>CBDBNM010000001.1:0-848997 GCA_965207935.1 Dehalococcoidia bacterium
ACCTCCGAGGCGTGGACCTCGGTGCGGTGGCGGCGCTGGCCATCCTCGTTCTCCCACGAGTTCTGGACCAGGCGTCCGGCGACGTAGATGCGGTTGCCCTTTGCCACGTACTCGTTCACGGCCTCGGCCTGCTTGCTCCAGCAGACCACCGAGTGCCAGTCGGCGGTCGTCTCCCCGTCCTGGCGGCGGCGGTCGGTGGCCAGCCGCAGGGTGGTGATCGCCGTGCCGTTCGGCGTGTATGTCATCTCCGGCTCGGTTCCCACTCTGCCCAGAAGCTCTACCTTGTTGATGGTGCGTGCCATTTCGATTTCCTCCTTGTGGATGGTGTGGCGCGGACCTGCCGCACCCGTCTGAATGAAGCGGGGCCGACTCCCCGATAGAGGGAAGGCCGGCCCCGTGTGTGCGCTCCCACTAGGGAAGCGTCTGGCTGAACTCGCTCTAGCTCGACCCTCTCCTGATCTCGCCGATGGTCTTCGGCTGCCAGTACAGGTCCCGCTCCACGGCAGGAACGCCGCCGAACACCGTCGCCTCAGCCAGCTCGGTGAGGTCGAAGTACCCGATTTCGGTCTCCAGTCCCTCGACCAAACCGAAGCAGATCCCGGACTCCGGGTTCATCTCGGTGATGTACCAGGTCCAGTTGGCATACGGGGAGAAGAGCTTGGCGACGGCGAGCACGTCGTCGTAGTTCTTGACGTTCTCGTTGGCGTAGAGGGCAGGGATGCTCTCTCCCAAATCCTTCGTCATCAGTTCGTGGCCGCGAATGCCGCTGTGGGCGTCCCGCCAGATGGTCGTGATTCCTGTTGCGTTGGTCATGGTTAGCTCCTTTCGTGCTCGGTTGTTGGGATTCGGCGTGGCCGTCCCGGTAGATGGGGGAAACAGGCCCCGTGTGAGCGCTCCTCGTTGGAGCGTCTAGGTCACCCGCACGTACTCCGACTCGTTCTCGGTCACGACCTCCGCCCTGGTCCCTGGATCGAGAAGCTCATTCAGGCGACGGTAGTTGGTGGAGTAGCGTGTCGATTGCACCAGGCTCACCGTCTTGCCGTTCACGGTTGCCTTGGCGTCTCCCTTCCGGCGCATCCATGCCTTCAGGGTGTCCAGCGCGGCTCTCTTGGCTTTCTCAGGCTCCCTCATCGCCTCCTGTGCCTCCGTGTAGGCCGCCACCGCGTCCCGCGCTTCTTCGTCGTTCACCTCCCTTTCTTCGATCTCTTGCTCCGCATCGGCCTCAGCCACACCCGGTAGGCAGATGTCCAGGAAGGGGCAGCTTCTGCACTGCCAGGAGTTGGCCGAGAAGTCTCGGTCGGGCAGGACGTCGGGGTCAGACCCGTTCTGGACTTGGTGTGCTCCCAGTTCGCCGAGCCACTCGCAGGTGTCCTGGAGGGACTTCTCCAGCCGGTCGGCGGGAATCACCTCGTAGTCCCAGGTGCGGTTGCCCGTGTCCATCGTGGCGATCACGGCGTCTCGCATCTGCCCGTAGGTTCCCAGGGTGTAGAAGGCGGCCTGGGCCACCGACGCCGGATGGCTGCGCTCGGCTCCCAGGGTGTGCCACCGCTTGAACGCCTCCGGCCCCCGCGTCTTGATCTCCACCACCGTCTCGTCGCCGTAGGCGAGGGCCGCGTCCCCGAACAGGACCTTCTGGATCTGGGCCGTGGCCTCTTCCTCCGGCAGCGGCATCCGCACCGTGCCGTCGGGGTGTCCCGTCACCACGATGTTGGGGCCGATGCGCAGCGCTACCTGCTGCGGGTCCCGTGGGTCGGCGGGGTCTACCTTCCAGCCAGCCCGCTCCATCGCCCGAACCACCACCGGCTCAAGGGCGTTGCCCGCCTCCATCGCCACGAGCGACTCCTCGCTGGGGGGATTCGTGGGTGAGTATTTCGTTGCGGCGTACCAGAGGGCGCGGCGGCAGCCCAGGGCCGCCGATGCACGCACCTCGATATTGCCGTCGCCGTCGAACCGTGCCGCAGGGCGGGAGAAGACCTCCGCTCTGTCAATGTCAGTCGTTGCTTCCATCTTTGCCTCCTGTAGATGAAATGTTGTCCGGGCCGCTCATGCGGCCGCCTTTGCTTCCCTGTCCGTCGCCTTCCTCTCCTTCTCGACCTTCACGTAGGACTTGAGGACGTGGGCGATGCCGTCTCCGAGGCCGAGCACGGGCAGGCTCCTGCCGTCCTCCAACTGGTTCCAGAACGGCTGCATTTCAGAGATGCCCTGCATCTGGTCGATGATCTCGGCCAGCGGGGTTCCGCGCCGCAGGTGCAGAGAGATGAGGCGGCAGGCCAACTCCGTCACCCCGTTCTGGAACGATCCACCTTTCCCCAGATGGCCGAAGACCTCGAAGGGTTCGCCGTCCTCGTCCACGGAGACCGTGACGTACAGGTTCCCGAACTCCGTTTGCAGCTTCGTGGTGGTGCTTGGGAGACTGCGGGGCCTGGCCCGCGTTGCCGGGGTCATAACCGTTCCTCCTGCCCGTCGTGGTTCCTGCTGCACTCGATGGCCTCCATCCGCCTGTACCTGCCCGCCGTGTCCGGGTCGTTGGCGAAGGTCTCGGCCTCGACGAGGGTGTCGAACCTCCCGAAGTGATCTGTCCTGAAGCCGCCCCTGTAGGCGGTGAGGTGGTAGTGGAGGCCGGGCGGATGGTTCCGAATGAATGGGAGCGCGGGACGGTAGCGGGCGAAGTAACCCGCCACGGTGAGCGCCAACTCCCGGTCCCGGTCGTCGCCGAGGTCCAGGAGCGTCCTGACTATCGGCTCCTCGCAGTCCTCTTCGGCGAAGGTCGGGGTGAGCATCGCGCCCTGCACCTCGGCGGGAAGTGATTCCCACCGCTCGCGGCTGAGCTTCAGCCCGCCGTGTGAGGGCGTCGCGACCCGCCAGACGCCTTTGGCCAGCTCCTCGATGTCCCGGGTCCAGCCCCAGGGTGTGTACGTAACCGTTGCCGTTGTCATTGGTCTTCTCCTTCCTTTGGATGGGAGAGTGAGACCGCCCCGTGGAGCGGCCCCGCTCTCCTCTGTATCCGATTGACCAGCGGGCTAGGCTTCCTGCGCCTGCCTCTCCTGGAGCCTTTTGGCTGCGGCCTCGATCAACTCCCCGATCTCGTCCGCCGTCAGGTCGTCGATGGCCTTCCCCTTCTGCCGCTGGACGACGGTCTGTACCTGCTCCTCGTCGAACCCCTGTTTGACACACAGTTCCATGAGGCGCTTTCGCAGGGTGTCCACCTGGGCGTCGTTGCGCCCGTTCTGAGCCTGCCGAGCGGGGCAGTTGGGCTGGTTCTGTCCGGACCTGCCGTTGGCCTGGACGGGTACGCGCTGCGGCTGTGCCGGAGCGTTTGCCGACGACTGGTCGCCGTAGAGGCTATTTCCGAACTGTGGGCCAAAGCTGCGGAACGCTCGCTTCATGCCGTCAGTCACACTTCCCTTTATGGCTGTGTCGTGCCCTTCAGAGGTCTCCTCCGTCACGGGGTGGAAGCCGACGTCGGTGCGGGGCAGGGCGCCCGCCACGGTGACCCGGACCGGGGCGCTGTAGGCTAGGGAGACCTTCACCTCACCGGTCTGGGTGTCCACCGTCTCGATGCGGCGCAGGGTCACGTCGCCTATCAGCTCCACGCCCCAGCCGCCGTATCCGAAGATTCTGTTGGCCTGGTCGATGACGACGTGGCCTTCGAGGTAGTCGAAGACCCTGCCGCCGCGCCCCTTGCGCTGGGAGACCAGCGAGGGGTCGAGGGGCTGTCCGAGCGCCTGGGTGACGGCGGGCGCAAGCCCGTCCCAGAGCAGCTCGTGCTCGGTTACGATTGCGGCGTCGGGCTTGTGCCCGTTGCCGTTGGGGTGGACGAGGCCGTTGTTGGTCCCGTTGGAGTGGTGTCCGTTGTTGTTGCCGTTAGTCATTGTGATTCTCCTTGTGCCGTGTTGTTCCAGTAGTGGATGGGTGATTCGGAGTCCCAAAGGGAGTCCGTAAGCGGGCAAAGGCCCGTCGTGAATTGGGCATAGGTCCTCCTGGGTGCTGAGAGTGGTGTGGGGATGAGTCGAGAGCGAGTCCCGCAAGCGAGCGGAGCGGGGTGCGGGTAGCGCCGTTGTAGACGTTGCGTGTGGGCGAGTCCCGCAAGCGAGCGGAGGGGAAGCTCCGTTAGAGGGGAGTAGGGGGAGAGGCCGCTACCGGGCGGAGTGGGCGGCCTGCGAGAGCAGGCGGAGGAAGAGGGCGCGGCCCTGGGGAAGGGTCGAAAGCTCGGCCACGTCGCCGATGCCAGGGGGGAGGGTGACGGCGGCAGAGCGCCGTCCAAGCAAGCCCGCAAGCCGTTCCGTTGCCTCGCGACCCGCGTCGTCGCCGTCGAAGGCGAGGAAGACCCTAGGGCAGCCCCGGAGAGCCGAGGCGACCCGCTCGACGCCCTGGGTGCCCAGGGCTGAGACGGCGGCGACGCCCCAGGAGGCGAGCGCAAGCCAGTCGAAGACCCCCTCGGCTACGACGAGCCACGGGGGAGCGGGGCCGAGCCTGCCAAATCCAAGCACCGGCTTGGGGCCTGGGAGAGCCTGGAAGCGGGGCGTCCGGTCGGGACCGACGGCCCGGCCCACAAGCCACCGGACGAGGCCGCCGGAGGTTTCGGGGACTACCACCATCCCGGCGAACCGCTCGGCTCCTCGCCCCATGAACAGCCCCGAGTCCCCGATGCGCTTCTCGGAGAAGCCGAGGGACTCGAGGGCCTGCCGCAGCCCGACGCCCGGCGAATAGCCGAGACCGAGGCGGGCTGCGGCGACGGGGCAGACGCCCCGCGAGGCCAGGTACCCCCGCGCTTCTGAAGAACGCCGGAGCCAACCGGCGTAGAAGCGCGCCGCCGCCATGAGCAGGGCGGGGTCGCGGGAAGCAAGCGCGGCGGACGCAGGACGCCGCGTCCGGGCTGGACGATGAGCAGACCGGGGCGCAAGCCCTGGGCTGCCGTCCAGCCGCGCGATGGCCTCCGGCAGCGTGAGACCTTCCACGCGCTGAATGAAGTCCAGCACGTCGCCGCCGCTTCCGCAGCCGAAACACCAGAATTTCTGCGAGTCTTCGTAGACCGTGAAACTGCCCTCTTGCTCGTCATGGAAGGGGCAGACGCCCTGGCGGACCCTGCCCCTTCCCCTGAGCCTGACGCCCGACGCTTCCACCATGTCGCCCAGGGGGTGACGGGCCTTCAGCGCCGGGATGTCCACGCTTGCCATGATCATCATGCACCCCCGTTCAGAGCCTGCCTCGTACTCGATACGAGGGGCCTGAGCCCCCGGAGGCTGCGCCCCGAGACGACCTTACCGAGCCGCCAGCGCATCCCCAGGACCGCAGCGACCTCCAGCGTCCCGCCACCAGTGGGCACCAGGGCGGCGGCCCGCCCCGTGCCCTGGCTGTAGAGCATCGCTCCCTTGTTTCCGAACCGTCGCTTCACCATCTGCTTCCACTCGGAGAAGGCCCAGCGAGCCTCCCCCGGCGTGGCCTTCGCCACGTTCACGTCTCCCAGCACCGCCAAGGCGGTGTCCAGCTCCCCCGACTGCCTGAGCCGCCGGGCCTCGTGGATGCTCCGCATCGCGCTGGGCTCCGCCGTCTCGGTCTTCTCCTCAAATCCCATCGCTGCGAATACCCGGTCAACCAGCTCCTCCAGGCTGCGCCGGGGCCGTACCGTCTCCGTGTCCATCGTCCGATTGCCTGCTACCAGTGTCGCCGTCGTCATTTCGCACCTCCTAAGTGCTCTTGCTTGTGTTGCCGTCGATCCGCGCCCGCTTGCGGGCAAAGAAGAAGGGCCGTCCCCGGATGGAGACGACCCTTGTGATTGGGAATGGATTGTGAGGGGCCGAGGCCCGCGCCGTCAGCGGCGGAACTTCCGCGCCGGACGCCGTGGCATGAACCGCCGGAGCAGCAGCCAGCCGACGCCCAGCCCGAACAGGTTAAGGAAGAACAGCTCTAGGTCGAGGGTCAGAAGCGGCGCCGCGACCACCAGTGCCACAACGCCGGCCACGATGACCGGCTTGCGCTTCCACCAGGGCCGTTTCTGACGGGCCTTGGCCGCCGCGTCGCCGACCGGGGCGTAAGCCGTCCAGATCGGCAGGCCGATGAGCGCCTCAAGCTCGGTGACTATCACGCCGCGTGAGCAGCCCCGGGTGTGGCAGCGCACGTCGATGCCCTGCCCGTCCGGCCTCTGTCTGAACACCAGCCCGTCCGAGTGACCGCCGTGGCAGACCGCCGTGGATGTCCAGAACCAACCCTTGTCGAATGACACCCGGTGAGGCAGCAGGTCGGCGATCCGCGCCGCGCTCGGCCCCACATACTGCCCCGTCGTTGCCCGTGTCCGTGTTTCGTCCATGTGCGATACCTCCTTGTGTGTTGTGTGACGTGGACTCCGTTCCGAAGACGCACCCGGCCCGCCAGCGATGTGAACGCAGGGGAGACCGGGGTGATAGAAGTCGCAGCTCGCCCAGGGCGCACATCGTCCAGGGGAAAGCTGCGAGACGTGAAGCGGCCAGCCTGCTTGAGAACGCAGACCGGCGCGTTGCGAAGCTGCGGCCTGGCTGTGTGCCAGCCTGACCGCAGACGCGTTGAACTGGCCGAGGCGACAGGCGCACTTTGACCAGTTTGCCGGGGGCGAGACGCAGAACACGCTCTTTCCCCTTGGCCCGACGGTGAGGCGATCAACCCCAGCCGTCAGAACTGTGCCCAACGGAGAGAGCGATCAACTCCTACCGTCAGGAGGGTGTCCAGCCACCGAGGCGATCAACCCCAGCCGTCAGAACTGTGCCCAACGGAGAGAGCGATCAACTCCTACCGTCAGGAGGGTGTCCAGCCACCGAGGCGATCAACCCCACTCGCTGAACGGTGTCCGGCGGGAGGAGGACTTGTTCACTCCTATCCACCGGACGAGCCGAGGACGAAGGGCTTTGTCACTCCGTCGATTCGGCCATCGCTGCCTGCGAAGGGCTTTGTCACTCCGCACCGGCAGCATCCCTCGTGGGCGACCTTGCGTACAGCCCGGGCTTGAGGGAACGCCCCCAAGGTTTCTAGGGCAGGAAACCTTGGCGAAAGCCTGAAACTGACTCCAACATTACAGCAGCCGAAACCCGTCCGAAACCCCTTCCGTGACCCCTCGATGAAATCACTTCATTTGGTGGCACTTTTACTTCCTGAATTCTCCTGCAACACACTGCCCACCAGCCCACGAATACGCCCCCTATCCCCGCCACAGTCCCAGCGTGAGTATCCCCCGCAACAGCTCCCGCTTTCTGATCGCTCTCCGCGTGTCGAAGAGCGCCGTCCTGCGCCAGGTGATCTGGCCGTTCCTGGCGAAGTCACGCAAGGGGTACGTCTCCGGCGGCAACGTCAGGCCGTGCTCTTCAAGCAGACTAAGCTCCATCGAACGCAGGCGCTCCTCGTCCCGCAGCCAGGCAAGGCCCTTCCCGTCGTTGGGATGAGACGCCATCAGCTCCCGCCACCGGACGATGATAGGCCAGGCGTCGCCGAAGACCTCCTCGTCGCCCTCGACGGGCTCAAGGGTCAACAGGTCGGGGAACTTTCGCCAGGGCGCGGACCTCCTCTTGGTCGTTCGGCTGGGACCGTTCGGCTCCTGTCTTTCGTCCTGAGCGCCGTCGCCCCCTTCGAGTTGGGCCAGGCGTTGCTCCAACTGCCGGAACCCCTGCGCCTGCTCGTCCCTGAGCGTCTTGACCTCGCCCTTGACCGCAGACAGGCCCTTGGTGGCTCCGTTGCCCTGGGCCTCCACGTGCTTGAGACGCTCCTCCAGTTCGTCGTTCCGCTCCCGCTGCACTGCCGCAGCCGAGCCTTCTCCCTCCTGAAGACCTCGCTCCAGGGCGGCGCGCACCCGCCGGGACAGCCCGCCCCGGCGGTACGACCTCGCCACCGTCCGCTGGTCCAGTTCCAGGGCCTCGGCCGCCCCCTTGAATCCCTTGTCCCGCACCAGCTCGTTGAGCAGGGCCGACAGCCGCATGTCGTGGACGTTCTCGACGCTCCTGCTCTTCTCGAAGATTGGGCTTCTCTCATCCATGTTTCGCCTTTCCTTTCTCGCTGGATCGTCGCCCCGATGACCAAAGGCAATTGCCAAGGGGACTTTTGGTAATCGACCCGCCGTGACCACCCCATTGCCAACAGTCACTCAGAGCGGGTTTCTTGTCATCGTTCGCCGGAATGAGCCCTTCCCACAAAGTGCTTCCCGTTTACGTCCAGTAGGGGGGCATTTCCCCCTGTTTCAGCTACGAAATGACCACACTTGGAATTTCCAACCCAACGCCATTTCTCTGTACACCCCAACTACAGCACGCCAGGGGGGTGTTTCGTAACCCCATCCGTGCAGGTGCATCTTTGCACCTGCATACAGACAGGTGCATTTCCGCACCTGCACATGGGAGGTTCCGAATCGCATATCTGTTGTTCACACTCTTTGCAACCCATGTAGTTCGGTGAATTGCAGGAAACCCGCAGAGAGGTGAACGTCTTGGCGCAGAAATCGAAGCTCCGGTCATTCAGGCGGCTCATTCCGCTGGCGATTGCGTTGCTGCTGGCGGCGCTTGTGGCCGTCCCCACCAGCAACCTCGCCCTGGCCCAATCCCCACCCGCAAGTGAGATCGTCCTCGTAAACGAGGGCAGAGAATTCGTCGAGCGCAAGAAGGGCGGCGAGTTCGTCGCACGGCCCCTTTTCGACCGCAAGATAGCAGACCTCTTCTACGCCGTCCGCGACGCCGACACCGGCGACTGGATATCCGCCATGTACCGGGTCAGGGGCGGTGAGAAGAGGCGCTCCGACGGCTGGGAGTACTCCTGGGAGTATCCCAGGCTGGACGAGCAGCCCGACCTGGACCCCGACCGCGCCTACCTGCTGGTCATGCTGGCTCACGCCGAGGACGGCAAGCGTGGCGACTTCTACGCCGTCGTCCCCATCCACCAGCCGGGGCGCATCTGGGACAAGATTCTCTCGGCCCTCAACCCCTCCCGCTGGGCGAGGGCCTTCGCAGGCTGGGTGATCGAGGGAGTCCACGGCACGCTGTGCGGGGTTGTTGAGCGGGCCTCGGGCGAGGACGCCGACAACTGCCGGGGCGGGAGTTAGCCGATGAGCGACATCCTCACCGGGACTCCCCCCGACCTCACCTACGCCCACCACCTGGTGCAGCAGGCGTGGATGGTCGTCTGGGCCGTCACGTCGGGCGCGCTGGTGGTGATCCTGGGCTGGATGGGCCTCTCCCTCATCGTGAGCGAGCACCTGGGAAGGTCTCAGACAGGTTGGCGGGAGATGGTGCCGAGACTGGTGTTGGGGCTGGTGGCGGCGGCGTCATCGCTGTGGTGGTGTGCGTTGGTCATCGACGTGGCCGACGCCGTCTCGGGCTTTGTCGCAGCGTCTCTCGACGTAACGGCGGGGGACATGCTCAGGTCCACCCTCAAGACCCTGCTCACCGCCGTGAACGCCGGGAGCGTGGGCATGGCCCTGCTGCTGGCGGTGCTCTATCTCGTCTACGGCTTCTTCGTCCTCTACGTCATCGTGCAGATGATCCTGCGCCTTGCGTTGATCGACATCCTCCTGGCCCTGGCCCCCATAGCCCTGGGGCTGTGGATTCTGCCGCACACGGCGGGCTGGGGCCGCCACTGGCTCAGGCTCTTCATGACGACCACCTTCCAGCAGGCGATCCAGCTCATCGCGTTGGCGTTGGGGTTCGGGTTCCTGAACGAGGTGGCGCAGATAGCGGCCTTCGAGCCGGTGCAGGACCTGGTGTGGAAGCTCTTGATGAGTCTGGCCTTCGTCTACATGGCAACGAGGGTGCCGTCGCTCTTGGGCAACGCCGGGACCTTCGATAGCTGGCTGTCGATGCTCTACTTCGGCATGAACCTGCCCGCGTCCTTCGTGCGCTCTGCAAAGACCATCGGGCTGATGGCCGGGGGAGCGGCAGGCGGGCCGGGAGGCGTTGCGGCGGGCGCGGTTGCTGCCAGTGCGGGGCTGTCGGCAGCGGTGGGCGGCCTCAACTCGGCGGCTTCGATGGCGACCCCATCGGGCGGTGGAGACGCGGGCGGCGAGGCTCCTAGGAGCGCCAACGAGTGACCTCAACAACAAGGACAACGAAATCACCAAGGCGCGGCAAAGAGTGCGCCGACCAACGCGACGACGGAGGGGGAGAGATGTGCAGCTAGAAGGACAACGAGAACGAGACCGATAGAGACGAGCGAAAGGCTCGAAGAACGAGAGGAGAAAAACAAATGGAAGACCTGACACAGACCATTAGCAACCTGGTGGGTATTTTGCTGGGGATCGTGGGAGTCGTGGGCGTGGGCTTCTTCATCTACGGGGCCTACCTGTACCTGACGGCATCGGGAGCGCCCCACCAGATGGAGCGTGGCAAGAGCGCCATGATGACCGCCCTGGCGGGCATCGTCCTGGCGATGGTGGCCTACGGGGTCGTCGAGCTGGTGATGAACGCGGTGGTGGGCAACCCCGTGGAGATCGACGTCCCCGACCCGGCAACTCCCACGCCGCCCAAGAATAGTTAGTCGGACGGGAAGGAGAGAAAAAGCAATGAGAGAACACGAGGTACCGACCCACGTGCAGGCCGAGGACAGGGTGCTGCTGTGGTTCACCTTCCCGCAGATCGTGGCGGTGGTGGCGGTGTGCGCCCTGTCCTACGGCGCATACCGCTACGCACCCGTTGGGCCGTCCGAGGTGCGGATGGGATTCGCCGTCCTGTTCGGGCTGATGGGCATCGCAGTAGTGGTGGGAAAGATAGGAGGTCGGCGGCTGCCGCTGGTGGCCGCCGACCTGCTCAAGTACCGGCTTGGGGCACGGGTCTACGCAGGTTCTGTGTCCCAACTGGTGCGGCCTGAGCCGCCGGCCACGGTACAGCCGGTGAAGAGCGGCCCCGGCCCCCTGCGGCTGATGGCGAGGCGGGTGGGAAAGACCCTCAAGAGGCTGCGCCGCCGCAGGAAGCAGAAGCGCAACGGGGAGAGAAAGCCCTTCCGACCCCACTGCTGGTTCGGCAAGCGCCGTTCCCGCAAGGCGGGCCGCGACAGCCAGGGCCACGGACCGAAGGGCTGGATAGCGGTCATGGCGGTCGTTGCAGTGGCGGCCGCCGCCACCGTCCCCCAATCGGTTTTTGCAGACGGCCACGAGCCCTGGCGGGACGAGATCGACTTCGAGATCACGGAGCCGGTGGAGGGACGGCGGATATTCGTCGAGGCCCTCACCGTCTCCGGCGACAGGGCTGCCGTGTCCCTGAGAGCGGCCACCGACCTGGACATCCGGGTGCGGGCCTTCGGCGGCAGCCAGGGTACGTCGCTCCGCTTCTGGGGATCGGCGAGTCTCGCCGAGGGAGAGGCCATCGACTACTCCCTGCCCCTGCACGGCCCTATGCCCTCCTTCACGGTCTCGTGGGAGGACACGCTGGGACAGGCCGGTGCGCTCACCTGGGAGCATGACCGGATACCGTATCCGCTCCCCGTCGTCGAGGGCGAGCTGTGCGACCTGCGCATGACCTCCCTGGGCTGGACGCCGGGAGCCGTGACCGGCGTCGTCGAGTCTGACTGCGTTGCCGCCGTCGAGGAGCCGGTCGAGCTTCAGACGGTGGCCGGACACGAGAGCGTCACCGAGACAACGGTCATGGAAGCCGGGGTAACGGCCATCACCGGGACGGTCTCAGCAGCCACCGGACCGTCCACCGCGAGCGTCGCATTCGTCCCCGACGGGGAGACGAGCTTCCGGCTCGCCGTTCCGACAGGCGAGGCGATTCACGCCGTGAGCGTGGACGTGAGCCTTGAGGCGAGCCTACGCATCCCCATCCCTTCGCTGACGACACTCACCCACCACCCGGAGCGGACGGAGAAGCGCACCGAGACGGTGAGCCTGTACCGGCCGGGGACGACCCAAACCGTCAGCGAGACGGTGACCGTCACCAGCGATGACGGAACGACCACGGAGCACACCGTCTCGGCCACCCTGTCGGTGCCCGGCGAGACGGTGCAGAGGGACGTGACCCTCACCATCGTCCACCCGGAGCACGTCAAGGCCGAAACGACCGACCGAGAACCCCTCACCAGGACAAGGGAAGAGTCCCTATCCCTGGCCTCGGAAATCGGGTCCGACGACGCCTTTGCGGTGCTGATTCTGCCGGAGCCTGAGCCTGAGGACCCGCCCGCCGAGCAGACGCCCGGCGGCGACCTGACCGACTGGTTCCGCCGGTTGGGATGGGAGTGGCCCTGGTGAGACGGGCATGGACGGCAATACTTCTGGCCGGGGCTGCGTTGGCGACCGTCGGCGCGGCCCCGGCGGAGAAGGAAGCGATGCTCGACGCCTTCGACGCGGTGCTGACCGCAATGGCCTACGCCGCCGCCGGACTCGCCGTCTTCGCCGTCGTCTGGGCGGGCTTCGTCCTGATGGCCGAGGGAGGCGAGGAACGGGGTGGCGGCCGGGCAAAGATCGCCGTGGTCATGGCAGTCGTGGGCCTTGTGCTGGTGCTGCTGGCCAAGGCCGTCGCCGCACTGCTGCGCAGCGGCATCGTCCCGTTCCCCACCCCCTAGCACGAAGGAGTCAACCGAGTTGAAAGAGCTGCTCGAACGAATCAAGAGACGAAACACGGAGCGGACGGCGGACGCCGCGCCGCCCGAAGGGACCGCTCCGGTTCCGAAGCCGCCGCCCGGTCTGCCCTTCTTCTTCATGCTGTCGCACCTGGAGGAGGACGGCCCCGTGCGGCTGGACGGGGTGAAGATGGGAGTGTGCGAGGTGATGGGGCTTGAGATCGACGAGCCGAAGCTGGGGGCCTTCGCCGGGGCGCTCAACGCCCTCGACTTCCCGGTGCAGCTGCTCATGCGCCAGCACCCGCCGCGCCTTGGCGGTCTGCGGGAGAAGCTGCAAGCGGCCCAACCCGACGACCTGCCGCCGCAGACGAGAGCCGCCGCCGACTCGCTGAACCGGCTGCTGACCGACCTGGAGGCCCGGGACGGCATCCTGGATCGGCGCTTCTACGCCGTCTGCGAGCACGTCCGCGTCGACGAGCTGCGGGGCCTGCTGGCGAGGTCAGGGCTGTCCGTGCATCCGCTAAGAGGCAGGCAGCTTCGGATGTTCCTTGTGTCAGCCACCCTGGGTGGGTCTCCTATCGACGTGGACGAGAACGAAGAGATCGAGGTGCAGGTCAACCGGCGCGACATGCGCATTGGCACGCATCTCATCCGCTCCCTTCACCTGGGCAAGTGGCCGAGATCGCTGGCCCCGGGGTTCCTGCAAGGACTCATGGCGGCGGGAGCGCCCATGGACCTGTCCATCCACCTGGGACCGATCCCCGCCGAGCAGGCGGCCAGGACCCTCGAATGGCAGAAGGTCAGATTCGAGTCGGCGCAATCACTCTCCTTCAAGCGGGGGCGAACCATGTCGCCGGAGGCCGAGATCGCCCTGGAGGACGTGACCAGGCTCAGGAACGAGGTACAGAGGGGCAGGGAGCGCCTATTTCACTCTTCATTATCCGTGACCCTCCACGCCAAGGACGAGGCGTCGCTGAAGGAGATGACCCAGAGGGCCAAGGCCCATTTCGCCGCCACTCTCGGCAAGCTCGACAACCTGGCGTTCAGGCAGCGGGAGGGGCTGCTATCGACCTTGCCCCTGGCCCTCAACGCCGTGGCCGAGTGGAGGACGCTGGACACATCGTCTCTTGCTCGCCTCTTTCCCTTCTCGCCGCCGGACCTGGACACAAGAAGCGGCACCCTCTACGGCATCGACATGCGGGCCTGCTCCCCGGTGGTCTACGACCCCTGGGACGGCACCCACCTCAACGCCAACACCGCAGTCCTCGCACGGTCGGGCAGCGGCAAGTCTTTCGCAACCAAGCTGGGCGTGCTCAGGGGATTGACGCGCGGCGTCACCGCCTACGTCATCGACCCTGAAGGGGAGTACGCGGACATGGCTCGCACCGCCGGAGGCCGTGTGCTGTCCCCCGGAGTTGAGGGCCAGGGCATGAACCCCTTCGTCATCGACCGGGGAGACGACGAGGAGCTGTTACAGCGCATCGGCAGCCTGAGAAGGCTCATCGAGGTGATGGTGGGAGAGAGCCTCGGCGCGGAGCGCAGAGCCTCCCTGGACCACGCCCTGGCGGGCTACTACGCCCAACACCGCGAACGCACAGGCTTCCGCGATTTCTACACATACCTGGAAGGGCAGGCCCCGGACATAGCCCACCTGCTGAGGCCCTTCGCCACCGGCAGCCTCCGCAACCTGCTCTCCGACGAGGGAGACGACCTGCTCGGCAACGAGGCGTTGGTCACCGTCTTCGATCTTCGGCTGCTGGAACCGGAGCTTAGGCCCGCAGCGGCGATGGTCTGCACCGAGACGGTGTGGGCGGCGGCCGCCCAGAACCCCAAGCCGAGGCTGCTGGTGGTGGACGAGGTATGGAGCATCATGCAGCACCCCGAGGGCGCGGCCTTCATGGTGTCTATGGCGAAACGCGCCAGGAAACACCGGCTGGGGCTTCAGTTCATCACCCAGGACGTCCAGGACCTTTTGTCCGAGGACTCGTCGAGGACCATCACCGGCCATTCGGGGAGGGCGCTTCTCCAGAACGCCGCCTTCAAGCTGCTCTTGCAGCAGGACGCGGCGGCCATAGGCACCGTGGGTGACGCCTTCGACCTGCCCGAAGACCTTCAAAGGTGGCTGCTCTCCTGCCCGCGCGGCGACGGCCTGCTTCTGGCCAGGGGACAGCGATTCCCCGTCCGCATCGAGGCCACCCCGGAGGAGACGGCAGTGATCGAGTGGAGGCCGGGCGGACAGCGATAGGATGGCGAAAACGCAGAAGAGACCCATACATAGGGAGGAGTAACAGAAATGAAACAGAACCCGATACGCAAACTATTTGGAAGCGACGACAAGACCCCGGCGCTGCTTGCGGTGACGCCGCCGAGGACGGGCGAGCGGACGTTGCTGGGTGTGGAGAACCTCCTCCAGTCCATCGCGGTGCCCGAGCCCTTCTCTTTGGAGCTTGCCGGGGACATGGACGGGGTGACGCTGATGGCGCGGTGCCTGGACGACCGGGTGGTGCGGGGCCAGATCGCCGCCCACTATCCCCAGGCCCGCATACAGGAGGTGCATCCCTGGGAAGACCCGCTGTGGCTAAGGGAGGGGGAGCAGGCATGGTCGATGACGCTCAGGGCCGACGGCCCCGAGTATGTCCCCCTGCGCACCTTCCGCGACGACGACCTCCTCGACCCCGGCTCCGACCCCCTCATCGCCCTCATGGGCGCGCTGTCGTCCCTCCACGAGGGGGAGCGCGTGGTGGCTCAACTCAAGCTGAACTCCCTCGGCCCCGACTGGTCCCAGCACCACATGGAGAAGGCCCACAAGCGGCCCGGCCAGGAGCAGCGGGAGCCGTCGTATACCTACCAGACCAAACCCCTCCAGATGGACGGGGTGACGATGGCCGTCCTCGGCATCGGCGCTCTCGCAGCCCTCCAGGGCTACCTGTGGGTGCAGGGCGGCGAGACGTGGAAGACGGTGCTGCTTGGCATCGGAACGGCCCTGGGGCTTGGCATCGGTGGCTGGGCATGGCACCGCTTCAAGAAGGCGAGGAACCGGGTTGAAGACCCCCTGCTCATCAAGGAGAAGGTCTCCCGCATCGCCTTCGACGCAGAGATACAGGTGACGGCGATCATGCCCTCCGGCACGGGACATCAACGCGCGGCCGAGCTGCTTGAGCCGGTGGCCGCCGCCTACCGCCACTTCGACAACCCCGCCGGAGCCAGGCTCAAGGTGGGGAAGGTCAAGCGGGTGGTTCTTGACTCCAACGTGCTTCACCCCTCAGGCACCGGCCTGTTGGGGAGGCGCAGCGTGCTGGGAGTCCGAGAGGCAGCCTGCCTGTGGCACCCGCCCGGAGCGGGCGACGAGACGCCATTGGTGGAGCGGTCGGGAGCGAAGGGTCTCATCCCATCGGCGAGAGGCATCAGAGCCGGGGCGCTGGTGGGCGACACCACGGCGGGCAAACCAATGCCCGTCCACTTCCCCGACGACCTGCTCAGGCGGCACCACCTTTACGTGGCCCGCACCCGCATGGGCAAGTCAACGCTCATGCACCACATCGTCGCTCACAAGATGAAGGAGAAGGCGGCAGGCAGGGACTCCGACGCCATCGTCGTCATCGACCCCCACACCGACCTGGTGGCGGGCATCCTCGAACAGGTCCCAGAGTCCCTCGTCAACCGGGTGCGCCTTCTCGACCTGTCCGACGCCTCCCGCTCCCCCGGCGTCAACCTGCTGGACACCCGCTTCTTCACCGACCGGGACCGCACCGCTGACTCTGTGGTCCGGGTCGCCAGGGGCCTCTGGGAACAGTGGGGGCCGAGGATGCAGTCCATCCTCGAGCAGACCGTCAAGACGCTGCACGAGGCCAACGAGCACCCCGCCACCGACGCCGACGAGCAGCACACCATCCTGGACGGATTGCGGCTGTTGTCCAACGACGCCTACCGCAACTCCGTCCTGGCCAAGGTGAGCGACCCCTTCCTACTCGAATGGTGGGTGCGGGACTTCGGCAGCTGGCACCGCCAGTACCGCGCCGAGGCCCTGGCCCCCGTCCAGACCCGTCTCTCCTACTACGCATCCTCAAAGAGGGCAAGGGCCATCCTGGGACAGCGCCGCTCCACCATCGACCTTCGCAAGACCATCCTCGACGGCGGCATCCTGCTGGTGTCCACCGCCCAGGGGGTCGTGGGCCGCGACGTGGCCGCCCTTGTCGGGGCGTCCCTGCTCAACCTGGTGGACGCCGTAATACGGGAGCAGGGCAGCCTGTCTCTCAGAGAGCGTCACGGCGCGCTGGTCGTCGTGGACGAGATGCAGTCGATGCCCGGCGTGGACTACGAGTCGATGCTGTCGGAGCTAGGGAAGTTCGGAGCCTCCTTCATCCTGGCGACACAGAGCCTGGCCAAGCTGGACGACCTCTCCCGCACCATGCGGGACACGCTGCTTGCCAACGTAGGGTGCCTGGCCGTCTTCCAGGTGGCGGGCTCCGACGCCCGCCACCTCGTCTGGGAGCTGGGCAAGGACCGGGTGACCGAGGAGGACATCGTGTCGCTGCCCGTCCATAACTGCTACGTCCGTGCCACCGTGGGCACCGAGCGGATGCCCGCCTTCTCGATGGAGGTGCGCAAGCCCGAGAAGGGAGACTCCGCCGTCGCCGCCCGCGTTCGCGCCGCGACATCCGAATACACCCTATCGGCCCAGCAGATCGCCCACGGCGAATCGGAGGGCCATGGGAAGGTGAGCGAGTATCGCAGAGGCTTGGGAGAGCTGAAAGGAGACGAAGCTCCCGCGACTGAGGCCAAGGGAAAGACTCCCCACGGCGCTGAACGATGGAAGCACACCAGCGGCCGTGGGCGCAAACGCAAGGACGGGGAGGCGAAGTAATGAGGCCCGCCGACCTTGAACTGCTTCAAGAGCTTGTCGACATGCCCTTCATCGACCGGCTGGAGTTGGCCGCCATGTTGGGCATGTCCAGGAGCGCGGTGTACGAGACAGTCCGAAGGCTGGAGGCCGCGGGACTTGTCGCCTCCATTCCCCACGCCGCCGACCTGACCCCGCCCACCCGTCGTTACCGCATCACCGGCACAGGGCTGCGGGCAGTTGCAAAAGCCGAGGACTCTTCCCTCGATGACCTTCTGCGCTCACGGCCTGTCTCCGCGCAGTGGCTGCGCATCCTGACGGACAGGCTCGACGCCCTCGCCGTCGTCTACCGCCTGGCCTCCACCGTGGCCGCCGTCGCCTTCCCCATCGGCCTGCGGCTCTACCGCTCCGGCCCCCTCGACGCCGCCATGACCCTCCCCGGCGGCAGGACCCTGGGGATCGCAAGACAGGGACACGCATCCGACAGGACGGGATTCTCACGACGGCTGTGGAAGCTGGGACAGGGAGAATCGCCCGGGACGGTGTTCGTCCTCGCCACCGACGAGGTACGGTTGAGGCACGCGCGCAGGATGACGCCCCGCAGGGTGAACGGGCTGTTGGCCTTGGAGCAGGACGCCGTTCTCGCCGCGCCCGAAGACCCGGTATGGCTTCCCTCGGCCTCCGGCCCAGCGACGGATCTGCGGAACGCCCTGGACCAACTCCAACCCGGCGGAGAGATACCCGTTGAGGCTCCTCCGTCGGCGGCGCTCATGCCGGAAGACTCAGACACGAACACGGCCCCCGCGCTGCCCGTACTGCTCAGGCCCGCTGAGAAGCGGGCTCTCGACCTCATCTTCGACTGGCCCTGGATGTCCCGCACCGAACTCGCCAGCCTCATGGTCGTCTCCACCCGCCGAGTCTCCCAGATCGTGAACCCCCTGGAAGGGTTCGGCCTCGTGACCCGGCCCATCAAGAGCAGCGGACGCCTGGCCCTCACTGACCGGGGGATCGCGCTGCTGGCCCGCAGAGACCGAACCTCCGTCGCCGTGGCGAGAAGGCAATGGAGCGTCGCCCTCCAGGACGGCGACGCCCCGTGCGAGTGGCGCAACGTGTCCGGCGGCAGAACCCGTCAACTGCTCAGGAACGTCCAGCATACCGACGCCGTTCACGCCTTCATTGCATCCCTGGCGAGACAGGCCAACACCCTGGGATGGCAGGTCGTCCAGATCGACCCGCCCAAGAGGGCATCGCGCCACTTCAGGCACGGAGGCCGAAGGCGCTCCGTCAACCCCGACGCCTTTGGCCTCCTCGGAAGAGGTCCGGCTGCGTGGGCATTCTTCCTGGAGTGGGAGCGACGGGCCGTGCGACCCTCGACCATGGCGACCCGCCTTGCACCCTATCTGCGCTACTACTCATCTCACGGTCCCATCGACGACCACGGAGTACGGCCCGCCGTCCTCATCGTCTTCGACGACGACCTGGCCGCAGCCAACTTCCTGAGAGTGGCCCGGCGCGAGATGGACCGCACCGGCGTCGGCGTGCCCCTGTGGGTATCCCACAGGGAGGCAATCGCGTCCCTGGGGCCGCTGGGAAGGACGTGGAGGACTCCCCACGACTGGGAACCCGCCCACGTCCTGCGGAACCGATGAATCCCCCGGAACGGGGCGGGAGTGGAGCGGCGGCTCCCGGCCCGTCCAGAAAGGAGGTCTTCGAACCATGACATCGAACAGGACAGACCGACCGAGAGGCCGCCGGAGGCGGGGCGCAGGCTCGACCGTGCGCCTCGACGCCCGGTCCCTCTGGAAGCGGTTGGCGCTGCTGAACCGCTCCCAGAACTGGCTCGCCCAGGAGATAGGCATAAGCTCCGGCTACATGTCCAAGCTGGTCACCGCAGGCCGCGCTCCCTCCGGCCGCATCCGCAGGCGGATGCTCAAGGCCCTCGGCATCGAGGACTTCAGCGAGCTGTTCAGGCTCGACGAAGAGGAGGAGCAAGATGGAACACCGTAACGGCAACCCCGACGAGACCGGCATCAACGTCGCGGGACTCATTGCGCCCTACCAGAGCGGCGTGCTGCCCGAGGACTTCCCCGAGCGGCTGGAAATGCTCAAGGAGGCCAGCAACCTCACTTGGAACGCCTTCGCCGACGCCATCGGCATCGACAAGAAGCGCGTGCACAGGTGGCGCAGACCCAAGAAGAAGGGCCGCAAGCCCATCAAGCCCGACGGCGACGGGTTCTACGCCCTCGTGAGGATCGCGGCGCTCATTCCGGGCGGCCTCGACATCCTCATGGGCAACGGATACATGGCCTCCATCCGGTGGGTCTAGCGGTCCCATGTCGCATGGGCGGACACCTCAGAGGAGCGTCCGCCGAAACGCTCTCCCGGATTACGGCTTCCCCCAGGTGCTGGAGAACTTCAAAGAGGCGTCGGGGATGAGTTGGGACGAGATCGCATGGCGGCTCGGAACGACCACTACCACGCTGCACAGATGGCGAAGGGGATTGAGCAGGCCCAGCTACCGCTATCTCCTGGCCCTGCACGACCTCGCCCAAGACCTGGGACTGGGGCATCTGCTGCCCGCCATGAGAGTCGCGGACGCGCCCATTCACGGGCCGACGGACCAAATCCGGGCTGAGTAGGCGCGGGGCCGCAGACCCCGCGCAGGACGGCTCCAGCCTTTGAAGAACGCTCGCACCGACGCGAGAAGGGAGTAGGACCGATAGAGAGGCAGATACCGCACAGCGGCTGCTTCCGAAAAGCCGATGGGGTGAGCGCAGGGGTACACCTGCGCCCTGAAATTGGCCGAGTGAATAGACGGATATGAAGGATAGCAACGGACACAAAAGGCGGGCCAAGCCCCGCAGCGACGCCTCGGAGATAGGCAGGGTAAGGGTATTCTCCAAGCCGGGACCCGACGCCGAGGACCGGCTGCGCCGTCTCATGTCCCTGATGATCAGATACGCCACCCAGGATTGTCAGGACGCGCAGGGGGAGGACACCACCTCGGACCTTCCGCACGCCGGTGTCAATGCTAAGTTAGATTTGACCCTTTTCCGCTAAGTTAGAACTGACCCACCTTGTCGTTAAGTCGCCTCCTTTCTGGCAAGCAAGAGTGCCTGTTGGATTTAGACGTCGCCGGAGCTAGCGGCTTCAGGCGATGTCGATAGCAGTTGATGGGAGGCGAAGAGTCCGGCCTGCCTCTTGCCTTTAAGCCGGTAGCTCTCGCCTCGGATGTTGAGGACGTGGCTGTGGTGCAGCAGCCGGTCCAGGATGGCCGAGGCGATGACGGTATCGCCCAGAAGCTCACCCCACTCGGCGAAGCCCTTGTTGGAGGTGAGGATGATGCTGCCCCGCTCATAGCGAGCCGACACCAGGGTGAAGAAGGCGGTGGAGGCGTCCCGGTCGTAAGGCCAGATGCCGAACTCGTCCACGATGAGTAGCTTGGGCGACAGGTAGACCCGCATGCGCCGTTGGAGGTTGTTCTCCACCCTGGCCTTCCTCAGGTCCTCCATCAGGTCGTAGGCTCGGACGAAGTAGGCCCCCTGGCTCTTCTCGATGGCCTTGAGCGCTAGGGCCACCGCCAGATGGGTCTTGCCCACACCTGGCGGTCCCAGGAGCAGCAGGTTGGTGGCTTCAGCGACGAAGGACAGGCCGGCCAGTTCCCGCACCTGTCGCTCGTCGATGGAGGGCTGGAACGAGAAGTCGAACTGCTCCAAGGTCCGGTGGAAGGGGAGGTGAGCCAGCTTCGTCCTGGTGGACATGTACCGCTCCTTCCGGGCGGCCACTTCCACGCCGAGTAGCTCTGCCAGCATCTCGGGGTAGGTCAGTTTCTTGGTGGCCGCAGCGTCCAAGGAGTTGTCCAGGGCTTCGACGGCCTGCTTGAGGCCCAGCGTCTCCAGGTGCTGGCGAGCCTGTTCCAGCGCGATCATCGCCCACCTCCCACCGCTGCCAACTCGTACACCTCCAGGGAGCGGCGCTCCACCTGGCCCACAGGGATCTGCACCGCCACGGCTTCCTTACGAGGACGATCATCGCCGCCGGGCAGTCCGTCCCACTGGCCCGGCAGTGTGAGGCGCTGACCGGTCCGCTGGGCTTGGGGATGCACCGCCAGCCGCACGTCGCCCGACCAGACCTCCACCGTACCGGCCCGCACACCCACCTGGACCGTCGAACCCGCCCAGCTCCAGGGCACGCCGTAGCGAGACCTCTCCCAGTGGACGTAGCCGTCCCTGGCCACCTTCCGCTCCTCCCGCATGTAGGGCGCAAGGCCCGAACGCGGCGGCAGGCTGCCCAGGTGGGCGAGCTCCTCAGCCAGCATCTCTCGGGGGACCCGGTGCGTCGTCCCATGGACTCGCCGATTGGCCACCGCATCGCACCACTCCAGGGCCTGGCGGTTCATGTCTGCGTCGTCGGTGAAGCGGACACCGGGCCACAGGTTGCCCCGGACGTACTTCACGCCGCTCTCCACCTTGCCCTTCGTCTGCGCTCGGTAGGGTCGGCACAGACGGAGGTCGAAGCCCATTCGCAGTGAGAAGTCCAGCATCCGGCTGTTCCACTCCGGCCTGCCCTCCCTGTCACGCCCCAGGACCACCACCTTGGCGTTGTCGTACAGGCAGCGGCGGGGAACACCACCGAAGTACTCGAAGGCGTTCAGATGGCACCTGATGAAGGTCGCCACGTCGGCGCGCCGGACGAACTCCACGTAGATGGTCCGAGACCAGCTCAGCACCATCACGAAGGCCCAGACCCGGTGCTTGCGCCCGTCCTCTCCGACATAGGCGAAGCTGCCCCAGTCCACCTGTGCCTGCTCGCCTGGCGCCGTCTCGAACCGCACCGTCGCACGGGGCTGACGCGGCCGACGCCGAGGCCGCACGTAGTTGGTCAGCGTCGGATAGCTGCCGTCGTAGCCCAACTCCCGGATCTCCCGCAGCAGCACCACGCAGTTGTCCACTCCCGCCGACAGCCGACCATCTATGTGACCCTTGTATGGGTCCAGCTTCGACCCCTGCTTCTCTCGCCGCTTGGCCTTGGGCACCTCGTCGGAGCGCACGTACTTGCGCACGGTGTTCCGGGAAATCCCCAACTCCCTCGATATCCCTCGGATCGAGCTTCCATCGCCCTTCAACTCGTATAACTCTCTCACTAACCCACCTCCTATCATTTGACTTGCTGCACCTCCTAATCGGTTTCCCGACGAAGATGCGTCCGCTATCGGGGTGGGTCAATTCCAAATTAGCGCTACTGGGTCAGTTTAGAGTTAGCACTAACACCGGTGGCACGGCAACGGACGGGATTGAAAAAGAAGTCGACGGGGGCCGTGGAGACTGACCGCATTGGATTGACTGAAGAACGCTGTGAAGCGTATCTTTAGAGTCGTCAGGACGCTTCCCAAAGAACAATTGGAGGAGGGCGCTATGGCACATCGAGACTACGGCCCCGGGGAGATAACGGCCCTTGGAGCATCCATCTACAAGGAGAAGATCCAAGACCGAATTGGCTCTGTGGAAAGGGGCACGTTCGTAGTCATCGACGTCGAGTCCGGCGACTACGAAATCGACGCAAGAGACGCTGCCGCCACGCGACGGCTGCTGAAGCGTAGACCGAACGCAGTGACCTACGGGGTGCGCGTCGGCCATCGCGCGGCATACAGTCACGTCGGCGGTTTTCGGACGCCTGTACACCGTGATTAGGGGAAGGGTAAGTGGCGACCAACAGGCCCTGATTGTCGTAGACATCATGGATGGCTATGGGCGTCTCCAGCCAGTCGAGGTGGTCCTCGACACCGGTTTCACCGGATACCTTACTCTGTCCCCACGAACCATCAGCGATCTGGGGTTGCCGTCCGTCGGTCAGCGGACTTTCGAGCTGGCCAACGGTGAGCTATTTGATTTCCAGGTCTACCTTGGCTCAGTCTCTTGGCATAGCCGCATAAGCGACGTTCTGGTGTTGCAATCGGATAGCGCTCCGCTGCTGGGCATGGCACTGATCTGGGGTAGCCGGGTTACGATGGACGCTTACAGTGACGCAGAGGTCACGATTGAGGAACTCCAACCCGCATCGTGAGTGAGTTGCCAGAACGCCGCCCTCCACGGAACGCAGCAATTTGACGCCAATTTTCCGATCGGGTTTCATTCTGCCGGAAAGTTGGCCCAGCGATGCCTCAAATCCCCTTGGCCGTGGCGCCAACTGCGCGAACAGGCGCGAATGCCCGACGCGCACCTGTTGTACTCTTCTGTCACCTTCATTCCCTCTGGCCAACCCCTCTTCCATGTCCGCCGGCAGTCTTCCCCTAGCCTGTCTATAGGAGGGACTTGCACAAATGTACGGTATGGACGTACACTTGTGGCATGATCGTCCGATCCGTCCGCCACAGGGGATTGCGCAGGCTGCTGGAAGACGATGACGCCCGATTCCTGCCCCATGAGCTGGTTGACCGGGTCCGCAGGATTCTGACTGTCGTCATCCTGGCCGATCGCATGGACGCCTTCATCACCGACGCGCCTCCCGGCTGGCGCGTTCACAGGCTCTCGGGAGACCGAAGACGAGAATGGAGCGTCTCGGTATCCGGCAACTGGCGGATCACCTTTGAAGAGGACGACGGACACATATATCGGCTGAACTTGGAGGACTACCACTGATGGTCAACGACGATAGCAATATCAAAGTACGCATGACGCCTTCCCATCCGGGCGACTTCGTCCGCACGGAGGTCATCGAGCAGTTGGGACTAAGCGTGAAGAGGGCGGCCGAGATTCTGGGCGTTCGCAGGGCGACCCTATCCGACCTTCTCAACGCCAACGCCTCACTGTCGCCGGAGATGGCCCTTCGCATCGAAAAGGCGTTTGACGTGAACATGGACATGCTGCTGCGTATGCAGGCTTGGCACGACGCCTCCCGGATGCGGGCTAGGGAGAGCGAGGTCAGCGTCCAGCGCTACCAACCCGCATAGAATCCGCCGGAGAGGCATGTCCCTCATGGTAGGCGAAGAGACGTCGAGCGCATATCAGCACACAGACCTTCTGGTCATTGTAGTCTATATGAGATACAATAGGTCATGTCGGCTATTCAGTCATACAGCGGGAGGTGCGAACAATGGTAAGGAGAGTGAGCGCAGCGCAGGCCAAGGCTCAACTTTCGGCCATAGCGTCAGAGGTGGCCTACGGGGGGCCGCACGTCATCATCGAACGGCGAAACAAACCCTGGGTAGCCTTGGTGAGGGTCTCCGACCTGGAGTACCTTGGGCAGGCTCAGACGACATCCGAAAGACCCCAGGGAGCTCTCGCCCTGGCCGGAGCGTGGCGGGAAATCGACGATGCCGACGTGGAGTCTCTGGTAGAGGAGATCTACGCCGAGCGGGACAACGACCTGGGACGCCCGGTGGAGATGAGCATCTGATGTACCTCCTTGACACGGACATCCTGAGCAACATCGCCAAACGCACACCCTCCACCGCTCTTGTCGCCAAGCTGGCTTCGGTGCCCCAGGAGGCCCAGTTCACATCCAGCATCACCCTGGGTGAAATGATCTACGGGGCTTACAAGCTGCAAACGCACACCACCCTACTTCTGGACCGGCTGGAAAAGGCCCTACTGCCCAATCTGCCAGTGCTCCCGTTCGATGGAGATGCAGCACGTCGTTACGGTGAAGTGAGAGCGGAACTGGAACGCCAGGGAACGCCTCTGGGGGAGGCGGACCTCAGAATTGGCGCCATAGCCCTCTCTCGCGGTTTGACGGTTGTCACTGGCAACATCCGGCACTTTCAGCGCATCCCTGAATTGTCGGTGGAGAACTGGCTGGAGGCGTGATCTGTTCGAGGCAATCAGGTACGCCACCCAGGACGTGCAGGACGAATGTGGAGCGAATGACTGATGCAGGCTTGCCGTCCCCAGACCTGTCAAAGTCGCCCCGGGACCAGTTGCGGAGGGCGACGATAGGGTGTATGGTAGACTTATATATGTAGAGTCTACCCGTATGAGGAGGGGCCGGTGAGCATCAACATCAAGAACGAAGAGACGTGTCGGTTGGCCAGCGAGTTGGCGCAACTCACCGGCGATACCATGACCGGCGCTATAACGGTGGCCCTCAGGGAGCGGCTGGAACGCGAGAGGAGTGAGCGCAGCGCCGAGGCACAGGTCGAAAGACTTCTCGCTATAGGAGAGCGCTGCGCCAGCATGATGGGCGACGGCCCCTCTGCCGTTGAACACGGCGATTTCCTGTATGACGAGTGGGGGCTGCCCAAGTGATCCTAGACACTTCGGCAGTGCTTGCCATCCTGTTCCGCGAGCCGGACGCTGCGCGCTTCGCCAGGGCCATCACGTCGGCGCCGACCCGTCGCATGTCGGCGGCTACCCTTTTGGAAACGAGCATTGTCCTCGAAAGTCGCAGCGGTCCAGCCGCCGGTTACGAGCTTGACGCCTTCCTGCAAGAGGCGGGGATCGAGCTTGAGCCGGTCACCCCTGAACAGGCGCACGCGGCAAGACGGGCCTGGCGGAGGTTCGGCAAGCGTAACCACCCAGCGGGGCTGAACTTTGGCGACTGTTTCTCCTACGCCCTTGCAGAAACTACGCGGGAGCCTCTGCTATTCAAGGGCAGTGACTTCGAATTGACCGACATCGAGGTCGCCTGATTCCAGTCGGATTCGTACTTGAGGAGGAGTGATGGCCAGAACTACCAATAGAAGGACGGAGCCGAACCGGGCGGCTATTTACGCACGCGTCTCCGACAAGAGCCAGGACACCGAGGACAAGACCTCCATCTCCGAGCAGATGGGCGAGATGGAAGCCTACTGCAAGGATAAGGGACTGACCATCGTTGCCAGATACCACGAGGTCGGCAGGGGATGGTCAAAGAAGCGCCCGGAGTTCCAGAGGATGCTGGCCGACGCCAGACGTGGACGATTCGATGTCATCGTATGCTGGAAGTCCGACCGGCTCAGCCGGGGCATGTACCCCGCAGCAGCCCTCATGGAGGTCGTCGAAGCCCACCAGATACGCCTTGAAGCTGTCATGGACGCCATCGACATGAAGACCTTCGGCCTCATGGCAGCCATCGGCAAGATAGAGCTGGACAACTTCCGCGAGCGCTCCACCCTGGGCAAGCGCGGCACCGCCAAGCAGGGGCGGGTGCCCACAGGCAGACTTCCCTATGGCTACCGCATCGGAGACGACGGCAGGCCGGAGGTGGTGGAAGAGCAGGCCGAGGTCGTGCGCCGCATCTTCCAGATGTACCTCGAAGAGGGCGTGGGCTCTCCCTCCATTGCCCTGCGGCTCACCGAAGAGGGCATCCCCACCCAGACCGGCAATACGCGCTGGAGCCAGGCATACGTCCACAACGTGCTGCGGAACGAGACCTACACCGGCGCCTGGGTCTACGGCAAGGAGCGCCACGTCTCCACCGAAGACGGGATGAAGGTCTACCAGCAGCCGGAGGACACCTGGATAGAGGTGCCCGTGCCACAGATCATCGACGACGAGACCTGGGAGCGGACGCAGGCCCTCAAGAAGCAGCGGAGCAGAAGGGCCAAGAGGAACACCAAGGTGCTCTACCTGTTGCAGCACCTTCTCAAATGCGGCGAGTGCGGCCACAACTTCCACGCCAAGGCCCAGTGGAGGACCTCCAGCATTCGCAACGGCAAGAAGTACCGCTACGACATGGCCGTTCCCAAGCGCTACTACAAGTGCCACGGGATGCACAGTCTCCGCATCAAATGCAGAGACCGTCAATACATCAGGGCCGAGCGGCTGGAGGAGCCGGTCTGGAGCGAGGTCAAGCGGATGCTTCAAAGCCCGGACTTGATCGTTGCGGGCATCGACACCCTCGATTCCCAGGAGAACGGCGGGCTGGAGGAGGAGATAGCCCAGGCAGAGCGGGACGTGCGGAGCATCCAGATGGAGGAGGACCGGGCCATCAGGCTGTTCGTGTCGGGGAAGATTACCGAGGCCCAGCTCGACCACCAACGCAGGTACATCACCGAGCGACTGGAGAGCGCCAGGGCGAAGCTGGACTACTACCGCGCTCAGGAAGCCAGCGGGGTCGAGAAGCGGCGTATGCTGGAGAGTGTCCTGGTTTGGGCCAGAGAAGTAGGCAAGGGTCTGAACGCCCTAACCGATGAGCAGCGCAGGGAGATTCTCCTGATGGTGGTGGAGCAGTTGGTCATCGACAGGGACAACAACGTGGACATTACCCTGGCCATTCCCATCGACGACGACCCCCTCGGGACAGATGCTCCCGAACCTGAATCCCCTACGGATGATTCTGTAGCGATTGCGTCTGCCATACCGTGACCCTGATAGAAGCTGCCACCGAGGAGGGCCATTGGGCTACCACCCAGGGCGTCAACCCGGACACTAAGCTGGAGGAACCTCGGAGAATCCTCGCCGTCCTTCACGACGATTTGGTGTTTTCCTCCAGCCATTCGGCACTGGTGGAAGATGTAGCTGATTCCGTTAGGGAATACGTAAGCAAGGCCATAGCCAAGTACGAAAGCGACGGCCTTGATGCCACCATAGCCCACTACAACGCGCAGGACAGCCTGGACGGCCAGTTCTACCTGTTCCTCATCGGCGAGGATGACATCTACCTGGCCCATCCCATCTTCCCGCACCTGATAGGGACCGATATCAAGGATGTGGTCGGCTCTGACGGCCAGGAGCTGGGTGAAGAGATAGCCCAAGCTACCGACGGAGGCATTTGGGTTGAGTACCTGTGGCCTCATCCCGTTTCCAGAAAGGAACAGCAGAAGGTAACTTGGGCCATTCGCCACGACGGGCTGATATTCGCCTCCGGTTACTACGCCGGCGAACCCGAGACCGGCTCCCCGGCTTGGCTGGACGCCGACCCCCGGGAATACACCGTAGAGTACGTGGAGCGGGCCGTTGAGCGTTACCAACAGGACGGACTGGAATCCATGCTAAACTACTACAACAGCGTCGCCAGCTTCGAGGGCGAGTGGTATCTCTTCGCCACCGACGAAAACGACATCTATCACGTCCACCCGCTAATCTCCCGGCTGATAGGGACTGACATCAAGGACGTGGTCGGTTCCGACGGTTACGAACTGGGCAAGGAGCTGGCCAAGGCCACCGATGGAGGCGAAGGAGTCTGGGTGGAGTACCTGTGGCCTCATCCGGTAACGCTGAAGGAAGTCCCCAAGGTGGGCTACGCTGTGCGCCGTGATGGAATGCTCTTCGCCTCCGGCTACTACGTACAGGTCGAAGACCCCGCGGCCCATACCAAGGCCTATGTGCAGATGGCCATCGAGTACTACCAAGCCAACGGTTTGGACGCCACCATCGCCCATTACAACAGCCCTGAGAGCGTTGATGGCCAGTGGAACCTTACCATGGCAGATCAGAACGACGTTGTGCTCGTCGCTGTCCTGGCTCCGCACCTGATAGGGACCGACTTGAAAGATCTCGGACGTATCCGAAAGGTTGGCGAGGAGATGGCGTCAGCTACAGAAGAGGGCCTTTGGGTCAGCTTCGTTTTCCCCAACACCAGGTCTTCGGAGACCTTGTACGCTCATACCTGGGCCATCCGGTACGACGGGCTGCTCTTCACGTCGCGCTACTACGACGACCAGCCTGACGTTCAAGGTTCGCCTTAACGAAAGGGTTCTTGGTTTAGCCAAATGTGGCAGGCCACTGGCCTGCCACGGGGTAGGCTTCGCCGTCCCCTGGCCAGGGAGGCATGGTAACGATCAGGAACCTCAGGGGCCGGTCACCCGTTGCCCTGAACTGGAAGTGGGCGCCAACGGGAATCGACATGCTGACGCCCGGAGATACGTCCACGACACGTTCTTCGTCGCCGTGCTTTCGCCACACTTGGCCCGTTCCTTCGAGGAAGTACCACACCTCCTCGACGGTCCTGTGGGCAACAGCCGCCGACACCTCTCCCGGGTTGAGGGTACAGTGCACCATGCTACCCCTGCTTGCCTCCGACAGCAGCCGGATCTCCGAACCGTCGGGGGCCAGGACGTCCCGGTCTTCAGCGAGTTCCTTATAATCCATATCTTGTTCCATATTGGCTGACATAATACTCCGGCAATCATACCGCACCAAGGCTATGTTGACCTGCTTTGGGGTGTTCACCGAATCGGCGTGGCCCTCCCAGGACAGGGGATCCCTGGCCTTGACAGCGTCCTGCAACAAATGCTGACATGGCCCCTAGTTCCTAAGGAGCCAGTCATGCCCACCTATAAACGTCTCATCATCGCTTGGCTTTTCGTTCCCCTGCATCGGCTTCTGCTCCGCCTCTCCCGGGGCCGGCTTCTCGGCCGTTTGGAAGGCCACGGAGTCTTGGTACTTGTGACCAGGGGGCGCAGGAGCGGGAAGCTGCGCTCAACACCCCTGTTGTATTCCCAGTTTGAAGAGTCGGACGATCTCATCGTCGTAGCTTCCAACTACGGCCAGGACCATCATCCGGCCTGGTACCTGAACATCGCAGCAGATCCGGCAGTTATGGTCGAAACCAGCGGGGAGCGTTTCCCCGCCGAGGCCCGCATCACCCAGGGCGAAGAACGCGCCCTGTTGTACGACAAAACTGCTGCGGCCAACCCCCGGTTTTCCCGCTACCGGGAGGCTACCGATCGCCAGATTCCCGTGATCGCCCTCCGCCGGACCTCTCCGCCAGTTTGAGAAATATCGGGGGCGCAGAGGTTAAAAGCGAGCCGTAGTGGGCGTTGGCTCACCTTGACTAGGACGTGCTGAAGTGTCTTACTGGGGGCTGCCCTTGGGCAGTGCCGAAATCTAGTGGAGGAACGTGATGGAGAACGGGCAGAGCAACGGGTATCCGGTCCAGTACAGCGTGGACTATCCTGAAGGCGCCAGGAACAGGCTAAGCGCCCTCTTCAGGATAATCCTGGTTATCCCAATATTCGTGGTGATCGCTCTTGTGAGCGGTTACACCTCCAGCGGCGACCTGGAAGCCGATGAGATTATGTCCCCCTTCTTTGCCGGTGGCGTTGTGTGGACTGCCACCCTGCTGATGCTCCTGTTCAGGAAGAAGTACCCTAGATGGTGGTTCAACTGGAACCTGGAGCTGCAGAGGTTCAGCGCCCGGGTAGGTGCATTCCTATTTGTGCTGCGGGATGAGTATCCATCCACCGACGATGAGCAGGCTGTCCACCTGGACATCCCATACCCCAACGCGCAAGAGGAACTGAACAGGTTCCTCCCGATCATAAAGTGGCTGCTGGCCATCCCTCACTACGTAGTACTGATCATTCTGGGTGTGTTGGCATTGATTGCCACAGTTCTCGCTTGGCTGTCGATACTGCTGACCGGAAGCTACCCCAGGGGCCTGTTCGGATTTGTGGTTGGAGTAGGCCGGTGGAGTTACAGGGTCACAGCCTACGCCTTCCTGCTGACCACGGACAGGTATCCCCCCTTCCGGCTCGGGGACTAACAGCAAGCCTTTAGACCCGGCTTTAGTGGTGGAGTGAGACTCGGCCTTCTATCTGGCTGTTGTTTGCTAATGTCCTGGTGGCCATTTTTGAGACTTGGTCGCTTTGCTATTGCAATGCCAGGACGCTGGCGGCAGGATGTACGCTGGGCGGGACCGAACCCACGGGGTCCTTCCCATGGCACCACTTAAAGGAGGTTGGATCATGGGCACAATTGCGGTGAACCGGCTGGCGGGGCTGTCTCTCATATTCGGCCCGATAATCGCCTTCGTATTCTTTCTCATAGAGCCGGGTGGACTGCTGATAGACAGCGCCGACGTGTCGGACTCTATCGGCTCGATAATGGCCAAGGGTTCCAACGCCGCGCTGACCAATGTGACCAACATCATGATAATCCTGGGGTTGGCCCTGATCCTCTCGGGCCTCTACGCGCTGATGCGGAACGTAACCCTTCAGGGCAACGGCAAGGCGTTGGTCCAGATGGGCTTCTTCATGATCTTCGTCGGACTGGCCGGTTGGATGCTGGCCGGGGGCATGGACTTCATCCTGGCCGATGCTCAGACCCCCGAACAGATCGCGGGAAGCGTTCCCGTCTATTACGCCGGCTCCGCTCTGCTCTACGCCGGTGGGATCGCCCTTGGGTTTGGTGGGTTCATATTCGCGCTCGGCCTCTCCACGAGAGACGACTTCAACCGGATAATCTCCCTGTTGGCTGCCGTTGTCAGCCTGGCCGTCATGGTCTTCTTCGTGATAGCCATCCTCTACAACGATGGGCGCGACGACTTCATCACCCTGGCCCGGAGCTTCTACGTGCTCCTGGTTATCTGGTATGGATACCTGGGTGTCGGGCTGATGAACCGCCCCGATCCCGACCTGTGGCAATAGACGTAGTTTAGGACCTACCGTCCTCTGACCCTGAGTCAGCGGACGGTAGGTGTGCGTAACTTAGCGGTGTGGATCCCCTATCGAAGGGGCATGTTGAGGGCGCGTTCCAGGTTGCCAAGGTACTCGGTGAAGGCTTGGCGGCCCTCGGGCGTCGCCACAACCCACGTACGGGGCATCCTCTCAAGGAACTCCTTCGTGATGCTGACGTATCCGGCCTCCTCCAGCTTGCGCAAGTGGATGGTCAGGTTGCCCCCGGTCAGGGCCAGCGCCTGCTGGATAAAACCATAGGCCACCCGGTCCGACTCGGAACGGGACACCAGCAACGTCATGATCCGCAGGCGCGTGGACTGGTGGATCGTTTCATTCAGGACGATTGGGTCCTCGCTCATGCCGCCTCGCTCCTGCGAATCCATAGCCATGCGACTGCCACGATGACAAGTATGAGCACAGCCGACAGCACGGGCCCAGCATCGCCCCCAAAGCGGGTAGGCAGGTAGTAGGAAGCGGCGATACCGACACCTACCAGGGCAATGGCCAGGTGGTGCATAATGCCAAAGAGCACGTACCCCAGGGCAATTATGCCGATGGCGACTCCCGTTATGGCCATAGGGTCGGAGTCGGCAGTCCACAGGCCGGACGCCGCGGGGATGATGAAAGCGGACGCGACCACGGTTATCCAGAAGCCGAATATCCGGAGTCCCGCCGCTGTAGCGGTAGGGCCGCTGGCGTTCTGCTTGCTGGCCCGGTAGCCGATGAGGGAGCTCCCTATCATGCCCGGAATGGCCAGGCCGAACCATATGGGGCCGGGATACCATGGGTAGTCGTCGGCGAACCCGGGAGCGAATGTTTCGACCGCGTACATGGAGAAGTACCCCAACGCAACGATGGCGCCCCACAGCAGGGTGATGGTGGGCCAGCCCGCAACGTACATGGCGGACCGGGATCTCTCCAGCGTCGATTGTATCGACCTCCATCCCTGCTCCGGTGTGATGTGCTGCCCTTCCCCGTCTGGGTTTTGCATCTCAGCCCTCCATTGAATAATACAAACTAGTTTATATTATAAACTAGAAATGTCAAGAGGCTACGTCATATAAGGAAGGGCCATCCGAATTGCGGACCCTGCGGCAGGAGAAAGCGTCGTAGATCTGACCGGATGAGCGCCTTGCTCGCCGGCGTCCTGCTAGTTGACTGTTGCCAGGCATCTACGTTGACGAGCTTGGCCCGTTTAAGTCTGCGGCAAGCTGCTAAGGCTCTATCAGACCCTCTTGAGGCATGGTCCAAGGCAGGCTGTAGAAGGGCGCAAACTGCGGAGCTCGCGATATTGCCATTTCGCCGAAGGGCACATCGATAATCACCGGCGCCTGACGCTCCAACGCTAGCGGGATGAGCGTTTCGAGCTCTGCCGGGTCGTCCGCCCTCATGCCGACGGCACCGAAGGACTCTGCGAACCTGACGAAATCCGGGTTCTGCAGGTCGGTCCCGTAAGCCCCTCCAAAGGCATCCTCCAGGTCGCGGGCCACGTTGCCGTAGGAGTCGTTGTTGAAGACGACGGTCACTACGTTGATGCCGTAATGGACGGCGGTGGAAAGCTCGGAAGAGTTGAACATGAACCCGCCGTCTCCGGCCATGCAGATCACGGGGCGGTCGGGCTGTGCGACCTTGACTCCCAGAGATGTCGGGAAGGCGTAACCGAGATTGAACGAGTAACCCGAGTCTATATACGTCTTGGGGGTATTCACTTGCCAGTGAGTCCGGGCGTAGTACCCGAACTGGGTGACGTCCCAGACAGTGAAGGCGCCTTCCGGGATGCCCGCCCGGATAGCCTCCAGGACAGCGAACTGCGGCTCCTTGAGCCGGATGTCGTAGTAGGCTATCAGTTTGCGTGCGGCGCTCACCGCCTCGGCGGGCGACGAACGCTCCCCTGCTCCGGCCTCCATAAGATAGGGAAGCAACGCCTCTATGGTCGCCCTGGCGTCGCCTTGCAGGGAAATCGAGTTGGACCCGTGTTTCGTCAGCTCCGTCTCATCTATGTTGATGTTCACCAGCGTGGACGCCTCCCCGGCAGGATTGCCCAGGGAGAAGCGCGCGCCAATCCCTATCACAACGTCGGCGGACTGCATCACCTCGAAGAGCTGGTTCATCTCCTGTCGCTCGCCCCTGGGACTGAAGCAAGAGCCGTAGGACAGGGGATGCCTATCGGGGATTACGCCCTTGCCGCCGCTGGAGGTAACCACCGGTATGTTCGTCGCCTCGACCAGTTCGACCAGCGCCTGCTCGGCATCGGACCGCGCCACGCCGCCTCCCGCGTATATCAGTGGCAGCGCGGACTTCGAGATGGCTTGGGCAGCCTTCTGCAGGTCTTCCGAGCTGGGCACAATGCGAGGGATAGGGGAGGAATCCCGGAACATCACCTCTTCCCGCTCCACACCAGCCTCGGGAGGCATCTCTATTAGAACGGGGCGAGGACGGCCGGTGCGCATCTGCCGGAACCCTTCGAACACAGCGTCGGGAACCTCGCGAGGCCTTGATGCATGTGTCTGCCACTTGGTCACGGAGCGCACAGCGCCGGCCTGGTCCGCGATCTCATGCACAGCCCCACGATTCTTGCCGATGGCGCCCCTGGGGATCTGGCCTGCTATGAGGAGAACGGGCGAAGAGCGGGCGTAGGCGTTGGCCAAGCCTGAAGCCGCGTTGTATAGACCCACTCCCGGCACAACCAGCGCGACCCCTGGCTTGCCTGATGCGCGGGCATAGCCGTCGGCCATGTATGTTGTCGCCTGTTCGTGCCTTGTGTTGATCATGCGAATGCCGGGCTCGTCTCGAATCGCGGCGACGATGCCGTAAATCTGTATGCCCGGTATTCCGAATACAACGTCGACCCCTTCCCCTACCAGCGATTTGGCAAGGGCTTCACCTCCGCTCAGTTCAACCAAACATCGCCTCCCCGCATAGTTTGACCCATCAATGTCCCATTTAAGCTGCCAACGAAGGGCGCACCGGGGACAATTGCCCGTTCGCAACCCCACCTATTGTCATCAGTCCCGTGACACTGCTTACGGCAGTCGAGCAAAGGCTAGGACGGATATAACGTAGGAAGAGTTTACACTCCCAAGGCAAGCCTCAGGGATGGGGTCCGCGGGCATTTTGGGTCTTTGGGGCTCGTCCAGGAATGTATCCAGGGCCCCGCTCAGACAGGGCGGCTGCAACTCCGAAGTGGTCTGAGAGCCTTCGGCCGTCATGGACGTTGCTGATCACATCCAGGGCTTCCACGGAGAAATCGTCGCTGAGGACGATGTGGTCGATGGTTTTGCGTCCCTGGAATGCGAGCTCGGATGCAACGATTGTCATGCCCGGCGGGAAGGCTTTCTGGAGGGCCAACCGAAGCTCAGAAGGAGCGCGGCTCTGGGGCCCGACGATCTGGTTGAAGTCCCCCATCACGATCAGCCGACTAACGGGAATATCTTCAAGTATCTTGGTCAGCCCAGCCAGGTACTGCTCATGGTCTTGCCACTGCAATTTGCGGTCAGAATTGCGCCGGGCCTCGGTCCTAGACCCGAACCAAGGGATACATATCCCAACCACCCTTACCGGGCCCAGGGACGTTTGTGTTACTCCGGACACGAAGCGCCCGGGCGGCAGCGAATCGATCCCCAAATCATCGACCTCGGCCCAGGGCTCTCGTGACCAGAGCACAACCTTCCGCCGACCTTCCCTGATCGCGTACCCGTAGTCCGCCTGCGAGCAGATCGCGTGCCCCTCTTGAGCCAGCAGCCCGACCTGCGACTCTGTTAGACAGACAACTTCAGGACCATGCTGGTCAATGCGTTTCAGTATTTCAGGGGTTCGCCCTGACCTGGGCGTTGCCCACTGGACGTTCCAATTGACTACCTTCAGAGGCATGGCCTGGCGCTTCTCCAATTACCCATGGGGCTCGTCAGCCGATCCGCCTGGGAACATCGGCGCGGCCGAGGCGCGGCGACAGCCCGTTACACTAAAGGGTGTCCAGCTTGGCGGTTGGGCGATCGTTCCTGCGGGCCACCATGCGGGTGAATCCCAGGGTTGCTCCCCCGTCCAGCGCCAGCATATCGGCCTCGTCGCTGGGCTTGCCCAGCCGTTCCGACCACAGCAAGTCCGACTCCATCCAGAGCTTCCAGCCGTCCGGCACCAGCTCGGCAACCTCTACGCTCACCAACCCGCTTCGTTCCCAGTGGCGTCTCCACCAATCCGGGCTGTGCAGGCTGAAGAACGCAGGCTCCCAGTACTGCTGTAGGTGTTCGGGCGGGTCGGTTGAGGTCAATTCTTCCACCAGCGCGGGCGCTACGATCCCCATTTGCCCGCCGGGCTTAATTGCCCAGGCCAGGTGGTTCTCCAAGAAAAGGTCGTCCGTCCCGAAGTAGTGGTAGGCGTCCACGCTGACCATTGCGTCGAAGAACCCGTCGGCGAAGGGCAAAGAATGGGCCTCGACATTGATGGGGAACACCCGGTCTGCCAATCCGGCGGCGCGGATGCGGTCGTAGTTGTCGCTGGCTTCGATCCACAGGTCCGCCGCCCACACCTGCACCCCGTACTCCCACGCAAGGAAAATCGAGCTCAGCCCCTTGCCGCAGCCCAAGTCCAGCACCCGCATTCCGGGGGTGAGGTCCATACACCCTGCCAACGACTCCGTCAGCCAGAGGGCATTGGGCCCCATCATGTTTTCCAGGACCCAGTCAGGATCATAGTTTGCCGAGCGGGGAAACTCGGCCCGACGGAACAAGCCCTGCCGTCCTTCACCTCCGTCTTGCAAACCTCGGCTCCTTCCTTCCGACTCTACTGGGATTATACAAGCGCCTAGACCCCTGGATGTTTCCCCGTGAGTGTATGCAAAGGGCGCAACCCCGTGGCGTTGAGACGATGCCCACATCGCCGGCTTCTGTCCGGGGGCTCCCGTGACCAGAGGAGAGCCCGCTGGCGGTCGTCCTAGGATTGAAGGAGGGCGGCTGCTGGGAATGGGCACAAGCGGCGGCTGGAGGTAGGCCTTGTCCGGTACGTAGGTTTTGCCAGGGATACAACCTTTGGTATCCCACCAAATGACCTTTTGTGCAGTTGAATAGCGATCGCTACAATTATTTCGACTACCGCAACTATAGTCCTTTATAGGGTTAGCCATTGGATTGTGGCCATTTCGATTAATCACACGGCTCAAGTGTTTGCGGAATAGGCACGGACAATTCCTCGAAAGGCCTAGTCAATGACTGATTTACTCGAGCTCCCTTTGAAGGTCATTTGCTTTGCCAGCACTTCCCAGAATCTCGACCAAGTCCTCGTGGCTCGCTGAAGCTAGAATCTCTCGAAACATATCCTTATTGGGAGAATACGAGACTTCGGGGGCTCCCAGAGTTCCCAACGCAATCGCGTCCTCCCTCTTGCCCCATTTCAGTTCCTCTCTAACAAAGACCGATAGAGGGTGGTTTACTCCCCAACGAACATAAGGGCCAAGGTTACTCAGTTCAGGGCTCGGGGGAGCCGAATGTCTCTCCGTTGCCAAGTATTCGAGGATGAGGCCCGTGTAATGAGTCGACCAATTCAGCAAGTAAGAGTACCGTTCTATCGCATGGACCGCGTCTTGTATGGCTCGATCAATGTGAACCTGGGTCGGCTTTGATTTCAACGGCCTCAAGAAGAAACTATGCAAGTCTGATAAATCCCCCCCTCCTATCCAGCGGCAAAGAAACTCCAAATCGGCGTCCCAAATCGTGGACCTGATACTGGCCCTTGCTTCTGGGTCGTGTCCAACAGCTGTGAGGAAACTCTCTACATTTAGCTGAAGCGTCGAAATAGGGACACCAAAGAGCTCTTTGGATCTAGACCTGATGGCAAATGAGTCCAACAGGTTTTCGGGATCGGACAACATGATGCTGAGCAGGTTTTTCAGCTTATTCCAATCGATGTCGGTTCCTGTTCTAATGCTGGTAAAGGCTTCAGGGTCGTAATCAAGGAATTCTTCTATGTCCTTAACGATCATCGAAGTGGCAGTGAGTCCTAGCCCAGTTTTTCGTGCGACACCTCCAAATGTCGTCAGGCCATATGGACTCGACGACTGTACGAGAGGTCGCGATGTCTCTTCCATTCGGCTGAGCCTGTCACTTACAACTCCCACCAAATCAGAGAGGCTTGAAGGACTCTGTTTGGCCAAGAAGCTTCCTTGCGCAATTTTTTCGATTTGGTCGCCAGAATCGAATCCTTCTTGCCCAAGGAACGCCAAAATTTGAGAATCTAGTGCCTCAATGCGTTCGAATTTGCTTCTGTCAATCGTTGCGTTAGTTTCCGTTGGCAAAGAACTTCTGACCGTAAGTAATTCTGCCGGAGGAGAAAAACAGTAATCGTCAAACTCATAGAATCTATCGGTCGTCTTAACTCTCTCTGCATTTCGCAGCACGATTACCTGGCCAGTTGTGGAAACACCGGCTCTTCCCGCCCGACCAACTATATTCTGAATGTCGAGAGCACCCATTGGATTGGGCCCACCGATGTAGATGGATGGCAAGACAATGCACCGAATGGGGAAGTTCACTCCCTGGGCAAGTGTCGTTGTTGCCGCCACTAGTTTCAGAGTACCGTCGGCGATGTAGTCCTCTATCTGGGACTTCACATTCGCTGGAAGTCTAGCATGGTGATAAGCAACTCCGAATCCGACATAGTCTGCCAATCTCGCTTGGGGGTGGATTTCCTCCCGGATAGATTCAGCCAAGATTTGTAGTTTCTTGGTCTCCTGTCCTGACAGGAAGGCCCTATCCAGCTTTGAGACCTCGTTTGCGAGTGACTCGGCGGATTTCTCCGCCAAGTCTCTAGTAGTGTTAACAACCAGCACGTTTCGATAAACTCGCTGTAAGTCAATTGCTATTTTCGTTACATCCTTTGGGTTGTCTCCTGTACGCAAATAATCGCTGACTTGCCATCGCTGGTCTATCACCAAACCGTTTTCCTTAGTCCATGAAGCAACCTGACGCCTGGTAGGCCTCCAGTCGTCAATATAGTGAGAGCTATCATCACCGAGCCAACCAGAAAACTGTTCTATGTTGCTGAAGAACGCGGCGGATCCAAGGACAGCGGCGTCTGGTTTCAAAAAGCGAATCCGCTCTATCAGTAACTCTAGCGTTACCCCGCGTTTTCCAGAGCCAATATTCTGACACTCGTCGAACACAAATAGATCCGCACGGTCAAACATCTCCTTAATGTTTTCACGATCAATATTCCGAAGCAGCCCATCAAGTTTCTCAGGAGTTGTGATTATCACGCTTTCTTGAACGCCCGCAGCGGCTAGGTCTTCATCGGATAATTCATACGTACCGGTCAAAACCCTGACGTTCATTCTTAAAGGAGCCCTTCTCAACCTCTTGGAGAGTTCCACCTGAGCTTGCTTGGCCAACGCATTTAGCGGCACTACGTAAAATGCAAGCTTCTCCGTGTTTGCGATTCTCTGTACGATTTTCAACTCGGCTAAGAAGGTTTTTCCGGCACTAGGTGGCATCGAAACTGCGAATCTGTCATGCGAGAATATACCTGCTTCTAATGCTCCTGCCTGGCTAGGCCACAACCAGAACGCGTCTTCAGCACTGGACAAAAGCAATTCCAAGTACTCGTCTGGCAGGAGATGGTATTCAGCCAAGCGGCGCGGAGCATAACTTAATTCACAAACCTTGTAGACGGACGAGAACCACTCTGTCAGTTCCCCAATTAGCAACTCGGTGCGGCCCAACTCCCTTGCCTTTTGCAAATCCGAGAGGGCGGACTCTAGATGGCTTGCGCTGTTTTCTTGAAGAAAAGCGGCAAAGTTGTCGAGAGACCTCAACAGCATTAACCCAGAAGAGAGCTCAGTAATTGGAACTCTTTGAAACATTTCTTGAGCTAGGTGATGAGTGCGTGCCGAGTTGGTGATAGACCTCATTTCTCCAAGCCTGGCCGCCAAGAAACACACGGATGCCTTGTGGACGGCGAGTCTAAAGTGGTCGGCGCTCTGCAACTCTTGTGGCGTGTCGGGAAATCGCTCCAATGCCTCCTCGGCCAGTAATTTGCTATTGGCGAATTTCCTAATAATGAAGTAATTCAGAGACGAATATGTCAGATAGGACAAGACTGTCGGATCTTGGGGTTCAGAGATTGTGCTACCCACATCCTCAAGGACTTCTGCGCCAAAGGAGGCCTGAGGCAGCCGGTAACCGTTCCCGGCACTAATTTCATCGATATGTTCGCTGGCCAGCCATGCACTCGAAAGTAGTCCGCGAAGCTCATCGCGAGTTATAGTCGCCCCAGCATCCATACCATGAATGTTGCTGAAGAGCCTCAAGGCCTGAATGCGGCTTCGCCCCTCCTCCTGGGACTCAATAATCTCCTGGAGGGATTGGGGTCCGTCATCAACCACCATTGAAGAACTCCTGGTAGCAGCCGTCTACGAATCCTTCAATATCCTGCAAAGGTAGTAGATTACATTCGTGCAAGGACGGTCCGACGGGATTGGTCTGATCAGCCATACACCTTTGTATCAATTGAGACTTGACCTCTTGGCGCGCCTGATCAATGGGTATAGCGTCAGGATACACGATAAGAGTAACGCATAAAACGCTTGTATCCCTTTGGAGCCATCCTCGGAGAAACCATTTCACCTTTTGAGCTTTTTCTCTTTCGGCTCGGTACTCATAGATGCGCATTACGCGCTTCAACTCCTGAAGGAGCTTTCGGTCAGTCAACCCGATCCAAGCGCCAGAGGCACTTGAGCAGGGACTGATGATGGAGCTTGACTGAGCTGTATGCTTCCATTCACACAGGATCATTTGCTCTGCCTCGCCTTCTGATCCCCAAATGAACCCTATCCCATCAATCCCATGGGTGGTTAATCCTCCCTTTAGCTTGGCCCAAAGAATCGGGGCGAACAAATCTGTCGACGGAATCCCTCTAACATCAATCTCTCTGATGAACCCCAATACCTCACCAATGTCTCCACGATCCTTGATTATTCGGTCTTTCTTGTTGCCAAATGGGTCATCCATCCCACGTGACCGCAGTTCCTTTCCGAGATCCAGGCCAAACTCCTTAAGGGCATCGGCATATTGATCAAAGTCGTCATGGTAAATGATGTCTCCCATCCAAACTTGGTTCAGCACATCCACGACCTTCTGCTTGAGGGGCTCTGCACCGGAGATCAGCCCTAGGACGTGAGTGGCATGGCCGTCCGACTCTTGGTATGTCTTGTCAATTTTCATGGTGTCCTTTAATGCTTATCACTCTTCCCCAGGATTGTGCTGGGATTCCCTCGTGGGACGAGACCCGCCCAATATTCGGTTTGGGCAATCCCACAAGACTCAGATTTCATTTGAAACGGCTTTCGGGTAGCAAGGGGACCTCAAAAAAGGTGGGCCCGCCAGGAATCGAACCTGGGACCCGCCGGTTATGAGCCGGCTGCTCTGCCGCTGAGCTACGGGCCCGTAAGTGTGGAAGCGACCTTAGAAGTGCGTGGAGGGGGCAGGTTCAGGTTACTTCAGCCCCCTATGGGTGTCAAGGAAGGAGGGGTCTGCGTTCCCCGGTGGCCGTTCCCCTTCGATTTCCCTCAGGGCGAACCGGGGGCCCGGGGCGGGGCCCATGGTTGAGATCAGCCTGTCCTTAGCCCTGGTTCCCTGGATTGCGGCCTTCGCCGCAATGACGGGGCGGCCTGGCACTATAGCCGGGCTCTCCCAGTCTTGGACTGTCCGTTCGCCCTTCGATTTCCCCCTTCGAGAGCCTCAGGACAGGCTCAGGGCGAACCGGGGGCCTGTGTTGTTCCCCCTCACCCCAGCCCTCTCCCACCAGGGGAGAGGGGGACATGCGGAGGCCACCAGGGGCGAGGGGGACATGCGGAGGCCGCCAGGGGCGAGGGGGCAAGTATCTCCCTCAGCTGGCTTTCGCCCGCCAGGGGCTAGGGGGCAAAATTATCCCCCCTCCCTTGATGGGAGGGGACTAAGGGGAGGGTGATACGCTCCCCAAGGGGACCATTGTGTCCGGGCTTTTCTGGATTGCGGCCTACGCCGTAATGACGACATTACGCAAGGACTTCGGGCGAGGGGGACTAGGCGGGGGGACTGACGGGCCCTTGCCGGTTCGCCCTTCGCTTTCCCCCTTCCAGAGCCTCAGGGCAGGCTCAGGGCGAAAGGCCAGGCCGGGGCGGTTCCTGGTTAAGCTCAGCCTGTTCCCGGCCTGGGTTTCCTGGATTGCGGCCTTCGCCGCAATGACGGGAGGGGCCGGGGTGGCCCTCTCTGCACGCAGCCTTTTCCCAGGCTTACGCGTTCACTCTGGTCTGGGTTGCGAGGTTCGACGCTTAGCACCGCCTGCGTCCAAATTGGAGCAAGTACGGGTGTTGAGATAGCCATTGTTTATTGATATGTTGTATCGTTCTTATGTGATATACTCTCGCTGTCTGAGTATGAGGTAGTGGGATTGAATATCATAATTGAATTTAACAACTTCACTCCTAGACTTGATGGCTGTGCTGGGAACCCTGGGACTAGGTCACTCTCCCCAAGAGAGGGATAGCGGATCCCCCGGGGCAGAAGCAGAGGGCTTCACGATCGAGGCGCCTCATGAAGACTCGCCTTCGGTGGTAAGGGCAAAGGCTTATCGCACCGCCAGAGTCCCCCCTGAGGCGGGAGTGGTGCTGCAAGCCCCTGAGATTGACGGAACCTGAGGAGGCATTATGTGGTGGTTCAAACAAGCGGTACTCCGTACGACCTCCTCTGATGTCCAGGTAATGCATCCCTGGTTCTTGGACTATGAGCAGTTGGAGCCGGGGGTCAGGGAGTTGGTGCGGACGCTAAACCAGACTGACCTCGTAGAAACCCTCTCCTCGTGTGAAGGTCACCCGGAGTATCCGGACTGGTGGGAGATAACCGGAGGAACGGCCTACGTCCTATGCCTCGTGACCAGACCCAGCCAATGGGCCCGGGTGCTGCATCGGTTACAGCAGCTGGCCCAGGAGTGGAAGGAAGTCCAATTGATAGTTGAAGATGACCAGGAACAGTCGGAGCAGTGGATCGGGTTTCAGGTCAGCCATGCCCAACCGGAAACTGCGCGCAACGCCCTGGACCAAGCCATTAACCAAGCTAACGAGTTGATTAGAGAGTACCTGGACCACGATGGCGTTGCCGTGACCTCAGGCCGAGGTGGATCCGAGGACCGCGCGCAACGAAACGTCCCTCACAGACTGCTAGTGGATGAAGTCTAAGCTGGGAGAGATGCCAACAGATCGACGGAGGTGTTCCATGGAAGAGCTAACTGCTTATTGCCTACCGCTGCGCAAGAGGTGCGAGATCCTGGAACCCAGTTTGGTGACCCTGAAGAATGGTCGAAAGGCGGTACGGGGCAAGGCCAAAGAGGCTCCCCAGTTCACCGTGTTCCGAATTCTGAGTGACTCTGAAGCGAAGCAACTGGAGTCCAAACTAAGCTAACCGAACAGTCCCTCAGGATTGCGGCGAAGGCTGCAATGATGGGGCAGCCTTGCGCCAAACCGAGGCTTTCCCAGTCCTGGACTGTCCGTTCGCCCTGAGCCTGTCCTGAGGCTCTCGAAGGGGGAAATCGAAGGGGAACGGCCAGTCGGTGTTGGGGGAGGACTGAAATTTCGAAATGTTCCCCCTCACCCCAACCCTCTCCCACCAGGGGAGAGGGGGCAAATATCGCCCTCAGCCGACTCTCGCCTGCCGGGGGCGGGGAGGCAAATTTTTCCTCCTCCCTTGATGGGAGGAGATTAAGGGGAGGGTGATAGGCCAGCCTTTTCCGGGCCCAAGTTTCCTGGATTGCGGCCTTCGCCGCAATGACGACATTACGCAAGGACTTCGGGGGAGGAGGACTAGGCCTGGACTGACGGGCCCTTGCCGGTTCGCCCTGAGCCTGTCCTGAGGCTCTCGAAGGGGAAATCGAAGGGGAACGGCCAGTCGGTGTTGGGGGAGGACTGGAATTTCGAAATGTTCCCCCTCACCCCAACCCTCTCCCACCAGGGGAGAGGGGGCAAGAGAAGTCAGGGGATACCAAGGAGGGCTTTGTAGTCTTCGTCCCGGCCTACCAGGCGGCCCATTGCTATCTGCTCCTCGAAGGTGCCTGGCACGTTGGGCTCTCCGCGAGTCGGCGCCGAGGCGACGGTGCCCTCCTCCACCAGGGTCTCGTACTCCCCCGAGGGCGCGCCCAGGAGCTGGGTGACGATGTCATGGTTGTCCTGACCGAAGGCGGGGGCCGGCCCCTGAATGCCCACGTCGCTCCCGGAGAACCGGTAGGGTCGGCCCACGAAGGGCCGGGTGCCGATGTCCCGTTCCCCCGGGAAGGTGACCATCTCCAGGAAGCCCCGGGCCTTGAAGTGGGGGTCCAGGTGGGTGTCCCGGTTGACGAACACCGGGCTTGCCGCTATTCCAGCCCCCTGCAGCATCTCCATCAGGGCGTACCGGTCGTGGCCGGCTGTCCACCGGGCAATGGCTGTGTCCAGCTCGTCGTGGTGGGCTTGGCGCCCCGAAAGCTCGGCGAAGCGTTCATCGGCCAGCAGGTTCGGGCGGCCCATCAGCTTTGCCAGCGCCTCCCACTGGGCGTCGGAACCCACCGACAGCACCACCCACTGGTCCTCGCCATGGGCGGGGTAGCAGCCCTGGGGGGCGCGATGGGGATGGCGGTTGCCGATGCGCTCACCCACCCGGCCGTTCACGATGTAGTCCATGATGTACTCGGAGATGAACATAGCCCCCGACTGGTACATGGCCAGGTCTACCCACTGGCCCTTGCCCGTGCGGTTGCGGTACCGGAGGGCCGCTGACACAGCGAAGATGGCGGACCAGGTGGACAGGAAGTCCACGTAGGAGGCCCCGACCTTGGAAGGCGGGCCGCCCACGTACCCGGAGACCCAGCAGTGCCCGTGGGTGCCCTCCTGGGTCGTGGCCTGGGCCGGGTATTCGGAGTAGGGGCCGTCGCCGTGGCCGTAACCTGTGTTGGAGACCATGATGAGATCGGGCTTGATGCTCCGCAGGCTGGTGTAGTCCAAGCCCCAGTTCTTCATTACCCTGGGGGTGTAGTTCTCCATCACCACATCGGAGATGGCGACCAGGTCCTCGAATATCTTGCGGGCCTCGGGCTTGGTCAGGTCCAGGGTCAGCGAGCGCTTTCCACGGTGCAGCAGGTTGTAGGTGGAGGCCCGGTTCCACCAGTCCTCGCCCACATCGCCGTCGGGGAAGCAGCCGGCGAAGCCCCCGGTGCGGGACACGTCGGGGCGCCCCGGCCCCTCCACCTTGATCACGTCGGCCCCCAGGTCGGCCAGCAGGCCGCCGGCGTAGGGCAGGGCGAAGACGTAGGTGGAGTCCAGAACCCGTATGCCTTCCAGGGGCTTGGAGGTGCGAAGTTTGTCGGTGGAGGCCAACGCAGCGTTCCTAGATGGTTCCCGCATCACGCCACAGGGCCAGGTCCTCTTGGGAAGCTCTCATCTCGGCGCAGTACACGTCGGTGTTGTGCTGGCCCAGGGTGGGAGCGCAGTGGCGCAGGCTGTAGGGCGTAAGGCTGAGGTTGAATAGCACCGCGGGAACCTTCAGGGGGCCCATGACGGGGTGCTCGATGTCCCTGTAGAAGTTCCTGGACTCAAGCTGGGGGCAGCGGGCCAGCTCCTCGGGGGTCTGCACCAGCCCGAATAGCATGCGCATCTTCGACGCTTTGGCGAAGAGGTCCCACTTGCCCTTGTCCTTTATGGCATCCACCAGCAGGGTGTCCAGCTCCTCGCCGTTCTCGTTGCGCAGGGTCTGGTTGCTGAATCGGTGCTCTTTGAGAATCGGCTGCTCGTAGAAGTCGGCGATGTCGTCCCAGGTGGCGCCCCCGCCGGCCTGGTTCAGCACCCAGCCGTCGGCGCAGGGCATGGGCTGGCCAAACTGGGTGCCCACGGGCTTGCGCCGGGGCTGGATCGCCCCTGTGAAGCTGTACATGGACTGGTTGCCGATCATGGTGGAGCTGACGCACTCGACGGTGGACACATCCACGTGCTGCCCGATGCCCAGGTTGGTCTGCACCAGCAGGGCCACGGCGGTGGCGCCGGCGGCGTTGAGGCCAGCCTCGTACTGGGCCTGGAACCCGCCGTGCTTGAGGGGCTCCCGTTCGGCGGTGCCGCTGATGCTCATGATGGCCCCCATGGCGTAGTCCACGATCTCCTCGCCCTCATACTGGCTGTAGGGGCCGTACTGGCCGAAGTGGGTGACGGATGTCATGACCAGGCCGGGGTTGATGGACTCCAGGTCCTCGTACCCCAGGCCGAGGCTGGACAGGTAGCCGGGTTTGTAGCTCTCGACGACCACGTCGGCGCCTTCAACCAGCTTCCTAAACAGGGTCGGGCCTTCGGGGGCGTCCAGGTTCAGGGTGATGCCCCGTTTGTTCAGGTTGGCGATCAGGAAGAAGAGGCTCTTTTCGGGGTGGGGGTCGTCCTTGAAGAAGGGGCCCATTCGGCGCAGGTCTGCGCCGGAAGAAGGCTCCACCTTGATCACATCGGCGCCGTAGTCCCCCAGGAGCCGGGCGCAGAAGCTGCCGGCGATGTCCTGGCTAATATCCAGCACCTTGACCCCTTCGAAGATGCCTCCGTCCATGCACCCTTCCTGGACAAAATGGGGCGGCCGGGCTGCCGCCGGAAACAAGCGAAGGGGATTTTATAGCAAGCCTAAAGGCAAGGCAAACGATTCATCTTTACATGCACCAAGGCAGTTGCTACTCTTTGATTGGCTACACGCCCCCCGCCTCGATGGCGGCACGCCTTACTACTTGATGTCTCATTGCTCCGGCATCGCTACCAGGGAGGTCAGATACTTGCCCCGCTACCTTGAGCAGCCCGAGATGGGCAAAATCCTCTCCTTGTCCAAGAGGAGGGGATTCGTTTTTCAGAGCAGCGAAATCTACGGCGGACTGAACGCCACTTGGGACTACGGGCCCCTGGGCGTCGAACTGAAGCGCAACGTCAAGGACGCATGGTGGCGCTCGGTTGTCCACGAGCGGGACGATGTGGTGGGGCTGGATGCGGCGATCCTGATGAACCCCCAGGTGTGGGTCACCAGCGGCCATGTCGAGAGCTTCTCGGACCCCCTGGTGGAGTGCAGGGAATGCCATCGTCGCTTCAGGCTGGAGGATTTGCCCGACGGTTCGGCCTGCCCCGACTGCGGCGGCCCGCTGACGGACCCCCGGCAGTTCAACCTGATGTTCAAGACCTTCATGGGCCCCACCGAGGACTCGGCCAACCAGGTCTATCTCCGCCCCGAGACAGCCCAGGGCATCTTCGTCAACTTTGGCAACGTCCTGGTGTCGTCCCGGCGCAAGCTGCCCTTCGGCATTGCCCAGATAGGCAAGGCTTTCAGAAATGAGATCACCCCCGGGAACTTCACGTTCAGGACCCGGGAGTTCGAGCAGATGGAGATCGAGTACTTCGTCAAGCCGGGCACCGACGACGACTGGCTGCAATCTTGGGTCGAGGAGCGGAAGGCTTGGTACATCCGCTACGGCATCCGCGAGGAGAACCTGCGCCTCCGACGCCACGGAGAGGATGAGCTGGCCCACTACGCCCGGGACTGCTACGACATCCAGTACAGGTTCCCCTGGGGCTGGGGTGAGCTGGAGGGCATCGCCAACCGCACCGACTACGACCTGAAGCACCATGGGGAGGCCAGCGGCGACGACCTGACCTACTTCGATGATGCTGAAAAAGAACGCTACTACCCCTACGTCATCGAGCCGTCTGGAGGTGTGGACAGGGCGGCCCTGGCCTTCTTGCTGGACGCCTACGACGAAGAGCCCGAGGGGCAGGACACCGGCAAGGCGGAGGTGCGGGTCATCCTGAAGTTCCACAAGGACATCGCCCCCTACAAGGTGGCGCTGCTTCCCCTGAGCCGCAACGAGAGATTGGTGCCCACCGCCCGGCGGGTGTTCGAGATGGTGCGGCGCCGCTTCGCCGCCCAGTACGACGACTCCCAGAGCATAGGGCGCAGGTACCGACGCCAGGATGAGATCGGCACGCCCTACTGCGTGACGGTGGACTTCGACACCCTGGAGGACGAAGCCGTCACCATCCGGGACCGGGACACCATGGAGCAGGAGCGGGTGCCCATCGAGGGCTTGGTCGGCGCGCTCGCGGACAGGCTGGACAACGGCTGATGATGGCTGCGGAGTTGTAGCTGATGCGAATACTCCACTTCTCGGACCTGCACATCGGCGTGGAAAACCACGGCCAGACCGACCCGGATACCGGGCTGTCCACAAGGCTCCTGGACTTCCTGGCTGCCCTGGACGAGCTCGTGGAGTACGCCCTGAACAATGGCGTGGACCTGGTTCTGATGGCCGGGGATGCGTACAAGGGTCGCGACCCATCCCAGACCCACCAGCGGGAGCTTGCCGTCCGGCTGTCCCGGCTGGCCGAGGCGGGCATTTCGACCTTCCTCCTGGTGGGAAACCATGACCTTCCCCACGCTGTGGGGAGGGCCACGTCCGTCGAGATCTTCGGCACCCTCCAGGTGCCCAATCTCCACGTGGGCAGCGACCTGCAGACTTACGTCGTCCCCACCAAGGCCGGGCCCATCCAGATCGTAGCCCTGCCGTGGCCCAACCGCAGCAAGCTGCTGGCCAGGGAGGAGACCCGGGGGCTTAACATAAGCCAGATTACCCAGGAGATCGAGCGGATCATCACCGAGCACATCCAGACCGCCGTAGATAACCTGGACCCGGCCCTGCCGGCCGTGCTGTCCGCCCACGTAACCATAAACAGCGCCGTTTCCAGCTCCGAGAAGTCAATGATGGTGGGACGAGACCACACGCTGTTCCCCAGCGCGGTGCACAAACCCCAGGTGGACTACATTGCCCTGGGGCACATCCATAAGCACCAGGTGCTGGCCGACCCGCCGATGATGGTGTACTCGGGCAGCCTGCAGCCGGTGGACTTCAGCGAGGAAGGGGACGTCAAGGGGTTTTGCGTGGTGGACTTGGACCCATCGGCGCCCCAGGGCAGACGCATGTCCAACTACGAGTTCGTTCCCGTCAAGAGCCGTCCCTTCCTAACCATAGATGTGAAGGTGACCACCGAAGATTTGGACCCCACCAGGAAGGTGGTCCAGGAGATCATGCGACGGAATATCGCCGGGGCTATAGTCAGGGTGAGGATCTCGCTGCCCGCCGAGATGGATGTGCACCTGCGGGATGGGGACATCCGCGAAGTGCTCAAGGGCGCGCACCATTTGGCCTCCTTGACAAAGGAGGTGCAGGGCGAGAGGCGGACCAGGATATCGGCTGACGCTGCAGAAGGCCTGACTCCGTTGGATGCGCTGCAGATGTTCCTGAACGATCGTGGAACTGACGAGGAGCGACAGCAGAAGCTGCTGAGCAGAGCCGAGAGCCTGTTGGCGATGGAAGAAGACGAGTATGGCGCGGCCGGCGTTGTCGAAGTGCCCGCAGCGTTGGGGGAGTCTGACGGCTAGCGGATCTCGTTGATGATCCCCTGGGCCCCTTCGACCAGCTTCTTGACCACATCGCCGGCATCCATCACCTCGGAAGCCATGCCCACGCCGGCGCCGCAGTAGGAGATGCCTTCCAGGTTTCCGTCCAGCACAGCTGAGCGGGCCTGCATGGGACCCATGTCCGCATCCCACTGGCCGGCCACATCTACATCGGCGCCTGGGGTGTCTTCACGCAGGCGAAGGGCGGCGTCGCTCCTCAGCAGCCTGGTGGGGCGGTGGTACCTGCCCGCCACAACCGTACCGGTGTCGATGGCGCCCATAAGGGCGGCCTTATAGGCGCTGTGGGCTGCGCACTCGGTGGTTACTACAAACCTGGTGCCCATCTGTATCCCCTGGGCCCCCAGGGCGAACGCTGCAACGAACCCCCGGGAATCCATGATCCCGCCCGATGCTACGACGGGGATGGATATAGACTCGACGATCTGGGGGATGAGCACGAGGTTGGGATTCTCGTCGGGGCCGCGCATCCCCCCGCCTTCATATCCCTCGGCGATGATGATGTCCACCCCCTGGGACTCGGCGCCCCGGGCGTGGCGTACCGTCGACACCTGGTGAAGCACCCGCACATCATTGCTCTTCAGCAGACCAGTGAAGAGGGCAGGACTTCCCCCGTAGGTGATCGCTATGCGCGCCCCTTCTTCTATGGCGACATCTACGATCTCCTCTATCCTTGGGTTTCCCAGGTAGAAAGCGACCCCGAAGGGGTTACCTGTGAGGCGGCGCACCAAGCGCAGGTTCTGGCGCAGGTTGGCTACGAGGTCGCCGTCGGGGGCCATGCTGGCAGTGGGATGGATGATGCCCAAGCCCCCGGCGTTGGATACGGCGGCGACAAGCTCAGGATTGGAGATCCAGGGCATCCCCGCCTGCAAGATGGGATGGTCTATCGCAAGGATCTTGCCTACCTGGGAGTCCCGCATCCTCCCTCCATCAAGCACAAGGTTCCGAGGTTGGACAGATTCTAGGAACTAATATCAGGTGTGTCAACACGATTCAGGCATCGACCACACGGATATTTCTCCTATCTGCGGACATTACGAACCGGCGGATGCGGCCCCAGCGCACGCTCCCCTTGGCCAATGCGCCTTGGGGAGGATGGTTTGACTAGCATCCCCTCCCTTTCTAGAATTGCGCGTACCGATGACCGCGCCTCGAGCTGCTTCATGAGCTTCACCGATGTCCTTCTCCTGGCTATCAGATGGCTCCACGCCGTTGCGGCTGTGGCATGGGTCGGAGGCGGAATCTTCTACTTCCTGGTACTCAGGCCAGCCATCAGGGCCTCGGCTGCCCAGGGTGTGCCCGGCTATGCCGAAGCGGGAAGGCGATTCCGGCACCTTGTAGGCACAGCCATGGCTGTGCTCATCATCACCGGTGTGGTGCTTACCGTAAGCCGGCTTACCTCGGAGTACGGGGGCCTTCCCTACATCGTGGTGCTTGCCATCAAGGTAGGCATGGCCCTCTACATGTTCTACCTTGCCAGGTTTCACCTGAGACCGGGTAGAATGGATGATGCCGGAGAGGGCGCAGGATGGATCCGGAAGGCGTACCGGATCGCCACCGGGGCCACCACAGTTCTGGTGCTGGGGGTGATCATATTTCTACTGGCGGACATCTTGGCCAGCCTTGTAGAGCAGAGCCTGAAGACATAGCCATGCCAGCATCCCGGAATTGGATTTGACGCCGTAAGGGGAAGAACGAATGCGTAAAGAGCTGATGGAAATCCTGGCATGTCCCGTCTGCAAGGGGGGGCTGGAGCTGCGAGTGGATGAGGAGGAAGAGGAGGATGTCTTGCGTGGGTCCCTGCACTGCGGAAGCTGCCCAGCGGAGTATTTCATAGAGGACTCGGTACCCAATCTGCTGCCTCCGGGGATGTGGTCGGGGAAGGCTGAATGAAGCTCGCCAAAAATCCGTACGGAGAGCTACATTTCAGACCTTGACATAGGCAAAAGGTTCCCACTATGATTGTCGTTGACCTTGCGCCTAGCAAAGCTATGTGGCAAGCTTTAGAAGCAGAAGTTCAGTGCTGTTGGCACCAGTGTGATGATGTGGACTAAGGAGGTCTGATGAAACTCTTTCTCCGGAGCAAGCTGGCGGCGTTAGTTCTTGTAATTAGCTTAGTTTCAGTCATAACAGGCGTTGCGCTGGCGTCAAGCAGCTCTTCCCCTTCCAACCAAGTGCTTACGAGTTCGGTGATCTCGATCACCCCGCTGCCCCTTGAGGTACCTGAAGGTGGCAGGCTCGATGTGCTCGGTGCGGGCTTCACTCCCCTGGAACTCGTCCTGATAGAGATTTTCACGGGCGAAGGTGAACCGATAGTCATAGATGGTGGCAGGGCCAACTTCGCGGGCGCCTTCCGTGCCAGCATTGCGGAACTGCCCTCAAGCGTCGGAGCAGGACTATACACGATCAAAGCCAGGACGGTGGGTTCGACCCATGCGGCGAGCGCCCCACTGGAGGTGTGTGTAAGCTCCGACGGCAAGTGCTAGCTGCCTCTAGGCGCATGCACCTGGCGAAATGCCGGGTTAGTTGAGTCTGAAAAGAAAGAGCTAGGCTGCAAATGCAAGCCTAGCTCTTTTGTTGCTTCCCCGTCGCTTTAGTTTCTGGCTGGGAGATTGCGCTTCAGCTTGAGCTTGTTGATCCTTCTGCCGAAAAGGGATATGACCTCGATGGTCAGCCCGTTCAGGGAGACCTGGTCTCCTACTTCCGGCATCTTGCCGAGCGAGCTGTAAACCAAGCCCCCTACCGTATCCACATCGTCATGGTCCATGGCCGTGGACATCAGGTCCGAGATGTAATTCAGGGTCACCCGGGCATCGACGACGATCTCACCGTTGGGCAACGGCACCACCCGAGGTTCCATACTGCGTGAGAACTCATCTTCGATTTCGCCCACTATCTCCTCGATCAAATCCTCCAGGGTCAGAAGGCCCTCCACACCGCCGTATTCGTCGACAACTATGGCCATCTGTAGGTGCTTTTCCTGCAGCTCCCTGAGAAGGTCGTCCAGCAGCTTAGACTCGGGGATGAAGTAGGCGGGCTTGATTATGGACAGGAGGGAAGGGCTCTCCTCCGAAGCGACCAGATATCGCAGCAGGTCCCTGGAATAGACCACACCAAGGACCTGGTCGATGGTCTCTTCATAGACGGGCAGACGGCTATGGCCATGCTCCAGCATCTTGGCCGCAACTTCGGAGAGAGGCGACTCAACCTCAACTGCGATGATGTCGATCCTGGGCACCATTACGCTCTTCACCGACGCCTCGTCCATCTTCAGGATGGAACGGATCATGGAGCGCTCCCTCAGGTCCAGCTTGGCTTGGTCCTCCTCGGTGATGACCACAGGCGGAGGGATGAGCGCCTCTTCACCGTTGGTGTCGTTCTGTGCGCTGGGTGGATCGATAGGATCCGGGATTCTCTGGAGACGTCCCTTGGCCGGAAGCAACCTGAGCGCGACTGCTTGCACGGGCATTTGCAGAATGTAGGTCGCCCTGGGAAAACGATTAGCCAGCGCACGAGCGCCCCAGCCGACGCCCAGGACAAGAACGAGAAGCCCCAGCGTGGATGGCGCCTGCACTGCCAGGGCTGTGGCCTCCAGGCGCACCAGGAGGACCTGGAAGGAAACGACCACTGCGATCAGGGAGGCGTAGGTGATTAACTGGTGGACGGACCGAAGATAGGAAAGTTGGGCTGAAGCGAAGAAGGGGGATTCGTCGGGCCGACGATATACGGAAGAGGCTGCGCTCGCGTACAAGAAGACCAGCAGACCAGCTGCCAGCGATAAACTCGGTTCTACGGTGCTACTATCCAATCCTCGCGACTTGCTACCCAAGTATCCGGGTGTGGGCAGGGAATTCCCGGAGGGTCATCTAGGCCCGGCGGGTTTCTTCCTCGTCCCAACGATTCTAGCAGGAACTCCCACAGCTAGTCCAGACGGGGGCACATCGTGGGTGACCACTGCCCCCGCACCGGTAGCTGCGCCGGGCCCCACATCCACGGGGGCCACCAGCATGGTGTCCGAGCCGATGAAGGCATCATCCCCTATGGTGGTAGGATGCTTGGACTCGCCATCGTAGTTGCAGGTGACCGTCCCGGCACCCAGGTTCACACCCTCCCCGACAGTTGCATCGCCGACATAGCCAAAGTGGCCCATTGCCGTCCCCTGGCCCAAGCGGCTGTTCTTGATCTCGGCAAAGGTGCCCACATGCACGCCCTCTTCCAGGTGGGTGCCCGGTCGCAGGTGGCAGTAGGGGCCCACCGACACATCGGACTCCATCACAGCTTCAGTTAGGAATGACGCCACCACCCGGCAACGGTCGCCTATCTGGGAGTCCCTGATGGTGCTTCCGGGTCCAAGGGTGCAGTCCGCCCCCACGGCGGACTTCCCCAGCACCATAGTGTTGGGATAGATGACTGTGTCCTGCCCCAGCTTCACGTCGGCATCCAGGAAGGTGGTCTTGGGGTCGATCATGGTTACGCCCTCGTCCATCCAGCGCTGGCGAATGCGCTCCCGCATGACCTCCTCGGCCAAGGCAAGCTGGGAGCGGGTGTTGATGCCCAGGAGCTCGGTGGGGTCGTCTACCGACAGGTTTCCCACGCCCGCACTCTGACTATGGGCAGCCGAAACCAGGGAGGTGATGTATATCTCACCCGAGTCCGAGGGCTTCACCTTGGACAGGTTCTCCCAAAGCCAGGATGCTTGGAAGCAGTAGGCCCCGCCGTTGCACTCCCGTGCGCCCGGCTCTGCTTCCCCCGAACCCTTGGTTTCCACGATGTCGCAGATGTTCCCCTCAGCATCCCGCAGCACCCTCCCCATCTCCGCGGCCGGGCTTGAGGAGGCCGTCAGCAGGGTTATGGCAACGCCCTGGGCGATGTGCTGGGAAAGCATCTTGGCCAAGGTGCTGGGCTTGACCAGGGGAAGGTCTCCGTTGAGCACCAGGATATGGTCGGCCTTCCCCCTCAGGGATTGGGATGCGCAGCCCAAAGCGTGTCCAGTACCCAAAGGCTGTTCCTGCACTACGCTTCGGACCGTCAAGCCTGTGGGGGGCTCCGGCCCGGCCCCGTCCTCGGCCACCACCAGGACCACCTCGCCGACATCAGCGCCCGCGAGGGCTTCCAGGGTGAAGCTCAGAATCTCTCGTCCGCACATGGGCAGCATCAGCTTGGGCACCTTGGACTTCATTCGTGTGCCCTTGCCCGCAGCCAACACCACGCCGGCGCAATTTGTCATTACATCACCCGTTTCAGGGTTCCCGGTAGGGCGGATGGGTCCCCTGGATTAGCGAATCAATGGTAATTGAGGCGCAAGATACCGGTCAAGGAAGCTGCCCTTGTTGTGATAGTGGGCTGATGATATGCTTCTTGAGCACGTGCCCCCGTAGCTCAGAGGATAGAGCGCTGGCCTCCGGAGCCAGGCGCGGGAGTTCGAGTCTCCCCGGGGGTACCACTCCTGAAACCATGGTGGGCCATTACCTTTCCTGCCCGATTCGTATTCCCTGGGTCGTCGTTGCCTCGGCTGTGGCCCGGGCCAGCGCTACCCGGATTTAGACTGACGGAGCGTGCGCCATGAGCATCGAACAGATGAACTTCTACCAGCAGAAGCTGCAATATGAGATCGACTCGGCGGACCTTCGTGAGGCCCTGGGTCGAGGCGAATCAATCGTTGTGGTCGATGGCCGTACCTCCGACGCTTATGCCAGGGAGCATATCCCGGGCGCCGTCAGCCTTCCCCACAGGGAGATCAGCTTCAACACAACCGAGTCGCTCAGCAAGTCAGAGCTGTACGTCTGCTACTGCGACGGCATTGGGTGCAACGCCTCCACCAAAACAGCCCTGAAACTCCTGACCCTCGGTTTCCAGGTGCGAGAGTTGATAGGCGGGCTCGACTGGTGGAAACGGGACGGCTACCCCACCCATGGCGCCGAGGCAGCCCCGGTTCCCGGGGTGAAATGCGGCTGCTGACCGGACGAAGTCCTTAGCGGGACCAGCCCATCAAAAGGACTTAGTTCAAGTAGACGACCGTCATGACTGAACCCGACGTCAGTTCCATCGTTTCCGAAACCCAGGCCTATTACGACGGGCCTGCTGACGAAATCTACCGCACCATCTGGGGCGACAATCTTCATCTGGGTATTCCGTGCAGCGACGAATGCTCCCACCCCGAGGCCATGGAGCACACCAACAAGATTATGGCCAACGCGGTGCGCCTGGGAAACGACACGAGGGTCCTAGATCTAGGCTGTGGGTATGGTTCGACGGCCAGGTACCTGGCGGCGAACTTCGGGTGCCAGGTCACCGGCGTCAACATCAGCGAGAGGGAGCTGGACCTGGCTCGCGAGCGCGCCTCCGAGGCCGGATTGGCCCACCTATTGACCTTCGAGTACGAAGACTTCCATAGCTTGGGCTACGCGGATGGTTCTTACGATGTTGTGTGGAGCCAGGAAGCGTTCCTGCATGCGGCAGACAAGAGCGCGGCGCTGTCGGAGTGCCGCCGGGTTCTTAAACCGAATGGGTCCCTGATCTTCACGGACATACTGGTACGCCGGGATACGCCCGCTGAGGACCGGAAAAGGATATATGACCGGGTGAAGTCGCCGGATATGTGGGACATGGATGATTACCGGGAAGGCTTGTCCCGTCTGGATTTTCGGATCGATAGGGTGGAAGACTGGTCCCAACACGTCGCCCGCTCCTATGGTTGGGTGCGGGACCGGCTCCAGGAAAATCGAGACATCCTCCTGCCGCGCATAGGAGCGGATACCATCGACCGCACCTTGGAGGCCCTGTCTTTCTGGGTAAGATTGGCCGAGGCAGGCTTCATCGGCTGGGCGCTGTTTTTGGCAACAAAATCCACCTAGCTTCTCCTTTGAAGTCCAACCTCATCTAAGCCCGCCCAATCTTGGACGAGGTCTCAACCAGGTGAAGTTGGCAGCTTTGGATTTAAGTCAGAGTTCCCGCTGTCCCCGTCTCCCCTACTGGTTTCGGGGCGTGGGGCGCGGGGGGTCGCACCAGGAGCAGTAGCGGACCTCCAGGTTGGTGCCCTGGGCCTTGCTCGCTGCGCCCGAGACCGTCGGTATGTATTCGAAGTACTCGCAGCCGGGTGGGTCGGTCCGGCTGACCCCACCGTGTACCTTCAGTCGGTTGCAGGTTGAGCGGTGGACCGCTGCATACCTGCTCCGGTGGTTGACAAATATCGTAAACATCGTCCCTCTGCACGATTATGAGCAAGGTGTCACCCTCTCGCAATAGGCCTGCCCCCTCTCCCTTGAGGGAAAGGGTTGGGGTGAGGGTGGAAACTCCTACTCAGGACGCCGACGGGAACATCGGGTCGCTCCTGCAAGCGGTACTTTATCCGGCGATACGCCGCATTGACGGATAGGTGCTCGGCGTTTAACCTAGCCCCCAAGCAGAACTATCGCCTACCAGACAAAGGAGAGTCGCATGACGATCAGCGAACAGAAGACCTACGAGGTCGAAATTTCCGATGTGGAGTACCTCCGGCACGGAGACAGGTCGTTAGAGGCGCGCTTGTTCAAGCCCGTTGGCGCCGGACCCTTCCCGATCATGGTTGAGATACATGGCGGGGCCTGGATCCGCGGGAACCGGTTCAACGGCGATGTGCCCAATGAGGCACTGGCCAAGAAGGGCGTCATCGTGGTGGCGCTGGACTTTACGGTGCCTCCGGATGCGCCCTACCCTGCTTCCTTCGCCGACGTGCACTATGGCATTCGCTGGAGCAAGACCCAGGCTGCATCCTGGAACGGCCGCGGGGACAGCATCGGCGCTATGGGCACCTCAAGTGGCGCACACCTTGCTATGCTGCTGGGAATGCGTCCCACCGATCCCCGCTATTCGGCGGTGCCGGGCGCAGCGGGTGTGGACGGCACACTTGGCTGCGTGATCATGGTCTCCCCGGTGATAGATCCCTTGGGACGCTATCACTACGTCAAGGGCCTTCGCGATGACGTCACCCCGCCTCCGGGTATGGTGGACCGGATCGCCCCCGCCCACGACGCCTACTTCCTGACCGAGGATGCGATGGCCGAGACCGCACCGGCCAAGGCGCTGGCCGCCGGGGAGAAGACGGAGCTCCCGCCCACCCTGTGCGTGGCGCGCACTTATGAGGCGTCCCATCCGCGCCCGGACCTGGAAGAGTTCATCCGCCAGTACCGCAAGGCTGGCGGGGACATCGATTTCACCGTCTACGAGGGTGAGGGCGAAGGTCTGCTGAGCGACCCCTCCGCGCCGACGGCAGCGCAGGCGCTGGACAAGATGAGGGCTTTCATCGGAGAGCACCTCGGATAAGCCCGACTGACAGATCTATCTGACTAACCGGCTCCCAGCAGATGTCTCGGCGATGAGCATAGGCTGGGAGCTAGTACTGTCCTACATGTGCGGCACGATGTGGTCGCAGAGCAGGGACACAGCCTCGTCAACATCGGGGCCCAGCTCGGAGAACATGAGCTGACTGAAGCCCTGCTTCTGCGCCGTGTCCCGCACCTCCAGCATTCTCTCCAAGCACTGCTCCGGAGTGCCGGCGATGAACATGGCGTCAACCATGGAGTCCGTAACCATGGCCCGGAACTCCCGGGGGTCGGGTCGCCTCTTTTCGACTTCGTCCAGGCGCTCTACGTCCGGGATGGCCACCCCGAGGCGCTCGATGTCCTCGTGGGTGAAGCCCTGGCGGTACATGGCCAGGATTCGGTTTCCGGTGTTCTCCTTGACGAAGTCCCGGGCCCGGTCGTTATCCCGGGACAGGGAAATCTTGATTTCGGCCACCTTGGGCACCGAGGCCGGATCCTTACCGGCGGGGACTGCTTGGTCGAAGATGTCCAGGTGCTCGGGAACCCTTCCCGTCCGCAGGGCCGCAAGGTAGTGTCCGCCGAAGATCAGCCCGTCCATGCAGGCCGCGCTGACGGCCAGCCCCTTGGGCCCGTTGCTCCCCGAGTAGATGCTGATGGGGGTGGCCGCCTTGAAGTTAAGCTGGAAGGCGGCCTCGGGATTGAAGTGGTAGTAGTCCATGAGGCCGGGGTAATCGGCAAAGCAGACTCCCTCGCCATCCAGGAGCCTGCGCAGGCTCTGGGCCGTTTCCCGCAAGATGCTCACGGGCTTGGGGGTACGGATCAGCCTGGGGGTGCGCGGGTTGCCCCTCCCGAGGCCGACCACCAGCTCCCGGCCATCCATCACCTCGCTCAGCGTGGCGGCCGAGTCGGCCAAATCCACAGGATTGCGGAAATACTGGATGTTCACCGCTGTGCCCAATTTGATGTTCAGGTTGTAGGCCATGGCAGTGAGGACGACGAAGGACTGGCGGCTGCGGAGATTGTCGGTAACCCATAGCTGGGAGACGCCCTTGGCCTCGCCCTCTTTTGCCAGCTTGACCAGGTGGGGCAGCGTCACGTGGGCATAGGTGGGCAAGTGGAACTGCATCCCGATTTCCATGTTTGACATAAGTTGGTCCTTTCTCATACTCTTCAGCCTCAAGGCAGGCATCCTGCCGTTGCCCTAATGGCTGAATCGAAGTTCATCCTCGATTGGTCCCGCCCCTTCTCACATATCGAGCGCTAATCTGGACATTGCGGGACATGGGATTCTTGCCGCGGCCATTATCTCAGACTCCTATTTCGAAAGGCGCTTAACGTGTCGTTGAGCATCGTATCCTGGAACATCGCAGGAATGGCAGATCCGTGGAACTCCTTAGTTAGTATGGATGCTGATTTGGCCCTGTTGCAGGAAGCCGCTCAACCCCCAGAAGATCTTGGCAGGAGAATCGAGGTTGATCCCGCGCCTTGGCGAACAGATGGGTGGACATGGCCGCGGAGAACGGCCATCGCCAAGCTTTCTGAACGAATTTCGGTGGAGTGGATAAAGGCCAAGCCGTTTGTGACCGCCTATTCGGGAGATTTGTCGGTCAGTCGCATCGGTACCCTCACTGCAGCCCGTGTCTCTGCTCCCGGCATTGAACCCTTCGTTGTTATATCCCTTTATTCTTTGTGGGAGAGTCCTCATGCCTCGACAAAGAGCGGATGGATTATTTCCGACGCTTCAGCTCATCGCTTGATCTCGGACCTCTCTGTGTTTATCGGGACGCAGTCTAGCCATCGGATCCTTGCATCCGGCGACCTGAATATTCTGCATAGTTATGGCGAGCACGGAAGCCCATACTGGGCCGGGCGTTATCGAACTGTGTTCGACAGATTGGAGGCGTTGGGGTTAACATTCGCGGGTCCCCAAGCCCCAAATGGGCGGCAAGCAGATCCGTGGCCCGATGAGCTGCCTCGGGATAGCAGGGACGTGCCTACATTTCGTTTGAAAAAAGACCCGGCCGCCGCGACGCGCCAACTGGACTTCGTGTTTGCTTCTAGGGGGATGGCCGACTCCGTAAGTGTTCGAGCAGTGAACGAACCCCATGAATGGGGGCCGAGCGACCACTGCCGTCTGGAGATACAGGTATCGTAAGGTCGAAACTCAGACCCTCCGGGCGCCTGTTGTATAATCTCCACTACGGGCAAGGTGCCCATCAGTTCGGGCGGGGCGTGGCGCAGCGGTAGCGCGCCTGGTTTGGGACCAGGAGGTCGGCAGTTCGAACCTGCCCGCCCCGACCATCAGCCAACCCTTCTACGTCCGGGGCCGGAAGCACCCCTCTACCAGTCCGGGTCTGTGTCGTCGGTGTTGTTGTTGGTAAGGCGGATCTGGCCGGAGCCGTCGGCATCCATCACGAATATCTCGCCGGTGCCGTACAGGTAGGACACAAAGGCGATGCGCCTGCCATCCTGGGACCATATCGGCTGAGCATCTTCAGCATCGTTGGTTGTCAGCCTGCGAACGTCCGACCCGTCGATGTTCATCGTGTAGATCTCGTTGTTGCCGTCCCGGTCGGACACAAACACCATCTTCTTGCCGTCGGGCGACCACTGGAACTGCCAGTTGCGCCCATTGTCCTTGGTAAGAGCCCTTTGCTCTGTGCCATCCTCGTTCATCAGATAGATGTCCAAGCCTCCCTCCCGTTCGGACAGAAAGGCGATTCGCCTGCCGTCGGGGGACCAGGCAGCCTCGGTATCCATCGAGTCGGTGAGCTTCCTGATGTTGACGCCGTCGGGATTCCTGCTCACGATCCCGCCCTCCTGGACCCCATCTACGCTTTCGGTAAAGGCCAGCCACTCCCCATCGGGGGACCAGCCGGTAAGGCTCGGCTGTGTCTCGTCCGAGGTGACCTGCATCAGGTTGGCCCCATCGGCATCGATCATGTATATCTCGTGAATGCCACTGCGGTCGGATACGAAAGCTATCCTCTGGCTGTCGGGCGACCACAGGTGTTGGGAGTCGGTCCCCAACGAGCTGGTCACGTTTATGATGGCTTCCTCCCCGATGTCTATCCGGTTGATTTCCGTGTCACCGGACTCGTCGGAGAGAAAGGCGATGTATCTCTTGTCGGGCGACCATTTGGGCTGCCGGTTCGAGGCGCCGTTGTTGGTCAGCCTCTCCACGTTCTCGCCGTTGGCGTCCATAACGACAATGTCATCGCCGTCACTGCTGGTTGCGACGAAGACTATCTGGTCGCCTCCCGATCCCCCGCAGCCCCAAACCGCCAGGAGCAAAAGGGCCAAGGCGCCGACGGCGAGGAGTGGCAGCCTCCCGAGCCTATGCCATGCATGGCGTGCTGGACGTGATTCCCCGTTGGTGGCTGCGTCGAAAAAAGGCCCTGTCTTACCCGGCATCCGTTCCCCCAAGGGTTTCTGGATTCTGGATTTTACCAAACAACAGCCGGAGGCCATCTCTTGGTTTCTGTCCGAGTTACGACAGAAAAGGGGGTGGCCGGTCAGTCGCCCTGGGTAGCGGGAGCGCCTGCTGCATGGGGCACCACACCCGCAAGGACGGGGCTTACGAACGTCAGGGCTTTGCTGAGAGGGGGATAGCTGAGGGCCTTGGTGATGGCGCGGCTGTGCCAATCGAAGGAAGGCATGAGAGAACCCACAAGATGAGATGACAGGCCGTTGGCGGCGACGACACTGGCCAGGTAGGAGATCTGGTCGTCATCCAGGGATTCGAAGAAGCGACGGGCCAGGGAGCCTACCCTTTGCTCCCTGGAGAGCAGGGACTTCCACTCGCGCTCGTAGGTGCTGAGACGGCTGGCTGAAAAGTCGTCCAGTCTTATGGCTTCGTCAAGGCAGTCCGACGCCGCGTCGCTGGCCAGGAGAGCGTAGTAGATGCCTCCGCCGGTAGTGGGCTTGACCTGTCCCGCAACGTCGCCCACGGCCAGGATGCGATGGCCGTAGGTCCTGGATGGAGGCTTAAGGGGAATACCCCATTTGAAAGGACCCCTTGCGATGCCCGTTACCTTGCCCTCTAACTCCAGTTGAGCAATCAGACCCTCGAGATGTTCCATAGCTCGATGGCGGGCCAGGAGTCCCACCAGGGCGCGTCCGCTGCTGGTGGGGACCAACCAGGCGAAGAACCCGGGGGCCACTGAGCGACCCACGTAGATGGAAATCTGGTCGATGTCCGGCGCATCCACTTCAGCCTGGGCAGCCCCCACGTAGTCGCCAGGCCTCCCCAGTCCGGCCTTGTGGCCCAGCTCGGAGCCAAAGCCGGTGGCCAGCACCACAGCTTTGGCCTCGCCGGTCCATTCCCCGGAGCTGGCGGTGAACCGGACCTGGCACCGGTCTTCCCTTACCGTGACCTCGGTGGCGCGGCTGCCCAAGCAATAAGTCGCGCCGGCGGCCTTTGCCTTCTCGGCCATGGAGGCTACGTAGCCAACGCGGTCGATGATGTGGGCCTGCATCCCATCGACGGAAAGCTCAGCAGTGCGCCCGTCGGGGGTCACCAGCCGGGCTGAGCGAGCACTCTTGTAGATGAGGGCGGGATCCGGAGGGTACCGGTCCAAGCATTCCGTCCCCACAATGCCCGTACACAGCTTGTCGCCGACATTCTGCCTCCAGTCGGCGACAAGCACATCGTGTCCCTGGGAAGCCAGCCTGTAGGCGGTGTTGTTGCCCGCGGGCCCTGCTCCAATGACGATTACGTCGTTCAACGCGGGCAAATCAGGGGTCCTGCCGACCTCCTATGGGGGAAGGGGACGTTGCGGTTGGATGAATTCATGCTGTTTTCTGACTATATCCTGCTGGCTGCCCCTTGTCCAACACAAAGCCAGGTGAGAGGCCGGGTGTTGGCTCAATGTGGCCTGCTCAGATGTGCGGTGGTCATAGTTCGAGGCCTATCCTATAATGAATGGTCGTAGAAAGACCCACGATTCCAGATCCAAACACTAAAGGAAGGTGAACCAATGGCAAGATTGACCACAGCAGAAGCGGAAATCATTCGAGATGCGGCCAAGGCCAAAATACTGGAGATGGGAGCCAAGATGAGCGTGGCGGTGGTGGATGAGCGGGGAGACCTCATCACCATGGTCAGGGTGGACGGAGCCCCCTGGCGCACCCCCCGGATCTGCCAAGCCAAGGCGGTAGCATCGGCAGCTTTCGGCCGGTCCAGCAAGGATATGCTCGAAATGGCACAGACACCTGTGATGCGGGGCTTGATGGCGATGGAGAACGGGCGGATGATCCCCGGCCAGGGCGCCCTCCCGGTGTTCAAGGACGACGAGCTGGTGGGAGCGGTCGGAGGCAGCGGCGGCACCGCCCAGCAGGATGAGGATGCGGCCAGGGCCGGCATCCAGGCAGTATCAGGGCTGACGACGGTAGATTAGGCCCAGTCCCGGAAGCACCCTCACGCCAGCACGTTGTAGCGGTATCGGGAGCGCATAAGGTCTCCCTCCTCGAAGCGCGAGAAACGCAAGGGGTGGATGTCCACGGATTTCGCTTGCCCTTCCAGGACTAGCTCAGCCATGGACACGCCTATCATGGCGGCCAGCTTGAAGCCGTGGCCGCTGAATCCGACGGCGCAGTACAGGCCTGAAATCCCCTCTACCCGGTCCAGGATCGGATGCCAGTCGGGGGTGATGGTAAACAGCCCGGACCACCCGTCCTGAAATCCGGCTTCGGCCATGGCGGGCATCCGATGCACCAGCTTGGTTGTGTACTCCTCGACCATGTCCAGATCCACGCCCTGGTTGTAGGTGTCCGGGTCCGCCGGGTCCTCCCTCCCTCCGACCAGGGTCAGGTCCACCGAATCAGGCCTGAAGGAGAACTCCTGGGCGATATCCCCGACGCCGGGATGATGAGGAATCTTGCCGGCGGGCCGACGCATTATCAGAAGCTGGTGGCGCACCGTATCCAGGGGCAGCTCGATGCCAAGGGGCGAAACGACTTGCTTGGCCCACGGGCCGGCAGCCACGACCACGCTGTCGGTCTCTATTCTTTCCTGATCGCTGACCACGGCGGTAACCCTGCCGCCGCTGGTCTCGATGCTCCCTACGGGGCTGCCCAGCACGACCCTCGATCCAAGCTCCCGTGCCCTGGATGCGTAGCCTGAGGTCACGGAGTGGGGGTCTGCATAGCCGGACTGGGGTTCGTAAGCCATGCCGCCGGCATCCTGCACGCTGAGCATCGGGGCTAACTCTGCGACATCGTCGGGAGTGACCAGGCGCGTGTCTATGCCCAGCCCCTGCTGCATCGCCACGTTCTGCTCGATCGCTCCCCTGTCCTGGGGACCAACCACCACAAGGTATCCCGTTGTAACGTACCCGGATTCAGCTCCCACGACCTCCGGGAAGCTCCGGTATATCTTCATGCTTTCCCAAGCCATGAGAGTGGTTACGGGATTGGAGTAGTGCATGCGGCAGATTGCTTGGGACTTCCCCGTAGAACCGGAACCCAGCGTATCCCTCTCCAGCAGCACCAGGTCCTTAGCCCCCCTGGCGGCCAGGTTGTACAGGATGCTGCACCCCATCACCCCGCCACCAATTACTACTATGTCGGCTGTGGTTGCCACCGCGCGCTCCCGGTTCCTATTGTCGGGCAGATCCAAAGTGGATATATGCCGACCAATCTCAGGATGATCTACTGGTCCAAGAGCTCATCCCGCTGCTCCCGGTGTTGTTGTGCAAGCTCATCGTCGCCCATGAGTTCGTAAATCTCAGCGAGCTGATTGTGGGCATCCCTGGCCGCATCTCCCGTCGGGTCCCTTTCGAGGCTGGCCTTAAAGGCGTCCAGGGCATCCCCTGTACGCTCAAGCTGCCTCAATGCAATACCCTGCAGCATCAGGGGAATGGCGGATCCATCGCCGTCTCCGGAGAGTTCCAAGGAGTTGGTTGCGGCCTCCAGGGCAAGCTCAAAGTCACCCTCTAGGAGCAGCTCCTGGGAACGGAGATTGTACGCCCTGATCAGCGTCCCGGTCAGGGTGCTGGTCGCCTCCTCGTTTCCTTCGAACCGGGCCAAGTTCTCTTCCAGGCTCTCTATAGCTTGGTCGTTCAATCCCAGGTTCAGGTAGGCCCCTCCCAGGGCATCGTAAATGTTGTAGTGAAGGGGCAGCATGCCGGTCAGCTCCAAGTGGTACCTGATGGCCTCATCTCCCTTGCCCGAGTAGCCCAACCTGGCAAGTCTCATGGCGGAATTCGCCACCTCCAGCTTGGCCTGGGGAGATGTGGGGTTCGCCTGGTGTCCTCTGAGGTCGGCGAGATAGGCCTCTTCGGCGCAACGGGCGAATGGAACGACTTCAGAAGGGCGGCCCTCGAACTGGGCGTCTGGATCCAAAGAAAACTGTTCGGAACAACTTGGGAAGGGCTGACCTGCATTTGCGTCGGCTGTAGCCGAGTTTCTGTAGGTATCCAGCATGCTGGAGGAGAAGTGGTAGTAGTTAGGAACGTCGGGTGCCCTGGAGATGGCCTCACCCATAAGCTCGTGCCCGCTTTGGATCCGGTCCAGGTTAGCGGGGGAAGCCGAGACCCCGGACTGGAAATGGTCCCTGCCCAAGCTGGCTGAGCGCGCTGCCACCGCGTACTCCCAGCTCCGGTCCCAGGTCAGCCAAGATATGAACCCGATGAGCAGCACGGCAAGGACGGTGCCGCCTATGGCGAACGGTCCCCACTGGGGCCCCGAGGCGCCCCGTCTGCGGGCCTGCCTGCCCCTGCGGCGGTTCCTGCCCTCCCGCTCTAACGCGGCCGGTGGAGGGGCCTGTTGGGAACCGGCGGCCTCGGCCCGGGGGACCCGGCCGAATACGTACGGCAGCACGACAACCAGGGCCAGCAGCGTCCAAAAGATCACCAGGTCCGACTCCCTGGCGACGCCCACCATCATTTCAGCCAGGCGGCCGATGATGGCCGCAATCAACGCCACGAGGAGCCATCGGTGGAGGTCCGAGAAGCTCCCCCAGTTGCGGAATGCTTGGCCGAGTCCCACAGCCAAGACGGATACCGCAAGGCCGATGGATGTGAGTAGTCCTAAAGCCCCCTGTTCCACCCAGTGATGAATAAAGAAGTTGTGGGCTTGGCTCAGCAGTCCTCCCAGGGGCGTTTCCAAAGGGAAGGTGTACTTGAACATCTCGGGGCCATAGCCGATGACGGGACGAATGTAGGAGAGGGAAAGAGGCTCGTACCCGAACCACGGACGGAACAGGGACAACCGGGCGGATGCCGACCAGATGTCACCGCGATAGCTGGTTCCCCGGCTGGGCTGGGCCGCAGATACCTGGCCAGCCTGTTCTTCCTGGCTGACCTGGTCGGGGCCGTTCATCTGGTCGGGGTCCGGGCCCGACGGAGGATATGCAAGGAAGACGAACAGCAGGGCGATGATTCCAGTGGCAGCCAGGGCAGCCCGCCGGCCCCAAACGACGAGTCCGGGGTTGTCCTTCTGAATAAGGGTGGTGGCCACGTAGCCGGCTCCCAGCAGGAGGCCGACGGTCAACAAAGCGATGCCCGTTCCAGTCAGTCCCGCTATGTCTCTAAGCTCCAGCCCGGGACTTTCCAGGGGCGATGGAGTGAGGACAAGCACCAGCAGGACCACCAGCAGTGCTAAGGCCAGGAGTACCACCGTCCTGGCGAAACCGATGACTCCTGCCGAGAACCTATCACGCGACATTAAGACCAGGGCCCCGACCAGGGTGGACAGCCCCAACCAAAAAGCGACCATTCGCGCGGCTATGCCGTCGGAGAGTCCAAGAAAGTCAATCAGATCCAGGAACTCGAGCTGGGCTACGAGAACAAGGACATCCAGCACGAGAAGCAGCGCGGTTATTCCAAGGAGGTCCCTGGGAACAGGGAGGCGCTCCTTCCACCTGGACAACGCTTCGCTGAACAGGGGCAGGTGTAGGAAAACGAGCAGGCCGTAGGGGACTCCCAGGAGCCAGGAGCCGCGGCTTCCCGTCCAGTAGACTGCCAGGAGTTGCATGGCAATCAGGGGCACCCACAGAAGTAGCCACAGCAGCCCTTCTTTGTGGGACTTGACCCAACTGCTCAGAGTAGCCAAGCCCGTTCCAAAAATCAGCAGGGTGCTGGAAACCAGGAATGCTCCCGTGAACACAGGGTTGGCCATCGTGGCTGAGACCCGGGCCTGTCCCCCCTCCCCCAGGTCCCAGGGATCGAAGCCGTAGTGCTGCATGATGCCGAAAAAGGCGATGAGGGTACTGCTGGCTGCCAGCACGATCAGGATGTTCCAAAGCTGCCCGTAACTCTTCAGATGGGTCGCAACGATGATGAACAGGAAGAAGTAGGCGAGAAGGGTGTAGGCGGAGTACCCGAACTGCCCCGAAACCTCGCCCCACAGACTGCGGTCCAGGTTCACCGACAGCACGGTGGAAACCAGGGCCACAGCTATGTACAGGGAGGATGCGAGGACTATCCAACCACCGGGAGCTGTCCGCACCCACGCGGCTGCGCTGCGGGGCAGACTGCTTATGTTGTACTGTCGTTGCAGACCGCCCTTCAAGGTCCACTCAACGACCCACAGCATCACCATGAAGGCAACGAGTACCCTGAGGGCCACGGTCTTGGGTATCTCTACATAAGAGTTGACCGCCTCGGAGAGGAGATAGCCCGGCGGGACGAAGATGAGAGGGACGAGGGCTATGGTGGCCAGCCACAGGGACTCAATGGCGTACTCTACGTACTTGGTCAGAGTGGGGTAAGGGTTGGCGCCTGCTCCTGGGGACGGACTGACCATCACAAGGCCAGGAGCCCTTCCAGGTTCTTGCCGATTATCATCTCTTTCTCTTTGAGGTCAAGGCTGGTCATCCCCATCACCCAGGAGATGGGCCAGTCGATGCCCATGTCGAAAGGCCAATCGGTGCCCAGCACCACATGGTCTGCCCCAACCGAATCTATCAGGTAGCGCAGGGCAGACTCGCTGTGGGTAAGGCAGTCGTAGTAGAAATGGTCCAGATATGCGCTCGGCGGGTTGTCCAGGGTTGTGCGAGCCTCGGAGCGTACCTGCCACCCCCGGTCCATCCTGCCGATGCCGAAGCAGGCGTATCCTCCCCCGTGGGAGAAGCACACTTTCAAGTCGGGACAGGCGTCCATCACGCCTCCGAACACCAGGGACGCAAAGGTCAAGGTACGGTCGGCCAAGTTTCCCACGGTGTTGGGAAGATGGTACTTGGCGATGCGGGAGTTGACTATGGTATCGCCGCTCTGGTGATAGAAGATGAGGGCGCCCATCTGCTCGGCCGCTTTGAAGAAGGGCAGGTAGGCCGGGTCATCGAAGGTCTTGCCGTTCACCTTGTCGTCGATCATGGCGCCCCTGAGCCCTAGCTGTACCATGCTGCGTTCCAGCTCCGTCACCGCCGACCCCACATCCTGCATAGGTAAGGTCGCCAGCCCGGCAAAGCGTTCGGGCCAACCCTTAACCATCTCGGCGACCTCGTCGTTGGCTTCTTTGGAGGTAGCGACGGTTACGTCCAGGTCCAGGTGGTAGTTGTAAAGGGCGCTGTGGGTGGAAAGCACCTGCACATCCACGCCCAGGGAGTCCATGTCGGCGATGCGCATTTCGGGGGTAAAGCGCATCTTCGGAGCCACGGCTGCCCGCTGATCTCCACACACCATTATCTCCTGGCCCGTGGCATTGCGCTCCAGCTTGATGGAGTGCCAGTCGGACCCCGAATCGGTAGATGTGAAGAACCCTGGGGGAGTGGTATGGGCATGGATGTCGATGCTTCGCATTGTTTTCTCCCGCCTTATATTGGCCCTTATCCTACAATGAGCCTTCGGCGAAAGGAAAGCGACTCCGGAATCCACAAGGATCCCCATAGAAATGTAAAGGGTCCCGATATCGGTTGATTCCGAAGGGATTGGGATGGTAGGATGACTTAGCCGCCATGGACCTGAGTGACTTATGGAAGCCAGCACTCATAGTGCTTTTCTTGGTGCTCTCCGCCTTCTTCTCCGCATCTGAGACTGCCTTCATCTCCTTATCTCAGGTACGACTTGCCCACTGGGTGAACATCGGCAGACCCGGCGCCACCAAAGTGGCGCGCATGCTCCAGCGCCCCGAGAAACTGCTGGCCACAGTTCTTCTCAGCAACAACCTGGTAAACACCGCCCTAGCCTCCGTTGCCACAGCCCTAGCCATCAGCGTCTTTGACAACGCCGACATGGCGGTCCTTCTTGCCACCGTCGGAGTCACCCTGCTTCTCCTCGTGTTCGGGGAGACCCTGCCCAAGAACCTGGCATGGAACCGGCCCGAGTGGGTGGCCTTCAGGGCGACCCAGCCCCTGTCCTTTATCGGGTTCGTACTCTCCCCGGCGGTCCGGCTGCTCCAGGGGCTCAGTATGCTGGTGGGGTACATCCTGGGGATAAAGCCGAACCGCTCCCAGGTGACCGAGGAAGAGATCAGGACCATGATCTCCATGGGCGCATCGGCCGGGGCGGTGGAAGCTTCGGAAGCGGAGATGCTGGAGAAGGTGTTCCACTTCGGTGACCGCCAGGTGCAAGAGATCATGACGCCGCGCACCGAGATAGTTTGGGTGGAAGAGGACACCATCTTGGAGCAGTTCCTGGAGACCTACAACCAGGAGTCCCACACCCGGTTTCCAGTCTTTCAGGGCAATATCGAGAACATCGTCGGCGTCCTTTCGGTGAAGGACTTGGTCCAATCGATGGCCCGCAAAGAGGTGCAGCCCGGCACCAGCGTGACAACAGTGGTGCGCCCCGCCTATTTCGTCCCAGAGACCAAGCTGGTGGGCGCTCTCTTCTCGGAGCTCACCCAGCAGGGCCAGCAGATGGCCATCGTCATCGACCAGTTCGGCGGAGTGTCGGGCTTGGTTACACTGAAGAGGCTCATGGAGGTCGTGGTAGGGCCGGTAGGTGAGGAGGGTGAGCCCGCCCAGGGAGAGATCGAAGTTGTTGGCGAAAACATCTTCGAGGTGGGTGCAGGCATCGGCATCCAGGAAGCCAACGACGAGCTGGGCCTGAACCTGCCCGAGGGCAACTACCAGACCCTGGCCGGGTTCATCTTATCCCGCCTGGGCCACATCCCCGAAGAAAGAGAATGCCTGCACTACAGGGACCTTCGAATGGAGGTGCTGGAGATGCGTCGACTGAAGATCGAACGGGTGCAGATCCACCGCTTGGTGGAGCAGGCGGTCACCGAAGAGACTTAGGCCCCGCTCACCAGACACACTTGAGGCACGAAGTGCTGGTCCCCGGATTCCCCCGGGAAACATAATCCCGATTCTCGCCCTGCGCGGGGTCGGACAGTCCAATAACTTCCCCGGACTGCCGGTCTGAAAATACCCGAAAAACGGGCCCTTCATGCTACAATTATGGTTCTTGTTCCAGCAGGTGAAGAGGCAATGGACGTAGCTATCCGACCGATTATAGAAGGCGATCTGGATATGGTGGCCCGCATCGAAAGGCAAGCCTTTCCCACCCTCTGTCCACCGACTCCCCTGAAGCGGGAGATGGGTAATCGCCGGGTCCGGTACTTGGTCGCCTGGGAACCCCTTCCCCCGGACGAGAACTTCGCCTCATCCGAAGAGTTCCGGGGGCTGGAGACAGACGCATCTATCGGCGGCTTTGGCAGGCTGATGGGCGCGGTCAAGGACCGCCTGGGGCAGCGCAAGGTGCCACTTCCCACAGACTACCTTGTTCAGGGTTTCGTTGGGCTGTGGTTCGTGGCCGATGAGGCGCACATCACCGCTATCGCGGTTGAGGAGGGTGCCCGGCGACGGGGCATTGGCGAGCTGCTGATCATTGGATCAATCTCTTTGGCGATGCATCTCAAGTCGGCAGTTGTCAGCCTGGAAGCCCGCGTATCCAACTATCCTGCCCGTGCCTTATACCACAAGTATGGGTTCGAGCATGTCGGACTCAGAAAAGCCTACTATACCGACAACCGGGAAGATGCGGTGATCATGACGACCCAGGCTATCGATTCGCCCGACTACCAAGCCCGGTTCCTGGACCTGCGGAGGAAGTTCTCGGACAGGTACGGGGAAACCTCCATTGTCATCGTGTAGCCCGTTTTCCCGGCCTTCTTCGACGGCTTACCCTCGAATGGCCCGCCTTTAGGGGCTAAACTTGACTCTCAAAGGTAAAGGATGTTAACTGTTGGTCTGACCGGCGGCATAGGCACCGGAAAGAGCGAGGTAACGCGCCTGCTGGAGACCCTCGGGGCCAGCGTCATATACGCAGACAGGATAGGACACGAGGCCTACAGGAACTCCTCCCCCGTATGGCAAGAGCTGGTGGACACCTTTGGGGAAGGTATTCTCGGGTCCGACGGAGAGATTAACCGCAAAGTTCTGGGATCCATAGTCTTCAGCGATCCCGGGGCGATGGAGAAACTGAACGCAATTATGCACCCGAAAATGGCTGAAATCATCGACGGAAAGATCAGCCAGTTTCGAAACGCAGGCGCCGGGGCGGTGGTTGTTGAGGCGGCTCTCCTCCTGGAGGCGGGTTGGGACTCGATGGTAGATGAGGTCTGGCTCGTCCACGCACCTAAAAAAGCCATCGTGGAGCGCCTTAAGGTGCGCAGCAATCTCTCAGAGGGAGAGGTCGAGGACCGCATGCGGTCCCAGCTATCTTACGAAGAATCATCTCGCCGCGCCCAGGTTGTGATACACAACACGGGCGATTTGCCAGAGCTGCGCAGCAAGGTCGAATCAGCATGGGTTGCCAGAACGAAAGGGAAGGTTAGTTAAGGATGGTCAGTGGAGCTGCCACGTACTACCAAGAGTTCGCAATCGAAGAGTACACCGTACGGTCCGAGCCCTACTACCGGTCCGTATCCGATGAGATAGAGCTTTTCGAAGCTGCATACCAGCAGCGCCTTCCCGTGCTGCTGAAGGGACCAACGGGCTGCGGAAAGACCCGATTCATCGAATACATGTCCTGGCGCCTCACCCGTCCCTTGACCATCGTCAAGAAGCGGGGCAAGCCCAGCAACCAGGATCAGGATGGACACATCCCCCTGGTAACCATCGCCTGCCACGAAGACCTGACTGCCAGCGATCTGGTCGGGCGCTATCTGCTGGAGGCGGAAGGCACCCGGTGGATGGACGGCCCCCTGACTAAGGCAGTGAAGGCGGGAGCCATCTGCTACCTGGATGAGATCGTGGAAGCCCGGAAGGACACCACTGTTCTCATCCACCCTCTAACCGACCACCGCCGTGTGCTTCCTATGGACAAGCTGGGGCAGATTATCGAAGCCAGCGGGCAATTCCTACTTGTGATCTCTTACAACCCAGGCTATCAAAGCGCCCTGAAGGACCTGAAGCACAGCACCCGTCAGCGGTTCATCGCCATTGAGTTCGACTATCCACCACGGGATATCGAAGCTGAGATCGTGCAGCAGGAAAGCGGGTGCGATTCGGAAACTGCTTTGGCCCTCGCCAAGCTGGCCGAAAAGGTGCGCAACCTTCGTGAACACGGTTTGCAGGAAGGCGCCAGCACCCGTCTGCTCATCTACGCCGGCAAGCTAATCGCCCAGGGGGTAACTCCCCGCAGGGCCTGCCAGGTGGCGATAGTCTGGGCGCTGACCGATGACCAGGAGGTCCAGAAGAGCGTGGAAGAGGTCGTATCCTCCATATTCGAGTAGTGGCCCTATAACAAAATGCTGGAGACGCATCGGGAATCAAGCCCCGATTTGAATGCAAAGATGCCTTTAACACTCGACTCCAACCTGGAAGCCTTCCGCGGTACTCTTTCCCATCGGCCACCGAAGACCAACGACGACGAATCCCTCCTCCCAGCCTCCGTGTTTATCCTGGTGTATCGCAAGGAAGGCAGCTACTCTCTTCTGCTGAACAAGCGGTCCCAGATGGTGGAGCATCACAAAGGTGAGGTCTCCTTCCCCGGAGGGGCCAAGGACCCCGAAGATGCGAGCTTCCTGGAAGCGGCCCTACGGGAATGCCAGGAGGAGATGGGAATCGAGCCCCAGGACATCACTACCCTGGGCCAGCTTGATGACGTCGTTACCCGCAGCCGGTTCAAGGTAAAGGTGTTCGTGGGCACCATTCCATACCCCTACGCATTCGAGCCCAGCTCCATAGAAATCGCCGAGGTGCTGGAGGTCCCGATCATCGAGCTGCTGGACCCTTCGAACCTTCGCGAAGAGGTGCGCTGGTCCGGGGGCAATGCGGTGAAATCGACCTGCTACGCTTACGGCGACCACCTGATCTATGGCGCTACTGCCCAGATGGTTGACCGGCTGCTGGAGCTTTTGCCGGCAGGGCTAAGAAACTGAACTTAGAATCTGAAGTACAAGGACATGGATATCCAAGAGGGAGGGAAAGTTGAGCTCTCCATCCGGTCCTGAAGAAAGCTCAGCCCGCCTGGTGGTGGAGGCTGAGCTGGCAAAGATGCCGCCCTCGGTGGTGGAGGAGTTCAGCCGCTCCCGAGCCGAGCTGGCCTCTGCCTTTAACGAAGAAGAGCTGAACCTGTGGGCTAAGGAAGGTCTGACCATAGCCAACCAGACCGTGCGGTCATGGGAAGCAGCCCTGGAGTACTTCCGGGCCGGCCCCGAGGTGTCCAAGTCCCTTCCCTTCACCTCCTTCATGCAGTGGGCCCGTTGCGGCACTTACCTGTCCCAGGATTCTCCAACCCTTGCTGTTGCCTACTTCAAGGCCAGCCCGGGGATCGCCGCCAACCTTCGGGCCCAGTACATACCCCGCTGGGCAGGCCTTGGACGTAGCTTGTACAAGGGAACCTGGAAGTCCAGCACCCTGGCTGCCCGGTTCTTCGAGGTAAGCCCCCGTTTGGTCCGGTACTTGCCCTTCTGGGATGTGGAGGTGTTCCTGTCCCTGACGGAGGCCCTGTCCTACAAGTCCTACGACGTCGCCAGCGAGTGCCTGATGCTGGGGCAGGATGTTCTTGCCAACATGGGCAAGGAGCGGGAAGCCTTCTTGTCCATGTGCCGCACCCTCACCGAAGGCACCTGGCGGGAGGTCAAGGGATGCATGGAGGTTGCCGAAAGGGCTCTCGCTGTGGTGGAGGAGGGCCAGCGCAGCAGGTTCCTCCGGTTATCGGAACGGCTGGCTAAGTCGGGGCAGAGAGACATTCCCGCATTCATCCTGGAAGGCTCCCAGTCCCTGGGCCGGGTAAGCCAATCGTCCCATCGCTACATTCTCGATCTGTGTGACGGGCTGCTGCCCATCTCTCCGGAGAGCGTGCCCGCCTTCCTGAAAAGCTTGGACTACGTGCTGTCCAGGATCACCCTCAGCCAGCTGGACTCATGGTTCCAGAGGGGCGTTTCCGTACTGGAAGAGAACCCCGACGGAGGCCTAGCCTACTTCAAGGTGGAGTCCAACACCTCGGAAGGTGTGTTGGAAACCCTGTCTTCCAGCCTGGAGCTGGACCGGGTTAAGGGGGTCATGCGCCTCTATTGCCGTGCCCTTTCGGGGGCGCCCATAGAGATACTCGACAGCAAGGAGTTGGTGCATAAGGGGATCGGCTGGGTGTCCGAGTCCCACGCCTCCACCGAGGGCACCAAGGTGTTCCTGCCCCCCGTGGTGGACCGCTACCAAGCCAAGGAGGAAAACTTCGGCTGGTTCAAGGTGGTCAGTACCCACCAGGTAGCCCACATGGAGTTTGGCAGCTTCGGATTCGCCTTTGACCAGCCCTCCAACCTGTTCAAGGACATGAGGGGGGAGCTGGAGACGGAGGCTGTCGCCAAGCGGGGTGAGGCGGAGGCCCTGCTGGAAGCGGACCTGGATGTGGACCTGGACAGCTCGGTAGCTGAGCGGGGTTACCTGACCGACATGGGGCGGTTCTTTCATCTGTTCGAAGACCGGCGCCTAGCCCTCGATCTGTTCACAGGCCTGGAAGATGGCAGGTTGGACTACAGAGTAAAGGTGGAGTACCCGGGAATCTTCACCAACTACAAGCGAGTGCAACAGGGCGCCCTGGAGGAACGGCCTCCAATAGAGGAGATGCCCCTGAAACAGGCAATGGTGGAGCTGCTGCTGCGCCTCAGCCTGGGCCAGACCAAGGGGCTGCCGGTGCCCCGGGGATACTCCAAGGTTGCCCGGATGCTGTCCAGGATACTGAAGCACCTGTTCACCATCAGGGCCACCGTGGAGGACACTGCCGAAGCCACCATACGGGCCTACCAGCTCATCTCCCTGCTGCCCAACGAGCCCCAACCTCCCGAGGAGTTCGAGTCCCAGGACTTCGACGACGACCAGGAGTTCTCGGAAGAGGAGCTGCAGGAGCTGCTTCAGCAGATGCAGGGCGGGCAGGATAAGGGAGGCCAGGGAGACAACGATCAGCCCTATGAGTCCCCCCAGGAGGTGGAGTTCCGGGGAGACTTCAAGCCGGAGCTGGTGCAGCTCCTCAACCGCCTGCGCATGGACCAGAGACAGCAGATGCAGGGGGACCCCCAGCCCATCACCAAGGAGATGCTGGAACAGCTCCTCAAAGAGAGCGCAGACCTGGACTTGGATGCGGAAGAGGGCGCTCTTCAGACCACAATGGGAATGTTCGCCCAGAACATGATGAAGGAAGCTGGCACTCCTCCGCCCTCTTCCCAGCCGGGCCAGGGCTACGGGCCCATGGTGCATGAGGATGAGCAGGGAGGCGCCCTGGAGACCCGGGAGCCCAAAGCCCAGGTGTACGACGAATGGGACTTCCGGGCCGCCGACTACAAGCCCAAGTGGTGCATCGTCCGGGAGAAGAGCGTCGAGGAAGGCGACATCAACTTCTTTAATGACACGCTGCGCAACTTTGCGGCCCTAACGTCGGATATCCGGCGCCAGTTCGAGATGGTGATCCCGGAGAGCTTCCGCAAGGTGCGCCGGGTTATCGATGGAGAAGACCTGGACCTGGATGCAGCTATCGAAGCCACCATCGACTGGCGCAGCGGCAAAACTCCTGAAGAGAAAGTCTGGTGGCGCAGAAACAAGATCGAGCGCGACGTCGCTGTGGTGTTCCTGCTGGATATGAGCGCCTCCACGGCCGAAGCCATCGACGAGGGACGCCAGCCTGTGGATGACCGGGATGCGCCCGACGACCCGGTGGAGTACATGATGTGGCTGCGCAGCAGGCGGGAAGGAATGATCCGCCGCCACTACAAGCGGATCATCGACCTGGAAAAAGAAAGCACAGCAATCCTGCTCCACGCCCTGGAGACCATCGGCGATTCCTATGGGATCTACGGGTTTTCGGGCTATGGCAGGGAGAACGTGGAGTACTACGTCATCAAGGATATCGACGAGCCCTTCCACGACAGGATAAAGCGCCGCATCGACAAGATCACCCCTATGCACGCCACCCGCATGGGGCCTGCCATTCGCCATGCCACGTCAAAGCTGGCGAACCAGGAAGCCAAGACAAAGCTCTTGTTCCTGATAAGCGATGGGCGGCCCCAAGACCGTGGATACAGCCGCGAAGGTGTGGAGAAGGAATACGCCGTCCATGACACGCACATGGCTTTGGTGGAAGCGCGCAGGAAGTCAATCGTCCCCTTCTGCCTCACCGTGGACAAGTCGGGGCACGACTACCTGAAGTCCATGTGCGGGGATATGAGCTACGAGGTGCTGGACAACATCTGGAGCCTGCCCTCCAGGCTGCCTGTGCTCTACCGGATGCTAACGACCTAAGGCCGGTCAGCCCTATCGCTTGTACGGTGGGTCGGTAACCAGGCGGACCATAGCTTCGCCCCATTCGGCTGGCACTATGTACAAGGTCTCTTGGTCAGCCGCTCCCGCGTACCAGTAGTCGCCCTCTGGGGTCTCTCTGCCGAGGAAGAAAGTGGTTTCTTCATCATCGGTATGCCGTATCAGCACCGACACCTTCGCTTGGTCTATGTTCAGTTCATAGATATCGGCATCCTCGATATCCCGCTCCTGGGACTCACTGATCCGGCGGTCGCTGAGGAGGGACAAAATTTCGGCCCAAGCCTCATCATCTACGGGTGTCCCATCCCCAACGACAAGCCACTCCCTGCCCTCCGGCTCATACTCGACTATAGTCCACCCACCATCGCGGAGCTCGTAATCGAATCTCTCCAGCCGGGGAATCGAAGTAGCGCTGATGAGGGTGATATCTTCCACCTCGATGTCGAACAGGGACGGCGCATAGGGCGGTTCCGTTACCAGCTTGCTTATGGCATCTCCCCAACCGGCCGAGACGGTGAGAAGACGGTTGTCTCCAACCAGCCGGATATACCAAGCCTCTTCGTCCGGGGTGGGATCTCCCATGTGGAAGCGTATCACCTCTCTCCCGTGTACATCGAGGCCAACGGAGGTACGAGGCGGGTCAAGACCATAGCGTGACAGGTCGGTCGTTTGGGGGTCCAGCACCTCCACCTGCCTCGAGGCTTCGGGGCCGCTTAGGAGCGAAGGTGTATTGCCCCAGGATGGCAAATACACAGGGGTCCTTTGGTCATCATCAATGACCCAGAGATAGTTCTCGTGCAGTTCGGAAGATGCATCGCTCCCCAGGAGTGATGTGATCTCCTCCGGGTCCCTTAGAAGCTGGTACTCCACGGTGGCTCCTTCGTAGGTTACCCGGATGCCGTCGAGGTCCTCTGCGTTGAGCCTGTATATCTCGTGGGCCTGTTCCGGTAGCGTCCGGGTATTCAGCGCCCTGGTGAGAAGCACAGCGCCGCCAACCATTATCAGGACGGCTATGAGAAGAGATGTGAGCTTGTAGTTCATTCACTACACCTGCTGCCAGGACCCGATGTCTTCAGCGTATGAACCATCGCAATGGCTCAGCGCCGCCGCCACCACACTAGAATCCCCGCAAGGGCCATGATGGACGGGAGGAGGAACCAGCCAAGATAGCGCATGAGATTGTACTGGTTGTCGTCCAGGATCAAGTGCCTAAAACTGTCTGTCTTGGGCCGGATGCTGGCCAATGCGGCATCTCCCACAAGCCAGTTTACGGAGTTCAGAAAGATGTCGCTGTTGAATCCGGTGTCGAAGTGGGTGTTGCTGGCAAAGTCCGAGTCCCCGAAAACGACCAGCGACGTGGGATTGCCCAGGTCTATCACCTCGGGCGATTCCTCGCCCAGGGCAGCGAACCCTCGAATGGCCACTGCTGGATAGTAGAAGTCGCCGTCTCCCGTTGAAGGAATTCCCAGGGCTGCTCCAAAGATATTGGTGTCCGGTCCCACAACCACCTCGGGGTCCGGGGAGATGAAAATGTCTGGAACGAACACGATTCCTTCGGCAGGCTCGAGCTGGGCAACGCCCGGATAGATCGTCGGGCCGAGCCCCCGTGTAATGCTCCCTGTCCCAAGAATACTCTCCAAAGTAGCATCGGGTATCACAGGCAGAACGGAGGTCAGGTAGTCCGCCTGGTTCAGGAGCAGGGTAGTTTCGTCGTCCTCTAGAGCATTGCCGGGATCGAGAACCTGTTCGGTGCCTACGATCACACCCCAGCGGGCGGCCAAGTCTCGGAAACTCTGGGGAGAGTCTGGATCTAGGAGGAGGAGCATATCGCCTCCCCCGGCCAGGTACGTGTCCAGCAGCTCTCTCTCATCATCCAGAAGATCGCGCCTAGGCCCGGCAACCACCAGCATTCCGACGACTTCACCATCAATCAACGCCTGGAAGGTGTCCTTACCCGAATTCAGACTGAGATTCAGGGAGGAGACCTCGTAGTTTTCGCGCTCAACGTTGGTGGTGGCGACCGCGAAGCCCTCCGCAGATCCCTCTTCCCTGTTGAAGATGCTCTTTTCGTCGTGCCCTGTCAGGAAGTAGACCTGCTTTTTCTCTTCCCCTGTCACAATGAGAAGGGCAGTAACAAAGTCCTGTTCCAGGAATTCCGAGTATGGGACTTGGTGGTTGCGTTGTGACTCCACGCTGGTGAAGACCGTATTGCCGTACTCCTCCAGGTCGTACTCCCGGGCGATCTCCGGCTCCCTGTCTGGATCGATGAACTGATAAGAGAAGCTGCCGGTCTGGGCTTCGAATTCGTGCAGCATGTCCTCCACCTGGCTCTGGCTTGCCGCCACCTGTCTCCGCAGGGCCTCATCGCGGATGCCGTCGAGGGAGGGGAAAAACACCCTGGCTTCCACCGGCTCCGCCAGGTTGTCCAGTAGCTGCTGGGTGCGAGGGGCCAGCTCGAACTGCCTAGTGGCGGTTACGTCAAAGCGCTCCACGTTTTCGTAGGCCAGGAAGTTGACCAAGCCTGCAATGGCAAGAAACGCCGCTATCATGATGACCGTGTTGACGCCATACCTGCCCGACCGGCTGGCGGCTGCCCTTCCAACGGTCCTGAAGGAGATAGTCATGGATATGATCAGCAACCCGGCGCCTATTGCCAGGAGCAGGTAGGCGAAGAACCTGAGGTCGGAAATGAGGGCCCAGAAAACGATACCGACGACCAGGCCGATAAAGCCGGCAATGGCGAAGGGGGCGCTCAGATCCTGAAGGGAGTCCAGCAGATTGCGAGCACCGCCCAATAGTGTCCCGGACAGTCTCTCATTGGGTTCTGGGGATTGCTGGGTCATATTCTCCTACTGCCTGCTGGAAGTCCTAGCGCCAACGGCGGCTCTCCACAGACCTGACGGTCAGGAACAGAAACACCGAGATCACAGTCAGGTAGTAGATCAGGTCGCGGGTATCCACGACTCCCCGTGTGAAGTCATCCAGGTGACTCGTCAGGCCTATCTGGGAAAGGACCGTCGATGTGGTGCCGCTAACCAGGCTGGCGGACTGGTCGATCACGAAGAGGATCAGGAGGATGCCGAATCCCACAACCAAGGCGATGATCTGGTTGTTGGTAAAGGAGGATGTCAGCAGCCCGATAGACAAGGCTGCACCGCCATAGAGGGCCATCCCAATGTACCCTGACCAGACCGGGCCCCAATCGGGATTTCCGTAGTAGCCCAGGAGCAGTACGTAGAACAACGTCAAGCTGAGGGTCGCCAGGAAAAAGACGAGGCTGGCGGCGTACTTTCCGAGGACCACTTCCCAGTCCCGCACCGGTGAAGTTAGCAGCAGCTCCAGGGTCCCGAGCTTCTGCTCCTCGGCGAAGAGGCGCATGGTCATCGCGGGGGCCAGGAAGATGAGTATAAGAGCGCTGGGGGTTATATAGCCGTCTATGCTTGCCTCTGGAATATCGGTGCTGATGCTGGTCACGAAGAAGTAGCCTGTCAGCGCCACAAATACCAAGGCCACGATGTAGCCCATCGGGCTGGTGAAGTAGGTCTGTATCTCCTTGGATGCGATTGCCAGGGCGACCCTCATTCGCCCAGCTCCTCGCTGGTTGTCAGCTTCAGGAATATCTCCTCCAGGCTCATGCTCACCAGTTGGATGGTCAACAGGTTCCAGCCGTTGCTCACCACCAGCCTGGATATGGTGCCCCTGAGGTCCAGACCCTTGTTGGCTTGAACGAAGTAGGTGCTGCGAGCATCCTCATCCTGGCCTCCGCTGACGGAGACACTCACATCAACGACCCCTCGAATCTTCTTTAGGGCGTTGGTCACTTGCTCCTCGGGACCCCGGATCTCCACCTGCAGGCGTTCTGCTCCCTGGAGCCGTTCGGCCAGGTTCCGCGGGCTGTCCTCGGCGACGATCTGCCCTTCGTGAATGATGACCACCCGCTGGCACACCATGCTGACCTCGGGCAGTATGTGGGAGCTCAGGATGACCGTGTGCTCCTTTCCCACATCTTGTATCAAGCTGCGAGTTTCCACCACCTGGATGGGATCGATGCCGATGGTGGGTTCGTCTAACACCAGCACCTCGGGTTCGTGGAGGATAGCTTGCGCGATGCCCACTCGCTGGCGAAATCCCTTGGAGAGCTTCCCGATGATGCTCCTACGGTAGTCGCCGAGGCGGCAGATGCCTACAACATCTCCGATCCTGGTTTTGATGCGCTTGGGGTTCATACCCCGCAGGGTGCCCATGAAACTGAGATAGGCCTCCACTGTCATGTCGGTGTACAGGGGCACCGTCTCGGGAAGGTACCCTGTCCTTCGGCGCACTTCCAGGGATCTTCCGACAACATCGTAGCCGGCCACAGTTGCCGTGCCCCCGGTGGGGGGCATGAAGCCGGTGATGATGCGCATGGTCGTGGTCTTGCCGGCGGCATTTGGGCCAAGGAAGCCCAGAATTTCGCCCTTCTTAACCTCGAAGTTCAGGTCCTCTATGGCAGGGTAGCTGCCGTAGAACTTCGTCAGCCCTTTGACCTCGATCATCCCAGCCAAGGATTGTTGTCCTCTCTCAGTAAGTGATCTACTAACCCAGCGGGATAGGTAGCCTTTCCAGCGGTTGTAGATTATACTTGAAGGTTGTGCGATTATTCCACATGATACCCGGCCAGTGCCGGGATATTTCAGGAAATGCGCCCATGGATCTTGGGCAGACTCGATACTAGATCGGAGATAGCGGATGCACCTGGTGATCGATGCTTACGGCGGCGACCGGGAGAAGATGTGGGATGAGGAAGTAGTACGAAACTTCCTGTCGGAATACCCATCTGCCCTCGGTATGACCAAGCTGTGCGAACCCCAGGTGCTGACCTGTATCGCTCCCAAGGATGAGGACTCGGGGGTAACGGGCTTCGTGGTCATCGCCGAGAGCCACATCAGTATTCACACTTTCCCCAACCGGGATTTCGCTTACGTCGACGTCTTCTCCTGCAAGTCCTTCGACCGGGACAAGGCTTACGGCGACATCATGGAGATATTCGGCTTCCATTCAGCGGACACCTGGGACCTGGAAAGGGGCCTCGAGTTCCTGGACCGCCGGCCTGTCGGAACGGGCCCAGGCTTGAGGCAGAGACCCGCGAGGATACTAGCGAGTTAGCCGGCGTCCAATCCACGGCGATTCGCCACAACTCTCCCTATAGAACAGGCGAAACCAAGCATGGCCAGCGCGCAAGGAACCTCCCCCCTCTGGATACCCTCTAACTTCCTGGCCCTTCCGGAAGAACAGAGTAGCCTCCCCTCATCCCCAGTCGTCATCCTGCCTGCCCCCTACGACAGCACCACCTCCTACAGGACCGGCGCCAGAGATGGGCCCAATGCGATCATTGAAGCGTCCTACAACCTGGAGGACTATGACCCCGAGCTTGGGATCGACGTTGCCGAGATAGGCATCTACACAGCTCCCCGCCTGGAGCCCCAGATGGCCGGGCCCCGTCCCATGATCGACCGGGTACGGGAAGCGATCGATCACTTCCTGGGTATGGGCAAGCTGGTGGGAATGCTCGGCGGGGAACACTCCCTGACCACGGGGTCGGTGGAAGCCCTGGTTGACCGTTATCCGGACCTCCGGGTGCTGTTCCTGGATGCCCACGGCGATCTCAGGGAAGAGTACATGGGAACGCGGTGGGGCCATGGGTCCGTCGCCCGCCGTGTGTCGGAACTGTGTCCCCTGGTGCACGTCGGAGGGCGGAGCTTCTCCAAGGAAGAGGTCGACCATATCGAGTCGGTTGCCCTCCCCACCTTTACCTGGCCTCCGGCTGGCGCCAACGGGCTCCCCCAGCCGGCGGACCTGGATGTGGACTCCATCGTCAGCCACTTGGGGCCCCATGTCTACGTGTCCGTTGATCTCGATGTACTGGACCCGGCCATCATGTCGGCTGTAGGCACGCCGGAACCCGGTGGATTGGGCTGGTTCGAGACCCTCTTCCTCTTGAGGAGTGTGGGAGAAAGCTGCAGGATCGTGGGCTTCGACGTTATGGAGCTCAGTCCCCGCCAAGGTCCAGACGCGTGCTCTTACCTGGCGGCTAAGCTGGTTTATAAGCTGGTCGCTTATTCGACCCTCTACAAAGGGGACACTCCCTAGGGTCCGGGTCCCTACCTCCGATTTGTGAGACTCAGCCGTTGTGCTACAATTGGCCTCAAGCATGATGTACCTAGAGCATTCCGGTGCCTGAGTTCCCCCACGTGACGCCCTCCAACGGCATTGTTTACATGGACCACGCCGGCACGACCCCGGTAGACCCACGGGTTGTGGATGCGATGCTGCCCTATATGGGCGCCCATTTCGGCAACCCTTCCAGCATTCATGCCTTGGGCCAGGAAGCCAAGCGTGTCCTGGATGAAGCACGGGAAATGGTGGCTAAGGTGCTGGGATGCCGTTTCAGCGAGGTGGTGTTCACCGGCGGCGGGACCGAATCGGACAACGCCGCCATAAAGGGAGCCGCCGATGCTCTGCAAGCCACCGGCAACCATGTAATCACCTCCAGCATAGAGCACCATGCGGTGCTCCACACCTGCCAGTACCTGGAAAACCACGGTTACGATGTAACTTATCTCCCCGTGGACAAGTACGGGATGGTCGATCCTGACGATTTGGCGCAGGCCATCACCGACCGCACCACCGTTGTCAGCATCATGTACGCCAACAACGAGATCGGCACCATTCAGCCGGTGGAGGAGCTCGCCTCCATAACCAAGCAGCGGGCCCGCGAGATGAACAGGACCATCGTTGTGCACACCGACGCCGTTCAAGCGCCGGGACTCCTGGACCTGGATGTTGGGAAGCTGGGCGTAGATATGCTGAGCCTGTCGGCCCATAAGTTCTATGGGCCGAAGGGTGTCGGAGCCCTGTATGTGCGCAGGGGGACTCCTTTTCTCGCCCAGCAGATGGGAGGAGGCCAGGAGCGGGAGAGGCGATCGGGCACGGAGAACGTAGCCGGCATTGTGGGGATGGGCGTCGCCTTGGAGATAGCCGAGTCCGAGAGGACTTGGGCGGTGGAGCATCACGGGAACCTCAGCAAACACATAGCGGATGGGGTGGTCTCCAGGGTGCAGGGAGCGCATCTGAATGGGCACCCTACGCTCCGACTGCCAAACAACATCAACTTCTCCTTTGAGCAGGTCGATGGGGAGCCGATGCTTCTTGGGCTGGACATCAAAGGCATAGCGGCCTCCAGCGGCAGCGCATGCAGCTCAGGCTCCCTGGAGCCTTCCCACGTCCTCCTGGCGTTGGGCCAGTCAGCCGACCTAGCCAGGGGCAGCCTTCGCCTTACCTTGGGCAGGTCGAACAACGCCGAGCAGGCGGACTACCTGCTCTCCGTTCTGGCGGAACTGGTGACGGAACTGCGAGGGCTTCCCTCGATGAGCACCGCTGCCGACGGGTAGGCAATTCTCAGAGCCAAGGGATATATGCAAGAGAGCAACGAGACGACAGATATACAGCCAATAGGCAAGTCGCCCTTCACGACGGGCAGAGTGGCGGTGGTAGCAGCGATCGTCGTGATCGGCGCCTTCCTGGCGTGGTTCTTGATCTTCGGTGTCGATTTTGGAGGAGGCAGTCCTCTGCCGTTAGGGAAGCCCCTCAAGGGGAGGACGCTCATAGTCCAGATCGATAAGCTGAATCGCGTTCCGGAAGTGAAGATCTTCAGAGATACGACGAGCCACTATCTTGTTACTCCCTCTGGGCCGGAATACGATCTCGCGACCCTTCAACTTACGGTGTGGAACGACGAAGCCTCCCTGGTGATACTCAACATGGAGGATAGGGCCTTGGAAGTTCGCGGCGCGGACTCCGATGACCGGTTCACCATGCTGGAAACTTGTGCTGGAAGAGGCAACCTGGAAGCCAGGGATGAGTGCGCAGCGAACAGCGACAATGTGCAGATTGTGCCTGGAGGTCTCCCAGAACAGGCTAACAGATACCGCGAGGGATTCCTGGCGGGAGTGATCGAGCTACCCGAGGGCAGCGGGCTGCCAGGAGGGTGGACGGTCTTCGAAGTGCCCAAGGAAGTGGCGATAGAAAGGGTGCGGTGGGGTGCCGGCGGGGACGTGATCTTCTTCCCGTAACTCTCTCCCGCTCTCCAGCCCGCTTGCCCGCATGACCAGCCCTGTTCCCCCATCCCCTTCGGAGAGTTCCCCTTCCATCTGGCGTCGACTGTTTCACATGGCCGCCGGAAGCACAATCCCGCTCGCGGCGATATTCCTGCCTACCGAAGCAATGGTCGTAGCTACGGCGGTCCTTGCAGGAGTGGCATTGTTGGTGGAGGGAGTTCGGCTGAAGCTGCCCAGGCTGAACACCCTTCTAGTGTCCCGATTTAGGTTGCTGCTGAAGGAGGCCGAGAGCAGGAAGGTTACGGGCGCAACCTATTTCGTCCTTTCAGCCTTGGCGGCGTTCCTGCTCTTTGATCAGTCTGCAGCGATTGCTGCCCTGCTTTTCCTGTCCCTTGGCGACCCGGTGGCAGCCCTCGTGGGCAGGCGAGCTCCCGGAATACGTTTCTTCGGCAAATCTCCTGTGGGCACCCTTGCGATGGTGCTAGTTGGCATGGGGATAGCTGGGGTGCTGTCCGGGGCGGGAGTGGCGGACAGGCATTGGGGCCTGTTCGTGGGAGCAGTGGCGGCGGGGGTGGTGGAGCTTCTTCCCGTTCCCCTGGACGACAATGTAACGATTCCGCTGGTGTCGGGCGGGGTGATGGCTCTGCTGATAGGTCTCTAGTCGATTCTAGATGTCCCCGTCATAGAGCTCTTCCTGGGCGCGCTCCCGCTGGAATGCCACGTACTCGTCCTTGGTCATCGTCGGGGTGGAGCGATGTATGACCTCTTTAGCCTTGAGGCCATCTTCGGCTAGCAGGTCAACCACCGCCATGGCCATTATCTTGGCCGGGTTGATCACAGCCCGCTCGTAATCGGCGATCATGTAGTCCTTGCTGTGCCCCGGGCCTGTGGCGCCGCCGGTGTAGGGGTGGCACACCGGCATTATCTGGCTCAGGTCGCCCATGTCCGTAGAGCCGCCCCGGCTGCGGTGGTTGGGGATGGTCAAGATGTGGTCCCGACCCAGCAAGGCTGTTGCGTTGTCCAGCAGTACGTCCTGCAGGACGGGGTCGTGTTTGAGCGGCATGTAGCCGGGGATGTTGGTTATCTTGACCTGGGCTCCCACTGCCAGGGCGCCCGCCTTGAAGCACCGGTCCACAGCCGCGTTGTTCTTCACGAGGTCATCGGTGTTGGCGGAGCGAACCCTCCACTCCAGCCGGACGTCAGAAGGCACAGCGTTGACGGCCTCCCCGCCCTTGTTGATGATGCCGTGAATCCGCACTGTCTCCCGCTCGCGGAAGGTCTCCCTGTTGGCGTGGATAGCCGCCATTCCCAGGTTGGCTGCATTCAGGGCGTTGATGCCCATGTGGGGGGCCGCCCCGGCGTGGGCGCCCCTGCCGATGTACTGGATGTACTTGACGATGTGCCCGTTGCTGGTGCCGCCGAAGGAGAACATCCGCTCCCCCATGTCGCTGGCGGTGTGGCACATCATGGCTATATCGACATCATCGAACTCGCCCAAGCGTATAAGCTCCTGCTTCCCTCCCAGGAACTCCAGCTTGCCTTCGGAGCGCAGGGCCATCCGGTCTTCCAGCTCGACGAACTCTTCTGCCGGAACGGCAAAGGGCACGACGGAGCCGCAAAGATGATCCAGCACCCCTGAAGCTCGAATGCCCATGGTAGCCCCCAGCATCATCCCCATCTGGGCATTATGCCCGCAGGCGTGGGCCGCCCCTGTCTCAGGGTCGGCGCAGGGATGCTCGAAAACCAGGAGGGAGTCCAGCTCCCCCAGGATGGCTATGCTGGGACCTGGTCCTGCTCCGCCTTCCAGTCTGCCTTTAAGTCCCGTGATGGCCAATTCCTTGCGGTATGGGACGGACATATCGTCCATCTTCCGGGCGGCCTTCTCCGAGGTTCGACGCTCTTTGAACCCGGTTTCCGGGTGGTCCATGATGTCTTTGGCGAATGCGATGATCTCCGCCCTGTTGTTGTCGATGGTGTCGGAAACCATGCGCTTAAGGGCATCTCTGTCGGGCATGTTCGCTCCTTCGTCTGGTCCGGTCCTTCCCGGCCTCCCAGGACAACGGTCTAGGGAGAGTCGGGGGAGTACTCGAAAAGCTCGTCCTTGGCTTGGCTTCGCATGAATGTCAGGTACTCCTGCGTGGTCATGGCGTTGGTGTGGGATTCCATGACCTTCCCTGCCTGGCTCCCGCCGTCGGCCAGCAGATCGACGATGGTGGAAGCGAGGCACTTGGCGGCAGTGATCACCGCGAGGGAGTAGTCCTGTACCACGTAGTTTGCCCCGTGCCCCAGCCCGGTGGCCCCTCCCACATAGGGGTGAATCACCGGCATGAGCTGGCTCACGTCTCCCATGTCGGTGGAGCCGGTGCGATGGTGCACCTGGCCGACGTTCTCCTCACCCACCAGGTTAACGGCGTTGGAGCGGAATATCTGGGCCAGGTTCTGGTCCTGCTGCATGGGGAGGTAGCCGGGCATGGTCTGAATGCGCACCTTGGCCCCGACAGCCATAGCGCCGGCCTTCAGCGCCCGGTCCACCTTGTGGTTGGCGTCGGCAACAGCGGCCAGGGTGCGTCCCCGCACAAAGGTCTCCATGCGCACATCGGCTGGCACTGCGCTGACGGCTTCGCCGCCCTTGGTGATGATGGGATGGACCCGGACTGTGTCTTCATCCTGGAAGGTCTCCCGGTTGGAATGGATCGCCATCATGGCCAGGGAAGCGGCGTTCAGGGCGTTTATGCCCAAGTGGGGAGCGCCCCCGGCATGGGCGCCGCGTCCCAGGAACTGTATCTTCTTGGCAACTATTCCGTTGTTGGTGCCGCTCATAACCAGCTTGCCTTCATCGGCGTTGCTGGTGGTGTGGCACATCATCGCTATGTCCACATCGTCCAGGGCCCCAAGGCGTATGAGCTCGGGCTTTCCGCCGAGGAATTCCAGCTTGCCCTCTTCCCGGAGGGAGTCCCGGTATTCGATCTCGATATACTCTTCGGCGGGCACCGCTATCAGTACCACGCGACCGCTGAGAGACGACATAACATCCGCGGCGGTGAGGCCGACGGCGGCCCCTACCAGCATCCCAATCTGGCAGTGGTGCCCGCAGGCGTGAGCGGCCCCTGTGGTCGGGTCGGCGTGGGGGTGGCTGTTGACGATCAGCGAGTCCAGCTCACCCATCAGGGCCACCGACGGACCCTGGCTGCCACCCTTCAGCTCTCCCTTGACGCCCGTTAGGGCCAGCCCGTCCTGAAAGGGGATTCCCAATTCGCCGAACTTGGAGGCGACCAAGCTCGAGGTCTTCACCTCGCGGAAGCCCGGCTCGGGGTTCTCCAGGATGGTCTTGGAGACCTTGATAATCTCGTCGGCCCGGGAGTCGATCTGTTGGAAAATCCGCGCCTTTACATCGTCTTTAGCAAGCATGGCACTTCTCCTGGTAAGTGGGGAAAGTTGGCGGCTATTGGTAGGGGCTTGGCGACGATTGTAGCAAAGAACAGGTCTAATGAACATCACTGCTAGCCCCCTTAAGTTACGGCATGGGCCAGCAAAAGTTGAGTGTATAATTGCCCCACTATGCCCAATCTCCCCACACTGAAAGTAGTCGTAGCCCCTCAGACCTTCCGCGGTGGACTCCCCGGGATGGAGGTGGCCAAGGCCATTCAGGAGGGGGTCGTCAGTGGATGGCCGGGGGCGGAGACGGTGCTGGTTCCCGTGGCGGACGGAGGGGATGGCACCCTGGATGCCCTGGTGAGGAGCACCGGGGGCGAGCAGTTCGTTTCCCGGGTTAGGGGTCCCCTCCAGGAGCCGGTGTCGGCCGTTTGGGGCGTGATGGGAGATGGGGAGACGGCCGTCATCGAGATGTCCAAGGCTTCCGGCCTCGCCCTGATCCCGCACCGGCGTCGCAATCCCCGCATAACCAGCACCCACGGCACCGGCGAGCTCATCGCGGAAGCTCTCCACAAGGGATACCGCAAGATAATCGTGGGCATGGGAGGGAGCGCCACCAACGACGGCGGGGTCGGGATGGCTCAAGCCCTGGGAGTGCACTTCCTCGATTCCAGCGGCAACGAGCTGTCCCCAGGCGGGGCGGCCCTCTCCAAGCTGGCAAAGATCGACACTTCGGACCGGGATGTGAATATATCCGATGCCAGCATCACCGCTGCCAGCGACGTTTCCAACCCGCTGTGCGGGCCGGGGGGCGCCTCCATGGTGTACGGGCCTCAGAAGGGGGCGACTCCCGAGGTGACTTCTGAGCTGGATACAGCCTTGGAGCACTACGCCAGGGTCATCAACCGCACCTTGGGCTTGGACGTCAAGGACATTCCGGGGGCGGGGGCCGCAGGCGGCCTAGGCGCCGGGCTGATCGCCTTTCTGGATGCCGAGGTCAAGTCGGGCGCGGACATCGTGCGGGATGTGCTGGACCTGGACGCCTTTCTGGACGGGGCAGACTTGGTGATCACCGGTGAGGGCCGGGTGGACAGCTCCACCGCCTTCGATAAAGCTCCCGTCGGCGTTGCCAAGCTGGCAAAGTCCAGGGGCATACCAGTGATCCTGCTGACCGGGAGCCTGGGCACCGGCTACGAGAGTGTATATCAGCATGGTGTTGACGGCGTGGTCGCGGTCCTGGACAGGCCCATGAGGTTCGACGAAAGCCTGAAGCGGAGCTACGTGTTGCTGCGGAGCGCCGCCGAACGCACCATGCATCTGCTCAGGGTAGGAGCAAAGCTGCCGGCGGGTCCCGGTCTCTCTTTGGCAGGCGCACTTGAGCAGAGCGGCGTCTCTGTTGAAGACGGGAGTCGGGGCACGGACTAGGCGAGCATCTGCACCTTCACAAAGCTGATGACCTCTTCGGCGATGTAGATGGCCCGCTCGCCATCTTCCTGGTCGTAGGCATCGGAGGGTATTCCCCCGGGAAGCAGGTGGGGGTAGCGGGTTAGGTCGTGGTACTTGTCCAGCAGTATGGCCAGGGACTTGATGGCTTCGAACATCCCGTTGAACACCTTGGCATCTTCGCACAGGTCGGCCAGGGAATGGCCCCACACATCCTCGGCCCCCTGGGCGTACAGGAAAGCCTTCAGCGCCTTCTCACCAGCCTGCTGCCCCAGGAAGCAGGCCATGTTGTGGCGTCCGCCCTCCTGAAGGTACCTGGCGTCAGCTAGGTCTCTTTCCGCTTGGGCCAGCCACCGCTGCCCTTCGTTACCGGCATCAGGTGTCAAAGACCAGCCGTCCCATCTTCAGCGCATTTCGCAGGTAGGGGTTGGTGTCCTTGTGGGCGTCGAACTCCTCGGGCGTGTAAACCATGTAGGTGGTGCCTATCATGGGGGATAGATGGCTGGAGAAGTAGTCAGAGCGTCGGTGGAAGTACCCTGGGATGTCCTGGACGATGACCATCTCCAGGCGGCTGTCGGGCTGGACTTTGTCCAGTGCCATGTCCCCTACCAGGTAAGCCTGCTCGACACCCAATTGGGGGAACATCTCCAGGATGCGCTCAAGCTCAGCCTCCAGCATCTGCTTCCTTCGAGGGGCAAAGCCGATCCTGGCAGGCATGGGCTACCCGGCCTTTCCCTCATCCAACATCACCAGGTGTACCTCCTTGGGACCATGGACGCCGATGACTATCTTCTGCTCGATGTCCGCCGTTCGGCTGGGCCCGGTGATGAAGTTCAGGTAGCTGCCCATGTTCCTGTCCCCTTCGTAGTAGGCCAAGCGCCGTAACAGGAACAGGTCATCCAAGGTGCCCACCACCTCGTGGGGTCGGACGATAGCTATGTGGGCCGGAGGAGCAAGGGAGGCCAACCGGGCCACCCCAGCCCTGGGCACCACCACCACCGAGCCGGTCTCGGCCACGGCGTAGTCCACGCCCGTGATTCCCACCCCGGCCATGGCCGCTGTGTCCTTCATCTCTTGCCTGGAGCTGCCCCCACTCTGGGCCATTACTGCCGTTTCCACACCCTCGGCGCCCAGGGCGGCATCTACGGGCATCGCGTCGAACACATCCTGGTCGGATCGGACAACCCTCGGGGCCTCGGCAGAGGAAGCCACGTTGCAGATGTACGCCAAGCCCTCTTCGACACCTGACGCACGGCACACGTTCCAGCCCCGCTTGGCCGCTGTATCGCCGAGGCGCTCCCAAAGCTCGGAGCGTTCCCTCTCCAGTCTCTCCACGGCGTCAGCGGCCCGCTCGCGGATGCTGTCCAGGGCCTCATCCAAGGGGGTGTAAGGCTCGGTAAGCGCACGGGAGGGTTTGCCGAGAGAGGCCTGCACCATGTCCAGGAAATCTGCGGCCTTCACGACTTGCCTCCCTTGGCGCCATTCTGTGAAGCTTGGGCGTTCTCTTTGGAGAGCTCCTTGTCCCAGATATCTCTGAAGGACTCCCTGGGGATGGCCCGCATGTCCCTGGCCTTGGTCCAGCGGCCGAAGGGAGGGAAGGGTATTTTCCTGATCCAGCCCTTTCTCGCCACCGCCATTTGGGTCACCCGCCCGACCTTTCTCGCCAGGGACATCATCTTGGGCGTGCCCATGAGCAATCGGTACCCGTGCCCCATGGCGGAATCCATAAGGCTGGCCTTGCGTCGGCCATCCTCGTCGCCCTCCATGAGCCGGGAGCGCAGGGTGAGCAGCATATGGGGCAGGTTGATCTTTACGGGACAGACCTCCCTGCATGCACCGCACAGGGACGAAGCAAAGGGCAAATCCTTGGCCTTGTCCAAGCCCACAAGCACAGGGTCGATCACCGCGCCGATGGGGCCGGGATACACCCAGCCGTAGGCATGGCCCCCGACCTTGCGATAGACGGGGCAGATGTTCAGGCATGCGCCGCACCGGATGCAGGACAGTGCCCCCCGCAGCTTCTCGTCCTTCAGCAGGCGCGACCTGCCGTTGTTGACGATTACCAGGTGGAACTCCTCGGGGCCGTCCTCCTCGGTGGGCGCCCTCGGGCCCGAGACCATGGACACGTAGCTGGTCAGGCGCTGGCCGGTGGCCGCCCGGGGCAATAGGCGCAGGAAGACAGCCAGGTCCTCCAGAGATGGGACCACCTTTTCCATTCCCGTCAGGGCTACGTGAATGCGTGGGGACGAGGTGCAGAACCTGCCGTTGCCCTCGTTGGTCACGATAACCAGCGTCCCCGTCTCGGCTACCAGGAAGTTGGCCCCGGAGATGCCCATGTCCGCCTGCAGCAGGTCGTTCCTGAGGACTTCCCTTGCAGTCTCCGCCAAATCCTCGATCTCGACCAAGCCGGGTTTATCAATCTTCTCGGCGAACAGCTCGGAAACGTCCTCCTTGGTCTTGTGGATGGCGGGCCCAACGATGTGGAAGGGCGTCTCGTCGGCAAGCTGGATGATGTACTCGCCCAGGTCCGTTTCGACAGAGCGTATCCCCAGGGCTTCCAGGGAGTGGTTGAGGCCCATCTCCTCGGAGACCATGGACTTGCTCTTGGTGACCGTCTTGGCGCCCCGGCTCAGGGCCAGGTCGGAAATGATCTCGTTGGCTTCCTGAGCATCGGCGGCGAAGTGTACCTGTCCGCCGTTGGCGGTAACCCGGTTGTAGAGCATCTCAAGGTAGTAGTCCAGGTTCTCGAGGGTGTGCTCTTTGATCCGGCGGGCACGCTCCCTCAGCTCCTGCCAGCGCTCCTCGCCCAGCTCTTCGATGGCGTCCATGCGGGCGCTGTCGAAGCCTCCTCCGGCCCGCTTCAGGGCCGCCTGGAGCTGGGGGTTGCCGACTGCCCGCCGGGATGCGGGCACGAACTCCTTGGTCTTTATCTCTGCCAAGGCGTACTCTCCGCAGCTTTATGCCGGTGATGTCCCATGCGCTATCCCTCTGCGCTTTCCAGCACCTGCGCTAGGTGCAAGGGCGTGATGGTGCTTCCCCGACGCCTGAGGGCCCCTTCCATGTGCATCAGGCAGCTAACGTCGCATCCCACGAGGGTTGAAGCCCCCGATGCCTTCAGGCTTTCCAGCTTGTCCTCCAGCATACCCTCGGATATGTGAGGGTACTTTACCGAGAAGGTGCCTCCGAACCCGCAACAGGTCCTGGCCTGCTCAACCTCTACCAGGTCTATGCCGTCAACCTGTTTCAAAAGCTGGACAGGCTCATCCTCAACCTCCAACTCCCGAAGGAGATGGCAGGAAGGATGATAGGCTACCTTTCCGGCGTACCTACCGCCCACGTCGGTAACGCCAAGGACTTTGACCAGGAACTCGGACAGCTCATACACCCGGCTGCCCAGCTCGGTTGCTCGGTGCTGGAGGTCGGGATTATCTTCGAAAAGGGACGGGTAGAACACCCGCATCATGCTGGTGCAGGACCCCGATGGGACCACGATGTAGGCGTTGTCGTCCTCCTCCAGCAGCGGCCCGAAGGTGTCCAGCACCCGGCGGGCCAGGTGCCTGGCATCGTTGGTGAAGCCCGAGTTGAAGACAGCTTGCCCGCAGCAGGTCTGGTCCTTGGGGAACTCCACCTCCACGCCCAAGCGGCGCAGCAGGCGCACGCAGCTTACCCCCACCTCTGGATAAAGCTGGTCCACAAGGCAGGTTACGTACAGGTAGGCGCGCGGGGAGCCGCGTCCCCCGCCGTTGTCTTTGTGCCCACTCGGGGCTGTGGTCTGGCCTGCCACCGAAAGTATCCCCTCTTGAAGAACTGGCTACGAATTGTGCGGCAAAGGTTACCAGAGACGTTCTTGGCTGGCAAACCTGAAAGGGTCTCCCTTGACGGCACACATGAGACAACTATAATTGGGTGGAATGCAGGGGTAAGCCAAACCCGGGCGCCGTACTTGGCGCAGTTAGGGGTGTAAGCAGATGGCCCTGACCTACGACTACATAGTCGTTGGCGCCGGCTCCGCGGGAGCCATCCTCGCGTCTCGTCTCACCGAAGACCCGGACACCTCGGTGCTCCTCCTGGAGGCAGGCCCCGACTATCCCGACTTGGACAACCTCCCCGACGAGCTCAAGTACGGGAGCTACTCCTCTACTCCAGGCCCCACCCTTCGCTCCAGGGGAGGGCACCCCATCTCCCTGGCAACCAGCGTTCACAACTGGCAGTTCACAGCCACCTCGACGCCGAAAGCGCCGCCCATGCATGTCCCAAGGGGGAAGGTGACCGGCGGCTCCAGCGCCATTAACCGGGCAGGGTACCGGCGGGGCATTCCCGAGGACTACGATGCTTGGGCCGACGAGGGCAACGACCTCTGGGGTTATGACACTGTACTCCCCTTCTTCAAGGTGCTGGAGGGGGACCCCGACACCGGAAACGAGAGCGGTCCCGTAGCGATCCGGCGCTCCCATAAGGAAGATTGGGACGCCGCCAAGGAAGCCTTCTACAACGCCTGCCTGGAAGCGGGTTTTCCCGACAGCCCCGTACCCAGCGAGCCTCAATCTACGGGCGTTGGCCCCAGCTCCACCAACACGCGGGAGGGGGTGCGATACAGCACCGCCATAACCCACCTGAGCCAGTCCCGCCACCGCTTGAACCTCACCATCAGGCCCAACAGTCGCGCCCACAGGGTCATCTTCGATGGCAACAGGGCGATAGGCGTCGAAGTGGAGAGCGGGGGCGAGGTCTTCTCGGTGTTCGGCAAGGAGACCATCCTCAGCGCAGGCGCCATCGTGTCCCCCCAGATTCTGATGCTGTCAGGCATCGGACCTGCCCGTCACCTGTCGGACATTGGCATTCCCGTGCTGCACGATTCTCCGGGGGTGGGCCAGCACCTGAAAGACCATCCCAAGCTCTACACCAGCTGGACCAACAAGCCGGGGGCGAGTCTCAAGGCATCGGGAGGCGTCCAGCTTCGTTATACCGCCACAGGCTCGCCCTACCGCAATGACGTCATGATTAACGTCACATCCGTTTCGGGCCGCCGGATAAACCCGGCCACAGGAGAGCACATCGGCAAGACCAACGCCGACACCGGCCCCATCGGCACCGACCTAGTGGTGGGGCTGATGCGCCCGGTAAGCACGGGCAGCCTGACCCTCGGATCGGCGGACCCCAACGCACAGCCCGTGATGAATTACAACTTCCTTTCGGACCCCTTCGACCTGCAGCGCGCCCGGGAAGCTGTCCGCCTTTGCATCAGCCTCTCGGAGCACCAGGACTTCAGGGATGTCCTGGATCAACGGCTGGACCCAACGGACGCCGACCTGGCAAACGACGGTGCCCTGGATGAATGGCTGATGCGGGAGGTGGGCACCTACTCCCACATCTCAGGCACATGCAAGATGGGGCCGGACTCGGACCCCATGGCTGTGGTGGACCAGCAGGGCAAGGTGCGAGGGACCGAGAACCTGCGGGTGGTGGATGCATCCATCATGCCCGACCTCGTGCGGGCCGCCATCAATCCCACAGTGATGATGATGGCTGAACGACTGGTGGGCCACATCAAGGGCGGACACTGATCTAGCGAAACGACTCTTCGGATTCCATCCAATGTCAGAGCGCAGCTCTTTGGGAACAAAAACCTAATCTCAGGAGGGTGACAATGGTAGATACCAATCTGGAGCTCATTATTGATGGCGACGGCCACATCATGGAGGATAACGCTGCCATAGCGAAGCATATGCCTCCCTACTACGGGACCCCGGGAGCGCTGGACCTGCGGGCCATGTTCCCGCCCATCGACCACCTGCACACAGCCCACTTCGCCACCACCATCGGCAGGGAGGTGCGAGGCAACAAGCAGGTCGGGCCGGATGAGTGGTTCCAGTTCCTGGAAGATGTGGGAATCGACCAGACCGTCCTCTATCCCAGCGGAGGCTTGGGCTACGGCAAGGTGGTCAACCGGGACTATGCCATAGCCGTCTGCAAAGCCTATAACAACTGGCTGTATGAGACCTATCTGCAGAAGAGCGACCGCTTCAAGGGAGTGGCCCTGATCCCCATGCAGGAACCCGAAGCGGCCATTGAAGAGCTGAGGCGGGCGGTCAACGACCTGGGAATGGTGGGCACCATGCTGCCTTCCCGGGGCCTTGCCCTGCACCTGGGCGCCAAGGAGTACTGGCCTGTGTACGCCGAGGCGGAGCGTTTGAACGTTTCCATAGCAATCCATGGCGGCTGCCACGACGGCATGGGGATGGACCACCTCAACGTCTTCGAGCCGGTGGTTGCTCTCGGGCACTCCTTCGGCATAATAATCGCCTTCGGCGCCATGATGTATAACGGCGTCTTCGACCGCTTCCCCGGCATCCGGGTCGCCTTCCTGGAAGGCGGAGTTGGCTGGCTGCCCTTCTGCATCGAGCGCTTCGAGCGCATGCACGAGACCCGGAAGGAGATAGCCATCCGCAAGGATGAGCTCCTGGGTCCCGCCGACGATGAGAGCATCGCCGACTACATCCGCAAGCATGTGAAGGCCCGGCGCATCTTCATCGGCTGCGAGGGGCACGAGCCGACCCTGGCCCATGCGGTGTCGGAGCTGGGGAACGAGCCCTTCTTCTTCTCCTCGGACTTCCCCCACGAGGTGGACGAGAAGTTCTGCCGTCACGAGATAGGGGAGATACGGGAGCAGGAAGGGCTTTCGGACACCGACAAGGAAGCGATCCTGCACAAGAACGCTGCCGTCTTCTACAACCTGAGCATCAACTAGGATCGAGAGGCCGGGGGAAGGAGTGCTCTAGCTTCCGCCCCCGGCCTTCTCATGCCTGTCCCCTTTGGCGAAGATAGCATGCTACCTATCCATGGTTGCATGACGTGAGTGTGAAACACATTCAAGAACCTGGGACCGGACACAAGGAGCTGGGGCGCCTTCGCTTGGTAGCAGGCGCCTCGAAGTTTGTGCTTCTGTTGGTTCTGGTTTCGGTATTGGTTGTGGCCTGTTTGGGGGAAGAGCCTACGTCTACGCCCAGGCCTAGTCTAACCCCGACTGCGGCAGCTAAGTCCAACATCTCTATGGTCTTCACGGAAGAACCCACTCGTCTCGGTGTCTGGGGTTCGCTGGATGTGTCTGGAGACCTCTTGACGCGTCCCGGCTGCCCAGTCATTCCTGTCCATACGATTTGCCAGGACATGGCCACAGATGTGCTCACCTACGTCGACAGCAGTACTCTCGAGGTTGTGCCCTTGTCCGGTGTCCAGGCCTGGGAACAGATCGCCGAAGACCGCTGGCGTTTCTATCTAACCCCTGGTGTCAAATTCCATAACGGAGAAGAGTGGAACGCTGAAGCCGCAAGGATAGGCATCGACATCCAGGGACACGAATACATCGGTCAAGCTTCTCACGGCTACACCGGCACCGTTGTGGGCGAGGTGATTGACAACCTGATCGTTGATGTGGTCTGCGAAGCAGCATGCCCCATCTTCCCAAGGACTGCTTTCTTTATAGGATTCCAAGCTCCTGAGTGGTGGAGCTACGCCTCTCTGGTCGAACGTACCGAGAAGACTATCGGCTTCGGCCCCTACGTCCAAGTCGAGCACCGTCGTGGCCGACACATAAAGTTGGAGAAGTACGACAAATACGTGCCAAACTCCTAGGCGCCCAACGATGCCCAAGCTCCGACTATAGACGAGATAACCATCTACTGGCGCGCCGAGGCCCTCGTCCGCGCAGTTATGGTAGCGGAGGGTGTGGTCGATTGGGCCGACAATCTCAAACTGGAGCACAGGGACGGCGTGCCCGTTTTCAAGGCCGGTGGCGCTGCTGAGACCTTTGGGCTGGTACACGACACCATCTGGCACCCTGAGCTGAGCAAGAGGGATGTGCGCCTAGCATTGGCTCATGCCACCGACTGCGGCATGATCGTCGAGCAGATCTATGAGGGCCAGCTCGCCTGCCAAGGCACCTACGCTCCTTCGGGAACTTTGGGTGCAACTCAACGCACCATGGCCCAGTACGAGTACAACCCCGACAAGGCTCGGGAGCTGCTGGCTGCAGCCAACTACAACCCGGCCAACTCGGTCACCATCAACGTGTCCGAGGGCCTCTATTCTTCTAACGTTGACGTGGCTGAAGCCCAGGCCCACATGTGGAGAGAAGTGGGCGTCAACGCTCGCGTAGCCGGGCTTGAAACAGCCCGCTGGCTGGATGTTGCCCGTACAGGCTGCGGTCATGCATGGAGAGAACACAAGGGTGATAATCCCGGGGACACCTACTGCCTAGACGTTCCCCCGGGGCCTCCGTGCTTCTGCGTACCGAACAGCTTCCAGTCGACCTCGCCCCTGGCAACTCTGGACTTCGCAGCAGGCTTGGGACGCATGGACTGCAACAACGATAGCTCCAACTTCTGTGACCCGGTGAACGTCCAACCCCTCCTTGACCCGGCCAAGGCAGCAAGGCTTGATGGCTTACCCTCCAGGCAAGAGCTTATGCAGAATCTGGTTGATATCGCCTATGACGAAGCGATCATCTATACCTACTTCGACGCCCCGGTGTTCTACGGCTCCAGCCCTTACCTGGACTGGGAGCCTCGTTTTGACGGCCGGATGCGTCCCAACAACTGGGCTCTAAACTAATCGGTCCTCTTTCCGGCATGACGTTCGTAAGCTCCCGGCGGCCCTCCGTGTTGCACTATTGCTGTCATTTGGGCTAAAGTTCGTTATCCCCTGATTTCAGAGAGTCCCGCAGTGTATTTCAATTGGCGACTATTTGCCCTGACCCGCGGTGTGAGACTTCGTATCCTCTTCGCCGCAACCCTCGGTCTTATCGCTGTAGGCGCCGGGGTCGGTCGGCTCGCCATATCGGGCCTCATAATCTACAGGGTCATCACCGGGCAGGCAGAATTCTCCACGCTTGCTATCCCCCTGCTGATCATCGCGGCCCTCATCGTCACCCGCGGCCTGTTCCTCTACTGGCAGAACGCTGTGAGCCACCATGCCGCCAACATCGTCAAAGTCAGGCTGCGCAGCCAAGCATACGAACATGCGCTGAAGCTGGGGCCGGGGTACGCCGATCAGAACCGGACCGGCGACCTGGTCCTTACGGTGGTGGAGGGCATCGAACGCCTGGAGACCTTCTTCGGACAGTACCTGTCCCAATTAATCGTGTCCGCCGTCGCCCCCATCGCCGTTTTCGCCTTCATGGTCACCCTCGACGTCTACGTGGCGGTCATCTTCCTGTTGTTCGCCTTTCTCGCGCTGGTCGTGCCGGCGTCCTTCAATCGGTGGAGCCGGAACAGCAGCTACAGGCGCCGCATATCGTACGGCAACCTGGGCTCGGACTTTCTGGATAGCGTTCAGGGTCTCGCAACCCTTAAGTCCTTTGGACAGAGCAAGAGCCGGGGCAACGCCCTCGCCCAGCGGGCCCACCATCTGTACAAGAGCACCATGGGTGTGGTGGCCGCCAACGGGGCGACCAGCGGCGCATCCATACTCTTGATGGCAACGGGGGCGGCCGTAGCTGTGGCTGTAGGGGCCTCCCGGGTCAACAGCGGCGAGATGGAGCTGCGCCCCCTGCTGATAGTGCTCATGCTTGGGGTGGAGGTGTTCCGGCCCATTCGTGAGCTTACTATGCTCTACCACCAGGGCATGACGGTGCTGTCTTCGGCGCAGAGCGTCTTTGGAATGCTGGATGAGCCTGTGTCGATCCTTGACTCTGAGACTGCCGTTAGGCGGCCGCCTGCGGAAATCAGGCCGGAGGTTAGCTTCGAGCAAGTCACCTTCGGGTACGACGGCGGCCACAGGCCTGCCCTGAGCGATGTGTCCTTCGAGCTCCGCAAAGGTGAGACCCTGGGCGTTGTCGGGGCGAGCGGTTCGGGAAAGTCAACGCTGGTCTGGCTCATGTACAGGTTCTACGATCCCCAGTCCGGCAGCATCAGGCTGGGCGGGCATGACCTCCGGGAGCTCCCCCTCAGTGTCATCAGGGAGAACATCTCCGTCGTTACCCAGGACACCTACCTGTTCCATGGGACGGTCGCCGACAACTTGCGTTTCGGCAAGCCCGACGCTACCCAAGAGGAGCTGGAACAGGCTGCTCGCGTGGCCAATGCCCATGAGTTCATATCCGAGCTTCCCGACGGCTACGAGACTATAGTAGGCGAGCGGGCGGTCCGGCTTTCCGGAGGCCAGCGACAGCGCTTGGCCATAGCAAGGGCGATGCTGAAGGATGCCCCGGTCCTGCTGCTGGACGAGGCCCTTTCCAGCGTGGATGCGGAGAACGAGTCGGTCATCCAGCGGGCCCTTGACCGGCTGATGGAGAACAGGACGACCCTCGTCATCGCCCACCGTCTGTCGAGCATAATCAACGCCGACCGCATCCTGGTCCTGGACGAAGGTGGGGTTGTGGAGATAGGGACCCACGCTGAGCTGATGGGCGCTGACGGCACCTATGCCAGGCTTATGCGCCAGCAGACCGAAATGGGGATGGCAACGTCCCCAGCTCCTGTGATCGTTGGCGGCGAAGAGTTCGATGCCTCCGTTCCTGGGGCGACCCCGGACGCTGGCCGAGCCGACCAGGAGGCTTCCACCCCCGCTCCTGTAAGGGAGCAGGTGAACCTGCGCTCGTTTACGGTCTGGGCCAGGTTGTTCGGGCTGGTGAGGCCGGTCAAATATCACTTCTTCCTTATCCTCGCTTTGGGGCTGCTCTATCATGGCTCGGTCATCATCTTGGGAGCGTTTACCGCACTGCTCGTAGGGGCGGTTTTCCGGGGTGAGCCCCTGACGACGCTGATCGTCGTCGTGTGCACCCTCGCTCCCATCTCGGGGCTGCTCTTCTACCTGGAGACTTGGCAGGCCCACGACATGGCATTCAGGCTGCTGGCAAGAATGCGCATGGATTTGTACGACAAGCTGGAGCCCCTGGCGCCTGCCTACATGGTACGCCGTCGATCGGGCGACTTGGTCAGCGTCGTCGGTGGCGATGTCGAGACGGTGGAGTTCTTCTTTGCTCATGCAGTGTCTCCCATGATCGTTTCGATTCTCGTACCCGGTGGAGTGCTGATCGCTCTGGGCATCATTTCGTGGCCGATAGCTGTGGTGCTGGCCCCGTTCCTGGTAGCAGTGGCGGTCAGCCCGTTCTTTGCCAACTCGCGCATAGAGCGCCTCGGCACTGAGATACGTGGTCGCGCAGGGGACCTCCACGCCTACATGGTTGACAGCATCCAGGGGATGCGGGAGATCACAGCCTTTGACCGGGGGGCTGAGCGGAACCGGGAAATGACCCAGAAGGGCTGGGCATATGTCGGCCACCTGGTGCGGTTCCAGAAATCCCAGGCGCTCCAGATCGGGTTCATGGAAGCCATGATGGGCCTCGGTGGACTGGCGGTCATGACGGTGGGCATCTGGCTAGTGCTCAATGGACAGATAGCCCGGACCGAGCTGCTTCTAGCAAGCGTGATGGGCTTGGCGTCCTTCAGCCCGGTGACCGAGCTGGCCCGCACCATGAAGCAGATGATGGAGACGCTGGCTGCCTCCCGTCGCATACTGGCCATCCACGACGAGGCGGTCCCCGTGCAGGACGGCCCCGGTGTGGCGCCACGAGCTGGCGAGGCGACTGCCGGGTCGCTCCTGATTGACTTCGAAGATGTGGCCTTTGCTTATTCGGAAGGCGACCCCCAGGCCCTGGCCGACGTTTCCTTCGACATAGAGTCCGGGCAGACCGCCGCCATCGTGGGCCGTTCAGGGGCTGGCAAGACGACGGTCGCCTACCTGATGATGCGCTTCTGGGACCCGGACCGGGGTGACATAGAGCTGGACGGCAACCGGCTGGACCAGCTTCGCCTCGATGATCTCCGGGGCAACATGTCCCTCGTCGCCCAGGACACCTACCTGTTCAACGATACCGTTCGCGAAAACATCAGGCTCGGACGATTTGATGCAACGGACTTGGAAGTGGTGGAGGCTGCTGAGCAGGCGAATGCTTCTGAGTTCATAGATTCCTTCCCCGAGGGGTACGACACCCGCGTCGGAGAGCGGGGGATGCAGCTTTCGGGCGGTCAACGACAGCGGATCGCTATCGCCCGTGCCATTCTCAAGAACGCCCCGGTGCTGATCCTCGACGAGGCCACATCCCACCTGGATGCCATCAGCGAGGCGACCGTTCGCGAAGCGCTTAACCGGCTCAAGTCGGGCAGGACGACCGTCGTGATGGCCCACCGGCTGTCCACCATACGGGACGCCGACATCATCCTGGTGCTGGACCGGGGGCTGGTGGTGGAGCAGGGCACCCACGATGAGCTTCTGGCGCGGGGCGGGCTGTACGCACAGCTTGTGTCGACTCAGCTGCAGGGCCAGCGGGCCGCCGCGGACTGATCCGGCTTCCGGTAGGGGTAAATGCGCCAGGACCCTTCCCTAGCTCCCGGCGCCGCCCCGCTCCTGCTTGGCCCAGGTGTCGCGGAGGGCCACGGTACGGTTGAAGACGGGCTTGCCCGGCGCTGATTCTTCGGTGTCGGTGCAGAAGTACCCCTGGCGCTCGAACTGGTACCTGGCCCCGGGCTGGGCCTCTGCCAAGCTCGGCTCCACCCGGCAATCCGCCAGGGTTTCCACGGATGCAGGGTTCAGGTAGCTGGTGAAGTCCACTCCTTCTTCCTCCCTGCCCGGCTCGGGATGCAGGAAGAGCCTGTCGTACAGCCTCACCTCGGCCTGCGTCGAGTGCTGCGCCGAAACCCAGTGAATCGTGCCCCGCACCCGGCGTCCGTCGGGCGCGGTCCCGCCTCGGGTGCCGGGATCGTAGGTGCAGTGGACCTCGGTGACCTGCCCCGATGAGTCCTTAACGACATCCACGCAGGTGACCAGGTAGGCGTACCGCAGACGCACCTCCCGGCCGGGAGCCAGCCTGTAGTAGTTCTTGGGTGGGTCCTCCCGGAAGTCGTCCTGCTCGATGTACAGCTCCCGGGAGAAGGGCGCCATGCGGGTACCCATGGACGGGTCCTCAGGGTTGTTGGCGGCTTCCATCTCCTCCACCAAGTCGTCGGGGTAGTTGTCGATGACCAGCTTAAGGGGGCGCAGCACCGCCATTGCCCTGGGCGCCCGCCGGTTCAGGTCATCCCTAATGCTGTGCTCCAGGTGGGCGATATCGACGGTGTTGTCCCGCCGGGCGACGCCTATCTGTTCGCAGAAGCTGCGGATGGCCTCGGGTGTGTAGCCCCGCCTCCGCAGGCCGCTCAGGGTGGGCATCCTGGGGTCGTTCCACCCATTGACATAACCCTCTTCCACCAGTTGCAGGAGCTTGCGCTTGCTCAAGACTGTATAGCTGAGGTTCAGCCTGGCGAACTCGGTCTGCTCGGGCCTGGGACTCAGCCCCAGGGTATCCAGTACCCAGTCGTATACAGCCCGGTTGTTCTCGAACTCCAGCGTACACAGGGAGTGGGTGACCCCTTCGATGTAGTCCGAGAGGCAGTGGGCATAGTCGTAGGTCGGATAGATGCACCATGCGTCGCCGGTCCTGTAGTGCTCGGCGTGGCGGATGCGGTAGAGGGTGGGGTCCCGCATGATCACCTTGGGGGATGTCATATCAATCTTGGCCCGCAGGATATGGGCGCCATCGGGGAACTCCCCGGCCCGCATTCGTTGAAAGAGGTCCAGGTTCTCTTCTATTGAGCGGTCCCGGTAGGGGCTGACCCGGCCCGGCTCGGTCAGGGTGCCCCGGTGGAGGCGTATCTCCTCCTGGGACAAGCTGTCCACGTAGGCCTTTTCCCCCTCGATAAGCTGGAGGGCGAACCGGTATAGCTGCTCCTGGTAGTCGGAAGCGTGGCAGGGGTCGCCCTCCCAGCCGAAACCCAGCCAGCGGATGTCGTCCTGGATGGCTTGTACGTACTCCGGGTCTTCCCGCTCTGGATTGGTGTCATCGAAGCGGAGGTTGCACTTGCCTCCATATTCCAGGGCGACGCCGAAGTTGAGGCACATGGACTTGGCGTGTCCGATGTGGAGGTAGCCGTTGGGTTCTGGGGGAAAGCGGGTGACGACCCGGCCGCCGTGCTTGTTGGTTCGAAGGTCTTCGGCAACTATCCTCCGGATGAAGTCGGAGGGGACCGGGGTATCAGGTGTGCTCATCCGGAAAGCTCCAAGCTGGAAAGGGACATCCTAGCGGAACTTGGGCATTACCCGGTCCGCAAGGAGCTCTATGGTGTTCACCACCTTGTCGTAGGGTATCTGCCCGCCGTAGTTGACCTCCATGAGTATGCCGTTCAGCCCCAGCCGGTCGTCAAACTCATGGATGCGCTCCACCACAGCTTCCGGGGTGCCGTAGATGCACCGCGCTTTCAGTATCTCATCGTAGGGTACGTCGGCCACCTTCTTGAGCCGGTCAATGACCTCTTGGCTGGCGGCAGTCGCCATTAGCTCCCGCACACGATAGGCGATGCCGTGCATAGTGCTGGCCTCGGGCACCGAGTAGGCTTCTTCGGCCGACTCTGAGACGAAGGCCGGAGCCCGGAGCATCACATCCCCTGAGCCCGGATGCCCCGCCGAAACCCATGCGTCCCTGTACTGGGAGACCCGCTCCTCCAGCTGGGGCAGGGGTGTGTTGGACATGACAAAGATGGGGTAGCCCAGCTCGCCCATCTGGGAGTAGGAGTCCTCGCTGGCGATGGCCACCCTGAAGGGCGGATAGGGCTTCTGATAGGGCTTCGGCACCACAGAGACATCATCGAAGTCGAAGTGCTCACCATGGTGAGAGAAGCTGTCCTGGGTCCAGGCGCCCAGGATTACATCCAGGCTCTCGTAGAAGCGGGTCCTGCTTTCCGAGTAGTCGATGCCGAAGGCATCGTAGAACTTGGTGCTGCCGCTCCTGCCTATGCCGAAGTTGAAGCGCCCCCTGCTCACCTGGTCCATGGTCGCGACCTCTTCGGCGATTCGAAGGGGGTTGAACAAGGGCAATACCTGCACCGCCAGCCCGATACGGATGCTCTCAGTACGGGCGGCGACGGCGCTTCCGATCACCAGGGGGGCCGAGGAGACGGAGCGGTCCGGGCTGAAGTGGTACTCAGCCAGCCACACCGAGTCCAGGCCGGCACGGTCGGCCAGCTCGACCTGGCTGAAGGCCTCGTCGAAGGCTTCGGTGACGACCATGCCCTCCCGCACGGGGAAGTCGGTGAAAATGCCAAAGTCCATATCAGGAAACCCTCCCGACGATGTCCTTAGCTTTCCGTGCGGGCGTTGATGAAGTTGGTGACCGCATCATGGAAGGCGTCGGGCTGCTCCCGGAACACCGAGTGTCCCGACTGGTTGATGATGCACATTTCCGAGTCCGGCACCGAGGACATGATGAGCTGCATGCACGGGATGCCGCAGCGTTCCATGGTGGCGGAGGGGTCGTTATAGGCCCATATGACCAGGGTCGGCGCCTTGATGCCGCCATCGATTATCCACTCGTGGGTCTCCTTCTGCTTGGCGACAAGGTCAGTCTTGAACTGGTCCAGGAGCCCGCTCTTCATCTTGGTGTTGACCTCGGCGGTCTTGTCCATGCCCTTGATCTCCAGGCAGACGTCCAGGTAGCGGTCGGTTATGTGGTCGCCGGTGAAGGAGTTGCATGTGATCCTGTGACGCATGGCTTCCCTGGGGTCGGCAATCTGGGCGGCCTGGCGGTCCCACTCATCGTAAATGGGATTGGGAGGCGTCATCAACGTCGAGCTGTCGATGATGATGAGGCTCCTCACCACCTCGGGGTGCTCCAGGGCCAGGCGGGTGACGGCGTAGCCTCCCCTGGAATGGCCGGCGATGTGGGCGCTGTCGATACCCACGGCATCCATGAAGTCATAGAGGTGCTGGACGTTGGCGCCGATCACGTACTCTTCGTCGGAAAGAGGATTGTCGGTGAACCCCATCCCGATCTTGTCGTAGGCGAAGGTGTGGTAGGACTGGGAAAGAGTTTCGAAGTTCATCTCCCAGTCTTCGGCGTTGCTGTGGGAGCCGAAGTTCCCGCCGTGAACCAGCACGAGGGGCTCGCCCTCGCCTGCTTCGAAGTACCGGGTCTTGATGCCCTTCACATCCACGTATTTGGGATCGCTCAAGGCGCACCTCCAGTACAAATGTGCTCGCCACGCTTCCGGCAGCATCTTCAGCAGGAATGTGGCGTCTAATGGGGCTTGGAGAAGATTGTAGTTAGGCCCTGCAAAGCTGTCAAACACCCTGGGCGAACTCCATTCCGGAGTTCGCCCAGGGTGTTTATGCTACCGGTCTAATAGCTCGGACTAGCGACGGTTTAGTGGCTAGCCCTGGGCTGCGATAACCGTGATCTCTACCAGCATATCGTCGCGTACCAGGTCGGCCTTGACGGTGGTGCGAGTGGGCGGGTCCACCGGGAAGAACTTCCGGTACTCTTCGTTGTAGACCTCGAACACGCTGACGTCTTTCAGGAAGGTGGTCACGGAGACGGCGTTGGTGAGGGAAGTGCCGGCTTCCTTCAGGATGGTGTCGATGGTCTCCAGACAGGTGCGCACCTGTACACGGATGTCGGGGTCCATGGTACCGTCGGCCTTCCTGGGGGCGGGGGTCCCTGAAACGAAGACAAGTCCGGCGGACTTGATGGCCCTGACGGCGGGGATCCCGGGGGGTGGCAGGCTGTCAACCTTTACTACGGTTCGATCGGGCATAACTACTCCTTTCATCATGTGGAAGGGTTCCCGAGGGAACCCTTTTGCCACTACCGTTACTCTAGGCTTCGCCCCTTCATGGGCTGTCGTCTTCTGCCAGAAAACCGACGCCGTCACTGATGGACTGCCGGGCGGGCCACTTGCCGGCCTCTACCGAGGTGACGAAGTCCAGCACAGCGCGATTGAACAGGTCAGGCTCTTCCAGGTTCAGGGCATGGCCTGTCTGGGGCATGACCATCAGGCCGGACCTGGGTATGCACCGCTTCATCATCATGGAGGGCTCCAGGCTGGGGTCATCCTCGTCGCCAACCAGAATGAGGGTGGGCACCTGGAGGGAGCGCATGCCCTCTTCCAGGTCATAAACCGTCGGACGGCGTCCCTGAACACCACGAAAGGTGAGGGCCGAGCCGAGCGCAGAGTGCTCTGAGAACCGCTGGGCAAAGCCTTCCCATCCCTTGGGATCCTTGCGCAGGAGCTGGACGCGACTGGGACCCCGGGTGTAGTCGCCGAAGGCGTCCATGCCCCCGGCTTCTATCTGGTCCGCGAACTCCAGGGCTTGGCGCCGAAAGGCTTCCTTGTTGGTCGAGCCGTACCCTGCACCCGCGACCACCAAGCCCCTGGCCCTGCCGGGGTGCAGGATGCCGAAATGCAGGGAAACGTTGCCGCCCATGGACAAGCCCACGATGTAGGCATCGCGAATTCCCAGGGCGTTGAGCAGCCCCCTGAGGTCATCGACGTGCTGCTCCTGGGAGTAGTCTTCCATCCGGCCGGGCACATCGGAGGGGGGATAGCCCCTGGCGTTGTAGGTGATTACCTGGTTGCGGCGGGAGAAGAAGCCGACCTGCTGGTCCCAGCTTTCGTAGCTGCCGGCGTACTCATGGCAGAAGACGATGGGGTAGCCTTCCCCATGAACCTCATAGTACAGCTCGATGTTGTTGACCTTGGCCTTGGGCATGGCCCCTCCGTGGAATACGGCGGTTGGCTGGTAGTTGTCATGGTAGCTGTGCCCTTATGGTGTGTCAACAAAGGTAACCCAGGGAAGGTGCCCCCGGACAACCCCATCATATATAATTGGGCACAGCTACTGGGAGGTAGGACCATGAAGGGTGTGATTCCCTGGCAGGCCAGCAGCACATGGCCCCATGCGGTACGGGAGCTGGAGATCGACCTGGACAGGACGGGGCTGGTGATGGTGGATGTCCAGAACTACTCGGAGAAGAACGCCGCCATCGTGCCCCAGTGCGCGCGCCTGCGGGACTTCTTTCACCATAATGGGCTGGAAGTGATCTACCTGCGGGTGGGCTCCCTGCTGCCGGGAAGGAGGGATATGCACGCCAAGCGTGCCCTTTCCTGGATGAAGCCGCCGGGAGATGCGCCGGCGATGGTGGTGTACCCCGGCACCTGGAACCACGATGTTGTGGATGACCTGGCCCCGGAGCCGGGGGAGCTGGTTATCGACAAGAACTCCTCGGGGGCTTTCAACTCGTCGGGCATCGACCGTTACCTCCAGGCGATGGGCCTGCAGAACCTGGTGTTCTGCGGGGCTGCCACATCCCGCTGCGTGGACAACACCGCCAGGGGCGCCGCCGACCGGGGATATAACGTGATCCTGGTGGAGGACGCCTGCATCGACCCGGTGCAGCGCAACCACTGCACGACGGTGCGCACCTTTGGCGATGCCTTCGGCGCGGTCAAGACCACCGATGAGGTGCTGGCCGACCTGGGAGCGCTGGCTTCGAGCGCACCTGTCCCTACTCCGGCTGGAGACTAGGCTTGGCCCGCACTCGGATTACCTGGGAAGCGCCCCGCCCTGGCCGGTTCACTATAGATGAGTGGGAGATCGAACTTTCCAAGACCGCCTTGATGGTTGTGGACATGCAGCGGGGCTACACGGACCCCGAGATGGGGATCGGCCCCGGGCTGGAGCGGGACTTCCCAGACATACACCGCTACTACTACAGCGCCATCGGCGAGCGCGTTCTCCCTGGCATCAAGAGGCTGCTTGCCTTCGCCCGGTGCCGGGGGCTGGAGGCCATATACACCCGGATGGGGCAGCAGCTCCCGGAAGGCAGGGACGTGGCCCCCTGGAGCTGGCGAGCAGCCCAGGCCCGGTCAGGTGCAGGCAACCTCTTCCCCAAGGACAGCCAGGAATACGAGATCGTTCCCGATATCGCTCCCTTGCCCCATGAGCTTGTGCTGGACAAGAACACATCGAGCCCCTTTCCATCCACAGCCATTGACCAGCTCCTGCGCAACATGGGCGTGGAGAACCTGCTCATCGCCGGCCTCCTGACCAACGTGGCGGTGGAAAGCACCGCCCGAAGCGCCGGGGACCGGGGGTACAACCCCATAGTCGTTTCCGACGCCTGCGCTGCCTACAGCCAAGCCGAGCATGATGACACCTTGGCGACAGCGTCCTGGTGGACCGCCAAGGATGTCGATGAGGTCATCGAGATATTCTCCATCCTGGAACCCCGCGACCAGCCTTAGGCCTGAGCGTGTCCTAGGAGATGACCCTATGGGCCTTCCGTCAGAAGGCTGCGGCCTGCGTCGTCCTCGAGGGACTGAAACTGCTCTCCAGTATCCGTATGAACTCGCTGGTGGGTGGACTGAGCTCTTTGCCCCGCAGGGTAACCGCCCCTGCCTGCTCGACGGGGAAAAGGTGCATAAGGTCGATGGTTCCCAGGTGCTCCTCATCCTCGGATTCCATGGCCATCTTGGGACCTACTGAGATGCCCAGTCCGGCTCCGACGTAGGCCTTGATCATGTCGATGCTGTCCAGCTCCACCACAACCTCAAACGGGAGCCCCTTACGCCGGAATTCGGCCTCCAGGATGGAGCGGGTGGATGTGCCTTCACCCCGCAGGATCAGAGGCCAGCGGGCGATCTCATCAAGGGAGGTAACTGTTGACCCCAGTATGGGGTGCCCAAGGGGAGCTATGAGCACCCGCTCATAGGGGAACAGCGGGTGAAAGTCGAACTCCACCCCGTTGCCGGGGCCAGGCACCAAGCCAAGGTCTACCTCCTTGTCCACCAGCATATCCAAAACCTCTCTCCAACTTCCCGATTTCACCCTTAGCTGGCTGTGAGGATGTTGGGACAGGAATGAGTTCACCGCTCTCAGCAGGACGTGGGAGACGATGTCGAAGGTGGAGCCTACCCGGATGGGGCGGTCCTGCTCGGTTACTGCCAGGGCGTCCTGCAGGTTGTCGATTCCTTCCACCAGGGGCGCCGCCAGCTTGTAGAGGCTGTCCCCTGCCTGGGTGAGGCGGATAGGCCTCCTGACCCGGTCGAACAGCTCCACCCCCATCTCTTCTTCCAGCTTCCTGATGTGCCCTGTGACTGCCGGCTGCCCCATGTTCAGGTGTTCTGATGCCTTGGTTATGCTCCTGAAGTGAGCGGCTGTGCAAAAGCTGCGAAGTTCCCGTAGCTCCATATCTGTCTCCTTAGACCATTATATCGCGAACAATGATGTATTATATCACATAGCATTGCTAGACATGATGCTATGTTCTGTTTACACTATGTATGTAGCAAGAAGAAGAAAGCTCCGGTGAAGGAACACCGGGAAAGAGAGGATAGGATGAACATCCGCAAGTTCGTAAGAATGCTCCAGTCGGTAGGGAACGGTGACGACTTCGACACCTACTTCGTGAACCTCCAGGACAAGAAGAGCTGCTGCGGTCCTACCAAGGAGGAAGCTCGCAGGGACTACACCGCGATGATCGACCTCCGGCAGGTCCGGTAAAAGCGACTCTTCCCAACCTGCCTAGAGCAGCAAGAGGGCCGGAGCTTCTAGAAGCTCCGGCCCTCTACTTTTTCTCGATATGCATTCCCCGTCGTCGGGACCCAGCAATCATCCCGCTTCTTTGATGCAGTTCTCCAGCAGCGTCAGGGCGGCGGCAGCGAAGACCCACATGTTCGCTTCCCGGTCGGTGCTGCCCGTCTCTACGGTGATCGCCTTCTCCACAGGTCCCACCACAGCAATGCAGGCGTGACCCGATGCGTCCCCGTAACGGTTGCCAGTAGGTCCGCTGGCCCCGGTCTCTCCCACAGCCCACGTTGCGCCGAGCATCTGCTGAACAGCCCTGGCATTGAGAAAGGCATACTCCTCGGTGCTGGGCCGGAGGCCGGTCATCTGGCTCTCATCAATTCTCATAAGGCCTTCACGGGACGACTGGGTGTAGCTGACCACTGAGCCCAGGTAGAAGGCCGACGCGCCGGGGACCGCCACCAGGGCGGCCGAGATCAGCCCGCCGCAGGACGATTCGGCGATCCCGATGTTTTCCTGCCTCTCCTTCAGCATCGCCCCCACCGCTGCGCCCATCTCACTCACTCCAGGCATAGCGCCCTCCTCTCAGTTTGAGGTAACGGATGATCAAGGTGACCCTTTGCTCGCCCCGGAGCACCCACCCCTACGGTTTCGTAGCGGTGACGGAGGCGCTGAACCAGAAGCGGGAGCCGTCAGTGGGAGGGTCGCCTGCCCACTGGGCGTCCACGAACCCGGCGCTCGCCACCTTGCCCACGTACTCCTCGGCGGGCAGGGAGCCGGAGATGCATCCCGTCATCAAAGCCATGTCCTTCATCTCTTCGTCAGTGGCAGGGCGGGTCAGCACGATGTCCGACACCATGAGGCGGCCGCCACTGCGGAGCACCCGGTAGGCCTCGCGAAAGACCGCATCCTTGTCGGGCGCCAGGTTGATGACGCAGTTGGAGATGATCACGTCGATGCTGTCATCCTCCACGGGCAGGGACTCGATGTCCCCCATACGAAACTCCACGTTGTCCAGTCCCAGCTTCTCCCGGTTCTCGTTGGCCCGCTCCAACATGGCAGAGGTGAAATCCACGCCAATGACCTTGCCCTGAGGTCCCACTTCCCGCGCTGCCAGGAAGCAGTCCAGCCCAGCGCCGCTGCCCAAATCCAGCACCCACTGGCCGGGCTTCAGGGCGTCGATGGTGGTTGGGGTGCCGCAGCCGAAGCTGACCACACCCTCGGGCATGGAGTCCAGCATCTCCAAGGGGTAGCTGGCGTCGCAGGAGGTATCGGTGTCGCAGCATTCGAAAGCGCCGCTTATCCTTCGGGCGTACTCCTCGGATATGACGTTTTTCAGGTCGTTGGATGCTGCCATAGCCCTCTACTTCACCTCAACTGTCAGCCAATTCTCGAAGCACACCCCGCTGGCCAGGCTGGTAACGCCGATGGTTGCTCTCCCGCCCAAGCCCTTCTCCTCGCCGAACACCTCGAGGAAGAGGTCCGTTGCCCCGCTGCCTACCTTATTCACCTCCAGGAACTCGGGGGTGGACACCACGAAGTTCAGGGAGCGGATGATGGAGACGACATCGTCCAGGTCGCCGATGGCGTACTTGATGCCCGCCAGGCAGTTGATGGCCGTTATCCGGGCGGCTTGGTACCCCTGCTCCACGGTCAGGTCTTTGCCCAGGATGCCGGTGACGAAGGGTTTGCCATCGACTATGGGGACGTGGCCGCCAAGAAAGAGGATGTTCCCAGTACGGTGGTGGGCCTTCATGCTTCCGAAGGAGTGGCCGTAGAAGCCGTCCCGGGCGAAATCGGGAAGAACGATCCCCATGGATTCCAGCTTTTGCTCGATGATCATGGTTGCACCTTTCCGTGGATTGCCAAGGACCGGGCCTGTGACGGAGCGCGGACCGCCAGCCCGGCGAGGATGAAGCGGGGGGAAGAGTTGGCGGGAGTGGGAGGGAGTCGAACCCACCTACCCCGTGATTAGCGAGGCACAACGGATTTGAAGTCCGCAAGAGCCACCGGGCCCCATCCACTCCCGTACTTCAGGGCAGACGCTTGCCCTAGCCCAGCGCGGAGTCGATCTTCTTCTTTAGGGCGCCCTTGGGCACCGCGCCGACCACCTGGTCGATGGGCTGGCCCCCCTTGAACAGCAGAAGGGTGGGTATGCTGCGGACGCCGTAGGCCATGGCTGTGCTGGGGTTGGCGTCCACATCCACCTTGGCGAACTGCATGACGCCGTCATACTCCTCGGAGAGCTCATCGACGATGGGGGCGATCATCTTGCAGGGACCGCACCAGTCAGCCCAGAAGTCCACCAGAACGGGCAGGTCGGACTGCAGGACAGTCTCGTCGAAATCGGCATCGGTCGCGGGGAAGGGATGGGCCATGTTTCTCCTTTCGGGACTAAGAAATGCAAGAATAGTGCCTGGGCAGGCAGTCTAGCTTTAGTACTCGTATGGAATCCAGTTTATCTTTGGTCCGCTTGTTGGTCAACCGGAGGCCGACGGCGCGCCACTATCCCCCTCCCTTGATGGGAGGGGACTATGGGGAGGGTGAAGCGCCCGCCAGGGACAGGCCGTCCGTTCCCCTTCGATTTCCCTCAGGGCGAACGGATCCTTTCCCCCTCACCCCAACCCTCTCCCACCAGGGGAGAGGGGGAAAGCTTTCCCCTCCGGGGTACATTATCCCCCCTCCCTTGACGGGAGGGGGTTAAGGGGAGGGTGAAACTCCTGCTAGGGACAGGCCGTCCGTTCCCCTTCGATTTCCCTCAGAGCGAACGGTTAGACCCGCCTTTCGTCATTGCGGCGTAGGCCGCAATCTAGGAAACTCAGGAATTGGACCAGGTCCCCGCTGCATTGCTCGCCGGACCTAAGTAGCCTGCCTGCAATTCGGCAGTGCTCCGTCCTGGATTGCGGCCTACGCCGCAATGACGGCTCAAAGTCCCCCTCATCCCAACCCTCTCCCGTGGTGGGAGAGGGGGCTTTGTTGCTCCCTGACCTGCATCAATCCCAAGGTCTCATGGATTGCGGCCTACGCCGCAATGACGGCTTGAAGCCCCATTCATCCCAGCCCTCTCCCACCAGGGGACAGGGGGCATTGTTGTTCCCTGGCCTGCCCAAGGCCCGCCGGCGTGTTTCTTGGATTAGCAGATACCTTGGGTTATAGTGGAGCGGTGGCACATGAAGTCGTGAAGGGCCAGCGCCTGCGTCTCACGCCCGTGGGTTGGGGCAAGCTGGGCGATGCCCTGGCCTATCAGGGCGACACAAAGGTGATGGTGTTCGGGGCCATTCCTGGGGAAGAGGTAGAGGTGGAGGTGCTGAGGGTCAGGCGGGACCGGGCCTCCGCCCAGGTTGTGCAGGTGCTCGACCCCTCGCCGCACAGGGTGGACACCCCGTGTCCCTACTACGGGCGCTGCACCGGGTGCCAGTGGCAGCACATCGATTACCACCACCAGCTGGACCTGAAGCGCAGCATGGTCGCCGACGCTCTCGACCAGGCCGGCGGCCTGGGAGATGTGGTGGTCGCCCCCGCTATCCCGTCGCCGGAGGAGCTGGGCTATCGTAACCATGCCAGGTTCACCGTCGCCAAGGACGGGACCCTGGGTTTCGTGCATCGCGAGACAAGGAAGCACATCGGCATCGATAGCTGCATGCTTATGAGCCCCTTGATCAACCGCACCTTGGGGGAGCTACAGGGGCGCTGCGCCGAGACTACCCAGCTGTCCATCCGGGGAGGCGACGGCACAGGAAGCTACCTGGTGCAGCCAACCCTAAAGTCCCCGGAGGTTCCTGTAGCCACTGGGCAGAAACACTACGAAGAGGACTTGGGAGGCCGGAGCTTTCGGATCGCTTCCGCCTCCTTCTTCCAGGTGAACAACCTCCAAGCCGAGCAGATGGTCGCCATGGCGCGGGAAGAGCTTGGCCTGGCGGGGCACGGGCTGCTGGTAGATGCCTACGCCGGGGTGGGCACCTTTGCCATACTGCTGGCCCCCTATGTTGACAGGGTGATCGCCATTGAGGATTCGCCCTCGGCGGTGTGGGATGCGGAAGCCAACGCCGCTGGCGTCGACAACGTGACCTTTATCCAGGGACGTACCGAGAAGGTGCTCCAGGAGATGGAGGAGCAGCCGACAGCCCTCATCCTGGACCCTCCCAGGGCAGGGTGCCAGCCGGAGGCGCTGGAAGCTGTCGTTAGGCTGCAGCCGGACCGCCTCCTGTACGTCTCCTGCGAACCGGAATCCCTGGCCCGGGACTTGGCTCAGTTGGTCGATGGCGGCTTCAGGGTCGAGAAGGTGCAGCCCATCGATATGTTCCCCCAGACCCATCATGTGGAGTGCATTGCCGTCCTGACGCCCGGGGCCGCCAATGGCTCAGTCAGTGGTGGAGCATCCCTTTGCCGGAACCTGGTGCTGGCATCCTCATCTCCCCGCCGCACCCAGCTCTTGTCGTCGGTGGGCCTCGACCATGAGGTCGTGCATCCCTCGGTGGATGAAGCCATGGACCCCCAGGAAAGCGTCGAATCCCTGGTGGAACGCCTGGCCCTGGCCAAGGTAAGGAAGGTGTCCGAGGCCAGGCCCGGCGATGTGCTGGTGGGCGCCGACAGCATGGTTGTGCTGGACGGGGTACCCCTTGGGAAGCCAGCTAGTCCCGACGAGGCGTTTCAGGTGCTCAGGTCCTTGAGGGGCGAGACCCATACGGTCGTCACAGGTGTGGCGGTCCTTGATGCGGCCCGCGGCTTGGAGTGGGTGGATATCTGCGCAACCGACGTGGTCATGCGCGACTACTCCGAAGAAGAGATGGAGGCGTATGTGGCCTCCGGCGCTCCCATGGACAAGGCTGGCAGCTATGGCATTCAGGATGAACCATTCAACCCGGTGTCCGGAGTGGAAGGCTGCTATACCAACGTGGTGGGGCTGCCCCTGTGCACCCTGGCCGACATGCTGGATAAGGCCGGGATACGGATGCCGGCGCCTGGCAACCCTGAGGGAACCCGTCGCTGTACCGATTGCCGATTGGGGGCGAATAGGCCTGCTGCAACGAAACCGGATGGTGACGCCTAATGGGGTTCGGAGGCATCGGCTTCTCGGAGATACTGATCATACTGGTTGTGGCCCTGCTGGTCGTCGGGCCGGGCAGGACCATAAGCATGGCCAAGACCGCTGGCAAGATGATGGGCCAGGTGCGCCGGGCCATGACCGACCTGACGAACACCATCGAGGAAGAGGACCGGCAGAGCAGGCCCGGCGACCGCACCGACGGTCCGTCCAATGACAGGGGCTGATGGAACGCCAGCTTTCCATCAGCCAGCACCTCCTGGAGCTGAGAAAGCGCATCCTGATCTCCGGCGCCGCTGTGTTGATCGGGACCGTGGTTGCCTTGGTCTTCTACGAAGACATCATCGAGCTGCTCCTGCGTCCCGCCGACGAGCTGTCCTCGGACGAAGGTCCCGCCCGCCTTATATACACCGAGCTGACGGAGATGATAGCCGTCACCGTCCGGGTTTCCATTCTGGGTGGGCTGGTCCTGGCCTTCCCGGTGGTGCTCTACCAGGCCATCATGTTCGTTGCTCCGGGGCTTACCAAGCGGGAAAGGCGCTTCCTCCTTGCCTTCATGCCCGGCGTGATCCTCTCGTTTATCGGCGGGGTGGCCTTCGGCTACTTCATACTTATTCCCCCGGCGGTGAACTTCCTGCTGAGCTGGGGCAGCGACCTGGCCACGCCGATGATACGCATCGGCAACTACGTTTCGATAATGGTGACCCTGCTCTTCTGGCTCGGGATGGTGTTCGAGACCCCTGTTGTGATGTTCCTGCTTGCGAAGCTGGGGGTGGTGTCGTGGAGGACGTATGCAAGGTGGAGGCGGTACTGGATACTGGTTGCGTTCATCCTGGGGGCGCTGATCACTCCCACATTCGATCCGGTGAACCAAGCCTTGGTGGCCGCGCCACTCATCGTGCTGTACGAGGTGGGGATATGGCTGTCGAGGTTCGCTGCCAGACGCAGGACGCAGAGCGTAGCCGAAACTGGCTAAGGGGTCTGAACAAAGACAATGGACCGTGGATGGAAAGGGTGAGTGGAGGTTAACCTACCTGGTAGGGGCTAAGCGCCCTCTTTCTCAGTGGTCTTGGAGGCTGCTTTCTCGTCCTTGTCGTCGGTAATCTCCACATCGTCCTTCCCCATCAAGGCGCCTTTGAATGCCCTAAGGCCCTGTCCCAAGGAAGCTCCCATCTTTGGCAGCCGGGCGGCTCCGAAGATCAGCATCAGGGCAACGACAATGATGATGATCTCATAGGGACCTATGCTTCTGAAGAGCATTGCGACGGGGGTCATTGCTGCCTCCTTGTTTCCCCACCTGTCTTTGGCTAACATGGTAACACGCAATCCAGAACACGGACAAGGAACCGCCGGGGGGATTGGGCTGGGTATGCAACTCTGCAACATCTCCACCCTCTAGCGGGTCTGTCCGGAGAAGCTGCATGGTGTCATCCAACGAACAGTATGACTTGGTGGTGATTGGGGCCGGGCCGGGCGGCTACGTCGCCGCCATAAGGGCAGCCCAGCTTGGCATGAAGACGGCGGTCGTGGAGCGGGAAGCCCTGGGCGGCGTGTGCCTTAACTGGGGCTGCATTCCCAGCAAAGCCCTGCTAAGGAATGCAGAGGTGCTGTCTCTGCTCAAGAGGGCTGACGACTTCGGCTTCCAGTTCGACAATCTGAATGTCGACTACTCCAAGGCGGTGGACCGCAGCCGGAAGGTTGTGGAGCAGAACACCAAGGGCATCGGCTTCCTGTTCCGTAAGCACAAGGTGGAGCATATCCAGGGCGATGCCAAGATAACGGCTCCGGGCGTGGTGGAGGTTGCCCCCGAAGGGCGCACCATCGGCGCCGGGAACATCATCATAGCTACAGGCGCCAGGCCCCGCGCCATTCCCGACCTGCCCGTCGATGGACGCACGGTTATCACCAGCCGGGAAGCCCTGGAGATGCGGGAGCTTCCCCAAAGTCTCGTCATTGTCGGCGCAGGCGCGACGGGAATGGAGTTCGCCTATCTCTGCAACGCCTATGGTGTGGATGTAACTGTGGTGGAACTGCTGCCCCGGATCGTTCCCAACGAGGATGAAGAGATCAGCCAGCAGCTAGAGAGAGCGCTGACGCGGGAAGGAATTCGCTTTCTGATCGGCTCGAAGGTGGCTGGCTTGGAGCATACAGAGGACGGCGCTCGGCTCAGTATACAGAGCGCCGAGGGCGAAGAGGAGGCCGTCCAGTGCGCTAAAGTGCTGGTGGCGGTAGGAGTCCAAGGCAACATAGAAGGCTTGGGCCTGGAGGCCTTGGGCGTAGAAGTCAAGTCGGGGTTCATCCAGGTGGATGACCGGATGGCTACCAATGTGCCCGGGATTTACGCAATAGGCGACGTCACGGGCAAGCTGCTTCTGGCCCACGTGGCTTCAGCCCAGGGTGTAATGGCCGTGGAGTCCATTGCCGGTATGGACCCGCCGGCCCTGGACTACACCTACATGCCCCGGGCGACCTACTGCATACCCCAGGTTGCCAGCTTCGGACTGACCGAAGCCCAAGCCACAGAGCAGGGCAGGTCCATCAAGGTGGGCAAGTTCCCCTTCAGGGCCAGCGGGAAAGCCCTGGCAATCGGCGAACCCGTCGGCATGGCGAAGCTGGTGGTAGATGCTGAATACGGTGAGATCCTGGGCGCCCACCTGGTGGGGCCGGAGGTTACGGAGATGCTGGGGGAGCTATCCCTGGCGCGCCTCCTGGAGGGCACAACCCAGGAGCTGGGCTGGATGGTGCACTCCCACCCTACCCTGTCCGAGGCCATCAAGGAGGCTGCCCTGGGGGCTGACGGGGGATCGATTCATATATGACACGCCCATCCTGGACTGACAAGAGGTGGACTTGGCGACCACGGTGATCATGCCCCAGATGGGCTACGACATGCGCGAGGGCACGGTCGTCCGCTGGCACAAGAAGGAAGGGGACGACGTGGCCCGGGGCGATATCCTGGCTGAGATCGAGACCGACAAGGCAACGGTGGAGATGGAGGCCTTCTCCCCGGGCATCCTGGGCAAGATCGTGGCAGAGGAGGGGCGCACTGTGCCGGTGGGTGACCCCATAGCCGTTATAGTAAGTCCCGGAGAGGCCATTCCAGAGCTGGAGCAGGTGGCTGATACCCCAAGCTCCCCTGCTGCGCCATCCGAGCCTGCCGCGGCCCCAATGGCCCCCCAGGCATCGGGCGATGTGAAGGCAAGCCCCCTTGCAAGGCGACTGGCCAGGGAGAAGGGCATACCCCTGGGTTCAATTTCAGGCACCGGCCCGGGCGGAAGAATTACAGAGGCTGATGTTATGCGGGCGGAAGAGGCCGGGGTAGTTCCGGCCCCGGTCCCGCAGGAGGGGGCCGAGATCAGCCCCATGCGTCGGGCTATAGCCCGGATAACCGCCCAGAGCAAGCGTGAGGTCCCCCACTTCTACGTGACTGCCGAAGTGAACATGTCCCAGGCGATGTCTGTGCGCCGCCAGGTCAACGAGACCCTTCCCGAGGGACAGCGGGTCAGCATCAACGACCTGATCGTCAAGGCATCGGCCCTGGCCTTGGTCAAGCACCCCAAATTCAACGCTTCCTTGGACGGAGACCGCCTCGTGATGCACGATGACCTCAACATCGGCATTGCCGTGGCGCTGGAGCAGGGACTCATCGTCCCGTCCATATCCCGATGCGAGGACAGGTCCCTGGTTGAGATCGCGAAGGCCAGCAGCGAGCTAGTCCGGCGCACCCAGGAGAACAGGCTCCGGGCAGAGGAGTACAGCGGCAGCACCTTCAGCATAAGCAACCTGGGAATGCACGATGTGGACAGCTTCGCCGCTATCATCCTCCCGCCGAATGCGGCGGTGCTGGCTGTGGGCGCAGTCAGGGAGCAGCCCGTGGTCCAGGATGGACAGATCGTGGTTGGCCAGGTGATGAAGGCCACCCTCTCGGTGGACCACCGGGTCGCCGACGGAGCTGAGGGTGCCGCCTTCCTCGTGGAGATCAAGGCAAACCTGGAAAACCCGGTCCGCCTGCTGCTGTGATGCATCTTCCCCGTCCACTATCGAAGCTTAGGGACAAGTCCTATGACTGCTGAACCGGGAAACGCCACATATCCCCGCAGGGTGTACCCCCTGAGTCCCCGGGACCTCACCGAGGAACAGCTTGCCGTCGTGTTTGCCATGACCTCCCGGCGCCCCGAGGCCTTCGATGAGATTGCCGTACAAGTGAGCGAGGAGAAGGCGGCCGACTTTCACGAGCGGTGGGTGCTGGGCTACGGCCATGCGTCGGTGGCGGAGCATGCCATCATTCACATGGCGGTGGAGAACATCTCCCGGCTGGCCTGCGATACATTGGAAGATAACCGGCTGGCATCCTACACCGAGAAATCATCTCGCTACCAGGTGCTCCCACAAGGGTACTACCACCTACCGCAAGAGCTGGACACCCACCCTGAGCTCCAGAAGGTTTACATAAACACCTGCGAGTCGTTGTTCGCCACCTATGCCAGCATCGTGGATTCCACGCTGGAGTACCTTGCAACAATTAACCCCCAGCGGGACGACGAGAGGGATGGGGCATACCGGCTCAGGCTGAGGCGGATAGCTACGGACAGCTGCCGGGCGCTGCTTCCCGCGGCAACCCTCACCAACGTGGGTGTCACAATGAACGCCCGGCTCATGGAGCATGCCATCACAAAGCTTCTTTCATCCAACTTGGCCGAAGAGCAGGCCCTGGGGGAAGAACTGAAGGTGAAGGGTCGGGAGATAGCGCCGACCTTGGTGAGGTACGCGGAGAGGAAGGAGTACCTGGTTTCCTCCCGCGATGCCCAAGCCCTGAAAGCGGGAGACCTGGCTGGGACTAGTGGAGACGACTGCGAGGTTGCCTTGGTGCAGTACGATCAGGATGCAGAGCGCAAGGTGGCCGCGGGCCTGCTCTACCAGTTCTCGGGCATGCCCTACGGACAGGTTGTGAACCAGGTCGAGGAGATGTCCGAGGGTGATCTGACAGGTCTGTTCGACGCCTGCATGGACGGGATGGGCGACCACGATGCCCCTCCCAGGGCCTTCGAGATGGCCGACTACACCTTCGAGTTCACCCTGGACTACGGGGCCTATCGGGAGTTCAAGCGCCATCGAATGCAGTCCTACATACCCCAGCCCTTGAACCTGGAAGAGGGGTACCTGACTCCTGCGCTGGTTGTGGATGCCGGTTTGGAGGGAGAGTACAGCGACGCTATGGACCTGGCCAAGGCGGCCTTCGTTCAGACCAAGGAATGCCTGCCCGATGTAGCCCAGTACCTGGCTACCCATGCCCATAACCGCCGGGTGCTCGCCAAGATGAATCTCCGGGAGTGTTACCACCTTTTCAAGCTGCGCACCCAACCCCAAGCCCACTTCTCCATCAGGGAGCCTATGGTCCGTGCCCTCGAGCTGGTGAGAGAAGTCCATCCTCGCCTATTCAAGTACATCCGTCTTAGGGCTTGACGACCAGGTGCTGCGAAACAGAAAAGGGACGCTCTTATGAGCGTCCCTTCTTCATTACTGAATTGCTTGGGCCGTGAGGGCCGATTAGTCGCTTAGTGGCCGCAGCCGCAACCGCCGCCGCCTGCTCCACAGCCGCAACCGCCTCCGCCGCAGCCACAACCGCCGGTGGAGAACATCGGGTTGTTGATGACAAACCCCACGCGGGTGAGGTCTTCCACGTAGTCGATGGTGGCTTCCTCGAGGAAGGGTGCGCTGTCCGAGTCCATGAGGAAGCTAATGCCATCCATCTGCAGGATGGTGTCTTCATTCTGGGACTCGTTTTCCAGAGTCATCATGTACTGGATTCCGCCGTGCTCGGCGGGGGCGGCGATGACTCGCAGGGATGATCCCGTTTCCCCTTGCTCTTCCATCACCTCTTTGAGCTTCTCCAAGGCCGGAGAGGTCACCTCAAGCATAACTAGGCTCCTTTCACAGGCGAGCGTACTCCATCTCTGGAACCGCCTTAGTAGCCAATGCTAACACGCAGATTTCTTCCTGGTCAATAGAGACGGTCAGGGGTTTGTCCCACCTATTCCCCGTCCTTGACGACCCACAAAAGGCGATGCTAGAGTACGCCATCACCTTGGCCCCTACCTTGCTGAGACCCCTCCTATAATGGACGAATCGATACGCCAGTTGATCAGGGGAGACAAGCGGATGCTTTCGCGCCTCATCAGCATCGTCGAGCAGGAAGGCCCCCAGGGAGCTCAGGTGATGGCCCAGGTGTTCCCCCACTGTGGCAACGCCTACTGCATAGGCATCACCGGCTCTCCGGGAGCAGGCAAGAGCACCCTGGTCGACTCCATGGTCAAAGTTATTCGCAGTCGAGTCCTCACCGCCGGCGTGATCGCAGTGGACCCAACCAGCGCTTACAGCGGCGGCGCATTCTTGGGGGACCGCATTAGAATGCAGCGCCACTTCATGGACCCCGGCGTTTACATAAGAAGCATGGCCACCCGAAGCAACCCAGGGGGACTGCCCAGAATGGTGCAGGGAGCGGTGCAGCTATTGGATGCGGCTGGAACCGACTACGTTCTGGTAGAAACCGTAGGGGTGGGCCAGACGGAACTGGGCATCATGGATGTGGCAGACACTGTCGTAGTGGTGATGATGCCCGAATCGGGCGACGTAATTCAGACCTTGAAGGCTGGCTTGATGGAGGTCGCCGACATCTACGTTGTGAACAAGTCGGACCTGCAGGGAGCAGACAAGATGGTCTCCGCTCTCGGGGCTATGCTGCACATGGCCGACCCATCCGAGGGCTGGTCTCCGAAGGTAGTTTCCACCCAGGCCCATGCAGACGTTGGAGTCGCGGAGCTCTTCGAGAGCATATTGGAGCATCGTGATGGTCAGGTGGCCGAGGGAGTCCTGGAAAAGCGGAGGAACGAGCGCCGGAGCCGGGAGTTCACGAGGGCATTGCAGGCGGGACTGCTTCAGCAGCTCCAGCAGGGCTTGTCGGAGAACGAAGTGCTAAGGAGCGCTCTGGAGCAGGTGGCCGCCGGCCAGGCAGAACCCTACTCTTCAGCTCTCAAGCTTCTGCAGGACGGTATCACCCGCAGACTTGCTGCTCCGTCGTCCGGAAACCCCGCCGAGAACCTGTAACCCGGAGCCGAAACAGCCGCCTCTGCGGGTTGTTCCCCGGCTGAATCCCTGCCAGGGGGTAGTCCAGTGAGTGTGATGGGCATAGACCTGACCGCGTCTTCCAAGCGGGGCAGTGCCTTTGCCCTGCTCGACGACAAGGCAGGGCTGCTTAAATGCAGCCGGTTCTTCGAGCCCGATGAGATCGCCGGCTCTCTACAGAAGCACAAGCCCGAAGTGGTCGCCATCGATGCCCCCCTGTCCCTTCCCCTGGGTTTGGACTGTTTGGAGGAGTCCCACCCCTGTAGTCCCACCCACGACTACAAGGGACGCTCTGCCGAGCAGGACCTGGCCCGCATAAGCATAGGGTGTTTCTTTACAACGAAGCGGTCTATCATCAAGGGACTTGTGTATCGTGGGCAGGACATCTCCCGCAGTCTATCCAACCAGGGGTTCAAGGTCATAGAGGTCTACCCTTATGCTACAAAGGTGATCCTCTTCGGGAAAAAGATGCCTTCGAAGGTCACAAGCCGAGGCTTGGCGTTTCTGAAAGACCGCATTAGCACCATGGTGAACGGTCTCGATGAATATATGGACAAGCTGAACCACGACTCCTGCGATGCCATCCTGGCTGCCTACACCGGGTGGCTCTATTGCAACGGTCAGACCGATGCATTGGGCATCCCCGAGGAGGGGCACATCATCGTGCCCAAGGTTTCCGAAAGAGCGCCCTAGTGTTTTCTGGACGCTTCCCCCTTTGATTTCAGGGGGGCCATTCCGCAAGCTTTGTATCTTTGATGTAAGGTGGTGTCGAAATGGACCTTGAGATATTGACCAGGGATGTCGACTTGGATGAGCGTCTGCGCAGCCGGATCACGCGAAAGGCTGAAAGCTTGGACAAGCGTATCAAGGGCATTACCACAGCCACTGTCGAGCTTTCCCTCAACAACTCCCGCCGGAAGGAGGACCGCTTCATAGCGGGGGTGACCCTGGATGTGGCGGGGTCTACCGAGCGCACCGAGGAGCGGTCTGAGAGTGTGTTGGAAGCTGTCACCTCAGCGGTGGATGCTATGGAGCGTAAACTAGAGCGCCTGAAGCACAAGGTGTACAGGAGCGGGCAGTCCCGCAGGGACGCCCAACACCAGGGGTCTCAGGCGTCCGACGAGACTCCCGACGATTCCGAGGGTACTGAGACGAGCTAGGAGTTATCCTTCTTTTGCTGGTCCCCGCCGCCCAGACCCAGGAATGGCTGCAGCATGGAGGTGAACTCCATGGGAAAGATGAACTTGGTGGCCGGGCTCTCTCCCATGGCCTTTAGGGTCTCGAAGTACTGCAGGCTCATGGTCTTGTTATCCACTATGTTTGCCACCTGGTAGATGCGGTCCAGGGCGGTGCTGAATCCTTCGGCACGAAGGACCTGCGCTTGCTGGTCTCCCTCGGCCTGCAGTATCTCTGACTGGCGCTGCCCTTCGGCGGACAGGATGGCTGCCTGCTTCTCACCCTCAGCTCGGTTGATCTGGGCTTGGCGCTGGCCCTCGGACTCGGTTATCTCCGCAGTCTTGATGGCCGCAGCGGACTTTTCCCGCTCCATCGCCTGCTTGACTCCGGGGGGCGGGTCAATCTCGTTGATAGCCACCTGGGTTACCTTCACACCCCACCGGCCTGTCTCTTCGTCGAGGGCGATCTGCAGGGTATCCCGTATCCTCTCCCTCTCTCCCAGGGCGGTGGCCAGGTCTGTGTTTCCGATGACGGCCCTGAGGTTGGCTACGGCGAGATTGATAACCGCCTGCTCCACGTTTTCTACGTTGAGGACAGACCTTTCGGCTTCCTCGGGCAGGATCCGCAGGTAAATAACAAAGTCCAGGTCGACAACCACGTTGTCTTGCGTGATGTACTTTTGAGTCGGCACCCGGCGCACCCGTTCCCGGAGGTCAACGATGCGGCCTGTCTCCATTATGGGAATCACGAATCGGAACCCGGGCCCGCTCACCCTGTCCAGGGCGCCCCACTTGAGGACGACCATCTTTTCGAACTGCTTCACGACCACTATTCCGACAGCCATTTCTCCTCCTTTGGTCCCTAGACTTCGCCATCCTGGGAGCGGACCACCGTAAGAACAACGCCTTCGAGGCCCCGCACTATCACCTTCTCACCCATTGTAATAACCGTACCATCTTCGGAAATGGCTGTCCATATCTCGTCAGCTATGAGGACAGTCCCCCGGGGAGAAAGCTCGTGCACTACCTCACCCATCACTCCCAATAGCTGCGGCTTGGAAGGTCGGTCATGACGCTCCGCCCTGCGAGAATTGACCATGGTGCGCAGTATCCAAAGCCCTCCAACGCCGAATATTGCTGCCAATGAAACTATGAGCCACATGTTCACGCTGATATCCAGTCCCCCGGGGTCGGGCGCTCCGAAGTTGTCGAACAGCAGAAGCCCACCCAGGATGAAGCAGATTAACGAGCCCACTCCAAGGACGCCAAATCCGGCAACAAGAAGTTCCGCAATCAATAACCCCATAGCCAGGCCGATCAGTCCCACACCCGCCCAGTTCACCGGCAGGTTCCCGAAGCTCACAAAGGCAAGGATCAGGAAGATAACTCCCACCAGGCCGGGCACGATGCCCCCGGGGTTCAGCAGCTCTATCACCAGCCCCATGCCCCCCAGGGAAAGAAGGATGAAGGACACGTTTGGATCGGCAAGGAAGTCCAGGAACCGCTCGATGAGGTTCATCTTCACGCTGCGCTGTTCCAACCCCTGGGTCTCCAACGTCCTGGTGCCTTCCGATGTTTCCACCGTCAGGCCGTCCACCTGCTCCAGCAGGTCGTCCACCCCGGTGGCAATGAAGTCCACGACGTTTAGTTCCACAGCCTCCTCGGCATCGTAGGCCGTGGCGTCAACGATGGTGGCTTCCAAAGCTTCGGCGTTCCTGTTGCGTTCGGCGGCTATGGAGCGCATCAGCGCCGATGTGTCCTCCACCACCTTGCTCTCCAGGGTCTCGGGGATGTCCTCCCCGCCGGCGCCGACGGGCGAGGCGGCGCCTATGTTGGTGCCGGGCGCCATCACTGCGAAGTGCCCCGCCGCGGTTACGAAGGTGCCGGCCGAGGCGGCTTGGGCGCCCGATGGCCAGACATACACGGCAACGGGGATGGGGGCATTCAGCAGGTCCTGGACGATGCCCCGGGTGGAATCCAGCAGTCCGCCCGGAGTGTCCAGGGTGATGATCAGTATCTCGGCGCCATCTTCATGGGCTTGGTCGATCACCCTGGAAATGAAGCGTTCCGAGACCGGGTTGATGGCGCCGTCCACCTCGGCCACCAAAGCGTGCTTCTCTCCCTGGGCGGCGACTTGCCCAACAAGTCCCAAGGCGAAGCAAGCCAGGAAGAAGGCTGCGAACAGCTTACGCAGATGGCGGATTCTCGACAGCGTTCGATACATCGTTCCCCCGGGAGGGCCAGCGGCAATCAAGTCTCACTATCCATTTCACCACAAGTTTAGGGGCTCTGCCAGATGTCTAACTTGCAGCATTCCCGTCCGCTATCGATTGATCCCCACCCGTTGACATGAAATTGGGCCGTAGGTACACTCAAATTGAACCTCGGCCCGCCGGCCATCCATTGTGAGGCCAGGGTCGAGTTTTTTGATTTCCTGCTCCTTCACCCCGGGCCTCGTGGAGCATGAGGGAGGGCCCATGAACGTGTTGGCAACCCTGGATCCGGAGATCGCATCTGCCGTAGCGAAGGAAGACCAACGCCAAAGGGACAGCTTGGTCCTGATTGCCTCTGAGAACTACGCTAGCCGTAGCGTCCTGGAAGCTCAGGCCACCACCATGAACAACAAGTACGCCGAGGGCTACCCCGGCCGCAGATACTACGGGGGATGCCAGTTCGTCGATGAGGTGGAAACCCTGGCAATCGACCGCGCCAAGGAGCTGTTCGGCGCCGAGCACGCCAACGTGCAGCCCCACAGCGGCGCCCAAGCCAACATGAGCGCCTATTTCAGCATCATCGAGCCTGGCGATACGGTCATGGGGATGCGCCTGGACCAGGGAGGACATCTGACCCATGGCAGCCCGGTCAACTTTTCAGGCAAGCTGTACAACTTCGTAGCCTATGGAGTTTCGAAGGAGACCGAAACCATCGACTACGACGAAGTGGAGCGCTTGGCCAAAGAGCACAAGCCGAAGGTGATCGTGGCGGGCTACACCGCCTACCCCAGGGCCATAGACTTCGCGCGGTTCCGGGACATCTCCGACGAGGTGGGGGCCATGCTCATGGTGGATATGGCCCACATCTCCGGGCTGATCGCCGCCGGTGCCCACGCCTCTCCGATACCCCATGCCCACATTGTCACATCCACCACCCAGAAGACCCTGCGGGGGCCAAGGGGCGGGATGATCTTGTGCAAGGAGGACCTGGGCAGGAACGTTGACAGGGCTGTGTTCCCCTTCAGCCAGGGCGGGCCCTTCATGCACATCATCGCCGCCAAGGCCGTCTGCTTCCGGGAGGCGGCCCAGCCCGACTTCGCCCAGTACGGGCGGCAGGTTGTAGAGAATGCCCAGGTGCTCGCCCAGGAGCTTGCCGAGGGAGGTCTTCGGATAGTCTCCGGCGGGACCGACAATCACCTGATGCTGGTGGACTTGACCCCTCTTAACCTGACGGGCAGGGACGCAGAGCTGGCCTTGGAACAGGTGAACATCGTTGGCAACAAGAATGCCATACCCTACGACACCCAGCCCCCCAGGGTCACCAGCGGACTTCGCCTTGGTACAGCGGCCCTGACATCCCGGGGGTTCGGCCCCCAGGAGATGAAGACGGTGGCGAGCCTCATCTTGCGACGGCTAAACGCCACGGGGGATGAGCAAACAGGCCAGGCGGTAAAGGACGAGGTGGCGGAGCTAACCTTCCACTTCCCTGTCCCCGGGCTCGACGCCTAGAAAGCCTCATGCGCCCCAGGACAAGCCCACCTCAGCTTGGCCGGACAAGTATCGGTTGAGGCTTAGCTGCCAGGATGCTATAATCAAAGGTCACTAGAGGCAGTCGGAGAATGCATTGCGTCACTATGAGCTAATGGTTGTCCTTAGCCCCATCCTCTCGAATGAGGAGGTGGAAGGCTCAAAGGACCGGATCAAGCTTCTGATCGATCAGCAAGGTGGAACGATTACCCGGGAAGACCAGTGGGGAATGAGGAGGTTGGCCTACCCGATACGGAAGGCGGGCCAGACCTTTCTCGAAGGCAACTACCTGCTTACCCATTTCGCCACTGAAGGCGTACTTTCCCGCGACCTCGAAGGGCAGCTGAACCTTTCCGAGGATGTCCTTCGTTACCTGGTGGTAAAGTCCGAACCTCCCAAGCCGGTCCAGGCCCCGCCCGCCGAGGAGCCCACCCCAGTGCTTGAAGGCGTCGCGGACGACGGTGCTTCTGCTCCCGAAGCTTCTGTTGAAGAAGCTCCCGCCGTTGAGGCTGAGGGGGAGATTGGCGCTGAGGTGGAGGATGCTCCCGTTCCGGCTGTTGCAGAAGCCTCTATCGATGAGGCGACCGTCGTAGAAGATGTTGAAGCAGCTGTGCCTGAAGCGGATACAGACCTCCCCGAAAGCGAGCCTGCGCCGGAGGCTTCCATAGAAGACTCGGAGCAAGGTGGGGAAGAGCCGGCCGATGAGGGCGAGAGTGCGGATTCCATCCCCGATGAGTCCGACGACGGGTCCGATGGGGAAGCTGGGGAAGATTCGGGAGAAAACGCGGAAGATGGGGAGACCCGGCCATGACCATGAACAAGATGATGATTATAGGCAACTTGGGGTCGGACCCTGAGATGCGCTACACCCCCGGCGGCCAGGCGGTGACCAGCTTCCGCGTAGCCACCAATCACAGGTACACCACAGCCGATGGCGAGCGCCGGGATGAGACCGAGTGGTTTTCCATAGCTGCGTGGGGAAGGCTGGCAGAGACCTGCAACCAGTACCTGACCAAGGGCAAGAAGGTGTACGTGGAGGGCAGGCTCCGCAGCCGCTCTTACGAGGCCAGGGATGGTGAGACTCGATTTGCCATGGAGATTAATGCCACGGACGTCCGGTTCCTGGACCCGGCCGGTGGGCGCTCGGAAGATTTTCCGAGGGGCGACGGCGACGGGGACTCGGGCATGGATGTGGATAACCTCCCATTCTAGTACTCGAATATCCAGAGGAGAAACATAGCCCATGACCTCAGGTGCGTTTCGCAGAGGCGGCAGGCCCGGAGGGGGTCGCCCCCGCCGTGGCAGGTATGTGCAGCGAAGAAAGGTCTGCTCCTTTTGCGCGGACCACATCCCTTCCATTGGATACAAAGACCTGGACCGTCTACGCCGCTACCTGTCCGATCGTGCGAAGATCGAACCCAGGAGAAAGACCGGGGTGTGTGCAGGCCATCAGCGGGAGTTGGCGACAGCCATCAAGCGGGCCAGGCACCTGGCGCTGCTGCCTTTCACTCCGGTCCATTCCCGGGCGCCAGCCTAGTTCTATCATATGGCCGAAAGGGTGGTTAGGCATGGTTTCCAGCCCCGCCCTCGCACCCATCAGGTCCCTAAGCCCCTGTCTCGGCAGCAGCAGCTAAGATAATGACGACCTCTTCCAGTGGACGTTCTCCCCGCCCCCAGGCTGGCGATCGAAGAATGAGGTCAAGGAGACCCCCGCCTTCCGACCGCCGAATGGCGCGCATGTTGCAGGCTGAAAACCCACGCCGCAGGCTGATCCTGGTCGGCATTGTCCTTGCACTCCTTGCTCTTATTGGAGGAATTGGCGGCTATGGCTACTACTCCACCTTCGTGGCCCCCACGAGGATTCTCGCAGTCCGCGTCGATGATGTGGTGCATACCCAGGGCGATATCGTGGTGCGCTTGAAGATGCAGCAAGCTGCGACAATCGCGTTGGGCGAGATATTCGACCTGGGGAGGGAGCCCTTCGAGGCGGTGCGACAAGTTACCGAAGCAGAGGTCATTCGCCGGGCGGCGCCGCAGTATGACATTTGGGTGACCGAGGACGACATCGAGGTGGTGTTGCGTCGGAGGTTCTATCCGAGGAACGTAGGCGAGGATACCCCCCAGGACAGGCCGGAACGGGAATATAGAGAAAACTATAGCAACTTCCTGGAAAGAAGCCACCTGTCCCACTCCGACTACAGCGGGTTCGTGGAAGAAGAGGTGTACCGCTCCTTTATGCTGGAGGCGCTGGGTGAGAATCTCCCCACCGAGGCTGAGCAGGTAGAGGTGCAGTGGGTACGGCTACCTTCTCTCCTCGACCCCAGGCAGCAAACAAACCCGGGCCCAAGTGCCGACCACGTACGTGACCGGCTGCTGGCTGAGGACTTCAGCGCCGTTGCGCAGGAGCTGTCCCAGGACTTCGAGTACTCCAACAGCGCCGGGTATGTGGGATGGGTTCCCGAAGGAGCCTTCCCCTTCCTGGACCACCTCCTCTTTGGCACTGAAGATGAGCCCCCCCTGAACTACTTCGAGGTCAGCAAGCCGGTGCACCACCCGAATGACCCCGAGGGCATATTTATAATCAGGGTCCTGGATGGCCCGGAGGTCCGCCCAATCTCAGAGCTGATGCGGTTCAGGCTTGAGGCCGAAGAGTTGAGCAGGTGGCTGCGCCAGCAGATCAACCAAGGCTCAGCAGATGGCTGGTTGGAGATAAACAACGACAGCTCCTTGTACTCCTGGGTAGTAGAACAGCTGAAGGCGTCCGCCCCGGATGCTACTCCCCCGCCGGCAAGCAATCCCGGGCTAGATATCAGGTAGGCGACGATGGATATAAACATTGGCCTGCTTGGGGCGGGTGTTGTGGGGAGCGCAGTTGCCATGGTGCTCTTGGAAGGCAGGGAGGACCTTGGACGCAAGGTCGGCGGCTCCCTAAGGCTTAAGAAGGTCCTGGTGAGGGAAGCGGGGAAGCCCCGTTCATTCCAGGCGCCGCCGGATGTTCTGGTCACCGACTTTGCTGAAGTCCTGAACGATCCCGACATCCAGATCGTCGTGGAGCTGATGGGAGGGGAGGAGCCGGCCGCAGGGTACATCGAAAAGCTGCTGGCTGCAGGGAAGCATGTTGTAACGGCAAACAAGGAGGTCATCGCCAAGCGCGGGCCGGAGTTGTCGGCGAAAGCCAGGTCTGCCGAGCGCCAGCTTTCCTACGAAGCGAGCGTGGGCGCCGGAATACCCATCATCAGTCCCCTTAGCCGGGACTTGCTGGCCAACGACATCCGCTCAATTCGCGCCATCGTCAACGGCACCACTAACTACATAGTTACCCGCATGGCGATGGACCACATGGGGTTTGCAGATGCCCTCAGAGAAGCCCAGCATCTGGGCTTTGCCGAGGCCGATCCTACCAACGACATCGCCGGTACTGACGCAGCATACAAGCTTGCCATTCTCGCATCGTTGGCCTTCCACACAAAGGTGTCGCCTGAGGATGTCTTCCGGGAGGGTATTTCAAGCCTGGAGGCGCAGGACTTCAGGTACTCCCAGGAGCTGGGTTTTGCCATCAAGCTGCTGGCCATAGCCCACAAGGAGAACGGTTCGTTGCAGCTCCGGGTGCATCCCGCCCTGGTGCCCCAGGGCCATATCCTTGCCAGCATCGACGGTGCCTTCAACGCCATCGAAGTTGAAGGAGACCTGATGGGGCGGGTGCTTTTCCATGGCATGGGAGCGGGCAGCGAGTCCACCGCCAGCGCGGTGATCGGCGACATCATCGAGATCGCCCGGAAGCTGAACCTGAACATCAAGCCCCTTCCCATGCAGGAGAACTTACGGTCCATTGCCATTGCGCCCATGTCGGAGCTTGTCAGCCGGTACTACTTCCGCCTCAACGTGGCCGATAGAGCGGGTGTCCTGGCCAGGATCGCAAAGGTACTGGGGGACAGGGATATCAGCATCGCATCAGTTATCCAGAAGGATGCCGATCTTTCCACCCAGACGGCGGACTTGGTCGTAACAACCCACCCGTCCAGGGAGGATTCGGTCCAGGAATCCATCAGGTCAATGGGTGAGCTGGACGTGGTGAGCAAGGTCAGCAATATGGTGCGGATCGAGGACTGGCCCTCCAGGTAGGCTTTGCGCTGCGAATAGGTTAATATGATGATGGCCTCCCGTAGTTGGGCTATCGCATAAGAGCAGAAGGAAGAATGCAGAAGGGAATCCTGGAAACTTACCGCGCTTTCCTCCCCATTGAGGAATCAACCCCCATGGTGTCCATGGGGGAAGGCAATACCCCCCTGGTGAAGTCGGTGCAATTGGGCAAGATGCTGGGGTGCGAAGAGCTGTACTTCAAGCTGGAGGGCTGCAACCCCACAGGCTCTTTCAAGGACCGGGGTATGGCTATGGCTGTTGCCAAGGCCCTGGAATCGGGCAGCAAGGCCATAATGTGTGCTTCCACGGGAAATACAAGCGCGTCGGCAGCGGCCTACGGGGGCCGCTTTTCTATTTCCACGGTGGTTGTCGTCCCAAAGGGCAGGATTGCCGCCGGCAAGGTCACACAGGCGATGGCCCATGGCGCCCGGATCGTCATGGTGGATGGTTCTTTCGACCAAGCCCTGTCCCTGGTGCGGAACTTCACCGACCAGCATCCCATCACCCTCGTGAACTCCATCAACCCCTATCGGCTGGAGGGTCAAAAGACGGCGGCCTTCGAAATCGTGGACGACCTGGGCGATGCCCCCGACTACCTGTTTATCCCCACCGGCAACGCCGGGAATATCACGGCTTACTGGAAGGGATTCAAGGAGTATTACCAAGCCGAGATATCCCGCAGCCTCCCCAAGATGATGGGTTTCCAGGCTGAGGGGGCGGCTCCCATCGTGCTCGGCCATCCCGTGGTAGACCCCACCACCGTAGCCTCTGCCATCCGCATAGGCAATCCCGCCAACTGGACCGCCGCCCTGGCTGCCAGGGACGATTCCGGTGGCGCGATAGATAAGGTCTCCGACGATGAGATTCTGGAGGCCTACGAGCTTCTGGCATCCTGCGAGGGCATCTTTTGCGAGCCGGCTTCGGCAGCATCCTTCGCAGGACTGCGAAAGCTGCATGCCGAGGGGCTGGACGTATCCTGTAGCCGTGTTGTGTGTATAATTACCGGTACCGGACTGAAAGACCCGGATACTGCTGTGGAACGATTCGTCCCCGAGATCACCGAGATCGGTGCCGACCCCGAAGACTTGGAGAAGGCCCTTCAGTCGATTTCCGAAGCTGGAGATGGGATTGGTTGACGAGAACCAGGTGCAGTCTGCAGTGCGTTCTTTGCTGGACGCTATCGGTGAAGACCTTCACCGCGAGGGCCTGCAGAACACGCCCCTCCGGGTTGCCAGAATGTACTCGGAGTTGTTCTCGGGGGTCGGTGTCGATGCGGCTTCGGTCATAGACGCCGTATTCGAGGAAGAAGATACCCACGGGGGGCTGGTAAAGCTCAAGGACATCCCTTTCCATTCCATCTGTGAGCACCATCTGCTCCCCTTCTTTGGCCGGGCAAGCATCGCCTACATACCCAGGGGCAGGATCGCCGGGGCCAGCAAGTTGGCGAGGGCCCTGGACATCATCGCAAAACGCCCCCAGCTGCAGGAGCGAATGACGCAGCAATTGGCCGACGCAGTCTATGAGGCATTGGACCCTGACGGTGTGGCGGTCACGCTGGAAGCGGAGCATCTGTGCATGGCTATGCGGGGAGTCAGAAAAGCGGGAAGCTCTATCTCGACCTCCGCCGTTCGCGGAAGCTTTTGGGGCGAGGAAGTAAGCCGGGATATGCTCCTCGCATCGCTGGGACTGGCGGCTGAGTGACGGAGCTGGTCCGTTACACCTCCATCAACGGATGGGAGGAAGCCTGGCAAAGCCTCCTCCCGCGATGCGCCTTCGACGCTCCCTTCTTTACGCCGCGCTGGCACCAAGCTTGGTGGGACGAGTATGGCGACACCTCGGAGACGCACCTGCTCCTCATGAAAGGCGACGAGGGCCTTTGCGCCATTGCACCCTTATCCCGGCGGAATGGGGAGATGACCTTTATCGGCGACCCCAACGTGTGCGACTATGCCGATTTCCTGGTATCCCAGGGTGCTGAGGACCAGTTCTATCCCATGCTCCTCGACTACCTGGATGATGAAGAGTGGCAGGAGCTGAAACTTTTCTCGCTTCCCGAGGAGTCGCCGACCTTGACCAAACTGCCCGACCTGGCCCGGGAGCGGGGCCACCGGGTGGATATCGAAGAGGAAGACGTAGCCCCGGGGGTTGTCCTGCCCGATACCTGGGACGAATACCTGGGGAACCTGAGCAAGAAGGACCGGCATGAGCTGCGACGCAAGATGCGCAGGCTGGAATCTTATGATCAGGGTTTTGGTTGGTACGGGCTCACAGACTCGCAGGATGTGGGGGCATCGCTGGACGATTTCTTTCTTCTAATGAGAAAGAGCAGGGAAGAGAAAAGCCAATTCCTTACCGGGCCGCGGGAAAGCTTCTTCCGGTCTATGGTGATGAAGCTGTCCCACTCCGGTCTGCTGAAACTCTTCTTCCTGGAGATGGGCGGAAGGAAGGTGGCGGCGGCCCTGTGCTTCGACTACGATTCCAAGCGCTTCCTGTACAACAGCGGCTTGGACCCGGACTACAAGTATTACAGCGTCGGGCTGTTGCTGCATGCCCTATGCATCGGTGATGCTATCGAGGGTGGCAGGTCCTACTTCGACTTTCTTCGTGGACCGGAACCCTACAAGTACGATCTGGGCGGGAAGAACAGGGTTATCTACCGCATGGTGGTGACACGCTCTTGAAGGTAGCCCACGTTGCTTTGATAAGTTTCCACACCTGCCCCCTGGCCAGTCCGGGTGAGGGGAAGGCTGGTGGAATGAACGTCTATGTCAGGGAACTCTCGAGGTGCTTCAGCTCCATGGGTGTGAAAGTTGATCTTTATACCCGCAGTCACTCCGACCATGAGAGCGAGGTGGACCAGGTTGACGAAAACGTTCGCGTGATTCACCTGGGCGGCGGGCCTATCGATGCGCCGCTGAGCAGCTACTCCCGGTACCTGCCCGATTTCCTGGACAACGTCCTCGACTTCATAGACCGTAACAGCCTTCACTACGACGTCGTCCACTCCCACTACTGGCTGTCGGCTTGGGTGGGCCAGAGGGTCTCGAAAGCCCGGGATATGGTGCACTGCACAACATTCCACACCCTCGCCCAGTTGAAGGTGCAGGCAAAGGCAGGCGAGAGTGAATCCTCCATGCGCTTCGATGTGGAGAGGGAGAGCATGGCTTCGGCAGACATGGTGGTGGCTTCCAGCCCCCATGAACGGGAAGCTATGGTGCGCTTCTACGATGCTCCCAGAGAGCGCATCCAAGTGGTGCCTTGCGGCGTCGATCTGTCCTTGTTCCGGCCCCTGGACATAGGGGAGTCAAGAAAGAAGCTGGGGCTGAACGGCGAGAAGGTCATCATCTACGTGGGACGTGTGGAGCCCATCAAGGGCCTGGACTTGCTTCTCAGAAGCACTGCGATGATGGAGGGCAGGGAGGCTTTGAAGGTCCTGATCGTGGGAGGGAACCTCGCCCAGGAAGAGGAAGTCCAGAAGCTGAAGGACCTGGCTGACGAGCTGGGTATCGCAAACATCACCGAGTTCATAGGCATAGTGGACCAGAAGCACCTGCCGATGTACTACAGCGCTGCTGACGTTTGCGTGGTCCCATCCCATTACGAAAGCTTTGGCTTGGCCGCCCTGGAATCGCTGGCGTGCGGCACCCCTGTCGTCGCCACCCGAGTGGGAGGCCTGCCCGCCGTTGTCCAGCACGGGCGCAACGGCTACCTGATGCCCTGGCGATGTCCGGAGCCCTTTGCCAACTCCATGGAGGTCATACTCTACAGCGAGGGCTTGCAGAGAAGTATGAGCGTGGAGGCCAGGAAAAGGGCGGAGGGCATGGGATGGGAGAACGTTGCACGGGAAACCCTGCAGCTCTATGACCTGGTCTGCCAAGGCATCCCCGTGCCAAAGGAATAGTCGTGAGGTGGCCTCGAAGAACCCTAAGGTCTGCTGGCCGTCATCTCCGGTCCACCCTGATTGCCGGTTTTCTTATAGTGATGCCGGTGATTGTCACCGTCCTCATTCTGAGTTTCTTTCTCAACATCTTTGAGAACGTCCTGAAGGAACCCTTGGATGCAGCGGTACCCGGCGGCTACAGGCCGGGCATGGGGATCGCCGCTCTTCTTGTAATCATCTACCTCATAGGGCTGGCTGCTACCTTCGTTCTTGGCCGAAGGCTTCTGGATATTGGCCACGGGCTGGTCGATATGATCCCCGTAGTGCGGGGAATCTACCGGACTGCCAGGCAGGCCATGGATATCCTCACAACGGTTACTTCGCCCGAGACCAGCAAGTACAGCACAGTGGTGCTGGTAGAGTTTCCCGGCTACGGGCTTAGGTCCATAGGCCTGGTAACCTCCACCATAGAAGACCAGGATGGCAAGACTCTCTTTGCCGTGTATATGCCCACATCGCCTTTTCCCACCTCTGGGTTTCTGGTGTTCCTGCCGCCAGAGCAGGTGAGCGCCACAAACATCAGTGTGGATGATGCAATGAAGATGATCATTTCCGCAGGGATCGTGTCCCCCGGCAAGGTGGAATCGGACCCGCAGGCGGCCCCCATCTGGGTGCCGTCGTCCCGGGAAGAAATGGCAGACAAGGGCGTTCTGACCGAGGACCCCAGGGGAAGTCAGAGAGAAGCTTCGAACCAGTGAAGCTCCTCTACCACCTTGAATCCAATGGAGCTGTATAGCTTTACGGCTGGGGTGTTCTCCGAATCTACGTCTAGCTGTATGTACTTCACGTCTTGCGACCGCAGATACTCCATGCCCGCCAGAAGCACAGGCTTGCTCAACCCTTTGCCCCTGAAGGCCGGGTCGATTCCGATCATGCTGATGACGCCGATGGAGTGCGGGGCATCTCCCAGGGTGCAGGTCCAGCAGTAGCCAACGGTCGCCGCATCGCTCCTCAGCAGCAGTATTCCGTCGTGGGGGCTGATACTCATCTCGGCTCGATAGGCGATCTCTTCCGAAGTGTTGGGGCAGAACCCCCAATGTCCGCCGAAAGCTGCGTTCTGAATGCCTGTGAGCTCCTCGGCGTTGCCGGGAAGATAGCGTCCCAGGCTCAGCGCTTCCGGCAGTTCGACCGGCGCCAGTTCCGGTTCCTGCCAACGCATCAGCCAGTATGTCCGCACCTTCGCCAGCCCTTCATTCTGCAGGAGGAGCGGCCATGGTCCATGGGGAGACACGCAGACGTGAAGTACCCGGCTGCCCATGCTACCTGCATAGGCTATCCCTGTCTGCACCAACGCACTTTGCAAAGAGGGTTCGATGTGCCCTGGATGGAGCCACATCTCCAGCACCGCCCTGCCGATGGGCAGCTCAGGATGGATGAGGGATGCGGCCACCAGTTCATCGTCTGAGTCGAATAAGGTGCAATTGTCCTCGGGGAGCAGGCCGGGACGGCCAAGATCCTCTGCCAATAGGTCCTCGGTCCTGAATCCCTCGTCAGAGGAATTTGCCAAGCCGATGAGGTGGGTTAGTTGGGGAAGATCAGCCCACGTGAACTTACGGACATCCAACGATCGGCCTCATTGTCTGGAACTGGGTCTGGTTCTGGGCTACAAAAAAGGTGGCCCCTTCTATGCAAGGCCACCGAGTTTCCGATAGGTGCCTAGAGCAGGTCCTCGACTCGTTCTTGAAAGGGCGCCGGTAGTCCAGCCAGCTTGATCCATGCCTTGACAGGCATAGGCGATTGTAGCAAAGTATCGACTTGCTAACAAGGGCACATAGGGAGGTTGGTGAATGGTCGAAGCTCCGGGTAGGGCCTTGGTGGTGATACCCCATCCCGACGATGCCGAAGGGTGGTGTGGAGGAACGGTTGCTTCCTGGATAGGCCAGGGAACGAAAGTGTTCTACGTCCTGTGCACCGATGGCAGCAAGGGCTCCGACGACCCCAACATCGACCCTGTCCAGCTGGCTGCTACCCGGGAAAGAGAGCAACTCGATGCTGCTGAGGTTCTCGGTGTCGAGGAAGTGGTGCTTCTGCATCACCCCGACGGAGAACTGGAAGACAACCAGGAGCTACGACGCGAAATAGTCCGGGCCATTCGCCGGTTTCGCCCCGACGTGATCCTGTGCCCCGATCCCTACCGCCGAGCCTTCCACTGGCACCGCGACCACCGGATCACCGGGCTGGTCACCGCCGACGCAGCCTTTCCATACGCGAGGGACTACCTGCACTTTCACGAGCTCTATTCACAGGAAGGCCTGGAACCCCACAAGACGGGCATGTGCCTGTTCTGGGCCCCCGACGTGGCCGATACCTACGTGGATATCGGGGAGGTCCTCGACATCAAGGCGAGGGCCTTGAGTTGCCACAAGAGCCAGATGTCCAAACGGACGGACAGGGACGTTGTTGCATCGGTACGGGACAGGGCAGGGGCCGCGGCTGAAGGTTCGGACTGCGAGTTCGCCGAAGCCTACCGCAAGCTGGAGTTCAGACGCTAGCCCCTGCATCCCGTCCTTTGTTGGTTCTACCTAGTTGCGCGACGCGTTGTAGAGGGCGTTCCGCATCACCCTCCCAGGCATAGCTCCGGTCGGCTTGCCGTCGTCGATCAGCACTTCGCCGTTTACTATGGTGGACCTGATGCCCTCGGCCAGCTCCTGCATCCGCCATCCGCCCGCGGGGAAGTCGTACACAACCTCTTCAGGTAGGGGGCGGACTGTCTCCCTGTCGAACACCGCTATGTCGGCGGCCATACCCGGCCTGAGGAGTCCCCGGTCATAGATGCCGAAAGCCGACGCCGAGTCGAAGGTCAGCTTGCGGACAGCGTTCTCGAGGGGCATTATCTCTTTCTCCCTCACCCAGTATCCCAGCAATCTGGTGCTGTACCCGTAGCCGCCGTGGAACTGGACGTGAGCCCCGCCGTCGGACAGGCCGACGAAGGAGTTGGGATAGTTCAGTATCTGGGTGCATGCATCGAAATCGACGTTTAGCTCGCCGTGCAGGAAGATGGTGTTGAGCTCTTCCTCCACCACCAGGTCCAGGAAGGCGTCGATGATATTCTTCCCTTGGGATTCGGCCATCTGCTTGATGGTCATTCCCTGGAGGCCCTTGTTCTTGTCGTTGACCACTTGGTGCACCCACATATAGTCGTACCAGTTGCGCGCCATGTTCACGTCGGGCAGGTCTTCCTGCCACTCGACCACCTCGGCGTGCAAGCGCGTGCGCACCTCGAGGTTCCGGTACGCTTCCATCTTGGCTTCGTCGGACGACAGCAGTATGGGGTGCCAGGTAGGAACTCCACGGAAGACCTGGCAGTTCTTCATGGTGAAGGTCTGGGTCACGCTGTTGGGAGTGCACAGGGGGTTAGCCCGGATTCCGGCCTTGGCAGTCTCGTCAACTATAGCCATGAGCTCCTTCCACTCGTTGGGCTTGCGAGCGCTGTGGCTGAGGTTGTTGTATACCACCTGCCTGCCGGTGGCCTCGGAGAGGCGGGTCATCATGCGGTCCTTGATTTCAGCGACGCGACCGCCTCCGCTCTGGATCATTCCCGTCCCAAGCTCCTGGAGGACATGGCCCAGGGCAAAGGTCTCTTCCTCGTTAGCCCAGACGGCTGGAATCAGCACCCCCTGGGGGTCATAGTGGGCGCGGTTCTGGGAGATGGACAGGCCAAGGGCGCCCGCTTCCATGCCGTCCCGGAGCACCGAGGCCATCGCCTCGATCTCGTCTCCCGTAGCTTCACGGCCCTGGCATTCATCGCCCATGACGTAGTGCCGAATGGCGCTGTGGCCGATAAGGGTGCCGACGTTGACACCCAGGCGCCGGTCCAGGGTGTCCATGTACTGCCCCGTGGTTTCCCAGGAGAAGTCCACGGTTTGAAGGACATCCATGGGAATGGCTTCCACGTATGACAGGAACTCGGCCAGGCGATCCTCGGTCCCAGGCCTGACAGGGGCAAGGGAGAGGGAGCAGTTGCCGATGATGACCGTCGTGGCGCCGTGATAGCAGGAGTAGGTGCACAACGGGTCCCACGTGACCTGGGCATCATAGTGGCAGTGGTTGTCAACGAAGCCCGGGGTTACCACCAGCCCCTGGGCATCCACCACCTTGTCTGCCTGGCTGCCCAGCCTTCCGATCTCAGCGATCTTGCCATTCTTTACGCCTACGTCGGCGTAGAAGCCCGGCATTCCTGAACCATCTACAACCAGACCATCCTTGACCAACAGATCGTATGCCATGATGTATGTGCTCCTTTCTGAATATCAGGGACTGGAGAAAAGGGGAATCCCGCCAATTGGGAGATGATGGCCCCATTTTACTTGCGTGTTAGGGGGTGTCAAGGACGCCCTTCATCGAAGGGCCGGGCCCAGGCATCCCCGTTAGATGGACGATGCTGTATCGACGATGAAGTAGCGAATCAGGCCTGCCAGGTCTCGCTGCACTGAAACCTCGGCACTGGGGAACAACGAACTGCCCAATTCCTCAAGGGAAGATGCCTGATCGGGGTCTATCTCCAGCAGGAGCATGCCGCCGTCCTTAAGCCTTCCAGGCGCTTGGTTCAGGAGGTCGCGGATTACATCCAGGCCGTCCTCTCCTCCATCCAGCGCTTCCCTTGGCTCCCACTGGACCTCGGGCTGAAGCTCGGCCACGGCTCCGGTGCGTATGTAGGGAAGGTTGGCCAGGATGATGTCCGAGGATTCGGGGACTTCATCCAGCAGGTTGCCCTGGACCAGGGCAACCCGGTCTGCCACGTTGTGCCGCTGTATGTTGCGGGCTGCCACATCCGCCGCCTTTGGCGAATTTTCGGTGGCGAAAATGCGGGCCATTGGCAGATGTATAGCCAAGCTGATGGCCAGCGCCCCGGAGCCGGTGCCCACATCGGCGATGACCCAGTCCGATTCGCCTGCCCTCATCATGGATGCGAATAGGGCCTGCTCCACAAGGTACTCCGACTCGGGCCTGGGTATAAGGACATCGGGGCTGACCTCCAGTTCTATGCCGTAGAACTCCTTGAGGCCGAGGATGTAGGCGAGGGGTTCCCGGGTGAGTCGCCGCTCCACTGACTCTTGGAGCAATGCTATATGGTGCTCTGCGACCTCTTGCTCCTGGAAGGCGTAAAGCCTGTGCTTGGGGATTCCCAGCAGATGGTGCAGCAGAAACTCCGCTTCAAGCCGGGCATCGGGTATGTCTGCTTCGGCGAAGGTGTCGTGGGTCTGGCGAAGGATGTCCCCGAGGGCGGCCATTAGAGACGCCTCGACGGGGGACATCCGATTGCTGCACTAATCATGATGGCGATGCTTGGGCCGGAAGGGAGGAGAAGAGGGTCCGAGAGTTGCCTTAGGCGCATGGGAGGAAGGAATGCCTAGTTCAGGGCCCCTTCCAGCATCTGGGTCCGCTCATTGCTGGCGAGGGCATCCAGGATACCCTCCAGCTCCCCGTCCAGCACCGAATTGATGTCGTGGAAGCTGGTGTTGATGCGGTGGTCGGTGATGCGGTCCTGGGGAAAATTGTAGGTGCGAATCTTCTCTGCCCGCTCTCCCGAACCCACCTGGCTCTTTCTCTCGTTGGCGATCTCGGTGTCCTGCCTCTGTCGCTCAGCTTCGTAGATGCGGGCCCGCATTATCGCCATGGCCTTCTGCTTGTTCTTGAACTGGGAACGTTCGTCCTGGCAGACGGCGATGGTCCCCGTCGGAATGTGGACGATGCGGACAGCGGTGGCCACCTTGTTCACATTCTGGCCTCCGTGGCCCCCTGCGTGGAAGATGTCTATGCGAAGGTCGTCGGGATGAATGCTCACGTCCACCTCGTCGGCCTCGGGAAGGACGGCAACGGTGGCGGTGGAGGTGTGGATGCGACCGGAGGCTTCGGTCACGGGCACTCTCTGCACCCGGTGGGCCCCCCGCTCGAATTTGAGCAGGCTGTAGGCCCCCTGGCCCTTCACCTCGAACACCACTTCTTTAAACCCTCCGGAGCCGGAAGGATTGGTGTGCAGCACCTCCACATCCCAGTGGCGAAGCTGGGCGTACCGGGTGTACATCCGGTACAGGTCACCTGCAAACAGGGATGCTTCCTGGCCTCCAATCCCCTCCCGTATCTCCATAATGACGTTTTTGCCGTCGTTGGGGTCCTTGGGGACCAAGGCCCACCTGAGTTGCTGGGCCAGGTCCTCCATAAGCAGGTCCACCCGTTCTACTTCATCCCTGGCCAAGGCTACCAGCGCGTGGTCAGCGCCTTCGTTGATGAGGCTCTGGGCATCGGCCCGCTCTTTCAGGAGGTCCTTGTACTTCCGGCTCAAAGAGACAAGCTCCTCCAGGGAAGCGTGTTCTTTGGCTAGTGTCTGTACCTGGGAATGGTTGGAGGCCACTTCCGGGGAAGCCAAAAGGTCTTCTATTTGACGGTACCGTAGTTCGACGGAATCCAGTTTATTGAAAAGTTGGTCCACTCCCTACCCGACATCCTTCCGGCTGGGTGCTCTCGTATAAGCACCCCGCTTAGTCCAATTGGATATCCCGGCGGCGGGGACCGTCCGAGTAAGGCCGCGTGGGGGTATCACTTATGATATATTATACAGGAACTTTGAACTTGTCATAAGTTTTGACCACGAAACTTCATCGAATATGCAGCATTTCCAAGGCTCCAGGACAGCCTCTGAACGTTTTCCGCAAGCTTTCCGTCCCAGGATAAAGATATGTGGTGTGCGGACCCTCTCAGATGCGGCGTATGCTGCCTCCGCAGGGGTCGACTACATTGGCTTGCTGTTTGTTCCCCGACGCCGGCGAAGGCTGGATGCCAGCACAGCTGAGGGGATCGTGTCGGGCATCAAGGATGCCGGGTGGCAGGGGATAACAACGGTGGGCCTGTTCGCAGACCAGCCCATCGAAGAGGTAAACGACACTGTGCGCCGGTGCGGGATCGACATGGTGCAGCTTTGCGGCAACGAGTCGATGGACTACTGCTCCCAGGTAGAGGTCCCTTTGATAAAGGTTATTCATGTGCCCGAGACCATGGGCCCTGACGATGTACCAGCGTCCCTGGTGTCTCGTCTCCAGGAGCTGGAAAAGGAGGGCTACATGATTACCCTGGACCGCAAGGTGGAGGGACTGCATGGAGGCACCGGGCAGACCTTCAATTGGGAGGTTGCACGGGTGTTGTCCCAGGAGGGGTTCAGCTTCCTGCTGGCTGGAGGTCTCACCCCCGAAAACGTTGGTGAGGCGGTCTCCGTAGCCCGTCCCTGGGGCGTGGACGTATCCGGTGGGGTGGAAACGGCGGGCGATAAAGACGAAGATAAGGTGCTGGCTTTCGTTTCCGCCGCGCGTGGAGCGGCAGACTGCATGGCTGACCAATAGAGCTGGCCGACAAGGAGAGTAGTGACGAGCGGACAAGTCCTGCCTGATGAACGGGGAAGGTTCGGCTCCTTTGGAGGAAGGTTCGTACCGGAAACCCTGATGGCCGCCCTGGAGGAGTTGGATAGGTCTTACAGCGATGCCCGGGAGGATGCCGGCTTCCAGGAAAAGTTCGGCAGGCTGCTGTCCACTTACGTGGGACGGCCCACACCCTTGCACTATGCTGCGAGGCTGACTGAGGAGCTGGGTGGGGCCAAGATATACTTGAAGCGGGAAGACCTGGCCCACACAGGCGCCCACAAGATCAACAACGCGTTGGGCCAGGCACTGCTGGCCAAGCATATGGGCAAGCCCCGGATCATAGCCGAGACAGGGGCGGGCCAGCACGGGGTGGCGGCAGCTACGGTGTGTGCCATGATGGGCCTGGACTGCACCGTTTACATGGGGTCGGAGGACATCAGGCGCCAGTCCCCCAATGTTTACCGGATGCGCCTTCTGGGGGCAAAAGTGGTCCCCGTGGATTCGGGCAGCCGCACCCTGAAGGACGCTATCAACGAAGCTATACGGGACTGGGTCACAAACGTGGAGACCACCCACTATCTGCTCGGCAGCGCGGTGGGTCCCCATCCCTATCCCAGGATGGTGCGGGACTTCCAGTCGGTGATCGGGAGGGAGGCGCGCTCCCAGCTGATGGAGGCAGAGGGGGGGCTGCCCGACTATGTCGTCGCCTGCGTGGGCGGCGGGAGCAACGCCATCGGGACCTTCTATCCTTTTGTTGATGATAAGTCGGTTATGCTCATAGGTGTGGAGGCCGGCGGTGAGGGCATCAACACCAACAAGCATGCCGCCTCCCTCAGCAAAGGGACCCCCGGTGTGCTCCATGGTTCCATGTCCTACCTGCTCCAGGATGACAACGGCCAGGTGATGGAAACTCACAGCGTGTCGGCGGGCTTGGACTACCCAGGGGTCGGACCGGAACACTCCTATCTCAAGGAGACGGGGCGCGCCAGGTATCTGGCCGTCAACGACGGCGATGCCTTGGAGGGGTTCCATCTGCTATGCCGTACTGAAGGAATAATCCCTGCGCTGGAACCGGCTCACGCCATCGCGTACCTTTCCCGCCTGGCCCCGGGATTAGCCGGAGACAAGACGGCCCTGCTGTGCCTCAGCGGTAGGGGAGATAAGGACATTCATGTGGTGGTGGAGGCCGAAGAGGCGGGCAGCCAGCCAACCCAGCGCTGACCCGCTTACTGGCGGGTCGTGCATTAAGTCAGCCGACGGAGGGTGCAATGTATGACTTGAGAGGCAAGGTTGCCCTCATTACGGGCGCCGGAGGAGAGCAGGGGATCGGTAGGGCCATAGCGGTCCGCCTAGCCCAGGAGGGCGCCGATGTGGTGGTGAATGATGTGGACGCCAATCCCTACTCGGGACGTTCAGCTTCCTGGGGTGGGGTGGAGGATGTGGTCCGCCAGATAGAGGACATAGGCCGGGAGTCTATGCACATCATCGCCGACGTTTCCAACAGCGACCAGGTCGATGACATGTTCCGCCGTGTAATTGAACGTTTCGGACACGTGGATATCCTGATCAACAACGCCGGTTCCCGCCCAGGGCCCGACCGCGTCCCCGTCGTCGAGCTGGAAGAGGATGTGTTTGACACCGTCCAGAGGGTAAACGTAAAGGGGACCTTTCTATGCTCCAGGGCTGGTGCCAGGGAGATGATCCGCCAGGGTTCCGGAGGCAAGATCATCAGTATGTCCTCGGGGATGGGCAAGAAGGGCCGGGCGCGCTACGCGGCCTACTGCGCATCCAAATTTGCCATCGTGGGGTTCACCCAGGCGCTGGCCCACGAGCTCGCGCCGCACAGGATCAACGTCAACGCCATCTGCCCGGGGCTGGTGGATACCGAGCGGGTGGGATACATCGCCGAGGCGTTTACGCCCCCGGGTGTCAGCGTGGAAGAGCATCATGCCTCTATGCTCGATGCCCGTGGACAAGACATTCCCCTGGGGCGGGTGGCCCAGAGTTCAGATGTCGCGCGGATGGCCGCCTTCCTGGCGTCTTCTGAGTCGGACTACATGACCGGGTTGGCGGTGAGCGTCTCCGGCGGCGGGGAGATGGGCTAGGGCTGTCAGGTGTCCCAGCGTGGGTAAGAGCCGAACACCTTCAGCATCGAAGTGTGAATCCTGACCGTCTCGATTGCGGCTGCGATAACAGGGTCTTCCCTGTGCCCGTGCATGTCGATCAGGAAGATGTAGTCCCCTAACGACTGCTTGGAGGGACGGGACTCGATCTTGGTCAGGTTGATGTCTCTGTGGGCAAAGACCCCCAGGGCGTTGTAAAGGGCCCCCGGCTTGTCCTCTTGGAACGAGAAGCACAGCGATGTCTTGTCTTTTCCCGTCCGGGGATGGTCGCTGTGAGCCAACACCACGAAGCGGGTGACGTTGGAAGAGCTGTCCTGGACGCCCTCGCCGAGAATCTCCATCTCTTGAAGCTCAGCAGCCCTGCGGGGAGCAATGGCGGCAGAGATCTCGGCGCTTTCCCTGGCATCATCCACAGCGGCGGCTGTGCTGAGGGAAGCTATTTGCTGGGCCTTGGGAAAGCAGCGTTCCAGGAAGCTTCTGCACTGGGCTAGGGCTTGGGGATGGGAGTATATGGCCTGTATCTCTCCCGACTTTATCCCGGGCTTAACAATCAGGCAGTGTTCTATGGGAAGCACCAGCTCGTGGCGAATGAGCAGGCGGTCTTCCTGTATCAGAGTGTCGAGGGTGAAGGTTACCGATCCCTCCAGGCTGTTCTCGATGGGCACAACCCCTTCGTCGGCCATGCCCGACGCAACTGCAAGGGCTACCGCCGGGATGCTGGCATGGGGTTCCATCTCCGCGCCCGGGTCGTATTGGACGGCCGCCTCTTCCGAGAAAGTGCCTGCCGGCCCCAGATAGGCAAGGCGCTTTGCCATTATCCTGCACCGACCAGGGTTTCGTATAGAAGGGGTTCCTCTTCGATGCTGGTTACCACGACCACATCATCTCCAGCATCGATGACCACCTCGTTCCAGGGCATGAGGGCTTCGTTGTCCTTTACAACAAGGGTGATGAAGCTGTTTGGAGGCAGAACTATGTTCTCCAACAGGCTTCCCACTACGGCTGCATCCGGAGGGATGGTGATGCTGACCATCTGCATGTGCCTGGGTTTCAGGTTCATCAGGTGCACCAGGGCGTGGCCGGGAATCCCTTCCTCTATGGTTGACACGATGGGGTGAGTATTGCCAATGGTTACATCCACTCCCGATGTCTTGAACAGGGCTTCGTTCTGGGGGTCCCGCACCAAGGCCATGGTCCTGGGGGTGGCAAAACTGTGCTTAGCCACTTGGCAGGCAGCAAGGTTATCGTGGTCGGTAGCGGCGACAGCGATGAGCACATCGGCCCTAACAGCCCCGGCGGCCTTGAGCACATCTATCTGGGTCCCGTCTCCCTGCATGGCGATATCGATGCTTTCCAGCTCATCCCGCAGGGTGTCGCACCGGTGCTGGTCCTTGTCGATCACAAGGACCTCATGCCCTATGGCCACTAAAGCCTTGGCAAGATGAAAGCCGATGTTTCCGCAGCCAACTACGACAATGTACATGACCTAATCTCCAGGGCCCTGCTAGCCTTCCTCCACAATAGCGGTGCTGATGATATCGGCCAATATGGTTGTCGGGCATATGGTGCGGATACCCAAACGTCGATAAAAGCTTTCCTTCTCGGGTTCCTCTACCAGGCAGATAACCTTCGGTACCTGGAAGACCGAGCTGGCGACCTGGGCTGCCATGGCATTCCAGTTGTCGTCGCTGGAAACGGTAAGGCACACATCTACCGAATCGATATCAACATCCCTGAAGTCCTCCATCAGGGAGCCGCTGGAAAGGAGCACCTCGACGGGCTGCTCGTCGGAAATCTGTTCAAGCTGCTCACCGTCGCCGCCCAGCACCGTCACCTCGTGGCCATCCTCGGCCAGGGAGGTGGCCAGGATGCTGGCCACCCTTTGACTGCCCACCACAAGCACCTTCATGGGATGGTTTCGGCCCTTATCCCGTAGCTGCTTCTTCCGGGAGCCGGCTTCTCTCGGACCACCAGTACAGGGCAGGAGGCATGCTTGAGGATGTGGGAGCTGGTATCCCCCAGGGTGAACTGGCCGAACCGTCGTTTGTAGGGAATGCCCATGACGATGACCTCGAAGTCCCGTTCATGGGCTTCCCGGACTATAGCCGGACCTGCATGCCGGGCTTGGACATACACAGCCGCCACGCGGCACTTTTCTTCCTTGGCAAGGGCTTCGATGTTGGTGAGGATGGCTTCGCCGGCATCGTTGTTGACATCTGCGTCCAGGGGAAGCTCCTGGCCGACCTCGATTACATGGAGGGCGCAGACCTGGGCTTTGTTTTCCTTGGCCATTTGGCATGCCAAGCGGAAAGCCCCTTCGCCGGCATGGTTGCCGTTAACCGGGACAAGAATCTTCCTGAACTTTTCCGCCACGCTAGCCGTTCTTTCTCATTCAGCTAAGGAATCGCTGCCATTTCGGTCGGGTGCGCTAAGCTCCCGCCTTCCTTGCTCCCCGATTGCCGAAACATGTACCTTCGCGATCTCGTTGCTGCTGCCGGCGACAATAAGGATATCGCCCGCCCGGATCTGTTCGTCACGCCCGGGCACCAGCAGGTACTCCCGCCCTCGCCGTATGGCCAGCACCGCTACATGGTACTTGTCCCTGGGACTTGCGAGTCCCGCCTCGGAGAGGGTCCTCCTAACAAAGAGGTCCGGGGATCTAAGCTTGGTTATGCCGTAGTTGGGGGCGACTTCCATGTAGTCGAGCACACCCAGCTCAAACCCGGTGTGGGCCAGCCTGCGCCCCATCTCCTGCTCCGGATAGATCACCTTGTCCGCGCCGACCCGACCGATGGCGTTGCCGTGAATCTCGTTTATGGCACGGGCTACGATATAAGGGATGCCCAGGTCCTTTAGCAGCACTGTTACGAGGATGCTGGCCTGAACATCGGAACCGATTGCCACGACCGCCACATCGAAGTTGGATACGCCAAGCTCTTTGAGCACTGCTTCGTTGGTAGCATCGGACCTGACCGCGTAGGTAACGTGCCCCAGCATGTCCTGGACATTTGACTCATCCAGATCGATGCCCAGCACATCGTGGCCCATCTGGTAGAGCTCCTCAGCCACGCTTGCGCCAAACCGGCCCAACCCTACGACGACTACCTGTTTTGACATGCCGTGCTCCTCAGCCCGGGTTCAGGTATGATTTCTAACCTATTTTAACCCTTTCCTGAACAAAACGATATACGGTTGCTTCCTGCCTGGGTGTCAGGGCAAGGGCGAGGGTGAGGGGTCCCAGCCTCCCGACCAGCATGGTTATTATGAACAGCACCTTGCCGGCTGAGCTCAGCTCCGAAGGCACTCCGGTGGACAGACCTGTGGTGCCGAAGGCCGATACGGTGTCGAAGAAGAGGTCCAGGAAGGGTATGTCGCTGGACCTTTCCGTCAAGGTAAGTCCAAGGCAAATGGCAAACACGATCACCATGCCGAGGGCCGCTACCGTGAGGGCCCTGTGTACCTGGAAGTGGGGGATTTCCCTGCCGAAAGCTTCGGCCTGCAATCTTCCGCGCACCGACGACACCACGGCGGCAATGATGACCGCGAGGGTTGCCACCTTGATGCCCCCGGCCACCGAGCCGGCAGATCCGCCAATGAACATCAGGAGCGGGTAAAAGAGGTCATGTAGCTGGGTGGTCTGGCTGACATCGATGGTGGTCAACCCAGCGGTCCTGCCGCTGATTGAATGGAAGATGGAGTGGACGGTCTTCATCCCCAATGAAGAGGCCCCTAGGGTGTGCTCGTTGTCGAACTCTGCAATGAAGAGCACAACCGCTCCCAGCGCCCACAGGAACATGCTGGTAACAATTACCATCTTGGTGTCCAGGGCGAATCGTGAGAAGCGGTGCTGCCTGAACACATCCACCAGCACGGTCCACCCGATTCCTCCCAGAACGATCAGAGCTCCCAGTGCTGCGAGGAGGGGGATGTCCCCAAAGAAGATACTAAGGCTGTTCGAGTCGGGGAGGATGGAAAAACCGGCATTGTTGAATGCGGAAACCGAGAGGAAAATCGACTGCCAAACAGATTCTCCCGTCGAGAACTCGCCGTGGAGACGCCACCAGATGAGGGCTGCGCCGATCACATAAATCAACGTAACTATCAGGATGATGTTGCGCAGGAGGGGCACTATCCCGCCAAGCCTGTCGACCCCCATGGTGTCCCGCATCAGCATCCGTTCGGGGAGGGTTATACGCTGACCGAGCACGATGAGAAAGAAGGTTGCAAGGGAGGTGAAACCCAGCCCGCCTATCAGCATCAGGGCGAAGATGACAGCTTTCCCGAAATCGGTCCAGTATGTGGCCGTATCCACAACGGTTAGCCCAGTTACGGTTACGGCAGAGGTTGCCGTGAAGTACGCCAGGACCAAGGGGGTGAACCCGTCGTCGTTGCTGGAAAAGGGGAGGGCAAGGAGCAGTCCACCAAGCAGCACCAGACCGCTGAAGCTGTAGAAGAGGATAAAGGCGGGAACGAATTGCCGGGAAGGATGCCGTGGCGGTGAGGGCTTCACAACCACGGGGACCACTTCCCGCGATCTTGGCCGCCGAACTATTCGGTCACCTGTCGATGGAGGTCGTTCCATCCGTCCTTCTTGGGGTGTGCGGGTACGTCTCCCAGCCTTTTCGGGCTGGCGTCTGGGAGTATAACCCAGGTACGGCACTGGAACAAAGCCACTCCCTGCAACGTTCAAGTCCCACAAACAGGGTTTCCCACGTAGCAAAATTACCTTGACGACAAAAATATGCCCATGCTAGATTTTGCGACCAAGGAAAGGAGCAGTATAGGTATGGTGCGGCAGGTTTCCAGGCCCAGTCCCCGTGAAGAAGCGGAGTCATCCGAGTGCAAGCATCACTGGCTGATCGAATCTCCCCAAGGCCCGGTAAGCAGGGGGATATGCCAGCTTTGCGATGCAACCAGGGAGTTCAAGAACTACATAGATGCGATCTCGTGGGGAGAAGAGTCGTCCCAGTCCACGGCGAACTACGCTACCGCCGATACATCGTCGGAAGGCGCCGACGACTTGTCTGAGGGTTAGGTCCTTCTGACACCAGCTTCGGCATACGTCATCTGAACATGTCCCGTTCAGGGCTCCGCACCAGCTTACCTGCCCCTTCATCGCCTCCCTCGTACCGGTAACCTCTAATCAAAGCTACAGGCACCCCATCGGTCTTGCCGGTTACCAGCTCGGCTGCTCCCGCTATCTCATCAGCTATTGCGATGACCGTAGTGCGCATCATCTGACCGTAGGCATCTTCCTTTTCGCGGTAGTCCACCACAGAATCCATTCCCGACACTCCTATTGCTACGTTGACAGCCCCTTCCCGCCAGGGCCTGCCGAAGGTGTCGGAGATGACCACCGCAACTTCCTTGCCCGTCTTTGCCAGGATGCCTAGTCGGATGTCTCGCGCCGAAGCGTCGGGATCGACGGGCAGCATCGCTATGGTGCCCGTCTCGGGAAGGTTGGATGCATCTACGCCGGCGTTGGCGCAGATGAAGCCGTGGCGGGTCTCGCTGATGATGTTGCCCCGGTCCATGCGCACAATCCGCCGGCTTTCCCTCAGTATCACCTCGGTATGGCGAGGGTCCCGGTGGCTTCCCTCAGTTAGCTGGACGGCGACCTGCGAAGCTGATACATCATCCAGGTTGATTACCCTGCCCTCGGCCTTGGATACGACTTTCTGGGTGACGACAAGAATATCTCCCGCTTTCAGAGGTAGACCTTGCACGTCCAGGGCCGCATGGATGTGCTGCGACAAATCGTCGCCCTGCTGCACCTCGGGAATCCCTTGAATGCCCACTACCTGGACTGCGGTCATCTGCCATCTCCGGCGCGTAGCTGCCCCAAGTATAGCGTGCAGGGTACCCCTGTGCTAGAATTTAGTCCCTTCCGACCCCTGCCCACCGGGCATCTGCTCTGTCCTGAAATTACGGCCCCGAGCGAGGAACGATGACTTCTTCTCATCGAAAGAGGATATACACCAAGTATGGTGACGCGGGCGAGACGAGCCTGCTGTACGGAGGCAGGGTCCGTAAGGGCGATCCCCATACCGAAGCTTACGGTGTCGCGGATGAAGCTGTATCGGCCATGGGATTGGGAAGGGCCATGAGCGACGATGCCGAGGTCAAGACCCTGCTGAAGGACCTGGAGCGGGAGATGTTTGTGGTCATGTCGGAACTGGCGACCGATCCCGATAAGTACGACCTGTTCCTTACCCACTTCAACCCCGTAGGCCCCGAAATGGTCACCCACCTGGAGGAGACCATTGATGACCTGGAAAGCAAAGCCGAGATGCCCAACGTGTTCATCCTGCCCGGTGGGTCTCCACCATCCGCAGCCATCGATCTGGCCAGGGCCAAGATTCGCACCACGGAGAGACGGGCCGTCGACCTAAAGCAGATGGGCTTGCTCACCAACGATCACATTCTGAGCTACCTGAACCGGCTGGGGGACCTGCTGTTCGTCCTGGCCAGGTTCCAGGACCGTTCCATACCCCTGGAGAAGGTGTAAGGCTGTCCCCTCGAGAGCGGACGGCAGAGTAGTTCGGCACGATGACAAAGCTGATCGTTAAGGTAGTGGACTATGAGTCAGGCAACCTGCGCAGCGTTTCCAGGGCCCTGGAAAACGCAGGCGCCCAGCCGGTCCTGACATCGGATCCCGCCTCTCTTGCAGATGCCGATGCCATAGTGCTCCCGGGGGTCGGTTCAGGAAGGGCCGCCATGGAGGCCCTGGAACAGCGGGGACTTGTGGAGCCGTTGAAGGAGGCGGTGGCGTCGGGCAAGCCGATGCTCTGCATCTGCCTGGGCCTCCAGATCCTGATGGATGACACCGAGGAGGGCAGCTCTCCCTGCCTGGGCATCGTATCCGGGACAACGCGCAAGCTGCCCGATGGCCTGAAGGTGCCTCACATGGGCTGGAACAGCGTCAGTTTCAGGCATTACCACCCGCTGCTGCATGGAATACCCGACGGCAGCTACTTCTACTTCGTTCACAGCTACTATGCCCAGCCGATGGAGGACGATGTCGCAACGGGCGTTACTGAATATGGGCTGCCCTTCTGCAGCATCTTGACCCAGGGGAACGTTATGGCAACCCAGTTCCACCCAGAGAAGAGCGGCGACTACGGCCTGAAGATATACAAGAACTTCGTCGACTACGCCTCAGCGTCATGGAGATAATCCCCGCCCTGGACCTGAAGGCCGGGCGTTGCGTGCGCCTGTACCAGGGAGACTTCGCCCAGGAGACCGTGTTCTCATCCGATCCCCTGGATGTTGCCCAACGATGGCAGAATGAGGGAGCCGAGCGACTGCATATCGTAGACCTGGACGGTGCGGCAACCGGTGAACAGACCAACTACGATGTGATCCGGGAGCTTGTGGCGGTCCTGCATATCCCCGTCCAGGTGGGCGGAGGTGTAAGGACCAGGGAGTCGGCGGAAGGCCTGCTGGAATTGGGAGTATCTCGGGTAGTTCTTGGCACCGCCGCCATAGAAGCCCCGGCCCTGGTCGAAGCGCTGTGCCGCAACCATGGAGGGGAGCAGGTTGTGGTGGCTGTGGACTCCCGAAACGGATACGTTGCCACCAGGGGCTGGGTGGAAGGTACTACAGTGCTGGCCTCCGACCTCGTGCAGAGCATGGGCGCCCTTGGGGTTCCCCGGTTCCTTTGCACCGACATTGGGAGGGACGGCACCTTGACCCACCCCAATTTCGACGCCCTCCGTCAGCTTGTCCGGTCCACGTCCGGGGCTATCCTGGCGTCCGGTGGCATCAGCTCCGAGGAAGACATCAGGGAGCTAACGGGGACAGGCGTGGAAGGTGCTATATTGGGACGGGCGTTGTACACTGGGGATATACGATTGGAAGCGGCCATCGAAGCTGCCAAGCCGAACTTGTAGGGATCTGCCCCAGGCGATTAGGAGCCATGTATTGACGGAACGCTTTGAGTATCCCGAAACCGAGGCCTTTATCCAGAGGCTGCTTCGTCCTGAACGGGCAGAGCTTACCGACCCCTTCACCATCCTCAACTACATGCCCATCGAACCCTACGACCATGTAGCAGATATCGGATGTGGACCGGGATTCTTCACCATTCCCATTGCCAAGTACCTGATCCATGGCAAGCTGTACGCCCTGGACATCGAGGAAGGAATGCTGCACGCCTTGCGCGAAAGAGTGGCGGAGGCCAAGCTCGGCAACGTAGATGTACTGCGGTGCCAAGAGGCGGAGTTCCCTGTAGCCGATGGCACCCTGGATGGGGTATTCTTGGCCTTCGTTGCTCACCATCCCCAGGACCGGGTGGCGTTCCTGGAAGCAGCGCGCGGCCTGCTCAAGCCCAAGGGCTGGTGCACCATCCTGGAGTGGTTCAAGAAAGAGACGGAATCGGGACCCCCACTGGAACATCGCATCGATCCCGACGAGATGATGGGGCTCTGCCGGCAGGCGGGATTCCAGCACCGGGGCTGGCGGGACCTGAACGGTCAGCAGTACATGACCATGGCGAAAAACCTGTAGGGCCATCCCCTCGCCTTAGCTATGCTTACCAAGAGAATAATACCGTGCCTCGACGTTGACGCCGGCCGCGTGGTTAAAGGGGTCAGCTTCGTTGACCTTCAGGATGCGGGCGACCCCAGGGAGTTGGCCGCTCTCTATGACCGCCAGGGGGGCGATGAGCTGGTGTTCCTGGACATCACCGCCAGCGCCCAGGGGCGGGATACTATGGTCGAGGTCGTTAAGCAGGTCTCCGAAGAGGTGTTTATCCCCCTCACCGTCGGTGGGGGGATACGCAGCGCCGATGATGTCCAGCGCCTGTTGAGGGCCGGGGCGGACAAGGTCTCGGTGAACACCGCCGCTGTCAATGACCCGGATCTGCTGGCCGAAGGCGCAAGGCGTTTCGGCAGCCAGTGCATCGTGCTGGCTATAGATGCTAAGCGAGTGAATGCCAAAAGTGCATCAACCGGGGAGTCGAACGGCTCCGACCTCGGCCTCGATGAAGGTTCCGGGTGGGAGGTGTATGTCCGGGGCGGACGCACCCCTACAGGCATAGATGCGGTGAAGTGGGCTGTGCGCGCGGTGGAGATAGGTGCCGGCGAGATACTGCTTACCAGTATGGATGCCGATGGTCAGCAGACGGGCTACGACCACGAGCTGAACAGGGCAGTGGGTCAGGCAGTGCCGGTCCCGGTGATCGTCAGCGGGGGCGCCGGAACGCTGGAGCACCTGTACGATGCCTTCACCGAAGGGTGCGCCGATGCAGCCCTGGCAGCCAGCATATTCCACTATGGCGCCTACACCATCGGTCAGGCGAAGGAGTACTTGCACCAAAGGGGCGTGCCCGTCCGCCTGTAGGCGTCGCAGGACGAAACCGGCATAACGCTAGAATCAAAGGACGACGATGGGTCAGATTACAACCGTCATATTCGACATGTACGAGACCTTGGCTGAGAACAACAGCGGCTTGTGGGTAGATCTGTTCGGGCGCATATGCGCGGACCAGGGGCTGGATATCTCAGGACAGACCCTGTTCGACAAGTGGAAGCCCAGGGAGATGCAGTTCCGAAAGGTGAGGCTCAACTTTGAGGAGCCCGAAAAGAGCCCACCCTTCAAGGCCTACGAAGAGGCGTGGAGGGACTGCTTTGTCGAAGCCTTCGAAGAGCTGGGAATCCAAGCCGATGCCTCGGCTGCGGCCAAGGCATCCATCCGAGATATGGGTGAGCGGGCGCCCTATCCCGATGCCTTGTCGGCCCTGCCTGGGATACAACAACGCTGGCGGACTGGACTTCTGTCCAACGCCGACAACGACTACCTCTACCCAATCTTGGAGCGCCAGGGGTGGCACTTTGAAGCTGTGGTCTCCTCTGAGGAGGTCCAGTCCTATAAACCTCTGCCAGCGCCCTTCAGGATCGTTATGGAGAAGATGGGGGTTGTGCCAGAGGAGTCTCTGTACATCGGGGACAGCCTCCACGATGATGTGCTGGGGTGCAAGGCGGTTGGGATGAGGGCAGCGTGGATCAACCGCCCCGGTTTGCCCCTGGACCCGGCAGGTCCCCAACCTGACTACGTGCTGTCCAGCCTGGACGAGCTGGCAGGTGTGCTGGATGGCGCTCGGTGAGCATTCTTGGGAGCAGCGGAGACTGCTCCCCGTAAAGGACGGGTTGCCTTGGAAGCAAAGCTGGACGACAAGGGCTTGATACCGGCAATTGCCCAGGACGCCAACACCGGCCAGGTGCTGATGCTGGGCTACATGAATCCCGGCTCGCTGAAACGCACCATGGAAGGGCGTCAGGCATGGTTCTACAGCCGGAGCCGTGAGGAGCTGTGGCACAAGGGTGAGGTTTCGGGGAACTTCCTGGATGTCGAAGAGGCTTTCCTGGATTGCGATGGCGACACGGTCCTGCTGAAGGTGAAGCCCCACGGCCCGACCTGTCACACCGGCAACGTCTCCTGCTTCTTCACACCCATGGAAGAGGCGCCTGAGGAGTACCAGCGATCAGATGCAAGCTCAGGCGTGCTGGAGGAGCTGTACGCCCTGATCCAGGACAGAAAGCTGGAACTTCCCGAGGGCAGCTACACGACCAGCCTGTTCAAAGGCGGGGTCGGGCGAATCGCTCAGAAGGTGATCGAGGAAGCGGGAGAGGTAGCAATCGCAGCTGCCGAGTCCAAGCCGGAGGAGATAGCGCCCGAGGTCGCCGACCTGCTGTACCACACCCTGGTGCTGCTATCCGCTTCCGGTGTGGCTCCCAGCGCAGTGTGGGAGCAGCTCAGCAGCCGCCGAAAATAGCTCCGGGCCGTGGGCTTATGACCTGCTAGTTGAAGCTCTGGAAGAACTTGCCCTCGGTCTTGATGGACGGGGCGATGATCATCTCGGCCTTGTGCAGGTCCCGCAGGGTGTAAGCGCCGCACATTCCCATGCCAACCCTCAGCGCTCCCACCAGGTTTTGAGTGCCGTCGGTGACCGATGTGGGGCCGAACAGGATATCGGCCAGGCTGCCCTTGGTCCCCACCTTGATGCGGGTGCCCCTGGGAAGCTCTGGATGGGGGTTGGCCATGCCCCAGTTGTAACCGCGCCCTGGGGCCTCGGCAGCTTGAGCGAAGGGGGTCCCCAGCATCACTGCATCGGCGCCTGAGACGATGGACTTGCATATATCCCCGCCCGTTCGAATGCCCCCGTCGGTGATGACCGTTACGTACCTGCCGGTGCGCTTGAAGTACTCTTCCCGCGCTGCAGCGCACTCGAGGGTCGCGGACACCTGGGGAACCCCCATTCCGACCACCTCCCTGGTTGTGCAAGCAGCCCCGGGCCCCACGCCCACCAGCACACCGTCGATGCCCGTTTCCATCAGTTCCAGGCTGGCGCCGTAGGTAACGCAGTTGCCTACGATCACGGGCACCTTGATGTAGCTGCGCAGCTCCGAGAATACCAAACCCCGGTAGCTCCGGGACATGTGCCTGGCTGTGGTCACTGTTGACTGGACGACGATGAAGTCGGCCCCCGCTTCCACCGCTATCGGGGAGAAGCGTTTGGTGTTTTGGGGCGTAACCGAGACGGCGCAGACCGCCCCGGACTTCTTCACCTGCCTCACGCAGTCTCCGATGAGGTCTTCCCTAACTTCGCCGGAATACACCTTCTGCAGCATGGAGGTTACTTCAGCCTGGGGGGCCGAGGTTAGCTCCTCCAGTATCGAGTAGGGATCGGGGTACCGAGTGTAGATCCCTTCGAGATTCATGACCCCGAAGCCTCCGGCCTCGTGCATGGCCGATGCGAACGTGGGGGATACAACCGCATCCATAGCTGCAGCAACTACGGGGATATCGAAGGTGTGGTCGCCAATGCTGAAGTCTGTGGATGCCATGCTGGGGTTGATGGTGACCTCGCCCGGTACTATGGCAACTTCGTCGAAACCGTAGGCCCGCCGGAGCTCCTTGAACTGGGGTGCACCCATCCTGAACACCTCACAACGCGTATTAGGCCAAGGCTATACCTGCCCGTGCATGATGTCAAGAAACATCCAAGGGGGATGGAAGGGCAAAAGTAGCTGGCGTGTAGCTGGAATTCGTGGTTTTGTCCCGCTATCATCTCCCATCACCTGATGAGGAGAGGGGAATGGATTTCACGCCTATGGAGCTATCGATAAAACAGTTTGCCTACATGATGGTGCATTCTGCGATCATTGGAGCAATTGCTCTGTACATTGGAACAAAACTTCCAGGATGGCTAGAGCGAGAACGATTGCGTAGGACACGCCAAACATCCCGCCAAGAAACGTAAGAACCACCCCAACCACCCGTCCTACGATATCGGAAGCGTTCTTGAAAACAACTATGCCAACAATGCACCCGCCTGCGCTAACGGCAAAAAGGATGATCTCCATCCATGGTATTTGAACGCAGGACTCGCTCATAGATAGGGCTCCTTCTTTGCGTACTATATGGGGGAGGCGCTCCTGCCCGGCAACATGAGCGGGCTCGGCAGCATGCGCCAGGCAGGAGCTTGACGACCCAAAACGGTACTCTCTGAGCCTTAGATCTACATCGGGGTCGTCGGGCGGGATTGTAGCACAAAAACACCCACCTCAAGCATGGGGGAAGGAGAGGGAGCGCTCTCCGGGGATTCTATAGGGGTCTAAGAGGAAATCAACCGTAAGAGACGGCGTCCCACATTGTGATTGATATAACTAACAAATCGGTGTGAACAATAACTTGGGGGAATATCCCATTGAGTTCCACGAAACAGCCCTCTAGTATGGCAGTGGAGCAAATAATAAGTTGAGGCCAGACCGTTAGCACCGATCTGGCCTCACATACCAAAGGGAGACGACCCCGATGGTACGTCAATACCACACTACTACCAATAGCACCCCCTGTCCAGCCCCTGGTGCGGGCATTCTCGGCAAACTTAGCGCCCTCTTTGAGCTTCTACCCGCCGGCCATCTGCTGGTCCACCTGTGGGAGCATCGGTACCGAGGCCGATATGGGTATCCTCTGCAGGCAATGTGGCGGGCGTACCTTGTTAGCTTCTTCCTGAACATGGGAAGCACCAACGAGCTGATCAACAGGCTAAGGTGTGACCACCCGCTGAGGGAACTTTGTGGGTTGCCTAGCAAGCTCCCCGACCGGCGCACCTTCAACCGGTTCATCCAACGACTAAAGGAACCCCACCATGCCGACATGGTAGAGCAGGTTATCACCCAGGTAGCTGACAAGCATAAGGAGATCACGCCCGACCTAGGTGATGAGCTAGCAATTGATTCAACGACGGTGCGAAGCCATTGCAGCCCTCACCGCAAGAGCAAACGTAGCGGACGCACAGAACGGAGCGATCCCGAGGCGGAATGGGGTTACAAGAACACCACCCAGGCCAAAGAGGGCAGCAAGCAATTCATTATGGGGTTTAAGATGCACATGGTATCCGACGCCAACTATGAGGTGCCATTGGGTTGCATACTGACCCCCGCCAACCGGAGCGATAACCCTATGCTGGTCAAGGTGATGGATAAGGTGCTAGGCCAGCTCTCCTGGCTAAAGCCTACGGCGCTAATGGCTGACAGGGGATATGATGCCGGGTACAACTTCGATTACCTACATAGGAAGGGTATCTTGCCTATCATCAAGATCACGGACAAAGCAGGAGAGGGGAAGCAAACTAAGAGCCTCTACACAAAGGATGGCGCACCCACTTGCATTGGCAATGTTGCTATGGACTATGTTAGGTCGGACCCGGCGAAGGGTCACCTGTATAGGTGCGCCGGGTGTGAAAAGAAAGGGAGCATGAAGGGCGGGGTACCGCATTGCCAAGACGAGTTCTGGCAAGACCCCAGCGAAAACCTGCGCCTGTTCGGTCCACCTAATGTAAGGCGCGAGAGCCCTGCTTGGAAGGCTTTCTACGACAAGCGATATAGCATCGAACGTGTCTTTAGGAGCCTAAAGCACTACCGCAGGCTAGAGCGCCACCACATCCGAGGCTTTGATCACATAAGGCTCCATTGCCTGATGAGCGTGCTGGTTTACTCGGCAACCATACTGGTTAACAAGCAAGCTGGGCTTAAGGACAAGGAGGCCCGGTGGATGGTGGAACGGGTAGCATAGTAAACGGCCAGGCTACCAACGCATACGAGGGGCGAAACCATCCACATTGACATGAACTGCCATTTCACATCGTTGCAATTAGAGCGATCGTGACTCATTGTCCAGCATTCTTACCGGTCTAATCAGCCCCCACACCTAAGATACACTGAGCCCCAAATACCACCGCAGCGATGCCGAGAGCAAGGGGATAGTAGAGATACACCGAGGGAGATAGGATGCATCTTGCTAGTATAGCCATTGAAAACTTTTCCGGAGTGATCTGATAGGCATCTTTTGCCCCATAATCGCCACTGCGCAACTTCTCCAATATGACTCTGTACGAGCCTCGGAACCTACGTTCAAGGGACAAGTAATAAACATCCAGTATAAGGATGAGAGACACTGGCACCAAGGCAAGGAGCGTGTACCAGGGCGTTCCAGCTCTAGCAGCCAAGAACAACACGGCCGAGAGCGCCGTGATGCTCCACAGCTTGCAGGAGCGGCTGTTCTCAGCCATGCGTTGTATGACCCCCTGCAACAATGTCAGGTGGGTTTGGACTGAGGGTGAACCGAAAGTAAAGGATTCCATTCTTCACTTCTATTGACGGCGATTGTCTATAGCATCCTCGACCCATCCCGCAATGTGGTCCTTTATGTAGGCATACACGTCCTTACTGCCTGTTTGCGGGGGGTCGTAAGTCTTGACGATCTTGGAATATTGGGCAATTGAGGCGCCATTGGTGAGTTTGACGTAGCTGAACGGATTGTTTCCCTTGGTTGCAGATTTGCCCTCCTCATTGAGGAGTTTATGGATGTAGATACCCAAGAGCCCCTTCTTGGTATCCCATGCTCTGCCGATTTCATAGTTGACCCACTTTCGGTCGGCAGTCTTTGAACCAATCAACACAATCACACAAGACCGGGATGCCATCTGATCGTTGATCCACTTCTTGATGGCATTATCTCCCCCCTTCTTGATGGTTTCCCATGCATTGTCCGAGACAGGTTCATCGTGCTCCGTAGCCCCTATATTGCGCACTTGCCCTGCTCGCCAGGCATCATTGTCAAAATGGAAGCTGTAGAATGTCCGTCGTTTGGGGTGAGTAGATGTCATTTTATACCTCCTTGCGCAGTTGTAGCGAACTTGGCACAGATTAGCCAATTTCCTCTTCCTCCATAGAGCTTATCAGTCCTCCCGGTACGTGTCGAACGTCTCATCCAGCCTAGGACAAAGACATCGTTAGCATTCCGCAGAGGGCCGTTGTCCACTGAAGACCCTCATAGTGAAGCTGAATGGGCTGTTGATGCCGATTGCTATGCGGTATGGTGTAAGCATGGAATACGCAATCTTATCTGGTTTTGTTGTATATGGGACTCTGAGCGTGGCGCTCACATGGTACATATATCAAGCCAACCGACTATACCGAGAAGCACACAAATTAAGGCGCCAGCTATCCCAATGTACGTGCGCCAAGGCGAGTCCTGATCCAGCCGGCTGAATAACCACATCCCCAACCCAACTACCACCACCAAGCCAATCACCGCAACGGCCGTCGGCACCCCAATGTTTCCCGGCGCACACTCCATCATGTAAACACCCTCCGCAGCACTAGCACTAGTCCTACAACGACCGCAGTGACCACAGTGACCCACAGCATTCCGCTACCTGGCCAGGAAGGGCGACCGCCGTATCCTGATCACATCGTCGTCGGTTAGGTAGGTATCCGGGAAGTCCCAGAAATAGCCCATCCACATAAGGGCGCTCGCATCACATTCAGGCATACCATCATCACACCCGGGCGGGTGCTCAAGTCCTAAAGCATGCCCTATTTCATGCGCTAGGCCGCCGACCCATCCATGCTCGCCCCTGGGAGAGCCTCCACACTGCACATAGGTTTCAGGATGCAAAAGGCCCTCTAGGTCTCCCCTATGCAAGATGGTGACGCCATTCCCGCCGGCGCCTAGCTCCGAGCGATCACAATCAAAAGGAACATCGGGATATATCACCCAGATGTATTCGGCCGAAGGGTATGTGATGGGAGCACAGGAGCTTAACCCTTTTATGACCCTATCCCACCCATCCTCGAACTCGTAATACCGCGCAGGCATGCTTAGGTTGCATACCTCCGGAAAGCTATTCGCTATCGTGAAAGAGCGGCCTTCAAGTTTGCTTGCATACCACCCTTGAACAGCCAGGAGAGCATCAGCGATAGCGTCTGCGTAATCCTTGTCATGGTCACGGTCTGAAGGTATAGCGTAGATCAGACGCACCTCATAGGCCGGAGGCTGCGGGGTGGGTGTGGAGCTAGGGAAGGGCCGGGGTGCCGGTGTTGAGGCGAGCGTGGGTGAACGGGCGGGAGTGGGGATAATGTTAGCTTTGAGACATCCTGCGCATAGAGCTAATAGGCATAAGAGCAGCAGAGCCCGTAGCAAATTGGTGCCCCCTCACGGCTAGGGTTAGCGACTTGCTACGGCTGCTTTCCCTTGTACAGACCAGCGAGGGGGCATGGGGTCACCAAACCCAACTCTTTTGATCTGCACAGGGCGCTGGACCAAGGAACGCAACCGTAGCGCCGTCATGCTAACCGAAGGGGAACCCACCACGCTTACACGTAGCTCAACGGGTTTCGTTCAATATCCCCTCAGCGAGCGCTGAGACCATACCGCCGTGAGAGTACAAAGGCGGGCCTCGTCCTATTGGGGGACCACAGGAGGAGGTGATAGAATGGAAGATTACGAAGGGAAGGTGGAAGGGCATATGGCGAAAACGCTGGGAGACAAGAAGTGGATCCGTGTGCGTGCACATAAACGGGCCGGCGTGCGTGTTAAGGGCCACGTCAAAAGCACCCAAAACGCCCAACCGACCCAGAGACGACGCAGGACTAAGTAAGCCCTATCGCCGCCTGGGAGGATAACCCAGGCGGCGGCTATTATTCCAGCGATAGGAGAGTAACCGTGCAGACGCAGGCACCACGCATAATTGTATCCATTACAACAACAGCAGGTACTACTCACCAACACACATACGAAATACCTATTGATGAAGGTAGCCAAGAAGACCTGTACAAACAGATCTCTAGGACTAACCGCCGGTTGCTTGAAGGGCAATCCAAACCTGTCATTTACTTGAATCCTCTCGCCTACTACCGCAGCGAACACGTCATAAGCGTCCAAATAGACTTCGAAGAGTTTCCACTACAGGAAGGAGCCCGTGCGTTGGGATTCCTGGGAGGCCGTCGTCAAGCCCCGCGTGACTAGCCGGCACCGCTAACTGATGGCCTCCCTTTGAGAAAGGGGGTCCTTTCATGGACAAGAGCAAACTTGAAGCACTCCGACGCAGCTGCCTGTCAACTTGGTATATCTTCATCGCAAAGGCGATTCTTGGAGTTACCATTGGCTATTCTGTCCATTCATGGCTCGCCATTGAGCAGGGTCAAATCCAGATTGACTGGCCATTGTATGCAACAGGCTCAGGGTCACTAACGTTGCTATGGTTGCTGTCTGATGTGCGCACTGAGTACCTGCGACGTATTTCGCTGACAGGACGCTCAAGAACCAAAAAGAAGAAGTAGTCTCGCAGAAAGGTAAGAGTCTGCCAGCGTAGCTAACGAGGGGTTGACGGCGACCCCCATCGAATGTGAAAATGGGCCTGAGCGGCGTCTAAACGTTCAGGCCCATTTACTTGCCCCTGTAACTCAGTTGGATAGAGTGCTCGCCCGCTAAGCGAGAAGTCGAGGGTCCGAATCCCTCCAGGGGCACTTCAATGGTACAGCCGCCGTTCTGGACGGCGCTAGTGATTTTCTAGGTATTTTCTCTAGCACCCAAAGGAGGCGCAATGGACGACATACTCAAACTGGCACGTGCAAGGTTGCAGGAAGCGGAACATCTAGAGGATGAATGTCGAGGCATCCTGTCAATGATTGCGAGTCGTACTGCCTTCTGGCGACAGATAGTAGAAGAGATAACGGACGGGGAAACGGCTGACAAGTTGGTCAGACTACAGATCGCAAGCATGAAAGAGGATGTCGGGGACAAGACACACTCGGCCAGACGCACCAACTCCAAGAAGAAGCCCACAGGCAAGCCCAACACCTTGATCTATGAAGAGATTGTCCGAGAGCACGGTCGTCCAATGCACATCACGGAGCTATTGTCTGAAGCACTCCTTCGGGGCACCACCTTCAATGGTAAGGCTCCGGCGAAGAGGCAACTATGGGGTGCTCTGAATAGCTGCGCAAGGTTCTACAATACTGGCGGGAACCGATGGTGGATCGACGGCTTGCCAAATCCTGAAGACACCCCTGTTGTACACGTAGATCCTTGGTCGAATCACCGTGCTGGGGCGCTCCAGCAGACGGACTTCTTAGTCGATGACGGTGCCGGGTCCCCGCTTGGTGTCGAAGTCAAAGCACGTCGTTGGGCACAAGGACTCTAGAACAACACTTGCTTTTCCGCCTAGAATCCGCCGTCTAAGTGGTTTCGTGGCCCGCATCATCTCTAACGTTTCCTCAGATTCGTTCCCCGGCCGGGGACTTTCGCCCTCCGCCAGCTACTTATGCCCTTCCATCAAGGGGCGCCACCAATCATATCTAAACGGGCGCGGCTGGACAGGAAAGTCAGGTTGCCACTCTTTATCCACCAAGGTAGAATAGCGCCATCGCGAACCCTAGTTTGGGGTCTTTTCCCAGGGGAACTGCCGGCTCTCAAACGGTATTGCACGAGAGTAGAAGGGACAGGAACATGATATACGAAATGCGCACCTACAACATGAAGCCCGGCGGGGCGGCGGCAGAGTTCGAAGCGAGCTTCGCAGAAGCCCTGCCCCACAGAGAAAAGTACTCAAAGCTGGCGGCCTTCTTCCGCACCGATGTTGGCCCGCTGAACCAGGTCATTCACATATGGCCATACGAAGACCTAACCGAGCGGGAGAGGATAGTCGCCGAGGCGGGGAAGGACCCCAACTGGCCTCCGAAGAACCTGGACGGCATCGTTGATATGACCTCGGATATCCTGATCCCCGCACCCTTCACCAGGCCGCTGGGCGACCAAGCTCTGGGCAGGTTCTACGAGATGCGCACCTACACCTTCAGGGCGGGAGTAATGGCGGAAGTGGTCAAGCTCTGGGGAGCAGCCATGCCATACCGCGAGGAGTACTCCCCCTGCGCCGGATGCTTCTACTCCGACGTGGGCGCCCTCAACAAGTGGGTACATCTGTGGCCCTACAACTCCCTGGACGACAGGCTCAGGATCAGGGCTGAGTCAACGAAAGACCCCAACTGGCCCCCGCCAACCCGGGAGTTCCAGATCAGGGCAGAGAACAAGCTCCTCATACCTGCATCCTTCTCTCCCATGCACTAGAGATGGCAGACGCCCGCACCAACGCAGCGCGTTTGAACTCCAGGCTGGAGCAGCTCGGACGCATAGGAGACAGTCCGGCCGGCATGCAGCGGGTCGCCTTCTCTCCTGAGGATGTGCAGGGCCGCGCCTTCGTCATCGGGTTGATGCAGCAGGCGGGCCTGCAGGTGAGTATCGATGCTGCCGGCAACATCATTGGGCGGCGAAACGGCTCGAATCCCGACCTGCTTCCAATCGCCTTGGGTTCCCATGTCGATTCGGTCCCCAACGGGGGCAAGTATGACGGGGCCCTGGGAAGCTTGGCGGCCATCGAGGTGGTCCAGTCCCTCAGCGACCTGGACGTCCCCACCCAGCATCCCCTGGAAGTCCTGGTGTTCACCAACGAAGAAGGGACCCGCTTCAATCGCTGGCTCCTGGGAAGCAGGGCCATGGCTGGCCTCTGGGAGGAGGGCGATTACATCGCCGTCGATCCCGATGGCGTGACAGTTGCCGAGCATCTCCGGGCTATCGGAGGTGATCTGGACAGGATCGCCGAGTGCGTACGCCAGCCCGGGGAGATAGATTCTTACCTGGAGCTTCACATCGAGCAGGGGCCTGTCCTCTACCGTTCCGGGATACCCATGGGAATAGTGTCGGGCATTACCGGAAGGGCGGTTTATGAGGTGTCGGTGAAGGGCTTCGCCAATCATGCGGGGACGACACCCATGGACGCTCGCCAGGACGCCCTCTTGGCTGCATCCAAGCTCACCGTTGCGGTGAACGCCGTGGTCACCGAAGAGGAGATATGCCGCGCCGGTACCGTGGGTATGATGAGAGTTCATTCGGACACCTACAACGTCATTCCCGGCCAGGTAGATATGGGCATGGAGTTCCGGGACGTCGATATGTCCCGGATGGTGGAGGCGGAACGGCGCTTCAGGAGCATAGCTGCCGAGGTGGCTGATGTGTCCGGCGTGGACATCAGCATAACGGAAGTGGAGATGGGCAGCCCCTGCCCCATCGACGGGCGCATCCAGGATGTGATAGCCCATGCATCGACGGACCTGGGACTGGCCCATCACGCCCTGCCCAGCGGAGCGGGCCACGATGCCCAGGCGATGGCTGCCATTACGCAGGCCGGAATGATCTTCGTTCCCAGCAGGGATGGTATCAGCCACTCCCCCGAGGAGTTCACCCTGCCCCAGGACTGCGCCAACGGCGCCAACGCCCTGCTTAGCGCCCTGCTGCTTCTGGACAAAGGCTAAGCTTGTCCTGCACCCAATGCCTGGGGACAGCGCCGCCCTGTCCCCAATTTGCCTGCTAGGAGGTCTCCCGTGGACAATACCACCGAACGCATCAGCGAATACACCTCTTCCCTGACCTTCGAGGACCTTCCGGACAAGACGGTGCATCACGCCAAACGCAGGATTATCGATGCCCTGGGCTGCGCTACAGGAGGGTATTCCAGCGAACCGGCAACCATCGCCCGTAAGCTCGCCTCGAGCGTATATAGTTTTCAGCCGGCCAGGATTCTAGGCAGCGGACAACCTACGTCCGTCGAGATGGCCGCCTTTGCCAACTCCGTTGCCCTTCGCTACCTGGACTGCAACGACACCTACGTCACAAAAGGCGGCGGTCATCCCAGCGACATGCTTGGCGGGGTGTTGGCGGTGGCGGAGATGGGCCACGCCAGCGGCAAGCAGCTGATAGCCGCAGCGGTGCTGGCCTACGAGATATGCGGCAGGTTCTCCGACGTAGTGCCTCTGCCGGAGCTGGGCTGGGACCAGGGAGCCTTCGTCGTCATAGGCAGCGTCTGCGCGGCTTGCAACCTGATGGGGATGACCCCGATGCAAACTTCCCATGCCATCTCCCTGGCCATCGTTCCCAACATGCCGTTAGTGCAGACGAGGATGGGCGAGCTGTCCATGTGGAAGGGGTGTGCCACAGCCGCTTCCGTGAGGGCTGGCGTATTTGCTGCCCTGCTGGCCCGGGAGGGCATGAAGGGTCCAACAGACCCCATCGAAGGGCAGCACGGTCTATGGCAGCAGATCGCCGGAAGGACCTGCGAGCTGGGGGCTATGGGAGGCGGAGAGACGCCTTTCATGATCGACGACACCAGCCTGAAGTACTTCCCCTCGCAGATCCACACCCAGGCTCCCATCTCCATTGCCCTGGAGCTGCGCAAGCAGGTCTGGGTAGAGGACATCGCTGAGATAAACATCGATACCTACAAGGCGGCTTGGCGGAGCGCCGGGAGCGAGCCCGAGAAGTGGGATCCCCAGACCAGGGAAACGGCGGACCACAGCATCCCTTACCTGGTGGCGGTTGCCTGGCGGGACGGTACAGTGACCCCCGCGACCTACCTTCCCGAGAGGATCGAAGACCCGTCCCTTCGTCCGTTGATGCAGAAGATCCATATCACCGAGAATGCGGACTTCACCAATCGCTACCCCGGCGCCCAGGAGTGCAGGATCGAGGTTGTGTCCACCGATGGCCGGCGGTTGGTCGAAGGCGCAGGATTCCCCAAGGGCCATGTTCAGAACCCCATCGACGACTCGGAGCTGGAAGCCAAGTTTGCCAGCTTGGCCGGCGAGCGCCTGACCGGGGATCAGACCAGCCGGGCGCTCGAGGTCCTGTGGCGGCTGGAGGAAGTGGATGATGTCGGTGAGGTCATTGACCTGTTCACCGTAGAGGGCAGCATCTAGAACCCGCTGACTCTGGAGAATGGTTTGAGTCCATCGCTGAAAGGGGGGATCACCCCCGAATTCGCCAGCCACGTCTGCATGAACTACTGCCGCGCAATGTGCTGCAGGGGCGCGCTGGTGCTGTCGCTGACCGATGCAGAGGCAGGGCAGTTTCAGGAGCGGGGCGATGAGCTGGGGGTGCAGGTGGTGATTGCCAGGAGAGATGGTGGCGGGGCGTGGGTGCGGTTCTCCGATCATGAGGGAGAGCGGTGCCCCATGCTGGACCCCGCGACCTACAGGTGCCGCATATACGAGCGCCGTCCCCAGAGGTGCCGGGACTTTCCTGAGAAGCCGACGCCAGGCTGTCCCATCTCAGGGACCGTGCAGGTGGAGCACACCTGCTAGCTACTCAGGCATGCCCGCATCGATCCAGTCGATTATCTCCTGGATCTCCTCGTCACTAAGGTAGGGCCCGCCCCTGGGCATTCGCGGAAAGGTCCGTTCCCCCGTTCGCAAGAACAGCACAAGGTTCGTGTCCCGGCCCGGCACGCCTGGTTCGATGAGCTGCCGGCGGTAGGGCTTGCTGTTGGCCAGGTGTTCGGGGCTGTTCCAGTAGTACTCATGAATGCCCGGCATCGGCTCCCCGAAGCGGGCCTTCCAGCGCTCCATGATTCCATCCAGAAGCTCCTTGACCCTGGGCCAACGCACCTGCTCTTCGCTCATCAGGCCCTCCTTGCTGACACCACTGCCGGGTATACCGCCGAGGAATACGTACCCCCATGATAGCCGAAATCCCCCATGTGGGGGATTTCGACGCCTTGGATCTTGTTCTTGCACCGGTAAGGTGCAGGGGGTGAGGGTCTAGCGGACTTCCTTGCGATACACCTGGAGGCGCTGGCGGTTGCTGTCCACTATGATCACCCGGCCCTCGGAGTCCACGGCAACCGCCTTGGGGCGCCAGAGTCTCCGCTCTGCTTCCTTGTTCTGGACCAGGTTCCTCTGCCGGATCATGTCGGGGTTGGAGTTCAGCTTCTCGGCGCCCCACTTGGAGAGCTCAGCTTCGCCAAGGAAGGTGGTGACGTACCTCGCATCGCCGGTGAACACCTGCACCCTGTCGTTCATCCAGTCGGCAACGTAGATGTCGCCGTCCTTGTCCACGGCCACGCCGGTGGGTCGGCGGAACTGGCCGACGGAGGTGCCGGAGTTGCCGAAGTCGGACAGGTACTTCCCATCGGGGCTGAACTTCTGGATGCGGTCGTTGCGCCAGTCGGCGACGAGGATGTTGCCATCGTTGTCGATGGTTATTCCCCAGGGCAGGTTAAGCTCGCCGGCCCTGCTTCCCTGCTGGCCGAACTTGGAGATGAAGCGTCCGTCCTTGCTGAACTTCTGGATGCGATTGTTGCCGCTGTCGGACACGTATGCGTTGTCATCCTTGTCGATGCGGATGCAGTAGGGCTGGTTCAGCTGTCCGTCGCCGCTGCCGGCGTCGCCCCACTTGTGCAGGAACTGGCCGTCCTTGTCGAAGACGGACACCCGGTTCAGATGGTCGTCGGTGACGTACACGTTCTGGTTGCTGTCCACGGCCACAGAGCTGGGCCAGATCATCTGCCCGTCGCCATCGCCGTAGCTGCCGAACTGCCCGATGTAGTCCTCATCGACAGTGAGCATGGTTACGCGCACGCCGTCGGGTCGGTATTCCCAGGAACGGTTCGGTACGTAGATGCGTCCGTCGGCCGTGATTGCCACATCCATGGGTGCCCGGAAGCCGGACCCCGAGAACTCGGCTCGGCCGACGGTCCTGTCGAAAACGAAGGTTCGATCGGCGATACCAAAGAATATGGTGCTCATGTTTACCTCACGCCATAGAGATAGGCATTTTGTAATGCCGGGGATTTCTCTGCCGGACAGCTTGCCGGCTGCCCTTCTTCAAAAGGGCAGCCGACGACTAGCTTCTAGAGAAAGCCCATAGGCTCGTAGGAACCGCCCACCAAGGGTTTCGCGTCCATACCGAGCCACTTTTCCAGGATCGTTGTGTACACGCTGCGGAAATCGACGTTGTGCAGCAGGTCTCCGCCATCTTCCAGGTCGCCCTGTTGCAGGGACGGATACTCGCCGTATAGACCGCCGTTCACATGGTCGCCAATTATCCAGCATGCTCCGCCCGTGCCATGGTCCGTTCCGCCGCCATTGTCCCTGGCGCGCCGGCCGAACTCGCTGAACATGAACAGGAGTACTTCGTCACCCTGGTTGTGCTCCCGAAGGTCCTCGTAGAAGTCGGCTACCGACTCGGACACGTTGCGCCACAACTGGGCATGGGCGCCGGCTTGGGATGCGTGGGTGTCGAAGGAGTTGTAGGGCGAGGTTGTGTACAGGATGCGCGTGCCGAACTCGGCGAAGTGCACCTGGGCGATGGCCTTCATGCCTTGGGCAATGGGGTTGGCCCCATACTCCACGTTGGAGGCGTACTTCTGGGGAGCTGTCTGCAGGATGTCCGCGCCCTTGAGAGCGGACCGCCCCGTCTCCCATATGTAGTCCATGACCGGGCCGGAGCCTATGGCGGGGGCATACATCCTGGAGAAAACATCCAGCGCATCTGTCCGCTGCTGGTCACCCTCGATGCCTGTGAGCAGCCCGTAGGTCTCGATGTTGCCTACTGATGCAACCGGGACACCCGGAGCTACCAGGGCCCTGGGAAGTCCGCGTCCGAAGTTGACCCCCGTCAGCACGTTCTCGGCGTTAGGGTCCATCTCCTTGATGGTCCTGCCGAGCCAGCCTTCCTGGCCGATGGTATCGGGCTCGCAGGTGTGCCATATGTCCATGGATCGGAAATGGGATCGGCTGGGATGGGGATAGCCTACGCCCTGAATGACCGCCATGTTGCCCTGATCGTATATCTCCTTGAGCTCGGTCATACTGGGATGGAACCCCACCTCGTCGTTAATCCGAAGGACCTGGTCCTCAGGTATTCCCAAGGTAGGCCTGTAGTCTTGGTACAGGGGGTTGGTATAAGGGACTATGGTGTTCAGGAAATCGTTGCCACCGGACAACGACAAGACCACCAGTACCCTCTCCTTTCCGTTGCCTGCCATCATCTGTCCTCCTGAGATTTGCTAGTTGTACTGGTATTCTGCGGTAGCAACAATGAGCTGGAGCATCTCCCCAACCCGGCGAGCCAAGCTGCTACGCTCTTCCTCGGTGCCACGGCGAATCTCGCCGGCCCCCTTGGCATGCTCTATCAAGGCTGCCTTGGTCTTTTCGCTAACTTCCACGGGGCCGATCAGGCTCAAGCAGCCATCGACGAAGGCCTCGGCTGAAGTGATGGAAGAATCGCCAGTCATCCTGTCGGCAATGAGCTGCACTCCAGGCAGGTCGAGGTTGCCTACCTGGTCCGCAACGAAGTTGATGCGCTCAACCAGGGTGCCGCTGTCGATCCACTCACGGCCGGTATGCCAGCCTTCGACGGTGGGCGGGTTGAGCAAATCCTGGCCCATGAAGGTGCACTCCTTCATGACCGGGAACAGCCCCGGCTTCACATTCTGGTGGTCCTTGACCAGCCTAATGGTCCCGGCCACAACTTCCGCCGGGCTCTTGACCTTCTGGAAGCGGGAGTTCTTGAAGAAGTCCGAGTTGAACAGGGCGGACATCACTGCTGACATCTCGTAGCCGCTGTCCACAAAGGCCTTCTCCAGTATCTGTATGGCCTCTGGGTCCCTGGGAGGGGTATCCTTCCATGCCGGAACCTGGGGTTCGTCGGCCACGAAGAAGTTGTACAGGTGGCGGCTGATGAACCGTGCTGTGGCGGGCTGCTCGACAGCCATGTTGACGATGTCGCCGCCGTTCCACCGGCCCGTGTTGCCAAGGAACGTCTTCTCGCTGTCGTCGTGGTCCGTCGGATCGAATCGGAAGCTCCAGGGGCTCCGGCCATAGGGGAAGACAGGCAGGGCGGGGTTTACGCTCCAGCCTGTGAAAGCCCTGGAAGCAGCCTTCACATCATCCTCGGTGTAGTTGAACTTGCCGTCCATTCCCACACCCATGGTGAAGAGCTCCAGAAGCTCCCTGCCGTAGTTCTCGTTGATGGCATCCTTGTGGTTGTCAGTGTTGTCCAGGTAGTAGACCATGGTCGGGTGGGAGGACAGCTCCATGATCAGCTCCCGGTAGTTGCCCAAACCCTTGCGGCGGAAAAGGTCGGCGTAGATGCTCATCATCCGGCCATAGTCGATCTTGGCGAAGCCGGTGCAGAGTATCCCGTGCCAGAACAGGGTCATCTTTTCCTGAAGAGGGCGCTTGGTGTTGACCATGCGGTACACCCAAGCCTGCTGGTTGGACTCGATTCCAGCCAGCTCTCCGTACTCGGGAAGGGAGCGTTCCATCAAATCGAAGTCCACATCGGGCTGTTGTTCCGGATGTACCAGTTCATCAACGGTAGCTTCGTAGCCCTTGGCGACGTAGGCTTCTAGCTCGTCTCTCGTTGCTCCGAAGCCGGCGCGGCGCATCAGATGGGCCATCAGAGCAATGTCGCTTTCTGCCATGAAGACCTCCTTTCGATATGGTTCGTTCGAACTTCAGAAGATCGCTTCAGCTTTGGCGTGTCGGCACGTCCGTAGCTGGAAAGGAGGAGGATGCGTGGGCCTGCGACGGCTGGCCTCCGCAGCCTACATTCGGCAATAACTTTAATTCGTGCGAAAGTCGATGTCAACCAGAATTCTATCCAGGCGCCACATTCGAGGAAGTAGATGGTCGAGGAGTGTCTTGGGGGCGCAAAAACCCTATTCGACCAGGTCTGAAGAGCCGGGGTTTCGGCGGGATCGGCTAAGGACGCCGCCGGTGGAGGGGAATAGCCGGCCCTTGAGGTTTGTATACGTCAGCGCCACAACGAATAGAAGGGCGGAGAAAAGGACGACGCTGGCCCCCGATGACACATCAATGAAGTAGCTGACATAGATGCCTACTAGTCCACAGGCCGCCCCGATCCCCGTCGATAAGATGATCATGTCCTTGAAGCTGTCAGTCATCAGGCGCGCCACCACCGGCGGAATCACGATGGCGGCGGCGATCAGGGTTACCCCCAATACCTGCATTGAAACAACTATTGTGGCAGCCAGCACCAGCGAGAACATGGTGTCCACCCAGCCGGTGGGAACGCCGTAGAAGCGGGCGACCTCTTCGTCAAAGGTGGTGAACAGGATCAACTTATAGCCCAGAAACAGGATGATGACTGTTGCTGCAACAACCACGACTATGGCGAGCAGGTCCCCCCCGGTCACCCCGTTGATGTTGCCGAACAGGGCGGCGTCGAAGCTGCGGGTAAAGGTCCTGAAACGGCTGATCAGCGCCACTCCCAGGGCGAAGCTGGCGGTGGTGATTATGCCGATGGCGGCATCGGCTCCTATCTTGCGCTTCCGGGTGGTCAGGGTGATCAACAGGGCTGACAAGAATCCCCACAGGCTGCCCCCGATGAAGAAGTTGATCGACATAACGTAGCTGACGACAGCTCCGCCAAAGATGGCGTGGGCCAGCCCATGCCCGATGTAGGACATGCGCCTCAGCACAACGTAAACGCCGATCAGGCCACAGAGTCCCCCCACCAGGGTCGCGGCTACGAGGCCGCGGACGAAGAAGTCGTACTGGAAGGGTTCAAGCACCTGCTGCGGGCCCTCTGTTCTCGTGTCTGTGCTGTCCGGCGGTGTCCCCGTTGCTTGGCGCCCCGGCGCCGTAGTGGTGGGGGCTTTCGGCTACCAAGGTCATCCCCTCATACCGTATGACGGGCATCTCCGAACCGTAGGTCTGTTTCAGCACTTCGGAGGATATGATCTCCGCAGGCGGCCCTTCCGCAACCTTGCGGCCGTTGATGCACACGATCCACGGCAGATGGGCCGCCACCGCATTTATCTCGTGAGTGGTCATGATAATGGTCACGCCCTGGTGGTTCAGGTCGTGCAGGAGGTGCATGGCATCATCCCTGGTCTTGATGTCTACACCGCTGGTCGGTTCATCCAGGAGCAGCAGGCGGGGGCTGCCGACCAGCGCCCGCGCCAGGAAGACCCGCTGCTGCTGGCCCCCCGACAGGTCCCGTATATGGCGCCTGGCCAAGTTGGATATGCCGAGACGCTCCATCATCTCGTGAGCCAGCTTCTGTTCTTGGCGCTTGTACCAGGGGAACACGGCGTTGGACATGGTCCGCCCCATCATTACCGCCTCTTCAACGGTGACGGGGAAGTTCCAGTCGATGGTCTCCAACTGGGGCACATAGCCCGGGTGCTGCCTCTGGCGGGTGATGTCCGAGCCGTGCACCATCACCTGTCCCGCCATGAGAGGCACCGCCCCAAGGATGGTCCTCAGAAGGGTGGTCTTGCCGGAGCCGCTGGGACCCAGCAGCCCAACGAAGTCACCGGGCATGATGGCCAAGGAGAGGTCATTCAGCACCGGCTGGCCGTCGTACCCACAGGTGACGTCCCTTAGCTCTACTACGGGCTGGCCGGCGGATCTTTCGTGGGGGATGGGATGGAGCATAATTTGTCCTTATCGGGCCTTACTGAGGGTACTTGGCCCCGCTGTTGCCTTCGAACACCTGGCCGGGATCGAACCCTTCCAGGGCTGACGTGTTGCCGCCCAGGCTGGAGATCATGATCTCCATGTTTTGCAGCATCAGGCCCAGGTAGGAGTGGCGTGGGTCGCCGGGCCCGCCGGGCAGGTCATCGTCCCGGAGCTGGTCAACATATTCGGCCCCCGACTCCCTGGCGATCGTCTCCAGGATATCGCTGGGGAACACCTCGGAGCCGAAGATGGCGGGGATTCTCTGTTCCTTGACCTGGTCGATGAGACGGGCGACCTCTCTCGACGAAGGCTCTGCGAAGTCCGAGGGCTGGGCGGCGCCAACCACCTGCATGCTGTACCTCTTGGCGAAATAGGCCCAGGAGTCATGGTAGGTGAGCAGCTTGCGGTTTTCGGGAGGCACCGTGTCAACCGCCGTCTTTATCCTTCCGTCCAGGTCCTGGATTCGTTCCTCGAACTTCTCCAGGTTTTCGCTGTAGTATCCGGCGTTCTCCGGGTCGGCGGAGGATAGAGCATCCCTCACCAGCTCCGCGTACCTCAGGGCAAGCATGGGGTCGGGCCAGAGGTGGGGGTTGGGATGGCCGTCGGACTCGGGGAAGGAGAAATCGTACAGCCAGTCGTCCCGGGAGATGGTCATGTCTCCCAGGGAAAGTATGTCAGCCCCGGACTTCAGGTTGGCGCGGGCCATCTCCAGGGTCGGCTCCTCCAGGAACAGCCCGTTCAGGACTACCAGGTCGGCCCGGGACAGCACCGCGGCGACCGACGGAGCCGGCTCGAAGGTGTGGGAGTTCACCCCTTCGGGAACCACCCCCTCCAGGTCTATCCTGGTGCCTCCTATGTTCTCCACAATGCTCGTGATTGGGGATACTGCGCTGACCACTTTCAGCTTCCCAGTAGAGTCCTCTGTAGCTGAATGGCCGCACGCCGCCAGCACAAGGGCGATGATTATCAGAACCGGGAGAAAAAGCTTGATCTTGAGTTTCATGGAGGCCTTAGTACCTCTGTTCTTTATGGCCCATATAAATGGTGCAAACAAGAGTTATTGCTAATATTTGCAATAACCTATTCTAGCAACCTCGATTCAACTGTCAAGGAGGCGGGCTGCCCGGGAACTAGTCGTCCATATTCTGCATCTTCCAGGCGGGGATAAGGTCTAATAGAATAGTTGAAAAGGACGAGGCCGCGTGCGTGTGGTCTCGAATCCGGGAGCTTGGAGGTGGCCCTTGAGAATCGGAGCCATTACCAACACCTGGCAGACCCAGCTTTCCACTACCAGCCTGCCCCAGCTGGTCGAGCGGGCCCGCCGGAGGGGGGCCGAGCATGTGGAGCTGCGCCAGACCTGCCTCGGTACCTTCGAGCAGGGAGGCGGAGAGAACTGGATTCCCGATGCTCATGGGCTGAGCAGGCTGGTCAGAACCTTCCCAATGACCACCTTTAATCTGGCTGTCGCCTATCCATGCCTTTCCAGCGAAGACCCGGGGCCGTCCGGCATGTTCCTGAGGGCGCTGGATACGGCGGTAGGTATGGCAGGCTCCTCCGGTCCCCATCTGCGCCTCGTGGATCCGGTGAGGTTCGAGAACCCCTGGTGGGCCCCCGGGGAGATTCCCTCGGAGGCCTTAGAGGGTGTAAAGGAATTAACGCAGGCCGCCGTGAAACGAGGGGCGAAGTTATCTATAGAGAACGCCGGCCAGCCTATCAGGAGCATGGGAGTCCTGGTGGATATGGTCCGGGAATCTCTGTCCGCCGAAGAGGCCGCCGGCTTGGGGCTGTGCGTGGACCCCATCAACAGCCTGAGGGCCGACCTGGGGAGCGACCCCATCGCCGAAATCGAAGGCCTGCCCCTGGACTACCTGTTCATGGTCCACTTCAAGCAGATGGTGGGCGGGACGATGCATCCGACGGTGGACGACGGCGATCTGGACTATCCCAGGCTGGTAAACATGCTCAAAGAGAAGGGCTACCGGGGCAACGTCGTCCTGGAGATACCCTCCGCCGAGGAGGCTTTCGACAACTTCGTTGAGAGCATCCGATATCTGGAACCCCTGCTACAGGGAGAATAGCGGGCACCTTCGGGCGTCTTCATTTGCCGGTTAGGCGGAGAAACGGCCGACGGAGAACTCCTGCACCGACAGCTCGGTGCTGTCCCTGACTATGAGGTCAACTATGACCCGTCCCATGGCAGGCCCCAGCAGTATTCCCTTCCGTCCAGCCCCCGTCGCCACGTACACACCATCCCACCCGGGCGCGCGTCCGATGATGGGTAGCCCATCGGCGGACAGGGGGCGGAGGCACGCCGTCTGTAGGGCCAGCCGGGCCCCCTCCAGGAAGGGCAGGATGTCCAGGGCAAGGCCCATTATCCGTTCCCGCGCTTCTGTGGTCGGCCTGTCGTCGTAACCGACCTTCTCCTCCGTAGTACCCGCGTATATCAGGCCGTCGGCCTTGGAGGCGATGTAGCCCCCGCCGACCCGGTACAGGGACGACGCCAGGGGTTCCTCATCGGCCTGCAGACGGAGTATCTGGCCCTTCAGGGGTTCGACAGGGATGGGGAACCCCAGCCACTCTCCCGCCTTGCTGGTCCATGGCCCCATGGCCAGCACTAGGGTGTCGCAGTCAATCTCCCCCGTCTCCGTCACCACACCCGTGATCCTGCTTCCCGAGCGCTTCAGCCCGCGCACCGTGCCGTTCCTGATGACGGCCCCGCTCTTTTCGGCTGCTTGGGCCAGGGCCAGGGTGTACTGGTAGGGTTCAACCTGCCTGATGCCCTCCAGGTACATGCCTTTCCCGACGCCTTCGGCGATACGGGGCTCCACTGAGCGCACCTCCCCCGAATCCAGCCAGCGGGCTGGAAACTCGGGGAAAGTGTTGGCCCGCTGATGCAGCTCCCCGCACACCGCCTCTTCGGAATCGTCGAAGACGGTCCACATGCACGGGTAGGGAGCAAAGTGGGGGTCCACCCCGCTCTCTTCGGTTATCTGATCGATGATATCCAGGTGGAGCCGGAAGCTCTCCCAGGCGAAGGGCTCCAGGGGACCGGGAATGCCTGCGCCGTGGAGGGGATTGAGGAGTCCCGCGGCGAAGCCCGAGGCGCAGCTTGCCACAGCTTCCCGCTCCAGGATGGTGGAGCGGATGCCCTCTTTGGCCAGGAAGTAGGCGGTGGCGCATCCAAGAATTCCTCCACCCACGATGAGCACATCGGGCTGCTTGGCCATGTCACTCCTCCCGACTGTTGTCCCCGCCTTGGCTTGTTCCGGCGATGGACGCTCAGGCAATCATACGTGCAAAGACACGGTAGTTCCAGTGAAGATGTTCGCCGCCGGCCAGCCCGTCCACCCGCCTTGTTAGTACGCAGATTGAACTTTCGCCCTGTCTCTGGAACAATTACCGGGCTTGCGCTTGCAGTCGAGCCTGCTGACCGCAGGCGTCGGCCGCAAAGCGGACTTTAGGCCCAGCAGGGCTAGGAGCTGCACGAAAGGTGAGCATGCCTGTATCGAGAAAAATGAACAGCTTGGGCACCGAGGCCGCCTTCGAGGTTCTGGCCAAGGCCCGGGCCCTGGAAGCCCAGGGCAAGTCGGTGGTCCACCTGGAGATCGGTGAGCCCGACTTCGAGACCCCGGCCAACATCGTGGAGGCCGGAATCGAAGCTATGCGCCAGGGCTTTACCCACTACGGCCCCACCGCCGGCCTGCCCGAGCTGAGGGAAGCTATCTCCCGCAACGTGGAGCAGACCAGGGGAATCAAGATCGACCGGGACCAGGTGATCGTAACCCCCGGCGGCAAGCCCATCATGTTCTTTACCATCTTGGCTTTGGCGGAGCGGGGAGCCGAGGTCATATACCCCAACCCGGGCTTTCCGGTGTACGAGTCCATGATCCGTTTCTGCGGCGCCCGCCCGGTGCCCATGCGCTTTCTGGAGGAGAAGGGTTACCACCCCGACTTCGAGGATCTGGCTGGCAAGATCAACTCTAAGACCAGGCTGATAATACTGAACTCGCCCCAGAACCCGGCAGGCTCGGCCTTTACCGCTGAGGAGATGGAAACCCTGGCAGGCCTGCTCAAGGACAACCCCCAGACCTACGTACTGTCCGATGAGATATACAAGGACATCCTGTACGAGGGGGTGCACCAGAGCATCGCCACTCTGCCCGAGGTGCAAGACCGCACCATCATCCTCGACGGCTTCTCCAAGAGCTACGCCATGACCGGGTGGCGCTTGGGTTACGGCGTTTTCCCCGAGGAACTTGTTCCCCACATCACCAGGCTGGCGGCCAACAGCGTCTCCTGCGCCGCTACCTTCATTCAAAAGGCCGCCATCGAAGCCCTGGAAGGCGACCAGGAACCGGTGGTCAAGATGGTGGAGGAGTTCCGGCGAAGGCGGGATGCAGTGGTGGAGGGTCTGCGGAAGATACCCGGGGTTTCCTGCCCCATGCCCGAGGGCGCCTTTTACGTGTTTCCGTCTATCAGGAACACGGGCATCACCAGCCAGGAGTTCCAGGAGCGGGCCCTGCCCGAAGCGGGGCTGGCCCTTCTCGGCGGCCACTCCTTCGGCAAGTATGGGGAGGGATATCTGCGCCTCTCCTACGCCAACTCCCTGGAAAACCTCCAGGAGGCCCTGAGGCGTCTGGAGGGCTTCATCGTCAAGAACGGCCGCCCCGCCTAGGCCCTTCCCTCGTTAGGGCCCGTATTAGCTCAGTTGGCCGGCAATTCTTTTAGGGGCCCCATGGCGGGGGCGAGATGCCGTCTATGTCGGCGACCACATCCACCACCGCAGGCTGGTTGGATGCCAAAGCCTGCTCGATGGCGCCCGAGAGTTCGCTGGGCTTTTCGACCCGGATGCCGAAGCAGCCGATAGTTCGTGCTATGTGGGCAAAGTCCACGTCGGTGTAACGCCACAACTCATCGGAGTTCCCCTCGCGGCCCTCGTATGCCACCTCGTCGCCCCGCTTGTCCTGGGTAAGCCCCCGGTTGTTGTTGATGACGGTCACAGCGTTGATGCCGTACCGGGCGGCCGTTTCCAGCTCCGACATGTGGTACCAGAACCCGCCGTCGCCGGTGAAGCAGACCACGGGGCGGTCGGGGGCGGCGCACTTTGCCCCCAGGGCGGCCGGGAAACCCCACCCAAGTGATCCGGCGCACCGGATGTAGCCCTGGTCAGGGGACTTAAGCTCCACCATGGTGCCCGTCCAGATGCCCGAGTGGCCGGTGTCCGAGACCAGCAGCCCGTCGGGGGGCAGCGTGTCGGTAATGGCTTGGCAGATGCGCTCGGGGCGGACGGGGGCTTCATCGGAGTTCAGCATGGGAGACGCCTCGGCCCGCCACTCGCCAACCAGCTCCTTCACCCTGTCCGTCCACTCGCTGCGTGGTCCCAGGGGCTCCAGCACCTCGATCAGGCGGCGCACCGTCGATCTAGCATCGCCGTGAAGGCCGACCTTGGCCGGGTAGCTTCGGCCGATCTCCGAAGGGTCGATGTCAATCTGTATGACGGGCGTTCCCATCGCGGGGACCTTCCAGTCCAAGGTAACCTGGCTGCCCGTGTGGCTGCCGATGAAGAGCACGAGGTCCGCCTCGCTGATGATGCGGTTGGCGCACCAGCGGGAGTAGGAGCCTGGCACCCCTGCCGCCAGGGGATGGTCCTCTGGGATAGTGCCCTTGGCGTTGAGGGCCGTAGCGACGGGGATGGAGAGCATCTCCGCCAGCTCCACCACCTCGCGCTGGGCGCCCGAGGAGGTGACCCCGCCGCCCGCTACGATAACGGGCCGCTGGGCTTGGGAAAGCACCCTGGCGGCCTCCCGCACCTTCTCCGGGTCCGGTTCGGGCCGGAAAGCGGGCATCTGGGTGAAGGCCTCCTCCACCAGCACCTCCAGGGAGGCCTCGGCATCGACGATGGTGTCGCCGGCGATGCCCTGGAAGTCCAGGTGCACAGGGCCAGGCGCGCCTGAGGTCGCTTCCCTGAAGGCCTGCCTCAGGATATGGGGCATCTGCTGGATGCTGTCCACGACCACGTTGTACTTGGTCACCGGCTCGAAGGCAGGCATGTGGTCAACTTCCTGGTAGGAGTTACGGTACTGATGCATCAGCGGCCGATGTCCGGTGATGGCGATCACGGGAGACAGCCCCAGGTACGCATCCTGGAGCCCTGCGGCCAGGTTCAACGCGCCGACCGACTGGGCGAAGCAGATGCCCGGACGCCGGGAAGTTCGGGCATATCCGTCGGCCATGTAGGCGGCCGCCTTCTCTCCATGCGTATTTATCCTCTTGATGCCGACATCCTCCATCTCCATCAGGGCGCGGCGGACGATGGCGGGCATGTAGAAGACTGTGGATACGCCATAGGCTTTCAGGGTCTCTGCCAGGAAGCGGGCACCTGTCATCGTGGGCATGGGACACCTCCTTCCCAGATTCTAGTGTCACGCCAATCCCCTTTCAAGGGTGGGGCGTGCCTCCGCATTGTGTGCCATGGGAGGGGATGGCATACTGGGGTCAAGAAACGGAGGTGTCCCCGATGAGGTTGTACTGGAAGGAGCGCCGAGCAGGTCAGCGCCTGGTGCTGCTGGATGACTTTGGCGCAGAGATAGAAGTTGGGGCTGTCCGCCAGACCAAGAGGGGGTTCGATGCCCTGGCCAAGACCAACACCTACGACCCGGGCCGGGCCCAGAAGGGCTTTGCCTCTCTGGAGGAAGCCAAGGAGTTCGTCGAGTTTTTCCACCCCTGGGACATCTTTGGCGGAGACCTGGATATGAGTGTGGAGGCCGAGGTGCAGTTGGACCCGTCCGCCTCCAACGAGCCGGAGCAGACTGCATCGGATGAGGCCGGAGGGAGCGCGGAGCCTGCGGCCTCGGAAGCTGGTGATTCAGGTCCCGCGTCTGCACAGCAGGACCCGGCAGAGGAAGCGCCTAGCGAGGCTGGCGACCAGCCGGACCAGGTTTCGTCCCGCCGGGGCTGGCGGTTCTGGAAGAGGTAGTGCAGCCTCGCTATCCCCTTCTATAGCCGGCGCACGTTCGGCTTGGCGATCAGCACGTAGAAGGAATAGAGGGCCATCAGTGTGCCAGCGGCTGCCATCACCGTCCGCGGGTCCACGTAGTCCATGGTAACGGCCATTAGGAGCACCCCGATGGGGAAAATGCCGTTGGAGAACTCGTAAATTCCCATAACCCTGGCACGAATGTAGTCTGGCGCCTGAAGCTGGACCAGGGCGGGGTTCAGGCTGAGACGGGCTGACTGGCAGGTGCCCAAGGGGACGGCCACGACGAGGGCGATCCAGTACAGGGGCGAGTAAGCCAGGGCAACTATCCCCACTCCGAATCCGATGCACACTAGAATCAGGATCAGGCCCATTCGACCTGTGCTTCCCATGGTGGCAGTGGAAAATGAGCCAATAAGGGAGCCTATGCCCACCATGCTGAATATGAGGCCGATCTGGGCTGGCGTTGCCTCCCATGCGACTTCGGCCAGCACCGGCAGCAGGAACAGGTAGGGCATGCCAAGGGTCGCTGTTACCATGTACATCAGGATCAGCCAGGGCACGGTCTCGTGTCTTCTAACGAACTGGAAACCGTCTGCCATGTCCCTAATGACCGATTGGGTCGCGTTCCGGGACCTCCGCCTTCCACTGGGAAGGAAAAAGAAGAGCGCCACCGACACGCCGCTCAGCCCGGACATGATGTAAAAGACGCCGCTGGGCCCCAAAGCCTCTGATAGCAGGTAACCGGCGATGGCGGGGGATGCAATTCTGGCAACGTTATTGGCGATGTTTGACAGGGACACGCCATTCAGGACTTCGCTGGGGGGTACCAGCTCCGAGACTATGGCCAGCCGGGCGCCCATCGCCATAGCAAGGCCTATGCCCCCGACCCCGGCGGACAGGACCAGATGCCACCAGACGATGATGTCGATCTGTATAAGCACTGCAATGGCCAGGGTTGCCAAGGTCGAGATTGTATAGCCGAAGATGAGCATGACCTTGTTGTTGAACCGATCAGCCAGCGCTCCACCGTAGAGGGACAGGAAAAGGGTTGGCACCCCCTGGGCCAGAGCGGTCGCCCCAATGATCCGTGCCTCCCCTACCAGTTCATAGCCGAACCACGGCCGAACGAACATCTGCATGTTCATAGCCCACATCGCCCCGATCATGGCAAACCAATAGACTACGTAGTTGTGGTGTCTGAGGGAGATGAAGGGGCGGGCGAAGGGGTGCGACCAGACTTGGCTAGGGGTTGTTGCTGCCGGGGGCGCTGCCTCTGGTGGGGGTACCTTTGTGCTCAAGTTTCCTGCCAAGCCGGGGGTGGGTGCGGGCCAATTCTATTGCTCCCCACTCCTGGAAGTCAAACAGGTACAGGCCGGGAAATAAGGGATTAGAGCGTGTCCAGCAGCTGGCCGTAGCCCGATATCCCACCGATGTGGAGATACTTCATGGCTGCCCAGAAGGTGGCTTGGTTGGCTGTGATCACAGGCTTCCCCAGGTCGGCTTCCAGCGGTGCGATCATGTCAATGGTCCTCCAGTTGGTCCCGCTCAGGAAGATTGCTTCGGCCCTGGGGTCGTCGACCTCTTTGGCAGTCGAATAGGCTACCGGCGGCTCCAGGGCGCCGATGTCGAAGCCGCTCTCCATGGACAAGCAAATGTCCTTCACCACCTCCAGCCCGGGTATTGCCGCTTCCAGGTACTTGACCTCCATCTTTGTCATCGCGTCCGGGTACGGAGCTGCCAGGGACAGCCTAGTCAGCCGGAGGGCCTTCAGTGCATCCACCACCGCCGTCGCCGTGGTTATCGTGGGGCAGTCCGACGCCTCGACCAGCATGTCCGTTAGGGCCTGCTCTTGGTCGGGGCCGTTGATCATGCTGCCCATGGTGTGGGCGAACAGCACCAGGTGGGGCTTCAGGTGCCCCAGGCTCTCTGCCACCTGGGGAAGGCTCTCGTTGGTCTGGAGGAGCATATCCCTGTTGATGGCCTCCACGCCTCGGGGCCGGAGCATGCGCGCCGCATGGACAGAGACCCCTTCGGGCGCAAGCTGGTTCATCTCCCTTTCGCAGACGGTGTTGGGTGGGGACACGATCACTCCCAGCCTTGCTCTCCAACCGTACATAGCGCTCCTTTCCTGGATCCGGAGTCTAGGCCTTTCGGGTGTTCAACAGCCCCATCCGGGCTGCCGCAAAAAGGTACACGGTGACCAAGGTCCTGTGGTCCTGCCAGCGTTGGGAGAACTCCTCGACGGCGCTTTCATCCAGAGTGGCGCCGTCCATGTACAGATAGGAGATGAATCTCCTCAGGGCAAGGTCTCCCGACGGGAAAGCATCGGGGTAGGCCATGGCCGTTATCTTGAGCCACTGCACAGTCCACTTGCCTATGCCCCGCAGGCCCAGCAGGAGCTCGTCCCCATCTGAGGAGGGGAGGTCTCGGCAGGCCTCCAGGTCCAGCTCACCCGAGGCAACCCTGCTGGCCAGCTCGGTGATGTACTCGGCCTTGCGCGTGCTCAGCTTGACCGCGCGCAGGCCCGGCACACCGGCTTCCGCCAAAGCCTCCGGCGTGGGAAACAGGTTGTAGGACTCGCCGTCAATGACCACTGGCCGGCCGTACTCCTGGACAAGCAGCGCCCGAATTGAGTGGGCAACCCCGGCGGCGATCTGCTGCCCGGTGATGGCCAGCACGATGGTCTCGAAGAGGGAAGCGTTCCTGGTCGGGTGAAGGCCGTACAGCTGCTGGACGTACTGGTCCAGGGGTGGGTCTTCCTTAGACAGGGCGTAGAACCCTGACAAGGGGGTTTCGGCCCCCAAGGCCCAAGACACTTCCCTGGCTGCCAGGTCCACTAGCTCCGGGTGGTCCCCCCGCAGGCCTAGCTTCAGTTTGGGTTGATCCAGAGTGCCCACAGAGGTAACGCACGCCAATGCCACCTTGCCATCGCCGGCCACGACCTGCCGGTACTCTCCATCCACGTATTCATGGTTACCGAAATATTTGCGGTAGGAGGTGCGATAGCGGGCCGTCAGGTCAAAATCAAAGGGAGCAGCGGGTTCTATGGTCAGTTCCATAATTAGCGGCGTTCCCTCCTGGTCAGGCTGGTTCAGCATAGCACCGTCGTCAACGATTCGGCCGCCACTCACAACGGGGAGTCTTTGAGCAACTCCCCGTACAGGACAGAACGCGGTGCTGGGAGGGGATATAGTCGCCAGCATAGCTCCGGCTGCCCGTTCGCCCTGAGGGAAATCGAAGGGGAAACGGGCAGCCCGGGCGAAGTTTCCTGAAGGGCGCCAATGGCTGGAGTATCCTTGCAAACGCAGAGGGTTATTGGCAGAATAGCCGCGTGTCCGAAAGTCATGTAGGAGCCTTTCAAATCGATGGACCTGCCCCCGATGCCGGGCGGGAGGTCCATGCCCTCGTAACGCTGCGGCCGTGGGTGGATGTTGGCAGGGTGGGCCGCCACACCCTGATCAGGGTCGAGCGTTTCCTCGATGCCCAGGAGATCGGGAAACTGGCCCGTCCTGGAGATTTCTACGACTTCTCCCGCTATCGTCCCAGGGTGATGAATGTGGGTGTGGACCGACGGGTAACCGTGCCGAATACCACGTTGCTGTACGCCCGCAGGGACCAGACCCCAGACCTTCTCTTCCTGCATCTGTTGGAGCCCCATATCCAGGGAGAAGACTTTGTGGAGTCGGTCCTGGAGATACTCAAGCACTACGATGTAAAGCGCTACATTCAGGTTGGAGGCGTGTCCGATGCTGTTCCCCACACCCGGCCTCTCCTCGTGACGGGGACTGGCCCGCAGGAGCAGGTGGACCGGTTCGGCATCCAGCGCAGCAACTACCAGGGCCCCACCAGCATCGTGTCCATGATCTCAATCGAGGCGCAGAAGATGGGTATCGAATCCATGAACCTGTTGGTGCGCCTTCCGCACTATGCCCAGCTTGATGAGGACTACTCGGGCGTCGCCCGCCTGCTGGAAATCCTGTGCGAGCTGTACGATTTGCCCGATCACCTGATAGACCATGAGCGGGGGTCACGCCAGTACCGGCAGGTGGATGAAGCGGTCGCCCGCAATCCCCAGGCGGAGGGCCTAATCCGCCAGCTGGAGAGCAGCTACGATGCTTCAGCCCAGACCGCGCCGGACCAGGATGTCCAGCCCCTGTCTTCCGAGGTTCAGCGGTTCCTGGAGGAGATGGACGAGCGGCTGGGAGACGGCCCAACTTAGCTCCCCAGCCCCTTTTCATCAACCCATCCGAAAGGAAGGTGACCGCCATGGATGTCGTGGATGTACAACTCCGGGAGAGCAAGACCATCGCCGTAGTTGGGCTGTCGCCCAATCCTGAGCGGGACAGCTACCGGGTATCCCGCTACATGCAGCAGCAGGGCTACAGGATAATCCCGGTCAACCCAATGACCGAGGAAGTACTGGGGGAGAAGAGCTACCCCGACCTCACCGCCGTCCCAGAGCCCATCGACATGGTCGACATATTCAGGCGCTCAGAGCTGGTTGCGCCCGTGGTTGACCAAGCCATAGAGGTGGGAGCGAAGTTCATCTGGATGCAGGACGGTGTGGTGGACGAAGCCTCGGCAGCCAAGGCCGAGGAGGCGGGCATCCTCGTCGTGATGGACAATTGAACCCTGCGGGAGCATCGTCGCCGGTTCGGCGACCGGAAGGACTCAGCAGCGGGCGAGAGGACCTGATCCGCGGCTGCCTAGAGGGGGATGTTGCCGTGCTTCTTCGGGGGCAGGCTGTCCCGCTTGTTGTGGAGCATCTCCAGTGCCTTGATCAGCCGGGGCCGCGTTTGGTGAGGCTCGATCACATCATCCAGGAACCCGCGCCCGGCCGCCACGTAGGGGTTGGAGAACCTGTCCCGGAACTCATCTATTAGCTTGGTGCGCCTCTTCTCCGGGTCTTTGGCCTCCGCCAAGGCTTCGCGGTACACGATGTTCACAGCGCCCTCAGGCCCCATGACGGCGATCTCGGCTGAGGGCCATGCCAGGTTGGTGTCGCTGCGCAGGTGCTTGCTGCTCATGACGATATAGGCGCCTCCGTAGGCTTTGCGCGTCATCACGCTCAGCTTTGGCACCGTCGCCTCTGCATAGGCGTACAGAAGCTTGGCCCCGTGCTTGATTATGCCCCCGTGCTCCTGCTCCGTTCCAGGCATGAAGCCGGGCACATCGACGAAAGTCACCAGGGGAATGTTGAAGCAGTCGCAGAACCTGACGAAGCGGGCCGCCTTGGCTGAGGCGTTGATGTCCAGCACGCCAGCCAGGTGAGCAGGCTGGTTGCCCACGATTCCCACAGGGTGTCCATTGAGACGCCCGAAACCTACCACTATGTTGGGGGCGTAGTCCTGGTGGACCTCCATGAAGTCGGCATCGTCCACCACTCGGATTATCACCTCTCTGATGTCGTAGGCTCGGTTCGGCTCCGAGGGCACCACAGCTTCCAGGGTCTCGTCGATGCGAGTGGGGTCGTCAAGAACGCGGGCCTTCGGGGGGTCTTCCATGTTGTTCGAGGGAAGGAAGCTCAGAAGGCGCCGGACCTGGGCAAAGCACTCATCCTCGGAGTCGGCGATGAACTGGGCGACGCCGCTGCGGGTGCCATGGGGCAGCGCTCCTCCCAGTTCTTCATGGGTAATCTCCTCCCCGGTGACAGTCTTTATGACGTCGGGTCCGGTGATGTACATCTGCCCGATCCCTTGCACCATAAAGATGAAATCTGTGATGGCCGGGGAGTAGACCGCGCCACCGGCGGAAGGCCCCAGGATCACCGACAGCTGGGGGACCACGCCTGAGGCAAGGGTGTTTCGCAGGAATATCTCCCCGTAGGCGGATAGGCTGAGCACCCCTTCCTGGATGCGGGCGCCCCCCGAATCGTTCAAGCCGATGACCGGGCAGCCGGTCCTGGTGGCCAAGTCCATAACCTTGGATATCTTCTGGCCGACAACCTCGGAAACGGACCCACCAAACACCGTAAAGTCCTGGGCAAACACGAAGACCTGCCGGCCGTCTATGTTCCCGTAGCCCGTCACCACCGCATCTCCGGGGTAGCTCTGCTTGTCCATACCGAAGTCGGTAGTGCGATGGGAAACGAAGGCGTCGATCTCTTCGAATGTTCCCTGGTCGAGGAGCAGGTCTATCCGCTCTCGGGCGGTCAGCTTGCCCTTGGAGTGTTGGGAATCGATCCTGCTCTGTCCGCCGCCAAGCCGGGAGCGCTGCCTCAGCTCCCTCAGCTCATCCTGCTTCTTGTTCGCCCTTCGGTGGGCTGCCATTGATACTCCTCAGATGGTTCGGAAGATTCGCAGGCCATGCTAGCAAAGGGGTGTCCTCGGTGCAAGCCCAATAGCTGGGTGCTAGAATTAATTGAAGCGACCTCAGTGTAATTTCATAGGTGTAACCCAGGTTTCTGTCTGGCAACAGACCCCCGAGAAGACTGCACAAATGAAAGCCAGCGACAAATATCCGCAGCCCATGATGTGCCGGGGAAGGGCCTTTGCATGGGGAGAGCGCACCTACATCATGGGTGTCGTCAATGCCACCCCAGACTCCTTTTCCGGAGATGGCCTCGACGCCGATGTTGGGGCCATGGCCGAGCTTGCCCTTGCGATGGAGGCTGCAGGCGCCGATATTATCGATGTGGGGGGTGAATCGACCCGGCGCTACAACGACCGGCCCGGCGCAGTGGCCGTCGATTTGGATGAAGAGCTGAAGAGGGTCGGGCCTGTTGTGGAACGGCTGGCCCGGGAAGTGAAGGTGCCCATAAGCATCGACACCTACAAGCCGGAGGTGGCTGAAAGGTGCCTGGCTTTGGGGGCTTCCATGATCAACAACGTTTGGGGGATACGCAACAACCCAGACATGCTGAGAGTGGCCTCCTCCCATGATGCCCCTTATGTGCTGATGCACAACCGGGTTGGACACAGCTACAACGATATGGTCCCGGAGATAGTCGAGGAGCTGGGGAGGTCGGTGGAAGAGGCGGTGCAGGCCGGCGTTCGTCAGGAAAACATCATAATCGACCCGGGGATCGGCTTCGGCAAAATGGCCGACCAGTGCCTGGAGTTGGAGGCGAGGATAGGGGAGTTCCGACAGTTGGGGCTGCCCATCCTGGTTGGTCCTTCCCGCAAGTCCCACCTCGGCCTGGTGCTGGGAGGAGTGCCTCCCGATGACCGCCTGGAAGGCACCGCGGCGGCGGTCGCCCTTTGCATCGCCGGAGGGGCCGACGTTGTGCGGGTGCATGATGTCCAAAAGATGGTGCGAGTAGTCCAGGTTGCCGATGCCATCGTACGGGGTTGGAGGCCTGAGTCATGGCAGAAGTAACAGCCTACCTGGGTTTGGGCTCAAATCTGGGTGACCGCATGGAAAACCTGGAGAGGGGGGTCGAGTTCCTGCGGGGGGCGATGCAAATTCTGGAAGTCTCCCCCATATACGAGACCGAGCCCGTCGGATACACCGAGCAGCCCGAATTTCTGAATTGCGTCTGCAAGGGCGAATCCGCACTGTCCCCCCTGGAACTGCTGGCCCTTGCCAAGGATGCCGAAGCTGCCCTCGGGAGGGAGCCGACCTTCAGGAATGGTCCGCGCACCCTCGACGTGGACATCCTCTTCTATGGCGATGCCGTGGTGTCGGAGCCAGGATTGGAGGTGCCTCATCCCCGGCTGGCTGAGCGAGGGTTTGTGCTGGTTCCCCTGGCAGATGTCGCCCCCAATCTCAAGCACCCTGTCTCCGGGACCACCGTGAGAGAGATGCTGGAGCATCTGGTGCATGAGTTAGGGCACACGGGCATAAAAGCCCAAGTGGCTCGAATCTAACCTTCAGCCCCCAAACCAGTTGTCCATCGGTCATCCTGCTTACGCCCCACTTTCGTTGACACCCACAGGGCCTGTTGCTATACTCCCAGCCGATTTCCCGCCCAGTACACGTCAGGGGGCCTTCACTTAATACTTGGACTCCGAACTTCTTCGCGCCCTTCTTCTCTTCTTCGCTAGCGCCGCCGTAGTTGTCGTTAGCGGCATCTTCCTGGCCAAGTATGGCGATATCCTTGCCGACCTGATGGGCTGGGGCAGGTTGTGGGTCGGCACCATCCTGGTGGCTGTCGCCACGTCGCTTCCCGAGCTAGTCACTAACCTTACGGCTGTGTCGCGCGACCTTCCGGAGCTGGCCGGGGGAAATATCCTCGGCGCCAACATGGTCAACATGTTCACCCTGGCCGCTGTTGGCTTGGCCTTCGGCGGTCCATTGTTCTTCAGAAGGATCAGTCCCGAGCAGAAGTACCTGGTGGTCGTCGCCCTTCTCCTGACCAGCCTTGCGGTGCTGTTCGCTGCTGCCACCCCAGGCGTGTCGGTGGCCAAGGTCGGACTGGGTTCTTTCCTGATCCCGGTCGTGTATCTGGCAGGGATGAGGCTGGTCTACGTGAAGCGGCCCACAACCAGGGCGGTGGATGTGGTCATAGGCAGCGACACAGGGCAACCCGGCCTGAGGACGGCATGGCTGTACTTTGGAGCCGCCTCGGTGGCGGTCATTGGGGCAGCGATCGTGCTGGCTTGGAGCGCGGAGCAGATATCCGAAGTCACAGGGCTATCCGGCGGATTTGTGGGTGTTGTGGCGGTAGCCCTGGTAACCACTATGCCGGAGGCGACAACCACAATAGCTGCCGTGCGCTTCAACGCCGTGGACCTGGCTATAGGAGGCCTCTACGGGAGCTGCGCTTTCAACGTCCTGGTGCTGGCGGTGGTGGACCCCTTCTATCGGAGTGGTGTGCTCTTGGATGAGCTGGGACCTGCCCACCTGGCAGCCGGGGTCGCCGCCCTTCTCCTTATGACTGCGGGACTCATCCAGATCCTGCTTAGGGGGAGAGTGCGATTCCTGCCTCCACGTCCGTGGCTGGTGCTGATGTGCGCCGGGTACCTGTTAAGCCTGCTTGTGGTGTACCGGCTGGAGTGACGCAAGCTTAAAAGCCGGGCGGCCTCTCTTTCGCCCTGGGGATCAGGACTCTATCTTCAGCACCACGTAGCGCGTTGAGCCTCGGGGAGTGGCGACCTGGACCTCATCGCCCACCAGCTTATCCATGAGACCCCGGCCCACTGGAGATGCGCTGGAGATCTTTCCACTAGTGGGGTCAGCCTCCCGCGGGTCCACCAGGATGTAGCTTAGCTCCTTGCTGCTGCCGATCTCCTGGATGGTCACCTTCTTGCCCAGCCTGATGCGCTCCCCGTTGTCGTCTGCGTCGGGCGACGCAACGACGGCGTTGGCCAGTATGTTTTCCAGCTCGCGGATGCTGGACTCGACCAGTCCCTGACGCTCCTTGGCGGCGTCCAGGGGGGCATTCTCCCTGAAGTCCTTGTCGGCCATTGCCCGCTGGATATCGCCCACCACCTTGATGCGCTCTTCCTTGAGGACCTCGAGGCGGGTCTGAAGGTTGGTGAATCCTTCGGGGCTAAGCTCGGCCTGCTCGGTGTTGGCCCTGGAGTAGACCTGCTGGGGTCCTTTCTTGGCCCTGGTGGGCTTGAGGTGAGTTGCCAAGCCGGTCTTGGACATTCCTTCTTTCCCCATGTAGGTAAGGAAGGACTTTACGGGCTTGAGCTTCTGGGCCGAATCCCCTCCCCAAACTCCGGCGGATTCGGCGTACTCACCTATTTCGGGTGGGGAAAGCTCTGAGGGGCTGCGGTCTCTACCGCACCATCTGACGAATCTGGTTAGCTCCTGGTGGCCGTCGCTTTTGTGGCCGTCGGACTTGAGGCTGGCGAGGTACTGGTTCAGGGCTTCGGATAAACGGATACCCTTTTCTTCGACCAAACGCTGACCCCCACTTTGGCAAGAGATTGTTCATTCAAGGATAGCAGTTGGGCAGGTTTTTGTTAAGCCTTAGGCGTAGCTGTCCGCTTAAGATTCCGGCTATAGAGAAATGCTTTAGCGGTCCCATATGTCAATCAGCAGCCAAATCAGGTACAATGTAGGTTGGGATGGATGTGGTTGTTGTGGCTGCGAGTGAACCTTCGGTGATCGATGGCTACCTAACTCTACTCAGGGACTTGGGTTGGTTGGGACGCCTCTCACCCGCCTACCCGGGTGAATCACCCTCATCGGTGATGGAGGGCGCCGCCGGTCTTATCGTGACCGATGGGCCCCGCCTTTCCCCCCGCACTTACGGCGAAAGTATGGCTTCCATGTCCAGAGAGCCCCAGCCCTTCGATGAGAATGTGGACAGCTACCATCTGTCCCTGATCAGCCTCGCCCTGGAGCGAGACCTGCCGATATTGGGCGTGTGCAGAGGCATGCAGCTCTTGAACGTGGCATTCGGAGGCAGCCTTCTGCCCGATATCCCTCACCATTGCTCCCAGGATGACGAAATGGATCCGGCCTGCATTAAGCATCCCATATACCTGTCTCCCGGCAGCAAGCTGGCGGCGGTCCTGGGCATGGGCGGATTCTTCAATGTCAACAGCTATCATCAGGACGGCCTGAAGGAGTCCCACAGGTCGGCCAAGCTCCTCACTTCAGCCTATTCGCTGGAGGACGGCGTGGTTGAAGGGCTGGAAAGCCCGGAACACAGCTGGGTTATCGGCGTCCAGTGCCGCCCCAACCGCCAGGATGAAGTACCCAAGGTGTTCTCTAATCTGTTCCAGTCATTCCTGGAAAGGGCGGAGGAACACTGAGCCTGCACTCAGTGGGGAGGCCAGCCGCCCCAACGGTAATCCGATAATCAGGAGAAATACATGGTAACAGCGCCAGGCAACATCCAGCCGGTAAGAATCGAAGAGGAGATGCGCAGCTCATACCTGAGCTACGCGATGAGCGTCATCGTGGCCCGGGCATTGCCTGACGTTCGCGACGGATTGAAGCCGGTGCAGCGACGCATCTTGTACTCCATGCATGAGCTGGGTCTGCGCCCCGGGACCGCCTATAAGAAGAGTGCCCGCATAGTGGGCGAGGTCCTGGGGAAGTACCACCCTCACGGTGACTCTCCCGTGTATGAGGCGCTGGTACGAATGGCCCAGGACTTCTCCATGCGCTACGTGCTTGTCGATGGGCAGGGCAACTTCGGCAGTATAGATGACGACCCGCCCGCGGCTATGCGCTACACCGAGGCAAGGCTTGGGGCCATCGCCGATGAGCTGCTGACCGACATAGAGCTGAACACGGTCGATTTCTCGGTGAACTTCGACGGCTCCATGAACGAGCCCAGTGTGCTGCCCGGTCTGCTCCCCAACATGCTGGTCAATGGGGCTTCGGGCATCGCCGTAGGAATGGCGACCAACATGCCGCCCCACAACCTAAGCGAGGTCTGTGATGCGGTGGTCCACCTCATCGACCACCCGGATGCCGTGGTGGAGGAGCTGATGGCCCACATTCCGGGCCCAGACTTTCCAACCAGTGCAACCATCCATGGGCGGTCAGGGATCCTCGATGCTTACACCACAGGCCAGGGTCGCGTGATCATGCAGGCCAGGGCCGATGTGGAAGAGTTGCGGGGAGGCCGGAGGCAGATCGTGGTCACGGAGCTGCCCTTCCAGGTGAACAAGGCGGCCTTGGTGGAGAAGATCGCCCACCTTGTGCGCGACAAAAAGATTGAAGGCATCTCCGATATAAGGGACGAATCGGACCGCCACGGTCTGCGCGTCGTAGTCGAGCTAAGGAGGGAAGCCGAAGAGGAGATCGTCCTTAACAACCTCTACAAGCACACCGCCCTCAGGACCTCCTTCAATGTGATAATGCTGGCCCTGGTGGATGGGCAGCCACAGGTGCTGGACCTGCGGAGGGCCCTGCAGCTATATATCGCCCATCGCCAGGATGTAATCACCCGCCGATCGGAACACCAGCTCAAGGTAGCAAGGGACCGGGCGCACATAGTCGAGGGCCTTCGAATGGCCCTGGGAGCACTGGAGGAGGTCATCGCCATCATCCGGGCTTCGGACGATGCGGCTGCAGCCCGCCAGAACCTGATGGAACGCCTGGACCTGTCGGAGCTCCAGTCCCAAGCCATTCTGGATATGCAGCTGCGACGCCTGGCGGCCCTGGAGCAGGAGAGGCTGGAGAGGGAATACCAGGACCTTCTGAAAACCATAGGCCAGCTGGAAGCCCTTCTTGCTGATCCCAAGAAGGTGTTGGCGGTGATCAGGGATGACACCCAGAAGCTCAAGAAGCGTTTTGGCGACCCCCGCCGGACGGAGATCTTCGACGAGGAGCCGACGGACAAGCTTCGGGAGGAGATGATCCAGCACCAGGAGGTGGTTATCACCCTGAGCAAGGGCGGATACATCAAGCGCATCCCCAGCGCCACCTACAAGCTGCAAAACCGGGGGGGCAAGGGTGTCAAGGGCATGACCACCAGGGAGGATGACGTTCTTGATGACCTCATCGTAGCCGATACCCATGACAGCCTTCTGTTCTTTACCAACAAGGGTAGGAGCTACCTCAAGCGGGGGTTCGACATTCAGGGAGACACATCCAGGACTACCCGGGGGATACACCTGGCCAACCTGATGCCCCTGTCTGATGGCGAGAAGGTAAGCGCCGTGGTGGCCGTTGGGGATATGTCCGCCGATTCCACCTTGGTATTGGCAACCACAAACGGAGAGGTAAAGGCACTGCGCTTGGACCAGTTCAAGAACATGAGGCAAAACGGCCTCAACGCCATGAACCTGGACGATGGAGATGAGCTGGTTTCCGTCCGGGCGGCCGATGATTCCTCGGATGTGATGATGGTGACCATGAAGGGCCAAGCCATCCGCTTCAGTTTGGATGAGCTGCCCCGGCGGTCAAGGGCAGCGGGCGGCATAAGGGGCATTCGATTGGCCAAGGGCGACCGGGTGGTTTCCATGGAGGTGGTGCGAGACGACGATAGCCTACTGGTGGTCACCAGTGGAGGCTATGGCAAGCTGGTGCACATCCTGCGGGATGGGAGCAAGGGCTTCCGCCGTCAACAAAGAGGAGGGATGGGCACGCTGACTTTCCGCACCGGGCCAAAGACCGGGCTTGTGGCAGCGGCCAGGGTCGTTGGCGAACAACACGGAGAGGAAGTCATGCTTGTGTCTAAGGAGGGCCAGTTCCTGAGGATTAGCGTCCAAAGCGTATCTGTGCAGGGTCGGATAACTCAAGGTGTCATCCTGTGGAGCTCTAAAGAGAGAAATGAGGGCGACGAGGTTGCGTCCGTTGCCTGCTTCTAGGTGCAGTGCCCTTTGGGCTTGGGCCGGGAATCAACCGGCGGGGGAAAAGCCACTATGACTCTAGTATTTGTCCACGGCGCCGGCGAGTCCAGCATGTCGTACCACTATCAGCTTGAGCATTTCAGTGACGCCATTGGCATCGATCTTCCCGGCCATCCTGTGGGGAAGCCATGCGCCAGCGTGGAAGGATACGTGGAGTGGGTGCGGGGATTCCTCGCAGGTCGACGGTGCACCGATGTTGTGTTGTGCGGCCACTCCATGGGTGGGGCGATCACCCAGACCTATGCCCTCAAGTACCCCGACGAGCTGAAGGGGATCATCCTGGTGGGCACCGGGGCCCGGCTAAGGGTAGCTCCGGAGTACTTGAAGGCCAGTGAAGACGGGATAAGGGACCCGGCCCCGTGGTTGGCAGCTCGCAGGGAGAGCTACAGGAACATAGAACCAGCAGTACGGGAGAAGTTGCTGGAGAGGTCAGCCCAGAATGGGGCTGCCGTGCAGCTAAACGACTACCAGTGCTGCGACAAGTTTGACCTTCTGGGCGAGGTGGGGAACATCTCCCTGCCCACCCTCGCTATCTGCGGCGGGACGGACGTTATGACGCCGCCAAGGTACACGTCCTACTTGGTTGAGAAGATTCCTGGGGCGCAGAGCACGGTGATCGACGGGGCAAGCCACTGGGTACAGCTGGAGAAGCACCTGGAGGTCAACAAGGCCATCGAGACCTTCGTCGCTGCCCTGGGTTAGCGCGATTCTATTTGTCGGTGCCGATGCTGGTGTACCACTTGCGTTGGAAGAACAACAAGGGATCGCCGGCGTCTCCGCTGTACGCTTCCTTCACTGACGCAACGTAAATGGTATGGTCGCCGTGGGTATGAGCGCTCTCGACTTCGCAGCCGAAGAAGGCCATTGCTCCCGATATGGCCGGGAGCTGGCACCCTCCGGACGGAGCCCACTGGTAGCTGACATCTCCCTTTCGGTCCTCCGGCGGCCTGGCGAAGTACTTGCCCACTTCTTCCTGATCGGCGCTGAGGATGTTTACGCCAAAGCAGCCCTGTTCCTCCAGGTAGCGAAAAGTCCTCGTGCTGTGGCCTACGCATATCAGGACCAGGGGCGGGTCGAGGCATACGGAGGTGAACGAGTTGGCGCTCATGCCATGTAGTCCGCCGGACTCATCAAGGGTGGTGATGATGGTTACGCCCGAGGCGAACCGGGACATACACTCGCGGAGTTCATCCTTGGTTACCAAGGTGCCAGCCTCTGCATCAAGAATTGGCCACTATAGCCGAAACAGGAGCACAACTTCCCAATAGTATCACATGGTTGATGGGAATGACTCTGCACCATTCGAACAACGAACCCCTTTTTATTGCTCCCTAAGCTGATGTGTGCTAGTGTTTACCACCATGTTCCGCCCACGGTCAATGCAGAACGGCCCGAGCCTCCCTGCCTCAGGCCGGGGTCGATCCTCTGCATAGAGGGCGCCGTGCGCAAGGCTGCTAGAGCTATGCGATCATGTTGAGCCTGCTGTCCAGCTATCGGGAGCTTCTAGACTCGCCTACCCACAGGCGAGTGATGCTGGCCCTGGTTTCCACCTACATGCTCGTCCAGGTTGCCAGCTTCCCGGTAGCCCTCTCCATTCCGACCATTGCGGAGTACTTCGATATCAGCGTCGCCACCGCATCGTGGATTGTCGTGGCGGAGCTGCTGGCCCTGGGCAGCACAGTGTTCCTGGCCGCCAGGCTGGGGGACAAGTACGGCCACAACCGCATCTTCTTCCTGGGTGTGCTGGTTACTACCTTGGGCGCTGGCCTGGCGGGGTTCTCCCAGTCATTCACCGAGCTGGTGGTATTCAGGGCCCTGCAGGGCCTGGGTGCTGCCATGATCACCGGAAACTTCAACGCCATCCTGGCAGCCAGCTTTCCGCCGGAGAAGCGGGCCAAGGCCTTCGCCCTCCCGATCACAGGAGCGCGCTTCGGGACCTTCATGGGCCTCATCGTGTTTGCGCTATTCCTGCAGTTCGTCAGCTGGCGTCTGATCTTCTACTCCTTCATACCGTTAGGGGCCGTTGCTTTATTGGCCTCGTGGCCCATGCTCAAGAGCGGTCTGCAGGAGAAGGCGCCGGCCAAGGTGTCCCTGGACTTGCTAGGGGCCTTGGTGTTCGTCAGCACCATAGGGGTGCTTATCGCGTCTGGGATGCACCTTCATGAAGGGGAGGAGTCCTTCACCAGCTCCGACGCCCTGGGCTATCACCTGCCGATGCACCTGCTGTTCATTGCCCTGGCGGGCTTGTTCGTGGTCCTGCAGACCCGGTCCAATAACCCCTTCATGGACTTCAACCTCTTCCGGTACAAGTACTTCACGATGGCCATCTTCTCCAACACCACCTTCCACTTTTCGATGCTGGCCATCACCACGTTGGTGCCGATCATGGTGGAGAAGGGTTTCGGCCGGGAGCCATTGTTCGTGCTGTACGTGCTGCTTCCTCACCAGTCGGTGGGGCTGGTCGTTCCCATCTTGGCCGGTTGGTACTATGACCGGTTCCAGCCCCGGTTGATGCGTCCCCTTTCCATGACCCTGATCGCTTTGGGCATCTTTCTTATGGGCACGCTCTCTTCGATGGTCCCATTCTGGCTGCTCCCCCTCCTCCTTGCTCCCACATCAATTGGAAGCTCCATCTTCAACACCATCAATAATGCGCTGATCATGAACTCCCTTCCCAACGAGCATCGGGGCTTTGCGTCGGGGATGATCGAGACCACGAGACAGGTAGGCCATACGCTGGGGGCGACGGTTGCCGCTTCGGCCCTTGGCCTTGCTCTGCCCGCCACAATAGCTTTCCTGGCCCCTACCGAGTCCCAGGACCTTTACATCAAGGGCCTACAGTTCTCAGCGTTCACAGTAGTCTCGTTCATCATGATCGGGGCCTTCGTGTCCTTCTACCACAGGCCGATAATGTACCCCCAGGCTGCCCGGTAACGTACAGAGTTCGCCCACATCCCCTACTCGCGGTCGTCAGAAGCTGCACCAAACTTCCCAGGTGCATTGTCCAATGCTAAACTTTAGCGGCTATGCCCATGTGCCAAGTACGGGCATTGAGGGACGATAGTGGACATCCTCAGAAGCTTGATATTCGTACCCGGGAACCGGGCCGACATGCTGGAAAAGGCGCGACAGTTCGATGCCGATGTCATTGTGGCCGACCTGGAAGATTCGGTCCCCGATGATGAAAAGGACAACGCCCGCCGGCTGGTCAGCGAGCTGGGGCCCACCCTGTGCCAGGGGGGCCAGAAGCTGGTGGTGCGGGTCAACTCCCTGGATACGGGTCTTACCCGCCATGAGATCGAGTCGGTGGCAGGAGACCATCTGTACGGGGTCAGCATCGGCAAAGCGGAATCGCCGATTGACATTAAGGAAGGCCACAAGCTGGCGACGGCTGTGGAAAACCGCCAGGGGCTGGCTAACGGACACATCAAGTTCATCCCCTGGATCGAGAACGCCCGGGCCATTATGGGGGCTTTGGACATCGCAACCGCATCGCCTCGCATAGTCGCCATCGCCTTTGGCGCCGAGGACTATACCGACGATATGGGAGTGGAGCGCACCGAGGCGGGAGATGAGGTTTACTTCGCCCGGAGCACGATAGCAGTGGCGGCCAGGGCGGCACGGGTTGCGGCCCTGGACGGGCCCTTCGTTGCCTTCCGGGACCCGCAGGGGTTGCGGGCCGACTGCCAAGCAGCGCTGAAGCTGGGGTTCAAGGGCAAGTTCGCAATCCATCCTGCACAGCTTGACATAATCAACGAGACCTTTACCCCGGGCGCCGACGAGATCGCATATGCCAGGCAGGTGGTGGAGGCATGGGAAGAGGCCGAGGCGTCGGGCCGGGGGAGCACCTCGTTGGATGGGAAGATGATAGATGTACCCGTGGTGAAGCGGGCGCGGAACCTGCTGGCCCTGGCGGAAAGGCTCTCGAAAGACTAGCGCTTGGGAAGAACACATGATATTAGCGACAACCAATGACATTCCCGGAAAGCCTGTGGTGAGCACCCTTGGGACAGCCCAGGGGAGCGTGGTGCGAGTGCGCCACATCGGAAGCGACATAGTCGGCGCTCTCAAGAGCCTGGTTGGTGGGGAGGTCAAGGGGTACTCCCGGCTGATGGAAGGCGCCAGAGCGGAAGCTATCCAGCGGATGCAGGACGAGGCCACCGAGATGGGGGCCAACGCCATCGTAGGCCTAAGGTTCACCACCTCCATGATTGCCAGCGGCGCCGCCGAGATACTGGCCTACGGCACAGCAGTGGTGGTCGAGGAGTAGATGGACCGCATACTGCTCCAGGGGATGCAGTTCTACAGCTATCACGGCGGAAGCCGGGAAGAGCGGACGCTGGGACAGCCCTTCCAGGTGGACCTGGAGGTTGAGAAGGACCTGGAGCCTGCCGGAAAGTCCGACCGGCTTGAGGATACCGTCAGCTATGCCCACATCTACCGTGTGGTGCGGGATGTGATGGCTGGTGAGCCTATGGAGCTGCTGGAAGCCCTAGCCCAGGAGATCGCTTCCCGGTCCCTCGAGTCCTTCCCGATAGACAGCATCCGCGTGCGGATTATCAAGACCAGGCCACCCATCAAGGGCGCTGTGCTCTCAGGAGCCGCCGTGGAGGTCTACCGCACCAAGTCCGAACCGTCAGGCTAGGGCAGGCCGCTCCCCTTCGATTGCCCTCAGGGCCAACGGGCAGCCGTAGTTGAGGCCTTGAATATCCCCCTCCCCTGCTTTAGAGCCAGCATGGTCGCCTGCAATGCTCCGTCCTGGATTGCGGCCTCCGCCGCAATGACGGCTTGCGGTTTCTACACAGCCAGCCTTCCGAAAAGGCTGTCCCAGCGGCCCGCACTTTTCGTCATTGCGGCGGAGGCCGCAATCCAGGAAGTTACGGGATTGGGACAGGTCGGATGTGACTAAAGGCTGGCTTGATTATTCCATTCGCCCCCTACCGTCGTTCCACGAAAGCGGGAACCTACTTTGGCTCAATTTGGTATGCCGGTTCGCCCTGAGGGAAATCGAAGGGGAACCGGCATGGCTCGCGTCTTGGCGGCTCTGGGTGTAGACTCCCGCGGAAGCGGGAGTGACGTCGAGTATCAAGGCGTCGTTTCCGAAGGCGGGAAGCTGGACCCTTACTCAAGGGGCTGAGCAGGCAACCTGTTTACGTAGACCGTCCCTTCCTTCATCACCAGCTTGATGCGCTCTTCTTCCTGAAGCTGGGAGATGTTCTTCAGAGGGTCGCCGTCCAATAGGAGCAGGTCGGCGGCCTTGCCCTCCTGCACAGTACCGGTTTCATCGTTCAGGCCGAGGCATTCGGCGGCCAAGCCCGTCGCTGCAACGATCGCCTGCATTGTGCTCATCCCAGCCTGGACCAGGCAGTCCAGCTCCATGGCGTTGTTGGGATGTCCCCAGCCGCCGGCATCGGTTCCCGCAACGACCTTTATCCCGGCGTCCAGGGCTTTCTGGAGGCTCATGATGTGGTGGTGCTTCAGGGCCTTCGCCCGCTCCTGCCCGTGGGGTGTGCCCCGCTCGCCGTGGAAGACATAGACAGAGAAGGTGGGTACGAAGAAGATACCCTTGTCCGCCATCATATTGAGCAGTTCCGGGTCGTCGTCCAGGTAACACCCGTGCTCGATGGAGTTGGCGCCGGCCTCGACAGCCATGCGCAGGCCTGGGCCGCCCAAAGCGTGGCACATGGTACGCCTTCCCAGGGCGTTGGCTTCTTCCACCAGGGTGCGCACCTCGTCGGGGCCGAACTCAATGTCCTTGGGGCCATGTCCGGGCCGGGATGCGGCGCCTCCCGTGGTGGCGAACTTGATAACGTCCGCCCCCACGCGCACCACCTCCCGCACCATGGACCGCACCTCCTCCACCCCGTTGGCGATGCCAAGGGGGAGCAGGGGATCCGAGCTGTGGGGTTGGTGGTGCCCCGAGGGGCTGCACCTATCGGCCAGGCCACCCGTGGGGGAGATGGGGCTGGTTGCCACGACAAGGCGCGGTCCATTGGTCAGCCCCTGCTCAATGGCCATCTTGTGCCCGGCATCCATCCAACCGGCATCCCGTACGGTTGTGTACCCGGATCGCAGCACCTGCTCCAGGATGGCAGCGGTCTGAATGTGACGCAGGCTCTGGGGTTCACCGAACTCCCACCTGCCCATCAGGTTGTAGCCATGGGAAGACAGGTGGTCGTGGCAGTCGATGAGGCCGGGCATCAGCGTCATGCCGTCGGCCCGGATGACCTCAGCGTTCGGGGGTATGGCTGCCGACGGCGCAGGGCCCACGGATTCTATACGCCCCGTGTGGCCGATCAGGACGGAGGCGTCTTCCAGCGGGGGCCTACCCGTGCCATCGATGAGAGTGGCGCCTAAGATAGCTTTCATCCTCTGCCTCGCCGGTCAGGGTTGGGATGGGGCGCGCCTACAGGCGAACCTAGAGGCCGCCTCGTTCTGGGAACTGGGCCCCCTGAGTCTAGGTGCGTTTGTAGAAGCGGTTGGCGTTGTCCCAGAAGAGCTTTTGTCGCGTTTCGTCGTTCAAGCTGGACCAGCCCATCACTGTGTCAACGGACTCGGGGAAGTGGCATTCGGAGTGGGGGTAGTCGGAGGCGTACATCAGCACACCATCACCCAGGTAGCTGGTGACCAGGTTGAACATCTCCTCCCCTTCATGCATCTCTATGCTGCAGAAGAAGCGCCCTCCGGTCACGTACTCGCTGCACTTGTGCATGAGCTGGGCGGTGGCGCCGACATAGCTGGCCTGTTCATCCATTCTCCGTGCCCAGAAGGGAAGCCATCCGAAGCCGCACTCCAGGATGCCCACGCGCAGGTCCGGGTAGCGGTCCATGATACCCGCGCCGATGATGGCGGCCATGAAGCGCATTCCTCCCCACGGGTGAGATGCCAGCCTGCCGAGGAATATGTTGTCCCACAAGTCCTGGTAACCGGGGAAGTAAGGGGGAGTCCAGGTAAAGCTGTGATGCATGACGGCCAGATCGTGCTCCGCTGCCGCCTTCCAGATGGGGTCCAGGTCGGGATGGTCTATGGGCTGGTCGTTGCCGACGACGGGCAGGACAGCCACAGCCCACTTGGACTTTCCCCAGTGCCTGATCTCGTCCACCGACTCCTCTACGCTCCTGGGGGAGACAGCGATCAGTCCCTTCAGCCTGTTTGGGTCGGTCCCGCAGAAGTCATCCATGAAGCGGTGATAGGCCCTCGACAGCCCCATCTCCATCTCACCATCCCCCAGGCCCGAAGCGCTGACCCAGGAGGTGGGTATGACGAAGTGGGTGTCTGCCCCTTCATCATCCATATCCAGAAGGCGGTTCTCTGCGTTGCTGTCCTGGGTGCCCGAGCGGGGCGCCTTCGACCCCATCCACTTCGTGTCCCCCCGTTCCCCGGTGAAGGTCTGGTGGGGAGCTCCCTGTCCCAGGATGCGACGGAACTTGACGCTGTTCACCCGGTAGAGGTTCAGGTCCTCATCTATCCCTGCGGCCCTGCCGACGGGCAGGCGGAAGGGCGCCAGCTCTTCGAGCCTGGGCCTGAAACTGGGATCTACGTATCGTTCCAGGGTCTCTGCCGAAGGAAACACGTGAGTATCGGAGTCGAAGATCTTATATCCGTTCCTCATGACGCCACCTATCTTCTATTCTTGGTACTGTTCCGGGCTGCTTGCTAGGGCCTGAAGATGGCCATGCACTTGTTGGAGTTGAATATCCAGGTCTCGACGTAGTCCACGATCTCCGGCTTGCGGTCCAGCTCCTCCATGGCGCCCGCCAGGCACATCCAGTTCAGCAGTTCCTGCTGCCCTGCGTCTTCGATGGTGGCGATGCTCACATCCCGCCAAGCATCGTAGTCCCCCGCAGCCAGCTCTTCCATTCTCTGCCGGTCCGATTCGTGGTCGGGCCACAGCCAGTGGTTTTTCTCCGTGAGGAACCCGTGGGACCAGCTGGAGGACGCCACCAGGGCGACCCGCCACGGGCTGTCTGCCAGAGCGTGTACGGTGGCTGCTCCCAGCTCCATGCAGCGCTTGGGCGACGGACCAGGCGGGTCTGCCGGGAGATCGACGCCGTTCACCTTTTGAGGAAAGAGGCTGCCGTGGTTGCGGACCACCCTGCTGCCGTAGCAGTTGATGGCGCAGGGGACCACGGGATAGTCGAACCCCCGGCGGTCGTAGTCCAGGTAAAGGAGGGTGTTGATGAAGGCGTGGCCCAAACCCGGCTCATGCAAGGGGCGGTAGGAGTAGGACATATCTATGCTCTGCTCGATGAGCTTGCCGGTCAGGTACCGGGCCGCCTCCGTGTGGCCGGCGTAGGAAAAGACCTTGTCGCCAGGCTCATCCCAGACGTTGGGACGAGGATTGCCATCCCGCAGGGTCAGGGGTTGGCAGTGAATCTCATCGTAGGCCAGCACGCAGAAAGGGGGAATGATATCTTCCTTGAAGTTTTCGTACTGATCGTCGCCCCACAGCACGATAAAGTCGGGATCGAAGTCGTCCAGCTCCTTTCTGATTTGCCGGACGCTGCTGACAAGTCTTCCCCTGTGTTTTCTGGCCGAAGCCACTCCCTCATCCTCTCCGTACTCGATCCGCATGGGCTCGGGCCAGTTGGTAGGGATTTTCATCTCCTCTGGCACACCGGGATGGGAAGCGATAAGTCTCGGCAGAGGCCAGGTCTTGTTCTCGTCTGGGGCGATCAGGGAAGGGTAGTGAGTCAGTCCCAGTCCTAGTATCTCTGCCAACGGGGCACCTCCTTGGCCGTTGCTGGAAACTGGGGTTCTTTGAGGCTTTCGGTAAGGGTAACCTAACAGCCTGGAAGGTTCAATCCCAGCTTCGAAACGGCCCTCAAAATCGGATTTGACAGATTCAGTTCTCGCCGTTATCTTTAGGAGGCGGCGGCAGGAAACCCTATCTCTGGAAGGTCGGCGCTCGGGCGAAGACGCCAAGGAATTATGACCGATTCCCGCACATTCCACATCCACGCCCAGTGGTGTTTATCGTTGCTGGTATCCGCTTCTGCCGGCGTTTCCGCCTCTGCCTACGCTCTGTCGTTAAACAGCACCTGCACTCACCACGATCGCCTCAAGTATTCCCTCCCCTGCGAACCTTAGCTTCTCCAATTTCCCCAACGAACGGTCCTTTTTCTTCCTAGATAGACCGGCTTGCTAGCAAGCCGCCTCTTGCGGAGTATTGGCATTTATTGCCGGAAGATCATGAACTACGTGTGGGAGGTTGATTATGCGAGAAGTTCTACGTTCCAAGATTCACCGAGCATGGATTACCAATGCCGACCCGAACTACGTCGGCAGCGTGATCATAGACGGGGCGCTGATGGAGAGGGTTGACCTCTGGGACTACGAAAAGGTGCTCATCTGCGATGTGACCAATGGCAACCGCTGGGAGACTTATGCCCTTCCCGGTGAGCGGGGCTCTGGCGTCGTCTCCATACAGGGCGCCGGCGCCCTGCTGTGCGAAAAGGGTGACTGCATCATCATCATGTCCTTCGAAGTCAGCGATACCCGTCCAGAGCCAAAGATGATCCTGGTCGACGAAGAGAACCGCTTCGTCGAGTACATCAAAAGCGCTCAATATGCAGAAGTTCACTGAGGCTGATACCGAGTCTTTTTACGATGCTGAGGATGCCCTGTACCGCAGCTTCTGGGACAGGAGCGGCGGTCTCCACTGGGGCATCTTCAATGCATCGACGGGAGTGGACTTCCTTGAAGCCTGCGAGAACACCAACAAGGTTATGGTGCAGCGAGCGGGCATCGACAGCGATTCCTGTGTCTTGGACCTGGGCTGCGGGAACGGCACATCAGCCGCTTGGCTGAACTCTGTCACCGGCTGCAGGATCGTCGGGGTTGACCTCAGCGGCGTGCGCATCGCCAACGCCATCGATTCCCTCCAGGACCTCTCCGATGGCGCCAGGGAACGGGTGTCATTCGAGAAGGCATCGGCAACGGACCTGCCCTTCGAGGAGGGTGAGTTCACCCACGTCTGGAGCCAGGCATCCATCTACCATTTCCACGAAAAGGAGAAGGCCCTCCAGGAGGCTTGGCGGGTGCTGGAACCCGGCGGGACCCTCGCCTTCGATGACCTCATAAAACCGGTACCGCAAATAAGCCGCGAAGCTCGGGTCTACGTGTACGACAGGCTGTTGTTCGATACCGACTTCAGCTTCCAGTCGTACCAGTCGGCGCTGGAGGACACCGGGTTTGAGGTAGTAGAGGCCGAGGACCTCTCTTGCCACCTGAAGACCACCTATCAGTGCCTCACCCTGATCACGCGGGGGAAGAGCTTCGAGGAGCCTGACATCTACGGGTCCCTTTCCCAGGCCTATGAACACATGGTCCAGGCGGTGCAAAAGGGTGAGCTAGGCTGGGCCATGTACATCTGCCGGAAGAAGGCGGGCTGAAACCCCAAAGAAGGAGCAAGGTGGGAGATACTATGGAAGCCGACAATAGGGTCCAATGGGTCTATTCATCCACCACGAACGAAGAACTGGCCGAGCGCTACGATGAGTGGGCTGGCGAGTACGATGCCGACCTGGAGCGAGAGTTCGGTTGGATCGCCCCTCAAAGGACGGCGGAGTTGACCAAGAAGTACGTCTCCACCGAGGCTCGTGTGCTTGATGCGGGTGTGGGGACCGGCCTCGTGGGCCAGTGCCTGTGGGACTTGGGCTTTCGCAATATGGTGGCCATCGATCTGTCCCAGGGAATGCTGGATGAAGCCCACAAGAAGGGCGTGTACCAGGAGCTACGCCAGATGGTCCTGGGCGAAGAGCTGGATTACCCCACCGGCTCCATGGGCGCCGTCGTCAGCTCGGGTGTCATGACCGTTGGCCACGCCCCCGCCAGCTCGCTGGACGAGCTGGTCCGGATCACGGAGCCCGGGGGCTACGTGGTGTTCACTCTCCGGCCGGATGTGTACACGGAAAGCGGCTTCAAGGAGAAGCAGGACAGCTTGGTGGAAACAGGAAAGTGGAGCTTGGTAGAAGCCACCGAACCTTTTCAGGCCCTTCCCAAAGGTGAGCCTGACGTTTATCATCAGGTCTGGGTTTACCAGGTCCGCTAACCAGCTTTCCTGCCGGAGGTCCGCTCAATGACCCTAGAAACCGAAGGACTGACCCTGTTTCAAGCCGCCCGCAACATGGGCGTGGACTTCTCCGCGGAGGTCCAGCCCGAGGATCGTGAGGTGGTGCTGAACGGGCGCAAGTTCCACTACCTGGACTGGGGTTCTCCCGACAAAGAACCGATGCTGTTCCTCCATGGTGCCCTCCAGCAAGGCCACAGCTGGGACTTCGTGAGCCTTAGCTTGTGTTCCGATTACCATGTGATGGCCCTGGATGCCAGGGGTCATGGCGACAGCCAGTGGGCGGAGGACGGCGACTACTCCCTGGATGCTCATCAACGGGACCTGGATGCCTTTGCTGATGCCCTGGGCCTGAGAAACATCATCCTGGTGGGCCACTCCATGGGTGGGCGCAACAGCTACGTCTTTACTCACCGACGCCCCGAAGTGGTTAAGGCCCTGGTCATCGTCGATACGGGACCCAGGATGCTCCAGCAGGGCATATCCCGCATCCAGCGCTTCCGGGAGCTTCCCGACGATCTGGACTCCTACGAAGAGTTCGCCGACAGGATCCAGGAGTACACGGGACGCACGAGGCAGCAGGTCCTGGGAGCGCTGAAGTACAGCATCCGTAGGCGGGAGGATGGGAAATGGACCTGGAAATACGACAAGCTCCTGCGCTCTCCGGGTTTCCAGCCCGCTAGCTGGCCGCCGGAGCAGCTATGGGAGTGCCTGGCGAACATAGGCATACCCACCCTCGTCATACGAGGCGACAGAAGCGACCTGTTCACCCAGGAGACCCTGGACAAGATGATGGAGACCATCCCCAATAGCACTTCTGCCGTGGTGTCAAACGCGGGGCACCTGGTGGCGGGGGACAATCCGGCAGGCTTTCTGCAGGCCCTCCGTTCCTTCCTGGACGGCATATAGGGTTCCCAGCCGCGCCGGAAGCGTGCCCGCTTGAGGGTTTCCTGACCTCCGCCCGGCTCGCTGTGACATGGGGCCATTCGCGACCGACAATTCCGACAAATATGTTGGCCTGCTCACCTGCATTTAAAGTTCCAGATAGAGCATACTAACGCACTGAATTAGCATAGCCCTTTCGGCATGCGCTAGAGTCTTTAGTTTCTCGAACTGTTTAGCGCTGCTTTCACCTTTCCTGGCCCTGAGACTACTCCCTTTGGAGCGTCCCTCGCATCATCCCGTCTACCGAACTGTAATTTATCGTCATATAACCGAGAGACAATAAAGTACATTTCAGAAAGATGAGTATTGACAAGTAATAATACTTAGTATATAGATACTTCAGCTATGACTATAAGATGATCTAAAGTGAAAGCATCTAGTAATGATAGCGTCTCAAAGACCCAGGAGGTGGCCCGGAATGATGGCCGTTAAGGGAATCTTCAGCATTTTCGGTGGAGCGGCTACCCCGGTTGCTGAGGCAACCGATTACCGCAACGGAGTCTACTCTGATGCGGGGCCCAGTATGTCCTGCCCGGTGTTTTTGCTGCTGGAGGATGCATGCATGAGCGCGTGGGTCCACAGGCCCTCGATTCTGTCTTCCTTGGGAGACTACGAGACCCGTATGCTCGCCCGGGAGATGGGCTACTGGAGCATGGACTGAAACGCGGTCTTCGACCCTACTCCCCAGGTTGATGTTCTGGGCCAATGACGATAGTCTGTTCCCCGGAATATTTGAGGTAGAAGATATTATCGGTAAGGAAGGGCTTGATGGATGCTTCCCCGGTCATACGCTGTGAAGGTGTGACCAAGGGTTTCGGCACAGCTCCGGTGGTTAAGGATGTCGGCTTCTCGCTGAACGCCGGAGAGGTAATGGTCTTGGTCGGTCCCAGCGGAAGCGGGAAGACTACCCTATTGCGACTGGTGGCCGGCTTCGAGACTCCCGATAGCGGAAGCATCTTCCTCGCAGACAAGCCTGCCTGCGGCAACGGAGCGTGGATGCCCCCGGAGAAGAGAAACCTGGGAATGGTCTTCCAGGACTACGCTCTCTTCCCCCACCTGAAGGTTATCCAGAACGTTGCCTTCGGCCTCAAGGGCTGGGAGAAAGCTGCGAAAGCCGACAGGGCTTTGAGTCTGCTGAAAATGGTGCAGCTGGAACAGCTTGCGGACAGATATCCGTACCAGTTGTCCGGAGGCGAACAGCAGAGGGTCGCCCTTGCCCGCTCACTGGCCCCCAGCCCCCTGGCCCTGCTGCTGGACGAACCTATGAGTAATCTCGACCCGGGCCTGCGTGCACGGCTGAGGCGGGAGATCAAGTCCATACTTGGTTCTAGGGGGATCACCGCCCTTTACGTTACCCACGACCAGGATGAAGCTTTGTATCTCGGCGACCGCCTGGCGGTGATCAACAATGGAGTCGTAGAGCAGATAGGGACGCCGGAGGAGATATTCCACCAGCCAGCCAACCGTTTCGTGGCCCAGTTCTTGGGCTTGGCCGATTTTGTGGAGGCTCGCGCTACCGATGCCGGGCTGGAGACGGAAATAGGAACGATAGATGGTTCCCCGCCACTTCCCATTGGGACCAGGGGAGAGCTGATGGTCCGTCCCGACGATGTCGGTATCCGGCCGTCAGAATCGGGCAATGGAAGGATCACCGCCCGCGTCTTTCGGGGCCTGCACAACGTGTACGTTGTGGAGATGAGCTCCGGGTCTGTTGTCCATTCCCTCCAGAGCCACACGGCAATATACCCTGAGGGTACCCTTGTGGATGTGGTGCTGGAACCCCATCAGACGCTGACCTGCTTCTTTTCGAATGGCTCGTCACCGGAGGGGAGCGGAGAGAGCACGTTCCTGGTTTCCTCGGGGAACGGAACTCATCACGTACACTAGGCTGGCTGGTCAGAAGAGCTCATAGCATCCAGGAGCTGGCCGTGGACTTCCGGCCATCCGATGACCACTATCGGCAGGTCTTCGTCGCTGCTCCAGTCCAGGTCTTGGCCCCTGGAGCCGGTCACTCGCAGGCCCAGCTCCTCCGCAACGCATGCCCCGGCCGCTATGTGCACAGGGGCTATCTTGTAGAAGACAGCGGCAGCCAGACGGCCCATGCACACCTGGGCCGCCGGGTACGCCCCCGAAGAGAAGGTGTTCACCTGCCCGACCTGGGGGACCCAGTTCAACTCCCCTGAAAGGACCCGGGCCCATTCGGCCCCTCCATCGACCTCCAGGCCAACCGTCGATAGGGCAAGCTCCGTTGTTGGGGGGGTGCTTTCCAGGGCGGATTCGCCCAGTTGCACCCCTCCCTGTCGGACCGCCACAAGGCGCTCCCCGGAAGCTGGGATGCTTATAAGTCCCAGCTCCAGCCGTCCATCCACCAAGAGGGCTATGTTTATGCCCCAGTGAGGCATTCCGAGGCTGAACGGGACTGTGCCGCAAAGGGGGTCCACCAGCCAGCAGGCATCTCCATCTCCCAAGGTTGATGTGCTCTCTTCGGAACGAATGGAGATAGGCAGACCCGAGGAGGCAAAGGCTTGGGCTATGGCCCCGTCGGAGCTCATGTCTGCGTCCGTCACCAGGGCGCCGGGGGCCTTCATCCAGGTGTCCAGAGGCTGGTCGGCTGAGCGGAACCTGTTCATGAGCAGCCGGGAGGCGGCGTCTGAGGCGGTAATTGCCGCCTCGCGTGCTTTGGTCAGGTCGTACATTGCCAAGGTGTCTCTCTAGAGGCTGGGGGATGCATCAAGTGAAGATTCTTGGGACAACCTCTCCCAGGACAAATCCGATGCCCGCAGCGGCCGCGCCGATAAGCAGTATCTCGATTCCCTGGAGGAAGGGCGACTTCTGGACCATTCGTCCCTTCCCTATTCCTAGGACGAAGAGACCCGCCAGGGTCGCGGCGATGGAAGCGGTCAAGGCTGTCCAACCGGAGGTGAAGAAGTAGGGGAAGACGGGTACCAGGGCCGCTACCATGTAGGATGATCCCATGGTCAGGGCGTCTTTGACGGGATTGGAGGTGTCTTTGTAGCTCAACCCCAGCTCTTTTTCCACCAGGGTGCGCAGCCATAGCTCCTGGTCAGCGGCGATATGTTCGGCAACCCCCTTAGCCTCCGAGAAGGAGAGCCCCTCTTTCTGATAGAGCACGATGAGCTCGGCGAGCTCCTCGCCCGGATGCTCATCCAGCTCCTTGGCTTCCTTGGCGATCTCGGACCTTTGAACATCCTGCTGGGCCTTGGACCCCAGGTAGGCCCCGGTAGCCATGGAGAGCATTCCCGCCAGGGCGCCGGCCAAGCCGGCGACCAGCACGATGGAGTTGTTGGTAGCGATGTCGCTGGTAGCCACCGCGGTGACAAGGGCAAGGGTGCTGATGAGGCCGTCCTGGGCCCCGAACACTACTTCCCGAATTCTTCCAGTGGCGGTAACCCGCCAGCGCTCCTCTTCCACCTCTTCCCTTGCTGCCGCATAGGTCGGCACCACGTCGGCCTCCGACACGTTGGCCTTGCGCAGGGTGGGGAGGGTCGGGATGAAAGCTGAGGTCTGCTCGCCATTGGTGGATTGATCGCCGATGGAGAGCTTGGCCTCCAACTCTTCCAGCGCTTTGGAAAACACCTCAATATGGTGGCGCTCCCGGTCCATGGCCATGGTGAAGGTCTCGGCGGCATCTGTGCGGCCTTCCTCCACGGCATCCCGCACCATTCGAGGATAGGAAGCGTTGATCTCCTTGGATTCTCCCTCGATGACGTTGCGCAGGTTCTCCACGGAGGACTTCACTTCTCCGGATACCTGGAGGTGGTTGACCCCATGGATGTTCTCGGCGCCGGCCACTTCCTGGAATATCTGGGCCACCTCTGGATGACCTTCGGCGAGGGCTTTATGGGCAAAGGCAGTGTACTTCAGGTGTGCCATAGCCTCGGCGACGATGGCGTTCCAGAGGTTGCGCTCGGTCTTGGAGAGGGTGCGGTCTATATCTGTCGTAGCTCTGCCCTCCCGGAGGAAAGTGGCCTCCCTCCGAATGGCTCAGCGGGGGTAACTCTTTACCTGACTATATTATCACAAAGCAGTCCACAGCCAGCGTCGACTACCGGCTGAGTCATGCCCGGGGTTCCTAGGTGGCTGTGCTAAGGATTACGGCGATTATCCCACCTACGCTCAGGAGGGTGCCGGCCACCAGCATCGAGTTTATCCTTTCCAACCGTTGTAGGAAGATGTGGGCCAGGACGAGGGTCATGATGGGAGAGCTGGCTATCAGCGGAGAAACGGAAGTCACTGGAGCCCGGCTCAATGCCAGGAACACGGCCGTTACCGCCAACCCCTGAAGGACTCCTACGATCCCGCACATCCAGATGTACTTTGACGGGACGGTGCGGATGCTCCGAATGGCATCCTTGTAGGTGAATACGAACAACATGCCGGCCCCAATGGTCAGGGCGAAAGCGGCCGCTATAAGGGGAGAAAGAGTTTCCGAAACCAGACTGCGGCTGATGGTGTCTCGTATGGCAAAGGCGATAGCTGCGCCGGCTGCCAGAAAATAGCCCAGGTTTCTGATGCTTGTGCCGGACTCCTCATCCCGTGTTGCTGCTCCTCCCTTGATCACCAGCACGAGGCCCAAAACAACCGCAACGGTGCCGATGGCGCCAATGGTAGTGGGGGGCTCGGAGAGGATTATGGTACTCAGGACCAGGGCGAAGAGGGGTTGTATTGCCCCCATGGGCGTTGCCCTGGAAGCGCCAACCATGCTTACGGCTGTGTAGTTGAAAACCCGGGCGATGGGGTATGCGAGGGCGGCTATGACCACCAGCCATCCCATAATGGGCCAAGAGAGGGCGTCGGCCTTGGACCAGTGGATGGACCAGGCCAGCACCTGGACGACTACCGCACCCGTTAGGACGCCATAGAAGGTGGCTGTTGCGGGGGCGATCCATTGGGTTGCCACCCGTACCAGGATCAACCCGCTGGAAAACCCCAAGGCCGCTAGGAGGGCAAATGAGATAGCTAAAACCAATATTCACCCTTTGGCCTCATAGGAGGACGCATGGTGGTGCGCGGTAAGGGGAACAAGCCCTTCGACGGGATCAGAGATACTTGTTCCCGGATAGAAGCATTAAAGTGGTGCCCCCAAGGGGCTTCGATCCCCTGATCTCCACCTTGAAAGGGTGGCGTCCTTGACCTGGCTAGACGATGGGGGCACGGCTAGCCATTATACAGAAGCTACGGGTAGAGCGCCAGTAGGTCCAGGGCAGCCGTTTCCTCCAGACCGAACATCAGGTTCATGTTCTGCACCGCCTGTCCTGCAGCGCCCTTTATCAGGTTGTCGATGCAGCTTACCACCACCAGCTTCCCGGCCCTTACATCTATAGCGGGGTGCACCAGGCACATGTTGGTACCCGTCGTGTGTTTGGTTTGCGGTGGCTGTCCGGTGACGCGCACGAAAGGCTCGCCGGCATAGAAGTCGCGATAAAGCTCCAGCACCTTGTCCCGCGTGATGGAAGAGTCCACGATGGGCGCATAGCAGGTTGCCATTATGCCCCGCACCATCGGTATGCGGTGCGGGATAAAGGTGACTCTTGCCGGGGATGCTTCCCGCAGCTCACCAAGCTCCTGGGCTATCTCCGGCTGGTGACCATGGCCTTCCAGGCCGTATGCGACCACGTTTTCATCAGCCTCTGCGAAATGGTCCAGGGTGCTGGCTGAGAGCCCGCCCCTGCCTGCCCCGGAGATTCCCGACTTGGCATCCACGATAATGTCGTCGGCGATAATCCCTTCCCTCACAGCAGGGGCCAAGCCAAGGATGGAAGCTTCCGGATAGCAGCCGGGGTTAGCTACCAGGCTGGTGGATCTTATGGCCTGCCGATGGATCTCGGGCAGCCCGTACACAGCCTTTTCTACAAGATGGGGCGCTGGGTGATCCGTCTTGTAGGCCCGCTCGTACTCTGCCACATCGTGCATGCGGAAATCGGCAGCAATGTCTATAGCCTTGGCTCCTCCCTCCACGATGGGAAGCAGCGCCTCTGCGCTGGCCCCGCTGGGCAGAGCCGAGAAGGCTACGTCAACGGACCCTTCGACGGCTTCGGTTATCGGCAGGTCTATGTTGGACAGGTGGGGGAGCACATCCGCGAGCTGCTTTCCGGCGGCGCTCCGCCCGGTAACGGAGACGACATCCACATCCGGGTGGTGCCATAGAATCTTTACCAGCTCTGCCCCGGCATAACCTGTGACGTTGATTATTCCCGCTCTTATTGCCATTGCTGTACTGCCATTCTACTAGGTGGTTGGTGAAGCAACCTTCTTCTTGGACTTCCCGGAAGCGCCGTTTTTCTTCTTGGCCATCTTCTCCCACAGGCCGTTGGACGGACAGGCGTGAGCCAGAACACAAAGGTGACACCAAGGCCGGGGTGCTTTGCACACCCTGCGCCCGTGAGTGATCAGCGCAACGTGAAAGTCGAACACCTGCTCCGGTTGCACCGACTCTTCCAGTATGTCATGGGCCTGCTCGAAGGTCGTCTTGGGACCAATCAGTCCCAGCCTCTTGGACACGCGATATATGTGGGTATCGACTGCCATGGCCGGCATCCCCAAGGCAAAGCTGAGGATGATGGCGGCGGTCTTTGGGCCCACTCCCGGCAGTTGCTTCAGCCAAGCCTTTGCATCTTCCAGGGGCATATCCTTTAGAAAGTGTAAATCCAGGTTACCCCGCATCTCCAGTATGAGGTTGAGCACTTCCTTTATCCGGGGAGCTTTGACCTTGGCGAGGCCGCCTGGCTTGATGCATTCAGCGATCAGGTCCAGGTCGCCATCAGCTACCGCTTCGAAGCTCTCGAAGGTCGCCATCAACTGATTGAAGGCGCGCTCCGAGTTAATGTCCGAGGTGTGCTGAGACAGGATGGTAAAGACAAGCTCCGAGGTGGGGTCGTAGCGGGGTTCCTTGGGGAATGGGGCGTACTCCCTAGCCAGGATATCCAGCACATCCGGTGAGCTGATCCTGGCCCGGCTCCTCGTTCCCCTCTTGGGCTTGGCTGCCTTGGAGACAGGTTTCCTTGTAGCGGTTACAGATGGTGGCACGGGCCGATTTTAGCATTTCCCGGTCTCCCATCCAACCGGCTTGTGTATCGGTAGCGTGTGCTATACTGATACCCGCCTTCGTCCTTTCTAGAAAGCGGGCACACCGAAGACGGCGTTGGGTAGGAGGAACGGGGATTGTCTCTGGATCAGTGCCTACAAGAAATTGCTGATGCGGGTACTACTCTCAACTACAACATACTCGTAGGCCTGTCGGACCTGGCTCCGGCAGAGTTGGGGCACTTCGCTAAGTCCTGGTCCAAGATAGGTGTGGACCGGCGCCGTCACGTCATTGACTGCATGGTTGTTACTGCGGAAGAGAACGCCGACCTGGACTTCTGCTCTGTCATCAAGGTCTGCCTAAAGGACCCCGATGATCAGGTGCGCCAGCGCGCCATCGAAGGGCTGTGGGAAGTGGAGGACAGGTCCCTCATCCTCTCGTTGGTGGAAGTGCTGAAAGGCGACGGTTCCGGCGAGGTCCGGGCTGCTGCCGCCATGGCATTGGGCAAGTTCGCTGTGCTCGCCCAGGACGGCAAGGTGCTCTCCAAGGATGGTGACGAGGTCAGGGAGAGCCTGCTGCAGGTGCTCGAAAACGAGGGCGAGTGGTTGGGAGTGCGACGGCGGGCCCTGGAATCTGCCGCCCCCTTCGACATGGCCCAGATACACAAGTACATCCAGTGGGCCTACGATAGCGACGATGTGGACCTGAAGTGCAGCTCCCTCTACGCCATGGGAAAGACCGGCAACTCCAACTGGCTGCCTGTCCTTTACCGGGAGTTGCAGAGCAGCCTGCCTCCCATGCGCTACGAAGCCGCCACCGCCTGCGGAGAGATAGATGAGGAGGAAGCCGCCCCACACCTGGTTTCCTTGATCCAGGATGATGACATCCAGGTGCAGATTGCGGCTATCGGGGCCTTGGGCAAGATCGGAGGCTCCCTCTCCAAGAAGGCCCTCCGGCACTGCTTGAAAATGGGAGACCCGGTCTTGGAGGATGCGGCCAGGGATGCACTGGACGCCATCCAGGCAACCGAGGACCCTCTTTCTTTCCGTTTTGATTTCTGAGGCCGAGCACCAGCTGATCAGCACATGGAGAGTGGCCCGGCTGGCCACGGCGGATGCCCAAAGGTCCCCCTCTGTAGTCCCAATTTGTTTTGCTTTCGATGGCCAGCACCTGTACTCGGTGCTTGACCGGAAGCCGAAGTCCGTCCAGCCGGAAAAGCTGAAGAGGGTGCGCAACATTCGCTCCAACCCCCAGGTGACGGTAGTGCTGGACAGCTACGCCGAAGACTGGGGTGCCCTCTGGTATATACTTATTAATGGCGAAGCTGACCTTCTCTACAGCGGGATGACTGGACATGAGGAAGCCGTGGCCTTGCTCCGCATGAAATACCATCAGTACCGGCAAATGAACATCGACGACAGCCCGGTGATTCGCATCACCCCGCAGCGGGTTACAAGCTGGGGCCAGCTCCCTGATCCGCCGTCGGAGTCAACCCAGTATGGGGAGAGCTAACGTTTGCAAGACAATAGCCAAGACAAATCGCAGTCCGGCAGCCCGGAGAAGATATACGAGTGGGATGTGGCCCAGATCGGTGATGCCGCCCCTCCCTTCGTTTATTCGGTGACCGCCGAGAGCATTGCCGACTATTGCAGGGCTGTGCAGTACGAGAACCCTATCTATACCAACGAGGGAGCCGCCAGGGAAGCGGGGTACGCTGGCATCTTCGCCCCGGCGACCATGATCTACACCTATGCCCCCCAGAGGCGGGTCGATGTAGTCGCAACCAGGGGGTATGTGGCCCCTGAGCAATCGCAGACAGCTCCCAGGAGCACACCCTTCGTGGCCACCGAGGTGCGCTTCCAGGGTGCGTCAGTTGTGCCAGGGGACACCGTCACCAGTGTTACCCGAGTGGCCGACAAGTTCCAGCGCAAGGACAACAAGTTCATCACCTTCAGGGTAACCGCCCACAACCAGCGTAATGAGCTAGTTGTCGAGTACGACTACATCTGCCTGTGGGAATCCCCTACGCGAAAGGCGCCTCCGGGCAGCTAGAACCAGCTATCGAACATGGCGCAGTGGCGCGAATCCTCGATCTCGCTCTCAGCCAGCCGACCTTGCGCAACCGCTTGACGGCTCTTGATGCGCCCGTAAGCCATCAGAACGTAGCTCTCGGCATCGCAGTCGAACTGCACATCCGAGGGGACGCTAACCCCTTCCTCTACATGGCAGGCATCTCCAGATACGTTCACGTCGACGGTGCGGCTTAGCAGTCCTGTAATGCGGAACCGGTACCTGAGAGGAGAAGCCAGCTTGGGGCCGGCTTTGAAGATCACACCCCACCATCTGGGAGCTTCGTCCAGGAAGGCGGGCAGGGCTTCTGGGTTGATGTGGGCGTCGGGGTCGAACCCGGAGCGCATGTCCCACGAATGCATCGCCTGTTCGGCGATGGATAGATTTATGTAGGCGCGCACCGTGCGGTCCCCTCTGCCGTGCCAGCAGAGGTTCTCAAGGACGTCGGGGGTTATTCCAGCCAGGACTTCATTCAGGCGCTGGGCGCAATCCCTGAAATAGGTCACCAAGTTGCCCTGGTGCTCCTTCTGCACAGCGATGGCCCGGTCTGCTATGACCTGGTCCCTGGCGGGGCCTCCGGACGGCATGTTGTACCCGGCAGGCTCTGAGGGCGGTTCGCCTCTGATGCCTCTGCCGATGTTGTCCGCCCGGCCTGCGTGGCCGTTGGCGAGGTGGGCGATCACATCGGCTGCGCTCCACTTATCGCAGGCGGTGCCCCTTTGCCAATCTTGTTCTGTGAATGAATCCAATATGTTCTGCAAGGCGTCCGATTCCCGTTTGTGTACCTGGACCCTGTCCAGGACCTCGTCGATAGCTGACATTTCCTGCTCCAAGAAGTTGTGGCATAGGCCCTGCGTGGGCCATGCCTATGATAGCACTGCGGAGGCTTCCTGGTCGTCGGAAATGAACGCCGCCCCTTGCCGGCAAAGAACGTACAAGTGGGGAAATTGAATGTTGACAACTACATAGGGGAATGGTACAAGTTAGGGGTGTTACCCTGGCCTTAGTGCAAAAGCCGGGAAGATCGGTCCCGCATTACCGATTTAGGAGGAGCGATGCTCGAGAGAGAACGGGTAAGGGAAAGAGAATCGGAACCCATCCAGTATGATACTTCTGCCCAGGACAACATTCGCAGGAGTCGGACGAAGAAGGAAGTTCTTGCGTCCCTTCCCCATGTTGTCAAATACGAAGACCGACCCTGGACCCAGGGGATCAGCTGCACCCACAAGTACATGAACAACATGCACCATGCGGCTGCCCCGGAGGAGTACACTCTCCCATTCAATACCATGAACGCTTGGCATGAGATTCTCAGGCCCGGCAAGTACATGGGTACCCACCGCCACATCCTCGAGGCCATCTTCTACATCCAAGAGGGAAGCGGCTGGGAGATCCATGATGGCGTGCGCTGGGACTGGGAAGCAGGAGACATCCTCTGTGTGCCCACCTATTGCATACACACCCACTTCTCGGACCCCGTTACCGGGGCAAGGTTCTTCGCCACAGCCCAGCGTCTGTATGACATGATGGGTCTGGGAGGCACCGAGCAGCTCGAGGTCCATCCCAACTACCGGGAGCTGACCGAAGAAGAGCAGAAGCTCATGGGCGCCGACGAAGAGCTTCAGAGAATCATGGCAGAGCGGATGGCCTACCCCGACTTCCAGGGTGAGCCGAAAAACACCTACGAAATATACATGAAGAAGCTCACCGACGACTCCAAGTGGAGGGCTGGCTGCACCCATGTGGTGAAGGGAAGCCAGATGCCCTGGGAAGACACACGGATGGGCCGCATAAAGTACCTGGTCCATCCCAAGATTCCTACGGGGCTCCTTACCTACGAGGCGTGGATCCAGGAGATCCCGCCGGGAGGCTCCACCGGCAAACATCGCCACATGGGCGAAGAGCTGCAGTTGGTGCTTGATGGCAGCGGGTATGATATCCACGACGGCGTAAAGCACGAGTGGGCGGAGGGCGACGTGGTTGCGATTCCCCACAACACCGTCCACCAGCACTTCAACCCCGATCCCTACAAGCCAGCGGTGGTGTACCACGTACAGTCCAGGCTCTTCGACTTCATCGGCCACGGCGGCATCGAGCATCTGGAAGATGCTCCGGGATGGCAGGGCCGATAAGCCTCTCCATTCCAGCCTTCGGAACACAGCGGTTAACCAAAGCGGGAGCCTGTAATTCAGGCTCCCGCTTGCTTTTAGCCATATCTAAGGAGGGACAGGATGCTGGAACGAGAGAGACTGAGGGAGCGGGAAGCCGAACCCATTCAGTACGACACCTTTACCCAGGAAGGCCTTCGCAAGTTCAAGAGCCACAAGGAGATATTGGCTGAGCTGCCCCACGTGATCAAGTTTGAGGAGTTCCCTTGGACCCAGGGCGTCAGCTGTACCCACAAGCACCTGGACCGCAGGGACTCCCGCGCGCCCGTCGATGAGTGGATAGTGCCCTTCCATACCCTGCAGGCCCACCATGAGTGGCTGAAGCCCGGCCACTACATGGGCACCCACCGGCATATCCTGGAGGCTATCTTCTACATCCAGGAAGGGGGCGGCTACGAGATTCACGATGGGGTACGTTGGGACTGGGAAGCAGGAGACGTCTTGTGTGTTCCCACCTACTGCATCCACACCCACTTCGGCGACCCGGTGGTGGGCGCCCGCTTCTTTGCGGTAACCCAGAGGCTCTACGAGTTCATGGGATGCGGCGACAGGGAGCAGTTGGAAGTACATCCGAACTACCGTGAGCTTTCCCAGGAAGAGAAGATGCTCATGGGCGCTGACGAGGAGCTCCAGAGGATCATGGCGGAGAGGGTGGCCCACCCGACCCTGGGACGAGAACCTACCAACACCTATGAAGAGTACATGGCCAAGCTGTCTGAAGAGGTGAAGTGGCGGCAGGGTTGCACCCATGTCGTGAAGGGTAAGGACCGGCCTTGGGAAGAGACCCAGATGGGCCGCCTCAAGTACCTTGTGCACCCTAAGATTCCCACGGGGCTGCTGACCTACGAAGCCTGGCTCCAGGAGCTGCCCCCGGGGGGACACAGCGGTAAGCATCGGCACATGGCCGAGGAGCTTCACCTTGTCCTGGAGGGCAAGGGTTACGATATCCATGATGGGGTCCAATGGGACTGGAACCAGTTCGACCTTGTGCACATCCCCAAGAACACGGTCCATCAGCACTTCAACGCCGACCCTTACAAGCCGTCCCTTACGTATCATGTGCAATCCAGACTGTTCGATTTCATCGGGCATGGCGGGGTAGAGCACCTGGAAGATGCCCCCGGTTATAGGACGCAGGCCTAGCTCTGTAGATTTGTTGACAAGCTAACTAGGGGGGTCTAACATAGGCGCAAGTCGGTCGCCGCTTTGGAAATAGAAGTGGGGGCCTGTCCCAAAGGGTTCCACAGAAAAGTTCAGGAGGAACTATGCTGGAGAGAGAGCGAACCAGGGAAAGAGAAGCTGAGCCTATCGAGTACGATACGGCTATCCAGGACAACCAGCGGAGACACCTCAGCGATAAGGAGATCCTGGCTACCCTGCCCCACGTCATCAAGTTCGAAGAGCGTCCATGGACCCAGAGCATAAGCTGCACCCACAAGTACATGGACCAGCGGGTGCACACCGTGCCGGTGAAGGACTGGTCGGCCCCCTTCTATACCATGAACGCTTGGCACGAGCTGCTCCGCCCGGGGCATTACATGGGCACCCACCGCCACGTCAACGAGGCCATCTTCTTCATCATGGAAGGCGGCGGATGGGAAATCCACGACGGAGTGCGCTGGGACTGGGAAGCGGGCGATGTTCTCTGTGTGCCTTCTTACTGCATCCACACCCACTTCGGTGACCCGGTAACCGGCGCCCGGTTCTTTGCAACGACCAACCGTTCCATCGACTTCATGGGCTTGGGCGGCACCGAGCAGCTGGAGATCCACCCCAATTACCGTGAGCTGTCGGAAGAGGAGCAGAAGCTCCTGGGCGCCGATGAAGAGATGCAGAGGGTAATGGCGGAGAGGATGGCTTATCCCGAACTGCCCCACGCTCCCAGGGATTCCTACGAAGAGTACATGAAGCACCTCACCGAAGAGGTGAAGTGGCGCCAGGCCTGCACCCATGTGGTGAAGGGAAGCAAGATGCCCTGGGAGGACACCCCGTTTGGCAAGTTAAAGTATCTTGTCCATCCCACCATCCCAACCGGCCTGCTCACCTATGAGGCGTGGCTGCAGGAGATTCCTCCCGGAGGATCCAGCGGCAAGCATCGCCACATGAGCGAAGAGCTCCACATGATCGTCGAAGGAAGCGGCTACGACATCCACAACGGCAACAAGTGGGAGTGGGAGAAGTTCGACGTGGTGTATATTCCCGCCAACGTGGAGCACCAGCATTTCAACCCCGACCCTTACACACCGGCCGTCTCCTACCATGTCCAGTCCCGGCTGTACGATTTCATCGGCCACGGCGGGATCGAGCATTTGGAAGACGCTCCCGGCTACAAGCGCTAACCGGCTTTACAACGGGAACCGAGAAAGAGGGCGGTCATCCGACCGCCCTCTTTCCATTAGTTCTGTAAGACCTGCCGACTAGTCAGCGGCGTTGGCTGCTTCCAGGGCCATGCGGTCATCCCGCATCTTTTGCACCTTCTCCAGGCCTCCCAGGAACATATCCATGTTCAATGGGATGCTCCTGGAGTAGCTGACCGAACGCACTGCCGTCATCTTGGCTTCTTCACACACCGCCGCCAGCTCAGCCCCTGAGTAGCCGTCGGTCCCCTGAGCTACAGCCTTGATGATCTGGTCCATTGATGTGGACTGATCGATATCCACGCCACGAAGCTGAATCTTGAGGGTCTCGATCCTTTCGTGCTCGTCGGGCAGGGGAACGTAGATATGTATCCCGAAGCGTCCGGGAGTGAGGACAGCGGGGTCCACCAGGTCCACCCGGTTGGTGGCGGCGATGACCATGATTCCCTTCAGGGGGTCCACTGCATCCAGCTCAGCCATCAGCTGGTTCACGATCCTCTGGATGATGTTGGTGGTACCGGCCTCGTCGCTTCGTGCTGGCGCGAGGGCATCCAGTTGATCCAGGAAGATGATGGCGGGCGCCACCTGCACCGCTACGCCGAAAATACGACGAACCCGCTCCTCCGACTCTCCCAGCCACTTGGAGAAGAACTCGGGGCCCCTGACCGGAATGAAGTTGGCATCGCAGTGGTAAGCCACAGCCTTGGCCAGCAGGCTCTTGCCCGTTCCCGAGGGCCCGTACAGCAGCACACCCTTGGGGGGAACGATCTTCATCGAAGAGAACACTTCAGGGTGACGCAGGGGCTGCTCGACCACCTCCCGGAGGCGTTCCTTGGCGTCTTCCAGGCCTCCCACATCCTCCCAGGTCGTGTCGGAAGCCACCACCATGGTCTCTCGCAGAGCCGACGGGCGCACCCGCGACAATGCATCTTCCAGGTCATCCCGGTTTACAATCAGGTTCTCCAGGGGAACCTGCAAGTTTCGCATATCAATGTGGGAGCCCTTGGGCAGGGTGCGGCGTAGAGCGTTGAGCCCAGCCTCCCGGCAGAGCTCCAGGAAGTCGGCGCCGACGAACCCAATGGACACCCGGGCCAACTCGGGGAGGAAGTCCTGGGCATCCTCTGAAAGAGGCATGCCTCGAGTGTGAATGTGAATTATTTCCAGTCTGCCTGCCGCATCGGGAGCGCCGAGATACAGCTCCCGGTCGAAGCGACCCGGACGCCTGAAAGCCATATCCACCGAATCGATGCGGTTGCTGGTGCCGATGATCATGACGCCTTCGGTGCGCTTGATGCCGTCAAGCAGAGAAAGGAACTGGGTGGAAAGACGCGTGTCTGCGGCTGTTCCCGATTCCCCTCTCTTGGGAGCGATAATGTCCAGCTCGTCCACCAGGACGATGGAGGGGAACCGGCGGGCAGCCTGCTCGAAAACTCGCCGCAGGTTGTCTTCCGATTCACCATAGCCGGACCCGATGACCTCGGGCCCTCCTATATATAAGAACTGGGCGTCGATCTCGTGGGCGATGGCCCGGGCAAGGTGAGTCTTGCCGGAGCCGGGAGGCCCGTGGAATATGATGCCCCTGGGCGGGTTGATGCCGAGGCGGCGGTAGATGTTGGGGTGCCGAAGAGGAATCTCGATCAGCTCCCGTACCATGCGGATCTGGGCTTCCATGCCGCCAACGTCTTCGTAGGTGATCTCCGGTGCGGCTCCCGCCCCCAGGGTCATGGCATACCGCAGCTCAATCTCCGTGTCCGGAGTTATGATTCCGGGACCCGGCGAAATCTCGGTGACCTGGAAAGGCGCTCCCATAACAGTTGGGAGAGCGGGGCCGCCAGCGCCTCCGCCATGTGCGTGGCCCCGGCGGCCATGACCGTGCCCATGCCCTTCCTCATCATCGTCGGCCTGGGTGGTCACCGTTGTGCCCAGTCCCAGCCCGGCCCCAGGGAATGCAGCGTAGAGCACCGCATCCTGGTACACCAGCATTTCCATGTTGCACCAAGTCTGCCTCAGGTAGTCGATGGCGTCGGAGATGTCCGACACATCCAGGAGGGGGGCGAGCTCCAACTTCTCAACCTTACCCAGTCCGTTGGATGCCGGGCCAACCTCAACCGTGTCCCCCAGCCGGGCCTTGATGCCCTGGCGTATGTACTGGTCAATGCAGACCACGGACTGCTCTTCGTTGCTTGAGAGGGAAGGACCCACCCTTACCAAGGCTGTCCTGCCGAAACGGGTGCGCACTTCCACAGGGTCGTTAGCTTTCAGCCCCTCCCGCGCAAGCACTTCAGGGTGCAGCAGTACTATGCCCTTCCCGCTGTGCTCCGCCCGGGCACGATCTATCCTAAGCAACTCCATCCCAGATATCTCCTTCAGGCGATTTCGTAGTGGCCCGAGGGCCGTGAATGGCCCCCGGATGGCTGGGGATAGTATACACCCGGCAGTGAAAATGACAATCTTGTCTCAAAAAGCTCCCCCTTGGGTTGACTCCATTGACAAGCCCGTGAGACCTGTGTTAGCATCGCCCCGGCCTACAGCCAGCGGTGGCTGCGGGCTTGGTATGCGTTAGAGTAACCCCGAGGGTTGCCGACGCCCCAATCCCAACAGAACCGTCCAGGTACTATTCCGGAGGTGAATCAAGCATGAACCCTGGTAAGTTTTGGACAAAATGGTGGATAGTTGGAGCTCTAGTGGCTATGGTCCTTGGGGCGGTGGCCGCCTGCGGTGGCGAGACCATTGTCGAGGTCACGAGGGAAGTCGACAGGCAGGTCCAAGTCACCGTCGAAGTTGAGAAAGAGGTCGAAGTCACCGTCCAGGTGGATAGGGTTGTAGAGCAGACGGTGGTGGTCGAGGCCACCCCGACAGCCGCGCCCGATGTTGGAAGGCAGGAGTCCGACAACGTGGTCCTGGTGTTCGATGGTGAACCCGGGTCCATGTTCTTCCCCCACTACCTCACTGCCGTTTCAGATACGCCTGTCAGGGACAACCTGGTGGATCCCTTGACTTGGCAGTCGGGAGTTCCGGAGGACGACTATAAGCTGGTCCCGACAACCATTACCACAGGATGGGACAATATCGATGCCGACACCTGGCATTTCTATCTGAGGGAAGGCGTCAAGTTCCACAACGGTGAAGAGTGGAACGCCCAGGCTGCCATCCCCAGCTTCACCTACCAGGGATCGGATGTGGAGGCTGACAGCAAGGGGTACACCGGCGACTTTACCCCCGTCGCCATTGATGACTACACGCTGGAAATCAACTGCGTAAACCCCTGCGCCATTCTGCCTCGTGTGTCCGTCTTCCTGGCCCCGATGCCACCGGCGCACTGGGAATCTATGCCGGTGGAAGATCATTTGAACAACAGGACCAACTACAGCGTTGGGCCCTACCAGGTCAAGGATTGGAGCGCCAACGAGCTGGTCTTCGAGCGATACGACGACTATGTGGAAGTGGAAAGGGAGGATGGATCCATCCATCCCGAGTTCCAGAAGGCCGTCATCCCCGAAGTTCGCTGGCAGTGGAGAGCTGAGCGTCTCACCCAGGCTTCCATGATCGCCGCTGGCGAGGCAGACATGGCTTGGGATGTGGGTCTGGATGCTGCCGAAATCGCACCTGCAGTGAAGACCGGTGGCGCCGCCGAGACCCTTAGCATGAAGGTCATGTCCCTGGGCTGTAACTGGCATCCGGAGCTGTGCAAGCAAGATGTCCGGCTGGCAATTGCCCACTCCATCGACTGCGCGGCCTTGAGAGATAACATCTACGGCGGCCTGACAACCTGCCGTGGCACCCACGAATGGCTGGGTGTTGTGGGTGTGACCGCCGAAGCCGACGCACCCCATGAGTACAACCCCGACCGCTCCAGGGAGCTCCTGGAACGGGCAGGGTATGACAGCGACAACCTGATAACCATCAACTCCCGTGCCCACAGGGTGACCAAGGGTAACGAGATTTACGAGGCCATCTCGAACTACATGAGGCAGGTGGGCATCAGCAACCAGATGGTGATCCAGGACAGGTCGCTGTGGCTGGCCAGGTCGGCCTGTGGAGCCGGCGCAGCCCTTTCCGCCTACATTGAGGACGAAGACTTGGGCATAAAGCTTGAGGAAGCCACTCCTGATCAGGTCAGGGCTGCCCTAGATCGTGGTCCCGCGGGTGTGGACTGCATCCCCGGAGACCTCGTCACATCGACTCTGTCCGACGAGCAGTTGGACTTCCAGAGAAGCCTGCTCCGCAACATGAGCTGCACCGTTGGAGGCTCCTACTTCTGCGAGCCAGAGCTGGCTGACCGGATCCAGGAAGCCATAGGCACCCCTGAAGGTCCCCTGCGCTTCGAGAGAATGCAGTACTTCCATGACAGGGTGAAGAACGAAGCCCTGGTCATCGGAGTGTTCGATCTGGGCGTGGTGTATGCGATCAACCCCAGGCTTGTCTGGGAGCCGCGCTTCGACCGCAGGGTCAGGGTGAACGCCATGTCCTACATCAACTAACCCTCCAACAGAGTAGGATAGAGAAGAGGCCCCGGTACTCCGGGGCCTCTTCCTTTTGTCGCCTGAGGGATAGCTAGGACCAGCGCGGACGGATTCCGGGGAGGAGGTACTCTGTACGCTGGCGGGAAAGGGCTGGGGCAAGGGGCCTCCTAGTCGCCATTGCGGCGGAGGCCGCAATCCAGGAAACTCGGACTGGGGGCAGGCTGGTTATGCCGAAAGGCATCCTGAGTGAGCGGTTCGCCCCGACGCGCCCCCCGTTCGCCCTGAGGGAAATCGAAGGAGAACTGGGGGCTGAGCACAACGGGGAGGTCGTGGGATTCAACAATGCTCCGTCCTGGATTGCGGCGTAGGCCGCAATGACGAAAGACGTTGCTGCCTCTACCACCGTCACTCCTGGGGCCCCACCCTCGTCACTCTCGCGAAAGCGGGAGTCTATCCCCACCGGCCGTTCCCTTTCGATTTCCCTCAAGGCGAACGGCCGACTCAGCCGAGGTTACAAAGTGTTGTTCTTTGGCGGGAACGACGGCATGGTGAAGGTGTCCGCCGCGAGAGGGGGGAGGGTGAGGGGTCGTCTTGCTATGGCGGTCTAGGCCCCGATCTGGCGGTAAGCGTCCAGGAACCGGGCCGCGATGGTATCCCAGGAGTATTGCTCCTCCACCAACGCCCGTCCCCTAAGGCCCATCTCCCTTGTTGTGACCGGATCCTTCAGCAGGCTCTCGAGGGCATCGGTCAGGGGACCTACCTCGGGCTCCACCTCCAGGGCGGCGCCAGCCTGGGCAGCCTCGGGGAAGTTGCACTGGGGGCTGAGCACAACGGGGAGCTCGTGGGCCATCGCTTCCAGGGAGGCGATGCTGAATCCTTCCTGTTGTGAGGGGAGAACGAAGATGTCTGCACTGAGGAGAGCTTGGGTCTTGGATGTGCCTGTGACGAATCCTGAAAATAAGACGTTGTCACCAATGCCCAAGCTGACGCTCTGCTGCATGAGCTCGTTCAGGTAATCGTCCTCACAGGGTCCCGCTATGACGGCTTTGGCGTGAATCCCACGTGACCTCAGTGTAGCGACAGCTTCGATTAGCAACTCAGGCTTCTTCTTCGGAACAACTCGACCGAGGAAGAGTAGTTCGAAAGGTTGGGTCGGCCCGTGCTCAGCTTTTGTTTGAGAGGGCAAGTCGTGGTCCAGGGTTATGCCGTTGGGAATGACTTTGGTTTCGTTGGGCACTCCGTAGCACCGAACCTCCTCGCTCTCCTGCGAGGTTAGAACATGAATGAGATTCGCGTTCCGAAGTATCCTGCGCTGCACAAATTGGCCATAGATAACCTTCAGCAACCGGTCATTTTGTAGGCACCAGGGCGCCAGGCAACCGTGGGGCGAGACGACATAGGGAATGCCCCTCTTGGAGGCCTGCCTACAAGCAACGAACTGAGGGTAGTGCCACAATTCATGAATATGAATCACATCATAGTGGCGTGCCTCTGCATGCAAGAACTGGCGGAGCGGGTGGGAATAACCTGTCCAGAGCCTGGAGAATCCCCCTCGGGGGAAGACACGGACTTCGACTGCGGGATCGGTAGGAACCAAATTGTCTTGCGTGAGGTGGTCTTGTTCGGTCGCTATGATGGTGACATCTGCTCCCAAGCGTGACTGGTTGGACGCCAAGCCCGCCACCACTTGGGGTGGGCCTCCCCAGGAGGCGTTCATGCTGATGGTGACGTGGAGTACCCGCACGAATCAAGTTCCTTGCTTATTCGCGCCCGGGTCCCGTGGTCACGACGGGCTGTCTCCACGCCCGGTCACCTGCCCCCGCACCGCCGATGATGTTCCGGGCAGGAAAGATGCATCCCTGTCGATGTCCTCCCGGTTCTCACGGAACCACTGGATGGTGGACTCGATCCCGTCCTCGAAGCTGGTACGGGGTTCGTAGCCTATGAGCTTCCTGGCCTTGTCCACCGAGGCCAGCAGACGGGTCTTGGTGTCCCACTTTCGCCGGGGGGCGTACCGGATGCCGGCCTCGTTGCCTACCGATGCGTTTATCACCTCAGCCAGGTGGCCGATGCTGATCTCCCGCTCTGAGGCCAGGTTAATGGCTTCCCCGATGGCCCCTTCGTAGTGCCCGGCCCTGAGAAGCCCATCGACCAGGTCGCCGACGTAGGTGAAGTCCCGGGTCTCCTCGCCCGTGCCTGTGATGGGCAGGGGATGCCCGTTCATCGCCCAATAGACGAAGTTGGGGATGACGTTCCTGTACTGGCCGGGCACCTCCCCCGGTCCGTAGGAGTTGAAGAAACGGGTGATGGCTATCTTCATGCCGTGGTAGTGGCTGAAGAAGTTGCAGTACAGCTCCCCCAGCATCTTGGTGATCTGGTAGGGGGAGGTGAGGTGCATAGACACGTACTCCTCCCTCAGGGGCAGAGGAGCCTCGCTGCTGTAGATGGAGCAGCCCGAGGAGGCGTACACAAACCGTTCCACCGAGGCTATGGAGGCGTACTCCAGAAGCTTCAGGGTGCCAAGCCCGTTGATGTGCAGGTCCCGCTCCGGGTAATCCACTGAGTTCTGGTTGGCGAAGAAGGCAGCTAGGTGGTAGATGTGGGTTGGGGACTCGTTGAACACCCTCTTCAGGCTTGTATCGTCGGTGACGTCGCCATTTACGAACAGAACGGCGGGATGGGATGGGATGTTCCACTTGTAGGAGGCTTCCAGGTTGTCCAGGATGATGACAAGCTCCGCTCCCAGGTCGGCGAGGGCTTTACATATGTTGGACCCGATTGCTCCAGCCCCGCCGGTTACCAGCACCCGTTTCCCCCTGTAGCTCTCCAGGTAGTTGGTCATCGCTGCTCCCCCGCCTCGCTGCCGTAGATGCCCCGCATCCACTCGATGTACCTGCCCAGTCCCTCTTCCAGGGTCACCTGAGGGTTGTGGCCCAGGTGACGCTCAGCCTTGGATGAGTCCACCACTTTCACGCGGGTGGTAAAGGGTTCGGCGTCCTTATATGTCACCCGTGTGTCGTCCTTGTCCAGGAGCCGGAGCACCATGGCCGACAACTCGCCGATATCCACAACCCACTCCTGACGGGAGCCTATGTTGTACACCTCGCCGGGATGAAAGCTCTCGCAGATGTTGGCCATGGTCGCCACCGTGTCGGACACATAGTCGAAGATGCGCTGGTGGCCCCTGTACACGGTGAAGGGCAAATCTTTCATGGCCCGGTACACAAAGATGGGGATCACGCCCCGGTAGCTGCTGTAGTACTCGTGGGGGCCATAGCAGTTCAGGGGACGCACCCGCACGCTCTCGGTGCCGAACATCTCGGCCGAGTTCAGCACCAGGAGCTCGCCGGCCCACTTGCTCACAGCGTAGTCGTTGAGCTGCTTGATGGCGATCCTGTCCATAACATCTTCATGCATGGTGCCGTCGTAATCGCCGTACACCTCGCAGCTGCTGAAGAATATTTGGCGGAAGCGGTGCTTCTCCTGGAGGCGGAGCAGGTTCTTGGTGCCGATGACGTTGACGCTCCACAGGTTCTCGTAGTGGTCCTCGCCGTTCCAGCGCCCGTACTCGGCGGCCAGGTGATAAACGTAGTCAAAGGATCGGGACTCGAATATGCGCTCAAGCTGCCAGTAGCTGCTCACATCGGCCCGTACATGGTCGTCGGTCTCGCCGTGGGAGATGTCGCAGGTGATCACATCATGACCGCGGCGTCGGAACTCGGCTGCCAGGTTGGTGCCGATAAAGCCCCTGCCTCCCGTTACCAGAATCCTAGCCAACCGCTCTATCTCCTTGTGAGGGTTTCATCATATTTCGCTGTTCCAACACTCCCCTTCCCCTGGAGGGAGAGGGTTGGGGTGAGGGGGAACAGGCCCTGGCGTTCGAAGGTCGTTTCACCCTCCCCTTAGTCCCCTCCCATCAAGGGAGGGGGGACTTAAATCTGCCCTCCAGCAGGATGTCGATGGTGCGCTCGGCGGCCCGGCCATCGCCGAAGGGGTTCTCCCAGTCCCTGTCCTTTTCCAGCATACCACGTACCTGCTGCTCCAGGTTGCCGAGTTGGGTCCCCGCAAGGACGTTGCTTCCCACCTGGAGGGTTTCGGGGCGCTCGGTTTCATCCCTGAAGGTGATGCATGGCACCCGTAGGACGCAGCACTCCTCCTGTACACCGCCAGAATCGGTGAACACAAGGCGGGCGTGCTCTTCCAGAAGCAGGAAATCGAAGAAACCGACGGGTTCGATGGTGCGCACCTCCGGGGGCAGGAAGAGGCCGTAGGCTTCTATACAGACTGCCGTCCTTGGGTGGATGGGGAAGACTACCGGCATGCCATGCTCATGGCCTGCCGTCCCCAGCCCCTTCAGCATCCTGTCCAGCACCTCGGGCCTGTCGGTGTTCTCCGCCCTGTGGAGGGTGGCCAGGAAGTAGGCCCCGGACTCTACTCTGAGGTCATCCAGGATGGAGGAGGTCTTTGCGTTGGGCAGGTAACGCTGCAGGGCATCCACGATGGTGTTGCCGGTAACGAACACCCGTGCAGGATCCGCGCCCTCTCCTCGAAGCACATCGGAGGCCCATGGCGTGGGGGCCAGCAGTACCGATGCCAGGCGGTCGGCCACGATGCGGTTCCTCTCCTCCTGCATAGCCATGTTGTAGCTCCGCAGCCCCGACTCTACGTGGACGAATGGAATGCCCAGGTGGCTGGAGGCCAGGGCCGAAGCCAGCACCGAGTTGGTGTCGCCCTCAGCCAGCACGTAGCTGGGTACTTCCCGGCCCATCAGCCTATGGAGGCCGGGGAGCATTTTCCCCAGCTGATCGCCGAAGGGGCCGGACCCCACCTCCAGGTTGTGGGAGGTCGAGCCTAGCCCCAGCTCCCGGAAGAAGATTTCGTCCAGGTTGTAGCTGTAGTGCTGGCCTGTGTGAACGATGGAGTAGCTGACGCCCCTCTTCCGGCACTCCAAGATGATGGGAGCCATCTTTATGATCTCAGGCCTGGTCCCGACCACGAGGCAAAGCTTAATGTCCTGCTTCACAGTCCTCTCAATTCCCTACTGAAGGGGAGATGTGCCTGCTGCCCCCCTCCCCTGGAGGGAGAAGGCTGGGGTGAGGGGAACAGACCCTGGCGTTGGGTGGACGTTTCATCCTCCCCTTAGTCCCCTCCCATCAAGGGGGGGGATTTAACTTTGCCCCCTCTCCCCTGGAGGGAGAGGGCTGGAGTGAGGGGGAACAGACCCTGGCGTCGGGCGGACGTTTCACCCTCCCCTTAATCCCCTCCCATCGAGGGAGGGGGGATTTAACTTTGCCCCCTCTCCCCTGGAGGGAGAGGGCTGGGGTGAGGGGGAACAGACCCTGGCGCAGGGCGGACGTTTCACCCTCCCCTTAATCCCCTCCCATCAAGGGAGGGGGGATTGTATTTGCCCCCTCTCCCCTGGAGGGAGAGGGCTGGGGTGAGGGGGAACAGACCCTGGCGCAGGGCGGACGTTTCACCCTCCCCTTAATCCCCTCCCATCGAGGGGGGGGTATTCTTGACGATTTGCCACGAAACTATCTGCACTCCCGCCTTCGCGGGAGTCTAAGTCCTCTGGCCCCGGGCTGTCCGTTCGCCCTGAGGGAAATCGAAGGGGAACGGACAGCCGTGCTGTGATCCAAGGTAGGTTCCCGCTTTCGCGGGAACGACGGTAGGTAGCGGGGGCGACGGTAGGGGGCGAGGACAGGGGGCGCATCATCCTCCGCCCTTCAGGACGCCCTTTGCTCCCGCGACCTCCATCAGCAGGTCCTCGTGGCGGCCCACCAGTACCTCCCTGGAGTGATTCTCGAGGAAGGCTTGCCTGCCCGCAGTCCCCATTGCGGCCCGTTCGTCGGCGCTCATTGAGTGCAGGTCCAGCACCGCCTGGGCCATGGCCTGGGGGTCCTCTGCGGGACAGCTTGTACCCGCCCCCGCGGCCTCCACAAGGTCGGCTGCGTTGCCGGCGCTGGCCATAAGCACGGGTCGCTGGCATGCCATGTAGGAGAATATCTTGGCGGGTATGCTGATCTCGAACAGGGGGTCCCGCTTGTAGTGGGCCAGGAGCACATCGGACAGAGCGTATATGTGGGGCATCCGGGTCGCTGGCTGCTGCCCCAGGAACCGCACATTGTCCAGCTTCCTCTCTCGGACCGCGCCTTCCAAGGCATCGCGCCCCACCCCATCCCCAGCGAACAGGAACTGGATGTCCTCGTTCGACTTCAGGAGGTCCGCCGCCTCGACCACAGTCTCCAGATTTTGCGCGAGACCCATGTTCCCCCCGAACACCACGTTGAACCTGCCAGCCATGCCAAGCTCCCTGGCAAGAGCGGGGTCCGGTTCAACGGGCTGGTAAATCTCCTCGTTGGCCCAGTTGGTTATCACCGTGACCTTCTCCGGGGGCACCCCCTTGCCGATCAGGTTGTCCTTGTAACCGGGAGAGACCGTGATGATGGCCGCAGCGCGCCTGTAAACGAACCTTTCCAACCAGCGCAGCCCAGCGATTATCTTCCTGCTCCTGACCATGCCGGTAGCCAGGATCGCCTCGGGCCAAAGGTCGTTGACGGCATATACGAAGGGGATGCGGCGCATCAGCCCCATGGTCCAGGCCGAAACACCCACGCTCAGTGGGGGATGGGACACGTACATGACGTCGGCGGGCCCGATGCCGAGGGTGCCTATGACGCAGGACGATGCCATGAAGGAGCCGTAGCTGAGGATGCGGCGCAGGGACGACCGGCTGTGGTCCACCATCAAGGGCAGGCGAAGCACCGGAATACCGTCGATGGTCTCCCGCTTCCAAAGGCGCTGCCTGTAGCCGTCGTACAGCTTCCCCTTGGGGTAGCTGGGGAAGCCGGTAACGACCTGCACCCGGTGGCCCCGCTGGGCCAGGGACACAGCCAACTCGTGGGGCATCCAGATGGGTTCCGGATGGTAGAAGTAGGAGTGAATCAGGATGCGCATTAGTTCGCTCTGTCTCGCATTGTAGCCAAATCAAGCCCCCAAATACACGACTAAGCGCTCTGCACTTGACGGCATTTGCCATTCTAACCAAACTTTATCCTACATTCGCCTCTCAAGGGAGGAGGCCATCATAGGGCGCGGACTGATTTTGTCGTACTTGTGCAACGCCCATCATGGGGGTGGGGAGGAACACGCTCACCAGATATCGAAGCACTTGGTGGGGTTGGGAGAAGAGCTAACCTACGTCACCACCCTCTGCCCTCATCCCCACGCACCCTTCTTGTGCCCGGATTCCCGGGAGCTTGAACGGTTTGAGGCGTCCTGTGGTTACCCCATTGTGCGGATTACTAACAAGTTTCTGGGCTACGGGCGTTGGTTTACGCCGCCGGCAATCCTGAGCCAGTTGCGTTTGCTCCGGGACTTGTACGCCGTAGTGCGCAGGATGCAGCCTCAGTTCATCATCGTCAACCAGGCCGTATATCTGTGCGCAGCCAGTTGGCTACTATCTAAGCTGGCGCGCGTTCCTATAGTTCAGATAGTCCATCATGTGAACCCGACCATGGGGAAGGGCATCCGCGGGCGGGTGCGAAGAGCCCTTGCCCGCTTTGTGTTCAGGGCGGTGGATGCAAACGTGTGTGTGTCCCAGGGTACCGAGCGGGACGTTGCCATATTTGCGGACTCCGATCGCGTGAGGACGAGCATCATCTCCAACGCTATCGATCTGGAAGCTATGGATACCTGGCGAAGAGATGGCTCTGCCGGTAATGAGGCGATGAAGTCTCTACAGGAATGTGGTATTCAGGCAGAACGCGGAGCCGTCATTCTTGCGGTTGCAAGGCTGGAAGAGAACAAAGGTATCCAGTGGGCTATCAGGGCGATGCCAAAGATACTGGCTGAGTTTCCCGATGCCCGATACATCGTGGTGGGAGATGGGAACTACAGGCCCGAACTGGAAAGCATCCCCGACTCGGTACTGCCAGCCAACCAGCGAGCGGCGGTAATCTTTCTTGGACGGGTGTCCGATGCCGAAAAGTACGCTCTTTACGAATCATGCGATCTGTTTGTTATGCCCTCATCCGAGGAGGGATTTGGGCTGGTGTACGCCGAGGCTGGGGCTTTCGCCAAACCCTCCATCGGGTGCGACGTCATGGGGGTGCCCGAAGCGATAGCCCATGAGGAAACTGGTCTGCTTGTGCCTCCTAACGACGCCGATGCTGTGGCGGAAGCGATACTGAGGCTGCTCCGGGATGATGGCGAACGGGCACGTATGGGCGCCGCCGCCAGGAAGCGCGTTGAGTCGATGGGCACCTGGGAGGACAGGGCGAGGCAATACCGAGAGCTTATAGGAGGGCTGATCAGTAAGAGGGGGAAGGGATGACAGGCGTTTCACCCTCCCCTTAATCCCCTCCATCAAGGGAGGGAGAAGTCTAGTGTTCCTTCTCCCCTGGTGGGAGAAGGTTAGGATCAGGGGGACGGGCCCCCGGTCATTGCGGCGGAGGCCGCAATCCAGGACGTAGCCTTGCCGGGTTTCAGGGCACCAGACACCAAGGCCCTCGTCCCCCGTTCCCCTTCGATTTCCCTCAGGACGAACGGGGGATGGAGCACGGGGGATTATCATGGACGACCTGGTTCCTGGCCTGGGTTTCCTGGATTGCGGCCTTTGCCGCAATGACGAAGAGCGTGGCGTCCTCAGTTTTGGTCTCTCTCCCGAAAGCGGGAGTCTAGGCCCCCGCCGTCCCGGCTGTTCGCCCCCCTTCGATTTCCCTCAGGGCGAACGACCAGGGACGCTTGAAGGCAAAGCAGGTTCCCGCTTTCGTGGGAACGACTGTGGAGCAGGGTACCCACAGTCACAGCCTCTGTGATGATGGAGCTAGCCTGGAACCCGCCAGGGATCCGCCCTGGATTGCGGCCTCCGCCGCAATGACGAAGTGCGTTGCTGGTGTGAGCAAGGCTGGGCCTGTGGCGGGTCTCACCCTTCCCTTAGTCCCCTCCCTCAAGGGAGGGGGAGGAAATGGCCCTAGGTGCCGGACTGGAGCTTGTGGTAGTTGGCGAACACCCCTGCGTTGGCCAGCAGGCTGTCCCAGTCGCCCTCCTCCACGATCTGCCCGTCCTGGAGCACCAGGATCTTGTCCGCCCCCTGGATGGTGGATGTGCGATGGGCGACGACCAGGATGGTGCACTTGCCGTGCACTTGCTTGATGTGCTCCTGCACCGCCTGCTCCGACTCGGAGTCCAGGGCGCTGGTAGCTTCGTCCAGCACCAGGATATCCGGCTCCCGCAGGATGGCCCGGGCGAGGGCTATACGCTGGCGCTGGCCCCCCGACAGGTTCCAGCCTTGCTCGCCGATGATGGTGTCGTAGCCCATGGGCAGGCTCTGAACGAAGTCGTGGGCATAGGCGCGCTTGGCTGCATCCACTACCTTCTCCTCCGTGCTGCCCGGGCTGCCGACGGCAATGTTGTTGAAGACGCTGTCGTTGAACAGGAACACATCCTGGCTGACCAGTCCAATGGATTTACGCCAGGTCGAAAGGTCCAGCTCCCTGAGGTCTGTCGAGTCCACCTGCACAGACCCTTCCAGGGGGTCGTAGAACCGGAGAAGGAGGTCGATGACCGTCGTCTTCCCTACGCCGGAGCCGCCCACGATGGCTGTGAGCTGCCCCTTCTTTGCGGTGAAAGATATGTCCTTGAGGACCGGCGAGCGGGGGTCGTAGCTGAACCCCACGCCTGAGAAGGCTATCTCGCCCTTCAGGCCCGGGAAGGATCTGTCGCCGTTGGCCACCTTGATGTGCGAAGCCTCGTCCATGACCCTGCTGACGTCGTGGAGGGCTGCAATGGTGCCGGCGAAGGTCTGGCGTTCGCTGTTGAGGGCAACGATCCTGGGGGTGAGGCGATAGAGGATGAAGAGCAGGGCCACCACAATGGAGATCTCGAAGCCCAGGAGCGACACGCCCACGAACACGATCCCGCCGATAAGCCCGAACAGAGCCGCTTCGTGGAACACGATCATCTGGCTGCGGTGCTTCCCCAGGCGGTAGGCCGCCTCGGCCACCTCGTCGGTCCTCCTGCGGAAGGCGGCCCTCTGCAAGGGCTCCAGGATAAAGGCCTTGATGACCCGTATCCCGCTCAGGCTTTCCACTGACGTGGCCTGGAGGCGGTTCTCCCGCTCGGCCAGGTTGCCCCCGATGGCGCGGGAACGGGTTACGTTGTATTGGAGGGCCAGGGACACCAGTAGCAGCAGACCCACCGCGATGGCCGTAAGGGTTGGGGCAATGAGGAAGGCGGCCGTCAGATAGGTGGCGATGATCCCCAGGCTGGCCAGCATCTCGTTGGCGTGGTGGTAGGCTTCCCCTGCGCGGAAGGCTTGGGTGGTCAGCGTGCCGCTCAAGGAGCCTGTTCGCTGGTCCTGGAAGTAGGAAATGTCCGTATGGAGGAGGTTCTCCATGGTCGAGGTCCTCATCCAGGCGATGAACCCCTCCTTGGTCTTGGCGACCAGGATCATTCGCAGGTACTTGAGGGCGGCCGCTGTCAGGACAAGAACGGCGAGGGCCACCAGGATTGTCTCCAGGGTAAGGGACAGGCCCAGGGTGTTGAATAGGTCCTGGAAGGCCCGGGAGATCCAGTGGTCGCCTACTCCGCCCGAGTCCAGGTTCTGGAGGAGGGGGACCAGAAGTCCCACGTTGACGCCCTCGAATAGGGCCACCAGCAGGGTGACGAAAATGATGAGCAGGGCTGTCCGGAGACGGCCGTACTTTACTGCAAAGCTGTGCCAGAGGGCGCTGTACATATGCCTTGGGTCTACCTGTTTAGGCGATGGGTCGTGGCACGATGGTAGGTAAGGGCCCATCCTCGTGTCAAGGCTGGCAGGAGGCCCTTCAGCGCAAGAACTCTGCGGACTGAGCCTTCAGGGGAGAATCCTGCATGCCCATACAGCGCCGACCCTCTCCCCCGTCACTCCCGCGAAAGCGGGAGTCCGCGACCCCACCGTGTTCAGTGCGTTCGCCCTTCGATTTCCCTCAGGACGAACCGACAAGTGTGCCGTCAACCAGGGCTCCAGAAGGCTGGCGATGAGGGACATCCCTTGCCGTCATTGCGGCGGAGGCCGCCATCCAGGAAACCCAGGCTTTAGACTAGGTCGGCTATGAAGAAAGGCCGCCCCTGCTAGCCGGTTCGTGCTGAGGGAAATCGAAGTACGAACCGGGGACTTACAGTGAGCTACGGTAGGTTCCCGCTTACCGTTTTCACGGGGACAAGCTTCGCGGGAATGACGAGGGTGTTTAAAGGTCACCTGAGGGATGATGCGGGTAAAAATCATAAAGGCACGGTGCATTGGAGTGGGCAGCGATTTGGGGCGGGGATTGACGTTTTTGGAAATAGTGTGTTAGCTTTTGCCGTGTAAAAGGCTGCGAAAGAGACGAGTAGGCGGGAATTAGCGTCCAGCGAGTCTGGTACGGTGAGAGCAGACACGTGAACCCTGACCGAAGATCCCTCTGGAGCTGCCAGCCGAAGCCCCAATGGGGGAGAGTAAGCTGAGCCGGGTTCATCGCCCGTTACCAACGATGGAGCATGATGGTGCTCTACAGAAGAGGCCCTCGTAAGAATGGGGGCAATTAGGGTGGTACCGCGGGAAATCACATCCCGTCCCTATCAGGGGACGGGATTATTTTTTCTCCGCCAAAGCAGTCACCTGGAAGCTTCTGGCAGGCATCTAATCCAGAATGACGGAGGCTGAAGTGCAGCTGAAGGGTGCTGAAATAATCTGTGAGTCGCTGCTGAAGGAGGGGGTAGATGTGGTATTCGGGCATCCGGGGGGTGCTGTGCTCCCCCTGTACGATGCCCTTTACTCCTATCCCCAGATACGCCATATCCTGGTCAGACATGAGCAGGCGGCCGCCCATGCGGCCGACGGCTATGCCCGGGTGACCGGAAGGCCGGGTGTCTGCATCGCTACGTCGGGTCCCGGCGCAACCAACCTGGTGACGGGCATTATGGGGGCCAAGGCCGATTCCGTTCCCATGGTGGCCATCACGGGCCAGGTGGCCCGGGCAGCCCTGGGCAGCGAGGCCTTCCAGGAGTGCGACACCTGCGCCATCACCGCCCCATGCACCAAGAAGAACTACCTGGTCATGTCCGCCGAAGACCTGGCCCCCACCATCTACGATGCCTTCCGGGTTGCCCAGGACGGGCGGCCGGGCCCGACCCTGATAGATATCCCAAGGGATGTTCAGCAGGAGCTGGCGGGCTTCGAGTACATGGATGTCCCACGCGGGGCTTCCGCACCCGTTCATGAAGGCATGGAGGACAATCTTCGCAGGGCCGCCCAGCTTATCAACGGGGCAAGCAAACCCCTGATCCTGGCAGGCCATGGCGTGCTGAACTCCAGAGCTGGCGACGATGTGCTGGCCCTGGCTGAAAAGACAGGCATCCCAGTGGTGAACACCCTCCTGGGACTAGGGTCTTTCCCCAGAAGCCACCCCCTGAGCTTGGGCATGCTGGGAATGCACGGGATGTACTGGTCCAACTTGGGCGTGGACCAGTCGGACCTGATCGTGGGACTGGGTGTGCGTTTCGATGACCGCATAGTCGGCAAGCCCGGCTCCTTCGCTCCCAACGCCAAGGTCATCCAGGTGGATATCGACCCGACCCAGATTGGACGCAACGTTCCCGTGGAGGTGGGCATCGTCGGTGGGGTAAAGGCGGTGCTGAAGGAGCTTCTGCCCCTGGTCCGTCCGTCCAGCCATGCCGACTGGGTGCATCAGATCGATGCGCTCAAGGAGGAGCACCCTTCCCTGGAGGTGCCGGAGACCGATGGCCTCCTGGCCCAGCATGTGTTGACGGACCTAAACGAGGTGATGGGGAGCGAGGGCGACTCCGTAGTTGTTACCGGGGTTGGCCAGCACCAGATGTGGGCGGCCCAGTACCTGATGTTTGACCGGTCGGACACCTTCGTGTCCTCAGGCGGCCTCGGGGCTATGGGTTACGAGGTGCCGGCGGCCATGGGCGCCCAGGTGGGAATGCCGGACGCCACCGTCTGGAGCATCGCCGGGGACGGCGGAATCCAGATGACCATCCAGGAGTTGGCGACCATCTCCGATGAGAAGCTGCCGGTGAAGATAGCATTGTTCAACAACGGCGACCTGGGGATGGTGCGCCAGTGGCAGGAGATGTTCTACCAGGAGCGCTACAAGGCGGTCTCCATCCCAGGCCCCGACTTTGTGAGGATGTCGGAAGCTTTTGGCATACCCGCTATGAGGGTGACCCGGCGCGAGGATGTCCTCGGTGCCCTGCGCCAAGCTAAGGACACTTCAGGTCCTTTCCTGGTCGAGTTTGTGCTGAAGCCCGATGAGAGTGTCTATCCGATGGTGCCATCGGGGGCTACGCTGGCGGAAACCGTGGAGGACCCGCGGACGCGGAGGGCCGGGTAGACAGTTCTTCGATTTCTTAGATTTTTACTAGAACGTCTCTAGTCTTTGCCCGCCGTTCCTGATGGCAGATTTGCAGGCCCGGAAGTGATGGAGGTCCAATGACGACCCATTAAGTATGTAGTGACACTCACTTTTGTACAAAGTTTAGACGCATTTTCAAAACATTTGTGGAATAAAGTCTTGACAAGACTGCATTTCGGTATCAAACTACCGAAAGTTGAAAATGGGGCCGGAAGATGTGGAAGGCGGCTGACCGCTAAATGCTGTCAGCCGGGATTAAGCCCCTCCTTTCTCAGCCCCGCCCACTCTGCTTTTCCCTGACTTTTGTAGGAACTCGGTTTTTTCTTTTGCCCGGGTTCCGGATAGGAGGTTGGAAGAACAAGCATGACGCGATGTGCTGTGTTGGGAATGGGGGAGGACTATTCCTTTTTTCACGGTGATTCTTTAGGAGGCTATGAATGCGACGATGATGACAACGTCCGTTAGAGTAATGAGCGACGGAATAATCAAGTTCGACGGCGGAACAATGTTTGGGCAGGTGCCCAAGGTTGTATGGGAAAACAAGGTTTCAACGGACCGAAAGAACCGGATTACCCTGGGACTCAACTCCCTCCTTATCCAGATAGGGACCCACACGGTCCTGGTGGATGCGGGGGTCGGCTCAAAGGAGATTGACGGCGAAAAAGAGACCTACGGTTTGGTGCCAAGTCGCCTGCTCAAGGGCCTGAAAAGCCTTGGGCTTTCAGCTAAAGATGTCGATACCGTAATACTGACCCACCTTCATTTTGATCATAGCGGTGGGTGCACCAAGCTGGACCGCATGGGCAACCTGGTGCCGACTTTTTCCAAAGCCAAGTACTATGTCCAAAGCGACTGCTGGGAAGATGCCTGCATGGCCACGGAACGCTGCCAGGAGATCCATCGCGGAGAGGACTATCGGCCCATCGAGGAGAAGGGCCAGCTGGAGCTTCTGGACGGCGACGCCGAGATCTACCCCGGCCTTAATGTCAGGGTAACCGCAGGCCATGCCCGGGGACACCAGATAGTCTTGCTGAACCATGGTGGCGAGCGGATAGCATTCCTGGGCGACCTGGTGCCCACACCTCACCACCTGGATATGTCTGCCATTTCGGCTTTCGATCGCTTCCCAGAGGAGACCCTGGTAATGAAGCGGGACATCCTCAATCAAGCCGAACGGGAGGGCTGGTTGCTCATTTTTGCCCACGGGCACGAACAGAAGGCCGGCTATCTGGAAAATCGTAGTGGGGAGACGTATCTGCGCCCTGTCGAACTGTAATATTCCATCAATCACACTGCGGGAACGCCTGCCGGCGAGCTGATCAAGGATGAAGGTTCACGGCAGGCGTTCTTCTTTTTGGCGGACGGTGGTGCTCCAGGGGTTCTGCTACGCTGCGGCTAGGATGCTGTCGCCCTGGAGGGTCAGCAGGGTTGCTTCGGTTATGCAGTTGGCCAGGTCCCGGTCGCTGGCTGCGTGCACCCTAACGTAGTTGTCGGTCAACCCCCGGAAGACGGGTCCGTCGGCAGTCGTTGACCGGGATTCCCACAGCACTGCCCGGGTCGTGCCCAACAGACTGGAGCGGTAGCTGCTCGATTGGCGTTGCGACAAACCAATGAGCTGACCGACCCTCTCCTTGGTGACCGGAGGGCTGACCTTGTCGCCGAAGTGGGCCGCGCTGGTGCCCGGCCTGGAGGAGTAGGGGAACACATGCATGTCGGCGAACTCCATGCCTTCGGCGAAGTTGAAGCTCTCCTGGAACTCCTGATAGGTCTCCCCGGGGAATCCCGCAATGATGTCAGCTGTGATTGATGCATCTTTCAAAGTGCTGCGCACTCTCGCTGCAGCGCCGGCATATTCGGCGCTGGTATACCTCCGGCGCATGCGCTTGAGAGTGGCATCGCACCCGCTTTGCAGAGGCATATGGAAGTGGGGACAGAGGCGCATGTCAGACCACAGGTCCAGCAGATCTGGGGACATCTCCTGGGGCTGGAGGGAAGAAACCCTGATCCTGGGGACCGTCGTCTGTTCCAGGACCATGCTAAGGAGGCGAGAAAGGGACACTCTCGGCAGGTCGAACCCGTAGGTGCCTAGCTGGGTCCCGGTGAGCACAACCTCCTGGCAGCCCTTTTCCGATGCGGCGTTGATGCGTTCGATGATGGCCTGGGGCGGAATGCTGCGTTCCCGTCCCCGCACCTTGGGGACGATGCAGTATGCGCACACCTGGTCGCATCCTTCCTGTATCTTGACCATCGAACGGGTCCGGTGAGTGCTCGTAGGTGTTCGGCTGCTCGTCTTGCCCGTGGCTGGCAAGGCCCCGGATGCGGAGGGAAGGGGCATAGCCCCCTGGGAGTACGTGCCCAGTACCTTCTCTACCAGCCGGTCCTTATCCGGGTTGCTTACCACAAGCTGGCTGCTGCCCAGGCTTCCCACCTCCAGTGTTGCCCGATGGGCGTAGCAGCCCGTTGCGACAACCAGGGCTTCGGGGTTGTGTCGCCGGGCAGAGTTCAGTGCCTGCCTGGCCTTGGCGTCGGCGGTGTGGGTAACCGTGCAGGTGTTGACGACGTAAACGTCGGGGGAATCTGCGGGGTCCACCACGGTAAAGCCTGCTTCGATGAATTGCTGAGCTATGCTTTCGCTGTCAGCCTGGTTCAGCTTGCAGCCGTGGGTCTGGATGGCAACGGTGCCTATCTTGGCGCTGCCGGTCTGCGCGGCACTCATGGAGGCAGGCCCTCGTTGACCTGTGCTTGGAGGCCCACTAAGTGGGCCTTCGAGGACTTCCGGATTGTTCGGTCATCGGAAATGGGAAGGTGTTGTCCCCGCAGGTCCTGAGGGACTCCCGATAGGCCGTTTCCCTTCGAGAGTAGTCCGAAGAAAAGGGCTGATAGCCATCCTGAGGAGTGGGATTCGAGTTCTTCAGGTGCTCCGCCGCCATAGCGATTCTGAGCTTTGCCCGCACCAGCCAGGGAGGCTGTTCGGCGTTCACCTTACGTGCGTAGGCGTAGATCGCAAAGGAAGCGGCAATGACCGCCCCACCACCTATGGCGTCCAGGATGTAGTGGTTCCCGGTAATCGTTATTGCGAAGAAGGTTATCGTAGGGTAAATGAGTCCAAAGGGTCTGATCCAGGGGTTGTTGGTCCTCAGGAACATGATGCCAAAAAGCACCGTCCAGGCAAAATGCAGGCTGGGCATGGCTGCGAAGGCGTTGTAGTACACCTGCATCTCCCGGCTGCCGTACCATGTGGGTCCAAACCGCTGGATGGTATCTATGAACCCTAGATCAGCCAGGTACCTGGGCGGCGCCAGCGGGAAGGCCGCGTACAGGATCAGGGCCAGCACGAAGCTGATCAGGATGATGTTGCGGTAGTAGATGTACCTATCATGGTTGACAATGTAGAGCACCACCCCGGTGGCGATGATGATGGGCCAGAATGTGATGATGTAGGCCCAGTTCAGGATGATGACCACGGCCTTTGCGGACTCTACCGCCCACGACTGCCACCCCAGTTCCCACAGGAGCCCGAAAGCTCCCTCTATGGTTACCACCTTGGCCGCGTTTTCGAATGCGGTCAGCTCTATATTGGGGATAAGGTATTTGCGGATGAACATGTAAAGGAAATATGCCCCTACGAGCAGGGCAATTTCCCGGAGATGCTTGGAAACTTCCCAGCGTTCCATTAACGAACCCAGGGCAGACCGCCTAATCATCGCCGTCGCTCCCCGCGGGTTGCCGCACTGCCTCCGTGGTCGCTTTTTCTTGGGAGCGGAAGCCGTTCGAGGGAGCTGGGGCAATAGCGGGCTCTATGGAAGAAGACTCTCTTCGAGCCGAGGCCTTACTTCCCAGGTAAACGCTGCAGGTCAAGCATCCAACCGGCTGCTCGGGCATGGGGCCCTTCTTGAAGAGCTTCCTGGCGGCCAGGTAGTGACTGTTGTTCCATATCGACTTTATGGAATGGCTCTTCACGCTTCCAAAATCATCGGATGCATCGGTCAAGTAGCAGCAGGGAGCGTAGCCTCCATCCCAGTTCACCACGGCGCTGCGCCAGAGACGCCAGCAGCGGTCGCCATCTTCGCGATAGGGCTTCTCCAGGGGGTTCTCCCTGTCTCTCCAGCCTTCTCCCACTGGAAGCCATTGTCTGGTCAAGGATTCGTCGTCGGCGCCGTGAGGAAAGTCCACTCGCTTGAAGACTATATTGTCCACACCAAGGTCGGCGGCCATGCGCCTGGCTTCGGGGATTTGGGCTTCGTTCTGTTTCATGACGATGTATTGCCACTCCAGGTAAGGAGTGGGGGAACCCAGCTCTCGGCGCTTTTCCATCAGCAGCTTGACATTGTCCAGCACGCGGTCCAGGTGGCCTCCGACCCGGTAGATTTCGTATACATCCTGGGTTGTCCCGTCCAGGGAAATGATCAGCACATCCAAGCCGGATCGAACCATGTCTTCCGCCATGGAAGATGTCAGGGGTTTGTTCAGGTTGGAGCTCATGATGGTAGCGATGTTGGCTTCGTGGGCGCAGGCAACGAACTTGGCAATATCCTTGTTCAGGAAGGGCTCACCCCAGCTGTAGAGGCTAAGCCAGATGCAATAGTCCTTGATCTGCTGGATGATGTCCTGGTACATGGGGAAGGACATCACACCCTTGTCCCGATGGACCGTGCCCAAGCCTGTGTGACAGAGGGGACACTTGAGCTGGCAGATGTTGGTGGTGTCGATTTCCCACTCGTAGGGATAGCCCCACACCTTGGCGCGGCCAAGTCGCAGCTGGGCCTCGACCCTGGTGAAGTTGAGCAGCTTTCTCCAGCTCCAGTAGCGAAGGGCTAGGGAGAAACGTTGGCTGGCGCGCCCACCGGCCATAGCGCCTATGACCGAGCGGTTTACTTGGAGCGCGCGTTCGGCAGTCCAAGCTGAACGTAGGAGTAGGGATTCGGCGAGCTTCAGCATTGTTCTCTAGAGAGTGTGGTGTACCGGAAAGGTGTCCATCTTGATCGGGGCTTGTCGTTCTCCGACATTACTGTTTTCACTGCCGGGAAAGGGCATCCAGGCAGGTTCTCGGGGCTGGGCGTTACCCCGTGGGGCGGAGCTGGATTCCATGTTGGCAGGTAGTGTACTATGGCCTTGATTGGGGTGTCAACGGAAGTAGTTCCTGCTTGGGAGATTTCACTCTCCTGGAACCTCTTGGATATAATGGATCAAGCCGAAGACTTACATTTCAGTCCTGTAGGAGGACACTATGGCGGTCGATGGGATAAAGCTGAACAGCGTCAACCATGTGGTTACCATGGTCTCGGACACCAAGCGCAGCATGGAGTTCTACTGCGAGTTCCTGGGTTTCGAGCACATACCCAGCCAGGTCGATAACCCGAACATCACATGGCTTGTGCTTCCCAATGGGGTGATGCTCCACCTGATAGAGGCGGAGGAGGCTCCGGCCAAGCCGGACAATATTTATCATGCCTTCGAGGTGGAGGATTTCGACAGCGCGGCAAAGGCTGTGGAAGGGCATGGCGTAGCCATAGAGCGGTCCGGGGTGCGCCACGATGGACAGAAGTTCATGTTCTTCAGAGACCCCGACGGCAACCGGGTCGAGCTCTGCACTCCGTCGGGATTCTCGCGATAGAGGCTGCCGGGTCTAACTCAATTTGCATTAGGCATCTTGGCATCAATATACAGTTATGCTATGATGTCAATATGAGAACTACGCTAACCATAGATGAAGATATAGCCGATGCCCTGAAGGAACAGGCAAGGCTCCTCGAACGGCCCTTCAAGCAGGTCGTTAACGACATCCTGCGGCGAGGGTTGTCTCCAGCCGCGGTGCGGGAGTCAGCGGCCGAATACCGGATTACCCCCAACCGCAGCCAGCTCGTACCGGGGGTGGACCCCCTGAAGCTCAACCAGCTTGACGACGAGTTGCAGGCCGCAGAGATGGCGTCGGATTGGTCCAAGGGTGATAGTCCCTGACCTGAACCTCCTGGTCTATGCCCACAACACAGGAGCGCCTTTCCACGAGAGCGCCAAGCGGTGGTGGGAGGGCCTGATCAACGGCCAGGAACGGGTCGGAGTGCCGTGGGCCGTGCTGACCGGGTTCGTCCGCCTCATGACTCACCCCAGGGTGCTCACCAGCCCCGTGACTGCTGCTTCAGCCATGGACTACGTCGATGAGTGGTTCAGCTTTCCCCATGTCACCCAGCTGAACCCGGGCAGCAACCACCTGGCCTATTTTCGACAGAACCTGGTCGACGCCGGTGTTGGGGGCAACATGGTGACCGACTGCCACATAGCCGCCCTGGCGATGGAGTACCAGGCTGAGCTGCACTCCAACGACACAGACTTCAGCCGGTTCTCCGGCCTGCGCTGGCGCAATCCCCTCTGAGCAGAGACAGGCTTAGTTCCACGACCAGAAAGCGATGCGCCCTGCTGCGACCTCCTGAGGCACCGCGCCTTCTTTGGCCTCCAGGACGTACACCCTGTAGCCCTGGGGGGAGCCTCCGTTCAACCCGGAGGAATGCCTCTGGAGGCTTCCCGTAAAGACGATGTGACGGCTGTCCGGGGACCAGATGGAGTGGGACAGCGCGTACTGGTCGAAGAAGGTCAGCGCCGTCAGAAGGTCCGCCGAAGGAAGAAACTCGGCGACTACAACCGGTGGGCCGCCATCCCGTTCCACGAGTTTCCAGGCAAAGGTACGGCGTTCTTGGTCGAACACCGCGTAAATGAGCTTGCGGCCATCGGGCGACCAGAAGAAGGCAAGCAGGGGCTCATCTGCCAGCAACCTGGGAGCGCCTCCAGCGGCACCGATCAGGAACAGGCGGTCATAATGGCCGCTTCCCGGCTGATCGGTGTCGGTAACGGCTAGCTCGTCACCTGTGGGCGAAAGCATAAAGGCGGCCAAAGCGCCCACATCGGCCAAATAACGCGGCCTAGCTCCGCCAGCCAGCTCGGTTGCGTAGAGGGCATTGCTCCCATCCCGGGAGCTGGTGTAGTAGGCCATCCGTCCGTCATGGGACAGGGCCGGCACACGGAACCCCGACCCTGTGAAGTCCAGGGGAACTGGGTTCGGCATCTCCGACCCAACCAGGGGCCCGGGAAGGTGCAAGAGGTCGTCTTGCCGGCGTACCAGCAGCGAGCCCGCGTCCCGCGCCCACGAGTAGTATGTCGGCGACCCTAAGGCGATGGGGGTGGGTGTAGGCTCTCCCTGGGATGCTGCCAGGAACAGGGTCAAGTGCCGCCCGGTCGTTGCAAGAAAAGCCAAGTGGCTGCTGTCGGGTGACCAATAGATGTAGTGGGGCGCACCCTGGGCAACCAATATGGTTCCCGGTTCATTTTCGTAGACGCGCTTGGACACTCCCGAAGAGGCGTCGATAATCTCCAGAGAAAGCTGGGTTGAATCGCCTTTGGAACTGACCCTTGACGCAGCCAGCCTGGAGCCGTCGGGAGACCAGGTCGGCCAGGTGTAGAACGACTGGCTATCGGAGATCTGGGCCAGGACATGTCCCGCGCCCTCAACCCGCGTCTCACTCCGCGTAAGGCGACGGGGGTCGCTGCCATCGGGGTTGATGGTGGCGATGTTCCCGTCGTCGGTCACGTAGGCGATGCGATTGACCATGATTGGCTGGGACTGTTCCACGGTTTCCCGTACTTGGTGTTCCCTTGAGGGTGGATCGCTGGAGGTAGGCCTGTCGGGGGATGCTTCGTGCCCGCACGCTGCAAGCAGGACCAGGAGCCCTGCTAGGGTCATGAGCCAGCCGGGGGGCATTCCAGGCTCAGCCTTTTGCCGTTGGTCTCCTAAGGTACATCTCCACAGCCGGTATGGGGGTGTTCACGCCATAATCGCGAAACGAGAGCGAAACACAAGCTGGGTAGGCGAGTCCAATGATCAGAGTGGCAGGGCTATGGCCTCTCCCGTCTGGGCGCTTCGGGTTACCGCCTCCGTGAACTCCATGTAGTGCACGCCGGTCTCGAAGGTGGTGTGGGTTATCGGCTCAGTTCCGCGGATGGCGTTAATGAACTCTTCTTCCACCCGCCACCCGCCCTGCTTCTCGGAAGGAATTTCGATCTTCGAAAGTTGGCTGTCACCCCGCCGTCCACCGTAGAGAGTGAGGGGCGGTGGCCCATCCATCTTCAGGGTCCCCTCAGTGCCGAACAGCCAGATCTCGATGCCGGGGCCATGGCCGGTCACGGAGCTGAAGCTCAGGGTGGCTTGGGCGCCGCTGGCCATCTCGCACATGATGTTCACATGGTCGGGGACCGTCACCGTGCGGACTATGCCGGATTCGTCCTTGCGGTTGCGGACCACCACGTTAGTCATCGCCATCACTTTGGAAGCGGGCCCCGTCCAGCGGATGATCCCCTCGTACCATATGCCCATCTGCATAATGTTGTAACCGCTGAGGTCCCTGTTCTGCCTCCAGTGGAGGGGGCTGTCGAAGTCGGCGAAGGCGCTGGGCCACATACGCATGTTCACCGATATCAGGTCTCCCAGGTAGCCCTCGGCCATCATCTGCTGGATGGCGCTGTCCACCGACAGGGTCATCGGGGAGGGCACGATCTGCTTGATAAGGTGGGGGTGGTTGCGGGCGGCGTCCAGGAGCACGCGAGCTTCCTGGGCATCCATGGACATGCGGGCCTCGCAGAGGACGTGCTTGTTGTTTTCCAGGGCTGCCATGATGATGGGATAGTGCATGTAGGGCCAGGTGCCGATGCAGATGGCATTGGTGTCATCGGCTTCCACCAGTTCCAGCCAGTTGTCGTACACGGTCGGGATCTCGAACTCGCCTGCAACCCGCTCGCTGGACTCCCTGCTGCGGTTGCATACCGAAACGATCTCCACACCATCCTGTTCCCTCAGGCCGGGGATATGGCGGTCCCGGGTGTTTCCCCCGGCGCCCACAACCCCCACGCGGATAATCCCGTCATCCATGTTGAAGCTCCTTGAAGTTTGAACTTGTGGCATCCCCGATTATAGGAGGGAAGGCCCACCCAGTCCAGTTGAGGACGCCCAGTTGCCGTTCTCCGCTCCGACTTCTATATTTGAGGCAATCGTGGTTCAACTGGTATCGCCGTCTAGCAGCAATTATTTTGCGATTGGGGGAGTCCCGGACTCTCCAGAGGGGAGAAAATGGAAATAGAAACTCGGGCTATCCATGCTGGGCGCGGCGTAGATGCTGCAACTGGGGCTGTTTCGGCGCCCGTTCACCTGTCCACTACTTTCAAGAGGGCGCCCGACGGCAGCTTTCCCCAAGGCTACATCTACAGCAGGGCGGATAATCCCAACAGGGCTGCCCTCGAAGAGTGTATGAAGGACCTGGAAGGCGGGCAGGGCGCCGCCGCCTTCTCATCGGGGATGGCCGCCATCACTGCCGTGTTCCAGGCCCTCTCTGCGGGGGACCATGTAGTTGCGCCGCGGGATGTTTACCATGGCACCGCCCGTGTGCTGAGGGGAGTCATGTCCCGGTGGAGTCTGGACGCCACGTTTGTGGATATGGCGGACCTGGACCATGTGCGAGCGGCGATGCGCCCATCAACGAGGTTGGTCTTTGTCGAGACCCCGTCCAATCCCCTTCTGAAGATAACGGACACAGCGGCAGTGGCCCAGATCGCCCACGAACGTGGCGCACTCTGCGTGTGCGACAACACCTGGGCCACGCCGGTGCTTCAGCGTCCCTTGGACCTGGGGGCGGACATCGCGGTGCATTCCAGCACCAAGTACCTGGGGGGACACGGTGACGTGACGGGCGGGGTTGTCGTGGCGGCCGAGAGCGATGGCCTGTTCCCCAAGATACGGCAGGTGCAGCAGGATGCGGGCGCGGTCCCATCCCCTTTCGACTGCTGGCTCCTGCTCAGGAGCATCAGGACCCTGCCGTACCGGATGCGCGCCCACTGCGAAAACGCGGCCAGAGTAGCCGATTTTCTCTCAGGGCATCCCGGGGTGATGGAAGTGTTCTACCCCGGCCTTCACGATCACCCGGGCTATCAGGTGGCCACCTCCCAGATGGCCATGCCGGGGGGGATGCTATCGGTGAGGGTGGCAGGGGGCAGAGATGGGGCCTTCAGGGTTGCGGCAAAGACGAAGCTATTCACGAGAGCAACCAGCCTCGGAAGCTGCGAGAGCCTGATCGAGCACCGCGCCTCCATAGAAGGGCCTGAGAGCGAGACACCCGGCGACCTGCTGCGCGTGTCTGTGGGCTTGGAGAACGCCGAAGACCTGATAGCAGACCTGGAGCAAGCCCTGGAGGGTTAGGACGCCAAGAGCTGAGCTCTCGAGGGGGCGCTCATCCAGCGGTGAACGTTTAGAATGGGTCCAACCCGCCGTTGGACTACGCTGAAGTAAGGCTGAGGAGGTTATGAATTGACTGAATACAAGATTGCCCTCATCCCAGGCGATGGCGTCGGCTCGGAAGTGGTCGCCGAGGGCACCAAGGTGCTGGACGCCCTGGCTGCCAGGGATGGCAGCTACAGCTTTGAGTACTCCAGCTTCCCTTGGGGTTCCGACTACTACCGGGAGACGGGCCGGATGATGCCCGAGGGTGGGCTGGAGGAGGTGGCGTCCCACGATGCCATCCTGTTTGGAGCTGTGGGCGACCCCGACATCCCCGACCACATCACCCTGCATGGCCTGATCCTGCCCATCCGCCGGCAGTTTGACCAGGGGATCTGCCTGCGACCCTCCCTCCTTTTCGAAGGCGTCGAGTCGCCCCTGGCGGGAAAGGCGCCGGGAGACATAGACCTGGTGGTCTTCAGAGAAAACACGGAGGGCGAGTACGCCAACATGGGGGGCTTCATGTACCAGGGCACCCCCGAGGAGGTGTCCCTGCAGACCAGCGTTTTCACCTACAGGGGGACCGAGCGCATCATTCGCGCCGCCTTCGACTATGCTCAGAAGCGCAACAAGGCCAGGAAGGTGACCTCGGTGACCAAGTCCAACGCTATGCAGTACGGCATGGTGTTCTGGGACCGGGTGTTCGATGAGGTGGCCTCGGACTATCCTGACATCGAGACTGAGTCCCTGCTGGTGGACCGGGCATGCATGGACCTGGTGCGCCGTCCGGAGTCCTTCGATGTGATGGTGGCATCCAACCTGTTCGGGGACATCATCACCGACATCGCTGCCATAGTAACGGGCAGTATGGGCCTGGCGCCCAGCGCCAACATCAACCCAACCCGCGCATACCCGTCCATGTTCGAGCCGGTGCACGGCGCGGCCTTCGACATAGCAGGACAGGGGCTGGCCAACCCTCTGGCCACCGTCCTGGCGGCGGCGATGATGTTGGAGCACCTGGGAGAGGGCAAAGCGGCGTCGGATGTGGAGGCTGCTGTGAAGCGAAACCTGAGCGAGGGAACGGTACGCACGGCGGACTTATGGGGTAGCGCAACGACCTCCCAGGTGGGCGACGAGATAGTGCGATTGCTGACCGGCGGCTCCTAGGAATAAGCATCCTGGGCAGCTACGCATTTCGATTGACACACCCCACAGGCTGACGTAAAATCCCAACGTTCCAGGTGTCTTTACAACGTGGTGCCCCAACTGCCGCGAATCATGGCACCAACAATCCCAGGAGGTTGACCGGTGGCTACAGTCACGATGACCGTCAACGGCACCAGCTACACCAACGACGTCGAGCCCAGGTTGCTTCTCGTGCACTACATACGGGATGTCCTGGGCCTCACCGGCACCCATGTGGGGTGTGACACCAGTCAGTGCGGAGCCTGCACCATTCGCCTGAATGGCCGTGCGGTCAAGTGCTGCACCATGTTCGCTGTCCAGGCCAACGGGGCCGAGATCACGACCATCGAGGGGATGGCGACCGACGGCGAGCTGCACCCTATCCAGCAGGGCTTCTGGGATGAACACGGCCTCCAGTGCGGTTTTTGCACACCGGGTATGATCATGCTGGCCCAGCAGCTCCTGGAGCGGAACCCCAACCCCACCGAGCAGGATATCCGCCGGGGCTTGGCCGGCAATCTGTGCCGCTGCACCGGTTACCACAACATCGTCAAGGCCATCCAGAACGCGGCCAGCAAGGGCTAGCCTGCCTGGTCCCTCCAATCAGCATTTAGACCGCCAAAGGGAGGTCCGGAAATGATTCCCAGCTCCTTCGAATACTTTGCCCCAACAACCCTGGCTGAGGCTCAGACGTTGCTTCGTCGCTACGGGGGCGATGCCAAGGTTGTGGCAGGCGGGCACAGCTTGATCCCCCTGATGAAGATGCGCCTGTCCGAGCCTGGGTACCTCATAGACCTGGGTGGCCTCGAGGAGCTGTCCTACATCCGCGAGGATGGCGACGGGTTGGCCATAGGGGCTATGACAACCTACTACGACATCGAGAGCTCACCCCTGGTCAAGAGCAGGTATCCGGTGCTGGCTGAGGCCACGGCGCTGGTGGCCGACATCCAGGTGAGAAACAAGGGCACCATCGGCGGATCCATGGCCCATGCCGATCCGTCGGCGGACCTGACGGCGGTGGTGTTGGCGCTGGAAGCCGAGATGCGTTCGGGCAGCTCCAGGAACCAGCGAAGCATGCCGGCCCACAGGTTCTTCGTGGACACCTTCACGACGACCCTTCGGGAAAACGAGATACTGACGGAGATCAAGCTGCCGGCCGTTCCGGCAAAGACCGGCGGGGCCTACAGGAAATTCGCCAACAAGGCATCCCACTTTGCTGAGGTGGGTGTGGCCGCCCTCGTTACCATCGACGGAGGCGTCTGCCAGAGGGTCAGAATCGGCATCACAGGCGCGGGCCCGATAGCTTCAAGAGCCAGGGCAGCGGAGCGGGCGTTGGAGGGGAAGGAACCCACCGCGAGGAACATCGCCACCGCAGCAGGCCGTGCAGGCAGGGGCATCGAGTTCCAGAGCAACATCCACGCTTCGTCCGAATACAGGGCTCACCTGACGACGGTCTTTGCTCGCAGGGCCCTGGAGGAAGCTGTCAGCCGGGCAGGTTAGCCGGGAATCTCCGTCCCGTATCCCTCCCGCTTATGGGCTTGGGCGTTGGTGATGTAGCTCCTGGTCGGGGCTTCCAGGCGGCGCCGGTTCTCGGCAGATAGAGGACGCACTTCCGCCGGGACGCCTATCACCAGAGACTCATCGGGGATGATGGTCTTGGCCCGGATGACCGCTCCCGCTCCTACGAAACAGAAGTTGCCGATCTCCGCTTCCTCAAGCAGCACCGCATTGACGCCTATCATCACGTTGTTGCCCACCCGGTGGCCGTGCAACACCGCTCCATGGGTTACCGATACGTTGTCGCCAATGTGCAGATAGTCATCGGTGTGTACCACGCAGGTGTCCTGGATGACCGAGTTGCGCCCTATGGTGATGCGCCCATAGTCGGCCCGGACAACGGCCCCCGGCCACACGCTGGAGTTCTCCCCGATCTCGACGTCGCCGACGATGTAGCAGGCCTCGCTGATGAAGGCTGTAGGATGAATCTTGGGTTCCTTCCCGCCGAATCCTCGGATCACCTCTCCTCCTGACTGGAGCAGCACTGGGGGCGCCCCTCCAAGCTTCGCTACATTCTACCACCGGGGCCTATTGCCCCATGCCTTCCAAGGGAGAACGGTGCCGGTTGCCTTTCTATCTTGGCGGGAAGAGGCTGGGATGAGAAGGATAGGCTGCCCCGTCATTGCGGCGGAGGCCGCAATCCAGGACGGAGGATTGCCGGGGTGCAGATGAGCCACACCAGGGCCTTTGGCCCCCGTTCCCCTTCGATTTCCCTCAGGGCGAACGGACGGCTCCGGCCTAAATTACGCCGAGGTCGCCCGTCGCGGGAACGACGATGCCAGATAAGGCGCAGGCTTAGAGTGATGGGAAGCTTAATTGACTACCGAAGGGTGGTGTGATACAAGGTAAATCGCCTTTCCCGGAAGATATCGTTCAGCAGCAGATAGCTATGGCCGAATCCAAGAAACTCTACTCATACGAAGAAATCCAGATTGGAGATGCCCTGGGTTCCTACGAGTACGTATTGACCCAGGAGATGCTGGATATGTTCCGGGAATCGGTGGACGACCCGGAGGCCACCTTCCCGACCATAGCGATCAAACACGATGCCACCGCTTTCGAGCTGATGTACGAAGACCACACGGGCACCATCAACGCCGCCAACGAAGTGGAGTTCCACGCTGCCCCTGTGCCCGGCAAAGTAATCAGGGTCACCGGCAGGGTGGCGAACAAGTATTTGCGAAAAGACCTGCCTTACATCGTCCTGGAAGCCTCGGCGGTGGATGAAGATGGGAGGCTGCTGGAGAAGGTCAGGACGTACCAGCTCAAGAAGCCCGACGAGCTGGGGAAGAAGTGGGAACCATGAGCGAGTACGTCGTGGGCGACAAGATGCCGTCCATTACCCACCAGATAACCCAGGAGAAGATCAACCTGTTCGAGGCCTGCGCCATTGCCGAAAGGCAGAACGTTCACAACGACGCCGGCATAGCAGCCCAACGTTTCGGCACCTCCCAGCCCATTGCTTCGGGAAGAATGAGCATCGCCTACGCCTCTGAAGCCCTTCGCAGGTTCCTTGGAGCCGAGGCGTTCAACACCACCGGCAAGGTCAACCTGAAGTTCCTTCGCCCGGTGAAGCAGGGCGACTCGGTGCTGGTAAGGGGCGAGGTTACCGGGATATCGGAGGAAGCCGGGGGTCGGCAGGTTACCGTAGAAGTCCGGTGCGAGAACCAGAATGGCGACCTTACGGCGGTGGGACAGGGAAGCGCACTGCTGCCCTCGTAACGTTCTGCCCTAGACGAGGACGGACGGCTGAAAGGCGGAGAAATGATCGTAGATCTGATCAGGGTCGATACCGACGACTGTATAAGCACCATCGGAGCCCTCTACCCTCCCAGGGCTGAGCCTCCTAAGGACCTGGCCGTGGACTGCATGCTCCTAATCCATGGCTCCGGGACCAACTTCTACGCACCCCATGGCGCCGCCATGGCCGAAGACCTGAGCGCCGCGGGTATTCCATCCCTGTCTTTCAACACCCGGGGACATGACATCATATGGCGCGACCCGGAGAACGGCGGGTACTATGGTAACGCCTACGAGGTACTGCACGACTGCAACATCGACCTCAAGGCGGGGATGGACTATCTCTGGGCTCAGGGATACCGGCGCATCGGCATCCTGGGGCATAGCATGGGCGCCGTGAAGGTTGCCTACTACGCGGCTACCGCCCGGGACTCGAGGGTGCAGGTGGTGGTCCCCATCTCCCCCGTCCGGCTGTCCTACAGCTACTACATGAAGTCCGCCGACCGTGATGAGTTCGCAGGTATCATAGACCTGGCCCGCTCCTTGGAGGCCGAGGGGAAGGGAGACCAAGTGTTCAGGGTCGATTTCCCCATACCTCACATGTTCGGGGCATCGTCCTATCTGGACAAGCACGGCTCCGACGAACGCTACAACTTGGTGCAGCTCGCCCCTAACATAGATATCCCCATGCTGGTGCTGGGCGGCTCGTTGGAGACCCACACCAGGCTCCTGGACATCTGCACAGACCTGGCGAGGGCGGCGGTGAACAGCCCTCAAGCGGACTGCGTAATTGTCGAAGGCGGCGGTCACTCTCTGACCGACAAGCGGGAAGAGGCCGCCAAGGCGGTGGTGGACTGGCTTGCCTCTGTCCGTGTCCCATCATCCCAGTCAGCCGATTAACGCAACGCAGGCCGCCAATGCCTGCGGGAGGTTGAGTTAGGTGAAACTTGCTTCTTTCCAGGTACAGACCAGGGTTGGCCGTTTCAGTCGAATTGGGGCTGTCCAGGATGACAACACCCTTGTCGATCTGACCTCGTCCTACATCGCCCTGCTGGAGCACGAGGGGAGGGCCAACTGCTACGGAGCCGGAGAGGCCATCGTGTCGTCCGACATGAAGGCCTTCATAGAAGGCGGCGACTTCAGCCTGAAAGAAGCTGGGCGCGCTGTCGATTACGTCCTTCATCCGCCGGCTGGCGCATCTTCCCGGGGTCCCAGAGGCGAGTCGCTGGTCTTCGCCATGGATGAAGTAGAGCTCCTCCCTCCCCTTACCCACCCCAACTCGCTGCGGGACTTCATCCTGTTCGAGAAGCACTTCCGCCGCGCTTACGACGCCATGGGAATCGAGCCTCCCGACGCTTGGTACAAGATGCCCATATACTACAAGGGCAACCCGGCAGCCATGATCGGCCATGGCCAGGAGCTTGAGTGGCCCGCTTACACCGAGAAGCTGGACTACGAGCTGGAGATGACCCTGGTCGTTGGCAAGCAGGGGAGGAACATCTCCCAGGGCGATGCCATAGACCACATATACGGGTTCTGCTGCATGAACGACTTCAGCGCCAGGGACATCCAGATGGACGAGATGAGTGTCCGGCTGGGCCCTGCCAAGGGCAAGGACTTTGCCACCTCCATCGGGCCTTGGATCGTGACCCTCGACGAGGTGGGTGACTTCCATAGCCTGGAGATGTACGCTCGGGTCAACGGCGAGCTGTGGTCCCAGGGCAACTGCCGCGAGATGTTCCATTCCTGGGAGCGGATGATCGAGCACGTCTCCTGGGAAGAGACCTTATATCCCACAGACATCATGGGCTCGGGCACGGCGAACCGCGGCTGCGGACTGGAAATCGACCGGTGGCTAAAGCCCGGCGACACCATCGAAATCGAGATTGAGAAACTCGGGATTCTCAGTAACAAGATAGTCCGCCGGTAGGGGCGCCCGCTATCTGGCTTCCCCTGGCTCTTCTCTTTCCCGCCCTCACCGGGGCGGTGAACATCCTCGACAAGTTCATCATCGACCGCCACGCCCCCAACGTTTACGTCTATGCTGCGTGGATCGGCGTCCTCGAGCTGTTCATCGGCGCGGTCAGCTTGGCCGTCGTGGTGGGAATCCAGGGTGTATCAGCGCCTTCCTTTGGCGGCGGGGCAGCCATCGGGGCTGTATCAGCCACCGGACTTATGTTCCTGCTGGCCGCCCTCAAGTACGGGCAGGTAAACCGGGTGGTGCCCATCTGGTTTACATATCCGCTGCTTGTAGCCCCCATTGCAGCGGTGTTTCTCGACGAGCAGCTATCGGCCATAGCCCTTGGTGCCATCCTGCTGGCTGTGGTGGGCGCCATATTGGTCTCTTGGGAGGGAGAAAGCGCAAGTGGCCGGTTCGGACACCCGGCAGCTTTGTTGTTGGCGTTGGGCGCCTCGGCGGGCTGGGCACTCTCCTTCATCTTGAGCAAGCACTTCCTGGAAGGCGGCCACTTCTGGCAGGTGTTTGCATCCTACCGGCTGGGTTTTGCCGTGGTGATGCTCATGGGAGTGGGTTCCCGCCGGGTGCGCACTTCGGCCCTCAGGCTTACGCGCGATGCTACCTTCGTGTCGCTTATCCTGCTGGCCGAGTTGATCATCACGGTTGTGGTTATAACCAGGTTCGCTGCTGTGTCCCTGGGACCCGACGTATCCATCATCGCAGCAATCAGTGCCGTTCAGCCCGCCCTCGTTTACTTGTACTCGCTGGTGCTTGCGGGGGTATCACCCCTGATGTTCGGCTCCTGGGTGAATAGGGGGACTTTCTTCACCCAGTCGGGGGGCATCCTGGCCATCACCGCCGCCGTGGTCATCATATCCCTGAAGGGGGAGGGGTAACGCACGCTGTCAGCATGGACCGGGGAGCGTTGGGATTCCCGGCGGTAGCTGGCAGGAGGGTGCGGTTGACCTGCAGATTGCCAGACTTTATAGTTACGCCCGCATGTTGAGTCCCTCTAAACGACACACGGGCCTTCCGATGACCCCTTCCATACTGCAGATGGCTGGTTAGCACGTTGGCTGACCTGTTGCTGGTCCATGACCTGGGACATAGCGGGCGTTTCTGGGGGCCGGTCTGGGGACAACTGACAGCTCCCCAGGAGCATCCACCCCGTCTGCACCGTCAGCCGCTGGTGGGCAAGGTCCACGCCATGGACCTGCCAGAACATGGTGACAGTCCCGCCTCTAATGGGCAGAGGCCCCCTTACCGCAACTACGTGTCTTCGATTGTCGAAGAGGTGGAGCGGCAGGAACTGAAGGATGTGGTGCTGGTTGGCCACGGCTTCACCGCTCCTATGTTGCTGCAGGCTGCCGCAGAGATGGTCCAGCCTCCGAAGCAGATCATTCTGTTTGCCGGCGTAGTTCCTTACAGAGGAAGACCGGCGCCCAACCTGATTGACCGCAAGCTCAAGCTGCTGCTCATGTTCTCGGGCATGAGGACCATGGGCACAGGCAGGATCAAGCTTCCAGGGCTGGCTGTAACCCGTTTCTACTGCAATGGCATGGACCCCTTCCAGATGGTTCCGGTGCTGGGGCGATTCGAACCCATGCCCTTGAACATCTTCCGGGCAAAGGTGCGTCCTCCCGACCTCCGGGAGACGTGCCCCGTGGCATATGTGCCTCTGTCAAGGAACAACATCGTGTCGGCGAAGACCCAGGGGCTGATAGCATCGGGCATCCCCGGCGCATCTCTAGCACCTAGCCTGAACACTTGTCACGAGGCCATGATCGAGACCCCCCTTGAGGTCGCAGAGGTGATTCTCAGCTACTGCTGAATGGGGTTCGAGCCGGGAGCGAGGCGTCAGCTCGGGCGTCCCGGCGTGTTAAAATACCTCATCAAGTCGAAATCCCAAAGTTCAGGAGGTCCCCTTTGGATGCTGATATGAAGAAAAAGGTGCTCAGGCAGATCACCTATGGGCTGTACGTGGCCAGCGCAGCCCACGAAGGCCAGATGTCTGCCGGAACGGTAAACTGGCTATCCCAGGCTTCCTTTGGACCCCCGTTGGTCATGATGGGAGTGAAGAAGGACAGCGGCCTTCACGAAACGGTGAAGAACTCCAACAGCTTTGTGGTAAACATTCTCTCGGCAGACCAGAAGCAGCTGGCCGAGGACTTCTTTCGCCCGTCGACGGTGGAAGGGAACATGGTCAATGGCCATGCCTTCACTACGGGAACCACCGGAGGCGCAGTGCTGGATGAGGTGTACAGTTACTTCGAGTGCAAGGTAACGGGCAGTGTGGAGCAGGGCGACCATTCGGTGTTCGTGGGAGAGGTGGTCGAGGTCGGCAATCGCCGGGATGACAAGCCCCTGGAGATGTGGGACACCGGCTGGTTTTACGGAGGCTAGCAGCTTTCCAGGGGATGCCCTCCTCTGGAGCTCTGGTCCCGAACGCTGGTTGCGCTATGGATGATCAGGAATTCCTGGACCGCATCAAGGCCAAGCTTGAGCGCCTGACGGACACGGAAATTCACCTGGAGTTGGACGCCGAGGATGCAGAGAAACTCCAGGTGAGCTTGCAGTCCGGAACAGCTTTTGTGACCCTGGGATCCAACGTGCTGGAGTACTCTGGGTTTGCACGGATGGCGGTGGAGTACGTGGTGGCGTCCATTCGCAGCGGGCGCGAGCTGGAGACCCTGGAGTTCCAGATGCTGCTTTCCCGGAACTAGAGGCGGGCTAGTTCGACAGCACGATAGAGGCGCTGGCCCGGGCTATGGTCTGGTCTCGCTGGTTGACCCCCGTGATCTCGCACTCCACGACGTTCTTTCCATCCACCACCTGTTTGCCGGTAACCTGTCCTGTAAAGGTGACGGTATCCCCGTCGCTGAAGGGTTCAGTGGCACGCATCTTCAGCGTGCTGCCCGCTGCGGTTACGTCCCTCACTGAGAAGGCCTTCTCCAGCAGCTCGGCAACATAGGCGACGGTCGCGACACCCATGTTGACAGTCCCGCCGAAGATGCCCTGGGAAGCGTACTCCTTGTCGGTGTGCAAGTTGCTCCAATCGGCCTTCGGGGCGGTCGAAGCGTACTTGGCGTAGTTGTCGATGGTTGCCTGGTTTTCATGCTTCACCAGGATAGGGAGGTCATCCCCCACCTGCACCGACTCGAAGCTGACGCTCTTAGCCCACAGGGTTGCCATTTCGACTACTCCTCCGCCTCTGCGACATCCACCAGTCCATAGTACAGGTCGTTGTCCAGCACCTTTTTCAGTGAAGCGGCGCTGATGTTCCTGGGGTTGGTGGGTGTGTACCACTTGTCGGTTACGGAAAAATGGAGCTGTGAGAGGTCGATGGGCTGGTTGCCGGCCGCCAAGAGCTCGCGGAAGACGATCTCCTGCATTGGCATGTTGGGACGGATGAATCCTGTTTTTGTGGCGCAGCACTCGGCGATCTCCTTGGCCTGGGTCGCTTCGGGTACGTCGGCCCACTTGTCGCCAATGCGCTCCCGGCAGTCGGGGCAGCGCCTTTCCAGCAAGATGGCTGCCAACGACCTGCGCAGGTCCCGGCTTCGGTCGGGATCGATCACGTAGGCGGCTGCGACCTCCGAAGGTTCATCAGGCATCTGGTCCCTTAGCCCGTCCAAACTTGTCAAATTTGCACCTCTTCATTCCAGTCGATCATCTTAACCGTCACGGTTTCGCCGCGCTTCTTCACTTCAACATCTTCCGGGCATATGGCCAGACCGTTGGCCCGGGACATGGAAGTCAGGATATTGGAGCCCTGGGGACCCGTCGGGTTGGCGAAGTACCCTTCTTCCCTGCGAGTCACATGGACCCTGGCGAACACCCGTCGCCCGTCAAAGTTGCGAATGTCGCCCTCCAGCGTTGCTTGGACGCTGGGACGTTCTAGGTTGGCCCTGCCCAGCATCCGAAGTATGGCCGGACGTGCGAACTCCTCGAATGCCACCATAGCGCTTACGGGATTTCCCGGAAGGCCCAGGTGGGGGACCAGCCTTCCGTTGGGGCCCATGATCCTGCCGAAAGCCAGGGGTTTGGCGGGGCGCATGCGCACCGACCAGAAATTCATCTCGCCGCGCTCCATCAGGACATCCTTCACCATGTCGTAGTCGCCCTTGGAGACCCCAGCGGAGGTTATGAGCATGTCCGCATCCAAGCCCTCGTCCAGCCGGGCGTTCATTTCTTCCAGGGTGTCCCGGGCGATTCCCAGGAGCTTGGGGACCCCGCCACACTCGAGTACCGACGCTGCGACGGTGAACCTGTTGCTGTCGTATATCTTGCCCGCCTCGATGGGTTGCCCAGGGTCCAGGAGCTCATCCCCCGTGGAGATGATGGCTACCACAGGACGGCGTATAGCCTTCACCTTTTCGAGGCCCAGGGAGGCCAGCACACCAATCTCCGAAGACCGCAGGGCGGTCCCCGAAGACAGCACCAGCTCGCCTTCCCGGACATCCTCGCCTGCCGGGCGAATGTTGGAGCCCATGGGAAGCTCGGCCCGGATGCTGATCGAGTCCAGGCCCTTGCCGGCACCCTTGCGTTCCACCTCGTCGGTCTCTTCGAAGGGGACTATGGTGTCAGCGCCTTCGGGTACGGGAGCGCCCGTCATTATCCGTATGGCAGTCCCAGGCGCAACCGCGGTGTCGGGCACATGCCCGGCGGCGACGTGGGCAATCACCTGAAGGTCCCTTCCCGTGCCAGGGCCCGCGCCCAGGATGTCCTCATGGCGGAGGGCGTAGCCGTCCATGGCCGAATTGTCCAGGGGAGGCAGCGCGAATGGCGACATCACATCTTCTGCCAACACCTGTCCCGGGGCCTGGAGAAGGGGTGTGTCCTGGGCCTCCAAGGGGCTGAAGAATGCCATGATGCGGGCATAGGCGTCCTCGACGCTCAGCATATCTTCGTCCCGGTGGATGTGCTCGGGAATTGGCCTGGTGTTATCGTGGGTTGTCATACGCTAGTTCTTGGATGCGGGCCACGGCTGGCAAACTACTCTACCAGTTTTCCCTCCATTAGTACATTGCCGGGCGCTCTCTGGATGAACTTGGAGAAGCTAGGCCCGGAGCTCGGCCTTCACCTGCTGTTCCAGGGAGCGGGTGATGCTCTGGAACGCTTTTTGCACTTCGTCCGAGGTGAGGGTGCGGTCTGACGCCTGGAAATATATGTGGTACGCCAGGGACCGCTTTCCGGCCGGTATGTTCTCCCCTTCATAAACGTCGAACAGCTGGACTCTCTCCACAAGGCGCTGTTTCTCGATGATGTCCCGCACCTGTGCCGAAAGGACCTCCAGGTCTACGACTATGGACAGGTCGCGCACCGCTGCGGGAAAGCGGGAGATGGGCTTGTAGGCATACCTGATGGCCGGAGCCCCCTTTACGATAGCTTCTACGTCCAGCTCGAAGAAGGCCAGGGGGTAGCCTTCTACCTGAAAGGAGGCTGCTATGCCGGGGTCCACTTCGCCCAGGATGCCAACGCGCGTACCACTGATGGCGACCTCAGCGCATGTCCCCGGGGACAGCATCGAGTCCTGGGACGGCTGGAAGCTGGCGTTGGTGCCCAGCCCCTCGAAAAGCCCCTCCAGGACTCCCTTGGCATCTAGGTAACCCAGCGGCTGGTCTTCTCCGAGCCAGCGGGCTTCTCCCCTGGGACCGCAAAGGATCCCGGAGATCATCTCCCGTTCCATAGGCAGGTCCCAGTCCCGGGGAAGGTAAACGTGGCCCGACTCGAAAATCGCTACCGCGGCGGCGCCCTGGGACATATTGGCCCCGGCTGTGCTCAGCAGCCCGCTGCGAAGGGTGGTCCGCAGATGCTCCTGCTGAGAGCTGAGGGGGTTGGCCACCTTCAGGGGCTGGGCCTCCGTCTCCAGGGCGTTGGCTTTCGCCAGCTCGTCTAAGTTGGTAAGCGAGTAGGTGATGACCTCTTGCATGCCCAGCGCAACCAACTGGTCCTTCATGCCCTCTCGTACCTGCTGCAACGTCTGGGGCAGGTAGGCCGGGATGGGTGTGGACAGCATGGTGGTGGGAATTGCCTCGTACCCCACGATGCGGGCCACCTCCTCAACCAGGTCGTCCTCGATGGCGATGTCTCCCCGCCAGTAGGGAGCCTTGGCATTGAGGGAACTCTCCCCTTCCGCCTCGACCTGGAACCCCAGGGAAACCAGGACGTCCGCCACCTGTTTCATGGGGAAGCCCACCCCCAGCACCTTCTCCAGGCGGCTCATTCGAAGCCTTAGGGGACCGGGGCCTAAGTCCCTTGCCGGGAAGACATCCAGTATTCCCTTGGCGACCGTCCCCCCTGCAATCTGCTGCATCAGTTGCGTGGCCCGCTTGAGGCCCAAGGGGGCCAACTCTGGCTTTAGTCCCTTTTCGAACCTCGCCGATGCCTCGGTGGGCATTCCGAGGGCTTGGCTGGTGCGCCGGTTGTTGCCGGCGTCGAAGTTGGCCGACTCCAGGAATACGTCGGTGGTAGCGTCGGTCATCTCGCTGTTGGCGCCTCCCATAACCCCGGCAAGTCCCACTGGCCCCGTGGGATCGGCTATGACCAGCATGTCGGTGGACAGCTTGCGCTCGGTGCCATCGAGGGAGACCAGCACTTCCCCTTGCTTTGCCCTTCGGACGATGATCCTGCCGTCGGCGACCTTGCCGAAGTCAAAGGCGTGAAGGGGCTGGTTGTACTCCAGCATGACGTAGTTCGTGATATCGACCACGTTGTTGATGGGGCGCATGCCCGCCTTGGTCAGGCGCTCCTGGAGCCACCGGGGAGAAGGGCCGATGGTGATTCCCCGAATCAGGGTGGCGGTGTACCTGGGGCAAAGGTCCGGGTCGGCCACTTCTACCGATGCCTGGTCTTCCACGGGACCGCCATCCTCGGGGTAGGCCAGATCAGGCTCCCTGACCTTCCGGCCGGTCAGCGCGGCCACCTCGTGGGCTACTCCCAGGACTGACATGCAGTCGAAGCGATTGGGGGTCAGCTCGAGCTCCAGAATCTCGTCCCCCATGTACTCGGTGAGGTCCATGCCCACAGGGGCATCTTCGGGGAGCACCAGGATGCCAGTGTGCTCGTTGCTCAGACCCAGCTCCAGTTCCGAACAGATCATCCCCTGGGACGTGACTCCCCTGATGCGGGCGGCCTTGAGGGTCTCCGTCTTTCCGCTGTGGGGGTTGAACAACCTCGCTCCGATGCCCGCGTAGGCTATCCGCTGCCCGGCGGCCACGTTGGGAGCCCCGCACACCACCTGGACATCGCCGTCGCCCGAGTTCACGGTGCACAAGGTCAGGCGGTCGGCGTTGGGTACAGGTTCCACCTTCTCAACGTGGCCTACGACGCAGTTGGTCCATCCTCCGACGACGCTTACCTCGCCCACCTCGATACCAGCCATGGTCAGCCTGTGGGCCAGATCCTTGGAGGACAGGTCGATATCGACGTACTCTCTAAGCCAGGACAAAGGTATCTTCATATTCGATCAAGCATCTGATGAAGATATCGCGCTCTTCAACATGGCCCGCATAGGTTGGAGAGTGCGGTTGAAAGGATTCAGGACAAGTCCTAGTATCTCGAGGGTAACTACTCCCAGCAGCCCCTCATCGCCGGGTTCTCCCAGGATCACGGGCGTGTGCCTTTGTCCGTGCTCCAGGGTTAGATGGCACTCCGAAACCTGGCGCACCACCTGTGTGCCATCGGCCAAGGTAAAGCTCATCTCCCTCTGCGGTGTCAACTCGATGGCTTTCCACACCTGTTCAGGAAGCAGGGAGTAACTGGACCCGCTGTCGACCAGCAGGCGTACTGCCCGGCGAATTCCCGTAGGCCCACTTGCTTCAGCATCTACGTAGGCGATACCCATTTCGGCTTCCTAGAACTGCCTCAGGAAACGCAGGTCGTTTCCATAGAAGAGGCGTATATCATCGATCCCGTACTTGAGCATGGCGATCCTTTCCGGCCCCAAGCCGAAGGCGAAACCGGTGTAGACTTCGGGGTCGTAGCCGACCCCCTCCAGCACCTTCGGGTGCACCATGCCTGCTCCCATTATCTCAAGCCAGCCCGTATCGCTGCACAGGCGGCATCCCTCGCCCCGGCACGCAAAGCAGTCCACCGACATGTCCACCCCGGGTTCCACAAAGGGGAAGTAGTCGCACCGGAACCTCACCTTGCGGTCGGGCCCGAAGATCCGCCGGGCGAACTCGTACAGGGTGCCCTTCAGGTTGGCGAGGGTTATGCCTTCATCGACGGCCAGCCCTTCCACCTGGTAGAAGTGCCACTCGTGGGTGGCGTCGGTTGCTTCGTAACGATAGCACTTGCCCGGCACGATGAGCCTGATAGGCGGCTTGGTCTGCTCCATAATTCGCGCCTGCATGGGCGATGTGTGGGTGCGCAGGAGCATGGACAGGCGCCCTTCAGCATCCTTCTGGTCGATCCACAAACTGTTCCACATATCCCGCGCCGGATGGTCCCGGGGTATGTTCAGCATCTCGAAGTTGTACTTGTCCCACTCCACCTCAGGGCCTTCCACGATCTGGAAGCCCATGGCTGTGAATGAGCTGCAGATCTCCCGGAGAATCTGGGTGGTGGGATGGAGCCTTCCCTGGGGAAGGGGCCGTCCGGGCAGGGTAACGTCGATGGCCCGCTGTCCCGAACGCTTTCGGAGTTCCAGTTCCTGGATCTCTTCGGACCTTTTGGCCTGCTTCTCTTCTAGGTGTGCCTTGACCTGGTTTCCCGAAGCGCCGACGCTGCGACGGAGGTCAGGAGATAAGCTGCCCACGCTGCGGAGGATGGTGGTCAGCTTTCCCCGGCGGCCCAGGTAGGACACCCGCCAAGTCTCCAGGCTGTCGATGTTGTCTAAGGCGCCAAGCTCCCTGAGAGCTTCTTCTTCCAGAGACCGCAGGGTCTCCAGAACAGTCCCGCTTTCCATGCTCCGCCCTCAGGTTAGATAGTAGGTGCAGCCACGATCATCGGATAAAGGAGGACGACCGGCAGTCGTCAGGTAGTCCATTATAGGAAGGCCCCCTGCCATGGTCAAGGAAGGAGACGAGCGTTTCCCCTACGCTTTGGCCAGCATGGCCTGGACGGTGTCGCCGATGTCGGCGGGCGTGGGTATGATGGTCGCCCCCGCCTCCCGCAGGGCGCGGGTCTTGGCGGCCGAGGTGGCCGACTCGCCGGTGATGACCGCTCCCGCGTGGCCCATCCGTTTGCCGGGGGGCGCCGTCGCGCCTGCGATAAGGGATGCTATAGGCTTCTTAAGATGCTCCCCGATGTAGCGGGCCGCATCCTGCTCCATGGTGCCGCCTATCTCGCCGATCATCACGACGAAGTCGGTGTCCGGGTCGTCGTTGAACATCTCCAGCACATCCACGAAGGACGTGCCTATGAGCTGGTCGCCACCGATGCCCACACAGCTTGACTGGCCTATGCCAAGGCCGGTTAGCTGACCCACAGCCTCGTAGGTCAGGGTGCCGCTGCGGGACACCACTCCAGCCCTGCCCGGCTGGTGTATGTTGCCCGGCATGATTCCCAGCTTGCAACTCTCGCCGGGGGAGATCAGCCCTGGGCAGTTGGGGCCGATAAGGCGTATGGGCCTGCCCTCCAGGTGCCTCAGGACCCGAACGGTGTCCATGACGGGCACACCTTCGGTTATGCAGATTATCAGGCTGATGCCGGCGTCGGCTGCTTCGGCGATGGCGTCCGCGGCAAAGGGGGCTGGGACGAAGATAAGGGAGGTGTCCGCCGAGGTCGCATGGACGGCTTGGTTCATGGTGTCGTAGACGGGTACCTGGTCGTCGAAAAGCTGCCCTCCCCGTCCGGGCGTGACTCCCGCCACCACGTTGGTGCCGTAGCGGATACATGCCCGGGTGTGGAAGCTGCCTTCGCCGCCGGTTATTCCCTGGACTATGGCCCGTGTGTTTGAATCAACCAGGATGCTCAAGTAATGGTCTCCCGACTATGAGAATGTTGGAGTTCTAACGGAGGGAGGCCTTCAGGGCCTCGGACACCTCGTTCAGGGTATCGGCAAAGGTTACGTCCAGGCCCGAAGCCCTGAGAATGTCCTTCCCTTCGTCCACGTTGGTTCCTCTCATGCGCACCAGCATGGGAAGCTGGGAGCTGCTGTCCCGCCATGCCTTCACGATTCCTCCCGCGGCGATGTCGCACCGAAGGATACCGCCGAACACGTTGACCAGCACCTGGGTCACCTCGGGGTCCGACAGCATGATGGACACAGCCAGTGCCACCTTGTCTTCGCTTGCCCCGCCACCCACATCCAGGAAGTTGGCCGGCTTGGCTCCCGCGTTCTGGATGACATCCATGGTTGCCATGGCGAGGCCAGCACCATTCACAAGGCAGCCCACGAACCCATCCAGCTTTACATAAGCTATGTTGTTCTCCAGGGCTTGGGCCTCCAGCTCATCTTCCTGCTCCCGGTCCCTGAGGGACAGCAGGTCATGGTGGCGGAACATAGCATCATCTTCCAAATCCACCTTGGCATCCAAGGCCACTAGCTTGCCCTCCCCACTTATAGCCAGGGGGTTGATCTCCAGGAGGGAGCAGTCGTTCTCGACAAAGATGTTGTACAGGGACAGCATGATCTGGCTTGCCGGACGGACCAGCTCCTGAGGCAGCCCTAGCCCGTAGGCCAAGCGCCGTCCCTGGAAGGGCTGGAGGCCCAGCACCGGGTCGATGCTCTCCTTCAGGATGCGCTCCGGGGCTGTCGCGGCCACCTCTTCGATGTCCATGCCCCCCGACGCGCTGGCAATCACGACGGGCCCGCAGACTTCCCGGTCGATCATCAGGGCGACGTAAAGCTCCTGGCTCACATCGGTGGCTTCTTCCACCAGCACTTTGTGCACAGGCGCGCCCTCGGGGCTGGTCTGGTGGGTTACCAGGCGGGTGCCCAGGAGGGCCTCTGCGGCATCGCCCACTTCGTCGTGGGTTGAGACGACCTTTATGCCGCCGGCCTTCCCCCGACCTCCGGCGTGCACCTGGGCCTTGACCACCCAGGGCCCGTCCAGGTTCCGAGACGCTTCTATCGCTTCTTCGCGAGTCGCCGCTGCTATTCCCAGGGGGACGGGAATGCCGTACCGGGAAAACATCTCTTTAGCTTGGTATTCGTGGAGCTTCACCTGACCTCACTTGTTCCCGTCGGACTTTCTGATCTCGACGTTGGCCATATCTTCTACGTGGCGAACGATGGCCGAGTGGTCGCACTCGGCCATGTCCCGGTTCATCAGTGCCCCCAGCATCTGCTGTACGAGGCTGGTCACCGGCAGGGGAACTCCCAGGTCCTTTCCCGTGAGCAGTGCATTCTGAAGGTCCTTCTGGTGCAGCCTGATGCGGAAACCGGGATTGAAGTTGCGGTCCATGATCATGGGCGCCTTGGCTTCCAAGGCGTTGCTGCCGGCTAGGCCCGCCCGAATGGCCCCAAAGACCAGCTCAGGGTCAATGCCTGCCTTCTGGGACAGGGAAAAGGCTTCACCTATAGCTTCGATGTTGGCGGCAACCATTATCTGGTTTGCCAGCTTCACCACGTTGCCCGCGCCTACGTCGCCGACCCGCACTACGCTTCTGCCCATAACATCCAGGATGGGGAGGCACCGGTCGAAAGTGTCCTGCTTGCCGCCGACCATTATCGCCAGGGTGCCGGCGATTGCTCCCGGCTCGCCTCCGCTAACGGGGGCATCCAGCATATCGACGCCCTTCTCGGCGGCGGCGTGGGCGATCTTCTGGGAGACCAAGGGGGCGATGGAGCTCATGTCGATTATGGTGCAGCCAGTGTCGGCGCCCTCCAGGATTCCCCCTTCGCCCATGATGACCAGCTCGGAGTCGGGCGAGTCGGGCAGCATGGTGATGACAACGTCGGAACGCTGGGCCACTTCTCTGCCCGACCAAGCGACGGCGGCTCCCTCCGCAGACAGCTCGTCCACCGAGGCCCGGCTGCGGTTGTGCAGCGTCAGCTCATAGCCTGCCTTGAGCAGGTTCCTGGCCATGGGCTTGCCCATAATCCCCAAGCCAATAAAGCCGATTCGTGGCGCCATCCAGACTTCCTTGCTGTGATGATCAGCCGGGACTGGGAGACCGGTTGTCCTTCCAGTCCCGGAGGCTCTTCCAGGTTTCCAGTATCTGCCTGTCCCTGGGGAAAGCCAGGGGCGGCAGGTCCATGGGATCGAAAAATGAGGCGTCGGTGACCTCGGGGCCGCCTTTCAGCTCCCCACCGATGAATCGGGAGTCGTAGGAGATCAGGATAACCTGGTTGCCTGATTCCGAGGATACGGCCAGCACATCGGTTGCCTCGATCTCCAGGGAGGTCTCCTCGGCAACTTCGCGTTCCACGGCCCGCTCCACCACCTCGCCCCGGTCTACGTACCCGCCGGGCAGGCTCCAGAGGCCTATCCCCGGCTCCAAAGCCCTCTGCACCATCAACACCTTGCCATCTTGTTCGACCACCGCCACCGCGCTCACCTTGGGGTCATGGTAGATGACCTTCCCGCAGCTGGAGCACGCCGGTCGTTGCACTCCGTCGATGTCTTTTGCTTCCAGGATGCTCGAGCACCGGGAGCAGTACACATCGTCGGACAGCATAGCAGCCATAGGATACCATGAGTAGGCGCATGGGCGGAAATGGGTGTGTTGAAGCTGCCGCACCTTTCAGATAAAGTAGTCCTGCTTTCGTCCCCCTTGTTTCCCACTCCAGTCGCGGAGGCTTTTGCCGTGGCAAGTTCAGCCCACACCAGGATCATGGCTACCGAAGGAGAAGAGCTGGCCCGGGAGCTGCGCAAGCGGGTGTCGGGGGAGGTGCGCTTCGACGCCTACTCCCGCCTGCTGTACAGCACCGATGCGTCCATCTACCAGATGGACCCGGTGGGTGTGGTGATTCCCCGAAACTCCGAAGATGTGCTCGCGGTGATGGAAGTGGCGGCCCAGAACAGGGTGCCCGTGCTCCCTCGGTGCGGCGGGACCAGCCTGGCGGGCCAGACGGTGAACCACGCCATCGTCATGGACTTCAGCAAGTACATGCACCAGGTGCTGGAGGTAAACGAAGAGGAGCGATGGGCAAGGGTGCAGCCGGGAATCGTGTTGGATATCTTGAACCGCCACCTGTCCTCGATGAGGCTGCAGTACGCCCCGGATCCCACGACCTCCAACCGGGCATGCGTGGGAGGGGGCATCGGCAACAACACCTGCGGCTCTCACTCCGTCATCTACGGCAAGACCGTCGATCATATCCAGGAAGTATCGGTGGTGCTGTCCGACGGCACCCAGGCCCGGTTCGGTTCTTTGGATGCCGACGAGCTTCAACGGAAGCTGGCAGCGACGACCTTCGAAGGACAGATTTACAGGGATGTCATGCGCATCGCAGAAGGGAACCGCGACGAGGTGACCGCCAGGTATCCCAGGATCATGCGCAGGGTCAGCGGCTACAACCTGGACGAGCCTCTCAACGTGGGCGATGGCAACCCATTCAACATGGCCCGCGTGGTGGTGGGTTCCGAGGGCACCTTCTGTGTTGTCACCGAGGCGAAGGTCAACCTGGTGCCCGTCCCTCCCAAGAAGGGGATGGCCGTCCTGCACTTTCACGACATGGTGCGCTCCTGCGAAGCGACCTGGGAGATTTTGAAGCACAAGCCCGACACAATCGAGCTGATCGGCAGGATGATCCTTGACCGGTGCCGGGAATCCCTGGGCTTCAGCCGGCTGTTGGGGCCCATAGAAGGGGAGCCCGATGCGCTGCTGGTCGTGGAGTTCAGCGGGGAGAGTGACGCCGAGGTCGTCGACAAGATCGAAAAGCTGAAGAACGACATGGTCCGCAGGGACCTAGCCTACGCCTGTGTGCAGCTTACGGAGTCCCGTGACCAAGCGAACATCTGGGCCTTGAGGGCGGCCGGGCTGGGCTTGCTGATGAGCACCCGGGGCGATTCCAAACCCCTGCCCTACGTGGAAGACACGGCTGTCGACCCGGAGCACCTGGGAGAGTTCATCGCCAGGTTCGACCAGGTGGTGAAGGCCCATGACACCCAGGCAGGCTACTATGGCCATGCCAGCGTAGGATGCATGCATATTCGCCCTTTGGTAAACCTCAAGACCCCCGAAGGCATCCGGCGCATGGTTTCCATAGCATCGGACATCAGCGATCTGGTCCTGGAGTACGGCGGTTCCCTGAGCGGAGAGCACGGAGATGGCATCGTCAGGGGTGTGTGGACCGAGAAGATGTTCGGCCCCACCATCTACAAAGCCTTCCAGGACCTCAAGCTGGCATTCGATCCCGCAGGCATCATGAACCCGGGGAAGATCATCGACACTCCTCCCATGACCGAGAACCTGAGGTTCGGAGCCGCATACTCAGCGGACCCCCTGCAGACGACCCTGGACTTCTCCGCCGATGAGGGCTACGCGGGCGCTGTAGAGATGTGCAACGGCATGGGGGCGTGCCGCAAGATGACCGGTAGCATGTGTCCCTCTTACATGGCCACCAGGGAAGAGGAGCACTCCACCCGGGGGCGGGCGAACCTCCTTAGGGCTGTGCTGTCGGGCACCCTGCCGGAAGATTCCATGGCCAGCAAACGTCTCCACGATGCCCTGGACCTGTGCCTGGAGTGCAAGGCCTGCAAGGCTGAGTGCCAAACGGGCGTGGATATGGCCAAGCTCAAGTACGAGTTCCTGGACCACTACCAGAAAAGCAACGGCGTGCCCATCAGATCCAGGCTCTTCGCTAACATCGCCCGCCTCAGTGCCTTGGCATCCAAGCTCGGTCCCTTTTCGAATGCAGCGGTGAACAATCCCCTGGCCCACCTCGTGCTTCACCGGGTGGCGGGCATCCACCCCAAGAGGAGATTGCCGCCCCTGGCCTCCCAGAGCTTGCCCAGGTGGTTCCGGTCCAGGCCGGCCTCCCGCGAAAAGGCGACGAAGCAGGTTGTTCTCTTCAACGACACGTTCATGAACTACAACTATCCCCAGGTCGGGAAGGCCGCGGTGGCTATACTGGAGCAGGCCGGTTACAGCGTGACGCTGGCCGACTCCCTCTGCTGCGGACGGCCGATGATCTCCAAGGGCCTGCTGTCCCAAGCGGCGTCAAACGCCCGCCGAAACGTGGACCAACTCTACAGCTACGCGGAGCAGGGCATACCCATCGTCGGGTGCGAACCCAGCTGCCTGCTAACCCTGAAGGACGAGTACCCAGACCTGGTCCGCGACGCCAAAGCTAGGGCTGTGGCTGAAAACAGCTACATGATCGACGAGTTCCTGATGTTGCTGCATGAGAAGGGCGAGCTGGACCTCAGTTTCTCTGACCTGGAGAAGAAGGTGGTGTTTCATGGGCACTGCCACCAAAAGGCTCTCATGGGCACCCGCCATTCAGTGGACTTGCTGAGGCTGCCTCCGGGCTACCAGGTCGAGGAGATCAATGCTGGCTGCTGTGGGATGGCAGGGTCCTTTGGCTACGAGGCGGAGCACTACGATGTGTCTATGGATATCGGCCGGCTGCAGCTTTTCCCGGCGGTGGAAGCTAAGGACGGCACCTGGGAGGTTGCGGTGATGGGTGTGTCATGCCGCCAGCAGATCGAGCACGGCACAGGCAGAAGAAGTCGTCACGTGGTAGAGGTACTACAGGACGCCCTTGCGGGATAACCCAGCGGCGCCTCAGGACTGAAGCATGGCTGCGATAAGGCGCACTGCGCGTCTTAGCAAGCTGGAGAAGGCCGAAAGCAGACTGGGCCCGGAGTTTCGGCGATAGCGCGTGGTGTAGTCAGCAGATTCGCCACGTCTGTGCTTGTTCCTGGATACCTTTAGACCCGCCTGGTACATTTCGGCATCGTACTTGGCGCGCTGGATGGGATCTGAGAGAGTTTCGTAGGCCCGGTTCAGCGCCGCCATCTTCAGCTCAGCATCGCCGTCCTCAGGATTATGATCGGGATGAACCTGTTGGGCTTTCTTGAGGTAGGCTTTGCGGATGCCTGCAGCCGAGGTGTGTCGGGCCACACCCAGGACTAGATAGTAATCCTCAACGGGCTCCGGCAAGGTTTAGTTCCCCTCCGAGGCGATTTCCCCTTCACCTCACACTGAGTCGATCCATGCCTACAAGATGGAGAGTTCCATGCACGCTCAAGCCTGCGCCAGACTGCCTCCCATTTGGGGCATGGTACAATGTACCTTTACATATCCAGATGGTCAAGTCTCGCTCCGGTGGAAGGCGTTGGAGGCGGGGGGACCCGCGAAAGAAGGAAATTGTCTCACAAACAGGTCGGTCTTCTACTCGTGGTCTTTCTTGCCATGGTTTCTGTCATGGCCGCTTGTGGCGGCGGTGGCGCTTCAGCCCCCACATCGCCAGGGTCAGACGACTCATCAACCCTGGCCGTTGCCCCCGATTTCACAGCCCAGGAGGCGTCAGGAGGCCAGGTTACATTGACCGAGGCTCTCCAGGAGTCCGAGAAGGTTGTGCTGGTCTTCTACCGGGGGGTGTTCTGACCGTTCTGCCGTCAGCAGCTCGGTGGGCTGCAGGATGAATATGCTGAGTTCAGAGGTTTCGATGCTGAGGTGCTGGCCATCAGCACAGATAGTGTCCAGGGGGCTTCGGAAATGAAGAGCCGGGTGGGGGCAGAGTTCCCGATACTCGCTGACCCCGGCGCTCAGGTAGCGAAAGCTTACGGCGTGTTTGATGTGCTTCGCGATGGGCTCGCGGCTCCTGCAGCCTTCATCATAGACAAAGACCGCAACATCCTGTGGAGCTATGTGGGTTCCAGGGTGAACGACAGGGCGAGGGCCCCGGCGCTGCTTACTGCCCTAGGCGAACTGGAGGGCCGGTAAAGGTCTGCCTGAAAGTGTGAAGGTTTACCTCCGGCTCGATGGGGCTCACGGGTAGAGGCTCCACATCCTCGATCTTGGCGACGATGAACCATGGCCCGTCGGATGCCAGCGCTTCCTTGAAGACCGTTTCCAGCTCCTCTTCGGTGGATACCGTCGTGGACTTGGGGATGTTGCAGCTACGGGCCACACCCTCCAGGTCCGTCCCCGTGGCTGTGTGGCTGGGCTGGTGCCCTGTCTGCGACCACTGCTCGTTGTCCCATACCACCACGACGAGATTCGCCGGCTGCTCCCGCCCGATGGTCCCCAGGGTGCCAAGGTTCATCAGCAGGGAGCCATCCCCGTCCAGGGACACTACCTTCTCGTTGGTGGAGAGTGCGACGCCAAGGGCGATGGATGAGCACAAGCCCATTCCGCCGTAAGTGTAGAAGTTGCGGTTGCGGTCGCCCAGGTGCCAAAGCTCATCAGTGGTGGGCCCCAGGTTGCTGACTATGGGCTGCTCGCCCAGGTAGCTGAGCAGCAGTTTAGTGGCATCTTGTCTACGCACGCTTCCCTCCATGCAGCTGGGCGGTGAGGCATATCCCTACTATAGATCTGCTGGCGTAACACAGCTTTATCGCTCCCTTCACCACCGATTCGACCTCATCCTCGTTGGTAAGGGTGAAATGGGGGATTCCCAGGACATCCAGGATCGGCTTGGTCCCCCGGCCCAGCGGCACCTGGGCTATGTTGAACTCGCCCACCCCTCCCCGCAGATTGATGAAAAAGGGCAGAGGAATGCGATGGGGAAGGCACAGGCTGCCGACAGCGTTCAGGCAGTTTCCGAAGCCGCTGGACTGCATGAAAACGGCCGAGTTGCGGCCGGCAGCGTAGCCGCCGGCGGCGATGCCGATGGCCTCTTCTTCCCGGCTGGCTGACACCAGGTGGAAGTAGGGGTCGGCATTCACCAACTGGGTGGCTTGGTGGATGTTGATGTCGGGGACGTAGGTGACGAGAGATATATCGCTTTCCTTCAGGGACTGTACGATGCGTTCGGCCCAGATTGGCATATCATCCTCACGAATAGGGTATGGCGCACCTCTAATAGCGGGGCTGGCTTGGTGCGGGCAACACTATAGCAACGGCCCATGGGAAAGTCAAAGCGCAGGAGCGGGACTAACCCACTTCTCTCCCAAGGGAGAAGATCAGGATGGGGGAATCACCCCCAACTCCGGGCTGTCCGTTCGTCCTGAGGGAAATCGAAGGGGAACGGGCAGCCGTGCTGGGGGTCAAGATAGGTTCCCGCGAAAGAAGGAACGACCTAGGTAGTTCAGAGGTCTCTACCAGGGCATGAAGGACTAGAGCGCGTCTATCCCCGCCTGGGCGCACTCCTCATCCTGCTCCGAGGTGCCGCCGCCCACGCCACAGCCTCCCTCGATCATGCCGTTGCGGATGATGGGGAGCCCTCCCTGGCTGGGAATCATGTGGTCGCCCTCGGCCCTGGTTATGCCCTGGACGATGGCCCGGGTAGGGTCGATAATCCCGCTGGGGCGGGCAAAGGCTGCCGAGGCGACGGCTTTTCCCTGGGAGCCGTAAGCGCCGGCAAAGAAGGCCCCGTCCATGCGGTTGAAGGCCATGAGCCTGCCCCCGGCGTCGCACACCGCAACACTGATCTTGATATTCATCTCCTCAGCCTTGGCGAGGGCTGCTGCTACTACCCGGTTTGCTTCTGCCAACGTTAGCGCCATGATCGTTCCTCCTCTGAAGTCTGTACGTAGTCCGACCCTGGAGTGGCGAATCAACTGGGGGTCGGGTCTATCCTAGTGTACTATTGGGCTTCCGAAGTGGGCAAATGAGGTATGCCATCTTCGGGTTGCTCGCCTGGGTCGTCGGGGTTGGACAGGGTTCCTGTGTATCGCGATTCGGACACCGCCTGCTCTATAGTAGCGGGCGGATTGAAACTAGCCTCATCGCCGATTGCCAACTGGGTGAACCGGCGTCCTTGGGGGACCACTCGGGAATCGAAGGAGCCAATGGAGAGGTTGTATGCCTTAACAGCCGACTCCAACTCCCGGCCGACCCGCTGATACCGATCTATGAAGCTCTGCATGCGTCGGAACAGTTCCTCGCCATTCTCACGGATGGCCTCTGCGTTCTCTGCAATCCGGTATCGCTGCCAGCCGTTGGCTACCGCCCACAGCAAGGAGATCAGTGAGGCCGGGGTGGCGATGGCCACCCTCTTCCCCATGGCGTACTCCACAAGGTTGGGATTGGCCCTCAGGGCAGCCGCCAAGAACTGGTCACCTGGAACGAACATAACCACAAAATCCAAGGCGCCATCCACCTTGGCGCCGTAGTTCTTGCCCGCAAGGGCATCCACCTGGGTCCTCAGGGCACCTGCGTGCCGGTTCAGGGCGTCGACGCCAGCCGTTTCGTCGTCGGTCTGCTGGGCCTCCATGTAAGCTGCCGTGGATGCCTTGGCATCGACGATGACGGTACGTTTTTCGGGAAGCTTCACCATCAGGTCGGGCCGGTCTCCCGAAGGGCTGACAGTCGACTGCTCCACAAAGTCGCAATGCTCGGTCATTCCGGCCAACTCTACAACCCGGCGAAGCTGCACCTCGCCCCAGCTTCCGATCTGCCGGTTGTTGGTCAGGGCGTTGGACAGCCTCCCCGTCTCGGCCGCGAGGGTCTGGTTTTGCTGCATAAGGGATTCGATCTGGGGGGCCAGCTTGTCATAGCTTTCGCTTAGGGGCTTGACCAAAGACTGGAACTGCTCGTGGCGACGGCTGAACTCGCCCCTGGCTGTCTCGATAGCCTTTCCTAGGTTCTCCCTGGCGACATTCATAAACAGCTCATTGTTGTTCTTAAGGGCTTGACCGGCGGCGACTTGAAAGGTATCGTTCATCTGCTTCTTGGCCGTCTCCATCAGTTCGCTGGTGGTCGCTGCCTGGTCCAACCGCCCTTCCAGCCTGGCCATCCGGGCCCTCGAACGGTACCCCTGTATCAACCAGCAGGAAATTCCTCCAACCGCAAGTCCCGCCGCCAGTCCAACGATCAGCTCCATAAGCCTCCATCCTCCGAATACGTGAGAAACCCTTCAACGCTTTGTTCTAAAGTGCCGAGCTATTTCCCTTCATTGCGTTGCCGTCAATCTCCCTGAGACTACCGCTTTGGTTTGTTGGAATGAAGCTGCTCAGTCCGTTGCTACTGTGAGGGGCGTGATGCTGCTTACGTCGGTTTTGGCCCGGGCGACATCCAGGTCATACATCCGCTGCAGGTTCAGCCAGAAATCGGGGGTAGTTCCCAAGGCGCGCCCGATCCTCAAGGCCGTGTCTGCAGTAATGGACCTGCGCTTGTGGACGATGTCGTGGATGCGTATTGGAGGCACACCTATGGTTTTGGCCAGACGGTACTGGGTGATTCCGAACTCCTCTATCACCTCCGCAAGGTGCTCTCCCGGATGTATAGGTTCAGGCATAGTTCATTCCTTATCAGTGGTAATCAATGACCTCTATTTCCATCGCTCCTTGGTCCGTCCAGACAAAGCAGACCCTCCACCGGTCGTTAATGCGGATGCTGTACTGGCCCAGTCTGTCCCCTCGCAACGCCTCCAGCCTGTGAGATGGAGGCACTCGAAGGTCGTTTAGAACTACGGCCGCCACGACTCGCTGAAGCCTCATACGTGCCCGCCTCTGAATATCGGCAGGCAAATGACGAACTTGCTCTCCAATGAATAGACGCAAGGTAGCGTCATCGCTAAAGCGTTCCACCAATACCAATAATAACGAAATGCGTTATTACCGTCAACATTTTGATCAGAACTATGGTTATGGAGTACTCGGGCCATTTCTGACTACGGGCGTTAACTGATGCGCCTGATGGCAAGCACATCGATTGGCTCAGAGGTAATGGCGGAACTTCACCCAGACTACTATCCCCCAGTGACAAGGGCTCTTTGGGCATCAATGCACCGTTGGCAACAACTATTTTGTCGCACTTCCGGGCCTTGACAGCCTATAGGGGGCCGCCTAAAATCCGGCCTGAAACAACATAAGCCACTGTCCGTTCAGGTGCCCACCGAGGGAGAATAGGGAAGGCGGTAAAATTCCGCCGCGGTAGCGCCACTGTAAGCGGGACGAGGTGCTGGAACCCACTGTCGGGAGGCCGATGGGAAGGGCCCAGCGAAGGATACCACCCGCGAGCCAGGAGACCTGCCTGAACGGAGGGTGACCGCTCTCCGCACCTGAGAGGGTCCCTCGTTTCCCGGGCGCAAGTTTCGGGCAAAAGGAAAGACCTCCAGCGGGGAGCCGCCGGAGGTCTTCTTGTTGAACGTAGTGGGGCTTCCCAACCCGGCCAAGCAGGATTTCAGCATGGCAGAGCAGCCAATAATGAACGGTAACGGAGAGCAAGGGATACACGCCGAAGGCTTGGCATGGGAGGTCGATGCCAAGAGAATCCTGAATGATGTAAGCCTGCATGCCGATGGGGGCCAATTTGTGGGCTTGGTGGGACCAAATGGGGCCGGCAAGTCCACCCTTCTGAGGGCCATCTCAGGCATCCTTTCCCATGTGGAAGGCACTGTTAGCTTGGACGGCCAAGACCTCAGGTCATTGTCCTCCAGGAGGGTCGCGGCCAATCTCGCCCTCATCCCCCAGATTGCACCTTACACCTATGGGTTCACTAGCCTTGAGCTTGTGCTTATGGGCAGGTATCCCCACCTGGGGCGATTCCAGATTGAGGGCAAGGATGACCATCGCATAGCCATGGATGCGATGGAGCTCACCGAGACCGAGGGATTCGCCGAAAGGACTATGGACACCTTGTCGGGAGGAGAACGGCAGCGGGTCCTGGTGGCCAGGGCGCTGGCCCAGCAGCCCCGAGTCCTGCTCCTGGACGAGCCTACGTCGAACCTGGACGTCCTGCACCAGCTCAAAGTGCTGGATGTAGTGCGCCAAATGGTGGACGACGGCTTGGCAGCCATCGCAGCTATCCATGACTTGAATATGGCGGCCCGATACTGCGATCGGCTGGTGCTGCTGCAAGAAGGGCAGGTAGCTGCCGAGGGGCCTGCAGAGGATGTGCTGACGCCGCAAGCCATCAAGTCCGCCTTCGGCGTGAACGCCGCTGTATACCGGGACCCCGTCACTGACTGTCTGGCAATCAGCCTCATCGGCCCGGCAGACACGAAAGACAGCGTCTCTCCTCTCCCCGGGCACGGCAAGGTAGGCTAGTAGGCCCCGCCAGATACTCGAGTCACGGAGAATAGGCCATGGACCTGGAAGAAGTTATTAGGCGGGTCGGAAGTCTGGACAGCCAGGCCATGAGGGAAGCTGAGCTCCGGCAGGGACGATTGACCAAACCGCCCGGCAGCCTGGGACGGCTGGAAGGGCTGTCGGTGCAGCTGGCCGGCATATTCGGCGCCAAGCGTCCGGCGATCAGGGGCAAGGCCCTTATAGTGGCGGCTGCTGATCATGGTGTGGTGGCCCAGGGTGTGACGTCTTATCCGCAGGCGGTCACTGCTCAGATGGTGCTGAACTTCCTCGAGGGCGGGGCCGCGGTGAACGTCATGGCCCGCAGGTCAGGAGTGGACCTGGTCATCGTAGATGCCGGTGTAGTTGCCCCCCTGCCTGCCCATCCTCGCTTGAGGGTGGTTGGAGTTGGCGGAGGCACGGGCGACATCGCCCAGGGGCCAGCCATGACCCGGGAGCAGGCGGAGACCTGCATCCTGGCAGGTGTCAGGCTGGCCCTGGAGGCTTCCGAGAAGGGCGCGGACATGGTCGGCTGCGGGGACATGGGCATTGGCAACACTACAGTATCCAGCGTAATAGTGTCGGCCCTGACGGGAAAGACGGCCGAAGAAACGACGGGTAGGGGTACGGGCCGCACGGACCAGGAGTTGGAGCACAAGACTCAGGTCGTCCAACTGGCCCTGGCTGTGAATCGTCCCGATCCCGGCGATGGTCTGGATGTCCTGGCCAAGGTCGGCGGATTCGAGATCGGTGTGCTGGCTGGCGTCGTCCTTGGGGGCGCTATGGCCCGCCGGGTGGTGGTCCTCGATGGCTTTATCTCCGGAGCCGCGGCTCTTGTAGCCCACGCTTTGTGCCCACAGGTCAAGGACTACATGGTGGCATCACATCTCTCCGCCGAAGGAGGGCATCGGGTCGTGCTGTCCCACCTGGGACTGGAGCCCCTACTGGACCTGGGCATGCGCTTAGGGGAGGGCACCGGGGCTGTGCTGGCGATGGGCCTGGTCGATGCCGCCGCAGCTTGCTTAGCTGAGATGGCGACCTTTGAGGCAGCGGGGGTTTCCAACAAAGGGGAAAACGAAAAAACAGAGGGGGCTATTTGAAAGGCCTGGCGACTGCCATCGCCTTTCTGACCATATTCCCTGTTGGGCCAAGGGACAAGGCGTCGATGGGGCAAGCGCCAGCATGGTTTCCGCTTGTGGGCTTGGGCCTTGGGGGCATTCTGGCGGGGTTGGATTATGCAGCGGGCTTGGCGCTGCCGACACTAGTTGTGGGAGCGCTTTTGCTGGCGGCGTTCCTGGTCCTGACGCGAGCGTTGCACACTGAGGGATTCCTGGACTCCTGCGACGGGCTGCTGGGAGGGTTCACGCGGGAGAAACGCCTAGCCATAATGCGGGACAGCCATGTGGGAGCCTTCGCGGTGATCGGATGCGTTGTCCTGCTCCTGCTCAAGTGGGGCCTCCTTGCCAGCATCCCTGGCGGGGTGAGGACCGGCCTGCTTGTCGCATTCCCTTGCTTTTCCCGGCTGGGCATGCTGTTCACCATGCCTGCCTTCAAGTACGCCAGGGAAGAGGGCATGGGCACAGCCTTCCAGGCAGGAGGTGGCTGGTGGAGAACGGCCTTCGGGTCTGCTACGGCTATGGCGGCTGGAGTCCTGCTCTTGGGGGCTGGCGGGCCAGTCCTGGTTGGCGCAGCAGTACTGGTCCCCCTTGGATTTGGATGGTGGAGCTCCCGTTTGTTGGGGGGGATGACGGGGGATACCTACGGGTCGGCAAACGAGATTGGCGAAGTGGCGGTGCTCCTGCTGGGAATCATCGTGTACGATGCGGTGCCAAGTTTGTTTCAGGCGCCTTTCTGGTAGACCCCTCGCGGTAGGGCTAATCCTCTGGCTCAGGATGCAGGTCGATGGGAAGATGGTACCTTGTGCGACACGGCGAGACGGACTGGAACCGGGATGGCATCATACAGGGCCATTCGGACCCTCCCTTAAATGATCGCGGCGAACAGGCCGCCCGATTGCTGGCCCAGAGGATTGCTCCATACGGGCTCACGGCCGCCTGCTCCAGCGACCTTGCACGGGCAGCGGACACGGCGAGAATTATAGTAGAAGGCAGGGCCGTGCCTACTGTGTCAATGCTAAGTTAGATTTGACCCTTTTCCGCTAAGTTAGAACTGACCCACCTTGTCGTTAAGTCGCCTCCTTTCTGGCAAGCAAGAGTGCCTGTTGGATTTAGACGTCGCCGGAGCTAGCGGCTTCAGGCGATGTCGATAGCAGTTGATGGGAGGCGAAGAGTCCGGCCTGCCTCTTGCCTTTAAGCCGGTAGCTCTCGCCTCGGATGTTGAGGACGTGGCTGTGGTGCAGCAGCCGGTCCAGGATGGCCGAGGCGATGACGGTATCGCCCAGAAGCTCACCCCACTCGGCGAAGCCCTTGTTGGAGGTGAGGATGATGCTGCCCCGCTCATAGCGAGCCGACACCAGGGTGAAGAAGGCGGTGGAGGCGTCCCGGTCGTAAGGCCAGATGCCGAACTCGTCCACGATGAGTAGCTTGGGCGACAGGTAGACCCGCATGCGCCGTTGGAGGTTGTTCTCCACCCTGGCCTTCCTCAGGTCCTCCATCAGGTCGTAGGCTCGGACGAAGTAGGCCCCCTGGCTCTTCTCGATGGCCTTGAGCGCTAGGGCCACCGCCAGATGGGTCTTGCCCACACCTGGCGGTCCCAGGAGCAGCAGGTTGGTGGCTTCAGCGACGAAGGACAGGCCGGCCAGTTCCCGCACCTGTCGCTCGTCGATGGAGGGCTGGAACGAGAAGTCGAACTGCTCCAAGGTCCGGTGGAAGGGGAGGTGAGCCAGCTTCGTCCTGGTGGACATGTACCGCTCCTTCCGGGCGGCCACTTCCACGCCGAGTAGCTCTGCCAGCATCTCGGGGTAGGTCAGTTTCTTGGTGGCCGCAGCGTCCAAGGAGTTGTCCAGGGCTTCGACGGCCTGCTTGAGGCCCAGCGTCTCCAGGTGCTGGCGAGCCTGTTCCAGCGCGATCATCGCCCACCTCCCACCGCTGCCAACTCGTACACCTCCAGGGAGCGGCGCTCCACCTGGCCCACAGGGATCTGCACCGCCACGGCTTCCTTACGAGGACGATCATCGCCGCCGGGCAGTCCGTCCCACTGGCCCGGCAGTGTGAGGCGCTGACCGGTCCGCTGGGCTTGGGGATGCACCGCCAGCCGCACGTCGCCCGACCAGACCTCCACCGTACCGGCCCGCACACCCACCTGGACCGTCGAACCCGCCCAGCTCCAGGGCACGCCGTAGCGAGACCTCTCCCAGTGGACGTAGCCGTCCCTGGCCACCTTCCGCTCCTCCCGCATGTAGGGCGCAAGGCCCGAACGCGGCGGCAGGCTGCCCAGGTGGGCGAGCTCCTCAGCCAGCATCTCTCGGGGGACCCGGTGCGTCGTCCCATGGACTCGCCGATTGGCCACCGCATCGCACCACTCCAGGGCCTGGCGGTTCATGTCTGCGTCGTCGGTGAAGCGGACACCGGGCCACAGGTTGCCCCGGACGTACTTCACGCCGCTCTCCACCTTGCCCTTCGTCTGCGCTCGGTAGGGTCGGCACAGACGGAGGTCGAAGCCCATTCGCAGTGAGAAGTCCAGCATCCGGCTGTTCCACTCCGGCCTGCCCTCCCTGTCACGCCCCAGGACCACCACCTTGGCGTTGTCGTACAGGCAGCGGCGGGGAACACCACCGAAGTACTCGAAGGCGTTCAGATGGCACCTGATGAAGGTCGCCACGTCGGCGCGCCGGACGAACTCCACGTAGATGGTCCGAGACCAGCTCAGCACCATCACGAAGGCCCAGACCCGGTGCTTGCGCCCGTCCTCTCCGACATAGGCGAAGCTGCCCCAGTCCACCTGTGCCTGCTCGCCTGGCGCCGTCTCGAACCGCACCGTCGCACGGGGCTGACGCGGCCGACGCCGAGGCCGCACGTAGTTGGTCAGCGTCGGATAGCTGCCGTCGTAGCCCAACTCCCGGATCTCCCGCAGCAGCACCACGCAGTTGTCCACTCCCGCCGACAGCCGACCATCTATGTGACCCTTGTATGGGTCCAGCTTCGACCCCTGCTTCTCTCGCCGCTTGGCCTTGGGCACCTCGTCGGAGCGCACGTACTTGCGCACGGTGTTCCGGGAAATCCCCAACTCCCTCGATATCCCTCGGATCGAGCTTCCATCGCCCTTCAACTCGTATAACTCTCTCACTAACCCACCTCCTATCATTTGACTTGCTGCACCTCCTAATCGGTTTCCCGACGAAGATGCGTCCGCTATCGGGGTGGGTCAATTCCAAATTAGCGCTACTGGGTCAGTTTAGAGTTAGCACTAACAACTGAGACTGACAGGGACCTTCGCGAGTTCTCTTATGGTGAATGGGAAGGACTCACGCTGGATGAAGCCAGGTCGCTGGAGCCCGGGGTGTTCGACAGGCAGCTTGGTTTGGGGAGCGGCGATTTCTCGGCTCCGGGAGGCGAGACGACCGCCCAGCTTCTGGGGCGGGTAAGGCGGTTCTATGCCCGGACGATTGAGCGTCATGATCCCGACGAAAACCTTCTGATCGTGACTCACGGCGGACCCGTTCGTGCCCTCCTGGTGCTCTTGCTGGGCTTGCCCCGTGAATCTTTCTGGCGTTTCCGAGTTGATCTTGGGAGCCTTTCCATCGTCAGAGATCACACCGGGGGGCGTGTGCTGGAGGTCTGGAACGACACCAGCCACTTGCTTCGCCGGTCACGAGAGGCAGAGGGTGAGTAGGACCCTAACGCTGGTGCTGGGAGGAGCGCGGGCAGGAAAGAGCAACTTCGCCCAGCAGCTTGCGGCCGAGGATGGGCAGGTGCTGTTCGTTGCAACCGCGGAAGCGGGGGACGAGGCGATGCGGGAGCGGATCGAGGCCCACCGACTTGCCCGGCCCGGGGACTGGGATACCCTCGAAGAACCCGTCGATCTTGCGGGGACGCTGGAGCCCGTCGCGGATCGCTACGACACAATTCTCCTCGACTGCCTCACGCTGTGGGTCAGCAACCTGCTCTTGAAGGGCCAAGATGTTATGACAGCGCGGGAGGGCATAGTTCCCGAGGCAGAGAGGCTATTGGAAACATACAAGAGAGGCAGCGCTTCCTGGATCGTTGTCAGCAACGAGGTTGGCATGGGAGTGGTGCCCCCGACGGAGCTTGGGCGCATCTACGCCGACGAGCTAGGCCGGGTCAACCAGATGGTCTCTGCAGAAGCTGACGCGGTGTATCTCATGGTCGCAGGTCTCCCGGTGCCCATCAAGAAACCCGCCGTGTAGGGTCGCACTTACCTCTGGCCCTTCTCCTTGGGGGAAACCTTTGCCTGACCTCATCATTGCGGCTACTCCATAGTGCAGGAGAGTCTGGACCTCAGGGATGCTGGGAGTGACGAGACGCTGCACCGTCATTGCAGCGAAGGCCGCAATCCAGGAAAGTCCGGGATCAGGCGAGGCACACCGCAGAAACACGCACCGAGATGAATTAGCTCACCCGGAATCCGGCAAACCTCCGTCCTGGATACCGGCCTTCGCCGGTATGACGAAATGCGTGGCAGGTGTGAGGAAGGTTGAGCTAGCAGGGTCTATCACCCTCACCCCAACCATCTCCCTCGAGGGAAAGGGAGCAGCTGGCTTAGAACTGGCGGCTGATGTTGTCGGCGAATTCCCGGAGGATGGAGTCTGCCTTCTTGCGTATGATGGGCTGGCCCAGCTCTCCCAACTTGCCCATGAAGGAGATGTCGCTGGTGACCACCACCTCCGTCTCCGAGTCGGACAGGTCTACCAGGTTGACGAGCATCTCCCCGCTCACCCCACCACCCAGGCGGCGGTCCGCCCCTTCGACTTTCATGGACGCCTGCCAGAGGTCCTTGTCCATGCCGGTGACCACCATTGTGCCCGTGATGTTAAGGCTGACGGGTCCGACCCTCACCTGCATGGTGCCCTTGTAGCTCTGGTCGCCGTCGGCTTCTACCTCTTTGACGCCGGGGAAGCATCGCCCGACCCGGGGCATGTCCAGCATCAGGTCCCACACCTGTTCCCGGTTGGCCGGGGCGGCGAATCGATGTTCCGTCCTCATGCGGGCACCGCCGGCACTTTGGCCACGGCTGCTTCCAGGGCGCGCCGGGCGAACACCTGGGCCATCTGGCGTTTGTAGCCCGAGGAGCCCCGGAAGTCGTCAAGGGGGTCCACCTCATCCTGCACAAGGTCGGCGGCTTCTCGTATGAGTGATGAGGTAAGCTCTTGGCCCCGCAGGGCATCTTCTACTTTGCGTGCCCTGATGGGTGTGGTGGCGACGGATCCCAGGGCAACCCGTACGTCCCGGCAGCTCCTGCTCCCATCTTCCAGGGTAACCACAGCGGCTGCCGATACGGTAGCGTAGTCGTCGGCGGTACGGGGCAGGAACTTGATGAAGGTGCCCCCTGAGGCAGCCGATGGCAGGGGAATCTCTAGCTCCGTGACTATCTCTCCGTCGTGGATGTCGGTCTCGAAATAGTCGGTGAAGAACGCATCCATCGGAACGGTGCGCTGGCCTGAAGCTGAGGAGAGCACCACCGAGGCGCCAAGGGCGATGAGGCTGGGAGGAGGGTCCTGGTTGGGGTCCCCATGGGATAGCCCGCCGCCAATAGTTGCCATGTTCCGTATCTTCACAGATGCCACATGGCGATAGGTCTCGCCAAGTAGGGGAAGAACCTCTCGAAGCTGGGGCGAAGTCTCGACCTCGTGCATGGTGCACATGGCTCCTATGCGGGCGGTGCCGTCTTCGACCCTGATGTAGTCCAGGCCGGGAACGGAGCGCAGGCTGACCAGATGGGCTGGCTGCACCATTCGCTGCTTCATGAACAGGACCAGCCCGGTGCCCCCGGCAATTATGTTGGCATCATCGCCGTGGGCTTCCAGGAGGCTGAAGGCTTCGTCCAGGGATGCGGGCGTGTGAAACTCGAAGGTGTTCATTGGGCCCTGCCCTTTGCCTCAGCGATGCCGTGGACGATGGACTCGAGGATCTTGTAGTAGCCTGTGCAGCGACAAAGGTTACCCATCATCCAGTCCTTAATCTCATCCTCGGTGGGGTCCGGATTCTCATCCAGGAGGGACTTGGAGGCCATGATCTGGCCGGGAGTGCAGATGCCGCACTGGAAGCCCCCGTGGTCTATGAAGCTCTGCTGGAGGGGGTGAAGGCGCCGGTCGTCGGCCAAGCCCTCTATGGTGGTAATCTCAGCCCCGTCGGCTGCTACAGCCAGGGAGATGCACGAGGCCACTATCTTGCCGTTCAGAAGCACGGTGCATGCTCCGCACACACCAACGCTGCAGCTCTCCTTGGTGCCCGTTAGGCCCAAGTCATACCTGAGGCAGTCCACCAGGAGACGTTGGGCGGGCACCGTGAGGTCGTGGTCCTTGCCGTTGACCTTCAGGTGGATGGTCTTATCCATTTGCGTACCTTTGTGTTGGTTTCGAGCAGGTGATGGGCATGGGCTATGCCCGCCCCGATACTATAACGGGAGGGGTGCTTTGACAAGGGGCGGAAAGGCAGGAGCCCCTTAGGCCAGGGACTTTCGCATAAGCAGGTGCTCTATTCCCACTTCCAGGAAGGGAGCGCCCTCAGGGACATAGCCGTGGGCTGCGTAGAAATCCTTGACATAAGTTTGGGCGTGCAGGGTGATGGACATGGCGCCCTTTTCTTTAGCGGACGCCTCCAGAGCTTGGAGGATGCGAGCACCCAGCCCCTTGCGCCTCCATGCCCTCAGCACAGCCATCCTCCCGATGCGGGGCTCGCTGCCGCTTTCCGCGCTGAATACTAGTCGGCCGGTCCCGACGGCAACGCCGCCCACATAGGCGATGGCGTGGGTGGCCGCTGGGTCTTCGGAGTCCATCTCTTCTGTTAGCGGAACGCGCTGTTCGAGGACGAACACCTGAACACGGATAGCGTAGGCTTGCAGACGTTCGGCCTCGGTCTGCGCCAGCTTGATGGTCACATCGGACATCTGGTTCGCTCTCGGCGTTGGCCGGCCGTGATTGGCCCCCTTACTGGAACATGATCACGCCGCGTCCGATGCCGATGTTGTCCAGGTCGTCGTATGCTTCGTTGATGTCGTCCAGGGAGTAGCGGCGGGTCACGATTTCGTCGATGTTGAGTTTACCCGACTGGTACATATCGACGATTTTCGGCATATCCACGTGGCAGCGGGCTGAGCCGTAGTAGGTGCCCTTGAGCGCCTTCTCACTACGTACCAAGGTCACCGCCTCGATGTTTGCCTGGTCGCCCAGTGGGGCTATGCCCACCACGGTGCATGTACCGCCCTTCTTGGCCATGGCATAGGCGGTTTCGACGGTCTCGCCGGAGCCGTACACTTCGAAGGTGAAGTCTGCGCCCTGGCCTCCCGTCAGGTCCTTTACCTTGGCGACGGGGTCTTCGTGCTTGGCGTTAACCGAGTCGGTTGCCCCAAACTTGGTTGCGAACTCCAGGGCGCCCTCGTTGATGTCCACAGCGATGACTTTGGACGCGTTCATCAAGCGGGCACCCTGTATGACGTTCAGGCCTACGCCCCCGCACCCCACGACGGCGACGGTGCTCCCCGGCGTTACCTGGGCGTTAAGCACAGCGGCGCCCACTCCGGTGGTAACGCTGCACCCGATAAGACAGGCCACCTCCATGGGCACATCGTCGGACACGGGGATGCAGCCCGCCTCGGGAACGACCATGTGCTCGGCAAAGCAGGCCACCTTGCCGAAGTGGGAGATGCGCTGGTCGCCCTTGTGGAGGCGCATGGTGCCGTCGAACAGGGTGCCTGCAGTGGCCGCGTGCAGATCGCAAAGGTTGGGCCTGCCGGTAGCGCAGTGCTGGCAGCGACCGCAGTTGGGAACGAAGGAGAGGATGATGCGGTCTCCCGGCTTCACCGAGGTAACCCCTTCGCCAATGGCCTCGACGGTGCCCGAGGCTTCATGGCCCAGCACCGCAGGGAGGATGGTCCGCGCCTGGCCTTTCATGAAGTGCAGGTCGCTGCGGCATATTCCGGCTGCGCCGGTCTTCACCTGGACTTCTCCCGCCTTGGGTGGGTCGAGCTCTATCTCTTCTATCACCAGGGGTTCGTTGTATTCGTAGAGCACAGCAGCTTTCATGGTGATCCTCCCGTTGGTATCAATAGGTAATGATGGCGTCGTCGCGAGCCTGTGTCAATTCGGGCCGCGGGCGGGGTTGTCCTACGCGTCGAATTCGATGAGGTTGTCGGGGATGATCAGGGTTGCGCCCGTCTGCGCCTGCACATCCTCGGTTGTGTAACCGGGGGCTATCTCTTTCAGCTCGAAGCCCTCGGGTGTGACCTCGAACAGTCCCAGGGTGGTCACTACCTTGGTTACTACACCCACGGCCGTTACCGGCAGGTTGCACCTTTGCAGCAGCCGGGGTTCTCCCTCGCGGGTGGTGTGCTCCAGGGCTATGAACACCTGCTTGGCCCCCACGGCCAGGTCCATTGCTCCGCCGATGCCGCCGCCCTTCCGGCCCGCCGTCTTGTAGTTGGCAAAGTCGCCGTTCTCCGCCACCTCGTAGGCGCCCAGGACCGTGGCATCCAGATGCCCTCCCCGGATGATGGCAAAGGAGTCGGCATGGTGCACTATGGCCGCGCCCGTGGCGATGGTGACGTACTGGCTGCTGGCGTTCACCAGGTGCGGGTCCTCTTCGCCCTCGGCGGCCAGGGGGCCGTACCCGATGACCCCGTTCTCTGAGTGGAAGATGATCTGCTTATCCCCGAAGTCGTAGTTGGAGCACAAAGTGGGCATGCCTATTCCCAGGTTTACTACCCATCCGTCCTGGAACTCCCTGGCTAGCCTGTTGCACATAGCTTGACGTTCGAGAGGGGTCTTTTCCATGTAGAGGCTCCTGAAGTAACGGTCCGGCTAAGGACGAATGGGTGTATCCCAGATGCCGTCTGGAGCGGGCGGAATCCTGACCATGCGGTCCACGAATATGCAGGGGGTGTGCACCTGGTCGGGATCGATCTGTCCAGGCTCCAGGATATCCTCTTCCACCTCGACGATGGTGGTGGTTGCGGCTTGCGCCATCAACGGATTGAAGTTTCTCTGGGAGAGGCGGTACTGGAGATTGCCCATCTTGTCGGCCCGGCGTGCCCTGATCAGGGCGTAGTCTGCCTTTAGGGGGTACTCCAGGATGTGCATGCGGCCATTGATTTCGCGGTGCTCCTTGCCTTCGGCGACCTCGGTGCCCACGCCAGTGGGGGTGTAGAAGGCCCCGATGCCCGCTCCTCCCGCCCGGATGCGCTCGGCGAGCGTACCCTGGGGCACGAGCTCAGCCTCTATCTTGCCCTCTTCGTAGAGGGCCTCGAAGGCCAGCTTGCGTGAAGGATGGGGGGCAGCGGTGAAGGCGCAGACCCACTTTACCACCCTCTCTGTCTCGATAAGGCGGCCCACATCCATGAGATTGCCCAGCGCTCCATGGTTGTTGCAGATGCCAATGAGGTCCTTAGCTCCCTGGCGAATGAGGGCAGCGATCAGATTGCGGGGGATGCCTGGTGGCCCAAAGCCAGGGAACATGATGGTTGCGCCGTCGGGAATGTCGGCAACGGCTTCGTCGAAGGACGAGTACACCTTGTTCTTCATTGGCCCCCTATCCTGGCGGTGGGTTGTGGCGCCTAACATAGTACCGCACCTCAGCAGGCTGCGCTAGAGTTAGGCACTTGGGTGGTTGTTGAAGAAGGAACGAACATGGTCCCTTAGCTGTGCCCAGTGGTCGTCAACCTGGGCCATCTCCTCGCCATCAAGCCGGTCATAGGTCTTCCCGAACCTGGGAATGTGCCAGATTGGGAATACCCAGAAGCCCGTATCCGGTACATCAGAAGGCACCTCGTCCACCAGCGCACCCTCGGCGCCGGTGACCTCCCACGATGCAAGGCAGCGCCCTTCCGATGCCACGGCTAGAGCTTCAACCCAGGTCGCCAGGCGCGCTTCGCCTTTGAACGGGGCCATCATCTCGAGGAGGTCCCGGGCCTTTTCTCGATTGCTAGCTTCCTCGCCGGCGAACCTGCCGGTGGTCAGGCTGCTCCATGAATCGCCAAGAGCCGGGATATGGAGCCCACCGTCTGAGGCGATGGCGGGGAGGGATGCAATACGAGACCATTCGACGGCTTTGCTGCGGGCGATAGCCTCGTGGGACTTGCCATGCTCCGGGGGAATCGCGCTTGGTGGTACGGACAGCTGCGAAGGCTCCACGATTTCGATGGGCAGGCCCTCCAAGAGCCAACGAAGACGGTCCAGCTTGTGGGGGTTGGTTGTGGCCAGGAGCAGGGGAGAGAAGCCCATGAACGTCCACCTAAGCGTTGTTGAGTAATAGGCGCTGCCGCTCAGTCTCCCTGGGTATTGATCATTGTCCGCAGCCCCGCCCCCGTGCGCGCCAGGCCCTTTCCTGGGGGGGAGTCGGTCGTCGGGGCTGTGGCCTTCGAAGACCCCCTTGTGTAGGCGCTCACCTTGTTCAGGTGGCCCAACACCTCCCGCCATGACGTTATGACGCCGGTCTCATGGTAGGGAACGTTTTTCTCCCGGCAGAAGCGGCGGACGATGGGGCGCACGGAGGCCAACTTGTTGCGGGGGATGGTGGGAAACAGGTGGTGCTCGATCTGGTAATTCAGCCCGCCATACAGGAAGTCCACAAAGGGATTGCCTCGGATGTTGCGTGAGGTGAGGACCTGCCTGCGCAGGAAGTCCAGCTTGGTCGAGCGGTCAACCAAGAGCATTCCCTTGTGATTGGGTGCGAACACAGACCCCATGTAGACCCCGATCAATGCCTGGTGAGTCAGGACGAAGACCATGGCGCTCATAGGGTTCATGAACTGGAAGACCAACCAGAAGTAGATGGCGAAGTGCCCCGCTATGGCCAGGGCTTCGGCCCATCGGTACTTCACGTTCTTGCCGCGGAGGATGAACTGGGCGCTGTCGGCCCGGATGCTCAGCGCCTCGACCAGTAGGAACGGGAAGAAGAGGAAGGCTTGGTACTTGACTATGAGGCGGGCCAAGCCCCTTTTGGAATCCGCCTGCTCCCTGTTGAAGGCGATGATGGGGAGGTTTATGTCCAGGTCCAGCTCGACATCGTTGGGGTTGACATGGTGGTTGTTATGCTTGTCCAGCCACCAGCTTGGGCTGAGGCCCATAAGGAAACCCACACCCAACATGGCAAGGTAGTTGCGGTGGGGCGAACGGAATATTTGGAGATGGCCTGCATCGTGGGCGTAGAAGCCCAGTTGGGCAAAGACCACCGCCATGAAAGCCCCGTTCAGCACCTGCACCCACAGGAGTTCCAGGGTGACTGCTACGTAGAATGAGAGGCCCATTAAGGCCAGGAGAGTACCTGCCACACCCAGGTAGTAGGGGACCTGCTTTTCGAGAAGGCCCGCCTGCTTCACCTGGGCCTTCAGCTCTGCGTAATCCGAGGAGGTTCTGCCCGAAGATGATCCGATCTGTGGGGGCAGCAGTTCAGAAACCGGTCTGATTTCTGTAGTGACTGAATTCACATTCGGGAGTATATCTGTGCCGAAGATGCAGGGTCAACTGCTGAGACCACCGCTATGTAGAGAAAGAACCGCGCCAGAGACGATACGAAGACGCGGGATGGCGTATAGCGTCATCTTTAATCTTTGACTTGTTTGTGCTAGCATAAGGGACGTAGAACCAGTGATATCAGGACGTACCATCATTCCCTCCCTTCGACAAATGTCTCCCCTTCGCTCCTCTTCTCCTGTGTTTAGAGTCCTTTCAATACTTTGGAGGTTATCCCTATCCTAAAGACCGTCATTCGCAAGCTACCCCTGCCTTTCACCAAGAAGGAAACACCCCTTTCCGAGCCTGAAGCCCCCCGACCCACCGTGGATATCCCGGCAGTTTCGGAGAACGGAAAGCAGTCCAACCCGCCGGCGGCCCCGGCGAAACATCCCAAGAAGCGTACCTCGTCCTCCAAGAGACCCCCGTCCCGGGCGCCAGAATCCAAGGAAACGGACCCACAAGACCAGGAACAACACCTGTTTGGCCCCCTACCCGTTGGGAACCCCGTTCACAGGGCTTTGACAGCATTAGGGTACGAGAACCCAACCCCGATCCAGGAGCAGGTAGTGCCTCTGGTGCGTTCGGGGCAGGATGTGGTCGGCCAAGCCCAGACGGGCACCGGAAAGACAGCCGCCTTCGGCATCCCCCTCGTGGAGAAGATCGACGTAAAGGGCAGCCCCAAAGTCCAGGCTCTGGTCCTGGTACCCACCCGGGAGTTGGCTGTCCAGGTTACCGGCGAGCTGTCCAAACTGGGGAAATACGTCGGCATCCGGGCCGTCTCCATATACGGCGGGCGGCCAATGAAGCCCCAGATAGAAGCCCTGGCCCGGGCTACCCACATCGTGGTAGCCACCCCAGGACGCCTCATGGACCACATGGAGCGAGGCACCGTCGATATAGGGCAAGTCAGAACCGTGGTGCTGGACGAGGCCGACCAGATGCTGGACATCGGGTTCGCCGATGCCATCGCCTACATCCTCCGCAGCACCCCGCGGTCCCGCCAGACCCTCCTGTTCTCCGCAACCATTCCCGGACCCATCCGGAACTTGGCGAGGCGTTACCTCCGGGACCCCTTCTGGGTACGCGTGGGAGGCGACGGTGAGCCCGTCGAGCAGGTGCAGCAGGTGTACTACGAAGTAGCCGACCTGGACCGTCCCAAGGCATTGGAGCAGCTTCTGTCCCAGTCTCCCGTCGTCACCCAGGCTCTGGTGTTCCGCAGGACGAAGATCGGGGTGGACTGGCTCGTCTCCAAGCTCAAGCAGCGGGGATTCGACATCGAAGCTATTCACGGCGACATGCCCCAGTCCCATCGCCAAGCGGTGATGGAGCGGTTCCGGGCGGGAAGCTTGCGTGTCCTTGTAGCCACCAACGTCGCAGCCCGGGGACTGGACATTCCCGAGGTCTCCCACGTCATCAACTATGACATTCCCGACAACCTGGAAGAGTACGTACACCGCATCGGGCGCACCGCCCGCATGGGCAGGGATGGAGTGGCGATCACCTTCGTGTCAGAGTGGGACTTCCCCATGCTGGACGCCATTCAGGCCCACGTCGGGGATGACCTGAAGCTGGAGCAGCTAGCCCCCCTGAAGAGCTAGGGCCGGCGAAGGTCGCATACCTGGAAGATCCAAGCAGTGCGGGATGACCGCTGATCGGAGCCTACTGCAGGCCCAAGGAGCTGTGCCAAGCATCCTCCAGGCTGTCCAGGTCGAAACCGTACACCTGCTCCACCGCCGCCTCGTAGGTTGATCCCTCAGAGAACACAGCCAGAAGTTCTTGCATCTTCGGCCAGCCGTAGGCATCGATCATGTAGTTCACCAAGCTGTAGCTGAGGGCGTAGGACAGGGTGGCGCCCGTGTCCGAAGCGGGGAAGCTGCTGTTGAGGCTTCGCAGGCTTATGAGCTCCCGGCTCTCTATGGCCTCCTGGAGAGCAACTCGCTGGAAGTCGGGAAGCCCGCCCTCGGAATATACGGCCAACCCCTCGTCCAGCCACCTGGGCAGATCTCCGAAACAGTTGAAGGTTACTTCGCCAACCAGCAGATGGGCCAGCTCATGGACGAGCCCCGGAAGGTCTCTGTCGAAGTCTTCTGGGTCCACCGTGATCAGAAGGATGTTCTGAGAAGGGAAGGCCAGTCCCCCTGTCCAAGCCTGGGCGAAAAGGATCGCCCCTCGCACATCCGCGGCTGATTCGTAGATGAACGCCTGAACAGGGGCTTCCAACTCTCTGCCAAGCTGTAGTACATCCAGCCTATCCTCGACCTCAGTGGCCAGACGCTGGCCGAAGTCGGGGCCTCCGGCGTACCAGTGGAAGGTGATGTTCTCCGAGGTGTGGCTTTCCCATGGGAAGCGGTCATCGCCGTAAACCACGGACTGCCTGGGAGTGCGATACTCGTCGCCCTGATCATCCACCACTCTCCAGCGCCACCACACCACGGACCCTGGCGGAATTGAACCGGTGCGGCGCATATCCCATGTCCAGGTGGTCAAGACCTCGTTCTCCCCTTCAAACTCGGTGCGGGCGCTGGTGTATGACGTGGAGGCGCAAGAAAAGACCGAATCCGTTCCAAACTCCAGGTCGATGATTTCAATTGGCCGCTCTCCGGCTCCTTCCATGCTGAAGGTTATGGAATTGGGCGGGTCCAGGGATGCCTCACTAAGGACAAGATCGAACCACTCGGGAACGGCCGTAGGCTCCGGGGTAGGCACAAGCGTGGCAGTGGGGAGCGGCGCCCGAGTGGGTGGCGGCGTAGGGGAAGGTGGCGCTGCAACGGTCGCGGTGGGTTCAGGTGTGGCTGTTGGCTCGGTGATGGCCGTAGGTGGCGGCTCGGGAGTGGCGGTCGGGTCGGCGGCGCCGCAGGCCGCCATCACGAACATGACTATGACCGCAAGTAAAGTCGGGGCAATGACTCGGATCATGGCCCGTGCTCGATGGACAAGTTTTGGAGCTGTTGAACGCCGATGGGGGTAACCTCGTACCCTTTCACATAGGTTTGGACGAGGGAATATTCGCGGTTGTGCCAAAGGGGCACCACCACCCAATCATCCAGGATCATCTGCTCGGCCTGCTGGTACAACTGGGTGCGGCGGGCCGCATCCTGCTCGACGGCGGCCTCCTCTAGAAGAGTGTCCAGGTCAGGGTTGCTGTATCCGAAGTTGTTGGATTCGCTTTCACCGTGGAACAGCACATGCAGGAAGTTCTGAGGGTCAGGATAGTCAGCACACCAGCCCGCAATGAATACTCCGAGCTCCAGGTTGTCCATGCGTTCCAGCCGGTCGGAGAAGTCAAATATGCCAACCGACTCTACTTCCAGTCCCAGGTGCTCCTGCCAAGCCCAGTGTATGGCCCCGCTGGAGGCGTAGGACCTGATAACGGGCAGATTCTCGGCGCCGCTATAGCTGGACTCAGCGAGAAGCTGCCGGGCTGCCTCGGCATCGAATGCGAAGGTTTCCAGGCCTTCGTTGTGTCCCGGCATCCCGGGCGGCAGTATCCCAGCCGCCCGCTGGACCAGCCCTCTCCTAGATACCTCCACCTGCTTGTCCAGTTCCATGGCAAGGCCGAGGGCCTTACGTACCTTAGGGTCATCGAAGGGCGGCTGAGTGACGTTGAACCCCAGGTAGGTGGTGCAAAACTCGGTCCCTTCCCTGAGCTGGTCGTGGATGGTGCTGGACGGGTCCCGTGCGCGGTCTATCTGGTACGACCCCAGGCTGACTATGTCGATCTCTCCGTTCTCGTACATCTGGAAGGGGCTTCCGCCGAATATCAGATACACCGAGTGGGCAAGGGCAGGGGTCCCTCCGTACCAGTCCTCGTTCCGTTCCAGGATGAGAAGCTCGTCCTTGTTCCAGACCTTCATCTTGAAGGGCCCGGTGCCGTTGGGAGCGTCGGTCCAGTTCTCTCCCGACTCCACGTTGGACCTGTCCAACACATAGGCGGTCGGGTACACGAGCTTGGACAGGAAGTATGGGTAGGGAGCTTCGATAGTCACCTGTATGGTCTTGTCGTCCAGGACATCCACGCCGGAGAGCTCTCCTGTCACGCCTTCGGCCACATCCTTGGCGCCGACGATGTCCCCCAGATAGGTGAGGGCGACGGGCGAATGGAGGGCCGGATCCAGGGCCCGTTCCCACGAATACTTGAAGTCGGCCGCCGTAACCTCGGTGCCGTTGTGGAACCGGACGTCGCCCTTGAGGGTAAAGGTGTAGGTTGTACCGTCGTCTGAGATGGTCCAGCTCTCGGCGATGTCGGGCACCAGGTCCAGGTTGGTGTCCAGCTTGACCAAGCCGCTGAAGATGGCGCCAACGAGGTCCGCCGGGCCAAATCGTGACAGGGCGGGGTCAAGGCTGACGATTTCGCCCCAGTATTGGAACAGGGAGTCCTCTCTGGATGCGCCAAAGGGGGTGGGTGTCTCCAGGGCGAAGCTGCCCACGAAAGCGCTGGCTTGGGAGGCGACGGCGTCCCAGTCATCCTGGGGGACCTGTACCCGGAGCAGGAAGATCTGCGACCCTCGTATGACCACTTGCCATAGTTCTTGAATTAGTGGCCCTTCCGGTCTTTCGTATCCAAATATGGTCTGGTGGGCGGAAGAGGAGTCGGGGACCGAAACCGAGGCGCTGCTGATAGTCGTTACAGCCGGGAAGTTTGCGATCTGTCCGTTGCTCCATTCTTCGGCTGAGGTGTCTTCGTTGCTGCGGAATACATATAGCTGACCGACTAAGCTGACGTTAGAAGATGGTGCATCGATGACAAGCAGCGGGCGGGAGTCCTCCCGTTCCTGGGCCACCCAGCCCTCGGGCAGGGTAAGAGTGAACCCCTCGGTGGTGTTACGGTAGAGACCGGTGACGGCTCCGCCCTGGGGTGCCACCAGTCCCGGTGTGAGGGAAAGGGTTGCCGAGCCGACCAGCAGCAGAGCGATTAACGTAAGGAATTTAGGCACGGAGGACATTATACACAGAGAATCAGGAGGTGGAAGCCGAAACTACCTGGATTCTTAACGGGTATCTGGTTGCTCCCGGTGCATAAGTCCCCCCGGCAGGGGGACTACACGCTTCCGACCTGCATACTAGCGGGGGTCTCCTATTCGTCGAGGTTCTCAATCTTCACAGGTTCCAGTTGGTCTGCGGGTTGGAATCCGAATATGCGCGCGTAGAACTGGAACTCGGCTGAAAGGCAACGCTTTATGGTCTCCGCCTTGCGAAAGCCGTGCTGCTCTCCTTCGAAGGCCAGGTAAGCTGTGGGCACTCCGCTTGTCTTCAGGGCGTTGAACATCTCCTGGGACTGGGCTGCGGGCACAATGGTGTCATCGAGGCCCTGGAAAAAGATGACCGGGCACGACAAGTATCCTGGGAAGTTGATGGGAGAGCGCTCCATGTACCTGCGGCGGTGCAGGGGATAGGGGCCCACCAGCCCGACAAGGCTGTAGGCGTCGAACTTGTGGATGTCGGTGAGCAGGGCTTCCAGGTCGCTAACCCCGAAGTAGCTGGCACCGGCCTTGAACACATCCCTGAAGGTCAGGGCTGCCAAGGCGGTGAATCCCCCGGCGCTTCCTCCGCTGATGGCGATTCGATCGCCGTCGACATCCCCGCGTTCGACCATATACAGGGCCGCGTTTACACTGTCGTCCACATCGACCACGCCCCACTCGCCGATCAACCGCTCGCGGTAGTCCCTCCCGTATCCGGTGCTGCCTCCGTAGTTAACGTCCAGGACCGCAATGCCCCGGCTGGTCCAGTACTGCACGGTGAGGTTGAGGTCCCCCTTGGCGGCGCTGTGTGGCCCGCCATGGCAGGTGACGAGCATCGGCGGTTTCTCGCCCTCGGGGGAGGCAAAGTCCTGATTGTAGGGGGGATAGAAGAAAGCGTGGGCGGAAACCCCGCCGTAGGTGGGAAACTCGATGGCCTCGGGAACGGACATACATCTCAGCGGCACCTCATCGTCACTTTCCACCCTAAGGACCGTGAGCTCTTCATCCTCTATACTTATCTCAACTAGGGACATGGGTCTTGTGGGAGATCCGGCCACCAGTGCCACACGGCCTTGGCCAGCCTGGAGGTCGCCATGTCCCATTTCGCTGAACGGGACTTCAATGGGTACCAGCCTGCCGTCGTCCAGGAAGATGCGGCCCAGCCTCCACGTGCCTTTCTGGACGTAGCTGCAGACCAGTGAGTTGGGCGAGTCGAAGCCATAGGAGCACATACCGACCCACCAGTTGGACCTGGAGAATTCGGCCTCCATCGGAAGCACGGGTTCCACATAGCCGTGTCGCCATCTGTACAGGTTGGCCCAGCCCGTGCGGTCGGAGATGAAGTACAGGTCGCCAGCAGGAGACCATTCCGGCTGAATCACCGCTTCATCCACGCTGCCCGCCACCAGGGTTGGCTCTCCCAGGTCTCCGTTGTTGCGGAAGGGCGCCGTCCAGAGGTGGGTGCCGTCCCAGGGCATATTTGGATGGTCCCAGGTAAGCCACGCCAGCCGGGCGCCGTCGGGGCTTACGCAGGGGGAGCTGTGGAAGTCGTTGTCTGTCAGAAGTACCCTGGGGTCCCGGTTGCCTGCGGTGTCAAGGGAGACGATTTCGCTCAGGGGATGGTCCGCCTCAGGATCGCTATGGTTCTCCCTGATGCACACCAGCCTGTCCTGCCCGGGGTGCAACACCTTACTCCCGTAGCGGAAGTCCCCTGCAGGGGTGATCGGAACAGGCCCACCGCCGGGAAGCTGGCGGTAAACTCTATGGTCGGAGGCGTTCGAGAAAAATACATTCCCGCCGGCCACAGTGAACCCCCGGGTCCCATATTCGTTGACCATGCTTCCGACGCTGTACCCCCAGGGAGTCATGTCCTCCAGCTCACCGTCCCAGCTCCGTTTCACTATCGCCGTCCGGCCATCCTCGGCGGGGCGGACCTCGGCCCAGTAGGTGTCAGGTCCGTCCAGCGAAATGCGAAGAAGACTGATGGCGCCGTGGGCGACCATGTCCAGGGAAACGGGAGACCTCCAGGAGCCGAATGGGGTGATTGTGGGAAGGGTCATGATGTGAAGTGCCCTGCCTTTGGGGGGAATATCTAGAGGAACAGGCTTCATAAAGCGTATCAGAATCCCACTTCTCCTGCTATATAATTGGCGGAGCCTGCAATTGGGTAAGAATTAGGAAAACAAATTGTTGTAGCCTGGGGTCAATTAGGCTGGCGTGATGTCGCAGCCGAAGTTCCGTCGGGGATTTTGCATGACTTGGAGCACTTTAATTCGGAGGAAACCCATTAATGCCGGAAACTTATGATGTAGTAATTTCGAGCCCGTTCCCCAATTACGACTTCTTCTCCCAGCGGATGATGGAGCTGTGCGGTCAGATGGGGCTCACTTTCTTCTTCGTAAATGATGTTTGGGTAAAGGAATTTACGGAAAAGCTGATCGACAAAGGGGTGTCCGCCAGGGTGCTCCTGGACCTTTCTGCTTCACAGACCGAGGAAGACGACCCATATACGATGCTGGCCAAGGAGGTCAAGAAGCAGAAGGGTTACGTTCTAGATGACCCGGACGTCACCGCACGTGTGGCACACAAGGGGCACTTTCACAAGGTTCTCCAGCAGAACAATGTTCCTGTTCCCGAGACGATAATCGTCCAGAGAGACGAGATAGATTGTTTCGAAGTTACCGACGAGGTGGCTCGCGCGGTGGGCGCACCCTTCGTGGTCAAGCCTGCATGGGGAGATTCGGGCGTAGGGGTTGTCGTTGGGGCCACCTCCAAGAAGGACCTGCTTCAATCGGCGGAGGAAACGCCTCTATCGGACGCATTCCTTCTGCAGCACACCGTTACGCCCAGGCAGCTGGGCCGTTACCTGGGATGGTTCCGCCTGTACTACATCTGCGGCGAGGTCATCCCATGCTGGTGGGACCCCTCCACCCATGAATACCACCTGGTCGCGCCCAGCGAGATGCGCCGTTACCACCTGTCCCCCCTACGGCGAATCGTGCGGGGTATAGCCCAAGCATCCAAGATGAAGAAGTTCAGCTGCGAGGTGTGCTTGGACGAGGACGGGAAGTTCTATGCCGTTGACTACGTGAACGCCGACCCGGATATGAATCCCCAGTCATACTACGACAACGGCGTGCCCGATGAGGTGGTGCGCCATATCGTCTGGCTGCTCTTCATCGATGCTATGCGGGTGGTCAAACGCGGGCACGGATTCTTCGACGAGGACCTGGAGGAGGCGCAAGCGGACTGGCTTGAGCAGCGTCGTCTGCAGCAGGGCAAGTAGCGACCTGCATGCGGCAGGCGGGTCGCCAACTAGCTTTACCTTCCTGCGCTGGGGACTCACACGATGAGGCTCAGCGCCAGGCTGGCCGACCCCAGGTAGAGAAGGAAGCCGAAGACATCGGTGAACGTGGTTACGATCACCGCGGATGCAACGGCAGGATCGACGCCCATCCTCCGCAGGAACAGGGGAACCCCGGCCCCCGTCGCTCCCGCGACCACCATATTCCCAACCATAGCGACCGCAAGCACCAGGGCCACACCCACATTGCCCGTCCACAAGAGACCGACGGCACCGACCAGGATGCCCAGCAGCAGTCCGTGCATCAGTCCCAGAGTGACCTCCCGCTTCAACAGGCTGAACTGCTGCACGCTCACCAGTTCACCCAGGGCGATGGACCTTACGATCATGGTCAGGGTCTGGGTGCCTCCTATGCCGCCCTGCCCTGCTATCACAGGCAAGAAGGCCGCCAGGATCACCGCCTGGGCCAGCACGGAGTCGAAGAGGCTTATCGTAGCCGCCGAAAGAAACGTGGTAACGAGGTTGATGGCCAGCCAGGGGAGCCGGGTCCGCACAGCATCTGCAATGGACTCCGGACCGGGCTCGGCCAAAACGGCTCCCATCTTGAGCATCTGCTTCGTATGCTCTTCAACAACCGCGGTCTGGAGAAAATCCAGGGGAACAACACCTATCAGTTTCTCCTCGGACACCACGGGCAGCTGCACCGCGTTGTAGTGGCTCCTCAGGCGGACGCACTCGGACTGGGGAGTGTCCTCGCTCACCGTTACCGGCACTGGCAGGGTCGCATCCGAGATGCGGGCGTCCTCGGGGAGCTTGGCCAGATCAGCCATGCTCACCTGCCCAATCAACTCTCCTTCATCCCCCACCACGTAAACCCGGTTGAACTCGTATAGGAGCTCACCCATTGCCCTGAGGTCGGTCCGGGCATCTGAAACCGTTGACTCCGATCTGACCGTTGGGAACACCGGCACCATAAGGGCCCCCGCCGTACCTGAGGGGCCCTCCAGTATCTGGGTGTCGGGGATGGGCCGCTCCAGGGTCTTGGCTACCTGGCGCGCCTGGGCCTTCGGTAGCCGGAGGAGGGTCTCCAGGGCCACCATGGGATTCACCTGGGTCAGCACACCGGAAATCAGCCGGGATCCCAGCCGGGTGACGATTCTCCCAGCCAACAGGGGATTCATCTGCCTGAGCATCCAGGTTACAGTTTCAGGCCCCATCAAGGCCAGCAGGGCATCCCGGCTGGTCTTAGGCAGGGCGACCAGGATCGCTCCGATGTCGGCTGGGTGGAGCCAGGTCAGGCGGGCCAAGGCGGAGTCCTGGTCTCCGGCCTTCATGAGCTCTCGGACCTCGTCGGCAATGGCCGACGCCTCCTCAGGCGAAATGGCTTGGGTCATTTCGGGTTGGTAGATTTCCATTGGTCAATCTCCGAACATGATTAGGTGCAGCGCATGGCCAGCAGGGGACAATGGCAAAGACGCGCTGCCGTGCTTCTCTACTGTACGGATGTACAGGACTGCCTAAATCGGAATGTCGAGCCGGGTTTCCGGGCCGCCCCTGCGTCGGCGCGACCGTCGTCACAGCGTAGCTGGACAGAGGCCCCTGCCCGTTACCTTATGGCCCGCGTCACGACGCACCTTGGCAGAGCGTCCGGCCCGGCCCCTAAACAGCTGTGGCCGGGACTAGTGCTGGTGGGGATGATGACCCCCGCCGGGGGCCTCTTCGGCATCCACTCAGCAGCCGGGATGCCCCGGTCGTCCGCAGCAGAGACGCCTGGTCCGAATTCTGATGAATAGGCTCTGGACCATTAGTCCCAAACGGGTGGGCCACGGATCGTGAGCGGTCCATATGATTCTCACGGACCGGAGCATTGCGCGGATCATGCAGAGAGTATATCAGGGATCACGAGGCAGGCTGTTGGCGCATCAGCTTCCTTGCCTGACCGATATATCGGGAGACCAAGGGGCAATACAGGCCTGCAAGAGGCTGCCTAACGGAGTCTTATAATCTGTTGGTAGGGCTAGCCGCACCCGAGGTTCAATGTCTGGTCCTGAACTGCTAACGCCCTTCGTGGAAAAAGTGATAGAGGTACCAGGTGGTATCTTCGGGGCCGTCGGTGGGTGGGGCGATCTCGCAGCCATGGGCCTTAGCGAATAGGGTCTCACACTCTTGGGCATGGGCCTTGCTTCTGTACTCCTCGAGCACTTCCTCGCGGCGCATCGTGTGAAACTTCCCCAACCGCCATTCCGTCAGACGGTCGTGAGGTTTCGTCGAAATTCCTACTCTACATTGCATTGCTGTCCCCCTCTATGCCAATTGCATCGAATTTAGTTTAGTGAGTCCTGACCGGTGGAGCCTTCAATTGCGCTCACTTAGACGAATGAGTGTACCGTCCTGCAAGCAGCCATCTAATTGGCGGGTCTGTCTCCAGTTCTAGGGGCCCGCTCAAGCTGCACAAAACAGGCACGTTCCGGCAGACCTTTGACGTAGCCGGGTGAAGACCGGGGTGCAGGCTCCAGTTTTCTCCACGTACAGGTGCACTATATCATCGGGCTGGCGTAGACAGCCCAAGGTTTTAGCAACCGTTAATGGTCAATTTCACGCCCTTGAGCTAAGCCCCTGACTGGTCTGCCTACGTTCAAGCCCGGCGTTCGGGATAGGGGAAGGGTCTTATGCCGCATCGGCGAGCGTCTTCTTTCATGCCTGCTGCAGCCTCCCGGTGTATACTCGCCGAAGTGAAGCTCGCGCAAAAAAGAAGCCTTGAAGCTGCGCACACCATGGGCGGCGATTTCAGCAAGGAGTTGGATATGACCTCAGCAATTACCCGGAATTGCTCGGAGGCCGAGTGGCAGGCCCGTGTGGACCTGGCCGCCGCCTACCGGCTGACGCACCACTTCGACCTGACGGCCCTTGTCTATAACCACATCACCGCCCGCGTTCCCGGCGCAGACGACCAGTTCCTCATCAATGAGTACGGCCTAGGCTACGAGGAGGTTACAGCTTCGAACCTGGTCAAGTTGGATATGTACGGAAACATCCTCGAGGAAGGTGAACATCAGATCAATTCGACTGGCTACGTCATCCACTCCGCCGTACATGCTGCGAGGCGGGATGTAGCCTGCGTGATGCATACCCACACGTCCTACGGCATGGTTGTTTCGACGCTGGAAGAAGGCCTGCTGCCCCTCCAGCAGGATGCCTACCAGTTCCACGAGCGTGTTGCCTATCACGAGTTCGAGGGAGTGGCTGAGGATGTGGATGAGCGGGAAAGACTGGTGACCGACCTGGGCGACAAGGATGCGCTGATCATGCGCAACCACGGCCTGCTCACGGTGGGCCGATCAGTAGGTGAGGCGTGGGTCCGGATGTGGCATCTCGAGCAGGCTTGTAAGGTACAGGTGCTTGCCCAATCGACAGGACAACTCATCCGTCAAGCACCCAACGCTGCCATAGAGAGGACCGCTGCTTGGTACGATGCCGATACGACCGCCCTGGAATGGCCCTGGCTTCTGCGAGTCCTCGACCGCAAAGACCCGTCCTACAAAGAGTAGGGGAGGACTGGCGGGCTCTCTAACCGAGCAAGCAAGAGGAAAAGTTTCGGTGCTGTGACCTTTCATGTGCCGGGACCGCTCGACGCATTGGTTGCTCAGGCGGGGTCCTCTCGTGCAGTGCAAGCATGACCCCGAATTCCCCGTGATTGGGCTTAAGTGGGCCCCTTATGGCAGCGCATTTCCGGACATACTCACCAATGTTGCTCCTGGCATTCTGGCAAGTCCGCGGTCAAAGGTGTAGAGGGGCGTTGCTCCCGCTCGTTCCGCTGCAGTAAGGACCATCAAGTCGGAGAACCCTGCGCCTCCTTGCCGATAGCGATGGGCAGCTGCAGCCACATCATCGGAATTCTCGGCGACGAGAGTGTCGGAAGCTGTTAGGTCCATCAATGCCTCCGCTAATTGGGCCCGCGGGAAGCGGTAGCTCCGCTCCAGCACCCAGGCGACCTCAACGATGACCTCTCGGCAAATGTAGCCTGGATGATCGGGGGTCAGCCCGTCGAGCAACGCCCGTGCCGCCTCGGCTTGTTCCGCTTTGTCCCCCACCAGGTAGCGCACGATCACGTTCGTATCGAGCGCGGTCAATTCTTAGTTGCCCCCTCCACAATGGCGCGGTCCATGTCTTCCAAGCTCACGGGAGGGCCATCATATTTGAGGCTCCCGAACAGCCGGCTGGTGGACCTCACGGGCATTATCAGCACGCCTTCGTCCACAATGACATAACGGACCCTGTCTCCTGCCTTTAATGACAGCGAGTCCCTGACGGCTTTGGGCAATGTGGTCTGGCCCTTCACAGTTATGCTAGATTCGAACATTAAGGGTACTCCTTTATACAAAAGAGCTTCTGCAGTCCTTACATTATGATTTAAAGTAATGCATTGTACAACAACAGCTACTATTTGTGGTTAGAGTAGGCAGTTTTGAATTGTTGGCGTTCCGTTCACGTGAAACTACCTCTCACTGCACTCTCAATTTTGGCGGGCATATACTTGGGCCTCCTCAAATAGTGGTCAAGTACGGGACCGACTGGGGCGAGCGGGAACGGCATGCTGACGATAGTGGCATCGCCAGGGACTTACTTGAGAGGCGGCACTAAAGAACTGAGGGACTACAAGCCTTCGACTATTACCATGTTGATGTTGGAGGACGCGGAGCGAATATCATCGAGCACGATGTACTCTGGGGAGTTTAGCCATTCACGGATCCGCTGAATGTTGTCAAATTCGAGGATGGCGAGACGTTTGGGCGTCCAATCGCCGAGTATGACCTCAAGCTCGCCTCCACGCGCCACGAACCTCCCGCCGTGAGCCTCGACAGTACGCGTTACTCGCTCACGAAACTCTCCATAGAGACTCGCATCCGTTATCTCAACATCGGTTATTACGTACGCCGACATTCTTGCCACTCCTTTCGAGTTCGGAGTCTATACCTGCCCTACCGTGCTCCTCTATAGCCTCGGCTAGCTTACTCCGAACCAGCGCGTGCACACTTGAGTCCAGGTCCCATAACTCGTTCCAGAGGGTGGTCGCGGATCAGAGCCGACCCAGGTGAGCCTACATCCCATAGAACACCAAATACTTGAAGCGCGTCAGTGCCGTCGGATTTCCCGGCGGCCTCACCTTCCGCCTGGGGTAGTCGACGGCCAGGTCTCCGAACACGTATGGATGGTGGGCGGTAGTGGACTTGAACCACTGACCTCTGCGATGTCAACGCAGTACTCTAACCAACTGAGCTAACCGCCCACAGGGGTGCTGTATCTGCCAGTTTACCGCAATGGGGGATGGGCTTCAACAAGTCCAGCTTCCCGGCGAACGAGAGGCAATGCGCACGGAGCTGAGGGACACCCCGCTACTTGGACTGTCCGTTCCCCTTCGATTTCCCTCAGGGTGAACGGACAACCCTGCCTAGGTTACCCAAGGGTCTTGTTTGGCGGGAATGATGGAGAGGACACCGTAATGTCGTCGGAGGCCGGAATCCTGAGGGTCGGCCGAATGGAGAGCGGCTAGGCGGGCCAGGCGGCGCCGACGAGCTCGGATATGTGCCCGATCCCGTGCTCGCCTACATAAGAGTAAAGGCCGTCGAGCACGGCCAGGGGCGCCCAAAAGTCGGCTAGGTTGGCCGAACCCACCTGCACCGCCGTGGCGCCGGCGTACAGGAACTCCAGCGCATCATCGGCCTTGAACACGCCGCCGACGCCGATCACCGGAACCTTCACAGCTTGGGATGCCTTGTAGACCAAGGCTAGGGCGATGGGCTTCAGGGCAGGGCCTGAGATGCCACCGGTTATTCCTCCCAGGATGGGGCGGCGGGTGTCCATGTTGATGACCATAGCGGGGACGGTGTTGACCAGGGTGATCGCGTCGGCGCCGGCGCCTTCCACCGCCTTGGCAATAGGGACGATGTCTGGAACGTTGGGGCTCAGCTTGGCTATCACAGGGAAGGAGGTGGAGTCCTTGACCTTCTGCACCGTCTCGGCGGCCAGCTCCGCGCTGTGGCTGTAAACGGCCCCGTTGTCCACGTTGGGGCAGCTAAGGTTAAGCTCCAGCCCCATGATGCCCGGGGTTTCGTTGGCCATGGAAGCCATGTCGCCGAACTCCTGGACAGTCTCTCCTGCCATGCTGAGGATCACCGGCACATCCCAATGTGCCCAATAGGGAGCATGCTGGGTGAGGACGTTCTCGATGCCAGGGTTGGTCAGGCCGATGGAGTTCAGGTAGATGTCCTCGCCCGCTTCCTGGGCTTTGCGCCAGCTCTGGGGGTGCCACCTGGGTTCGGGGTTCCCCTCCCGAGGCTTCATGGTGACGGTCTTAGCCACCACAGCCCCCAGGCGCTCGAAGTCAATCCTGCCCGACTCTTCGGGGGGTTCGACCAGAGGGAGCTGCCTGCCCCGGGAAACAGGATGGACGATCTGTCCACGGAGGTCCTGGCCGACCAATGCCCTGCCATAGCCGTCCCATCCAAAGGTCCCTGATGCGATCATCACCGGGTTTCGAAGCTTGAGCCCGGCGGGATGGGACGGCGCCAGATCTACTGATAAGGACGATTCTTCGGCAGACAAGGCCTAGCTGGGGTCCTCCTTACTCTTCGGGTGTTTCCTCCGGGACTTCCTCCGGCATTTCATGGCCGTTCTCGTGGCCGTTGGTGCTGGGGGCTTCGGTAACCTCGAACCAGGGACCGGTGAAGCCCTCGGTCTCGTGGGGCGCCACAAGCTGCTTCTGCTCCGCCTCCAGGAAGTCGGAGCGGGCGGGAATCAAGCGCCCGATGATCACGTTCTCCTTGAGGCCCAGGAGATGGTCGCGAGCGCCTGTAGCGGCAGCCTCGGTCAGCACCCTGGTGGTCTCCTGGAAGGAGGCTGCTGCCAGGAAGCTGTTAGTCAGCAGAGAGGCCCGGGTTACGCCCAGGAGCATGGATTTGGCGGTGGCGGGTTCGCCTCCCTCAGCCAGCACCTTGGCGTTCTTGTCTTGGAATTCAAACCGGTCGGCAATCTGGCCCGGGATGAACTCGGCGTCGCCGGGGCTGTCCACCTGCACCCGCCTGAGCATCTGGCGCAGGATGACCTCGATGTGTTTGTCGTGAATCGCCACACCCTGGGACCTGTAGACCTTCTGCACCTCTCCAACCAGGTACCTTTGCAGCTCTTCCTTGCCCCTAATGCGCAGGATGTCGTGGGGGTTCAGGGGGCCAGAGGTCAGCGCATCACCGGCCCGAACCGGAGTGCCGCTCTCGACCAGGATGTGGGAAGACGCCGGGATCAGGTGCTCCCGCTCCTCGACATCCTCCCAAACTACTGACACCTTTGACCGCTTGACTTCGACCTTCCCGCCCACGCTGGCTAGCAGCTCCTTTACCTGGGCATCGGTGGCTAGGGCATCCTTCTTGGTGGTTTCTTTTGCTCTGGCGAGGGCATCGCCAGCCTCCACCGTTTCGCCATCCTCCACGAGGCGTGTGTAACCCCTGGGAACGGTGTACTCTTCGCGGTACTCCTCCCGGCTGATGAGGCGGAGGCGGCGCCCATTGGTGTCGTCTTCCACCACGGCGACACCGTCGATGTCTGCCAGGATGGCAAATCCCTTGGGAATGCGGGCTTCGAAAATCTCCTCTACCCTGGGAAGACCGCTGGTGATGTCCAGGCCCGCCACGCCGCCGGTATGGAACGTCCGCATGGTGAGCTGGGTTCCCGGCTCGCCGATGCTCTGGGCGGCGATGATGCCCGTAGCTTCCCCTATGCTGACCATCTTCCCCGTAGCGGGAATCCGCGCGTAGCACATCTGGCACACACCCCGGCGGGACTCGCAAGCCAAGGCCGAGCGCACATACACCTCGGTGATGCCGGCTCCCATGACGGCCTGTATATCTTCTTCCTCCAGCTCCACCCCTGAGTCAACCAGGATCTCCCCGGTCTCGGGATGAGCTATGGGGGCCGCAGTTATCCTGCCCACCATGCTCTCTTCCAAGGGGGAGACGAGGGGGTCGTCGGGGGTGGCCTTGATCCATATGCCCTCGGTGGTGCCGCAGTCGGGCTCCAGGATGATTACCTCCTGGGCCACGTCGATAAGACGCCTGGTCAGGTAACCGCTGTCGGCTGTCCTGAGAGCGGTGTCTGCCAGTCCCTTCCTGGCGCCGTGAGTCGAAATGAAGTACTCCAGGGCGGTAAGCCCTTCCCTGAAGCTGGACTTAATGGGCAGGTCGATGATGCGCCCCTTGGGGTCGCTCATCAGGCCGCGCATGCCCGCCATCTGCTTGATCTGGGCGATATTTCCCTTGGCGCCGGACACAGCCATGAGGGCTACGCCTCCGTAGCTGGCCAACTCCTCTTTAACGATCTCTTCCATCTGGTCGCTGGCGTCGGTCCAGGTTGCCACGGTGCGCCCGTAGCGCTCCTCTTCGGTGACCAGCCCCTGCATGTACTGTTCTTCGTACTCTTTGACCTGACGGTTGGCCCCGTCGATGATCTGCTTCTTTCGGGGCGAAACCCGGATGTCGTTGATGGCGATGGTCAGCCCCGAGGTGGTTGCGAAGTGGAACCCCAGGTTCTTCACCCGGTCCAGCACCGCCGAGGCCCCCTCGTTGCCCAGCTTGTGGTAGCACTCGCTGGCCAGGTCCTTCAGGGCCGCCTTGTCCATGAGCTGGTTCTTGTAACCCAGCTCCGGGGGAAGCACCTCGTTGAAGATCATCCGTCCCAGCGTGGTGTTGAGCCAGCCATCGGGCTGAGCTTCGTCGTGGACCATGATCTGGGTCCGCAAACCAAGCTGGCCTGAATCGTAGGCCAGTCGCGCTTCATCGAAATCGATGAAGTGGCGGATAGCGTCGTCCTCCTGGTCTTCGATGTCGGTTAGGTAGTACATCCCCAGGACCATGTCCAAGGTCGGCGCCACCAGCGGGTCTCCCGAGGCAGGGGAGAGCATGTTGTGTACGCTCAGCATGGTGTCCCTGGCTTCTGAGACAGCCATCTTGGAAAGGGGGACGTGTACAGCCATCTGGTCGCCGTCGAAGTCGGCGTTGAAGGCGGAGCATACCAGGGGATGAATCTGGATTGCGCTTCCTTCGATGAGCACAGGCATGAAGGCCTGGATGCCCAGCCGGTGGAGGGTCGGCGCGCGGTTTAGAAGCACCGGCCTCTCCTTGATGACATCCTCCAGGATGTCCCAGACCTCGGGCCTGGAACGTTCCACCATCCTTTTGGCGCTCTTGATGTTGGGGGAGATGCCCAGCACAACCAGCCGATGCATCACGAAGGGCTTGAACAGCTCCAGGGCCATCCGCTTGGGGAGCCCGCACTGGTCGAGACGAAGCTCGGGGCCGACAACGATGACCGACCTTCCGCTGTAGTCCACCCGCTTACCCAGCAGGTTCTGGCGGAACCGACCCTGCTTGCCCCTGAGGAGGTCCGACAGGGACTTGAGCTTGTGGTTGTGGGAGCCCTGTATGGGCCTTCCCCGCCGGCCGTTGTCGATAAGGGCGTCCACGGCTTCCTGGAGCATCCTCTTTTCGTTGCGGATGATTATCTCGGGGGCGCCAAGGTCCAGGAGCCTCTTCAGCCTGTTGTTCCGGTTGATGACCCGGCGATACAGGTCGTTGAGGTCGCTGCTGGCGAACCGGCCACCATCCAGCTGCACCATGGGGCGCAGATCGGGAGGGAGCACCGGGGCGACGGTGAGGATCATCCATTCGGACCTGTTGCCGCTGCGCCGGAAGGCTTCCACCACGCGCAGGCGCTTGATGGCCTTCTTGCGGCGCTGGCCGGAGGTTGAGCGCATTTCGATGAGGAGCTGCTCTCGCAGGGACTCCAGGTCCGTCTGACGCAAGATCTCCAGAATTCCCTCTGCGCCCATAGTGGCCTGGAACACCCCGCCGTAAAGCTCTCGCAGCTCCCTGTGGCGGCTCTCGGCGATGAGCTTGCAGACTCGCAGGTCCTTCAGCTCGTCGATCCGGGACTGGGATGCAGCCCGGATGTTGGATTCGTCCTTGATGAGGGAGTCCTGGTGGGCTTGCAGCTCGACGTCGTAGGCAAGCTGAATGCCTTCCCGGTCCTCTTCATTCGCCTCAGCCAGCTCGACCTCGTGCTTCTGGTTCAAGAGGTCCAATTCCACTTCTTGCTTCTGTTTCCGCTTCTCGACCTCTTGTTCGGCCTTGGTCTCTTCCTCTTCTATAGCGGCTTGGCGGGCTTCCTCATCCACGGAGATGATGATGTACTGGGCGCAGTACAGTACCCTTTCGAGGTTGCGGGGCGACAGGTCAAGAAGGAGGCCGAGGCGGCTGGGCGTGCCCTTGCTGAACCAGATGTGGGCTACGGGGGCTGCCAGGTTGATGTGGCCCATCCGCTCGCGTCGTACCTTGGAGCGCGTAACTTCGACGCCGCACCTGTCGCAGATCACTCCCCGGTAGCGTATGCGCTTGTACTTGCCGCAGAAGCACTCCCAGTCCTTGGTGGGACCGAAGATGCGCTCACAAAACAGCCCATCTTTCTCCGGGCGCAGCGTCCTGTAGTTGATGGTTTCCGGTTTGGTTATCTCTCCGTGGGACCAGTTTCGAATCTGTTCCGGGGATGCAATGGATATCCTTATCGCATTGAACCTGGCCGGTGGGGTCTCGATCCGTTCTACCATCGTTTCCCTTCTTCATGTGGGAATATATCGCTTAAGGGCCCAAGGCCCGTGAAATGGACCGGCTTACTCGCTCAGCAGCTCCACCGAGAGCCCGAGGCTCTGGAGCTCCTTGAGGAGCACGTTGAAGGACTCGGGGACGCCGGGCTGGACGATGTCCTCTCCCTTGATGATCGCCTCGTAGGTCTTTACCCTACCGGCAACATCATCGGACTTCACCGTCAGCACTTCTTGCAGATTGTGGGCAGCGCCGTAGGCTTCCAGGGCCCACACTTCCATTTCCCCGAACCTTTGTCCGCCGAACTGGGCTTTTCCACCAAGAGGCTGCTGGGTGATGAGGGAGTAGGGGCCCGTCGAGCGGGCATGTATCTTGTCTTCCACCAGGTGTATCAGCTTCATCATGTAGATGTAGCCCACTGAGATGGGCTGATCGAAGGGCTGCCCGGTCCTGCCATCGTAGAGGGTTACCTTCCCGAAGATGGGAGGCGCAAGCTTGTCTTCCTGGTTCAGCTTGATGGTCTCGCTGCGTAGCTGGTCCGGAGTCATGTCTTCGGATTCACTCCCCACCTGCTCCTTCAGCCATATCTTCAGGCACGCAGATGCAGCTTCGCCCGACTTCTTGTCGTCGTACAGGATTTCCGAATCGTACCCCCGCTCGGCCAGCCATTCAGTCACCTTTTCCATGTTGGTGTCGGGGCCGTCTCCGGCAGAGATCAGCTCCACGGCGTCGGCCTGCTGGGCAAACCATGCCCGGGCTAGCCCATCTTCGATGGATGCGTCCCTAGCCCCGTCGAACACCGGGGTCACCGCGTTGAAGTTCAGCAGCTTGGCCGCCCATCCCAGGTGGGTCTCCAGCACTTGGCCCAGGTTCATCCTGGAGGGCACTCCCAGCGGGTTCAGGATGATGTCCACGGGTGTGCCGTTGGGCAGGAAGGGCATATCCTCGGCGGGCAGGATGCGGGCGATTACGCCCTTGTTGCCGTGCCTCCCGGCCATCTTGTCGCCGATGGAGATCTTCCGGGTCTGGGCGACCCACACCCGTACAGCCTCGTTTACGCCAGGGGGCAGCTCGTCTTTGTTGCGGCGATTCAGTACCTTGACTTCGATTATCTTTCCCCTCTCGCCGTGGGGGACTCTGAGGGATGTGTCCTTAACGTCCCGGGACTTTTCGCCGAATATGGCCCGCAGCAGCTTCTCCTCTGCGGTAAGCTCCGTCTCGCCCTTGGGGGTCACCTTTCCAACCAGGATGTCCCCGGGGCCAACTTCGGCGCCCAGGCGGATAATACCCAGCTCATCCAGGTTGCGCAGGTTCTCTTCACCGACGTTGGGGATGTCCCGGGTGATCTCCTCGGGCCCCAGCTTCGTCTCCCGGGCTTCCATTTCGTACTTTTCGATGTGTACCGAGGTGAAGTAGTCATCTTTCACGAGGGTCTCGCTGATGATGACGGCATCTTCGTAGTTGTAGCCTTCCCAGCTCATGAAGGCGACCAGGACATTCTGCCCCAGGGCGAGATTGCCCCTGTCTGTGGATGAGCTGTCCGCCAGGACATCGCCGACGGACACCACATCCCCTTTCTGGACGACGGACCGCTGGTCGAAGCAGGTGCCCTGGTTGGTCCTGGAGAACCGGGTGAGCTTGTGGGTGTGCTTCTCCCCTTCGGCGTCGGAGATCACGATCTCGTTGGCGGCCACGGACGTAATTACGCCCTGCACGTCAGCCTGGATCACCTGGCCGCTGTCCCTGGCGACCCTGCTTTCGATTCCCGTGCCCACCAGGGGCGCCTGGGGTTTCAGCAGAGGCACCGACTGGCGCTGCATGTTGGACCCCATGAGGGCCCGGTTGGCGTCGTCGTGCTCCAGGAAGGGTATCAGGGAGGCGGAAACGCTCATGATCTGCATGGGCGAGACGTCCATGTACTCCACCGCTTCGGGGGACTCTTCCGAGTAGCTTTCGCCGATGCGTACCTCGACCCGGTCATTGATGAACTGGTTCTTCTCATCCAGGGGCGAGTTGGCCTGAGCTATGACGTACTTCTCTTCCCTGTCAGCCGATAGGTAGTAGATGTCTTCAGGTCTTACGGAAACGAAGGGCTTCACGGAGACCGGCCCGTCACAGGACTTTGCGATCCGGTTGGCAATCCTGGTCGTGGCAACCTGTCCGGCCTTGCCTGCCACCTTGCCATCGCTTCCCCTGATCTCGTCGGCCAAGGTGTGCCCCAGGAGCTCCGGGTCCTTGGCATCGATCTCACGGCGCACGAGGCGATAGGGAGATTCGATGAATCCAAGGGGATTGATCCGGGCGTAGGTGGCCAGAGAACTTAGCAGGCCGATGTTGGGCCCTTCCGGCGTCTCTATGGGGCAGATGCGCCCATAGTGGGAGAAGTGAACGTCGCGAACATCGAAGCCAGCCCGCTCCCGGGATAGTCCGCCCGGCCCCAGGGCCGACAGCCTCCTCTTGTGGGTAAGCTCGGCTAGGGGGTTGGTCTGGTCCATAAACTGGGACAACTGGGACCCGCCGAAGAACTCGCGGACGGCGGCCACCACCGGGCGTATGTTCACCAGCGCTTGAGGCGTGGCGTGCTCGGGGTCTATGAGGGTCATCCGCTCCTTCACCATACGTTCCATCCGCAGAAGGCCTACCCTCATCTGGTTCTGGATCAGCTCGCCGACGGAGCGCACCCGGCGGTTGCCAAGGTGGTCTATATCGTCGGTCGTGCCCTCGCCGTTGTTCACCTGGATGATTGTGCGTATGACGGCGATGATGTCGTCCCTGGACAGAATCCGGGAGGTGTTGTCGCTGCTGAGGCCCAGCCTGCTGTTCAGCTTGTAACGCCCGACCTCGCCGAGGTCGTACCGGCGATGGTCGAAGAACAGGTCGTTGACCAGGGAGCGGGCGTTCTCCAGGCTGGGAGGCTCACCGGGCCTCAGGCGCCGGTAGAACTCAATTTGGGATGCGGCGATCGTGCGGGCGATGGTGCGGTCGTACTCCTCGCTAGGGCGCAGCAACTGCCACAGGTGTTTCAGATCGTCCTCGCGTACCTGCATCTCCCGTTCATCCTGGGGAGGGTCTCTCTCCAGGGTGGTCTTGATGTACCTGTGCACCTCGTGGGTGTCCACATCGTCGAACAGGGCCAGTATCTCTTCGTCGGTTGCGATGCCGATGGCCCTCAGGAAAGTGCTGACCGACACCTTGCGCTTCCGGTCTACCTTCACTGAGAGGATGTCCTTCGAGCTGGTCTCGAACTCCAGCCATGCGCCCCTGGAGGGGATCACCTTGGCGGAGCAGTACTCTCGGTCGTTGGCAATGTCCTTGTCCAGCACGAAGTAGGCTCCGGGGGAGCGCACCAGCTGGCTCACGACGACCCGTTCGGCACCGTTGATGATAAAGGTGCCGTTGTCGGTCATCATAGGCAGGTCGCCTATGAACACTTCCTGGTCCTTGATCTCACCCGTCTCTTCCATGAGAAGCTGGGTCTGGACGTACAGAGGCGCCACGTAGTTGATCTCCCGCTCCCTGCACTCCTCAGGGCTTGCCTTAGCATCCTTGAAGTAGTGGTTGAGGAACGAAAGCTTGTACTTGTTGCCTGTATAGTCCTGGATGGGAGTAACTTCCTGGTAGACCTCCCGGATACCCTCGGACATGAACCACTTGAAAGAGTGGATCTGATTCTGGATCAGGTTGGGTATATCCAGGGCGGGGTTGATCTTCGAATAGGACTTGAACCGGGGTTCGGAACCATGGTTAGCCTGAGACAGCGACAAAGCCATCCTGCCACTCTCCTCCACAAACGGGAAATCTAGCCGACGTGATAGGTAAACAGAGGGAAAAGAGGTCTGACCGGGGTACTGGGGTTGGAATAGAAGGCGCAATAACGCATATTGCAACCGTTGATTATATCTTAGTGCGATCAGTTGTCAAGGGCTGTGGAATATTCAATTGGACCAAAACTGTAGAGGGACGATGTCTTTCCGGCGGGATACCCCTGGAGCGTAAGGGTGAAGTGATCGAGACTTGACACATTTGAGGTGCCTCGTTGACGGTGCTGGTGCTGAATGACAGAATTGGGGCATCACAGCTACAGCGCACGCACCAGCACTAGTTGCGCTGAGCAATCCCTGGTAGGAGGAATGCGATGAGGTGGTGTCGATTTCAAGCCGGTCAGCACACAGCCTACGGCATCATGGAAGGTGACCTGATCACGGAAGTTGAAGGAAGCCCCTTCGACAGCTACTCGGTCACCCAGAACAGGCATGAGCTTAACAATGTGAGGCTGTTGGTGCCAGTCATTCCGCCTACCTTCTACGCCGCCGGCATCAACTACCCGGAGCACGTAACCTGGGCGGCCCGGATGCGGGGTGAGGAGCCTGTCCTGCCCAAGAAGGCGGACATAGGTTACCGGGCTTCCAACGCCCTCATCGCCCACGGCGAGAACATCATCAAGCCTAAGGACTCCACGACGGAGTTCCAGTACGAGGGCGAGCTGGTTGCCGTGATCGGGCGGACGGCCAAGAACATCTCCCGGGATGAGGCCCTGAGCTGTGTCCTCGGCTACACCATTGGCAACGATGTAAGCGAGAGGACATGGCAGCGGGGCGACCGCACCTTCTGGCGGGCCAAGAACACCGACACCTTCAAGCCCATGGGTCCCTGGATAGAGACGGATGTGGACCCAACCAACCTGGAGACCACTATTCGTCTGAGCGGAAGGGTCGTCTCCCAGTTCAACACCGGTACGATGATATTCGACACTGCCACCTACATAAGCGAGATGAGCAGGTATCTCACCCTGTATCCCGGGGATGTGGTGTGGATGGGCACCGACGGGGCGACCGAGAACATGGTGCCCGGAGATGTGTGCGAGATCGAGATAGAGGGTATTGGAACCCTGTCTAATGCGGTGGTGGCCGAAGAGTAGCCAGGGACGCTCTAGCTGGCTGGCCTAGTCGGCGCTGATGCCAGCCTCGGCGGCCCATGCCTTGAGGCCTTCCCGGTAAGCCAGCATTCCCATGGGCATTACGACAGCCTGCAAGGCCTCCAGCACCTCTTGCAACGTCGCCCCGTTCTCCACCGCTACCTTGATGTGGGCGCGAATCTGCTCTACTTCGGCCCTCAGGGCTGTCTCCACCGCCACCTGGAGCAGTTCCTTGGTCTTCCGGTCAAGGGTCCGCTGGCCGGTGTAGGTCGCCTGCACGAATGGGTCGTATGCCTTGACCCATGCCAGGTCCGCTTCAACCATGATCCTGTGCAGGTCCAGCACGTAACCCCGGTCCCGCTGAATCTGCTCGATGTAAGCCCGCTTCTCTTCCGTAGTCATCCGAACCCTCCTGTCCGACTATCTTCTATTGACCCATTCGTCCGGTTTCACTAGACTCCGACACAAAGTGCCTTTTCCGGCCTGATTATACTTCCCGCTCCAACAGAACATGGCTGCAATTAGACAGGCCGCCGAGGGCTTTAACACGTAGAAGTTGGCGCTGAGCCGCTTTCGACGCTGGTCTTGAGCCGTCTCCATACCGGGAGGAGATATGCAAGTAAGGGTTCTCGGAGCCCACAACCTGGAGAGCCGGCACACCAAGCACACCTGCTTCCTGGTAGATGGCGTCATGGCGATAGATGCGGGGAGCTTGGCCAGCACGCTGAGCGTCGAAGAGCAGGCCGGGATTGGAGCGGTGCTGCTCACCCACCGGCACTTCGACCATGTGAGGGATTTGCCAACCATTGCCCTCGCCACCATGGAGTCCAGCGGCCCTATCTCCGTCTACGGCCTTCCCGAAACCATCGAAGGAGTGGCGCCACGGCTGGTCGATGGCGTGCTGTACCCCGACTTCACAAAGCGCATGACGCCGGAAGGCCCCAAGGTACGCTTTAGTGCTGTCGAGGATAGCCATGACTTCCAGCATGGACCCTACCAGGTGCGTGCCCACAGCGTACCCCATTCGGCTCCCTGTATCGGCTACGTGGTAACTGGACCAGATGAGCGCTCCTTCGCCTACACGGGCGACTGTGGGGGAGGGTTGCAGCCCTTCTTTCAGGACCCCTCAGGCCCTTCAACGCTTTTCGTGGAAGTGACCTATGGGGACGGGATGGTGGAGCAGGCGCGATCCAGCGGCCACCTCACTCCCGGACTTCTGGCAGCGGAGCTGGAGGGGGCGATCCGGAGCGGGGCTTCTATGCCTCACATCATGGTCGTCCACCGGGACGCCAGGTATGAGAGGGACATCGAGAGGGAGTTGGAGGCCGTTTCCTTTAACCTGGAAGTGCAGATCACCCTCGCCTCCGAGGATATTGTTGTCGATATATAGCCGCCCGGGCGCAGGCGCCGGCAGGGCCCTTGGATGAGCGTAGTGAGGAGATGGAGATGAGCAGGCGCGCTGCATTTGTGTATGACCCGGAGATGTCCCGGCATGTTCTGCGTCCCGACCATCCCATGAGGCCGGTGCGTCTCCAGCAGACCTATGAGCTGCTGGAAGCTTATGGCGCCTTGGGAGGGGATACTTCCCGGTTTCTTCCCCCAAGGCCTGCCACCGAGGAAGAGATCGGTTCCTTCCACCACGGGGAGTATGTCGAGGCGGTGAAGGGGTTCAGCCAGGGAGAAGGGTTGGACAGGGCTGGGCGCTTCAACTTCAGCAACGCTGGGGACAATCCCGTGTACCAGGGGATGTACGAGGCGGCCGCCCTCAGCACAGGGGCGTCGCTGGTGGCAGCCGAGCTTGTCGAGTCCGGGGAGGTCGATGTCGCGTTCAACATCTCAGGTGGGCTGCACCATGCCGCCGCTGGCAATCCCTCGGGCTTCTGCGTGTTCAACGACCCGGTGGTGGCCATCCAGTACCTTGTGAACAAGGGACTGCGGGTGGTTTACGTGGACATCGATGCCCACCACGGGGATGGGGTGCAGGCGGGCTTCTACGACACGGACAAGGTGCTTACTATCTCCCTGCATGAGTCGGGGATGTTCCTGTTTCCGGGGACAGGCGGGGTGGAGGAGATGGGGGTAGGCGTGGGCGAGGGGTATTCCATAAACCTTCCCCTCTATCCCGGCACCGACGACGAGATTTATCTGAAGGCGTTCCGGGATGTGGTGCCGCCCCTGGTAAGCGCTTTCAAACCCGATGTCATTGCCACCCAGTTAGGTATTGACACGTATCACACCGATCCCCTGACCCACCTGATGCTCTCCTCCGTGGGGTTCGAGCAGGCGGTCTCGGACTTTGCGGCGATGGGCATCCCATGGCTGGCCTTTGGGGGTGGCGGCTATGACCTTGGGGCTGTGGCCCGTTGTTGGACACTGGCCTACGGGGTGATGGTGGAACGGGAGTGGCCCGATGATCTTCCAGGAAGCTATGTCGGGAAGTATGGTGGCCGGATGCTCAGGGATGCCCCCGGGTCGGTGGCGGCCATCCCTGAGCACATTCGCCTGCAGGCGGAGTCCTTCGCCGACAACAGCGTGCGGATGCTGAAAGAGCAGGTCTTCCCCATCCACGGCATAAAATAAGAGTGGCTGGACGTCTTTACTCGTCCAGCCACCCTCGTCGTTACGTTACTGTATCCCCGAGCGCCTAGTCGGTGGTGTGCTCCATCTCCAGGATGGACTTTGCCATCTCCTCTACCCCGTGCTCCACGCAGCTTCGGAAGGCTGCGTAGGACGACTTGTAGATAGCCTGAAGAATCCACTCTTCCCGCGCCGGGTCCTCCTCGTAGGCGTACTTCACGTTCTGGAGCCGCTTTAGCAGGTCCAGGTAGTGTATCTGGAGCTTAGTCGGCGCGGCGGTTGCTTGGCTGCCCTTGGGCCCGTTGCTGAAATCCGGCTCTTCCGTATTCTCAGTATTCATCACCTTCTCCCCACAGGATGCTACACCAAAACTTGACAATAATCTAGGGGACTGAGTCTCTCGTCCGGGCGGTTCTTAGACCTCCCGGTACTCCCCTTCGACGGTCCCCTCGCCGTCCCCCCCTTCGGGTGAATCGGGCATGTCGCTGGGCGCTCCGGGCTGGGCATAGACGGACTGCCCCAGTTTTTGGAGGGAAGCGTTGAGCTCGTTGGATGCTGCCTGGATCTGGGCGATGTCGGCGGATAGGAGGGCTGTGCGGACCGCCTGCACTTTCTCCTCCACCTCCTGTTTCAGGTCGGCAGGCACCTTGTCGGCATGCTCCTCCAGGAGCTTTTCCGCAGAGTAGGCCAGGGACTCGGCCTGGTTACGGGTATCGGCCTCGGAGCGGCGCCTCTGGTCCTCTTCGGCGAATCGCTGGGCCTGCTCCACCATCTCCTCCACCTCATCGTTGGACAGGCCTGAGCTTGAGTGAATGACTATCTTCTGCTCCTTGCCCGTGCCCTTGTCCTTGGCAGACACGCTCAGGATGCCGTTGGCATCTATGTCGAAGGTAACCTCGACCTGGGGGACGCCCCTGGGGGCTGGCAGGATGCCGTCGAGGATGAACTTGCCGATGGACTTGTTGTCGGTGGACATCCCGCGCTCACCCTGCAGGACGTGAATCTCCACGCTGGTCTGCCCGTCGGCGGCCGTGGTGAACGTCTCGCTCTTGGAGGTGGGTATGGTGGTGTTCCTGGGAATAAGGGGAGTGGAGACGTTGCCCAGGGTTTCCAGGCCCAGTGTAAGGGGAGTGACGTCCAGGAGCAGGATATCCCGCACATCACCCACCAGCACGCCGCCCTGTATAGCCGCCCCCAATGCAACAGCTTCATCGGGATTGACGGACTTGTTGGGTTCTTTGCCGAATATGTCCTTGACCTTTTGCTGGACGGCGGGCATCCGGGTCATGCCTCCCACGAGAATGACCTCGTTGACCTGCTGGGCGGTGATCCCCGCATCTTCGATGGCCTGCTTGCATGGGGCGACGGCCCGGTCCAAGAGGCCGGAAACAAGCTGTTCCAGCTTGGACCGTGTAAGGGTCATTACAAGGTGCTTGGGCCCGCTGGAGTCGGCGGTTATGAAGGGCAGGTTGATCTCGGTCTCGACCACCGTCGACAGCTCGATCTTGGCCTTTTCGGCAGCATCCCGCAGGCGCTGGAGGGCCATCCTGTCGCTGGCCAGGTCAATTGCGGTGTCTTGTTTGAACTCACCGACCAGCCAGTCGATTATGCGGTTGTCGAAGTCATCTCCCCCGAGGAAGGTGTCCCCGTTGGTGGACTTGACCTCGAACACCCCTTCGCCCATCTGTAGCAGAGAGATGTCGAAGGTGCCGCCGCCCAGGTCGAAGACAGCAAGGATGCTGTCGGTCTGCTCCTTGTCCATTCCGTAGGCCAGGGAAGATGCGGTGGGTTCGTTGATGATGCGCAGAACTTCGAGGCCGGCGATCTGGCCGGCATCCTTGGTTGCTTGGCGCTGAGCATCGTTGAAGTATGCGGGGACAGTGATTACAGCCTGGCTGACCTTCTCGCCCAGCTTGGCTTCGGCATCCTGCTTGATCTTCTGAAGAACGAGGGCCGAAATCTGGGGAGGCGCATAGGTCTTGTCGCCCATCTGCACATGGGCGTCCCCGTTGGGCGCCTTGACGATCTTGTAGGGCAGCACACCCACTGCCCGCTGCACCTCGGGGTCGTCGAACTTGCGTCCCATGAGTCGCTTGACCGAGAAGATGGTGTTCTCCGGGTTGGTGACCGACTGGCGTTTTGCCATTTGGCCGACGTAGGTCTCCCCTGACTTGGGGTTGGCCGCCACTACCGAAGCCGTCAGCCTTCCCCCTTCGGCGTTTTCCAAGACCACGGGTTCGTTGGCTTCGATAACCGCCGTCACCGAGTTTGTGGTACCCAGGTCTATGCCGATAACCTTAGGCATCTTCTATCTCCTTCTCAGATACACCATCTGAGCTTGTAATTTCTTGTTCAGGCCTCTTGGCGAGGACCACAAGGGCCGGGCGCAGCACCCTTTCGTTCAGTCGATACCCTTCCCTGACCACAGACATGACGCATCCCTCCGGATGATCCGGGCTCTCCTGGTAGGCCATGGCTTCATGCTCGAAGGGGTCGAACTCCCTGCCCAGGGCTTCGATCTTGACCACGTTTTCCGATTCCATAAGAACATTCAGCTTGCGCTGGATCAGGGAAATTCCTTCCAGCCAGGACGGGTCGGGCCCGTCCTTGGAGGCATGTTGGATAGCCAACACGAACTCATCGAGAATGGGAAGCAGCTTCAGGACCAATCGCGAGTTGGCATGGCGCTGGAGCTCCAGCCTCTCCTCGTCGGTGCGGCGTTTGTAGTTGGCGAAATCCGCCTGCACCCTGCGCAGCACCTCCAGCAGCTCTTCCGGCGTCTGGGCCGAAGGCGCATCCGGGAGCACGCCGTCCTCTGCGAGAAGCGTTGGCGCTTCTTGCTCGCCCATGCTCTCAGGAGTGGTGTTTTCTTCTGTCATCCCGGTCCTTTCCTTATGAAGGGTCTTCTTGCAGGGGCAGGTTCAGTCGCCGGAACAGATCGGCCATCTCGCGCTCCATGATGCCTACAAAGGGTTGGGCCTCTTTCATCCTGGCCAGTCTCTGGAGCATCTCCAAGAGGCTGGTCAGCAGCTCCAAGGTGAACTCTACGCCAGCCAGGTTCAGCCCCAGGTTCTCCTCCAGGTGGCGGATGAGCTTCAGCTTCTCTATGTCCTCCTGGGAATACAGCCGAAGCATTCCCATTGTCCGGGAAGGGCTTATGAGACCCAGACGCTCGTACTTGCGCAGGGTCTGAGGGTGCATCTCCAGAATGCGAGCGGCCACGCTGATAATGTACACACCCTGGATTTCCCGGGGTCGCCTAGCCGGGGCGCTGCGCTGGGGTCTTGTTTCTTCCTCTTCCCGCTTGGCCAAGCTGGATTCTTCCGATTTGGCTTGGATAGAGAAGAGAAAGGTTTCGGGGAGATACTGCTCCCTGACCCTTGGTTTTCTCTTATGCGGGGTTTGGTCCTGCATCTTAGCTTCGCTGTATTGTAAGACTTGACACGAAGTGTGTCAAGTGGTATAACGTGACATAAGGAAAGAAGAAGTGAATCAACTAGAGGGAACCGGTAAGATGGAGCTCATATTCTTAAAGGCTTGTCGGAAGTGCAAGGGTGACGTCGTTATAGAGCGGGATGTCTATGGCGAGTACGCCAAGTGTGTGCAGTGCGGACGCTCTGAAGAGGCGAAGCCCGTTGGTTTCCCTCCCCCCATTCAAAGCTCTCCCCAGAAAGAGATGGACGCCGTCTAGGTTCTGAGAATAGCGTCGGCCCCTCACGCAAGGGAGGGCCAGAACCGCTCCTCTTTCCACGGATCGGCGTTGTTGTTGTAGCCTCGCTGTTCCCAGAACCCCGGCTGATCCTCGGCGGTGAACTCAATGGCGCAGACCCACTTCGCGCTCTTCCACGCATACCTGCTGGGCACCACCAGCCTAAGGGGCCAGCCATGGTCCCGGCCTAGCTCCTTCCCGTTGTGCTTGTGGGCGAGAATGCCCTCCTCGGCAACAACTTCAAGGGGAAGGTTGGTAGTGTACCCGCCGTAGCAGTGGGCGACTATGTACTGGGCCTCCCTGGATGGCTTTGCCAGGGCCATGATTTCGCGGAAGTGTACCCCTTCCCATGTGTTGTCCAGGGCGCTCCATTGGGTGACGCAGTGAAAATCCGCGACCACGGATGTCCAGGGAAGCTCTGAAAACCCCTTCCAGTCCAGCTCCACGTGGTTCTCAACCAAGCCCAGCAGCTGTATGGTCCACTGGTCCAGCTCTATCGCCGGAGTGGGGCCGTAGCTCAAGACGGGAAACTTACCGGTGACGAACTGGCCCGGCGGGACCCGGTCTCCCTGGTCTGGGGCTTCCTTTAGCTTCTCCGGCTTCTTGTAGAGCATTCAACACCTCCCTCCGGGCTTGGGGTATATACCGGAATTATATCAACGGCCCGGTGCATGTGCCCACTGGGGTAGGTGTTTTTGTTTAGACAGTACTGCCCTGGGTTTCTGTAGTTCTGGTCTGGGGCGTGAGCGGGTCGGCTGGTCAGGGCAAGGCCACTTGCGAATTCTTTCACAATGCCAGTATGATTGGGCTGTTGTGGGCCAGGAAGGTGATCGGGCCATCGTAATCAAGGGTCTCCGCAAGAGCTACGGCGATTGGCCTGTGCTATGGGACCTGGACCTTGAGGTAGAGTGGGCGCAGGTGCTCGTGGTCTTCGGCGACAACGGAGCCGGCAAGAGCACGCTGCTCAAGCTCATATCCACCCAGGCGAAGCCGGAAGCTGGCGAGGTGTACGTCAACGGCGCCAGCTCAAAAAGGCAGCCCGACCAGGTGCGCCGAGCCGTCGGTGTAGTTGCCCACAGCGATTTCCTCTATGAAGACCTCACCTGTGTCGAGAACCTTGCCTTCTATGGGCGTCTCTATGCCCTGAAAGACACTTCCTCCAAGGTGGAGCAGGGCTTGTCCCTGGTGGGCCTCCTGGACCGGCGCAATCACAGGGTGCGCACCTTGTCCAACGGGATGCAAAAAAGGCTGTCCATCGCCCGGGCTCTGCTGCATGAACCCTCGGTGCTGCTGCTGGACGAACCCGAAGCGGGGTTGGACCAGGAAGCCCTTGGCATGCTGGAGGGTGTGCTGTTGGACTGGAAAAGCCGGGGGCGCAGCGCAGTCGTGACCACCCATAGCGTGGACAGGGGGAAGCGTTGGGGGGACAGGGTGGCGGTCCTATCCCGCGGCCAACTAGCTTTTCCCGACCAGGGGCTCATGTCCGAGATGGATGCCGGTGAAACCCGTCGTGACTCCATCGGGGATGTGCAGGGATGACTTTCGTGGGGCCGGTGCTCAACATCGCCTGGAAAGACCTTATCCTGGAGGTCAGGACCAGGGAAGTCGTGGCCTCGGTTCTGGTGTTCGCCCTCCTGGTGGTCGTGGTTTTCAGCTTTGCCCTGAACTCCGTTCCCGACTCGGTCCGCGATGACATGGTGCCCGGTGTGCTTTGGGTCGCCTTTTCCTTCGCCGGTGTTCTAGCCATGACCCGGGCTTTCGTGCTCGAGAAGGAGAAGGGCAGCATCCAGGGTCTTCTCCTTGCTCCGGTAAGCCGGGATGCCATCTACTTCGGGAAGATGCTGGCCAGCTTTATATTCTTGCTCGTCGTTGAAGCTGTCTTCCTGCCCATATTCGCCGTCCTGTTCAACTTCACCCACTTCTCGCCCTGGCTGATCGTTGTGATCCTTCTGGCTACGTTGGGTTTCGTTGCGGTCGGCACCCTGTTTTCTGCCATCGCGGTCAACACCCGCTCGCGGGAGATAATGCTCCCGGTGCTGTTCCTGCCCATAACGGCGCCGGTGATCATAGCTGCTGTGGAGTCTTCATCAGCCCTGGTGGGGACGGGAGTTGAGAGTGTGAGCCCCTGGCGGTGGATGGGGCTCATTGGTGTTTTCGACATGGTCTTCCTGGTAGGCTGTCCCTGGGTCTTTGGGCTGGTCCTGGAGGAATAGATGGTGGATATGCAATTGGATGCCAAAGATTGCTTAGCGAAGGAGCGTAAGGGGTTGTCATGAAAATGATCGGACGTCTGGCGGGCGGCTCTTTTCTGCCACTGGTGGCGGCCTTGATGGTGCTGGACCTTTACCTGATCTTTATACATGCTCCAGTTGCGACGGCCGACCACCGCTTCAACCTCCAGCGCATCCTGTACTTTCACGTAGGGATCGCTTGGGTGTCCTTGATAGCATTCACAGTGATCTTCGTCGCCAGCCTCGTCTATCTATGGAAGAGGGATGATCGTTGGGACGCCCTTTCCCACTCAGCGGCAGAGGTGGGCTTCGTGTTTGCCAGCCTCGTGCTGATCACCGGGTCCCTTTGGGGGAAGGGCATTTGGGACCGGTGGTGGACTTGGGAGCCCAGGCTTACCACCATGCTTATCCTCTGGCTGATATATGTGGCATACCTGATGCTGCGGAGCTTCGCTTCCAACCCCAGCCAGGCTGCCCGCTTTTCGGCCGTCCTCGGCATAATCGGGTTCATCGACGTACCTATAATCTATTTCGCCGCCAACTGGTGGCGGGGACTCCACCCCGAGGTGGTATCTGGCCCCCTGGCCGAAACGGGGAGTCTGGACCCCACTATGAGGTCGGTGATGCTGTTTACCGGGGTGGTGTTCACCCTTCTCTTTGCCTACTTGGTTAAGCAGAGAATGTCGGTCAGGTCCATGGAAGATACCCTGAGAAGGGCAAAGTATGCATTCGGCGCCGGTTTCGGGCGCCGGCAATCGTAAAGGAGGAAGGATATGCCTTCGGAGAACCTGCCTTATTTGTTCGCGGTGTACTCAGTAACCTGGGTCTTGTTTTTTGCCTACGTCTTTTACGTATCCCGACGCCAGAGAGAGCTGGAGCGGGAGATTAGGGACCTGAAGGCTGCCATGGACTCGGTCGAAGGGGACGCCTCGTCAAGCAGCGGTTGAAAAACCACGACTGGTGCCCGTATAGTTTAAGCGAGGTAAGAAACCGGAAAGGAACTTAGAAACACTTTTGGGGATGCTGGAACAAGACCGAGGGCAGTTGGACGAAGACACAGGTGGGTCCAGCTGGATTTCCAACAACAAAGTCAGGCTGCTTCTGGTTGGCATAGTTATGGTCCTAACCCTGGGCTTTCTTATCAGCCAGGCGTTTCCCGGAAGCACACGCTACTACCTGACCGTGGATGAGTTCCTGGCAGACTCGCAGAGCCAGGATGGGCGCAGCGTCAGGGTCGTAGGCTCCCTGGTACCCGACTCTTTCCAGCGGGAGCAGGGAACTACTTTGGCCAACTTCCAGATCGCCAACGAAGGCCAGGTGCTGGACGCTTCATACCAGGGCGTAGTTCCCGACTTATTCTTTAACGTTGACTCGGAGATCGTTCTGGAAGGCAAGTACAACCCCGACAGCGGGTTTCATGTGGATAACGTGGTGGTGAAGTGCCCGTCCAAGTACGAGGCCCTGTCCCAGGAAGTCTAGCGACTTTCGCCTGGACGGAAGGGGTTGGGGTTAGCGGGACAGGCGCAGCGACGACTCGGCCATAGAGATTCCGCGGACTTGATTTGGTCGACTTAAGCTACTAGGCGGAATAAGACTGCAGCCGGCTGCCCAAGTCCTAAAGCTGGAAGGCGTCCAGGAGCTGCTGGGTGGACTTTAGGGGGGCCTTTTCGCGGAGGTCGGCCTGGCGGTCGTCCAGGGTTGGCCTGCCTTCCTGCTGATAGACCACACCGATGGGGAGCCCGCCAGACCTAACGATGCCGTAGGCTGCCTGCTTGTCCGAGGGGTCGTGGTCCTCGGGCAGGTCCCAAAGGGTGGGCTCGATGCCCTTCTTCGAGTTGCCCTTTATGATCTCGTAGGTGTCATTGTAGGTGGTGCAGGGCGACTGGACGTGCACGATGGAGAACCCCGGATGGTCCATCCCCTGGCTGATCAGCTTTGACAGGGGCCTGGGCTGGCCCGAAAAACCCGACGCTATAAAGGAAACGCCCAAGGTCAGGTACAGTTCGAGGGGGTTGATGGACTCTTCGATCTTGCCGTAGGGGGTGGAGCTGGTGTTCGTGCCCAGCTCGGTGGTAGGGGAGCTCTGGCCCTTGGTCAAGCCGTACACTCCGTTATCCATGACTACCGCGCAGATGTTCAGGTTCCGGGCAGCTTGGGGACCGATGTGCTCTCCGCCGATGCTCAGAAAGTCCCCATCGCCCGCCACGACCACCACATTCAGGTCGGGGCGCGCCATCTTGGTGCCCATGGCGATGGGGAGGGAGCGTCCATGAATGCCATGGAAGCCAAAGGGCTGCGGGCCTTCCAGAAGGTGCACCAAGTTGCCGGAGCAGCCGATGCCCGCGATAACCACGTTGCTTTCCATGGCTGAACCGGTCTTCTGGATCCTGTCGGCCATGGCGAACTCCAGTGCTCGGCGCACGCCAAAGTCGCCGCATCCGGGACACCATTTGAAATCGTACTCGGGGTTCTTAGTGGTCATGCGGCGACCTTGCCTCCTTTGCAGGCTTCAACCATGGTTAGTATTCGCTTCTTCAGCTCCCTCACCTTGAAGGGCAGCCCGGTGTACTGGGTGATGGACTCGGCCTTGACGCCCAGAGACCGCAGGTGACTACTGAACTGTCCCTGGTAGTTCAACTCGGGAACGATTACCAGGTCCTTGCTCCTAAGCTCCGCTAGAAGTTCAGGAGGCAGGGGGTTGAGGCACATGGTGTAGTACCAAGCCAGCTTGTGGCCCTCCGCCGTCAGGTCGTCAAAGGCTTCCAGTGTGGGACCCTTGGAGCCGCCCCAGGTCATCAGGGCGATTGGCTCGTCGCCGTTTACCCGCTCGAAGGGGCCATCTTCCAGCAGCTTGAGCTTGCTGAATCGGCGTTCGGTCATCTGCACGTGGCGCTCAGGCAGGTGGGTTGTATCCCCCATGGCGTCGTGCTCGCTGCCGTTGGCCACGTAGGCGCCAGGCCCTCCGGGCACGGGCATGGGAGAGAGCTCCCAGCCGTCGTATCGCAGGTACCCGTTGGTGCCGGTGTAAATCTCGCGGGTCTCAGCCACCACTTGGCCAAGGTCGGGCTTGGGTATGTTCTGGGCCTTCTCGGCCAGGGACATCTCGCTGAGGAGAATGACGGGCCCCTGGTAACGCTCGCTCCAGTTCAGGGCCATGACGCCGCCGAAGAAGCACTCCTCGACGGTTCCCGGCGCAATGACTGGAATGCTGACGTCGCCATGGGCCGGGTGAAGGGCCGCCTGGAGGTCCGATTGCTCCGTCTTGGTGGGAAGTCCTGTAGCCGGGCCTCCGCGCTGAACATCAACCACAAGCAGGGGGATCTCTGCGATCCAGGACAGCCCGATGCCTTCGCTCATCAGAGACAACCCGGGGCCGGAGGTGGCTGTCATAGCCTTCTTGCCTGCAAAGCCCGCTCCCAGCAGGCCTGCTATGGACTCGATCTCGGAGCTTACCTGGTAGGCGAACTTGTCAGGGCCGACCAGGTTGCGTTCCATGAACAACAGAACCGGTGTGGCGGGAGAGATGGGATAGCCCACGTAGAAGTCCACCCCGGCGGCGATTGCGCCCATGGAGAGGGCTTCGTTGCCCTTGATCAGAAGCTGCTCTCCCTCGGGCTTGACTGGGGGTTCCAGCTGCCCGATCTGCACCTCGCTGTCCGAAGTATGTTCATAGCCGAGCCTCAGGGCGGCGATGTTCGCCGCGATAATTCCTTCTCGGCCTGCAAACCGCTTCTGGACGAACTCTTCGAAAAAGGTAAGGGGCATATCCACCAGGTGGGCCAAGGCCCCGATGATGACCATGTTGGCTGATCGGGCTTCGCCGGCCTGCTTAGCCAGCTCATCAAAAGGAACCCCGATGGCTCGTTCGTCATCGGGGATCTGGAATTCGGAATCGTGGAGTATTACGCCTCCACCTCGTACCTCTTCATGATGGCCCTGGTACGCTTCATGGTTCAGAGCAACCAGGACATCCAGGTCGTCTCCAGGGCTCAGCACCTGGGATGTGGATATCCTGGTCTGGGTCCAGGTCGGACCTCCCATGATCTGGGAAGGGAAAGTAGCAAAGGTCTGGACATGGTAGCCTACCGAAGATGCGGCGCGCGCCAGCATCTCAGCCGCCGTTACGACTCCCTGGCCTCCTTCTCCCGCAAACCGCACTACAAAGTCCCGAGTCTGCATCCATTGCCTCCCTGAAGCTACTGCCCCCCAATTTATCGGGGCGCATCCCTACCGAAGTCAAATGCTTTAGAACTAGTCTCCGAGGTGAGGAGCCTGATTCGCACCGACCTTCTTGCTACCTTTCAAGGGGTGCTCCGTTCGCCTCTGGTCCGGGTGGGGTGTTCCCACCAATGCCGGCGTGGTTTCAGTTTGCCTTGGCTGGGTAAATATAGCATCGGCCAAATATGGTTGTCAACGGAAAATGAATGGGCCTGAGCGCTTCTCAGAGGCCACGATAACTACTCCGACGTCCTTGAAGAGTGTGTAAATGGCGTGGGATATGGGCCCCTGTTTCTGTGTTGACACTATAGTAGCGTCAAACTAGTATTGGGTGAGTCTCACCTACGCTATTTCGTATCTGATATACCCCTGCAGCTTGGCCCTCTGCTCTGCGAGCGACGAAAGGAGAAATATGGCACGCGCCCATGAACACATAGTCCAGGCTTTACAGGAAGGGGGCGTGGAGCACGTATTTGGAATCCCCGGAGGAGGCACAGGGCAGATATACGGCTCCTTGTTCGGAGCGGGTGGCATACAGACGGTGCTCGCCCGGCATGAGCAGGCGGCAGCAATCATGGCGGACGCCTACGGCAGGGCAACGGGGAAGCCGGCGGCCATCATGGGCCAGGGGCTGTTCATGGGATCCAACGCAGCCTTCGGCATCATGGAAGCCTATCTGAGCAGTACCCCCATGGTCGTGCTGACAGACACCTCCGACGGGAACGTCGCCCAGCACCCAGCCAACCAGTCCGGGGCAGGGGAGTACGGCAGCGTCGATCTCCTCAACATATTCCGTTCTATGACCAAGTACACCACCTTGGCCACCAACCCCAAGGAAGCCGTTATCGGTACTCAGCTGGCCATCAAGCATGCCACCAGCGGGCGCCAGGGGCCGACATGCGTCCTGATGAGGAGCGCATCCATCGGCGGCGAGGTGGACATGGAATCACCTCCCTTCATCCACCACACGGCCGGCTATCTCAACACCACCGTGCCCCAGGCTTCTGACCAGGACATCCAGCGGGCAGTCGAAATCCTGGCTTCATCCAAGCGGCCCATAATGATGGCGGGGAACGGCGTCCACATGGCCCGGGCCCACGGCCGGGTACGCCAGCTAGCCGAGATGTGGGGAATGCCCGTAGCCACGAGCTACAAGGGCAAGAGTGCCATCAGCGAGACCCACCCTCTGGCTGTTGGGATGGCGGGTGTGTACGGGCAGCAGGCGGCCAACGCGGCCATAGGGGAGGCCGATACCGTGCTGGTGGTGGGGGCCAAGCTGACTCCCCAGGACACCGTCAGGGAGCGCCCCAACGTGTTCGACCCCCTGCGCCAGAGGATCATCCAGATCGACATCGAAGCGGCCAACACCGGCTGGACCTTCCCCGTGGAGATAGGCTTGGTCGGCGATGCCGCAGCCATCATGGGTCAGCTCGTCGAAGCATCCAAGCCGGCGATAGAGGGCAAAGAGGCAGAGCACCGCCAGAGGGCCGTGGACCTGCAGGGCCTCAAGGAGAAAATGGGATTCTACCAGGACCCCAACCTGGACACCGACTCCTCGCCCGTGCTTCCCCAAAGGTTGGTCAAGGTGCTAGAGGAGACCATGGACCCGTCCACCATGTATGCCCTGGACGCAGGGAACAACCGCACCTGGATGTGCCACTTCTTCCAGTCTCAGCAGGAAGGCACCTTCTTCTGCCCCGGAGGCACGGCTGGCATGGGCTGGAGCCTTCCGGCGGCCGTCGCGATCAAGCTGGCCCACCGGGACAGGCCGGTGGTGTCGGTGACCGGCGACGGCGGATTCATGATGTCCATACATGCCATATCCACCGCCCTCCAGTACGACCTGCCAATCATCTGCGTCGTGTATAACGATTCCGCCTTGGGCATGGTGCGCCACCACCAGGGAGACCGGCTGATCGCATCCGAGTTTGTGGAGGCTGACCACGGGGCGATCGCCCGGGGCTTCGGCGCCTTTGGTGCCCAGGTGAACGACTCCAGGGACCTGCCTCGCGTGCTAAAGGAAGCCCAAGCCTCCGGCCTGCCAGCCGTTATAGATGTGATCATTGACCGCGGGCCCAGCCCCGATGATTTCCGCGCCGACCTCCGCACCGCTGCAGAGACCTAAGTCTCCTGCATGGACGACCAGTCCTATCTGCAACGGCTGGAGGACGCCTCTGTGGAGTTCGCCCGGAAAGCTGGCGACCTGCTTGGGGAACGCTTCGGGAGCAACCTCGACGTCGAGTTCAAGGACAAGAAAAAGGAGCTGGACCCGGTCACCTCCGCCGATAAGGACAGCCAGCAGCTTCTCAAGGCGGAGATTGGCGCCCGCTTCCCAGACCATGGCATCCTGGGGGAAGAGGACGAGGACGGTGAGGACGCCGTGTCTCCCGATTTCCTCTGGGTGCTGGACCCCCTGGACGGGACCACCAATTTCCTCAACGGGCTCCCCATTTACGCGGTCTCCATAGGCGTATTGCACAGGGGAGTCCCCGTGGCGGCTTCCATCTACGTTCCGTGGCCCAATGCTTCAGGCGGGGTGGTGCTCCATGCTCACAGGGACGGCGGCTGCCGGATAGACGGAGAACCGCTGACGATAGACTCCCGGGAGGGCCCCAGCTCCAACCGGCTGAGCGGCCTGCCAGGATCATTCAGGGAGGGTTTCCGCTTCACCGGAGGACTCCAAAGGAAGGCCGGGGAACCCAGGGTGACGGGCAGCATAGCTTACGAACTGGCCCTCGTTGCCATGGGGTCGGTGCAGTACGCCCTCTTTGGCGGGCCGAAGCTGTGGGATGTGGCGGCCGGGGTGCTGATCGTGGCTGAATCAGGTGGGCAGGTCATGCTCAGGCCCAAGGGAAGCCGCTCGTGGGAGCAGGCTGTTGCCCTTGCGTCCGGCTGGGAGAAGGGGGCGACCAACCTTAAGGATTTGCGGAAATGGAGCCTTCCGGTGCTGGCGGGGGATTCCCTCGTGATTCCGTCGGTGGCGGCCAACCTCCGCCGAAGAAGACCCTCCTTCCGACGAAGGCTGGCGATACTGCTGCGAAAGCTCAAGGCCTCCAGGAAGCGCAAGGAGAGCTAAGGGCAGCTCTATCGGTCAGTCTTCCCTCAATGGGAATCTTCCAACAGCCTCACCGTTCTCACGGAAGCAGGCCTTCGTGGAACCCGGGACCGGGCTGTCCGTTCCTCTTCGATTTCCCTCAGGGCAAACGGACAGAACAGGTAGTCGAGGCGTAGACTCCCGCGCAAGCGGGTGTGACGTGGGACGGGATCGATAAGCGGCTTAGGCGCCACGGAGCTGGGGGACTACCTTGTTGGCGAACAGGTCGAGACTGTGGTCGTTCACATCCCGAGGCAGTGGTCCAAGGCGGAAGTGGATGATCACGCCACCGGCGCCGGTCTGACCCACCTTCTCCATCTTCTCAGCCACCGTATCGGGGGAGCCGACAATCAGCCCCTGCTCCACCGAGTCCCTGGCCGCTCCCGTCGCCGGCATAGCTTCGTTAGGCAGGTTCAGCCTCTCCCGGGCTGCCGACAGGTTAGCCCGCATGGTCAGGAAGGCGGGCACCCCGATCTCTTCCGCCTCGGCGTCGGTGTCGGCCACGACCACATTGCGCCACACCCAGCAGTTGTCCATAGCCTCGTCGATGGCGTCCTCATCGAACCCCGCCTCTGCCATGGTGTCCTTGTAGGCGGTCATGCGCTGGGTCGTGGTGTCCACACTCTGCACGTTCATGAGAAAGGGCCTACCACGCCTGGCCATCTCCAGGGCCGACTCCAGCGACGACGCCCCCCTTATGACGGGCGGGTAGGGCTGCTGTACTACTCCCGGGCGCAGCTCAGGAAGCTTGAACTGGAAGTACTTGCCGTTGTGTTCGTAGTCGCTGGCTGTCCAGATCCGGAAGAGTATCTCCTCCGTCTCGTCCAGGCGTTCGTAGGCCTCCTGGGGATCGATGCCGTAGCCCCGGTATTCGTACCAGTTGTAGGCTGTCCCCCGGCCCAGGCCCACGATCATACGCCCTTGGCTCAGCACATCCAGCAGGGCGACCTGCTCCGCCAGCCTCACCGGATGGTGAAGCGCGGTCTGGGCCACGGCGAAGCCGATCTTGATCTGTTGTGTGCTCACAGCTATAGCGGAGGCGAAGGTGGTCGGGTCCACGTAAGCGCATCCACCATCGAAGTGGTGCTCTGCCAGCCAGATCGCATCCAGTCCAAGCTCATCCGATAGCTGGGCTTCCGCCAGGGACTCGGAAACCACCCTGTGGTCAGTGTCCTTGGATGCGCTCTCGGGAAACAGAAAATTGCCGAATTTCACCCTCTACTCCTTCCGTCATTGGCATCGACGCTGTCGGGCAGCCACCCCCAGGGACGGGGGCCCCAGTCGGGCTCAAACATTTGGCCGTTCTTAATCGTCAGCGCCGGCACAACCGCCTTGTCAACTTTGAGCGAATCTCCCAGCACATCATAGACCACCCAGTCGCCGTCGACTATATCCAAAACGGAGATGTCAGCCTGCCTTCCCACGGCCAGGGCACCCAAGCGGTTCGACTCCCCTATGGCCTTTGCCGGGTTGGTGGTGCACATGGTTACCACCTGCTCCAAGGTGAATCCCAAGCCCAGGAAGCGGGTCATCATCTCCGTCATGCTGTGCACGGTCCGCAAGCGTCCCGGCACCGTCAGGTCTGTGCTGATGCAGTGGGGCATAAGCCCCTGGTCCAGGCAACGCTGGCCCACGTCGAAGCTGAAGTTCATCCTGCCGTGGGCGGTGTCCAGCCAGACCCCCCGGTCAGCGGCATCCCGCGCTTCCGGCACCAGCTTGCCGTCGCCGTCCAGCACCCCGCCGGGGTTGGCAGTGAAGTAGTGGGTCACTATGTCGCCCTCTTCAAGGATAGGCAACAGCTCCCGTATGACGTTGCCGTCGTATCGCTTCTCGGTATCGCCGATGTGAACCATGAGCTGCAGCCCGAACTGCTTGGCCGCTCGCTTGGCTATCCGGGGCATCTCCATGCCGAATATCTCCAGGGCTGGGGATACCATGCGGGCCTTTATCCCCCGTATCAGCCCGCGATGTTGGTCCAAAACGCGGAGGGTGCCCTCGTAGTCGATGCTCCCCTCGGTGATGATGTCGGGCGTGGTGGCCAGGCCGGTCTGAGCGATGTGCAGGAAGGGAAGAATCTCGGTGTGGGAGTTGGGTATGATGTGTTTGGGGAAACCGCCGAAGGTGGCGCTGCCAGAGCTCCCGGCGTCCACCAGGGTGGTCACGCCAGCTCGCACTCCTCCCAGGTCCGGGTTAACCCCGTTGCTTGCGATGCCGTCGAACACATGGGTGTGGAGGTCAATCAGTCCGGGTGTGACTATCTTGCCCGGAATATCCACTACTTTCGTGGCTTCCTCGGCAGGGATGCTGGAAGCGATGCTGGCGATTCGTCCATCCTGGATGGCAACATCGTAGGTGGTGTTTCTGTCGATGTAGCCCTGGGCTGCATCTATCAGGGCGCCGCCCCGTAGGAGCAGGTCGTACATGATGTCCGCCTCCCTTCTGGTAGTCCGGGTGCCGGTCTATCGGCTTTTGAAAATCAGAAGGATGTTTGGTTCATGCGGAGGGCTCTTACTGCCTCCCTGTCATCCACCACGATTGTGTTCATTACCTTGTCGTGGAGGGTCTGTCTATCCTTGTCCCAAATGGCCCACATCAGGTCCAGGATGCTGAAGACGGGTATGGCAATCACCAAACCAATGATTGCGTTCAATACTCCAACTCCCAAGGCCTTGACAACAAACTCTCTGAGGAAGGTCCACACCCACCCGGATGCCCAGGAGCTGTTTCCCTGGCGTCTGACCCCACTGCAGGGTGACGAGCCACCAGATTAGGTAGCCGATGAACAAGGTCAGAAAAGCTAGAACGATTTCCAGTAGGTAGGCGGCAAGACGGCGTCCGTACCCGGCGATATAGACTCCGACGGGAGCGGCGAACACCTGTCCGCAGGCGACGCAAAATGCCCGAGACATGTCGCCTTCGCTTCCGCAAGCGGCGCAGCGGTCGCCCAGTCCGGCTGAGCGCTGCCTTGGTTGGGATACGCTGGCTCCGCAGTTTCTGCAGAAGCTGCTGCCCGGCTCCAGTTGGGTCCCGCAGTTGGGGCAATAGTTGGTAGTCATTGCCTGGGTACCCTGCCTAGCCCACGACCCCCTGCTGCCGGAGCTGGTCTATATCATCCTCGGACAGGTCAAGGAGGCCCGCCAGCAGCTCGTCCGTCTGCTCTCCGGGCATGGGAGTGGATCCGACTACCGCGGGGGTCCTGCTGAAGTGCCAGTAGTCGCCTGAAACGTTGATCTTGCCGGCGATGGGGTCGTCCACCTCTACCAGCGCTCTTCGTTCCCAAGGATGGGGGTCGGCGGCCGCGCTGGCGATGTCGTTGACCGGCGCCGCCGTTACGTCGTGCTTGGTGAAGTGTTCCACGCCCTGAGCCATAGTCATCGTGGACAGTAGCTCGTTCATGGCCAGGTTGATCACATCCGAATGTTTCGCGCGGATGTGCCTCTGGGTAAAGCGCTCATCCTCTTCCCACTCCGGCTTTCCCAAAGCGCTGCACACCCTGGGCCACTGGTGCTGGTCCCCAGCTGAAACGAGGATCCAGCCATCCTTGCAGGGGTAGGCCCCGCTGGGGGCCGCTCCTACGCTGTCACCCCTGCTGGGCAGCCCGCCGCCTCCGGTGTAGGCGGTGATGGGTATCTCAGTATAGCTGTACCCGGTGTCGGCAAGGCACAGGTCCATGGACTGGCCCTCGCCGGATATCTCCCGTTCTCTCAGCGCCGCCAAGGTGCCTATGGCTGCGTGGAGGGCTGTGGTGCGGTCGATAATGGGTACGCCGGCTCGTATAGGGGGCATTCCTTCCTCCCCGGTCACCATCATCACTCCCGACATGGCTTGGCCTATGGGATCGTACCCGATCTTGTCCCGGTAGGGGCCGAACTGGCCGTAGGCCGACACGTTGACCATGATGATCTTTGGGTTCAGCTCATAAAGGGCATCGTACCCGAAACCCATCTTTTCTATGGTGCCGGGCCGGAAGTTCTGGATAAAGACATCGGATATCTTGACCAGGTCCCTGAGGATATCCTTGGCCCTGTCCTTGCGCATGTCCATGCACAAGCTCTTCTTGCCGCTGTTGTACTGGACGAAGTATGCGCTCTGGCCGTTGGACCAAGGACCGTGGGTGCGGGTCTCTTCTCCTCCCAGGCGCTCGATCTTGATGACCTCGGCTCCCAGCCGGGCCAGCACCTGTCCGCAGCGGGGGCCAGCCTGGTGGCGCCCAAGATCGAGTACCCTGATTCCCTCGAGGGGTGAACTTATCTTTCCCATCGACCTACCTCCCGCGAACAACTCATCGTGGGACACTGGAGTTAATTCTACCCACGAGGATGTCCCCAAGCAAGGTGAGAAGGGCCCATCTGCGGCGGTGGACAAAGCTGGTGCACAGCCCAATTGCCTTATGCTACACTAGCTGATCATAAGGCCCGCGAGGTGCCCGATGCTTGACCTGATCATCAGGGGCGGACAGGTGGTAACCCCCTGGGGTGTTGGGAACTGGGACGTGGCTGTGCAGGGCGAAAAGATCGTCGCGGTAGCCCTGGAAGGCGCTCTTCCCAGCGACTCTGCCCGCATCCTGGATGCCAGCGGGAAGATCGTGGTCCCGGGCGGGATCGAGCCCCACGCCCACATCGCCGCCCCCATCGCAGGCCGGCCCGGCGAATTCACAGCGCCTCCCGAAGCGGTGAGCAGGTCTGCCCTGTTCGGAGGCACCACCACCCTCACCGACTTTGCCATCCAGATGGGCGACATAGACATCTTCCAGGCAATCGACGAACGCACGGATCGTTGGAGCGGCAACTCCTACTGCGACTACTCCCACCACCTGATGCTTCTGGGCGAGGTCCCCACCCGGGTCATGGAGCAGATACCGGAAGCAGTCCAGGGAGGGTTCCCCACCATCAAGATATTCACCACTAACATCCGTCCCAAGGAAAACATCCCCGAAGGGGAGGGACGCTTGGTCGGCATGGGTCACCTGTCGGGGATAATGGAGCAGGCTGCCGCCAATGGCGGGCTGATGTTCGTCCACTCCGAAGATGATGACATCGTTCAGTACATGTACAAGAAGCTGGCCGAGGAGGAGCGCACCGAGTGGTTCAACATCCACGAGGTGCACAACAACATGTCCGAAGATGTGTCCTTCAGGCGGGTAATCCGGGTGGCTGAATGGACGGAAGCGGCCGTGTACTTCGTGCACATAAGCGCCAAAGAAGGTCTGAACGCCGTCCGAGAGGCGCGTGGCAGGGGGCAGCCGGTGTATGGAGAGACCCTGCACAACTACGCCAGCTTCAACGCCGAAGACTACAAGCAGCCCGACGGCATGAAGTACCACACCTACCCTTCCCTGAAGTCCGAGGAGGACCGCCAGTCCCTGTGGGATGGGCTGATCAAAGGCGGCATCAACAGCATGGCCACCGATGAATACTGCACCGATTTCGCGACCAAGATCGCCGGCAGGACTACCCACGACATCACCGGTGGGCACAACGGCGCCGAGACCCGGATGGGCATCACCTTCAGCGAAGGCGTGTCCAAGCAAGGTATGTCACTGGAGCGATTCGTCGACGTTACCTCGGCCAATGCTGCCAAGATAATGGGCTACTATCCCCGGAAGGGCGCAATCGCCACGGGAAGCGATGCCGACATAGTCCTCATCGACCCGGAGTTTTCCAAAGCCCTGTCGATGAGCGACCTGCACATCGGAGACTACAGCATCTGGGAGGGCTGGCAGGTGCGGGGATGGCCGGTTACTACCATCCTGCGTGGTAAAGTGGTGGTAGAGAACGGCCAGTTTTCCGGATCCATGGGTGACGGGCAGCTTATCCCCCGGAAGATCGCTGGAGACATACTCAGCAGGCCTGCCTGCTAGCTGATTGGAGGGCGCGCATGTTCAAAAGACTGTTTTCTGGGGACGACGGGCAGTCTCATCTTGAGGACCTGGAGCCCCCCTTTGGCCAGATAGATGGTCCGGTGCTCCAGCCGGCCACGGGGGTCACCTTCAGAAAGTCGGACCCGGGCTACTTCATCGATTTCCATCCCGCACCCCGCCGCCAGTACGTCATCACCCTGCAGGGTGAGGTGGAGATCGGCTTGGGCGATGGTTCGCTCCACAGGTTTGGGCCGGGGGATGTAATGCTGGCCGACGACTTGACGGGCAAGGGTCACACCACGAGGGTTGTGGGAGATGTCCCGCGGGTATCGGTGGCGATACCGCTGGATTAACCCTTACCACGTCTCGACCTGGGGTTTTCGACGGGGCGTTCCGCTACGGCGGAACGGAACGTGTATTTTCGACCAAGAGAAGGAGTAAAGAACATGTTCTACAGGACTTATACAGGCGATGATGGCGAGACTCACTTCGAACCCATCGATGCTCCGACAGGTCCCGTCCAGGTTGACCCCAACGCCACCATATCCATCACCCGCTGGGAGCCGGGGCATTTCGTGGAGCTCCATCCGGCGCCTCGCCGGCAGTTCCACATTACCCTGTCGGGCATGGGCGAGCTTGTTTCCACCAACGGCACACGGCAGCAGTTCGGCCCGGGGGACGTGAACATGGTGGAGGACCTGACGGGCAAGGGCCACACCACGGCGGCGATCGGGGATGAACCCCGTGTTTTCATCTCCATTCCCTTAGCCTGATGCTAAACTGTAGCCACCCGGACAGGGGATCGATGGGGATGGAGGAGATGTCCACACCAGCCAACAGCGAGATGTCCAAGGCCTACGACCCCAAGGAGGTTGAGGGCCGCATATACAACTTCTGGATAGAAGGGGGGTACTTCACCCCCTCAACGGACCCTGGCAAGAAGCCTTTCGTGGTGATCATGCCCCCGCCCAACGTGACTGGAGAGCTCCACCTTGGGCATGCGCTGACGGCTTCCATCCAGGATGTCCTCTGCCGCTGGCATCGGATGCTCGGCGACGCCACGCTGTGGCTGCCCGGCAAGGACCATGCGGGTATCGCCACCCAGTGGGTCGTTGAGCAGCAGGTCGCCCGGCAGGGCACCAGCCGCCAGGAGTTGGGCAGGGAAGCCTTCGTGGAGCAGGTGTGGGAGTGGGTGAGGCGCTACGGCAACACCATAGATGAGCAGCATAAGCGCCTGGGCGCTTCCTGCGACTGGTCCCGCCTGTGCTTCACCCTGGACCCGGGTCCCAGCCTCGCTGTGCGGACAACCTTCGTCAACCTGTACAACAAGGGCTTGGTCTATCGGGGCGAGCGGATCATTAACTGGTGCCCCAGGTGTTCCACGGCTTTGTCGGACCTTGAGGTTGAGCACGCAGAGCAGGACGGCTCTCTCTACTTCATACGCTACCCCATGGAGTCCGGGCAGGGTCACATCGTTGTTGCCACCACACGACCCGAGACGATGCTCGGGGATACGGGAGTTGCGGTGAACCCCGAGGATGAGCGGTACGGAGCCCAGGTAGGCCAGCTCGCCATATTGCCTATCGTGAACAGGGAGATCCCTGTAGTCGCCGACGGCGCCATCGATCCCCAGTTCGGCACCGGGGCCCTCAAGGTTACTCCCGGCCACGATGCGACGGACTTCGAGATAGGCAGGAGGCACAACCTTCCCGTAGTCACCATCATCGAGCAGGACGGGACCATGAGCGGGGAGGCAGGGAGCTACGCGGGAGTGGAGCGTTTCCAGTGCCGCAGCGATATTGTCCAGAGGCTCCAGGATGAGGGATACCTGGAGAAGATCGAGGCTTACCGCCACTCGGTGGGTCACTGCCAGCGATGCAAGACCGTCGTCGAGCCCCTCGTAAGCACCCAATGGTTCATGGATGTGGGAGCCTACGATGATCCTGAGTCCATAGCAGGCCGGGCGTACCGGGCAGTTTCCGAGGGGCGCATCCGCATCGTGCCCGAGCGGTTCTCCAACGTGTACAGGAACTGGCTGGAGAATATCCGCGACTGGTGCATCAGCCGCCAGCTCTGGTGGGGACACCGCATCCCGGTGTGGTACTGCCGCTCCTGCGGTGAGAGCACTGCGTCGGTGGATGAAGTCGTTGCATGCGCCCATTGCCCGTCTGGAGACCTTTGGCAAGACCCCGATGTGCTGGACACCTGGTTCAGCTCCGCCCTGTGGCCGCACTCCACAGTGGGATGGCCTGGGGATAACGACGACTTCACCCGCTTCTACCCGGAGGCCGACTTCGATTCTGCGGAGTCAGGGCACAACTCCTTCGTCATGGAGACGGGCTACGACATCCTGTTCTTCTGGGTCGCCCGTATGATCATGATGGGCCTGGAAAACACGGGCCGGGAACCTTTCCACACCGTCTTCCTGCATGGCCTGATTCGCGATGCGGAGGGGGTCAAGATGAGCAAGACAAAGGGAAACGTCCTGGACCCCCTTCAGCTCATCGAGGAGTTTGGCACCGATGCCCTGCGATTTGCCCTGACGACGGGCACGGCTCCGGGTAACGATCAGCGATTGGGAGAGTCCAAGCTGGAGTCCACCCGCAACTTTGCCAACAAGCTCTGGAACGCCTCCCGCTTCGTACTCTCCAACATGGACAGGGCTGCTCCCTCCGATCTCCTGGGTTGGCGCAACCTGGGCTCGTCTGATGGCATGGCTCGCCAGGACCGGTGGATACTGCACCGCCTCAGCCTTCTCAGTCGGACGGTCAACAGGTACATGGAGGAGTACGAGCTAGGCGAAGCCCAGCGCTCCATCTACGAGTTCCTGTGGGGGGACTACTGCGACTGGTACATCGAGATGGCCAAGGTGCGCATCCGGTCCGGAGACCAGTCTCCCCTGAAGGTGCTTGCCCATGTCCTCGAGCAGACCCTCAGACTTCTGCACCCATTCATGCCCTTCATCACCGAAGAGATCTGGCAGAACTTGGTAAGCAGGCTCCCGGACCAGGATGAACTCCCCGAGTCCATCATGATCGCGCCCTATCCGGTGTTCGACGAGGAGAAGGTGGATGCTTCCGCCGACGATGAGATGCAGGAGATACTCCAGGTGGTCCGGGGGATTCGCAACGCCCGTGCCCAGCTCCGCATTGCCCCTGGGCAGAAGCTTCCCGCAACCCTGTCGCCCGGCCAGCTGGCGGGCGCTCTGAAGGAAGAGTCCACAATGATGGAGGTACTGGCGACGGCCTCTCCCCTGATTATCTCTGATGCTGGCTCCGACGCCGGCGATGGGGATTCGGGGGTGGCTGACCAAGCAATGACTATGGTGTTAGGCCAGGTCGTCGTAAAGGTTCCACTGGCCGGGGTAGTGGACATCTCGACCGAGCGGGACCGCCTGCAGGGAGAGCTGGAGGAAACCTCCGAAGCTTTGGAGAGGGTGCGAAAACTGCTGGCCGATGATAAGTTCAGCAGCCGGGCCCCTGAAGAGGTGGTAGAGCGGGAGCGTGAAAGGGAGCGCACCATGGAGGAACGCCGGGAGCGTCTTGAGCAGGTGCTGGTCCAGATGCCTTCGTAGCGGGCATCCGGGGCTGCGACATCAACCGCCCAGATAGCAGTCCGAGGAACGCAATTGGTCCAGCCTCACCAAGCCCTTCCGGGTATCGCTGGCAACCCGGGCCGGGTCCCAGATGCGCACCCGGCGCTTGAACAGCCAGTAGGTGAACTCCTTCAAATCGCTCAGGGAACGCGACGCACGGTGCTTCTTGCCGGTCTCCTTTAGGAACTCCTTGAACAGCTCCTCGCGCCCGCCCTCATACAGCTTGGCAAAGACCTCCTCGGTCAGGTCGTCGGTATCGGGAAATCCGCGGGCGAGGTGCTGCTTGCGCAGCTCCTCTTCAGTCTTTAGCTGGAGGGCCTCTTCGATCACCACTCCGTACCAGTAGTTCAAGAAGGCCCGGTGCTTGCTGTGGCCTATGAGGGTACGAAACCTCTCGGCTGTGAAGGACCCGGGAAGCCTGCCTCGAAAGAGCAGCTCCTCCTTGGACTCCTTGGGGATGGCGCCATCCATTTCGCTGCACAGCCTCTCGGCCAGCAGCAGCCAATCAAAGGCTTCTCCCAGGAGCAGGTAATTGTACGTCCGCCCGTTGTGCTCTTCTTCCGCCAGGGTCCACTGACCGATAGTCTCCAGCAGAGCTTCGCACCATTCCCGTCCTGCCTCTAGCTGAGCCCTGAGATGGGCTACGGCGGGGTCTTCCGGGAGCAAATGGCCATTGGGTGAGGGAACATCCACATGGGGAAGGCGCCTTGTTCCGGTTGCTGACCCAGTTGACATAACGCCCTGCTAGGAGCCCGCCGGGGTGAGTCCGGCGGGATGTTCCTTGGTGCGACGGGACCGTATGAATTCCAATACAGCCTCGGCGCTCTTCTCTCCCAACCGGGGCAGGGCCGCCAGGGAGCCGTCCAGGGCAGCTTTCTCCATATCTTCCAAGCTGGTGATTCCCAGCTCCTTTACGATAACGGCGGCGGTCCTGGGGCCGACCCCTGGCAGCTCCATCAGGTCGAGAATCCCTTCCGGAAGCTCGCCCTTCAGCCGTTCCAAGGCTTGGACCTGGTTGGTGTCGATGAACTCCTTGATCTTCTTGCTGATGGCATCGCCGATACCGGGGATAGTCTTCAGGTCCATGCCATCGTCCAGCGCCTGGGTGAGGGAGAAGGGGAGGTGATCGATGGTGCGAGATGCCCTCTGGTACGCGCGAATCTTGAAGACCGCATCTCCCTTGAACTCCAGGAGGGCGGCCATGTTTTCGAACACTAAGGCGATTTCTTCGTTGCTGTGGGTCATGCTAAATGACGCTGCGGTGGTGTTCTTGCGCCTCGGTCAACCGTTGCTGCCGTGGCATCGCTTGTACTTTTTGTTGCTGCCGCAGGGGCACGGATCGTTTCGACCGACCTTCTTGGTTGCACCAGCTGCAGACGCTCCCTGGCTGCTGGACGCCACCGCGTTCATTGGGGTTGCCTTCATGGCGCCGTTGGAGGCCCTGGCTCCCGGAGCGGTGGATAAGGAGGCGTAGTTGATGCTGTGCACCACATCCCGTTCGATGCGCTTGAGCAGCTCCTGGAACATCCGGCTGCCTTCGGTCTTGTACATGACCAGGGGGTCCCTTTGCCCGAAAGCATGAAGCCCTACGCCTTGGCGAAGGTCATTCAGGGAGGTGAGGTGGCTGACCCAATGGGCATCTATGGAGCGCAGCATCAGGAGCTTCTCCATAGCCTTCATGTTATCAGGGCCGAGGGTTTCCTTCCGTTCACCGTAGACTGCTTGGGTGTGCTCCAGGAGCCTCTCTTCTATAACCTTGCGGTCCAGTTGAAGCAGCTTTTCCTCGCTGTCCATGTCTGCCGGCAGGGGCAATGCTACCTTAAGCTCCTCCAAGAAGCCTTCGATGTCCCAATCATCATGTTCTTTCCCCGGGAGGGAGTATTTGACCAGGTCTGTGACCTTCTGCTGCACCATAGCCAGAATAGTCTGCTCCAGATCGTCGTTGGATATGGCTTCGCGTCTCTTTGTGTAGATTACCTGCCTCTGGTTGTTCAGGACATCGTCGTATTCCAGTAGGTGCTTCCTGCTCTCGAAGTGGAGGCCTTCCACCTTGACCTGCGCCCCTTCCAGGGACTTGGTGACCATGCGGTTTTCCAGGGGGGTATCATCCCCCAAGCCAACCAGCCCCATAAGCCCCTTGATGCGGTCGCCTCCGAACCGGCGCATAAGGTCATCTTCCAGGCAGGCGTAGAAGCGGGAGCTTCCCGGGTCTCCCTGGCGGCCGGAACGTCCTCTTAGCTGGTTGTCGATCCGACGGGAGTCGTGGTGCTCCGTGCCGATGACGTGCAGGCCCCCCAGGGCCACGACCTGTTCATGGTCGGTCTGCCACTGCTCATCACCCATCTCCAGGCCGTCTGGGTTGCCGCCCAGGACTATGTCTGTCCCCCGACCAGCCATGTTCGTCGCCACGGTTACCGCTCCGGGGCGGCCTGCCTGGGCCACAATCTGGGCTTCCTGCTCGTGCTGCTTGGCGTTGAGCACGTTGTGGGGGATTCCCGAGCGGCGGAGCATGGCGCTGAGTTTCTCGGACTTTTCGATGGAGGTGGTCCCAACCAGCACAGGTTGGCCCCTGTCGTGGTGCTCTTTGATCTCCTGGGAGACGGCGGTCCACTTGCCTTCTTCAGTCTTGAAGATCAGGTCCGGACGGTCATCCCGAACCATGGGCTTGTTGGTGGGAATCACGGTCACATCGAAGCCGTAGATCTTGTAGAACTCTTCGCTCTCCGTCAGGGCTGTACCTGTCATTCCCGCCAGCTTGTCGTAAATACGGAAGTAGTTCTGCAGGGTGACGGTAGCGTATGTGATGCTTTCCCGCTGGATCTTCACCCCTTCTTTCGCTTCCACAGCCTGATGGAGCCCGTCGGACCAGCGGCGCCCGAACTGGAGCCTTCCCGTGAACTCATCGACTATTACGACCTCGCCGTCCCGGACCACGTAGTCCTTGTCCCTCTTGCGCATAACCTGGGCGGTGAGGGCGTTCTCAATGAAGTGGACGAGGTGGTAGTTTTCGGCATCGTACAGGTTGCCCACCTTGGCCCATCGCTCCATGTTGGAGATGCCCGACTGGGTCAGTGAGATGGACTGGGTCCTGTCGTCGATGGTGTAGTCGTCTTCTTTGAGCCGGGGAACCAGCTTGGCGAAGGTGTAGTAAAGCTGCACCGGCTCCTCGGCCGGCCCGCTGATTATGAGGGGCGTCCGGGCTTCGTCGATGAGGATGTTGTCCACTTCGTCCACGATGGCGTAGTGGTGGCCTCTCTGGACGATGCCATCTTCAACGACAACCATGTTGTCGCGGAGATAGTCGAAGCCGAACTCGTTGTTTGTGCCGTAGGTGATGTCGGCGCGATAGGCTTCCTGTCGGGAGGCGCCGACGACGGGGACTTGGGAGGGATCCGCGCCTTGGAACGATGGGTCGAACATCAGGGCCGATTCGTGTTGGAGGCACGCTACGCTGAGGCCCAGCTTATGGAAGACCGGCCCCATCCACGATGAGTCCCGGCGGGCCAGGTAATCGTTTACGGTTACGACGTGCACACCCTCTCCGGTAATGGCATTCAGGTAGGCGGGCAGGGTGGCCACCAGGGTCTTGCCCTCCCCCGTCTTCATTTCGGCGACCTTGCCCTGGTGCAGTACCATGCCGCCCATCAGCTGGACATCGTAGTGTCTCTGTCCCAGGGTGCGCTTTGCCGCCTCCCGCACCACGCCGAACGCCTCGGGGAGAAGGTCGTCCAGGTCTTCGCCCTTTGCCAGGCGTTCCCGAAACTCGGCGGTCTTTCGTCCGAGGGATTCATCGTTCAGGGCTTCCAGGCTAGGCTCAAGTTCGTTGATCTCTTTCACCAAGGGGGTGAGCTTCTTGACAGCCCGGTCCGTGGAATCGCCCATTATCTTCGATAGTACGTTGACCATGTCTCAATTGTGCCCCTATTTGAACAACTCACCTACAGATTGACCCTCGTGGATGCGGCGGATGGCTTCGCCCAGCAGAGGAGCAACCGAAAGGACTGTTATCTTGCCGTTTCTGTCGCTTTCGGGCACCGGTATGGTGTCGGTGACTACCAGTTCCTCCATGGCGCTGGACAATATGCGTTCATGGGCATTCCCCGAAAAGACGGGGTGGGTGGCGCACGAATACACCTTGGTCACACCATGGTCCTTCAGGGCCTTAACCGCGGTCAACAGGGAGCCGGCAGTGTCGATCTCATCGTCGAAGGTGAGGGCTACCCTCCCCTCCACATCGCCTATCACGTTGAGCATTTCCGCTTTGTCATCGTTGCCGGTGCGACGCTTCTCGACGATGGCCAGGGGAGCATGGAGCAGCTCGGCCATATCCCTGGCCCTCTTGCTGATCCCGATGTCCACGGCAACTATTACGAGGTTGTCCAGCCCCTTGTCCTGGAAGTAGCGCCCCAGGATAGGGAGGGTGGTGAGCTCATCCACAGGAATATTGAAGAACCCCTGAATCTGGCCTGCATGCAGGTCGATGGTGAGGATGCGGTCGCAGCCCGCAGCCGAGAGCAGGTCCGCAACCAGCCGGGCGGTTATGGGCACCCTGGGTTGGTCCTTCTTGTCGGTGCGGGCGTACCCGTAGTGGGGAACGACGGCGGTGACTCGCCCGGCCGATGCCCGCTTGGCCGCATCGATCATGATCAGGAGTTCCATGAGGTGGTCGTTCACCGGGTAGCAGGTGGGCTGGACGATGAAGACATCTCTCTGGCGGATGTTCTCCAGGATGCGGACGAAGGTGTTGTCGTTGCTGAACTTGAACACCTCAGCCTGTCCCAAGGGGATTTGCAGGTAGTCGCACACCGATTGGGCAAGCTGTTTGTGGGCATTGCCCGTAAACACCCTTAGCTCATCGAAAGGGCCCATGGTTTCCCTCACTGAGCACTTCTCCTCACTCAACTGGCCTTTCCGGGCTGCCCGCAGGCCCCTCTCCGGCACTATGATTGGGTCGCCCCAAGGGGATGTGAGTGCGCGCAAGACAGCGGAAAGAATAGCGTTATCGCTGTCGGGGGCTCTGAGGACTGGCTTTAGGGGCTGGCCCGGAAGCCAGTCTGCTGCTGGGTCAGCATCCGCTTATGTCACAGGCACAGGCCATTATAGCATGGCTACAGACTTAGCCTGAAGCGAGATTAATGCGGTTTGACAGCTGCCGATCGCCCCTTTTGAAGAGGCTGATTGCTATACTGTTATACTTCTAGACTACGCCTGCCGGATGCCGACGAGGGACCAGTTCAGCGTAGCGAATCAGGTCTAGCGCAGTAGGGTTTCCGGCCCGACGGGAATCCATCCGCATGATCATAGGAGAACCATAGTGGGCATCCAGGACCTCGAGGTCTCCGTACACCTGCTGAACAACAGGTGCGATCCCGCCACCTTCAGCTTCACCACCACCGAAGAGGTGGCCCCGTTGGAGGGGATGATCGGGCAGGAACGGGCTTTGAGCGCCCTGGACTTGGCGTTGAATATCCGTGAACGGGGATTCAACCTGTTCATTTCGGGACTCCCGGGCACGGGCAGAAACACAGCACTGAGATACTTCGTTGAGCAAGTGGCATCCCCCAGGCCTGCTCCCCCCCACTGGGGGTATGTCTACAACTTTGAGGATCCCTCCCAGCCCGTACCCATTTCCCTGCCCTGCGGGTGGGTGAAACTCCTGGCTGAAGATATGGATGAGCTGGTCGCCTCGGTACGACGGGACTACCTTCGGGTGTTCGAGGGCGAAGATTACGCCAAGCGCATGGGAGATGCTATGCGGGGGGTGGAAGCAAAGCGCCAAGCTATGGCAGGGAGCATCGAGATGATGGCGAAGGGGGCGGGATTCGCCCTGGTTTCCACCTCCGCCGGCTTTTCCCCCGTCCCCTTGAGCCACGGTCAGCCCCTGCCGCAAGAGGATTTGGCTAGGTTGTCGGAGAAGGAGCGGGCGGGCATTCGTCGCCGGTCCGATGTGCTGATGCAGGACGTAAAGCGCGTCCTTGGAGACATTAGGCGCCTGGACAAAGAAACGGCCGAGGAGGCTTTGGAGGTGGACCGGGACGTCGTCAGGTCCGTCCTTTCGCCGGCGCTGGAGGACCTGAAGGCCAAGTATGCCGAATTCCCCGAGATCGGCGCGTACCTGGCGCTGGTCGAGAAGGACATGGTCGAGCATTCCGGCCAGTTCAAGCCGCCCGATACCAAGAACCCTGGAGCTGATCAGACGTCGACCGATGATGGCGATTTTGTGCGGTACAAAGTCAACTACCTGCTGGACAACATAGCCTGCCAGTTCGCGCCCATAATCAGCGAAACCAATCCGACCTACTACAACCTATTCGGACGGATCGACTATGACGCCCGGATGGGGATGCTGACCACCGACCACATGATGATCAAGGGAGGCGCCCTCCATGAAGCCAACGGGGGCTATCTCATTCTCCAAGCCCGGGACCTGCTGGAGAACCCCCTGTCCTGGCAGACGCTCAAGCGTGTGCTCAATAGCGGTGAAGTACGCATCGAGAACATAGGGGAGCAGAACAACCCCCTTCCCTCATCCACGCTGCGCCCCAAGCCTATCCCGGTGGATGCCAAGGTCATTCTCGTGGGCACCCCGGACGCTCTGCGTCTCCTTCAGTCCGCCGACGAGGACTTCCGGCGCCTCTTCAAGGTGAGGGCTGAGTTCGACACCGTGATGGAGCGTACGCCCGAGAACGTGAACAAGTATGCGGCCTTTGTGTCTGCCCGGCACCACGACGCCAACCTGATGCCCTTCCACAATTCCGCCGTTGCTCGCATCATCGAGTACTCCAGCCGATTGGCCGAACACCAGGAGAAGCTGACCACTCGGTTCAACGATGTGTCGGACATCATCACGGAGGCCAACTACTGGGCAGGGATAGACGGTGAAGAGGTTGTCACCCATGAGCACGTGAAGAAGGCCCAGGAGCAGCGGAAGTACCGCTCCAGCCTGAGGGAGGACCGGCTGCAGGAGCTCATCGAGGACAGCACTATCCGCATCTCCACCGAAGGAGAGGTGGTCGGGCAGGTGAATGGCCTGGCGGTCCTGGGCTACGGGACTTCAGCCTTTGGGAAGCCCAGCCGGATCACGGCACGGGTATCTTTAGGACGCGGCCAGCTGGTAAATGTCGAACGAGAAATCAGGCTGAGCGGGAAGATTCACGACAAGGGTTTCATGGTCCTGACCGGTTACCTTAAAGGCAAGTACGGCTACGATAAACCCTTGTCCCTGTCCGCCAGCATAAGCTTCGAGCAGAGCTACAGCGAGGTGGACGGCGATAGCGCCTCATCAGCCGAGCTGTGCGCTCTGCTTTCAGCCATCTCCGGGTTCCCCATAGCCCAGGGAATTGGGATTACGGGCGCTGTGAACCAGAACGGGGACATTCAGGCCATAGGAAGCGCAACCCAGAAGATCGAAGGATTCTTCGACATCTGCAAGAGTCGAGGCCTCACCAACGGCCAGGGGGTAATCATCCCGAGGGACAACCTGAAGCACCTCGCTCTGAACGACGAGGTTATCGAGGCTGTCGAAGCGGGATCGTTCCGTATCTACGGCGTTTCGACGGTGGATGAAGGGATAGAGATCCTTACGGGAGTCCCGGCGGGGGAGTGGCAGGACGACAAGGGATATCCCGACGGTACTGTGCATTTCAAGGTAGAACAGCGGCTCCGGGATATGGCGAGGGCTGCCCGCAGGTTCAGCAGAAGCATGCAGAACGAGGGCTAGCCACATCCCAATGTTGACTATCTTCGCTCTAGGCGGTGACTGGCCAGGTATCCTCTGGGAGAACAGCCCGGCCAGGTATCACTCTGAGGGCGTCGCTTCCAACTCGGGCTCAGGGGTATCTGCAGACTCTTCCTCGGGATCGAGGGAATCCCCATCCTCTTCTGCGCCATTCTCCCGGTAGCGCTCAAGGGGAAGGCGGATGATCATCTCGGTGTACTCGTCGGGCGCAGACTCTACCTGGATGGTGCCTCCGTGCTCTCGAACGATGTCATTCGAGAGGGCCAGTCCCAGTCCCGTACCCTGGCCGGTGGGCTTGGTGGTGAAGAAGGGGTTGAATATCTTTTCGGCCACTTCAGGTGGCATGCCTGTTCCGTTGTCCCTGATGCGAATCTCCACCACATCTTCAGTCCGCTTGGTGGTCAGATTCACAGTCGGCATGTAGTCGGTAATGCTTAGCCCCTGTTCCGAAGCGGTTCGGCGCCTCTGGTCGGTCGCGTAGCAAGCATTGCCTACGATGTTGAGGAAGACCCGTCCCATGTCCTGGGGAATGATCTCCAGCTCGCCCGCCTCCGGGTCGAGGTCGTGCTGCAAGTCCAACTGGAAGTCGGCATCCGATGCGCGGGCGCTGTGGTAGGCCAACCGTGCGTACTCATCCAGCAGCCCATTGATGTCGGTGGGCTGCCACTCGGCCGAGCCTCGCCCCATCATGAGCATGTCGTGCACGATGCGATTGGCCCGCTCACTGTGGGAGCCGATGCGCTCCAGGTTGCTGGAGAGGTCACCCGAGATATCTTCGATCAGGCCCTTCTGGTTCTCGTTTAGGGCGTCGCCCGATTCTTCCAGTACCTCTTTCAGCTCGACCAGAAGCTCTTCAGACACCTCGGAGAAGTTCTTGACAAAGTTGAGGGGGTTCCTGATCTCATGGGCTACACCTGCGGTGAGCTCACCAAGGGCCGCCAGCTTTTCCCGCATTACTATCTGGTCCTGGGCCTTCTCCAATTCACCAAGAGCGTTCTCCAGTTCATCGTTCTTTCCCTGGAGCTCGCCGGCCAGCTGCTCCACCAAATTCAGTCGCTGTACTTCCAATGCGTGCCGCCTGAACACTTCCAGGGCTGCGGCCATGTCCGCTACCTCGTCTCGTCCGCCGATCTCCACCTGGGCTTCCAGGTCCCCTCCTGCCATGCGACGCATCCATTGGGACAGCATCTGCAAGCGTCGCAATATTACCCGGCCCACGAAGAACCAGGCGATCAGAATCGCGCCGCCGATGCTGATGGCGCTAATTGCCAGGAGCAGCGTCCGGCCAGTCAGGGCTGCCTGGGTAGAGGCGCGAGTGGCTTCCTGGGCATTCAGGTTAGCTGCGCTGACTACGCTGTTCACCTCGGTAACCAAGCTAAGGGAGATGTTGCGGTTCTCAGCCAAAAGGGCTCGTTGGCTGGCTGCGAGGCGGAGTTCCTGGTTCAGCAGGGCGAATATGCCTGCTTCCCCCGAACCCAATACGATCAAAGTATTTGCCAGGGGAGAAACCCTTCTGCTCAATCGTGTGCCGTCGATGGCTGCCAAGCTGCTTTGTATACGTCCCTCTGATGATTCGAAGCGTTCTCTCAGAGGTTCCAGCTGATGAACTTCAGATATGCTGTAGGCGCTTTCGAGGAGAGACGCTGCGATTCCCGAGTCCGATACTAGGTCTGATAAGTGGCGGTACTGGTTGATTTGTTCTTCAGAAAAGTGTTCCTCTAGCTCCGCCCTCGGCTCATCGAGGGATGAGAAGCCGGTGATGGTGTAGAACAACTGGTCATCCACTGCGGGTACCATGGTCTTGTCCAGTTCGTCCACAAGCCCTTGAAGTCTCACCCTCAGGTTCTGGCTGAGTTCCCTCAATTCGAAGGACTCGGCTTTTTCCGCTTCTATGGCACGTATGTTTTCTATGAGCGAGTTGGCGTCGGTCTGGAGGCGCTCAAAAGCTTCAGTGTTCTCGCTCTGCTCCTTCAAGACTTTTAGCGCTTCTTCGAGGATAAGGTAGGCTTCCTTAATCTCGGCGGATACGCCGGCAAGCTCCTCGGGCGTCTCAGAGGTTGTCAGACGAGGGGCTGCCACCACCAGAACCCCGCCTTCCTGGGCGACTTCGAAGGCTGCGACCAGCTCAGGGACGCTGCGTTCATTCACCTCGTCCTGGGCTTCTCCCACCCTGTTGAAGGAGAACCAGCCTACCAAGCCGGCAGCAATGGTAAGAAGCACCATGCTTCCTATGGCGGCATAAAGCTGGGTGGAGAGGCGGTTTCGCAGCTCCAGCACTGCCCTTAATCGATCTTTCATGGCAGCACATCCTGAAGGTTCTCTACTGGGTGATATCCATAATTGTCGCCTATTCGGGTCAAAAAGACACTATCGGACCCCTGGTTGTCGCCCTCGCCGTAGCGGAGCTCAAACCCGTCTATATCTACTACGTCGCGGCTCCGTAGGCTGTTGAGGAAGCATCCCCTGGTGATCTCCCCGCCGCAGCCCTTGAGGCCTTCAATAGCCAGGCGACCCGCCAGATACCCTTCGAAGGACACGAAACCGGGAACAGCCCCTGGAGAGTAGGCCTCCAGCGCTGCCATGTAAGCAGCTGTTACAGGAAGGGAATCGTCGGTGGGGAAGGGGACTACCTGGGTAACGTAAACACCTTCACTAACGTCCACGTTCATGCTTGCCAGGTCCTCTGCGAGCGCGTTGCTTCCGACGAAGGATACGGTCATGAAGATGGAACCCATCTCAATCATACGCGCCCACGTAATCAGCGCTGCCACGGGCTGATACGCCCCAATTACGATAACCGCTTCGGGGTCTCCTTCCTGGAGGTCGAGGAGACCCGCTTTCACGGCGGTAGTATTGCGGGTGTAAAGCCCAATAGAAACAGGTTCCATGAGACGCTTTTCGAGGGCAAGCAGGACGCCGTTGTATCCGGCCCGGCCAAAGGAATCGTCCTGGTACATCACGGCGATGCGCGTCACTCCCAGGTCCTCCGTCAGACGGGCGACCATCTCTTCCGTTTCCTGGTAGTAGGATGCCCGCAGGTTCATCACGTATTCCCAATTGGGGTCCCGCAGGAACTCGGCGCCCGTAAAGGGTGTCATGTATGGGACCCCGGCCTCCTCGGCTACTGGAGTGGCGGAGCGGGATGTAGGCGTTCCAACGGCCCCGATCAAAGCGAACACTTCATTCTCGTTGATCAGTTTCGAGGTGTTGGCGATGGCGGCTTCCGGCTCGTAGCGATCATCCTCATATTCCAGCTCCAGTAGCCTGCCGTTTACGCCTCCCGCCTGGTTCACCTCGTGGAAAGCCGATAGGATGCCCAGCTGCATGTTGAGTCCCAGCTGCGAGGCAGGTCCGCTGAATGCCGCTGACTGGCCGAACACTACACGGTCGTCGAAGGCGCCGGGAGTGGGACCGTCTCCGTTGCTCACTGGAGGAGGAGAAAGCGGGGGCGTGGGGATAGGAGTCGCCTCCTGGGAACCGCCACATGCCAGCCCCGTCAATACTCCCAGGGCCGTGATGAGGAACAGGGCTGTGAGGTGTCGGGAGAAACGAAGCTTGAGGCTAAGCATCAGGGTCTTCCTAGAAATCTACTCTTCTCGTTTAGCGATGAGGGTGAGGTGGTTTTTGTTGTTTTCTCTGCGGTAGGAAGCATGGTCCATCATAGTGACGGACAGGTAGATGCCCAGTCCTCCGATGGGGCGGTTATCTATAGGTGCCTGGGTGTCGGGTTCAGGGCCTTGGGTGAGGGGGTCGAAGGGCTTGCCTCCGTCGATGAATTCCAGGGTGAGGGCATCAGGTCCGGAGAAGATGTTGAGGTCTATGAGATGGGTGCCTGAGTCGAAGCCGTAGTCCATGATGTTGAGGATGACCTCTTCCACAACCAGGTGCACACGGAAAGAGAGGTCTTGGGGCCAAGCTTGTTCATCTCCGAACTCCTGGAGGGCATCGACGATGCGCGGGAGTTCATCCCGGTCGTTTTTCACCTTGAGGAGGAGGGAACTGGTGGTCAAGATGAGAACTGGCCCCTGGAGAGGGTAAGGCAAGTGATGTCATCGGACTGGGGAGCTTCGGCGACGAAGGTGCGGACGTTGTGGAAGACCGCATCGTTGGCATCATGGGAGTTGCCTGGGGAGCCGTTGGTGAAGATGTTGAGGAGCCTGTCGTTGCCGAACTCTTCATAGTCGGCGTTCATAGCTTCGGTGACCCCATCGGTGTAGAGGATGAAGGTATCTCCCTGGGAGAGGGTGATCTCATCCTGGGTGTAGGGCAGGTCGGGCATAAGGCCGAGAGCTATGCCTCCGGAGGTAGGGAGGAGTTCGGAGGAGCCGTTGGCATGGACGATGAGGGGGGCGTTGTGGCCTCCGTTGGCGTAGGAGAGATGTCCGGATTCAGGGTCGTACTCTGCATATAGGATGGTGACGAACATAGCAGAATCGTTGTCCTGGCTTAGGAGGTTGTTGACCTCTCTGAGGACATCGGCAGGGTTGGAGGAGCCGATGGCTGCCCCTTTGAGGAGGGTGCGTGCAGACATCATGAAGAGGGCGGCTGGCACCCCTTTGCCCGACACATCGGCGATAGCAAGGCCGATGCGTCCGTTTTCCAGGCGGATGACATCAAAGAAATCTCCTCCGACGCTTCTAGCAGGTTCCATGCTGCCGAAGACCTGGTAGGTGGAGGAGGAGGGGAACTGGGTGGGGAGGATGGACTGCTGCATGTTGCTGGCCACATCCAGCTCATTCTGGATAGCAACCAACTTATCTCTGGAAGCCAGAGCTTCGCGCCACTCTTCGATGTGGCTTAAGGTCCTGGAGATGGTGACCTCCAGGTCTTCGAAATCTATAGGTTTGGTGACAAAGTCGAAAGCGCCGCGGTTCATGGCGGTGCGGATGTTTTTCATATCTCCGTAGGCGGAGATGATGACAGCTCTGAGGTCTGGGTCTACGTTGGGTATCTGTTCGAGGAGAGTGAGGCCATCCATCTGGGGCATGTTGATGTCGGAGAGTACCATGTCGATCTCCGAATCTTCCCGGAGCTTGGCAAGGGCTTCTAGTCCGTTTTGTGCGAAAACGAAGTCGTACTTGCCGGACCTGATGTGGCGGCGCATACGCTGGAGCATAAGGGGTTCCACATCAGGTTCATCATCTACGACGAGGATCTTGTAGGGCTTAGGGGATTCCATGATAGCGGGAGGGGTTCACCTAGCTGCCAAGGGAAGCAAGGGCATCAGCTTGGGCAGGATGGACGGGGATGATCTTGTCGAAGCCGCTGATCTGGAACACCTCGCTGATGGATGGGGAGAGGGAGCAGACACCGAACTTGCCGGACTTGCCTTGGAGCTGACGAGCGATGAGGAGGATGACCCTTAGGCCTGCGCTGCTGATGTAGGAGAGGTCTTCCATATCAAGGAGGAGGGCGGTGGCGTTGGTGCCTAGGATGGACTCAAGGGCATCCTGGAACTCTCTGGCATTGCTGCCATCAACCCGGCCGGAGGTTTTGGCAACAAGGATGGAACCCTTGTTTTCACCTTCGACCTTCAGATTCTTGGTATCAACAGCAACCCAAGCTCCATTGCCCTGCTGGCCGGAAGTTTCCATGGTCCCCCGCTCCTTTATGATTACAATCCAAGTAGAGCTAGACCGCCCGGGGCGGAACTGCACCATAGTATAGCATACACAGAGAGGTGCACTGGTACTACCAATTTGGGGAAGTTGAGCAAGTCTCACTACAAGGAAACGAAACAGACGCCTTGCCCCATGCTAGAATCGTTTCACTTTATGGCAGAGGACCAGGTGAGCAATGAGACCCCACTGGTGGCGTGTACATCCCGTGACTTGTACTTGTGTGGACTGCAACGATGCTCGCCTGCGAAAAATCGGTGGTACGCGGGAAAAGTCTGGCGAAAGGAATCGGAAGAAAAAGGGAAGAGGAAGCGCAAATAGCCAGGTTCAACCTGACGAAATCCTAAACCCCAGGCCGACGCAAGTCGATTTGGACCGGTTGCCTGGGTCTGACGAAAGGCTAATTCAGAAGGAGCCTACTCCGAATGAACATTCGATTGCGCTGCCTGTGCCTCACTCACATGCTCGCGAGAAGCCGTGCCCAGCCCAGCGCTACAGAAGCGGGCGAGGGCGGATCCGAAGGAGGAGAGTATCGCCGATAGCTGCCGGTCTGAGCCTCATGGCCGGCATAGTGTTTGCTGTGTTCCTGGTAGTACCCCTCTTGCCCGATGCCGCTGCCGAGTTCCTGGTTGATATCCAGAGCAGTATCGGTGGAGTGTTTGGATAAAATACATAGCCTTTGAGAGGTTGGCCGCCATCTACACTACCCGGACGGGTGGCAAATAATGATCGCGTTGACCCATGAGCTTTCGTGCCATTCTGTTCTTCTTTATTGTCGGTTTCCTGGTCGGCATCGCCCTCGTGCCTTTGCTTCCAGATAGCGTTCAGAGGGAGATATCTGAAGCGCAGGAGGAGGTCCGAATTGCTCTGGGAAGGGACTATGAGGACGTCCCCGATCTTGGCGTCTCGCCTCTTATGCCGGTCGAGCCGACCTTGACCCCGGCCCCTACACAGGCGCCAACGCCGGGCACCGGTACTTCGACACCCACACCGGTAACCGAGCTGACTTCGTCACGCACTCCCACCCCCACACTGGCCCCATCTCCCACACCACTACCGCCCACGAAGCTGCCCACTCCTACAGCTACTCCCGATCCCGTCATCCGGCCCGACCAGCGCCACTTAGAAGAGAAGTTGTACATGTTGGAGCTGATCAACCAGGAGCGCGTGGCAGCCGGCCTAGCGCCCGTCGTCTTGGGAGACAATATAGCGGCCCAGCTGCATGCGGAGGCTTCCCTCGAAGGATGCTTCTCATCCCACTGGGGATTGGACGGACTGAAGCCATATATGCGTTACACCCTCGCCGGCGGCTATCAGTCCAATGCTGAGAATGGCAGTGGTCTCGACTACTGCATCAAGCCATACGAAAACTACTGGCCCATTTCCAGTATCGAACTCAAGACAATCGAGGTCATGGAGGGATGGATGAGCAGTCCTGGCCACAGGGACAACATCCTGCGACCCGAGCACAAGAAGGTCAACATCGGCCTTGCATGGGACCGTTACAACTTTGCCGCCATCCAGCACTTCGAGGGAGATTACGTGGAGTACGACCAGCTTCCGTCCTTAGAAGAAGGTGTCCTAACCCTGTCCGGGAAGGTGGTCAATGGCGCAATCTTCCAGGTTAAACAGGACCTAGGTGTCCAGATATACTTCGATCCGCCTCCACAAGCCCTCACAAGAGGACAGGTATCCAGGACCTACTGCCTTGCCCTCGGCACACTCGCAGCCTCGCTCAGGCCACCTCCAACGGGCAACAGCTACTATCCAAAGGATGAGTTTAGGTTCACGTACCAATCTTGCCCCGACCCTTACGACGTATCGCCTGATGCGCCTGCTCCAAGGTCGCCCGATGAGGCCCTTGAGTTCTGGGCGAGGGCTTACAACGCCAGCATCGACATACCGGAAAGGTCCATCACTGTCCCCTGGATCACCGCCCTGGACTGGAACACATCCGGCAGGAGCTTCTCCGTGACGGCGGACGTGGGGAATGTCCTGCAGGCCCATGGCCCGGGCGTCTATACCGTGCTCGTGTGGGGCTCTCTCAACGGAGAGAGTGTGGTCATATCCGAGTACTCTATCTTCCACGATGTCGTCCCGCCGGACACCTACAATCCCGGTAGGTACGACAGCGGGGCATAACAACTCTCGGCTCGGTGGAAACCGGGGGCGCGCTCCGCAGGGTATGGCGTGGCTACGCCTCTCCTTTCCTGTAGGGGTTGACTCTGCTATACTCCCCAAGGCCTTTTTCAGCTTGGAGCTAGGGATAACGACTGTGTTCCCAAGCGCCAACTCAATTGTGGATGCGGCGAGGATAAAGGAAGAATGCCGGCTTATGCTGTGATAGGCGCCCAATGGGGCGATGAGGGGAAGGGCAAGATTATTGACTATCTTGCCGAAAAAGCCGACTGCGTGGTGCGGTACGGCGGCGGGAACAACGCAGGTCACACTGTCGTCAATTCCCAGGGGGAGTTCAGCCTCCATCTAGTGCCCTCCGGCATTTTCCGGCCCCGCTCCATCTGCATTATCGGCAGCGGGGTGGTTGTGGACCCCGATGTCCTATTGAAGGAGCTGGACTACCTGAGCACGGCAGAGGTGGACACCAGCAGATTGCAGGTCAGCGACCGGGCGCACCTGATAATGCCCTACCATGGCCTCCTGGACAACCTGGATGAGAAGTCCCGTGGGGACGCGGCCATCGGCACCACGGGCATGGGCGTCGGGCCTGCCTACATGGACAAGACTGGGCGCACAGGGATCAGGGCAGGCGACCTGAAGGACCTGCCGGCTCTGCGTCCCCGGCTGGAAAAGGTGGTCGAGTCCAAAAACGCCATCATCACCCGCATCTACGGGGGCGACCCTATCTCTGCGTCAGAGATATACGAAAAGTGCGAGGAATGGTCGGAGAAGATGGGGAAGCACATACAGTCCGCCGAGGTGACGGTCAGGGAATCCCTGGCCCGCGGGGAGAATGTGCTCCTCGAGGGCGCCCAAGGCACCCTGCTGGATGTGGACCATGGCACCTATCCCTATGTAACTTCGTCCTCACCCTCCGTCGGCGGGGCCTGCACCGGCCTGGGAATCAGCCCCAGGGAGATCGTCGGCATCGTCGGAGTGTTCAAGGCCTACTGCACCAGGGTTGGCGGCGGCCCAATGCCCTCGGAAATGTTCGACGCCACGGGTGACGCCCTGCGAGAAAAGGCATATGAGTACGGAACTACCACGGGGCGGGCCAGGCGCATTGGTTGGTTCGATGGTGTAGCGGGGCGGTACAGCGCCAATGTCAACGGCTTCACCTCCTTAGTTCTGACCCGGCTGGACGTTCTGGATGGGCTGGAAAGCATTAAGGTGTGCACCGGGTACAAGGTTGACGGCCAGGTTGTGAAGGAGTTTCCGGCCAGCATTCCAACGTTGGAGAACTGCGAGCCGGTGTTCGAAGTGCTCCCCGGCTGGAGCGAGCCGACGGCCAGCACCACCAGCAAATCGGACCTGCCCAAGGCGGCGGTGGACTACATCAACTGCATAGAAGAGCTGATTGGTTGCCCGGTGCACTTGGTGTCCACGGGACCTGGCCGGGACGAAACGATCCTGGTAGGGGATATTCTCTAGCTCGCTGGATTCTTCTCCCGTCCGTACCGTGGGACAGCGGGGCCTGCAACGCCAGGGGCGGTTCCGAGTTCCTAAAGCATCCCGGGCAGGATGGGTCTAGGCGGGCACAGGCAGGTCTATCTCAAACTCCCCGAGCACCTTCTCGATCTGCCTTGCCGAGTTTTCGTCGGGGATGACCAAGGGGAGCCGGGGCGCTCCCACCTCGAACCCGATATGGTTCAGGGCGTGCTTAACGGGGATGGGGTTGGACACGATGAACAGCACCTTGAACAGGGCCAGTAGGCGTCGGTGCTCGGAAGCTGCCTTCTCTATCTCACCCTCCAGAACCATGCCCATCATTGCGCTGATCTGGTTACCCACCAGGTGGGAGGCGACGCTGACCACGCCATAGCCGCCCATAGCCATTATGGGGAAGGTCTCGTTGTCGTTGCCGCTCCACACCCTGAAGCCCTCGGCGCAGCCATGGATGATCCGGGAGGTCTGGTCCAGGTCGCTGCCCGCGTCCTTTACGCCGATGATGTTGTCCACATGGCTCAGCCTGATGGTCGTCTCATCGGTCATGTTCAGGCTGGTGCGGCTGGTCACGTTGTACAGCATACAAGGGACGTGGACGCTGCCGGCGATAGCCTTGAAATGCTGGTACAGGCCCTCTTGGGGGGGCTTGTTGTAGTAGGGCACGACCAAGAGTACCCCGTCGGCGCCCGCCCGCTCCGCCTCGATGCTCATCTCGATGCTCTCGGCGGTGTTGTAGGTGCCGGTGCCGGCGATGATGCTGGCCTTGCTCCCTACACTTTCCTTAAGCTCGGCATACAGGCGGAGCTTTTCGGCCTTGGTTACCGTTGGGCCTTCTCCTGTGGTCCCGGTAACGATCAGGCCATCGCTGCCCGAGTCCACCAGGGCGTTTGCCAGGGCCTTGGCCTTAGCGTAGTTGACCTTGCCTTCGTTGTCGAAGGGAGTCACCATCGCTGTTATCAGCCTACCTAGCTCGTTCACCTCGGACCTCCTGGCAGGGGAGTAAATGACCTGGAACCCTCATCAATCCTTGATTACCTGGCGGTACGCCGGCTTGGTGGCCAGGCCGGTGCCGTCGGTGTAAATCTGCTTGACTTCAATGAAGTCGTCCAAGCCGTAGGGGCCCAGTTCCCTGCCGACGCCGCTCTCCTTGAAACCTCCCCAGATGCCCTCAACCGGCTGAGCGTAATTATCCCATATCCAGACAGTTCCCGCACGGATTCGCCGGGCCACGCGCATGGCCCGGACGTAATCGCCGCTCCACACGCCTGCCACGAGGCCGTATGGCACATCGTTGGCCAGCTCGACTGCCTCTTCCTCTTCGTGGAATGAGGTCACTGCAACTACAGGCCCAAATATCTCCTCCTGGCCAAGGGCTGAGGAGTTGTCCACGTTGTCGAAGATGGTCGGGTCCACGTAGTAGCCATGGTCATAGAAATCGCCGGTCAGCTTGTTACCGCCCGTGACCAGGGAGAAGCCCGAGTCCAGGCCGGTCCTGATGTACTGCTGGACGGTATTCTCCTGGTTTCTGGAGACCAGCGGGCCCATATCCGTAGTCAGCTCTTCCGGCTGCCCCACCTCTATAGCCTTTGTGAGGGACACGACCTGCTCCAGGAAGGGGTCATGGATGTTGTCCTGAACGAGCAGCCTGGTGGTTGCACCGCAGGCTTGGCCTGCGTTGCGAAACATGCCGAACACAGCGGCCCGGGCGGCTGCATCCAAGTCCGAATCTTCGAAGACGACGAAGGGAGCTTTGCCGCCCAACTCCAGGCTGATGCGCTTGACGTTCATGGCGGCTTCGGCGGCAATCCGCTTGCCTGTGCCGGTCTCGCCGGTGAAGGATATCTTGTCGATTCCCGGATTCCTGATCATCTCCACGCCGATGACATCGCCGGGGCCTGTCACGAAGTTGACGATCCCAGCGGGAGCGCCCGCTTCATGAAGCAGCTTGACCAGCTCAAAGGTGCTCTGGGGAGTGTAGCTGGCGGGCTTGAGCACCAGCGTGCATCCAACGGCCAAGGCAGGGGCCACCTTTCGAGCACTCTGGGTCAGGGGGAAGTTCCAGGGGGTGATCAGTCCCACGACTCCCATGGGCTCCTTGACCAGGTTGATCATCGAACCGCTGGGTTGGAAGAAAGACTCCCCATAGAGCTTGCCCGCATACCCAGCGTAGAAGTCAAAGATGTCTGCGGCGGCCGTCACGTGCCCTGTGGCCTGCCGGATGGGCATTCCAACCTCAAGGCGGACAATGGCAGCAAGGCGTTCGGTGTTGGCGCGAATGAGCTCGCCGGTACGGAACAGGACCCGCTCCCGGACCTTGTGGTTGGTCGTCCAGCCCTCTGCGTTGGTGTCGAAGGCGCGCCGGGCCGCATCGATGGCCGCCCTCATGTCGGATGCGGTCCCCTCGGCGGCGGCCGTAACGGTCACCCGGTTATCGGCCGGGTTCTCGCGATTGAACTGCTTTCCCGACGAGGATGATCCCTCCTCGCCGTTTATCAGCAGGGGGCATCGGAAAGGCATCTGCGCTTCTATGGAAGTCATCTACTACACCACTCCTAAGGCAGATTAAGGGAAGTTGGACATCATGTGTCTGAATTGGCCTCAAAAGGAGACCGATGAGATTCTACACGGAACGGGATGAGGCTGCTACCTTTGAAGGAGTGAGGCAGTCGAGACGCAGCACCTCTTCAGCGATCTGGATGGCGTTGAGAGCAGCCCCCTTCCGAAGGTTGTCGCAAACGACCCACATCGCCAAACCGCGGTCCGAGGAGATGTCCTGGCGGATGCGGCCCACGTAAACATCGTCGGTCCCGGCCACATCCCAGGGAGTGGGGTAGTCCCTTTCCCCCTGCGCACCTACAACCTTTACCCCTGGCATTTCGTTCAGCAGGTCAGTTGCCCGTTCCGGGATCACAGATTCCTGGAACTCCAGATGGACTGCGGCGCTGTGGGCGCCAAAGACGGGAACCCGCACACAGGTGGCCGACACAGGGATGTCGGGCAGGTGCATGATCTTCCGGGTTTCCTGGAGCATCTTCTGCTCTTCGAAGGTGTAGCCGTTGGCTGTGAAATCGTCGATGTGAGGAAAGATGTTGAAGGCGATCTGTCTTGGGAAGTTTCCTGCCTCGACGGCGTTGCCATCCAGCACATCTCGGCTCTGCTGCCGGAGTTCCTCCATTGCGGCCGCGCCTGCGCCCGACACAGACTGGTAAGTGGATGCCACCATGCGGGTGACGGCGGACTCCCGGTTAAGGGGGTGGGCGACCATCACCAGGGGTGTAGTAGAGCAGTTGGGGATGGCGATGATCCCCCGGTGCCACTTCACATCCTCGCCGTTCACCTCTGGGACGATCAGCGGGACTTCCGCGTCCATCCGAAAGCAGGAGCTGTCGTCGATGACCAGGGCGCCGGCTTCCACGGCCGCGGGTCCCAGGCTGGCGCTGAGCTGGCTGTTGACGGAAATGAAGGCTATGTCCATTTCACGGAACTGGTCGGGAGCAGCCTCCCTCACTTCCAGCTCCTCCCCGCGCACCTTCAGCTTGGTGCCGGCAGAGCGGCTGGATGCCAGCAGCCTGATTTCGCCCGCCGGAAATTCCCTCTGCTCGAGTATGCGCAGGAACTCCCGGCCCACAGCCCCTGTGGCTCCGACGACTGCTATGTTGGGTTGCTTTGTACTCATACTGATGACACTAGAGTCCCATTATCTTGTCCAGACCCACTACGAGACGACCGAGCTTGCCGACCTCTCGTATGGCCAGGAGCATCCCCGGCATGCAGCAGTCTCTGCTGATCATGTCGTGGCGGAGGGTCAGGGCCTGCCCTGCCATACCCATTATGACTTCGTGGTGTGCGACCCTGCCGGCCATGCGGATGCTGTGAACTCCCACGCCCCCTTGTTCGCCTCCCCTAACGTTGGCGATGTTCTCTTTCTCCGTAACGTTTCTGCGGTACTCCCGTCCTTCGGTGATGGCGTTTACGAGGACCATCGCGGTACCCGAAGGCGCATCTATCTTGGCTTCATGATGGGTTTCCACGATGTCCACATAGTCGAAGTAGGGGGCCGCCTGCTTTGCCATGTGCACCAGGAGTACCCCTCCGATGGAGAGGTTGGCGGCGACAACTATGCCCACCTTGTATTCCTTGGAGATGGTGTCCAGCCGGCTGAAGTCGTCTTCTAGCAGGCCCGTTGTGCCGGTCACCAGATGGATGCCCCGTTGGGCTGCCAGGGGGGCTGCGTCCATCACAGAGGCGGCAGTTGTGAAATCGACCAGCACTTCGGGCTTGGTGGCGTCCAGGATAGTCACCAGGTCTGTGCTAAGTGGTACCGTTAGGGACGTATCGGGCGCTTCCAGGTGAGGTCCCCGGTCCTGCCGGCAGGTTGCGCCGACCAGCTCCATGTCGGAAGCCTTGGACAGGGCGATGACCGCTTCCCGCCCCATCTTGCCGGTTGCGCCGGCCACGGCGATCCTCAGTCCGGGCATTGAAATCCCTGCCCTACACCCACGCAACGGTAGGTGAAACAAGTCGCCCGGTGGGCGATAGCCCTGGGGTTACCTGCTGGAGGGACCACGATTAGGCCGCCGTCCTGCGCCTTGCCCACCGCCCCCGCCGAAGTTAGACCCTCCCTGCCTGGGAGGCCTGCGGTCATTGCGGAAGCCTCCTGGGCCGGAGTTTCTGTTGAAAGGAGCGGGCGGGCGATTGCTCTGCCCCGCTCCCGCCCCAGGGGCTTCGGCGCCGCCGAGGAGGGCTTGGCGAGAAACGTTAACCCTCCCCATGTGGTCGATCTCCTGGACAATCACGGTGATCTCCTGGCCTACCTCCACGCTTTGGGCGATATCCCCCAGATCCTCGGACCTGGCGAGGCCGTCCTTGCCGGGGAGAAGCTCTACGAAGGCCCCGAAGTTGGTTACCCGGGTGACCTTGCCGGTGAATATATCGCCGACCATCACTTCACGGGTAAGCCCTTCGATCTTCGAGCGGGCGCTGGCCATCATGTTGTCGTCGGAGGCGGAGATGGTCACTGTGCCATCGTCCTGGACATCGATGGTAGCCCCCGTCTCTTCCTGGATGCTGCGGATCATCCGCCCGCCGGGCCCGATGACTATGCCGATCTTTGCGACTGGAATGCTTATGCGCAGCATCTTGGGGGCGTAGGGGCTCAGGTTGGACCTGGGCTGGTCGATAGCTGCTTCCATCTTGGACAGGATGAACATCCGACCGTCCTTGGCCTGCGCGAGGGCCCGCTCCAGGATTTCGTTGGTGATGCCCTTCACCTTGATGTCCATCTGCAGGGCATTGATGCCCTGGGATGTCCCCGCCACCTTGAAGTCCATATCGCCAAGGTGGTCTTCCAGGCCTTCGATGTCTGTGAGGATGGTGTTGCGCCCATCGGAGCCCATGATGAGGCCCATAGCTACGCCCGCCACCGGGCGTTTGATGGGGATACCCGCGTCCATGAGGGCGAGAGTGCTCCCGCAAACGCTGGCCATGGAGGTGCTCCCGTTGGAGCTCAGAACCTCGGACACGATGCGGATGGTGTACGGGAAGTCCGACTCGTCGGGGATGGAGGGAAGGATGCTGCGCTCGGCAAGGGCGCCGTGCCCAACCTCGCGTCTTCCGGGAGAGCCGACTCGCTTCACCTCGCCGGTGGAGTAAGGGGTGAAGTTGTAGTGGTGCATGAAGTGCTTGGTGTCGTCGGGCCCCAGATCATCCAGGGTCTGTTTCATCAGGGAGGAACCCAGGGTAACGACACTCATCACCTGGGTCTGCCCCCGGGTGAACAAGCCGGTGCCGTGGGTCCGAGGCAGGACTCCGACCTCGCAGGATATGGGCCGGATCTCGGTCGTGCCTCTGCCATCGGCGCGGATGCCCTGGTTGAGTATTCTCTGGCGCATCCCTTCCTTCAGAATGCTCTCGAAAGCTGCTGCGACCTCGCCGGGCTGATGCTCATCGGCCAAGGCCTCACGGGCTTCGGCTTCCAAGGCGTCCAGGGACTCTTCCCGCTCTACCTTGCTGAGTCCTGCCTCCAGCACCGATGTCATTCTGCCGTTCAGAAACTTCTGGACGGAGCTTTCGACTTCCTGTTTGTGATTGTCGGTCTCGATATCCATCTTGGGCCTGCCGACGGCTGCGGCCATCTCTTCCACCATCTCGATGAGCTGGAGGTTGGCTGCCTGACCCTGGCGTATGCCCTCGAGGACGGTCTCTTCGGAGACCTCGTCAGACTCGGACTCGACCATCATCACCGCATCCCTGGTGCTGGCGATCACCATGGCCAGGTTTCCGCCATCTATCTGGGAGTAGGTGGGGTTGATGATGTAGCTTCCATTGGAGTATCCGACACGGCAGGCCCCGATGGGTGATGGGAAGGGGAGGTGTGACATGGCCAGGCATGCGGAGGCGCCAACGATGCCCAGGGTCTCTGGGGGATTCTCCTTGTCCACAGACATGACTGTGATGATGATCTGAATGTCGTTGTAGAACCCCTTTGGTAGAAGGGGTCGAATGGGGCGGTCAATGAGACGGCCGAAGAGTATGGCTTGTTGGGTGGGCCTGCCTTCCCTTCGGAAGAAACTGCCCGGGATGCGGCCGGCTGCATAGAGCCTCTCTTCGTAGTCGACCGTCAAGGGCAGGAAATCGATATCAGGACGTGCCTTGGGAGCAACGCATAGGGTGGCAAGGATGATTGTGTCGCCGGACCGAACGGTTACGCTTGCGTCGGCTTGTCCGGCATACTTGCCTGTCTCGATAAGAATTTGCTTTCCACCGACGTTCCGTTCCACAGAGTGATACATAGTTGGAGATAAACGACCTCTCTTAAGGTATGGTGAAGGTGCCCGGAAAAGTAGAAAGCCCCGACGGGCGGGGCTATCTTCTCAGGCCAAGGCGACTTATAAGGGTGCGATAACGGCCAACGTCTTCGCGAGAAAGGTAATTCAGCAGACTTCGGCGTTGACCTACAAGCTTGAGAAGGCCTATCCGAGAATGGACATCCTTCTTGTGCTGGCGAAGGTGGTCTGTGAGCTGCCTGATCCGGTCGGTTAGTATAGCTACCTGGACCTCTACAGACCCTGTGTCGCTGTCGTGTTGCTGAAAGTCCTCTATGATCTGGGACTTTCTTTCCTTATCCAGAACCCCTCCTGGATCTCTTCCTTCTTACTTCGCCGGGATTATAACACACCCAAATTGGGCGCGCAATTAGGGCCAGGTCTTATGGATAGAGAAAGGCAGAAGCCTTCCCTTAGGGGACTATTTGACCCGGGCCCAGTCGGCGTCGGTGGGGAACACGGTTGTGCACCTGGCGCGCACCGGATCGCCGTCGAACCAGTCCTTGACGGTCTCCCGCCATTTCAGGTAGTGGGGCGCGGCCCGGTGGGCTTCAATGGCTGCATCGTCGCGGTACACTTCATACAGGAAGATGCGGTTGGGGTCTTCCTGGTCCTGGATGACGTCGAAGCGGAGGCAGCCGGGCTCGTCGTTGATCGACCCCCGGGCATCGTCCAGCATCGACTCCATGAAAGCCTCTTTGTGTCCGGGCTTAATGCGGATGGTCACCATCAGCGCTTCCATAGCCCCTCCTTGGCAATGATTCGGACAGATTATACACCTGCCGCCTCGCCCCGCGGCTCACTCCCGTCACTCCAGAGGCCCATATCCGTCACTCCCGCAAAAGCGGGTCTACGCCCCCACCACCTTATTGCAGGCCCCGCCCATTCGCACGTCCTGCTGCCCCTCCCCCCGGTTCGCCCTGAGGGAAATCGAAGGGGAACCGGGGGCGTACAGTAAGTCACGGTAGGTTCCCGCTTTCGCGGGAACGATGGTAAGGCCGCCTGAGCCGGGTGGCGTGCTACAATCAGGTTGAATGGCCGGGTGGGGTGCATGGGCAGCATTCATCCGACCAAACGCCTGAAGGGGACGGTCTTGGCCAAGACCACGATACTGATTTGCATCGACGGCTTTGATCCTGAGTACCTGGATGCCTGCGAAATTCCCAACCTCCGGGAGATGGGCAGGCGGGGATTCTCGACCATCGGCCAGTGCATGATGCCCTCGGTTACCAATGTCAACAACGTGTCCATTCTCACCGCCAGCTACCCGGAGACCCACGGCATCTGCTCCAACTACTGGTACAGGGGCGAGGGTGAAGAGGGCGTCTACACCGAATCGGCGGACTACATCCTGGCCGAGACCTTCCTGCAGAGGGCTGGCAGTCTGGGCATGGACTCCCTGCTGGCAACTTCCAAGGACAAGCTGCGCAGCCTTCTGGAGCCGGGTGCGGAGACCGCCATTTCATCGGAAGCGCCTCCGCGATGGGTGGTCGATGCCATCGGACCTCCTCCGGAGATATATTCCCTGGAGGTGAACGGGTGGGTAATCGACGCGGCCAACCACGCCATGTCCCAGAGGCCGTATGACATCGTTTACATAACGACTACCGACTACGCCATGCACACCTACCCGCCTGGCCATCCCCGTTCCCAGCACCACGCTTCCATTCTCGACGACGCCATCGGAAGGCTCGCCGATGCCCATCCCGACGCGACTATCCTCCTCACCGCCGACCACGGGATGTCCAGCAAGACCCGCATGCTGGACGTCAGGGCCATCCTGGCTCGCCATGGCATTCCGGCGATGGTCGTTCCCATTATCAAAGACCGCTACGTGGTGCATCATTCCAACCTTGGGGGATGCGCATACGTGTACCTCGATGCCACGCACTCCGGGGAGGCTATCGGGATTCTCTCAAGCACCGATGGCATCCGGGAGGCGTTCCCCCGGGAGGAAGCCGCCTCCGCATTCAAGCTGCGCCCCGACAGGATTGGGGACCTGGTAGTCACCGGCACAGAGGATGTCGTGTTTGGCGATCCGGCTGAGGTGGACATGCCTGCCAGCCTGCGCAGCCACGGCTCCACTACCGAACAGGATGTGCCCATCTTCGGCTACAACGGCGACTTTCAGGGCTTCTCCTTCCGTGAAAACCGGGACCTTGGCCGATACGTCTTCGAGCGGGTCCTGCCTAGCTAGCCGCCTTCGGCGAAACAGTACGGTCCAGGCTGGCTGGATGCTATAATCCGAACAGCATTCAGGGTGCTGCCAGTGCCCGCCAATAGCTTTGAGTTGGAGGTTGACCATGTATGGATGGAGGGCGGAAATCGGCTTTATCACTCCGGCAAACAACACAGTTATCGAACCGGAGCTGTACCATGTGGTACCCGAGGGGGTCTCCTTTCACTTCACCAAGCTGATATTCAAGTCCAGCGCTCGGGATGGGCGCATCAAGGATGTGGACAACGAGGGCTTGGACAGCCTCGCCCGCAGCCAGGTCAATGCCATCGGGTATGCGTGTATGGCCACCAGCCTCGTCGGCTCCGACCAGTGGGAAAAAGACGCGACCGAGCGGACCGGTCTCCCCGCCGCAACGGCAACCGGTGCGGTGAAGATGGCTTTGAAGGCCAAGGGAGCCAAGAACATCGCCATGGTCTGCCACTACCCCGAGGACCGGCTGGATTTGGTGAAGAGTTCCTTTGCTGAAGACGGGTTCAACGTCGTCTCCATCGAAACGGCCAGCGTGGATGACCAGAAGGAAGTGAACCGCATATCCACGGAGACGGTCTACCGCCTTTCCCGTAAGGCGGACCGCAACGATGCCGACGCCCTCTGCCTGCTGGCTACGGACCTGCGGACGTTCCCCATCCTGCAGCAGCTGGAAGACGACCTGGGCAAGCCGGTCGTCGGGACGAACCAGGCGTTGCTGTGGAGGACCCTGCAGCTGGTGGACCTGGACGACAAGATCGAAGGGTACGGCTCGCTGCTCTCGGAGTAGGGGGAAGGGCGCCAGAGCAGGCCAAACGGCACGGTGGACGGACGAAGGTCAAATCAACCCAGCTACAAGGCGATTGGCAAGAATATCTTGTGTATCCTTTCGGCCAAGAAGTGATCCAAACCGAGTCCAAGATGCGTCCACTGTGCATCCATGGCTTGGTCCCACTCTTGCTCGGTTCTAGGACATTCTTGTCCTGCGTAATGGTCACCTAAGAAGTAAAGGAGTAGTAGCCGGGTGGGAATGCCCTCTTGTTGAAGAAAATAAAGTGTTGCAATCCGGTTGGCGGCCTGGTAGTAAGGCCTCATCCAGTCGGCATCAAGGTTCACGCCCAGAGCTCCCTTAGTCTCCTTAAATGCCTCTGAGATTTTCCGAATGCTCTGGGGACTCGTGGCTCCACAATCCGATTGGATCTCCCTAATGTGGGATTTGGCCTCCAGCAAAATTAGATCCCTGTAAGGCTCGCTGCCTATCCAGCCGACAGCATCCCAATTATGGATTCCTCTTCCGGTTGGCCAGAATTGCTGCCATCTCGATTTGAGCGCCGGTCGGTCTTCGTATAAGAACTCCAGCCCCTTAAGTTCAGCGTCCGGCCAACGCTTGTTCGGGGCAAAATTGAAGTCCAACCATTCGATGGCAGTTCCGGATCTACCGACCGCATCGGACACTCTTTCGTCAAACAGTCTCCGGTGCCTGCCCATCCATCGTAGAAGATGGCATTCGCTCCCATAGCCGTACCCTATTTCGCCCAAGGACTAATTTCCCCTTCGTGCGACGCGATGCTCTTCCAACACTAGTTTGTGCTGCTGGCCCACAACGTGAAGGTTGATCGCCTGCCCGAATAGCTAGGCCGATCTAGAAGCTGAACTCGGTGCCTACGCCGCGTTCTTTGGCTAGATGGTACACCCTGCCGGCGCAGGCGATGTCCTCGACGGCGATGCCGTTGAACTTGAAGAGGGTAATCTCGTCGTCGGACACCCGGCCCGGGAGCTTCCCGCCGACCACATCAGCCATCTCGGCGTAGATGTCCTCCCTGCTGTAGGTCCCCTGGGAAATGGGAATGACGAGGTCGCCAGCCTCTTTGAGGGCTTGGTCCATAAACTCGACCACCACCTTGCTCTTGTGCAGGGTGGCCTCATCCACCTCCCGCATGTCGGGGATGCTGGACCCGACCACACTCAGGTGCATGCCCGGCTGAACAAGGTCGCTCGAAAAGATGGGTTCCCGGGCGTTGGTTACCGTCACGACGATGTCAGCGCCCGACAGGGCTTCCTCGGCGGAACCGACGGCCATCACCTGGGCTGGCACAAGAGGGGCCAAGCTATCGGCAAAGGTCTGCCGGTGCTCCGGATTGGGACTGAAGACGGCTATCTCCCGCACAGGGCTCACAGCGCAGACCCCAACGCCCTGCATGGCAGCGTACTTGGACGAGCCGAAGAGGGCCAGCTTGGAGGAGCCCTTGCGCGCCAGGTGCTTCATTCCGACTGCCGTGACCGCGCCCGTGCGTATGCGGCTGATGTCCTCGCCCTGCACCATAGCCAGCATCTCGCCGCTGGTCGAGTCGAACAGCAGGACAATGAAGCGGGCGGGCCTGGGAGGTGTGGTCCCGGGTGAGGAGGCTACCAGTATCTTGGCGCCCATGATGCCCTGCTCATGAAGGGTCCCAGGCATGAGCCACCGCAGGTAGGAGTGGCCGGGCCCGTCGGGAGGAGTCGTGGCGATGCGGGGAGGCATGGTGGCTCCCCCCGAGGCTAGCAGCCGAAACGCCTCTTCCACGGCATCTATGGCATCTTCCATGGAGAGAAGGCCGGCGACCTCAGCGTCGGTGATCAGGAGCGCCATTCTCAGACCATCCCTTGCATCATTGGGCCGTTAACGCCGAGGCTTCACGAGCTGCCCGACAGTCGGTCCTTCGGCTACCGTGCCTGCGTCCATGATCACATTCCCGCGCACTATGGTCATGATGGGCATGCCCTTGACAGGTGTCCCGCCGAAAGCCGAGTACTTGGGAGCTGTCACGAGGTCGCCGTCGTCGATGGTGGACTCCCGCTCCAAGTCCACCAGCACCAGGTCAGCGTCGGATCCGGCCTGTATTGCACCCTTCTGCGGATAAATCCCGTATTCCCTGGCCGGGTTTTCACACATCACCTTGGCGAGCTGGGAAAGGGACAACCTGCCCGCGTTGACCTGGGTCAGCATCAAGGGCAGGGAGATTTCCACTTCGGGGACGCCGGTCGGGGCCTTCCAGATGTCCCGGAACCCTTCCTCTTTTTCGGCCCGAGCATGCGGGGCATGGTCCGTGGCTACCATGTCGATGGAGCCGTCGAGGAGGCCGTCCCAGACTGCTGCGTTGTCTTCGGGGGTCTTGAACCTGGGCAGGACCGTGCCGAAGGCCCCCATGCGCACATGGTCCTCCTCCGTCAGCAGCAGGTACTTGGGGCTGGTCTCGACTGTGAAGCTCCCCGGGCGTTTCTCCTTGGCTTCCCTGATCAGCTCCAGGGAGCGTTTCGTCGTGATCATGTGGAAGTGGAACCTGTAGGGCGTGTCCTCTGTAAGGAGCAGCACCCTCGCCACACCGACGGACTCGTTCTCCCGCGGCCATGCTCCCAGCCAGTCCTGGATGGCCACGCGGCCCGACTCTTGTAGGTGCTTGCGCATGAACTGGGAATGGCCTCCGTCGGAGGCGGTCATGCTGGAGATGCCGCCGCTCTCGTGCACCGCCTTCATGATGTCCATCATCATGGGGCCTGTGGAACCCTGGCCCAGAAACTCCATGGAGACAGCCCCGGCATCCAGCATTCCCGGAATCTCGCCGATGTTGCCCGGCTCGGCCATCGCCTGGATGGTGAAGTCCACCATTGCCTTCCTGGGCCAGTCCTCGGCCACCTGGTGGACCATGTCAGCGCTGTTGATGGCTGGCGTGGTGGTGGGCTGGCACATGATGGTGGTCACGCCGCCGGCAGCGGCCGCCCGGGTCAGGGTGTTGAAATCTTCCTTGTGGGTCTGTCCCGGGTCCCGGGTGTGCACATGGCAGTCCACACAGCCGGGGAGGGTGTAGCGCCCCGTCCCGTCGATGATGCGGGCTGCCTCCGGCGCCGAGCCCGGCGAGGCAAGGACGGATATCCTGCCATCCTTGATCCCGATATCCAGCTGCTGGACGCCTGCGGGCGTAACCACCGTGCTATTGGAAATGACGATGTCCAGGTTAGGCATAGCTGGCTCCTTGGAGCTGGATTTGGATGGCTATAGCGAGGCTAGACGACCTTCAGGCCGCCTTTGAACACAGCTACAACGTCGGCGATGTCGTTCACATCTTCGTATGGCTTCCCTCCGAACACTGCTACGTCGGCCTCCTTGCCGGGTTCCAGGGTGCCGATAGTGTCCAGCAAGCCCAGGGAGTCGGCCGCATCCCGGGAGGCTGAGAGGACAGCCTGGCGGGTGCTTAGGCCCCCCTGCACCATCAGGTCCATCTCGCTAAATATGCGGTCGAAGGGCATGGGGCCCCATCCGCAGTCGGTGCCGGTCACGAACTTAACCCCGGCCTCCGCCATCTTACTCATGTTGATGAGACGGTCCTCGCACTGGCGTTTTAGCCCGTCATAGGCTTCCTGCTCCTCTACCGTGAGGCCGGTGGCGCTCTCCTTTGACGCCAGGTCCAGGCGAGGGCCCGCGCCGGTCACCTGGTAGAGGGTGGGGTTCACCCAGGCGCCAGCCTCGGCGATGCGGGCGGCCACATCCTCCCTGTACCTTGCGGCGCCGTCCGCCTCGCGGAAGGTGCAGTGAATTATCATGTCGATGCCCGCTTCCAGGGAGTTGATGATGCCCTCGGTTGCGTGGGCATGGGCGGCCACCAGCCTCTTGAACTTGTGGGCTTCCCAGGTGAGAGCTTGGAGCTCGTCCAGGTTGTAGGCCGGCAGCTCCGGGTAGGTGTTCAGGGTGGTGCCGCCCGTGGCGGCCACTTTGATGTAGTCCGCACCCCGCTTGATGAGGCTGCGGACACCTTTTATCACCTCATCTACACCATCCGCCTCCGCGCCGTTCTGCCACATGTGTCCGCCCGTGATTGTCAGGGCATTGCCGCAGAGCATCAGGCGGGGGCCATCGGTCAGGCCCCGTCGGATGCCCTCCTTCAGGGAGAAGGTCGTGTCGTGCTTGGAGCCATTGTCCCGTATGGTAGTAACCCCCAGGCGGAGGTACTGACGGGCGTTGGCGATGGACTGCATGAGCAGGATGTCGTCATTCTCCGCCATCACATCATTGGTGTGGGTGCCGTCGCCCGGGTAGTTCAGGTGGGTGTGCACATCCACCAGCCCCGGCATAATCGTGGCGTCGGGGTACTCATACACCTCAACGGGAGCGCCCTCGGGGGAGGCGACGACATGGGACTGCCCGACCGCTTCGATCTTGTCGCCCTTCAGCAGGACAGCTCCCTGCTCGATGGGCGCCCCTCCCCTTCCATCAAAGAGGGAGCCCCCCTTGATGAGCTGGTAAACGTGATTTTGCTGGGTCATCGCGGATAATCCTTCACTTGGAGTAGAGACGCAATTCTAGCATGGGGACACAGGGCGAGCAAAGCAGAGAAGAGACGGCTCTATGCTATACTTGGTAGTATCAGCAGCTCTCGTTTTCCCACTCTTTCAAAGGTCCATCCGTAGGCTTGCGCCACCTCAAGTCCCTCATCCTTCCCATAGGACTCATCGCCCTGGTTGCAGTGGTGATGGGCCTTTCTGCATTCAGCCTCCTCGTCGTTCTCAAGTCGGATTCCCCCGCTGCACCCCAGGAAGACGATGCCTCCACAACCCGGTCGGTCCAGGTCCCCGAAGAGTTCGGACGCATATTCGAGGTGTGGAAACTGCTGCAGGAGGAGCACCTGTTCCGGGACTCTCTGGACCCCGACAGCCTGAGTCAAGCCGCCGTAGAAGGCATGCTGGACAGCCTGGATGATCCCTACGCCTCCTTCCTCACAGCTTCCGAGTATGCCATCGAGACCGAGGACTACCACGGGTCCTTTGAGGGTATCGGCGCCAACGTGGGAATCCGGGACGGGGATATCACGATAATCGCCCCCCTGCCCGACAGCCCGGCCGAGAGGGCTGGTATCCGGGCGGGCGATGTCATCAGGGAAGTGGACGGGGAGGACACCGAAGGTTGGAGCTTGCTGGAGGCGGTCAGCCGCATCCGGGGTCCGAAAGGCGAGCCTGTCATACTTGGCATCGAGAGGCTGGAAGAGTCAGTTACCCTGACCATCGTCAGAGACCAGGTTGAGCTGCGAAGTGTGGAGCTGGACCTCCTTCCCGGGGATATAGCCCACATGACTATCAGCACATTTTCCGAGACTACAGCCGGAGAAGTCGGTGAGGCCCTTGGGTCTCTGGACGAGGCGCGGGGTCTGATAGTAGATGTCCGAAACAACCCCGGGGGCCTGCTACAGTCTGTGGTGGATGTGCTGAGCCACTTCATCGATGGCGGCCTGATCCTGTATCAGGTGGATGGAGAAGGGAACCATCGGCAATGGGAGGCCGCTGCCGGCACTTCCCTGGGGGAGACCCCCCTAGTGGTGCTCATCAACGAGGGAAGCGCCAGCGCCAGCGAGGTGCTTGCCGGGGCGTTGAGAGACCGACAGGATGTCCCCCTGGTGGGGGAAACCACATTTGGCAAGGGCAGCGTGAACACACTCAGGGGCCTGAACGATGGTACGGGGGTGTACTTTACAATCGCCCGCTGGCACACTCCCGAAGGGGTCTTGTTGGAGGGAGAGGGAATCGCCCCCGACGTAGAAGTCGTGCAGGACGAAGACAGCGATGACGACCTGCAGATTGAGGCTGCCGTCGAGGTGTTGGAAGAGCTGATCGAGGCGGGCGGTTGATGCCATGGCTGGCGACAAGATGGTCACATTAAATCGCAAGGCCCTCCATGACTACGAGATCCTGGAGCGGGTGGAGGCGGGCTTGGTTCTTACCGGGACGGAGATCAAGTCCATCCGTGCGGGCCGCGTGGACATCAGGGAAGCCTACGTGCGTCCCTTTGGAAATGAGCTGTGGCTCATTAACGCCCACATATCTCCTTACGCAGCAGGCGGGATTTACAACCATGAACCCACCCGGCCGCGAAAGTTGCTGCTGCACCGGGAGCAGATGGCGAACCTGGCCGCAGAGGCGGCCCAGAAGGGACTGACTATCGTCGCCCTCAAGCTCTACATCAGGAAGCATGTGGCCAAGGTGGAGCTAGGGCTGGCCAGGGGGAAGAAGCTGCACGATAAGCGCCGGGCCATAATCGACCGGGACCGGGAAAGGGAAGCCCGGCGGGCGCTGCAGCGCCGGGCCTAGGCCCCACCGTTGCGTCTCCCGGACCGGCTCGACCATTGTTGTCTTGGCTTCTGCGCATGACTATACTGGGCCAACCAAGAGGAAGCAGGTTTTGAATATGTCCCTACTCAGGATCGGACACAGCCCCGACGCCGACGACGCCTTTATGTTCTATGCCTTCGCCAAGGAAAAGGTGACCATAGATGGCTACGAGGTCCAGCAGGTCCTGGAGGACATCCAGTCCCTCAACAGCCGCGCCCTGCAGGGGGAGCTGGAAGTGACGGCCATATCGGCTGGGGCATACCCGATCCTGGCGGACAAGTACCGGATCATGGCCTGCGGCTCTTCCATCGGGCGCAACTACGGACCCATCCTGCTGTCCACCAAGCACGACGATGTGAGCCAGCTGGAAGGCAAGCGAATTGCCGTCCCCGGCGAGCAGACCACCGCGTACCTGCTCTTACGCATCTTCATGCCTGTGCCCTTCGAAGCCGTCATTGTGGACTTCGACTCCGTCGGCCAAGCTGTGAAATCAGGGGATGTGGACGCCGGCCTGATCATTCACGAGGGCCAGCTAACCTGGAGCAGCGAAGGATTCAACAACCTGCTGGACCTGGGAGAGGAGTGGGGGAAGAGCTCCGGCCTGCCCATACCGTTGGGACTGGATGTGCTGCACCGCAGGCTGGGCGACGATGCCCACGCCCGGATAACCGAAGCCTTCAGGGCCAGCGTACAATACGCCATCGACCATGAAGATGAAGCGATAGATTACGCCCTCCCCTTTGGACGGGGCATCGACGCGGACACATGCAGACGCTTTGTGCGGATGTACGTGAACCAGGACACGCTGCACATGGGGTCCGAAGGTAGGGATGCGCTGGAGCTGCTCTATCAGCAAGCGTACGACAAGGGGCTGATCTCCCAGGTGCCCCCGCTGGACATTATCGGGCTGTAACGCCCTCGGACAGCGGGTCTTCCACCAGCTCGTACAGGGTTGTGCGCTGGACGGGTTCGAAGCCGGCGTCCCGGATGATGTCCTTGATCTCTTCCACCGTTGTGCGGTTGTAGAATCCGGCTTCCTGCATCACGTTTTCGTCAAACAGGGTCCCGCCGAAATCATCGCCTCCGAAATGCAGCGCCACCTGTCCCGTCTTCTTTCCTTCGGAGAACCAGGAAGCTTGAATGTGCTGCACGTTGTCCAGGTATATACGGGAAAGGGCGATCATGCGCAGGTACCGGTTGGCCCCGGCGAGGGCTGTGACCCTCCGGGACAGGGCGGTGTTGTCGGACTTGTAGCTCCAGGGGATGAAGGCGGTGAAGCCCCCGTTCTCGTCCTGCACGGAGCGGACATGGTCCAGGTGCTCGATAACGTCTTCGTCCTCTTCCAGGTGGCCGTACATCATGGTGGCGGTAGTCCGGTATCCCAGCCGGTGGGCTGTGCTATGGACGGTGGTCCAATCGTCGGTCTTCCCCTTGGGGAAGAGGCGGCTGATCTTGTGCTTGACCCGGTCCGACAGAATCTCGGATCCCCCTCCGGGGATGGTGTTCAGCCCCGCCTTTTGCAGCTCGGCCAGCACATCTTCAACGGGAAGGTCGGAGACCTGGGACATCTTCATGATCTCGGGGGCGGAGAAGAAGTGGGGGTGCACCTGGGGATACTGGCGCCGAGTCTCGCTGACCAGCTTGGTGTAGTACTCCAGAGGCAGCTTGGGGTTCAGGCCTCCCTGGAGAAGCACCGTTGTTACACCCTTGTCGGCGGCTTCACCTACCATGGTCATCATCTCTTCCACGGAGTGGGTGTAGCTGTCGTCGTCCTTTTCGGTTCGGTAGAAGGCGCAGAAGGTGCAGTAGGCATCGCAGACGTTGGTGTAGTTCAGGTTGGTATCCACCACGAAGGTCACGATAGGGTCGGGATTGTGACGAAACCTTACCGTTTGGGCCATTGCGCCCAAGTCCAGGATGGAGGCCTCTTGCAGCAGGTAGAGACCCTCTTCCCTGTCGATGCGTTGGCCTTCTTCCACCTTTGCGTGTATGTGTTGGATGTCCATCATGCCTCTGCCCTTTCCATCTGGCCCAGGTATTCCCTAAATCGCGCGATGGCCTCCATCTCCGCAACGCCGCCCCAGTACCGGAACCCCTGGTAGTACTCGATGATCTCCCGAAGGCTCATGCGGACATCCATGCGCCTTTGGGCGATGTTGTGCAGGTGTTCCATAGCCTCGTCGATGCAGGTGTAGAGGACGTTGGTGAGGTGGCTTACGGCATCGGGGTGCAGGTCCTTTCGGACTGCCCACACCGCGAACACAAAGGGCAGGCCCGTCAAGTTGAACCACTCTTCGCCAAGGTCGTAGCGGTAGGGATAGGAGGGGACGCCGTAGCGACATCGAAGGGCATTGTCGCCGATGGTGAGGAAAGCATCGTTGGGCTCATCGATATCCACGTAGCTGTCGGGGCAGACGTGGTACCGGTGGTGGAGGATAACCTCCAGGAGCCTCCTGGCGGTGGATGTGTGGCTGGTTACTCCCAGGCAGGCGCCCTGCAGCTCCTCCACGGGCTGCTTAGAGTAGAACAGCACGCTTCTTGTCTTGCCCATGGTGGCGATGCAGAACTGGCCCAGCTTGGTAAACTGGTCCTCCAGCTTCCAGAAGTCCACGAGGGAGAGGGGGCCTGCGTCGATCTTGCCTTCGGCGGCGGCTTTCCCGAGGGCGCTTGGTACACCTGGATAAAGTTCTATCTCTTCCCGGTCTAGGTCGTAGTAGAAGGGTTCGGAGTTGAGGTACTCCATCCGGGCAACCCTAATTCTCATACACCTGCACCACGTTGTACAAAGCGTCCCTCTCCACCGCCACCTTACCCGCATCCCTGATGAGGTTCACCATGCGGTCCCTCGCCAAGCCGATGGGACTGGCGGCCTTGGCTGCGTGGGCGATCCTCTCTTTGCCGATGGTGCCGTCCAGGTCGCTGGCGCCGAAGTTAAGGGCGATGGAAGCGGTCTCTTCCCCGATCATGATCCAGTAGGCCTTTATGTGGGGGAAGTTGTCCAGCACAAGCCGGGATGTGGCGATGGTCCTGAGGTCATCGATGGCAGAGGCCTGCCTGGACACCAGGTGTGTGTCTCCTACCTGGTACTCCAGGGGAATGAAGGCCAGGAATCCGCCGGTCTCGTCCTGCAGCTCCCGGAGCATCAGCATATGCTCCACCCGCTCTTGCATGGTCTCGATGTGCCCATACAGCAGGGTGGCGTTGGAAGGAAGGCCCATGTTGTGGGCGATGCGGTGAATCTCCAGCCAGCGCTCCGCTGTGTTCTTGCCAGGGAACAGCTCCTTCCGCACCCGGTTGGAGAACACTTCGGACCCTCCACCGGGCAGGGACTGTAGCCCGGCTGCCTTAAAGCGCGCCAAGCTCTCTTCCGGGGGTATCTTCCATCGTTTGTAGAAGTAGTCGATCTCCGCCGCTGTGAAGGCCTTTACCTGGGTGTGAGGGTAGGTCTCGTGGATTGTCCTGACGATGTCTTCGTAGTGCTCGAAGGTCCAATCGGGATGGTGTCCCCCGGTCATGTGCACTTCGCGAATCTCGTCGGTGACATGGTCCAGGATGTCTTCCATGCTCATCTCGTAAGCGTCGGGGTCTCCGGGCTTCTTGGCAAAATCGCAGAAGCTGCAGGTGAGAACGCAGATGTTGGTGGCGTTCACCTGGCGGTTGAGAACGAAGAACACCCGGTCCTGGTGATCGTGGACCTGGGACTTAACATAATCGGCCATTCGGCCCAGGGCGCACAGGTCGGTGGTCTCCAGCAGCTTCAGGCCGTCTTCCAAGCCCAGCCGTTCCCCGGCCAGCACCTTATGCCAGATGGGAACCAGTGAAGAGTCGGTAAAGGCGACGTTATCTACTACTTGCAATGGAGAGCCAGCCCCTTTCCCAAACCAAGCATCCACCCGTCTGTTCCCACGGGTTGCCCCGCTTTCGGGTGGCCCGTTTCTTGGGTCGATTGTAGGGCGGGCCTCGTTGGGGTGTCAAGGTGAAAGAACTGCGTCAGACTGGCAGGAAGACCCTCCTTGACCTGTGATGGGACGCTCCTTAAGATGCGGTAGAGGGGCAGGTCTATTGCCTTTGCTATTGAGTTCAACTGACTTCGAGACACCGAATATGCGGGCGCGGGCTTAGGGGATATCGAGACGGAACCTACAAGCGGATCTTTCCAGTGCGAGGGCCACAGCCCCCTGGCGGTGGCAGACCGCACGGGCGCCCAAACCTGCTTCAACTGTATCCAAAGCGCCTACCAAGCCAGGGCAGAGAACCTGGCTTTCCAGATGCTGGGCGATCGCGCCCTTGCTGACGATGCGACCCAGGAAGCCTTTCTTTCGGCTTACCGGAGTTTCCACAGCTTCCGAGGCCCCAACTTGAGGGCTTGGCTTCTGCGCATTGTTGCCAATCGCTGCCGGGATATGCTCCGTGCAGGAAAGGCTCGACCCACGGTTTCCCTGGACCAACCTCCTGAGGATGGCGAGTCTGGTCCGACGCCGGCCCTGGACCTGCCGTCGGGGGACGAGTCCCCGGAAGAGCATGCCCTTAGAAGTGAGCTGGGTGCTGTGATCCGCCAAGGACTCCAGAGCCTCTCGGAAGAAAGAAGGTCTACCGTCCATTTGGTGGATGTTCAAGGCTTCAGCTACGAGGAGGCGGCCCAGGTACTGGGCGCCAACATCGGCACCATTCGGTCTCGCCTAGCCAGGGGGAGGGCCGATATGCGGGACTATCTGCAGCAGCACCAGGAACTATTGCCCGAAAGGTTTCGTCGTACTTAGCGCGAGGCAGGCATGAGGCTTTTTAAGAGACAGGCACGACATATCGGGTTGCAGGAGCTTTCCGACCTTATCGATGCCCAGCTAGCTGGTCATCGGAAGGAGCAGGTCGAGGCCCACCTGAAGTCGTGCGATCCCTGCCGGGAAGATCTGGAGGGCCTGCGTTACAGCGTCGACTTGCTCCACCAGGCGCCCATGTTGGCGCCCCGGCGCAGGCTTGTCATGCAGGAGGCCCCCACACCCGCCGTGGCCCGCCCCATAATGGAGTCCTGGGCCTACGGCGCCCCTGCTTCGGTAGCGGTGCTGCTGGCTGTGGTCCTTGGCGCCGACCTTATGGGAGCGCTGCCCGGCGGCAGGGTCGATTTTGCAGCCGAAGAGAGCGCCCTCTCAGACGCCCCATTCGAGAGCGAAGTTGCCATGGAAACCGACCTGATTGGAGTGCTTCCCGGCGGTGGAGTCGATTTTGCAGCCGAAGAGAGCGCCTTCTCAGACGTCCCATTCGAGAACGAAGTTGCCCTGGAGGCCGCCGTGGCGGAGTCAGATGGTGCCGGGATCCAGGACGAGCCACTAATGGAAGCTCAGGTGGCAGCCAAGTCGCTGGCCGAGGAGGCTGATGAGGCTATGGAGGACGAGTCTGCACATGTGGCTACGTCTGCCCGGAGCGTCACTGATGTCCCAGCCGACGCGGAAGGGGACGAAAGGACTCCTGATGCTGCCACGGCCACCGGAAGCGTCACTGATGTCCCAGCCGAGCCGGAAGGGAACGAAGTCACCCATGTTTTCTGGCGAGCGCTGGAAGGAGTCCTGGCCGCATCGCTGGCGCTGCTCCTGGGGGTTGTGCTGTGGCGTATCCTGCGCTCGCGACGTTCGACTCCCTGACTGGGAATCATATTGAAGCTCCCTTCGGCGGCTGGTAAACTGGCGCCCAAACCGACAACGAGGACCTGACCAAACTATGCTCCTCAGCGACAAGGATATTCGTGAAGCTCAGGCTTCGGGGAAGATCGATATCGATCCCTGGGATGAGACCCTGCTCCAGCCGGCCAGCATGGACCTGCGTCTCGGACGCAAGATACGGGTGTTCCGAAACTCCAGGGTGCCCTACATCGATGTCAAGCAGGAGCTGCCGGACCTGACCGAGCTGGTCGAAATCGACGAGGTAAATCCCTTCTTCCTGCACCCCAGCGAGTTCGCCCTGGGCGTGATCTATGAACGGATCTGCCTGTCGCCCAGCATAGCTGCTCGCCTGGATGGAAAGAGTTCCCTGGGTAGGCTGGGCCTGCTGGTGCATTCCACGGCGGGCTGGGTGGACCCCGGCTGGCGGGGACACCTCACCCTGGAGCTGAGCAACGTGTCCAGCCTGCCCATCAGCCTGTACTACCAGATGAAGATTTCCCAGATATCGTTCATGGAACTCTCGACGCCTTCCGAACATCCCTACGGGTCGGGGAGCTTGGAGAGCAAGTACCAGGACCAGGCCGCGCCGGAACCCAGCCGTTACTATAAGAACTACACATCCAAGAGCGCCGCCTCCAAGACGGGGGGCAGGCGGCGTACTCCTAAAGGCGACCGGAACCGCGGCGAGCCCCTTCAGGGCTAGCAGCCGATGCCTACGGCCTCAGGACCTCACGCAGGTCACATGGAGCGGGCCATCCGGCTGGCCCGGAGCGCCCGCGGAACGACCAGCCCCAATCCTTCAGTTGGGGCCGTCATAGTCAAGGATGGGGTGGTCCTGGGCGAGGGTTGGACTTCGCCGCCGGGAGGGCCCCATGCCGAGATCGTAGCCCTGAAACAGGCGGGCGCAGCTGCCTCCGGATCTGTCCTTTATTCGACCATGGAGCCCTGCTGCATCTGGGGCAGGACGCCGCCCTGTACCGACGCCATAGTCGCCGCCGGAATATCGGAGGTCCATGCGGCGACCATAGACCCCAATCCCAAGGTTGCAGGCGGGGGGCTGGATGAGCTGCGAAAGTCGGGGATTGAGGTCACCTGCGGGATCTGCGAAGACCAGGCCATGGAGTTGTACGAGGCCTTCTCCAAGCACATCAGGACGGGGCTTCCCTTTGTGACCGCCAAATTCGCTGCCAGCCTGGACGGAAAGATAGCAACCCGCTCCGGCTCTTCCCGTTGGGTCACCGGAGAAGCCTCCAGGCAGCACGCCCACGAGCTGCGTCGGGGGTGCGATGCTATAATGGCGGGCGTCAATACCATAGTAGTGGACAACCCCCAGCTTACTGCCCGCTGGCCCGACGGCTCCCAGCACTTCCGGCAGCCTCTGAGGGTGGTGTTGGATAGCGCAGGCCGCACCCCGATCGATGCCGCCATTCTCGCTCAGCCTGGTGAGACGCTCATAGCGACCGTGGGTATGCCCGAGGACCGGGCCGCAGCCCTGGAGGCTGCCGGGGCCCGGGTGTTGACGATGCCGGGCAACAGCGATGGGCAGGTGGACATCCCCCGGCTGCTGGAACACCTAGGCAAAGAGGGGATTGTGGACCTGATTGTTGAAGGAGGGGGCACCCTCCTGGGTTCCATGTTCGACGCAGGTTTGGTGGATAAAGTGACCGCCTACATTGCGCCTTCGATAATCGGGGGCTCCTCAGCCCCGTCGCCTGTGGGCGGCATGGGTGCCGAGGACATCTCCCAGGCCCTGCGCCTCACCCGTACCAAGGTGGAGACCCTGGGGGATGATGTCCTGATCGCAGGCTATCCGACCCAACCGGATAAGCTGGGGGCTTAACCAAGAGATGTTCACCGGGATCGTCGAAGAAGTCGGACGGGTCGCGTCTCTAGAGCCACCTCAAGCTCCCCGGGATATAGCCACCTTGACTGTGGCGGCGGGACTTGTGCTGGAAGGGATGAAACTGGGGGACAGCATCGCAATCAATGGCGCCTGCCTCACGGTAGTCTCCCTGAATTCGTCCAGCTTCCAGGTGGAGATGGTCCCCGAGACCATGCGCCGCACCAACCTGGGGCACCTGGCTGAGGGCAAGCTTGTCAACCTGGAGCGACCCCTGGCGGTCTCGGACCGCCTGGGTGGCCACATAGTGCAGGGACATGTGGACGGCACCGGGACTCTCGTATCCATGGCGCCCGAGGGCGATTCGGTGATTATGGGTTTCGAGGCGACGCAGGACCTGATGCCCTACATTGTGGGCAAGGGGTTCATCGCCTTGGACGGCGCCAGCTTGACCGTCGTTGATAAGGGCACTACCTCATTCACCATTGCCGTGATACCATATACCTTGCAAAACACCATCTTCAGGGAGAGGCAGCTGGGAGACGTGGTTAACCTGGAGGTTGATGTGGTGGCCAAGTACGTCGAAAGCCTCCTGGATGCCAAGTCCTAGTTAGAGGGTACCTCCCCCGGGGGTCTGCAGCATGCCGCTGGCAAGTGTTGAAGAAGGCATAGAGGAAATCAGGCAGGGCAGGTTTCTCATTGTCGTCGATGATGAGAAGCGAGAGAACGAGGGCGACCTCGTCATGGCTGCTGAGAAGGTCACCCCCGAAGCGGTGAACCTCATGATCACCGCTGCCCGGGGTCTTCTCTGCCTGCCCGTCGTCGGGGAGCGCCTGGATGATCTCAACATGCCATTGATGGTGAACGGAGACAACTCGGCCAAGTACGGCACCGCTTTCACAGTCTCCGTCGACTACCTTAAGGGCGATACAACCACCGGCATATCGGCCTCTGATCGGGCTGCAACCATCATTGCAATAACAGATCCCGAAGCCCAGCCCGAGGATTTTGCACGTCCCGGCCATGTGTTTCCCCTCAGATACGAGCCCGGCGGCGTCCTGGTGCGGGCTGGCCACACCGAGGCGGTCGTGGATTTGGCCAAGATGGCAGGGCTGTACCCCGCCGGAGTCGTGTGCGAGATCATCAACCCCGACGGCACCATGTCCCGGATGGCTGACCTGGAGAAGTTCTCCGAAGAGCAGGACATCAAGATGGTCAGCATCGCCCAGATCATCGCCTACCGCAGGCGTCACGAGAAGCTAGTCGATAGGGTTGCCGAGGCCAGGCTTCCCACATCCAGGGGCGATTTCAACATCATGGCCTTCAAGAGCGACGTGGACCCTGGGGAGCACCTGGCCCTGGTCATGGGAGAGTGGGACGAAGATGAGCCCGTTCTGGTCAGGGTGCACAGCGAATGCCTGACCGGCGATGTGTTCGGCAGCCTGCGCTGCGACTGCGGTGAGCAGAGACAAGGGGCCCTGGATGCCATTTCCAAAGAAGGCAAGGGAGTCTTTCTCTACATGCCCCAGGAGGGGCGGGGGATAGGCCTCCACAACAAGATCAGGGCTTACTCATTACAGGACCACGGCCTGGATACTGTAGATGCCAACGAGTCCCTGGGTTTCGAGTCGGACATGCGCCACTACGGCATCGGCGCTCAGATACTGGTTTCCCTCGGGGTGAAAAAGATGCGCCTCCTGACCAACAACCCCAGGAAGCTGGTCGGTCTATCGGGTTACGGCCTGGAGATAGTCGAGCGGGTCCCCATCGAGACCAGTGCAAACGAGGAGAACCGGGACTATCTCAAGACCAAGAAGACGCGGATGGGGCATATCCTCTGGTCCTGTTAGCTTCTATTCGCTCCCCATCGTAGAAGCCAGGTAGGCGTTCAGGAATTCATCCAGGTCTCCATCAAGGGTACCCTGGGTGTTGCTGGTCTGATGCCCCGTCCTGTGGTCTTTGACCATCTGGTAGGGATGTAGAACGTAGCTCCGTATCTGGTTCCCCCATTCGGCTGAAACGTGCTTCCCCTTTAGCTTTGCCACCTCCTGGGCCTTCTCTTCCATCTGGCGTTCCAGCAGGCGGGCCATGAGTATCTTCATGGCAAACTCCCGGTTCTGGTACTGGGAGCGCTCGTTCTGGCAGGTCACCACGATGCCTGTGCTGAGGTGGGTGATACGGACGGCGGAGGCGACCTTCTGGACGTTCTGACCCCCCGGGCCGCTGGAGCGATAGAACTCCACTTTAAGCTCATCGGACCTCACGCTGACTTCCGGGTCCTCCTCAGCGGCCGGCAGCACCTCGATCAGGGCGAATGATGTGTGCCTGGAATGGTTGGCGTCGAAGGGTGAGAGGCGGACCAGCCGGTGCACGCCGCGTTCGGCCTTCAGGTATCCGTAGGCGTGCTCGCCGGTTATCTCCGCCGTGGCGCTCTTCAGGCCAGCCTCATCACCCTGGGACACATCAAGCATCTCGGTGCTGAAACGCCTGTCTTCAGCCCAGCGGAGGTACATCCTGAGGAGCATCTCAGCCCAGTCCTGGGACTCGGTGCCCCCGGCGCCGGCGTGCACCGAGAGTATGGCAGCCCTGTTGTCGTAGGGCCCGGAGAGGGTAAGCTCGAACTCCTTGGCGGCGAGGGTGCTATGGACATCCCGGACCTCGGTTTCCAGCTGCGCTTCCAGGGAGTGGTCGCCCTCTTCCAGGGCCAGTTCCACAAGCTCCATCAGGGTTGAGGCCCTGGATTCCAGGTCCCGCCAGAAACCGGTCTGTTCCTTCAGCTTGGACAGATGCTGCATCTTCTGCTGGGCATCCTTGGGGTCGTCCCAGAACTGGGGGTCGCCTGCCAGCTCTTCAAGATGCGCAGCTTCGGTTTCCTTGGAAGGTATGTCAAAGACGCGTGAGCACCGAGTCAATGCTGTCGATAAGTTCCTTGATGTTGTTCCTCTGTTCCTGCATATCCAATACCTTTGCTAGTTTCCGATTTGGATCTAGTGCCCTCTCCCGGCAGCTTGGTGGGCCTTGCGGGTAGGCTCGGGCATTCTCCTGCCGTTGCAAGAGGCCAGCACCCATTTTACCGAAGTATCAGTATCAATTAAATGCCCGGGGGAGATGTACATTGGCCTAACTTTGTCCCTGGTTCGCACCGCCGCTCCAACGACCTCGCCTTTGTGCAGCAGGGGAATGTGGGATCCCGCCGACGAGGACAGCCCTTCGTGGCTGCCCACCAGGATGGACTTGGCGCAGCCGATGGTGGGAGTCTGGGTCAGCAGGCCGATGTGGCAGGCGAGACCGAATCGACGGGGATGCGCCAAGCCCTGGCCATCGACGTAGATGATGTCTGGCCGGGTCTCAAGCTTCTCCAGGGCATCCAGCAGGACCGGTGTTTCTCGGAAGGATAGAAGCCCGGGAATGTAGGGAAAGGGAGGTTTGCCCTCGGCGGTCCTGACCTCGACCACCTCCAGCGAGGGGTGCTCCAGCACCACCGCGGACCCTCTCACGATGCCTTCGGAGTCCGGCGGGGATATGTCCAGCCCTGCCAGGTAGCGCACCACGTCGGGGACGGCGGGAGTTGTCGATACGTTGCCGGCCAACTGGATCTGCAGGTCCCTGGCTTGGGCCGGGGAGATGTCCCAGGGGTGCAGGTGATGCACCTTCATTCAGTCTCCGAGCCTACTCTATGGTTGGTGGGAGGGGCGGAAGTCCAGGAGTTTCAGAGCAATGACCGTGGTGTCGCCCCGCCGCTCTGTGCTTAGAGTGTATGCCGCATCTATGCGCACGACCCCGGTGGGCCATCGCTCTCCCATATCGAAAGCCGTCGCATCCCAGGTGACACCACGCTCCCTGAGCCGGAGCTTCAGGTGCTGCCCCCTGTCCCCGAGGAAGCGCACATTAATGGGTTCCAGGTTTCGGGAAAGGAACACGGGTTGCCGGTTCGTGGGTCCGAAGGGTTCCATGGCTTCCAACCACTTGTAGGCCTCACCGACAAGGCTGGCTGCGGGCGCCTCGGCGTCGATCTCCAGGCGGGGTTCCAGATCCTGTTCGTCCATGGCATCTGCGGCCTCTTGCTGTAGTCGCTGCGCAAGGGCCGGGAGCTTTTCTGGGGACACCTCCAGTCCGGCGGCCATGCTGTGGCCTCCGTGCTGGATAAGCAGGTCGGCGCAGCCGTCGAAGGACTGGGCAAGGTTGAATCCCGGTATGCTGCGGGCGCTTCCCCGGAGCACACCGTCCTTCCTGGAGAGGACGAGGGACGGACGGTGGAACCGGTCCACCAGTCTGCCTGCAATGAGCCCGGCGATGCCAGGCAGAACATCGTCGTCGCCGAACACAATGAACGGGGGCAAGCTCTCCCTTTCCCGTACATAGGCTTGGGCCCTGCTCCAGGTCTCCGTCGTCTGTTTCTGGCGTTCCCGGTTCAGCTGCTCCAGGTGGTCGGCAAGGTTCTCGGCTTCGTCGAAAGAAGGAGTCGTCAGCAGTCGGTAGCTGGCCGAGGCATGCTGCATCCTGCCGGCCGCGTTGAGCCTGGGAGCTATGGAGAATCCCACCGTCTCGGCTGATATGGAGGGAGGCTTAATCCCCGCTCTCCTGAACAATGCCTGGAGCCCCGGCCTCTCGGTCCGGCGCAGGTGGGCAACTCCTTGCTGGACAATGTGCCGGTTCTCGCCTCGCATGGGCACAAGGTCGGCGACGGTGCTCATTGCCGCCAGCTCGTAGAGGGAAGGGGCATCCTCCATTCCCAGCGCCTTGTATAAGCCCTGCACCAGCTTGAGGGCTAGGCCGCCGCCGGACAGGTCGGAGAAGGGGCCCGGCCCACCCGCCATCTGAGGATTTATGGTGGCCACGGCGGGCGCCTCTTTCATGGACAAGGGCATGGACTCGGGAGGGGCGTGGTGGTCGGTGATTATCACATCCATGCCCATGTCCTGAGCGAAAGCTACTTCGGAAGCGGACGAGATTCCGCAGTCCACGGTGACCAGCACCGTGTTGCCCATCTCCTTCATTGCCTGGAGGGCCTCGGCGTTCAGCCCATGGCCTTCCGCTACCCGGTCGGGGATGTAGGGGAAGACCTTCAGCCCCAGCGCCTGAAGGGCCTCGGCGACTATGGCCGTGCCGGTAACCCCGTCCACATCGAAGTCCCCGAAGATGCCCACGCTCTCTCCGCGTTTCTGAGCAGCAAGGATGCGTTCCACCGCCGGTGGGATGCCGGGAAGGTCATTGGGGTCCGAAGGGTAGTGGCGGGCAGGTTCCAGGAAGGCTTCCAGCTGGGTGGGAGTGGTTATACCCCGGTTGTAGAGCACCTGGGAGATGATCGGGGGAATGTCCCAACGTCCCATCTCCAGGGCGGGGGCCTTTGGGTGGAGTTTCCACACCTTGCCCGTAGCGGTGGTGGCTGGCATAGCTCCTCTGCGGAGGGGGATTTGGGATATGCGAGGCTAGCGAGAGTCCGGGGCGCCAAGAATGAGTACCGAGTTATGCCCCCCAAAGCCGAAGGAGTTACTCATGGCAATGTTTACCGGTTTCGTCTTGGCTTGGGACCGGGTGTAGTCCAGGTCGCACTCTTCGTCGGGGTGCTCCAGGTTGATGGTGGGCGGGATAATGTCGTCGCGGATGGCCATCATGCATGCGAAGGCTTCCAGGGCCCCGCCCGCCCCCAAAAGGTGGCCGGTCATCGATTTGGTGGAGCTGATCGGGACCTGGTAGGCGTGCTCTCCCAGGGCCGACTTGATGGCCCTGGTCTCCTGGCGGTCATTCAACGGGGTCGAGGTACCGTGGGCGTTGATGTAGTCCAGGTCGTCGGCCCCCACGCCAGCCTGCTTCATGGCTGTCTTCATAGCGGTGGCCGCCCCGCTTCCGTCGGGGGATGGCTCGGTAAGGTGATGGGCGTCGGATGATGCACCGTAACCCAGGAGCTCCACAAGGGGCTCGGCTCCCCTGCGGGAAGCGCTCTCCTCGCTTTCCAGCACCAACAGAGCCGCCCCCTCGCCGATGACAAACCCGTCCCGGTCAGCATCAAAGGGTCGGCTTGCCCGGGGAGGGTCTTCGTTGAACCGGGAGAGGGCCCGCATGTTGCCGAAACCCGCAACCGCGACGGGGCAGATGGGCGCTTCGCTTCCTCCGGCAATGACTATGTCCGCATCGTGCCTCCGGATCATCTCCCAGGCTTGGCCGATGGCGTCGGCTCCGCTGGAACACGAGGATACAACGCAGAAATTGACCCCCATAGCCCCGGTTAGCATGGACACCTGGGCCGATGCCATATCTCCCAGCATCATGGGAATGAGGAAGGGGCTGACACGCCTGGGCCCCTTCTCCCTGAGCACATCGTACTGCTGGGACAAGGTGACTATGCCTCCGATGCCGCTGCCGACCACTACACCGACCCTGAATGGGTCCATGGTGCGGGGGTCCAGATTGGCCTGTTTCAGGGCTTCGATTGCGGCGACGGCCGCCATCTGGGCGAAGCGGTCCATGCGCCGGATCTCCTTCTTCTCCAGGAACTGCTCCGGCTCGAACCCTTTCACTTCAGCAGCGAAGGTGGTGTCGAATCCCTCGGTATCGAAGGAGGTGATGCGTTGAACACCCGATGTGCCGTTGACAAGGGATGCCCACGTAGAGGAGGTATCGAGACCAACCGGGCTTACAACACCTGCGCCGGTAGCATAGACACGCCCGCTCACCCCAGGTACACCTCCACCGCCTTTGGGCTGCGCCATGCGCTTCTGTTCATCATGCGGTCGGTCATACGGTGTGCTGGCATGGGGGGTACTTGGGCCGGGCCTTAGCCCTTGGCCGTGTTCTTGGACAGGTCCGACAGGCGGGCCATCGCTTCGCTGACCGCATTGATGTGAGACGCGATGTTGTCGCCAAGCTCCCTGCCGGTGACCGCGATCTGCTGGCGGTACCTGCCCAAGGTCTCCGACGCTTCCCGGATGTGGGTGGAGATGGCTTCGGGCAGCTCCCTGCCGGTGGATGCCAGCTGGCTCCTGTAGCGGACCAAGGTATCGGCCACCTCACGCATCCGAGCCGAAAGGGCTTCTGGCTGCTCCTTGGTGGAGTCCGTCAGGGACCTGAGGGTCTCGCTGAACTCGCTTATGCGAGCCGAGACGCTGCTGGTAAGGTCCTTGCCCATGGAGCCGGTCCTGAACCTCTGGGTCTGCAGAATCTTGAAGATGCGCTCGTACAGGGTGTCAACGGGATTGAGCTGGGAGTGGTAGCGGTCGAACAGCTCCCGGGACTCCTGCATGGTCCAGCGGGGGTCCTGGTGGACGAACTGGCGTCCTGTGTAGAGGTGATATGGCCTCTGTTCTCCGGGCTGAAGCACATCGCCTTCGGCATTCAGGGGCACCAAGTCAACCCAGTTGGATGTGGCGGGCAGTGGCGTGAGCAGGTTGGCGGTCTGGTACTTGCTGACCTCGGTGACCCAGCTGGCCATGGCCATTATGCTTTCTTCGGTGTCATAGGGCAGGCCGATGATGGTCATTGCCACTATAGAGAAGCCGAAGTCCTTGAGAGCGACCAGGTCCTTATGCATCTGTCCCGGGTCCTGGCGCTTCCTTACCAGCTTCAGGTTTTCCGCGTTGTCCGACTCGACGCCGACGTAGAGCATGCGTATGCCGGCCTCATAGAGGGCTTCGGCCAGCTCCGGGTCCTGGCCTATCTCGCCCCGGGTCTGGCAGATCATGTACATGCCGTCGGTCTGTCCCTTCCAGGACTTCAGGCGCTCCAGGCGCTCGTTCCGGTACTTCACCGCGCGCAGAGGGGGCGGATGAAGGTCGTCGGAAATGAAGACGCTGAAACGTCCATCCAGGGAGGTGTGGATGAGGCCGTCGGCGGCCAGCTCATGGAGCTGACGCAGTCGCTTGAACTCGGTCTCCCGCTTGATGAGGCGGTAGCCCAAGAACTGCTGGATCACCTGGCAGTAGGTGCACTTCTCGGTGCAGCCCCGGACCGTTTCCAGGACGCCGGCTGCCATGGGGTTCGATGGCGTCAGGTCGCGGATGGCCCGGAAGTCGGGCAGCTCCACGAAGTCCGGCTCTATGACGCCCCGGCGCACTGTCTGGTGCACCTGGCCGTCCTTCATGTAGGAGATACCAGGTATCTTGGCCAGGGCTTGGTCCCGCTGGTAGCCCGAATGGGACAGAAGGGCATCGCACAAGGGGCCGATTATATCCTCGCCTTCGCGGTTGACGATTACGTCAAAGCACCCTTCCTTCATGGCTTCCTGGGGCAGGGGGCTCATCTGAGGGCCGCCGCCGATGGTAATCAGGTCGGGATGGTGCAGCTTGGCTTGGGCACCCAGCTGGTATGCCCGGGGCGCCTCGTTTATGAGGCAGGTGATCATCAGGATATCGACGCCGTGGAGGTCTTCCGCCGGGTCGACGGGTCCGCTGCGGTCCTCGAAGACGATCTCGGTGTCGTACAGATAGGGACCGTCCCATTGTCTCAGGGCGGCCGACATGAAGAGCATACCTTGCCTGGGTATGGCAACGTACTCGAAGTTGCCGCCCACCGAACCCGGGATCACAAGCAGCACACGTTTGATTCTGGACATCTTTGAGAACTCCAAACCTATCGTAGGGAGAATATTCGCGCCTTTACGGGTATCCTTCTCCTCCCGCCCTTCTTTGCCCTTCCCCTCCGGTTACGCAGATCCTACGGTTTGGCGGTCATACAATTTTACACCAGCCTGTCCATATTTGAAATAGCTCGGCGTACAGGCAGTAGAAAGATTGGCTGGGCCTTACGCTAGGACTGAACTAGTTTCTCTGGACCAGCTCTATGCGAACATCATCGGGCGCCTTGACAAAGGCGATCTTGACACCCGTGGGCAGGGTACGTGGCTCGCCTTCCAGTTCCGCTCCTTTGGCCTTCAGGTCCGAGACTGCCGAGTCCAGGTTGTCCACCCTGAGGCCGAAGTGGTCTAACCCGTAATGGGGGCCCTCCACTCCCGGCACCTCTGTACCGTTGGGCATGGCTCCCGCAAGGAAAATGGTCAAGCCGTTCAAGTCCAGATCGACCCTGACATTGCCGTCCGGCTGGGGGGTCTCGATTATCCTGGCATCGAACATCTTGTTGTAGAACTTGGCTGTGGTCGCAGGGTCAGGACTTCTCAGGTGGATATGGTCGTAGCTATATACCGCCATGGGTCCTCCTTCCGGATGCTTCCTGGTGGGCCTTGGCTAGAGTCTTCTTGTCACCTTGGAATGTTAACAGTGCACAGCATGGGGAGCAACCGCGAGGGCCCGGAACTTGTTGTTCCACGGGTGGGCCTGGGCTAAAGTAGGTGGGCGCCATGACCGAAGACCCCCGGGGCAATCGTTATCGCTATGTTATAGGTGGGCTTGTATTGTGGGCCCACCTTTCCGTTGGACTCAACTTTCAGTCGCTGTCTCCCCTTCTTCCCCTAATCACCGAGGAGTACAACATCAGCAGCACGGCGGGGGGTCTTCTTCTTTCGCTGGCCCTGCTGCTATTTGCGGTGTTCAGCCTGCCCGGAAGTATGCTGGCCCCGGGCATAGGTGTGCGAAGGGTCTATACCCTGAGCTGGCTGATGGTGGGCTTGTGCGCCCTGTCCTTCCTGGCCCCCAACTTCGCCAGCCTTCTGGCGATTCGCGTAGCCTTCGGCCTTGGCATGGCCCTGATCATGCCGGCCACCGGTCCTCTGATCATGGGCTGGTTCAGACCCAGAGAGGCCCTGGTGCTGACAAGCCTGAACGTGGCGGCCCTGAGTTTGGGGATCGCCCTGTCCGCTTCCACGGCCGTGCCCCTTGCCAAACACTTGGGTTGGGAGGGAGCGCTGGGAGTGTTCGGTGGCGTCGCCCTGGCGGGAGCCGTGGCATGGATTGCATGGGGGAGGGTGGGTGTTGAAGGCTCCGGCTCGCCGGACAAGTTCTCTTGGCGGGATGTCTCGGAGACGTTGCGGAGGCGCGCGGTGCTGCTGACGGGAATCGGGGATGCGGCTTGCTTTGCCCAGTACGTGGCCCTCACATCCTGGCTTCCAACTTTCTTCAGCCAGACCCGGGACATATCCCTGTCCCAGGCGGGGCTGATCACCAGCGCTCTTCCACTGGCGGGCGTGGCTGCGGTGCTGTTCGCGGGTTTCCTGTCCCTCAGGGTGACTTCGCGGCGAGTCTTTTTCGTCGTTCCGGGAATCATGGCGGGGGTTGGGGGTCTGGGGACCGTCCTCGTGGACAACACCGCCGTCGCCCTGGTCTGCATTGGGTTGCTGGGCATAGGATCATGGCTGTACGTGCCCATGCTTTTCGTCCTGCCCATGGAGCTGGATGGGATGACTCCCGGGAAGGTAGCGGTAGCGTGGGGGTGGATCATGGCGGTGTCGGGGATGGGTGGGTTCGTAGCGCCCCTGGTGGTAGGCATACTCAGGGATGCTACCGACAGCTTCCTCCCCGGCTTCCTGGTGTTTGCCGCCCTGGCCTGGATGCTGGTCGTGGCTGGCCTTTCGGTGCCGGAGCCACGGCCTGTCCGGGAGCGTTCTTCCAGTGTCTGACTCTCCCCACCTTTGTGGACTGAGATTGGGTGGAGTATTATCATTACTTGCTGTGAAGCCATCCGGCGGGCATCTGTGCCTGCACCAAGTTCAGGAGGCGAAATGAAGGTAGTAAGGACAGCCGAGGTTGCGGAGGAGACGGTCAACGCTCCCCTGTTCACCGGCGGAACGGTCACCCGGCAGACCATCGTTCCAACCGAGGAAGCCAACAACTTCAACTGCGGGATCGTCAGCTTCGGGCGAGGCGCCCGCAACAAGTTCCACTCCCACACCAGCGACCAGGTGCTCATCATCACCTCGGGCATCGGCATAGTTGCCACCGAAAACGAGGTGCGGGAAGTGACGGTAGGGGACATCATCCACGTTCCCGCTGGAGAGAAGCACTGGCATGGAGCGCGGGACCAGTCGCCCATGGCCCACATCACCATCACGGCCAAGGGGAGTGAGACCACCCAGCTGGAGGCATAACTTCACGGGTGGATCGAGGACTGAACGTTGCCTGAGAGTGTAGTCGTAGCCATGAGCGGGGGGGTGGACTCGTCAGTCGCCGCCCTGCTTTTGCATGAGGCCGGATTCCGGGTGCTGGGCGTCACCATGAAGCTGTACGACCTGCCTCCCGGCCAGCTCCCCGCCAATCACCAGGGGTGTTGCACCGTCGATGATGTGGAAGATGCCCGGCGGGTGTGCCACCGGCTGGGGGTCCCTCATCATGTGTTCAACCTGCAGAGGGAGTTCAAAGCCTACGTCACCGACTACTTCTTGAGGGAGTACCAGTCGGGCCGCACACCGCACCCCTGCATAGCGTGCAACGAGAGGATCAAGTTCGACTTCCTGTACCAGCGTGCTCATCTGATGGGTGCCGAGTACGTGGCGACGGGCCACTACGCGCGCATCGGTCGGGAAGGCTCATCCTACCAGCTCCTTAAGGGGTTGGACCCTTTCAAGGACCAGTCCTACGTGCTCTACAGCATGGGACAGCGGGAGCTGGAGCGCACCCTGATGCCCGTAGGCGGGTACTCCAAGGATGCGATACGCAGGCTGGCGTCAGATGCAGGCCTCCCCAATTCCGACAAGCCCGACAGCCAGGACATCTGCTTCATCCCCGGAGGAAACTACCGGGAATACCTGCGGGAGCACGCCACTCCCCAGGCGGGGGACATCGTGGATGAAGACGGGCGGGTGCTGGGTAGGCACGATGGCATCGAGCACTACACCATCGGCCAGAGGCGTGGGCTGGGAATCGCCGGAGCGGTCCCCTTGTACGTGATCGCCATCGACGCGGTTGCCGGGCAGGTGGTGGTCGGTCCTGAGGAGCGCCTGTACAGCGAGTCCCTGTGGGCCTCAGGGGTCAGCTACGTGTCGGGCACTCCTCCCTTGGCGGGTGAAGCGGTGACCGCCAAGATCAGGTACAAGTCCCCGGAATGTGAAGCTGTCCTAATGCCTGCAGGCACTTGGGCGGAGATAAGCTTCCGGGAACCCCAGAGAGCGGTCACCCCAGGCCAAGCCGTCGCCCTTTACCAGGGTGAGGTTGTGCTGGGCGGCGGGCGAATCGAGGCCGGGCCGGGCGCGGGTATCGGTCTTTCCCCAACAATGGCCAGCGGCCCTGCCTTTGCGAGATAACCATCAGGACTGGCCGACGCTGTGCCTACTTTCGAGCATGAGCTGAGGATCTCCGCCCAGGGTTTCCCGACCGTTGCAGGAGTAGATGAGGTGGGGCGGGGTCCCCTGGCTGGCCCGGTGGTAGCGGCAGCCGTGCTCCTGAAGCCCGCGATGGGAGTCCCGCCCTGGCTGGCCGAAGTCGATGACAGCAAGGTACTCACCGCCCGTGCCAGGGAGCGCATGTACCCCATGATTCTGGACGGTGCTGCGGGCGTCGGGGTCGGTTCCGCCTCCAACGAAGAGATCGACAGGGTGGGCATCGCCCCGGCCTGCAGGCTGGCGATGGTCAGGGCTGTGGAAGCCCTGCCCGAGGAACCTTCCCACCTGCTGGTGGACTATGTGCAACTAAAAGAGCTGGGGATTCCCTGCTTCAGCCTATCCAAGGGCGACAGCCTGTGCTACTCCATAGCCGCTGCGTCCATCGTGGCGAAGGTGACCAGGGACCGACTGATGATGGATGCCGACACGGAGTACCCGGGCTACGGGTTCGCAAATCACAAGGGTTACGCTACCCTAGCTCACCGCCGCAGCTTGTTGGAGCTGGGACCCTCACCCATCCACCGAAAGTCCTTTGGTCTGAAGACGAGGCTTCCCGGAATGTAAGGGCCGCCCTCGTCCCACGAGAGAGCTATCGCTATGCCTTCCGCCAAGACCAAGCTCGGTACCCTAGGGGAGAGCGCTTCCCGGAGGCTGCTGGAGTCCCAGGGCTACCGCATACTGGAGTGCAACTACCGGTGCCGGTACGGTGAGATAGATATCGTGGCGCTGGATGGGGACTGCATTGTGTTCGTGGAGGTGCGGACCAAGCGGTCCAAGAGCTTCGGGGGTCCTGAGGAGTCCTTATCCAAAGCCAAGCAGCGCAGGCTGACCACCACCGCTTTGACCTACCTGCAGGCCTGCGAGACCCCGCCGGCGGACTGGAGGATAGACCTGATGTCGGTGCGTTTCCCGGCGGGGAACGGTTCACCGAAAATCGACCATTTCAAGCATGCGGTCCAAGGGGGAAACGACGGCTGCTGAGTGTGTTAGAATCTGACCAGCACACACCTGCAAGGAGTAGAGGCTGCCGCTATATGAGTACAGGTGCCAGGACTGCCGCAAGAGGTCGACGGTCCTGGTGAAAAGCATAAACGCCACCCCGCAGGCTGTCTGCGACCATTGCGGCGGCGGGAACATGCACCGTCTGGTCTCCAAGTTCTCTTTCCGGCGTTCTTGGGGTTCCAGCCTGGACTGGGCACCGGATACGGGCTGGCCGGAGAACATAGACAATGAAGACCCCAGAGCGGTGGCGGGCTGGATGCGGCGGATGCAGCATGAGATGGGCGGCGAGGTGACCCACGAGTTCAAAGACATGGTCGATGAACTGGAGTCCGAGGCCGACATGGGAGACGGCGATGCATTCGATTGCTAGCTCCCTCCGCTCACCCTCTCCCGAACCCCAAAGGGGGGCCCAATAGGAATGCCCATCTACGAGTACCGGTGCTTGACCTGCCAGGGCATGTCGTCGGTGCTAGTGCGATCTATGGAGAGCAGCCCCGAGCTGGCCTGCTCCCACTGCAACGGCACCGACCTGCGCAGGACCATTTCGTCATTTGCATATCACAGGACGGCTTCCGCCAAGGCCGCTGCCCCGGCCTTCGATGCTCCCGGCTCCTCCCTGGAGTACTACAGCGACCCGTCCAACGTGGGCCGGCGCATAGAGGAGTCCTTCAACTCCCACGGTGTAGAGATGCCCGACTCGGTCAGGGAGAACATCGACGCCGCCCGCAAGGGGAAGGCGCCCGAGGCCCTGGACATATGACCGGAAGTAGTTCTGCCCCCGCCATGCAGGGGCTGTACGTAATCATCGACCCCCAGGTAACGGCCGGCCGGGACCCAGCGATAATCGCCAGGGCTGTCCTTCAGGGGGGCGCTCGGGTGCTCCAGCTCCGGGATAAGCTGCGCGACAAGGGGGAGACCCTTCCCTTGGCCCGCTCCCTCAAGGAGCTTTGCACGGAACATGGGGCGATGCTGATCATCAACGACCATGCGGACCTTGCCGCCATCGTGGAAGCCAATGGCCTGCACGTGGGACAGGGAGACCTGCCCGTGGCTGAAGCCCGCAAGGTGCTTCACCCCTGGCAGGTGGTTGGAAGGTCCAACCACTCCAGGGATGAGCTTGCCGACTCGCTGGCCCAGGGGGCCGACCATGTGGCCTTCGGCGCCATCTACGCCACTTCTACTAAGGTCTCGGCCGACACCAAGCGTCCCGTGGGGCCCGAGGGCCTCCAGAACGCCAGGAAACTGACGGACCTGCCCCTGGTCGCTATCGGAGGCATCAATGAGGCCAATATCGAGGCTGTGGTAAAGGGAGGGGCCGATGCTGTGTGCGTGACGGCTGCGGTGGGGCTGGCCGAGGACCCTGAAGAGGCGGCCCGCCGACTGGTGCGGCGCATCGAAGAAGCCGGGGGCAGGGTGTGAGCACGTCGGCGAACCGGCCCGACCTGAGTATGGCGTCCGAACGGGCCCAGCAGGAGCTTTCCGCCAAGCACGAGGCCAGGGAAGCCGGCCTTCGCATCTCCAGGGAGGTGATCCGCCTCTCGGCAAACGCAATCCGGGCGGTGCATCGACACGACCTGGATGAGGCTGCTTCCCTCATCTCTCAAGCCTCTGACCGACTGGAAGAGGCGGACACAATCAGGGAGCAGAGCCCGGAAATCTACTACTCGGGCTTCCTGGCCGATGCCCGGAAAGAGTTCGCCGAGGCCAACATCACCCTGGCGCTGATTTCCGGGAATCCCATCCCCCAGGCAGAGGCGCTGGGGGTGGAGATGTCGTCCTATCTCAACGGCATGGGTGAGGTGATCGGTGAGCTGCGCCGGTACGTCCTTGACTCGCTAAGGCGGAACGAGACGGGACGTTGCGAGGAGCTGATGCAGGTCATGGACGACATCTACAGCCTGCTGGTCACCGTTGATTTTCCCGAGGGTGTGACCGGTGGCCTGAGGCGCACGACCGATGCGATGCGCGGCGTGCTGGAGCGCACCCGGGGCGACTTGACCATGACCCTGCGCCAGCTGGAGCTGGAAAAGCTCCTGGGGGGCTGGCAGGAGCACCTGTCCCGAGGGGCGGATTCCCTTGACACCCCATAGCATGTGTGCTAGCTTCTCTGATGCTCTCAAACCTGGGAACTGAGAGATAGGAGACCATCTTATGAACTCACTGATAATCGCTGGCGCGCTTGGGGCTGCCGCCCTCCTCTTCGCAGGCCTTCTTACCCTCCGGGTACTGAAGGAGGACGAGGGCACCTCGGCTATGAAGGACATCGGCCTCGCCATCAAGGAAGGTGCGCTGGCCTTCCTGCGCCGGGAGTACCTGGTGCTTCTGCCCTTCGTTGTCGTGGTCGCCGTGGCCCTGTGGGCCCTGATCGACTGGTGGACCAACGACTCCCTGGTGCCCAAGACTGCCATTTCCTACCTGGCAGGCACCCTGTGCTCGGCCACGGCGGGATTCATCGGCATGAACGTTGCCATCAGGGCCAACGTGAGGACGGCCGCCGCTGCAATGAGGGGCCTGAACCCGGCCCTGCGGGTGGCCTTCAACAGCGGCGCTGTCATGGGAATAAGCGTCGTTGGGATTGGCCTGCTGGGAGTCACCATCTTGTATCTCATCTGGCAGGATGTGACCTATGTCATCGGCTTCGCCTTCGGCGCATCTTCCATAGCTCTGTTTGCCAGGGTAGGCGGTGGGATTTTCACCAAGGCCGCCGACGTTGGCTCGGACCTGGTTGGGAAGGTGGAGGCGGGCATCCCCGAGGATGACCCTCGCAATGCCGGAGTCATAGCCGACAACGTGGGCGACAACGTGGGAGATGTGGCTGGCATGGGCGCAGATCTGTTCGAGTCCTACGTCGGCTCCATCATCGCAGCGATGACCTTGGCGGTGGCCGCCGGGGCTTCGGGCTGGAAGGACGATGTGGTGATGCTCCCCCTGCTGGTGGCATCGGCCGGGATACTGGCTTCGGTGCTGGGCACCTTCGTGGTAAGGACAGGCGAGCAGGCGGGCTTCAGCCAGCTCCTCTGGGCGCTAAGGCGGGGAATCATTGCCTCGGCGGTGCTGGTGCTCCTCATGTCCCTGGGAGCGGTGCTTCTGCTGGACCTGGACGGGGTAATTGGCGAGAACGTTACAGGGTTTGACCTGTTTGCTGCCATCGCCTCAGGCTTGGTAGCAGGAGTGATAATCGGGCTGGCAACCGAGTTCTACACCTCCTACGATTATCCTCCCACCAAGGGGGTGGCGGAATCGGCCCAGACGGGCGCTGCCACGACGATGATCACGGGAATTGCCACAGGAATGCAGAGCACTGCGATACCGGGCCTAATCATTGGTGGGGCTATCCTGGCTTCCTTCGAGCTGGCGGGCTTCTACGGCGTCGGCCTGGCCGGAGTCGGAATGCTCTCGACCCTGGGGATCACCCTGGCCACCGATGCCTACGGGCCTGTGGCCGACAATGCGGGGGGCATCGCAGAGCAGGCTCACCTGGACCCCGAAGTGCGCCAGCGCACCGACTCCCTGGATGCTTTGGGCAACACGACGGCTGCCACAGGCAAAGGCTTTGCCATCGGTTCGGCGGGTCTTACGGCCCTTGCCCTTCTGGCGGCTTATGCCGGGGCGGCCGAGCTGGACGACCAGATCAACCTGCTGCAGCACACCACCCTGGTGGGTGTCCTGATAGGAGGGATGCTTCCCTTCCTGTTCTCGGCCATGACCATGCGGGCTGTGGGCCGGGCGGCCTTCTCCATCGTCAACGAAGTACGGAGGCAATTCCGGGAGATTCCGGGGATCATGGAGGGAACGGGACGGCCCGACTATGCCCGGTGCGTGGACATCAGCACCAGAGGCGCGCTACGGGAGATGATCGTTCCCGGCCTACTGGCGGTGGCGGCTCCCCTGCTGGTCGGGTTCATCCTGGGCCCCGTGGCCCTGGGAGGACTGCTGGTTGGCTCCATAGCGTCGGGATTTATGCTGGCCATCACCATGGCCAACGCGGGTGGCGCCTGGGACAACGCCAAGAAGTACATCGAGGTGGGTCACTACGGTGGGAAGGGTTCGGACCCCCACAAGGCTGCAGTGGAGGGCGATGTGGTAGGAGACCCGTTCAAGGACACGTCGGGACCATCGCTGAACATCCTGTTGAAGCTGATGGCGGTGGTCTCCCTGGTGTTTGCGCCCGTCTTCCTGCAGGTGGAGCCCCTAATCGGCTAGGTGCTAGGCACCGGCCTTGGCTCACACCGGTGCCAGGCTTGTCTCTAGGCTGGCCGCCTCTCAGGCCGGATCGTCCGCACCTCTGAGCACTCTCATCTACCCGGCCGCCCTGACCATGTTGACGGGCCCCCCAGCCTCCTGGGGTGGAACAATCCCGGGGGAGGGCGTTATACTCTTGGTTGAACCTGTAGGTGCCCCTCGTCTGCCCACCAATCCCTCCTAGGGTGTCTGTAATTCGGCAAAGCGGGTGTAGCTCAGTGGTAGAGCGCTAGCCTTCCAAGCTAGCTGTCGTGGGTTCGATCCCCATCGCCCGCTCCAGTCTTCCCCAATACCTATGGTCTCCCGTCCGGGACCTCGCATCGCCGCCCCTCTGTCCAATTACATGGGCTTGGGAAGAGCTATGCCACACCGCCTCCGGGCTGGACTATGCTCTGTGCTAATATACTGAAAAGGGAAGCAAGCAGGACTACGGCATGGGTCCAGGGGCTGGCCAAGAGCTCCTCCTGACGTTCCTGGTGCTTCACGCTGTGTCATCGTCGAGGGGTGTAGTGGCACCGAGGCTGGGACAGATCCCTGAACGGCTCCTGGGTCAGCTCTGGAAGGAGCGGGCCGCCCGGCAAGGAGTGTTCAGGAGCAAGAGCGGGCGAGGGTACCGGGTCATATATCCGGGGCGGAGCAGCTCGGGGGCTGGGCCGGACTTCCGGGGGGCGGTGCTGGAAGAGGAAGGGGTTGGCTTGGTGACCGGGGATGTGGAGCTCCACCTGGATGAGAGGGACTGGCGCTCCCACGGCCACGGGACCGACCCCAGGTACAACGGCGTGGTCCTGCACGCGGTTGTGGCGGGGGAGGCGGGGACCACCACCTTGCAGAATGGGAACCGGGTGCCCGTCATCACCCTCGCGGATATGCTGAATAACGGGGAAGCAACAAACGCCCCGTCCCGCCTGTGGGAGCTGCTTTCGGTGCGCGGATACCCCTGTCCCGATACCTCCGTCGAACTGGCGGAGATTATGGGACGCGCCGGGGACGCATGGTTCGAAGGGACTGTGGACGGGTTCCGGCTGTTCCTGGATGCCGGGGAGGACCCGGAGCAGACCCTGTACTCGGGCATCATGGAGGCCTTGGGCTACAGCCAGAACAGGCAGGGGTTCTTGGACTTGGCGCGGATGGTGCCGTACAGGAGCCTGAAGGCTTGCGCCATTGGCGGGGTTGGGGAAGATGGGGGTTCCCCCATCGCCCATAAGCTGCTAAAGGAGGCTGGCCTACAGCACAGAATACCTCAGTCCGGGCAGGATGACGCCCTGGTCAGGGTGCGAAATAGCCTGAAGTGGAACACCTTCCGTGTGAGGCCTTCGAACCATCCCAGGAACCGGATATTAGGGGCTGCCCGGCTCCTGGAGCGGTACCTGAACGCAGATACCACCACCGCTAAGGGGGAGGCTGTGTCCAACGGAGACACCCCGGAAGCGGGACAGGGGAAGGGGCTCCTCAGGGGAGTGAAGGAGTTAGTGGAATCTTCTCCCGGTGATGACCGCCGGGCGTGCAGGGACCTGTTGGATGGGCTGATGGTCTCCCCTGTGCAAAGGCTCGGCGCGTTGGGACGGGGTTCCATCGGTATGGGAAGGGCGTCGGATATCGCCGTAAATGTGGTTCTGCCTTTCTACTGGGCCCTGGCGGAGCGCGCGCGGTGGGAAGACTTGGCGGACAGATGCGCCGGGATGTACCGTGAATTCCCGAGGCTGCAGCCCAACGAGATCACCATGGAGATGGAGGAGCAGCTTGGAAGGCACCTGGCGAGGAAGGAAGCCGGAGGGCCACCGGAGGCGCCTGAATTCAGGACTCGTTCCTACGCTAAGGGCGCTCGGGAGCAGCAGGGCCTCCTTCACCTGCATCACCTGATAACCTCCCCTTCAGTTGCCCGTCGCTAAGCCCCCGTTACGTCCGGGTGCGACGCATTCGGCAGGAACCTTTCTTGAGCATGGCGCGGCAGGGATGCTATAATCGGGGAGGGATGGGGATTCGTCTAGTGGTAGGACGGCAGACTCTGGATCTGCAAGCCGTGGTTCGAATCCACGATCCCCAGCCAAAACAGGCCGGAAAACCGGTCGCACCACCTACCCGGGGCGCATTCGTCTAGTGGCCTAGGACACCGCCCTCTCAAGGCGGAGATCGCGGGTTCGAACCCCGCATGCGCCACCAAGTACCTGGACCGGTTAAGCTGGACCCGCGTCCCCATCAGGACTGTCTGGTCGATCGTAGTTAGGTCTGCATTAACTGGATCAGGTTGCCGCAGGTGTCGTCAAAGACCGCAATAGTAACGGTGCCCATTTCCGTTGGCTCCATCGTAAACGCTACACCCAGGGACTTCAGTTTCTCGTACTCTGCATTGATGTCCGTAGACCCGAAGGACGCCGCTGGGAGGCCTTGGTCGAATAACCCTTTCTGATATGCTTGCGCCACCGGGTTTTCATTTGGTTCAAGCAGAAGCTCGGTCCCATCCGGGTCATCGGGTGAGACGACGGTAAGCCACTTGAACTCCCCCACGGGGACGTCATGCTTCTTCACAAAGCCGAGGGTCTCCGTGTAGAACCTCAGAGCTTTGTCCTGGTCACTTACGAAAACGCCGGTGAGTCCAATGCGCATATGTGGCCTCCTCTTCTTTCCATAGTGTTACTTGATCCATCGGTCCACGATAGCCCTCAGGGGTTCCTCGTTAAAGACAAGCATCCGATACTTGCCGCGCTTCTCTGAGCTTACGAGCCCCGCTTTTTCCAAGACATCTATGTGCTTGGTTAAGGCTTGTCTGGATATGGCGACATCGTGTCGCATGATCAAGCGCGCTGTGAGCTCGTATAGCGTCTGCTCCTTGCGCTCAGAGAGCTCGTCCAGCATCAGCCTTCGTATTGGGTCTGCGAGCGCCCTGAAGACCAGGTCTGTCTGCATGCACACAGACAATACGCAACCAAGGAATTGCATGTCAATGGGCGATGCCCAGGCTGGCAGGAACCACATCCCCCGCCATTAGCAGGAGCATATATTGCGAACTCCCAGTCAAGAGTTTGCGGTGCAGGATACGTTGGCCCACCCGAAGATAGGCCGGGACTCTCGGTCATGGTGGCGGTCCCGAGGCTCACAGCCTGCCGAGCCAAAGCTCAAAGATGTCCTGTCTATCGTCAAGATAGGCCCACCAAGGCTATAACCTTAACGCTCAGCTTTGGCTTTCAACGGACTTCAAGGCGAGGCATGGGGGTTGGTGAACCAGACGTCTCGAGGAATAACTGGTTGACGCGCTTTTGTTTCTTGCGAAACGTATCACCTTCAGAGACAGGTCACGAGCAGTGTTCGATAAACGGAAGCTCATCGAGTCTCCTGGGTAGTCTGATCACGATGCCTTTGACATCGGCATCATTCACATCAACAACAATGGCCTCTTCATGGGACCCGGTGAATCCATTTGGACCTAACCAGCCAACAAACGTGCATCCGGCGTCAAAGTCAGCGTAGATATCCAAGGTGAATGATCCTGCTGGCGCCCACAAGACAAAGGTGCCATCCGGACCTGTGGTGCCAGAGGCGCTGTTTTCGCTCTTCCCATGCCAAGCCCACAGACCGATCCCCTCCAACGGCTGGTCATCAGGACCGATAACTCGACCCTGGATCCGGAAGAGATTAATGTCTTTAACCGAATGACAAGAGGAGGTTACGGCAGTGGCTCCAAACACTTCCTGGATCAGTTCGGAAAGTGTTGGATCATAAACTTCAAGTTCGCTCCGCGTATTTACGTTGTTGTGAATTGGCCCCGGCGGGTCGTTCAGTCCAAACCAAGACTGGACACCTTCAGCCCAGTACTCATCCGGATTCTCACCCGCATAAGTGTCCTCCCATAGTCCGGCGCTCAGAGCCTCTTCATAGGCTGCGTTCAGCCGGTTTCTGAAATCCTCACCCTCCCGTTGGCGGTATACGCCCCAAGTCAATATTGCATGGGCAAATTCATGTACAAGTATGTCTTCATCCGGGAATAAGTCCATCCCATAGCACGATACATTTTGCTCCCAGACAACGGTCGGTTCGCTTATGGTTCCGCCACTTATGCCTCCACCCTGGTGCCTCTCATTCCAATCAAAGCCGGGGTCAGGAAATCGCCCGTATATGTCATGGTAGCCTGGAATATCTGAAAGGACCTCCGAGCTGGCCGCGATCGCCAGTACTATTCCTGAGCCCGCGATTGTCGAGAGCAGGTCGGGCCGGTTGACCAGCATATCCTGGATGATGTCGCGAGCTCGCAGCAGAGCTGCATCGGGCACTTTAGAGGACGCGACTATGGGTAAGCCATCAGCGCCCACATACTTTTCGTAGAAGGCGTCCAAGCCCAGCGAGGAGGGAGGAGGCGGCAATGGCCCGGAAGTAGGTGCCGGTACAGGAACCGGTGTGGCTTTGGGGGTCGGAGTTGCTGTTGGTGGGTCATTGGGTGCCGGTACAGGAACCGGTGTGGCTGTGGGAGTCGGAGTTGCTGTTGGTGGGTCAGTCGGTGCAGGCACAGGAACCGGTGTCGATGTGGGAGTCGGAGCCACCGTGAGAGTTGCCAGCGGCACCTGCTCCCGAGAAGCTGTGGGCTCTGCCGCTGGACCAACGCAGGCGCTTAGGACAGCACCAATGAATAACGCCCCTAACGGGACAGCCAGCAAGCGGATGTGAGGATATCGTGTCGTGATTCCCATCCTTGAATGCCGAGTAAGCCTTCCCAGAAAGAGCGCTTCAAGGCCCCCAAGAACATCCCTATGCCATGAGCCTGGGCCCGGACAATTTCCCCGGTGCTCAGGCCTTTCCGCTGGACCTGTCAATGCTAAGTTAGATTTGACCCTTTTCCGCTAAGTTAGAACTGACCCACCTTGTCGTTAAGTCGCCTCCTTTCTGGCAAGCAAGAGTGCCTGTTGGATTTAGACGTCGCCGGAGCTAGCGGCTTCAGGCGATGTCGATAGCAGTTGATGGGAGGCGAAGAGTCCGGCCTGCCTCTTGCCTTTAAGCCGGTAGCTCTCGCCTCGGATGTTGAGGACGTGGCTGTGGTGCAGCAGCCGGTCCAGGATGGCCGAGGCGATGACGGTATCGCCCAGAAGCTCACCCCACTCGGCGAAGCCCTTGTTGGAGGTGAGGATGATGCTGCCCCGCTCATAGCGAGCCGACACCAGGGTGAAGAAGGCGGTGGAGGCGTCCCGGTCGTAAGGCCAGATGCCGAACTCGTCCACGATGAGTAGCTTGGGCGACAGGTAGACCCGCATGCGCCGTTGGAGGTTGTTCTCCACCCTGGCCTTCCTCAGGTCCTCCATCAGGTCGTAGGCTCGGACGAAGTAGGCCCCCTGGCTCTTCTCGATGGCCTTGAGCGCTAGGGCCACCGCCAGATGGGTCTTGCCCACACCTGGCGGTCCCAGGAGCAGCAGGTTGGTGGCTTCAGCGACGAAGGACAGGCCGGCCAGTTCCCGCACCTGTCGCTCGTCGATGGAGGGCTGGAACGAGAAGTCGAACTGCTCCAAGGTCCGGTGGAAGGGGAGGTGAGCCAGCTTCGTCCTGGTGGACATGTACCGCTCCTTCCGGGCGGCCACTTCCACGCCGAGTAGCTCTGCCAGCATCTCGGGGTAGGTCAGTTTCTTGGTGGCCGCAGCGTCCAAGGAGTTGTCCAGGGCTTCGACGGCCTGCTTGAGGCCCAGCGTCTCCAGGTGCTGGCGAGCCTGTTCCAGCGCGATCATCGCCCACCTCCCACCGCTGCCAACTCGTACACCTCCAGGGAGCGGCGCTCCACCTGGCCCACAGGGATCTGCACCGCCACGGCTTCCTTACGAGGACGATCATCGCCGCCGGGCAGTCCGTCCCACTGGCCCGGCAGTGTGAGGCGCTGACCGGTCCGCTGGGCTTGGGGATGCACCGCCAGCCGCACGTCGCCCGACCAGACCTCCACCGTACCGGCCCGCACACCCACCTGGACCGTCGAACCCGCCCAGCTCCAGGGCACGCCGTAGCGAGACCTCTCCCAGTGGACGTAGCCGTCCCTGGCCACCTTCCGCTCCTCCCGCATGTAGGGCGCAAGGCCCGAACGCGGCGGCAGGCTGCCCAGGTGGGCGAGCTCCTCAGCCAGCATCTCTCGGGGGACCCGGTGCGTCGTCCCATGGACTCGCCGATTGGCCACCGCATCGCACCACTCCAGGGCCTGGCGGTTCATGTCTGCGTCGTCGGTGAAGCGGACACCGGGCCACAGGTTGCCCCGGACGTACTTCACGCCGCTCTCCACCTTGCCCTTCGTCTGCGCTCGGTAGGGTCGGCACAGACGGAGGTCGAAGCCCATTCGCAGTGAGAAGTCCAGCATCCGGCTGTTCCACTCCGGCCTGCCCTCCCTGTCACGCCCCAGGACCACCACCTTGGCGTTGTCGTACAGGCAGCGGCGGGGAACACCACCGAAGTACTCGAAGGCGTTCAGATGGCACCTGATGAAGGTCGCCACGTCGGCGCGCCGGACGAACTCCACGTAGATGGTCCGAGACCAGCTCAGCACCATCACGAAGGCCCAGACCCGGTGCTTGCGCCCGTCCTCTCCGACATAGGCGAAGCTGCCCCAGTCCACCTGTGCCTGCTCGCCTGGCGCCGTCTCGAACCGCACCGTCGCACGGGGCTGACGCGGCCGACGCCGAGGCCGCACGTAGTTGGTCAGCGTCGGATAGCTGCCGTCGTAGCCCAACTCCCGGATCTCCCGCAGCAGCACCACGCAGTTGTCCACTCCCGCCGACAGCCGACCATCTATGTGACCCTTGTATGGGTCCAGCTTCGACCCCTGCTTCTCTCGCCGCTTGGCCTTGGGCACCTCGTCGGAGCGCACGTACTTGCGCACGGTGTTCCGGGAAATCCCCAACTCCCTCGATATCCCTCGGATCGAGCTTCCATCGCCCTTCAACTCGTATAACTCTCTCACTAACCCACCTCCTATCATTTGACTTGCTGCACCTCCTAATCGGTTTCCCGACGAAGATGCGTCCGCTATCGGGGTGGGTCAATTCCAAATTAGCGCTACTGGGTCAGTTTAGAGTTAGCACTAACAGACCGGGGGAATCGTCCGATGGCTATCCAAGGTTCCACTCCCGCCGGAAAGCTCTCAATCCAATCTTGTGCAGGTCACTGGCCTACGCTTCCGGTCGGGCTAGGCTTAGCGAGGAGTCTATATCGCGTAAGGACCTCCCTCTCCGGGCTCCTTCTGTTTTGATGCCCTCGCTGACGAAAAGGCCGGGCTTGGGCACCTATTTCCGGCACACGTACAGGCCCCATCCAAGCTCATCTTTGTCGACAGCTGCGGCCGTCTCCACATAGGCTTTGGCCAGCCACTCGAAATGCTCGGCGGCATCGGACTTGTCGTTCGTGGGCGTCCTGTCGGCCAGGCACAGGTAGCTCTGCTTCAGGTGCTGAGACAAATCCACGGCTTCCAGCAGCTCGAACCCCTGGTCCTTGAGGGCCTGCTGGTAAGACTCAAAGGTGAACTCGGTGTCGAAGAGCAGCCGGTCGTACACATAGATCTGGGCTTCGGGCGTAATGTTTCTCTTGGGCCTGAGAAGGTCGTCGAACACGAAGATTCCGCCATCGGACAGGACCCGGTGGACCTCTTTCAGCACTCTGCGCTTGTCAGGCACATGGTAGATCACAGCTTGGCTCCACGCGTGGCTGAAGGTCCCATCAGGATAGTGAAGGGCGGTGGCGGATGCTTTCTTGAACTCCATGCGCTTCTGGAAATCGGGGTGCTGCCGGGCGAGCTCTTCCTGGGCATTGGCTATCCTGACTCCGCTCAGATCGATTCCCGTCACCCTGGCGCCGGTTTCCCTGGCCAGCCACATGGCAACTGTCCCGTTTCCGCATCCCACGTCCAGCACGGTGGACTCCTGGTTGACGTTGCCCTTCTCCACCATCATCCGGTTGAGCTTGTCGCACGCAGCCAGAAAGTCGTCGTCCCCGGCATCGTCGAAGTAGCCCCAGTGGACCATGCCATCCTCATCCCAGATCGACCGATAGATGACATCCTGCGCGTCGTAATAGGTTTCCGTTTCCAGTTCTGTGAACCTGCTCGTCATGGCAATACTCCTCCTGTATGTAATTTATGGGCAGCAATGGCTGGCCAACATTCCTGGTTTCCCATGGCTAGGAAACCGGGGCTGGCCAAAGGGAAAAGGGTCTTGTGGGCTACGGCATCCGGCTACGTTCAAGGCTAAGTTGCCCAATGGGTCCGATGGATTGGGAGCTGGGCATCTACCCGGTGCAAGAGTCACGCCAAACGTCCAACGGGACGCTACGTCCCGGGCTATTGGCAAACGCTCAAGAAAGGCAACTCGCAAACGCGCGAAGCAGCCTGCGTCAGCTTTAGGTGAGCGGGACTAGGAGGGTAGAGGGATGCCGAAGCGGATTGGAGGAGGGGACGTTAAGGTTCGCAGGGGAGGACATGGCGCCGCCGGTTCCGGCGGTCCGTGTACCTTGTGTGGGAGAGGACGCCTTTGGGTCTGTTGTTACAGGCCAAGATGGTCACCTCCGTTCTACAGAGCATTCCCGCCGCTGAAAGTCTTCCCGGCCTTAACGGAGGTCTGGAGTTTAACAGAGCCTCATAAAGCCGTCAAACTCACCTCCCTTCACAACAATGAGTACAGGGGGAGGAAAGGGGTATGAGCAGAGCGCCGACCAGGCCCATAATGGAGACAGGGAAGAAACGCAAAGATAATCGCCCGGAACCGCCCTGCCTTTTGGGCATGGGCTGACACCAAGTGCGGTTCATGGAAGATCGGGGGCGAAAATCCTGGAGTTACGCGCGGAGGAGGGGAGTTCGTGGCATCGGGGAATAAGGTCCGGTATGGCGACGCCACAATCGAGTACCAGGTGCGGCGCAGCAAGAGGCGCAAAAAGACCATCCAGATAAGCGTGGTTGGTGGCGAGGTGAAGGTTGCGGCGCCCATGCGGACACCCAACAGCGAGCTTGAGGCTATCGTCCAGAAGCGAGCGCCCTGGATTTTGCGTCACATTTCCGATGCTGCGCTGGAGGTCCCGCCAAAGAGGTTCGTTGATGGAGAGATGCTGCCTTACCTGGGATGCGATGCCCCCTTAATCGTCGAAGACGCTCCCGTTCCTCGTCCGGAGGTGAGTTTTGACAACTGGGGCTTCAGGATTGTGGTCCCCGAAGCCTTGGCGGAGGAGGAACGCTGCGTAGCTGTTCGCGAGGTAATGGCCGGCTGGTACCGGGCCCGGGCTGCTGAGCAGATGGAGACCCTGGTGGAGCAGTGGAGGCCGAAGCTGGGGTTGGGCAAGGTGAGACGGGTGCTGGTGCGCGACCAACGCCGTCGCTGGGGGAGCTGCGCCCCCGACGGGACGCTGCGCTTCAACTGGAGAATCGTCATGCTGGACCCAGCCCTGATGGAGTACGTGGCCGTACACGAGCTGGCCCACCTGACCCATCCCAACCACTCGCCCAGCTTCTGGGGACTGGTGTCCCAGGTGATGCCCGATGCCCGGGAGCGCCGGGCCCGCCTGCGAGACGAAGGGCGCCATCTACCTCTCTGATTTACTTCGGTTGCAAATTAAAGGACGACAGTCGACTGAAGCCTTCTGGACTTGCCTGCCGAAGGTGACCACAGATGGCGTCGTGCCGGAGTGGTCGGCACTAGAAGGTGTCCGAGTCTTCCCCGACCCACTTCCTGAGCAGGTCGTTCAGGGTGCCATCCTCCTTCATCGACTCTATGGCTTCGTTGAACCTCTCTCGCAGGGGGCTGTCTTCGCGGATGCCGATACCGAGTCCCTGGCCCAGGGACACTTCCGGTCCGACTATGGCGAACTGACCTTCCGTCTCGGTAATCCTTTCTATGGCGAATCCGCGATCTACGAGAATGGCATCGATTTCCCCGGAAAGGAGGGCGTCCACGGAGCTGGGGGAGTTCTCGAAGCCCACATACTCCCTCCCGATTGACCGGAAGTAGTCAGAGTAGATGGTCTCTTCCATGGCGGCGACGATGCCCTGGGCGGCGTCGTCACCGGCGCCGGCGCGGGCTATGTACACAGATGGCGCTGGGGGGTAGTAAGCCTCGGTGAAGTCGATGAGCTGGTCCCGCTCCGAGGTGATGGTCATCCCGGCGATTATGGCGTCGAACTCTTCGGCGCGCAGGTCCGGGATCATGTCATCCCATGGGTTGATGGTCCACTTGCACTGGAGATTGGCCCTGCGGCAGATCTCATCCCCCATCTCGCGCTCCAGGCCGTCGATCTCGCCCGTGCTCTCGTTGATGAAATTGAAGGGAGGGTATTCGGCGTCGGTGGCGATCAGCACGCTGTCCGACCGGCAGGCCAGGGAGAAGAGAACCACGAGGAACGTTATCCCCAAGATAAGCAACAACGGTTTCGGGGATTTGGGAAAGGTTATGCCTAATATCTTCATCGTGTCCGTCCTCTACTACAGATGACTATTGCATAGAGTATAATGGACGGCAACGGGGTGGTGGATGCTTGGAGGAGCACCCAGAGTGGGCAATATTGAGAGGCTACGGCGAGAATGAGTAAGGTCTTAGCAGTGTGGATAGGGGTTGCTGCCCTGCTCTTGTGGGCGGGTGCGTGCGGTGGCGAGGCTGCAACGAATACCCCATCGGAAGTTACCCGCGATGTGTCGACGCCCACCGTTTCCACACCGGAGCCAGAAGCCACTCCCGCGGCATCCCCGGAAGACCCGGATCCAGCCGAGCCGACCTTCACTCTAGTCCCCAGCCTTGGGCCGCAGCCGACTGCTGTTTCCACGACTGGGCCGGACATGGCCCAGGACCCGGCTCCAACAACGGTTGCTTCAGCGACCGAACCGGTTCCAACCCAGGTCCCCGGGAACACGGCGGCTGCTCCAACGATGGCTCCCGTGGAACAGGCGGCAACCTCAACGTCCGCTCCCCCTCCAACCAGCACACCCACGCCGGCTCCGCCTCCCACATCCACACCAACCATGGAGCCTGCGCCGGACATCCCCGTTGGCTCCGACGTGGGCAACCGGGCCCCGGAGTTCACCCTGACCCTCACCGAAGGACGCACCCTCACTTCGGAGGATCTGCGGGAAGGGGGGCAGCCCTTCCTGCTCTTCTTCCACTCCGTCCATTGACCGACCTGCCGCGTTGAGTTGCAACGCATAACTCAGGTGTACCCAAGCTTCCAGGATTCGGTGGGCCTCTATATCGTGGGCTCCAACTTTTCCGAGACCCTTGACAGGCTGGTCAGCAACCAAAACCGGGAAGGTTATCCCGGAGAGGTGGCCGAGCCTTCGGGCAACATGCTGACGGACTTCAGAGTGCTGAAGCAGTCAACGAAGGTGGGCATCGACACGAGCGGGACCATTGTGTACCGGGCCGGCTTCGGCGATGTCGGCGCCGACGGATGGCAGGGGGTCTTCGAAGGTTTGGCGTCCGGCGGGTCCTAGAGCTGCCGGGGAGCTAGCCCCCTGAGGATTTAGGGCCAGGCAGCCTCGTTGTAGCCCAGGGGTACTGTGGGTCTGGCCCAGCGGGGAGGCGTGTCGGACAGCTCTAAGACCGGCGCAAGATGCCTCAAACGTCCCGTGGGTGTTTCGCTGACCAACGTCCAACCTTCTACTTCTTGGGGGCTGAACTCCGCCGCCACACCCGCAAGCTCTCTCTCGGGTACTTGGCCCCGGCCCACAAGCCATCGCCCCGTCTGGGCCAGGGATGCTCGTACCAGCCAGCTTCCCCCCTCCCGCGCACGCCTCGCCAGGGCAACCATGGCGCCGAAGGCCATCAGGTACCCGGTAAGGTAGTCGATAGCAGAGACGGGATAGAATTCTGGTCCAGGCCCATTTTCGGGAAAGAGGTCGCCCTGGCGGCTGGCTATGCCGCTGACGGCCTGTACCACGGTGTCGAATCCCCTGCGGGATGCCCAGGGCCCGGCATGGCCAAAGGCCGACAGGGAAATGTAGATGATCCCCGGTCGGAGTTCCGCCAGCTCCTGGGGTGACAGTCCCCGGCCCGCCAGGGTGCCGGGGCGGTAGCTCTGGGAGAACACATCGCCGCCCTTTACCAAGCCCCGCAGCACATCCAGGTCCTTCGCCTCCCGCAGGTCCAGGTAGGCCGAAAGCTTGCCGTGCCCGGTGTCGAACTCCTGGTAGCCGATGTTGGGCAGGTGAGGCGCGGTTATCTTGAGAACGTCGGCCCCGTGCTCGGCCAAAGTGCGGGCGCAGGTAGGCCCGGCGAGCACCCGGGTCAGGTCCAGCACCCTGATTCCCGACAGGGGGCGGTCCCCTTCGGGGAGGGGCTCTACTGGGCTGTCGCCTATTTTGGCTATCTCCATTATGGGTAGGGAAGCTACGGCGGCGGCCTGGGGGTGCTGGGCCCATTCATCCATGGTACGCACCATGCCGCCGGCCCCGTTAGCGGCAATAATCGCCTCCTCCAGTTCCAGGGCATCCCATTGGGACACCGCCGAGGCGACCGCCTCCCGGTCCTCGGGAACGCCCAGGACGCTCAGGGCGGCGGCCCGGTGGTTGGGGAAGTTGCAGTGCAGGTAGCTCCAGCGACCTTCTTTGGCCGGGTAGAAGCCCATGATGGCGTTGCGGTCCGTGCGGACCTGGGCGTCTTCCATCTTCATGTAGTGACCGCTGCGCAGGGAAGCGGTGGCTTGGCGGCTCTCGACGGCGACCTGCTGGCGGCGTCCCGTGCGCAGCTCCCAAAGGTCGGCGACGGCCAAACCCCCGGCGGCCAGGGCGGCTGTGGCGGCTTCGCCGATGCGAAAGGGTGTGGGCAGGATGGGGTCGTCGGGGCCGTTGATTCTTACGTCTCCGAGGTGGGCCTCCGCGCCTGGGATTAAGGGCAACAGGGTGCGAAGTGCATCGTGGTTCATGATGGTGTTTCCTTCGGGTGGGATGGGTCCGTATCCGGCCGTTGGCGCAATTATACCCAAAACAGCCATGGGTTATGTGATAACCTGTAGCGGGTGAGCGCACCATGAGAATTGGCCAGCCGATAAAGGTTACTGACGGCGTGTTCCAGCTTCGTGCGCTGGGCGCCAGGGTGACCGTCCTGGTGGAGAATGGGATGGCCATCCTGGTGGATGCCGGTCTGTGGGGAAGCCAGGGCCTGATCGTGAATGGCCTGGAGTCCTTGGGGCTGTCGAGAGAGAAAGTCAGGATGGTGGTGGTGACCCATGCCCACCCGGACCATTCGGGAGGCTTGGGGGGACTGGTTGGGGAGACGGGAATACCAGTGGGGTCCCACAAGCTGGAAGCTGACATCATCGAGGGCAAGGTGCCTCCGCCCAGCCCCCTGCAGAACAGGCTGCTCGGAAACATCACCCAGCCGGCGTTCGGGAAGCTCCTAGGGCGCCCCGTCCCGGTGAATGAACGCCTGGAGGATAGCGATGTCATCCCCTTTGGCGCCGAGGTGCGGGTGGTGCACCTGCCCGGCCACACCGAGGGCAGCATCGGCCTCCACCTGCCGCGGAAAAGGATGATCATCGTGGGGGATGCCCTCCAGTACAAGCTGGGCCGCAGGCTCAGCCCCCCGGCGGGCGCCGTCACCCAGGACCGGGAGAGGGCCATGGTTTCCCTTGAGAAGCTGCTGGACTTGGAGTTCGATTCTATATGCTTCAGCCACTTTCCTCCCATGCGCAATGGAGGGGCCGCAGCCCTGAGGGAGATGCTGAGGCAGCGGGTCCCGGTAGGTCGGCTCACCTCGAGGGGAAAGCCGGCATGACGGGGCCCGCCGCACATAGCTCTTCGGTGGGGGACACTATCCCCGATTTCCTGGAAAGGGTGATCGAGAAGCACGGGCGCCGGGATGCCCTGCTGTTCAAGCCCGCCTTTCGCTACAGGAGGTGGAGCTATTCTCAGCTGGGAGCCCAGTCGGAACAGGTGGCAACTCTCCTGCAGCAGCGGGGGCTGAAGAAGGGCGACCAAGTACTTCTCTGGGGCCCAAACTGTCCCCAGTGGGTGCTGGCCTTCCTTGGCTGCATCAAGGCCGGGGTTGTCGTCGTGCCCCTGGACCTGCGCAGCGCCCCCGACTACGTGGCGAGAGTCCTTTCCCGCATAGAGCCGAAGCTGGCATTCACCTCCCGGGCCACTCCCAAGGACGGCATGGAGTTGGGTGTGCCTGAAATCGGTTTCGAGGAGCTGGAAGCTTCCATCCAGGACCTGCCTCAGCCGGAGGAGGTGGATATCTCCCCCGACGATCTGGCCGAGCTAATGTTCACTTCCGGCACCACGGGCGACCCGAAGGGCGTAATGCTCACCCACCGGAACCTGCTGGCCAACATCTACGGGGTATGCCAGTACATCACCTGCAGCCCTTCAAGCCGCCTGCTGTCCATCCTTCCCCTCAGCCACATGTATGAGCAGATGGGAGGCCTGTTCATAGCTCTCCACTCCGGGGCCAGCGTCACCTATCCGACCAGCCGCCAGCCCACCATCCTGGCCCGCACCATGCGCGAGCGAAGGGTGACCATTCTCCTCCTGGTCCCCCAGGCCTTGGAGCTCCTGATGAACGGGATTGAGCGGGAGGTTAAGAGAACGGGGAAGGAAGCCCTGTGGAACAGGCTCCTGAAGATCGCCGAAGCCATGCCCTTCCCCCTGCGGCGCATCCTGTTTCGGCGGGTGCACAAGCAGTTTGGCGGGAAGCTGGACTTCATCGTTTCAGGTGGCGCAGCCCTTGACCCGGACCTGGGGCGCAAGTGGGAGGCTCTGGGCATAAAGATAGTGCAGGGCTACGGCACCACCGAAGCATCCCCGGTCATCAGCAATCATAGCCTGAAGGAACGTCGTCTCGACTCTGCGGGGCGTCCCCTGCCGAACGTGGAGCTGAAGATCAGCGGTGAGGGGGAGATCCTGGTGCGGGGGGAGAACGTCACGCCGGGATACTGGCGGGCGCCCCAGGAGACGGAGGCGTCCTTCGAAGACGACTGGTACAAGACTGGTGACCTGGGGTTCCTGGATGATGAGGGGTTCCTTCACATACAGGGCCGCAAGAAAGACATGATCGTCCTCTCCAGTGGGCAGAACATCTTCCCCGAGGACATACAGGGAGTGCTGTCCAAGCACCCCAAGGTGGCCGACTCGGCCGTGGTAGGGTTGGAAAAGGGTTCGTCGGTGGAGGTCCACGCAGCCCTTATCCTGGAGGATGCGAACGCAGCCGAGGAGGTGGTGTCATGGGCCAACGGACAGCTAGCCGAGCAGCAGAGAATCAGGGGCTTCACCGTCTGGCCCGAGGAAGACTTCCCCCGCACCCACACCATGAAGGTGAAGAAGGGCATCGTTCTGGATACCATCCTGGGCAGGATACAACCCCAGGCTCCTACGGAGCAGGCGCCGGCGTCCCGTCCCGGAGGCCCGGCGAGGAGCCTCGTTGATGTCATCGCCGAGGTGAGCAAGCGCGAAGCCGGGGAGGTGCGCGATGCTTCGACACTGGGAGGCGACCTGGACCTGGACTCCCTGGGCCGGGTCGAGCTGCTGTCCGCGATAGAAGTGGAGCTGGGTGTTTACCTGGATGAGAGCCAGCTGGGACCCGACATGACCGTGTCAGAGCTGGCGACCCTGGTCGAGGAGGGCTCCAGGAACCCGCCGATGATGAGCTTTCCCAGCTGGGGTATGCGCTGGTGGTGCCGTATGCTCCGGGGATTCCTGCAGCGCGCCGTAATATTCCCCGTCGTCAGCCTCCCTTACTCCCTGAGGGTGTTGGGCCGTGAGAACCTGGAGGGTATCACCGGGCCTGTGCTGTTCGCTTCCAACCATAACCTTGGCTTGGACAACCCGCTGATAATCAAGGCCATCCCCCTGAAGTGGCGCCGCCGGATGGCGGTGGCAGGGGCTGCCGACCTGTGGAGAAACCCGGTGTGGTGGATAGTGAACCCTCTATTGGGAAACGCCTTCCCTCTAGCCAAAGAAGGGTCGGTAAAGCCCAGCCTAGAGAACATGGGGAAAATCATGGACAACGGATGGTCGGTTCTCATCTACCCCGAGGGTGAGCTTACGATGGGAGGGCCCATCAAGCCCTTCATGAACGGCACGGGTCTGGTGGCTGTGGAGGGAGGCATCCCCGTTGTGCCCCTTCGACTGCACATCCGCGAGCTGGGCGCCCCCGCCCGGTTCCCATTTCTGCGACGCGGCAAGGTGGAGGTGCGCTTGGGCGAGCCTCTGATCTTCCCGCCGGGAACGGACTACCAGGAAGCAACCTCTGCCATCGAGGGGGCGGTCAGGTCCCTGTAGGCTGCGCAGAGGACCCTTCCGGGGCGTGTCCGGCAACTAGAAGACTACGACAGACCTCAGCACTTCGCCCCTCTCCATCTTGCCGAAGGCGTCTTCTACCCCATCCAGGGGAATGGTCTCGGAGACGAACCCGTCCAGGTCCAGGCGTCCCTGAAGATACAAGTCGATGATCTCCGGGAAGTCCCTGGTGGGCAGGCAGTCGCCGTACCATGAAGACTTCAGCGCTCCGCCCCGGCCGAACACCTCCAGCAGGGGCAGCTCTATCTTCATCTCGGGGTTGGGCACGCCCACCAGGACCACGGTGCCGGCATGGTCCCGGGCGTAGAAAGCCTGCCGGTAGGTCTCGGGTATGCCCACGGCGTCGATGCAGACGTTGGCGCCATTGCCCCCGGTAATTTCTTTGATCGCCTCTACCGGATCGCCGGCAGTGGCGTCGATGGTGTGGGTCGCCCCGAAGGCCTTGGCTTGAGGTAGCTTCCTGGCATCTATATCTACGCCGATGATGGTATGGGCGCCCGCGAGCTTGGCCCCCGCTATGGCGGCGTCGCCAACGCCGCCGCAGCCGAAGACAGCCACCGAGTCGCCGCGGCCCACGGCTCCCGTATTCAGCGCGGCTCCAAGGCCCGCCATGATGCCGCACCCAACAAGCCCAGCGGCCTCGGGCCGGGCGCGGGAGTCCACCTTGACGGCTTGGTCGGCGTGCACGAGGCTAAGCTCGGTGAAGGCGCCGATTCCGAGGGCGTTGGAGAGGACGGTGCCGTCCTCCATAGTCATGGGCTGGCTGGCGTTCCGGCTGGCAAAGCAGTACCAGGGTCTGCCCCGCAGGCATGAACGGCAGGTGCTGCAGGGCGCCCGCCAAGCCAGGATGACGTAGTCGCCGACGGAAACGTTCTCCACACCGGGTCCCACGCTCTCCACAATTCCGGCCGCTTCGTGGCCGAGAAGGATGGGATAGTCGTTGGTGATGGTGCCTTCCCGGTAGTGGAGATCGGTGTGGCAGACCCCGCAGGCCTGCACCTTCACCCGCGCTTCTCCCGGACCGGGATCGGGCACCAGGATGGTCTGAACACCAACGGAGGATCCCTTGGAGCTGGAAACTACCCCTTTGACCTTCTCCATTTACACTCCTGGATGATGGCCCGATTCTAGGCGGGCATCAGGTACTTGTAGTGGTCTCCCTTGGAGATGGGGGCCAGGTCCGATGCTGCGCAGTACCAGTTGTCCCCGCCGTCGTCGCTGCACCAGACCTCACCGGCGGCCGTGGCGCTGAAGAGGGAGAAGCCCTCTCCCCAGTCCTCCAACGCCATGGCTTCGAATGCGGACTGCATGTCGTCGGGCACCCCGGCCCTCACCGTGCTCCAAGAGCGTCCGCCGTCTGAGCTGCGGGATATCTTGGACCCGGCGTAGTGGGTTGCCCTCCAGCCTCCCGGGTTCTCCCGGGACGCCCCCACGAACATGACCTCCGGCTGCCGGGGGTGCATCACCAGCACATCGGGGTAGCCCCCGATGGGGTCCTGACGGGTGGCCCAGTGCTCCCATGAATCGCCGCCGTTGGATGTGACGTACATCCCGTCGCCGCCGGTAACGTACATGCGGTCCGGGTCCCCGGGATTTATCAGGGTGCGGTGCACATCGTCGTCCATGCCCCGCACGACATCGAAGGTCTCGCCGAAGTCGCTGCTCTTGAGCAGGCCTCCCTGCTCGATGCTGACGAACATGGTCTTCGGGTCGTCGGGGTGAAAGTTGATGTGCTTGGTGTGGGCGATGTGGGGAGGCGCCGGGAAGCACCAGCCGGACATGTCCACCGAGCGCATGGACCCCACCTCTCTCCAGGTGAAGCCCAGGTCGTCGCTGCAGAACAAGTGGGCCGGCTCGGTGCCGGCAAATATGCGAACGCCGCCGTCATGGCGCGACCAGGACAGGCTGTAGATGTCGTCCTGGGTGAGGCCCCGCTCCCGGAGCTCCCAGGTGTATCCCCCGTCGAGGCTTGCATGGACGGAGCCCTTGGTAGCCCCGGCAAAGATTATGCCGGAGCCGGGTTCGACCATCAGGGCGTGGATGTGCTTGTGGACCAAGCCCCGGTGGGCGATGCTCCAGGAGCTGCCCAGCCCGTCCCGCTCCAGAATGGCCACGCCTTCTATTGTGCCCACAAGGAGCTGGTTGGAGGGGGCTGGCGAAGAGTAAATGGTCGGACCCCCGTGGGAAAGGGCGATAGTCATGCTATCCTCCTGTCTCGATCTCCCGTATCGCGCACTCTGCGGCTAGATGGTTTAGCGGTGAACGCTCCGCTCGGCTAGCCCAAACGCAGGAAATCGGCCGCGTTGTCGTACATGTGCTTCTGCAGCGCGTTATGGCTGTAGTCCTTCCAGAAGTCCCATTCGATTACCTCCTTGGCCGTCTCGGGGAACCAGGACTGGCCGTGGGGGTAATCGGACTGGTGCATCAGGCTGTCCTCACCCAGGATGTCGATGCATGCCTTGGTCATGGCAGGTCCTTCGAAGGGTTCGGCCGCGCATCGGAAACGCCCCATCTGGACGTACTCGATGGGCGTGTACTTCAGGTCGGGAGTCACGCCGGAAACGTAGCTCTTGTTGAAACCCAGCCGGATAACCCAGTTGGGCAGCCAGCCGTGGCCCACCTCGGACACGCCTGCGCGGAACCGGGGGTACCGGTCAAATATCCCAGAGAGGATGAGATATGAGCACAGGCGAGCCGCGCCCCACGGGTGGGCAGCCGTCCGGGCGACGACAGTGTTGCCCCAGATATCCTTGTACCCGGGGAAGTAGGGAGGCTCCATGAAGAAGCTGTGGTGTACCAGGGGCAGGTCCAGATCATTCATGGTAGCCCACACCGGCTCCAGGGACGGGTCGTCCACGGGCAGGCCTTCCTTCAAGTGCACCCACACGGCAGAGACCCACTTCTCGTTGGCCCAGCGCTTGATCTCGGAAACTGTCCACTCCGGGTCTATGCCTGGGACCTGGAGGCAGCCGGTGAGCCGGTCCGGGGCCAGGGAGCAGTACTCTTTCATGTAGTGGTGGAACCCCCGGTACAGCCCTTCTGCCAGTGTAACGTCATCCAGGCCGGTCACCGTGGATGCCTGGCCCCCGCCTGGGAACATGAAATCGATGTCGCGCCCTTCCAGGTCCATGTCTATCAAGCGGCCTTCCACATCTTCCAGCTCCACCATGGGGTGAGCTTTAGCACGGTGCATGTTGACGGTCCGCCCGTCCAAAGCGCCGCGTCCTCCCAGGGTTGCAGCATCATCCTCCGACGTGGGCGCTGTGCCGGGGAACCGGTCGAAGGGAATGGCGCCCATGCTTATGTCGGTTGCCGTGCTGCCGTCTCTCAGAGTCCTGCTCTTCTCGTAGGGCTTGAACTCCTCCATACGCGGTCTGAAACTCGGCTCCACGTACTTGGACAGGATCTCCAGGGATGGTCGGACATGGGTGTCCATGTCGATAATCTTGATGCCATCTCGCATGACGTGCCTCCTACGGGACGATTTTGCAGCTTCTCGCCGTCACAATGCTTGAGACCCTGATTGTTGGGCCCGGTGGGTTGGGCTAGTCCGTCCCCGCGCCGACCAGACCGGCTTCCGCGGAAACCGGCGCGTTGAGGTACCTGTCGAACCAGGCGAGCACCTTTTCCCAGCCGTCCACTGCCGCCGGCTGACGGTAGCTGGGCCGGTCAACCGCGAAGAACCCATGGCCCGCATTGGGGTACATGTGGAACTCGTAGGTCTTGCCCAGGCGCTTCAGCTCAGCTTCGGTCTCGGCCACCGCTTCCGGCGATGGCCTGGCATCTTCATCGCCGAACAGGCCAAGAAGAGGGCAATCGATGCCGGAGGTGAGGTCTATGGGAGCTACGGGCTGGCGCTCGCTGATCTCCTGCTCGGACCTGACCACTCCGCCGCCCCAGCAGTCCACGGCGGCGGAGATGCCGTCCAGGGTGCAGGCCGCCAGGTAGGTCTGCCGTCCGCCGGAGCAGAATCCGATGACGCCAATCCGCCCGTTTACATAAGGAAGGGAGCGCAGGTAATCCATGGCCCCCGACACGTCTCCCATGCACCGGGCGTCGGGCATCCCGCCCTCCTCGCGCACATATGCCGACACTTCGGCATCGCTGGCGTCGGTGCCCACCACCTGGCGCTGCAGGTAATGGAAGTCCGGCGCGATCGTCACGTAGCCGTTAACCGCCAGCTTGCGGGCCATCTCCTTGGAGGCTTGGTCCCATCCCGGCATATGATGAATGAGCACCACCGCCCCGTGGGGGCCGGGACCCATGGGGCGGGCCAGGTATCCGTCGATCTGGACGCCTTCATGTCCATTGAACCGGACCGTTTCAGCTATCATGCTCTCATACTGTGCCATCGCTACCTCCTGTGTTCGTTTATGCTGCCTGCTCCCCAAAGGGGTGATTCTATTTCGTTAACCGGGCTAGCTGACCGGGGGGCGCACATGACTCCATGGACGCACCGACTCAAAGGCTGCCGATGCCGCCAGCACCGTCGCCTCGTCCTTGGGACGCCCGACGATGTGCAGGCCTATGGGCATCCTGTCGGATGAGAAACCGCAGGGGATGCTGGCCGCCGGCTGGCCCGTCAGGTTGAAGATGATGTTGAAGGGGTTGAACCCCCAGTCGGCCCCCACGCTGACGCCGCCGATGTTGTCGGGATACTCCTCAATGGGGAACGCCGGTACCGCCATGGTCGGCGTCATCAGCAGGTCGTAGGTCTCCATCAGCACGGTTATCTGGTGGCGAATCTCCTCAAGCAGGCGCATGGACTGGGCGTACTCCGGGCCGGTGACCGTCCCTCCACGGCCCAGGCGTCCCCTGGCGTAGTTGGTCAGCTTTTCGGGCTGCTCTTCCAGCAGGTGCCCGTAAGCTGCGTATGAGTTGGCGGAGGTGATGCGGCTCAGCCGGGTTACGGGCTGCTCCATGCTGATGCCCGGTTCTTCCACCGACGCGCCCAGCTCCTCGAAGAGGCGGGCCGCGCCGGCTGTGGCGGAGGCGACCTCCGGGTTCACTCCGGCAAATCCCAGGTCGGTGCTCCAGGCAATGCGCAGGCCGGACACCCCGGAGTCCAGGGCGGCCAGGAAATCGGGAGGGGTCTCCCTGATCATGTTGGCATCCCGGTCGTCGGGGCCCGCCAGCACCTGGAGAAGCACGGCGGCATCCCTAACGTTGGTGGTCATGGGGCCGCTCTGCGCTACCAAGTTGGGAGACGGGCGTCCCAAGCCTCCGAAGCGAGGCACCCGGCCCAGGCTGGGCTTGATGCCGTAGGTGCCGCAGAAGCTGGAAGGGATGCGAATCGACCCACCGGCATCGGTGGCGGTAGCAAGGGGACACAGCCCCGCTGCGACGGCTGCCCCGGCGCCTCCGCTGGAGCCTCCCGACGTCCGGTCGGTGTTCCAGGGGTTTCTGCAGGCATCGCCCAGTAGGTTCTCCGTCGTACCCCGCATGCCGAATTCGGGGGTGTTGGTCTTACCCAGAATGATGGCCCCCGAGGCCTTCACCCGCTCCACCACGCCCGAGTCATGGCTGGGTACATGGTCCTTGTAGATGAGGGAGCCAAGGGTGGAACGGATGCCTGAGGTCATCTCCAGGTCTTTGACCGAAATGGGGACGCCGTACAGAGGGCCCTTGACCTGCCCGGCCGCAAGCTCGGCTTCGGCGGCCTTTGCGGAAGCCATGGCCTCATCGCCGGCGACAGTCAGGTAGGCGTTCAGCTTGGGATTGAGGGCTTCGATGCGCCTGAGGTAGTGCTCAGTCAGCTCGACGGGGGAGATGTCTTTGCTTCTGAGCTGGGAGGCCAGTTCATGGGCTGGGGTGTCGGTCCATTCAGCCATTGCGCAGCGCTCCTAGTGGTGTTCAGGTACTGCGGCCCATTCTATCCCACGACCCAGTGTGGGGCAACCGCGCTCCCTATCGGCTCCCGTTGGCTTGATACTCCTTGATGGCGGGTATCACCTCTTGGCCCAGGAGGTCGATGCACCGGGAAGCCGAGTCGTGGGATATGGGGCCTTCCCGCCCCCAGATGATGAAGCTGGCCGGATCTACTGTATCAATTACGTCCTTCAGCTTCCGTATCACCGTGTCGGGGCTGCCCGTAATGATCTGGTAGGTCTCGTGGGCTTCGTCGTAGCGGATGCCCCCGGTGGTCACGGCCCGGGCGGCATCTCTGGCGGCTTCCTGGGGGCTGGCGGCGGCTGTACGGCTCATGTGGCCGGGGGGCGCCTGCCAGTGGCGGGGCGCCACACCGAAAGACGTGCCAAGCTGCCAGTAGAACTTCTTCCCCTCTTCGTAGGCCGCCTCGTCGCTGTCCGCCACGAAGGCGCGGACGGCGTATCCCCGGTGTTCCGGGCCGTCTTCGTACCCTGTCCCCACGGCTGCCTTGTGGTAGATGTCGTATATGCCCTTGGCCAGCTCCAGGGGAGGGGCAGGGCGATGTAGGGGTACTTGTGCTGGGCGGCGAACTCGATGGTTTCGGGGCTGGAGACCCCGGGTATCCAGATGGGTGGATGAGGCTTCTGCATGGGCAGCACCCAGGGGTTGACCACCCGCAGGTTGTAGTGCTGGCCCTCCCAACGGAAGGGCCCGGGCGTGGTCCAAGCCTTGATGATCAGGTCGTGGGCCTCTTCGAAGCGCTCCCTGTTGTGGACCGGGTTGATGTTTGTGGCAAAGGTTTCCTGGCCGACCCCGCGGACGAACCCGGATATGACCCGCCCACCGGAGATTACATCGACTATGGCTATCTCCTCGGCGACCCGCAAGGGGTTTTCGTGGATGGGGAGCACGTTGCCCAGGAAGACGATCTTGCCCTTGGGAAGTGCTTTGGCAAGCATCCCGCCGATGACATTGATGGACGCCATCATGGACAGGGGATTGTTGTGGTGCTCGTTGATCATCACCCCGTCGAAGCCCGCTTCTACTGCCTGCTGATGCTCCTCGAAGTACATGTCGTAGAGCTGCTTGGCGTTTTCGGGAACGAAGTTCTCGTTGGGCAGCATGAGGCTTGTATATCCGTAGCTGGCGGCTACCTCCTGGGAGTAGGCGGTGTACCCCATCTCGGTGAAGAAGAAGACCTCTTTTACCACGCGTTCCCTCCGGGGAAAGGACTGGAGGCTTTGGGGCGATTATAGTTGCCCTTTGGTGCATCGACAATGATGGACTACGGGATACGAGTGGCCGTCGTGTGGGAAGCAGAAAACCAGGGTTTACACCTTCAAGGGTGTGCTCTATGATGCTCGCCTGAGGTAGCTATGCAGAATTCGCGTTCAAGAGCGCCAAGCTGGATGACCGTCGACCTGGTTGCGATGGGGCATACCGCCATCGGCCTCGTTGCAGCAGGCACCTGGAACTCCATTGGCTTGGTGGCGATAAGCTTCCTGAACGCCATGGGCTTGGTGACCATAGGCCCAATCAATTCGATGGGGTTTGTTGCCATTGGTGGCGTGAATGCCATGGGCGTACTGGCAATAGGAGGCGTGAACGCTGTTGGCCTCGTGGCCATCGGGGGGATCAGTGCCACGGGACTGATTGCCATTAGCCCCGGGAACACACGTAGCGCATTTCCGCTCCAGTAGCGGATACTTTGCCGGTGGGACCTCGCACCCGCCGGCCTTCGGCCACTCCATTTTGAGGTGAAACTATGGTAAGCGAGCCGGGCAAGCTCACTCCCCATGCTGTGCTGGGGGAGATGCTGAAAAACGAGGTCACCCACGTGGTGTGCCTCCCGGACAGCGAGACCAACTGGCTGTACATGCTGATGGAGAAGGAGCCCAGCCTGGACTTGGTCCGGGTTGCCCGGGAGGGCCAAGCCATCTCCACAGCTTCCGGTATCTCTGTGGGCGGCAAAAAGCCCGTGGTGCTGATCCAGAACACCGGCCTGATGGAGAGCGGGGACTCCCTGCGAGGCTGGGGAATGGGCCTCAACCGTCCCCTGGTGCTCATCGTTGGCTACCGGGGTTGGACCCGGAAGGGCGTCACGCCCGACACCGCTGCCGTCTATACCGAGCGGTTCCTCAACGCATTCAATATCGACTACTACCTGGTGGAGTCCGACGACGATGTGTCCCGCATCTCCCTTGCTTTCGACGATGCGAAGAAGAAGAACCAGCCCGTGGCTGTGCTGATTGGCGTGGAGTACGAGGGCTGATCGGCCGCCGGTTGGCAGGGCGATGCTCACGACTAATGGGAGGCCAAGATGATCGATACCGCTGACATGCTCAGGGTGTTTGCCCAGTACCGGGGAAACTCCATCGTGATCCCCGGCAGGGGTGGACGCCACTGGGTGACAATGAGCGACCAGCCCGCCCGGGACCTGCCCCTGAGGGACCCGGCCATGGGGGGCCATGCATCCTTCGCCTTTGGAATGGCCCTTGCTTTGCCTCAGGAGAAGGTGGTGCTGTTCGACTCCGAGGGAGACATCATCATGAACATGGGCGCTCTCACGACCATTGCGGAGAAGGCGCCGGAGAACTTCTACCATTTCCTGCTGGACAACGAGTGCTACGCCACTACGGGCGGGCAGGCCATCCCCAACGCCACCAAGACAGCCTACGATGTGATCGCCAAGGGGGCGGGCTACCGGGCTGCCTACGCCTACGACGACCTCGAAGAGCTGACAAACGATATGGAGCGGATACTCTCGGAGCCGGGTCCGGTGCTGGTGGCCATGAAGGTGCACCCGGAGATAGAGAGCCTGCCCATCAACGCCCGGCCCCAGTGGGTCAACCGCTCCCGCGACCAGATGATCGCCGACGTCCAGGAGGCAGTAGGCGTCACCCAGCGGTAGCTGTCTTTATTTCGCCTCTGACGCTCCCCATCCCTCTAGCAACTATTACGGAAGAGTTGGACGCATCGTATTCCCAGATTTCCACGTCGTATGGAATCAGGTGGCTGTAGTTCCTTACGTAGTAATCCGCTAAGCTCTCGCCGCGCCCTTCGTTGAAATCCCGCAAGACGAACAATATCTTCTGATATCCCGCGGGAGCCAACAAAAATAGATACATCGACTCGTTCCACACGGTCATCTTAGCACTGGGAACTTTGCCGCTCTGCGTCCACGTATGAGACTTGCACTCCACCAGCAAGGGAGGCTGGTCGGATCCAAGGTCGAATTGCCTGTCCTTCCTGCTGGAAACACCCACCTGTACACAATGGCCCCTCTCTAACGAAATCCCCCGTTGTCTAAAGTAAGCTTGGGCGGCTGTTTCAAAATCGCGGCCAACATGAGAATTAGAAGTTGATCCAACTCTTTGGAAATTGTTGACCATAGATTCTTTTTTCCTTCCGAAGTTCAGCTTGGAGGGCTCGTGTGGGACACCTGGAGTTCGCCCTTCAGTCTATAGCAATACTACTCGGACTAAAGGTGCCTCGCCTTCTGATCGACGACCATAGCGAAGCCACTAGCTTGTCATGGCTCATTGAATATTCTAAAAGTCATCTCCCATAGTACTGTATTCGGGCTCATCTCCTTGGAACCACTCGGAAGACACATCCGATGGAAGTGCCTCTTGGAGAGCCTTCTGGAAAACGGCACGGCCGCTGCCGAGGTCCCTGCCCATTGCGTGCCCTATAAGACCAAGTAGTTCCTCACCCCGTTCCACAAAGGAGGCCTGGAAGTTGTTGGCCTCCAAATAGCTGGGGTTCAACCAGTGGGCCTCAAGCGCTTCCTCAAGTCTCTTCCTGCCCATGTCCTCTTCAAGACGTTTCAGATAGACCGCCGGCCCGCGGCCACCTATCATGCGGTTCGTGGCTGCACTAAGTGGAGTCTTGTTGATGACTGAGTCGTACAGATGCGAAGGTATGGCAGATTTCCCGTCCGTGCTCCTGCACCAGGCGACTGGGAATATGTGATGTATGTCGATGTTCTCGTTATTGTAGGTGGGTAAGGACAGCTGCACATCGCTCCGCCAATCACTCGCTCCGTTCATCATCTGCAACGCATATAAGCCCTTGTATGCAGCGCTACCGCGGGTCCGCAGCGTCAGCAATCTTTCTGGGACGAAATTGGCCTGGACAATTAAGTTGGGCTCGGCACCCCCTCGGACATACTCCGCGACTTGGGCCAGATCGAGAGCGAACTGGGTATCCGTAGTTCCGCCGTACTCTTCTCCGAATATGCCTGACCAGTACCAACGAGCCAATTTTTCTCGAGCCACGGCAGGTTCCAGCTCACCGCCTAACTCCACGTACAGCGCGGCCATGGGCACCAGTTGAGTATTGTAGGGAACGTTGTATCGGCCGAAGATAAACTGGCTCTGAAGAAACGCTCCTGCCTTACTGAAACCCTCCTCCACTTCGTCGGCCCACTTATTGTAATCATCTAAACGAAGGTTAAGGATATCCCGCCTCTTGCAGCTGATAGCAGGCACGCGGTTTGCAGGTTGACCTTTCTTGTTGGCTTCTCTCCGGTCTGCCTGTGTCTTGAGAAGCGTTACGGCCTGAAGGAAATGCTCACCTTCAATTCCCTGCAACACGCCACCATAGCTTGGGTACAGTCTCTGTTTGCGGTCCCTCCAGTCGTCTCGCAGTGAGAACTCCTCAGACTCAGAAGCAAACGAAGCCGTCGCTAGCTCAAAGACGTTGAGCGGAACTCCCCCCGTGTTGACCTTTTCGAATACAGTACAGACTGCCTCCTTTGGTGTTTCCTTCTCCAGATGAATAACTGGCAAAAGATAGTCTGCAAAGGGCTTAATCACCTCGTCGTTGAACTTGCTAAAGAACTCTGTAGGATCTCCTGCCGGATGTTGATCCGTACGGCTCCCCCAATGCTTCGTGTAGTTGAGCGTCCATTCCAAAGGGTCGAAAAGTTTCTCCGTTGGAAACATGAGGTTTTCGTATTCGAACTCAGGATCAGAGAGATCCAAGGTAGTTTCTCGCCCAAAGTCTCGAGTGACCTTCTTGTTTTGTGGCACGCTGAAGACTGACTCATCTCTTTCTGCAGCATCGGAAATCGCTCGCTGCATGTCAATGTAGAACCACCTCAGTTGCTTCTGGCCGCGTGTATCCTGAGTGGAAACGGGATCGGGATGCAGTAGCGCTTGGTAAAGCGAAGTCAGCCGCTGCTGACCGTCCAAGAGAAATCGATCCGGTAAGGTGATTCCGTTCCCGTCAACTCCCTCGACGAATCGAGTTCTGAATTTGATGTCGCCACCTGACGAGAGCGTCATGACTGCACCCACTGGGAATCCTCTAGAAATGCTGGCGAGCAGCTCTCTTATTCTCTTTTCGTCCCATACCCACCCCCTCTGGAAGTCTGGGAGTTGTATTTTCCCGTTCTGGACATCATTGAGTAGCGTCTTAAGCGAAAGCGAAAAGGTGGTGAACATCAGGGTTCCCCTTTGTTGTCAGTAATCGTGTCGGTCTGAACTGGGTTCTAGTCCAGCTTCAATTGGCTGAGGCGAGCCCCCGGATTCCCTCCAGGCAATAGAGGAGCTAGGCCCCTCGCCCCCTAGTGGCGGACGTTTAGGGCGCCCTGGTCGGCCATGTAGGGGTTGCCGGCAAAGCGGTCGCGCATGGCGATGGAGGCGTCCCATCCCCGCTCCTTGAAGTCGCTCAGGAACTGCCAGCCCGAGGCGTTCATGGCCATCACCAGCTCGTAGGGATGGCGAACCTCACACACGCCCAGCTCCTTGGCAAGCTGGTAGTTCATCCAGGCGGCGGGCACGGTGCAGGGTATGTTGACCTCGTTCAGCACCGTCTTCACATCCTCGGCGTTCTCGATCTCGCCCAGGTACAGGACATCGGCGCCGGCCTTCTCATAGGCCTGCAGACGCTCGATGGTCTTGGACAGGGGGAAGCCCAGGGGCACCCGGTCGGCGAACTCGTAGCAGCGGATGCGGAGGACGAAATCGGGGTCCATTCGCTTCTTCACATCGGCGGCGGCTTCTATCTTGTCCACCATCTCCTCGATGGGAACCACGCTGGTAATGTGGTGCTCATGCTCCACCTGGCCCGCGCCCCGCTCCTGGGGAAGGACACGGTCGTCCAGGTCCAGCCCTGACAGACCCACGTCGATGTACTGCTCGGTGGCCTTCTCCGCAAAGGCGGCCCCCCGCCCGCACACCTCGTCGCAGTCCATGATGACGGGTATGTTGACGGCCTTGACGAAGTACTTGGCTATGGCGACCTTCTCCGAGGTGTCCAGGTAGGAGCCGGGAGTGCCGATCATGGTGCCGAAGGTGGCTTCACCGCCCAGGAAGATGTACTCGAATCCCGCCCGCTCCAGCATCCGGGCCGCCAGGGGCGACGGCGCGCTGATGGCAACCAGGGGATCGCCCTTCCGATAGAATATCTCCCGCGCCTTCTTGCTTCGTTCGCTCATAGTGGTGCCCTCCGTTTATATTTCGTTTGCCCTCATCCTATCCTTCTCCCAGGGGGAGAGGGGAATATGAGACTACCCCAGCACCAGCTTAGGCTGGCAGGCCCGCAGGGTTTCCAGCACAGCATCCACCCCTGGCCGGGATGCAACCACCCGGACGATGGAGTAGTCCAAGCCCTGGGACAGGTCCTTCAGGGCAGCAGCGGCGCCGTCGGCCCTGCCGTAGTAGCCCACCTGCTGCAGAAGGTCAGGGTCGAAGGCATCGGCCACCGTATCTCGGGACGCCCCGTCCCGGCGCATGTCGTCCAGCTTGGCCAGCTCCTCGGTGAAGCCCATGCGCTCGAAGTGGCCCCGGTAGCCCAGCTGCTTCTCCCTCTCCGTGGGCACCTGCCCCCCAAGGGCGTAGCCCATGGTGGAGTGGGCATAGGCCAGCCTGGCCTTGTCTTCGTCATCGTCCACGCACACCCGGATGTACTCGGCGACCTTGATCTCGGAGGGGTCTCTTCCGGACCGGGCTGCTCCTTCAGCGATGCGCTCCCGGCTCCAGCTTATCTGGGAGGCGTCGCACCAGTTCAGGCAGGCACCGTCGGCCATCTCTCCGGCCAGGCGCAGCATCTCCGGCCCCAGGGCACCCAGGTAGGTGGGGGTCTCAGGGGCGGGCCTGATGGCCAGCCGGCCTCCCTTGAGGGTTACGGCTTCGCCCTCGTAGTTCACCTGCTCCCCCGCAACCAGGGACCTCACCGTTGAGAGATAGTCCCGCATGAGGCCCAGGGCGGAGAACTTGGGCATTCCCATGGCCTGCCGGGCCTTGGGCCGGTAGGCGCCCCCGCTGCCGATACCCATGATGAAGCGCCCGCCGGTCATCTGGCTCATGGTGCCCCCGCTCATGGCGAAAGCCATGGGAGTGCGGTACATCACGGGAGAGACGGCGATGCCGGTGGCAAGCCCTCCATCGACGATGTCACAGGTGGCTCGCCACCGGTGGGCGCACACCTGGAAGGAGTCCATGCCGGTGGTCTCGGGAGTCCAAATGCTGGTGTAGCCCAGCTTGGCGGCTTCCTGCGAAACCAGGGCCTGCTCGTCGAGGGATAGGTTGAGGGTGGCGTCCAGCCCGACCCCGATTTCCATGGCACATCCTCCGTCAGAAGCGTTGTGGGGAGACGGGGCCTAGTGTAGTGGCTGGGGTTGGGGTGGTCAACTTGGGATTGTGCCCGCCCGCCCGCCCGTTATGTCGGGGGCTGATATTATCCCCCCTCCCTTGAGGGAGGGGATTAAGGGGAGGGTGGAACGCAGTCCCGTGGGCCGGCCCCGGTTCGTACTTCGATTTCCCTCAGCACGAACCGATAGATACCTCCAGGGGCCGGTCCCCTCACCCCAACCCTCTCCCACCAGGGGAGAGGGGGCAATGTCCGCTGGCCTAGCCGAAGGAGGGCATGACCTGCTCGGCGAAGAGGGTCATGGAGCTGAGCACCTGCTCGTAGGTCAGGTCGCCGAAGGCGAAGACGGGGCAGAAGTAGTTGGCGCCGCTCACCTCGATGGCCCGATGAACCTGTTCCTTCACCGACGCGGGGGAGCCCCGGATGACGACCTCTTTCTGGATCAGGTCGTCATAGTCGGACATGTAGGCCAGGTTGCGGGAGCCGTACTGTACCCAGTAGTGGTTGATCTTGGCGTACCACGACTCGAAGGCCGGCCTGCACTCCCGCTCGGCCTGCTCGTCGGTGGGCGCCACGTACAGGTGCCGTACCAGCCCCAGCTTGGGCACTGGCACATGGGCATTAAGGCGGCCGTCCTCCGGGGAGCGCACTTCCCAGTGGGACTTGTAAAGGTCGAACTGGGTCCTGGTCGTCGATGCGGGGTGGAAGACGTGGGCGGTGTTGATGCCGTTACGGGCCGCCCACGGGATAGCGTCGGGGTTCGTGGTGGCGTACCAGAGGGGCGGGTAGGGCTGCTGGCGGGGGCCGAAGTGCATCTCTATGTTGTGATAGCTGAAGTGTTCGCCGTCGTGCTCAACCCTTCCCCTGGTCAGGGCGTCCAGCACTATTTCCAGGGCTTCCTGGAATATGGAGCGCCCCTTCTGGAAGTCCACGTTGTACTGGGCAGCTTCGATGGGCGAGATTCCCCGGCCGATGCCCACCTCCAGCCTGCCCAGGGAGAGATGGTCCAGGAGGCAAATCTCCTGGGCCAGGCGGACTGGGTCATAGAAGGGCAAGAGATAGACCAGGGGTCCCAGGCGCAGGTTCCGGGTGCGCTGGGCGGCCGCCGCCAGGAAAATCCCTGGGGAGGAGGACAGGCTCAGGGGCGTGAAGTGATGCTCCGAGAGGTGATAGCAGAAGAAGCCAGCCTGATCGGCGTACTCCAGGAGCTTCAGCCTCTCCTCGAGCACCAAGCTGGGGGAGCGCGGCTCCGTTTCCAGCCAGTCGAATATGCCGAACTGGATGGGCTGCCTGCTTAAGTCGTCTCCGTTCATCGTCCCGACTGGTACCGCACGCCGTGCTCTAGGGTTCCAGGATCTGCATCGTGAAAGGCTCGGGACCGTCGATGTCGTTGGCCCCCGCCACCAGCAGGTCCATCTCGGCTCGCATCTCGATCATGGCATCGGGCGCGCCGTCGTCCAGGTGCTTGTGGTCGAAGTAAATCTTCCCCGTATCGCCGTCTATCTTCAGGTTCCAGAAGATGTTGAATGGGGAGGGTACATCCCACTTTTCCAGGTCCCAGGGCTTCAGAGCTTCGGTGAGGTTCTCCCAGCAGCCCCGCGGCGGCAGGTCCTCCCACCGCTCCCAGCCGTAGGCGGGCTTGTCCTTGTCCCAGGCTTGGCGCTTCACCACCTTGGGGTTTAGGAAGCTCATCTCGAACTTCTTGCGGCTGCACATGCCGATCTCGATGTCATGGTGCCAGGGCCATGTGTCCCCGGTAATGGTTAACATAATGTTGTTATCTTTGGAGTAAAGGACATCCCCTGTCGTCACGAAGAGCTTAAGCTGGTTGGTCTTGGTGCGGGCTTGGTCGAAGGACTCCCGCAGGTTGTGGGAGTTGAAGGCGACGAAGTCGACGGTGTGTCGCCCGATTATCCGGATGTACTGCCCCTCTTTCATCTCCCAGGCTCGGCCGACCAGGTGGGGAACTTCCTCTTCGAGCACCAGGTTCAAGTTCTCTGTCATGGGACCCTCCTCGGCGAATGTGGCCTCGGTGGTGGGGGCTGACTGTGGAAGTTAAGGAGTCTCGTCGTAGTAGTGCATCTCCAGGAGAACGCATCCGGCCTCGGACTTGAAGGGGCCGTGGCTCACTCCGGGAGGACGGACGGCATAGGTGAAGGGCTGGAAGGACTCGCCACCATTGCCCTGAGCGTCGTTTCCAACTGTGAGGTCGCCGGAGATGAGGCACACTTCCTCCCAGTAGTCGTGAACGAAGGGGGCTGTGGTGAATGCGCCGGGTATGAACCGTAGCAGACGGGTCCTCGTGCCGGTCTTGGCCGATTCATCCAGGGCACCGGAGAGTATCTTCTGCTGGACGCCGTCGGGGTAGCCGGGGGGCGATTGCCAGCCGTCTCCCATTTCGATGGGATGGAACTCTTTGTGCTCTTTGGTTATTGGCATTGTGCGAGCCTCCACAGGTTGGCGGTGTCGGGGGCGCTGCCCTTGGGAGCGCTGGCGTTCAGTTTAGCACAATGGCCGCTGTCGAACTTAGGCTTTCCTTTCTTCTGACTTCTGCTGGTCGTTGGTGCGCAAAGGCTCGTGCTAAACTAACCAAATGTCTTTGTCCGGTTTCCACCCCATCATTCAAAAGTGGTTTTCCAGCCGGTTTTCCGAACCCACTGAAGCCCAGCGCGAGGGATGGCCGACCATCGCGGCCGGGCAGCACGCCCTGATAGCGGCGCCCACCGGCTCCGGTAAGACCCTGACCGCATTCCTGGCGTGCATTGATCAACTGGTGCGCCAAGGGCTTGACGAGGGTCTCCCCGATGAGACCCAGGTGGTCTATGTTTCTCCGCTGAAGGCCTTGTCCAACGACATCCAGCGCAACCTGTCCGCCCCCCTTGCCGAGATCGGCGCTCTTGCCGAGGAGCTGGGAGAGCCTCTTCCCCTGATAACCACCGCCGTCAGGACCGGGGACACCAAGCCCGCTGAGCGACGGAAGCAAGCTACCAAGCCTCCCCACATCCTGATCACTACGCCCGAGTCCCTGAACATACTGCTGACCTCCCGCTCGGGCAGGGAGGGCCTGCGCCATGTCAGGACGCTGATCCTGGACGAGATTCACGCCGTAGCCGACGACAAGCGGGGTTCCCACCTCTCCCTTTCGGTGGAGCGGTTGTGCGCCCTCGCTGAAGGCCACGTAACCCGCATAGGCTTGTCGGCTACCCAGCGCCCCCTGGAGGAAACAGCCCGGTTCCTGGTCGGCTCGGACAATATCGACGCTGACGGCATGCCCAAATGCCGGATAGTGGATATAGGCCATGCCCGCAAGCTGGACCTGGCGGTTGAGCTGCCCGCGGCAGACCTGGGTCCTATAGCCACCCACGAGCTGTGGGCTGAGAACCTGGATGTCATCGCCGAGCAGGTGCGCGCTCACGGCACGACCCTCGTTTTCGTCAACACCCGCCGCTTGGTCGAGCGCGTAGCTCGGCAGCTAACGGAGCGCCTGGGCGAGAAGGCAGTGGTGGCCCATCATGGCAGCCTTGCCAGGGCTACCAGATTTGCGGCCGAGGAGAAGCTCAAGCATGGGGAGGTGAAGGTCTGCGTCACCACCGCCTCCCTGGAGCTTGGCATTGACATAGGTGTGGTGGACCTGGTCTGCCAGATCGGCTCGCCCCGGTCCATCGCCATCCTCTTGCAGCGCATCGGGCGCTCGGGGCACAGCCTCGGCGCCGTTCCCAAGGGGCGCCTGTTCCCCCTTACGCGGGATGAGCTGGTGGAGTGCGCCGCCCTCTGCAGGGCTATTGGAAACGGCGTACTGGACACCCTCAAGATTCCGGAATGGCCCCTGGATGTGCTGGCCCAGCAGATAGTTGCGGCCTGCTCTGTCGAGGAGTGGGAGGAGGATTCCCTGTTCGGGCTGGTCAACAAGGCTTACCCCTACCGCGACCTGCCCAGAGGGAGCTTCGACTCGGTTGTGGAGATGCTGTGGCAAGGGTTCGCACCCAGGGAAGGGCGTAGCCGGGCCTTGCTGCACAGGGACGGGGTTGGTCGAGTCCTTAAGGGACGGCGGGGCGCCGGCATCGCCGCCCTGACCAGCGGAGGCGCCATCCCGGAGAACGCGGACTACGATGTCATAGCCGACCCGGAAGGCACCTTTGTGGGCACCGTCAACGAGGATTTCGCCATAGAAAGCATGGCCGGCGATGTGTTCCTGCTGGGCAACACCCCCTGGAAAATACGGCGTATCGAGAGTGGCAAGGTGCGGGTCGAGGATGCCCAGGGACAGGCGCCAACCATCCCCTTCTGGCTGGGTGAAGCTCCTGGTCGCACCTGGGAGCTGTCCGAGGAGATATCCGGCTTGAAGGAAGGTGTGGATGAGCGAATGGCCTCCGGGGACGGCGTCCGGGACTGGATCGCAGCCGAGTGCAGTGTGTCCGCCGAGGCGGGCCGCCAGATCGTTGAGTACCTGGAAGAGGGCAAGCGGATCCTGGGCATGGTGCCCACCGCCCGCAGGATAGTGGCCGAGCGGTTCTTCGACGAGAGCGGCGGGATGCAGTTGGTCATCCACTCTCCTTTCGGCGCCAGGATCAACAGGGCTTGGGGCATGGCCCTGCGCAAGTCCATCTGCCGTACTTTCGACTTCGAGCTGCAGGCGGCAGCCACCGACGACGGCATCAACTTCTCCCTGGGGCCGAATCTATCCTTCCCCTTGGATGAGGTGTTCACGTACCTGAGCTCCTCCATGGTGGAGGATGTGCTCAGGGCAGCCATTCTCCAGGCCCCCATGTTTGTAACCCGCTGGCGGTGGAATGCCACCAGGGCCCTGGCGATACTGCGCTTCAGCGGCGGTGGCAAAGTACCGGCTCCGTTGCAGCGCATGCGCTCCGATGACCTGCTGGCCGCCGTGTTTCCGGCCCAAGTGCAGTGCCAGGACAACCGGTTCGATGCCGACATAGAGCTTCCCGACCACCCCCTTGTGTTCGAGACCATGCGGGACTGCCTCACCGAAGCATCGGACGTCGAAGGGCTTGTCCAGGTCCTGTCAGCTATCGAGAAAGAAGAGATCGAGGTGTATGCCCGGGACACGGTGCAGCCGTCGGTCTTCTCCCACCAGATACTCAACGCCATGCCCTACGCCTTCCTGGACGACGCACCCCTGGAGGAGAGGCGGGCCAGGGCGGTTTCCCTGCGACGCGCCCTTCCCGAGCAGGAACGGGAGCTAGGGTCACTGGATCCTGCTGCCATAGTGCAGGAGAGCCGCAACGCCTGGCCTTCCATGCGAGACTCCTTCGAGCTTCTGGATGCGCTGTCCAGCCTGGGGTTGCTGCTTGAATTGGATGTGCTCGATCCCAAGGGAGGTGTCCCTAAGGAAGGCCTGGAAGAGATGCTGGCTCGGCTGGTCGAGGAAGGCCGGGTGTGCAAGCTGGACCTGGGAGATGGGTATTCCGGCTGGACCGGAGCCGAGAAGGTGGGGCGCATCCGGGCAGCCTATCCGGATGTAGCCTTCAACCTTGTGGCAGCCGACACCCCCACTGGCGAAGAAGATACTGCGCGGGAAGAGGCGGTGCTGGAGCTGATCAGGGGAAGGGTGGAGTGCTCCGGCCCCGTTACCGCCTATGGTCTGGCTAGGGAACTTCGCCTGGAACTCTCTGCTGTGGCCATTGCCCTGGCCCAGCTTGAGACTGAGGGCGTCGTCCTACGGGGGCGCTTCACCCCGGGCGTCTTGGAAGAGGAGTTCTGCAACAGGAGAATTCTGGCCCGCATTCACAGGGCAACCATCAGCCAACTCCGAAGGCAGGTAGAGCCGGTCTCCCAGTCCACCTTCTTGCGGTACCTGTTCCGGTGGCAGCACGTGGGCAGTCCGTGGCAGGTGTCCGGCGAGGGCGGACTGCTGGAGGTGATCGGCCAGCTTCAGGGCTACGAAGCAGCCTCCGGGTCCTGGGAGCGGGAGATTCTCCCGTCGAGGGTGGCAGACTACCGGGCCTCCACCATGGACCTGTTGAGCTTGCGAGGCGAAGTCGTATGGGGTCGGTTTGACCGCAGCCCGGACAACGGCTACTTGGCCGACGGGCACTTCCCCCTCACCCGTGCCACGCCCATCGGCCTTGCTCTTCGGGACTCCCTGGACTGGCTCCTGTCGGTGACCGATGAGGATATCGCGCCGGTCAATGGGGGAGCCTCCGAGGTTCTCGCCTTCTTGCGGAGGCGGGGCGCATCCTTCATGGCCGAGATCGTGTCAGGCACACGCCGGCTGCCCAGCGACGTGGAGGAGGTGCTCTGGCAGCTGGCGGCCGCCGGATGGGTAACGTCCGATGGCCTGGAGCCGTTAAGACATCGCATTGCGGGCAGCAACAACAACGGGCGGAGGGCGGTCCGGCGCAGAAGAGAGATACGGCGACGGAACACCGGTTACAGCCGATGGTCCATTTTGCAGCCCATTGCCCCGTTGGAGCAGAGTGTAGAAGCCCACGCGAAGCAGCTCCTGCGCAGATACGGAGTGCTGTGTGCAGAGCTGCTGGCCAGGGAGACGCTGGCACCCAGGTGGCGGGACCTGGTACATGTGCTCCGACAGATGGAGATGCGGGGCGAGATCCGGGGAGGCAGGTTTGTGGCGGGGCTGGTCGGCGAGCAGTTTGCCCTGCCGGAGGCCATCGAGATCCTCAGGAAGGTGAACAACCAGGGCCCAACCGGCGAGAGAGCTGTCATATCAGCCTGCGATCCGCTGAACCTGGTGGGCATTCTCACGCCTGGGGACAGGGTGCCTGCCGTCCTGGGCAACAAGGTGGTGTACAGGGACGGTGTGCTGTCGCCGGTCGCTGAAGAAGGCGAGCCAACCGCGGAAACAGCCTATGGCCGCATCGACGCCGCCCCTGCACCTGAAGAAAAAGCGCCGTCCCTTTCCTAGGGCGTAGTCGCAGGCATTCTAGACCCCGGGCGTCGTTCTCTCCGTATCACGTGCCGATGTGGAGGGTGTCGGTGACGTTCTGGACCGAGCGGATGATGGACATGGCGGTGAGGCGACCGGTCTTGGGGTTCTCCGAAGGTTCGTTCTCTATGTGAATGTGGAGCAGGCCGAACTCGCCCTCGATCTCGATGTCGTGGCAGTTCCGCTCCAATCCGGGCACGGCGATCACCTTGATCATGGTCTGGTCAGGCCCCAGCCCGGCCAGGCTGACCGCTGCCGACACATTCAGGTTTGCCGGGAAGCCGATACAGGCTTGGCGGGCGGTCCCCGTCAGCAGCTCGGTCTCCTCGGTCAGTCCCTCCAGGCTGATGTTGTTCTCGATGAGGAAGGGGGCGCCTTCAAGGGCCCTCGGGGGTTTCCTGGACTCCATCATCACGCTGGTCACCCTGCCGACGCAGGCGGACTTTATGCCGTCCAACCCGGCGATGGCGCCCGAAGGGGCATGGAGGTGGCAGCCCGTGGAACGGGATAACTCGATGATCTCCGGGTGCTCCAGCAGGGCACCCACGCTAATGACCATCAAGTCCTTGCCCGCAGAGAAAGCTTCTTGTGCCAGCTCAGGGACCACGTGCCCACCGGCGGTCTCCACCAGCAGGTCGGACTGGGCGATCAACTCATCCCTGTCCAGGTAGGGGGGCGGGGCCTGCATGGTCCCCAAAAAGGATCGGGCCTTCTCCTCGTTACGGCTGGTCACTCCCGCAACCTTTGCGCCCAAGCTCCCTGCCTCGCCGGCCCTCAGTAGAGCTGTCCCGATGGCGCCGCAGCCGACTATGCCGATGGACTTAGTTGCCATGTTGCGTTTCCTCCTCCGGCCGTCGCGGGATAGCCGGTGCGTGTTATCTCAGGGTTTCAGTGTACACCGTCACCAGCTCGCCGTCCGAGGTCAGAGAGGTGCTCTGCTTGCCGGGGGTGCGCCCCGTCATCTTGGCGTGGGTCAGGGCGAGGGTGCGGTAAACGATGTGGGCGAACTTGGTGAAGGGCAGGTAGGTGAACAGCATAAAGTAAAAAAGCAGGTGCACCAGGTACAGGGAGTAGGAGGTGACCAGCAGGTCGCCAAAGCGGGCGAACTGCACAGCGAAGCCGGTTATGGTAACGGCATAGAGGATGCCGACGAAGTACCAGTCGAAGTAGCCCGATGCGCCGGCCTGCTTGGGGCGGGCCAGACGCCTCCATACCAGCCAGGAAAGCCCAAAGAGAAGCAGAAACCCTCCCGTGTTGCCGATCAACTTTATGGGGTCCACGATGGGCAGGGAAAGCTCCTTGTTCAGGAACTGGGTGTAGATGAAGGCGAGGGTGGTAGCTACGAACAGAAGCAGGAACCCGTAGAACACTCCCATGTGGGCATGTCCCCTCGGCTTGTTGGCGCGGCAGAACCGGAAGAAGCGGTGGGTGGCGATGTCAACCAGGGTGAACGCAAGGCTGGGGATGAATCCCTTCTGGGGGGTTGACGGCTGGGCTTGACTTATGGCCCGCCAGAACCGCCGCCCTGCGACGGCGAGGACGCCGGCGGCAAACCCCACGGCGATGATAGAGAAGATGTCGATGTATATGTGGGGGATGAAGGCCTCGAACAGAATGCCTTTGCCGAACTCCTCCTCCAGGGCCTCTCTCTCAGGAAAGACCAGACCTCCGTTGGGTATAAGGACCGCAAACACGAGGAGCAGCGCCGTCAATAGGGTTGGAGGGACGAGGGCCAGGGGCAGCATCTTCGGGACGCTGGTGGCTTTCGCCAGAAACTTGGGAAAGGAGTAGTGCTCGATCTGGAAGTGGCGCACTGCGGCCATCAGGTCTCCGGGCATGGCGCCCCGGGGGCAGTGGGTGTTGCACTCGTTGCACTGGTGGCACAGCCACGCATCTCCGTCGGCGGCCAGCTTGTCGGACAGGCCCCACTGGGCCCAGGCCATCTCTTTCCGGGGGAATGCGCTGGTGTCAGGAGTCAGGGGGCATACCACGGAGCAGGTGCCGCACTGGTAGCACTTGTTTAGGTGCTCGGCGCCCAGCGTCAAGATCTGCTGCTTTGCGCCGGTGTCGGGAACTGTCAGGAGTGGCAGTGAGCTAGCTTGTTCCATATTGCGGCTTCTAGCTAAAACCCTCTGTAAGGGTTGGGCCCCATGGCTCGCAGGCTCTGGGCGAACTCGTCCACCATACTCGGAATCTTCTGGTAGTCGGTTATCTCCATCTCCATGGCAACGACCCGGTCAGGTTCCAGCATCTGGCGCGTCAGTGTCTCCTGGATGTTGGCCATGCGCTTCATGGCCAGCTCGCTGCCGTGGATGAAATGGCACTGGTAGTCGTCGCCCGTCTTGCAACCCATGAGCATCACTCCGTCGATCCCCCTGGCAAGGGCGTCGGTAACCAGCACTATGTTCAAGGAGCCCAGGCACCTGAGGGGTATGATCCTGAGGCTGGCGTCGTACTGCAGACCGTTGACGCCGGCTAGGTCGAAGGCCGGCTGGGCGTCGTTCTCGCACACGAAGGCCAGTATCCTGGGTATGTTGTCATCCTCGGGGAACTTTATCGCCCGAATCATCGACGATAGCTGGTCAACGCTGTAGTTCTCGAAGGAGATGACCCGCACCGGACAGGCGCCCATGCAGATTCCGCACCGGCGGCAGCGGCTGGGATTGAGCTGGGGGTAGCGTCGCTCATCTACTTCGATGGCGCCAAAGGGGCACTCCTCGCTGCAACGACCGCACTGGGTGCATCCCTGCAGGAGGGTTGTTGGAAGAGAGAGGTCGTTGGTCCTGGGGTGGACCGCCCCGCCCTGGGCAGCCTGCTTCAAGCTCTGGATCGCCTTTAAGGCGGCCCCTGTCGCATCCTCCGCTGCGGCTGTGCTGTCCATCCCCTCTCGTGTGCAGCCCGCGGCGTAGATGCCTGTGCGCCGAGTCTCGTAGGGAAAGCAGATGTAGTTGGAGTCGGCGAACCCCCTGGCATCTACGGGCAGTTCCCTCCCCTGTCGGTACTCAAGCTGGAGGATGCTGGTGTCCAGGCTGTTGGGCACCATGCTCGTAGGTAGGACTACCAGATCAACGGCAAGCTGGATGCTGCCTCCGAGCAGGGTGTTTTCCACTTCGGCGATCATGCCGCCGGAAGGGCCTTCGGAAACTTGGGTGACCTTCCCCTTGCTGAAGAGGACGTTGGGCGCCTCCTGTATGGCCCGGTAGTAGATCTCCATCTGCCCCGGCGTGATCATGTGATCGTAGATGACGTAGCAGACGGCGTCGGGATTGGCTTGCCGTATGTAGTCGATCTGCTTCAGCATGACCAGATCGTTCACGACCGAACCGTAGGACATGCCTCCGTCGGCTCCCGAGTCGGGGTGCTGGATGAAGAGCACCTGCCGGGGCGGGCGACCGTCGGAGGGCCGGACGATGAGCGTTTGGGACGCCAGGTCTTCCATGGCGACGCTATCTATCACATCGGGCAGGTCGCCGTACCCGAGGTGGGATGCGCCGGACATATCTTGAGGCTGCCAGCCTGCAGCGACGACGACAGCCCCTGCCGATTCCGTAGATATAGCGCCTGCGCTGTCCAGCTCTACGACGAAGTCCCCGGGCTGTCCTGAAATGCGGCGAACGACGCTTGATGTGGCGACCCTTATCTTCGGATGGTCCTGGACCGCCTGCACTAGCTCACCGATGCTGGAGGCCTGAATACTCCGATAGGGAGGCTGGCTGGGATAGACTTGGGGAAAGCGGGCCATCCATCCCCCCAAGGTCGGCTCTTTCTCTACCAGTAGCACGTCGGAGCCTGCCCTGGCTGCCTCGATGGCGGCAGTAAGGCCGGCGATGCCCCCGCCGATTACGATCAGGGTATGGTCGATGGCGAGGGTTTTCGCTTCGGGGACCTGGCTCTTCTGGGCGCGCACTACGCCCATGCGCAGGTAATCTTCAGCCAGCGCCTGGGTCTCCTCGGTGTTGGGCGCCTTGCTCCATGCCACTTGCTCCCGCAAGTCCACCCGCTCGACGGCCTTGGACTGCAGGCTGTCGGGGGAGAACACATCCCAGTTGACCCTGCCGGAGCAGGCCGCGATCAGGGCGGTGTCTACAGGGTGATTGCGCAGGTCTTCCCGCAGGAACTCGACCCCTTCCGGGACGCACAAGGGTGTGTGGACCTCAGCCTCTCCCCCGGACTCTTCCCTGGCCGCATCTGCCAGCTTCTGCACATCGAGACATTCCCCGATGCCGCATCCGGTGCAGATGTAGGAACGTATGGTGTCGGCCATGGGCTAGCTCCTGCCCATGCCGGCCGAGGCCTTCAGCGCCGCCCCTGTTCCGTCGCGAACACTGGAGACGACATCCATGGGTCTGCGGGTCACTCCCGAGATAAAGACCCCCTCGGTCTGCCCCTCCAGGGCGAAGCCATACTCGTCTTTCTTCATGTCCAGCCCGGGTATCTGCTGCCCCCCGATGTTGGGGACCATCCCGGTTGCCAGGACGACCATATCCACAGCCACGCGCACCTTCCGGCCACCCAGCATATCGTCGGCTTCTACTACAAGGTCGTGGGTATCCGCGACCTCTTCTATACCTGCCACCTTGCCCTTCACCAGGGTCACGCCGTCGTCTCTTTCGATGCGCCGGAAGAAGTCGGTGTAGGAGCCGGTTGCTCTCATGTCGATATAGAAGATGTAGGCTTGGGAATCGGGGTACTGCTCGCGCAGGTAGGTCGCTTCTTTTAGCGACGAAAGGCAGCAGATGGCCGAGCAGTAGGGCAGGTGGTTGATGTCCCGGGAGCCTGCGCACTGCACGAAGGCGACTCGCTTAGCCGGCTTTCCATCCGAGGGGCGGATGATGGCCCCCTTGGTGGGGCCGTTGGAAGAGGCCAGCCTCTCCATCATCACGTTGTTGATCACGTTGGGGTACTGGCCGAAGCCCAGGAAGTCGATCTTGGATGCATCGTAAGGCGACCAGCCCGTGGCCACGACGATGGACCCGACGGTCAGGTCCATGGTGCGGGAGGTCATGTGAAGGTCGATGGCATCGGTGGGGCAGACCTCTACGCACTTGTTGCAGGACTCGCCCAGGCATGCACCTCCGTCCAGTACGTATTTCATGGGGAAGGCCATCTCATGGGGCAGGTAAATGGCCTTGGTTGTGTCCATGCCGTAGTTGAAGCTGTTGGGCATGTCCACCGGGCATACGGGCGAGCACTGGCCGCATGCAGTGCAGCGGTCAGCATGGACGAACCTGGGATTGAGTTTGATGGAAACGTTGAAGTTGCCGGCGTGCCCGGATACGTTCTCGACTTCTGCCTGGGTGAACAGCTTCAGGTAACGATGTCCCGACCGGATGCGCCTGAAATTTATCTCCAGGCCGCAGTAGGGCGGGCACAGCTTGGGGAAATACCGGTGGAACCCTGCCACCCGACCGCCGATGTAGGGCTCCTTTTCGACGAGGAACACATCGTGGCCCGCTTCCTGGGCTTCTATGGCGGCGGTCATCCCGGCCATGCCTCCGCCGATGACCAGGACTGCGGCTTCTGTGGAAACTTGGTCTTGCATCTTACCCCGCTGGCAGGATGAGTCCGAGTACGAGCGGTCTGCGGCAGGGATCGGCCAGCCCGCAGACTGCTCTAGATGACGGGTATGTAGGGCGCCTTGGTAAAGTTCCAGGCGCCGGTTTCACGATCGTATTTGGAGTTGACGAACACCTTCCAGTTCTCGTCGTCCAGGTTTGGGAAGTCTCCCCGGTAGTAGTAACCGGGCCACCGGGTCTCCTGGCGATATAGAAGGTGGTGCAGGTGGGTCTCGGCGCACCACACCCGGTCGGCCAGCTCCCAGCACCTGAGAAGGTCATGCAGGTCCCGCGCCCCCAGCTTTCCCAGGTCTTCGCGCAGCATGGCAAGCTGCTCAAGGCCGCGTTCCAACGTGGGCCTGTTGACCATGTAGGCGGAGCCCCATCCCCCGCCGTACTCGTCCATGATCTTTTGCAGCCTCAGAAGGGCCTGCTTGGGCAGGAGGTAGTTGGGGTTGATCTCGCTGCGGGTAGTGGCGTCCTTATGCTGGTCGTAAAGTCCCAGGGGCGCATACAGGGCTGCCTTGATGTCTTCGACCCTGCCACCGTCGGGGTTGGCCGGGCCCGGGTTGTCATAAACGTAGTTGACCGCGCCCTTGGCCGCCAGACGTCCCTCGGTGTAGGAGCCGGAGGAGAACTTGTGGGCTGCGCAGCCCACCCCATCGCCCGCCGCAAAGAGACCTTGCACTGTGGTCATGCGGTTGTAGCCCCAGAAGTAGTCCGAAGGAGAAACGTCTTCGGGGCCGCTGACCCATGCGCCGGAAGTCCCGGCGTGAGACCCCATAAGGTAAGGCTCGGTCAGCACTAGCTCGGAGTCGGTCTTTGCCGGGTCGATGTTGTTGGAGGCCCAGAGGAGGGCTTGGGAGATCGTCATGTCCAGGAAGTCTTCCCAGGCATCGCTCTCCACCTCGCGTTGGCGGGTTGCGTCGGCGCCCTCCATCATCTTCTGCAGGGCTTCGGCTGTACGCATGTAGATCGGGCCCTTGCCTTCCTGGATGTCCCGCAGCATCAGGTGGTTCCTCAGGGGGGTCGGCATGGGCGCGGAACCCGCGTAGGGTTCCCACCCCTCCAACTCATGCCTGCGGGTCTGTTCGTACTCCTCGCCGTAGGCGTTGGTCGCCTTGGTGCGGAACATGAGGAAGTACATCCCCACTGGCCCGTACCCGTCTTTGAACCGGGTCTGGACCAGCCTGTGCTCCATCTGGGTCATCTGGGCGCCCGCCTGGATCATCAGGCTGTAAACGGAGCCGGTGTTGAAGACGGTGTACCAGGCGCGTCCCAGGCCTTCGCCGACTGCATGGGGGCGCCAGACGTTGACAGCCCCCCCGGCGGAGCAGATAACCGCCTTCGCCTTGAACACGTAGACGACGTTGTCCCGGACGCTGAAGCCAATAGCGCCAGCGATCTTGTTCGGGTCGTCGGCGTCGGTCAGCAGGTGGGAGACGAACACCCTTTGGTACAGGTTGGCTTCGCCGATGGCGGCCTTGGCGGCCTCGGCGACGATGGGCTTGTAAGACTCGCCGTGGATCATTATCTGCCAGCGTCCCTCCCGGACGTAGCGACCCTCGGGAGTCTTGAAGAAGGGCAGGCCCCACTCCTCGAACATGTGCACGCTGGCATCAACGTGGCGGGCAATATCGAAGGTCAGGTCTTCCCTGGAGAGGCCCATGGTTTCGTTGCGGACGTAGCGAACGAAGTCCTCGGGGGTGTTCTCCCCCCACTTCATTCCCAGATACATATTGATGGCAGAGAGGCCCATGGCCACAGCGCCGCTGCGTTCGATGGCAGCCTTTTCCACCAGCACCACCCGCATTCCCTTAACCTTAGCCCAGTGGGCAGCTTCATAGGCTGCGCCGCAGCCGGCCATGCCGCCGCCGATTATCAGTACGTCGCACTCGACCTCTTCCGTCCGGAATTCGGGCATCATGCTCTCCTGGTAAGTTCTGGTCGTTCTGCTGCGCCGCAGGGGTTAGGCGGGCGTCGGGAGAACGTCCACGCCAAGGTAGTGCCCTTCGGCCGCCATGCCGTGGCTCTTGAGGTCTTCGACATCCGGCTGCGAGGCGTGTTGGTGAGGCTGGATGGAGCCCCAGGGGGTAGAGCGAATGGGGAATCGGAACCGCTTCAGGGTGCCGTCCCGGAACTTCAGGCCCCAGATTATGGAGTCGGTACCCCTCAGGGGAGTTGCGGTGGCTCCCATGGGCATTACGTCGGCATATCCCCGGAGGTCTATGGCCGACTGGGGGCACATCTTGACGCAGGCGAAGCACTCCCAGCAGGCATCGGGCTCCTGGTTGAAGGCTTGGCCGATGCCGGTGTCCAACTTCATCAGGTTGTTGGGACAGATGTACATGCAGGCAGGGACTTCCAGAGCCTTGCATCCGTCGCACTTTTGCGGGTTGACGAAAGTTGGCATCCCCTCACCCCTTCGTAAAAATCAAAGAGTGGCGCCATATTCATGGGCGCCACTCTCTACTCAATCTATACTATCCGGCTGGCTACAGCCGCAACGGTTGACCCTATCGGCATCTAGGTTGCAGATGCGGGGCCACCGCCCTGAAGCACTATCGGCGTTGATCATCGGGGCCATTGAGATGGCTTATCCTCCAGCACCTTGTGCTATAATTCGGGCCATTATAGCAGTGGCCAAACAACCCGGTCAAACCCGGCCGCTGCCTTCTGCCGAGCCCGAAATGTCGTATCTGTGCACCTTTAGAACGTGGAGGTGTCCCATGGCCAAGAGCCCCGAACTTGACAGGGTGATCGAGTCCTTCCGTGCCAGGGCGGCAGCCCGGCTGACCGCTCCGCGATGGTGTGTGGACGATGATCGCGCATCCTACGAGCGGGCTACCGCCGAATTCCCCCTGGACAAGGATGTGAAGTGCGAACGGATCTCTGCAGGTGGAGTAACTGCCGAGTGGGTGTGCGCTCCCGGTGCTGACGTTTCCAGGACCCTCCTTTACCTTCATGGCGGTGGGTACGTGATCGGCTCCTGCAGGACCCACCGGGCGATGATGGCCCGTATGTCAGCGGCGGCCAAGGTCAGGGTTCTGGCCCTGGACTACCGCCTGGCGCCCGAGCACGTCTTCCCCGCTCCGGTGGAAGACTCGGTCACCGCCTATCGCTGGCTTCTGTCCACGGGCGCTGACCCGAGGAAGATCGTGGTTGGCGGAGAGTCGGCGGGGGGAGCTATGGTGGTGTCCCTGTTCGTTGCTCTGCGGTACCTGGGCGAGCCACTGCCGGCGGCCGGCATCTCCATTTCGCCCTGGGCGGACCTGGAGCAGACCGGGGACACCATGTCATCCAACGCCGAGGTGGACCCGTCGGTCAACCGGGAACGCTTGGAATGGTTTGCCGGATGCTATCTCGGAGGCAAGGACCCCCGGGCCCCCCTTGCCTCTCCCATATATGCCGATATGACTGGCCTCCCTCCGCTGCTGATAATGGTGGGCTCCGTCGAGGTCCTGGTGGACGACGCGAAACGGCTGGCCGCCAACGGCGAAAAGTCAGGAGTGGACACCACCTTGGAGATATGGGAGGACATGCCCCACAACTGGCCCATGTACGCCCATATCCTTCCCGAAGCCCAGCAGTCCATCGACCGAATCGGCGAATTCATAGGGCAGCACATCGCCTGATCAGTTGCCGAGGCCGCCGGGATGACAGGCGATTCCGAGGTGTGATGTGGACAGCCCCTGGCGCTACATCCTCCATGCTGATCTTGATGCGTTCTACGCATCGGTGGAGCAGCACGACAACCCCGGCTTGAAAGGTAAGGCTGTGGTTGTGGGAGGCCCTCCCGAATCCCGGGGAGTGGTAGCGGCATCATCCTACGAAGCCCGCAAGTACGGCATCCACTCAGCCATGCCCATGCGCACCGCCGTCAAACTCTGTCCCGACCTTGTGCGCGTCTCGCCCCGATTCGACAGGTACCGGCAGGTGTCCCACACCATCATGGAGACTTTTCGTGAGCTCACGGACCTGGTCGAACCCTTGTCCCTGGACGAAGCGTATATGGACATTAGTGAAGTCGTCCCTAGAAACGGGGAGGAGGAAGCAGCCCGGGCGCTAAAGGACAAAGTCCGAAATCGGTCCGGGCTGGCGATTACCATTGGAGGGGGCACCACCAAGACCGTCGCCAAGATCGCCTCCCAGATAGCCAAGCCCGATGGCCTGCTGATGGTGCAGCCCGGCAATGAAGGGGAGTTCTTGGGGCCGCTCGATGTGGAGATGCTCTGGGGTGTGGGGCCCAAGACCGCGGCAGCCCTGAAGAATGAAGGCATCGAGACCTTAGGTCAGCTTGCGGAAATGGACGATGGTGTCCTGGTGCGGAAGTTCGGGAAGCGGGGGCCGGAGCTGAGGTTGCGGGCCCTTGGGCTGGAGCAGGATGCGGTGACGCCCCACCGGGAGACCAAGTCGATAAGCTCGGAGACGACCCTGGCTGACGATGTGGGAGACCCCGCCGAGATTACCCAGTACGTGGAGTCCCTGGCGCGGGAAGTAGCGGAGCAGATGGGGCGGAAGCATCTGCGATGCAAGACGGTCTGGATAAAGCTGCGCCTGGCCGACTTTACGACCTTCACCCGTCAGAAAACCCTAACTGAGCCAACGGACCGGCTGGACATCATAACGTTGTCCGCCAGGGACCTGGCGGAGCTGGAGCTGGGGAACGGCCGGATGTTCCGGCTGGTGGGAGTTGGCGTCGGGAACTTCCAGGAGGACTTCCAGATGCCCCTGCTGCCTCCCGCCTAGCGCTCCCCTTAGGAGCGCCTGGGCGCGGCGGCGATGATCCGAGCCGCCATCTCCGTGTCGATGCCCCGTGGCCACTCCCGCTTCGATGGGTCAGCGATTCGCACTTCCAGGGGCGGCCCCAGCTCGTCGATCTCCATCCTGATGACATCTCCGTCCTGCACGGCCCCTATCTGCTGGTGATTGACGCCGGTGGCCACCACATCGCCGGGTTCCAGGGTTGTGATCTTCGAGAACTCGGACACCAGTTCCCTTATCGGATGGGCCATGTCGCTGGTGGGAAAGTCATGGCGGGGCTCGTCGTTGTTAAAGAGCCGTATCTGGATGTTCTGCGGGTCCGGGATTTCGTCGGCGGTCACCAGGGCGGGCCCCATGGGGGCGAAGGTGTCCCAGCACTTCCCGAGGAAGAAGCTGTTGCCCACGGCGCCTTGGAGACCCCGGGCGGACATGTCCAGGAAGTTGGTGTAGCCGAAGATGTAGGAGAAGGCGTCCTCCTGGCTGACCTTGGTTGCCCGCTTCCCCACGACGAAGGCCAGCTCGCACTCGTGGTGGAATATAGTTGCTCCCACGTCGGGCAGCTCGCAGGTCTCCCCTGTGCCGATAATGGCCGTGGGGGACTTTAGAAATGCGTCCAATACGGCAGGCTCGCGCTGCCCAAACTCAAGGTAATTGACGGCGGCGCAGATCACCTTGGATGGCCGGGGCAAAGGGGCCCTCAGACTTACGCTGGAGATAGGCACACCTGTGCCTCCGGCCAGGATGCTTTCCAGCCTTGGCTTGAGGTCGCTCCAGCCCCCGATCAGGTCTTCCATCATGTCCTGGGGTTCGCGGAACTTCTCCCCCTCGAAGACCTCCGTTGCATCCACCACGTTGTTGCCCTTCAGCAGGCCCAACTGGTAATCGTTGTAGAGCACTATCTTCATGAAAGGACGCTCCTGTGTGTCGGTGTGGGGACTGCCCGCTATGCCCCCCAATTGAACCTGGGGAGTATAGCAAAGCCCATGTCGGCCTTCAATCGCCAGCATGTGGATGAATGTGGCCGTCCCCCGGAATGTTCTTGGCATTTGTCAGGGCAGATATACCTTGACTTTGAAAATTGTCTCTGCTAGAGTCGGAATGCCGACACTCCTAGTGGGTGGTGGGTGGATGTGCATGGGTGTCCCGTTAGGGTAGTCACTTAACCAGCACGTTCAGACAGAGGCTTCCTGGCGCTTCTTTGAGTGCAGGCTAGCCAGGGGCCTGAAGAGAAGCTTGGAGGTGAATTGATGCTCCATCTCCGGCTATGGAAGCCGAAGTTGTTGCTGTTGTTGCCCATTCTTGCAGTCCTTTCCTTCGCCATCGCTTGCAATGGGGAGGAAGAGCCAGCAGTAACCCTTACTCTTACCATGGTTTCTACCCCGACTCCCATACCACCGACTGCTACGCCGGTACCGACGCCTACCCCTACTCCGGTACCTCCTACTGCCACACCCATCCCAACGGCAACCCCTGAGCCTACCGTAGATCCCAGGCAGATAACGATGGAGGGCTTCCTGTCCAGTTGGAACGAGGCTTGTGGTGAACGAGGCCTCGATCCATGCCCCCTTACCGCCCAGGACTTGCCTGAGATGATGGAAGCTCCCTCACCTGAAGAAGCGGCGATGGAGTTCATGGATGTATGGAACGGGTCTTGCAGCGCCCTGGGCCTGGAACCCTGTCCCATTACCGAGGACGCCCTGGACAACTGAGGGACTCCGGGTACAGAAAGCAAATAACGGATGCAAGGGAGCTTCCAACACTGGAAGCTCCCTTTTCGTTTGGCGTGTCGCGATCCAGAGTCCCGGGAGGGTGGGAAAGCTGCAGTTCTCAGGACGGCATTGTCTTGACAGTGCGCCAGTGGGTTACATAGAATCCCAACATCCGCTCGCGCGGAAATCTAGATAGGTGCTGCAAATGCGCCGGGAGGTGATCAATGAGTGATTATTTAAGTAATAGGGGGCGATGGTAGGCGCCTGTCTGGACCCGAAAGGTCCTTGTCCCCAAAAGGGTAGATAACTAAATAAAAGGTTGGTCGGGCTCAGGCGAGTGCCTACCATCGCCCCGGGGTCTGGGATGACCCCACAGGACGGAAGGTTCGAAGGGCTCTGACCAACCTTTTCCTATTTTGTATTCCTTCCTCCCTCTCTATCGTCATCTTGTCGTCTGTTTCCCCAGCCGGCTGCTGCTTTCACCTCAGCCTTGTCATGGACACCTTCTCACCCCGGTGATACCATCCCCCAGTCCCACGCCGGCATGACCCCCTCACTACGTCGGCTTTATTTGTAAGAGTAGGTGTGTAGTGGTCCGCGCCCTGTTCATGGGCCAGACAGGTCTGGCCAAGAAGTCCCAGCTTGATTCCCTGGCGGAGCACTGTGCCCGGCAAGGCCAACCCATCGACAAGGTGTTCAGTGTCGGGGACATCATGTACGCCGAGAGCCAGACTGCGGGGAAGCCTCTGCACGAAGGAAAGATCCTGGATCTGCCATTGGCGGAGCTGGGCATCCTCAGGAGGCTCGCTTTCGCTCACATCCGTCTCGAAAGCTCACGGGCCGACCATGTGATGGTGGGCTCCCACTCGGTATTCCGTTGGAACAATCAGCTCTTCAGAGCCTTCGAGATGCAGGAGCTCCAAGAGCTGAAGCCAGACCTGGTGGTGACGCTGATAGATGATGTGGAGGCCGTCAAGCTGCGGCTAGACGATCTGCGAAACGAGGGGCAGTTGCCCATCACCACCAGCTACAGCTTGAAGGACCTCCTGGTCTGGCGCGAAGAGGAGATTTTGGCGTCGGACGTGATCTCGTCCGTGCTGGATGTTCCGCATTACGTGCTCGGGGTCTGGCTGGAGCCGGAGGTGTCGGAGACCCCCCTGGAAGTGGCCTACAACCTGATGTTCCGACGCGAAAAGCGCCTGGCTTACGTAAGCTATCCCATCAGCGATGCCCAAGCCAAAGAGGAGGTCTGGAGCAAGGTCGTCGCGTATCGCAGGCTGGTAAGGTCCTACGTCACAGCTTTTGACCCACTGATGATCAGCGAGAAGCGCCTCCAGATGCTCATGGAGGAGGAGCTTAAGAGAAGCCCGGATGCCAGAGAAATAGTATGCGATGTCCGTGGCCGAGATCTTTTGCTGAACATTGAGGAGATCAAGGCGGTGATGCCGGACATCGACGGCCAGACCGTGTCCAGGGACTACAAGCTGCTGGACCAGTCGGACATGATAGTCGCCTACTTCCCCCTGGACACAGATGGGGGGCCGCTAATCGCCGGGGGTGTCCAGTCGGAGATCGAGCACGCTTCCGCCTCCACCAAGGAGATAGTCATCGTGTGGGAATCTCCGAGGGAGCCTACTCCCTTTATCCGGCAGAAGGCTGATGTTCTGCTGCGAAGCCTGGATGAGCTCGACGAGTACCTTCGGGGCCTGGGACCGTCAGGCTAGCACCTACGGGCTCCATTTGGAGGCACAGTAGGGGCTAACGCATCTGCCGGAACTGGGGGAAAAGCACCAGGAGAAATAGCGGCAGGACGGCCAGGCCGAGTCCGTTGACCAGCAGCGCAAAGGGTGCGGAAGTGGCCCCCGCTACGTATCCGATCTCCATGTGGCCCACCGGGGCGGTGCCGACCCCCACGATCCAGGAGCCCATGGACCTCCCCCGTTGATCGTTGGGAACGCAGGTCTGGAGCAGCGTCTGGTGCAGGATATCGCCGGCGGAGGCCATGCTGTTTACAAAGACCACGAATAATAGCGCCACCCAGAAGTTGGGAGATTGGGAGAGGAGCACCACTCCCAGCCCGAACAGGGACAGCGTAGCCAGCAAGAGCAGGCCCCTATGCCTGATCCTGCTGGCCGCCCCCAGGGCAGCTATCCCAAAGGCGCCGCCGATGAACCGGAAGGCCGTAAGTATGCCCAATTCTGCAGCCCCAACCTCAAGAACCTCTGCAGCCAGGATGGGAAGCATCACCTGGTGGGAAAACCCCAGCATCTCGGACCCGGCGGTGGAAACCATCAGGCTGGACATGGCGCGGTTCGATTTCAGGGCGCGGAAGTAGGAAACGATGTTGTCCTTCATGGACTCCCGCTCTATGGGAGCCGACTGGCCAATGCGACGAAGTCCGAACAAGGCGGTCAGCCCGATAGAGTAGCCTCCGGCCATTACGAAGAAGGCGGTTTCCGGGCCCTGCCATTCCAGCGTCAGCCCACCTAGCAGCGCTCCGATGATGCCCCCTATGCGCTGGGCGAGAGATATCAGGGCGATGCCGTTTATGGCCCCCGCAGTGCCGACGATGTCATAGGCGTACACCTGCCGGGCGGTCATGTAGAAGGACTGGAAAATTCCGAACAGGAAGGCCAGCGAGATCAGGTGCCACACCTGCAGGCTTCCAAACAATGCGAGCAGGCCCAATATCATGGACACAGAGAGCATGCCCGTCACGGCAAAGCGCATGAGGAATCGCCGGTCCAGGCGGTCCGTGATGGAGCCAACCACGAACCCTACCAACAAGAACGGGGCTGAACGGGCGGCAAATGCGACTCCCACCATGCCCGCGGACTCGGTGATCTCAAAAACAAGGAATCCCAGCAGTACCTGCTGCATCCCCTGGCCAATCTGGTTGGTGATGGTGGAAGCCCAGAGCACCCGGAAATCGGGGTACTGGAAGGCGGCGAAGGGCCTCCAATGCCGGGACCGACCCGGTTGAGGTTGGGGGGGCCTGGGGCTGCTTTGTGTGCTCATCTGGCCCCGGGTGGCAGCGCGGACCGCGAAAGGTCCCTCAGGCGACCGATCAACCTTCGCCCGCGCTTTGCGTCTCGCGTTGCTCCTTTGCGGTCAGGTCCGCTTCCTCTTCAGGAACATCTGTATATGGCTCGTAGGTGCGGAGCTGTGCGACCAGGGAGTCAACTTTCTCGGCATCCACTTCGTATCTCAACAGCGAGTAACGGAGAATCTGCTGCCCGCCCTCCATCTCGGGCCAGACCACTTCGTGAACGCCGATACGATTCAACTCCTTGGCATCTTCCTGCCAGCGGACCCGAGCTACGATCTCCAATTTGGGGTTAATTTCGAGGGCGCGCCTTGCCGTATCCCGCGACGACCTGGTGTCGCCGGTGGTAATGACCATCATCCGTGCCCTGTCGATTCCGGCATTGTTCAAGCTGGCGCTGCTGGTGCTGGAGCCATTCAGCACCAAGTATCCGTTGTCTAGACCCTTCTGGGCGATGTGGGGGTCCAACTCGATTGCCGCGAAAGGAATGTCGTGCTCACGCAGCTCTTCCGCAACTAGGAGCCCGATGTTGCCCATACCGCACAACACCAAGTGGGATGAGAGGTCGTCTATCCTGGACGCCACTGTACTCTGGGCAGGACTGTAGTTCCGGAACACGCTGATGAATCTTCCAAGCCTTTCCAAGCCCTTGACCCCACCGGCGAACACGAGGGGGGTTAACGCCATGGTTATAACGGTGGACACAACGATTAGGGTCAGGAAGTCCAAGTCTACTATGTCCAGCAGAAATGCGGCGTCTGCAAGGAAAAAGCTGAACTCTCCAACCTGCATCATACCCAGTCCAGTCAACACGGCGGTGTGGGGGAGGTACCCGAAGGCCTTCACCAGTCCGCCAATTAGGACCAGCTTCACGAGCATCACTGCTGAGACCACGATCAGGACTAAGCCTATATGGTCCACGACGTACCTGGGGTCGGTGAGCATTCCCAGAGACACGAAGAACACTGCGGCAAATATGTCCCTAAGTGGAATCACCTCGGAGAGGGCCCGCCGTCCGAAGGGTGACTCGCTGAGGACTAAGCCGGCGGCGAAGGCCCCGATTGCCAGTGTCAGCCCGAAGGCGTCGGTGAGGGCGGCTGCGGCGAAAGTCAAAGCGACCACTGTCAGGATGAAGACTTCGCGCGAGCTCAGGATGGGGACCTTGTCCAGCACCCATGGGATTGCCCTGCCCCCTAGGACCACCATCAGGATCAGGATAACCGCGGCTTTGAGCACACCGAATCCCAGGTCCGATAGGGCTGTTCCCTCTCCGGTCAGGGAAGGAAGAATGGCGATCATGGGAATGAAGGCCAGGTCCTGCATGATCAGGATGCCCACCATCACCTTGCCATGCACACTTCCGAGCTCTCCCCGGTCGGCCAGCGTCTTGAGCACCACCATGGTGCTGCTAAGGGAGGCTACCATGCCAAAGACCAAAGCTTGCTGGAACGGCCATCCCAGGTAGAGGGCCAGGGGGTACATTAAGCCGATCGTTGCCAGCATTTGTACGATGCCGCCCAGCACAATGACCCGTCCGGCTCTGCGCAGCTCCCTCAGCGAAACTTCAACGCCCACTTCGAATAGAAGCAGCACGACGCCAAACTCGGCAAGGGTGCGGACCTCTTCCAGGTTGCCGACGGCGCCCAGGACGTGGGGTCCCACGACGGCCCCGGCGATGAGATAGCCCAGCAGGATGGGAAAGTGGAACTGGCGCGCAATAAGTCCGCCAGCAAAGCCGCCGGCAAGAACGATTACGATGTCCAGGAACAATGAGCCGTGCAAATCGCCAAACTTTCAGTGCGTAGTGTTATCTAATTGTTTAAATGGACTCCGTGTAGTTTTATCTTAGCAAGAGCTACCAGGGTGATTAAATGGGTAGCGCCAGGGGTTTCGTTGAAAATCATCTTGTGGAGGCGCCGAAACGCAGGAAACTAGTGGATGGAGGTGCTCTTGGAGACAGAAATCGGCTTGTTCGAAGCGATCGACAGCCAGAGGGCGATAAGGCTCTATAAAACGGACCCAGTTCCCCGGGAGTTGATCGAGAGGGTAATCGAAGCAGCCATACGGGCTCCCAGCAGCGGCAACCGGCAGAAATGGAGCTTCGTGGTGGTCAGTGACCCGGACCTGAAGCTGAGAATCGCGGACTGCTACCGTAGAAACATCACTCCGGGAATTGTCTCAAATCGCCCCCCGGAGGACCAGAAGATGTGGGATGAGACCAAGTACCTGGCAGACCATCTGCACGAGGTGCCGGTGCTCATCCTCGCCTGCATAGAGGATGACGGACGTTCCGACGACTTTGCACGAGGGGCGACGATTTATCCGTCGGTGCAGAACATGCTCCTGGCTGCCCGTGCTCTCGGTTTGGGGAGCTGTCTGACAACCCGACACAGGAAGCATGAGCCGGAGATAAAGGGGATGCTGGGAATACCCGAAAGCGTCCACATCGCATCGGTGCTGCCCCTGGGTTTTCCCGCCGAAGGGGCCAGGTACGGCCCCACCAGGCGCAGGCCCGCAGCCGAGGTCACTTACTATGACCGGTGGGGAGATCGGGCCGCCCAGTCCTAGCATTCGGTAGTCTTGGCGCCGTTGGGCTTACCCCCTCGGCCGGTACTGGAGGGCTTCTGCCAGGTGCTCCGTCCTGATGGTGTCAGACTTGCCCAGGTCGGCGATGGTCAGGGAGAGCTTAAGGACACGGTGGAAGGCCCGGGCCGAAAGGTTGTACTGGGTCATGGCGTTCCTCAGCAGGTGCATAGCCGAATCTTCTGTGCGGCAGTACTTCCACACTTCTGCCGGTCCCATCTCTGCGTTGTATTTGAATTCGGTGCCGTCGAAGCGAGCTTCCTGGATGTCCCTGGCCTCCTTGACCCGCGTGCGCACTGCCGACGACGGCTCGGAGTCCTCCAGGCCCGCCAGCTTTTCGTAGTCCACCGGAGGCACCTCGGTGAATATGTCCATGCGGTCCAGCAGGGGCCCGCTGATGCGCTTCTGGTATCTCGCGACCGCCCCGGCTGAGCAGACACACTCCTTGATAGGGTGGGTGTAGTAACCGCAAGGGCACGGATTCATGGCCCCCACCAGGGCAAAGTTGGCGGGGAAGGTTAGGGTGCCTCCCGCACGGCTGATGGTGACGACCTTGTCTTCGATAGGTTGGCGCAGGGCTTCCAGGGCTGAGTGCCCGAATTCCGGCAGCTCATCCAGGAAGAGCACTCCCCGGTGGCTCAGGGTGATCTCTCCCGGGCGTGGTATCCTCCCTCCCCCAACAAGACCGGCGTTGGATATGGTGTAGTGGGGAGACCGGAAGGGACGGTGGGACAGGAAAGGCCTATCCGAGGGCAGGAGTCCGCTGACGCTGTATATCTTGGTCACCTCCAGGGACTCCTGGAAGGTCATCTCAGGCATCACCGAGGGCAGTGAGCGGGCCAGCAGGGTCTTGCCGCTGCCGGGCGGTCCTGTCATCAGGATGTTGTGGCCTCCAGACGCTGCAACTTCCATCGCCCGCTTGGCGCTCTCCTGCCCCTTGATGTGGGAGAAGTCGATAGAGGCCTTGGGGCCATGCCCGTTCTCCATGGCCTTGGAGCCGTTGAGATAGGGCGAGATCATGCTGTCCCCCCGGAGATGGGAGACGAGCTGGGCCAGGTTGTCGGCGGGCAGGATCGCCAGATCGTGAATCAACGATGCTTCGGTAGCATCGACCCTGGGAACAAATACGGTGTCGATCTGCTGGTCCATCGCGACGGACACCATGGGCAGCATGGCTGCGGTGTGACGCAGGGTGCCGTCGAGGGCAAGCTCTCCCAGGAACAGGGCCGGCCCGTTGAATTCGGGCACCTGGCCGGAGCTCACCAGGATGCCCACGGCGATGGGGAGATCGTAAGATGGACCAGCCTTCCTCAGGTCGCCGGGGGCCAGGTTCACCGTGATCCTGCGCATGGGAAACTCGCAGCCGGAATTGCGAATTGCAGCCCGCACCCGCTCCCGGGCTTCCTGCACAGCTGTGTCGGGCAGGCCGACGATGTTGAAGGCCGGCAGGCCGGGGGCAATATCGACCTCAGCATCGATAACGAAGCCGTCCAGTCCCACCACGGCACATGTTCTTACCTTGGCCAGCAAGCTGCACACCCCTCCGAATGCCGGGTTAATTTTGTCCCAGCATCCCTTGGATTCACCGAGATGCATATCGCATATTGGTACATACGTTCTGAATATTAGAGACACCCGAATGAGGGCGTCAACGGCCCGTTGACAATGTGGCCCGGCTATAAGGCTCCTCAAGTTGAGCAGTGGGTCAAAGGTTTGGCCGGCTGGCTGGTATGCTTCGGGCTGGCCGAGGGAGGCCGAGATGGGAGGCCTGTTTTTGCGTGGGGTATTGGCGTTGGGATAGAATACAGTTGTACTGCGGGATCGTTTTCGTTTTCCCCAGCCGTGGACGAATTGCCCGGTGGTGTAGTGGTAGCACAGGGGACTTTGGATCCCCTGACCCTGGTTCGAATCCAGGCCGGGCAGCCAGAGCCTGGAATTCAACCGAGATAGCGGCACCCAATGGCGTGCCTCTCGGATTTCAGCAATTCTCAAGCGCACCTGGCTGTGTTGTATAATGCCGGTAGTACCTTCAATTAAGAGGTCTAGCTAGACAATCCTACGGGAAGGGAGACTTTACCATGGGCAACGTTAGGGCGGAATACATCTGGATAGATGGGACCATACCCACACCCAAACTGCGTTCCAAGACGAAGATTCTGGAAGAGGGAGAGGAACCGCCCGTCTGGGCTTTCGACGGTTCCAGTACCAACCAAGCTGCCGGAGAAACTTCGGACTGCGTCCTGAGGCCAGTGTACCAGTGCCACGATCCGATTCGCGGCGGGAACAGCATCCTCGTGATGAATGAAGTGCTTTTCCCGGACATGAGCCCCCACCCGACAAACACCAGGGCGGCTTGCGAGGATGCGGCCGGCAAATACGCCTCCCACGAGATGATTTTCGGCATCGAGCAGGAGTACACATTCTTCAAAGGGTCCAGACCCTTGGGCTTCCCTGACGCCGGATATCCCGCCCCCCAGGGGGGGTACTACTGCGGAGTCGGGGCCGACGAGGTGTTCGGGCGGGAAGTCGTCGAAAAGCACCTGACCAAGTGCCTCGAGGCCGGATTGGGAGTGTCGGGAATCAATGGCGAAGTGATGCCTGGGCAGTGGGAATTCCAGATCGGGCCTCTTCCTGCTCTGGACGTCAGCGATCAGCTATGGGTCGGCCGTTGGCTCCTGTACCGCGTGGCCGAGGATGACGGTATCAATGCCACCCTGTACCCCAAGCCTGCCCGGGGGGACTGGAACGGCGCAGGTGCGCACACGAACTTCTCTACCAAGGAGATGCGGAACAACTACCAGGCCTGCATCGATGCGGCTGAAGCCCTCCGCAGGCGACATGACCTCCATATCGCCAACTACGGGGCCGGCATCGAAGAGAGGCTCACCGGTCGACACGAGACCTGCTCCTACAGGGAGTTCCGCTATGGCGTCTCCGACAGAGGCGCCTCGGTGCGCATCCCCTGGCAGGTCGAGAGAGACCAGAAGGGTTACATCGAGGACCGGCGGCCCAACGCCAACATGGACCCCTATGTCGTGACGCGCCTGATCCTCGAAACGGTGGCGGGCGGCGTCGCCTAGTCTTGTGAGGCTTCTCCGGCCCATAGGCTGCGGAGTGTTGGGCCGGTCATAATAGAGGGTACCTCCCTATGGGCTACGCGATAAAGCGTAGCCCATAGCTTGTAGAGAAGCCGGTCAGAGGTGAGGACTTTGGAAATGGCAGGCAGGAATAACTCGGTGGACGGGATGTGTGTATGGAGCTGCTGATACCCTTCGTTCTGACCGTCGTCGCCCTCATCGTCCTCATCAAGAACCCTAGCTGGTATTCCCGCTGGGAGATCGAGCCGTGGTTATTCAAGTGGGTGCTGGGCGCCGTGATCGTCGTTTATGCCGTCGCCTTCGTGCTTTCCTTCACCCCGCTGTTGGATTGAAACGGGTTCAATCAGCATTGCAGGGGTCGCGAGAGAAGCCTAGCGCGAAACCGAGTCGGGGTACATGTCGGGCAGCATCTCGTCCCTCCAGCTTGAGCCTCTGGGCATGATGCGGTCCAGTGCCCGAAGCTTGTAGTACGCTGACCGTGCCCCCGGAGGGTCCCCGCCGTCGGAGACGGTCCGCACCGCTTCCAGGAGGAGCTTGCGGAGCTGGACTATGGTCAGGTCGCTTGGGGTAAGGTACTCTCTTGTCCTGTCCACGACGACGCCCATCATCTCCTGGACTGCCTGGTCTTGGTTGTTCACACCCTCGATGCCGGTGAAGTTCTCCTTCTTCTGCATCATCCTGTCGATCAGGTACTCGTTTTCCTTGTTTCGGATGCTGCGAAAATCGTCCTGGAGCTGGCCTGGGCCTCTACCCAGGCGGGTCTCCACCATATCCCACTCGTCGAAGGGGTCACCGTTGGTGCTGTAGGCCCAGTTGTACACCATGCAGTTGTCGTCATCCATGGGCACCCAGATGTGCCCCGTCGTGTAGGGCGTGACCGTATTCTCGCCGGGACGGAACTGGTGGAACGGCATAACGAAGTGGTAGGTGCGGACGAATATCTCGTCCTCGCCGAAGGACCTGATGCCAGCGTATCGATAGCCGTAGTCGGTGGGGTCCACCTCCACAACCGGTGGTCCTGCCTTGGCAAAGGTGGAATTTGGAGCGTAACCGCCCTTTTGGGTGTTGGCGGTGAAGTTTCGGTGGAGGATGGGCACATGGGCTGTGTCCACTCCTCCCTCGAGGGCTTGGAGCCAGTTGCACTCCTGCCAGTTCTTGGAAACGCCCCTCTGCTCCTCGGACACCTGGGTCCACTCGAAGGCGGGCTCCGGGGGTCGCAGGTCGGATGGGCCCATGTAAGCCCAGACTATCCCTCCCATCTCCACAGTGGGGTAGGCGGTGATGCGCACTTCGTCGCGCAGGCGGCTCTCCGCCGGTTCGTTCATCATGTCGACGCAGCGTCCGTCCACATCGTATTTCCACCCGTGATATGCGCAGCGGATGCCGCACTCTTCGTTTCTGCCCAGCCAGAGGGATGTGCGCCGGTGAGCGCAGAACTCATCCACCAAGCCCACGCGGCCTTGGGTATCTCTGAAAGCCAGCAGGTCTTCGCCCAGCAGCCTGACCCGGACGGGTGGACCGTCAGCTTCTACGATCTCCGATGCCAGCAAGGCCGGCATCCAGTAGCGGCGAAGGGTCTCTCCCATGGGAGTGTCCGGGCCTGTGCGAGTGAGCAGCTCGTTGTCGGCGTGGCTGAGCATGATACCCCCTGGTGAAGGGCAGTGGGTCCTAGCTGCCGCCCTTATCTTGCAAAATGAGGCCGTACAGGGCTTCCGCTACCCTCAAGTGTTCGGGCTCGTCAATGTCCACCGACCTTTCCCTGGGGATGCGGTAGCCGGCCAAACGGGGCACGATGTAGGAGTTCTTTTCCCGCAGGAGGTCGCTGCGGATCATGTAGAAGTACCCCGACGGCACCTCGTAGTCCCGCAGCTTGGTCTGCAGTCCTGAGACGCCGGGATGGGTGCGCCTGATGAAGCGCCCCGCCCGGTAATAGGAATGCAGGGGGTGCTCGTAAAAGTTGGTAACCGCGATGCACCCGTTTGCCCGCTGGTCCTGGAACATCTTCCAGCCGCCCCGGATATCCTCGGGCAGCATGAGGGCCGCGGTCGGGTACATGACGCTGACGGCGTCGTAGTTTTTGCCCTGCTTGGCAAGCTGGTCCAGGGCGTCAATAGCGGCGGCCGTTGCCGGAGCATCGTCAGTCGCGAGATGGGCCGGTCGGTCCAGGACTACGGCGCCAGCCGCCTTGGAAATCTCAGCGATCTCCGGGTCTTCGGTTGAGACGTACACCGCATCGAAGATTCCGCTTTCCCTGGCGGAATCGATCACGTAGCAGATTACCGGCCTGCCCCGCAGCAGGGCGATGTTCTTCCTGGGGACCCGCCTTGAGATGCCCTTGGCGGGAATAAAGCCCATGGGATACACAGGCGGGGAAGATGGGGACCGTCTTGGTTCCGGGCTCATTACTATCACCCCTTACAATTGATTAGTTGCGTAAGTTAGCCCTTCCCTTGCAGGATTGCGGCTACCTCCACTTCCACCAGCAGGTCGGGCGCTGCCAACCCGGCAACGACCAGGGTAGTGCTGGTAGGGAGGCCGCCGGCGGGCATATCTTCCTGGCGGGCTCGACGCACCTCTGCGAGGTTTTCGGCGCCCACCACGTAGGTGGTGGTCTTTACGATATCCCGGGTTGTGCCGCCCACGGAAGCCAGGGCTTTCTCGATGTTGGACCACACCTCCCGCACTTGGGCCGCAGGGTCGTTGGGGTGGAGGGTCTTCCCTTCCATGTCTCGGGAAACCTGGCCGGCGATGAACACATGGTCGCCCACTTTAACCACATGGTGGTACATGTTGGCTGGAGGTGGGCAGATGTTGGGCGGGTTGACGTACTCACGTTCCATGGGCGTCTCCTTTCGGGCCTGGGGCCGCCTCAGGATGATAACCCGTTCCACTGTAGCTGTCCAATGAGTGCGGGAGGGGCAAAGCAAGCGCGTTCAAGTCCTGCTTTGTTCCCTTTCTTGACGCCGAAAATGAGCACACCTACAATCGGCCTACCTCATTCATCCAGCGTTCCGTAGGCAGAATGGACTGCCTGGCGTTCATCCTACTTTCCAGCAGACCGGGGAGGAGATATGAAGATAGCTTTCATCGTGTTCGAAGGTCTGACCACCATGGACTTTCTGGGTGTCTATGACCCGGTTACCCGCTTGAAGACCATGGGGTTCCGCGACGATATCGACTGGGACATCTGTGCCCTCGTCCCCAAGGTGACGGACACGACGGGCAAGCTGACCATCGAAGCAACCAGGATCAAGCCGGACCTGGCCGAGTACGACATGTTCGTCGTCCCCGGAGGTATGGGAGGCCGGGCAGCCCAGGAAGACCCCGAGTTCATCCAGTGGCTCCAGTCCGGGCGCAATGCGGCCTACAAGATGGCGGTGTGCAACGGCTCCATCGTCATGGGACACGCGGGTTACCTGCAGGGCAAGAAGGCGACCACCAACCGCAACGTCTTCGACCAGCTTCCCCCGCTGGGCGCGGAGGTCGTGCGACTTCGTGTCGTCGAGGACGGGGATGTGATAACGGCCGGCGGGGTCAGCTCATCCATAGACCTGGGCCTTTATCTCGTCGGCAAGATAGCCGGGCAGGAAGTCATGGAGAAGATCAAGGCGCAGATGGAGTACAACGGCTTCGAGCAGGCCAATATAGACAGCTTTGGAGAGCCCCTGAAGGTGGCCTAGGAGAAGTGGGGCATCACCTGCTCGGCGAACATCTGGGCAGGTTCCACTCCGCCGTCCCGACGGAAATTGACTATCAGGTAGTCCAACCCGGCATCGAAGTGTCTCCTGTAGAGCTGGGTGAGCTGCTCGGGCGTGCCGATGTCGAAGCTGTCCAGCACCGTAGGGGCTAGGCCTGTGCCGTCCAGGAAGTCCTGGGACTTAGCCTTAACCTCGGCTTCGGATTCTCCGATGATGGCGAAGCTATGCCGGGTCTTCAGCACCTCGGCGGGGTCCCGCCCGATTGCCTCGCAGTGGGACTTCAGGGAATCCAGTTTCTCCCTGATCGCTTCTGGGTTGCCGTGGATGTTGCACATGTCCCCGTAGCGGGCGACCAGCCTCAGCGTGGCCTTCTGCCCATCACCCCCGACCATGATGGGTGGGCGCGGCTTCTGCAGGGGACCGGGACTGCAGATGGCTCCTTCCAGGGAGTAGTACTGGCCTTCGAAGTCCACCTGGTCGCCCGACCACAACATGGTTATGACCTGCAACGCCTCTTCCAGGCGGCCGATGCGCTCCCGGGGAGTGCCGAAGGAGAGGCCATACATCTGGTACTCCTTCGGCAGGTTTCCCGATCCTACCCCAAGTATCAGCCGTCCTTTGCTGATAACATCGACGGTCGCCGCCATCTTGGCCAGCAGGGCCGGGTTTCTGAACAGATTTGAGGAGACCAGGGAGCCCAGGCGGATGCGTTGGGTCGTGACCGCCAGGGCCGAAAGGGTCGTCCACATCTCCATGAAGGGTTCCTGGGGAGGGCCGAGGGCCGAAAAGAAGTGGTCTGCCAGGGTGAAGCTGTCGAATCCCAGGCGTTCGCACTCCAGGGCAACTTCGGATATGTGGGAATAGATGCTCTCATTCCCCTCAGGGTAGGTGAAGCTGCTGTACTGGATTCCGAACTTGCTGATCATGCCTGGCATCTGAGCCCAGAGATGACCCGCGCAACCTATATTCAAAGATGTATCTATGGTACGGGGCGGGGAGTCTTGGTATTATACCATCGGCTTCGGCCCAACCCCGACGGAAGAAGTACCCTCACTATCTGATAGGAGGTGGCCCGTGCCTTCCCCCGTTAAAGTTTCCGTTTGGTACGACTACACCTGACCCTTCTGCTATGTCGGTCTGGCAAGACTCGACAAGGTAGCGGAATCACATTCGCTGGAAATCGACCGCCTGCCCTTCCTGTTGTCCCCCAACAAGCCTCTTGAGGGCGAGCCTCGAAGATTGTTCGATGGGGAGACCGAGACCGAGCTGTCTCCCGCAGCCCAGGAGCGGGCCAGGGTCGCCGGACTGGTGATGCGCCGTCCCCAATGGTCCCCCAACACCATGCTGGTCCACCAGGCGACCTTGTACGCCAAGGAGAAGGGCATGGATGATGTGTTCCATCACGCCGCGGCCAGGGCTTACTGGGAGCGCGGGGAGGACCTGGGTGACATAGGCGTTGTCCGGGACATTGCCGAGGAGTGCGGCATGGACTCGAACGAGCTGTCCGGCCGCTTGGAGGCTGGGCACTATCGCCAGCAGGTGCTGGATGAGTACGAACGCGCCAAGGGCCTGGGGGTTGGCGGGACGCCTACGTACCAGATAGCCGGCAACCTGCTGCCGGGTGACGTCAGCCTCGAAGCCCTGGAGGAGGCGGTACAGGGGGCTGAGGGCGCCTAATCCGCCGGCAAGGTGCGCCGCGCCGAGCCTGTAGGAGAAGAGTATGCCTTACGCGGGACTGAGTCTCGAGGGAAAGAACGCCCTGGTTACGGGTTCCGCCCGGGGCATCGGGCGGGCCCTGGCTGTCGGGCTGGCCCAAGCCGGGGCAAACGTGGCGGTCTCGGACACTGCCGAGCGCATAGATGGAACCCGAGAGACCCAGGCGATGATCGAGGAGACAGGGACCAGGAGCTCCAGCTACGTGCTGGATGTCCTGGATGTGGGCCGAATCCCGGAAGCGATTCACCGGGTGTCAGAGGACCTGGGCGGCCTGGACATACTGGTCAACAACGCCGGGGTCAGGGTGCGCAAGCTGGCCCTGGAAGTGACCGAGGATGAATGGGACTTCGTTGTGGACACCAACCTCAAAGGGGTGTTCTTCTGCTCCCAGGCAGCCGCAAAGCTGATGATCGGCAGGGGCGGTGGGCGGATCATAAACATCGCCTCCCAGTTCGCCATCGTAGCCCGGGCTGACCGGGCCCCCTACTGCGCCAGCAAGGGCGGGGTGGCGAACCTGACCAAGGCCCTTGCCCTGGAGTGGGCCCAGTACAACATCACCGTCAACGCCATCGGTCCCGGCCCCACCGACACGCCGGGCATCCAGACAGCCCATCCACGCTCGCCTGAGGAGATACGGCGCGAGATGGAAGCCGATATGCCCCTGGGTCGCCGGATGGAACCCGAAGAGCTGGTGGGAGCGGCTGTGTACTTGGCCAGCCCATCGGCAGTCGCCACGACGGGCCACCTTCTCATAGTGGACGGAGGCTGGACGGCGCGGTAGTAGCGTCTCTCTGCCCAGAGGCGAATCCCCTAGATGTCTATCTCCAGGCCGACTCCCCTGGCCACCGCCAGATCGTAGGCTAGCTTGGCCGCCGCGATATCCACGACGCCGATGCCGAAGTGCTTTACATATATATTCTCTGAGCTGTCCCGGCGTCCCCTGGCGAGGCCCGCCACTACATGGGACAGCTGCACCACATCATCCCACCCGATGATGCCCGCCTCTACTCCGGCGACCAACTCCCCCGACTCGTAACGAGCCTGCTCCAGGGAGTCCGTAACGATCAAGCCCGCCCTCTGCAGGGAGACGATGTCCACTTCCTGGGCATCCAGGGTGACCGGCCCGGCGCTCACCAGCAACGCGCCCTCCTCCAGCCATGCGCCGTCCAGGACAGGTTCCTTCGTGGTCGTCAGGCATACAACGATTCCGCTTCCCTGGACGGCGTCCCTGGCGTCCTCGACGGCCATCACCTCCACATCCAGGAGTTGCGATAGCCGGGAGGCGAAGTCAGCGCGGGGTCCGGGGCGCCGGCTGTAAACCTTGACCTGCTTGAGGCTGCGCGCTTCGGCGACGGCCATGACCTGGGTCTGCGCCTGGTAGCCCGTGCCGATCATGCCAAGCACATCGGCGTCGGAATTGGCGAGGTGGCGGACCGCAACACCGGTAGTGGCCCCGGTGCGCAGCGCGCCCAGCCAGTTGGCATGAATGAATGCTTTGAGCCTGCCGGTGGAGGCATCGTACAGGGTTACGTGGTACTGCTGGGAGCCAGCTACGGTGGTGTAGGTCTTGGCGCCGTACAGCCCTTCGTAGGCCAGTCCGCCCCCCATCAAGGCAAGGTGACCATCGCCCAGCTCGACGGTCCGCCGGTCGGCGTTGAACGCATCGCCGACAGCGTATCGGCGATGCATCTCCTCCACCGCATCCATCATGTCTCCCATATCCACCATGCTCTTGATTTCGGCGTCGGTCAGGATGCGGGCCATATTACCTCCCGTGGTGCGGAAGTAGGGGCGCTTAGAAGGGCATTATGGCATCGCCCCCCAGTAGTGACAATGGAGGGTGCGATAAAGGCTTGTGGAGCTTGTTTGCACCTTTGGACAAGGACGGAACAACCCATTAGACACTGGCAAGTCTTCATGATAATCTAAAACGGTTCAGTATCCTGCATGGGTACTTCTTCGTTCTATTAACCTTGAGAAACGTCGGCCTTCGCTGTTCCGAAAAGACCGGTGCAGGAACAGCGGTTGGGAAAGGCAGGAACATCATGGCCATAGAAGCCAAGGAAGCATCCCCCGGCAAAGCCAACGGAATGCATAACGGAGAGGTTGTCATATCCGTAAGAGACTTGTGGAAGGTGTTCGGGAGGGACCCGATGCAAGCCCTGGCGGAGCAGAATCTAAGGTACGGCAAGAAGGAGCTCCAGGAGAATTTTGGTCTCGTGGTCGGGCTGCAGGAGGTCACCTTCGATGTGCATAGGGGTGAGACCTTCGTGGTGATGGGGCTGTCGGGCAGCGGAAAGTCCACCCTGGTGCGTTGTCTTAACAGGCTCATCGAACCCACATCCGGGGAGATATTCATCGATGGAGAAGATATTCTCCGGGCGGACCATCAGCGCCTGACCGAGTTCCGGCGCAGCAAGATGGCGATGGTGTTCCAGCACTACGGGCTTCTACCCCATCGCAACGTTGTTGACAACGCATCATGGGGCCTGGAAGTGCGGGGAATTGACAGGTCCGAGCGGTATTCCAAGACCCAGGAGATGTTGGACCTGGTGGGGCTCAACGGGTGGGAGGGCTCCTACCCCCGGCAGCTCAGCGGTGGCATGCAGCAGAGGGTAGGTCTGGCGCGGGCACTGGCTACGGAACCTGACATCCTGTTGATGGACGAGCCTTTCAGCGGCCTGGACCCCCTGATCCGGCGGAACATGCAGGATGAGCTGATCCGCATTCAGCAGGGGCTGCACAGGACCATGGTTTTCATCACCCATGACCTTGCTGAAGCTGTGAAGATCGGCGACCGGATAGCGATAATGCGCGACGGGGCTGTCGTTCAGATAGGCGCTCCCGAAGATATCGTGCTCAACCCCGAGAACGACTATGTTGCCGAGTTCACCCAGGACGTGAGACGTGAATCGATCCTGACTGCTAACCATATAATGATGGACCCGTGCACCATAGTACCTTCCTGCAATGGTCCGGAAGAAGCCTTGCAGGCGATGCGCGCTGATGAATCGGAGGTTGCCCTCGTGATGGGTGAGGATGACACCTATTTGGGCATCCTCACGATGGAGGGCGCCCATAGCGCCATACAGGCAGGCGTGGGCAAACTGCATGATGGGATTGACAGCTACATTTACACAGACCTGGACCCTGTTCCCCACGACAGCGCCCTGGAACAGATCATACCGATCTGTATGACTTGCGACTACCCGTTGCCTGTTGTCGATGAGTTCGGCAAGGTGATTGGGGTCGTTGACCGGCACACCCTTGCCCAAGCCATCACCGCAAACCAGCCGCCGGCCAGGTCCCTCTGAGAATATTCCGGTGTCCCTCCCTCTGACCCGTAGTTGAACCAGGAGGCTTCGTGTGGCAATTCCCGTTCAAACCGACGATAAGGTCGACCCTGAAGATGCACCGTCAAGGATGCCTGCGGTTGGATCGTTTTTCTCCATAGCGGGAATCTCAAACCTGAGCTTCCGTTGGTGGTCAGTCCTGTTCGTTGTTGTTGTCGGGGCTGTCGGAGGCCTCTGCGGGTTGGTGTGGGGACCAGGAATGGACTTCCCGGCAGAGTGGGGGAGGCCCATCGGCCAGAGGGTGGATAGTGCCGTAGACTGGCTCCTGGACACGGCGCCCTGGCTTTTCGACGGGATCAAGTGGCTGCTTCTGAAGCTGCTGGTGTGGCTAAAGGACTTCTTGTTGTGGGTGCCGTGGCCAGCCATTGTGGTCGCAGTCGGCTTAGTGGCTTGGCGGGTTTCCAGCGTCGGTTTGGGCGTATTCTGCAGCCTCGCGCTTTTGGCCATCGGTCTAATGGGCAGGCTGCCCGACAATCCGGTCACTCTTTGGGAAGCTTCTATGGCTACCCTCGCCCTCATTCTTGTGTCAGTGTTCCTCTCGCTGTTGGTGGGGATTCCCCTGGGCGTTCTCGCTGCCAAGAACCAGTGGGCGGACAACATCAGCAGGCCTATTCTCGACGGCGCTCAGACCATGCCCAGTTTCGTTTACCTCGTGCCGGCTCTGCTCTTCTTCGGGCTGGGCGCCGTTCCTGCCGCCATCGCCACAGTGATATATGCGGTGCCCCCTGTGATACGGCTAACGAATCTGGGGATTCGCCAGGTGTCGCCTCAGACTGTTGAGGCTGCCAGGTCCTTTGGCGCCACACCACTACAGCTGCTGATAAAGGTGCAGATTCCTATGGCTATTCCCACCATTATGGCGGGAGTCAACCAGACCACCATGCTTGCCCTTTCCATGGTGGTCGTGGCTTCCCTTGTAGGTGGAGGAGGCCTTGGTGAGGTCGTGCTCCGGGCATTGGGACGCCAGGAGCCGGGCAACGGGCTTCTGGGGGGTCTCGCCATCGTGGCTATCGCTATCGTAATCGATCGCATTACCCAAGCCCTAACCAAGTCCAAGCAGGAGGCCCTATCGGGCGGAGGCTAGTTCGGGCAGTCAATGGCTAGCTGAAGTATCAGAAACTTGACTAATCTTGGTCAGTGGTTATAAGATTCACGGAGTTTCAAACCTATCTAGGTCTGGAGGTATGTTGATGATCCGGTCCCTTTCGCTGAAGAGCGTATTTCTCCTGGTCGCCCTCTTGACTGTTGCCTTTGTGGCCGTGGCCTGCGGCGACGAGGAGCCAACAGCCACTTCCGTCCCTCCCACGGCGACGATGGCTGACGCCATGATGGAAGACAAAGACGATTCCATGATGGAAGACAAAGACGACTCCATGATGGAAGACAAAGACGACTCCATGATGATGGATGACGAGGAAAAGGTGACCCTCGTCTTCTCTGATCTCAACTGGACAAGCGCGCAGGTGCAAAACAGGATAGCCCAGTACATTATCGAAAACGGCTACGGATATCCGACGGATGCCATCCTGGGAGGAACGCTGCCCAACTTCCAGGGTCTTCTCAAGGGAGACATCCACATTACGATGGAAATCTGGATGCCCAACCAGAGCGACACGTATCCCCCGGCTATAGAAGCTGGTGAGGTCGTGGAAATAGGCGAGAGCTTGGGCAAGGACTGGCAGAGCTCCTTTGTGATACCCCAGTATGTTGCTGATGCCAACCCGGGCCTGAAGACCGTCGAAGACCTGAAGAAGGACGAGTACAAGGATCTGTTCGTTACCGCAGAGAGCGGCGGCAAGGCCCGGAACGTAGGTTGCGTGGTGGGATGGTCCTGCGAAAAGGTGAATCAAGCGCAGATCACCGCTTATGGCCTTGATGATCACCTGACCGTGGTCAGCCCGGGCTCCCAGGAAGCTCTCTTTGCAGACCTTCAGGGTGCCTATGACCAGGAAGAGCCTTGGCTTGGCTACATGTGGGGCACCGCTGACCCCGCCCTGGTGCTTGACTTGGTGCGGCTAGAAGAGCCTCCTTACACCGAAGAGTGCTGGGAATCCACGAAGGCTTGCGGTTACCAGGATGCGACCATTCTCATAGCCGTCAATCCCTTCGTGACTGAGAACGCCCCCGATGTGGTTGAGTTCCTGGGTAACTGGGGCTTCAACATTGAGCTCTACAAGAGCGCCGCAAGGCATATCGCGGCCAACGAGGGCATCGAGAACAGAGAAGTTGCGATCTGGTGGCTGAAGGGCAACGAAGATGTCTGGTCCTCCTGGGTCCCCGCCGGCGTTGCTGAGAAGGTCAGCGCGGCCCTCGCCAACGAGTCCTAGTTCTCCAGTCCCAAAACACCGAACGGGTTAGTACAGGGCAGCCGACAGGCTGCCCTGTACCTTTTTCAATTGACATAGCAAGCAGGCCCATTTATCATTTTCTAGGTACCCCAGTGTTCGACCCAAGCTTTTCTATGTCTCGCAATTCTTGTGCTGGGAGGTAATGCACCGTTGCAGGACTTTGAATACAACGCGCCTCGTACCTTGAGCGAGGCCGTAGCCCTTATGGCCGAAAAGGGAGAAGCAGCCCGCGCATTGGCAGGAGGCACCGACATCTTGGTGCAGCTTCGGGTCGGACGACGCCAGGTGGAACGTATCGTCGATCTAAAGCACGTACCTGAGCTGAACGAGATGACGTTCACCCCGGATTCCGGGCTGGTGCTAGGCGCCGCAGTGCCTTGCTACCTCCTCTACCAGAACTCGGAGCTCGCACAGGCCTACCCTGGAATCATGGATGCTGCATCCATGATCGGGGGCATTCAAATTCAAGGGCGCGCCAGCGTGGGAGGCAACCTGTGTAACGCAGCTCCCAGCGCCGATGCCATTCCTCCCCTGATCGTGCATGCCGCAAGCTGCGTCATCGCAGGACCCCAGGGAACGAGGGAGATCGCTGTCGAGGAGTTCTGCACAGCCCCAGGACGCAACGTGCTCCAGGATGGAGAGTTGCTGGTCTCGATGAAAATTCCCGCGCCCGCCAACGGCTCGGCGGGCCGCTACCTGAGGTTTATACCCCGCAACGAAATGGACATTGCCGTGGCCGGCGCGGGGTCCTGGGTCCAACTTTCCCCGGACAAGCGCTCTTTCGAGTCTGCACGCGTGGCCCTTGCATCGGTTGCCCCCACCCCTCTGTTCGTCGAAGAAGCGGGCGCAAGGCTGGCAGGCCGGGAGGTCAGCAAGGAAGCCATCGAAGATGCGGCTCAGGCGGCCATGGATGCTGCGCGCCCCATAAGCGATATGCGTGGGACCATCCAGCAGAGGCGTCACCTGGTTGGTGTGCTGACCCGCCGCACGTTGGAAGGGGCTATCACCCGCGCCACCAACTGACACACCCTCTCCCCACCAATTCCGTTTCGAACCCAGCAAAGTACCAGGAGACTTACCGATATGGCAAAGAAGGCACACATAGAGACCACCATCAATGGCGAGCAGGTTGAGTACCTTTGCGAGCCCCGGCAGAGCTTGCTGGAGGTGCTGAGAGATGTGCTGGAGATGACCGGCACCAAAGAGGGCTGCAATGACGGCAACTGCGGCGCCTGCACAGTGGTCATGGACGGCAGAATCGTGAACTCCTGCCTTGTACTCGGCGTAGAGGCTGAGGGGGCAAACGTAGAAACCATCGAGGGGGTTGCCACGCCTGAGAGCCTGCATCCCCTGCAGCAGTGTTTCTTGCAGAACGCCGCGCTGCAGTGCGGCATCTGCACGCCGGGATTCATCCTGGCTTCTAAGGCCCTCCTGGAGAGGGAGCCTGACCCGGGGGAGGAGAGGGTGCGCCACTGGCTGGCGGGGAACCTCTGCCGCTGCACCGGGTATGATAAAATCGTCAAGGCAGTGCTGGAAGCCGCCGATGTTTTGGAGGTGAAGGGATAATGGCAACTACAACCGACGTTTCCTCTACCGAATTCAATGTTGTAGGCACCCGCCCCATCCGCCACGATGGAACTGAAAAGGTAACGGGGCGCGCGCGATACAGCGCCGATATCCAGCTTCCCGGACTGCTTCATGGCAGGGTGCTCAGGAGCCCCCATGCCCACGCCCGCATCCTATCCATAGATACTTCGAAGGCTGAGGCACTGGCTGGAGTGAAGGCCGTGGTCACCTCCGCCGACTTCGCCAAGCCGTCGGGCAGGGTCTCCGACCTGACCGAGGGGGCCATTCATAACATGGGTTTCATGGCCAACAACGTGATGGCGGGAGAAAAGGCCCTGTACAAGGGTCATGCAGTCGCCGGCGTTGCCGCCACCAGCCCCCACGTTGCCGAGGAGGCCCTGGGGCTGATTGAGGTGCAGTACGAGGTGCTTCCGCCAGTCTTGAACCTGGAAGTTGCCATGAAGGATGATGCTCCCGTGCTTCATGAGCGCCTGAAGTCCCTAGCCAACCCCGGCCTCCGTCCCGGCGGACTGATGGATGACGACGACACCGGGGAGTCCACGAACATCGCCAATCACTTCGTATTCGAGTCCGGTGACATAGAGCAGGGATTCAAGGAAGCCGACGTAGTGGTGGAGCGGGAGTTCGACACAGCTTCCGTGCACCAGGGGTACATAGAACCCCACGCCGCGACGGCGGTGTGGAACGCGGACGGAAACATCACCATCTGGTGCAGCAGCCAGGGCCAGTTCGCTATGCGCGACCAGACAGCCCGGCTGGTAGGGGTGCCCGTCTCCAAGATCAAGGTCATCCCCATGGAGATAGGCGGGGGCTTTGGTGGCAAGACCATCGTTTACCTGGAACCCGTGGCCGCTGCCCTGGCCAAGAAGTCCGGTCAGCCGGTGAAGGTAGCCATGAGCCGGTCGGACGTATTCCAGGGCACAGGACCCACCTCAGGCACTCACATCCGGGTAAAGATGGGCGCCAACAAACAAGGGAAGATCACGGCCGTCGATGCCACCCTGGCCTACGAGTCCGGCGCTTTCCCCGGTTCGCCCGCCATTCCCGGCAGCTTGTGCATGCTCTCGGCCTACGAAGTGGAAAACGCCCGTGTTGAGGGCTACGACGTTGTGGTGAACAAGCCCAAGGCCGCAGCCTACCGCGCTCCCGGTTCTCCTGCCTCAGCATTCGCAGCTGAGTCGGTAATCGACGAGGTGGCAGGCAAGCTGGGCATTGACCCCGTAGAGTTTCGCATGCTGAACGGCGCCACAGAGGGCACCCGCAGGATCAACGGCGTCCGCCTCCCACGTATCGGGTACATGGAGCTGCTCCAGGCAGCCAAGGAGCACCCCCACTACTCGGCTCCGTTGGAAGGGCCAAACCGGGGTCGGGGGTTTGCGACAGGTTTCTGGGGCAATGGCACCGGCCCGGCCAGCGCAGTAGCCAGCGTAAACTCAGACGGCTCCGTCAGCCTCGTGGAAGGCTCTCCGGACATCGGAGGCAACAGGGTCGCCCTGGCCATGCAGTTTGCCGAGGTGCTGGGCATCGCCGCCGAGGATGTGAAGCCGGCAATCGGAGACACGGACTCGGTGGGGTTCACATCCAACACCGGCGGTAGCGGCGCCACCTTCAAGAGCGGATGGGCCTGCTATGAGGCGGCCCACGACATCAAGCGACAGCTGATCGAAAGGGCGGCCAAGATCTGGGAGGCCAACCCTGAAGATGTGAGCTACACCGACGGTGTGCTGACTCACAACTCGGACCCCGAGTTGAAGCTGACCTTCCGGCAGATCGCAGCCCGCCTGAACGCTACCGGCGGTCCTATCTCGGGGCGCGGCAACGTCAACCCCAGGGGCCAGGGCCCTGCCACGGCTGGGTGCATCGTCGATGTGGAAGTGGACCCGGACACGGGGAAGGTCGAAATTCTCCGGTTCACCATCCTGCAGGACATTGGCAAGGCCATTCATCCCAGCTATGTCGAAGGTCAGATGCAGGGTGGCGCCGTCCAAGGCATCGGTTGGGCATTGAACGAAGAGTACGTTTACAACGACCGAGGCGAGATGACCAACTCCAGCTTCCTGGACTACCGGATGCCCACCAGCCTGGACCTCCCCATGATCGACACGGTGATGGTCGAGGTCCCCAACCCCGGACATCCCTTCGGTATGAAGGGGGTTGGTGAGGTGGCTATCGTCCCGCCCATGCCCGCCATCGCCAACGCCATACACGACGCCATCGGCGTCCGCATGACCAGCCTGCCCATGTCCCCGGGCAACATCCTGGAGGCGATCTGGTCTCAGGAGGAGAACGGCAAGGCGTAGCCAACCTTCCTTGGGAGGGCTGCATTGAAGATCGGCGTCAACCTGAGCGTGACCGACCGGCTGGATGATTTCGCTGCGGTAGCCAAGCAGGCAGAAGATTTGGGCTTCGAGTCTATTTGGATCTCTGAGCACACCTTCGTGCCGGTCAGTACCGACTCCCGTTACGCGGGGACCGCCGATGGCAGCATCCCCGAGTCCATGGCCCACATCGCAGACCCCTTCGTGTGCCTCGCCATGGCGGCGGCTGCCACCAAGACCATCAGGCTGGGAACGGCGGTGTGCCTGATTCCCCAGAGGCATCCTCTCTTGCTGGCCAACGAGATCGCCACCCTGGACCACTTCTCCGGCGGACGCTTCATGCTGGGCGCCGGGACGGGCTGGCTAAGGGAGGAGTCGGAGATACTCGGGGGAGACTTCGATCACCGGTGGACTCAAGCGGCTGAGTCCATCAAGGTGATGAAGGCAGTCTGGGCCAACGATGAGGCGGAGCATCACGGACACTACTACGATTTCCCGCCCATCCGCTCCTTCCCCAAGCCGGTGCAGAAACCCAACCCGCCTATCTACTTGGGCGGGAGCGCAGCCAACGTCTTCAAGCGCATCGCCACGTATGCCGATGGCTGGCTTCCCACGGGCCGCGTCAGTCCTGACCAGATGAAGGAAGGCTGCCAGAAGCTCCGGCAGGTGTGTGAGGAGATGGGACGCGACTATGGTTCCATCGAAATCTCGGCATATGCCCAGCCGCCCGACATAGACCTGCTTCAGCAGTACGAGGAGGCAGGGGCAGACCGGGCCATAGTCCGGGCAGCCGACTATCCGGGCAGCCCGAGTCTTCCCAGCTTGGAAGAAATCGCCGAAAAGGTGCTCTAACGTCAGGCTTTCTCCCCATCTTGTAACTCCCTGGCATGGGTACGTCCGGCAATCCTCTCGCAAGGCGGCGATTTGGCTACTGTGTACATCCCCACTCTTCTTCAAGGGTTCACCCAGGGGGCGAAGCAAGTGGACGTCCAGGCCAGGAATGTGCGCCAGCTTGTGAGCCGCCTGGAGGAGCTGTACCCCGGTATCCAGGAAGGCCTGCTGGAAGATGGAGATATCCTGCCCAACATGTGCGTTGCGGTGGATGGGGATGTATCCCAGCTTGGGCTGTTGGAACCCCTGGAGGATGACAGCGAGGTGCATTTCGTGCCGGCCATAGGCGGTGGATCAAATGTCCGAGGAGGCAATAATGGGTGAGCAGAGGATCGGAGTCCACATCGCAGAGCCGGACAGCAGAAGAGTCCTGGAATCCATCAAGGCCGCCGAGGCCATGGGAATCTCGGCCGCGTGGATGACCACTGGAGGCGCTGGGCTGGATGCACTGACCCTGTTCTCGGCGGCCGCCGCCCAGACCGAGCGCATACTCTTGGGGACTTCTATCGTCCCGACGTTTCCGCGCCATCCCATCGCCATGGTGCAGCAGGTGCAGGTGATCGCCCAGCTTGCCCCGGGACGCTTCAGGCTGGGCGTCGGGCCCAGCCACCGCCCTACAATGGTGGACTCCTTTGGCGTGGACTTTCGCTCTCCCCTGGGACACCTGAAAGAGTATGTGCATATCTTGAAGTCCCTGCTGCAGTCGGGATCTGTGGACTTCCAGGGTCGCTACTACCGGGCCAAGGCCGAGATCCCCTCCCCAATTGACGTTCCAGTGATGGCGTCGGCGCTGCGGGCCCCATCCTTTGAGATGTGCGGAGAAGACGCCGACGGGGCAATAAGCTGGGTGTGCCCGGGCGTTTACCTCCGGGATGTGGCCCTGCCTGCCATAGCGAAAGGCGCTTCCGCCGCGGGGAGGGAAGCGCCTCCCTTGATCGCCCACGTACCCGTCTGCGTCCACGACGATGCAGACCAGGTGAGGGCGTCCATGAAAGGGTTTGGCAGGTACCCCCAGCTCCCCTTCTACCAGCAGATGTTCGCCGCCGCGGGCTACCCGGAAGCAGTCCAGGGAGCGTGGAGCGACGGGATGATCGACGGGGTAGCCATCTACGGCAATGAGGCGCAGGTGGGAGACAAGCTGTCGGCCCTGCTCAACATGGGCGCCGGAGAGGTGCTGGTTTCCCCCGTGGCCGCCGGTGCAGACAGGGAGGCTTCACTCAATCGCACCCTGCGGACAGTGGGCGACCTGTCCCGCTCCCTGGCCTCCTGAGCGGGCCCAGGGTGTTCCCCGGGGGCTCGCTATCCCCGTACGCCCGTGCCCGTCGTCATTTACCAATTCGGCCCGTACCTATATAATGGTGCCTTGAAACCAAGGGCCTGCTACGTCCGCCAACCGGGAAGAGAAGCCTGGAGCGTTGCGACAGTCTGAGGAGAAGAGGAATGGCGAGGGCAAGTAGAGCACCTTCCACCGCGACGGCCCCACCGGCAAAGCACCAGCAGATGGGCCTGACCGATGACGAGATACTGGGCATATACCACAAGCTGGTCCTCATCCGCGCCATTGAGGAGCGCATCTGGGCCCTGAACAGACAGGGCAAGGTGCCCATCGCAGCTTCCAGCCAAGGCCATGAGGCTGCCCAGCTGGGAAGCTTGACCGCTGCACAGAAGGATGGCGATTGCTTCCTGTTCCCCTACTACAGGGATGTTGCGCTTAAAATAGCCGTCGGTCTGGAGCCCGAGCAGGTGATGCGCTCTTTCATGGGCAAGGTGGGCGATCCCTACAGTGGCGCGAGGCAGTTTCCCTTCCAAGGCGCGGACCTGCCTCACAAGATTATCCAGATATCCAACGTCGTATCGGCAGGTGTTACCCAGGCCACGGGCTACGCCCTCGCCGGCAAGCTGAAGCACGAGGACACCGTGGTGCTGTCCTACTTTGGTGAGGGCGGCTCCAGCCAGGGCGAGGTACACGAGGCGATGAACTTCGCCGGCGTCCATAACCTCCCCATAGTGTATGTGTGCGAGAACAACCGCTACGCCATCTCCGTACCACAGAACAAGCAGATGGCCATCGGGAATGTGGCCGACAGGGCCGAGAGCTACGGCTTCCCGGGGGCAGTCGTCGATGGCATGGACTTCTTTGCAGTCCTTCAGGCTACGTCCGACGCTATAGTCCACGCGCGAAACCAGGGCCCTATCCTGTTGGAGATGAAGGTCGAGCGCTTCATGCCCCACACCACCGACGACGATGACAGGCGCTACAGGCCATCTGACGAGGTGGAGGTTGCCCGGCAGCAGGACCCTGTGCTGACCCTGGCGGACTATCTGAAGGTCCAGGGAATCCTCACAGACGGGCAGCTGGACAACATGCGAAACGAGGCCCAGGCGAAAGTAGATGAGGCGACGGACGCTGCCGAGGCCGCCCCTCCCCCCGATGCTTCCACAATTCACGACCATCTCTTTGCAAGCTAGGGGCTGCCAGAGGAGTATGACTTGGCTTTAAAGTCGGTAATCGAAGCGGTTCGCGAGGGAATGTTCGAGGAGATGTGCCGCGACCCCGACGTGTTTCTCATGGGGGAAGATGTCGGGCCCAGGGGAGGTGTGTTCCTGGCCAGCCAGGGTTTCTACGAGGAGTTTGGGCGGGACAGGATCATCGACACCCCACTGGCTGAGGCAAGCATTGTCGGCATCGCCCTGGGCGCCGCCTACAAGGGAATGCGTCCCATAGCGGAGATACAGTTCTCCGACTTTATCTGGCCCGCCGCCAACCAGCTTATCGGTGAGGCGGGGCGGGTGTGCTACGGCACCAACGGCGCCCTCAGCGTTCCACTGGTTGTGCGGGTGCCCTATGGTGGCGGAATCAGGGGTGGCCTGTTTCACTCGCAAAACGTGGAGAGCTACTTCTTCCACACCCCCGGACTGAAGGTCGTAGCTCCCTCAACCCCCTACGATGCCAAGGGGCTGCTCAAGTCGGCTATTAGAGACAACAACCCTGTGGTGGTCGTCGAGCACAAGAAGACCTACCGGATGGTCCGAGGAGAAGTCCCCGAAGAGGACTACGCTCTGCCCCTGGGAGTTGCCGATGTGAAGCGGCCCGGAAGCGCCGTCACCGTCGTTTCCTACGGACTGATGGTGCACTACTGCCTGGAGGCTGCCGAGACCCTAGCCGGAGAGGGTGTGGATGTCGAGGTGGTTGACCTGCGCACCCTGAAGCCCCTGGATGTGGACACCATCCTGGAGTCGGTACGGAAGACGGGCCGTGTGCTCATTGTTCACGAAGACAACATCACCGGCGGCGTTGGTGCAGAGGTTGCGGCACGGATTGCGGCCGAGGCTTTCGACTATCTGGATGCCCCCATCGGGCGGTTGTGCGGGCCCGACGTTCCCACCATGCCCTTCGCCTCCTCCCTGGAGGAGGCGTACATGCCCGGCACTGAGTCGATAGCCAGTGAGCTAAGGAAGCTGGCAGCCTACTAGACGCGCCCGGTGCCCTTTCACGAGCAGGGGCGCTGAAGGTCTTGAAAACTCAAGGACGGCGAAATGGCGATATCTATTGAACTGCCCCAGGTCGGGGAATCGGTGGTCGAAGGCACCATCGGCAAATGGCTGAAACAGCCCGGCGATGTCCTCAAGAAATACGATCCCCTGGTAGAAGTGGTCACCGACAAGGTGACCATGGAAGTCCCCGCCCCCTTATCGGGTGTCCTGACCAGCATCCTGGCCCAGGAGGGGGAGACTATCCCCGTGGGAACTGCGATAGCCGAGGTTGAGACCTCCGAGGATGTTGTGGTCCCGGAGACCCCATCGGCTGCGGCTCAGCCTGCCCAGGCCGCTGGGGTTGGGACCACCGGATACTTGGTAAAGGACTTTAAGCAGGTAGGCCCCACAGGGGGAGGCGCTGGAGACGTTAGGACGTCACAGGAAGCTCCCCAGGAGGCCTCCGGTACTCGAGGCAGGCACTCCCCTGCGGTGCGCCGCTTGGCCCAGGAGCACAACGTTGACCTGGCTAAGGTGACGGGCAAGGGCATGGGAGGGCGGATCACCCGCGACGATGTCCTGGCCTTCGTAAAAGCCGGCGGCGCTGCAATGTCCGCAGCGCCAGCAGCCCAGCAGTCATCCGCGGCCCCGGCTGCGGTGGTTGCTGGGGAGGAAGTCGCCCTGACACCCATCCGGCGTACCATCGCCCAAAACATGACCAAGAGCGCCTCGGAGATTCCCCATGCTTGGGGGATGGTCGAGGTGGACGTTACCCCTCTGGTGCGGTTCCGGGAAGGCGCAAAGGCTGAATTCCTGGAGCGGGAAGGGGTGGAGTTGACCTACCTGCCCTTTGTCCTCAAGGCGGTAGTGGAGTCCCTGAAGAAGCATCCCTACCTGAACTCCCAATGGGCCGGGGACAAGATACAGCTCAAAAAGCAACTGAACCTGGGCATTGCCGTTGCCGCTCCCGACGGCCTTGTGGTTCCCGTCATTCATGGCGCCGATGGCATGAGCATATCGGCGCTGGCGCGGGCTGTCCGCGACCTGACGGGCAGGGCCAGGCAGAACAAGCTGACGCTGGACGATGTCCAGGGAGGCACCTTCACCGTAAACAACACCGGCGCCTTGGGTTCCATCCTTTCGCGCCCCATCATCAACTACCCCCAGGCGGGCATTCTGACCACCGAGGCGATCCAGAAGCGACCTGTCGTGATCGACGACGCCATTGCCATCCGTTCCATGATGAACTTGTGCCTCTCTTTTGACCACCGCATAGTCGATGGGGCGGAATCCAGCGCCTTCCTCCAGACGGTCAAGGCTGGGCTGGAAGCTATGGGCGCCAACACACCCATCTACTAGGCGGCAGCCATGGCTAGGATGCCGGACTGCCGGGTAATCGACCTCGGTGTGAAGGACTACCTGCCGGTGTGGGAGCTCCAGAAGCAGCTCGCCCAGCAGGTCTATGACGATGAGGAGCCTGACACCCTGTTGCTTGTAGAGCACCCGCCCACTATCACCATGGGACGCTTGGGAAGCCGTGACCAGGTGCTGGCTGATGGCGAGCTCCTCGCTCATCTGAACGTTCCCCTGTATGAAGTGGACCGGGGCGGTGAAGTCACCTTCCACGGGCCGGGTCAACTCGTGATGTACCCCATTATCAATCTGCGGGAACGCTGGGGGCCTGTGAAGTACGTGCGGACCCTGGAGCAGGTGATGGTGAGTTGCTTGTCCGACTTTGGCGTATTCGGCGAGGTCGTTGAAAACAAGACCGGCGTCTGGGCAGGGGGTGGAAAGATCGGGGCCATCGGCGTCAAGATCAGCCGCGGGGTGGCCTATCACGGGTGTTCTTTGAACGTAAACACCGACCTTTCGTGGTACGACCATATCATTCCCTGCGGCCTGGAGGACCGGCCTGTGACATCCATGGCGAAGCTGCTGGACCACGAGGTCGACACAGATATGGTGGCTTACAGCATGACCTATCATTTCGGCCGGATCATGGGCCTCCGCATGAAAGAGGTCCCAGGGGAATCGGAGCGAGACGAACTGTGTACGTTGCAGTTAACGTAGAAGCCAGCAGCAACTGTCCCATGCAGCTCGAGCGGATGTTTGAGACTCTGGGAGAGCCCCGGGAGGTGCAGTGGACCGTGGCCCCAGACCCCTTGGGACAGGATGTCCGTTGCCGGGTTACCGGCTGGTCTTCTGAGGGCGCCTGTCCAGCCTACGGCGTTCTGGTCGAGGACTCGGGCGAGGGCATCTTGATGTTGATCTACGGCGGGGATGAAGGCATTCGCCTGAAGCCGGCGGCCAGCGATGAGAAGTGGGACGTGAACAGCTCCAGCCAGTGGGGAGAAGCGTGCCTGCTTTTGGACAAGGATGTGGAGCTAAGCTAAGGGCCTGCCTTACCGGGGCCTAGTGCTCGGACAGGAAGTCGAAGACGGCTTCGAAGTACTGCTCAGGCCGTTCCAAGTAGGGCAGGTGTCCGCACTCCTTGAGCACCACCGACTCCGAGCCGGGAATCAATCGCCGGAATTCCTCTGCGTAGGCCGGAGGCACCAGCCTATCGGATTCTCCCCATACCATGAGGGTTGGAGAGGTGATCCGGTGAATGCGCTTCCTGAGCCCTTTGTCGGGAATAGGCCAAGTGAACTTCCCTGTGGCTGCCAGGGCTTCAATATTGGCAAGCTCAGCTTCCTTCTTGGCCATGGGATCTTCCGGCTGGGCCATGTATGCCTGGGCCGCCTCCGAAGCTGGGTTGTGCCAGGTGGCCTTGGCCCGTTCCTCGGGTGTCATCACGTAGATGTCGGCAATGGGAGCCTCATCCAGCCACAATCCCAGCGAGCCAACCAGGACCAGGGAACGTACCTTGGCGGGATTCTGGGCCGCCAGTTCGGCGGCGATCATGCCTCCATAAGAGAGACCGACGATGTGGCATGGCTGGGATGCCAGGTTGTCCAGGATTTCTTCGTAGCAGAGCACCAGGTCCCACAGGTCATCCAGGTGTTCGAGGCCACTGGATGCGCCTATGCCTGGGTGGCAAGGAGCGAACACCTGGTAGCGGCCGGCGAGGGCATCCAGGTGGGGGTTCCACCCGCCCAGCGCCCTGGCCCCATGCAGGTAAACGAGGGGGTCTCCCGATCCTCCCTCCAGGACCTCCACCGATAGCTTGCCGCCACGCATTTCAAGGGTCTTCGTGCGATGCTCTACCATACACTCAACTTAATTGTGGTCGTTAGTCGCCGGGCAGGCCCGCCATTTCAGGCCTGCTCGACAAGGTGGCAGGCCACCAAGGGTCCGAGTATTCCGACCAGGTGTCCCTGATGGCCGGCAACACCTCGGACGTGAACAGTTCCATGTTCTTGAAGGTCAGCTCCTTGGGCATGGTGCCGATGTGTAGAAGGCACATGAGGTGCCCAACCCTGAGCATCTGTATGGCCTCCTTGAGCCTCTCCCGAACGGTGGCGGGACTGCCGGCGATGACGTGGCCCTGCTCCAGCCAGTCTTTCCAACCCACGGGTTGGGAGGTGGTGCTCTGGGCGTTGGTGCCTATGGCAGTTCTCAGCCCAGCCCTGAGGGACTCTATGGAGCGATAGCCGGGCGACTCGGCAAAGGGGCCATAGACCCGGAGCATCTTGTTGTAGAAGTAGTCCACGTGGGGAGCATAGTCCCGCTCGGCCTGGCTGTCCGTCTCGGAAACGCACACGAGCTGCAGGAAGCCCACCCGGTACGGGTTGTCATCGATGCCAAGCTGGGCGGTGCGCTCCCAGAATCCATCCAGCACCCGGCGGCCCCGCAGGTAGCCGTAGTAGCTCAGGTAGCAGTACACGTAGTTGCGCTGCAGCACCCAGTCCCAGGTTTCCAAGCTGCCACTGCCCGGGATCCAGACGGGCGGATGGGGCTGCTGCAGGGGTCGTGGCCACACGTTCACGTAACGAAGCTGGTTGAACTTTCCGTTGAACATGAATGGCTCTCGGGTCTGCCAGGACTTCATTATCAGGTCGTGGGCCTCTGTGTGCCGCTCCCTAAGCTGGATGGGCACCTGTCCATAGGCGAAGGTGGTGTCCATGGATGTGCCGACGGGGAATCCGGCCACCAGCCGTCCACCGCTCAGCACGTCCAGCATGGCCATCTCCTCGGCGACCCGGATGGGGGGCTGGTACAGGGCGATGCTGTTTCCCAGGACGATGAGGGCTGATTGGGACGTGGAGCGGGCTAGGATGGAAGCGATCAGGTTGGGCGAGGGCATCAGCCCGTAGGCGTTGGCGTGGTGCTCGTTGACGCACACCCCGTCGAACCCCAGTTGGTCGGCGTACTGGAGCTCGTCCAGGTAGTCGTCATACATATGACGGCCCTGCTGGGGGTCGAAGTTGGAGTTGGGCAGGTCCACCCAGGCGCTCCGGTGCCTTTCGGCGAAGTCGTCGGGCAGACTCTGGTAGGGCATGAGATGGAAGAAGCTGACCTTCATTTCATGACCCCTTTCATGGTGTCAGGATTACCTTGCCCAGGGTCCCGCGATTGGCCAGGTGGGCGTGGGCGTCGGCCACAGCGCTCATGGGCATGGTCCGGTCCACGACGAGGCGGAGCTCGCCCGACTCGAACAGGGGCAGCATCTCGGCCATGGCGCCCTTGTGGTCCAGGTAGCCTTCGGGGGAACGCCCGATGCTGAAGCCCATCACCGCGCCGCAGACGCTAAAGATGTCCCTGGCGGAGAGCGATGCCGGAGCGCCGGAAGCATTGCCGTAGGTCACCATTCGACCATACACGCCCAAGCAGGCCATGCTCTTTTCCAGCACATCGCCGCCCACGCTGTCCAGAATGACCTCGACGCCGCGGTCGCCCGCGATTTCTTTGACCCTGGCTTGGAAGTCGTCATTGGCGTAGTTGATGGTGTGGCCGGCCCCCAGTGACCTGGCCAACTCCAGCTTCTCTTCGGTGGATGCAGTGGCTGTGACGGACGCGCCCCAGTGACGGGCAAGCTGGATGGCCGCTGTGCCGACTCCCGAAGCGGCGGCGTGCACCAGGACCGTTTCGCCCGGCTGCACGCCAGCGCGGGTCCGCAAGATGTGGTAGGCCGTCAGGAAGACCAGGGGGATGCCCCCCGCGTGGACGGGATCCATGCTCGATGGCGCTGGAAACACATCGGCTACGGGAGCAGCCACGTACTCCGCCTGGGCGCCGGCAACACGGGCCATCACGTTGTCGCCCACCTTGAATTCCGAGACGCCGGGGCCGACTGATGCGACGGTGCCGCCCGCTTCCATGCCCAAGGTCGTAGGAGCCGGGCCTCCGGGGTAGGTCCCACGACGACGGCTCTGGTCGGCGAAGTTCATGCCTGCGCCTGCGACCCTGATCACTACCTCGCCGGGGCCGGGAGTTGGCTCTGGAACGCCGTCCTCCCAACGCAAGACTTCAAGGCCGCCGAACTCGTTGACCCGGACTGCCTTCACGCTGCCTCCTGGGACCTAGGTCTGGAAGATGCCCTGAGTATAACTTGCGTAGCCATCCTGGGGAAGGCTTTGGGATATGTGAGACCTCTGCAGCCTGACCTGTCCGCTCCCCTTCGATTTCCCTCAGGGCGAACGGACAAAGGTAACAGCGGGCTTGACCCTTGCCCTTCTAACGGCCGCTTGGTGAGCCATTAGCCGTGCACAGGAAAGGCGTATCTAGCTGAGGTGGTAGTGCTTGAAGCCCTCGGCGTACTTCATCCCCCGGTGCTGCCCGTCCTGCTCCCGCCACCCCTTCATCCAGGCGAAGTCGTTGTCAGCTTCGCCCACCTGGGAGATGTGCTGCTTCAGAGCCTCCAGGGCGATGTCCATGGTGTCGGAGACATCGATCCACTTGTCCGCTTCCCGTCGGCCCATAATCAGGACCTCGCGCACCTTGTGGGGCTCGAAGCCTTCCTGGAGGAGCTCCGGGAAGGTCATACGGTCGCGGGCTGCCGGGAAGACCGCCGCCAGGGTTGCCTCGCCGGCCGCCAGGTGGTCGGGGTGCCCCATGTAGCCGGTGCCCTGGAAGCTGCGGACAGGATTTGCGCTGATCAGGATGTCGGGCTTGTGCCTCCGTATCTCCCGGGCGATGTCCCTGCGGAGCTCCAGGCTGGGCTGCAGCATCGAGTCTTCGTACCCTAGGAACACTACGTCCTTAAGGCCGAGGACGCGGCCTGCCGCCCGCTGCTCCTCCTGGCGAATCCTCACCAGCTCCGCGGGGGTCATCTCAGGGTCGGAGCTTCCCTTGCTCCCGTCGGTGCAGATGACGTAAACGACCTCCATTCCTTGGCGGCACCACTTGGCCACCGTACCCGAGCAGCCGTACTCGGCATCATCGGCATGGGCGACTACGACCATGCCGCTACGATAAGGTGTCTCAAGGTCCATTAGCCCCAACCTCCCAGGTAGCTCTCATCTACGATAGAGCTGGGTAATTCGTCCGGGTGAGTATAACAGTGCCAAGCCGTGCACACTCAGTAGTCCTGAGGTCCTTCCAGCGTGAAAGACGGTGCATTGCCAGGCTGTAAGGGGCGGTTCTGTGGCAGGGCGGCACGAGCGGGGCTTGTCTAGCCGGACGTGGAGGAAGCCTGGTTGCAAACGAGCAGGTCCGAGCGGTCCCGCCACTTCTTGAAGAACTTCTTGAAGTTGTGGAAGCTTAGCTGGTTCCTCTCAACTTCACCAAGGGCATTCCACTGCCTGTGTTCATGCCGGACCAGGGGAAGGCTTCCGTCGGCCACGATCCGATACCCCCGGTCCTTCACGTGGAAGCTGAAGTCCAGGTCCAGGTTGCGGTAGAAGCGAAACACCTCCCGCATCAGGCCCACCTCTTTGAGCAAGTCCCTTCGCATTGCGATGCAGTAGGCCTGCATGGCGTCGGCGTCTCCCGCTTCCACCTCATCGTGGAAATGGTGGATGTCGTCGGTGGTCAATCCCCATGGTCCTACGATGCCGATGGACTCGTCCTCCAGCCACGCGCCGATGGGGCGCAGCACATCGCCGACCACCTCCACTGACGTATCGACTACGATCACGTGCTTGCCGAGGGCCTGGTACAGGGCTGCGTTCTTGGCTGCCCCATCGCCGATGGTGTGGTCGAAGTGGATGACCCGGACCCTGGGGTTCGAGCGCTGGAGGTCATCCAGCCACACCTCGGTGCCGTCGGTGCTCCCGTTATCGACCACGACCAGCTCCGCCGAGCGGCCCTTGGCCCACTGCAGGAAGCTGTTGGCGCAGCGTTCCACGTCGGACTTGTAGTTGCAGGCGGTGACGATCCACGAGTAGTCCACTTCCGATGGACGTTCTAGGAAGGACTCCACTTCCCTGGGGGAGGAAAAGGCCTGCCAGCGGCCCCGCTGCAGCTCCTGTCCGGTCTTGGGGCGTACCCAGGTGGCATCCTGGGAGTCTCCGATCTTGTATCCATCGGATGTCAGGTCATTTCTGATCTGGTCGGCCACCTCATACTGACCATTGCGCCGGTAGAAGGAGCGTCTATCGACCTGGCCCGTCACGCTGGTCGGCAGCGGTTCGGTCTGGGCTATCCGGTCCAGGTCCAGTCCCAGGACCTGGTCGAACTGCAGTAGCAAATCCAGCTTGTATCGCTCCTCCAGATTTGAGTGAAGCATGTTCCAGGTAACTGCCAGTGCGCCGGGCATGTCCAGGTCGTTGTCAACCGAACCCCAAAAGCGGGCGGACCACTCGATAGCATCTATGGTGCCGGGCAACTCAGGCAGGGAGCGCCACAGCCAGACCCTGTCCCGCAGACTCGTCAGCGCCCTCTCCGCGGCCCTCAGGGCGGAGAAGGTGAAGTTCATGCGGTGGCGGTACCTGACAGTGAGGCAGAGGTATCGGAATGCCAGGGGGTCGAAACCCCTCTCCTCCAGGTCCGACAGGATGAACTCGTTGCCTGCCGACTTGGCCATCTTCACGCCGTCGGCCAGGAGGTGCTGCCCATGCACCCAGTGCCGCACGTAGGGCTTGCCGAAAGCTGCCTCGCTCTGGGCGATCTCATCCTCGTGGTGGGGGAAGATGTTATCCACGCCTCCCGTGTGTATATCAAGCTGCTCGCCCATGTACTTGGTGGACATGGCGGAGCATTCGATATGCCAGCCGGGGAATCCTTCTCCCCACGGGCTGTCCCACTTCATCTCCCGCCCGGGTTCGGCCATCTTCCACAGGGTGAAGTCCCGGGAGTCCTTCTTCAGGGGGTCGACTTCCGAGCGGACGCCTTCCATGAGGCCGTCCTGGAGGTTCCCCGAGAGCCTGCCGTACTCCGGGAATTTGCCAACGTCGAAGTAAATGTTGTCCCCCGCCTGGTAGGCGTAACCCCCTGCCAGTAGGGTCTCCACGATGGTGATCATCTCAGGGACATGCTGGGTGGCCCAGGGGAAATGGTGGGCAGGCAATATGTTGGACTTGGTTTCGTCCCGGTGGAATGAGTCGGCGTAGTACTGGGCGATCTCGGCTGGGGTCTTGCCCTCGGCCAGGGCTGCAAGGATGACCTTGTCTCCTCCCGTCTCGAGCATCTCCTGGCGCATGTGGCCAACGTCGGTGATGTTCTTGACGTGGATCACGCGGTAGCCGTGATGGTCCAGCGCCCTCCGTATCCAGTCGGCCATCATGTAGGTGCGGAGGTTGCCGATGTGGGCATAGCGGTACACCGTTGGGCCACAGGTGTACATTCGGGCTACTCCCGGCTCGATGGTGGAAATCTCTTCCACCTGCCGGGTAAGTGTGTTGCGAAGGCGGAGCACCATTGACTCCCTGCCGTGGAAATCAGAAGGGATTCTAACACGTATGGCCCATGTTTGCATCTGCGCCTCGGAGGCTTCCCCGGTTCGTCCTGAGGGAAATCGAAGGGGAACCGAGGGAGGGATTGCGGGTGAGGAGGGGGATAAAATTGCCCCCTCTCCCCTGGAGGGAGAGGGTTGGGGTGAGGGGGACAGGCCCCTCCGTCATTGCGGCGGAGGCCGCAATCCAGGAAAGCCGGGGCCGGGACAGGCTGGCCATGACAAAGGGCCGCCCCAGGCCGTAGAACAGGCCGGCTATGACAAAGCCCCGCGCCCGGCGGTTCGTCCGTTCCCCTTCGATTTCCCTCAGGACGAACGGACTATCGTCACTCCCACAGAAGCTGGAATCTATTCCCCAGCCCATTGTCCTCGCCTCCTTCTTACCTTGAGGTGAACTCGAACACCGGGCTGGGCATGCTGTCGTAGGTCTCGGAGTGGGCGATGACCCTGAAGTACAGGGTGTCGCCACGGCCAAAGTCGTTATCCCGCCATCGGGCCCAGCACTGGAGCTGGTCTGAGTTGCTGCATGTTGCCGGGAGCCAGATGCCATCCTCTTCATACGACCACTGTAGCGTGTAGCCGGTGACCGACTCGCCCTCCAGGTCGTCCATCTCGTCCCAGTGAAGCCGAGCGCCGATGCTGGGGATCACAAAGAATACTTCAGGACTCGGTGCCACCTCGCTAGATATGAGCTTCGGCACAGGCCGTCCCTCGCCCTCGACGATGCGGAGCATAAGCTGGTCGCCCGAGGTCCAGGGCGCCGTCGCTTCCCAGGTTATCGTGCCGGCTGTCGCATCTCCTGTGCCGTCCGAGAGCGACACCGCGACGGACCCGTCCAGCCCGATGAAGTCCAAGGTATCGAAGGTAAGGTCGACATAGGGTGAGAGAGCCATAGTGACCAGGTCGCCGGTCGCCACCAAGTCTGTGATCTCCGTGTCTGTGTTAAAAGTGGTGAACCTGCTGGGCTCCAGCACCCCGCCCTCGCTGCTGAAGCCCACGCTGTCCTGTAGAGCAGCCGGGTCGAAGAAGGCTTCGTGAACCGTGCCCTCGGGAGCGTTGACGGTGATGATCACAAATTCATTCGCAACCATTTCCGGTGGGTTCCCGTCACAAGGCACTATCACATGAGGTAGCCAGTCCTCGGTGACGCGGTACTCTCCTGCTGGCAAAGGCCTGGTAGTGAACAATTCGCCAGTGGTTTGATCCCCGGTGAACAAGCTCTGGTCATTGTCCATGAGCATGTAGGTGCTGTCTGAATCACCGCCATGCCACGAGGTGCGAACAAGGGTACCCGCAGGTTGTCCACTCTTGACAGATTCCTCAAACGTCCAAGTGTGGTAGGCGCCCCGCTCTCTTTCAACACGCTCTACCCGGCCTTGGAGCCGGTGCTTTTCGATTATGCATGCTCGGTAGGCATCCGGATCAGTCGCAGCAGCGATCTCTCCCTCGACCGCTTGCACCCTGTTCTTGAACTGGCTCAGGGTGATGGTACCGGCGTTGCCCGACAGCCCAGACGCACCGCCAGCGCCGGTCTGAATACCTAACAGGAAACGTTGCGCCCCCGATGTTCCGCGTGGTCCGGTTGATGTATTTGCTGCTGGGAGCCATCGTTTGTCGTTGGGACTGACGATGGTGTAGCCGTCTCCTTCGAACCTAAAGTAGCTGGCAACAAAGCCCAGGTAGTAATGATTCGCAGGCAAGTCCAACAGACTCCTATACCCGGTCTCCAGGAACAGGATCGCGTCCCGGCCGTCCCAGTTGGCATGTCGGGTCTCGAGGAGGTATTCCCCATAGGGGACAACATCTGCTTTTACTTCCTCTCCATACTGGGCTTCCACGATTATCGCAACGATGGTGCTGTCGCCTGTGCCCTTGATGTACTCATGCACGTCGAAGGTGTATTCCAAGGCCCCCACATGCAATTCGGTCACGTTCTGACCAACCGAAACGCCAAGCTCCCTCCAATGGGCCGGGTCCCCTCGTGCGGTGCTAGCAACAACCGACCTCATCCGAGCTCTCACAATTAAGTCAGCATTGGCTATCCGTGAGTCCAGGGAAGTCGGTTCGGCATGCCACCGAGGCACATATTCCAGGGAGTCTCCAAGAAACAGCTCCTCGTAGGTTGGGCTTCGGCTTTGGTTGTCTGTGCAAGCCAACGAGGACAAAAGAAGGAAAAGGGACACTAGGGCAAGGAACTTCATGAGAGACCTCCTACCTGGCGATATGGTTGTGGTACACCCAGCCGATGTACGTTACATCATCATTCGGCAAGAATTCGTGGGCCACTGAGGCGTCCGACCACATGACGGAGTTGCGCAACCCTCTGTACCAGTACAACTTAGCAAACGCCAAGTCCAACACCTCGGTTCGGTAAAAGTCATACAGGCCAAAGGTGTGTCCGAACTCATGCATGACTGTATCGGGAGCGTATTCCCACCACCTGTAGGTACCTTCGCTCACTGGCACACCCTGCAAGGTGGGGTCATCCGTCCATAGGTACCGACCGAGGCCTCCCGCTCCCCGGGCTGGTTCCTCCATGTAGATGTTCCCTCCGTACACATAGCCGTCCCTGTCGGTCACGTGAGTCAAGGTGGGGTCGAAACAAGCGATCCCGTTCAGACACGTAGAAGGTTCATTAGTTACCTGAACGGTTACGACTCTGCCGTCATTGGGCCCGCTGGCAGGGCATGTTGCGTCAAGTTCGCATATCAACAGGTTGGGTGTCCCATTACCAACTGGTGAGTTGTTCCAGTCGCTAATACCCTCGGTTATGGCAGCACGAAGAATAGACTCTGGATCGTAGCTCCGCGGGTCGGTAGGCGACAGAGTGGCAGTTAGCGATCCTAGATCATACTGAACAGTATGATCTTTCTGCCGGCCGTAGAATGGCGGTGCTGTCGTGATCCTGACACCCGGAGTCGCATCAGACCTCTCGTCATCACCTCGGACGCTCATTAATCGGATTTGGTATTCGTGCGAGAAATACAACCCGCCTATCATGGCTTGGGACTCCCTGACGAAGGTTGCGCCCTCAAGGTAGTACAGGTCTGAGGGGAGGTCTGTCCACGAGTACGGCCCGTATACCAAGTCCTTTATCTGCACCACGTAGGAATCCGCTCCGGGCACATCATCCCAGTCAAGGAACAGCCGGGCATCTGTCTGGTCCAAGTGTACTTTGCGCTGGCTGAAGTGCTGGTAGGAAAAGGCGCCGGGAGGCTCCAAGGTGGCAGGTGGCGTCGGGGTCGGGGTCGGCGTCGGCGGCGTTGGTGTTGCCGGCCTTGGCGTGACAGTGTTGAAATACTTGGTACCAGACCAGTCCCCACTGTGACCTGCGGTATCAAATGCTCGCACCTGCATTTGGTAGGTTGTGGAAGACGGAAGCCCGGACACGGTGGTGGCGATATCCCCGCCCAGGGATCTGGTGCTCACGTTGCTTTGCTCTGTCCACGTCGTGGTGCCATCGACACGATAGCGCAGATCATATCCGTCAATGGCATTGTCCCCTGAGGTTGCTGCGTTCCACCTGGGTGTGATGGAAGTAGTGGAAGCGTGGGACGTGCCGGACCACGTTGGGGCGCTGGGCCGGACGACCGGGTCAGGAGGATCATTGATGGTCACCTGCACGCTGTCGGTGTCGCTCAGGCCGCCGGGGTCTCTTACGGTGAGGCGGTAGGTGTAGGTGCCTACGGAATCGGAAGGGGCGGTGGATGTATAGACCTCGTTGGAGGATACAGCCAGGTAGGTTCCGTTAGTGCTGAGAACGTGCCACCTGTATCTAAGGGAATCGCCGTCGGGATCGGAGCTTCCCGAACCGTCCAGGGTAACAGAATCGCCAACCTCTGCGGTCTGGTCAGCCCCTGCATCCGCATTCGGTGCTTGATTGAGCAATGTAGTGCGGAACCGAATATCTACATCGTCCTTGTCGCCATCAGCATCAGTAACCTGGTAATAGACTCGGATGTCTCTCGGTGCGGTCGGAATGGTAAAGGCCAGACGCCTTGTGGCTCTGTTGAAGGTGGCGTTGGTGTAGTCAATGGCATAGATGGCCACCCCATACGTTAAGGGTGCGTTTCCGCCAGTCGCTGCAGGCAGAAAGGCAACTATCTCACCGGGGCCTTGCCTGGAGTACGGCCCGATGTTCGACGGCAGGACCGGAAACAGGTCGACTATCTTTTTGATGCCAGTCCCAGACCATGGCCCATCGCACTCATTGCCGTCGAAATCAAAGAATACCGCCCGCACCCGGGCATGGTATGTACCCGGGGGCACCGCGACACTTGTGCTGGTACCTCCAGTGATTTTCCAACTCCAATTCGTCTCCGATGCCAGCTTGTACTGAAGATCGTAGGATATGGCGCCATTGGGCTGAGGCGGCTGCACCGCGTCCCATGAGATGTTGAGGGACCCGTTGCTGTAGCTCAAGGATGGGGGATCAGGCTGACCGGGATTCCGACAAGCAGCACCTGTGGGACCATCGTCTGAACCGTCGTCTGCACCGTCGTTCTGCTGAGCTGACACCATGATGGCGCCGACGGCCAGCAAGCCCGCCAAGGTACCAATGATGAGAACAAGGTCGAGGAACCTGTTTATCGTCATGCTTCACCTCCACGAGGTTCACCGGCAGGTATTCCCTACCCCGGGATAGACCCCTTCTTGCGCCGGCCAGATCCTCCGGCGCCTCAAGCATCTGAGAGAGCTCCTGGGACAGACAGAACAGCATCTCCCTGCGGAAGGCCGGTCATCAGAAGGGCCGTCTGCGCCAACGATAATGAGCTTGTCCTCGCCTCCTTCTTACCTTGATGTGAACTCGAACACCGGGCTGGGCATGCTGTCGTAGGTCTCGGAGTGGGCGATGACCCTGAAGTACACTGTGTCGCCACGGCCAAAGTCGTTATCCCGCCATCGGGCCCAGCACTGGAGCTGGTCTGAGTTGCTGCATGTTGCCGGGAGCCAGATGCCGTCCTCTTCGTACGCCCACTGGAGCGTGTAGCCGGTAACGGACTCACCCTCCAGGTCGTCCATCGCCTCCCAGTGAAGGCGTGCGCCGATGCTGGGGATCACAAAGAAGACTTCAGGGCGAGGGGCCACCTCGCTTGCTATGAGCTTCGGCACTGGCCGGCCTTCACCTTCGACGATGCGGAGCATAAGCTGGTCCCCCGAGCTCCAGGGCGCCGTTGCTTCCCAGGTGATTGTGCCGGCTGTCGCATCCCCTGTGCCGTCCGAGAGCGATACCGCTAGGGAACCGTCCAGACCTATGAAGTCCAGGGTATCGAAGGTGAGATCGACGTAGGGTGAAAGTCCCATGGTCACCAGGTCGCCGGTCGCCACCAAGCTCGTGATCTCCGTGTCTGTGTTGAAGGTGGTGAACCTGCTGGGCTCCAGGACCCCGCCGTCCGCGCTGAAGCCCATGCCATAGGGGACCCCCGCCGGGTCGAAGAAAGCTTCGTGGACAGCATCGTTGGGGGCTAACGAGGTGATCTGTATCTCAAAGTCCCTCTTTTGACTTGCGGGCTGCCCATTGCATACAACGAAGCCCCGGGCTTCCTGATTGAAATAGAACTTGTACTCTCCTGCAGGCAACGGGCGGGCGGTGTATATCAGACCCGGGTGTTTCGCATAGAACAAATGGGCATCGTTGTCCAGCAACTCGTACTCGGGCGACCACTCCACCGGTGCAACCGGCACCTGGGCCGTTAGGGGGAGATCGGGGCTGGCCCATACCAAGGTGCCTGCGGCGAGCCCCGATTCCAGACTGCCCTCATCAACGTGCAGGAAAATGTCAGTTCCCCCATCGGTCTGGTAGTCCCATTCCCGCGCGACTGAATACTTCATGCGGATGCAGTCCTCGTACCCTGTGATTCCGTCGCCGTCCGCGATCTCTTGGTTCAGGGCGGCGATCTTGTTCTTGAAGGCTGTCAAGGTAATTGTTGACGAACCACCGCTTTGCCCTGAGGGGCCACTCTGTGCACCATATCCGCCCTGGCCTTGCGCACCTCCCCTCGTCGGAGGCTCCAGGTAGAAGGACACGTTGTCGCCAGTGGACTGACTCATCCCCCGAGGCTGTCCCCTATGCTTCGATGCCCCCCTTGCCCCGCTACCCGCAGTCGATGGCAACCAGTTCTTGGAAAGGCGGCTGGCGAGGGTATAGCCGTCCCTAAGCGCATCTGCCTCCCATGGAGTGGCACTGATGCCACCCAAGACATACCGGTTGGGTTGGGATAGCATGTCCCACAGGAACACGACAGCTTCCCTGTTGTCCCATTGTGTGTCCCGCTCTGCCAAGAGAGCTTGCCCGCGTGCCGCCGCCTCAACTTGGGTTTGATTCGTGTCCTTGGGTATCTCCCACACAATAGCGGTAATCTGAGCATCGCCGGTGCCCTTCAGGTACTCGGAGACCGTGAAGCTGTGCACCAGTGTGCCGACATGCACAGCGGGCTTGCCCACATAGACCTCATGTTGCCCAGTGCCAGCTGTCACCCCTTGGAGCGTCGCCTTGACGATCACATCCATTCTCAGGATGCGTTCTTCCAAAGATACGGGCCCATCGTAGCTGAGCATTTCCATGCCCAGCCCTGGGGATAGGCCATCTCTGCCGTTTGACTCCTGGGCACACTGAATGCCCATGGCCATGAGGATGGCGAAGAGAAGCAGGCCAAGAATTACACCTATCTTCCGATGGTTTGGGATTGACTTTGTGAGCATCTACGTCCCCCTCTTATGGCTAGTGTGGAAGGTGGTTGCGGTAGACATCGGTGAGATATTCCACATCTGTGCTGGGCACAGCATCATTGGTCTTTTTTCTATTCATGCTGCCCATGATGTAGCCAGAATGGCCCTTCCCTTGGCCTCCCCGCGGACCGAACCGGTACAAATCGGCAAGGCCCAGCGTGTGCCCGAACTCATGGATCATGGTAGCGGGGAGATACCTCCATTTGGGGTGAAGAGTCCCATCAGGGGCTTCCCCTTCCGGTCCTACCCACTCATTGTGCAACCTTACCTCGAGTGTCCAGAATATGCGTTGTTGGTTGTGTCCCGGACGATCAAGTCGCGTCCCTGCCCAGGCTGGGTGCTCGATCACAATCTCGTTGTTGCGCATATGCCCCTGACCATCGATATAGTTGGTTGCATAGCTTTCCCTGCTCTTCACGCACGCAACGGCGAATCCGCAGTCCGGGACACCGGAAGCGCCCCCGGTGTTCATGGCGCTGCCATCGACCACGTTGATCATGGTCACCTTCCCGTCCCGGTTCAGGCCAAGGCAGTTCCCATCCTGACATAGCTTGGGATTGGGGGAGTCCACGAGACGCTGGAAATTATTCCATGCACCTGCCCCTCTCTTGACAGACTCATTCACGACTGCTCTGGGAAAGTACGGCCCTATGATGGCTGGGTCCGTAAGGGGTGCCGTCGTCCCGAATTGGTATTTCACAACATGATCGGCTTGATGCCCGACGAACGGTAGAGGCGTGTGCAAGTTGCCCTCCGAAGAGAAGGCTGAGCATGTGTCGGTGCCCTTGATACAGGCCCGCAGCTTGAAATAATAGTTGCTATTTGTCTTCACATCCCCGAGTACGAGATTGGTCTGCGTGGGCTTGTATCTGACTCTCACCCAGCTCTCGAAGATCCAAGTCCCACCGCGTTTGTACTCCACTTCAAACTCAATGTTGTCGCCCGTGGATGCGAGCCACCATATGACCATCGTGACGGACTGGAAATCGTCCCCTCCGTGCCGTACGTTCGCCCAAGGTTTGCCCGGGACAGGTGGTGGGCCGATGATCCCTCTGGGTTTGGGCGTGGCGGTAGGTGTGACAGGCGTGGGGGTAGGCGTGACAGGCGTGGGTGTGGGTGTGGGTGGAACGCATGTTGGTGCAGTGCCCGAAGAGCCGCAAGGTTCTAGTGTCGGGGTGGGCGTTGGGGGCTTCGTGGGTGTGGGTGGAATGCATGTTGGTGCAGTGCTCGAAGAACCGCAAGGCTCTAGTGTCGGGGGGGCCTCGAACTCCACCGTCACCGAGGCGCTGGCGCTCCTGTCGCAGATATTCCCGTCCCGTTCAAAAACTGCACTAACGGTCGCCCTGTATGTCCCCTCCGAGGTCACCGTCCGGCTTGTGCTTCTGTTTCCGTCATTCCAGTAGAAGCTGTGGGTAACCGTGTAGTGCCTCATGCTCACCGTCGTGTAGCTGGCGCTGATCCTGGCGCTGGTGGTGGTCACGCTGGATACCCTTGCCGAGATCGATGGTGTCGGAATGTTGGTGGGGCACCCCCACGCTGGCACCACTCCACCCTGGGTATCCCCCTCGCCACCATCCGCTGATACCAGCATGGTTGTTACCCAGGCGGCTGTTGCCAAGAACAATCAAGATCATCACGATGCTCAAGGCTCGGTTGGCAGTCATGGTTACCTCCTCTTGATGGTCCGCGCTTCGGCCTCGAAGACGTGGTCCAGCCACCGGACAAAGAACTGGGCACTAAGTATGTGGGTCTTCTTCGAGACCTTGTTCATTGTGCTCACCATGACCTCCTCCTCAAGCATCTGAGAGAGCTGCCGGGACAGACAGAGCAGTATCTGCCTGCGAAAGGCCGGTCATCACTAAAGTATGCACCGTTGCGTGTGACAAACGTGTGACATTTGAGCCTTTTGTGTGCCAATTCTGTGCCAGTTTGAGGCCTGGACTCCTGCACCGGGCCCGTCAGCCCCCCTCCGGCACAGGTTCCCGCTCCCCGTTTTCACGAGGACAAGTTTAGCGGGAAAGACGCGAGAGTGAGAGCGGGAACGACGAGCAGTGGGGGCCTGACCGACGCGTGAGCAGGGCGCGGGCGCGAGCCATCCTCGAACCCGGCAATGCTCCGTCCTGGATTGCGGCCTCCGCCGCAATGACGACAAAAGTGGCTGCTTGGACTGTCCGTTCCCCTTCGATTTCCCTCAGGACGAACGGACTTAGCGCCACTCCCGCGGAAGCGGGAGTCTGGGCGCTAGCGTTGGAGGAGCCGTTGCCTTGCGGGGCCTGGGGGCCGATGCTATACTCCCTCAGCTCCGCAGCTATGGCCGGTAGAGGTGTGACTCAAGGTAGTTCTCCTGCTTTGGCCTGGCATCGGTACTAAAGGCCTCTTTCACCTTCTATCGAGGAAGCGCCGGCCAAGCGGATAGATCCTGGGAAGCCCCATCCATGACCCGATACATGCCTGCCACTGACGGCGTACAGCCATTGGACTCCCTCGAGCAACGCATTGCCCGCTGCGAGCGGTGCGCCGGCGGGCCTGTCGTCTTGGACTGGCTGCCCATCTCCTTCTACGGGGACTACCCCAACGCCAATGCGTGGGTAGTGACCATCAACCCGTCGGACCGGGAGTACGTGGACCGCAATGGCTTGGCCCTCATGGGAGAGCGTCAGAGGTTCAGCTCCCTGGGGGACTTTCCGTCGGTGAGCCGTAGAGAGGAACTTTCGGGAGACCAGGTGGATGTGATCGTGCGACGCCAGCGAGAGGTGTTCTACGGCATTCCCTACAGGTCCTTCTTTGAGAAGCTGGGCAGGTTCCTTGTATCGGTGCACGGCGGGGACCCCGACGACGGGGGCCTGCGCGTGTTCACGGCAGGGCTGACCTCTGCCGAGGGTCGGGACTTCAGGTACTCCCACGTCGATACGGTCAAATGCGCAACCCGGCTGCCCTGGGCCCAGCTTGAACAGGAGGACAAGGATGCCCTGGTGTCCAATTGCCTGGGATTCATCGAGGAACAGCTAGGGACGAAAGACGGCCTTGAGCTTATGATGATCAACGGGCGAACAGCCTATAATCATTGCCTGCCCTTCCTGACGGAGAGGTTCGGCCACAGGCCGGCCACCCGCCAAGTGGCCGTCGGCCGGCTAAGCTACCAGCTCTGGTGGGGAAAGCTATCAGTGCGAGAGCGAAAGGTGGATGTGGTCGGCTGGTCGCCCAACATAGTGAATTCGCGGATACGGAAGCCCGAGGCCCTGGTGCTTGCCGGGGCCATCAGGGAGGTGTGCCCTGGGCTGCGCTAGTACAGGGTACTTGAAGTAGACAGCCGGTCGGGTGCAAACGATATGACAGCATCGCAGGAAATACAGGACCCCGCCGGGGGGCGGATCAGGGTGCAGGTGCCTGCCACCACGGCAAACCTGGGGCCCGGCTTCGACTGCCTCGGCATGGCGCTGGACATCTGGAACCATGTCGAGGTGGAGGTCTCAAGCGCCCCCCAGGTCAGGGTGGAAGGGAAGGGCGCGTCGGACCTGCCCTCGGGGCCCGACAACCTGGTGTACCGGAGCATCCTACGCCTGCTGGAGCACGTTGGTGTGGACCCCGTTCCCCTCTCCGTAGCCTGCACCAACAACATCCCGCTGAAGCGGGGACTGGGGAGCAGCGCGGCTGCCATCGTGGGCGGCCTGGCCGCCGGAAACCGGCTGGCGCCGGTCCTGTCCGGCGGCAGGGTGCAGCCCCTTTCCAGCGACGAGGTGCTTCAGCTTGCGGTGTCAATTGAAGGCCATCCCGACAACGTCGCGCCGGCCCTCATGGGTGGCATGGTGCTGGTGGTGCAAAGTGCTGAAGGACCGCTGAGCTCCGCCGTGCGTGTGCCCGAGGACCTTCGGGCGGTGCTGTTCATCCCTGAGGTGACAATTGCCACCGAGGATGCCCGCTCGGTGCTGCCCGGCGCAATCGGCTGGGAGGATGCCGTATTCAACATGGGCAGGACGGCTCTCTTGGTGAACGCAATGAACACCGGGCGCCTTGAAGAGCTGGCTACAGCCACCGAGGACAGGCTGCACCAGCCCTACCGGAGGCAGCTGTTTCCCGCCATGAAGGTCATCTTCGAAGGCGCCATGAAGGGCGGCGCCCTGGGGGTCTTCCTGTCGGGCAGCGGCCCAACTGTTTTGGCGTTGACCCATGGCCGGGAGGTTACGGTTGCCTACGAAATGGCCGAGGCAGCCCGGCAGGCGTCGGTGCCGGGAGAGGTGAAGGTCACCCGCCCCATCGCAGCAGGGGCAACCACCTCCCGGGACGAGTACGCCGACGCCGCGTGAAATCCTCTCTTTCGAGGGTGGTCCATACCAAGGCATAAGTGAAGCCAATGGAACTTGTCGTACAGAAATACGGAGGCAGCTCGGTCGCCAACGCCGACCTTATCAGGAACGTGGCGGGGCGCATCTGCCGTACCAGGGAGGCCGGCGCCGAGGTCGTGACTGTGGTTTCGGCGATGGGAGACACCACCGAGGAGCTGATCGGGCTCGCCAACCGGATCGCCGGAAGCCCCGACCCCCGGGAGCTGGACCTGCTCCTGTCAACGGGCGAGCTTGTTTCTTCTACCCTGCTGGCCATGGCCATCCGATCCCTGGGCCACGAGGCCATAAGCCTGAGCGGCTTCCAGGCGGGGATTCACACCGACTCCAGGTACGGCAAGGCCAGGATCGCCGCTGTGGAGACGGAGCGGATACGGGAGGAGATGGACAAGGGCCGCCTGGTGATAGTGGCAGGTTTCCAGGGCATCACCGAGGATATGGACGTGACGACCCTGGGGCGGGGAGGCTCGGATACGACGGCGGTAGCCCTGGCGGCCGCCCTGGGCGCGCGCCGGTGCGAGATTTACACCGATGTGGACGGCATCTACACCGCCGACCCCCAGGTGGTGTCCGCTGCCAGGAAACTGGAACGAATCGACTACGAGGAGATGCTGGAGCTGGCCAGCTACGGGGCCAAGATGCATCCCAGGTCCATTGAGCTGGGATCGGTCTATAATATACCCATCTACGTTGCGTCCAGCTTCAGCGAGGCTTCCGGGACCCTCATCGAAAAGGGGATTGCGTCTGCTATGGAACAAGGGGTTAAGGTTACAGGTATCCCCTATGACAGGAACGTTGCGAGGATCACCCTACGGAGGGTGCCCGACCAACCGGGCATAGCAGCGGCCCTGTTCGAACCCTTGTCCAACGAAGGCATCAGCGTGGACACCATCGTCCAGAACTCGGGCTTGGACAAGCTCACGGACCTCAGCTTCACCCTGGCGCGCACCGACCTGGAGAGGGCCCTGGAGATTGTGGGACCGGTATCCGAGATGGTCGGCGCAGAGGAGGTCACCTCCGATGCAGCCCTCAGCAAGGTGAGCATCATCGGGTCGGGAATGCAGCACGCGCCCGGCTACGCTTCCCGCATGTTTCGCGCCCTGGCCGAGAATAACATCAACATAGAGATGATCACAACCTCGGAGATTCGCATCACCTGCATCGTGTCCGAGTCGGCTGTACACGAGGCGACACGGGTGCTCCACGACGCCTTCGAGCTGGAACAGGCATAGCCCTAAACCCGGCGCCCCAAGTAAGGCCATCCGGGAACCCTCCCTCACCCATTCGATGTCAACGCCAAATCCAACCACCTCAGAACCCCGCCCCTTCCTGTCTGTTGTGATCCCCGCCTACAACGAAGGGAGCAGGATCGGGGATACCCTTCGGAGCGCCATCAACTACCTGGGGGCCCAGGACTACACCTGGGACATCCTCGTGGTGGATGACGGAAGCACCGACGACACGGCACAGGTGGTCGGCAAGTTCGCCGGCGCCGACCCGCGCATTGAGCTGCTTTCGGTACCTCACGGGGGCAAGGGGTGGGCAGTGCGTAACGGGATGCTGCGTTCCCCTGGGGAGTACCGCTTCCTGTGCGACGCCGATCTCTCCATGCCCATCGAACAGGTCGACCGGTTCCTGCCTCCCGCCCTGGAAGATTGCGACATCGCCATCGGTTCCCGGGAGCTGCCCGGAGCTCGCAGAATCGGGGAGCCGTCGCGCAGGCATCTCATGGGCCGGGTGTTCAATGGGCTGGTCAGGCTGGTGCTCCTGCCGGGAATCAGCGATACCCAGTGCGGGTTCAAGTGCTTCCGCGGTCCCGTGGCGGAAGGGCTGTTTGGCTCTCAGGCGCTGTCGGGGTTCGCCTTCGACGTAGAGATGCTTTTTCTGGCTCGCAAACGAGGGCTGCGCATCGTCGAGGTTCCGATAGACTGGCACTATCGTTCCCTCAGCAGGGTGCGCCCCTTCCGGGATTCCTTTTCGATGGTTATCGACATAATGAAGGTCCGTTGGGACCATTTGCGGGGAAGGTACCGGGAGGAGTAATCCGGGGCATCCCTAGGGGGAAATCGCGCTGGGAACTAAGGTCAGGCCCTGTTTCGCGGCCTATTGGAGAAAACTGGACATAAAGTCAGCGCAGATATGCTTGACCACGCCAATTTTTTGGTGTATCCAGTTACGAAACATTGTTGGCAGACATATCTTGCTAAGGAAGGAAGCATAACTTAACCTTGAACATCGGCGGTTACGACCTCCACGGCACGACCAACCTGGAGATCGAAAGAAGCATGGAACTCGACAGGACAGAAGAAAAGTCCAAGTTGAAGAAAGACAAGGGAAAGGAAGCCATTGCCCTCGCCCTGAGGGGTGAGTGGGAGGCCGCGGTCCAGACCAACCAGGACATCCTCCAGGCCTTTCCCGAGGACGTAGAAGCCCTCAACCGCTTGGGGAAAGCCTTGATGGAGCTGGGGCGCTACAACGCCGCGAGGGGGGCTTTCGCAAATGCGGTTGCCTTCTCCCCCCACAACACCATTGCAAAGAAGAACCTGGAGATGCTGGACCACCTCCAGGACTCGTCGCCCCAACCCAAGCTGAGCAAGGTGGTAACTCCCAACCTGCTCATCGAAGAGAGCGGCAAGTCGGGGGTTACGTGCCTGTGCAAGCCGGGCCATGATGCCGTCCTGGCCAAGATGGCGGCAGGGGATGGGGTTAACCTCAGAATCCTCGATCGCTCCCTGGTAATCGAGAATTGCCAGGGCCAGTATGTTGGGCAGGTGGAACCCAAGCTCGCTCTACGGCTCATGCGCCTCATGGAGGCGGGGAACAAGTACGAAGCTGCGGTCATCAGCGTTGACCGGCAGGATGCGTCAATAGTTATCTGGGAGACCTACCACAACCCCAACAACGGCAACTCCTGCTCCTTCCCCGGAAGGGCCAAGGCTGGGCAGTCCGCCCAGGTCAAGGACGCGATGCTTCGGTACGACATCGACAGCGAGCTGGAAGAAGAGGAAGAAGAGATAGCAGCGGATTGGAAGAACGGCTATCCCGACAGCTCCAACCTGGCGGAAGCGGAAGAGCCTATGGAGCTGCCCTACGGGCCTCGCGAGGATGATTCGGAATCCGGCGAGGACGACAGCTAAGTCTTTTCACGGGCCATGGGCTGGGACCAGGCCCTGGTCTGTTGTGACACATCCGGTCACCCCCAGATGCATCTCTTTTACAGGCCATGGGCCAGGATCAGGTCCTGGTCTGTCGTCACAGCTCCGGTCACCCCCGATGCATCCTGGTGGGCAAGGAACACCACCGCCTTTACCAGGGAGTCGTGCGTAACCCACAGGGAGTAGTCGGCGTCGGGCCTCTGGAACTGGAACCCTTCAGTCAGCACCGGGCGGGAAGGCTTCACCGCGTTTACGGCGATGTTGTGCCGCCCCATCTCGGCAGCCAAACCCCGGCTCATCCTCTCCAGGGCTGATTTGGACACCCCGTAAGCCTGTCCCACTATCGTGGGGGGCGCCTCGGGGTCCGTCGCGAAAGCGGTGGATGTGAGCTGGTCCGCTCCCAGGCTGGACAGGTTGACGATGCTCCCCCAGCCCTGGCTGATCATCGAGGGAATCACTGCCCTGGAGAACAGGAAAGGCCCCCGCAGATTCACGGCCATCACCAGGTCCCACAGCTTGACGGGCAGCTCCATGAAGGGGTCGTAGGTGCCCACGGCAGCGTTGTTGACCAAGATGTCCACCCGCCCCAGTTGGTCCAGGGTCTTGCTGACGGTGTCTTCGATGCTCTGCTCGTCCCGAACGTCGCAGCGAATGGGCAGTGCGCTGAGGCCCATAGCCTTGATCTCGTCGACGGTCTCGATTATGGTTCCGGGCAGACGCCGGCGCTCTTCGCTGCGGGCGGCGACCACGACGTGGACGCCCTCCTTGGCCAGGGCAATGGCAATGCCCTTGCCGATGCCCCTGCTGGCGCCCGTAACGATGGCAACCTTACCCTTAAGATCGATATTGGAGATTGGAAAGCCCCCTGCGTTACCGGGTTGGGATCCCTAGGTGGGTATCAGGTAGGTCTCCCGGGCCCTGGCCATAGCCAGTTTGAACACATCGTAGGGCTGAGCGCCCGTGAACATCTGGTTCCCTATGAGAAAGGCGGGAACGCCCCGGATTCCCATACCCATAGCTTCCTGGAACTGGGACATCACCCTATCCCGGTAGTACCCCGATTCCAGCCTCTGGGACAGCTCGGGCCAGTTCAAGCCCGACCCTTCGGCCACCTCCTGGATGACCGCCAGGTCCCCCAGGTTCTTCATGTCCTCCCAGTAGGCCTTGTACAGGGAGTGGTGGAACTCCTCGTAGTGGTCCTGCTCAAGGGCATACTCGGTTGCTTCCAACGAATACATCGAGTTTGGGGTGACGGGAGCGCGCCGCATGATCAGCCCGGCTTCCTCGGCGTAGCTTCGCAGGGGTTCGCTAAGCTGGCCGTCTTCCTCGCCCGGTCTGGGCTGCCGGGGAGCGCCCTCCTTAGGGGTTTCGGGATGCAGCAGGTAAGGCCTGATGTCCAGCGCGATGTTATAGTCCTGCTTGAGCTTTTCGATCCGAGACAGACCGATATAGCACCAGGGTCAAACGTAGTCGTACCAGACCGTGACCGGCATGGGAGTTGTAGCGTCGCCATTCGTCGTCATGGCCTCTCCTTTTGCTCCGCAATCGGGGACAAGTTAGGGGCCATAATAGCATGTTTGGCTTATGGGGGCCATGTACTGGGCCGGGCGCAGCCGGTGCTCCCCAAGTTGTGCTGGCCAAGGCGAATCTGTAGAATGCTCGTGCTTACCGAGGCATGTAATTCTTAGGCCCATGCCTGCCAGTTGGACGTTCGATCACCAGTTAGGAGATGCATGCCGGGATTCCTGGAAGGGGTCCGCGTGGTGGACCTGACCCATTACATTTCGGGGCCGTACTGCACCCGGCTGATGGCCACCATGGGCGCCGAGGTCATAAAGGTCGAAAAGCCCGGTACAGGCGACCCCGCCAGGCGTCTCGGACCCTTCCCTCCGTCCCGAGCCGACGACCCGGAGGCCAGCGCGACCTTCATGTACCTGAACTGCTCCAAGAAGGGCATCACGCTGGATCTGAAATCCGAACGAGGCAGGGAGATGCTGATTCGCCTGGTCGAATCGGCCGACATACTGGTCGAGAACTTCGCTCCCCGTGTGCTTCCTTCCCTGGGGTTGAGCTACGAGACCCTGTCTTCCGGGAACCCAGGGCTGACAATGACCTCGATCTCCAACTTTGGGCAGACCGGGCCTTACCGGGACTGGAAGGCAGTGGAGCTGAACCTGTACGGGCTCGGAGGGCTGATGAACATCACGGGGGAGCCGGACCGGCCTCCCCTGCGGGAAGGCGCTCCCCTGGCCCAGCTTGGCGCGGGCCAGAACGCCTTCGTGGCGTCAATGACTGCCCTGTACCATGCCGAGAATACAGGGGAGGGGCAGTGGATCGACATATCCATCGCAGAGTACACCACAAATATCCTCGAGAACGCCCTGATGCAGTACAGCTACTCGGGGCGCGAGTTCGAGCGGGCCGGTAACCGCGGCTATGGACGGGCAGCTTGGGGCATATACCCGTGCAAGGACGGGTACGTGGGGGTCATAGCAGGCCCGGACCATCGCTGGCCCGCCGTGGCTGAGATCATGGAGCGCGAAGAGCTGGCCGACGAACGCTTTCGCACCAGGCTGGGCAGGCTGTCCAATGCCGACGAGGTCGATGCCCTCATGCTTCCATGGCTATTGGACAACCACAAGGTGGACATCTTCCGAAAGGGCCAGGAGCGGGGCCTGGGCTTCGCCTACGTCGCCACACTCCAGGACATTTTGGAGATGGACCAGCTTAACGCGCGAGACTACTACATGGATTTGGACCATCCAGTCGGGGGAGCCTACAAGTACCCAGGTCCCCCGGCCAAGCCCAGCGAAGAGACATGGGAGTTCCGGCGGGCTCCTCTCCTGGGGGAGCACAACCGGGAAGTTATGGGAGGCCTCCTAGGCTGCAGCGACGCCGAAGTGGATGAGTTAGCTGAAGCGGGGATACTCTAGGCTTGGCTTCCCGGGCGGAGAGACCGATGGGGCCATCGGGCCATGGGCTTCCCCTGGAGGATGTCCGGGTGCTGGACCTGTCCAGGATATGGGCAGGCCCCTACTGCACCAAGCTCCTGGCCGATATGGGGGCGCAGGTCATCAAGGTGGAGTCCCTGCGGGTGTACGACTCCCACCGGGGCCCGGTCAGCCCCGCCAGGGGCATCGCCAGCTACCCTGATTCCGATGGGGGCGACCAGCCCTGGAACAGGAACGGGTGGTTCAACTGCCTTCACATGAGCAAGCATGGCATCACTCTGGAGCTGACCGATGCTATGGGGTGCGACCTGTTCGAGGAGCTTGTCTCCATCAGCGATGTAATCATAGAGAACTTTCGTTATCGCAGCCTGGCGCGGTTGGGCTACACCTACGAAGACCTCAAGAGGCTCCGGCCCGACATCATCTACGCTTCCATGCCGGGGTTCGGGAACAGCGGACCCTGGCGCGACTACCTGGCCTACGGCATCGGCCAGGAACAGCTATCGGGCATGGCCCACATGACCGGGTACACAGACGATGGGCCGATGAAGTCGGGCATCAATCACGGAGACCCCATCACAGGCTCCCACGCCGCCGGCATCATCCTGGCTGGGCTCAGGCATCGCAGGCGCACGGGCAAGGGCATGTTCGTAGATGTATCCCAGCTTGAATCCACGGTCGCACTCTTGGGGTCGTACCTCCTGGGCTACCAGATGACGGGACAGGACTACGAGCGTCAGGGAAACCGCAGCGACCTGTACGCGCCCCATAACGTCTACCCGTGCGTACAAGAGGATTCCTGGGTGAGCATCGCGGTGACCGGAGACGCCGAATGGCATGCCATCTGTCGTGTCATGGAGCGGCCGGACCTGGCGGAGGATGAACACTACAGTTCCCTGCAAGGACGCAGGGAGCATGAGGACGACTTGGATGACATGATCGCGGCGTGGACCTGCCAGCGGGACGCAAGGGAGATAGCCTCCCAGCTTCAGAAGGCTGGCGTTCCGGCTACGCCCGTGTTGTCGGCCCCCGGCCTGCTGGCTGACCCTCATCTGAAGGACCGAGGGACCTTCGTGCGGGTTGAGCATCCCTGGGCGGGCACCCACACCTACCCGGGCATTGCCTGGAAGATGTCGGCCACTCCCGGGGTGGTCCGCTGGCCTGCTCCAGGGCTGGGTCAGGACAACAGGACGGTCTACGGAGAGCTTCTGGGCCTGTCCCCCGAGAAGATAGAGGCCCTGGAAGACAAAGGAGTTATCGGGACGATTCCCACGGATTCACGCATCATCTGAACAGAACTCAAACAGGAGGATGTCAATGGCGGAGGTCCTATATGAGGTCAGGGACCGGATAGGGTATATCACCCTGAACCGGCCCGAGAAGCTGAATGCCATCAACCCGGAGATGAGAGAGCTCCTCTGGGAGGCGTTCCAGGACGTCAAGACGAACCCGGAAGTGCGGGTCGCCATCATCACGGGCAGCGGGAAGGCCTTTTCCACCGGTCACGATCTGGTCGCCATGGCTGCCGGAAGGGCGAGCGAGGGGAAGAGTACTTCCGACTTGTATGTAGCTGCCCAGAACATCTGGAAACCCATTCTTTCAGCCATCAACGGGGTCTGCCTGGCCCAGGGATGCGGGTTGGCGCTGAGCAGCGATGTCCGGGTGGCTTCCGAGGATGCCGAGTTTGGCTGGCCCCAGGTGAAGCGAGGCATCTCCTCGGTGAGCGGCCCTGCCTTAATGGCGCAGGTGCTGCCCAAGAATATCGCCTTCGAGATCATGTTCACCGGGGACTTTATGAGCGCCCAAAGGGCACTGGAGCTTAACCTGGTGAACCATGTTGTGCCGGCCGACCAGGTGATGTCCACCACAGAGGCCATTGCCCGCAAGATAATGGAGAACGCCCCATTGGCTTTGGCTGCCATAAAGGAGGTCACGGTCAACGGCGCCAGCATGGACCTGGAGAGGCGCGTGGCCTTTGCCCAGGTGAAGGCCGACCTCACCCGCACCACGGAAGATGCTAAAGAGGGTGTGAAGGCCTTTGCGGAGCGCCGGTCTCCGGTCTGGACGGGCAGGTAGGCTTCCTGCCCTCAGGCCCGGGCGGGCCCTCTACTCGACGGTAACCGACTTGGCCAGGTTTCGCGGCTGGTCCACCTCGCAGCCTCGCTGCACTGCTATTTCGTAGGCCAGCATCTGCATCGCCAGGGATGTCAGGAACGGACTGAGCGTCTCGGAGGTGCGTGGGACCCAGAGTACATACTCAACCTCGGAGGCAAGCTCCGAGTCCCCTTCGCTGAGGACGCCGATCACTACGCCGTCCCTGGCCTTGACCTCCTTGATGTTCGCCGCAATCTTGGGGTATGTAGAAGAGTCGGGTGCAACGGCCACCACGGGCATGTCGGCGTCGATGAGGGCGACGGGGCCGTGCTTCATCTCCCCGGCGGCGTAGCCTTCCGCATGAACGTAGGCGATCTCCTTGAGCTTCAGCGCTCCCTCAAGAGCTATGGGAAGGTTGATGCCCCGTCCCAGGTACAGGAGGTTCTGGTACCGCCCCAGGGTCTCCGCCAGCGACTTGTAGCCCTCGACATTCGACAGCAGGCGGCCCATCAGATGGGGGATATGGGACAGTTCGGCCAGAAGTCCCTCGGCGTAGGTCGGTGCTAGTGTGCCCCTGGCTTGGCCCAGGTGCAGGGCTAGGAGAAGAAGGACGCCCAAAGAAGAGGTGAAGGTCTTGGTGCTTGCGACACCCACCTCCAGTCCGGACCGCATTAGCAGGGTCCCTTCGGCCAGGCGGTTTGCTTGACTCATCTCGGTATTGCAGATGCTGAGTAGCCGGCCGCCCTTCTGACGGACCTCCGACATGGCTGCCAGGGTATCTGCCGTCTCTCCTGACTGGGACACGCCTAGGACCAGGGTGCCTTGGTCCATGGGGTAGTCCCGGTACCGGAACTCGGAGGCGTTGTCCACCTCCGCAGGGACCTTGGCCAAAGACTCGATGAAGTGCCTGCCCACCATGGCGGCATGAAGGCTGGTGCCCATTCCCACCAGCACTACTTTCCGGAGGTCCCGCGTCTCCTGGGGAGATAGGGGGAACTGCTCCAGTTCGACCTGGCTATTCTCGAAGTTAACCCTGCCCCGGAGGCAGTTAACGGCCGCCAGGGGCTGCTCCATGATCTCCTTGAGCATATGGTGCGGGTAGCCTTCTTTGTCTCCTTGGGCGACGCTGGAAGGAATGCTTCTGGTCTCCTTGGACACTGGCTCGCCTTGTAGATTTACATAATGGATGCCATCGTTGGTAACTACGGCGACCTCACCGTCCTCCAGAAAGCTGACCTCGCGGATTAGTGGGGCCAGGGGCTGAAGGTCGCTGCTGATAATGGCTTCGCCTTCTCTATGGCCCAGTACGATGCCCCCGGCATACCCCAATCTCAAGGCAAGGAGCCGGCTGGCCGAGTCTGGGGGGCCGATGGAGACGATGGCTTGGGATCCCTGCACCTGGCTGGCCATGGCAATGAAGGCGTCCTCAAAGCTGAGGCCCGACTCCATCCCACATTCGATAAGGTGGGCCACCACTTCGCTGTCCGTCTCCGAGGAGAAGCTGTGGCCATCGGCCAAAAGCCTTTGCTTTAGCTCCAGGTAGTTCTCTATTATACCGTTGTGGACCACAGCTACTTGGTGCCGGCAGCCGGTGTGGGGGTGGGCATTTGCGACTGATGGTCTTCCGTGGGTGGCCCAGCGAGTGTGGCCGATGCCCAGGGTGCCTTTAGGAGAGGGGGCGCCGGGGTTGTCCAGCTCCCGCACTTTCCCATCGGACTTGAAGGTCTCCAGGTCTCCCGAGGGGTTGAAGATGGCGATACCGGCGCTGTCGTAACCCCGATACTCCAGCTTCTTCAGGCCGTCGAGGAGGATGGGCCAGGCGTCCCGGTGCCCAGTGTACGCAACGATTCCGCACATCCTGCGTTCCTGTCCTCCTCCCGGACCGCCTCAGAAAGCGAGGTTCCTATCCTGGCACGCCGACGAAAAGTTATCTGCCGGGGGTCGTTGGGTGAATCGAAGTGCCTTGGTTGACCCATGGGAGCAAAGGGAGGTCGCCAGGTCGTTGAGAAAGCCCCGGCTTTCAGCTAGCGCTCGGCTCCCTCGTCTGCGGGGATGGCATCCCCCTGCTCTTCCTGGCAGCTCAGACAGACATAGCTTTCCCCCTGCTCCAGGGCGATGCCTACGGCTACGTTTCGCCGGCGGCCGCACTTGGAACAGGTCACACTCTCCAGTGGGGCATCGGCTCCGGGTCCACCCGCGGCGCCTCCCCTGAATCCCTTGTACTCGGGATTCAGCTGTTTCATCTGCAGGAATCTCTCCCTGTCCTTGCGCCGGCTCATTGCGTCCCCCGGTGGTACCTAATGAAATAAAAGCCGCCTGCGCAGTTAACCGCGCAGACCCATGTGTCACGAGGGCATAGCCGCCAGGGGGCAGGCCCCGGAGTTCGAGCCTTGCCCCTGGCGGTACAGGTTCCAGTTTACTCTACAGCTACCTTCGCGCCGGCGGCTTCCAGGGCTTCCTTCACCTTGTTGGCCTCGTCCTGTGCAATGGCTTCCTTAACCTTGCTCGGGGCCGCTTCCACCAACTCCTTGGCTTCGCGCAGTCCGAGGGTGGTCACTTCGCGCACTGCTTTGATGACGTTGATCTTGTTGGCGCCGACATCCTGGATCACCACGGAGAACTCGGTCTTCTCATCATCTGCGGCGGCCGGAGCATCGCCTCCGGCGGCTGGTGCAGCGGCTGCAGGAGCCGCTGCCACTGCGACAGGGGCCGCGGCCGTGATACCGAACTCGGACTCCAGGGACTTGACCAGGTCGGCCAAGTCGATCACCGACATCTGTTTGATGGCTTCCAGTACCTCTTCCTTCGTCATAACTCCTCCTTTGATTATCGCTTTTCTAGGCTAGTTCTACGTGCCTTGGGCCCTGAGCTGTTCCACTCTCTGCTGAAGCAGGGTGGCCAGGGAAGCATGGGGCCCGGACAGGGCGCCCAGCAGTCTCTGTATCGGGGACTGCAGGTGGCCTACAAGGTTGCTGATAGGCGCCTGCATCTGGCCCATGATCTGGCCGATGAGCACCTCGGGGGCCGGAAGGCGGGAAAGGGTAATGACCTCGTCCCGGGACAGGCGCCTCCCATTGAATACAGCACCCCGGATGGTCAGGGTCGAGCGGTTCACCCGGATGTACTCTTCCAGTGCCTTAGCCACCTCCACCGGATTGTCGTACCCCAGGGCCAGGGCTGTGGGTCCCTGGATGATCTCCTTGACCTCGGGATTGTTGGAGGCGTCGGCAGCCAGGTATGCGAGGGTGTTCTTCACAACCCGGTACTCGACCTCGCGCTCCTTCATCTTCCGGCGCAAGTCGGTCATGGTGTTGACCGGCTGTCCTGTCGGATCGGTGGCGACGGTGATGGTAGCTCGAGCCAGCTTCTCGCTCAGCTCCTCTACCTGGTCAATCTTCTTCTGGGTTGGCATTGGCCTGCTCCACTAAAAAATCCCTGCACCGGGCGTGCAGGGACTCAAACTCTTCTTTCGAAGTCGGCGCCTTTAGGCCTCTTGACCAATTGCGCCAATGTTATTGTTCCCCGGATCGCCTCGGCAGGCTGGCAGTTTAACCCCGTCAATTCGGGGACCTGCTGTCTTTGGCTATTTGGGTCTGTCGTCTTCCGCTAGACCTTACCTTTCAATTCCTCGCTTGTCAACGAGGCTCTCATAGCTCTTCCTCTACAGATCAGGCTTCAGGGCCGTCAGGCTATTCACATCCAGGCGGATGCCCGGGCTCATGCTACTGGACAGGTGGGCTGCCCGGATGAGGGCGCCTTTAACGGCTGCCGGCCTGGCTCGGACAACCGCGTCAACAAGGGAAGCTATGTTGCTCAACAGGTGCTCCTGGGGGAAGCTGATCTTCCCTACGGGGCAGTGAATGATTGCGGTGCGGTCAACGCGAAACTCCAGCCTGCCCTTCTTTGCTTCGTCGATGATCCGGGGCAGGTCCCTGGGCTGGACCATGGTCCCCGTCCGAGGATTGGGCATCAGGCCTCGGCGGCCAAGCACCCTACCCAGCTTGCCGATCTTGGGCATCAGATCGGGAATGGCCAGCCCTACGTCGAATTCGGTCCAGCCGCCCTCGATGTTCTGGATCAGGTCGTCCTCGCCCACGTAGTCGGCCCCGGCCTGGCGTGCAAGCTCGGCGCCTTCGCCGTTGGCGAAGACGAGCACGCGGATTGGCTTGCCCAGCCCATAGGGGAGGACCGTCACGTCGCGGATGAGCTGGTCGGCTTGCCTGGGGTCCACGCCGGTGCGCAGGTGGATCTCAACGGACTCATCGAACTTGGCCGTGGACACTTCCTGGAGCAGAGCAACCGCTTCCTGGGGAGAGTAGGACTTCTCCGGATCGATCTTCTCCTTCAAGGCAGCATATCGCTTGCTATGCTTTACCATGCATCATTCTCCTGAAATCTCTATCCCCATGCTTCGGGCCGTGCCCTCGATGATCTTCATCGCCCCATCTACCGAGTTGGCGTTGAGGTCCTTGAGCTTCAGTTCTGCGATCTCCTTGACCGCGTTCCTGGAGATGGTGCCCACACGTCCCCGGCTGGGCTGGGCCCCGCCTTTTTCAACACCGGCAGCTTTCCTCAGAAGCTCGGAAGCAGGGGGAGTCTTGGTCACAAATGCGAAAGATCTGTCTTCGAAGACTGTTATCTGAACGGGAATTATCGTGCCCGCCTGGGTGGCGGTACGTTCGTTGTACTCCTTGACGAACCCCATGATGTTGACGCCGTGCTGTCCCAGCGCGGGCCCCACCGGCGGCGCCGGGGTGGCCTTTCCCGCCTGGAGCTGCAGCTTGATGATTGCTCGAACCTTCTTGGCCAAGGTGCCTCCCTAAATCTTCTCGACCTGCAGGAAGTCCAGCTCCACCGGAGTTTCCCGGCCAAAGAAGGATACCAGAACCCAGACCTTGCCTTTGCTTGCGTCGATCTCGTTGACGGCTCCGATGAAGTCGGCGAAGGGCCCGGCGGCTATCCGCACCATCTGGCCCTTTTGGAATCCCACGGAAACCTTTGTTGGCCCCGACTCGATATTGTTCAGGATGGCATCCACTTCGCTGTCTTCCAGGGGTATGGGCTTGGGACGCTTGTCCATCTCATCCTCGGTGGAAACGAAGCCGGTGACCCCTGGCGTGTTGCGCACAACGTACCAGCTTTCGTCGTCCAGGCTCATCTGCACCAGGATGTATCCGGGGAACACTTTTTTGCGCTCCGAGCGTCTCTTGCCTTCTTTGAGGACGATCTCCTCTTCGGTGGGGACGACCACCTGGAAAATCCTGTCCTGCATATCCAGGCTCTGGATGCGCAGGTCCAGGTTCTTCTTGACCCGTTCTTCCTGGCCGGAGTAGGTGTGGATGATATACCAGCGGGTCTGGTTGGTGTCTGTTCCTGATACCATATCGGGTGTACCTTGCCTACCTGAGGATGAACCGGGTGAATGTCTCCTGCAGTCCGCGGTCTACTCCCGCAAGCACGATGGATGCGGCGGTTGCAAAAATGATCACGTAGATGGAGAGGCGGATGGTCTCTTCCCTGGTGGGCCAGACGCACCGTCGCAGCTCGGAGACGGTCTCCTGGAAGAACTGGACGGGGTTGCCGCCCCGGCGCACCGCGTTGGGGGAGATTATCTGGGAGCCTCCACCCCTCTGGGAGGACCTGGCCATCAGGCTACCTCACCTCTCGGTGTTCCCGGTGAGTGCGACAGCGAGAGCAGTACTTCCGTAGCTCCAGCCGCTGGGTGTCATTCCTGCGGTTCTTGGTGCTGGTGTAGTTCCGCTCCTGGCAGTCGGTGCAGGCCATGGTGATTATGATTCGCGCTTCGGTGCTCTTCTTGGCCATCTCTTATCCTGTTGAAACCTTTGTGACAACGCCGGCTCCCACCGTTCTGCCTCCCTCCCGGATGGCAAAACGCAGCCCCTCTTCCAAGGCTATGGGATATATGAGCTTAATGCCCATGGTGATGTTGTCTCCCGGCATTACCATCTCCACGCCCTCGGGAAGCTGGATCTCGCCGGTGATGTCCGATGTCCTGATGTAGAACTGGGGCTTGTACCCGTTGAAGAAGGGAGTATGGCGTCCGCCTTCCTCCCTGCTGAGGACATAGACCTCGGCCTCGGCCTCAACATGGGGTTCGATGGTGCCGGGGCGGGCCAGGACTTGGCCCCGCTCCACATCTTCCCTTTCGATACCTCTCAGAAGGACACCCACAGCATCGCCGGACTCGGTGGTGTCCAGCAGCTTGTGGAACATCTCCAAGCCGGTCGCCACGGTCTTGCGCACATCGCCGAACCCGACTATCTCCACATCTTCGCCAACCTTAAGGGCTCCCCGCTCCACACGGCCGGTGACCACGGTGCCTCTGCCCTTAATTCCGAAGACATCTTCGATGGGCATTAGGAAGGGGCGGTCCTTGAGACGGGCGGGGACGGGGATGTAGTCTTCCATGGCCTGGACGAGCTCGAGTATGTTCTGGCTCCAGGGGCCGTCGTTGTTGCCGGCCTCCTGCTCTTCCAGGGCCTTGAGGGCGCTGACGCGCACTATGGGCGTGTCGTCGCCGGGGAAGTCGTACTGGCTGAGAAGGTCGCGAACCTCCAGCTCCACAAGCTCCAGCAGTTCCGGGTCTTCCATGGCATCGACCTTGTTGAGGGCAACGACGATCTTGGGCACCTCAACCTGGCGGGCCAGCAGGATGTGCTCACGGGTCTGGGGCATGGGGCCGTCGGGAGCGCTGACGACGAGGACAGCGCCGTCCATCTGGGCTGCGCCGGTGATCATGTTCTTGATGTAGTCGGCGTGGCCGGGGCAGTCCACATGGGCATAGTGGCGGTCTTCGGTCTCGTACTCGATGTGGGCGATGGCGATGGTCACGCCGCGGGCCTTCTCTTCAGGGGCGTTGTCGATGGTGTCGAAAGCCCTGAAAGATGTGCCCGGCCCTCTCGTAGCAAGAACGCTGGTGATGGCGGAGGTAAGAGTAGTCTTGCCATGGTCCACGTGGCCTATGGTGCCAACGTTCACGTGAGGTTTGGTCCTGTCGAATTTCTGCTTGGCCATTTGCCGGGTTCCTCCCAAATAATGTTGCTGTTTTTATGGAGCCCACAGGCGGAATCGAACCGCCGACCCCGTTCTTACCAAGAACGTGCTCTACCGCTGAGCTATGTGGGCTGGTGAGCCGAAGCTTCGGTTCTACTGGTGGAGGGGGTAGGATTCGAACCTACGAAGCCCTTCCGGGCGCCAGATTTACAGTCTGGTGGTTTAAGCCACTCACCCACCCCTCCCCACACGAGCTCAGTTTAGCACACTCCCTATGTTGCGCCAATATCGCCAGGGTCGTAGCTGGCTGGTCTCCTTCATGCCCGGGGCAAGGGGGGTTACGAAGAGCCCCAGAGGGGATTCGAACCCACCAACCTACCGATTACAAGTCGGTTGCGCTACCATTGCGCCACTGGGGCATACCCACTCTATGAACGCATATCGCAATATGGCCCCGACGCTGCGGGGCCACACTGAGACAGCCTACGTTCGCACACAGTATAGTTATTGCCTAACGAAAATGTCAATATTCTAGCTTTGAACAAGCACCGGTTCTTTGACTCAGGCCCCAAGGCTTGTGTAGTGTGCTCCCTCTAGTTTGCCCTGCCGCCATGCCGGGCCCGGTGCTATAATTGCCCACAACTAAGGGTGTACGGCGTTCTTGATGCGTGTCTGATAGAGGACGGCGTCTAGACGCCGGAGGAGGCTGTCCGTGAAGCTTGGAGCGATTTTCCCCCAGACGGAGATCGGCGCCGACCCGGGTGCGGTCAAGGAGTATATTCAGGCTGTCGAAGGCTTGGGCTTCTCCCACATGATCCTCTACGACCATGTGCTGGGGGCCGACATCAAGGCCCACCAAGGCTGGTCGGGCGCCTACAACTCCGACGATATGTTCCACGAGCCCATGGTGCTCTTCGGATACGCGGCGGCGATCACCAGCACCCTGGAGCTGGTCACCGGCATCCTGGTGCTGGGGCAGCGCCAGACGGCCTTGGTGGCCAAGCAGGCCGCCGAGGTGGACATCCTTACCAGGGGACGCCTGCGCTTGGGCATCGGCATCGGCTGGAACCACGTCGAGTACGAAGCCCTGGGAAGCAGCTTCCGGAACCGGGGGAAGCGCAGCGAAGAACAGATAGCTTTGCTGAGGCAGCTTTGGACCCAGGAGATCGTGAACTTCGAGGGGCGCTGGCACCGGGTTACCCATGCGGGGATAAATCCCCTCCCCGTGCAGCAGCCCATACCTGTCTGGTTCGGCGGTAGGGCGGAGGACCTCGTCCAGCGTGTTGCCCGCATTGGCGATGGGTGGTTCCCCAACTTCCTGCCCAACGACGAAGGGCGGGACACCATCGCCCGGCTCCACAGCTACGCCAGGGAGGCGGGACGGGACCCGAGCGCCATAGGCATCGAGGCCAGGGTCAACGTCGCCCGCAACTCCCCAGAGGACTGGATGGAGCAGGCCAAGGCGTGGGAAGAGTTAGGCGCCAGCCATCTATCAGTGAACACGATGAACGCAGGCTTCACCTCCGTGAAAGAGCACATCGATGCGGTGGAGCAAGTTAAAGAGGTTGTTTCAGCCTAGTCCGGCGGGAAGCGCCTAGGTCCGTAATCCTGTGAAAGGCTTCTACCTAAAGGGGGAACTGTGCAGATAGTCCGCGTGTACTCAGGCGACGACGGTGAGTCCCACTTCCACGACATGAGCAGGGATGAGTTTGAAGCATACCTGCCCAAGGAAGGGGTGGGTCCAATAACGCTGCATCGCCTTAATTCGCCCTCGGTCAACGACTTCCACCCTGGGCCTCCCAATCCCCAGTACCTGGTCTTCCTGGCGGGGATAGTTGAGGTCGAGATAGGGGACGGGAGCATTCGCAGGTTTCTCCCCGGCGACATCCTGATCGCCGAGGACTCCACGGGCCACGGGCATATAACCAGGGGCATGGGTGCGGACCCCCGGGTGTCCTTTCATGTCCAGCTTCCACGAAACAGCTAGCCTAGCTGCTGAAGATGCCCAGGGGCAGGAAGGCCGTCACAACGAAGTTGGGTACGTCCACCACCTCGCTGACCCGCAGGTCCACGGCTACGCTGCAGATGCAGTAGGCCTGCTCTCGCGACCAGCCCCGTTCCATCAGTAGTTGGATCATGTTGAGCAGCGCGTTGCGGGAGGCTAGGGAAGCATCCTCCGAGTAGTTCACTCCGTCCCGGATGGGCATGCCTGTGGCGGCCAGGAACCGGCCTGATGTCTCCGTCGGCCCGGCGGGAGGCTGGTCCAGCTCGAATATTGGGAATCGGATGCCACGGCGCTCGGCATCGCCCTTGTGGAGCTGGAAGGAGACATGCAGGGTGCAGTCCATCTCCACGGCGGTGCCGCAGCATTCCGAGTCCCCCTGGGCATAGTGGGCATCGCCGGCCGAGAACAGGGCGCCCTCCACGAACACTGGCAGCAGCAAGCGGCTTCCCGCGGTGAGCTGCTTGATGTCCAGGTTTCCGCCGTGCTCCCTGGGTGGGACCGTTCGCAGTGCCTGGGAAGCGATCGGCTCCGTACTGGGGACCGCTCCCTTGGCATCAGGACCCAGCACAGCACCTCCCCTGCCCTTCAGGTCCTCCTCTCGGAGGAACACCTCCCGCAGCAGGTCATGGGACGGGGCCACCCCTATGGTCCCCATGAAGGATGCGCCGGGAATCCTTACACCGGGCAGATCTGACGAAGTGGCATAGCCGGCGGCGATGTCCCAGTGGACTATGTAGGGCTCCAGAAACACATCCCGCAGGAACCCGAACCCGGGGATTATGGTCGTGAATCCCCACTTGGCTGGGTCTATGTGAAGCGTGGTCACCTCCAGCAGGTCGCCCGGCTCTGCCCCCTTTACATAAACGGGGCCTGTCAGGGGATGCACCACGTTGAGGTCGGCGCTAAGCAGGTCCGGCGCCGTGGACGAGGGCGTGATCCCGCCGTCGAAGGCGTGGCGGGTCTGGAGCACCACCTCCTCGCCGCAGTCGGCCTCCACAGCAGGAGGGATATCGGGGTGCCAGCGGTTGTGCCCCTTGTTGGGCTCATCTCCACAGCGCTTTGAGTAGTCCAGCACTATGCTCTTCATGAGGTTCCCTCCTAAAGGCTGGCTGAGAACTCTGCCGTCCTACGAAAGATGGCTGTTAAACAGGAAGAATCAGTCTCCCCAGCGGGGCTGAGGCTCGAAGTGCAGCACCCTGAAGGCCTCGGCGAAGGGCAGTCCGGCCCGCTCACCCACGTTCTTGGAGCGGGCCCTGATCCTGTCGCCGCGCCCGCTGGGGTCGTTGATCTGGCTGGCGTGCCTCTTCAGGGCATCCACCTTGCTGTCGATGTGCTCGCTGATATCCACGAACAGGTCAGGGTCTTCGCTCCCCCAGAGGTATATCGTATTGACCAGGTGGGGCTCCAGCTTCTCGTCGCGTATCTGCTCGGGGAAGTAGGTGGGCCTCCACGCAAAGGAGCACACCGAATCGATGGCCACCTGCCCGCTTACCCGGTGGTCCCGGTGGGTGTGCCCCCGGCTCCGGTAGGGGTCCATGCACATGACCGTGTCAGGGCGGTACTTCCTGATGGCCCTCACCACCTCGGAGCGCAATTGTTGGTCATCCTCCAAGGTGCCGTCGGGGTGCTTAAGAAATATCACATCCTTCACGCCCAGGGCTTGGGCCGCATCCAACTGCTCTTTCTCCCGAATGGCGGCCAGCCGGTCCGACGCCATGGTGGGGTCGCCGCTGCCCTTGTCTCCGTTGGTGCATATCAGGTAGTACACCTCGGCGCCGGCGGCGATCCACTTGGCGGCAGTCCCGCCGCAGCCGCTCTCGGCATCATCGGGATGGGGAGTGACCAGGAGGGCTCTTTGGGGAACTCCATCCATTTGCATGAACCTCCGCAAACAGTGTGGGCTGTCGGTCCGGTTGACGCTGTCCTATGCCTGTAGTGTAATGGCTCCAAGATACAGCCAATCTACTATAGGAGCAAAAGCATGGCGTTGAAAAGGTGCATCCTGGAAATGGGAATGGGCGTTGATTTGCACGGCAAGGACTTTACCAAGGCGGCCCAGCGGGCTGTCCAGAACGCCCTGTGGCACAACAGCCTCACCTTCCCGCGCCACTTCGGCAACGGAGCCGATTCGATGCGGGTCGATGTGACCATCGCCGTTTCGGACCCCGGCGCCGTTGACGGAAATGCTGTTCTGAGCGTCCTACCCTATGGAGACAAGTACATCAATGTGGTCAAGGGCGGGCTGGATGTCCCCAACGAAGACGGCACCGATCACACCGTCATCGCCAATGCCGCCGTGGTTGTAAGCCTGGACGTATAGAACCCGCTGAACGGCCTCATGGCGGACAATGCCTGCTGCCTCAGAGGCCTCCGGATTCCTGGAGGAGCTTCCACACCTTCTCCGACCTGATGGGCACGTCGATGTGCACCGCCCCCATGCCCATGACAGACAGGGCATCGGCCACGGCACTAACGATGGTAGGCGTCGATGCTATGGTGGCCATCTCCCCGATTCCCTTGACGCCCAGGGGATTCACGTGGGTGGTCGTCTCCGTGCGGTCCAGGATGAAATCGGGAAACTCCTCGGCAAAGGGCATGGCATAGTCCATAAAGCTGCCGGTCAGCAGCTGACCGCTATCGTCCCAGAGGGCGCCCTCCAGCAACGCCTGGCCCGCGCCTTGGACGATGCCCCCGTGCACCTGGCCTTCCACCAGCATAGGGTTGATTACGGTGCCGCAGTCGTCGATGGCGACGTACTTGGTAAGCTCTACCTCTCCCGTCTCTTTGTCGATCTCCACCTGTGCCACATGGGTGCTGAAGGGGAAGGTCAGCCCCTCGGGCTCCCAGAAGGACGTGGCCTCCAGACCGCGCTCCATGTCCGACGGCAGGCTTGTCCCGCTGTAGGCCTCTTTGGCCACGTCCGCCCAGGTGACGGACCGGTCCTGCACATCCTCCGCGCGGAACAGACCGCCTTCCAGCAGCACAGCTTCGGCGGTGGTGTCCAGAAGGACGGCGGCGATCTCCTTGGCCTTCCTGGCAACCTGGGCTGATGCTGTGACCAGGGCGCTGCCCCCGACGGCCATGGAGCGGCTGCCCGATGTGCCTCCACCTCTGGGAACTACGGCAGTGTCTCCATGCACCACCGTTACCGAATTCATCGGGACGCCGAGCTGGTCTGCGGCTAACTGAGCGAAGGCCGTCTCCTCCCCCTGTCCGTGGGGAGAGGACCCTGTAAAGATGGTGACTCCTGCCGTGGAGTCCATGCGCACGGTTGCGCTCTCGAAGCCCGAAAGGCCGCCCATGGCAGCGGCAGGGCCGAACCCGCACACCTCTACGGTCGTGGTGATGCCAATGCCGACAATCCTGCCCTCCCGGCGGGCGCCTTCCTGCTCCCGGCGCATCCCGTAGTAGTCGGAGGCATCGATGGCCTTGTCCATGCTGGCCTGATAGTCGCCGCTGTCGTACACCATGCCCGTGGGGGTCTCGTAGGGGAAGGCGTCCTTGTCGATGAAGTTCTTGCGCCGTATATCCACCGGGTCCATATTCAGGGCGCCCGCAACCAGGTCCACCACCCTCTCGATGATGTAGGCCCCCTCGGGCCGTCCCGCTCCCCGGTAGGCGTCGTAGGGGACCTTGTTGGTGAACACGCCGTACGTGGTCCATTCGATGTTCTTGAAGGCGTACACTCCCGGGGCCATGGAAGGCGTGAGGGTTGGGATTGCGTGGGACAGCACCTGGCAGTAGGCCCCCAGGTCGGCATATATGCGGAGCTTTAGCCCCAGGATGGTGCCGTCCTTCTTGTAGGCCGCCTCAACGAGCTGCACCTGTCCGCGCCCGTGGCTGGTGGAGATGAAGTTCTCCTGTCGGCTCTCCGTCCACTTCACCGGCTGGCCCAATCGCATGGACAGCAGGCAAGCTATGATGCTCTCCGAGTAGGTATTGATCTTGCACCCAAAGGCACCACCTACGTCGATGGCAACGACACGGAGTTTGCTCTCGCTGATACCCAGCATCCGGGCGACGATGGAGCTTTCCGTGTGAGGGTTCTGGGTTGTGACCCACAGGGTCTGCTCCTTGGACGAGGGCTGGTAGGACGCGAGGACAGCCCTGGGTTCCATAGGGTTGGGAACGAGGCGGGGCTGCTCCATCCGCACCGAGAGAACGGCATCGGCGTCTGCGAAGGCCTTGTCCGGGTCTCCCGATTTGCCCGATGCTTCGTAGCACAGGTTGGTGCCGATGTGGTCGTGGACGAGGGGCGCATCCGGGGATGCCGAGGCCTCCAGGTCAACAGCCGCCGGCAGCAACTCGTAGTCCACATCGATCAGGTCCAAAGCGTCCCGGGCTGAGCTGGGGGTGTCTGCCACCACGACCGCCACAGGTTCGCCGACGTAGCGGACGACGTCGGCAGCCATGGGCCACCGGTCGATCACGTGCATCTCGCCCAGGATGGCGAACAGTGGGAAGGGGATCTTGCACTGGGCGTTTATCTCCTGGCCCACCAGCACATCGATCACACCGGGGCTTTGCTTAGCTTGGGAGGTGTCTATGCCCCTGATGCGGGCATGGCCGTGGGGGCTGCGGAGCACCTCCATGTGCTTGGTGCCCTTTAGCTGGACATCGTCGGTGTAGGACCCGGCGCCCGTGATCATCCGGGGGTCTTCTGTGCGCTTGACCCGCGCCCCGACCATCTTTGAAACCTGCCCCATTGACATAAACTAGCCCTCCCGCCAGTGCTGTGAAAACTGCCTTTGACTAAAGAGAGCCGGTAACCTTGCGGCCCGGCTCCCCTTCGATGAATCAGTACTGGGCTATTTCAGCCCGCTACCAGGTGGACGATGGTTGCCCGCAGCTACGACGCCGTCTGGGCTGCAGGGGTGGGCAGGGACTCCTCGCCGGAGGTGCCGACCCAGCCTACCTGGGAGATGTCGATAACCACGCCGTCGGGCGCGGTGTACTTCACCTCGACGTTGGCGTGATGGGAACTGTCCATCCCAATGCCCAACGCAGCGTTGATGTCTTCCCTGGGCGGGAAATTGGCTTCCTCCAGCTTGGCTTTCACCTCCTCGGCATCTTCTACGTGGAAACCGATGTGGTGGATCCCGCTGTAGCCGCGTCCCCGCTCGGAACCTGCCACCTGGTCGTTTTTGAAGTTCAGAATCGCCAGGTTGATGTTGCCGTCGCTCAGGTAGTAGCCGGTTGCGTTCTTGCTGTCCAGCTTCTGAATCTCTTTGAGGCCGAGGACATCGACGTAGAACCGGGCGGTGGCATCCACATCCTGGGTGGAAATAGCGATGTGTTTGATCTTGTTCATTTTCCCTCTCCGTACCTGTGATTTTGGTCTCAAGATACCACGTTGGATGATACATCGCCAGCCTGGTAGCTGGGGCCCATCGTGCCCTGGCGTAGAGACCGGTCGAAGGTAGGTGTCCCATAGGCACAAAGCTACGATATGCGGTAGCCATTTTGGTTGACTGTGAAATTATGCACTAATAGAATATGCTCGCCGCCCGGACTGAAGCATCGGGCCTTCCTGCTAAGGTGGCTTGCATGATCCTTGAAGGTAACTACGGCCTGTCTTTAGCTACGCACCCTACTCTTCCCAGGAGCAGGTGCACCCAATGGTAACTCGCGGCAGCGCACCCATGGGCATGCCCCCCGGCGTGCCTGAGGTGGTGGTCATGCGCCTCCCCCAGTACATCCGCATCTTGTCGGATATGCTCGCCGGCGGAGTCGAGATGGTCAGCTCCCAGCAGCTTGGGGAGATGCTCCAGGTGACGCCAGCTCAGATTCGCAAAGACCTCAGCTACTTCGGACGTTTCGGTAAGCAAGGGCGGGGCTACAACGTTCAGGGCCTCCTTGCTGAGCTGAAAGACATCATGGGGCTGGACAGACGCTGGAACGTGGGGCTTGTGGGTGTTGGACGGCTGGGCAGAGCGATCCTTAGCTACCCAGGCTTCGCCCCCGAGGGCTTCCATATTATCGCGGCCTTCGACTCGGACCCGAACCTGGTTGGCCGGGTCATCGGCAACCTGAACGTTCAGTCTATGGATGAGCTGGATGCGGCCGTCAAAGAGCTGGACATCAGCATTGGCATCGTTGCCGTTCCCAGCCGCTACGCCCAAGCCGTCATAGACAGGCTAATGGACTGCGGCATCAAGGCCATTCTCAGTTACGCACCCATAGCGCCGCAGGGCCAAGCAGGCGTGAAAATACGGAACATCGACCCGGTGCTGTCCCTGCAGACGATGACCTTTTACCTGTCCAACGAGGCAGAAGCGGGTTAACCCTGGGCGGGCGGTCTCTCCCTGCTCCGTCGCCGGCGGGCTACCCTCAGACGGGTTTCCGCCCTTCGCACGGCAGCCAGCGCTTGGCCTAGCTCCAGGTCCGAGACGCGGGACTCTATCAGGGCTTGGGCCTGCTCCATCGCCTGCCTAGCCCGCTCTTCGTCGATCTCTTCCGAGGGTTCGGCGGCATCGGCAAGAATGGTCACCTGGTTGCCCATAACCTCCAGGAACCCCCCGCTGACGGCCAGGAAGGTCTCCTCGCCGTCCTTGCGGATGGTTATCTCGCCGGGCTGGAGAGCGGTCATCAGGGGAGCGTGGTTGGGCAGAATGCTGAGCTCCCCGTCGATGCCGGGGGCTACCAGCACATCCACCTCGTCGGCGAAGGTGCGTCTCTCAGCAGTCGTGATTTCCAGGTACATGGTAGCCATGGGAAAACCTACGCGACCGCCTGCATTTCCTGGGACTTCTCCAGCACCTCGTCGATTGTGCCCGACATGTAGAAGGCCTGCTCGGGTACGCCGTCGTGCTTCCCTTCCAGTATCTCCGAGAAGCCCCGGACGGTCTCACGCACCGGCACGTATTTGCCTACCATGCCCGTGAAGGTCTCCGCCACGAAGAAGGGCTGGGTGAGGAACCGCTGTATCCTGCGGGCACGCCCGACGGTGAGCTTGTCTTCCTCGGAAAGCTCTTCGATTCCCAGGATGGCGATGATGTCTTGCAGGTCCCGGTACCTCTGGAGCACCTGCTGCACGCCGCGGGCTACGTTATAGTGCTCGTCGCCGACCACCCGGGGTTCGAGCAGCCTGGAGAAGGATGCCAGGGGATCGACGGCAGGATACAGGCCCTGGGCTGCAAGGGCGCGCTCCAAGGATACGACGGCATCCAGGTGGCCGAAGGTTGTGACGATGCCGGGGTCGGTGTAGTCGTCCGCCGGGACGTAGATGGCTTGGAAAGAGGTGATGGAGCCGGTCTTGGTGGAGGTGATCCTCTCCTCCAAAGCTCCCATCTCGGTGGCAAGGGTGGGCTGGTATCCCACCGCCGAGGGCATTCTGCCCAGCAGGGCGGACACTTCCATGCCCGCCAGGATGTACCTGTAGATGTTGTCGATGAACAGGAGCACATCCTGGTTCTGTTTTTCCCTGAAGTACTCTGCCATGGTCAGCCCCGTGAGGCCCACCCGCGCTCGGACGCCGGGAGGCTCGTTCATCTGTCCGAACACCAGCACGGTGTTGGCCATGACGCCTGAGTCCCGCATCTCATGCCACAGATCGTTGCCTTCCCTGGAGCGCTCACCCACGCCGGCGAACACCGACACGCCCTTGTGTACCTGGGCGATATTGCGGATAAGCTCCTGGATGATGACCGTCTTTCCCACACCGGCACCGCCATAGGCGCCGATCTTCCCGCCCTTCATGAAGGGAGTGATCAGGTCGAACACCTTGATCCCCGTTTCCAGGATCTCGATGTCCGTTGCCTGCTCTTCGAAGGTGGGAGGGGGCCTGTGAATTGGCCAGTGCTGGGGAGGCTCAACAGGCCCCAGGTTGTCCAGGGGCGCGCCGGTAACATCGAATAGCCGTCCCAGGGTCTCCTGGCCCACCGGGACCGACACGGGGGCGCCAGTATCGGTCACATTGGTGCCCCGGGCGAGGCCCTCGGTGGGACCCAGCGCCAGGCACCTGACCCAGTTGTTTCCGACGTGCTGTTCCACCTCCAGTAGCAGCCTCTCACCCTGGTTGTCCAGCTCAAGCGCATTGAACAAGGTGGGAAGCTCATCGGGTGGAAACTGTACATCCACCACCGTTCCGATTACCTGGACGATCTTGCCGGTGCCCATCCTAACCTCCGGTGTGCATTGCAGAATTCATGGTCTAGAGCGTGGTTATCCCACGGCTGCGGCGCCCGAGATCAGGTCGAGCAGCTCGCTTGTGATGGTCTCTTGACGTACCTTGTTGGCCAGCAACGTCAGGTCGCTGACCATTTCCGTTGCGCTTTCGGTGGCGTTGCGCATAGCCACCATACGGGCCGACTGTTCGCTGGCAATCAACTCCAACACCGCATGGTATATCTCCATCTCGACGAACCGGGGCAGCAGGGATTCCAGGACCGTGGACGCGTTGGGCTCGTAGATGTACCCGACCCGCTGGGTCGCCTGAAGTTCGGCGGGAACGATGGGAAGGAGCTGGCGCACAACGGGCTGCTGGACCGTCGTCGAAACGAACTCCATGTAGGAGATGAACACCTGGTCGAAGGTGCCCTCGGAGTAGTCATCCACGACCATGCGAGAGATAACCGAGGTGTCTGCGACCACGGGGCGGTCTCCCAGGCCCGTGAAGGCTGCCTTCACATCCTGGCCGTACCGGATCATAAAGTCCCGGCCCTTGCGCCCCACGGAGATGATGCTCACGGGGATGCTCTGCTGGGCGATGAATTGGGCGACCCGGCGGTTTAAATTTGAATGCAGGCCTCCGCACAAGCCCCGGTCCGGGGTGATCTGCACCACGAGGATGCGGTTCACCTCCCGTTGCTCCAGCAGGGGCTGCACCACATCCTGTTCGACGGGCTGAGCAGCCAGGTGGGCGATGACCTCCTGGATCTTCTCCGAGTAGGGGCGTCCGGCCAGCACCGAGGCTTGGGCGCGGCGCATCTTGGAGGCGGCGATCATCTCCATCGCCTTCGTCACCTTGCCGGTGTTTTCGATGCTCCGAATCCGGCGCCTTATTTGTCGTAAGCTGGGCATTGTGTTACCGGTCTATCCCCTTGCCGTCCTTAGGCGGCCTGAGCAGCCATGAAGGTGCTCTTGAACTCCTCGATGCTCTTCTTCAGTGCTTCCTCGTTCTCCGCGGTGAGGTCCTTGTTGTCCGCGATGCTTTTACCGATCTCGGGATGGGCAGTCTCCATGTACCGGAGGAAACCGCTCTCGAACTCGGCGCACTTCTCCAGGGGAACATCGTCCAGGTCGCCGTTGTTCACGGCGTAGAGGATCAGCACTTCCTTTTCCAGGGGAACGGGATTGTACTGCACCTGTTTCAGTATCTCGGTGCTCCGCTGTCCCCGTTCCAGCTGGGCCCGCGTTGCCCTGTCCAGGTCGGAGGTGCCGAACTGGGCGAAGGTCGCAAGCTCTCGGTACTGGGCCAGGTCCAACCTCAGTCTCCCCGCCACCTTCCGGATGGCGCGGGTCTGGGCGGCGCCCCCAACCCTGGAGACCGAGAGGCCCACGTTGACGGCGGGGCGTATGCCCGCGTTGAACAGCTCCGGCTCGAGATATAGCTGTCCGTCGGTGATCGATATGACGTTGGTGGGAATGTATGCCGACACATCGCCTGCCTGGGTCTCGATTATGGGTAGGGCGGTGATGGAGCCTCCACCATTCTCCGGCGCCATCTTTGCAGCCCTCTCCAGCAGTCGGCTGTGCAGGTAGAAGATGTCTCCGGGATAAGCTTCCCGGCCCGCCGGCCTGCGCAGGAGCAGGGAGACCTGGCGGTATGCCCAGGCGTGCTTGGTTAGGTCGTCGTAGATGATCAGGGCATCCTTGCCCTGGGCCATGAACCCCTCGGCAATGGCGCAGCCGGCGTAGGGGGCCAGGTACTGCATAGGGGCAGGGTCGGAGGCGTTGGCGGCGACCACTATTGTGTGGTCCATTGCGCCGAACTCCTCCAGGGTGGACAGCACCTGGGCGACCTTGCCCTGCTTCTGCCCGATGGCGACGTAGATGCAGGTCAAGTCCAAGCCCTTCTGGTTGATGATGGTGTCCAGGGCAATGACCGTTTTGCCGGTGGAGCGGTCACCGATAATCAGCTCTCGCTGGCCCCGCCCGATGGGAATCATGGCGTCCACAGCCTTGATTCCCGTCTGCACGGGGGTATCCACGGACTGCCTCGTAACCACGTTGGGGGCGATCTGCTCGACGGGCCTTGTGCCCGACGTGCTCACGGGGCCCTTACCGTCCAGGGGCCTACCCAAAGGGTCGACGACCCTGCCGATAAGCTCATCCCCCACGGGCACCTCGATGATGCGCCCCGTAGACCTGACGGTGTCTCCCTCTTTAACGACGTTGGAGTCGCCCATGATGGCGGCGCCGACCGAGTCTTCTTCCAGGTTCAGGGCGAGGCCCATCACGCCGTTAGGGAACTCAAGAATCTCGTTGTACAAGGCTCCCTGGAGTCCCTGGATGCGGGCTATCCCGTCGCCGACCTCGACGACCGTCCCGACATCGACCAGCGTAAGCTCGGTACCGAACTCCTCGATCTGACGCCTGATAACGGAAACGATATCCTGGCCTCTAGTTGTCATGGAACATACCTCCGAATTCCTGCCCCTGTCCTGGACGCCGCGCTGCGCCTTCCTACCTGGGCGAGACATCCCTCCTGAGATTCTCGCTCATCGTGTGAAGCTTGCTGCGCGTGCTGCCATCGATGAGCTTGTTGCCTATTCTGATAACCAGTCCCCCCAGAATGGAGGGGTCGACCCTGCTTTCAAGGACCACATTAACCTGGGCCAGCTCTTCAAGGAAGCCAACGACCTGCTGCCGTTCGGCCTCTTCCAGGGGTATGGCGGAAACCACTTCGGCTTGTTCCCGGCCGCGGTGCTGGTCCAATAGCTGACGGTAAGCCAGAAGCACCTCGGGCATCCGGGCCGCAATCCCCTTTGCAACCATGAGGTTTAGGAGGTTCAGCAGCAGCGGATCGACTTTCGGGAATGACGCCTGGATAGCTTGGGTCTTCTTGTCCAGGGGGACCTTGGCGTTTTCCAGGAACGCCCCGAACTCCTCCGATTCGAAGGCTTGGCTGATGTCGGCCAAGCTTCCTTCCCAAGCCTCGGGGTTGCCCTGGTCAACAGCGATGTTGAAGGCTGCCTGGGCGTACCGCTTTGCTAGGACGTTGCCGGCCATGAGCTACCTGTCGCCTCGCAAGCTTTCTCCGCTATCTAGCACCCCGGCAATCAGCTGGCTGTGGGCATCCCGGTCCAGGGATCGCTCAATGATGCGCTCGGCGGCAGCGATAGCCAGGTCCGCAAAGTGGGCGCGCACCTCTTGGATGGCTGCATCCCTCTCTCTTGCTATGTCTTCCCTTGCCCTGGCGATTATGGCCTCTGCCTCTCGCTGGGCCCGGTCCCGCTCTTCTTCGCGGAAGCGCTCAGCCACTTCCCTGGCCTGCTCGATTAGCTTCTGTCCCTCCAGGCGGGCCTCGTTCAACGCCCGCTGGGTGTCTGCCTGGGACCGGGCCATCTCCTCCCGGGCCGTTTCAGCGGCTTCCAGGCCCTCCCGTATCTTGTCGGACCTTTGGTCCATGGTCCGCAGGATGGGCTTGTACGCAAAAACGTACAAGATCACCAGAAGGATGACGAAGTTCACCAGGAAAGCTATTAAGCTAGGGAGATTCAGTCCTAGATCACCCATACCTTAGCTCCAGTCCGGGATTTGTGGGTGCCCAAAGGGACCAAGTCCCTAGAACACGAACAGAAGAATAGCCGCTACCACCAGCGCATAGATGCCCAGCGCTTCCGCAAAGGCGATGGCCAGGATCATGTTGGTGAGGATCGGGCCTCGTGCCTCGGGGTTGCGCCCGATGGCGTTCATCGCTGCGCTGCCAAGGATGCCGATACCGATGCCAGGTCCCAGGACTCCGAGGCCGATGGCCAAGCCGGCGGCCAGCGCCTTGACCGAGGTATCGCTGAGTATCTCTTCCTGGGCAGCTATAGCCGAAGCTAACGACATAAGGATTTCCACAGGCATTTTCCCTCCTTAAACTGGGTCCGTGTAACCTTGAGTTTTCTTCTAGTGCTCTTCCTCGTGGGAGGCAATAGCTATCGTTGCAAATACCAGGGTAAGCCCGGCAAATATCAGAGCTTGCACCAAGCCCACCAGCAGCTCCAGTCCATATACGGCAACCGTCGCCACGAAGGGGACCAGGAAGGTTGCCATCAGCACCAGCACCTCTCCGGCGGTCATGTTGCCAAAGAGCCTGAAGGTGAAGCTAACGATTCTCACCATCTCGCTTATCATTTCTAAGAAACCGACGAACAGGGCAACTAAGGCCCCGAAGATGTCCTTCCGCCGGATACTGCGCAAGAACGTTCCTACGGGAATGAATTTCCCTATGTAGCTCAGTCCCAGGTGGCGCAGCCCCAGGAACTCCACGAAAACGAAGGACACCAGGGCCAGGGCCAGGGGCATGTTCAGATCGGTACCTGCTGAGCGCAGGAGGTGGACGACCTGGTTGCCATAGGAGTCGTCGAATCCCAGCACAGGATATATGGGGAGGAGTGCGATCCAGGCGTTCAGTAGAACAAAGAGGAAGATGGTGGCAATCAGGGGGAAGACCTTGCGGGCCATCTCGCGGCCGATAACGCCTTCGACAAAGTTCAGCAAAGTCTCGACGATTATTTCTACAAGGTTCTGGAAGCGTCCGGGCACCAGCTTGGCGCGCCTGGCTGCAAAGACAAATATGCCGATAAGCAGAATGGATGTTATCCAGGCCGACAGCATGGTGTTCGTGACCACCCAGCTGCCTCCGCCGAATGGCCCACCCTCAACAAGCTCCTCTTCATGGTGGGTAAGGGCGCTGTGCCCTTTCGTCTTCTCTTTCTTCTCAGCTTCAAGGAACTCTATGTAGTGCTCCCGGGCGTCACTGGGGAAAATCGTCTGTGGGGGGAGGTGCACTTTGGGCTGGGAAACGAAAAGGGGCTCTTCGTCTTCTCCCTGGAGAATCGCTGTACCGATACCCCCTGTGATCAGCCCTGCCAGAAAAAGGGCCGCTAGTACAAGCAGGCCCAATACCAGGAATCTCTTCGCTCCTTTACCTGAAGCCACTACTCTGGCCTCCCTCGGTCCGGCGGCGAATTGCCGTCATTGAAGAGCGGAGTAACCATTCGATAGGTCCCATAGAAGGCCGATATCAGTCCCAGCGCCAGCCCTGCCAGAAGAAAAATGATGCCGCTATCGAAGGTCCTGTCCATCCAGACTCCCAGTAGGATACCCCCCACGATACAGGCCGAAATGTAGAACCCCAGTCCCGAGAGTCGGAGGGCCAGCATCCACCAAACCATCTCCAACCTCCGGTATTGTGAACTTTATCACTAGCGTACCTAAAAGTCAAACTTTAGCGTGTATCCCTGAGGGACCGCGCAGGCAAGAAAAAGCCCAGAGCCGCACGTCTGCTCTGGGCGATTCAGCAGGGGTGTCCCACGGGCCTCAGCCCCCCTGCCGGGTCTTGCCGAAGTCCTCCAGGTCAAGGCTGTTGATGAAATCAGTGAAGGCGGACATCCGGCGAATCTCCTCTTCCTTCACGTCGGGGGACTTCTCCTCACCGTCGGGCCCGGTGGTATCTTCTGGCAGGATGGGCTTGCCCGTTTCCTTGTCCAGGAGCACCCCGGCCTTCTCCATGACATGCTCTTCGGCGAAGATGGGCGTCTTTGCCCGGACTGCCAGGGCGATTGCATCGCTGGGGCGGGAGTCGATGTCCAGATGTTGACCGTTCAGGCTGATGGATATCTTGGCGTAGAAGGTGTCGCTTTCCAGGTCGCAGACCAGGATATGGTTGATGGATGCGCCGAGGTTATCGATCACCGACCTGAGGAGGTCATGGGTGAGAGGCCGGGGCACCGATATCTCCTGGAGCTGCACGGCGATGGCGTCGGCTTCGGCGGGACCTATCCAGATGGGGAGATAGCGGTCGGACTCCTTCTCCTTCAGAATTACCACGCGCTGGTAATTCATCAGGCTCACCCGAATGCTGTCTATGACCATCTCTAACATCTGGCGGTCAACCCCCCTTTCCTGCCGGAATGTATTGTATTCCCGCCTTCAAAATGGTGTCAATGCTGATTGACCCTGCTCGGGTAGGCAGCGGTCCCTAGCCCGGAGCTGTGCCTCGAGTTGGCCTCAACCGGCCTCATCATCGGTTGGGACATCCACGGAATCGGCGGCAACGTACCTATAGAACTTGGCATCCCACCAGTCGTCGATTCGCCGGAGGAGGAAATAGTCCACCACCGCATTCCAGGAGCTCTTCTTGGAGAAGGCCTCGCGGAAGTAGGCCAGGTCTTCGCGGACCTCGGTGAATATGGTCTCCTCGGGGCGGTTTTCGTCGGGACGACGGTAGAGCTCCGGGAACCAGATCAGGTTGTGAAGGGGACCTTCCCGCTCCAGCTGTTGAAGATGGGACTGGTATCTGTTGCCGTGGGGGATCGACAGGAGCAGGGCGGTTAAGGCAGGTTCCTCCTCTATAGGGTTGCAGTAGGACTGATATCCCGAATCACCTTCCTTCTTGAAGCACTGGAATTTCAGGGCTCCATCCTTCTCCTCTTGGCGGACGTACCAGTTGAAGGGATACCAGACCTCGTAGTCCACTCCTACCACCTGCCCATTCTGCTCGCCAGTAATCACGTCCGACTGCAGCAAGGCGGCAGTTCTGACCAGATCCTGGCTCCCTTGGGAATAGACGATCAGCTCCACCGGGCTATCGTTGTAGCTGTAGTTGGCACGGAAGGCGACGAAGGCGCTGAATGCCAAAAGCAGCACGCCGATGCCCAGACCTGCTGCCTTCAAGGTCAGGACGGCCGAGGACCGGTTTAGCAGAAGCGCCGATAGCACACCCAGGGCGGAAACGACGACAAGGACCGGCAACGCCCGCTCCCAAGAGCTCAGCCCTTGTTCGGCCAGGTAGGCCTGAAGAAGGTAGACGCCCGCTGTGATTCCCACAGGCACGAGCAGGAACATGGCTACCAGCAGGGGTTTGAGCACCTTCTTCAATGATAGTCCTTCGACTATGTCCCCTACGAACTTGCCCGTAAGCAGAATGAAGGGCACAGCGAAGTTGACGACGAGCCAAGGCATTCTCTCCCCGGCAATTGAGTAGAGAATGAAACTGGACACGGCCCAGAAGGAAAGCATCAGGCCCAGGAGGTCGGCTTTCCTGAGATAGTAGAAGACGCCTGCGCTCCCGAACAGGAAGGGGAGAAACTCGTACACGGAGCCCACCATGATGTAGTAGAACCAGGGCTGATTCGCCCTGGACACCTCGTGCTGGGGTATCCAGTAGGCCAGCCCTTGCCAAGCTCCCGTGTACAGCCCCCCGAACTGGGAACAAAGGGTCTGGAACAGGCCCCCCACATCGGCTGCCTGGCACACGCTGCCATGAGATACGAAGGCGCCAAAGAAGCTGGTGTGGAAGGCGGCCCAGATCAGGAAGAATATGCCCGCGCAAATCAGCCATGTCTTCCAACGCCAGATGAGGCCGACGTACACCGAAATGCAGAGGGCGCCAAGGATCACGGCGAGAGAGATGACGTAACCGTGGGGTACACTGCCGCTGGCCAGGGCGAAAACGCCGTACGCCAGAGCGCCCGCGGGTGCAGCTATGACCAGTAGCCTCCAGTGCTGGCGTCCCCATTTGGTGTACCTGATCAGCCCCAGGGGGCCCAGGAGCAGAACGACTGTCAGGAAGCTGCTCACCGCCGCAGGCAGGGGAATCACGGGAAAGTTCACAAAGGGGGCTTCCCATACCGGGAGGCCCGTCTCCACAACCGCAGGGGGCCTGACGATGTCGACTCCTCCCGATCCCGGTAAGAGTATGATGCCCGCCGACCACAAGGGGAGGGTCAGGGTCACCAAGAGCAGCAGCAGGACGGTGGGACCGGTGATGTCCTTGAGCTTCATTCGCCTCAGCATGAGGGGGACGATCTCGGGAGCGCCAATCACAAATAGGGCAATGCCAAAGGTGGCCACCAGGAAATAGGCGGTCTCCTTGGACGCAAAGGCGAGGGCCAGCACAGCGGCCAGCAGGTAAAGGTACCGGTCCTTTCCTTCGTTCATGTACCGCCAGAGCAGGATAAGTATGGCCACGGCCCACACCGCCATGAGTATCTCGTTCCGTCCCAGGCGGCTGAGATACAGGACCGACGGCGAAAGGGTGAGGAGGACGGCAGCAATGAGTGCCCCTCCTCTCCCTATGTAGTCGCGGAAGAAGTAGGGCAGCGCGACCAGGATGGCGCCAAAGAAGGCGTAGGCAAGGCGCCCGGTGAAATCCGAGTCGGAGAATAGCTTGAACACCAGGGCTGTCAGGTGCACCTGGAAGGGGCCATGCATCCAGGGGCTATGGGAATAGCCTTCTCCAACGGCCAGTTGCCAGGAGTAGTGAAGGTGCAGGCTCTCGTCGTAGTGCATAGCCCGACCGTCCAGCCCCCACAGGCGAAGAATGAGGGCAATCAAGACGATAAGGGCGAAGGTCCCGCCGTACCAACCGGGCCTCACCATAGAGAATCGAGTCTGAAGGCCCGCTACCTGGTTTCTAGCCATTGACAGCATCTGTTGCATCCATAGTAGCAGGCTCCGGGCTGGGCAAGACCTCGTATATGGTCACGTCCTCCTGTTGGAACACGGGGCTCAGGAAGCCGGTGAACGTCGGCAGGTGATCCGCGCCATAGGAGTCCCTCTCTCGTTTCCCCACGTATACATAGCGGACTTCAGCATCGTTCAAGAGCATGGCAACGCGCGCTGGATCGCTGCTGCTGTATATCTCCTTTACCTGCTCCTCGCGTCCGTCAAAGGTTTCCCGGCTTCCCCTCCACTGGTATTCGTGGTTCTTCCAGCCCAGCAGTGTAGGAATGCCGGTGCTCGATGAGATGCGCCCGTAGGCGCTATAGTCCCTTCCAACAGCCTCTACCAGCCGACCCCTGGGGGCATCGTCCCGTAGCCACTTTATGGCTTCGTACTCGGCAGAGGAGCCCTGCGAATGCAGGAAGTCCAGCCCGTCGAGTGTACCACCACCCGGCCCGGTGGTGCGGCCCCAGGCTGCGCCCACGGAATAGTAGGATGATGCTGCCACCAGGATGATGACGACTACGACCCATGCATGGGCGGCATGGCGCCTCAGTAATCGAAATGCGCCCCAGGACGGCGTCCTGGAGCTTCCCGTCGAGGCCGAACGGTGGGACAGGACGTAGTAGATGGCGTAGGCCGAAACGATGCTGAGCAGCAGCCATGACTGGTAGTACAGCTTGAACACCGTGTTCATGCGGTTGCCGAAGAGATCAATGACGAAGAACAGCTCAGCTCCAATTAGGAGGAATAGAGCGAGGCACAGAAGGACTACGCATAGCTGGGGCACACGATCGGCTACACCTCCGGTCCTTCTCAGGAGGGTGTATGAAGCGAGGATGATGGCGATTATTGCGGGGAGAAGCTTGAGAAAACGGGCCCCAATGCCTTCTGCGCTATCAACGAAGGCGTTCCCGATCCCTGAGCCAAGCAGGTGAAGTCCCAGCCACAGCCCGAGGGCCTGAACTGCCGCCCAGAGTAGGAATGGAAAGAGGGTGACGCTGGCAATTACGGAGAGGTGGGGCGTGTCCGGTCTCCAAGTAGTGAAGGTGTGCCACAGGTGCTTGACCAGGAAGCCGCTGGCTATGGCGAAGAGGGGTCCCCATATCAGGAGGAAGAAGAAGGGGCGGGTGCTGTAGTCCCCCAAAGTTGATAGCCCCGATGCCTGGGTGTCCAGGGACAGGAAGAATGGCAGAAATAGGAGCGCCGATACTGCAAGGATGGGCAAGGCGATGGCAAGGGCCGATCCCCAGACCCTCAGGGCATCGCCGGACCAGTCGAAGTTGCTCTTGAGCAACACAAGGACGGCGAACATCACCGCAAACACGGGATAGTCCCAGGTGTTGATGAAGGCGAGGGAGCCGATAGCTAGGGCGATGGCCGCCGACTCCCATGGGTTGGCAAGCACCCAGCCGGGGCCGGCCTTCTTCCCGCTACAGAAGTAATTGAGGCCCAGGGCAATTGCGGCAATAAAGAAGGGCAGGGCCAGCATATGGGCGTGCAGGTCCCCCAAGAGGAAGCTGAAGAAGGGGAACTCGGTGATGGTGTAGTCCAAGCTGGCGCCATCCACTACGGTGTTTATCACCCTGGTGCCCCGCCACCACCACCAGTGGTCGTCGGGGAACAGGCCGACTGCTCCCGTGGGGTTGCCATCCAGGCCCTTGATGGACACCCATTGCCAAAACCCCTCGGACCCCCATCCCCGTGCATGGACGAACTCCAGCACGCCCTGCAGGTGCGCCACCAAGCACAGCAGGAGGGGTGCTGCCAGGGCGTACAGCGCAGCCTTCTTAACAGTAGCCCCCGACAGGCGCACCATGTTGTACACCAGGGAGAAAGCCCCCGCGGCGACCAAGGCCGGAAACAGGGCCACGGCAAGGTTGTACGAGATGTTGGATGGTATGGCCGTCAGCTTGGTCAGGAAGGCTATGGTGATGTGGCCGAAGTAGTAGTAGCTGATGGAGTGGCCGGCCAGCCACGGGTCTTCGGGCGGGAAGTAGCTGGTCTGAAGGATGGCGTTTATGAAGAGGAAGTCCATCGGCTTCTCGGTGTGGTTGATGGCCGGTGCGCCCAGGACCACAGTGAGCCATAGGAAGAAGAAGCCCAGGAAGACCGCCTCGCCAGCGATCAGGAGATAGCGCTGCTCGTACAGGAAGGCCCGTATCTCGCGCCAGTGCCTCTTTGCCACGTAGCCCGATGCCAGGGCGATGGCTGCCACGATGCCGACGATCCCTGCCTGGGAGTTGGGGACAATGTGGGCAAGGCCCAGCACCCAAAGGGCATAGGACCCCAACAAAAGAGCGAAGGGCTTGGCAAGGAGGAAACCACGATCGGGCAGGCGCCGGAACAAGAGGAACAGCAATGGGAAGACAAGCAGCCCCAGGGCCTCGATAGCAAAGAGCCAGATTAGAACGTCGGTCACGGGAAGGCTGTCTCTAGCTGAAGATCAATTCTTGCCGTTGGCCTTAGGCTGGCACAGGTTCCAGCAGCGCCTCTACAAACTCCCGGGCGTCGAAGGGGGCTATATCCTCCACCCGCTCCCCTGTGCCGATAAAGAGGATAGGCAGATGAAGCTCGTTGCGTACAGCCAGCACGATCCCGCCGCGAGCTGTACCGTCGAGTTTGGCGAGGAACACGCCGGTGCACCCTACAGCCTCGGTGAACGTCCGCGCTTGGGCCAGCCCGTTGTACCCCGTGGTGGCGTCCAGGACAAGGAGCACTTGGTGGGGGGCGGACTGCTCCTGCCTGCCCAGGACCCGGTGTATCTTCCTTAGCTCCTCCATCAGGTTGGACTTGGTGTGGAGGCGACCTGCGGTGTCGATAATCAGAACGTCCGCGCCCCGGGACTTGGCGGCCTGATATGCATCGTAGGCAACGGCGCCGGGGTCCGCCCCTGCTTGGTGGCTTATCACATCGACGCCGATCCTGGCGCCGAGGACATGGAGCTGCTCACTGGCGGCCGCGCGAAAGGTGTCTGCCGCGCCGATCAGCACCTTCTTGCCTTCTTCACGGAACCGGTGGGCCAGCTTGGCGATGCTGGTGGTCTTGCCGACCCCATTCACCCCCACTACCAGGATAACGTAGGGGGTCTCGCCTTGATCAGCGTCATCCCAAAGGGCTTCAGCATCATCTGCAAACAGGCAGGCGGCCATCTCATCCTTGAGGTGGTCGAGTACTTCCTGAGGATGGTCCAAATGCTCCCGGGCCGCTCTGTCCCTCAGCTTGCCTATCAGGTCCAGGGACGTTTCAACCCCGAGATCTGCGGAGACCAGTATCTCTTCCAGCTCATCCCACAATTCATCGCCCGGCCCCGACGCCCGTAGCACACCCATGATTCTTCCGAACCAGGACTCCCTGGTACGGCGCACCCCTTCCTCGGTGCGTTGCTTGTTCTTCGTCGGGTCTTTCTTGAAGAGGTTCAACATGAGTGGCTAGCTCGACCCCTGCTCCTTGGTTGTCTCCAGGGAGGCCAGTCTGCTCAGGGCCTGAAGCGCCGCTTCTTTTTCGGCATCCAGCTTCCTGGCTCCCCGTCCCCGTCCCATGGCCTGACCATTCATCAGCACTTCCACTTCGAAGGACTTGGCGTGGTCGGGGCCCTCAGCGCCCACCAGATGGTACTGGGGAGTTGCCTTGCTCGTCTGCTGCACCAGCTCCTGGAGCTTGGACTTGGGGTCCTGGGGGATGCCGGCTACCAGGAGATGGTCGGCCTCTTTGCCAAGGGCATCGGTTACGAAACGCCGGGCGGCATCGAAACCTGCATCTACCCAGATGGCGCCTACGACAGCTTCGAAGGAAGCCGCCAGGATGGAGTCCCGGTCATTGCCCCCTGTGGCTGCTTCACCCCTGCCCAGCTTGATGTAGAGGCCGAGGTCGAACCTGCGGGCAATTCTTGCGAGGGTGGGACCCTGCACTAAGAATGAGCGCAGGCGGGTCAGATCACCCTCCGTCAGGGAGGGCTGCCTGTGGAACAGGTCCCAAGCCACACACGCCCCCAGCACTGAATCGCCGAGGAACTCCAAGCGCTCATAGGACTCTACGGGTTCCTGGTCGGGGCCTACCTCGTGGGAGAAGGATGGATGAACCAGCGCCTGCTCCAGCAACCTGCGGTCCCGAAACCTGATGCCCAGCTTTTGTTCCAGGGGATGTTGCTGCAAGGGAGGAATCTTAGTCGAATACTCCCCTGGGCCACGGGGGTTGAGGTCTCTTGACCTCAGCAACCCACTTCCAACGTCCCATCACCCCGGAGATCTCCTCGAACATGGGCACAGCTTCCTCTTCAGGAGGGTTGTATGTCTTGAGGAAGGCGGTGTTTCCGTTGGGGAAGATGAAGGTGGGAACGCCGAACACGCCGTACTGGTCAACAGCCTCGGTGTGGCTCTCGCCCACATCCTGCATGATGCTGTCGTCGGCCAGGTCTTCCCGGAAGCGGGCCATGTCCAGCCCCACACTCTCGGCGATCTCGAGGACGACCTCCGTGTCCGAAAGGTCCCGGCGGTCTTCATGCCTGGCCTTCAACATGGCCAGCTGGAACTCGTCGAACTGCTGCCGGCCCTGCCGTTGAGCGGCGGCGCCTGCCCGGAATGCCGTCAGGCCCAGCGTTGGAGAGTCTTCAGTCTGCTCCCAGGCCTTCCAGTCTGGACCTTCCTGGCTGTTGATCTGGGCCAGCATGAAGGGCTTCCAGTCGATGTCTATCTCTTCGCCGTAGGACTTCTTCACGTTCGCAAGCCACATGGCTGCGTTATATACGTAGGGTCAACGAAAATCGTAGTAGGCCTTTACCTTGAAGGGCTCCATCGCTCACCTCCTCGTTATAGCCGATTCTACTTACGCCCTCGCGGCATTGTCAATCTGGCTCAAAGCTGCTTGAAGGCGGGGTCTAAATGCGCTCGTAGATGATCCGGGAGCGGTTCTTGGTGAAGGGCCGAATCTTGGGCGCCCACTCCCCTATGTCGGAAGCCTCCCTGAAAGCGTCGCTTTCAGGAATGTCGGCGTTCTCGACCTCGTAAATGGCCACGTACTTGGGCGCCCCCTCGGTGGACGTCTTGAACCTGGCCGCATCGATGACTCCAGGCACCTGGAGCAGGATGGGGATGTGCTCTTCGTCATAAACCCGGTTGAAATCCGCCTCTTTGTCTTCATCTATGTCCATCATCACCACGAACAGGCACTTCATGTCGGTTAGCATCTTACGGACCTCCCAATAGAATCTATGGTGGAGTTACCTAGCTGATTGAGGGACAGCGGTACCTAGTCTGCTGGGGACTCGCCTGCCGTCCCAGGAACCTGCCTCCTGGCAGCTTCGACCTCGGTCCTGCCAAGGAAAAGGGATAGGTATGCGGGAAGGAGGGCAAAGCCGCAGGGGTTGATGGTAGCGATCATGCCCGCCCCAAAGGCGTGGGCCACGGGCAGGGCTGAAATGAACGATTCCCCGTTGTTCGATACGCGGCCAATGACCCCCTCCACGAAGGTCTCGGAACCTGGGATCAGAGGGATATGCTCCCCAAGCCCTCCAATGGTCAGCCAGTAGGCAACGATGAAGAGACCGGCCACGATCACCAGGATGGGAGTCAGGCGCTCCACCCAGGGCATCAGCTTCTTTACATAATCGTTGACAGCCCCTTTGAACAGCGCAGTGCTGATCGTCAAGACCATGAGCACCGTGCCCATGCCGAGGGCGTAGGTCACGAATCGCAACAAGCCTGTCAAATACTCGCCGGCCACCAAGGCGCCGACCGCGACCGACAGGAAGATGGGCAGGGCGCAGCTCAGTGAGGCTATTCCGTAGGCAATGCCGAATAGGAAGAAGGCCTTCAGGCTGCTGGATCTGCCGGGGTCGATCCTGGCGGCAAGGCGCTGGGCGGCACCCGAGTAGATCTTGTTTCGGGTGACCAGCAGCCATATGCCCAGGAGGGTGAGCACCACCCCGATTACCAGCCCTGCCCAGTCCATGGCATCGGTGAGGAAATTCCCCCCGACGGCGATGATCAGACCGACGATGCCGAACATGAGCACCAGGCCTGCCGTAACCACGAGGGAGAGGACACCTGCCGGTAATAGTCTTTCCCGGCTAAAGCGCGCCGCCCTTGGGATGAGGTCCCTGGTGAAGCGTGTCGCCCGTTCTGCCTGCAATCTCACCATCCCTCAGTTTTCGTTTTGTCGGTACGGAGTGGGGCGCATTCGGGATGACGGACGCGCCGGCAACTCTCCTACCTCACATGATATGCCCACAACCAGCCCGTAAACAAGGGATGGGCAAGGGATGTCCTGCCTGAGCCGTTGCGCAATAGAGAAACCCCAGCCAGACCGGCTGGGGTTTCTCCCTGTCTCATGTCAAGCGAGAGGTTAGTTTTTGATGTGGGGCGCCACTTCGGCGATAAGGTTGGCGGCGGTGCTGATGCCATGGTGGTGGGGGACCTTGTGCAGCGCGTTGCTGTACTTGGCGTGCTTGGCGCTGTACTCCCGGACCTGGTCCATGGTGACCTTGTGATGATCGAGCACCCCCTGGACCTCTGCCCGCGCCTTCATCTTGGCTTCGTACAGCTTCATCTGTACCCGGCTCTTGACGTTGACTTCCCCGTCGCCCGAGGTTTCGATGGGGATGTAGATGGAGTCCTTATAGTCGGCAACCACCCGGCTCTGCACGCCATCGCTCATGGTGCTAGGCATACACCCGAAGGGCTTGAGAGAGATGACCATCTGGGAGTGATTCTCCTTGACGGCCATGATGTTCTTGGATATCTCCAAGTGGCCTTCTCCTCCCTTGAGGTGGGTGTTGTAGTAGGCCTTAGCGTACTCCGCGAGCCTTCTCTGGTTGGGCAGGGAATCGGTCCTGAAGCCCAGGCCCCAGCGGTACAGGCCATACCAGAGGCGGTACGCCCGCTGGGCTACCCAGAGCTTCCTGATTGTCTTCTTCTTGGTGGAATCGATGGCCATCTTCTCCTCGGCTGAGTGCTTAGCCGACCAGATAAGGTAGTCGATCCATGTGCCGATGGGTTCCACCTGCACCTCGGCGCCCTCGGACTCCAGCCACTCGAACATGTGGTAGTTCCCGTCGCCCTCGGTGGTCTGGGCCCAGAACTCTCCGGTGATCTTCACCTTGGGTTTGATCCGGGTGTAGTCCACCTTGATGGCGCTGAACATCTTCCTGACTTTTCGAAGGGCCCTGAAGACCGACTTGCCATCCCTGAGGGTGTCGCCCATGAACTGCTTGGCTTCGTCGATGACCTTGTTGGTCTCGCCCTTGTTGACCTCATACGGGCGAATCTTGTAGCCCAGGTCGTTGATCATGTCGCCGACCATGATGGACTTGAGCAGGGTGATGGCGAACTTGGTGTTCAGTTCCAGGGCATTGTCGCCGTCGCTCTGCTTGAACCCGCCGGACTGCTGGAATAAGAGAACCCGGAACCTGTCGAAGCCCGAGTCCCGCAGGGCCTTGCGGTACTCGGCCTCGTACATCCCGAACCGACAGGGGCCGCAGGCTCCCGCCGTGACGAAGACGTACTTGTCTTCGATGTGCTCCTCGCCCTCTTCCTTGAGGTCCTTCAGGTACTTGACCAGGTTACCGACGGTGTAATACGTCGGGTTGCACTGGCCTCGGTTCCCGTACTCCTTGCCCACCGACAGAGAGTCGTTGTCCGGGGTCGGCAGTATGCGCAGGTTGTAACCCAAGCCAGTCATGGCGTAAGCTGCCATCTCCTCGTGGGCCTTTGTCAACCCGCCAAACAGGATGGTGGTGGAGTCCTTCTGGTCCTTGGTCCAAGCCCGTTCGAGGGGCTTCTGGAAGTGGTCAACCTGCTTGGCCTCCAGCCCCATCTCGGCACGCAGCTTCGCTTCGTACTCGCGGGCTTTTGCATCGATCTCCTGCTTGTCCATCACCTTAGCCATATCCGTATCCTCCTTCGAGATGCTGGCGAGTTAATCGGCCTGTATCAGCTCTTCTAGTTTTTCTTCGGCACCTTCCGCAGGGTCCTTGCCGGGCAGGGTGAAGTTCAGCAGATGCACCACTTCGCCCTGGCCTGAGTCGTTACCGTTTCCGTTGGGCAGCTCCATATTCACTAGTTGGACCGGTGAGCTACCGTGCAGGTGCGGCGTCCCCTGACCGCGGGGGTTGTATATACCACCCTGCTGCTCGAAAGCCTTCAGGGAGTAGTCCTTGACCGGAGACCCGCAGCTTGCGGAACCGCTGCCGAACTCCTCTTCGGGCAGGTCACCGGCGGTGTTGACGGCCCGTATCCGGTCGTACGCATCCGAGCCGGCGACGTCGTCTTCACCGGATTGGCTGGCTGAGAGAGGCCCTGCCACCAGCAGGGGGTCCCTGTCTTCTACCTTATCCAGGGACAGGGGCACCCAGTCGTCACCCTGGTGTTCGTGGTCGTCTTGGCCGTTTCTGCCGGAATTCGCCGGGCGGGAGTCGTTGCCACTGAAGACGATGTGGCCACCACTCTCCAGTTTCTCCTGGGCCTTGGCGCTGGTTGCTTCCAGGTGCTTCCGGTAAGCGGCGACCATCTGCTGGAGCTCGGTCTCCGAGGTCTTCCGCTTCTGCAGATGCTCCTGGTAGCGGGCGAGGAAGTAGTCGATGGTTTCCACCCTAATCTTGATGGAACCCGTCGGCTTGTTTTCATCGATGTCGTGGAAGGTGAAGTAGGGGGTGTTTGACGCTTCGATGATGTTCTCTATGGTGTTGTATATGGGGGCATCGTGGCCGCACTTGAAACTGGACAGGTCGATGGCCACCAGGTTCGGGTGCCGGGCCACGTACTTGGCCCCCCACACCTTCTTGCTGGAGTTTTCGCTGTATGCGTTCTTCCAAACATCGGTGATGTCCATCGGGTCGGTAATGAGTCCGGCCCGTACCTCGTCTCCGAAGAGCCTCTCCAGGATGTCGGGGTCCTGGGGCAGGGAGTCCACGCTGAAAATTGGGTACCCCTTCTTCTGGATTTCGATCATGATCTCGTGGTTGAGTCCGGGGTCGTTGTGGTAGGGGCGGGCCAGCATAACCACGCCCAGCTTCCCTTCCTCTTCCAGCTGGTCGAGCACCTTGCGGGCATCGGCCCTGAGGGACACCTCGAAATAGCGCCGCCAGACCTTGAAGGCTGTTTCGATGGCTTCCTCGTTCTCCTGCTCGGTCACCCCAAGGATGTCCTTGAAGCAGTCGTGCATCTGTATCTTGAAAAGCTCCCAGTTGGACATATCTAGGGAAGGGGCGACGTACTGGATGTCCTGCTCGTTAAAGATGTCCCCTTCCTTGGTGAAGGCAGCCTTGACCACCTCGGGGCTGATGGCGACGGTGGGACAAGCGGCGGTGTCGACGGTGTTCACAAGCTCGGTGCGCATCTTGTTAATGATCGGGAAGAAGATGATGTCGGGCTTGTCCTTGGAGTCGTACACCAGGTTGTGAACATGGGCGATGGCGACCTTGCTGGGGAAGCACTGGTCGATGGAGCCTCGGCGGGAACCCTTGTACCACATAAGCGGATCGGTGTAGTCGGAGTAGGTGATGTGCCGGAAGTTAAGCCCCAAAGCCTCAAAATAAGCTGAGAAGAGGGGCGAGAGGGTGTACATGTTCAGTACCCGGGGCATGGCGATCCTGATATCTTCCCGCAGTTTCCGCACCTCGGGTGGTGCCTTTGCAATCGTGGTCTTCTCGGGTTTCTTGGCGAAGGGCTTGAACCACCGACGACCGCTCTGCTGGATCTCCCCTTCTTCATCGTCCCTCATGGATGCGACCTTGGGAGGACTGAAGCTGCGGAAGGCCTCGGTGGACGCCTTTTCGACGAAGTTGGGGTTGGCCTTGCGAATTTCGTCCAGCTTCGCCTTGATGACCTTCATGTCGTCCATCTTCTCCACCGTGCCCTTTTCGCAGGTGGCGATGATGAAGCGGTTGGTGTCCCCGGTAGGGGAAGTGGTGTCGATGTAAGTGCGCAGGCACTTGTTCTTGCAGAAGCTGCACCGGGTGGACTCGTCCCTGGTGGCGGTGAACTCCAGGTTCTCCGCTGACTCCAGGCCGATGAAGGACGAGTCCCGCTCGGCCGCAACCCGGATCGCCTCCAGGGCGGCGCCGATGGCCCCGCTCTCGCCGGTGAACTGGTGCACCTTGATGGTGGAGTTGGGCACCTTGGACTTGATGAAGTCGTACTGGGACTTGACGGCTGCCAGGTTATGCTGGGTGCCTCCCTGTAGCACGAAGTTAGTTCCGAACTTGTTCAGGTTGGGCTCGGCAACTACGTACAGCCAGATGTTCTTGGGCAGCACCTTGGCAAGCCCGGCCATGATCTCTTTCTTTTCCCAGCCGAGCTGCTGGAAGTTCACGATGTCCGTTTCCATGAATACGGCGCAGCCGTACCCGAAAACGGGGAGACGCTCCGCCTCGAAGGCAACGTCGGCGTACTCGGCAACCGAGTAGCCGAACTTGGCGGCGGTGCTCTGGAGGAAGTAGCCGTTGCCCGCCGAGCACTGGGTGTTCAGCTTGAAGTCCTTGACCTTGCCTCCCTTGAGGACGATGACCTTGATGTCCTGACCGCCCACATCGACGATTACATCGACGTCGTTGTAGTAGTGGAGGGCGGACTTGGTGTGGGCCACCGTCTCGACGATGGCAACGTCGGCGCCCAGGGACTCCTTGAGCATGTCCTTGGCGTAGCCGGTGGTCCCCACGCCCGTCACGTTAAGGATGGCGCCCTGGCCTTCAACGTACTCCCGGAGCTCTTTCAGGATCTCCTGGGTGTCGGCCAGGGGGTTGCCCTTGGAGAGCTGGTAAGCGGTTGCCAGGAGGTGTCCCTCATGGTCCATGAGGACTGCCTTTGTTGAGGTGGAACCTCCGTCAATGCCGATGAATGCCGAAACCGTTTCCCCGACCTCGAATTTGGCGGGTTCCCAGGGCTCCCGGGCGAAGAGCTTCTTGAACTCCTCCAGCTCCTCTTCTGTCTTGGACAGCCCGACATCCCCCGAGGCTTCCCGCATGCGGGTGCGCCCCACCTCGATGAACTCCTCCAGGGCCGTTGTGCCGGTGAAGAGACCTACGTCGGGGTCTTCCGTCTTGCCGTAGAGCACCGAGCCGATGGCCGCGTAGTACTGGGCGTTCTCTGGGACGATGATGAGCTCACGGGGGTCGACGCCTTCGGGAAGGGGGAAGTTCCGCTCTTCCCAAATCTTGGGGATGTTGTTCTTCCAGCAGTCCCGCATCGCCGGGATGTAGGTGTTGGGGCCTCCCAGCAGGAGCACCGTCGGACGCAGGGTGTTTCCGCGGGTCAGGACGCTGAGGTTCTGCTGGACGATGGCTTCGAACAGGGATGCCATCAGCTCGTGGGGCGGGACTCCGTTCTTCTGGAGGCCGTTGATATCGGTCTCGGCGAAGACGCCGCACTTTCCGGCGACGGGGTGGAGCTTCACATCGTAGTACTCCAGGGCTGTGAGCTGCTCGCCCGTGAGCTGAACCTTGGCGTTTATCTTGTCGATGACCGCGCCGGTACCGCCGGCGCACTTGTCGTTCATGCTGGGGACCTTGCGTTTGGTCCCCGTTTCCTGGTCTGTGAACCAGATGATTATCTTGGCATCCTGCCCCCCGAGCTCTATGACGGAGCCAGCTTCGGGGTACAGGTGCTCCACGGCGAGGGAGACGGCATTGACCTCCTGGACGAACTTGGCGCCGATGTACTCCTTGAGCATCCCCCCGCCGCTGCCGGTGATGAATATGCGGAAGTTGTCGTCGGGCACCTGGAACTCGTCCCGGATACGCTGGAGAAACTCGAACACCTTTTCCGGCTGCTTGGTCTGGTGACGTTCGTAGTCCTTCCAGAGTATCTCGTCGGTCGATGGGTCCATCACCACCGCCTTGACGGTGGTGGAACCCACGTCCAACCCGACCATCAGGGTGCCAATTGAGCTGCCTTGACTGCTACTGGGCGTATACGTTGTCGCTACCATGCTGGCCCTCTTCCCTTTTTGGAATATCCCGGATGCTCCTCGGGCGACAAATCACCCTAAGCATCGTCGGCGTTTGGTTTCCTACAGTCACGCCTTTACTGCGGCGGTGCGGCTCCTGTCTCTTTCGTGCAGGAATCCCATCTGGCCTTCTTTCAGGACCGCCCGCAGGCCGAAAGCCAGGAGCTCTTGCACAGTCTCCTCAACGTTGGTGTCTTCCCTTGGGGCTACGATCATCTGGTGCACCACCTCTTTCACCGCTCCCATGAGGGAGTAGGCGACGAGGCGGGTGTCACAGGGGCGCACCAGGTCCAGCGCGATGCCAAGGACGAGAGAACTCTCGATCATGTCCCCGACCTGCTGGTAAAAGTCATAGAGCCGGGACTCTACGCTCTCGCTCATGGAGCTGGTCTGGTTCAACAGGATGGCCGAGAGGTCCCGGTCGGCAAGCACCAAATCCAGCACGCGGGTAAGGTTGTCGTTTATCTGCTCCAGGGGATGGGGGTCACCCGGTTCCAGGGAGATGGGCCTGATCTGGTCCGACAAGTTTTGGAGGGAGGAGTCCAGCAGGCTCTGAAAAAGGTGGAGCTTGTTGTCGAAGTGCAGGTAGAAGGTGCCGCGGGCGATGCCCGCCTCCTGAACGATGAGGGATACGCTGGTCGCGTGGAAACCCCTGGTGGCAAAGCAACGCTTTGCTGACTTGACCAGCCTATGGAGCCGCCCGTCCCGATCGCCGTCGTTCATCCAGCCGCTGCCCCCGTTGCCCGGTTGAGGTCGGTCTGGGCGGATGGTATATGGAGTGAATAGTGCTGTCAAAACATTTTTGTAGAAAATGACTAAAGTGTCGGGCCAAAACCGTACCTGTGTTACGGCCCTCTGTACAGCAGTGGTTGACCGAATCTTCCGGGACACCGAGTCACAGGTGTGAGGGGGAAAAGGCGATTCTGCCGCCCCGTTCCAGCCCTCTACCACCGGTAGGACCTTGCATGAATGTCATCGGCGTTAGAGGGGGGCAAGCCAGCGAGGGTTCCCCTGCAGGGCAGAGGGTGTCCCGGCTTCCTAGAAATACTTCTCGACTCCCCCGTACCCTATCTGCCTCCCTTTCTCGCTTGCTCTTACCAGGCTCTCCAAGCGACTTCTAAACACCTCCGGTCGCGCCCTTTCGACATCGATGTATGCCACCCGGATTCGTTGGTAGGCCAGCGAGCAGCCCTGGAAGTGCTGCCACGCCTCTCCATTCTCCCGAATCGCCTCCAGGATGTCCGTTGGAAACACGTACACTTCGTTCAGCACGTCCTCCAGAGATTCTCGCAAAGAGGGATGCAGCAGGCCGTCATCATCCAACCTGCGAAGTCTCTCCTTGTTCAGCTGGGAGTAGCTGCTTTTGGGATTCCTCGGTGTGAAGCGCTGGACGGCGTGCAGGCTGTCCAGCTTCTTGACGATGCTGTCGATCCAGCCAAAGCACAGTGCCTCCTCCACCGCGTCGTTGTAAGGGATGCGACGCTCCCCCGACGCCTTGTTAGGGTATACCAGCCATATCTCCTTCGCCGACTGGAAGTTGGCTTCCAACCACCTCCGCCAGTCCTTCCTCTCACCAACGTAGAGCGTCTCTCCTATTTCCATAGAAGCCTCATTCCATTCACCATTTTCTTATACCCACACCCCCTTGAAGAAACTTTTCTGTAACTCAGGTGGCAGGGGGTACGGGCGATTCCGGTTCCACATCCCAGCCTTCTACTACGGCGCGGAGAAGGGGAAACACGAACATGACCCAGGGGGATCACCCTGGGTCATGTTGAAAGATCTCTGGTGAGCTACGCCGGAACGTTAGTCCGGCGGGCCGCCCTTGCGGCGGTTACAGATGGGTCTTAAGGGTCGATAGGTCCCTATCCTTGAAGTAGTCGTAGTTCATCGAGATGTAGCTGTTCCACTGCTCGGGAACGGCATCTTCGGCGAAGATGGCGTTGACCGGGCAGACCGGCTCGCACGCTGCGCAGTCGATGCATTCGTCCGGATTGATCATGAAGTATTCGTCTTCATCGGTGGTGTAGATGCAGTCCACCGGACAAACATCCACACACGCTCCGTCCTTAACTCCCACGCACGGCTCGGTAATGATGTACGTCATTTGTTGGCGCTTCCCCCTCTCAGGTCACAGGTGATTTGTCGTGCCCGGTCCAACCCAGGCTCACCAATAGTATAACAGACGAAAGATTATCCCGTCCCTATTTCTTAGTCAAGACGCATCCCTTTGAGATGTCTGGTCCAGGTAACCCTGGAGAATGACCGCGGCTGCGGCGGCGTCTATATTGCCCCTGGCTAAATCACGAACGTTCGTGGCTTGGCCCATCTGCCTGGTCGCCTCCTGGGTGGAGTACTGTTCCGAGACCCGGGTGATGGGCAGGCTGGTGTGCTGCCGGAGCACGTTGACAAACCGCAGGGTCTTCCTGGCTTGAGGGCCTGCGCTCCCATCCAGGGAGTAGGGTATGCCGACGACGATCTCCTCCGTGCCCCTGGAGGAGGCCTCCTCCAGGACCCGCTGTACGTCTTCCTTGAGCTTGGTGCGTTCAATGTACCCGGCGGGGACAGCCGTTCTGAGATTGCCTGGACTGACGGCCAAGCCTATGCGCCGGTCACCCACATCCAGGCCAAGGATCGTCAGGGTGTCGTCTGCCTTTCGACGACATCCCTGGCGAGACGGATGGCTTCTTCCAGCTTGTCAGCCCGCTTACCGCCTGCTTGGGCGAAGTCGGGCCTGCCACCCCCGCCTCCGTCCATCACTCCAGCTAACTCCTTCACCATGTTTCCTGCGTGGAGACCACGGGCGACGAGGTCGGGAGTCACCATGGCGATGACGACCGGGCGGCCTTCCTGGACGGCGCCCAGGACGATAGCCGCGCTGGAAAGCTGCCCCTTGAGCCGGTCGCCCATCTCGCGCATCCCGTCAACGCTGGTGGCCGATGTGCGGGACGCGACAAGCTGCACGCCGTTTACGCTCTGCACCCCCTGGAGTAGCACTGTCGCTTCCCGGCCCAGGCTCTCGCGCTCCAGGGACGAGACTTGCCTCCGTAGCTTCTCCATCTCGTCCATGAAGCTGTCGATGCGCCCTTCCAGGTCGTTCACTGGGGTCTGTAGCTTTTGAGAGAGGGACTCTAGGAGCTTGCTGCGCTCCTGGAACAGCATCTCCGCCCCCTGACCGGTCACAGCCTCGATGCGGCGCATGCCGCCTCCGATGCTGTAGTCGCCCAGCACAAAGAGTGGGCCGATCTGCCCCGTGGCGGCAACGTGGGTGCCTCCGCAAACCTCCATGCTGAAGCGTTCCCCGTTGGACATCTCGACGATGCGCACAACGTCGCCGTACCGGTCGCCGAAGAAGGCCAGCGCACCTTCGTTGACGGCCTGGGTGAACGACGATTCGCGGATCGTCACCGCCAGGTTGTCCTGTATCTTGCTGTTGGCCAAGCCCTGTACCTCCGACAGGTCGTCGGCGGATAGAGGGCTGACATGGCTGTAGTCAAACCGAAGACGGGCCGGGGCGACGTGGGAACCGGCCTGACGCACGTGGGCACCAAGGCTCTGCCTCAGTGCGGCGTGGAGGATATGGGTGCCGCTATGGTTCCTGGCGGCGTCCTGGCGCTTTCGGGGGTCGACCCTGGCGCTCACCGCCTCCCCCAAGGTGATGTCGCCTTCCTCGACGGTGCCCGAGTGCACCACCACGCCAGCCACGGGGCACTGAGTGTCGTCTATGCCGACCCGACCGTTGGGCCCAAGGATGGAGCCCGAATCTCCTACCTGGCCGCCGCCTTCGGCGTAGAAGGGGGTGGCAGCGAGGACCACCTCCACCTGCTGCCCGGCCACCGCCGTCCCTACCGGCGCCTTGTCCACCAGGAGGGCCGCGATTGTGGTCTCTTGGGATAGGTGGTCGTACCCCACGAACTCCACGCCTCCAACGCCCAGGTTTTCGTAGGTGGAGACTATCTCCATAGCTCCCGAAAAGCTGTGGACGGAACGGGCACGCTCCCGCTGGGCCTCCATGGCCTTCTCGAACCCATCCATGTCCACCGTGAGTCCCTGCTCGCCCGCGATCTCCGCCGTAAGCTCCGGCGGGAAGCCGTGGGTGTCGTATAGAGAAAATGCCTCTGTGCCGGAAATCCGGTCGCTAAGCCGAGCGGCGGCTTCTCGGCGCTTGGCGATGTAGGCCTGAACGTCCGCCTGCGCGCCTTCTTGGGGGCCGTGAAATGCCCCGTGCTCAAAGGTGTCGCCAACGATCTCGCCCACCGCTTCGTAGTACAGGCGGGCGCCGATATATTGGCCCTCCAGGCTTCCCTGCCGGGACTCCCTGACGGCCCCCCCATCTGAGATGTGCACGTCGTCTTCCATGCTGAATGAGGAGTAGGTCCCCTGTAGCAGCGCCTCCAGGTCGACGTCTGCGTTTCCCTGGATGCCCTGGAGCCTCCGCTGGTCGTCGACCCGGGTGCGGATCATCTGGTCGAGGATGTCGCTGCCCCGCTCGAAGGCCTGGGCAAAGCGGCTCTCCTCCAGGGCCAATACCTGGAATATGAAGTCGCGGTTAGTATCCAGTTCCGGGTATGCCTCGCCGAACCTTTCGATCACCGACTCGGCCACCCGCTCCAGGAAGGGCTCGTCCAAGCCCAAGCGGCGCCCGTGGCGAATGCCCCTGCGGATGATTCGTCTCAGGACATATCCCCTGCCCTCGTTGCTGGGAACGACCCCGTCGCCTATGAGGAAGACCGCGCTGCGGGCGTGTTCCGTGACCACCCGTATGGCGTAGTCGGCGTCTCTGTCCGCGCCGTAGGTGGAGCCGGTGAGGTCGCAAACACGACTGACGATAGGCTGGAACAGGTCGACCTCGTACAGGTTACGCTTGCCCTGCAGGATTACGGCCGCCCGCTCCAGGCCCATTCCCGTGTCGATGCTGGGGGCGGGCAAGGGTGTGCGGGTCCCGTCCAGGTCCTGGTAGTACTGCATGAAGACCAGGTTCCACAGCTCGACGAACCTTTCGCAGTCGTGGTTCGGGTGGCATTCGGGAGTTCCGCACCCGTACTCAATGCCCCCGTCGTAGTGGATTTCGCTGCAGGGGCCGCAGGGGCCTTCTTTGCCCGCCGGCCCCCACCAGTTGTCGCTGTCGCCATAGCGATAGATGCGCTCGTGGGGTATCCCTATATCTTCCCGCCAGTAGCCGTAGGCCTCATCGTCGTTCGTGTATATGGTGGCGTACAGGCGTTCTGCTGGCAGGCCAAACTCTTTTGTGAGGAACTCCCAGGCGAAGCCTATAGCCTCTTTCTTGAAGTAGTCCCCGATACTAAAGTTCCCCAGCATCTCGAAGAAGGTCAGGTGCTTGTGGTCCCCCACCTCATCGACGTCGGTTGTCCTGAAGCTCTTTTGAGAGGAGGTCAGGCGGCGGGAGGGGGGAGTGGTCTCGCCCATGAAGAAGGGCTTGAAGGGCACCATGCCCGCGCTGGTGAAAAGCAGTGTGGGATCGCCAGCGGGTATCAATGATGCGCTGGGCATAATATTGTGGCCCTTGCTCTCGAAATACTCCAGGAACTTCCGCCTGATCAGGTCGCCTTCCATGCATCCTCCCGATATTTGCCCTCGTGGTTGCGAGTCCAAATATATCTTAACTTACCCCTTCAGTACATACGGACAGTGGCTGGCTGTGGGCGTTTTTGAGACGTGCCGGGAGCATTGACCGAAAAAATCCGTTATCATAGAATCGCATGGGGTTGCGAGATAGATGTCGGAGGCGGCATGAATTCGAACATGATCAGCAAGGTGCAGAAGGCACGGAACTACGCGGAGGAGAAGGACCGGGTAACCCTGGAAAGCTTCAGCGCGTCCTTCAGGGGCAACCACAACATATACAAGATTAGCTACAGTGACGGGACGTGGAAGTGTGATTGCTCTTCCTTCCAGCTCAGGTCCGTTTGCAGCCACATCATGGCCATGGAGCGGATCCTGGAAGGCATGCTAACTGCACAGGCTGCCAGCGAAGCCGCCTAGACAACCGGCCCTTCCACCCTACCCGCGGGCGGGTGTAACTCAGTGGTAGAGTATTTGCTTCCCAAGCAAAGAGTCGTGGGTTCGAATCCCATCACCCGCTCCAACAGCTAGCTTCCCCGGACTGACCCTCTTTCGGCGAATCAGCCCTCGAACCGCTTGAACACTATGCAGGCGTTCTGACCCCCAAAGCCGAAAGCGTTGGAGAGTACCACCTTCACGTCCTTGTTTCTCGCCTGGTTGGGCACATAGTCCAGGTCGCATTCCGGGTCGGGATTCTCGTAGTTGATGGTTGGGTGAATCACCCCATCTGTTATCGAGCGGACGCAGGCAACCGCTTCCAAGGCCCCCGACGCCCCGAGGGAGTGGCCGATCATGGACTTGGTGGAGCTGACGGGGATGGACCCGGCCAGGTCCCCGAAGTAGGTCTTGATGGAGGCGGTCTCGACGGCGTCGTTCAGGGGCGTTGATGTCCCGTGGGCGTTGATGTAGTCCACTTCAGCGGGCGCCACACCGGCATCCTCCAGCGCCCAGCGCATAGCCATGATAGTGCTCTCCCCCGATTCCTCGGGCTGCACCTGGTGGTAGGCATCGGAAGAGCACCCGAAGCCCGCCAGCTCACACAGGATGTTTGCGCCCCGGGCGACCGCATGCTCCAGGCTCTCTACTACTAGAATGGCCGCCCCCTCGGCGGGTACGAAGCCGTCGCGTTCTGCGTCGAAGGGTCGGCTGGCCTTTTCAGGTGCATCGTTGCGGGTGCTTAATGCCCGCATCACCGCGAAGCCGCTCAGACCAAGCTGGCTGATGCCCGCTTCGGTCCCGCCGGTTAACATAACATCAACAGTGCCGTTGCGAATCTTCTGCAGAGCATCGCCGATGGCCTGATTGGAAGCAGAGCAGGCCGTCACCACCGTAGAGTTGTAGCCTCTGGCGCCCAGCACCCTGCTGACGTTGGCCGAAGCCATGTTGGGGAGGATCATGGGGAAGAAGAAGGGCGACATCTTCATGCCTCCCCGCTCCACCAGCACACGGCAGTTCTCTTCAATGGTGGGGAAGCCTCCATTCCCGTTCCCAAGGAGAACGCCAACCCGGAAGGGGTCTATGCTCCCCATGTCCAGGCCCGCATCCTCCACCGCCATCATGGCGGCGGCTATGCCAAGCTGGGAGAAGCGGGCCATCCGTCGGCCTTCCCTGGGGTTGATAAACTGGCCCGGGTCGAAGTCGACGGCCTCGCCGGCGATGCGGCAAGGGTAACCGGTGGGGTCGCACAGCGTCATCGGTCCGATTCCGGACTTCCCCGCCACGAGGTTGTCCCAGAACTCCCGGGCGGTCAGCCCCAGGGGTGTGACCGCGCCCATCCCGGTTATTACCGCCCTGCGGGGCTCAGTAAGATTGCCGTTCATTCCCTACTCCACCGGATCGATGGCCAAATGGCCAAGAATTATGAATCTTGCCCCAAACTACGACACGCCATCGATAATGTCCAACTCAGGGTAAAGTTCCGGCTCTATGCCCAACAGGGCCTCCCGGGCTTCGGCCGCCACGAAGAGGGACCCCGCCGCCAGCACCAGTGGGGTGTGCCCGTGCTGGATGAGCCCCCTCGCCAAGACCGTACCTGCGCTTATGGCATCGCCCACGGAACCGCCTTCATGGACGTCGCAGGGGAGGTGCTCGAACAACCCAGCCAGCTTGCTGCAGGATACAGACCGGGGATGGCGTGACCGGGCGACGACGATGTCGGTGATCCGTGGCGGGCCGGACGTTTCCGTCTGGATCCCCCGGGCCAGCTCCTCGATCATCCCCGACAGGTTTTTGTCTTCGGACATTCCGACCACGAGCACCAGGCGGTCGTATTCAAAGCAGTCGGGCAGGGTCTGCATCAGCTGGGCGACGGAGTAAGGGTTGTGGGCCCCATCGCACACCACCATTGGATCCCTGGACAGCACTTCCATACGGCAGGGCCAGGACACGCTGGCGAGCCCTTCCTTCAGGGCCTGGTCGGGCACCGAGAACCCGCCCTCTCTGAGAGCCTCCATGATCCCCACGGCAATTGACGCATTCTCAACTTGGTAGTCCCCCAGCATGGGCATGTCGAAAGAGTAGGTGCTGTCCTTGGTCCGCACTTCGAACCTTTGACCCCGGACATCCCTGGACATGACCCGGTAGGTGATGCAGGTCCCCACTTCCGTGAGCGGGCTGCCCATCTCGGAGCACTTTGCCCGGATGACCTCGGCGGCCCCGGCGGGCTGGGGCGCAGATATGACCGGAATGCTGGGCTTGATGATGCCGGCTTTCTCACCTGCGATGGCCTCGATGGTGTTGCCCAGCACGGAAGTGTGGTCCAAGCTCAGCGAGGTGATGGCGCACACGTTTGGGGATGCCAGATTCGTGGTGTCCAATCGTCCGCCAAGGCCCACCTCCAGCACCTGGAAGGTGGCGTTTGCCTTGAACTCGATGAAGGCCATGGCCGTCAGCGCCTCGAACATTGTGACTCCGCCGTCGGGGTCCTCCCTGCCGACATACTCCACGGCCGGCCAGATGGCATCCACTAGCCCGGCGAACTCGCCCTCGGACACAGGCTCTCCGCCGACCTGGATGCGCTCCCGGAAGCTGTGCATGTGGGGGGAGGTGAAGAGGCCCACGCGATACCCGCTATGGGCCAGGATGCTGGCGCACATAGCTGAGGTACTGCCCTTGCCCTTGGTGCCGGCTATGTGGACGGTGGGAACGCCTACTTGGGGGTTCCCCAACTCCTCCAGCAGCCTCTGCATGCGTCCAAGGTGGTAACGTATCCTGCCTGGATGAGCACCGGAGCGGACCGAGGCGATGCGCTCATGGTCAACCAGTCCCAGCAATCGACGCAGAGCATGGCGGTAGTCCGCGTTGGCTGCTACCCCCGGGGACGTTTGCAACGCGCCATCTACGCCGTGGAAGATGTGCCTGAAAAAGGAGCGCCCATGCTAGCCCTCGTCCTCATCGTAGCGCTCTTTCAGGGCCTCAACCACCGCAGGGTCGGCCAGCGTGGTTGTGTCGCCCAGCGCTCTCCCCTCGGCCACGTCTCTCAGCAAGCGCCTCATGATCTTGCCGCTGCGGGTCTTGGGAAGCTCGGCGGTGAAGTAGATGTCATCGGGCCGGGCTATGGAGCCGATCTTGCCCGCCACATGCTGCTTCAGCTCGTTCATCAGGGCGTCGGAGGCGGGCACCTCTTCCTTGAGGGTGACGAAGGCGACCACCGCCTGGCCCTTCACATCGTCGGTCCTGCCGATGGATGCGGCTTCCGCCACCGCGGTGTGGTCCACGAGCGCGCTCTCCACCTCCATGGTGGAGATGCGGTGGGCCGATACATTGATGACGTCGTCCACCCTGCCCAGGAGCCAGAAGTAGCCTTCCTCGTCCCTCTTGCAGCCGTCGGCGGTGAAGTAGATGCCCGGGTACCGGGACCAGTACTGCTGCACGAACCGCTCGGGGTCGCCGTAAATGTTCCGCAGCATGGCGGGCCAGGGCTTCTTGAGCACCAGGTACCCCCCCTGGCCCAAGTCCACGGCGTTGCCCGCCTCGTCCACCACCTCGGCGTCGATGCCGGGGAAGGGACGGGTAGCGGAGCCCGGCTTCAAGGTGGTCAGCCCGGGCAGGGGCGATATGAGGATCATCCCCGTTTCGGTCTGCCACCATGTGTCCACCACGGGGCAGTTGCTTCTGCCGACATGCTCCCAGTACCACATCCAAGCCTCGGGGTTGATGGGCTCGCCAACGCTGCCCAGCAGACGCAGGGAGCTCAGATCGTGCTTGGCCGGGTACTCAGTGCCCCAGCGCATGAAGGTGCGTATGGCCGTCGGCGCGGTGTAGAAGACCGTTACGCCGTACTTCTCGACGATGTCCCAGAAGCGGTCCCTGTCTGGGTGGTCGGGGGTGCCCTCGTACATGACGGATGTGGCGCCGTTGGACAGGGGGCCGTAGACGATGTAGCTGTGGCCGGTCACCCAGCCGATGTCGGCGGTGCACCAGTACACATCGTCCTCTTTAAGGTCGAAGATCCACTTGGTGGTGGCGTAGGTGCCCAGAAGGTAGCCCGCCGTCGTGTGCACGATTCCCTTGGGCTTGCCTGTCGTGCCGCTGGTGTAGAGCAGGTAGAGGATGTCTTCGCTGTCCAAGGGTTCCGCCGGGCAGACCTGGGACTGGCCCTCCATAAGGTCATGCCACCAGATATCGATGTCCGGGTTCATCAGGTCATCGGCGGTGCCTGTGCGCCGCACCACGATCACCTTCTCGGTTGTGGGAGCGCCCTTCACCGCCTCATCGGCGTTCTCCTTCAGAGGGACGACTCTGCCCCTCCTGTATCCCCCGTCGGCGGTGATGAGTATCTTGGCTTCCGAATCGTTGATCCGGTCCCTTAGGGACTCGCTGCTGAAGCCGCCGAAAACCACGCTGTGGGGTGCGCCCAGGCGGGCGCAGGCCAGCATAGCTATGGGCAGCTCGGGCACCATGGGGAGGTAGATGGTGATCCGGTCACCCTTCTTGACGCCCAGGCTCTTGAGGGCGTTGGCGAACTTGCAAACCTCCCGGTACAGGTCCCAGTAGGTGTAGACCTGCCGGTCACCGGGTTCTCCCTCCCAGATGAGGGCCGCCTTGTTGCGTCGGGCGGTGGCTACGTGGCGGTCGAGGCAGTTGTAGGAGACGTTTATCTTCCCGCCCAGGAACCACTTGGCGTAGGGTGGATCCCACTCCAGGACCTTGTCCCACTTCTTGAACCAGTGGAGTTCTTCGGCGAAGCGGGCCCAGAACCCCTCGGGGTCCCTGGAGGCCTCTTCATAGACGTCGGGGTCGTTGACGTTTGCCTGCTGTTGAAAGGCTGGAAGCGGCGGGAACCGCCGGTCTTCCGTCAGGAGCGCATCGATGTTCTGGGAGCTTTCCACCATTGGACATTCCTCCCTGGTTCCGCAATATCCGGGAGGATTCTAACACAGCCTGGGCGTTCCGAGCTTACGAGGACGCGAAAAGCCCGCCCGGTGGGGCGGATATTTCGGCGCTTCGGCATGCTACACATAGCCGGTTCAAGGACAGATGATGGAGGGCGTAGCTAGCGCCGGAGCTTATGATTGCGGCCTCAGCCGCAATGACGCCAGGGAGGGGCGAACGAAGGGATGTGTGAGAGCCGGCCTGGGCGGTCAGGCGTCAATGTCGTGTTGACGTAACCCATAGCCGCTCCTACACTGGTAGCCTGGCAGGGGGGATGCTGAGGGAATTCTTTCAGTATTCCAAGATGGATCGCGATAAGCTTTAGTCAATGAATTCAGCACCCTGTCTATCACGGGAACGTTGTGGGGTTGACGGGCAATGACGATGACCTCTACGCGCTGATGGCATTCCAACTACGCTTCAACGTCTGGTGCGCGCCCTCGTAGACGATATGACGCTTACACGAACTGCAGAACACTTGCCAGGCTCCTTTGTGGACAATATGAGCCTGCCGGTGCACCGATGGTATAGGTACAGCGCAGGCTTTAGCGGGATGTGGGCTAAGGAAGTTATATCGCAGGAGGCTAGTAGCCCTCAAGCCCTAGTCCTTGACCCATTCGCCGGAAGTGGTACAGCACTCATAGCTGCTGAACAATGTGGTGTTAGGTCTTGGGGAATAGACTCCCATCCATTTGTCGCACGCGTTGCCCAGGCAAAGCTGGCCTACCGCTCTTCAATCGAAGAGTACCTGAAAAGAGCGGGAAATGTACTAGAGTGTGCCAAGAAACGCACACCGTCTTTGGATTCATATGCGCCTTTGATACGCAGATGCTACTCCAATGACTCTCTGGAACAACTCGACTCTCTGAGGTCCGAAATCGAAGCCACCAGCGATGGTTCAGAGGCTTCTTTGCTTGTGTGGATAACCCTCGTCTCTATTCTTCGTCCTACTTCCCAAGTTGGAACTGCCAATTGGCAATATCTCTTGCCCAATCGCCGTAAGGCGTCGGTGAAAGAACCTTTCCATGCGTTCGAAGAGATGGTCAATGCCATTTACAACGATATGTGCGTGATGAACGGCCTGCCGGGGCCGCGGGCCAAGTTCGATATAGGCGATGCTCGCTCATGCTCCACGGTCCCCGATGGGCAAGTTACACTTGTGGTTACGTCGCCACCCTATGCCAACAATTATGACTATGCGGACGCCACTAGACTAGAGTTGACGTTCCTTGGTGAGATTAGTGGCTATGGAGACCTGCAATCGCATATCCGAACACATCTAGTTAGGTCTTGCACACAGCATGTTCCAGACCGATCAGTCGACCTACCTTCAGTAATCGCAAGACCTGAACTGGAAGCTATCAGAGATGAGATTCAAGCCGTTTGCGAAGAGCTTAGCGTGATCCGAATGAGCCGGGGTGGCAAGAAGACGTACCACAACATGGTTGCTTGTTATTTTCTGGACCTAGCTCAAGTTTGGAGTGCCCTTCGCCGGGTGTGCCATTCACCTTCTAGGGTATGCTTTGTCGTTGGGGATTCGGCGCCATATGGGATTTACGTACCGACCATCGATTGGCTAGGCAAACTTGCAATCGCCGCCGGATTTCAGTCTTACGAATTCTTCAAGACCCGAGAGCGTAACGTCAAATGGAAGAACCGAAAACATAGAGTTCCTCTTTGTGAGGGACAACTCTGGATTAAGGGGTAGTGCGCCCATCATGGCGGTTTCGCCAGCGCACAGACTCGGCCAGATAATAGGCGATCAGGTCGAAGCAGCCGTTCATGAGGCGCTGGCGGCAATTGCGAAGGAATACAACCTGTACCTAGACTACCGGCACTCTAGAAAAGCACGAGGAAACAAGAAGCGAGTCAAGTGGACGGATTGGAAAGGCAATAGCCATATTCTTGATTATGTGATCGAGGAAGGAGGCTCCGAAGCTGTCCAGGGCCGTCCCAGAGCGTTCATTGAGATCGCGTGGCGCAGGTACACAAAGCACTCAAAGAACAAGGCACAAGAGATCCAGGGAGCCATCACGCCGTTAGCCGAAACGCACCAGGACGCTCATCCATTTCTGGGTGCAGTGCTGGCAGGCGAGTTCACCGAGGCGTCCATAGAGCAGTTCAAGTCGCATGGTTTCCAGGTCATTCACTGCTCATATGAGACAGTACTTGATGCCTTTGCCAGCGAAGGGATCGACGTTTCATCTGAGGAAGATACCACCGATGAAATATTGCAGGAGAAAGTGGATGCCTACGAGCGGCTGAGTCTAGGGCAGCAAGAGCAAATCTCTGTACGAATCCGAGAACTTCACTCTGAGCAATTTGAAACGTTCCTGGAAAGTTTACTAAGTTCGCTAAAGCGTCGCGTTGAATTCGTGTTGGTTTTGCCTCTTTACGGTACGCAGCACCAATTCGAGAAGATTCAGGATGCTGTTAACTACATCGCCAACTATGACCCGTCTACGCCATCGCTGGATTTTGTGAAGTATGAACTCAACGTTCGTTATTCGAATGGTGACGAGATCCGGGGCACTTTCCACGAAAAGGACAGAGCGATCGAGTTTCTCAATTTGCATTCCAGCTGACGTCGCGCCGTTGTCCTATTCCGCCGACATCTTCATCTCCGTGTCCTCGTCCAGCTAAAGGCCTCTTGCGGGGCGAGAACCCCGTTCTATTATCGGACCTTAATGTTCGCAATCATTGCCGGTCTGATCTCGTGAGTTTCAAGTCGGCGTCCGCTGGCATGGCCAGCATATCGCCTAACCAGATCAGCAGGTCGAGTTAGGTGGTGGTGTGGGGAATGTTCGTGTACTTGTTTCTTCTGGTTTATGCCTAAGCGGAAGTGTTTTCTGCTAGGAGCATATCGATTATTGGGGCACCGGATGGCGGTTGCAAAATGATTCTCTCTATCTTGTTTGCAAGTGAGGACGACTCTTGAAAGCGAGACAAGCTGAATGTAGCTAAATCTACTAGAGTCAATAGGATAAGACCCCTCAAGTCTTCTGCGGATATATCAGAGTCCTCGGGTTGTAGCATATCCCTGATTCCTGGATGGACGCTCCTATTCCCCAATTTGTAGGCCCGTATAGCCGCTCTAGCTCTGGCCTTGCCTGATCTCGAAGAGAGTCCTTTGGCGTATTCATCCGCAAGCTCTTGCGACTTGGGACGTCTCCAATAATGACCAGGAGCCCTGGGAGAATCATTGGCAAAGTATTCGGTTCGTATTAGCTCCATCATCCGTCTGGATTCCTTAGCAGCACTGGAAGTGTAGCCCTTCCGCAACTCCTTGTCGTTTATGCCTTTACCTGCTCGATGGTATAACTCTGCATAGGAGGCTTTGGCGAAAGCGTCGTACTGGTTGTTGGCTTCGAGATACCTAAGGACCATTTCTCTTTCCAGGAGCATCCGAAAGTTGGCAAAGGCATCTGAAAAACTTCCCATATCTAGTGCGAGGCACGAGAGTCGGGCCAAGCTAACCCCTCGAGCCAGCAATGAGGTAACAGCCCATCCCTTGCTCTGAGGCACGTAGTCAGCCTCTTGTATTAACTTTACCCCGTGCATCGCCGTGTCTTGGACCAGAGCTAGCTGGGCATAAACGGGTGAATGCCACGCTGTCTTATAGTTTCCCTCTTGGCGAGCCCAAGCGTTGAAGACGTTCAGCATCAGGAATTGCATCATGGGAGATTCGACCATTTCCCTCGCTTGGTTGTCAGTCTCGTTGCTCAAAGAAGGGATGTATATCCCACTCTCCAATTGCTCGTATTTCTCCATCTGCCCTCTCCGATTGAGTAAGGGTTCTGGTTACCTGTTCTCTAGAGTCACAGCAATTTAAGACGGTCGGCGTCGATCGAGGCCGGTTCCTCACCAAATCAGTCGGTCGTCCTAAGTGGCCGAAAGCATCTCTGATTTGGGGCATCTGGCTTTTCAGGCAATGGTCATAGCTCTTAGCTTTTATTCCTCCAAGAGTAGCGAGACCGTTTGCCTAGCCGTGAATATTCTTTGGTCAACGCTTTCTTGGGTCAAGGGAGAAAGTCCGACACCGTCAATCGTGTCATTTCGTAAATCTGATCTATCTTAGTTGGTTGAGATGTAACCTTGGTCGGCAGCTCATGCCCCTCCATGAATTCGGCGAAGGTCCCATGCGATGGGGCATGGAGGCAATCCTTCTTGCCGCAAAATCCGCATTTCAGGACTAAGGAGAGAGTTCGCTTTGCAAAGTTCAGGTTGTGAATCATCCCAACGTACCCGTCTACAGCTACAAGAACGACGCTGTCAATACAAGCGCAATTCCTAAACGAAATGTCCTCAATCCATTCAGGGCGAGGGATCATGCCCTCGCTCAAAACAATTAGGCAGTTCTTATGATCTTGACCCTTGTCTTGGATAATCATCGCCTTCCGGTCTAAAGCTGCCTGAAATTGAGAGACGAACATTGACCGCGTATGGTGAACTTGAGATGCGACGATATACGGCACTTCCAGCGGATGCCCTCCACGCTCAATAATCGGGAAAAATTCAGATGCAAGCAAAGGAGGCCATACCTCGAAGTAAGTGTGGTCGGCGGGGTGCTTACGTACATACCACGCCTCAGGTCCAAAGAGTGTCTGTGGTGGGCAAGGACTTGTTACACAGTGCCTAATGGGCGCCAGACGTGGATGGGATATATGAGATTCCCCCATCAGCCTCATATATTTCGTGATTGGTATCCCAGAGGTTGTCAAAGGCATTACAGACGTAGCCTCCACATTATAGGAAGCACCGTTTATAGTTGCCCGGCCATCCGGGAAGCCGTTCCAGCTTTTTTCAGTAGCCTCGTACTCAAACCCGTAGTCGCGACAGCATGCTTGTAACATATCCTTAGCGAGAAACTCGCGTTGCTCGTTAACCGCATCCCCCGGATAGATCTGATAGATGACCTCCATTGTGTGCATTGCCGAGGTTAGTCTCAAATTCCTGTCATCTGGATGCTCGGTCAGTCTTCGAATGTATATCACGGGCCAATGGGCGCACCTAGTGTAGTCCTCGTGCTTGACAGTGGATTGTCTGGTGACCCAATTCTCCAAGCTCGGATTAACGACCATTTCTGTGTTCTCTTTGTACAGGTAGGATTCCTTGTATTATACCTGCTCATCCATGTGTATAGCCCGGCGAACGTTGCCCGCCCGCTACCCTGTAGGAGGGGCAGGGGGCATGCTGCACTGGCTGTCCGTTCCCCTTCGAGAGCCTCAGCACAGGCTCAGGGCGAACGGCAGATGTGCAAGGGGGAAGCCTTTTTGATCTAGGCGTGCCGACGGCAGTGCTGTGTTGACGGAAGCACTGGCCGCTCCTACACTGGAACCCTGCTCGCCGGATTGCCTAAAGGGAGCTTGCGGTTTCTGACCATAGCTGGTGGGCAGCTCGTGGCAATGAATTCAGCACCCTGTCTACTATGGGGATGTTGTGGGGTTGAGGGGCAATGACGACATCCGATGACCCGCTGCTGGAAGGGCTGAACGCGGCCCAGCGGGAAGCTGTAGAGTCCATCGAGGGACCTGTCCTGGTTGTGGCGGGTCCCGGCAGCGGCAAGACCCGGGTTATTACCCACCGCATCGCGTATCTCATTCGCAAGTGGCAGATCAGTCCATACCGCATACTGGCGGTTACCTTCACCAACAGGGCTGCTGGCGAGATGAAGGAACGCCTGAGCCGGCTGGTCGGCTCCCGCATGGACCGCCTCTCCGTCGGCACCTTCCACGCCTTCTGCGCGGGGCTTCTCAGGAGAGAGGGCGCCCACATCGGCCTCGACCCCAGCTTCACCATATACGACGATGACGACCAGGTGCAGCTCATGAAAGAGGCGATGGCCCAGGTGAATATTGACTCCAAGCAGTACCATGTGCGGGCTATCCAGGGCGCGATTTCCCGGTCAAAGAGCTTGGTGCTGGATGCAGCCGGATATGCCGCCATATCCGAGGGGTTCTTCGAGGGACAGGTGTCCAAGGTCTACGAAAAGTACGATGAGCTGATTAGGCGCAGCCATGCTCTGGACTTCGACGACCTCCTCCTGATGTCGGTGCAGCTCCTTCGCAGGAACCAGGATGTGCTTGAGAAGTACCAGAGGCGCTTCCAGCACATCCTCATCGACGAGTTCCAGGACACCAATGTGGCCCAGTACACCCTGGCCAAGCTGCTGGCCGGGCAGTACCGCAACATCTGCGTTGTAGGGGATGCCGACCAGTCCATATACGGCTGGCGCCATGCCGACATCCGCAACATCCTGGGGTTCCAAAGCGACTTCCCGGAAGCCCGCAGCATAGTCCTGGGAGAGAACTACCGCTCCACGGGGAACATCGTCGAGGCTGCTCAAAAGGTGATCTCGGCCAACACCCAGCGGATACACAAGGAGCTGTGGACCAGCAAGGACGAGGGCCCTCCGGTTGTGGTCCATGAGACCCACGACGAAGAGGAGGAAGCCCAGTACGTGATCAGCGAGGTGGAGAGGCTGGGCCGGGTCGAGGGCGCCGGCCTCGGCGATTGCGCTGTCATGTACAGGGTGAACGCCCAGTCCCGGGCCTTGGAGGAAGGCTGCCTCCGTTACGGCATGCGATACAAGCTGGTGGGAGGCGTGCGCTTCTACCAACGGAAAGAGGTCAAGGACCTGATCGCGTACCTGCGCCTGATCGGCAACCCCCAGGATGATGTGAGCTTGGTGCGCGCAATAAACGTGCCCCGCCGGGGGATAGGAAGCAAGTCCATGGACGACCTGTCACGCTGGGCAACATCCCAGGGGACTTCGATGTATGCCGCCCTGGAATCGCTGAACAATGAGCCACAGGAGGGTGTGTCGCTCCGTGGGGTTCTATCTTCCAGGGCAGCCGCCCAGATGGCGGCCTTCCTGGCCTTGGTCCAGGAGCTGGCGGAGGAGAGCAATCGTATCGACGTGGTCGCCCTTATAGACATGGTGCTGGAACGGACCAGGTATCAGCAGTACGTGACCGAGCACTACGACTTTCCCGAGGAACGCTGGGAGAACATCATGGAGCTCAGGCGGGCAGCGGAGGAGTTCAAGGAAGAGGAGCCTCCCCAGGGGCTGACCTCGCTGCTGGAGCGTCTGGCCTTGGTGGCGGATGCGGACAACTATGAGGAGAGCGCCGATTCACTTACCCTAATCACCCTGCACCAAGCCAAGGGGCTGGAGTTCCCCGTGGTGTTCATGGTGGGGATGGAAGAGGGTTTGCTGCCCCACTTCCGGTCCCTGGACGATCCGGGCCAGTTGGAGGAGGAGAGGCGCTTGTGCTACGTGGGCATGACGCGGGCCAAGGACCGACTGTACATGCTGCGCGCATTTCGACGCCGGTTCCAGGGCGGGTATGGGCCTTCTCTGCCGTCCCGATTCCTGCAGGAGGTGCCGGCCAGCATCCGGGAGCCCCGGCTGCCGGAGGTTTCCGGCCTAACTCCAACGCAGCGAGGCCGCCTCAGCGATTGGGAGCCTTCCATGGCCGAACCGGTCGAGGATGCGCCTGTGCTGCCGGGCCTCGCCTCGGGGGACAAGGTACGGCACCCCACCTTCGGAGAAGGGATGGTCGTGAGCTGCACCCCATCGGGTGGAGACAATGAGGTCACCGTTGCCTTTGTAGATGCAGGAGTGAAGAAGCTTCTCCAGTCGCTGGCCCGCCTGCAAAAGCTGGAGTGATCCTGAACATTCGGGACTCTTCTCATAAATTGACACCAAGGTACTGCATTTATACACTCTCTCCGCACCTGCGAGGAGGTCTAGTACATGGCTGAAACGGGGCCGTTCCTAACCGAAGAGATGCGCAGCCGGGCTATCGGGGTGGAATCTCCGCCCCAGGTACTGGAGGTGGAGAAGGGGGCCATAGTCCGGTTCGCCCAAGCCATCGGCGACCCGAACCCCCTGTGGAACGACGAAGCGGAAGCGCGCCAAAGCGCTGCGGGCGGGATGGTCGCCCCGCCGACCTTCCTGCGCTCCGCCCCGGTCATCCGCCCCGACCCTCCCTTCCCCATGCCCTTCGAGCGTATGCTGGATGCGGGCAGCGACTGGGAGTACTTCGAGCCGGTCAGGCCTGGAGATACGATCACTACCGTGGCCCGGATAGAGAGCATGAGTGAACGGAGCGGACGCCTGGGCCTGATGGTGTTCACGGTCCTGAAGATCACCTACACCAACCAGTTCGGGCGGGTGGTTGCCACCCAGCTAAGCACCCTCATCCGGTACTAGACGATACCCGACCCATCAACGAGGTAAGACATGGCTAAGCTGTACTGGGAAGATATCCATGAAGAGCAGGAGCTTCCCTCCATCACAAAGGACCCGACCACCCGCCAGCTGGTGAGGTACGCGGGGGCGTCGGGGGACTTCTACGAGATTCACTACGACAAGGACTACGCGCTGGGGAACGGGCTGCCCGGCCCTATCCTGCACGGGGCGCTTAAGAGCGCTTTCCTGGGCCAGCTTGTGACCGACTGGATACGGGAAGGCGGAACCTTGCGCCGGCTTACGTGCCAGTACCGGGGAATGGATGTTCCAGGAGATAGGCTGACTGCCTCTGGGAAGGTAACACGGAAGTACGAGGAGTCGGGGAAGCGCTTGGTTGATTGTGAGATCTGGCTGGACAACGGCCAAGGAGAGCGGACCACCCTGGGGTCAGCTACCGTGGAGCTGGCAAGCCGGGAACCTTAGCCGTAGTCTTCGGGAACGCTATTCGCTTACGGGGGTCGCAGCGGCATCCTCGGCGGCCTTCAGGGACAGCCATCGGGTGCGGTAGATGTCCATCAGCATGAAGTCCATGCCGCTGCGCTTCACCGTTCTGACGGTCTCGAACCCGCACTTTGAGAAGGCTTTCTGCGCTCGCACGTTCCAGGTCAGGGTGTGCAGGTAGATGCGCTTCAGGTTCAGCTTGGTGCTGGTGAACAGGTGGTCCCTCAGGGTGATCACAGCATCGCACCCGTACCCTTTGCCCCAGTACTCCTTGTCGCCGATGACGATGCCCAGCTCCGCCTGTTGGTTGATGGAGTCGTAGTCGTAGTACATGCAATTCCCGATGTACCGGCCCTCGCCGGCTTCGATGCCGAACCTGCCGGAGCCGGGGGTTGGGTAGCGCAACTGGTCCCTGAACAGGCGAAGGAACTCCTCGTAAGTGGACCTTAAGGGAAAGGCGGCATCCAGGCGGGCCAGCTCTTCGTCGGAGCGCCACTGGTAGTCCAGGGGCGCATCCTCGAGCATCTTGTCCCTAAGGACGATCCTCTTCCCGTTCAGTCGCAAGCGTCTCCCCCCACGGCCATCCCCTTGCCATGGGAACCGGTCTCCTGAGGCTCCCTGGCCCGGATCAGCTTCAGCGCCCGTTGCAGCACATCGACCTCGCTGGGGTAGGTCAATGACCTGAGGGCACCGTCCCATGGGAACCATTGAACGCGATCAAACTCAAAATCGTGCAGGTCGGTGGACCCGCCTGTCTGGCTCATCAGGAAGAAGTGAACGGTCTTTTCGCAGTTGGTCCGGCTTTCGGGGTCCACGAACCAGTAGCTGATGTTGCCTATTGGAGCCTCGATCCGGACTTCCAGCCCCGTTTCTTCCTGCACCTCTCGGAGGGCGGTCTCCTCCAGGCTCTCGCTTGTGTTCGGAGTTCCCTTGGGAAGGCTCCACTTCAGGGGCTTTAGCCGGCCGCACAGGGCCGCTTCGATGAGCCCGTTCTCAATCCTGTAGACCACTCCCCCTGCTGAAACGCGGCGCTCAGACCTGCGCCGGGGTGCACGTGTTTTCATCGAGTTTCACCGTACCGGTAGTGTTCGAATCGGACCATCGGCCCTGTTCCACCATTCTGGGGGTCATCGGGCGTGCTTGCATAAATGGTGGTGAGGGGAGAGGGTCCGGCGAAAGAGTCATGCCATTCTATGGCCTGACCCAAAGCAAGTCAAGGAATGCTGGCGTCGCCGGGGTGCCATGGGCAGTCGGCCACCGTGGGTGATTTCGGCATGCCAGTGGGACATGCCGGCATCGGGCTAATTGCCGGATTGGGGAAAGATGGTAGAATCTGCCATTGGCAGGCCGAATTTGTTGGGGAAAGGGGGCAAGAATGCCGACAGGTAGAGAGCTGATCGCCCAAGCCCAGGAGATGATGCCCAAGACGTCCGCCCAGGATGTGTACCAGGCGGTGGAGCAGAAGCAGAACCTCCTCATCATCGATGTGCGTGAGAAGGAGGAGTGGGACCAGGGGCATATCGAAGGCGCGGTGCATGTGTCCCGGGGACGCATGGAGGGGAGGATAGACGAGCTGGTGCCCGACAAGAGCACTCCCATTGTGTGCCATTGAGCGGGCACGGGAAGAGCTTCGCTGGCAGCGAAGACACTTAGGGAGATCGGCTACGAGAACGTAAGTTACATGGACCCTGGCTTTTCCGGGTGGAAAGAGCAGGGGCTGCCCTACGTAACCGACTAGCAGAAAAGACGGTTCGCCCTTCGATTTCCCTCAGGACGAACCGGCAGCTCAAATTGGTTTGGACTACTTCAGGCCCGGACAATCACTTGTCCGGGCCTTTTGCCGCCACGGAACATGCCGGGGCATCATTCCCCGATCCATACTCGCGAGAGGCGCAGAGGTACAGAAATGCTCCAACTTGGAGACGGAACGCCTTGTAAAGGTGAAAGGTCGATATATACCCTGTTACCTACCTCAGTACGCTGAGGTAGGGGGTTGGTGTACCACTGGACGCGCCCCCGTAATTCTGAATTCGGGCTACGTGCCCTAAAACAATTGAAGAGCATCACCGTGGGCAGCATAGGATCCGCTCCTATAAGGCGGGCCTTAGGGCCGGCGGTGGGGTGGCTAGAGCAGGCGCAGCAGAGTCCGGCTCATCAGGTTCGACCAGCATTATTTGAGTTTTCCTGCGGAACGCAGTAGACCTGGTGGGAATTGGTTTCACGGCGCTCATGGCAGCCGGAGGATTGGACCCTGAGGAAGGGCGGTGGATTTTCGGCGATAGCCACAAACAAAAACGAGGCGGGCGATGTGGTGAGGGGCTGGTAGGATTGCCGGCCCTTTCTCTTTTGGCCCGCCCCCCGAGATGTTGTTGTTGGAGAATTCTCTTGCGGCGGGACAGCATCATCGGACACCGGCTTTCCAGTGGGCCCCGTCAAGGGCGGGCAGGTTGTTGCGGGTTGAACTGCCTGGAGGCCTAGCGAAATATTTTGAGTGTACATATCGGATGCCAGCAGCAACACGAAGATCTGCTCAGGAGGAGAGCCCGGAGGCCGTAGATTCGTAACCCAATTACCTTTGGCCATTGGAACAAGCACTAATGATTTGATCTGGTGACGCGGGCGCTCTTTCCAGGGCAAAAAGAAGGACCTGGCTTCCCGATTATTGGGGGCCAGGTCTTTCTTATTCTCAGAGGACTCGCCTACGGAGTTCATTCTAGCTTCAAATTCGATATGGTGATATGCTGGTTGAAGCCCCTTTCCTCGGCATGGGCCGGCGTAGCTCAGTGGTAGAGCAGCGGTTTCGTAAACCGCAGGTCAAGGGTTCGAATCCCCTCGCCGGCTCCACTCTTCTCTTTCCTCAGTCAGGCCCCTAATCGTCCTTGTACGGGCCGACCATGATCTTCTGGGCTATCTCCGTGCCCAGCACCACATCTTCCCCAGCTACCGACAGGGTGACCGTACCCTTGAAGGACGCCTTCTCTTTGATGGTCGCCCGGACGCCGGGCTTAAGGTTGTTTGAGTCCAGGAAGGCCAGCAGGGTCATATCCTCCTCGGGTACCTGCTTCAGCTGCACATCGTCCCCTTCCCTTGCTTCTGTGATCGCCTTCATGGGTCCGGGTCTGCCGCTGTAGCCCGGGATGGGACGTCCAAAGGGGTTGGTTTCGGGATAACCCAGCACCTGCACAAGCAGTTTCTCGACCTCGGGTGAGATGGCGTGCTCCAGGCGATGGGCTTCCCTATGGGCCTTGTGCCACTCCAGCCCCAATATCTCCACCAACATTCGTTCGGCCAGTCGATGGCGCCGGACTACCGATTCGGCTAGGTCTTTCCCCTTGGGTGTCAGCTTGATCTCCTTGCCCTTGGTGGCATCTTCGATCATGCCCTGGGTTGTCAGGCGCTTAAGGGTGCCCACGGCCGTCGCTACCGACACACCCATTGCTTCAGCCAGCCGTGTGGGGACCAGCCTCTCTTCCTGCTCCTTTAGCTTGAAGATGGCCTGAAGATAGTTCTCGACTACCACACTCACCTCGGGTTTCGGCTCTCCCAACATCATCACCATGATCTACCCCCTATCTATTTGAAACTGGGGCCTCACCTTGGGCCCCACTAATTTTAGTCAACATTTTACAGATTTCCCTCCAGGTTTTCCATGTGTCGAGAGTGCCTCCTGATGGTTGTAAATCATTAATACTGAATAGACTATTGACAAATAAATAAATTAAGTATATACATTGTGCGCTATGTGCTCAGTATTAATTGTGTGGATATGAGCAAACAAGAGAAATACGAACTTATAAGTTCAGACCAGAAGGCTCCATAAGTGAACATTTCTGATCGCCCATCCACAAGTCCGGATTCGGACCAGCTTGAGGGCAAGCTAAATATCCGGGCCAAGCGCATTCCGCTTATCCTGGGTTTTTCTCTCACAGGCGCGGCAATCGCTTTCCTTTTGCTTGTCGTCGATTTTGGCCAACTGGGAGGCGCGGTATCTGCCCTGGCTCGCCAGCCTGAGCTAATCGCCATTTTCGTGATCGGTTATTCGGCGGCATTTTGGCTTCGGTCGGTTGCCTGGGGCCAGATGCTTCCCGGCCTGGGCATCTGGAAGATGTTTGCAATCTTGCACGCTTCCTTGTTTGCCAATCATGTTTTGCCGATCAAGGGAGGAGAGGTCCTGCGTCCATTCCTTGCGGCCCGATCGGGAGTTTCCCTGCGTGATGCCGCAACGACCACGGTGTTGTCGCGATTGTTGGATATCGCGGGCCTCGTAGCCATCGCCTCAATCTTCTTGATGATCAACCGGTCCACTGCATCCTTCAGCTTGATCAACATCCTGGTGCCGTCGGTGGTGGTGCTGTTGGTACTAGTCGGGTTCATGCAGTTGAGGTTTTATCAAGGCACAATCCCCCTCCCCAACGTCCTTGCGAAGGCCCTCGTCACCATCCGGGAGGGACTGCGAAACGTGCCTCTTGCCCGGGTTGTTGGCGCTCTTCTTTGGACCATCCCAAGCTGGATGCTTGAGGCGGTTGTGATTCTAGTGGCCGCCCATGCCCTGGGGATTGACTTGTCCATCGAAGCCGCTGTTGGCGTCACGGCCGTGGTTATCCTCGCTCAAATCTTCCATTTCACTCCTGGGGGAATCGGCACTTACGAAGCAGCCATGACGGGGGCCCTGGTGCTGCAGGGAGTCCCGGCCAACGATGCGCTGGCTCTCGCTGTGCTGACCCACGCTCTGAAGTTCCTTTACTCCTACTCTTTCGGTCTGGCCTTCGCCTTGCCTGCGTTTAAGGGCATGCCAGGGCTCAGGGGCTTGGGTGCCCTTCGAGGCTCTGCAGAGGACGCCAAGCCAGCCAGCCGTTTTGAAATCATGGCTGCAAGAACATGGAACCTGTTCAACGAAGGTAAGCCTTTCACGCCCATCTTCGTGATGGGGATTATTCTGCTGCTGAGTGTTCAGAACATACTCAGTGGGGAGTATTGGCTGAAGGCCGGCGCTGCACTGCTGGCCATAGTTCCATTATTCGTCGTCTTTTTCAGGTATGACTTTCCCTTGAAACTGCGGGTTGGCCTCTGGGTGTACCTTGCCCTGTTCCTGCTGGTCTTCGGGTACGTCGATTTGCTGGCCGTGGGCCTTCTGCTGGGGCTGTACTTCTCCTTTACCGTAGGTCTCTGGGGTTCCGTGTATTACCACTTGCGCATCGGGACTCCGTGGACCAACTTCACCAGGTTCTGGAAGCTGGTCCTGGAAAACCCGGACCCCACCAGCGGCAACTTTCTCGAGCAGGTGCCCAAGGCCCTACTGCTTGTTCTCTCCTTCCGCTATCTGGTTGCCGACTTTTCATGGCAAGCGTTCCTTGATGTGGAGCTCCTTACCATCGGAATCGCACTGTCGGCAGTACTGCTGCACCAGTGGTTTTTTACGTGGGTGCCTCCTCTGCCCCTGTCGCCAACGCGCCTGAAAAACATTTCGGGAGGGCGCATAAGCAGGAAGTTCATCGCAATTGTCATCGACGGCTGCAGGGCAGACCGGCTTTTGGCGGCTGATACCCCATGCATTGACCGCCTCAAGGCCGAAGGCGCCACCTTCAATGATATGCGGACCGTTTACCCGGCGAGGACCGTGACCTGTTTCAGCTCGATGCTGACCGGTGCGCCCCCACGGGTTCACGGCATGGGAAGCAACTTTGTTCCCAGGCTGGGGGTAAAGTGCGACTCCATCTTCGCTTCGCTGGAAAGAGAGGGACTAAAGGGTCGTCTGGTGGGCATCGCTCACCTTATCGATGCCTTCGGTGAGGAGGATGTGAGGAGCGTCACAGCCGTTACACACAACGACGAGATAGACCATGCGCTAGCTTCCAAGGGAAAGGACGCCCTGGAACAGGAAGACCCGGACCTGCTGGTGTTGCAGCTCTTGAGCGTTGACCAGACAGGACATGCCCGGGGGAGCTACAACCAAGAGTACCTTGAGAAGATTGAATGCAGTGACAGCATCATCCAAGAGTTTCTCGACTGGTGCAGGGAGCGGGGCTACCTTGAAGATGCCACTGTCCTGATTACGGCAGACCATGGGCAGGGGATCGGTATTGGGGGCCACGGGCATATGAGCCCTACGGAGATTCATGTGCCGTGCATTCTTTGGGGAAAGGGCATAGAGGCGGGTCAGAGCTACGACTACCCTGTCTCCATAGTAGATGTTGCCCCTACCATCAGCTACTTCCTGGGCACTTCGCCCCCCGAATCCTCGGTGGGACAGGTCCTAATTGCTCCCGACGCTTCACCACTGCGTGCCTCAGATGATGTAGCCGTAGTGATTCCCGCTAGAAACGAGGCTGCGAACCTTCCCGGCACCCTCAGCGCGATCCCCCGTGATGTGGTTCCGAACTTGTGGGTCGTCGTTGTTGACGATGGTTCCACGGACGATACGTCCGATGTCGCCTACAAGTGGGGAGCCGACCTGGTCGTTCGTCACGAAAGGAACAGGGGCTTGGGGGCTGCTCTGAGGACGGGGCTTGGAACAGCCAGGGATGCGGGGGTGCGGGCGGCAGTCTATCTGGATGCTGATGGGGAGTACGACGCCCGGGAGATCCCGCTGCTCCTCGATCCCATCGAAAGCGGCAGAGCCGACTATGTTCTAGGTTCTCGTTTCAAGGGGACCCGCAGGGGACAGCCCATTCATCGACTATTGGCCAACCTGGCGTTTACGGGCGCCCTTTGCGTCCTGGCTGGACGGCGAATCACCGATGGCCAGACGGGCTTTCGGGCATTCTCCAGGGAAGCCCTATCGGTCGCGGAGATCATCCATGACTACAACTACGCCCAGGTGCTGACCCTGGACCTGCTTCATAAGGGCATGAAGATGACGGAGGTGCCCATCACCTACACATATCGGGGACATGGGCGCTCATTCATCAGCCTGCAGTACCTCTGGCGTGTTCCCTTGGGCATAGCTAGAGAAGTACTACAAGGTTAGACCGGTTAATCACAATTCTAAGGAGCTGGAGGGCTACGATGATTCATGCTTCGGTCGCCAAGATGGTGATAGGGAGGCCTTGCTACTTGGTTATCCTGGCAGCTCTGCTGGCAGTGATGGCGATATCCGCAGGATGCGGTAATGGTGAGGACCGCCCCACCATAGATGTAATCGAAGGCTCAGGCGGTGGCAGCGTATCCGGCACCGGGACAGGCACTGGGACCGGGACAGGCACGGGAACAGGCACCGGCACGGGTACCGGGACAGGCACCGGCACTGGCACTGGGACCGGCACTGGCACTGGGACCGGCACTGGCACTGGGACCGGCACCGGCACTGGGACAGGCACCGGCACGGGTACCGGGACCGGCACTGGGACAGGCACCGGCACTGGAACAGGCACGGGCACTGGGACCGGCACTGAGACCGGCACCGGCACTGGGACCGGCACCGGTACGGGTACCGGCACTGGCACTGGGACAGGCACGGGCACTGGAACAGGCACGGGCACTGGGACTGGCACTGGGACCGGCACGGGAACAGGTACTGGAACCGGAACGGGCGCGCCCGACGTCCGGGGGCTGTGGATTCCCGTAGGACTTGAAGCCGAGACTGAGGGTCCGACAGCGACCGATGGTTACTACACTCCCACCACCAACCGGGAGATATACCAGAAGATCTCCACCGATTATCAGGAGATCGTAAAGCTCACCAACCAGATTAAGGACGGTAACCCCTTGCCAGCGGCGGAGATATGGCTGCTGTACGAAACAGGTATGCACACCCGTCTTGGCAACCAGAGCCGTACGCTCCGAAGCTTTGCCTCGGGCACGACACCGGGGACCTATTTCCCGGACTCAGCCGAGTTCTATGGGTCAGGGTCTTTCCTCAACTCGCCAATCTCGAACGCTATTCGCGGTCGTGGCGACGCGGAAAACTACTCTGATGCCCAGAAGCGGCAGGAGATAAACAAGTCCGCCCTGAGAGTCCTTTATCACTGGGCGAAGTTCTACATGATCATCGGCCAGGACCGGATGAGCTCGCGGCTGATCGATGAGGCATGGGCTGTATACGTTGGGGAAGAGGTAAATGGTGAATACCCCAACTCACTGGCTGCCGTAGCCCAGGGGCGTGAGGGGAACTTCGGACGGCAAGGCACGATCGACATCCCGCTGCGCCAAGCCATGGACAGGGCAAGGCAAGCTGCCGATGACATGGACGCGGAGGCCCTGGAAACAGCAACCCAGGAAGTCCACTCCCGCTTTAATGCCATCTTCTACCTGAGCACTGTCCGGTACATCGGCCGGGTGTATGACGACGCAGTGGCCGGCAACGACGATGCCCTGGGAATCCACCAGGTAGAGGCGTTGGCTTTCTACCGCTCCATACAGCCTGATGTTGCTAAGGCGGACCCGTCAGCCGACGAGACCATCATGGCATACTTGACCGCCGAGTTGAGTGCGGTCGATGTTGCCTCTCGCGACGGGGCTTTGGCTGCCCTCAACGGGGTGGCGTCTGACCTGCTGTTGCAACAGAGTGACTTGGTCACCGAGTACACGGACGATACCGGGGATGGCCCCAGCGGTGCTCCGTCGCCCGACACAGGGGAAGTGGACCTCTCGCGCAGCGTGTTTATTCCCGTAGGTCAGGAACCCGAGACCGAGGGTCCGACGGCGACTGATGGCTACTACACTCCCACCACCAACCGGGAAATATACCAGAAGATTTCCTCGGACTACCAGGAGATAGCGGCCCTTACTAACCGCATCAAGGAGGGCCAGCCCCTCCCTGCCGCGGAGATATGGCTGCTGTACGAAGCGGGTACTCATACTCGACTTGGCAACCAGAGCCGCACGCTGCGGAGCTTTGCCTCCGGAAGCACACCTGGGACCTACTTCCCGGACTCGGCAGAGTTCTACGGCTCCGGCTCCTTCCTTAATTCGCCGATCTCGAATGCAATACGGGGTCGCGGAGCGGCGGAGGATTACACCGATGCCCAGAAGCGGCAGGACATCAACAAGTCTGTCTTGAGGATTCTCTACCACTGGGCCAAGTTCTACATGATCGTTGGCCAAGATAGGATGAGTTCCCGGCTGATCGATGAGGCATGGGCTGTGTATGTTGGGGAAGAGGTCGATGGAGAGTACCCGAACTCGCTGGCAGCCCTCGCCAGGGCCCGAGAAGCCAACTTTGGACGGGAAGGCACCCTGGACATCCCGCTGCGCCAAGCCATGGACAGGGCTAGGCAGGCGGCTGACGACATGGATGCCGAGGCCTTGGAGACCGCAACCCAGGAGGTCTACTCCCGCTTCAACGCCATCTTCTACCTCGCCACCGTAAGGTACATCGGCATCACCCAGCGGGATGTGGCTGAAGGCAAGGACCATGGGACCCACCAGGTGGAAGCCTTGGCGTTCTATCGGTCCATTCAGCCTGACGTTGCCACGGCTGATGCCAGCGCTGACGAGACTATCATGGCCTACCTGCAGGCTGGCGCTGACGAGATCACCGCTGCGTCGCGGGATGGCGCCCTGGCTGCCCTGAACGGGGTGGCGTCGGCCCTGCTGCTGACCGAGGATGATCTTGTGACCAGCTTCGAGTAACCGGTTCCAACTGAAGAATGACCCTGACCGCTCCTCGGTCACCGATCCAGCCGAGGAGCGGTCAGCAAAGCAAGGAAGAGATAGCGTTATTCAAGCCCCGGAGCTCAGGCGGGATGACGAGGCTGCGGTCGCCAGCTGGAGATGGGCTGGGGCCAGGAATGGGTGACATAGCCCTTCCGGATTGGGAGAGCTCTGGGGTCCTGTAGCTAATATCAAGGGAGGAGAACGTGAACATCACAATCGCCGGTTACGGCAACATCGGACAGATAGTGGAGACGCGACTTGAAGGAATCGCAGATACCAGGATATATGACCCTCCCAAAGGTCTGGGAAGGCTGGAAGACCTGAAAGACGCAGACATGGTGTTTGTTGCGGTGCCCACGCCATCCCTGGAGGATGGAAGGTGCGACACCAGCATAGTTGAGCAGGTGGTAGCTGCAGCATCCCCCGGAAAAGCGATAGTATGTCACAGCACCGTTTCCATAGGTACGACGGAACGGCTTATCAACACTTATGGCAAACCTGTGGTGTACGTTCCGGAATACGCGGGCGAATCATCGGACCACCCATACCGGAGTGAAGGGAACCGGGCCTTCTTCATATTTGGCGGCTATGAACCCGCAACGTCTGAAGTGCAGGCCCTATTCGAACAGATCTATGGCGAAGACCGGTCCTACTTCAGAGTACCTCCGGCGACTGCCGAGGTTGTCAAGTATATGGAGAACTCTTTCCTTGCCCTCAAAGTCGGGTTCTGCAACGAGTACTATGATCTTTGCCAAGCCCTGGACATCGACTATGACACTGTGCGGCATTTGTGGCTTCAAGACGGGAGGATTTCTCCGAGCCACACGCTGGTTACCCAGGAGAGGGGCTACGGCGGGTCATGCCTTCCTAAAGATGTGGCGGCGGTGTGTTCGACCGGAAAGGAAGTTGGGACTCCCATGATTATCATGGAAGCGGCCAGGCAGGCCAATCGCCGGCACAAGGCTGCGGCGAGGGTCCCTCATCTGGTGGCCTAGCCCCATCAGCCCGATCCAGTAAGCAATCTTGAATCAAAGGACAAAGGAGACCGATGAATAAATTCCAGCGATGGTCCAGGTTCGCCCTACTTCTGCCGGTTGCGTTGATTATCGGCATCATGGCTGGCGCGTGCGGTGGTGATGAGGACATCCTGACGGTCTATTCCGGGCGCAGCAGGAACCTGGTGCATCCCATCCTGGAAGCATTCAGGGACCAGACGGGCATAGCTATCCGAGTGAACTACGCTGGAACCTCCCAGATCGCCAGCACCATATTGGAGGAGGGCGACAGCAGTCCTGCCGACGTAGTGTTCTTGCAGGACCCCGGCTTTCTGGGCCTGCTGTCGGACGAGGGAATCCTGGATACCTTGCCCGATGACATCCTGAACAAGGTGGACAGGCGTTTTCGCGCTCAGAGCGGCGACTGGATTGGTACATCCGGGAGAGCAAGGACGGTTGTTTATAACACTTCGCGAATTGACCCCGATGTGGACATTCCCGATTCCATACTCGACTTTACAGAGCCGGAATGGAGGGGACGCATCGGTTGGGCCCCCCAGAATGCTTCGTTCCAAGCCTTCGTTACCGGAATGCGTGTGCTGCTGGGAGAGGAGAGGACTCGCGAATGGCTGGAGGGAATTCAGGCCAACGACGTTCGCGCTTACCCGAATAACGTTACCACTGTGCAAGCAGCCGCCAAGGGAGAGATAGATGTGGGCTTCGTAAATCACTACTATCTCAGGCGCTTCCTGGAGGCTGAAGGAGAAGGCTTCGGCGCTCGGAACCATTACCTCGGCAACAGGGACCCCGGCGCCTTGGTGCTAACTGCTGGAGCGGGAATCCTGAAGACGGCAGATAGCCGAGACCTAGCCGAGGAGTTCATAGAATTCCTGTTGAGCAAGCCTGCTCAAGAGTATTTTGCCAACGAGACCCAGGAATATCCCTTGGTCCCCGGCTTCAATCCCCGGGACGACTTGGTGCCTTTGGAGCAGCTGGACCCTCCGGACATCAACCTGAGCGACCTTTCGGATGCCGCGGGCACCCTGGACCTCCTCCGGAGCACCGGAATACTACCCTAGCGCCAACATGAATCTGGACATCCTACGGCGGTGGTGGCACAACATCGCAGGGCTCGTCAGCAGGAGACCCCTACTGACTGGAGCCCTGGCGATGTTCCTTATCCTGGTTCTCGCCTACTCATTTTCGGTGGAGATACGCGCCAGCAGAGGGGCCAAGATCACTGGCGATGAACCATTTTACTTGTTAACAACTCAGAGCCTGATCCAGGACCGGGACCTGAACCTCCGCCATCAGTACGCTACAGAATCTTACAAAGAATTCTTCGACCATCCCGGGGGTCTCTGGAGGCAATCGGTCCCCCTCGATGATGGGACCCTTCTGAGCCCACACAACCCCGGCCTTTCGGTGTTTGTCATTCCCGGCTTCTGGCTTGCCGGTCTGGCGGGAGCCCAGTGGGAGCTGCTCCTCCTTGCAGCATTGACTTTCTCCCTAGCCTATTCCCTCTGGGCCCGCCTGACCGGGGCCTTCTTAGTGAGCTGGCTGGCGACGCTGGCGGTAGCGCTGACCGCTTCGGCGTTCGTGTACTCAACCGAGGTATATCCCGAGATACCCGCCGCCCTTGCCCTCATTGTCTCCCTGATCCTAGTGAGCCTTGGTGGGAAGGCTGGACCGTGGCGCGCCATCTTCCTGGCGCTATCCTTGACAGCCATGGTCTGGATGGGAGTCCGTTACGCCCCTCTGTCGGCCTTGGTCGGACTCTATTTTCTTGCGATTGCAGGACCTTCAGGCAGGGTCGCACTGGTAGGCGCAGGTACCTTGGCTGCCGGATCCTTTATCTGGTTTCATCTGGACGTCTTCGGAACACTCACCCCCTACAGCGTCGGCACTGTCTATGCCGGTCACTCTACGCTCCAGGTCTTGGACCAGCACATCGCCTACGGGGACCGCATCTACCGACTATGGGGACTATTTATCGACCAGCGTTTCGGTCTTGCCCGATGGGCTCCCGTGCTGCTGCCTGCGGTTCTGGGCATGGTGCTACTCCTGTGGCACAAGGGCCTTCCGCGCTTGGTAATAGCCTTAGTGGCCGCCCAGGTCCTGATCGCGACATTTGTGGCTATAACAATGATGGGTTGGTGGTTCCCGGGCCGGACGATGGTCACCGTAATGCCCTTGTTTGCCCTGCCTTTGGTGGTCTTGATGAAGGACAAGGGTATGGCGCCTTGGTTGCTGATGGGGGTGTTGGCCTTGTATTCTCTGGCGGTTACAGGTTCCCTCGGATACGCTGGACACACCGGGGAGATTACCCTGGCAGTTGATCCCTTCGATATGAGCACACCATTGTTCGCTGGGCTGGCCCCCTTGTTCCCCAAGTACACATCGTGGACCGCGCATACTTGGGCGCTCACCGCGACGTGGCTTGCAATGGCTGGAGGCGCCGTAGCTTTCTTGCTCTTCAAGTACCGCGGCTGGACGCTGCAAGATATGTGGAGACTGAAGAGGGAACGCGTCGCTGGGGGCAGAACGTCCCCTGTGGAACCGGAAGGACCTCGCGAATCCCTGGATGCTGGTGCAGGGTTGTACGGGTCGGAGACCGGAACGTGACGGTCTCGACAGGCAATTCGAGACATACGGCATTCCACGTTGGCAACCTGCTGACAAGAGTCTTGGGCGGCGCCATGCCACCCTTGCCCATCGGGGTACCTGCGACGCTGGTGGCGTTGGCCATGGTGCTGCCTATCGCGTACCTGGCTGTTCGCACCCTTGGCGCCGGAGCCGAGACTTGGGACCTGCTGTTCCGCTCCCGCACCCTGGAGATTCTCCTCAGGACCCTGCTGCTGATAGGTTCGGTGTCCGCCGCATGCGTAGCACTGGCAGTACCCTTGGCTTGGCTCACGGTCCGCACCGACCTGCCCTTTAGGAGGCTGTGGGTCATCCTGGTGAGCCTGCCCATTGTGATCCCCAGCTACATAGGGGCATTTCTGATCATCGTTGCCCTGGGGCCCAGGGGGATGCTGCAGGATGCCCTGGAGTGGGCATTCGCCGTGGAACGCCTGCCCGACATCTATGGCTTCCCTGGCGCCTTCCTTTCTCTGACCCTGCTGAGCTATCCCTACGTGCTGCTAACTGTAAGCGCGGGGCTGTGGAAGCTGGATGCCTCCCTGGAAGAGGCGTCCAGGAATCTGGGCAGCAGCCGCTGGCGCACCTTCTTCGAGGTCACCCTGCCCCAGCTTAAGCCCAGCATTGCCGCCGGCGCCCTTCTGGTGGGCCTCTACACGCTAAGCGACTTCGGCGCCGTATCCCTCTTGCAGTATGAGACTCTTACCGCAGCCATATTCATCCAGTACGAGTCGGCCCTTGACCGCACCATAGCCGCCGCCCTTTCCATGGTGCTCGTGGTGCTGGCCCTCCTGATCATAGTGACGGAAGCGGGGACCCGGGCCCGCTTCAAGTACTTTGCGGGCACCCCCGGACCCGAGAGACCCGCTCCCCTCGTGCCCTTGGGCAGGTGGCGATGGCCAGCCATGGGGTATTGCTCCCTGGTAGTCCTGGCATCCCTGGCGATACCTGTTGCCATACTACTGTACTGGGTGGTCCGAGGATTCTCCTCCGAGGAGTCTATGTCCTACGTGTGGGGGGCCGCCTGGAGCTCCTTCTACGTATCCGCCCTGGCGGCGGTGGTCATCGCCGTGGTAGCCCTCCCCGTTGCCATTATGGTTGTGCGCTACCCTAGCTACGTTGCCAACGTCATCGAGCGCCTGAGCTATGTGGGCTTTGCCCTGCCGGGCATCACCATCGCCCTGGCGTTGGTGTTCTTCGCTGCCAACTATGCGTCGCCGCTCTACCAGAGCCTGTTCCTGCTGGTGTTCGCCTACGTGGTGCTGTTCCTGCCGACTGCCCTGGGGAGCATCCGGGCCTCCCTGCTGCAGATAAGCCCAAAATTGGAGGAAGCTGCTCGTGGATTGGGTTCTTCTCCGGTGCGCGCCTTTTGTATCATAACCATACCTTTACTTAGGTCAGGCATTTTTGCCGGGGCTGCCCTTGCTTTCCTCCTGACTATGAAAGAGCTTCCTGCCACACTCATACTGGGACCTCTGGGCTTCACCACCCTGGCCACATCTGTGTGGTCTGCGACCACCGAAGCGATGTTCGCCCAAGCCGCGGTGGCGTCGCTTCTGCTGGTGCTGGTGTCGTCAGTCCCCATGGGATTTATTGTATTGAGAGGGCGGCAACCCGGGTGAGGAGTCCAGTCGCAAATGAGTTACTGTCCCAATTGCCAGGCGAGGCTTCACGAAGTCGCCGAAGCCTGCGAACATTGCAACTTCGCCTTAAAGAATCGCGGAAGACTTAACCGCTCCTGGGTTTCCTTGTTTGGGCTGGGGGCTGCGGAAGGTCCGGAGGATGCAGTCCTGCACAAGCTGAACGGGAACGAGTTGGTGCGGGCCCGCAAGTACAAACAGGCCCTACGGGAATACGATCACGCCATCAAGCTGGACCCGTTGTACTCCGACGCTTTCAATAACCGCGGGGCGGCGTTCCAGAACTTGGGCCAGTACGAAAAAGCCCTGGAAGACCACAGGACGGCTGTCAGGCTCGACCCATGGGATGCGGTGGCCCACTACAACCTGGGGAACGATCTGCAGTCCCTGGGCCAACACTGGGAAGCTATAGGCGCCTACGACACCGCTGTGGAGATCAACCCCAGGTTCGCCGAGGCCTACACCAACAGGGGAGTAGCCTTCTTCAACGTAGGCGAGCACGAACGGGCCATCGACAACTACAACAGGTCTGTCCACATCAACCCGGCCCTTTCCGACGCCTACAACAACCGGGGCAACGCTTACCACCAGCTGGGAGAATACGAGATGGCTGTGGAGGACTACACCATAGCCATCAGGCTGGCTCCCGGGGATGCGGCAACCTTTAGCAACAGGGGTATTGCCAACCTGAGACTAAAGCAGTTCGAGGATGCCCTGGACGACTACGATACAGCCATCGGACTGGATGCCTCCCTGGGTGAAGCTTATGCGGGACGCTGCCTGGCCTACCTTCTGCTGGGTGACGATGATCTGGCACAGAAGGACATGAACAGCGCCGTGCACCTGGGCGTAGAGAGGCCGGGGCTGTTCGAAGCGGTCGACAAGATCAGGAGCAGTCCGGAGCGTCGCAGTCCGGCGGGGGCCGGCTAGCCGGAGGGTTCGGCGCTTGGCCTCCGGCGCGGTAGGATGCGGGAGGCTATCAGTTTCAGCAGGCCTCGGCGCACCGTTCCCCAGGCTGCCCGGAAGGTCCACATCTCCTCGGTATATATCCTCCGGTGAGTCCCGCCGTACCGTAGATTGACATAACGCTCCGTAACGAGCCGGACCGCTTCTGCCCTGTCCGGGAGGGCGTTAATCAGCCTGGCGCTGTACTCCCAGGGGGTTTCCTGGCTGCGCCGCCGGATCCCGGCCACGCCTCCCAGCAAGGACATCATGGTGTACGCATAGACTACGTACCCACCCTTGGTAGCTAAGCGACGCAGGTAATAGAAGAGACCCATCGGGACCAGGACAGCCAGACCGACCAGAACCACGAAGTATGGCCACCCTTGCAGGGGGAAGATGAATCCATTAGGGGAGGGAGCATCGCTTGGGGGCAGCGGAGGGAGGTCCGGGAGTTCTTCTTCCGGTTCGTCCGAGATGCCCAGCCTGAGGCGCTCGCACTCAGCCGGGCTGAACTCCAGCAGGCACTCGTCGGACTGGGCTGGGGCGCCGCCTGAGCTTCCCGATTCCCCTCCAAGCTGGGCGAGCGAGTCCTGCACTCCCGAGGGGGTAGGCTCGAACTCCACCCATCCGTAGCGGGGGAAGTACACCTCGGGCCATGCATGGTAGTTTCTCGTTTGGACCTCGAAGGCGGTCTCATCATCGATGGGGATGCCCGGGGCCATTCCGGTTACCAGCCGGGCGGGCACCCCCTGGGACCTCAGCATGGTCACCATGGCGGAAGCGAAGTTGTGGCAGAATCCCCGCCGCTCGACGAAGAGGAAGTGCTCGACCCAGTCTTCGCCCGGGGGCGGAAGGGATACCTCCAAGGTGTAAGGGAGCTTGACTAGATGCTCGCGTATCGCCTCGGCCATGTCGTACGGGTTATCCCACCCGGCGGTGAGTTCGCTGGCCAGTTCCTTCACCGAATCGGGAAAGTCCTCGGGAAGCTGCAGGTAACGATCGGTAACGCCCTTGGGGTATTCGGTGCCCGCTGACCGCAGCATACGGGGGGTGGCGACCGATATGGACCCGACGGTGGTGTAGGTCCTGGGTGGAGTCAGGGTACGGACGCCCAGAAGGGCAACCTGTGGGGATGGACCGGGGTCGGAGCGACGGAGAAGCAGGTGGGGAGCATCGGCTGGGCCGCTCTGTAGAGGTGGCCAGAGCCCCACCTCAGCGATGGTTGTCGCCTGCGCGTCCCCGGAGGCTAGATGGTCCAAGAGTCCTTCCGGTACATCATCGCTGTAGTAAACGTCCCACTCGGATGGATCAGGTATCTGGACTCCTGGGCTGGCCTGCTCGGACTCGGCCCAGAGTTGGAGGCTTTCGTCGAGGGACCGGAGCTCCGGGGGAACGTAGCTGACGTCCTCTCCCGCAAGGTCAATCTGGAATGCGGGGGGCGAAGATATCTCCGTGTTGGTGCTAATGGAGGCTGACACAGGCTCTCCCACCGTCAGGAGGACGTCGGATTTGGAGTGAATCTTGACCCCAATCTCCACCTCTTCCCTGGCCAGAAACGGCTCTGATGCGGGTGAAGGATCTTCCGGTGTGGGAAAAATAATGGACGGCTGGGTGTAAAGCCATCCGCCCCGGAAATAGGTGTCATAAACCCGCATTCGCCAACGGTAGGCATCAGGGGCTTCCACCTCGAACAGGACTTCATCTCCTAGCCCGACGGGTTCTCCAATTGGCAGATGGCGGGGCGGAGAAAAGGAGGGGCCGCCTTTCCGGTCTGGCACTCCTTGGAAGAGCACTGACCAGTTCTCCTCCAGGGAATACAGCCCGTCCTCAACCGGTTCGGGCAGGGTAATGACCGGTTGGCCCGGCACGGGCACGAACCATGCTGCGAGCACCGCCACGCCGATGATTGACGCTGGGATTAGGGCGCTGGATGCCGGAATAATCCTGGGGTCCCCATGGACGGCGTTGAGGGAATAGGGGACCGGCGCTCCCGCGGGGGCCCACAGTCGAACCCTTTTGAGGGCCAGAATCGGAGCTGAGGCAATGAGAAAGGCCGGAAGATACCAGTAGTACCCGCCGGGCAGAAAGGCAAGGGCCACCAGCAACATCACGAGGCTGGGAGCCAGAGCAGGAAAGGCCCTGGTGTGCCGCCGGGCCAGCCACACGGTGCCGTAGGCCACCCATATGGTAATGGCCGTCAAAGCCACGCCCATGGAGGCTTCGCCCCGGTCTCCATCGGCGCTCCCTATGGCCTGAAACCAAGCCCCTAGCTCCCTTGTCAGCTCCTGTGGACCTGCCAGGCCTCCGATGGTCCACGCTCCCAGCAGGAAGGCCGTTGCGGCCCCCAAGAGGAATGCCAGGAAGTGGGTCAGCATGCCCGGGAGCCCGGATAGAAGTAGAAGGGCTGCTGCGAAAAGGGACAGGGAGGCGATTATGGGCAGAGGGGCTAGGCCGCTTATCCAGCCGGCGGAATTGATGACCGAGGTGGCTACCAGCAGCGGGAGAGCAAGGAGCCCCAGCTTGACCAGGTCTCCGCTGCCGCGCTCCCGGCTGATTGAGGGGGAGTTCATGAAGGCCCTTGTTTCGATCGCTTGGTCCATGCTCATCAGAAAGTCGCCAGATGGTCTCTCGCTGCCCCGAGGACGCTCCCCAAGTCATCGCCTTTTTGTATTCGGAAGGTTGATAGCTGGTCGTCGTCAGAGAAATCGGGTTCGCGCCTGGGGTTTCTAATCCCAAAGGAGGTTGTATCCACCAGCAATGGCAGCATGAGGATGGCGCGCCTGGACAGGGAGCGCCGGATGCCCGATAGGCTCACGCCGGGCCGGGTTGAAATCAGCACCATCACCGAGCCTGGGAGTAGGTTGGCGGTCTCCCTTTCCAGTACCCTCAGAAAGGGGGTTTGGCTGTCGCCTCTCACCTGCGCCAAGGCTTGGGATATAGCCCAGAAATGCTCCATTCCCCTCTCCGGCTCGATCCTGTCGAACCGGCTGTTCTCACACACCATGCCCACGGTATGGCCGCCCTCGATGAATTCCTTGGCGAGAGATGCGGCGATGGTGACGCAGAGATCCTCGGTGCCTTCGTTTCCGCGGCCCACGTGGGCCGCTCGCTCCATATCCAGGAAAAGCCAAACTTCGTTTCTTCCGGCGCCCTCGAACTGCTTGGTCATAAGTCTTCTTTTCCTTGCCGAGGTAGGCCAGTGAATCTGGTTCAAACTGTCGCCGGGTATGTACTCCCTGATAGCAAAGGCGGTCTGGCTGGTGCCTGCCAGTGGGCCCCTCTCTCCGATCTCGCCGGTGGTTATGGAAGGGAGAAGGCTGACCCCGGGGATTTCCACTGTGCGAGGGTGCACCAGTACCTGCTGGGGCTTCCCCCTGGTCCAGTTCACATCGAGACTTTGGGTAATGTCGCTGGCGACAATGGCGAGAGAGCCTACGTCGTTCCAGCCTCGCCTGTCGCAGAGTCCCGTCACTCCCCACATACTGGTCCCGTGGGCGGGCAGATCGATGGTCGCCTCGTTGGCCGAAACGGAGCTTTGGAAGCGGACTCGGAGGCCGAACCGGGGGAGACCAATCTTCTCCTCAACCACAACCTTGAGGTCTATTGGCTGGCCTACCTGGGGATATTCCGAGATCTCCTGGGTGGTTACCGCCAAGCCACGGCTTTGGGCCCAGGCGATGCCGTAGCTGATGGCGGAGCCCCCGACGAAGATGTAAAGCAGCCAGAACAGTGGTTGGAACCCGGTGATAAGGGCGAGAATCAGTAAGGCTGAGAGGACTATCGCGAGCCAGGTGAAGCGCAGCATTCTACTTTCGCCGGTTCAACGTCCGGGCTTCCTAAGATTTGCCGGAGAGCTAGCTGCGCTTCCTGCCGATACCAAGGAAAGGAATCCCACCGGATGGAGTGGTGTCGGGGACCGGAGTTGAATCCAGGATCTGGTCTATGACCGCTTCACTCTGCAGCGCATTTCGTCCCGAGGCTGTCAGGACCAGCCGGTGGCTCAAAACCGCCGGGGCAATGGCCTTGACATCATCAGGGGTCACATAGTCCCTCTCGGCGATCAAGGCCCAAGCCTTGGCGAGACTCAGCAGCCCGATGGAGGCCCTGGGCGAAGCCCCCAGGTACACGGAAGGGTGCTGCCTTGTAGCGGTAGCCAAATCCACGATGTACTTCATGACCAGCGGATCGGCATATATCTCCCTGGCGGAGCGCTGGGCCGAGGTGATATCCCCGGCCTCGACTACCGGCTCGAGAGAATCTATGGGATGGGATGTCTCCTGCTGCTCGAGCACAGCAATCTCCTCGCTGGAGGGAGGGTAATCCAGCCTGACGCGAAGGAGGAACCGGTCCAGCTCGGTTTCCGGGAGGGGGAAGGTCCCGCTGTACTCCCCGGGGTTGCGGGTGGCGATAATCAGGAAGGGATCGGGCATGCGGTGCATAGCCCCATCGATAGTGGCCTGATGCTCTTCCATGCACTCCAGCATGGCCGACTGGGTCTTGGGGGATGCGCGGTTGATCTCATCCACCAGGACCACATTGGCCATGATGGGCCCGGGGCGAAAGCTGAACTCCTGGGTGCGCTGGTCGAAGATGTAGGTGCCCGTTACGTCGCTGGGCAGCAGGTCTGCGGTGCACTGTATGCGCTTGAAGGCCACACCGATGGAGCAGGCCAAGCTTCGCGCAAACATGGTCTTGCCTATGCCAGGGACTCCTTCGACAAGCACATGCCCGCCCGCAATCAGGCCGGCAACTCCCAACCTCACGGTTGTTCCGTTGCCAATGATGACCTTCTGAATGTTGGCAATTATCTGGTTGCCCATCTGCTGGGAGCTAGCCAGATTGTTGGTGACCAAGTCGCTTGTCCTTGCTCAGAAAGGAGGACCGGGCACACAAAGGGAGCCCGCCCTCATTGTCTCTCCAGGTTGGTACTAGCCGGTGGACTGGTAGGCCCTGCCGTCCTTGCCTCCGAATTCGTACTGATGGCGCCAGACGTTCCGCAGGTCCTGGGCCTCGATCCGCAGCACCAGGGAGCGTCCGTCGTTCACGTTGTGGGTTGTGTGGATCTCCCCGGGCAGGAAGTAGGCTACGTCACCCTCACCCTGGGTGTATCGTCCCAGCTCCCGGAGCTCCGGCGACGAATCGAATACGTTGTCCTCGGGGTACACCCACCGATACTTGCGCTGCTCTATGGTGCCTCTGCCAACGCCATAGACAACCCAGGAGGCGCCGTGATCATGGGGTATGTTGGTCTGGCCTGGGCGCTGGACCGAGCACATCACCAAGAATCCCGGGTTTGGGTGCCCGTACTCGTCGTCGACGTACAGGTCCACCCGGCCGAAGCCCCCGTCGTCGGGAAGGTCCAGCTTCTCTTCCAGCACCTCCGGGTTCCGTAGGAGCCTGCGAACGTGCTCGCGGATGCCTTCCGCCCGGCCCACGGGGTCGGTGACCGAAGCAAATACTCCCCTTAGATCGTTGTAGAACTGCTCCAGGGTGTAGGTCGCTGCCTGGGTCATCTTTCACCTTCCAAAGTGGTGTAGACCTGCTTGGCTATGCTAGTCGTCATTATGGGAACCTAGCTGTTCAGTGTCAAGAAATGCCGTAGCCGGCCGCATTTGCCACAAGGCAGATTGAATCCGTATGATAAGGATTGTGGTTACGTAAAGACCTGATTCACCCCCATCAGATAAGGCAGAGGCTATGCCGGGTGACACCCTTAAGATTGAGGGCATCAAGTACATCCTGACCTTGGACGACTCCAGGAGGATAGTCCAGGACGGCTCCATTCTCATCGAAGCCCAGCGCTTCTCCAAAGTCGGCAAGAGGAGCGAGCTTGCGGATACACCTTCCGACAGGGTGATCGATGCCAGCGAGATGGTTGCCACACCGGGCTTCTGCAATGGCCATATGCACATCAGCTATGCCCACGCCACCAGGGGCATCTTCCCCGACAATCTCAACCCCGGGGTGTACCTGGCCAACGTCTTCAACCTGCAAGGGGCGATGACCGAAGAGGAAGAGTACCTGACCTCTCTCTTGGGGATTACCGAGCTGCTGAAGTACGGGACCACCTGCTTCCTCGACCCCGGCAGCACCAAGTTCCCGTCAGTCTGCCTCCAAGCCTACGAAGAGTCGGGCTGCCGCATCATTACAGGGGTCCAGGTGGTTGACCAGGAAAACCCCCTGAACATCCCAGTCGACCCGACCGATGCAGCCGTTTCCAAGATGAGAGACGTCATCGAGACCTACGATGGCAAGCTCGATGGGCGGGTGCGGGCCTGGGCTATGCCCTTCTCAGCGGACTACGCTTCCCTGGAGCTGCTTCAGGAGGCAAAGGGCTTGGCCGATGCCTACAACACCGGGCTTACCCTGCACCAAGCCAATGCGGCGCCGTCGGTCCAGATGAACCTGGACCGATATGGACGCAGGCCGGTCGAGCACCTGGAAGATATCGGCGTCCTAGGTCCAAACACCCTCCTGGCCCACGTCATAGGCTTGAACCAGGCGGAGGTGGATGTGCTGGCCCGGACCAAGACCAATGCGGTCATGTGTCCCACGGCCGCCATGAAGAGTGGCGGAGGAACCGCCTCCCGAGGGATGCTGCCGGAGATGCTGGAAAAGGGGGTCACCGTTGGGCTGGGCACCGACGCCGCCAACAACTCTAACTTGATAGAGACGATGCGATCCATGTACCTGGCTGCGGTGCTGTACAAGGATGGCCGGCAAAGCACGGAGATGATGAGCGCCGAGTCCGCCCTGGAGATGGCGACAATCGGCGGGGCCAAGGCCATGGGTCTCGGAGAGCACATAGGGTCCATCGAGGTTGGGAAGAAGGCGGACATGGTGTTGTTCGACACCAGGCGGGCCGAGTGGCGCACCCTCTTCAACCCTGTGAACAACCTGGTTTACGGGGCCGATGGACGCAGCGTCCACACCGTTATCGTAGATGGCAAGGTCAGGGTAGAAGACCACCGGCCCGTTTACGTAGATGAGTGGGACCTTATACAGAAGGTGCAGGTCCTGGGCAACGACCTGATGGCCAGGACGGGGGTCAGCTTCCCCAGCCGGTGGCCCATCGTCTAGCTCACTCTCAGTCAAACCTAGAAAACCCGATTCACCGGTGTACGGGTTGAATCGAAAGGAGAGCAGGCATGGCTAGCAAGGTGCGATTCGGACTTACCCTATCCAACCGGGGAGTGATCCTGGGCCTGACCAAGCCCGAGGAGATCCTGCAGATGGCTGAGGCAGCCGAGGGCTCCGGCGTGTTCGACCATGTGTGGGTGGGGGATTCGATAATGGCCAAGCCGCGCATGGAGTGTATCTCCCTGATGTCCGCCATAGCTGCTCGCACCTCCCGCGTCGGCATCGGAGTGGCGTGCATGGCCACCCTGCCCTCGCGGGACCCTATAGTGCTTGCCTACCAGTGGGCCAGCATGGACCTGCTCTCCAACGGGCGCAGCATCCTGGGGGCATGCATGGGCGGGAGCATAGGCGAGCAGGACCATCGCGTCGAGTACCGCAACATGGGCATCAAGTCCCTGGACCGGGCGCGCCGAATGGAGGAAAACATCGCAATTCTGCGCCAACTCTGGACCGAGGAGCGAGTGAACTTCCAGGGGGAGTTCCACACCCTAGAGGAAGCTTTTATCACTCCCAAGCCGACTCAGCTGCCGCCACCCGTATGGGTTGTCAGCAACCCGCGCCTGAGCACAGGCAAACCCCACATAATCGAACGTTCCCTGCGCCGGGTTGCCCAGATGGGGGATGGCTGGATGACGACGGGCACCGGCCCGGTATCCGACTTCGTGGAGATGAGGCGCCGCATATTCGAGTACGCCTCAGACTACGACCGTTCCTTTGAAGACCGCCCGTGCTCGGTGTACTACAACATCAACATCAATGAGGATGCAGATGCAGCCTTCGATGAGGCCAAGCGCTACCTCGACCAGTACTACTCCATCAACTACCTCCCGCAGGTGGTGAAGAACTGGGTGGCCCTGGGCAGCCCCGAGCAGTGCATCAGCCAAATCGGCGCCTACGTGGATGCGGGAGCAACGGATATCCTGCTGAGAATACCTTCATGGGACCAAGCTGGGCAGTTCAGGCGCTGCGTCGAGGAGGTCCTTCCCCACTTCCGATAGGTTGGGAATCGTTTGGAAGGGCGCTGTCCTGGATGCTAATATGGAACTTAGCCGGACGCATACGTGCGAATGCCAGAGCACGCTAAGTGCGACGGACGTTCGGGGCGCCGGCGCAACCTGAGATGGGGTGGAAGGCCATTTATGAGTAAGCTTCTGGACAAACTGGACAGGATCGGCCGCGGCAAGACTGCAAGCTTGGGCTTTGGATCGGCCGGTCGTGCTGAAAAACTGCCTGCTATGGCGGTTGTTGGTGTGCTCACTGACCAAAAGGCTTATACGAAGCAGGCCGCCGTTCTGAGCGACGTGGGGGCCGATGCCGTCCTTCTGGAAGGGGCCGCACCTGGCAAAGCCTTGACCGACCTGGCAAAGAAGCTGGACGGCATACCCTGGGGACCCAAGGTGCCCGAACTCGGGGTCGATGAGGCGGCGAGCTTCCGCGAAGCAGGCTGCGATTTCCTGGCCTTTGGGCCCGAAAAGGCTTTGCTGGGTGCCATGGAGGGTGAGTCGACAGCCTACTTTCTCTGCGTGGAACCGGATATGGAAGAGCGACTCCTACGCACCATAGAAGACCTTGCCGTTGACGGAGTGCTCCTGCCCCCTTCCAGCGTGGGCCTGCCTCTAACCGTGGAGCACATGATGACCCTGGGTGTTGTCCGGGAGGCCTTCAGCAAGTACCTGTTCCTGGAGCTCCCCGGACCACTGTCGGCCAGGGAGCTGGAAGGGCTGAGAGACATGGGGATTGATGGTGTTGTGGTGAACCCTTCCGTTCTCTCCAAGGAGGATATCCAGGAGATGATATCCAGCCTGAAGTCCCTACCCAAAAAGCAGCAGAACAAGTCCCGGAGGCCCGATGCTGTGCTTCCCAAGCCGGGAATGGGGTTCGTGTCTGCTCCTGACATTGACGACGATGATGACGATGATGACTAGAGGCTGCTAGGCTGGAATTACATAAGTTACCGGCGCGCACCAGATGACTAACAAGCTAACCATAATTGGTACAGGTTTCATTGGTACCTCCATTGGCCTTGCCTTGAAGGCCCGCGGTTCCGGCGGCTTCCAGATTGTCGGCACCGACATTGACCGGGGCAACGCTGCCGGCGCCAATGCGGCAGGAGCTGTAGACACTACCTCCGACAACCTTCGCGAAGCTGTGCAGGGCGCGGATTTGGTGGTGCTCGCTATCCCACTCAAGGCCATGAAGGACGTCATGGATATCATCGGTCCAGGCCTGGAGGATGGGTGCCTCGTCACGGATACGGCCGGAATCAAGACACCGGTGATGCAGTGGGCGAAGGAGTACCTCCCCGAACGGGTAACCTTCGTCGGCGGGCATCCGATCGTGTTCAAAAGGGGGACCGGCCCCGACGCAGCCGATCCCAACCTGTTCGCAGGCTGCCCATATTGTGTGATTCCGTCCGCGGGTGCCCGCCAGGACCGGGTGAAGGATGCGGTGCAACTGGTCCAGTCCGTAGGAGCGGTGGACCGGTTCATCGATGCGGCGGAACACGACAGCCTGATCGCCGCCGTGGACAACCTCCCGCTCCTCCTGTCAGCCGCCCTCATGAGCTGCGCATCCAGGAGCCAGTCGTGGGACGATATCGCCATTCTGGCATCCCGGTACTTCGGCGAAGTGACCACCCTCGCCAAAGAAGATACGGCTGCCGACCAGGACAGCTTCTTCTTCAACGAGCAGGCGACCGTGGCTTGGATCGATAACTTCATCCGGGAGCTGTACCGCATCAGGCAAATACTGGAATCCGATGATAAAGATAAGGACAGCATCTTAACGGAGATGCTCAAGGAAGCGAGGACAGCCCGGGAAAAGTGGCTGGACGGGGCAGTAACGTCGGAGACGCTGGCAGCCATCGAGGGCGCCAAGGTAGCCCCGAAGTCGAGCATGCTTGATATGGTGGTAGGGGACAGAGAAGCTCGTGAGAGGGCGTTTGGATGGGGAGGCGGCAGGATGCCGGACCGGAAGTCCGACGAAAAAAGACGGGGGAAGTGGTGATCCGTACCCTCCACAGGCCCGCTCGGCTGAGAGGGTCCGTGGCCCTGCTTGGGGACAAGTCGGTCTCCCACCGGGCCCTAATGCTGAACTCCGTAGCCCAGGGCACAGCAACCGTTAAGGGACTTTCCCTGGGCGAAGATGTCGCCTCAACCATGGGCTGCCTGCGAGCCATGGGGGTGGCCATTGACAAGTTGGACGGCCCCGACGTTGTCCGGGTAGTAGGTTCCGGTGGTGAGCTCCAGGAACCGGAGGATGTGCTGGATGCGGGCAACAGCGGAACGACCATGCGCCTGCTGGCGGGGATTCTGGCTGGTCAGCCCTTCACGTCCGTCCTGTCAGGGGACAGGTCCCTCCGGTCCCGGCCAATGGGCCGCATTGTGGAGCCCCTGACCTCTATGGGAGCGCGGATAGCGGGACGGAAGGGAGGCTCCTACGCCCCGTTGACCCTTTCCGGCGGTGGACTAAGGGGCATCGAATACACCTTGCCCGTAGCCAGCGCCCAGGTGAAGTCGTCGATTATGCTCGCTGGCTTACGCGCCGAAGGCAAGACGCTAGTCCACCAGCCGGCTCTCTCCCGGGACCACACCGAGCTGATGATGCGCGCTATGGGAGCGAGCGTAGTCGAAGATGGCACAACCATCTGTCTGGAACCGGCAAAGCTGACAGCCCTGGATGTGGTAGTCCCGGGCGATATCAGCTCGGCCGCCTTCTGGATGGTTGCAGCCGCGTGTCATCCCGATGCCGAGGTGATAATCACCAATGCAGGAATCAACCCGACTCGCGGGGGAATCCTGGAGGTAATGGATGGCATGGGGGCCAATGTCGGTCTTCTAAACCGGCGCATCGAGGGTGGGGAGCCGGTGGCGGACATACTTGTCAGGTCGGGAGAACTGGTGGGGGCCGAGATCGGCGGAGATGTGATCCCTCGCGTGATAGACGAGTTGCCGGTGATTGCTGTGGCTGCGTGCTTTGCCAAGGGGAAGACCACGATCAGAGACGCTGGAGAACTTCGGGTCAAGGAGTCGGACCGAATCACCACAACGGTCGCCCAGCTTTCCAGGATGGGCGCCCGCATAGAAGAGTTGCCCGACGGCATGATAATCGATGGGACGGGCCACCTGACGGGGGCAGAATGCACCAGCGATGGCGACCACCGCATTGCCATGGCTATGGGAATAGCAGGTCTCCTTGCAGACGGCGGGACCGTCGTGGACGGGGCGGAGGCCGCTTCCATATCTTATCCGACCTTCTGGGATGAGATTGACGCAATCCTGACGGGAACCGGGGCGTAGAAGTTATGGGGCCCGAACAAACGGGTTTGAATTTTCAGCTTCCTCTTGATCAAGGGGAAAGCCCGGCAGACATCACCGCCAGCGGGAACAAAACAGCGGAATCGGCTCCTCTCCTCATCGTGCTTTCCGGCCCCAGCGGCGTAGGCAAGGATGCTGTTATGGCAGGTCTGCGCGCCCTGGGCAGGTCCTGGCACTTTGCTGTAACGATGACCACACGTCCCATGCGAGCGGGGGAGAAGGATGGTACGGAGTACCATTTTGTCGCGCCCGACACCTTCCTGAGCCTTCGGGGTGCAGGCGAGTTGCTGGAGTCGGCGGAGGTGTATGGCAATTGGTACGGGGTCCCCAAGCAGCAGGTCAGAGATGCCATGGAGAAGGGCCTGGATGTGCTGGTAAAGGTCGATATTCAGGGTGCAGAATCAATTAGAACCCTGGCGCCTGGGGCCGTATGCATCTTCCTAGCCCCGGCGGATATGGGCGAGCTGCGGAAGAGGCTTGAATACCGAGCTAGCGAAACCGGAGCAGTCCTGGAGGAACGGATACAGGCGGCCTGGAGAGAGATGGAGCATCTCCCTAAGTTCGACTACCATGTCATCAACAAGGATGGCTGCCTGGAAGAAGCTGTCCGAAACATCGATGCTATCGTGACGGCAGAAAAATGCCGAGCGGCGCCCCGAAGGGTGGTAATCTAGCGCAGGCTAGGTGGCTAGCACCGGGCTGGTCTTGGGCCGGTCTACTAAGCGAGCCGACTATGGAAAATAGCAAAGAGACCAACACACACCAAAGGCTGCCAAGCTGGATGAAGGTCCGCATGCCCGGCGGCCCCAACTATATCCAGTTGAAGAACCTGCTGAAGGACTCCCAGCTTCACACAGTCTGTGAAGAAGCCCGGTGTCCCAACATCGGGGAATGCTGGGAAGCCCGCAGCGCCACCTTCATGATCCTGGGAGATATCTGCACCCGCCGATGCCACTATTGCGCTGTGACGACGGGCAGGCCCATCGGCATCGACGTCAGCGAGCCCGAGAGACTGGCCCAAAGCGTCGCTCGCCTGGGGCTGAACTACTGCGTAATCACCTCTGTGAACCGGGATGACCTGGCCGACGGCGGAGCCTTGGTCTTCGCTGCGTGTATCAGGAAGATCAGAGAACAGCTGCCCGACTGCAAGGTGGAGGTGCTTATTCCCGATTTCGGAGGTTCATGGAAGGCCCTGGGGAAGGTGATGGACGCCAAGCCCGATGTGCTGAATCACAACATCGAATCGGTTAGGCGAGTGTTCCCCAGGGTTCGGCCCTCGGGTAGTTATGACCTTTCCCTGGAGCTTCTGGCGCAAGCTAAGCAGATGGACCCCGATGTGCCCACCAAGTCGGGAATTATCGTCGGCATGGGCGAAGAGATCGATGAAGTAGCGGAGACCATGAAAGACCTGCGCGGGGTGGACTGCGACCTTCTAACCATAGGCCAGTATCTGAGACCTTCTCCAAAGCACCTGCCGGTTTCCCGGTACTACACCCCTGCCGAGTTCGAGGCACTGGCCGAAACGGGACGCTCCCTGGGATTCAAGCACGTCGCCTCAGGCCCCCTGGTACGCAGCTCTTATCATGCTGACCGCCAGCACGAAGCTGCATCTCGCCAGCACGCCCTCCACTAGGCGGGTCTCACCCCTGCAGCACTTCCCGTAGGTCCGAAATGTTCTGGCAAACGTGGGTGGGGTCTTCGCCCAATAGAGCATCCCGGTTCAGAGTGCCCCAGAGGGCTGCTGTCCCGGCCATACCGCAGTTCCGGGCGCACTGGATGTCGACGGGGCTGTCCCCAACGTACATGGCGTCACAAGGTTCAGTCGCCAGGGCATCCAACACTTGCCTCAGGCCTATGGGATTCGGCTTGTATGGCCGGCGATTGTCCAGGAACCGGACATGGTCGAACAGGCTGCCTATACCAGAGATATCGAGCTCCATTTTGCCGTATTTCTGGCGCTTGTCCGAAAATAGAGCAACACGGTACCCTGTCTCCCGGAGAGATGCCAGGGTGTCTGCAACCCCTGGGAAGAGTCCCCCGGCGTCCTGGATATGGGCAATGTAGAGGCTCATGTATGCTTCCATGGCGCCATCGGGGTTGTGGGGGAAGAGGTTGCCCACGTGTCTGACAAAGGGCACGACAAAGGTGCTAGCCACCAGTTCTTCGGAGGGCGGCTCCACACCCATTGAACCGGCGGTCCTCCCTATGGTCTTTACGTGAAAGTTCCAGCTATTCCACAGGGTCTGGTCCCAGTCGAAGATGATCAGGTTCGGCTTTCCTGGCACCGTCGAGTGCGGACTAGCTTTAGGTTGTGTCATACCCTGTACGGTTTCTCCGTTAGACTATGGATAGAATGATTGATGCCTCCGGTGGGGCGGCGGGCCCCCAGGACCTATAAAGGATGCTCAGCTTGAAACACCCCGGCATCATATATCAGAACGCTAACCTGCTCCAGTGCGTTACGTCAGCATTGTCCCTCCCGGTCTCCGGGCTTGGGTTCGTCGCTGTGAAAGATGGGCGCATAGTTGCCGTCGGTCCCTCCGAAGCAGCATCCGCGCTAAAGGGCCCAGGAGCCCGTGTAATCGACTGCCAGGGCTATACCCTGCTTCCTGGGTTTGTGGATGCTCACTGCCACTTCCTGGCCCTTTCCAGCCGCCTTAGCGCCATCGATTGCGGGGCCAAAAGGGCGTCAACCATACCCCAATTGGTGAACACAATAGCGCAGGGCTTGTCAGAGACCCGAAGCAGGGCTTGGGATGGCCAGGGATGGACTCGCGCCTTTGGCTACGACGAGTTCTACCTGGAAGAGGGCCGGCACCCCACCCGGTGGGAGCTGGACCAGGTTTCCATGGCCCATCCGGTGCGCCTGGACCATCGGACCGGTCATGCCATGGTGTTGAACAGCTTTGCCTTGGACCTGCTTCACATAACAGAGGACACTCCCGACCCTGTGGACGGGGTGATCCAGCGGGATGAAGCCTCGGGAGAGCCTACCGGGGTGCTCTTGGAGATGGGGCGCTGGGTCAGGGAGAGGCTGGGGCACACCCGCAGCGAACATGAGGTGCGCCAGGGCGCCGTGCTAACCAGCCGATACTTTCTCTCCAGGGGCGTTACCTCGTTGCAGGATGCTACCCCTACTAATAGCCAAAGGCAGTGGGAGCTGTTCTCGGAGCTCGAGAGGTCGGGCTGCATTGCCCCCAGGCTGAACATGATGGTGGGGGCAGGTAGTGCGGACCCTGAGGAGAGGGCCGCGATGAGGGTTCGGGAAGATGATCGGCTGCGCCTCGGCGCTACGAAGGTCATGGTAACCATGACCACGGGCGCCCTTCACCCTTCGGAAGAGGAACTGCGAGGACTGGTCCTCAAGGAGCACAGAGAGGGGTCACAGGTCGCTGTCCACGCCGTCGAGGCCGTAGCAGTCGAGGCCGTAGCTGATGCCCTGCTGTATGCCCAGGCTGTCGCTCCCCGGCCCGATGCCAGACACCGCATCGAGCACTGCTCCGAGTGCCCTCCCCATGTGGTGGACAAGATAGCGGCGGCCGGCGCCGTCGTCGTGACCCAGCCCGGCTTCATCTACGATGCGGGCGAGCGGTACAGCGCACTGGCAGATAGCCGGTATCTCCCCCACCTCTACCCCATCGCCAGCCTCGCGGAGGCTGGCATTCTCATCGGAGCAGGCTCCGATGCCCCGGTCACCTACCCCGACCCGATGGCTAGCATTTACGCAGCCGTTACCCGCAGGACAAGTACCGGTAACGCCTTGGAACTTGCCCAGGGGATAGCGGTCGAGGATGCGATAGTCATGCACACTCGGGGAGGTGCACACGCATCCTTCGAGGAGCATCGGAAGGGTGCAATCAAGGAAGGGTACCTGGCCGACTTCGTGCTACTTGATCAGGACCCGGCCTCAGTTGAGCCGGAAGCGCTGAAGGACATCCGACCCCTCATGACTGTGGTCGGGGGAGAGGTGGCCTGGCAGGCCTAGTAGCTGCGCTCCCGGACGAACTCGGTGAGAGTAAGGAGGGAGGAGCGGGCAGGGCTGTCCGGAACGATCGTCAGAGCATCGGCCGCCTGGGCGCAGTACTCCCTGGCCACTGCAAAGCAGGAGGCGATGATCTCCGGGTCCTGCAGCATCTGCAGGGCCTTTTGCAAAACAGCCTCGTCTTTCCTGCCATTGCCCGCCACCAGCTCATTCAGGGGACCGCAGTTGGGATCCTTTTCCATGAGGATAATCGCCGGAAGGGTCAGCACACCCTGGAGAAGGTCATTGCCGACCGGCTTGCCGATCTCCTGGGAGTTCCCCATGACATCCAGGATATCGTCGATAACCTGGAAGGCCATGCCGATGTTGTACCCGTACTGTTTTAGGGCGGAAACTACGTTCTCCGGCGCATCGGTGAGGATGGCGCCTGTCTCCGAGGCGGTCTGGAACAGGGACGCCGTCTTCTTGTAGATGCAGCTCTCGTACTCGCTTCTGCTGGGTGCGCTGTAGCTGCCGCTGAAGTACTCTTGGAGCTCGCCGCTGGACAGGTCCATCAGGGTCTCTGAGAACCGTCGGATCACCCTGACGTTGTTGGTCTCGCACACGAAGACGGCCGAGGTGGCGAAAACGTAGTCGCCCAGGAGCACCGCGACGTTCTTGCCCCACATGTCGGTGACCGTGCGTCTTCCACGGCGGAGGGGCGAGTTGTCCACTGTGTCGTCGTGGATAAGGGTAGCTACGTGCAGCAGCTCCACGGCGGCGCCCATGATCACCGGCAGGGAATGTTCGTGGGGGTAGATGTTGCCTGCCAGTAGGGTTATAGCCGGGCGCATCCGCTTGCCTCCCGCCTGCAGCACGTACTCCAGCAGCTCGGACATGTGAGGCATGTCTGTCTGGCACAGTGAGGCGAGCTTCTCCTCTACCTGGAGCAGATCATCGGCGATCGGCTCGTAGATCAGGGAGATTCGGGTATCCAGACCTTCCAGCAATACGTGCTCCTAGACCAGATTAGCTTGCAGACGCTCAGCTTCGTGCTCTAACACGGCGTCATCTAACTTGATAAAAAGGGGCTTAGGTTCATTGAGCGCCTGGCCTGGCGGCAGCGATTCCGTAGTGCCATCCCAGTCCCAACCTCCCTGGGCCAAGGTGCCTTCGAACCCCAGCATGCTATGCAGCTCTTCTGAGCTGAACGGCAGGAAGGGGTACATAAGGGTCTTGAGGCAGTTAATGACGCTGAGGGTCACCCACAGGGTGGTGGCGGCATCCTGTGGATCAGACTTTAGAGACTTCCAGGGGGCCCGGGAGTCCAGGTAACGGTTGGCGTCCTGGGCAAGGCCCATAACTTGTTGAATAGCCGCTCGGAAACGACATCCTTCGAGACTCTGCCCAACTGCAAGATGGGCGGATGCTGCTTGCGCCAGCATCTGGGAGCTTTGCTCGTCCAGGGTATCCGGGGATGGCACTTTGCCATTGAAGTTACGGGAAGTGAGGGTGAGGACCCGGTGCACCAGGTTGCCGTAGGTCGCCACCAGCTCGTCGTTGTTCCTGCGCACGTATTCGGACCAGGAGAAGTCGGAGTCGCCGGTCTCGGGCATATTGGCCGACAGGTAGTAGCGCAGCGGGTCCGGGGAGAACCGCTCCAGGTAGTCGGGCAGCCAGACGGCCCAGTTGCGGCTGGTGGAGAACTGCTGGCCTTCCAGGCTGAGGAACTCGTTGGCGGGCACATCGTATGGGAGGTTCAACCCGCCGAAGCCCATGAGCATGGCGGGCCAGATTATGCTGTGAAAGGGGATGTTGTCCTTCCCGATGAAGTAGTAGCTCCGTGCTTCCGGGTCCTCCCAATAATCCTTCCAGGCATCGGGGCTTCCCTGCAAGATGGCCCACTCTTTGGCGGCCGACAGGTAGCCGATCACCGCCTCGAACCACACATATATGCGCTTGTCGTCATACCCCTCCAGGGGAACGGGGATGCCCCAGGACACATCCCGGGTGATGGCCCGGTCCTTCAGTCCCTCCTCCAGGTACCTGCGGGTGAAGTTGAGGACGTTGGCGCGCCACTGGTCTTTGGCGGAAACCCACTTCAGCAAGCTGTCCTGGAAGGCTGTCAGTTTCAGAAACAGGTGTTCCGAGTCCTGGAACCGGGGGGTAGTCCCAGATATCTGGCAGCGGGCATCCTGCAGGTCCTCGGGGTTCAGGGTCCGGCCGCAATTGTCACACTGGTCCCCCCTGGCCTTGATGTTGCCGCAGTGGGGACAGGTTCCCTCCACGTATCGGTCCGGCAGATACCTGTTGCAGTCGGGGCAGTAGGGGAGGTTCATTACATCCTTGAAGATAAGCCCCTGGTTGTACAGGCTGGTGAAGATATCCTGTACCACTTCCCGGTGGTTGTCCGTGCCCGTCTTGGTGAACAGGTCGAAGCTGATCCCCATCTGGTCCCAGCACCTGAGAAAGTCGACGTGATAGCGCTCGGAAATGACCTCCGGGCTGGTGCCTTCCCGGTCAGCCCGCAGGGTGATGGGCGTACCGTGCTGGTCGCTGCCCGACACCATGAGCACGTTGTCTCCCTTGAGCCGGTGATAGCGGGCGAAGATGTCTGCGGGAAGATAGCAGCCCGCCAGGTGTCCCAGGTGAAGGGGACCGTTGGCGTAGGGCCAGGCGACGGCCACCAGGATGTTCTCCGGCATCAGCGGGGCCTCGCTTCGAGCCAACCGGATACGGCGCTAAGGCTACGGGAGGTGCAGATGCCTCGTATAGCAAGCTTTGCGGAAGGAAGGAGATTGCGATGGAGAATGGGTGTTTCCGATTGGGGCTGTGGCAGCCTATCCGGGCAGCAGGCCCGGCACGAAATTATTCCGGCGGCCACTTTGTTCCGCCAACTGCCGGACCGCCGCCCTGTCGTCGTTGAAGGCCTTCTGCTACTACCTGTCGCATGCTGCGGGCTATGGTCCTTCCCCACTGCGGTGCGTGGTTGATTCTGTAGGAGGCCCGCTCCTGGCGAATCAGGTTGCGGGTAGCTTCACTCATCTCGTTCACATCCTTGTTGATGTCGGGGACATCAGGATGGGAGCGCTTGATTTCGTCTTCCATGCCGTCCAGGACGGGAACGAGTTCATGGGAGGTCTCGATGAAGAGGGCCACATGTTCCATCTCGTCCCCGTTGAAGAATGCAAATACCGGCACGGTGCCCCGGCGGTTCTCAGGTAGAAAGCTGTCCGCCAGATCGGCGTGGTCCGCTCGTATGAAAACGCGGACATCCATCTTGCCCGACTCCCGGGCCAGCTTGTACAGGACGGGTGTGGTGGAGACATGGTCGCCGCACCAGTCTTCTGTAAAGACGGCGACCCTCAGGGGAGCAGGAAGCTGGGTGAAGAAATCGTTGTCCTCAGCGCCGACTTCCACCCTATCCAGCACCTGGGAGAACCGGTCCTTGTTTATAGTCATCCGATCCATGTGTTCCTCGGGTGTCATGCCTTGGAGGAACACCGCCGGGGTCAATGCCATGCCAAGCCTCCCGTATGGGCACAGGGCCTGCTTCAGGCTAATTTTAGCCTGCTGGACATGGGTGTCAAGGTTGCTTTTCTTTGGACATCGCATCCAGCCACATCCTGTACGCCTCCCGGCGGGACAGGCCCGTGGACTTGGCGATGGTAGCAGACGCCACGCGTGCTCCCACGCCCAGCTCACGCAACTTCATGATCTCTTCACTAAGGGCTTCCTCATCCGGGACGCCTCCATGGGCGCCTTGAGATCCCGTACCGGCCCCGGTGGGAGCTCCGGCGATAACCAGTGTGAACTCCCCCCGTGGCTCGGAGAAATGTGCTATGGCGTCGGATAGCAGGCCGGTGAAGAGCTCTTCATGGCGCTTGGTCATCTCCCTGGTCACAGCCACCGCCCGGTCACCCAGCATAACGAGGAGATCCGACAGGGAGGCGCGCACCCGGTGGGGAGCTTCGAATGCTACGAGGGTGAAGGGGACGTCTGCTACAGAAGCTACCAGCTTGGCCCGGTCCGTCTTGCGGCGGGGCAGAAACCCCAGAAACAGGTACTGGTCGGATGGGAATCCGGAAACGGAAAGGGCCGACGCAGGAGCGCTTGGCCCGGGGATAGGGACTACCGGAAAGCCTGATTCCAGGGCCATCTGGACCAGGACCCGACCCGGGTCGCTAATCCCGGGTGTCCCGGCTTCGGATACCAGTGCAATGTCCGAGATTTCCAGCGCACTCACTAAGCTGGCCGCCTTGGTACGGCTGGTGTGCTCGTGATAGGAGGTGACGGGAGTGGCGATACCGTAGCTGCCCAAGAGCCTTCGGGTGGTACGGGTATCCTCGGCGGCGATGAGGTCCACCTGCTCCAGCACCCTCAGTCCCCGGAGGGTGATGTCCTCCAGGTTGCCTATAGGTGTTGCCACCAGGTACAAGGTTCCCATCCCGTCATTATATCCCTTGGGCCAGCGCGCCTTCTCCAAGTAGCTGGCGAAATAATGGTCTATCAGATTAGGGGCCTTCTTGCTCGTTGTCCTGTGCTATACTGGGCCGCATAGCTGACCGGGCCTGTCAACTCTGCGCAGGAGGTTTCGCAAATGGCTACTCAAGTGATCCCCCAGGACAAGACGGTCGTCGTCGACGGTCTGAAGCTGCACTACCTGGACTGGGGCACCGAGGGCAAGACGAGGATGGTGCTGCTCCACGGGCTCCGTGGTCATGCTCACTCCTGGGACGACTTCTCAGCGGCGGTATGCCAGGACCACCATGTGCTTGCGCTGGACCAGCGTGGGCGCGGCGATTCGGACTGGGCCAAGGACGGGCAGTACACCACCGACGCGTACGTTTCGGATTTCGCCGGGTTCTGCAGAGAGCTGTCGCTGGAACCCTTCATTCTTGTGGGCCACTCAATGGGCGGGCGAAACGCCATGGCCTTTGCATCCCAGTACCCCGACAAGGTGCAGAAGCTGGTGCTGGTGGATGTGGGGCCCACATCCGACATGCGAGGAGTGAAGCGGATAAACGACGAGATCAAGGCAGCCCCCGAAGAGTTCGACTCCTTCGAGGCGGTTATGGAGCATGCAGGCAGGGGCAACAAGTACGCCTCGGACCGGGTGATGCGCCGCCGGATGCAGTACGCCACCCGGGAGCTGACAGGAGGGCGGTACGGCTGGAACTACGACCTGGTGATCAGGGAGGAGCGCCGAAATGGCACGGTCGCTCCCCAGTCGGACCTTTGGCCCGAGGTAGGCAAGATCACGGCCCCGACCTTGATCGTCCGGGGAGTCGAGTCGGACCTGCTAACTCGAGACACCGCCGACCGCATGGTCAGGGAGATTCCAGATGCAAGATTGGTGGAAATACCCATGGCCCAGCACATGGTGTTCGAAGACAACCCTGAAGAGTTCCTGAAGGCGGTCCAGAGTTTCCTTTAGGATCCTCTGCTGCGCGACGAAAGACGGACTGACAACAACTAAGACAAGAGGAGGGCTTCTGATGGCTGCACAAGTTGGCGACGCTGCCCCGGATTTCACCCTGACGTCGTCATCCAACGAGTCGGTGAGCTTGGGGCAGTACAAGGGCAACAAGAACGTTATCCTTTCGTTCCACGTCTTTAACTTCACATCCGGTTGAACGAGCCAGGCCTCCTCTTTCCGGACCAGCAACGCCCGGATAGAGGAGAAGGATGCCCAGGTTCTGGGCATAAGCGTGGACCATCCCGCATCCCATCGCGCGTGGGCTACCTCCCTGGGAGGGCTTCCCTATCCCGAGCTCGCGGACTTTCACCCCAAGGGCCAGGTTAGCCAGGCCTACGACGTCTGGAGCGAAGAACGGGGCACCAGCGTGCGATCGGTGTTCATAATCGACAAGGGCGGCACCATCAGGTACCGCCAGACCTACTCCGCTCCCAACCTTCCCGATGTGGAGGAGATACTCGGAGAACTGGACAAGCTGGGCTAGCTCCATTCGCAAGGAGGTCTGTGATGGCTCAAAGTGAGCTGGCGCCGATCGCCCACCTGTTGCGTCGTGCCGGGTTCGGGGCATCCCGAGACGAACTCGAACGCTATGCGGAGAAGGGGTACGAGGCGGTGGTGGAAGAGCTCCTCCACCCCGAAGATGCCCCTCCCCCGATCGAGGATGAGGACATGGTGCGCCGGTACCATGTCGACGAGAACAGCTTGATGATCCTGGACAGCTGCCAGACCTACTGGATCTACCGAATGATCAAGACCCAGAGGCCCCTGGAGGAGAAGATCGCCCTCTTCTGGCATGGGGTGTTTGCAACCGGGTATACAAAGCTTAACCAGCCCAAGGTCATCCTGAACCAGGTGGATATGTTCCGCCGCTACGGCCTGGGCAGTTTCCGCACCCTGCTGCTCCAGATATCCAGGGACCCCGCCATGTTGTTCTGGCTGGACAACAACCAGAACCACCATGACGCCGTCAACGAGAACTACGGGCGGGAGCTGCTGGAGCTCTTCTCAATGGGCGTAGGAAACTACACAGAAGTTGATGTGCGGGAGGCGTCCAGGGCCTTCACAGGCTGGTCCCTTTACAACCTGGGGCTGCACACCTCCAGGGTCGTCCAGGACTCGGTCTGGCCCTACGGGCGGTTGGACTGGCAGTTTGACTTCAAGAGGGACGACCACGACGCAACGCAGAAGACCTTCCTGGGGCAGACAGGTGCATTCAACGGCGAAGAGATAATTGACATAATCTGTCAAGACCGGGCCACAGCCCGGTTCGTCTCCCGCCACCTGTACAACTTCTTCGTGGCCGACGAACCCCAGGTGCCTGCCTGGAACACGGTCCCGCCCCGGGACCCTGACGCCATCGAGGCTATGGCTGATGAATTCGTTTCCAGCGGCTATGACATCCGCTCGGTGCTGCGGACGATGTTCAACTCCGACTTCTTCAAGGAAGCGTTTTTTGCCAAGGTCAAGAGCCCAGTAGAGCTTGTGGCGGGGGCTGTGCGCCTCACGGGGGGACAACATGTGCCTGCCGTAGAAGATATCAAGGTGGGAACTGCCGCCGGGGTTATGGGCCAGCAGATACTCGATCCCCCCAGCGTGGAGGGGTGGCACACCGGCGTCGAATGGATCAACACTGGAAGCCTTGTAGACCGGGTGAACTTCGTGGTCTTCCAGTTGGCCGATGCCAATAAGCCCGGTGTCAGGGCGCTGGTCGACCATGTCAAAAGCCGGGGACGTTCCCTGTCGGCTGACCAGCTGGTTGAAGCCTGCCTCGAAATCATGGGTCCCCTCCAGGTCAGTGAAGACACTCGCAGCCAGCTATTGGGCCATGCGAGCCAGGCCGGAGAACTTGTGACATCCACCGACGACAACCCCGAGGCTACGCCCCGCATCGTTGAGATGCTGCAGATGGTTGCTTCGACCCGGGAATACCAGCTGGGATGAGATTTCTACTTATCCTGAGGAAAGGGCGATCATGATCGTTCAGGAAGCGCTCAGGTGCGTCCAGACCATCGGCTTCTACGGCCTCTCCGGCCGCGGGTTCAACAACCCCGTGGACATGGCCATGGGCAGCGGGGGCGCCCTCTACGTCCTCAACCGGGCTGGGCCGGAGGTTGAGGCCCGCATGAACTACAAGCGCGTGACTGTGTGCAACCTGGACGAGGACTACCTCGGCACCTTCAGCACAGGCGGCACCGCCGATGGCCAGCTAATGTGGCCCTGCTCCATCGCCATGGACCGGGATGAATACCTGTTCATCTCCGACGAGGCCCTGCACCGGATTTCCATCTTCGACAAAGAAGGGACGTACCTGGGCAAATGGGGCGCGTTCGGCGATGGAGACGGGCAGTTCAACCGGCCTGCCGGCATCGTATTCGATACCGACGACAACTTGCTGGTGGTCGATGGAGCCAACCATCGTGTCCAGCGCTACGGCAAGGATGGGACATACCTAGGCTCCTTTGGCTCCTATGGCAGCGGTGAGGGCCAATTATCCACGCCATGGGGCATCTGCCTGGACGATGCGGCGAACATCTACGTGGCGGACTGGAGAAACGACCGGATTCAGAAGTTCAGCCCCGATGGCACCTCCCTGGGGACCTTCGGTAGTCCGGGAGACCAGGAAGGACAGTTCAACAGGCCGTCCAGCGTAGCGGTGGACCCTTCGGGGAACATCTACGTAGCAGATTGGGGAAACGAGAGGGTGCAGGTGCTGGGTCCCGACGGCAGCTTCCTCGCCAAGATGCGGGGAGACGGAGGCATGTCCAAGTGGGGCCAGGACTACCTGGATGCCAACCTGGAAGAGCTGGAGGAGCGGGCCAAGGCCGACTTGGAACCCGAACCCAGCTCGTCCCCCAACGACTCTCTGCGGGACGAGTCGGCTTCCATCGAGAAGCTGTTCTGGGGCCCCATCTCCGTCAAGCTGGATGCCCAGGGCAGGCTGTACGTCGTTGAGAGCTGCCGGCACCGCATTCAGATATACGACACCCGCTCCTGGAATATATGAACGCCTGCCAGCGCTGGGGCGAGATGGTCCGGCTGGAGCATGCCCAGTCCGAGCGGATGCGGGGAGAGCCGGACCCCAAGGACTACTGGACCAACTACGCCCAGAACTTCGTGGCAGACCCCCGCCGCGATGACGACGTTCTCCTCGATACCCTCAGGGAGCATGTGAAGCCGCACCATTCTGTGCTGGATGTCGGCGCCGGGGCGGGACGCTACGCTCTGCCCTTAGCCATGGTCTGCCGGGAGCTGATCGCTGTGGAACCGTCGCCTGCCATGGTCGATGCCCTCCGAGAGCAGACTGCGTCGGAAGGCCTGAGCAACATAAGCGTGGTCCACTCCTCCTGGCAGGACGCCGAGGCGCCTACCGCCGACATCGCCATCTGCTGCCATGTGATCTACACCGTTACGGACATCGATGTCTTCCTGGACAAGCTGACCTTCCACGCTGGGAAGGTCATCGTCGTGCTATTCGACAGCCCTCCTCAAGCCCAGCTTCAGAAGGTGTGGAAAGCGGTGTACGGGGAGGACAGGCTGCGATTGCCAAGCCTGCCCGAGCTGCGGGAGGTGCTGGATGAGTTGGGTATCGTAGCCCGGATCGAACCAATCTCCGTCGAACCGTCCCGGGGATACGCAGATATGGAGGTGGCCACCTCCAGGATAGCTGAGAGGATATACATCAGGCCGGGCGACGAGAAAATGGGCACGTTGGAGAGGCTGCTCCCGGACTTGCTGGAGGAGAGGCAGGGTGAGTTGCGGGTGAAGGGCGCTGCGGACATGGTGCCCCATATTGTCTCGTGGGGGATAGCCAGCTAGCCGGCTAGCGTGGGCTAGCTCCAAATGGCATGCCGGGCAACCATTCGGGATTCACGATATCCAAGGCTGCTATAATCCCGATGCCACAACGCCCACAAGACGATGTTGTCCCCGACAACCATGATACAGAGTATTGGTTACATAGCTCCTTTCTCTACCTGGGGTAGAAAGCAATCCCATAGGTGAGGTCTGGCTATTGGCTTCGCAACCTGTCAATGAGAACGTTCGCTACGAGCCCAACGAAACCCCTCCCCATGCGATAACCATTGGGGCGGGCTTTCAGTCCGCGATGGTCATCGTGGCGCCGGTTGTCTTGACCGTGGTCATCGTGGCCCGCATTGCGGACCAGCCCGACTCATACATCGAATGGGGCGCATTCGCCGCATTGCTGGTCAGCGGCATCACCACTACCCTGCAGGCGGCCCGCTTGTGGCGCATAGGGGCCGGCCATGTCCTGATCATGGGCACATCGGGCGCCTTCATCGCGGTCTGCGTAGCGGCCCTCGAAGAAGGAGGGCCTTCGACGATGGCCAGCCTGGTCGTCATCTCCTCGTTCTTCCAGTTCCTGCTTGCGGCCCGTCTCTCCCTGCTAAGGCGGATATTCACGCCTGTAGTCTCCGGCACCGTGATCATGCTTATAGCGGTCACGGTAATGCCCCTAGTCTTCGACACCATGCGCGATGTTCCCGAGGATGCGTCGGATATGGCTGGGCCCATAGTGGTGCTGGTCACCCTGGCGACTGTGGCGGTTCTCGTGTTGCGGGCTCCTCCGAGGCTGAGATTGTGGTCACCGGTCATAGGCATAATTGTGGGCTGTGCGGTTTCCGCGCCCCTTGGGCTGTATAACCCCCAGAACATCCTGGATGCGTCGTGGGTTGGCGCTCCTATCTCCGCCTGGCCAGGGTTGGACTTGGTGCCCGGTTTGGAGTTCTGGGCCCTTCTTCCCGCCTTCATCGTCGTTACCCTGGTAGGGGCGATTGAGACCATCGGAGACGGCGTTGCCATCCAGAGGGTGTCACAGCGCAGGCACAGGGCGACGGACTTTCGTCTGGTCCAGGGCGCCCTGAACGCTGACGGTGTGGGCAACCTGCTGTCGGGGCTTGCGGGCACCCTACCCAACACCACCTACTCGACCAGCATCTCCCTTGCCGAGGTCACCGGTATCGCTGCACGACGGGTGGGTGTCGCTATCGGCGTCATCTTCCTGGTGGTGGCCTTCGTTCCGAAGTTCTCAGCCCTGCTCATAGCCATCCCATCGCCTGTAGCCGGCGCCTACCTGGTGCTTCTTGTAGGGATCCTCTTTGTGCAAGGGATGAAGATCGTCATCCAGGAAGGTGTGGACCATCGCAAAGCTGTCGTTGTGGGGTTGTCTTTCTGGATCGGCACAGCTTTCCAGAACGCGTGGGTCTTTCCCGACCTGCTGGGCGACGGGTTTCTGGGTGTGCTTCTGGGTAACGGGATGACGTCGGGGGCCATGGTGGCGGTCATTCTGATGATTCTCCTGGAAATTACGGGCCCTAGACGGACCAAACTGGAGATCTCGCTGGACTCTGAGGCCCTTCCCGGATTGACTGAATTCGTGCGGGGATTTGCCTCCAAGTCCGGCTGGAACCGCCCTTCCACGGAACGACTGACCTTGGTAGCGGAGGAGACTCTGGCTAGCCTTCTTTCGGAGGACGGGGCAGAAGCGGGTGAGGACGAGCGTCGGCGACTGATCGTCACCGCCCGGAGGGCAATGGGAGGAGCGGAGCTGGAGTTTGTGTCCGGCAGCGAGGGAGAGAACCTGGAAGACAAATTGGCTTACCTGGGAGAGTCCCCGGACATTCCTGACGAACGGGATGTATCCTTTCGCCTGCTGCGGCACTACGCTTCGTCGGTGCGCCACCAGAAGTATCACGGAGTGGACGTTGTAACCGTCAGCGTCGCCGGGTCTCGCTAGATGCTCGTAGTCTTCCCCTTGTGACGAGTCGAGTAGGCAATTCTCGCCCTACTTGTGCGCCCTTAACATTACCTTTTCTGCTTCCACAGGGAGTCCGTCATACCTTCGCCGGGAGTGGGCGCCCAAAAGCTCTACGTCGCGAAATCCCGACCAGTGAAGCATCTCCAGCAGGAACCACCTGTTTGGAATGAGGCGCAGCTTTCCCTTGTGGCCGAAGCCACGTAGCAACTGAGGACTATCATCTTCTGGCTTGGAGTCGGCAACGACGAACTCCATGATCGCCATGTTGCCTGTTAGGGATGCGACCCGGTCAAGGGCGTAGAAGGGGTACCGCAGATGGTGGAAGACGGACAGAAATAACACGATGTCAAAGGGACCCGGGTCGTCGGCTCCGGTATCCTCAACATCCCACTCACGGAAGTCCGCACCGTGACCCAGGAGCTTCTTGATGAGGGCGAACTTTGCGGCGACATCCTTGCGCTGCTGGTTGTCCAGCCCCAGCACCGTGGAAGCGCCCCTCTGCCAAGCCTCGATGGCGTAGAAACCCTCGTTGCAACCGATGTCGAGCAGGGAGCATCCCGTCAGGTCATCGGGAAGCTGCATCATGTCCAGCTTCGCCGACAGGTTCTCGTAGGACCTTTTGCCGGGAGTGAACAGGCCGTTGCCAATAGGAATGGAGTGGTACCAGCGGTACTGCCCCATTTGATTCTTAGGGTCGTCGAGGGTGGTCATTGTGCTGTTGGGGAGATGTTCGGCGTAGAGGGCCGCTTTACATATCAAGAACGATGGTGGACCAGCCAAAGTCCCTAGCCCCGTAAGGCTCTCCGTTGTATGGGTTGTAGTACTCCCGGAACCCCCCCATTTCGATCAACTCGTGGCTCTTGGCCACGATAGTGTCGGCCAGATCCGGGTATCCGTGGCCCCTCAGGGCGTGGCTAAGGAACCAGTTGGTGTTCATCCACGTCGGTCCCCGCCAGATGAATCCCCGGGGGTTCTCCGGGAAGAACCTGGGCTCGGAGGCCGAAACCGAAGGCAGGGGATAGGGCAGCCAGAAGTGCTCCTCCGAGGTCACAAGCCCTTCGACTAGGCGCGTAGTAACTTCGGTAGGCAGGTCATCGAAAATCAGGGGCATGAGGGAGCTGATGGTGATGACCCTGACGACCTTCTCCGCCGCTCCGGACAGGTCGAAGAAGGCCCCTGCCTCCTCGTCCCAGCACTTATCCAGCAGGGCGTCCCTGGTCCTGTCGGCATCATCCACGAACTCCCGGGAGTCGTGCCCGCCGTGCATCAGTCTGACCAGCGATCTGAGCCCGAACACGTAAATGGAGTTGAACAGCACATCCTCGAAATTGAACAGGTCGGCAGCCAGGATCTTCAGGTCGTCGCCCCTCATCGGCTCGTAGGCTTCGTACAGCTTTCTGAGCTGGCGGATGAATCCCTGGTTTGTAAGCTCCTCAAGCCCCAGCGCCTCGTCGTACTTGGGAGAACAATCGATCCCCGACTCCTCGGGCTGTAGGATGGAAAGCAGGCCATCCTGGTCGGGGTCGCGGTTGTTCTTAAGCCATCGGTAGTAGGACTTCAGGATGGGCAGCGCATAGGCCAGAAACGCCTCGTCCCCGGTTGCTTGGTACACCCGCTCCACCGCGTAGGCCAGTATGGGAGGCTGGATGGTGGAGCTGTAGTTAGGTGTGGTCCGGCCCACCATGTTGTGGCTGAGGAACTCCTCCTTTTTCTCTTCCTCCCAGAAGGTGATGTGGGGAACGAAGCCTGACGGAAGGGCCGTTCCGAGGAGAGTGGTAAGCTCAGCCTTCGCCAGGTCCCGGTCCAGGTGAGTCAGGGCGATGGCGTGAAAGCAGGAGTCCCAGAACCATTGGAAAGGGTAACCCCGCAGGGAAGGGCAAATGAAGGTGAACTCCTTGCCGTTCCATTCGGCCCTGCCCTGACGCAGGTTGCCCATCAGGATACGGCGTGCGCCTTCCTCTAGTGCGCTGCGGTCCATCTGATCTCCTACCTTGGCCTAAGCTGGCCGCCGATTGTTCCGCTAGCCGTTGGAACGGTACAACTCCAGGTAGCTTTTCGCAACCACGGGCCAGGAGAAGCGAGAAAGGGCGTAGGTACGCCCCTCCTCGCCCATGCTCCTTCGCTTCTCCGGGTTGCCCACCAAGTCCACCATGGCCTCCACCGCCGCTTCCAGGTCGCCCTTCCCCGTTACAACGCAGCCTTGGACCAGCAGCTCCTTGTTGGCCCCGACGTCGTTGGTGAGGACGGGAAGGCCGTTAGCCATTGCCTCGAAGTAGACCAAACCGAAAGCTTCATACTCGGAATATAGGACGAACACATCGCTTCCGGCGTACCACTGCTCCAGCTCCTCGTCGGAGGCTTCCCCGGCCAGCAGTACTTCGTCCTGAAGACCCCACTCGTTCACCCTGCTGCGGATGTCCCGTTCCCGGCCCTCATCCCGGCCAACCAACACCAGCTCGACGGGAACGGGGAAACGTTCCCGGGCCCTGCGGTACACCTCCAGGAGCCACATCTGGCCCTTGTGGTCGCCCAAGCGGCCCACGCAGAGAATGCGCACCTTGGGACGCTCGCCTCCGGGACTGGGGGGCTCTACAGCCTGAGCCGGAGGATGCACACCCCAACCGATGACCGACAGCTTCTTTTCGGGTACTCGGTAGGCCTTCCCTACCTGCTCCCGCTCCATGCTGGTCAGCGCGACTACTTTGTCCACGGCACGGCACAGGGGAACGTTGAAGCACCGTAGCCACTGTCGCTTCCACGGCAGCACATGAAAAGATGGGGTGAAAACCGTCGTGGTGCGCTTGCGCCTCCACCACCAGCACCACAGGTGTCCCCAGAACCAGCCATCTCCTACGAAATGCATCACCGTGGGGTCAAACTGGTTAACATAATCCCTGATCTGCAAAGGAGAGAACCATACCAGGGGAACGGAGTAGATGGGCAGGGAACGATGGGGGAAGCCCGACAACCTCATAATCTCGATCCCTTGGTCGGTCGTTTCGGTATCCGGCCAGTCGGGATGGGGGACCCTGGGGAAGGCGTACTTGGTGGTGAGCACCCCAACCTTCTCGACCTCTGGCATGGCGAGATACTCATCCGCCAGTCCTTCTATAGCCCGCTCTATGCCGCCCAAGTAGGGCCTGAAATAGGGCGTCAGGAAGAGTACGCGGTCTTTCCCGGGTGTTTCCGACAGGGGGGCGCCGTCCTTTCGGGTCGTGGACCGGGGTCTGGTGGGATGCTAGCCCGGGTCCTTTAGGGTGTCAAGGCAGAGGAAATTCGTAGTCGAGCCGGTGAACCGGTGCTAGAATGCGTGGACTACAGCAGGGTGGAGGGCCGGGAATGGACGGCAAAATCATACTGGCAGGGGGCGACGAGTTTCGCAGGGACTGCGTCTCCATGGACAAGCATATCCTCTCCGCCATTGCCAAGCCCAGTCCCCGGGTGCTTATAGTCCCCACGGCCGCTGTAACCGGTCCCCAGAAGGCGGCGAATGATGGGGTGGTGCATTTCTCCGGCCTGGGAGCCAATGCCTCCAGCCTGATGGTGCTGGAACCAGCCGACGCCAACGATGAATCCCTGGCCAGCCAGGTCCTGGACTGCGACGTCGTGTATTTCACCGGGGGCAGTCCCGACCACCTGCTATCGACTCTAAAGGGGTCCAGGCTACTCACCAACCTTCAGGCGGGCCTGGAGCAGGGGACTATGGTTGGAGGGTCCAGCGCCGGCGCCATGGTCATGGGTTCCAGGATGCGACGGCCCAGGATCGGCGAATGGGTCGAGGCGCTGGGTATCGCCCCTGGAGTTGCAGTGCTGCCGCACCACGAGCGGAGCGATCCTGCCGTTGTATGCCGGGAGCTTGCGGACAGTGCTCCCGAAGGGCTGGTGTTCCTGGGCATCGACGCTCAGTCGGGCTGCTTTGGGTCGCCGGGAAGCTGGCGGGCGGTGGGGCTGGGGAAGGTAACCCTCTACAAGGATGGCTCCTGGGAGGTTTTCCGCGACGGGGACGGGCTGCCCCCGGGGATCTAGGCTGGGTGGGGATTTCCCGTCAGGTATTCCTCCACTTCCCGCAGGTCCTTGAAGGAGTCTACGCTGCGCCAGAAGGCCCGGGAGCGGTGAGCGCTCAGCCGGGTTTCCAGGGCCAGCTCCGGGAATGTGGAGGTTTCGTGGTCTCCCAGCTCGGGCAGGCGGTCTTCGATGCTTCTGGAGAAGACGTAAATGCCTCCATTGATCCAGTAGGGGAGCTGTACCTTCTCCCTGAACCCCTCCACGTCGTTGCGCTGGGTGATGTCCACTAGTCCGTAGGGGCTGACAAAGGGAACGACCATGATGGTCGCCAGGTGGGAGGGATCGGCCTTGACCTTTTCGTCGAAGGAGTCGGTGAGGACGCTGATTGGCTCGGCGGTGATGATGTCGCCGTTGGTTATGATGAAGGAGCGCTCGGATTCGGGAATGCACCCAATGCCCTTGCGGATGGCGCCTCCCCTTCCCAGGGGATTGTCCTCCACCGAGTAGTGAATCCGCACACCGAAAGAGGAGCCGTCGCCGAAATAGTCCCTTATGGCTTCCCAGCGGTAGCCGGCCAGGAACACCACATCGGAGACTCCCCCCTCCTTCAGCCACTCTATCTGGTGCCAGATGACGGGCTTTCCATCCACGGGGACCATCGGCTTGGGCACGGTATCGGTCAGAGGCCTTAGCCTTTCGCCTCTGCCCCCTGAAAGTATCAGCGCATACATACTGCTATTGTTGGGAGGGTCTCTGAAAGTGGGTCCGGTTTTCGACTCTTGAGGTGCCAAATACTATAGCTTTCTCCAACATCTTCAGTCAAACCAGCCAGTTGACCCACGATATGGGAGAAGCTATTGGGACATATGTGCGAAGATGGAGCCTTGGATGTCGTATGAGAATGTCGAGTTACGAGTATCGTCTGGAAATATGCAGATACATCCGGCAGAATAACGATTGGGCCCCACCAGTGCGTAAAGCGGTGACGGGGCTGATTTGGAAGAGCCGGAATTTAACTGAGCGAACGCTTACACCCTGCGCTATTGGCTACGACAATGAGTCATATTGAGTTGGTGAGGTCAGAATCTCGCCTGGTTGAAGTAGTAGACCGCATATCGAGTGCGCCACGAGTTGCGGTTGACTCCGAGTCCAACGGGTTCTTCAGATATCACGAGCGTGTCTGCCTGGTGCAACTCTCATCGGGCGATACCGCCTTCCTTGTCGATCCTCTTGCGATAGGAGACCTCCGACCTCTTGGGGAGCTTCTTGGTGACCCATCGGTGGAGAAAGTTTTCCATGCGGGCGACAATGACATTCGTAGCTTTGACAGGGACTGGGGATTTCGGGTGAACAATATTTTCGACACCAGTATCGCCGCATCCCTCGTCGGCTCTCAGCATCTAAGCTTGCAGGCTGTGGTTGAGGAGTACGCAGGGGTCAAACTGGAGAAGATTCGGAACCTCCAAAGGTCAGACTGGACGAAACGGCCCTTAGGTCCTGAATCGATGAAGTACGCTGCTGGCGACGTCCTACATCTCCTGAAGGTCCGAGAAGAGCTATCAGCGCGACTAATGGATCTATCGCGGCTCTCGTGGGCGAAGGAGGAATTCGAACGCCTGGAGAGCGTCCGATACACGCCTCCCGACCGCGAATTGGCTTTCTTTTCCATCAAGGGCAGCCGCAATCTAGATGGGAGGGGTTTGGCTGTACTACTGGCACTATGTCAGTTTCGAGAAAAAGAAGCCATACGCCTCGACCGCCCCGTCTTCAAAGTTATTGGAGATTCTGTCTTGGTCGAACTGGCGTCCAACCCCACGGCTGATCTTTCGACAATCAAGGGTCTGGGCCGGTTCGGCCGCCCACCACACGATAGGACCCTGAGACGGGCAATAAATGAAGGTGTCAAGTCTCGCACTGTCACACGTCCGATCCGGACGATGCATCGGGAGCCATTGAGTGGGGCGGAGCGAGAGAGGGCCAAAGACCGGCTGAAAACTCTCAAGAAGTGGCGCTCCCAACTAGGCCAGGATCTCGGAATGGACCCAAGTCTGTTGTGGCCGGCTGCGAGTTTGGAACGCCTATCTCAGCACCCTGACAGCTTGCAAACAGAACTCGCCAGTACCGATGTTAGGAGCTGGTGTCAATGCTAAGTTAGATTTGACCCTTTTCCGCTAAGTTAGAACTGACCCACCTTGTCGTTAAGTCGCCTCCTTTCTGGCAAGCAAGAGTGCCTGTTGGATTTAGACGTCGCCGGAGCTAGCGGCTTCAGGCGATGTCGATAGCAGTTGATGGGAGGCGAAGAGTCCGGCCTGCCTCTTGCCTTTAAGCCGGTAGCTCTCGCCTCGGATGTTGAGGACGTGGCTGTGGTGCAGCAGCCGGTCCAGGATGGCCGAGGCGATGACGGTATCGCCCAGAAGCTCACCCCACTCGGCGAAGCCCTTGTTGGAGGTGAGGATGATGCTGCCCCGCTCATAGCGAGCCGACACCAGGGTGAAGAAGGCGGTGGAGGCGTCCCGGTCGTAAGGCCAGATGCCGAACTCGTCCACGATGAGTAGCTTGGGCGACAGGTAGACCCGCATGCGCCGTTGGAGGTTGTTCTCCACCCTGGCCTTCCTCAGGTCCTCCATCAGGTCGTAGGCTCGGACGAAGTAGGCCCCCTGGCTCTTCTCGATGGCCTTGAGCGCTAGGGCCACCGCCAGATGGGTCTTGCCCACACCTGGCGGTCCCAGGAGCAGCAGGTTGGTGGCTTCAGCGACGAAGGACAGGCCGGCCAGTTCCCGCACCTGTCGCTCGTCGATGGAGGGCTGGAACGAGAAGTCGAACTGCTCCAAGGTCCGGTGGAAGGGGAGGTGAGCCAGCTTCGTCCTGGTGGACATGTACCGCTCCTTCCGGGCGGCCACTTCCACGCCGAGTAGCTCTGCCAGCATCTCGGGGTAGGTCAGTTTCTTGGTGGCCGCAGCGTCCAAGGAGTTGTCCAGGGCTTCGACGGCCTGCTTGAGGCCCAGCGTCTCCAGGTGCTGGCGAGCCTGTTCCAGCGCGATCATCGCCCACCTCCCACCGCTGCCAACTCGTACACCTCCAGGGAGCGGCGCTCCACCTGGCCCACAGGGATCTGCACCGCCACGGCTTCCTTACGAGGACGATCATCGCCGCCGGGCAGTCCGTCCCACTGGCCCGGCAGTGTGAGGCGCTGACCGGTCCGCTGGGCTTGGGGATGCACCGCCAGCCGCACGTCGCCCGACCAGACCTCCACCGTACCGGCCCGCACACCCACCTGGACCGTCGAACCCGCCCAGCTCCAGGGCACGCCGTAGCGAGACCTCTCCCAGTGGACGTAGCCGTCCCTGGCCACCTTCCGCTCCTCCCGCATGTAGGGCGCAAGGCCCGAACGCGGCGGCAGGCTGCCCAGGTGGGCGAGCTCCTCAGCCAGCATCTCTCGGGGGACCCGGTGCGTCGTCCCATGGACTCGCCGATTGGCCACCGCATCGCACCACTCCAGGGCCTGGCGGTTCATGTCTGCGTCGTCGGTGAAGCGGACACCGGGCCACAGGTTGCCCCGGACGTACTTCACGCCGCTCTCCACCTTGCCCTTCGTCTGCGCTCGGTAGGGTCGGCACAGACGGAGGTCGAAGCCCATTCGCAGTGAGAAGTCCAGCATCCGGCTGTTCCACTCCGGCCTGCCCTCCCTGTCACGCCCCAGGACCACCACCTTGGCGTTGTCGTACAGGCAGCGGCGGGGAACACCACCGAAGTACTCGAAGGCGTTCAGATGGCACCTGATGAAGGTCGCCACGTCGGCGCGCCGGACGAACTCCACGTAGATGGTCCGAGACCAGCTCAGCACCATCACGAAGGCCCAGACCCGGTGCTTGCGCCCGTCCTCTCCGACATAGGCGAAGCTGCCCCAGTCCACCTGTGCCTGCTCGCCTGGCGCCGTCTCGAACCGCACCGTCGCACGGGGCTGACGCGGCCGACGCCGAGGCCGCACGTAGTTGGTCAGCGTCGGATAGCTGCCGTCGTAGCCCAACTCCCGGATCTCCCGCAGCAGCACCACGCAGTTGTCCACTCCCGCCGACAGCCGACCATCTATGTGACCCTTGTATGGGTCCAGCTTCGACCCCTGCTTCTCTCGCCGCTTGGCCTTGGGCACCTCGTCGGAGCGCACGTACTTGCGCACGGTGTTCCGGGAAATCCCCAACTCCCTCGATATCCCTCGGATCGAGCTTCCATCGCCCTTCAACTCGTATAACTCTCTCACTAACCCACCTCCTATCATTTGACTTGCTGCACCTCCTAATCGGTTTCCCGACGAAGATGCGTCCGCTATCGGGGTGGGTCAATTCCAAATTAGCGCTACTGGGTCAGTTTAGAGTTAGCACTAACACTGGCAGAGGGTTGAGTTCGGTTCGTCGTTGAAGAAAGCGCTCGCAACTCTGAAGTAAGGCGCTTCACGCAACGCCTTGGTCCTATAACAGGCACTTAGTCCCATAAGTGAAGGGGTGCCAATGCCCCGCAGATAGTCCCCTCTGAGCGGGCCCCCTACGAATCGCTCACAAACAAGAACCCTGCCTGGTTTCGCCAATTGACAGAGCTAACGCGCTTAGCCTAACCTCCTAGCGAAACGCTGGTTTGACACCAATACGTTCTTGGGAGGTAGCACACTATGGGAACAATGGTAGGCTACGGCAATTTCATTTACGAGGCCCTGGAAGATTGGGAGCAGCTTCCCGACAAATGGTCGCTGAAGGAGTGCCCCGGTGTAGCGGTGGACTCCCAGGACAACATATTTGTGCTTACCAGGGGTGAGCACCCCATCATAGTGTTCGACCGGGAGGGCAAGTTCCAGCGCTCCTTCGGGGAGGGCATGTTCAGCGAGAACCGCACCCATGGCCTGTACGTGGGCTACGATGATTCGGTCTGGGTAGCCGACGATGGCCTCCACACTGTCCAGAAGTTCAACTCCAGGGGTGAGCGACAGTTCGAGATCGGGGAGCGGAACAGCCCGGCCCCCAAGTGGGGCGGTCAGCCCTTCAACCGCCCGACCTCGGCTGCCGTCCGGCCCAGCAATGGCGACATCTACATCTCCGACGGCTATGGCAACGCAAGGATTCATGTGTACTCGGGAGAGGCTGAGTACAAGTTCTCCTGGGGAAGCTCGGGGATCGACCCGGGGCAGTTCATGCGCCCCCACAACATCGCCATCGACGACAACGACAACGTTTACGTGGTGGACCGGGAGGCCCACCGGGTGCAGGTCTTCGACGCCGAGGGTGAGTACAAAACTATGTGGAACAACATCCACCGCCCCGACGCGATGGTGCTGTGGGGCGACCACATATATATTGGCGAGCTCAACGGCATGGGAGGCCTGGATGATGCCCCCGGCCTCGGGCACAGGGTGGGCATCTACGACCTGCAGGGCAACATGGTCTGCCGCTTCGGGGACCCCGAAGAAGGAGAAGGCCCGGGGCAGTTCATCGCTCCCCATGGAATAGCTGTGGACTCTCACGGCGACATCTATGTCGCTGAGGTCTCCTACACCATCCGCGGTTCCAAGATGGACCCTCCCAGGGAGCTGAAGAGCCTGCGGAAGTTCGTCCGCCAGTGGTAGTTTGAAGGGCCCTCCCTTCGTTGACGCCTAGGGGGGTGGATGATAGGATGAGTCCCACCTGCAGCTAGGAGTTGGGCTTGGTCGGAATCAAGGCATTCGGGGCTTATGTGCCCCGCTACCGCTTGGGCAAGGAAACGTCCGGCTGGGGCTCTTCGGCAGAGAAGGCGGTCGCCAACTTTGACGAGGACAGTGTGACCATGGCCGTGGCCGCCGGCAGGAACTGTCTCAAGGGCATAGACCCCCACGACATCGACGGCCTGCTGTTCGCCACGACGACACCTCCCTACGCCGAGAAGCAGTGTTCTTCCATCATCGCAACCGCCTTGGACCTGCGCAGGGAGATCAACACAGCTGACATAACTGGGGTGCTCCGGGCGGGGACCAGCAGCCTCAAGCTGGCCATGGACTCCGTGAGCGCAGGCTCCGCCAAGCAGGTTCTGGTCATAGCTGCGGACGCCCGCCTAGCCGGGCCCAGGGGTGACCTGGAGCGCAACATGGGAGACGGCGCCGCTGCCGTCCTGATTTCCGGTGATGGCAACGCGGCCGACCTGGAGGGCAGCTACTCCGTCAGCGAGAACATGCTGGATATGTGGCGCTCCCAGGGCGACCCCTTCGTTCGCACCTGGGAAGACCGGTTCATGACCGAGGAGGGCCTGGAACGCATCCTGCCCGACGCTGTCGCCGGTTTCATGGGCAAGAACGGCGTGATGGCCGGGGACTTTGCCAAGGCTGTATTCCACTCTCCCGATGCCCGCCGGCACACCCAGCTTGGTCGAAGAATGGGGTTCTCGGAGGAGCAGCTCCAGGACCCCCTGTTCGGTAGCGTAGGCAACACCGGGGCCGCCCATCCCATCCTGGGACTTGTGGGAGCCCTGGAGGATGCCCAGAAGGGCGACCTTATCATGGTGGCCAGCTACGGGGACGGCAGCGACGTAATGTCTTTCCGGGCAAACGGCTCTGCCGGAGTCAATGGCGGTGCCACCAGTCTCACCGAGCTGATCGAGCGCAAAGTGCTTATATCCAGCTACGAGACCTATGCCCGATGGCGGGATGTTTGGACCTCGGATGCCGCAGCCCGGCGACCCGCCCCGGCGGTGCCCTCAGTGACGGCCTTGTGGCGGGAGTCGGACCAGAATATCCGCCTGTACGGGGCCAAGTGCACCAAGTGCGAGGCGATGCAGTACCCTCCCCAGAGGGTATGCACCATCTGCATGGCAAAGGACTCCTCAGTGCCAGTCCGCCTTTCGGACAAGCCGGCTGAGGTGTACACCTACTCCATGGACTACATCGCCGGCACCACGGACGTGCCCCTCGTCGTGACCGTGGTCAATTTCGAGGGCGGAGGGCGGATGCTGTGCATGATGACCGACAGGGAGCTGGATGAGGTGCAGGTAGGGATGCCCATAGAGATGACCTTCCGGAAGCTGCGAGTGGTAAATGGGATCCACAACTACTACTGGAAGTCCATGCCCAGGCGCAGCAACAATTAACATAAGCTTTGGAGGGGTAGATCGTGCAAGGAATAAAGGACAGGGTGGCCATAGTTGGCATGGGATGCACAAAGTTCGGGGAGCGTTGGGATGCCAGCGCCGCCGACCTGATGGTCGAAGCAGCCTACGAAGCTTATGAAGATGCGGGCATCGACCCCAAAGATATAGGCGCCGCATGGCTGGGGACCGTCCAGACCTTCAGGACAGGCCAGCCCCTGGCCCAAGCCCTGAAGCTCGACTATGTGCCCATCACCCGTGTGGAGAACGCCTGCGCCACAGCCACCGACGCATTTCGCAATGCCAGCTACGCAGTAGCTGCGGGCATCTACGACATCGTGCTGGCGTTGGGGGTCGAGAAGCTCAAGGACTCGGGCTTTTCCGGTCTCGCCATATCCGAGGGTGTGGGCAGCGAGACGGCCCCCCCGACGCCTCCTCCTTCCCAGTTCGCCATGGCTGCGACCAGGTACTTCCACCACTACGGCATCCCCTACGAGGAAGGGAAGAAGGTACTGGCCCAGATCGCGTCCAAGAACCACCATAACGGCACTCTGAACCCCAAGGCCCACTTTCAGCGAGAGGTCTCGGTGGACCAGGTGATGAACGCCCCTATGGTGGCGTGGCCCCTGGGCCTGTTCGACTGCTGCGGTGTCAGCGACGGCGCGGCGGCAGCCATAATCACCACGCCTGAGATCGCCCGCACCCTGCGCCAGGACTATGTGCTGGTAAAGGCCCTCGGCCTCTCTGTGGGCTCCTTCGGAGTCCTCCGGGACGACTGGGACTTCGTGCACTTCCCCGAGAACGTACGGGCCGGCCAGACCGCTTACCAGGAGGCAGGCATTTCCAACCCCAGGGCGGAGATCGACCTGGCCTGCGTCCATGACTGCTTCACCATCACTGAGCTGGTCATTGCCGAGGACCTGGGGTTCAGCCCCAGGGGTCGAGGCCGGGAGGATGTGGAGGCGGGGAACTTCACCCTGGAGGGCGACCTGCCGATCAACACGGACGGCGGCCTGAAGTGCTTCGGCCATCCCATCGGGGCCAGCGGCATACGGATGATCTACGAGGTGTATAAGCAGCTCCAGGGCAAGGCTGGGGACCGTCAGCTCAAGAAGGCCGACCTGGGCCTCACCCACAACCTCGGAGGTCGGCCCGGTTCCTTTACCGCCTCCGTCGCGGTCTTCGGACGGGAGAACTAGCCCCCGCCACCGGAGGGCCATCTCCAGACCCACGTAAAGTCAGAGGGTGGTACCGCAAGTGTGGTACCACCCTTCTTTGCGCCTTAGCAACTTCTCCACTGCGAGGTCGTCGTTCAAGCGCCATCTATTCTTGGTTGTGTCGAAACATAGGCCTTCCGTTAACGATAGAACTTCCAGCAAATCGGGCTTCCTGGACCTAAAGTGGTACCAGTCATCATCCCGCCGTCATCCACGGCCTCTCCGTCGATTTTGGAGCGGTCGTTTCTTATGTCAAACGAGGGCCTATTGTAAATTACATAACTTATGTTGTGCGAACCACCAAGAAAAGACGAAAAAGAGGGTTTTCGGAGAGGTGCCTACCCCGGAGGGATTTCGGGCGCTCTGAATCCGAGTTTCCGGGCCAGACGTCGCCGGGTGGGGCCCAGCGGGCGATCTGGTGACCGTTAAGGCGGGGGCTTGGTATAAGGGCGCGGACCGCCGGGGATGTCCCCAGGTCAGTTGTTCTTGTGAAGGGCGGCGGGCGAGGGCCTCAGCAAACCTTGCCCCGACAACTCGTCTTGGATCTTGTCCAAGAGCATGTCGAGGTTCCATCCCCGTGCCGCCGACACCAGGGCGCTGGGACGGCCCTCGGGCGTGGGGAACTTCGCGATGTCATCTTCCCCCGGTGACGAGTCCAGCAGGTCGATCTTGTTGATGGCCAGGATGGTGGGCTTGGAGTCCAGGCCCAGCTCCGCCAGGGTATTCTCGACGATCTCTGTTTGCTCCGGGGCCCTGGGATGGGTGATGTTGACGACGTGCACCAGCAGGTCAGCCTCCTGGAGCTCCTCGAGGGTCGCCCGAAAGGCGGCCACCACTGTGGGGGGAAGTTTGTGAATGAATCCGACGGTGTCGGTAATGAGGACCTGGTGCCCGCCGCTGAGCCATACTCTCCTGGTCACCGGGTCCAGGGTGGAGAATAGCTGGTCCTGGGCCACGACCCCGGCATTGCTCAGGCTGTTGAGCAGGGTGCTCTTGCCGGCGTTGGTGTAACCCACCAAGGCTACCACCGGCAGCCGGGCCTGCTTGCGCCGCCCCATATAGGACTCCCGGCGCCTCTTCACCTCCTGGAGCTGGCTCTCCAGTCGCTTGATGCGCTGGCGGATCAGCCTGCGGTCCGTTTCAAGCTGGGTCTCCCCGGGGCCCCTGGTGCCGATGCCACCTCCCAGGCGTTCGAGGTGGGACCACTGGCCCACCAGCCGCGGAAGCAGGAACTGGTGCTGGGCAAGCTCTACCTGCATCTGCCCTTCCCGCGTCTTGGCGTGGCGAGAAAATATGTCAAGTATGAGGGCCGTGCGGTCTATCACCTTGACCTGCAGGACGCCTTCCAGGTTCTTCTGCTGGTTGGGGGTTAGCTCATCGTCGAAGATGGCGACGCTGCAGTCCTTCTTCTCGAGAAGGGACTTGACCTCCTGCAGCTTGCCTGGCCCGATGTAGTGGGAGGTCGGCTTGTCCAGGTGCTGTCCAACCTGGGAGATGACCTTGGCGCCGGCGGTCTCGGCCAGCATCGAAAGCTCAGCCAGGGAGTCGTCCATAGACCAGAGGTTACTGCGCCCCTTAAGTTCCATGGAAACCAGGAGGGCTCTTTCGGCATGGGGACCGGTTTCAATGCTTCCTCTCGGAATGTTATGTCTCCTAGCCGCGAGATGGAGCCGGAATCTGCCAGGAAGCCAGCCTCTCCACGCCTTTGTCCACTTGCTGGTCCGGCGTGGTCAGCGAGAGGCGGATGTAGCCTTCGCCGTACTGCCCGTAGCTGGACCCCGGCGTCACCACGATGGCTGTTTCTTCCAACAGCCTCTGGGCGAACTCAGCCGAGGTGAATCCTTCGGGCACGCGGGCCCAGACGTATAGCGATGCCTGGGGAGGGATGACCCTCAAGCCGATTCGTTTCAGGACGTCGATCACTTTATCCCGGCGGCGCTGGTAGATGTCGTTGTTCTCCTGGATGGGGTCTTGGGGGCCCAGCAGCGCTTCCATCGCCATCTCCTGGATGGCTTGGGGAATTCCCGAGTCCAGATTGGCCTTTATCTGGAACAGGGCCTTGATCATGTCGGCGTTGCCCACTGCCATGCCCACGCGCCAGCCCGTCATGTTGAAGCACTTGGAAAGGGAGTGGAACTCTATGCCAATCTCTTTAGCACCGGGCAGCTCCAGAAAACTCACAGCCCTGTACCTGTCGAACACCACCTCGCTGTAGGCTGCGTCATGGAGTATCGCGATGTCGTGCCGGCGGGCAAATTCGATGACCTTCTCGTAGTAGTCCCGTTCGGCCACCGCGCCTGTTGGGTTGTTCGGGTAGTTCAGCCACATGACCTTGGCCCGGGCGGCGACTTCGGAGGGGATGGCATCCAGGTCGGGCAGCCAGCCGTTCTCTTCCGTCAGTGGCATCTTGTAGCTTTCGGCGCCAGCAAACATGGTGCCCACTGCATAAACGGGATAGGCCGGGTCGGGCACCAACGCCACATCTCCCGGGTCCAGGTAGCAGAAGGCTGCATGGCCTATGCCTTCCTTTGCCCCGATAAGTGGGAGCACCTCTTTATCCGGGTCCAATCCCACGCCGAAGCGCCGCTCGTACCACGTTGCGATGGCTTGGCGCATAGCTGGAAGCCCGTCGCTCTCAGGGTACCGGTGGTTGGGAAGGTCGTGGGAGGCTGTGATGAGTCGATCCACTATTCGGCTAGGAGTGGGGATGTCCGGGTCCCCTATGCCGAATGTCACCACATCCTCTCCCGCCGCCCGCTTTTCGGCGATGATGCGGGATATCTCCACAAAAGGATAGGGGGCCAGCTTGTCTAATCGGTCGGAGAACTTCATTTCACCTGCTCGTCTTTGCTAGAGTTCGAGGCGTACCTCTTTTGAAGAGGCATGGTTATGTTAACCCACACGTAGTGGTTTATCAGAGTAGCCAGGGTGAAGGGCTTTTCGAAACCGACATTGTGCGAGATGTGGGTTGCGGGATCGGCAATGCCCCGTTTCCCAGCCTCGGACAGCACCTTCAGCGCCAGCTTCCTCATTTTCACCAGGTAGCTGGCGTAGTCGGGGGCTTTTTCGCTGTAGCCATAGAGCTTGCGAATAGGCACATCCCACATAACGCAAAGCTGGGGCTGGATAACACCCAGGAACTTGGAGGCCCCGGTGGGCCCGAAATGCTTCACACGACTGAGCCCTTCGAACACGTTCTGGGCAGCGTCCAGGCTGCGGGAGTCCAGGGAGTCCCCCTCCAGCCGAACGTCTCGCAGCTGGGCGTTGGTCTTCGTGTGGCTGCGCAGCACGCTCTCCAGCTCGGGGAGAGTGGTGTACCGGGTGCGGTTGCTCCACGAGTTGACGAACTTGGTGAGCTTGAGGACGGACTCGCTGTCCGGATCGGCGATCAGCTTATCCCTGAAGCAGGTCTTGTACACCTCTTCGTAGGAGGTGTTGTAACCCCTGGAGTGGTACTTGACCTCGGCCTTCTCCACCTTTGCCAGGGTAACTCGGGATAGCTGGGCTGGGTTCACCACTCGCCGCTGAAGACCTCCTCGGCAGGCCCTTCCATGAAGACCTCGCCGACACCGTCCCACTCGATGGTAAGGGTGCCGCCGGGGAGGGTTATGTCAATCTTGTCCCCACCCATGTTCATCAGCCTTGCGACGGCAGCTACGGCAGAGGCTCCCGACCCGCAGGCCATGGTTTCCCCGGAACCCCGCTCCCAAACACGAACTCTGGCATGGCCGGCATCTATGAGGTTCACGATTTCAAAGTTTACGCGCCGGGGGAACATGGGATGGTGCTCAACCTGGGGCCCTATACCGTGAAGGGGGTAGTCCTCCACCGGCTGGTCGATGAAGGCTACGGCATGGGGGTTGCCCATGGATACGAAGCTGAGGTTCAAGTGGCAGCCGTCGATATTCAGGGGGTAGTCCACCACGGCATCTCCGAGGGTGCACTCCGGTGGGCTGTCCAGCAGAACCGGTACCTCGGTAGGTTCGAACCGGGGAACTCCCATAGCGACCCGGGCCGAAACCACCCTTGCGCCCTTTATGCGAGGCACGATGGTCCTGATTCCTGCCAGGGTTTCGACGGTGAGGCCTGCATCGCCCGGTCTGGCTATGTCCCGCTCGATGGCATACTTTGCGAAACAGCGAATGCCGTTGCCGCACATCTCTCCTTCGGAGCCGTCTGCGTTGAACATGCGCATCCGAAGGTCCGCCGTGTCCGAGTCCAGGACCAGGATTATCCCATCGCCGCCGATGCCGAAGTGACGGTCGCTCATGGCCCGGGACAATGCAGGCCAGTCCTCGTCAATCTGGCGGGCGTCTATATAGATGTAGTCGTTGCCTGCCCCGTGCATCTTGGTGAACTTCATTGGTCGGGTGCTTCCCCTTCGGGCCTATTCTAACACGGAGGCATCTTCCTGTTGCAAAAGGCCACTTACGACCTCGGTAGCTCTTGCTTCCAGGTCGCCGCCGAGAGTGATCCAGGTGATGCGAGGGTCGTTCCGCCGAAACCAGGTGTATTGGTGCCGGGCAAGACGGTGGGTGTTGTACTTGACCTGGAGGACAGCTTCCTCCAGGGAAAGGCTACCCTCCAGGTGGCTGACCACCTCACGATAGCCGATGCCAGACATGCTGGGAAGGTCCGCAGAGTACCCCGCAGCCAACAACGCTTCCACCTCGGACACCAGCCCCATGGTGAACATCTCATCCACCCTTTCGTCGATTCGTCGGTACAGGTCTTCCCGGGAAGTGTCCAAGCCCAGCACCCGGTATTTGTACCTGCCAGGCTGCCTGCCTCGCAACTCCGTCGCGGTCATGCCTGTAGCGTGGTAGACCTCCAGGGCCCGGATCACCCTGCGGACGTTTCGGTAGTCAATCCTCCCAGCGCTTTCTGGGTCCACCTCCTTGAGCTTGTTATGTAATGCTTCAGGCCCCTCGATAGTGGCGATCTTCTCCAGCCTCTTGCGCAGCTCCTCATTGGCCTTGACATGGGGCGCATGCCAACCTTCCAGGAAGCCCCAAAGGTACTGTCCCGTTCCTCCGACCAGCATGGGAAGCAGGCCCCGGCCCCGAATATCATCCACTGCCTCCGCTGCCATATGCTGAAAGACGGCTAGGCTGAACTCCTCGTCGGGAGAGATGCAATCGACGAGGTGATGGGGCACCCTTGCCTGCTGCGCTGCCGTCGGTTTCCAGGTGCCTATATCCATGGAGCGGTAGACCTGCCGGCTGTCCACGCTGACGATCTCGGCGTCGAAGGTGCCAGCCAGGTGCAGGGCAAGGCTGCTCTTGCCAATGGCTGTCGGCCCCACGATGGCTATTAGAGGGAGATTATCCATTGGCAAACAGTCTGTTCATACAATCTTGGGGCTATACGGCTGGGTCCGAACCTGGGTTACTGGAGACGCGGAAAGGGCCGCCAAGTGCTACCGGCGGGCGACTTGCGCAGTGACGTTGGCGATCTCTGCGAATTCATCGGCCCGCAAGCTGGAGCCGCCGCAAAGGGAGCCATGCACCCCTTCTATGGATGCGAACTGGGCGGCGTTCTCAGCAGTTACGCTGCCTCCGTAGAGCAACGGGACATCAGAGGCTGCGGCCTTACCATGGGCACGGGCCAAGCTCTCAAATATGGTGCCGGCAATCACTTCGCGGGCAATCTCCGGCGTAGCCGCGACCCCGCTACCTATGGCCCAGACCGGCTCGTAGGCCACCACCAGCTCGCTGATGTCAGTTATGTCCATCAGCCCTGCGCTCACCTGTGTGTCGATTACGGCATCGGCATCCCCTGACTCACGCTGCGCCATTGTTTCGCCGACGCAGAGTATGGGCCTGATGCCTGCTGAGAGGGCGGCCTTCACCTTGAGGTTGATCATCTCGTCGGTCTCGCCGAAGTACTGCCGTCTCTCCGAATGTCCCAGAATCACGTACTGGCAGATGCTCAACAGCATCAGCGCCGAAACCTCCCCCGTATAAGCGCCTTTCTCTTCGTGGTGCATGTTCTGGGCACCTATGCTGACCGGGCTCCCCTCCATCACTTCGCTTACCGCATGGAGGGAAACGAAGGGGGGGCAAAGAACGACTTCTACCGGGGGCATGGGGTCCAAGGCGGTCCTGATCTGCTTTGCCAGGGACACGCCCTCAGACACCGAGGTGTTCATCTTCCAGTTTCCGACGACCATGGGACGGGGCATTACGTACCTCGCGGACGAGACCGGATAGTCCTATACAGCTTAGGCGCCGTACTTGGTCAGCTTGCCTGCGTGGGCCAGGGCCAGCAGCATTATCTGGGTGGCCGGAAACCTTCCCAAGCTGCCGGTGCGACAGCTTCGCTCCGAGAACCCATCCACGCCCTCGCCGACCGTCCAGCGAGAGTGCAGGAGAAAGGGGACGGGGTGCCAGCTGTGGGCGGCCATGATGGCTGGGGTGGCATGGTCTCCGGCGACGATGAACACATCCGGCTTAAGTTGCAGGAGCTTGGGAATGTAGGAGTCCAGCTCCTCCAGGGCTGCCACCTTTCCGGAGAAGCTGCCATCTTCTCCAGCGGCATCCGATGGCTTGTAGTGGATGTAGAAATAGTCATGGCTATCGTAGTGCTGATGGAGAGTGTCAACCTCGTCAGCGAAGGTTCGGCCGGTGGTGAGCACTTCCATACCTGCAATGGAAGCCAGGCCCCGATACATGGGATATGAAGCGATGGCGACGGGAGAAAGATTGTAGGAGGTTGCCATGGAAGGCAGGTTGGGCGGGCCTGCGAACCCACGGAGAAGCACCATGTTGGCAAGCTCTTCATCTTTCAGGGCGTCTCGTGCCTGGGCCACGAACCGGTTGGCTATCTGGGCTGTCTTGTCGCCCTCGGGCGAAACGGCTAGCACATCCAGGGCCGCCTCACCGGTACGCTGGGGGTCCGTCTCGGTTACCTGGTCGCTCAGACCTTCTCCGCTCATGAGCAGTACGAACCTATAGCCTTCTACCGGATACACGCGGATGTCAGCCCCTTCGACACTTATCTGGTCGAGCCTTTGGCATAAGGGCGCCGATATCTCGGTGGGGATGCGCCCGGCCCTGCGGTCTGACAGCAGGCCCTGGGAATCGACGGTGCAGAAGTTGCCCCTGGCAGCCACCTGGCCTTGCTTAATGTCTATGCCCACACCGAGGGCTTCGAGGGCGCCTCTACCGATCTTGTACTTCAGGGGGTCGTAGCCGAAGAGGGCCAAGTGTCCCGGCCCGCTGCCGGGGGAGACGCCGGGAAGAACGGGCACGGTCACTCCGCAAGTGCTAATGCCTGCCAGCTTGTCCAGGTTGGGTGTGTGGGCAGTCTCCAACTCGGACAAACGGGTATCGCCATTGGGCAGCCCGCCCAGCCCATCGGCCACCAGCATGACGATCTTGGAAGGAGTGCTAATGCTGCACTCATCCAGCACTTCCGCGCCTATCATGGCCTTCCTTTCACTTAAGCGTCAGGTATGGCAGCCAGCCCGGGAAGGTCCTTGCCCTCAAGGAACTCCAGGGATGCCCCACCCCCGGTGGATACATGAGCCATCTTGCTGGCCAATCCCATCTCGTCCACCACCTCCGCTGTGGACCCACCACCAACGATGACAACTCCCCCGGATGATGCCAGGGCGGAAGCTATCGTGCGAGTACCCTGGGAGAAGGGATCATATTCAAATACACCCATCGGGCCATTCCATATTACCGTTTTGCACTCCTGTAGGCTACGGGAGAAGGCGTCGGAAGTAGAAGGGCCGATGTCCATAACATGCCAGCCGTCGGGCACCCGGTCCACGGGAGCTTGCTCAACATTCTTGGCTTCTGCTTCAAACTTGTCCGCTACCACCACATCAGTAGGTAGGTGCACTTGAATGCCTCGACTCTCGGCCTTCTCCAGGATACGCCGGGCAAGCCCAACGTCATCTTCATTAGCTAGGGATGCACCTGTAGGGTGCCCCTGGGCTTGGAGAAAGGCGTTAGCCATTCCCCCGCCTATGAATAGCTTGTCCACCCTGGTCAGGAGATTGTCGAGCACTCTTATCTTGTCCTCGACCTTAGCGCCGCCAAGAAGAGCGCCCAGGGGTCTCTCGGGAGTGCCCAGCACCTTGCCGAGCATTTGCACTTCCCGCTGGATCAGCTTTCCCGCGGCGGTGGGCAGAAGCTGCGGCACTCCCACGGTAGAGGCGTGCGCCCGATGGGATACACCGAAGGCATCCATAACAAAGAGGTCGGCCAAGTGGGCAAGGCTCCGGGAGAAGTCCGGGTCGTTTGCCTCCTCGCCGGGATGGAACCGGAGGTTCTCCAGCACCAGAACATCGCCGCCGCTCATGGACGATACCGCACCTTCTGCCGGAGGTCCGATGCAGTCATCGACGCATGCAGCCTTAGTCCCCGTCAGGATAGAAAGCTGCTCAACCACCGGGGCCATACGCAGGCCTTCGACCACCTTGCCTTTGGGCCTGCCCAAGTGGGAACAGATGATGGTGCGCGCTCCATTGCTCCTCAGGTGTTCGATGGTGGGCAGCGACGCTTTCAGGCGATGGGTGTAGTGGGCTAGACCGTCAATCCCCTGCTCGATGGGGACATTAAAGTCCATCCTTACGAGGACTCGGGCACCCGCTACATCGATGTCGTCCAGCCCTCGCTTTGTCACCGCTAGATGGCCTCCAGCGTTATGCGATGGGCAACATCCCTAACCGTTTGAAGGTCTCCCTGGTCGGGCAGACTCGCCAGGCAGCTATCGGCCTGCCTGCGGTGTTCTGACGCGATATCCAGGGATTGTTTGCGAGCATCGACGCCATCCAGTATTTCCAAGGCTTTGGTTATGTCGTCGGGTTCCAGCACGCGCTTCCTGTAGATGCCGTCCAGCTCCCGGCTTGCGGCAGCTTCGCCGTTTTCGATGACGTGGAGGATTGGAAATAGCTTCTTTTTGCCAAGCAGGCTGTCCGAATGTTCACCGTTTCCGCGCCTTGGCCACAGCATGTCGATATCCTGGACTATTTGCGCCGCCACACCCAGGCTGCGCCCGAATTCTCTGTAGGAATTGGTGGTCGAGGCATCTCCTCCGGCCGCCACAACTCCCAGTGCGGCTGCGCACGATGTTATGGATCCGGTCTTGCAAGAGGCCATTTTCAGGTACTGTTCAGTGCTCACGTTGGCCCGGTCCCTCAGGGACAGGTCCAGGTGCTGCCCCTCGCACATCTCCAGGCAGCTTTGGTCCAGCAGGCGCAGTCCGTCGATGGTGCTCTCGACAGGCAGGCCCTGTTCGGTCAGGTCCATAAGGGCGAGGCGCGCGAGGGCATGCATCCCATCTCCGGCGTTAATAGCCTGCCCGGGACCCCAGATCCACCACACCGACGGCCTCCCATCCCTTTGTGGACTGCCCGCCTGAACATCTTCATGGATCTGGATGAATCCATCTATTAGCGCCATGCAAGCCGCCGAAGGCAGGGCCTGCTCAAATGAGCCGGTCAGGCTGGTGCACACGGCTAGGGGCAGATAGGCGAGATGCTGGTCCTCGCGGGAAACTGTTACCGTGGAACCGCTCTCGTCAGCCCAACCAAGCTGGTACGCCAGCACTTGGTAGAGGATTCCTTCTTTCCCCTCAACGCTCCGGCGCAGGTTGGCTTGAAGGGCTGTCCCATACTCTCGGAGGGCGTTGTTGGATGTCGATGACATTCGGTCTCCGGATGCGGAAAACTTACCTCGTGGTAAAGGGCCGGGCTATCCGGCTGGCACGAGCGACAGGTTGCACAGGGACTCGATGCTTGATATGTCCAGGTCGCCGGCCCGCACGAGGGTGGGAGGCTCGATGGTGAGATCGAGGACTGTGGACGCAGTACCCGAGGGTACAGGCCCTTCTTCCACCACATGGTCCACCCGATCCCCCAACGCCTGACTGACTTCCTGCCAGGAGGATGGGTTGTCACCACCGCTGATGTTGGCGCTGGTGCCTGTGACGGGACCACCGAATCCCTCGATCATGGACAAGGCAATGGTGTGATTGGGCATCCTGATTCCCAAGGTGTCCCGCCCCCCGCTTACGAGGTCGGGGACATCCTGTGAGCGTTTCAGGATGATGGTGAGGGCACCTGGCCAGAAGCGAGCGGCAAGCTCAAATGCAAGGTCCGGCACTTCGATGGCTACCCTGGAGAGGTCGTCGGGGGAGGCGATCAGAACGGGCATTGGCATACCTACGGGCCTTTCCTTGATGGTGAAGACCCGCTCGACTGCAGGGATGCAAAAGACATCGGCGCCCAGACCGTACAAGGTATCAGTGGGGAAAGCCACCACGCCGCCGGAGCGTAGGACCTGGACGGCCTTTTCCGTTCCCCGGGAACCCGCAGCTTCCATCACCGGACTTGCCGTTGACCCCTTTCAGCCGAGGAGATAGGTATCCTTGACCGAGTATAGCACAGGTGCTAAGCTTGGGTCGAACCTTCAGGCGGAGGTTGGGCGAGCGTGACGGAAGGCAGCAACTCTTCCCCCAGTCGGCGCATTTCTACCACGGGCGATGTCGAGGTTTCCACCTATCTGGGGATCGCCAGCGCACAAAAGGGCGCCGAATCAACCACCGAACAGCTATCCGGATCCATCGATGAAGGCGTCCTGATCGTCGACTTTGGCTCCCAGTACAGCCGGCTCATCGCCAGGCGTGTCAGGGAGCTGAAGGTGTATTGCGAGATCGTGGCCCCGGATGCGTCTTGGGAGCAGGTCAGCCACGCCAACCCCAAGGGCGTGGTCCTTTCCGGAGGCCCCGCCAGCGTATACGACGATGGAGCGCCCCTGGCCCCTGCGTGGGTGTACGAGCGCAACATCCCGGTGCTGGGCATCTGCTATGGCATGCAGGTGCTGGCCCATCAGCTGGGCGGGCGAGTCGTACCGGGGCAGAGGCGGGAGTACGGCCATGCTGTGCTGTACCAGAACATCCCCGACTCGGTGATCTTTGCCAACCTGCCATCTGCTCTGCCAGTGTGGATGAGCCATGGGGACCAGATAGAGCAGCTGCCCCCCGGATTCTCATCCTTGGGCTACACCGACAACTCTCCTATAGCGGTCATGGGCAATGATAGCAGGATATTCGGCCTGCAGTTTCACCCAGAGGTGGTGCACACCGAACAGGGCAAGGCCTTCCTGGAGAACTTCCTGTACCGGGTGTGCGGATGCAGGCAGACGTGGACGTCCTCCAACTTCGTCAACAGGGCCGTTGATTCCATCGCTGAGCAGGTCGGCGACGGCAAGGTCATCTGCGCGCTGTCCGGCGGGGTGGACTCCACCGTCACCGCCACTCTCGTTCATCATGCCATTGGCAATCAGCTGACCTGCATATTCGTCAACAATGGCCTACTTCGAAGGGAGGAGCCTGAGAGGGTGCTGGGCGTGCTGGGCAGGAACCTGCAATTGAACCTGGTCCACGTGAATGCCGAAGACCGCTTCCTGGGGCGCCTGACTGGAGTCGTCGATCCCGAGGAGAAGCGAAAGAGAGTGGGCGAAGAGTTCATCAGGGTGTTCGAAGAAGCGGCCTCGGAGCTGGAGGGCACCGAGTTTCTGGCCCAGGGAACGCTCTACCCGGATGTGATCGAAAGCAGGACATCAGAGAACAAGGCTGCCTCGAGAATTAAGACTCACCACAACGTCGGCGGCCTGCCGTCGAACATGAGGTTGAGCCTCGTCGAACCCCTCAGGTACCTGTTCAAAGACGAGGTGCGGGATGTGGGTCTGGCCTTGGGGCTGCCGCCCGAGATGGTAAACCGGCAGCCCTTCCCAGGGCCCGGCCTGTCCATCAGGATTATCGGGGAAGTAACCAGAGAAAAGCTGGACATCCTTAGGGCGTGTGACTGGATCGTTATGGATGAGATCAAGGGCGCGAACCTGTACGACCAGCTTTGGCAGAGCTTCGCGGTGCTTACCGATAGTCGCAGCGTGGGGGTCATGGGGGACTTTCGCACCTACAGGCACGTGGTTGCCATCCGCGCCGTGAACAGCGAAGATGCCATGACGGCCGACTGGGTTCGCCTCCCTTACGAGGTGCTTGCCAAGATATCCAACCGCATCGTCAACGAAGTCCCCGAGGTGAACCGGGTGGTGTACGACATCACCGCGAAGCCGCCGGGGACCATTGAGTGGGAGTAGTTCCGGCGATTTCTCCGACGGCGTACCTTGAACCCCTAGACCCCCGGTCTGTTTGCCTCATCGCTGCAGGCCATCTTTTTGTTATGCGGAGCGCGGCGCCATGAAGGTGATGGTGATCGGGTCGGGGGCGCGGGAGCATGCCCTGGTGTGGAAGCTGAGCCGCAGCCCCCGCGTTGACTCCATTATCACGGTGCCCGGCAACGGCGGCACTTCTAGCCTAGGCACCAACGTTTCGGCGGCTCTAACGGATTTGGCGGGCCTGGCGGACATTGCTTTCAAGCATAGTGTCGATTTCACCATCGTGGGGCCCGACAATCCCCTGGCAGACGGTGTGGTGGACCTGTTCCAGGAGCAGGGCTTGCCTGTCTTCGGCCCCAGCCGTGCCGCAGCCCGCATAGAGTGGAGCAAGTCCTTCGCTGGGAAGCTGATGGAGGAGAACAACATCCCCCATCCAGAACGCAGGGTGTTTGACCAGTACGCCGATGCCCGGTCCTACATGGACAAGCACAGCGGGCCTATCGTGGTGAAGGCTGATGGGTTGGCTTTGGGCAAGGGTGTTTTCATCTGCAGGGACCGGGAAGAAGCCCTGGATGCCCTGGACCAGTGCATGGTCGTCAAGGCCTTCGGACCTGCCGGAGAAAGGGTGGTGCTGGAGGAGTACCTGGAAGGGCAGGAAGTCAGTGTGTTCGCCTTCGCCGATGGGACGAACATCTCCCCCTTGATGGCGGCCTGTGACCACAAGCGCATCCACGATGGCGACAAAGGGCCCAACACAGGAGGCATGGGGAGCTATGCGGTCCCCGAGTTCTGGACGGCCGAACTCGAGGAGGAAGTAAGGGACGACATCGTCGCCCCGACCATCGATGCCCTGGCCGAATCTGGCGCACCATTCAAGGGTATGCTCTATGCGGGCCTCATAATCACATCTGCCGGCCCGCGTGTTCTGGAGTTCAACTCCCGGTTCGGCGACCCGGAGGCCCAGGTGATCCTGCCCCTGCTGGAGACCGACTTGCTGGATGCCGCAATGGCGTGCGCCGAGGGAACCCTCGATAGAGTGGATGTTAGGTGGCGGAGGGGAAGCTGCGTAGGCGTGGTCCTCGCTTCCCCGGGCTACCCCGGCGAGTATCCCACGGGTTATCAGATAGGCGGGCTGGCTGACCTGGATGATGACGCTATAGCATTCCATGCGGGAACTAAAGCGGAAAGCAGATCGGGAGGCGATGTCCTGATCACCAGCGGGGGCCGGGTGATGACCATCGTAGCTGAAGGAGCCAGCCTCGAAGAAGCCAGGATCAAGGCATACGACAATGTCCGCAAGGTCAGCTTCCCCGGTGTTCAGTATCGAAGGGACATCGCCATTCCAGGCGTCTCAGCGGTGCGATGACGGAGCATCCCATGTCCACTCAAAGCCGGGTTAACGCCGCCTCTTTTCGTAGGGGAGGTTTATCCATAGCGGGGGTAGCGGAGGCTTTTCGTGTTCAACTCCCGTCCATGTCAGTAATGGAGCGTTGGGACCGGATCGGCCAGTTTCAAGGCTGGCTCCAGCAAGGCGCTCTGCCGGACCTGTCCCTTGATCAGGCACACCTCTTGTACTCCGCGTCGGGTGGCCGCAAGGGCAAAGAGTTCAAGGCCAACACCCTAGAGGAAGTGCGGGACTCCATAGACTTCCTCCTGTACGACCCCCTTAGCCTGGATGGGCGCTTCTCCGAGTGCGTAGACCCCGAAGGAGCCTACACGCTGAAGGGATCCGGGAAGAGCTTCGTCTCATACCTGCTTTGCGTCCGCTATCCCCAGCTATTCGGGCACTGGTCGTCCTACTCTGACAGGTCTCTTTCCATGCTGGGTATGGCGCGCCCAAAGGCCCGCAAGATGGCCCAGGGCCAAGGCACAACTTATGTCCAGTACCTTGACCTGCTCTGGTCGGTGCGGAAGGCCGCAGGGATGGTAGATTTCCCGGAGCTCGACCGGTTTCTGTGGTGGCTGGCTAAAGAGGGAAAGGCGAGAAATCCATCCGGCAATGGACGAGATCTTGGAACCAGCATACATACTAGTTAGGAGGAACCCCCGTTGTCATTGGTAAGTGTGGTTATGGGAAGCGCATCGGATGAGGCGGTTGTCGGTCAGGCGGGTGCTGTGCTGGAACAGATGGGAATCGACTACGAGGTCAAGGTGATGTCAGCCCATCGGACCCCTGAGCAGGTGCGCCAGTACGCCAAGGAAGCCCGGGACAGGGGCACGGAAGTGTTCATCGCCGCTGCCGGAGGCTCGGCGGGACTGCCTGGGGTTATCGCATCCTGGACGACGTTGCCCGTCATAGGAGTGCCGCTGGCGAGCAGCGACCTGAACGGGCTGGATGCCCTTATGGCCATCGCCCAGATGCCCCCGGGGATACCCGTCGCTTGCGTAGCTGTGGGGAGTTGGGGCGCCCGCAACGCCGCCTTCCTGGCCGCGCAGATTTTGGGCCTCAAGTATGATACGATAAGACAGGCTTATGACCAGTACAGGGACAAACTACAGCAAGGCTAGCCCCTCCCCCGCAAGGGCTGCCAGCCAGGGGCAGACGCCCCAACAGACCAAGCCAATAGCCGTCATCTCCGACTTCGATGACACCGTCGCCATCCAGAATGTCGCAGAGCTTCTTTTCGAAGAGCTCTGCGCCGACCCAGGGTGGCGGGACCTTCGGCAGCAGTCCCGCGACAAGGTAATCTCCCTCAAGGAATACCAGGAGGGGGCCTTCCGCATGATCGGCGCCAGTCGCGATGAAATACAGGCGAAGGTGAAGGAGAAGGCGACCCTGCGACCCCACTTCAGGGATCTGTGGGAGTACACCCAGCGGGCTGGCATTCCCTTGGTCATCGTCAGTCTTGGCATGGACTTCTACATAGAAGCGCTGCTGGAGAGGGAAGGGTTGACAGACATCCCCAGGCATTCCGCATCCGCCGATTTCTCCAATGAGACCATTGCCTATAGCTACCCATATCCCTGGGACGGCTCCGGGGCCTCAACCCTCGAGGTGTGCAGCCAGTGGGGCACCTGCAAATGCAGCATCTTGAACAGCTATATTCAAAAGGGGTACGCGATCAGCTACATCGGTGATGGCAGGTCCGACATGTGCCCTGCGTCCATGGCAGACCACATATTTGCCCGCAGTTATCTCGCAGAGCTGTGCCAGGAAAAGGGGCTGCCATACACCCCCTTCGAGACCTTCATGGATGTGATAGAAGTCCTCAAGGCTAACGCCGGGGTTGAAGCTTCATGATCGACCGATACTCCCGCCCCGCAATGAAGCTGGTCTGGTCCGATGAGAACAAGTACTCCAAGTGGCTTGCCGTAGAGTTGGCGGTGTGCGAGGCATGGACCGAGGAAGGCACCATTCCCGAGGAGGATATGCGGAAGCTGAGAAACGCCCGCTTCGATGCCGCCCGTATGGATGAGGTGTTCCAGAGGACCCGCCACGATGTGACAGCGTTCCTGCGCTCCATCACCGACTACCTGGGAGAAGAAGGACGCTGGATTCACCTGGGGCTCACCTCCAGCGACGTAATGGACACCGCCCTGAGCATGCAGATGGTTGAAGCGGCGGACCTGCTCATCCAGGAAGCAAAGGGGCTTAGGGATACCCTAGAAGGGATGGCCCGGACATACAAGGACACCCCGATGATGGGACGTACCCATGGCATCCACGGCGAACCGATCACATTCGGGCTCAAGCTGGCCCTGTGGTGGGACGAGACCCGGCGCAACGTCGAGCGCTTGGAGCAAGCCAAGTTAAACATCAGCGTCGGCAAGATATCGGGGGCTGTCGGCACCCATGCGACGGTGCCCCCTGGCATCGAGACCAGGGTCTGCGAGAGGTTGGGACTGGGGGTGGCGCCCGTTTCAAGCCAGATCATCCAGCGGGACCGCCATGCCCACTTCCTGTCGGCCCTGGCCATAACAGCCGCATCCCTGGAGAAGTTCGCCACCGAGATCAGGTCCCTCCAGCGCACGGAAGTGCGGGAGGTCGAAGAGCCTTTCGGCGAAGGCCAGACAGGGTCTTCCGCCATGCCCCACAAGCGCAACCCCGAACTTTCCGAACGGGTCTGCGGGTTGTCCCGTCTGATACGGGGGCACCTGGTGACCGGATTAGAAAACGTTGCTCTGTGGCACGAGCGGGATATCAGCCACTCCTCGGCGGAGCGACTGATCCTACCTGATTCGTGCTTGGCGCTGGACTACATCCTCTCGCTGTTCAACCAGGTGATGCAGGGCCTCAGGGTGTACCCGGACCGGATGTGGCAGAACATGGAGAGCACCCGCGGTGTGCTCTTCAGCCAGAGGGTGCTGCTATCCCTTGTGGAGAAGGGGTTGGCAAGGGACAAGGCCTACCATCTTGTCCAAGCCAACGCAATGCGAAGCTGGGATGAAGGCGAGGACTTCCGGGAGCTCACGAGGAAGGACGGCGCAATCCAGTCATTCATCTCGGTTGACGAGATGGACGATCTGTTCGATTACAGCTACTACCTGCGATATGTGGACGAGACCTTCGAGCGGGTGGGGCTTCAGACGCCGGCGGCGATGAATGCAACAACAAGATGAGGCGGGGAAGAGAATGGCAACAGGCATAACTCAGGACATGCTCTATCAGGGGAAGGTACGGGACGTTTACACTTTGCCCGGTTCCGTGCTGGGTCAAGGTCAGAAGGACGCACTGCTGTTTGTGGCTTCGGACAGGATTTCAGCCTTTGACGTGGTGCTACCAACGCTGATTCCCGATAAGGGAAAGGTGCTGAACCAGATTTCAGCCTTCTGGTTCGAGAAGACCCAGCACATCCTGCCCAACCACATGCTTCAGGTTGTGGAGCCGGGCTGGCTGTCGGGCGTCGAAGGTGACTCGGCCACGGAGCTTACCCCCTTCATCCATCGCGGCATGGTGGTCAAGCGGGCGGAACGCATCGACATCGAGTGCATAGTGCGAGGCTACCTCGCCGGCTCGGCTTGGAGCGAGTACAAGGCAAGCGGGACTGTGTGGGGCCAGAGCTTCCCCGCAAGAATGAAGGAAGGCCAGCTCTTGGAGAAGCCTCTGTTCACTCCGACGACCAAGGCGGAAGAGGGACACGACGAGAGCATGACCAACCAGCAGGTTGTGGATATGGTCGGGGCGGACCTAGCCCAACGCCTTGAGGAGGTGAGCCTTGCCCTGTTCTCCTTCGCCCACGAGTATGCCAGGGAACGGGGCATCATCCTGGCGGACACCAAGATGGAGTTCGGCCTGCTGGACGGGGAGCTTATCCTGATCGACGAGCTGTTCACACCCGATTCCAGCCGGTTCTGGGATGCATCCGCCTATGAGCCGGGCCAGTCCCAGCCCAACTACGACAAGCAGTACGTCAGAGACTGGCTCATCGACCAGGGCTGGGACCGGGAGCCTCCCGCGCCTGAGCTGCCCGACGAGGTCGTCAAGCTGACCCAGGAGCGGTACTTCGAGGCCTTCCAGCGCTTGACCGGGCGAGACCTGTCCAAAAACTGATGATTACCAGGAGCAATTAATTGCCGCAAAGCAACCAAAGAAGGGGTGGAAGAAGACGCTCGGGGCGGGGCATACGCGGTGGATCGCCGGGCCGTCGAGGCGGAGGCGCTCCAGCACCTCCAGGCGGTGGTCGCAACCGCTTTGGCAGACGCATGACGCGATGGGTCGTCGTCGGAGTCGTCGCCGTAGTCGCCATCCTCATCATCTTTAGCTTTGCAATCACCGCCATAGATCCCGGTGGCACACTCGGCAATCAGTCCGGAGGGACGGGGGAGGAGGTGGGTGAATTCCACGAGAGCATCGGGAATGAGCACATCCCCAGGTTCGAGAGTTATACAAACTACAACACCACCCCGCCTACATCCGGACCTCACTGGGATGTGATGAGCAATCCCCGCGTCCCAGCGGACTGCGGGTTTTATGACCAGCAGCTGCGAAACGAGAGGACTGTGCACAACCTGGAACACGGCCATATAGTTGTCAGCTACAACATCAGCGATGCAGAGAAGAGGGAAGCCCTCTTCGATGCCGTCCGGGATCTGCCCGGTTGGAGCCGGTACGTCGTCGTACAGCCCTACGCCCAATTGACTGAGGGCGAGATAGTAATGACCGGGTGGGAGTACCTGCAGCGGTTTGACGAGGTGGATCCTGATGGGATGAAGGAGTTCTACGACGCCCGTCGGGGACATGGCCTCGAAGGACCCGCGGGGCTGGGCATACCTTGTCTGGCGTAGCCCAGGTTGGATGAATGTACCTGGCCAAGGTGCACGTAACCCTTAAGCCTACAGTCAGCGACCCACAGGGCCAGACTGTCTTGGGCGGCTTGAAGATGCTGGGGTTCAACTCGGTCCAGTCGGTGCGGATGGGCAAGTACCTGGAGATGAAGCTGGATACCGCCAGCCGGGAGACAGCGGAGGATCAGGTCAGCCAGATGTGCAGCCGGCTGTTGGCGAATATGGTGATTGAAGAGTACAGCTTCGAGCTGGAAGAGACTTCCTAGGTCCCAGCCCTAACCGTCGATTGTGCCCTTGGTGCTGGGCACCTGCTCCGGCGCCCTAGGGTCCAGCTCCACAGCATCCCGCAGGGCCCGTGCCAGCGCCTTGAACAACCCCTCGGCCTTGTGGTGCGCGTTGAGCCCCGTGAGAATCTGGGCGTGCAGGTTCATCTTCGCCTCGACGGCGAAGCTCTCCAGCAAGTGCCTCACCAGATCCCCGGGCAGGGTTTCCACCATCTCCCCCGACAGGCCGATATCCAGGCAGGCGTAGCTCCGACCGCTAAGGTCAACGGCAACCATCGCCAGGGTCTCGTCCAGGGGTACCACGGCATGGCCCATCCTGCGAATGCCTGTGCCGTCACCCAACGCCTCCCTCAGGCCCCGGCCCAGCGTTATGCCTGTGTCCTCAACCAGGTGATGCCAGCCGGTCTCCAGGTCGCCCTCAGCCTGAAGGCTGATGTCGATCAGGCTGTGGCGGGACAACTGGGACACCAGGTGGTCCAGCATGCCGTTTCCCGTCGTAACGTCATAAGCCCCTTGGCCATCCAGGTCTATGGTCAGGCGGCAGTGGGTCTCCCTGGTCTGACGGTCGATGGTTGCTGTACGGGATGCCATGGTAGTGCTCCTCGCGGTATCGGAAAGCCGGAACTGGCGGCTTTAGACCATATCTCTTGTTATGTCCGTCAGGGCGGCAACTAGCGCATCGGTCTCGTGGGGCAGACCGACGCTGATCCTGGCATGATCCTTCATGCGCTCGTTGGAGAAGTAACGCACGAATATCCCCCGCATTGCCAGCCCGTCGACCACATCCTGTCCCCGTCCCTGGGGGAAGCCGCACAGGATGAAGTTGGCGTCCGAAGGCCAGACGGTGAGGCCCGGGACCTGCTGCAGGAGAGAGAACATCCTGTCCCGCTCGTTGATCATGGTCCTCACCCGCTCCAACAGGGGTTCCAGGTTTTCCAGGGAGGCAAGCAAGGCGACCTCGGCCGCCAGGTTTACGTTGTACGGGGGCTTGACCGCCATCATTACCTTGGCCATGTCCGGGTCCATTACTCCCAAGCCGATCCTCAGGCCGGCCAGACCCGCCCACTTGCTGAAGGTCCGGAGCACCACAAGGTTGTGGTGGTCCTTGACCATTGGCATGACCGTCTTGCCGCAGAACTCATAGTAGGTCTCGTCCACCACGACCAGGATGCCCGTTGCCAGCAGCTCTTCTATCTGCCAGTCGGGCGTGCTGTTGCCGGTGGGATTGTTGGGCGATGCGATAAGGATCGCCTTGGTCTCCGAATCTATTGCCAGGCGCGTCGATTCCAGGTCTATGTCGAATGACTCGTTCCGGGGAACCACCACAACATCGCCGCCGCATATCCTGGCGCAGATGGCATACATCCCGAAGGTAGGGTCCGGCTCGATCATCTTCTCACCGTGGCCCAGCACCATACGAAGGGTCAGGTCTATCAGCTCATCGCTTCCGTTCCCGGCGATGATGTATTCCGGCTCAATTCCCAGGTAGCCCGATAGGGCGTCCCTGAGGGTGCGCTGCTCGGGGTCGGGATAGCGATTGTAGTCATTGAAGTTGCCGAGGGCTTCGCTCACCGCCGGAGAAGGCCCGTAGGGGTTCTCATTCCCGTTGAGGCGTATGACCTTATCAGCGGGTATGCCCGCCTTTTGGGCCAACACCTCGCTTGGGTCCACGCCCTCGTACATCTTGAGGTTTCGGATATGGGGCTGAAGGGGATCACGCATCGCTAGCCCCCGCTAGTCCCTCAAGCCTGACCTCGACGGCCCGGGCGTGGCCTGTTAGCCCCTCGGCTTTGGCGATCCTGGAAGCGGCTTCCGCCAGGGGCGGGTACGCCTCGGGCTTTAGCCCGACTACGGGCATGGTCTTTAGAAAGTGGTGAATGCTGAGAGCCGAGTTGAACCTGGCCGTGCCTCCCGTTGGCATCACATGGCTTGGCCCCGCAACATAGTCGCCCATCACCTCCGGGGAGTACTCTCCCAGGAACACTCCTCCGGCATGCCTGACCTTGGCAGCCCAAGCCCAAGCATCCTTGACCATAAGGCAAAGGTGCTCGGGCGCGATGGCGTTGGCCAGCTCCACGGCCTCGTCCAGGTCGTCCATCAGAAACACCCTTCCCTGGGACTGGATGGATGCTCCTGCAGTGTCGCCCCGGTCGAGGGTGGCGAGCTGCTTGTCCAGCTCGACCTCTATGTCGGAAACAAGGTCGCGAGATGTCGTCACCAGGATGGGACATGCCAAGGGGTCATGCTCGGCTTGGGCCAGTAGGTCCGCCGCGCAGAACACCGGATTGGCGGTTTCGTCGGCAACTACTATCGTTTCCGTAGGCCCGTATATTCCGTCGATATCGACCTCACCGAAGACCAGCCTCTTGGCAATGGTAACGAAGATATTGCCGGGGCCGCATATCTTGTCCACCTTAGGAATGCTCTCGGTGCCATAGGCCATGGCGCCGATGGCTTGAGCGCCGCCCACGCAGAACACCTGGTCCACGCCTGCCAGGTGGGCGGCAGCCATAACGGCGGGTGCAGGGTAGGCGCCGCCCCTTGCAGGTGACGTCAGGACTATCTCTTTCACACCGGCTACCCTGGCGGGTATGGCGGTCATCAGGACGGTGGAGGGGTAGGCTGCCGTGCCGCCGGGCACGTAAATGCCGATCCTATCCAGGGGGACCACAAGCTCTCCGAGCCCCGAAGGCAAATCCAGCCAGCTCTGACGCATCGTGGGGCGGTGAAACCCCTCGACCCGCTGGGCTGCCAGTTCCAGGGCATCCCTCAGGGAATCGGGAAGGTTGTTCCAGGCCGAAGCCAGCTCCTCGTCCGGCACCCTGATGACATCCAGATTCACGCCATCCAGGGCTTTGCTGTACCTGCGCAGGGCATCGTCTCCCTGGGAGCACACATCCTGCAGGATGCGGGTAACCGACTCGGTAACCGAGAGCCGCTCTCCGAAGACCTCATAGGTCTTCTCTGAAACCTGTTCTGGCAGAGATGACACATCCAGGGGGTCGACCCTCTTGAAGGCGTCTTTAGAGGCCCGCGCCCCCTTAACTATTTGCAGGTTCACCAAGGTACTCCTTGACCATTCGCACGGATTCGGCTATCGCCTTATCGCGATAGGTTGCTATCTTGTCCTTGGGCACCAGCCCGTATACCTCTTCCAGGCTGTCGGGCATGCTAAGAAGAAAGTCCTCTGCAATCCTGGCAGCATCGGCGTCGTCCCTGTACATCCGGCGTGTGGCAAATCTCAGACGCTCCCAGGTGAAGTCCCAGGTTGTGAACTTCACGACCCATTCCCGCCATTGGGCAAGCTGCTCGCCATCCAGGAAGCCTATATCCACTTCCTCTTCGGAACCCTGGAGGTGACGGCGAATCTCTTCCCGGTCTCCCATGTCGTCCATGGCGGCCCGGTCCATGTCCAACTGCAGTGCCCTGTCCCAGATGTTGGCCTGCATCTCCTGCTGGTCCATGGAATGTCCGTCAAAGTACCGTTGGTAGATGTCCATTATCCAGGTTTCATCGGCCGCTAGGTGGGACAGGTAACCGGCCAGGAAAGCCCCAGTTGCAGGTCCAAGCTTGGACCTGTCGGCAAGCTCGGGATGCGATCCGAACAGACCTTCGGCACCCGTGCCGATCTTCTTTGTCGCCAGGGGGGCGAAGTGGGTGTCCTCCCGCTTTCCCTTGGTCATTGCCCGAATATCGGGGGTTGTGGACCCCAAAAGGAAGCAGCCCAGGTACGAATCTATGTCCGGGTCATCCAGCTGTTCTCGCACTTTGAGGGCCATGTCCAGGTGTACCGGCAGGTTGGGCACCTCAGTTATCCTCCAGGGCATCCGCCAGGTTCCGGTAGGACTGGCAGTGATGTTCGAAAAGGTAGCTGACGGGCGACGCGGCCACATCCTTTGCGCCTGCATCCCGCAGGTGGTCTACTGCGTCAAGTATGCCTTCTTTGCGCACCAGCAAGCTGACCGAGTACCAGTCTTGACCTTCGACATTATACACCCTGGATATGGTCGGCCCCTGGAGGCCGGCCAAGTCGGGTCTGCTCAAAATCCGAATGCTCACCGACTCGGCCGAGTCACCGTGAACGTTGGCTGTAAGGCGGTAGAAGGTGCCACCCTTCAGGTAGCCTTCTATACGTTCTAGCAGCTCCCGGGCCAGGGCCAGCCCGTCGGGGTGGGCTTTCAGGGCCTTGCGGTTCCCTATCAGACATGCCTGGGAAGTTAGGATCGAGCCGTCGCCCAGGGTTTTCAGGCCGTTTTCCCGGAGGGTTACGCCGCTGGCAGTCAGGTCCGCTATAAGGTCCGCATAACCTGCCATGGGGGCCGCTTCCAGGCTACCGCTGGCCTGGATGAGGGAGAAGTAGTTGATTCCGGCGCGATTCAGGAACGACTGGAGCAGCCGCGGATACTTCGTAGCGATGCGAAGCTGCTTTCCCTGGCTGCGGAAGTCCAGAGCCACGTCGCCAAGGTCGCTCAGGTTTGACACGTCCAGCCAGGATGCAGGCACAGCCAGCACCAGCTCGCATCGACCGTAGCCCAGGTCCTGGATCACGGGAATGACCGGGCTTGCCTCATGGCGCAGTTCCAGGTACCTGTCCAGGCCCGTTATGCCCAGCTCCGCGCTGCCCTCCTCCACCTTCTGGGTGATGTCTGCAGTCCGCTGGAATAGCACATCGATCTTGGGCACCCCGGGGATGTACGCAGAATAGCTTCGGGAGCTGGGACGCTCCACGGAAATGCCGCATGCCCGCAGAAAGGCAAGGGTCGATTCATACAACTCTCCGTCGCTGGGAAGGACAAGCCGCAGGTGTCCTGCCCGGAACCCAGCTCCCCCGTACTGGCTGCCGTAGGCTGTGGGTGGGGTAAGCATCGAGCTCAGCCCGCCTGCGCGCCCAAGTTGGCGGCTTCCGGCACAGGATGTGGTATAGGGGAGCCATCTTCAGCAACCTGGATCACCTCGCCTATGCCCGACCTGCCGGCATAGGTGATGGCCGCCTCCAGGGACATGCCGCAGACATCCATCTCGACCGGGCGGCCCTGACTCCTTAGCTCCTCGGCCAGCTTCAGGGCTTGCTGGTAATTGCCGTTGGAGGGAAGTACCAGGGCGCCACGGGTTACCGAGGCGTTTATTGCCCTGGAGTACTCCCTTGCGCTGAGGATATCCTGTAGCAGTTCCACGGTGTAGGCGAAGCCCAAGACGGGTATGTCCTCGGCGCTTCCGAGGGCCTTCGCCAGCGTATCGCACCTGCCTCCCCCGGCGATGGAGTATGGAAGGGAATCGTGCTTTATCTCGAAGATAAGCCCGGTGTAGTAGGCGATGTCCCTCGCCAGCCCAAAGTCCAGTACCAGCGAATCCGCTGGCACGACCGAACCGTCTACTAGGCTCAGAGTCTCTTCCAGACGGTCCAGGGCGGACGCGTTGAGTCCGCTCGACCGGATTACCTCCCGCGCGTCCTTGATGACGCCTTCCGGACCGCCTCGCACCTTGGCCAGGGAAGCGACCAAGTCGATCCCTCTTTCCAGCTTCCCCGGGTCGTCGGCGCCTTTGAACTTGGTGAGAAGGCGCTCCACGATGCCAAAGGGCTCCCTTTGGCCCAGGGAACCTACTTCACCCCACTGGATCATTCCGTGCAGCAGGCTTCGGGCTTCTTCGTTGGGCATTTCGCGGATCCTGGCAGCCAGCTCACCGTCGTCACCTTCGATCCCGACGAGGCGAAGGGTCCCGGCCTGCTCGCGAACGCTTTCCAGTCCAGTCTGCCCGGATTTCAATTCCCCGATGCTGCCCAGAATGAACAGGATGGAGCGTTCCGACAGTCCGAGCTGATTCAAGAGCTGATGCAGCACACCCACGTCGCTCAGTTCGATGGTGTTGTCGGATATGCCCAGGTTGGTTAGCGAAGCGTAGCTGAGAGACAGGACTTCGGCGTCTGCCCGCGGCCCGGCGGCTCCCAGCAGCTCAACCCCCGCCTGGGTGTATTGTCTGTAGGAACCCTCATCGCTGTCGTAGCGGAAAACAGGCCCGGCATATTGGATGCGCTCGGGAAGGGGGGATGGCGATTCCGATTCTAGATAGCTTCGAAGCACCGAACTGGTGTACTCCGGGCGCAAGCTCACGTGGTTTCCGCCGGGGTCCACGAAGCTGTACATGCGAGCGGCAATCTCCCCTCCCGACTTCCGCAGGAATAGCTCGGTTGGTTCCAGGATAGGGGTGTCCAGGAGCTTGTAGCGGTGGAGGGAGAAGAAGGCCCTGAGTGTCTCTTGGACTGCCATCAAGGGCTGCCAGGAGGGTTCAGGGAGGTCGCGCATCCCCTTTAGGTGGTTCAGTTTGTCCATTGGATTAGGTAGGGATATTGTACACCAGAGCCGTAGAGCAGGAAAACGGAACCGTTGGGACGGGGTTGGGCAGGACCTAGGGGTGGGCCATTAGTCCGCCATCTACGTAGATGGGCTGCCCGGTGGTGTAGTCGCAGGAGTCGGAAGCCAGGTATACCAGCAGGGGGCCGATGTCCCTTGGATGGCCCTTGCGCCTCAGGGGGATGAAGCGCACGAGGAGCTCTTTCCGGGCTTCTTCCGGGTCGAGTTCTTCGGTGGTGGTCCATCCAGAGCCGATGACGTTTACCCTTATGTTGTTTCGCCCCCACTCCAGGGCAAGGGCCCGGGTAAGCTGCAGGACCGCCCCTTGGCTGGCGCAGTACACGCTGGACTCGGACAGCCCCCGCTCAGCCATGTTGTCGCTTATGTTAATGATCTTTCCACCGCCCTGGGACAGCATCCTGGCTCCCACAAGACGGCAGAACAGGTAAACAGGCTTGAAGTTCCGGTCCATTACCTTCTGATATTGGACCTCGCTTGTATCGACTAAGGGCATGCCATGCAGCGAGCGGAAGACGTTTACCAGGACATCTATCCGCTTGTGCGCATCCCAGACCTCTTCAACCAGGGCTTCTACTGAGGCCTCGTCCGACGGGTTGCATATGAAAGAAGCCGTCTCCTGCCCCAGGGAGCCGACCATTCGTTCAGCCTCCTTGGGGACCCAGGACTGCCGGTCGGCAACTATCACTTTGGCGCCTGCTTCCGCCAGGGCTGTCGCCAGGTAGGGGGTGGCAGCATCGCCATCCCCTGCCAGCAGGGCCACCTTGCCGGCAAGACTAAACTCTTCTAGGACGGGCATTTTCTCCTGCTCGAGTCGAGGCCTCAGGGATACTGAGGCGAGGGCTAACGCTATGTGAGGGTGTCATCGGATTTCTCCCTGAATCGTGTGGCCCGTCGGCGCGATTCCGGCCGCCAGTCCGCCCCCGTCCAGGGTGATGACTTCGCCGTTCATGTAGTCCGAGGCTGCTGATGCCAAGAATACGGCAATAGGGCCGATGTCCTCAGGCAGCCCTAGCCGCCCCGTGGGGATGGTAGCTCCCGAAGAGGGCAGGACGCCTTCCATGGCTTCCACGCCTTCCGTCGGGATGAAACCGGGAACTATGGTGTTGGCAGTCACGCCGTACCTGGCCAGGCTGATGGCGAGCGTGCGCGTTAGCTGGATCATGCCGCCCTTGCTGCAGGCGTAGGCGTATATGTCCCGGCCTCCGCGCATCCCGAAGCCTGAGGCCACGTTGATGATCTTTCCGTGGCTCTGCTCGACCATGTGGCGTGAGATGGCCCTGGCGCAGAAGAAGGCTCCGCTCAAATTCACTTCCAGGCCGCTTCTCCATTCCTCGTCGGAAATGTCCCAGATGGGAAGTTGGGCGTTCTCGGAGGTGCGCCCTGCGTTGTTCACCAGGACGTCCACTTTGCCAAACTCCTCCAGCACCGTCGCCACCATGTCATTGACCTGGGAGGAGTCGCTTACGTCGGTAGCGATGGCCAGGGCCCTTCTGCCATGGTCGCGCACCTCCTGGGCTGCCATCTCCAAGGGCGCCACCCTGCGGGAGGCGATTGCGACATCAGACCCGGCCCTGGCTAGTGCCCGCACCATGGCGAGGCCCAAGCCGGTACCGCCGCCGGTGACAATGGTTGTCTTTCCGTCCAGGCTCAGGCTTTCCAGCATCAGATAACCTCAGAGGCCTCTGGCCTCGCCAAAGTTACTTCGCCAGCCGACAAGACCCTGGTCTCCCCATTGTCCAGCTTCAGCACCAGGTTACCTAGGTCGTTCACGTCTTCGGCAACACCCCGGCAGGTGTCATCCTGCCAAACTACCTCAACGTGCCGGCCCAGCGTGTCGAGGCAGGAGCGGTACTCGCCGAGTATCCTGGGAGCTTCCGGCGCGGAATCGGCAGCCTGAGGGGTCGTTCTCTCCAGCTCCAGGTACAGGGCATCCATCTCCTCGAGCAGGTTGCGCAGCAGTGGCCCTCGTTGGACCTGCTCGCCCGTTTCCAGTGCAAGGCTGGTGGCAGTCCGGGAGATGTCGGGCACCTCCGATGGATCTAAGGCAACGTTGATGCCGATCCCCACCACAGCGTATTGAAGCAGGTCACCGAGGTACGACGGTTCGACCAGGATACCGCAAAGTTTCTTGCCTCCCACAAGCACATCGTTGGGCCACTTCAAGCGAGCTTCCAGCGAGGTGGTCTTCCCAACGGCCCGGACTGCAGCCACTCCGGCCAGCATGCTGATGTACCCGGCAGCGGTCTCCTGAGGCCTCAGTATGATTGACAGGGACAGGTTGCCCTCGGGGGACACCCATGGCCTGGAAAACCGGCCGCGGGCGGCCCACTGCTCTTCGGCCACCACCACGGTCCCATCCTCAGCGCCTTGCGCAGCCAGGGCTGATGCTTCATCCATGGTGGATGATACGTGCTCTAAGTGGAGGATGCGGCGACCGATGGTCTGGGTGTAGATGCCTTCCTTCATCACGGAAGACAACCAAGAGTTGGGCACGAAGACTCCTAAAGCTCGGCTCTGGGCGTCGATTATGGACCAAACAGGACTATAAGCCGGGTTCTGTACGCAGACGCTGCCGCCTGCGTGGCGACCATCTATCTAGGTCCCCCGTTACCGAGGGACTCAAGCAGCCAACCCGGGAACGGGCCGGGCGCCCGTGGTTCCCCTATTCGGCCTTGCTCCAGGTGGGGTTTGGCCGCTGAACTGTCGCCAGCCCAGCCGGACGCTCTTACCGTCCGATTTCACCCTTACCGGATCCTTCGAGGTGCCCATAGAAAGGCTCGCTTTGCTACTGGCAATTAGAAGGGATTACCCGGCGGTGTGTTTCTGTGCCACTTTCCGTCATCCCATTAGCTGCAAGAGCTTCCGGAATGCCTGGGAGTTACCCAGCACCCTGCCCGGAGGAGCCCGGACTTTCCTCTCCCCCAGAGAGCTGGGGCAGCGGTCGCCCGTCCTGCTCAGTCCAAGGCAAATCTAGCACACGGCCAGATAAGGGGTCAAGGAAGGGGGAGTGGGGACGTCAGCTAACGAAGAGGATGCGCCCGCAGCTACTGCAAAGGACCGTCTCGCGTCCGCTTCGCGCTCGCTGCAACTGGTGGGTGGGAAGGGCCATCAGGCAGCCCCGGCACAATCCCCGTTCCACCTTGGCGATAGCTTGCCCACCCTTGGCGGAACGCAAATGCTCGTATCGGTTGAGGTCGGCCGACTGGATTGTGGATGCCATGCTTGCTCGCTGGGACTCTAGGTCTTTGACCTTGCCCCCGAGCTGGGACATCTCTTCGGTCAACTCAACCCGGTCAACTTGCCTCTGTTTCTCGGCTTGGCCCAGTTCCTCTTCCAGCGAGAGAATCCTGGACTGGAGGGACTCGATGGACTCCATGTCCGCCAGAAGCCTTTCGTCCACAGCCTGGCTCTGCTCTTTCAGGGCCTCTGCTTCTTTCCCGATGGCCTCCAGCTCCCGCAGGTTCTTGATGGCCCCGCTGTAGAGCTTGGTTTCCTCTTCCTGGAGCTTCTCCTGTATTCTCTGGTTGTGAGCATCCTGCTCGGTGTAGCTGGTCCGAAGCTCATCAAGGGATTCGGTCAGAGTGGCGATCTCGAATTCGAGATCGTCCAGATGGGACCTGTCGTTCAACTGGGATTCTATTGTTGCGATCCTGGCCTGACCCTCGCTAAGCATCAGGTCCAGTTCTTGCAGGTCGTAAAGTTGTTTTGGGCTGGTCATGGTCTGGTGAAGAGCATGGGACTAAGGTCTAAGTCCCTCTTACTCCGTAGGATTTTAGGTAGAGGCTCCCGCTGTGTCAACGAGAATCACCCCTCCAGACAGTGGTGGCTCATTAGAAAACCCAGCCTGACCGGGCAGATAAGACGAAGCAGGCTGCTCATCCTGTTTAGGAGTCCCGAAATCCGTTATGTTGGGAAAAACCACAGCTATAGAACCGCGAATACCCTGTGTTAGGCTTTGCCGTGGTTAGACCAATTTACCATATGTGATTGGAATTAACGTGAACGAAGCTATTAATTCATTCTTGAACTATCTGGTAGTGGAGAAGGGATTCTCCAGAAATACCCAGGATGCTTACAAGAACGACCTCAACCAGTTCGTCGACTACGCCCAAGGAGGCGCCAACGGTTCAAACGGATCCAACGGTTCCAACGGCAATGGAGGCTCATGCCATAGTTGGGGGCAGGTCGATCTCAACCTTCTGACGGATTACGTTTCCAGCCTGAGAAAAAAGAAGGGCTATAGCGAAACTACTACTGCTCGGAAGGTTGCAACCCTAAAGTCTTTCTTCAGCTTCCTCGTACAGGAAGAAGCTATTGACCAGGACCCATCGGAATTCCTGAGCATTCCCAAGGTTGGCCGGAATCTTCCCAAGTTCCTTACCGAGGAAGAGGTAGAACGCCTGCTTCAGCTTGCGGATGCCGGCACATCTCCGGAGGATGCCAGGGACAGGGCGATCCTGGAGCTCCTGTATGCCACAGGGCTCCGTGTTTCGGAGCTCATATCCCTGGACATCCATGACGTAAACATCAAGGACGGCTATGTTCGATGCTTCGGCAAGGGAGGCAAAGAACGCATCGTCTACATCTATCCAAGAGCAGCTGCGACGCTGGGCGCATACCTGGAGAACGCCCGGCCTTCGCTTCTTTCCCATGGACACAATGGGAATCACAGGGGCAACGGCACCAACCCTTCGTCCAACGGTGTGGACAAGACCGGGGAGAAGGCCCTCTTCCTGAACCGTCGGGGAGACAGGCTGACCCGGCAGTGGATATGGGTGATTCTGAAGAATTACGCTGAGAAGGCGGGATTGAAGAAGACCCTGACCCCGCATACTCTCCGGCACAGCTTTGCCACCCATATGCTGAGGGGGGGAGCATCTCTGCGCCATGTCCAGGAGCTCCTTGGACATTCCAGCATAACCACCACGCAGATATACACCCACCTGACAAACGAGCATGTTCGCCGGGAGTTTGACCGTAGCCATCCCAGGTCGTAATATCCAATGGGGCGTAGCAGCGCACTCTACTGATGCCGTGCCTTCAACTGCGGCAGCTTGTAAGGAAGGCGCAAGATCAGGATAGCTGTCGGTAGCGACGAACGGACCGTTCTGACCGATTTCCTCGTTGAGGATCTAAAGATGAGGAAGGCGGATGTGGTCGCCCTCGGAGCCCTACAGGAAGGCGAGGACCCCAACTGGCCCGTCGTGGCCGACCGCGTGGCCCAGGAAGTGGCTGAAGATCGCTGTCAGCAAGGTGTTCTCTTTTGTTGGACCGGTACAGGTGTCAGCATCGCCGCCAACAAGGTCCCGGGAATCCGGGCAGCATTGTGCGCAGATGCTGAGACGGCGAGAGGCGCGCGCCTGTGGAACGATGCCAATGTCCTGTGTATGAGCTTGCGTTTGACCTCGCCGCAGGTAGCGAGCGAGATACTGGACGCATGGTTCAGCGTAACCGCGGCCGACTCCGGGGAGCTGGACAACATAGAAAAGGTGCACCTGCTGGACGGTCAACGGGCGCACCGTATCTAGTCTTTCCAAGGCCGATGAAGAGGGGAGGAGAGTAAATTATGCCCCAAAGAGGCAAAAGCAGGCGCACAGCCGCACGTCAGACCCAGCTAGGCCAGCGTAAGCGGAGGCAGACCAGGGGCCCTTCAGGTACGCCCACCGCGCCTGAGCCGAAGCCGGCGACCGAATCCGTTGCTGTGTCGGCCGAGGGCGTAACGCCAGATACGCTTCCCACCCCCCAGCCTTCCCTTCAGAGGCAGAGCTCGCCTCGCGCTGCTGAGGCGCGTCCCGCCGTCTACGCCTACGTGGCTCCGGAGCTACGACGCATCCTGACATTCTCAGGCGCCACCCTGGCCATACTGGTCGCTCTAACCTTCGTCCTGAGGTAGCCGCGTTGGACCGCCGGGAGTTTGCCCATCGGCTGAGGATCACCCCAGGAAAGCCGGGCGTCTATCTGCTGAAAGACTCAGCCCAGCAGGTCCTCTATGTCGGCAAGGCCAGCAATCTCAGGTCCCGGGTCAGCTCCTACTTCGGCTCACCCCATGGCCTTAACCCCAAGATACAACGCTTGGTGGAGCGGGTAGCAGACTATGAGTTCATCGTCACTGACACCGACGCCGAAGCAATCATCCTCGAATGCACCCTGATTAAGAAGCACCGGCCGACTTATAACGCCAGGCTGAAGGACGACAAGAGCTACCCGTACCTGAAGATCGATCTTACCGAGGAATTCCCCCAGGTCTATATAACGCGCAGGGTGCGTGAGGACGGCGCCCGCTACTTCGGGCCCTTCGCCACTGCCGGAAGCGTCCGGAAGACCTTGGACCTGCTGAAGAAGCTCTTCCCCTATCGCTCCTGCACAAAACCCATTACGGGCACCGACCCCAAGCCATGCTTGGAGTACCACATTGACCGCTGTGTCGGCCCTTGCATTGGGGCTGTGGACAAGGAAGGATACCGGCGTGTCATAGAACAGGTGATCCTGTTCATGGAGGGCAAGATCGAAGGGGTTGTAGATGAGCTCCATCTGAGGATGATCAGCGCCGCCGATATGTTGGAGTTCGAGAGGGCTGCCGTCCTCCGGGACCAGATTCGCAACATCCAGAAGACAGCAGAAGAGCAGCGGATTAAGGTGGCATCCAATGCGGTCCAGGATATGGATGCAATAGCCATGGCCCAGGGGCAGGACGAGAGCTGGATAGAGGTGTTTTTCGTGCGCCAGGGCAAGCTCACCGGGAGGGACCACTTTATCATGGAAGGGACCCAGGACGATTTTCCAGGGCATGTCCTGGCCGAGTTCATCAAGCAGTTCTACCAGTCAGCCTCCTTTCTGCCGAGGCGAATAATCATGCAGCATGCCCTGGAAGATGAAGCGCAGATCCAAGCTTGGCTGCGAGAGAAAAAGGGCCGCGCAGTCACGCTTGCCAGGCCGCAGAGAGGGGACCAGCACCGGCTCATCAGGATGGTTGCCGAAAACGCATCCCAGGGGCTAACCCAAAGGAGGGCCAAGTGGCTGGCCGACACCGACGCCGTGCAGCAGGCGATGCTGGAGCTGCAGGAAGAGCTCAACCTGCCCAGTCTGCCTCGTCGGATAGAGTGTTACGACATATCCAATATCCAGGGCACCAACTCCGTTGCTAGCATGGTTACCTTCCAGGACGGCTTCCCCAAGTCCTCCCACTATCGCACCTTTAAGATCAAGGATGTCGCTGGAATAGATGACTACTCCAGCATGCAGGAAGTGCTTCGTCGACGATTCCAGAAGCTGGCGGCTGTCCAGGGTAAAGGCCAGGACCAAGAGAATGCTCAGACACGGGCATCCGGGGATGCCCCACCCAAAAGGGCGCAGGAGGCCTCCTGGAACATCGTACCCGACCTCGTGCTAATCGACGGGGGCAAAGGGCACCTCTCGGCCTCTCTGGAGGTGTTTCTGGAGCTTGGTATAGACTTCATCCCCCTCGCGTCCCTGGCCAAGGAGAATGAATGGGTCTTTGTGCCGCAGACTCCGGAGCCCATAGTGTTGGCACCCAACTCCCAGGGGATGTACCTGGTGCAGCGGGTGAGGGACGAGGCCCATCGATTTGCCATCACCTACCACCGGAAGCTCCGCAGCAAGGGGAGCGTGGCTTCGGCCGTTGACTACGTGTCGGGCATAGGCCCAAAGCGAAAGCGCATGCTCTTGCGCCGGTTCGGTTCGTTGAAGGCCATCAAGGAAGCTGGAATAGAAGACCTAACGGCTGTCCCCGGCATAACCCGGTCGCTGGCCTTACGTCTCAAAGAGCAGTTGTAGTTGCCCGTCAATTAGTTTCGGCGCGGTTCTTTCCACTTTTACCTGTAATTCTTATGGTAACTACTGGAATTCTTATGGTAACTGGTCTACTCTGTGTCTATCCCCTGCGGAGTAGAGTTCTACCTTGCTCAAGGTATCTGTCACACTACCCAACGGCGCGGAGATAACCTGCGAAGCCAGCGACCCATCTCTATGCAGCCAGATGCTGGCAATGGTTCTTAAGGACCTGCCACGGGATCTGATGGGCGACGGTCAAAAGGGTCACCAAGCAGCATCTGTGGCAATAGATGGAGGGCCCGGCGCGCTATCGGAGGTCTCCAGTGACCCGTCCGAGCATTCCAACGGCTTATCTGCTGGCGCGGCAGAGTCGAAGGCTCCGTCCACTCCCGCCGAATCCGAGTTCGCCGAATACTGCCGCAGCGTTGCCCCGGTCGGGGATATGCGCCGCGTAGTACTAGCGGCTTGGGCTGCCAACCACTTCCTCGGAGCGAGCAGCATCTCCGACAGAGAGCTGGCCGGGTTGTTTGAGATGGTGGGATGGCGAAAACCGGAGAGCTTCACCCAGGCGCTGCGCAATGCTGCCCGCAGCAAGTTCCGATGGCTGGAACGAATACCCGGAAGGTCCGGCTACTACTGTGCAACCGATGTGGGTGTCAGGGCGGTGGTGCCCACCCAAGACCTGTAGCCAGGTTTCACTATTGGAGGCGCCTCGATAGAATCTGGGTAAAGCCTCCTCCCGGCTATCCCCCGTTGCTAGGCCCTAGAGGACGACCTACGAGCCGACCCAGTGGTTCACCACTGGACGAACATGGGCATCACAACATGCACGTATCGGTCTGAAGTGGTGGACTTGAAGACCCCTGGGCTCGATGAAGTGGTTGTCTCCAAAGCCACCTCACCGCGCTCGAAGGCGTTCAATACGTCCAGCAGGTATTTGTTGTTGAATGCGATCTTGGACTCTTCGCCCTCGATAGAGGTGTTGATCTCATCCTGGTTTTCCCCCATCTCCTCCGCCCTGGCCGAGATGCGCACCCTGCCTTCTGCTGGGCCGGACTCTGCAGTGGCCGAGTCCCCGTCTTCCGGCATGATTTCAAGGCGTACGATGCCGTTGCCGTCTCTGGCAAAGATGGAGGCCCCCCGGGCTGCCCTGGAAAATTCCTGGAGATCGAACACGGTCCTAGTCTGGAAGGATTGAGGAATTAGCTGGGAGTAGTTGGGGAAGGTCCCTTGGATCAGCTGGGATACGATCTCTATGTTTTCCAGCCTGAACAGGGCTTGACCCCGGCTGGGAGTCATGACCATCTCTATCACGCCGTCCTGCTCCCCGAGCAGGCGGGCGATCTCGTTAAGGGTCCTGTGAGGCAGAATGATGCTCACGGGCTCGGGCACCGCCTCAGCCAGGTCGCCCTTGTAGACAGCCAGGCGGAACCCGTCGGCTGCCGCCATGGTGAACTGGCTCTCCTCCAACTCCAGCTTCACCCCCGTCAGAACGGGACGTGATTCCTCGGTAGCAGCCGCAAATACCACCTGGCTTATGGCTGTCCGCAACGCGCCCGGCTCTATCTTGGCGGTGAACTCTTCATCGACGCTTGGAATCGGAGGGAAATCGGTAGCCTCAGTGCCGTTGATGCTGGCTTCCGAGCGGGCGCACTTCATGTTCAGGACCTTGGCTTCCTGGGCAATCTCCATGTCTATTGATTGATCGGGGAGATGACCAACGAATTCCGTCAGGAGCCTCGCCGGCACCGTTATGGCGCCTTCCTCCTCCACCATCGCACCGACCCAGGTAGTGATGGCGATCTCCAGGTTGGTGGCCGAGAGCTTCAGCATAGACCGGTCCGTGGTCAGAAGCACGTTCTGCGTTATCGGAAGGGTCGTCCGGGACGCCACAGCCCGACCAACAACACCCAACCCTTTGTTAAGGTTTTCCTGAAGGCACGAAAGTTTCATATCCCCCCACTCCCCTAAAGTGTGCCGTAGTATATGTTGACCTTGTTATGTCGTCAACGTCCCATGGACGGACGCTCAGCCGAGGCTGGATGGGCATCACAAATGGGGCTGAAGAAGTCGAAGTCGACCCAGGAATTAGGATGCGGGCTGGCTTGGCGCCAGAAAAGCGATTGGCCCCGAAGGGCCAACGAAAGAGATGGAAAAGTAAGAAAGAATCCAGTTAACTTATGGGATGCTTAGCCGGTGCGTTTGACCTCCAGCGTCTCTCCAGGGGCCAACGCCACCCGTCGCACGTTTATGCCTAGCTTTAGCAGCCAATAACCCAAAGTAGCCTTACTCACACCAAGTTCCTGTGCAGTTACTGATAACCCGTATTCGTTTACCATTTCCGGAAGAAGCCTTTCCAGAGGCCTCTGGTGGTTATCTTCGACCCTTTGCATCAGCTTGGTTTTTCGGGCCATTTCTGCCTCCTGTGGTAGGGCGGTGCTCCGACCGCAAAATGGTACCATACCCCGGTTTTGGTTGTCAATAACTATCTATGAAAAAGCTTAAATTAATCTTAGAAAAAGTTAGAACGCTCTTTTCGTAGCTATTATATTACCTTAATCAGCGAAATTCCAGCAATTGTTAGAGCAGTTACGATGATTCCGCCGATCACCACACCGGCTGCCATGGCCGGAAATGCTTGGCGGAATGGTATCGCAAAAGTCCATGCGGCAATGGATGCTGTCCACACACCGGTTATGGGCAGAGGAATAGCCACGAACAAGGTGAGCATGGCGGCCCCATGCTTGTTGAAGCGCTCTGTATGGTGCCTACGAAGAGCCTCGGAACGCCATCGCAAGAAAGCTGTGCCAGGGTTTGGGAACCTTTCCAATAACGTTGCCAAACGGGGGAGGGCCAAGAGCCAGAAAGCAGCGGGCACCAGGTTGCCAATCAGAGCAACGGGCAGTACCCCATACCACGGTAGCCCATAGCCTTCGATCCCTAAGGGAATAGCCAACCTCAGCTCGCCTATGGGGGTCATGCTCCAAAGAAATGTAAATATGTAATCCAAATCAGCTTGGCTGAGGCCCAAGGTTGGGTGCTAGAAGCATGGCGAGCATGATAACATGGTGCGTCCCTCGGGCATGACAATAAGGACGCCCAGAATCGGGAGAAACAGGCCAGATGGAGAATTCCGCCGACCAGCTCAACACCGGGAAAATACCCTCCGCCCTGCTGGAGAACCTGCTGCGTCAGATCGACGTCAGAGATGACAGGGTGCTTTTGGGGCCGATGATCGGCGAAGATGCGGCGGTGATCGAGCTGGGGGACATGGTGCTGGTAGCCAAGACGGACCCAGTCACCTTTGCGTCGGACCTAGTCGGCTGGTACGCGGTCCATATCAACGCCAACGACATTGCCAGCACTGGCGCCACTCCTCGTTGGTTCCTGGCAACCCTGCTTTTGCCGGAAGGGTCAACAGAGGAAGCCGTAAGGGATATCTTTCGCCAGTTGACCGAAGCCTGTGAGTCCATGGACATCACGCTGGTGGGAGGCCACAGCGAGGTGACCCCTGCGGTGACTCAGCCTGTGGTAGTAGGTGCAATGCTGGGCGAAGCTCAGAAGGACAGCGTTATCAGGACCTCGGACGCTGTGGACGGCGACAGTATCGTTGTAACCAAGGGAATAGCGTTGGAGGGCACCGCTGTGCTCGCCAGGGACGCTGAGGAGAGGCTGCTGCAGGCGGGCGTTAGTGCCGGGACAGTGGCTAGAGCTAAAGAGTTCCTGTTCCGCCCGGGAATAAGCGTTGTGAAGGACGCCCGGGTCGCCCTGGCATCCGTGCGGGTGCATTGCCTTCATGACCCCACCGAGGGTGGCATCCTGACAGGGCTATGGGAAATCGCCAAGGCTGCCAACCTGGGGCTGTGTGTTGAGGAAGGGAGCATTCCGGTAATGCTGGAGACAGCGGAGATCTGCGAAGCCCTGGGCTTGGACCCCTTGGGGCTCCTGGCTTCCGGCGCTTTGCTCATAACCCTGCCCGCCGAGGATGTGCCGCCCCTGTTTAAAGCCCTGGAGGAGGAAGGCATCGAAGCCTTTGAGATTGGCCGGATGATGGAACTGGAAGAGGGTGTCAGCATCATCCGCACTCACGAGCTTGAGCCTTTGCCAACCTTCGAGCGAGATGAACTAGCCCGGTTCTTTTCCGAACAACTTAACAATAACGGATAAAAAGGTAAATGTTATGTCCGGTCATATCGCTGCAACACATCCCGTAGCTGGGAAATAGTTATGTTACCCCCAGTAACTATCAAGACTACGTTTTTACCTTTTATGTTTACTTGGTCCTTTATGGCTCCTGCAAGGGAAGCAGCCCCCGCTGCTTCGGCCAGGGTGTGAGCGCTGTCGATCAAAATCCCGATGGCTTTCTGCATGTCATCGTCATCGACCAGCACGAAATCATCGAGCAGGTCCCACAGTATCTCCTGGGTTAGCTGATAGCCGGTAGAGGTTGCCAACCCTTCGGCCTGCGTCCCCATGGGAGAGTTGGTCAGCCGGCGGTTCTTCCAGGACAGGTAGCCTCCCTGGGCTTGGGCCGACTGCACCGCAACGACCTTGATCTCGGGGTTGATTGCCTTGGCGACTATGCAGGCCCCCGCTGCTCCGCTTCCTCCACCCAGGGGCACGTAGATGCGGTCCACTTCCGGAAACTCCTCGATGATCTCCAAGGTCTCGGTCCCGACGCCCGCGATCAATAGGGGTTCATTCACAGCGTGGACGTACCGGTAGCCTTCTTCAGCAGCCAGGCGGGCGCATTCCTCCCGGCACTCGTCGAAGTTCTTGCCGTGGAAGACGATCTCCGCCCCCTGGTTGCGCATGGAGCGCACCTTCAGGGGATTGGCTCCCTCTGGCAGGCAGATCACCGCCTTCGCTCCAAACAGCCGGCAGGCGTAGGCAATGGACTGCCCGTGGTTGCCCGAGGACGCAGTGATCACTCCCCTGGCCCGCTCCTCGCCGCTCATGTGGGCCAGCAGGTTTACGCCGCCCCGCACCTTGAATGACCCCAGGGCCTGGTGGTTTTCATGCTTCAGGCGGACAGTTGCGCCCAGGAGCTGGTCCAGCGCGGGATAGGAGTGCAGGGGAGTTCGCGGCACATAGGGAGCTATGGTCTTCCGAGCTTCCAGGACATCCTGGAGGGCAGGTCTGTTCAAGTCGCTCCTTACACGGGGCATGTGGTGGCCAAGCTTGGCTTCTTTCGCCCCAGTCAGTGAGTACAGCTTATGGTACGCCATCCCCCAATTCAACAGGTTCATTTGCATCCCCAAAAGCGCTACCGAGAAAGGTATCGGTTGCTGATTACTAGCGTTATTGGGAGGGGACTAATTGCCAGGATCAGAAGGTCGAAGGATGGCTTACGCAGCCTAGCTGGCGTGGGCGGCGTCGCACTCAGCGCCGGTCATGCTGGGCATCGCAAGGGTGCCGCTGCTGCCTATCGCATTGCGCAGGACATGAATCAGGCCGTGTGGTCCGCCATCTATGGGGCCCATTTTGGAGGATGCGGTGTGGACCTGGAGCATTTGCCCCTGCCGGACACCCAGAGGGTGGAGTTGGCCAACCACACTTGATGGAATCGAGAACCTGCTCGATGACTCTCGCGCAGGCCGTGTAGTATTGCCGCTGCCCGGCAACTCCCGGGGAAGTCCGACGCGCCGGTAGGATCAGCGGTTGCCCGCACTGCGTCGCTGACCTCGCCGAGTTCGGACAGATCGACCCTTAAGGACGTTCCATACGCCAAACCGATATGCCACCTCGAGCGTCGAGGGCAGCAAGTGCGCCCCCGTCGGGCCGCCAGTACAATTCGGCCACTGAGGCCCCCAAGTCCTCCGCCCCTATGGGTTCGCCTTTCCCATTTCGCTTCAGCGACCACACAACCACGGTGCCATCGCGCCCCCCCGATGCCAGGCGCATTGCTCCGGGAGCAAAGGCAAGGGTCGTTATGGGTTCAGCATGAAATTCCAGAACGCCAGGCCTTGTGCCTTCGGGGCCTTTTCCTCGGAAGCTCCAGACCGTCACTGCCTCACCGCCGCCGGTTGCCAAAAGGGTGCCGGTATCATCAAAAGCCAGGGCCGAAGGCTTGCCAGGATATCCGAACATCTCGGAGTCATGCCCCGTGGCGCGACGCCAGAAGTGCACCGAGTTGTCCTGGCTGCCGCAAACTACGATACCCCCATCCGGGCTCAGTACCATCGAAACCAGGGACCCCTGCCACTCCAGCTTTTGGTGAGCCTCGCCGGTGGATGCGTCAAAAAAGGCCACTCGACAGTAACAGGCCGTTGCCAGCTGCCCTTCCCCCGACCAGGCGATCGCGCTGACGGTGCTGGGATGATAATCGGACCGCCAAAGCACCGCGCCGTTCGCATCATACACGTAAACCAGCCGAGAGCAGGAGGCCGCCAATCGTTGGCCGTCGGGCGACCACGCGACGTTTTCCACCCAGTCGCTGCCGACGTCGATGGCATGGCTTACCTGGCCCTCGGCGGCGTCCCAGATTAGGACCCGTCCGTCCTGGCCGGCCGTAGCGAACATGCTTCCGCTTGGGTGCATCGCCAGCGCCATTACACCACCGTCATGAACCCCGGGCCGCTCCCAGGCGGTTGCGCCGGACGCGCCGTCAAATGCATAAACGCCGCCCTCAGTATCACCGGCCACCAGAGCTTGGCCGCACAGGCTCCAACCCCCGGCGATAGCGTAGTCACCGACCGTCGCAAACCAGTCCCGGCTCAAAACACCCATAGGGCCGTCGGCGCTTAGATCAGACATGCTTCGAACCCCTCCCGCATGCTCTGTCCGTCGAGGTTACGGCCAATGAAAACGAGTTGATTGCGGCGGGGAGTGTCTCCCCACTCGCGGTCCGGATAGCCGTCAAAGAGCATGTGAACGCCCTGGAAAACGAAGCGATTCGGATCCCCCGCAATGCTGATGAAGCCCTTCATTCTGAATATGTCCACTCCGCGCTCCCGGAGCAGTTCGCCAAGCCAGGCGTTGAGTTTTTTGGGATCGGCGTCGCCGTCTATCTCGATGGAGATCGATCCTACCTCGCTGTCGTGCTCGTGCTGGGCGACCCAGGTCCGTTCGGCTTCAGCAGGAACCGCCGCTCCCTTGATGCGTTGTGTGTCTGTGTCTTCCTCTGCGCAGGCAGGCTCGGAGCAAAAGTTGCCCGCCAGTTTGAAAGACTCTCCATCCGCGTTCCTCAGTTGGAGATCGAACTCCTCCGGGAGGTGCTGGGTGAAGAGGCCAAACCGACCCGGCGCAGCGACCTCAAAGAAGAACGATTTACGCCCCGGGGAATCGAGCGGGAGGCTTACATGCTTTCCCACCGGAATCTCTTCTCCTGGATGGATGACCTCCGCGGGTTCGGCGTACTGCCGTACACACCACTCCGCGCCCTCCCGTAGGTCAGCGTCATCAGTGTCCTGGCCGGGCACAACAACGAGCGACATTGCCGGATCAGGTCCGTCGGAAAGGCTGAGCTCGTAGCGGCCGATATCGAGCGCATAGACTCCCGTCCATTCGAAGGGATATTCCGGCTCAAGGAATGTGGGACGGCGCTCGAGCACCTGTTCCAGATCGAAGGCACCGAGGTCGAGTACAGTGTCGACGGGTACGTTCGCTCGCTCGCTGCGCACAACTCGCGCCATTCGGTTCATGCCCCGGAGTCGAGATTCCAAGCTGTCGAGGGTCTCGCCGTTGACGAGGTCAGTCTTGTTGAGCAGGAGAACGTCTGCGAACGCGATTTGCTCGGTGCTTTCGTCGCTTCGGCCGAGCTGCTGGTCGATATGAGCTGCATCTACGAGGGTGACGATGCCGTCTAGGGCGTATTCAGCGCGAAGCTCGTCGTCCATGAAGAACGTCTGAGCGACCGGGCCGGGATCGGCGAGCCCTGTGGTTTCCACCAAGACATAGTCGAACTTGTCGCGGCGCTTATTTAGATTGTTGAGCACCCGAATCAGGTCTCCGCGCACCGTGCAGCAGATGCAGCCGTTCGACATCTCGAAGACCTCCTCGTCAGCGTTGATGACGAGGGCCTGATCGATGCCGACCTCCCCAAACTCGTTTTCGATCACGGCGATGCGCTTGCCATGCTCCTCAGTCAATATCCGGTTGAGTAGAGTTGTCTTGCCGGAGCCGAGAAAGCCTGTGAGGATAGTTACGGGTACCCTTTGCTGCATGTTCATTTAGAATCCTCCTTCACCCCTTCTTTATCGATACAAGGTATCGATTGCGGAACCGACGATTCTACGTTGTCTGCTGTGTATCTGTCAACTACCTGAATTAACGGTGCCGGCTCGCAACTGATGGGGTGAATCGGTGAAATAGAGCGGGACGTGTTGCGGGTGGAGCGAGCTCGGCGATCGTCAGCCGAGCTCATGAAACACGAACTCGACCTGAGTCCCACCGCAGGGATGTCCCATAAGCGGTAGTCCGCTGGGAGCGGGAGGCCATTGCCCAATCGTCTGAATTGGAACTTCACAGCGGAAGGTTCGCAGCTCGGGATGCCACGGCCCACCAGGTGGTTGGTGTCTAGCGGGTCATCGAGCATTGTGGCCACAATAGGTTAGCATCTGCGCTAGGAGAGGGCGAGGAACGCGAATGCGGGGTCTTCGCCATGACACCCGCGATTAGGAGAGGTCGTCAAGGACGTCTACGTACTAGTCTCTTCGGCGACTAGACGGACCGTTGCACCCAGTAGCTGGCCCCACGGGTCATTGGGGGATATGCCACACAAGCAAAGAGCCCGGCTATCGCGTAGCCGGGCTCTTTAGCATTGCCAGTTGCAGGCTGGGGTTGCTTAGTCTTCCTTGACGTTGATGGGGATGACCCCAGGGCCCCACCAGCGCTCCCACATGTCGTCCACTTTTTCTTGGACGAATTTCGTGTCTTCTTCGGTGAAGTGGGCAAAGCGCCCCTGGCGGGACAGGTATTCCTCGACGGGCCTGCGCTTCTTCATTCCTTTGGCGATGGCCTTGGAGGGGCCGTTGAGGAACAGCTCGCCGTCCACGATCTCGTAGAGCACCCAGAGACCGGTCTCCACAGCCAGCATGCCCAGCTCATGGGAGAACTTGGGATCGTAGTCCCAGCCCTTGGGGCAGGGGTCGATGCTGTGGATGAAGGTCGGGCCGCCGATGGTAAGCGCACGGCGCAGCTTGTTGGTCATATCCAGCCCGTAGGAACCGCAGGAGGTGGCCAAGTACCGGCAATCGGGATGGCCAGCCGCCAGCATGCCAACCATGTTCTTCTTCCAGCGGGTGTTCATGATGCGATGCACCTTACCCGGAGGGCTGAAGGTGGAGTTGGCGCCCCAGGGAGATGAACCCGACACCTGGATGTCCGTGTTTGCGTAGGATTCGTTGTCATACAGAAGCACGAGGTGGTTGTACTCCGGGTGGGTCAGGGACGCGGATATACCGGAGAGGCCCATGTCGATCCCGCCGCCATCGCCGCAGAAAGAGATGACGTTGATGGGTTCGTCTTGAATCTTGCCCTTTCGCATCAAGGCCTTGAGGCCAGCCGCCGTACCGGTCGCAGCCGCACCTGATGAACCCAGCTGGGTATGCATCCATGGCACAACCCAGGGACTGGTGTAGTAGGTTGTGTTGGCTACGTACATGCAGCCGGTGCTTCCCGTTACGATGGTGCGGTCCCCGGCAGCCTTTACCATCAAACGCATGGTCAAGGCGGACTCACAACCCTGGCATGTCCTGTGTCCCGATGTGAACATCTCCTCGATAGGGATGTTCTTTACACCTCTTACTTGGGGCAGATCTACCATCTGAGTCATAACCTACCTCCTTACACCTATCCACTGTTTGTCGCGGTCTATTTTACCAGTTGCCAGGGCTTCGTACATCACGTCCTTCATCTCGACGACGTTCTGGCCCCGGACTTCCCGGCCTCCCAAGCCGGCGATGAAGCTGAGAACCAGGGGCCTCTTGTCCGAGTCATACAGGGCTGCCCTGATGTCATTGTACAGCACACCGCCGAAGTCGGGTGAACCGAATGAGTAGTCTCTATCGACCACTCCGATTGCCTTGAATCGGGACAAGCACGCCTTGATCTCCTCGGTGGCGAAGGGGCGGAACCACTTTATCCGCACGAACCCGACCTTGATGCCCTGCTCGCGCATCTGCCTGACGGCTACGCGTACCGGAAGGGCCAGCGTGCCCATTCCAACGAAGACGACCTCCGCATCGTCGGTCATGTACTCCTCGTAGAAGGGGCTGGGGGTCCCTCGGCCAAAGATCTCCCTGAACTCCTCGTGCACCTCTTCGACCACTCCCTTTGCCCTGCGCATCCCGTCGTCCGTCTGCCTGCGTATCTCCATCAGCCAGTCCTCGTTGACTTGGGGCGCCACGGTGATGGGGTTGTCGGGATGGAGAACCTTGTCTCCCCTGTCGTAGCGGGGGAGGAACTTGTCCACAAGGGACTTGTCGGGGATGTTGGTCAGCACCTGGGAGTGGGTCAGGAAGGAGCCGTCGGCGCTGATAGCGCACGGAAGGAACACCCTGGAATCCTCGGCGATGCGCCATGCCATCAGGGCAGTATCAAAAGCTTCCTGAGCAGTTGCCACCCAGTTGAGCATCCATCCCAAGTCCCGTACGGCGAGGGCATCGTTGTGCTCGGTGCCGAAGGCCCCCGGATCGTCCAGGGCACGGTTGCCGACCATGGCCACCACGGGAAGCCTCAAACCGGCGGTGACCGCCAGCGCCTCGAAAGCGTAGAACCAGCCCACTCCGCTGGAACCGCAGAATACCCGAGCGCCCACAGCCGAGGCGTGCTTGACGATCTCGAATTGGGAGTGCTCGCTTTCTGCGACTATGAACTCGCAGTCCATCTCACCGTCGGCTACAAGCCTGGAGACGTACTGCATGACGGTGTCGTAGGGGCGGATGGGGTACGCTGTGATTACATCGACATCAGCCATTCCACAGGCGATGGCGATGGCTTCGCTGCCGCTGATGAGCAGCTCTTGTTCCTGCTTTTGGGCTGTCGTTGCCATTAGAGCCCCTCCACTTTGGTCTGGCTGTCGGTAGCGCTGCCGACCTCTGCCTGGTACTGGCCGACATGATGGAAGCCGTGGGAGCGAGGACCCTGGGCCTTATGCTTCTCCACGATATCGGTCATCCACTTGTTGTAACCGTCCTTGCTCTCCTGCCAGGCTTCCCACTGGCTGTCATTGCCTTCGAACTCTGCCTCGTTGACCATGGTTATGCAGTCGGGGACGGGGCAGACATCTTCGCATACTCCGCAGCCGCAGCAGGACTCCATGTTGGAGTCGTACAGCCCGTCGGGAGTTACGTCGAAACAGGAGTCGGGGCAGTGCAGCCAGCATAGGGTGCACTTGATGCAGGTCTCGAAATTGACCACCGGGCGCATGGTGCGGGTGCTCCACTTCTTGAAGTAGGGGTTTCGCACCGGCTCGTACCCGCCGTCACCACCACGGAAGCCTGTACCCTGCTCTACGTTGCGAACTACCAGGGCTTCTTCCATGGTCGTCCAACCAGGCATATCGAAGCTGAAGGGCTCCTCAGGGTTGCCCTCGCCCGGCTCCACCACGCGTGTCTCCATCCGGTCGTAGGACTTGCGGGCCGAGTCCACCTTCACAGGGTTGTTCCACTGCTCCAGGATGGCCTCTTCCACTGCCTCGAGGCTTACCATCTCTGGGCACACCTTGCAGATGGCTCCCAGCACCCGGACGTCGGTGTGGTCATCCTTGTACACCCAGAGGCCGGAGAAGCTGGTGCTGCCCTGGACGACTCCGATGTTGTAGGGAACATCCTTGGTGTGAATATCGGTTACGAGGTCGCTCCTGCCCTGTACCGAGGTTACCAGGACCGTTCCGGTCTCCTTGGTAAGCTGGTTAATGGGCTGAAGGCCGTACCAGCCCCAGGACTCCACTCCCTTGCAGAGGGTGTCGTCCACGGCGACGGTAACGTCCACGTTATCCGCCTCGTACATCGCCAGGTTCTCTTCCAGCTCCTCCTGGGTGTCGGCCACCACGGCGAAGTACTTTGCGGGAATGCCATTCCTCTCCGGGGAATCTCCATACCTTCCGAAGCCTATTCCAACCTTCCCTTCCTTCCGGGCTGCCAGGACGATGCCCCGGCAGATGTTCCGGGCGAGGGTCTTCTGGAATATGCCCCTGTAGACCACCTCAAGCGACGTTTTGGCCATGGTTCCTCCTTACCATTGTTTCGCTATGTGCCGATCCATTGCCTATATGCAGAAGCAGGTACGTGTACACTGCTTAAATTAGTCCGATACAGAGCTTGCAAGCTCTTCCGTCGAGCCTCCAAGAACATAGGCGGGCTCTACCTCGGTGATATGGTGTTCCATGGATGCCCTCGCGCCTTCCGAGTTTCCTGTGCTGACCATGTGCAGGATCTGCCGATGGGATGCTAGTGAGCGCTGGGGCCTGCCCGGGCTCTGCATCGCATGGTCTCTCGACTGGGCGAGGATATCGGACATGGTGGAGATCACCTTGACCAGGACCGGATTCTGGGTCCCCTGGGCCAGCGCGAAATGGAAGGCGGTATCGCCATCCACGCCCGTCCCGCCGTTGGTGATCTGAGTCTCCTGGTCTGCGATTGCTGCGCTCATTCGCTCCCAGTCCTCGGACGTGGAGCGTTCCGCCGCTAATGAGGCGATATGAGGCTCCAGCAAGTGGCGCACCTCGAAGATGTCCTCCAGGTCTCGGTTGGCCTCGGTAAGAGTGGAAACGATGATGGATGCCAGGGGTTCCAGGGACTCGGAGCTGACGTAGGTGCCCGATCCTGGACGGCTGACCACCATACCTTGAAGCTCCAGGGATCGCATAGCTTCGCGCAGAGATCCTCGCCCAACCTGAAAGCGTTCGGCGAGCTCCCTCTCCGAGGGAAGGCGATCGCCCGGCTTCAGCACACCATCACGGATCAGGTCGCGTATCTGGCCCGCGATATCCTGGTGTATCTTCCGGCGCTGGATTACCTGGAAATCTTCCATCCACTCTCTTGTGGTCAGATGGTCTGGTGGTCTGACCAATTGAAGCTTCCGAAAAAGTACCACGCCTGTATTCATCTGTCAATACCCTGGCAGAATCTCCAGGTTCTGGACCCAAATCCTTGATTGAAGTAAGAAACACCATCTAGGAGGAGGTGCTTGGAAGGCTGCGAAGTTCAGGTTACAATGGGCCGACTACATCCATCCACTGGGGACCGGAAGCTATCACGCTTATGGACAACGAACCGGAAAAGGTCGAGCTGGAAGACCAGGGAATCCGCATAACCTGGAAGGACGGCCACCGCAGCATCTATCCTCATAGGGTGCTGCGTCTGAAGTGCCCCTGCGCCCAGTGCGTGGATGAAATGACCCACGAGCTGCGCCTGGACCCGGACACGGTCCCAATGGATGTGCGGGCAGAGGACCACTTGACGGTCGGCAACTATGCTCTGCAGTTCCTTTGGAGCGACGTCCACTACACCGGCATCTACACCTACGAGTTCCTGCGAGGAAGCTGCACTTGCATGGAGTGCCTGGCCGCCAGGGACTGAACCGGGCGAGTTAGCCGGACGGCCCGACTAAGCGCTGCTGGGAGGCTCCGGCTTTTGGGTAGAAGGCTTCGAGGGGCTCACCTGGGCCCCTGCCTTAAAGATGTGGCCGTACACCCCGTCCCTGAATCCGAACACCGAGAACTTGCGTTTGCCCGGAGAATCGCACTCGGGGCATGATGAGGGGTCATCCCGGCGGGCAAGGGGGCGGACTGATTCGAAGATGTGCCCGCAGCTTGTGCACTCGTACTCATAAACAGGCATAATTCCCTCCCGGATCTGGGGTCAGATAATCCCTGAACGTTTCAAGCCCTCGATCTGCTCAGCAGGATACCCCAGGACCTCGGCCAGCACCTCTTCGTTATGTTGCCCCAAGGTCGGCGCCGGGCCGAAAACCTCGTCGCCCAGCTTGACGGGGTTCCCGGGCATGGCATACCTGCCCGCCGTGGGATGCTCCGCCTCCACCAGCATATTTCTGTGGAGCACTTGGGGGTCTTCGTAGGCTTCCTTTATGTTGTTGATCTTGGCGACGGGAAGCCGCTCTCCGAGGAGGTCCATCCACTGGTCGGCAGTTTTGGCTGCAATGGCTGACTCCAGGACCTCCTTTAGCTCCTCCCAGTTCTTCCTGCGTCCATCGATGGTCGTAAAGCGGGTGTCCATCGGCAGGTCTGCGCATTCTTCCAGTTCTTCGGCAAGGACGGTGGCCAGCTCTTCGTAGAACTTCTGCGTGGCGCAGTGGATCTGGATATACCGCCCGTCCCTGGCCTGGAAAGCACCGTTGGGCAGGTTGGCCGACTGCACCGATCCCCCTGCTGTCGGGATCCTGCCGCTTCCCAGGTACATCTCAGCCAAATGACCCTGGAAGGTAAGATGAACGTCCAGCAAGCTGAGGTCCAGCTCGCACCCCTCACCGGTGCGCTCCCGGGCCAGCAGGGCAGCCAGGATTCCCACACTGGCCCCGTAGCTGGCCCCGATGTCCGCAACGGCGAAACCCATCACCCCCGGCGTGCCGTCGGGCTCCCCCGTAACACTCATAGCGCCGGCTATCGCTTGGGCCACCGAGTCGAAAACGGGCCTGTCTCTGTAGGGTCCATCCTTGCCGAATCCCGAGATGGAACAGCAGATTATGGTGGGGTTTATCTTCCTGAGAGTGGCGAAGTCTACTCCCAAACGCGTTGTCACGCCGGGTCGGAAGTTGTCGAGCACCACGTCTGATATCTGGACCAGGTCATAGAACACCTGGCGACCCTCGTCCTGACGAAGGTCGATAGTCATGCCCTTCTTGCTGCGGTTGTAGATCATATAGTACATGCTCTCGCCGCCGATGAATGAAGCTCCCATGTTGCGAGCGGCCTCTCCGACTTTGGGAGGCTCCACCTTGATCACTTCTGCTCCCAGGTCAGCCATCATCCGGGATGATGCGGGCCCTGAGAGGGCCTGGGACAGATCAAGGAGGCGAATGTTTCCCAGGGGCGGTTTCATTGATGTGCTTCTATTGCTCCTGACGTTCGGCCGGCTATCGTCCCGCAAGGAAGCTGTCCAGGGTCTGGGCCAGCTCCACCGGAGTGTGGTAGCCGATGTCATGGGAGCTGTCCTTGATCCAGACTACCCGGCTGTCCTTCAGGGCTGCTTCGGCCGCATCCACCATCATCCGGCGCGACTGGGCCAACTCGGGGCTCCCCGTGCCGGGCCTTCTCTCGGCGGCAATGATGATCGTCGGGCACTGCACAAGACCGAACATGGTCGAGGGAGGGTTGTTCCACATAGCTTCCATGACTTGGGCATGGTTGCTGGGTTCCAGGATGTCCCGGATCGACCCGTCGGGCAGCTCCCGAACCATGGTCAGGACGATACGCTCCAGCTCGTCACTCCAGCAGTCGGAGAGCTGCTCCTTTAGCAAATCCAGGAAGTCCTGTTTGACGGGCGGTACGTTGCGGGGTCTCAGCCTGTTCTTGAAGGACTCCCAAGTCGCGTCGGGCCTCATGGACCAGTCCTGGAACCCGCCGTCGATCAGCGCCAGGGCCTCAATGCGATCGGGATGCTTGGCGGCTACGCTCAGGGCGACGTGGCCGCCCCAGGAGTGCCCGCACAGGTTCACCTTCTCAAGTCCCAGCAGGTCCAGGGCCGATACTATGTCCGAGGCCAAGCTATCCCAGTCGTAGCCGGTGGATGGCTGGTCGGTCTGACCGTGGCCCCTCTGGTCCGGGGCGATGCATCTGTACGAGCCTCGCAGGTGGGGAATGACCAGGTCGTACCAGTGGCAGGAGGATGCCAGACCATGGAGGGCAAGCAAAGGCAGGTTGCCCTTGTCTCCGTCGGACGGTAGACCCCAGTCCAGGTAGTGCATGTGAAGTTCCCCGGTCTGCATCCAGTTTTCCTGGGGGGCCGTCGCTCCCATTCAGTAACTCCTTTGAGTATCTGTGTAACGTGCTAGCCGCCTGGATTATATAAGGTCTGTGAAGTGGGACGGTAGGATGCCGTTGTCGACGATAGCTTTTCGCTTCCGGAACAACCATCGACCTTCCTGCCTCACCAGGTGGTCTTCGTATTCGCCGCAGGCATGGAACCGGGTGACTCCGTCATCGCCGGTGCGATAGATGACGAAGTAGCTGCTTGCCGTCGCCTCGTCGTCACCGTTCGGCGTAACGGAGATGTTGGACAGCGTGTGCAGCGTCTTGCCCCTTCCGACCTGCCAGAACCCCATCAAGAAAGTAACCCTCTCTTTCAGGGACTCTTTGCCATCATCCTTGAAGAGGTATAGGCCGTTCTCCTGGTTGTTCTCGTAGGTTATGGCTGAGTAGCTCCCATCGTCGGTAAATAAGTCCAGCCACTCCCGGAACTGCTGATGGTCCACGAGCCGAGCGCACTCGAACATCAGGGCGCGAATCTGTCCTTCGTAGCTGTCGTTGCCACCCTGCATCGGGGACTTCCCTACACCCGCGCCACAAAGAGCAGCGCCAACGCCCTGTTCGAGACCCTATATCGCATGCTCGCCCATGTACCGGCGCCAGGCGCTATAGAAGCTGCGCATGGAGTACTCGTCCCGCTTTTCGCCAACCTTCCCCGCCCCTTGTCCCCTGGACATGTTGGACCAGGGGACAGCGCTGGCGGCAAATCCCATCTGGCAGCGTACTACAGCTTCGTTGTCGTCGCCGCTGACCTTGCCCGACGATGCTTGGCTGTCCAGGGTGCGTTCCAATCGCCACTCCCTGGCGGGCCCGGATTCGCCCTTGGTGCCCAGGGCCAGCAGCTCTACTACTGTTCGATTGACGGCTTGAGGGCGGAGTATCTGGATGATGTTCATCATCCCGCCCGTCATGAACTGCAGGTCCATGTTTGGGAACACCGTAATAATCCGGTGGTCCTGCTTGAAATCGACGTCGAAAGGAGGTCTCTGCCAGAGGGGGTTGTCCGAGATGTTGTTTTCCAGGCCCGAGGTTTCCCGCATCGCAGCAACTATGCGCTGGGGGTCCCTCTGGGGCGGGAACCTCAGCATTCCGTGTCCCTCGTCCAGCCCGTAGTTGTTGCCCGCGACCTCGATGCCCCGGTACCCGGTGCCGACGACGGGATGGGTGAACTCCGGGTGGTAGTTGTCTGCGAAGTTCTCGTGCCAGCTCTTCCAGTTGCCATCGTAAGCCCAGCGAACGCGACCCAAGGACTCGGTGCCCTCTACAATCTCGCGGACGTAAGGGCCTACCTCGCCCATGTACTCTTCCAGGGATCCCACCTCGTTGCTCAGTGAGACGAAGACAAGGCCTGCGAAGGTTTCCACCCGGATGGAAGGAATGTCGTACACTTCCCGGCTGAACTCCTGCCCGTAGGCGTCGGGGTATGGCACCCCGATGCAGTGGCCTTCCTGGTCGAATGTCCAGCCGTGGTACATGCACCTGAAGGCTGCCCCGCAGTTGCCCTTGCGTTTGGTGGTCAGGACGGCCCCGCGATGGGTGCAGACGTTATAAAAGGCGTTAAGCGCGCCGTCCCTGTTCTTGCACAGTATGATCGGCTGCTCTCCAATGGTGGCGCTGACGTAGTCGCCGGGCCCTTGAAGTTCGCTCTCGTGGGCAACGAACTGCCAAGTACGGGCAAAGACCTGGGTCATCTCGGTCTTGTAAATCTGGGGGTCCGTGTAAACGCGCCGGTCGATGACGCGGTCCATGTCCAGTCCGAGATGAGGTGGTTGTTCTCCCGTCATGCGCTGGCTCCTGGAAGCATTGCTGCCGGGGTCCCTGTGCCTCTGCCCAAGATCGACGGACTCCGTTCTACCGGCTTGCTGGGGCTGGGACGCCGCTCTGGGAGGCAGGCACTGGTTTATGGCCCCAGAGGCTGCCCGTTGTGTAGTGCTGGATGGTCCAAGTGGCATCATCCACCAGCCGACCCTCGCACCCGTACTCAACCCGGAAACCCGAGGGGCAGAGCATGTAGAAGGAAACCATGTGGTCGTTGGTGTGGCGTCCCAAGCTGGTGGCTATGGGGACGCTCTTTTCCTGGCACAGGTAGTAAGTGGCTCCTACATCATCCAGTGACTGGACCTCTACCATGAAGTGGGAGATACGCGGCCCCTGGGCGCCTGCAGGTCTGGCAGCAAGGGCTAAAGAGTGATGCCTCGGATTGCAGTGGAAGAAGGACATCTTGAGTTGGCGGTCTGGTCTGTTGATCTCCACGAAGTCGCTGATCTTGAGTCCCAGGACATCGCGGTAGAAAGCAGTGCCCTTGGCTAGATCGTTCACGTTGAGAACGACGTGCCCCAAGCCCATGTTCCCGGTCACAAATCCCTTGATGGGCCTGCGGGGCTGGAAGGCGGTGTCAGGCTGGACGAGGGCGCCCTGGAAAACCTCGGTCCTGAGGCCATCGGGGTCTTCGAAGGAGATCATGTCCATGACCTTGCGTGTAGCCAATTCTTCGCTGGTGGCGGCCCGTACCGTCACACCGGCAGACTTGAGGTTCGACTGGACCTGGTCGAAGGCTGCCTTGGTGGGCGTCTGCCATCCCACGTAGGCCACATCATCGGCGCCGTCGGGGTGAAGGATGAACCTGTGGTGATAATCGTCCATGCGCAGGTACACGCTGCCGTCATCGGAGCGCTCAGAGACAACCATTCCCAGGATGTCCGAGGCGTACTCCTCCCATTGGCCAACGTCGCCCACTCCCAGTCCCAGGTAACCAAGCTGCGTAATGGTCATTGGATCATCCCCCTAGGTAGCTGACCCAGTATATTCACCCCATTTTGGAGGTGTCAACCGAAGGTCGAATCACCATTTGGCCTCTCATGCCGTGCTATACTCGCCCGGTATTCTAGGTATCAACAGGCAACATTTCCCCAGCCTGTTAGCTTTGAGAGGTTTCTATGTCCAGCATCTGGGTTGACCTGATGGGCGCGGAGGTACGTTACTACCAGGGCCGGTACAAGACCCGGGTGATCGAGGCCGGGAGCGGCGAGCCCCTGGTGCTCATTCATGGGGTCGGCGGCCATGCTGAGGCCTACAGCCGCAATATCATGCGCCTCTCCCAGCACTATCGTGTGCTGGCAATCGACCTGCTCTGGCATGGTTACTCTCAAAGGGAAGGGTTCGTCGCAGGCCAGCAGATGGAGCTTTTCTCAGACCAGGTCGTGGACTTGCTGGACCAGATCGGCGTCGACAGGGGCCATGTGGAAGGCGAGTCCCTGGGAGGCTGGGTGGGCCTGACCATGGCCATGAACCACCCGGACCGGCTGGGCAAGCTCATTCTGAACACCACCATAGGTGTGGCCTTCAAGGAGACCGCTCCCAGGGAGGACAGGGCCGGGGGGCGCAGCTTGCTGGCTTCCAGGTCCATGGCTGCTATAGAAGACCCCACGAAGGACACCATCCGGCAGCGATTGGAATGGCTCATGGCATCACCGGACCGGGTAACCGAAGAGCTGGTGGAGACCCGGCTAAAGATATACAGCGACCCCGAAGCGAAGGAGTCCCTGGGGCGGGTGTTCGCCAACTCATTTGGCCAGGGCAAGTCGTCCCGGCGCTTTCCCGAAGAGGAGTTGGTCAACATTAAGGCGCCCACTCTGGTGCTGTGGTCGGAGAAGAACCCCGGCACCGGCCCGGATGTGGGGCGGTACCTGGCGACCCTGATTCCCGGAGCCCAGTATTATGTCATGCAGGATGCGGCTCACTGGCCCCAGTGGGAGCACCCCGAGGAGCATGACAAGGTGGTGCTGGACTTCCTGAAGGGCAGCTAACGCCCTTCTTAGTCGGCCAGCGCGGGCTCCAGCCTCGGTTCCGTTGAAGCCCCGACTCCGTTGGCCAGCAGGAACTGGTGCACCGCCTGGTTGAATATCTCTGGCTGCTCATAGTGAGTCGAGTGCCCGGAGTGAGGGACCTCCACCAACGTCGACCCCGGTATTCTGCTATGCAAGCCCCGGATCACGTCGGGCGGGAACAGGACATCTTCCAGCCCGACGACGAACAGCAGCGGTATGCTGTATCCCGCCATTTCTTCCGGGCTGGGCCCTTGGGGAAAGGCGCCCGGCAGGTTCCCGCGGTTGACCATGTTGAAGCTGTTCAGCTCGGTGTACAACTCAGCCATGGCGGGTTGGCGGACTCGAAAGCCCTTGGAAAGCACCCGGTCCAGTTGGGACAGGTTGCTGGTGTCCCTCCGTACTTCGTCCATACGCGCTTCCAGTGCCGGTGGCAAAGCCATCCCGCCCAGAGTGTCTCCAAGCACAAGCGCCCGCACCCGCTCGGGATTAGCCTGGGTGAACAGCCCGCAGGTGGAGCCTCCCATGGACTGGGCAACCAGCACCACCTGCGCCACGTCCAGTTGGTCGATAAGTGCCTTCAGGTCTGAGGCAAAGGCGGCCCTTCCCGGACCGTCTTCCCTGTCCCGGGAGTTGCCGAAGCCCCGGTGGTCGAAGGTGACTACCCTGTACCATTGGGAGAAGTAGGAGACCTGCTGGTACCAGTTGGAGTGGTTGCCCCCTATGCCGTGGGCAAAGACCATGGTGGGGCCTTCTCCCTTTACCTCATAGTAGAGTTCGAGGCCGTTAATGTTTACGGTAGCCATCAGCGTTCTCCTATCTTGGGGTAGCTGGGATTATATCGGCGGCCCTTTCTGGCTGTCAAAAGCGAGAGACCGGCTTGCGGCCTCTCGGTTGACAGGGACTTGCAGCCGGTCGACAATGTGCCTCAAGCATCAGCAAGGGTAGGTCTCATGGCAGATCTAACGGAAGAACAGATCAAAGCATTGGGAATAGCGGCGGGCGTCGACATTCCGGAAAAGGATTTGGCGGAGGTCTCCTACAGCCTTAACGCCCTGCTCGAAGCCCTGGATGAGATAGAAGTACCTGGGCTGGAAGATGTGGAACCGCTGTCGGTGCGACCCCCCAGGGACCTTACGGAACTGCCCGGCTAGTCCATCGTAGGCTCTCAGGCTTCGTACTGGAACTCTATCCCTACGGGACAGTGGTCAGACCCCATGACCTCGGGCAGTATGAAGGCGTTGTTGATGTTTCCTCTGAAGCCTTCATTGGCGAAGAAGTAGTCTATCCGCCACCCCACGTTGCGGTCCCTGGCCCTGGTTATCATGTCCCAGTAGGAGTAGTTGCCCGGCTGGTCGTTGAACATGCGGAAGGTATCCACATAGCCGTGATCCAGGAACTTGTCGACCCACTCCCGCTCCTGGAGCAGGAATCCCGATGTGTTCTCGTTCTCCTTGGGGCGGGCCAAGTCGATCTCCTTGTGGGCGGTGTTCACATCACCGCACACCAGCACGTTCTTGCCCTTGGCCTTTAGCCCCTCGGCGAACTCCAGGAAGGCATCGTAAAAGTCCATCTTATAGTCTAGGCGTTCCTGAGAAGAGCGACCGTTGGGGAAGTAGATATTCAGCAGCACAAAGTCGCCGTAATCGGCGACGATGGTGCGTCCCTCTTTATCGTAGGCCTCATTGCCGAAGCCATAACTGACGTCGCGAGGCGGTATCTTGGTGTAGAGGCCGACCCCGCTGTATCCCTTTCGCTCCCCGCTGCAGTAGAAGACATGGTACCCGGGAATGTTCGTGAGGGACTCGGGCAACTGTTCAGCCCAAGCCTTGGTCTCCTGGATGCACATGATGTCCGGGGATTCACTGGAGAACCAGTCCAGGAATCCTTTCTTCAGGACAGCCCTGATGCCATTTACGTTCCACGAGAGTGCCCGGGCATGTTCCACCGCCATCCCCCTTCTTGAGTGCAGGCTTCGACCATCGCGCCTAGTCTAAGTCATACTAAGTCAAGGTACAAATCCACGCACGACGTGTTCTCAGGCCATGGGGGAGCCTTACTACCATCGTGGTTTGACCCTCGCATAGGGCGGTGCTAAAATCTCGTCCACCACGAGAAACCCTGACTATCTCAGACCCTCCTGATTTCTCTTCGAAATGAGGGAACAGTGAAGCTTACAGCCCCACCTCCCACCCTCGCAGACAACATACTCCCTGCATGGAACCCCGATAGCAGACTGGCCCGCCTGGCCCACGATGCGGTCCTGGTGCTCGCCTTTACCGGGCTTGTCATCTTCTGCGCTCAGATCATAATTCGCCTGCCTTGGACGACTGTGCCGATAACGGGGCAAACCTTTGCTGTGCTGGTCACCGGGGCGGCGCTGGGACCTTGGCGCGGAGCGACCTCTCTGACGCTATACATGTTGATCGGACTGGTCGGGGCCCCCGTTTTCGCGCCATCTGGCCTGAACTTGGATGGCCAGACGGTCCACTTCATCCTCCCCTGGGCAGGAAACTCCGACGCACTATGGGAAGGGTCGGCAATCCCGCTCTGGGACCTGTCCAGTGGTGGGTATATCATCGGCTTCATCGGCGCTGCGTGGCTGGCCGGCTGGCTGGCCCGGAAGGGTTATGACCGGGGCCCCTGGCTACTGGCAGGCCTGCTGGCGGCCAACGTAGTCCTCTACGTGCCTGGGCTGATTTGGCTGGCAGTCCTCATAGGCATCGACTGGATACACCCTCTGGCCAACCAGCCCCTGGGCGACCTGATCTCCGGTGGGACTACCCTGGAGAAGACGCTGGTGGGTGGACTCTATCCCTTCATCCTGGGCGACCTGATAAAGCTATACCTGGCATCGCTGACATTGCCGGCTGCGTGGGCATTCGTCAAACGCCGCCGGGACAATGTCCCGCCTTCCGGCTAGACCTGTCGCCTCTGCCGCTCCTGCTCCACAAGGACCCTTCGCAGCACCTTGCCCGACGGGTTCTTCGGGATCTGGTCCAGGAACTCCACCTGCCGGATTTGCTTGAATCCGGCCACCTGGCCCGCAACCCACTCCATTATTCCCTCGGCTGACACATCTCCGCTGGCGACCACGAAGGCCTTGGGCACCTCGCCCGCCTCGTCGTCGGGCATGCCGATAACGGCGGCGTCGGACACCGATGGGTGCTCCAGAAGCAGTCCCTCCAACTCGGCCGGCGCGACCTGGAAGCCCTTGTACTTGATCAGTTCCTTCTTCCGGTCCACGATGGTGACGTACCCCTCGTCGTCCATGCTGGCGATGTCGCCGGTGTGGAGCCAGCCGTCGCGCAAGGCGTCGGCGGTTGCCTCGGGATTGTTCCAGTACCCCCTCATCACCTGCGGGCCTTTGATGACCAGTTCGCCAAGCTCGCCCCTGGGCATCTCCCGTTCCCCGGTCTCCAGGTCAACCACCCTTTCATCGGTATCGGGCAGAGGAGGCCCGATGGAGCCGGGCTTTTTCAAGCCGGGTTCCATGTAGTCGGCGTTGGTCGCGGGGGAACTCTCCGTCAGCCCGTACCCCTGCACCGTCGCCACATCTATGGTCGTTTCCAGCTTGTTCTGTAGCTCCGCAGACATGGGGGCTGCTCCAACGAAGCACAGGCGGAGGGCCGACAAGTCATACTCTCTGACCCCGGGGAACTGGGTCAGCGCCAGCACCACCGGCGGAACGGTGTACAGCACCGACACCCGATTGTCCGACAGAAGCTGCAAGAACTGCTCCATCTCGAAGCGTCCCATCATAACCTGGGTGGCGCCCAGGGCGACGGCCACGTTCATGATCACGTTCATACCGTAGATGTGGTAGAGGGGCAGATGTACCATCAGCACATCATCCGGCTTTGGGGCGCCTATCTCACGGCGCCCAATAAGCTGCTGGACGTTGCTGGTAAGGTTGGAATGGGTCAGCATCACCCCCTTGGGCAGGCCGGTGGTGCCGCTGGAGTAGGGCAGGACGACCACATCCTCGACAGGGTCTATGCCGACGGAAGGCGGTTCATTCGAGCCAGTGTTGATCAGGTCTTCGAAGGTGCGGGAAATTTGGCCAACGTGCCCACCGATAACGATCACGTGCTTAAGTTCCGAAAGCTTGGGAAGCACAGGTTCCAGAACAGGGTACAGATGCTCGGACAGGATAATAGCCTTGGCCCCGCTGTCCCTGAGCTGGTACTCCACCTCCCGCTCCCGGTAGGAGGGGTTCAGCGTTGTGACCACTGCCCCGATCCATGAGATGGCGTAGAAGGAGGCCACGTACTCCCAGCAATTGGGCGCGAATATGGCCACCCGGTCTCCCTTGATGATGCCCATACCGGCCAAAGCCGATGCCAGGATAGCCGTTCGGTCCCTAAGTTGGGCGAATGTGAGTTCCTGGCCCCTGTCCACGATGGCCGTCTTGCTGCCCAGCCTGTCGGCGGTGCTAAGCAGGTAATCGTGCAGGGGATGCCGGGGGTAGGGCGCTACCGAGGGGCGGGGTACTAATCTGGCCTTTTCGCTGGTCATCGAAATGCGCCAACGGGTAAGTCAGTCGTCGCTCTTCTTGACGGCATGACCCCCAAACTGGTTGCGGAGGGCCGCCAGCACCTTGCCCCCCAGGGGCTGGTCCTGACGGGAGCGGAACCGCTGCTGCAGAGACATTGCTATGACGGGTGCGGGGATTGCCAATTCAACCGACTCTTCGACGGCCCACCTGCCTTCACCCGAGTCCTCCACGTAGGACTGGAGATTGCGCAGGTCAGGGTCCTCTTCCAGGGCCTTGGCCGCCAAATCCAGTAGCCACGACCGCACGACGCTGCCGTACCGCCAGGTTTCGGCAATGCTGGCTAGGTCGAGATGGAACTCGGACTTAGCCGCCATGAGCTCGAAGCCTTCGGCGTAGGCCTGCATAAGGCCGTACTCGACGGCGTTGTGCACCATCTTCACGAAATGGCCGGCCCCGCTGGGACCCACGTGAACATATCCCCGGTCCTCGCCCGGCGCCAGGGTTTGGAAGATTGACTCGTTGCGACGGAAAGCCGCTTCCGGCCCGCCGATCATGAGGCAGTAGCCCTCGACCAGCCCCCAGATGCCGCCGCTGGTGCCCACATCCAGGTAGTCGATGGAGCGTGCGGCCACCTGCTCAGCCCTCCTGACGCTGTCCTTGTAGTAGCTGTTCCCGCCCTCGAGGATGGTGTCCCCCGGCGAGAGCAGGGGAAGGAGAGCTTCGATGGTACTTTCGGTAGGCTGACCTGCGGGGACCATTACCCACACGGACCGGGGCGGTGAGAGCTTATCTACTAGATCCCGGATTGAGCCGGAGCCCAATGCCCCGTGAGATGCTGCACCGGCCACAGCTTCCTCGCTCCGGTCATGGGCAACCACGCTGTGCCCGCCCCGGAGCAGCCTCTGCACCATGTTGCCGCCCATTCGACCCAGCCCGATCATGCCCAGTTCCATGAACAACCCCCTCAAGCGGACCGCCGGAAACAGATAAACCCGGGACGCGGGAATCCGGGGCGTCTAGTTGCCCCGATGCGCCTGCTCGATGTCCAGTACCTTGGACAACCGGCGAACGTGGCGTTCTTCCCCGCTGAACCGCGCCCCAAGGAAAGCCCTGATAACCTCCATAGCCAATTCGATGCCGATCACCCTGGCCCCAATGCACAGGACGTTCACATCGTCGTGCTCGACCCCTTGGTGGGCCGAGTACGTATCATGGCAGAGGCCCGCGCGCACTCCTGGAAACTTATTCGCAGCAACGGTGGAGCCTACTCCGCTGCCGCAGATGACCACCCCCCGTTCAGCCTCACCCGATGCAACTCGCCGGGCAACCTCCGCGGTGAAGTCGGGATAATCGTCTGCGGCATCGTAGGTGAAGGCCCCCACATCGGTCACCTGGCAGCCCAGGGACTCAAGCCATGGGAGCAACTCCTGTTTCAGGGAGAACCCGGCGTGGTCTGCGCCGACGGCAATCTTCTGGTTCATTGAGAACCATCCACTAGCAGCTTCTCCACCTCTCCAACAACTCTCTCCGCAGTGAACCCCAGCTTCTCGTATATGACCCCACCGGGCGCGGAAGCTCCGAAGTGAGGTATGCCGATTATCGTGCCCGAAGCCCCGACGTAGCGCTCCCACCCCAAGGGGCTGGACGCTTCAATGGATACCCGGGCGGCGATGTCTGGAGGCAGGACCGCATCCCTGTAGGCGGCTGGCTGGCTGTCGAAGAGCTCCCACGAGGGCAGAGAGACCACTCTAACTGGGATGCCCCTATCCTCTAGCTGCTTGCCTGCCTGCATGGCGATGTCAACCTCGGAGCCGGTGGCTATGAGCACGGCCTTGGCTCCGCCCGCAGCTTCCCAGGCAATGTACCCGCCTTGGGGCAGATCGCCATCGCCCTTCCTGCTGCGGTCCAGCATAGGCAGGTTCTGGCGGCTGAGGATGATGGCCGTGGGGCCGTCATTCCTCTGGATAGCCGACTTCCAAGCCTCGACTGTTTCAAGGGCGTCGGCGGGCCTGATGACTACCAGGTTTGGGACTCCCCTCAATCCCAGAAGCTGCTCAATGGGCTGATGGGTGGGGCCGTCCTCTCCCAAGCCCACTGAGTCGTGGGTGAACACAAAGACCACCTGCTGGGACATCAGCGACGCCAGACGTATAGGAGGGCGCATGTAGTCGGAGAAGATCAGGAACGTGGCGGTGTATGGAATCAGCCCGCCGTGCAGGGCGATGCCGTTGGAGACGGCGCCCATGGCATGCTCCCGCACCCCGAAGTGCAGGTTGCGGCCCTGCTCTGTCGAGCTAAAGTGGCCCCAGTCGTTGAGCAAGGTCTTGGTCGATGGGGCAAGGTCTGCTGACCCCCCGATCAGGTTGCCGACCCGCTCAGCAATTACGTTCATGACCCGGCCCGATGCTTCCCGGGTTGCTATGGGCTTCTCCTGGGAGGCGAACACATCCTCCAGCCCAGCGTCCCATCCCTCGGGAAGCCTGCCTTGAAGAGCATCCTCAAGCTGGGAAGCCAGGTCGGGGTGTGCCCGCCGATACGTCTCCATGCTGTCGGTCCACTGGCCTTCCCGTGAGCTGCCCCACTCCAACGCCTGCCGGAAGTGGGAGAGGGCTTCTGAGGGAACCTCGAAGGGCTGGGAAGAGTCCCAGCCAAGTGCCTCTTTGGCTAGCTGGGCTTCCTCGGCCCCCAATGGTTCTCCATGCACCGCGGCCGTGCCCGCCTTGTTGGGGCTTCCATAGCCGATGGTGGTACGGCAGATGACCAGGCTGGGTTTGCCAGTTTCCTCCCGGGCTTCCCCAATTGCCGACTCTACTGCTGGTACATCCATGCCATCCACCGGTCCCACAACATGCCAGCCGTAGGCTCGGAACCGCTGTCCCACATCCTCGCTGAAGGAGAGGTCTGTGTGCCCTTCGATGGAAACATGGTTGTCGTCGTACATGTACACCAGCTTGCCCAAGCCCAGGTGCCCGGCGAGGGAAGCCGCTTCGGCTGAGATGCCCTCCATCAGGTCGCCGTCGGACACGATGGCATATGTATGGTGATCTATGACCTCGTGTCCTGGACGGTTGAAGTTGTTGGACAGCCACCTCTCAGCGATGGCCATGCCCACGCCGTTGGCGAATCCCTGGCCCAGGGGACCTGTGGTGGCCTCTACGCCGGGAGTCAGCCCGTGCTCCGGGTGGCCCGGGGTCTTGCTGCCCCATTGCCTGAAGGACATCACCTCTTCCAATGGCAGGTCGTAGCCCGTCAGGTACAGGAGGGAGTAGAGGAGGGCGGAGGCGTGGCCGGCCGATAGGATGAACCGGTCCCTGTCGGGCCACGCCGGGTTCTTGGGGTTGTGCTTGAGGAAGCGGTCCCACAGGACGTAGGCCATGGGCGCAGCTCCCATGGGCGCCCCAGGATGCCCCGACCTAGCCTTTTCCACGGCATCAACGGAAAGGAACCGCAGGGCGTTGATGCAAAGATCGTCAAGGGATTTGGAGTTCACTTATCTCTCCAGCTTGGTTGGGGGAGATTTGCGCCTTAGGAAGTGAGCTACTGGCCGTGGCACCTTTTGTATTTCTTCCCGCTGCCACAGGGGCACTTGGCGTTGCGTCCGATCTTTCCGTGCTTCCGGGCAATGTTCTTCTTTTCGGTGCAGTCGGCGCAGGTGCAGGCGGGCGGATGTTCAGCGTACCAGCCGGCTCTAACCATGTCCCTCTCCCTACTTCACTCCGCCAATCGTATTCGAAACGATAGCACATTTCCAGCCCACCCGCACAACAGGCCCGGCTACGTGGCTGCCTACCGTGCGTTCCGCAAGACCTGCCGCTCAACATTTGTTATGATAGCCCCAACCAACGCCATATCTATTCTGAGAGCAGCCCTTCCGTAGTGAAGTGAGGAGGAAGATGTACCAGGTCGCATTTGAGAAGACCACCCTGTCCAACGGACTCGACGTTATCCTGCACGAGGACCATTCCCTGCCCCTGGTGAGCGTCAACATCTGGTACCACGTCGGCTCCAAGGACGAGGAGCCGGGAAAGACGGGCTACGCCCACCTGTTCGAGCACCTGATGTTCGAAGGCTCCAAGAACCACAACTCCAGCTTCTTCGAGCCTCTGACAGAGGTTGGCGCGGCCCTCAATGGCTCCACCAGCGTGGACCGCACCAACTATTGGGAGAACGTGCCGTCCAACTACCTGGAGCTGGCCCTGTGGCTGGAATCTGACCGGATGGGATTCCTCCTGGATGCCCTGGACCAACCGCGTTTCGACGTACAGCGCGATGTCGTAAAGAACGAACGGCGCCAGAGCTACGAAAACCGACCCTACGGCATGGCGGGACTGCGAATCCAGGAAGCCCTGTACCCGGCGCCTCATCCCTATCACTGGCCAACCATCGGGTACCACGAGGATTTGGACGTAGCCAAGCTGGAAGATGCCCATTCGTTCTTCCGCCAGTACTACACGCCTTCGAACGCAAGCCTGACCATTGCGGGCGATTTCGATCCCAAGCACGCCATGGGGCTTGTGAGGAGATACTTCGAGGACATTCCGCCAGGCCCTGGGCTACGACGCACCAACCGAACCGACTCGTCCCTGCAAGGAAGGGTCGAGCTCACCCTGTACGATCGAGTGCTGGTGCCCCGCGTATTCATCGCGTGGCCCACCGTGCCCAAGTTCCACCAGGATGAAGCCCCCCTGGCCATCCTCGCGGACATCCTGGGCAACGGGAAGACGTCCCGCCTGTACCGCAGCCTCGTTTACAGCAAGCAGGCCGCCCAGAGGGTGGCCGCCCACCACGACGACCAGGAGATCGCCGGGGACTTCAGCATCGATGTCACAGCATCCGAGGGCCGTGCGTGCGCCGAGATCGAGGAGATCGTGCAGCAGGAACTGGAGAAGGCGTGCAGCCAACCTCCCACGTCCGAGGAGCTTGCCCGCTCCAAGAACCGGGTCGAGTGGCACCACACCCGGCAGATGGCCAGCATCGGGGGATTCGGCGGGCGGGCCAACCGGCTGAACTCCTTCAACGTCCTTGCCGGCGACCCGGACCGCATCAACCACGACATGGAGCGCTATCTGTCGGTGGAAGCCGAGGATGTAATGCGGGTGGCCAACGCCTACCTGGGCGACGACCAAATCAGGCTAACCGTCCTGCCTGAGCCGGTGCGCAGTTCTTCTTCCTCCCAAGTTGACCGCACCGTCAAACCCGACCCTGCTCAGCAGCCCCGGTTCCAGCCACCGGTGCCCCAGAGGCATAAGCTGGCCAATGGCATGAACCTTCTGGTGGTACGGAAGCCGGAGATTCCCATGATTGCCCTGGGCGTCGTCCTGGGGACCGGGTCTGCCAACGATCCCGCCGGCCTCCCCGGCCTGGCATCCATTACGTCAACTCTGCTCCAGGAAGGGACCACCTCCCGCTCCAGCGAAGACATCGCCAACGAGTTCGAGTTCTTCGGCAGCCATCTGACCATATCCACAGGCAAAGAGCACACGATGATCGGCGCCGAATGCCTGGCAAGGGAGTTGCCAAGGGCCATGGAGCTGATCGCCGACGTCCTGTTGAATCCAACATTCCCTGACGGCGAAGTAGAACGGGTGAGGAACGAGCGTCTGACGACAGTTCGACGTCTCAAGGACGACCCCACGGCAATGGCCGACCTGCTGGTGCCAGCCCTGATGTACGGAAGGGATAGCGCTCTGGGCCATCCGGCGGCCGGTCTGGCCGGCACCTTCGAGACAATCGAGCGGAACGATATGGCAGGCCACTACGCATCTGCCTTTTCCCCCGGCATCGCCACGCTCATGGTCGTCGGCGATACGACGCCCGAGGAGGCGCTGGCCCTGGCTGAGGAGCGCTTCGGGCACTGGAGATACTCAGGCTCGCCGGAATCTCCAAATTCACAAGACTCCGTTGGCAACGGCGCACACAGTCTGTTCATGCTGGACAAGCCCGGCGCCGCTCAGTCCGTAATCAGGGTCGGTTACTTCACCACCCAGCGACGCCATCCCGACTACTACGCCTACGCCCTCTTCAATCACCTGTTCGGCGGGCAGTTCACCGCCCGGCTGAACAAGAACCTCCGCCAGGACAAGGGCTACAGTTATGGTTATCGCTCCTGGTTCGAGTGGCACCGGGACTCATCCCTATTCCTGGCAGGCGGAGCAGTGCAGACGGAGGTGACCGCCGAGGCTCTGAAGGAGACCATCAAGGAGCTGGATGAGGTCAAGGGAGTTCGACCGGTTTCTGCGGAGGAGCACCGGATTGCCCAGGAAGGGCTTTTGCGGCAATACCCTTCAGCCTTTGAGTCCTGCGGGCAGATTATGCAGCAGCTCGCCCAGATCACATGGTACGACCTGCCCGACGACTACTGCAGGCACTTCAGCGATAACCTGAATGCTGTGTCCCTTGACGATGTGAACCGGGTAGCTGTGGAGCAGATGGGGAAGGAGCCGACGATAGTTGTCGTGGGCGACAAGGCTGTGGTTGGAGAAGGCCTGTCCAGCTTTGGGCGGGATGTGCGAGAGGTGGACCATGAGGCCCGAGACATCTAACGCGGTAGCTGAAAAGTCATTAAGGAGGGTCTAGCCATGGGTGGCGCAGATTCGGTGATGTGGTCCCTGGAGCGCAACTGGGATATGGTCGGCGCTGCGCTGGATGGACTCGATGAAGAGACCGTCGCCAGGCAGCCCGCGGAAGGCTGCAGCTCAATGGCCTGGACCCTGTGGCACATGAACCGGGTTGTGGACATGTTCATCCAGTCCCGGCTCCAGGGCAAGGAGCTGCTGTGGAGTAGCGAAGGGTGGGCCGAGAAGTACGGGATGGAGGCTGATGCCAAGGTGCTGGGGTATTCAGCCGAGGAACTGGCCGACTGGCAGGCCCCGTCGCTGGAGGTGCAGCTTGGTTACTTCGAAGCAGTGAAGGGGTCGGCCAGGGAGTACATCCGGGCCGTAACCAAGGACGACCTGGACACCAAGGTGGTCTTCCCGCCCTCAGCCCAGATCCGAGAGCACACCATCGCCACCGCCCTGGGGCAGATGGTGTGGGACAACGTCGCCCACGGGGGGCAGATTGCCTACCTGCGGGGCATGTTCAAGGGCATGGGCTGGCACCGGTAGCGTCCATCGCCGATGGATTCCGGCTCGGAGGCCGGTTCAGGCGTAGGGACGAAGTTGGCAAGGTGGTTGAGCAATTGCAAAGGCAGCTAGCTTGCAGAGTATTGACGGGTGCTATCCCACTCACTCGTCATTCCGGCCCCTGAGCCGGAATCTATTTGCCACTGCCACCATAACCTTCAAACCCGCAAACCTCCCCATAGAGTTCCGCCCAAGCGGGGTTTTTCTCCTCAATCAACGCTTCTTTCCAGGCTCGCCTCCACCACTTTAGCACTTTCTCCCTGGCGAGCGCCGACTCCATCGTTTCATGCAGCTCGTACCAGACCAGGCGGTGGATACCATATCGTTGAGTGAATCCGTCTGCCAGGTCGTTCTTATGCTGCCACACTCGCTGCACAATGTTGGATGTGACGCCGATGTAGAGGGTGCCATTTCGCTTGTTGGCAAGGATGTAAACGCAGGGGAGCTTCATATGTACTTGGGGCGATTACACAAAATCACGGAGTGCCCTTAACCTTGCCGATGGATTCCGGCTCGGAGGCCGGAATGACGAAAGGGGCGTGGGCAAAGGGGGATCCCTAATTCACCCGACTACTCCCTGGCCCCAGCAAGAACGGCGGCATCCACTTCGGCGCCGACGACGTGGTTGTAGCCGTCCACGATTAGCTGGCATATGATGTCCAGCTCATCCATGTCCCGGGGCGTGTAAAGCAACATGAAGCCCTGAAATCCCGGCCTGGTTCCCGCGGCCGGGTGAAACAAAGCCCAACCTGCATCCACCGCCTCCTGGCCGCGCTCTGGGTCCATAGCCATGTGCAGGCTGCCGTCGGGGTGGATGTGGCCCAGCTCTCGCTCCTTTGGGAGAAGCTCCGGGTGGGCAACGTCGATGGCCGGGTCCACCCACAAGGCCCGGGAGCCTTCCACAGGGGAGATGACCGTGAGCTGGTTATCGATGGAGGGCAGGGAGTAAACCCGCCGGAACAGCTCGGCATTCACCACATCCACAGCATCGACCCCGATCTGGAGCTGCGGCATTCCCTCGGTAATCGTTGGGGCTTCTCCCACGCGTCGTGGCAGAGCAGAGTAACTCATGAGCAGGCCTTCCTTCCCTGGTGCGGATGAGGCTGCCGGGACTAGACAGTCCCCACCATTTTCCCGTTGTGGACTGGGCAATTGCTATATGCCATAATAGCCCGGATTCGGGCGCTTCACAAAGCTATGCCCTTTCCCATCGATTACACCTAATCCAAGGCAGCAGCCAGAACCAACACAGTAGCCGGAGGCACTTTATATGGATGTCAATGGCGCAGTAGCGCGGATTCTCAAGACCGAGGGGGTGGAGTGGGTATCCTGCTTCCCCTCCAACATGCTCATCGAGTCCGTCGCCCAGGAGGGAATCCGCACCATCATGTTCCGTCAGGAGCGAGGAGCTATCATGGCGGCCGACGGCTACAGCCGGCAAAACGACCGGCACAAGTTCGGCGTGGTCATTACCCAGGGCGGTCCCGGGTCTGAAAACTCCATGGGGGGCATCGCCCAGACCTTCAGCGACAACGTCCCCATCCTCTACTTCGCCGGAGGCCCTGCCCTTGGCCAGTACGCTGTGCGCCCCAACTTCTCGCCTGCGCGCACCTACCAGTCGGTGTCTCGCCATGCCGAGGTCATCACCCATCCCAGCCAGGTTTCTTCCACCATGCGCCGGGCTTTCCACGCCCTCCGTAACGGCAGGCCCGGCCCTGTGATCGTTGAGATTCCCGCCGACGTGGGCGGCCAGGAAGTGCCCGAAGGCTCGCTGGACTATCACTCCCCAAAGAGGTCTATCCAGACGCCCTCGACCAGCGATATGGCCGATGCGGTGGAGCTCCTTCTGAATGCCAAGAAACCGGTTATCTGGTCGGGCATGGGCACCTTGTTCTCCCAAGCCACCGACGAGCTACGGGAGTTTGCCGAACTGACCGAGATACCGGTGTACTGCACCATGCCCGGCAAGTCCTCCTTCGATGAGAGCCATCCCCTGGCCCTGGGAGCAGGAAGCGGGGCCACCACCCTTCCCGCCAGGCGCTGGCTCCAGGAGTCCGACGTTCTCTTCGCAATCGGCTCCAGCATGACGCGGACCAGCTACGGCCAGCCCATTCCCGACGGCAAGGTGCTCATCCAGAATGTGGAGAGCATAGAAGACATCAACAAGGACTACTCCATCGACGTCGGTCTACCCGGCGATGCAAAGGCTACCCTGCAGGGGATGATCGAAGCGGTCAAGGGCAAGCTGGGCGCCAACGGGCGCAAAGGCGGCACCAACACCGCTGCCCAGATCGCCGAGCTTAGGGCCGAGTGGATGACCCAGTGGGCTCCACTGCTGGAGTCCGACGAGGTGCCGATCAACACCTATCGCGTCATAGGCGAGCTGGAGCGCAATCTGGACAAGGGCAAGAGCATCATCACCCACGATGCCGGCGCTCCCAGGGACACCATCATGCCTTTCTACAGGGCAACCGCGCCCCACTGTTATGTCGGGTGGGGCAAGACCACCCACCTGGGGTATGGCATCCCCCTGATGATCGGCTCCAAGCTGGCCAAGCCCGACAAGTTCTGCCTGAACTTCATGGGAGATGGCGCCTTCGGCATGTCCGGCCTGGACATAGAGACCTCGGTCCGGGCGGGCGCTCCCATCACCACCATCGTCCTTAACAATGGCGGGATGGCCACCTACCCCGGCGGCTACCCCATCTCCCGCGAGCTGTTCGGGACCACCACCATGACCGGCAATTACGCCATGATCGCCGAGGGCCTGGGCGCGGTGGGTATCGTCGTGACTCAACCAGGCGAGATCGCACCGGCCCTTCGGCGTGCCCAAGCCCTCAACGCCGAGGGCAAGGGTGTGCTCATCGACGTGCACTCCAATCTGGAAGGACGACGTTCCAGCTTCTAACGGTCCCTATCCCTAGACCCAACCACTCTAGTCAGGAGAAGAAAAGATGACTTCACAAGCCCAGGGAAGCGCCGATCTGGTAGTCCACAACGCCGATTTCGTGATCACCGTCGACAAGGACCGGCGAATACTCCGTAACGGTTCCGTGGTGATCAAGGGGAACAGCATCAGCCGTGTGGTCAAGGCAGACGAGGTCACCCAGGAAGAGCTGGCCGGAAGGGTGATCGATGCCAGCGGCAAGCTCGTCACCCCGGGCTTCATCGACACCCACATCCACACCACCAAGCAGTTCAACCGGGGTTTGGCCGACGATGTGGAGCTGCGGGACCACCTCCTGGCGCGCAACTTCCCCTTCGAAGCAGCCATGGATGAAGAGGACGCCTACTGGAGTTCCATCGCCTGCACTACTGAGATGATCCGATCGGGAACCACCTGCTTCATCGACGCGGGCAACCAGTTCCCCGACTGCTCGGCCAAAGCCATCGAGGAAACGGGCATCCGCGGCATCATCGCCCGCACCGCCTCGGACCTGGGTTCCAGCGTCCAGGGCCATATGCCCTCTCAGCTGGTCAACGACTCCACCGAAGAGACGCTGACCATGTCCACTCAGACCGTCGAAAAGTGGAACGGCAAGGCCGACGGGCGCATCCGCGCCTGGTTCCAGGTGCGCATCACCTATTTGGGCTCCGACACCCTCTGCCAGGAGATGAAGCGCCTGGCCGACCAGCACAAGACGGGCATGGAGTCCCACTGCAGCTCATCCCTGGAGAACCGCAGTACCGCCTACCGTACTTTCGGCATGACCGAGCTGCGACGCCTGGACAAGCTGGGAGTCCTGGGCCCCAACTTCATGGGGATACACATGGGCTGGGTGGAAGAAGGAGACATGTACCTGCTGCCCAAGTACGATGTGAAGATCGCCCACTGCCCCGCCTCCAGCATGCACGCTGCCATGGGATGCGACCTGAACGGCAAGATTCCCATGATGATGGCGATGGGTGTGACCGTCGGGCTGGGCTCCGACGCTGCGCCGTCAAACAACTCCCTAGACATGATCCGCAACATGTACTGCGCGGGCATCCACAAGGAGATTCACCAGGACGCCCGGCTGATACCGGCGGAGAAGGCCCTGGAGATGGGCACCATAGACGGGGCGAGGGTTGCCCAGTGGGATGACGAGATCGGCTCCCTGGATGCTGGCAAGAAGGCCGACCTGGTGCTGATCAACGCCAACCAAGTGGAGATGCTGCCTATGTACAACCCCGTCTCCAACCTGATCTATAGCTGCCACGCCGGACATGTCGATACAACCATCGTGGACGGCAAGGTGCTCATGGAAGGCCGGCGGGTACTGACGGTCAACGAGGACAAGCTGCTGGAGGAGTCCCGCAGGCGCGGCGACGAGATCACCACCCGGGCAGGCCTGGACCATGTGCGCAACCCCAGTTGGCCGATAATCTAGGGGGCGAATGGAATTCCCTCATTGGCCGCGACGCTAACCCGATTACGGGGGTCCTAGCCACAAATTTAGCTTGTCACGCCCTGCGAGAGCTCCAAAGAATCGAACAAGCAGGACAGCGCGGGGATGTCAGTGGACGGTTAGGAAGGTAGCCTAGGAGTTCGTTGAAGAATCTTCGAACGTCTCATCAAGGGTTTCCTGGAAATACTGATAGAGACGACGATACTGATTCTTCTGTTCGTCCGTTGGCAAATCAGGCTCCAGTTTAGTCACGGCATCTTCAAGAGCAGATGCGAAGCGATCACGAACTCTTTCCTCTGGAGCTTCTTGATTAATCGTTCGGATCGCATCACATATCGCCGAATGCAGTTGACTCACCGCCGAGATAAAGTCGGCCCTCCCTGTTGCAGCGCTGGTTCTAAGTGCGGTTACTAGCTTGATTAGGTTCGGATCTGAGTTATCCAAGCTCATAACACTTACCGCTCACTTCCTCCCAGCTACCAAATAAGGGATGAAGGGGGATATTGATAGTCCTGCCAAGGTCGACAACCAATTTCTTTCGCATCATCATTATACCTATCCCTAGCTCCTGCCCGGAAGTTTTCCGCAGAGCTAGCCATGTATTGTTGCCGACTTTCACCGTGCAGCGAAGCATCCGTGGCCCCGTACAGGTTCCACTGCATGAGAGCATACCTTTCCGCTGTTAGTTCTTTTCGTAGTAGTTCAATGGCTATGTCCCTACAATGCCCTTCCTGGCGTCTCTCCGAAAGCCACCAACTCCCAACTAAGAGAATAGCGCAACACGAGATGATGAGGGCAGCCCACTTAATGCGGGACAAGGTCCGCGACGGCATTCGGACACCTTCACTCCTTATTCTTGGTTGACCTGGAATTGTTCATAGTAGAGGTTGAAATCATCAGGTTCATGGTCATAGTCGTCATCATATCGACGCAGAATCTCTCCAAAGACTCCTACGTTCCCTAAGTGTGGTGCATAGCCGATATCGTAGTATTGGTTCTGAGGATAAGGCAGGTTATAGGCATCGTGAATAAGGGTGCCATTAATGCCTAGTTCCACCACTTGGTCTGCTCTTACTACGACCTTAAGGTGATTGGCTTCTCCCTGCTCTACATTAATGAACTCTTCACTCTGTCCACCAATGAGCTCCTCCGCAACGATTTCTTCCCATCTCCAGCGACCTTCCTCGTGGATATAGGTGAGATGGTGCAGATACCAATCCGAATAAAAGTTAAGGTCTACTTCTGCCGAAAACGCAAAAATACTCTCATCTGAAGCGCGGAACAGCACTCCATACCTGAGCCTTGACCTGACATCAGGAGGATTGTAGAAAGTCGCCTGAATAGTCAGGTCGCCGTCGGTTGTAAAGTCGTACAGCCACGACGCAAATCGACCATCATCTGTCAGCCGTAAGTGGTCGTTGAATGGCCCGAACAATTGTGGCTCACGAGTAGCTGTTGGTGGGGTAGTGGGCGTCGGGGATGGAGCAATTGTAGGAGTCGATGTTGGTCGACGGGTCGGAGTGGGGCCGGACGTCGAGGGCGTAATAGGTGTGCTGGTTGGACGAATTGTAGGAGTGGCAGTGGGCCGGGGCGTTGGCGTAAAGGTCGGCTGTGGTGTGGGTGCCCCGCTCTTCAGAGAATCAATGTGTGTTTGGATGGTTTCAACCGACACCGCGAAGCCAATGCCCTCTGAATCCTTGATTATGTAGGTGTTGATACCCAGCAACTCCCCGTCAATAGAGATCATGGGCCCGCCGCTATTGCCTGGGTTCATCGCCGCATCCGATTGCAGTTCCCAAGTATCGGCGTTCCTGTTGTGCCGTATAGCTGAAATGATCCCAAGAGTAACCGTGGCCTCTCCCGCTATCCCAAGTGCATAACCCATGTTCACCACCGGCAGACCAGTCATTATCTCCGATGGGTCAGCAAAGGACAGGGCGGCGAACTGACCGCAGCATATTTGAAGGACTGCCAAGTCTCTCCGCGCATCCTTCCCCAGCACGCTGGCCGGGTAGCGGTCCTGATCATTAACGGTGACGGTGATAGAGCCACTTCCGTCAATGACGTGCTCATTCGTTAGAATGTAGGCCGTATCGCCCGCGACGTTGAAGATCGCACCTGAGCCAACGCCCGATGATTGGTTGACCCGTACTACCGATGGCCGGACACGTTGTATCAAGGGAACGATGTCACCAGGATTCAGGAAAATCTCCTGTTCAACCCAACCAGCAGAAGAAGACAGGTCTGCGATCGCGGGAGTGCCGGTAGGGACTATGACCTCGGTTGGAGATGGTAATGGCGTTGGAGTCGGGGTTGAAGGTTCACCGCTAGTGTCGATAGTGAGACAACTAACGGAGAATGCGAGAGATACGACCAGGAACAGTAGGGCACGCATAGGTGCTCCCTACTTTAGCACATTGCCCGTCTCGTTCCCCACTCTCCTACGTCAGCGGCGCTACGCTGAAGACGACGCTGAAGGGCCAGCAGTAGATGATGACACTGTTGTATTCGGCTGGGTCCACGTCGGTGGGAATGGGATAGTTCTGGTTACCCCGGTTGCCCTTTAGCTTGTCCAGCAGAATGAAGTCGTCGTCACCCCGCGCCTCGTGCCTGTCCATGGGGTCGGGATGTTTCGAGAGTAGGACCCGCAGGTCCGGCCCGTTGGTCACGCTGAAGTCTGCCAGCCTGAGGATGTGGGAGCCGTCGGGGCCTCTATAGATGGTGGCTGTGCCTTCTCCCCTGTGGAATGCGTCGGCATCGCGGAAGTTGCCCGATTTCAGCGCAACCGCCTGCAAGTCGGCGCCGTCGCCGGACATCATCGCTGGCATGGCTTCTTCGGCCTCGGAAACGATCTCCGCCATGCCCGACATCACCATCTCGACGTCTTCCATGCTCATGCCAGCGGGCACCTCGGCCGCAAAGGCAAAGGGGAACTCCTCCTCCACCGTCTTGTTTATGAAGAGAGGCGAGCCCAGGTCGTAGCTTATGAACCCGAAGAGTACCAGCAGGGGGACGCCGATGATAGTTACGGCAATCCGGTGGCGCAGGACGAAGGCCCGCAGCACCAAGTGCCAGCCCTTCCTGTAGGCGAAAGCCCCGGCCCCCGCCAGCACGACCACGATGCCTGCAATGATGGGCCACCTGTATGGGAATAGGTCCGCTGCCAGCCTTTCGATGTCCCCAAAGAACTCAGCCATTCAAGCCTCTCCTTATGTCAACACGAAACGTTAGTTGCCCAATCGACCCGATGCCATTCAAATGATAACTCACGTTGTCATAGAGGTCGATAACTGGGCGCAATCCTTTCGCAGCCCCATTTGCGCAATACCCAACGAAGACTTATTATGGGTCAAGAATGCGCACCCCAACCATGTAACCGATGTCTTAGCCAGGAGGAATCTCGGATGTTCAAGCCCGTTCAGTTCCCAGAGCCCGTGGAGTCCATGGTCCGATTCGTCGAGGAGACGGACCCTTCGGAGATCATAGAAGCCACCTTGGAGAAGCTCCGGGGCGGGACGCCGGCAATCGACCTTTTGCGAGCGGCCGGCTTGGCGGTGGTGCGCTCCACCGACCTGCCTCCCAACCACCACGGCGGACCGGTGCATCCGGTGAGCGGCATCGTGGGAACTTACAATATCTACCGCCGGCTTGAAGGCGAGAACGCCTACGTTCCGGTGGTGCAGCACGTCACCCTGTGTAACAACCACGTGCACTCCGCCCAGATGGGTCCCTACATTCTGCCGGAGATGGAACCGCTGGAGAGTCACGGCGAGAAGATCGGCTCCTACCACATGGGGGAATCGGCGGACCTGGGATTTCGCAGCACCGCAATGGATGGCGACCCTGTAGCCCTGACCGAAGAGGCCTTCCACAAGAGTCTGCAGGCCAGGTCCCAGTCCGCCGCCCAGCAGTATTACCTTTGGCTCCTGAACAACGCCTCACATGGGCAGGCCATGGACATCCTTCTGCCCTCATCCATCTCCCGGAATGCCATGGACGACCACTATTTCGTCTACCCCGTGTTCACATTCCGTGTCCTTGACCTGGTCGGCTGGGAGTGGGCGCCCTATTTCTTGAGGCCCGTGGTCCGGTTCCTGGCCCGTCCGCCTTACAACGTCGAGGTGGAGAGGCCCCTGCCCTTCAGCGCCCTCGAAGAGATGGTGGACAAGTACGGCTTGGACGACCGGAAGCTTCCGGTGTCCACCTCCTCAAGGGAGACGGAGATGATCGGAGCCCTTGCGGACGAGATTGGCCGTGCCAACAACTACTACGATACCCCGGAAATGATCGCCCAAGCCCTGAACGACGGGATGTCGCTGGAGGGGGCAGGCGAAGCGCTGGCCTTCGGCGGTTCCAAGGCGTTTCTCAGGACCATCTACGGGAACCCCATGGATGCCCACATCCACACCGGCTCCACCAACCGGCGCTACCTGCTGGGACAGGAAGATGTCAGCCAAAGGAACAAGGTGCTCGCCCTGATGACCGGCATCACAGGCCCGGAGTGCATCCTTGGCATGAGCTTGGTGGATGAGGAAGTGGAAAACGCCTCGGCCCACATTTCTGACCCCACCCAGGAGAGCCTGTTGGAAGCTGTGGCCGAGAGCATCGAGTCCCTGCCGGCCTCGGACTGGTCCAATCCCGACTTCCGCAACATGACCGCCCCCAGGGAGATAACCCGCACCATAGGTCTAGCCCGCCAGTACGCCGAGAAACGGTACGACCCCCTGGCATTCTTCAACCGCATGGCGGAGCTGGTGTGCAGGGACGACTTCACCGAGCTCCACAGCATCAAGCACAACCAAGCTCTGTTCGAGGAGTTCTACGCTACCCGTGAGCCCTACCGGTGGGAGCACCTTGTGGCCGCCGCAAAATCGGCAGCCATCATCTACACGGGCAGGGAGCAGAGCATCTACGACCGGACCAAGGTGCTGCTGAACGTCTAGCCGGAGGCTAGCTGGGATCGATATCCCCGGTCGCCCAAGCTTTCAGCAGGTGGTGGGCGATGGCAATGGGTCCTGGGACGGTTAGTTCGATGCTGCGACCCTCTAAGGCTAGCAACACCTCGTCGCGGGAGAACCACCGCACATCCGCCATCTCCTCATCGTCCATGGCGATCTCCCGGCTTGCAGCCTCGGCGTGGCACCCGATCATCAGCGACGATGGGAAGGGCCATGGCTGGGAAGAGTGGTAGCGGACGTTCTTGACCCGGATGCCCGACTCTTCCATCACCTCCCTGGCCACAGCTTCTTCCACGGACTCGCCCTGGTCCATGAACCCTGCCAACGCAGAGAACCGGTTCCCCCGGAAGGCGGCCCGATTCCGGGACTGGCCCAGCAGGCACCGCTCCCCATCGTGGACAACAACGATGACAACCGGGTCCGTGCGCGGGAAATGCTCGGAACCGCAGGCGGGGCATCGCCTCACACCGCCACCCCGGGCCACCTCGGTCGTCTCACCGCACACCGAGCAGAAGCCCTGACGGCTGTGCCACGCCGCCTGGGACCTCGCTTGAGCAACCAGGCCCGCTTCCAGGGCGCTGAGATTCTCTCCGGCAGTCCGGGCATCGTCGAACTTCCATCCCCCGCTGTCGCATAGCTGGCTTATCGCCGCATCATGCCCCGACACATCGACTACAAAATGAGATCTGTCGGCATATGTGCCTAGGAAGAAGATGTTGTTTTCGATTCCCAGCCGGGCCTTTTCATCAAGGGTGAGCCACCTCAGTTTAGGATCGGGCCCATCGGACACCAGGATGTTCAGGTCGCAAACGGGCAGGAACCAGCTAGTGGGATGGTTCTCTTGCTCCTTGATCCACTGTTCATCCCTACGCTCCCGCTCGCCCCTGTCCAGGGGATTGCCGGCGAATCTGTGAGTCATCCTGCCAAGCATCTCCCCTGAGTTTTCGCCAGCCGACCATTCCAAGTTACCTACCTCCTGCGCTGCTGCACCGTGCCTAGGAAGCACAGGGGCCTCATTGGCCCGGTCTATGTTGTCGCAGCACCTGCCTCGTGTTAGCCTGTAGCCGGGTTCTTTAGGCCTAAAGAATACCAGACCACCACACATCGGGGCAGTTGATGGAATCTTATACCCTGGGAGTCGTCGATCAATCACCGGTCCGCCAGGGTGGCACGGTGCAGCAAGCGCTGCAGGAGTCGGTGGAGCTTGCCAAGATCGCGGAAAAGCTGGGCTACACCCGCTACTGGGTCGCCGAGCACCATAACGCCGGTCGCTTTGCCGGCACTGCCCCGGAGATTCTTATCGGACAGATCGCAGCCAACACCAAGACCATCAAGGTCGGCAGCGGCGGGGTGATGCTTCCCCATTACGCCGCCTTCAAGGTCGCCGAGACCTTCAGCCTACTCAACTCCTTCTTTCCTGACCGCATTGAGCTGGGCCTGGGCCGGGCGCCGGGCAGCGACCAGTCCACGGCGGTGGCACTTGCCTACCCCAGGATGCCCATCGATCCCCAGCATTTCCCCAGGCAGGTGTCCGATGTGCTGGGATTCCTGACGGGCACCTTGCCCGAGAACCACCCCTTTGCCAATGTCCAAAGCCAACCAGGACCTGCGCCCGAGTCCATTCCGGAGGTGTGGCTCCTGGGTTCCAGCGACTACAGCGCCCAGCTTGCGGGAGTCATGGGCCTGCCCTTCTCCTTCGCCGAGTTCTTCGGGTTCACAGGGGGGCACGGCCCCCAGGTCGCCGACCTTTACCGGGAGCGATTCCGTCCGTCGGAGTACCTGGAGAAGCCCAAGGTGAACGTTTCCGTCCAGGTCATCTGTGCCGAGAGCAAAGAGAAAGCCGAGTTCATCGCAACCAGCAGGAACCTGTCCCGCCTGGACTCCCTCCAGGGGGACCGCAAACCCCTGCCTCCTCCTGAAGAGGCCTCCCAGGTCAAGCTGCATCGCGTGGAGATAGAGCACCTTGCCAAGTACACCCAGCACGTCATCCAGGGGGACCCCGAAGAGGTGAAGCTCGGCATCGTAGACGCGGCCAAGCGGTACTCAACAACCGACATCAACATCGTCACCAACTGCTACTATTTCGAGGACCGAGTCAGGTCCTACGAGATGATCGCCAAGGCCTTCGACCTGGCCAACTCCAGCAAATGATCCCAAACAGTCGGGAGGGTACGTGACAACAGGCAACAGCGGCAGATTGCAGATTCGCACCAAGGACCTCGTATTCATAGCGGAATGGGAGAGCGCCAAAGCCCCCAACACATGCGCAGCCGTCAGCAAACTGCTGCCCATCCGCCACTTCATCCAGCAGGCCCGTTGGAGCGGTGAGGCGGGCTGGATACCAATCGACCATCTGGATCTGGACATCCAGTTCGAGAATCACACCATCTACCCGTCCAAGGGCGACTTGCTGGTTTACCCTGGGTTCATAAATGTGAAGGAGATACTGGTGCCCTACGGCCCCACAGCCTTCGCCAGCAAAATGGGCCTCCTACCCGGCAACCATTTCGCTACCATTGTCGAAGGTAAAGACCAGCTCGAGGAGCTGGGACGGAGGGTCTCCATGGAGGGTGCCCAAGACATAGAGATTTCGGAAGCAAGCTAGCCCTATCGTTGGAGGAATGCGATGGACTTGGGACTGGCAAACAAGCATGCGGTAGTGGCGGGCGCCAGCAAGGGCATCGGCAAGGCCATAGCCATTCAGCTGGCCCAGGAAGGTGTCGATGTGGTGGTGGCATCCCGCACTATGGCTGAATTGGAAAAGACGGCCCAGGAGATCCAGGCTGAGACCGGCAGGCGGATCATCCCCATAGCTTTCGATGCCACCCGGCGAGACCAGGTGGACTCCATGGTTGCCCAGGCATCCGATGCCCTGGGAGGACTCCACATTCTCGTCAACAGCGCTTCCTATCCAGGCGGTTCCACTAACGCGACTGGGCCCATCGACACAGTGGAAGACGAAGCCCTTCTGGCCGACTTCGACGTGAAGTATGTCGGCGCCCTCAGGTGTGCCAGGGCGGCCATTCCCTTCATGAAGGAACAGGGGTGGGGGCGGATCATCAACATCAGTGGGAACAACGCGCGTATCGCGGGCAACCTCAGCGGTGGGGCGAGGAACGTTTCCCTGGTGCACATGACCAAGACCCTGTCGACCCAGCTTGGAAGGTTCGGCATAACCGTGAACTGCATCCATCCGGGGACGACCCGCACCGAGCGCACAGCCGGCGCGCTGGCTGAAGTGGCCGCCAAGGCGGGAATCACGGCGGAAGAGGTGGAGACGCGGGACTTCGCTCCCGACGCACCCCGAGGCAACGCCATCTGCCGGATGGTGGACGCCTCGGAGGTAGCCTACCTCGCCGCCTTTCTGGCGTCGGATAAGTCATGGGCCGTCACCGGTGAGGTGATCTCTGCCGGCGGCGGCACCGGCAACGCCGTGTTCTACTAAACACCCGATTAATTGCTCGAAACGTTCAAGAATAGGGGGCAGCACAATGGCTGTACCTAGACCGGACGATCTTCATAGGCCGGTTCTGAAAATCGCCAGCGACGCTGCTCGGCCTTTGTCTCGAAGGGAATTCGTCGAGATTCTGAAAGATTACCTCCATCTAACTCAGTCCGACCTGCAAGAAATGGTGCCTTCAGGTACTCAGTCCCGAATAAAAAACCGCACAGACTGGGCCATCACCCATCTGAAGAAGGCGGGACTGTTGAACAACCCTCAACCCAACCAGTGGGAAATTACACCTGAAGGAGGGAAGTTTCTAGATGACCATCAGGGCATCATAAGGGCTGTAGATCTGCAGAAGATGTGGCCGGATTACCAGGATAGTCCTGAAGCGCCCCAAAGTAGCGCCCCGGAATCTGTAGACATTACGCCGGATGAGCAGATGGCCAACAACTTTCTGGAACACCGGAATATGCTGTCGGAACGAGTCTTGGACAATGTAACAAAATTAGAACCATCTGGCTTTGAACGTTTGGTCGTGGAATTGTTGAGAAAGATGGGGTATGGGGACGGTCAGGTAGTCGGTCAGAGCGGTGATCAAGGTATCGATGGCATCATCAACCACGACATACTGGGTTTAGAGAAGATTTATGTTCAAGCCAAGCGGTACAAATCCAGCCAAGTAGGAGAACCCGACATCCGCAACTTTTCAGGCAGTCTAGACCCTCAAGGCGCGATAAAAGGCGTGTTCATAACGACTTCCACTTTCAGCTCTTCGGCCAGGCAGACAGCTCAAGACATTTCAAAGGGAAACAAATTCATCCGTCTGATAGACGGACTGGAGTTGGGCAAATTGATGATTGAATACGGTGTTGGCGTGTTCACCGCAGTAACCTACGAGGTGAAGGAATTGGATGCCAACTACTTCAACGAACTTGATCAATGACCGGTGGATAGGCCACAGAGAAGATACTTTGGCAAGCCGCGGCATTACGTGTTAGATTTGCCCTTAGTCAGTTTCTGAGCCAGGAGGAAAGACCATGACCGACACCGCTACGCCCCAGGTAGTCCCCACTCCGGCTGTTCAAGAGTACGCCAGGACCTGCCTCGAAGGCGCCCAGGCTGCCCGCGAGAGCTTAAGGGTGGAGTTGGACATCGCCTTCGGCAGCGATGAGCGCCAGAAGCTGGACATCTACATGCCCACCGAGGATGTGGCCGAGCCAATGCCCGTCCTCATCTTCCTGCACGGAGGCGGTTGGAGGCAGGGCAGCAAGGACTGGATGGGCTTCATGGCTCCGTCGGTGACCTGCCTTCCGGCAATCTTCGTGTCCGTGGGCTACCGCTTGGCTCCCCAGACCAAGTACCCCGGCGCCGAGGATGATGTCAGGGCTGGCCTAGCCTGGGTCTACAACAACATCTCCCGCTACGGCGGCGACCCCGACCGCATCTTCGTGGGAGGCCACTCGGCCGGAGGGCATCTGGCGGCGATGCTTGCCCTGTGCCCCGAAAGGCTGGAGAGCTACGGCCTGCCCGCTGACATTGTGAAGGGCTGCTTCGCCATGGCCGGCGTCTTTGACCTGGGGACATCCAGGCCGGACTACGTGGAGAACTTCCTGGCCGTTGTGGATGCTGAGACTATCGAGAAGTCCAGCCCCCTGAGGCAGGTTGCCGGCAACAAGGTGCCCTTCCACATATCCATCGGGGAACATGACAACCCGCACCTGATCCCCCATGCCAGCCAGCTAGCCGAAGCCCTCAGGGCTGAAGGAAGTCCCGTGGAGTTCATGCGGTTCGACGGCTGCGACCACCTGGCGATGAACCTGAAGGCGGGGGAAGTGGACGGCCAGTGGGCCAGGACCATCCGCCAGTGGATGCAGTCTCCCCCGGTGTAATCCTGCCCGGTGGGGTGGGCACCGGCCTAAGTCGCTATCGGTCTACTCCTGCTTGTTCAGATCGTAGAGCAGAGTCACGACTCCTGACTTCTCGTAGACGGTTTGCCCCGTTAGTGTCAATCCTACTGACGTAGGCAGCTCGGCAACTAAGGGGATGCCTTTGCCGAGCAGGACGGGCACAATTGACACCTCTACCGAGTCAACGAACCCTTCTGCGCAGAAACTGCGGAACAAGGACCCTCCGCCAAACAGCCAGATGTCCTTACCTGTCTCTTCCCGGAGCGACTGCACAACCGCCTTCCAATTATCGCCAACGATTATGACTTCGGGGTGGTCCTCTGGTCTCAGTGTTCGTGAGAACACAAAGGTCCGCGCTCCGTTGTATATCGTCGAATCGAATCCGGCGGTCGCCTCAAATGTTCGACGACCGACCAGGTAGGTGTCGAACTGCTTGGCCATCTCGTCGAAGTCGATGTCCGGATCTACCGGGATCCAGTCGAACTCATCATTCGGACCGGCGATGTAGCCGTCTAAACTCGCTGCGCAATTGTAACGGATCCTTCTCAACAGCTCCTCCCGCTGTAACCCGGCGCGACGCCGTGTTTGACCGTCCTCCCTAGTTTTCTATCCTATAGACCCTAACCGCCACGTCATGGAACATCGCCGCCCGCTCTGAGGCTGAGTAGCCCTGGGTCAGGCGCTTGAATGCGTTGTACATGACGTTGTACGAGTAGGAAACCTTGTCCACGGGGAAGTTGCTCTCAAACATGCAGCGTTCGGGGCCGAACTGCTCGATGCAGTGCTCCATGAAGGGTCGCATCCCTTCAGCAAGCTCTTCGGAGCCGATGGGCTTGGCGCGGGTGTGCCAGTCGAAACCCGTTCGGGGCATGCCGATCCCGCCCAGCTTCACGTAGATGTTCGGGCACTGGGCCACGGCGGCGATGCCGCTGCGCCACCTGGGCAGCACCTCGTCGTCCTTGCCGGCATAGGGTCCGTCCCGCACCACCCCTCCGACGTGGTTCAGGATGATGGTCAGGTCGGGAATCGCCCGCGCAAAGTCGGCCAGCTCGGGAAGCTGGTGGAAGAACATCCATCCCTCCAGGGACAGCCCCATGTCGGCAAGAACTTGGGCGCCCCTCCTGAATTCGTCGCTGGCAAGCTGCCCCGGCATCTTGTGGGCGGCCGTGTTCTCCACCTCCGGGTTCGGGTCCCAGGTGACCGAGTGGCGGATTCCCCGAAACCGGTTGGGGCTGGCTGCCACCAGGGCTTCCAGTACCGGCCTTACCCCGTCTCCAAGATTGAGATTAGCGTGTCCCATAATGGCTGCGGCGGCCCTTCCGGGGCCGTACAGCCCGCTGGCGGTGGCAGCCGCTATCCCCTGCACAAACTCGACCTCGCCTACGGGACGCATCTCCTCCGGTCCCTCGGCCCGGTACATGGACCTGGCCTCGACGAACACGGTGGAGCGCACGTTATGTCCACTGGATATGTCCTCGACCAGCTCGTGAAGCAGGTACCTCTGGTAGGGAATGCGGGCGGTGCGGTAGTCCCAGAAGTGGTGGTGAGGGTCGCAAATGGGCAGGTCCGGTTCCAATGTCGGCTCGGTTGTCAATGCCAGCCAATCGTTCCCTCCAAAGGGCATGATTACACCTCCAGAGCATGTCTTCGCCTAAGCGTATTCGCTCCCGAAGAATGCGGCAATGCCTGCTGTATAATGGCTCCAGCTTAATTTGAGGCAATGCCCAGCTTAAGGGGGTAGAGGATGCTCGTTGACCTGGTAGATGTAACCACCAAGGATGGAGTGCGCCTAGACGGCACCCTGCGCAAGCCCGACGGCGGTCGAGGTTCCGACGGTCCCGACCTTTGCATCCTGCATCATGGGCTGGCAGGCAATTTCTATGCCCCAGGCCTCTTGTCCGACTTCGCAGATGCCCTTCTGGGGGCCGGCATACCGGTGCTCCGGGTCAATGCCCGGGGTCACGACCCGGTGAGCCGGGATGCCATCTCCCGTACGGCTTACGGCGGGGCCTACGAGCGTCTCAGCGACTGCGTCTACGACTGGGAAGCGTGGATTGATTTCGCCGAAGCCGGCGGCTACAAGAACATCCTGGTGTGGGGACATAGCCTCGGCGGGCTGAAGACCATTTACTACCTGGCCCACACCCATGATCCGCGGGTACGACTAGGTATAGCGACCTCGCCCCCCAGGTTCTCCTACTCCGACTACCAGATATCCGAGGGCTGGGAACGCTTCCACGATGAGGAGAAAAGGGCGCGAGCACATATAGAGGAAGGGGAACCGGCAACCCTCATGGAAGTGGCGTATCCCAATGGCCTGCTCATCACCGCCGAGGGGTTTGTCGACAAGTACGGCCCCGATGACAACTACAACGTCTTGAAGCTGCTGCCCATGACGACCCAGCCCCTTCTCGTAACAGTGGGCGCCCTTGAAGGCGTGGTCATAAACGACGTCAACTCCCTCATGGCCTTCAGGGGACTGGCTCACCAGTTGGAGAAGCTGTCCGGCGAAGTCGAGAACATGACCTTCCTGCCCATCCCCGGGGGCGACCACCAGTTCAACGGCGTGAGGCAGGAAGGCTGGGAGATCATCCAGGGCTGGCTGTCCCAGCAGGTTGGCTAGAGTATCCTCTCACCGGGCATGTTGATCCACGAGCTCATCTCGTGGGGCATGGTTACCGCCTCGGCTTGGCAGACGTAGTCCGACGTGATCTGGTCTATAGACGTAACCCCCAGCAGCCCCATGCCACAGAGCATCTCCTCTTCCAGAATCTCCAGAACCTGGACCAAGCCCGATATCCCATCGGCGGCCAAGCCCCAGCCTTGAAGCCTGCCGATGGCCACCGCCTTGGCCCCCAGGGCAATGGCCTTCATGACATCGGTGCCCCGCTGGACACCGCCATCCATGATCACATCCGCCTTGCCGTCCACAGCCTCGACGATGCTGGGCAGGACATCCAGGGAGCCCAGTCCGTGGTCAAGTTGCCGCCCCCCGTGATTGGAGACCCAGATGACATCAACCCCGTGCTCTACGGCGATGATGGCGTCCTCCGGCGTGGCGATACCCTTGACCATGAAGGGCATGTCGGCCAGCTCCTTGATCCGGTCCATGGTCTCCCATGTGACAGCCGCCTGGAAGCTCCTGTCCACGCCCCCTCGCCTGGCGGGGGGCACCCAGCGGTGCACTAAGGGGCGTTCCCTCCTGCTGTAGTGGGCTGTGTCGACGGTGATGCAGAAGGCGTCGTAGCCTGCGTTCTTCACCCGCCCGACGATGCCCTTGATCCAGTCCATGTCGCCGCGGACATAAAGTTGGAACACCTTGGGATTGTCGGCGCTGGCCGCCGTCTCCTCCAGGGTGGGGTCTGTAACGGAGCTCAGCACATGCATGGTGCCGAACTCGGCGGCAGCCTTGGATGATGCGGCGCCTCCCAGTGGGTCGAAGGTCTGGAGGGAGCCGATGGGGGCCAGCATCACTGGAATGCGCATGTGGTGCCCCAGGAAGGTCGTGGACGGATCTACGTTGCTGACGTCCACCAGCACCCTGGGTCTGAAGGCAATCTTGTCGAAGGCCCGGCGGTTTCGCCGCAGGGTTGTCTCCGAGTCGGCGCCACCCACCAGGTAGTCCCATGCTCCCTGTATCAGGTTCTTGCGGGCTTGCTGGACTATCTCCTCATTGCTTACGAATTCCAAGATGGGAGCCCCCTTCCTCTAGGCCTTTCACGTGTCATCGTTGGCACAGCCATCGCATTTTACCCCTTTGAGTCAGCCCAAGTACACTTGGAAATCCCCTTCGTTGCCGTACCCAGGGGAATCGGGTATCATGCAAAAGCCAACACTCCCGGAGGCGTTATGAGCACCGAAGAGTACAGGGAAAGACTCACCCCTGAGCAGTTCGAGGTAACCCAGAACAAGGCCACCGAGAGGCCATTCACGGGAAAGTACTGGGACTGCAAGGAAGATGGCACCTACAAGTGCATCTGCTGCGGAGAGCCCCTGTTCTCCTCGGAAACCAAGTACGACTCCGGGTGCGGCTGGCCCAGCTTCTGGGACCCCATCGACCGGGCCCAGATCAAGGAAGAGTGGGACCTGTCTCACGGAATGAGGCGCGTCGAGGTTATGTGCCAGTCCTGCGGCGCCCACCTGGGACATGTGTTCAACGACGGGCCGGCCCCCACCCACCAGAGGTACTGCATCAACTCGGCCTCCCTGGACCTAGAGACGCAAAAGGACCAGCAGTAGGAGACACGAACCGTGTCCCGTGCAGACCCTGAGGGCCTCCCATGGTAAGCGTCACAGACAGCGCCAAGGAAGAGTTCGTGCGCATCCTGTCCACCTGGGAATTGGATGCCGGCAAATACCTTAGGCTGGCCATTCCGCCTGTATGGACTGGTGCCGGGGACTTCGGAATCGTCATAGATTCCGAGCAAGAGGATGACCAAGCCATCGACCACGCAGGGCGCAAGATACTCCTGGTAGGCCACGACCTGGCCCATCGACTCGAAAATGCGGTGCTGGATTTCAAAGAGTCCCCCGAGGGACCCAGGTTCACCCTCGATGTGTTCTGACGCCGGCAGCTGTCCGGCCATCCTGCCCTAAGGAGGTACCCCCGCCATGGCTAGCGTTGGAACGGGTGAGTACACCTACGACGTCCACGAGGACTGGGCCAGCCTGCCCGCCGACATGACCTTCGGGATGGTCAGCGCCGTCGCCACTGATTCCCAGGACCTGGTCTATGCCTTCCAGCGCAAGGACCCGCCCGTCCTCGTCTTCGACCTGGACGGAAACCTGGTCAACTCCTGGGGCAACGGCGCTTTCCTGTTCGCCCACGGGATCCACATCGCCAACGACATCGTTTACCTGACCGACCGGGACAGCTCCGTCTGCCTGCTGTACACCCTGGACGGAAAGCCAATCCAGATGCTGGGGCGGCACGGCGTCCACTCGGACACCGGCTGCGAGGTGCCGGGCGAGCTGGTGCCCAGGGCGGCCGGGCCATTCAACTACCCCAGCGAGATCGTTCCCAGCCCATCGGGTGACCTGTACGTGTCCGACGGCTACCGCAACGCCCGGGTGCACCGCTTCGACAACGGTGGCCTGCTCCTGGCATCCTGGGGCCAGCCAGGCAAGAGCAACCCGGGCGAGTTCCACCTGCCCCACAGCCTGCTGGTCTCAGGGGACAAGGTGTACGTATGCGACCGGGAGAACCACCGCATCCAGGTGTTCGACATGTGGGGTGAGTACCTGGAAATGTGGACGGACATCCAGAGGCCCATGGACATCTCCGCCGACCCTGACGGGATGTTGTACGTGAGCGAGGGCCGTGTCAATGACGGCCCGGCCAGGGTCAGCGTCCTGGACACAGCGGGCAAGGTGCTTGCGCGCTTCGACTGTCGAGGGCCGGGGCATGGCAGCTGGGTGGATTCCCAGGGCAACATCTACGTGGGCTTGGGCGACGTGGGAGGAATAGACAAGTTCGCTAGGCAGCGGTCCTAGGAGGAGAAGTTATGGTGCAGCAATCGCAGGTTGGGGTAGGCTTGATCGGCTGTGGAGCCATAGGCAGGGACATGGCCACGACCATCCACTCAGGCGACGTGATCGGAGCCAGGGTGGTCGCCCTGTTCGATGTGGAGGAGAGTCAAGGTAACTCGCTGGCAGCGTCGCTAGGCAACCCTGGCCTGTTCCACGGAGACCTGGACGAGTTCCTGGATGCCCCCGACCTGGATTTGGTCGTAGAGTGTGCTTCCGGCGCGGCTGTGAGGGCCTCTGCTGAGCGGGTCCTGGAAAAGGGGAAGGACCTGATGGTGATGAGCACCGGCGCCTTGCTGGACCAAGCCCTGATGTCCCGCCTCAGCGGTCTGGCCGCAGCAAAGGGAAGGAAGCTCCTGGCGCCCTCGGGGGCCATCGGGGGCATCGATGCTATCCGGGCCGGAGGCGGTCTGCTGGAAGAGGTGGCCATCATAACCACCAAGCCTCCCGAGGGCCTGGAGGGTTCTCCCGGCTTCGCCGACTGGGAAGGCAAGGAGATCACCGACCCCCAGGTCATCTACGAAGGGCCTGCGGTGGATGGGGTCAAGCTGTTCCCCGCCAACACCAACGTGGCTGCGACCCTTAGCTTGGCCGGACTGGGGCCCGACAAGACGAAGATGAAGGTCATCGCCGACCCCAAGGCGCCGGGCAACGTTCACGAGATCCAGGCCAAGGGCAGCTTCGGAGTTATGCGCCTGAGTTTTGAGAACCGTCCCCACCCCAATAACCCAAAGACCAGCTACCTGGCCATCCTTTCGGCCATCGAGCTGCTGCGCAAAGCCTGCGCCCCCGGCCCCCAAATCGGGACATAAAGGGCGGCCCAAGAAGACCGCCGGGGACCTAAGTCCAGCCCCTGCGTCAGCTTGCTGAGACGGTCTTGACGGCGGCTGCAGCGGCGGCATTGAGCATGTTCATGTCGCTGCCAAGCTGGCACATCATGAACCCTTGGGCGTAGAGCTTGACCGCCTCGTCGGCGTTCGAGCCGTGATGGCAGGGCACCAGCCCCGTATCCTTGGCCACATCCAGCACCCGCTGGCATGCACCTGCATGGCGGGGGTCGGCAACAGCGGCAGGGCCGGGTGCCAGGCCCAGAGACACAGCCAGATCGCCGGGGCCGATATAGAAGCCGTCGATGCCAGGAACCTTGGCAATCTCATCCAGATTCTCTACCGCTTCCATGGTCTCAATCATCACCAGTACGATGATCTCGTCGTTGGCATGCTGAAGGTAGTCCGGGCCTCCGTAGAACCGGGCCCGGTTGGGGCCCAGGCTGCGATACCCCACGGGCGGGTATCGGGAGGCGCCCGCTGCCCGCACCGCATCTTCACGATTGTTCACCAGCGGAATAATGACCCCGTACGCGCCGGCGTCCAGCACGAACTGGACCTCCTTGGGGTCATTCCACGCCAGCCTGACCATGGGCACCGTCTCGGTGGTGGAGATAGCCTGCAGGCACGCAATCGCCACGTCAGGAGTCACGCCCATGCCGTGCTGCATGTCGATGATCAGCGCATCGTAGCCTGCATTGGCCATGGCTTCGGCGACATATGGACTCCCTGAGGATAGCCAGCCTGCAGTAGCAGGTTTGCCCTGTTTCCACATCTCTTTGATCCTGTTAGGCCTCATCGACTCCTCCTTGTTGGCGCATCCCGCCTATGCACTGGCCTAGTACAGGCCCTCGGGTTCCAGCCCCATGTAGAACTGGCCGGCGGTCTCGTAGTGGGCCATGCGCCCCTGTATCTGCTGGGTGATCACGTGGATGTCCTGGAAGCGGCGCTGGATGGGGTTGGATTCGAATATGGAGTCAGCGCCGCAGATGTTGTAGGCGATATCGACCACGTCCGCCGACATGCGGATGGCGTTGGTGGCGGCCAGCCTGAGCCTGATGCGCTGCTCCACCGACAGGATGCCATCTTTGCGGGCGCTCTCCCATGCTGAGCCGGCCGCCTCCAGCAGAAAAGCTCTGGCCGAGGACCATGTAGCCTCGGCTTGGCCCACCTGGCGCTGGACTGCCGAGCTTCTGCTCAGCACCGACTGGTCTCCCCTGGCGGTCTTGCGGCTCGCCAGTTCGAGGGCGACGTTCAAGCCTGCCCGGGCAACCCCCAGGGCTACACAGGCGAAGCCAGATGCGAACTTCAGGCTGATGGGAAGGACATACAGGGGGCCGTCGTCCCAGGGCATATCCGTGGGGCCGAAGGTGCGGGACTCAGGGACAAACAGCTCGGTCAGCTCGAAGCTGAAGCTGCCGGTGCCCCGCAGGCCGTTCACATCCCAAACATCGATCATGGTGGCTTCTTCCTTTTTGAACACCATGAGCTTCATGTCCTCGGGCTTCTCCTGGATGCCGTCGCCCTCGCCTATTGGGGTCAGGGACGCCAGCCAAGAGGCATGGCGGCACCCGCTGCTGAAGTTCCACCGACCTGTGAGCAGATAGCCCCCGTCGCATGGCACAGCACAGGCCGGGAAGGGAGGACCGTTGGCCACCACCGCCCGCTGCTCCCGCCATATCTCCTGGGCTGTCTCCCTGGGCATGATGGCCGAATGGGTGGCAAAGACGTTGTTCTGGTTGATGCACCAGGCGGTGCTGCCGTCCGCCTCACCGAAGGCCTGGACGATGGCCATGTACTGGAGGAAGTCCAGCTCGGCCCCGCCCAGAGCGCGTGGCACCAGCAGGCGGAACAGGCCCTGGTCGGCCAGGGAGTTGGCCAGCTGGACCGGGAGCTCCCGGGTGCGGTTGATCTCTTCGGAGGCAGCCTCCACCTGGGGTACCATCTCACGGGCCAACTCCAGGTAGGCAGCGCCCGTCATGGGTGACGAAGTTACGGCGCCGTCGGCCATCAGGACTGGACGATCTCTTCAAAGGAAGGTTCGGGCATGCCCTTCTGCCATGAGATGTCCCGCAGCTCCAGGCGGTTCCCGCTGGGATCCAGGAAGTAGAGCTCTCTCCCGGGGAAGTGGCCACCTTCCCGGTAGTGCAGATCCACGACGGGCACCTTCTCCCGGTCGAACAGCTTGCACGCCTCATAGAGGCTCTCTGGGCTGACGTTGAAGGAGTAGTGGACTCCGTCATCCCTCTCCGCGATGTCATCGACGGCAGTCTTGCGCTCACACAGAAGGATGTTGGTGTCGCCAAATCCAAAGCAGGTCATGTTTGACCTGCCAAGCTGGCCACGGTTTTCCAGGCCCAGGATGTCGCCGTAGAACTTCACAGATTCTTCCATATCGTTGACGGGGATGGCCCAGTGGGTGATCCCCTCGATGGAAAGCTTGCCCATGGCCTGCCTCCTGACCATTCCGGCCTTAGTCAGTTTCCCGCATTCTACCATGCAGGCGGCGCCTGCGGGAGCACGAGCGCGCTCCACTAACCCTTGAGTAAAGCTGGGAGGCCAACTAGAATCCTACTGGAGACGCCGCCGGTGAAGGGAAGCAACGCCCACCGGGGATGTTTCAGTACCGTCAGGAAGGTTAAACAAGCATGCAGTACGGCATCAACATTCCCCAGTTGTTTTCCTCGGACACGTTCGACTCAGATATGCTGAGGCGCTATCTCGCCATGGTCGAGGACAAGGGCTTCCACAGCGCATGGGTGATGGAGCGCGTGGTGGGCACACCCCCTGCCCTGGACCCGCTGGTGCTCCTGACCTACGCGGCGGCCAACTCGTCGAAGATTACCCTGGGTTCCAACATCATCATACCGGTCCTGAGAAACCCGGTTATCCTGGCCAAGAGCCTATCCAGCATCGACCATCTGTCCAACGGCAGGCTGATAGTTGGCTTGGCCTTTGGGGGATTCACCCAGGAGCCTTACTATCCCGCCTTCGGAGTGGCAGCCAAGACCGCCGGGAGCCGTTTCGAGGAGGGTGTCCACATCATGAAGAAGCTGTGGACCGAGGAGCGGACTACCTTCCAGGGGCGCTTCTGGCAGCTAGACGATATGGAGATAACCCCTAAGCCCCTGCAGCAACCCCACCCGCCAATCTGGTTCGGCGCCCACGCCCCGTCGGCTCTCAAGCGGGCTGTCCGCATGGGTGACGGATGGACTGGCTCGTCCATTCTGTCCACCAAGCGTTTCACCGAGGAGCTTGACCTGCTCAGGGGTTACCTGGAAGCCGAAGGGCGGGACCCTGGCACCTTCAAGAAGTCGAAACGGGTGTACATCGCGGTCGACAACGACAAGGACAAGGCAGCATCCCATATGCGGGACTATTTCGGGAAGATGTACGGCAACCCGGACCTCGGTCTGGAGGCGGGGACCTACGGGAGTCCTGGAGAGTGCGTCGAGGACCTGGCGGAGCTAACCCAAATGGACCTGGACGAGATCATCCTGGATGTGGTGTACGACGAACTGGAGCAGGCCCAGAGGCTGGCAGAAGAGGTGGTGCCCAACCTGCCGGCTTAGGATCGGGTTACAGGGATATCGGGCGCCGGCGTCAGAATCGTGGGCAGCGCCCGCCCTCAAGGACCGACTCTTAGAGGGAAATGCCTTCCCAGCCTGATTCGGACATGTCGATGATGACACCGTCGGGCCCGCGGAACTTGACCTCAGCATAGTTGGGGCCCGAGCCCGTGGTAGCGTTATGGCCGAAGAGGCCGCCGGTCCCAGGCGCCGCGATTCGGGTGAGTCTTTCGCCTCCGGCCTCCTCCACTCGATCAGCGTAGCTCGCCATGTCCTCTACGTAGAAGCCGAAGTGATGGATTCCACTGAAGTTGGGGCCATGGGCGCCAACATCGGGGTCGTCGTCGGTCTTGAAGTTGAGGATGGCCATATTGATGACCCCATCGCTGAGGAAGACCTGGCCCTTGGCATCCCGCTTAAGCTCCTCCATGCCGAAGACAGCCTTGTAGAAGTCAGCAACCTTGCCCGGATTTTCAGTCGTCAGTGCTATGTGTCGCAGCTTGCCCATCTCATACCTCCATGCAGGTAACCTTCATTTGGCCAAAGTAAGACTTGCCGGATTAGCCTGTCAAGCTGTCGAGGAGCGGCAACACCCTGCTAACGGTCCGCCGTCTTCAGGAGCCCCGAGTGCTTCTCGCGCAGCTTCTTGACCTTGGGGTCGATGACAAAACGGCAGTACATCTGCTCGGGATTGCTCCGGTAGAAGGACTGGTGGTACCCCTCGGCGTGGTAGAAAGGCCCCAGGGGAGCGATCTCGGTCACGATCGGGCTGGGCCACACCTTTTCATCGTCCAGCCTCTGTATCGTGTCCCTGGCTACCCGTTCCTGCTCCTCATCGTGGTAGTAGATGGCTGAGCGGTACTGGGTGCCGGTGTCGGCCCCCTGGCGGTTCAGCGTAGTGGGGTCATGGTAGGCGAAGAACAGCTCCAGGACGGTCTCGTAGGACAGCACATCGGGGTCATAGTGGACCTGTACCGCCTCGGCGTGGCCGGTCATTCCTGTGCAGACCGCACGGTAATCCGGGTTTTCGATCCGCCCGCCGGTATAGCCGGAGACAACCTTGTGCACCCCTTCTACCATATCGAATACCGCCTCCACGCACCAGAAGCAGCCTCCAGCAAGGGTAGCGGTCTGCAGGTTGGCATTCACTTGTTCACCCCCACGGTGATATTCGGGGAAGGGTACTCTCTCTATCCCCGGCCGATAAAGGGCATCTTGGTTGCCATGACGGTCAGGAACTGTACGTTGGCATCCAGGGGCAGGCTGGCCATGTACAGGACAGCATTGGCCACATGTTCGGGGTCCATGGTCGGTTCCACCTCGATGGAGCCGTTAGGCTGGAGGATGCCCCTCTTCATATTGGCCGCTATGGCTGTATCGGCGTTGCCTATGTCGATCTGGCCGCAGGCGATATCGTACTTCCGGCCATCCAGGGATGTTGACTTGGTAAGCCCCGTGATTGCGTGCTTGGTGGCGGTATAGGGGGCCGAGTTGGGCCTTGGAGTGTGGGCGGCTATAGAACCGTTGTTGATGATTCGCCCGCCCATAGGAGTCTGGGACTTCATGATCTTGAAGGCTTCCTGTGTGCAGAGAAAGGAGCCGGTCAGGTTGATATCGACCACCTTCTTCCACTGTTCGTAGGTCATATCCTCTAGCAGGGTCGACGGAGGGCCTACACCAGCATTGTTGAACAGCAGGTCAAGCCTACCGAAGTTGGCCCCCACTGATTCGAATAGGGCCACAACCGATGCTGGGTCTCCTACGTCGGTGGTTACTACCAGGGATTGGGAGCTGTGGGGCCCAGCTTCCTCTGCGGTAGCTTCGAGGAGTTCGGTCCGCCTTCCGGCAAGGGCTACCTGATATCCCTCACGCAGTAATGCCAGGGAAGCGGCCTTGCCTATGCCGGTCCCCGCACCAGTAACGACTGCTACTTTCGATGGGCTTTCCATCGACCCTGGCTCCTAGGCGCCCGGCTGCCCATATTGCTGCTGGGAAAGGGTGCTGTAGGTAACCGGCGACAGGGACAGCAGCCCGCCATCCACCGGCAGCACCACGCCCGAAACCCAGCGCGCATCATCGCTGGCCAGGTACAGGGCTCCTGCGGCGATGTCCCAGGCCGTCCCCTCGGTTCCCAGGGGCGATGCCTCCCGGCGAATCTCCCGCAACTCATCGTCCATCCTTGGCGCCACCATCGGGGTATAGACCAAGCCTGGGGCGATGCAGTTGACCCGGATGTTGTCCTTCCCGTGGTCCGCCGCCATGGACATGGTCAGGCCAATCACGGCCGCCTTAGAAGTGGTGTACGGGGTGCTGCTGTGGGCCCTGAGGCCTGCGATGGAGGAGATGTTAATGATGGAGCCTCCGCCGGTCTCAATCATGCGTGGGATAGCATACCGGCTGGTGAGGACGATGCTCTTGACGTTCACTGTCATCACATGGTCCCAGTCCTCCTCGCTGACCTCCAGCACACTCCCCCGGCGGGAGATGCCCACGTTGTTGTCCACGACATCCAGGCGTCCGTAGCGTTCGACGGCAGCTTCCACCATGCGCTCGCAGTCCTCGGCGTTGGTGACATCGGCCTCGAACACCGACGCTTCGCCGCCCTCCTCCAGGATCATGGCGAGGGTCTCCCCAGCTCGCTCCTTCACCTGGTCAACGACCAGCACCCTCGCCCCTTCGCGGGCGAACAGGACGGAGGCAGCCTTCCCGTTGCCGATGCCCGGCCCACTGGAGCCGGCGCCGGTAACGATGGCGACCTTGCCTGCCAGCCTGCCTTCTTTTGAATCTACCAAGACGTTTCCCTGTTCATCGAGATGTGTGGGGCCTCCGGTGTTCTACCGACCCGTCTGCTTAGGAGCCGAATTCGTCCATCAGGTCGGATACAGCTTCGTTAAGGCTGCGCCCAGCGCCGCTGCGGGTGGCGATGCGCTCTTCGGCCAACCGGATGTTAGGAACGGTCTTGATGCTGACCAGCACAGGCCCGGGCTGCTCAAATATCTGGGCTGCCTGGGTTGAGAACTCCTCCAGGTCGTCGAATTCGTAGCTGCTGGCGTAACCGGCCTCTTTCGCCAAGCCAGCGTAACTGGTTACGCCATTTCCAGGCACAGGCTGCCCGCCGGTGGTTCCGTAGATTCCGTTGTCCATCACGAAGTGGTACATGTTCTTCGGGGCCTTGTTAGCGATGGTGACCAGGGTCCCCATATTCATTATGAGGCTGCCGTCGCCGTCGAAGACGATGACCTTGGTGTCGGGTTGGCTCAGGCACACGCCTAGGGCGAAGGATGAGGTCTTCCCCATGGCGCCGCTGATGGCGATATCTCGCTTAATGTTGTTGGAAACTTCCTTCCAGCCGACGGTAGCCCTCATGGTGGGCACGATTACGGCGTCACCCCGGTACTTCTCAATAACACCCATCAGATCGACCTGGTTGATCATGTGCAACTTCCTCCTGTATGGCCTGCTTTGGAACCCCACTACTTTACCACAGGAAGCCTCCCTTAGGGTGAAGCTGTTATGTGGCGATATCGAAATAGTGATATTATCTGACGGCGTAGGGGGTTCCGTGCGACTACAGGACCGGGTAGCCATAATTACAGGGGCCGGGCGCGGTATCGGTAGAGCCATCGCTTTGGCCTATGCCTGCGAGGGAGCCAAACTGACCCTGGCCGCCCGGAGTGGTGACGAGCTGGAAGAGACAGAACGCCAGGTCAGCGACTTGGGCGCTGAGACCCTGGTTATACCCACGGACATCTCCGACGCATCCCAGGTGGATGCCATGGTCAAGGGCACCCTGGACCGCTACGGAGGAGTGGACATCCTGGTGAACAACGCCGGCGTCCTGGGCCCCATAGGGCCTCTCCACGAGTGCGAGATATCCGACTGGGTCCAGCCTATCCAGGTTAACCTGGTCGGCACCTACCTGTGCTGCCGGGCTGTGCTTCCAACCATGATCAGCCAGGACCGCGGCGCTATCATCAGCCTGTCTGGAGGAGGAGTGGGCACCTTTGGTACCGCCCATATGTCCGCCTACCAGGCATCCAAGTCGGCCCTGATCACCCTGACGGAAACCCTCGGAATGGAGCTGGAGGGCACAAAGGTCAGGGTCAACGTTATTTCCCCAGGCGGGGTGCACACCCGCATGATGGAGAAGATTCAGGATTCCACCCTCGCCGTGGGCAACACCTGGTGGTACGAACGCTCCAAGGCGGTCAACGAGGGCGGCGGCACTGCCATAGAACGGGTAGGAGAGCTGGCGGTTTTCCTCGCCAGCGACGAGTCCGACGGCTTGAACGGCCGGTTCCTGGCTACAAGGGACGATTTCTGGAACCTGCCTCAACGAATTCCAGAGATAATATCGTCCGACGTTTACAAGCTGAGGCGCATCGAGCCGTAGGTTCCAGGCGCCTCAGGGTCCAAAACTACTTTGACGGATGGGTATGCAATGCCAGAAATGATGACCGGTAAGAGGGCTGTCCTGGAGATGCTCAAGGCCGAGGGGGTCGATTACATATTCGGCAACCCCGGCACCAGCGAAGGTCCCCTGATCGATATGCTGGGGGACTACCCCGAATTCAAGTACATCCTTACCCTTCAGGAAGCAGTCGCCATGGGCATGGGCGAGGCCTACGCCCGGTCCAAGGGAAGGGCGTCCTTTGTGAGCCTCCACGTGGACAACGGCCTCGCCAACGGAATCACTCTTATCTTGGACGCCTACCGCACAGGGACACCCATGGTCGTATCCTCGTGCAACTACGACGCTCGCAAGGTGGCCGAGGGGCTGACTGACTTGGCCGCCATGGTGCGCCCCGTTACCAAGTGGGCCATCGAGCTGCCCCTGGCCGAGCAGATACCCAGCGTCATGCGCAGGGCATTCAACGAGGCCAACAGCCATCCCAAGGGTCCCGTGTACGTGGGCTTCACCTCCAACGCCCTGGAAGCGTCCGCCGAGATGAATATCATCCCTTCGGGCAAGGTGCACGATGCCTACGGCCCCAATCTCGACGGCATAGACGAAGCTGCATCCCTTCTGCTGGAAGCGCGCAACCCCCTGATGATCGTCGGCGACAGGGTTTCCGATGATGGGGCAAACAACGAAGCGGTGGAGCTGGCGGAGCTTCTGGGCCTGCCGGTGCGCCAGTCCCGGGGCGCTGAAGTCTCCTTCCCGACCAAGCATCCCCAATATATGGGCGGTCACTCCCTCAGGGTCGCTTCTCACCGGGAGCTCCTGGAAGATGTGGACCTTGTGTTGACGGTCGGCATGGACACCTTCGAGGAGCTGTTCTACTGGGGGGACGTGGTGCTCCAGCCTACGACTAAGCTCATTCACATCGACCCTGTACCTGGCAGCGTGGGCAGGTCGGAGCCTACCGACGTGGGCATAGTGTCCCATTGCGTTCTGGGCCTGCAGGAACTGATCCGGTCTCTCAAGGGCCGCATCAACTCCCAGCATGAGGAGACCATTCGAGCCCGAAAGGCAGCTGTCGTCCAAGACGCGGCCGCAAACCGGCGCGCCTTCGAAGACTCGGTGGCGGGCAAATGGAACAGCACCCCCATGAATCCCGCGCGGATGATGTACGAGGTTGCCAATGCCCTGCCGACCAACGCCATGGTGGTGGACGACTCCATTAGCCACAGGGCTGCCATGAGGCACTACTTCCAGGGGGCCGGCAGGGGGGACATCCTGGGTGTCAGGGGCGGCTCCATCGGCGGAGGCATCGGCGCCACCATGGGCCTGCAGTGCGCCAATCCGGACCGCCCCGTATTCGGGGTTATCGGCGACGGCAGCGCCATGATGGCCATCCAGGGGCTGTGGACTGCGGCTAACGACAACATCCCCTGCGTGTTCGTAATCTGCAACAACGGCATGTACCGCATCCTGAAGACCAACTACAACGTCTATCAGAAAGACATACTGAACGAGGACGAACCCGCGGGCAGCAATCTGCTGTACTCGGAGTTCCCCACACCCTTCGACCTGGCCGCCACGGCTCGGAGCATGGGGGTGCACGGAGAGCGGATAACTGACCCCGGCGAGATCGCTCAAGCTGTAAAGCGCGCCGTTTCATCGGGGAAGCCGGCCCTGCTGGACATCGTCATCGACGGGTCGATGTAGCGGCAGACGCTACGCCTGAGGCCAGGACAGGTTTATGTAAACTGTTCGCGGAGGGCCTTGATCTGGGGAGCGACGGGCACGCCGGGGAACCTAGTCGGTCCGTCCTCCCGCTCGATCTCAATCTCGATAAGCACAGGCCCCTCAGAGTCCATTATCTCGGGCAAAGCCTCAAGGAACTCACCCTTGCTGGACACCTTCCACGCCTTCTTGTACCCGGAAGCCAGCGCCACCTTGCAGAAGTCGGTCTTGCCGTGACCGGGAATGGTCTGGTTGCCCGAGCTCTGGTAGAGGCCGTTGTAGAAGATGAAGTGGTAGTAGTTGGACGGCGCCAGGGATGCGACGGTGACCAACGACCCCAGCTGCATCAGCAGGCTCCCATCGCCGTCCAGCACCATTACTTTCCGCTCAGGCGCACCCATTGCCAAGCCCAGCCCAAGGGAGGCGGCACTGCCCATGCAGTCGGAAGCATCCACATGGTCCTGGGCCGACTGGCCGGCGTCCTTCCATGGAGAGGCGGCCTGCATGGTGGCTACGCTGAGGCAGTCCCCTCTGTATTCGCATAGGGCGTCAATTGCTTCTTGTCGTTCCATCCTGCGACCACTCTCCTCCGGTTTTACTGGCCGGTCGGCGCCCCTATTATGACCGCCACGGGGCCCTCGACCTCCTGGCATTTCAGGTACGCTTCTTCGACTACGCCGATATCCTCGGGGTTCTCCAACCTGTAGTAGGGAACGCCCCAGGTCTGCATCGTCGGCTCCAGCATTCGCACTCCGCGACGTCTGTTGTCGTTGGAGTCCTTGGTGAGGTCCCTGCCGAACTGCCCTACAAACATGAAGGTGGGCACCTGGGCATCGAAAGCCAGCGCCTTGAGGGTGTTCACCGAAGCGTAAAAGCCGTTGTTCTGGATGACCATCATGGGCCTGTGCCCCGTTGCGTAGAGACCGGCGTTGATCCCCATCGCCTCATCCTCGGTGCAAACAGTCAGGATCTTGACCTTGTCCTGCTGTTCCATGTAGGCGAGGAAGGTCTTCTGGACCGTGTCCGGCACTGTGATGATGTGGGTGATGCCCAAATCCACGATAGACTCGGCCAACGCCTTAGCGCTCACCGATGTGGCGACGGGGACCGGGGTTTCACCCTGGGGATTGGCTGTGGTCATGGGAACACCTTCCTAAATGGACGGGAAACTCCCGCCGGGGATCAACGCAATACGGTGCAGCAGTATATCACCGGCGCCTTTGGAGGCGAAACCCGCGACCATGATGGCTACCGAGACACCCACCGGCCGTAGATCGGGTACTGGCTGCACACAAACTCGATGTAGGACGGCTGGCCCTCCTCGTTGGCTGCGAAGGCCCGCTGGAAGGCAGGCGTAATGTCCGACGGCTCGGTGACCCGCTCGGTGTGGTAACCCAGCCCGCCGATGACCCGAGACATATCTATCTCGTCGTAGCCCATAACCTTGTGGGTGTAGGGGTCGTGGCCGTCACCCCAGAACCCCGGGCCATACCCCGCGAAGCCTCCGTTGCTGATGTGGGCTATGGTGATGCCCAGCTTTTGACGAAGAGGGACCTCCAGGTTGCCGAACATGTAGCCCAGACCAGCTTCACCCGTGACCGCAACACACTGGCGATCCGGGAAGCTGATCTTGGCCGCAATGGTGGCCGGCAGGCTGAAACCCAGGGACGACACGTTGCCCCACCCCAGGAATCCCCGGGACTTGGTGGCGCGGTACACGGTGCTGATCTGGTCCCGGGTGTTTCCCGATTCGTGGGTCAGGAAGGACTTGTAGGGGTCCAGCACCTCCATTAGACCGGCATACACCCTGTATGGGTTCAGAGGCTTATCATCTGAAGCCATGGCCTCAACGTACTGGGCCATCCCCGATTCCCTGGCAGCCTTCACCTCAGTCTCCGCCTGGGAGCGGGTCTTTATACCCGACAATTCCCTGCCTGCGAGCTCCTTGTTCAGGGACTGGAGGGACAGGCGGGCATCGCCGATTAGGGCCTGGGAGGTCGAATAGACCTTGTTTATGTGCACCTCGTCCACGTTGCAGTGGATGATGGTCTTGCTGGCTGCGTCGGGGATGCCGTGGCTGAACCGGCCCGGGGACAAGCTGGAGCCAACGGCAAAGAGAAGGTCGCACTTGGCGAGATACTCCTCCACCTGGCCGCCTCGGACACCCACGTAGAGGGGATGGTCCTCGGGAAAGGCGCCCTTGGCTTTCAGGGTGCTCACCACGGGCAGGTTGAGCTTCTCGACCAAAGCTCTGAGCTCTTCCTCGGCGCCAGCGTAGATCACCCCTTCGCCGACGTACACCAAGGGGTTCGCCGCCTTCAGGAGCAGGTCGGCCACTGCAGAAACATCTGCGGGGTCGGGGACAGACTTCCAGCCCTTTACGGGAACGTATGGGTCTGCCGTTTCGTCGTAGGTCCCGTCAGCGTCGGGAACGGCAAGCACGACAGGCCCGGGCCGCCCCGTCCGCAGCATGGTGAAGGCGCGTCGCATGAACTCGGGCACCCGGTGGGGCGCATCCAGATACCCGTACCACTTGGACACCGATTTCAGGCTGGAGGTGACATCGAACTGGCTGTTCTCCGAAGCGCCGATTGGTACGCCGTCGGTGATGCAGAGGACGGGGGACCCATCCTCGAAGGCTTGGGCAATGCCTGCGTAGGCGACCTGGAGACCGGCCGCGTTGACGCCTCCCTGGAAGGTGGCTACTCCGATGCGCTGCCCGGCGTTTATGCGGGAGAAGGCGTCGGCCAGGGCAACGGCATACCGGTCGTCCCGCATCATGATCATGGGGACGCCTTCCCTGCCCAGGGCGTTATTAACCCGGCAGACGGGGAAGGTCGAGACCCAGTCCACGCCCTCCTGCTTCAGAATTCGTGCAATACCCGTTGCAACATCGATGGTCATTGGACCTACCTCCGTACCTGGGAATCTTAGACTTTCGGTCGGGTGAGAAACGCTTCTTCGGTAGGGTTCAAAACTACCATAAAGCTGGCGCTGTATAAAGATTGAGAGGCATTCAGACCAATCGTCCGATGAATTTTAAGGCCGATGGAACCATTTGAGCGGAACGCGCACATTATCAGGTAGGCCGGCCTTGGAACCAATGGGGCAAAGTCGAGGGAATAGGAGGCGAACGGTGGGCGAAGACGAAGCAGTCCTTCGATGCCAGCAGGGCGACCGTGAAGCCTTCCACTACATAGTGGAGCAATACAAGGATGTGCTCTACGGCACAGCCCTGCTGATGTCCAGCAACCGGGCGCTGGCCGAGGAGCATGTCCAGGAAGCGTTCCTGGCCGCATGGCGGGGAATCCGGGGCTTCCGAAGGGGATACCCTTTCAAGCCCTGGCTGGTACGCATCCTGGTCAACGGGGTGCTGGCCCACAGGAGACGTTCGTCCATTCCCACTTACCCATTGGACGATTCAACGCATCCTGGTGACGATTGCGATCCTCAGGATATGGCGGAGGTGCTGGCGGGCAGCGAGACCATAAGACGCGCGATGACTGGACTGAGCTTGGAGCACCGCGAGGTCGTCGTTCTTCGTTACTTCGCCGACCTCACCATTCCCGAGGTGGCCCGCTCCCTGAACCTAAGACAAGGCACCGTGAAATCGCGGCTCCACAGGGCCCTGGAGCAGCTCAGGTCCCAGCTTGCAGAGCACGATGCCGGAGAGGAACGTGACGATGGCACGTAATGAAGAACAAGACCCGGGGCTGGAACGAGAACTGCGGGAATATTACAGCGACCAAGCGGATGACCTTCGCGCCCCCGGCGACCTGTGGCAGAGGCTGGAAAGCCAACTGGGCGAGCAGAAGGACCCGTTCAGCCTTTCGGCGATAGGTGGCAAGCTGCTTCCCCGGAGAGGGACCTTCTGGAACCCTACGTTCGCCGGCGGGACCGTGGCCGCAGTCGCCCTGGTTGCCACCGTGTCGGTCTGGTCAGCCACCAACGGCTTTGGCGGAGAACAAGATCCATCGCAGTCCCAAAGTAAAGTCAGGACATTATTTGTCACAGCGGAGGTAGAAGTTACTCGCATTGTGACAGAACCCGGAGAGGTGATGGAGGTGGAGGCTACAACGGTGGTTGTTCAGGAAGCGATGGATAGAGAAGTGACCGCTGTCGTGCAGGAGGTACAGGTGGTAACCCGTGCAGTACAAGCCCCCACGGGTGTGCCCCAACCTGACGGCATTCAAGGCCCGCAAGGTATACAAGGCCCTGGAGGCTCAACGGGCCCAATGGGCGATCGAGGCCCGCAGGGGCCACAGGAACCATCAGGCCAGCAAGGCAGTACAGGCCAAACAGGCTCTCAAGGGCCACAAGGTCAGTGGTCTTCGGCCCGGGGAACGAGCGAGGTCCAACCCCCTGTTCCCCCTCCGGACACCTCCTTTGCAGACTACGGACGGCAGTCCTTTGTCAGCGCCCGGGAGGACAACGTCTCCACCTTCAGCCTCGACACGGACCGCACTTCCTATCAGCTTGCCCTGAACTGGGCCCGAAACGGGTACGAGATAGACCCGTCATCGGTCAGGGCTGAGGAGTGGGTGAACGCCTTCAACTACAACTACGATCCGCCCAGGAACGACCGGGAGTTCGCCGTGACATCGGATGTAATCCAGCATCCGCTGGACGCAGACCTGCACCTGGCGCGGGTGTCCTTCCAGGCTCCCGTCGTGCACGACGATACACCTCTGAACGTCACCCTGGTGCTGGATGCCTCGGGATCCATGGCCCAAGGTAACCGGGTAGATATCGCCCGGGAAGCGGCCGATGCTATACGGCAAAGCTTGGGACCAAGGGACCGGATCGCCGTTGTCCACTTTACCAACGACGTAATCGACGAATACACCGTCTGGCACAGCGATCCCGACAGCGGGCATTCAGGTTGGTCCATTTCCCAGCTGACACCCCAGGGCAGCACCAACGTGCAGGCGGGCCTCGACCTGGGAGTGCGCCTCGCTGACCAAGCCCGCCGGGAGCGCCCAGATGCCCACAACTACATCATCCTCATGTCCGACGGGGTGGCCAACGTCGATGCCACCGACCCCTTCGCCATCCTGGAGTCGGCGTACGATAGAGACAGCAGGAACCCGTTGCGCATCATCGCCATCGGCGTGGGCATCGAGAACTACAACGACGACCTACTTGAGAAGCTTGCCCAGCACGGCAACGGCTGGTACCGCTACCTCCAGGACACGGATCAGGCCCGCGCCACCTTCAGCCGGGAGAACTGGCTAGCCATATCGACCCCATTCGCCGACCAGACCCGCGCCCAGTTGACGTGGGACACCGATGTAGTGGACGCCTGGCGCATCGTCGGCTACGAGAACCGGGTGACGCCCGATCATACCTTCACCCAGGACCGCAAGGAGTTCGCCGAGCTGCCCTCGGGCACTGCGACCACCGTCTTCTATGAGCTGGACCTGCGCCGGGACATGGACCCGGACCGGTGGCATGACCTGGGCGACGTGGAGCTGAGATGGGTAGAGCCCGGCTCGGGAGGGTCCCGCCGGCAGCACGCTAACGTGACGGGATGGCCGGGCGCATCTTTCGAGGCTGTCGACCCACTGCTCTGGCTGGGTGCGGTGGTATCCCTGACGGCCGACCGGTACAGCAGCCTGGATGAAGGCTACTCCAACCCGGCCTGGGTAGCCTCGGACCTGCGGACTCTGAACGACCTGCTGGCAACTCTGAGAAGTGAGCTTGGGAGTCTGCAAGCCTACGAGGACCTCAGGTACTTAATGGAGCACATGCTTGCCGGAATCGACCACTACGCTCCGCGTAGCACTCCGCCCACAGGTTACAGCCCGTAGCCATATTTCCTTCCCCTATGCGGAGAGGTTGGGGTGAGGTCGCCTCCCCCTCACTTCTGCCTTCTCCTTAGGAGCTACAGGGTCGGGCCGATGACACTTGTTGGCCCGACCCTGTATTATGGAAGAAACCGATCCAGAGGTGCCTAGAGTTGGTTATTCCCAGGGTCATGAGCACCCAGCACCCTGACAACGCCACGCCGGCGCCCTTTGCCGATGGCGCGGGCGTCCTGAAGGGAGACGGCGAGGTAAATGAAGCCGTCGATGTGTTTGCTCTGGGCTGCGACGAACAGATGTGGGACTCGGAAGGCAAGGAGACCGACAACCAGGTCGTCCGCAAACTCCTGACGGGTTTTCCCGTCTTCTTTCGTGGCAACGCCAGGCTGGGTCAGGATGTTGTGCTGACCCTCCGCGTCCCCAACCCCCGGATTGAACGGGATATGCGAAAGTCAATGGTCGAAGCTTTGCAGAGCATCCCCTCAGCCTGGGATGTAGCCCAGGGGTTCTACGGCCAGGAAGACTCTGCCCCCATCCAGGACGTAATCCTCCCATTTACCACATCGTCGGAAGAGCTGGCCTTTGTGGAAGCCTACTACCGTAAGGTTATCGTGGGCCAGGAGGACGAGGTGCTGTTCGAAGGGCAGGAAGTGAAGGACTGGGTCGGAGAGTTCTATCCCAAGGACATCCGCGTGATCCCCCTCATCGAAGACATGGAGAACATGCTCAACTGCGACGGGATCGTGGAGGGGTACCTACAGAACAGAGACGTGCCCTATCAGCGGGTCTTCCTTGCCCGCAGCGACCCCGCCCTCAACTACGGCATCGTGGCCGCCGAGCTGGTACTTAGAATTGCCTTCGCTCGCCTGCACGCGCTGGAGGGCAGGCTGGGAGTGCCCCTCTATCCCATCATCGGCGCGGGCTCGGTGCCTTTCCGCGGCCACCTGACTCCCGTCAACATCGATCGGGCCTTAACCGAGTACCCCAGCGTCCAGACCTTCACGGTCCAATCCGCCTTCAAGTACGACTACGACAAGGAGGCTGTGCGGGAGGGCATAGCCCAGTTACACAGACACCAGCGTGGGGAGCCTGTGCCCATCGATGAAGGGCGGGCCCAGCAGGTGGTGGACAAGACTACTGTCGAGTACCAGGACCACGTCAGGAGGCTGGTGGACGTTATCAGCACGGTGTCGTCCCATGTTCCCAGGCGTCGCGAGCGCAAGATGCACGTGGGCCTCTTCGGCTACGGGCGCACCCTGGACGGCGTGGGCGAGGTGACCCTGCCCAGGGCCATCGGATTCACCGCTTCCATGTACTCCATCGGCATTCCGCCAGAGCTCCTGTGCTTGGCATCCTTGACGCCCGACGACCTGGCATACGTCCGGGAGGTGTACCCCAGCATCGATGGCGACCTGCGGGCGGCCCTGCGCTACGCCAACGAACGCCACGTCAAGGAGATGCTGGGGGAGAGGTATCTGCGCTTGGTGGGAGAGTTCACAGACGACCTGGACCGGGTGCACGAGGGGCTGACCAGCGCTATATGGGCCAGCATCAGCCAGGATAAGTCAAAGGTGAATGTCCGGCACTACGTCGAAGAAGCTGCCCACATTCGCCGTTTCCTCGGCTAGTCCACTACCCATCCCCGGGCGTCTATAGGCCCAGGATGTTCCCTTCGCTGTCTACGTCCAAGGCCCGCGGCGAACCGGGCAGGCCGGGCATGGTGACGATGTTTCCGGCGATGGGATACAGGAACCCAGCCCCGATGGATGCCCTGATGTCTGAGACCTCGAAGGTGTAGCCCGAAGGCCTGCCCTTGAGGGACGACTGGTGGGATATGGAGAGTGGCGTCTTGGCCATGCACACCGGCAGGCGTCCCCAACCAAGCTCTTCGTATTGGGCCAACCTCCTGCGCGCCCCCGGTTCCCACCGCACGTCCCTAGCGTTATAGACCGTCCGGGCAACGGCAAGCATCTTGTCCTCTATGGAATCGTCCTCGTCATAGAGGTAGGACACCGACCCACCCTGGCTGGCGGCCGCTACAACAGCTTCTCCCAATTCCACGCTGCCCTCGCCGCCATCGGCGAAGGCAGTAGTCTTTGCCGCCGCAAAGGCTCCTGCGTCTATGGCGCCCTTGCGCACCAGGTCCAACTCCCCTTCGGAGTCCGAAGAGAAGGCGTTGACGGCCACAACCACAGGAAGCCCGAAGGACCTGGCGATGCCGACGTGGTGTTCCAGGTTGGGCATACCCCGCCGTACCGCATCTTCGTCTGGAGCATTCAGGTCCTGGAGCCCAACCCCGCCGTGGTACTTGATTGCCCGGACAGATGCCACCAGCACCGCCGCCCTGGGCTGCACACCGCTGGCCCGGGTCTTTATGTGCATGAACTTCTCGAAGCCCAGGTCCGAACCGAACCCCGCTTCGGTGAGAACATACTCCGCGTAGCCGACCGCCAGCCGGTCAGCCAGTATGGAGCTGCACCCGTGGGCGATGTTGCCGAAGGGGCCGGTGTGCACCAGCACAGGCTGCCCCTCGGTGGTCTGCACCAGGTTGGGTTGCAGGGCATGCCTGAGCAGAGACAGCATGGAACCGACGGCGCCCACATCCTGGGCAGTAACCGGTTGCCTGTCCTTGTTAAATCCTACCACCATCCTGCCCAGCCTTCGCCTCAGGTCGTCCAAGTCGGCCGACAGGGCCAGGACAGCCATAATCTCCGATGCGGTTACGATGTCGAAGCCCGTCTGTCGCATCGGCACGTTGCCGGAGCCTCCCAGACCAGTAACGATATCTCTGAGGGCCCTGTCTTCCACATCAGTTACCCTGCGCCAGGTGGCCATCGTCGGCTCGAAGCCGGGAACCTGGCCCCGCTGGGCGGCATTGTCGGTCAGGGCAGCCAACAGGTTGTGGGCTGAAGCGACGGCGTGAGCATCGCCCGTGAAGTGAACATTCACCTCGTCCTGGGGTTCCACCAAGCACGCGCCCCCGCCCGTGCCTCCTCCCTTAATGCCGAATATGGGGCCAAGGGAAGGCTCCCTGAGGGTTGCGACCACCCGTTTGCCCAGTTTCCCCAAGCCTTGGGCCAGCCCCACCGTCATGGTGGTCTTTCCCTCACCCAAGGGAGTTGGGGTGATGCCCGTGACGACGACCAAGTTGCCTTGGGGACCCTGAGACTTTATGGCGTCCAGGGATATCTTGGCCTTGTATTTGCCGTGGGGAATAACCAGATCCGGGTCGATGCCCATAATGTCGGCGATCTCGGATACAGGCCTCATATGACCTCCCAACTTGATTGCCATTCGCGGCGCCTTGGCCGAAGTTTCTCAGGCAAGCATAATAACGCGAAACGGCGGTACCAACAAAGTTACAGCTGCAGTAGATCACCAGGTGCTAATCCGTAAGTTATGGCGCCCGTTCCAGGCTTTCCGCTGTCTGGCCTAGTCCACCCGCTTGGCGCCGGTGAAGACCCGGTTGCCCCAAGGGTCTGTCTGGGGCATCGCCTGGAACCCTGCTTCTTCCAGGGCGCCTAGCCAAAAGGATTCGGGAAAGACCCCAAGCAGGTGCTGGTCATGCTCCAAGCGCAGGCTTCCATCTGGCTCCCGGAGCATGTAGGCAAAGTCAGCGATGTAAGTCGTGTCCGATGGGTCCGGGTCGATGCACCACATCAGGTAGCGGATGCCCCGGCCATCAGGGTCATCGTACCCACCCCAGTCTGTGTAAGGAGGAGAGAAGGTCTCCAACACATGGTCCGGGGCTATGAGTATGCTTCCGCCGGGCCGACAGTGCTGGGCTGCTGTCCCGGCCATAGCGCGGACTTCGTCTTCCGATGTGAGGTAGGACACGGCATCGTGGACAAACACAGCATCGAACTGCCTCCCCGGAATCCTCAGAGTGCACATATCGCCCAAGGTGTGCTCCAGGTCGGGGTTGATGGCGCTGCTCGCCTCCAGCATCTCCGGCGACAGGTCCGACAGTACCATCGAGAAGCGCTCTTTCATGTAGGAAGCGTTGTTGCCGCCGCCGGAACCTAGTTCCAGCACGTTCTTCACAGGGATGGAAGCGGCTTCGATTAAGCGATCGCTGTAGTAGGCCGCCTCCTCCCGATATTCGTGGGGAGGAGTCAGCAGGTGAAACCAGCCAGCCAGGTCTGAGTAGAGGCGTGGGTGTTCCTTCATCGCATAGTTATCGCGAGGCCCCTGGGTCAGTTCTGCCACGCCCGTGAACTCTGCACCGGACCAACAGGAGGTCGAATACCGCCGTCCCTAGGCAGGCAGCAGAGGCTCGGTGATGTTCTGAGGCAGGTCAACTTCGAAGGCGTTGGTGCACATCGCCATCAGCCGGAAATAGCCCATGTAGGTGGTGAATTCAGCCAGTCCCCGGACCCCCAGCACTGCCTTGGCGGCATCGAAGGTGTCCTGGCTCACATGATTGGTGCTTGTCAGCTCCAGGGCGTAGTTGACGACAGCGGCTTGGTCGTCTGCCATTTCCGGCAAGGCCGTCTTTTCCCGCAGTGCGTCGACGAGGGCATCGCTGATACCGATGCGCCGGCAGGCGGCGGCTTGGGCGACCCAGATATACTGGCAGTCCATGGATCGCGCCCCGATCAGGGCCGCCAGCCTCTTCTGCTCCTCGGTGAGGACGCTTTGGGTACGTATGTGTTCCGATAAGCGGTTGCCCAGGACAGCCATCTCGGGGCTGTAAATGAGCACGGAAGACGGCCCGACCACCGGCGCCTGTCCACGTATCTGCGTCACCTCATCGTACGCTGCTTTGTGCTCCTCAGGGACGTCGTCCCGAATTACCGCCGGTGCGCGTCTTGCCATAGCATGTCCGTCCTCTCCTCCAAATACGCGTGCACTGTATCTGGAACTGCGATGCCCGCACTATAAGGCGGCTCTATGGGCTGGTCAACAATAGTGGGCGCTTTAGTGAAACTCAGAAGTAAGTGCGCTTCCGGGGCTGGGTGAACAAGCGTGGAATTGTCGTCGCCAGAGAACTCTCCCTTTGCCAGCTCGATTTCCTGAGATACAATTGTCCCCAAGTCCTACACCTGACCTGACGAGGAGGAACAGCAATGCCCCACTACACCAGAGGAGATGTCACTATCCACTACGAGGAGGTCGGCTCCGGCTTCCCCCTCTTGGTGACCCCCGGCGGTGGCCTGAACTCCATCATGGCCAACTGGCCGAGGCAGGTGTTTAACGCCATGGAGGTCTTCAAGGACGACTTCCGTTGCATCACCATGGACCAGCGCAACGGCAACGGCGGAGATTCCACCGGGCCTGTCCAGGTAAACGACCCCTGGGGAGCCTTTGCTGATGACCAACTAGGGCTGATGGACCATCTGGGCATTGGGGAGTTCTTCTTCATGGGCTACTGCATCGGAGGCCCTTTCGCCATGAAACTTATCGAGCGGGCGCCCGAGCGCATACCGGCCGCTGTGCTCTGTCAGCCTGTTGGACATTCAAACAAGACGCCCGACGCCATGTACAACATGGGAGTTGAGGTATGGGCGCCCGATCTCTTGGCACGGCGCCCCGACGTTACGATGGAAATCGTAGAGCAGTATCTGCACAACCTGTATCGCATCCAGCCGGACTTTTTGTACAGCGTGTCGCGGGACTTCGCCCGCTCATGTCAGACTCCTTTGCTTGTAATGCCCGACGATACTCCGGCCCACTCCTACGAAGCTGCCGTGGACTTGGTGGCCCTGGCGCCCAAGGCCGAGGTTACCGAGTATCCGTGGAAGGAGTCGTCGGACATCTTTGCGAAGACCATTACCCAGGTGAGGGACTTCCTCCTGTCGCATCAGCCCGCTGGAGCGACCAGGTAGATCGCTATTCCGCTGCTTCCCCAAGCTGCTTTAACGGACCTCTCTTGCTCCCGAAAGCAAGTTGGTTCCCGTCACGACATGCAGGGCTAAGTTGGAATGATAGGGCGCAGGAAGCAGACCGGCCTGAAGAAGATAGCGATCGTCGGAGGGGGCATCTCCGGCCTGGGGGTTGCCTGGGCCTTGGCCCAACACCCGGACCGGTTTGACTTCCGCTTGTTCGAGGCCCAGTCCCAGGTCGGCGGTAACGCATTTACAGCTGATATGCCCCAGGATGACGGCACCTACATCCCCTTCGATATCTCGGTCACAGCCTGCATTCCGTCGGTATATCACCATATCCTGCTTTTAATGCAGCGGTTCGACATCCCCCTGCTGGAAACCAGGTTCAGCTACAGCGTGAAGTACCAGGGACAGGTTTACGCCCACGATTTTGACTCGGATATCAGGCGCGAGCTGCAGTCTGAGATCGCCAGGTTTCAGAGGCTGCTGAAGCGAATGCATCGATTTGGGAAACTGAGCCGCTCTCGATCAAGATTGCTGAACGCCCTGAATCCATTCAACTACGTCAGCATGGGGACCGTGCTGAATCTAACCGGCTTCTCTGTAGACTTCAGATACAAGATACTTAAGCCTATGTTTGTCAATTTTCTTATGGCGACTAACGTCTTTGATATGCCCGCCTCCCTCTTTTCCAGGTACTTGGAGTTCTTTGATATCGAATCCGCCACGGCCATGCACACATGGGACCAGGGGACGCGCCGCATCTACGAAAACCTGTCGGCCGATTTTCGGGAGAAGATCTACCTGGACCGGCCCGTCAGAAAGGTGTACCGCGAAAAGTCGGGAGTTGCGGTGGAAGACAATGACGGCATCAGGGAGAGCTTCGACGAGGTGGTCTTCGCCTGCAACGCCAATCAGACCTTGATGATCCTGGACAAACCCTCGATGATGGAGCGTTTCATCCTCTCATCGATTCGTTACGAGAGCGAGCTCCACAATCATGCCATAGTCCATTCGGACTCCTCGGTCCTCCCCGACGACGAAGCGAAGCCCTTGACGACGCGGAGCAACTACATCGAACAGTACGGGAGCAGGCCGGACAACTATGAAATCACCTACATCATGCACAACCAGCAGCCTTGGGCCAACTCCTCCGACAAGCCCTGCCTGGTTACCTACAACCCCATCAGCCAGATCGATCCGGAAAAGGTCATCGAGAGGCGGTGGTTCCAACACATCGTGCATGATATGCGCCACGTAACCCTGCTGATGCACCTGTTCCGCTTCATCCAAGGGAGAAGACGCACCTGGCACTGCGGGGCTCATACCCTTGTGAACAGCCAGGAGACCTGCTTTGTCAGCGGGCTGGCCACTGCACGGCAGTTGGGGGCAGGATACCCCTTTGACGACCCCCAAGCCCGCAAGGTGTTCAACTACTATGGGAGCATCATGTACGGGTGGCGCTTCAAGAAAGCCAGGAAATAGAGGCTGCCACCCGCACTACTGAGGTTCGAAGGTCACGATAGTATCCGAGTTAACTCGGATAGTGTACTTCCGGCCCGACTCAAGGTACGAAGTCAGCGGAATATAAGTTTCTATGATAGGGAAATCGGTTGTGCAGACCGTGAGCGGGTCGGCGACCTCGTGGTGTGTCACCACAACAGCGATCTCATCTGAATCTCCCCGCCGAATTTCGTAGCCGTTGGACTGGGAACAGCCGCTCCCCCTCGGGAGACCGGAGATGATTTCAAGCTGGTACTGCAGAGGCCAGCTCTCCAAGACCAGCACCTTCGCCCTTTGTATGGGCGACTGGGCGATGAATGTATGCTCAAGTTCGGGCCTAGGCAGGCTGAATGAGCTGGTCAGGATGTCATTTACAATCACATGGTAGGTCTGTCCGGTCTCTAGCGGCTCATCTATATGCACCACGGCATCCAGCTCCACCACCTCTGCATCGCAGTCAATGGCCCATGCCGTAGGGGGAGGCTGCCTCAGCGTCAGCGTGGCGATTATCCTGTTGTCATCCACCCTTAGAGCCTGGCTGCCAGGTCGGGCACAGCCCTCAATCGTGGACTGGTAGAACTCGATTTGAAGGAAGTGTTCCCGCTCCTCAGGTATCAGGTTTGCCCCAACGATCCTGGCGGGCACTTCTACCCATTGCCTCCAGTCCACACCTTCTTCTATAAGCTCGGGCGGGGGCTGCACGAGGACGAGGAGCATATCGACCTTGCTGGGATTTCCGCGGGTGATTACATCGTATGCAGTATCGTTGGTAAATGCGAGGCGCCCATCTGCCTCGATGACGCGGGCGCTAATCCCGTAGGTGTTGCGCGGGTCGACATCATCGCGATTGTATTCGACCCTGAAGGTGATGGGGACCTGGCCTGGGTTAGAGATGGTCTGGCGTGCGATAAGAGGAGCAGCAGCGTCAACATAGGACACATCTCTGAGCTCCATAACCAGCTCAGCGCCCGGGGAAAGGGCCAACCTCTCCCGGTAGGTGACAGTGCCGGTCACTGCCGCATTGGGACTTCTGCCTGACGTAACCTCCGTGGTCGTAACCTGGGTTGGCATAACCTCGGGCGTCGTAACCTCGGGGGTGGGGTCGGGCGGAGATGAACCGTTCCCGCAGGCCGCCGACGCAAACAGGAGCACTGATAAACCAATGGCAGCTATCAAGATTTGCTTTAGTGCGTCATTCATTTCGGCCACCTCCGCGATAATTTCTGGAGCGATTACCGTCTAGACGATGTCAACACGAAATTAGTTCCGTCCAGGATTCTCGCAGAGGGTTGGAGTTCTTATCCGGCCAAGTTGGTGGGTCGGAACAGCGGCCAATCCGGCGCTTTCGCGAGAAATTGCGTTAGGCTCGGGAGCAGGTCGGCGGACATATACGCAAGCCGTAGAAGCACACGCGGCAGATGCACACATGGAGCGGATCTCTTCCGCTCTCTTCCTCGTGACCTACAAGATTCTCCAAGCCCTCCCGGACGAAAAAGGGCACCAGCAGAAGGACCGATACCGGGTCGGCCCACCACCATGCGAACAGGGCATTCAGCCCCAGGCCTATCAGGATGGTCAGGTCTTGGAGGTCGCAGAAGAGGCTCTCAATGGCTTCAGCTCTCAGCGATCGGGACTGCATGCTGGTGGCGATGCGCATCTTGGCTACATAGAGGACAGCCATCACCAGGGCGCTTGAGGCCACAAGCGCCACGCCTATCAGGCTGGGCTGCGCCTCGGGCAGCCATCCCAACAGATTGGACCCCGAGTGCAGGACAACGTACATGGCCAGCAGAAGGAAGCTGATGCCTACCAGCTTCTGGGCACGGCGTTCCGTCACCTCGGCTTTCGATTCGTCCTGACCAGCCGTCAAGCGCCACACCAGGACGCCTCCGGCAAAGAGCTCGACGATGCTGTCGAGGCCGAAGGCCAGCATGGCTACGCTACCGGCTGCGGCGCCCGCCCATAGGGAAACTCCGGCCTCCACCATGTTCCACAGCAAGCCGATAACCACCAATACCAGGGCTGCCCTGCGAAGAGAATTCAAGTCAGGCAAAGGGGATGAGGTCTCCTTCTGGAATCAAATGACTTGGAAACGTTAATCATGGGGAATGTTGAGGGAGCCGCCTAGTTTGTCCTGCTGCCTTGATCGGCAGACTCGCCCGCAATCTCCGTAGTGCACGACGTACACTCTAGTACATCCAGACCACCAGGCTTAAGGTGAAATCTTGCGCAATACGGGCGTCTTTTGAGACTAGCGATCAGGCATGGCAGGCGCCATTGTGATGGTTGCTGGGAGGAACATCCAGCACCGGATTGGTGTCGAAGAATCCCACGGGCTTCAGGCTGAAACCGCAGTAGGCGACAGGAGAGATGGGCCAGTCCTCGGGCCGGGGCACATGGTGGTAGCCCAAGGTGTACCAGAGGACGAGGTCGGTGTTCTCGACGTTCCGGTCTCCGCTGGTGTACTTGGGCAGACCATCCCCGCCGGGATGCTGGTTGGGGTATGGGCCTGTGGCTGACATCTCATCGGGAGCATAGGGGGTGACCCAAAGATGTTTGGTCATGAACCCGGCCCTGTGCATGATGCTGGCGCTGGGGTCGGCGAAGGGCAGGATGTTTTCCCCAGGCATCAGCTTGTACCCTACTGAAGTCCCCAATGCGTTGAACACCGAAGGATTTGAGACCTTCCAGTAGCGTCCCTTCAGGGGATCTATGATTCTCTGGGCTTCCTGCTCGGTCTTAAGGGGTGTAGATTCGACGTAGAAGGCGTTGCCGTGGGGATTGTCCGGGCCTAGGGCTTCCGCCACAGTGTTCATCTCGTGGACGGAGTTCGCCTCGCCGTCCACGCTCATGTCCAGCCGGAAGTTGAAGAAGTGCTGGTGAACGTGGGCGTTCAACTGGGGGGCCACCAAGGTGCCATAGCGGGGCGTCTCACCTTCGGGTATTCCGGCAGTGTTGATGATTCCTGTCAGTTTGATCTCCAGCTGAATGGTCCCGTCCTGGTAGAAGTACCAGAAGAAGCCGTACTCGTAGTTCCCAACTGTGGCGATGCTGGAAACCACCAGTCGCCGGGAGCGGCGTACCTCGGCTTTGCCGGTGCGCCAGTCGGTGTGCTTCCACAGGATCCCATAGTCCTCTTCATGCATGCAGACGGCGTTGGGTATGGAGAACGCCTGGCCCCGGGCATCGTTGAGGGTGGCGTCGAAGTAGTAAATCTCCCCCAGGCAATCGCAGCCCAGGGTCAAGGAGTTGGTCAGGGAGCCGATGCCGTACTCGCCGGCGTCAAAAGCGTTCTTGCGATAGTGGTCTTTGCTGGGGTCTCCGTAGGGAACGACCATGTCGGACAGGGCCGCTCGGTACACGATGGGGCGGATTCGGCCCTGGTCTTCATAGCCGACGGTGTGAATAACAAGCCCTTCCCGAGGAGTGAACCCGACACGCAGGTGCCACTTTTGCCATTTGACGCTATTGCCGTCGACCGTAAAGCTGGGCCCCTCCGGCTGAGAGATATCCAAGGGCTTCAGGTCTTCCCGAAAGTGTCCGACAAACTCGGTCGCATAGTTTCCCGGGTTGGGCGCCAGGGGTACCAGGCCGTAGTCGTCTATACGCATGATCTGCATGCTGTTGAGGTCGACCAGTACGCTGAGACCTTCGATCGGCCGGGCGTAACCGTTGTCGGTCGGGCTGGAGCGAAGAAAACAGCGGGCCAAGGCTAGGCGCTTCCCCTTCTCTTCGGCAAAACCGTAATCGCCCGCCGACCATGGATCGACCATCACCAACTCCGGGTTGGTAATTCCTCTCTTTAGGAGGGCAGTCTGAAAACCCGGGTCCGCCTTGACGGCGGCTTCGCACTCGTAGAACTCGTCGAACATTATGCGGGGCTGGACGCCGGGGACCTGTTTCCACGAGGTGACCTGCCCCTCGCTCAGGGACACAACCGCTTCGTACGTGGCGCCATCCTCGTTGTCCAGGATAACCAGGAAGGCTTCTCTGTCGATGGAGTCTCCGGTCCGAAAGCCAAGAACATCATTCTTGTCGGGTTCCTTGAGGACAATGGTTTCGAACCGTACCCGGGGGCCCAGTTGGCGCTGGGCTTTCAGGATGGTCGAAGCTTGGACGATCTCTTCGGCTGAAAGGGGGTCCAGGGGGTGGGAAGCAGAAGTCTGGATTGCTGTGCCGGTTGCCTTCTCTGCGCGGATGGCCATGCTCGCCTCCTAAAGGCGCTGTCGGCGCCCGATTTGGAGTAGCGGGGTGCTGGGCTTGACGTTAGCACCCGCCCCATTCGAGGTCAAGAGAGCATACACTGAATCCAGGTCCGTTCCCTGCAGCCGTCCTAGACCGGGGGTCGCCGATCCTCGGGAGCGTGCAGGGACTCCAAGGCATAGCCCACACTCAGCACTGTGGACTCGTCGAAGTGCCTCCCCACTATCTGCACACCTATGGGCAGCCCGTCGTCGCTCCAACCGAAGGGCACGGACATGGCCGGAGAGCCGGTCAGGTCAAAGGGGACGGTACAGCCCAGGGCCTTGCGCCCGGCAACCCTTTGCCCGTTTATCTCCAGCTCCACCGAGTCGTGGGGATGGGCTGGCACAGGGCCCGCCGGGCACAGGAGCACATCGTAATCTGCGAAGAACCGCTGCAGGTCTTGGCGCAGCAGCTCACAGTTGGACATCGCCTCCAGGTACTCGTCGAAGGTCGGCGCGGGAAGTGCCAGCCGGCGCTTCATGGCGGGCGCCAGCTCATCTTCCCGGCCGCCGTAGATGGGGCGCAGATATTGGGTGCCCTCGGCGCTGAACAGGGCGCCGGAAATGGCCAGCCCAGACAATTCTTCCCAAGTTGGGAAGGACACCGGCTCTACTGAGCAGCTCAGCTCCGCCAGGGCTGCTGCCGCTTGGGAAACGGTCCTCTGCACCTCCGGTTCCACCGGTGCGAAAGGCCCTTCGCCAAACCAGCCGATACGTAGTCCGGAAACGCTGCTGTTCACATCGGGCAGCGCTGGCAGGGGCATTGGCGCCGCATAGGGATCCATCCCATCGGGACCAGCCATCAAGGACAGGCCCAGGGCCACATCTCGGACGCTCCTGGCCATCGGGCCAACGTGCATGAATCGGAGCAATACTTCGGGCCAGTGGCCGGTAAGGGGGATGCGCCCATGGGTAGCCTTCAGCCCCACTATCCCACAGTAGTTGGCTGGCTCCCGTATGGAGCCTCCCACATCGCTTCCAATGCCCAGGGGTGACAGGCCCGCCGCGATAGATGCAGCCTCACCACCGCTGGAGCCGCCGGGGGTCCGGCCCGTCATCCATGGATTCTCGGTGCGCCCATACACCAGGTTGTCCGTCTCCCACCAAAGGGCGAACTCTGGCATGTTGGTCTTGGCAATGAATATGCCTCCGGCATCCTTAAGGCGCTTCACGACGCTGGCATCATCGTCGGGGATGTGGTCAGCGAAGAACCTGGACCCCCTGGTCGTCGTTACCCCCTCGGTGTCCACGCAGTCCTTGACGGTGAAGGGCACACCGTGGAGGGGGCCCCAGACTTCACCCTTGGAGATCGCCTCCTCTGCCTGGTGAGCGCGTTCCACCGCCCCCGGGACCATCTGCACGATGGCGTTTATCTTCGGGTTGATGGACTGGATACGGTCCAGGTGGGCCCGGACTACCTCCACTGGGGAAAGCTGCTTGGCCCGAATCTTCGCGGCAAGCTCAACGGCATCGGCGTAGCAAATCTCTTCGTGCATGGCAACTCCTCGACAGATTGGGGGACTTCGGGCCTATTCTAGAGAATCGGTCCTTCTTTGACCACGCCACCATCCCTCCAGTCCCCTGCGCCCAAAAGGTTGAGAACGCACGTATGGTATAGTTTTGGGCAAGCGATGCATATCTCCGCACTGGTACGCCTGGCTCCGCCCCTGCTTCTGTCGATCATGTTGCTTGTCGTTGCGGACGCATGCTCCGGCAACAACGACCCAGCAACAGAGCCGCCCTCTCCCACAGCCACCGCTACACAGCCTACGGCAACGCCAGTCCCTACGCCGAGTCCAACACCCGTCCCTACTTCAGTGGTTATGGTCCAGCTGCCCGGAGACGAAGGCCCGCACTTCAACGATCTGGAGTGGTGGTACTTCAACGGCCACTTGGTGACCGACGACGGACAAGAGTTCAGCTATCATTACGTGACATTCCAGTCAGTGGTGCCTCCCGGAATCACCACCCGGCTCGCTCAGTTAAGCTTAGCCGATCACTCCAAGGGGCTGCACCTGGTCTATGAGGAGGCAGCCCTGCCCATGGTGGAGCCCAAGCCAGGTGAATTCGATGTTCCGGTGGGCGATCTGGCCATGAGCGGGAATGGCGAAGTGTACTATCTTGAGTTCGGGACCGGCGACTATGCAGCAGAGCTTGAGGCCGTCTCCCAGAGACCCGCTGTGCTTCACCACGGCAGCGGCCTGGTGGACCTGGACATCGCCGGCAAGACCTACTACTACTCCCGCACTCGGCTGGAGACCTCGGGTACACTTTCCATTGCCGGCGTACCCCACGCCGTTACCGGCCTGTCCTGGATGGACCACCAGTGGGGCGACTTCACCACGCTGAACATCGGATGGGACTGGCTGAGCCTTAATCTGGACGACGGTTCGGACCTAACGGTTTCACTAGTGTGGGACCGGGAGAGTCGTAGGCCAATCAGCAGCTATGGCACTTTTGTGCCGCCCGACTCTCCCGAGATTCACCTGCCCGGCAGCGACATCTCCCTGCGCTCAACCGGCACCTGGACCAGCCCAGCAAACGGCGCAGTATACCCCATGAACTGGCTCCTTGAGATCGAATCACTGGGTTTGGATCTCACACTGACGGCTTCTTCGGAAGGGGCAGAGTTTGGCCTGACCGGCTTTGTCCCCATCATCTACTGGGAGGGTTCGGTTAAGGCAGAAGGGACAAAGAATGGCGCCCCGGTAGCCGGTCAGGGGTTCGTCGAAATGGTCGGTTATGCCCCGCTGGCGGAAGTTACGCCTCCCCAATTACCCCAACCCTGACGGCACACGAATACGTAGAGCACGCAGGGAAAGTCTCCGAGCCAATGCCAACGGGGACATTTCAGGTGCTGTCCGAATCAGCTTGGCCTCCGCACATATTCGCTGGGATGTGTCCCGGCCACTCCGACGCTATGGCAACATCTGTCCAGCAGTTGTAGGCATCCAAGGCTGCGTTTCGAGCTTGCCAGAGGCCGGTGGTCTCAACGTACTGGCTGCCGGACAGGTAGCAGGTGCGTCCTTCGCTTGGCGAAAAGCCGCAGTAATTGGTGTAAATCAGGTCGTAGTAGTCCCTCGCCTCCTGGAATCTGTCCCTGGCATTCAGGACAGCAAGCCGTAGCTCGGCATTCTCCGGCCGGGTGTTGGGAAAGAACTCAACGGCATAACTCTCCACGTTGTCGTGGCGTATCCAGCACCCATCATCCTCCTCATTGCCATCGCCCCTGGGCCAGAAGTGGTAAACGTCGTTCTCGACCATTATGTCGATCACGCGGTGGGCAGTACCTATGTCGTCCCTGTCGTCATCAGACTCCCAGCAATTGGGGTTGAAGCTGATGAGAGCCCCTTCTACGATTACGGCTGGGTCGAACTCGTTTATCCAAGTCACGCTGTCGAGACAGCCCAGCGTCGGTTCCATGCTTCCGGTGCAGTAGAACCCCCCGGTTTCTCTGCTGCCCCAGCTTAAGATTAGTGGCCGAAGCTTCTCCTCCAGCTCAATGATCTCGCCCCGGACTCCATCCGCCGTGCTCTGCAGTTCTTCGACAGTGCCCACCGCATCCTGCAACATTCGGTATTCATTGCGGGCGGTCGCCAGCTCTCCGCTGAGCCCTTGATTACGGGTCTCTAGTTCATCGTTTTCTGATCGGGCGCCGGACAAGTCGGAGTGCAGACCTGCATTGGTCGCCAACAGGTTCTCGTTGTTGGTCCGGGCAACCGCCAGGTCCGTCGTCAAGTGTTCCTTGTCCGCGAAGAGCGCGTCCCCTCTGGCTATGGCATCGTCGCGTTCATCCGTCAGCTTGGCATTGGCCGATTCCAGGTTCTGCACCGTTAGTTCGAGGCTGGCCTTACCTACTTCCAAGAGGGCTACGTTGCTTTGGAGACCCTCGATGTCGCCCTTTAGACCCACAATGTCCGATTCGAGGGCTGAAATGTCCGCCCGTAGGCCCTCGTTAGTTTCTTGAAGGCTCGCGTTCAGGCTTTCCTGCGCCGCCAGGGACCCCTCGGTAAGCTTCAGCTCGGTGGTAGTATCGTCCAATCGCGTCCATGTGATTACAACTGCTGCAGCCAGCACACCGACCGCAGCAACTATGACGGAGCCGAGAAGGAATTTTGTCCACATATTCAAGACATCCCCCTTTGACCTGGGACTTGTCCGGCCTACCAGGATTTCTGAGCTTGTGACATCATGATGATGCTTCGGGACTGCCAACTCATGAGGCCCTGAACATCATCATTCGCGCCGCCGAAAGCAATCAAGGGACGCTTGTCACGTACATAGTTCAATCTAGGCGACCTCTGATCAAACACGCCATGGGAAAGTAGAATACTTCACCTAGGCAATCATCCGGCGGTATCCTGTTTACATGCGGACCTGATCTCCTCTGATAGGATAGTCTCTGTTGGGACACCACGTTGTGCCAATGCAATTAGTGAAAAGTAGAAGCAGATATTCTCACAAGGAGGGTCGTGCCCATGGGCATGAATGAAGGCAATGGCGAAGCTCAGACCAAGGTCTTGAGTCATCCTATCTTGGTTCCATTGGATGGGAGCGATGTTGCGGCCGGCATCCTTCCATATGCTTCTCAAATCGCCAAGAGCTGCGACGTTCCCTTGGTGTTGCTAACGGTGGTCGATCCTGACGCCATGGGCCGCCCAACTTCAGGATACACCTTACAGACCTTGGCAAGGGATAAGGGGCCGAACTATTGGGAGGAGATCGAACGGAGCTTGCAGGTCAGCGCCTTGGAATCCTTGAAAGGGGTAGCCTCCAGCCTAAGGGAAGGGGGCGTCGCTGTGGAAGTTCAAGCCGCTCTTGGGCGCCCGGCGGAGCAGATACTGCAAGTTTCTGAAGAAGAGGGGTGCGGGCTGATAGCGATGTCAACCCATGGCCGAAACCCCATCAGCCGCAGCATATTGGGCAGCGTCACTGACAAGGTGATACACACCTCAAAGGTACCGGTGCTGACGGTCACACCGGAGAGGGGGAAGAGTTACCAAGAGGGGAGTGCAACCTTCAAGAGGGTTGTAGTTCCCCTGGATGGTTCCGAGCTTGCGGAAGAGGCGCTTCCCTACGCCGAGGAGCTGGCGCGCACTTTGTCGCTGGACATCTTGCTGGCTCGGGCTGTCAAGACTGATCTCCCCACCTACTCCGAGGCAGAGTTTAATGTCTGGGAGCCGACCATAACCGAGGGCATCATCCAGGAAGCGACCACATACCTGGAAGGAGTCGCCGAGACACTCGGCGGCAAGGGGTTCACTGTCCAGAGTGAGGTGGTGAGAGGATCGCCGGCACAGGCACTCTTGAACCTGGCCCAAGAGACGGATCAGAACCTCATCACGATGACCACTCGCGGGCGGTCAGGACTTTCGCGTTGGCTGATGGGAAGCGTTGCAGAGGCCCTGGTCAGAAGCTCCGGCGACCCTGTGCTTGTGATTCCGTCCTAGTCGTAGGCAGGCAGCAAAAGGCGCGGGAATACGAGCGGTGAGTTTGCCTCACCTTGCAACATAGGCAGGATCATCGATTTGGGTCTGTGGGACCCCACAATGGGAATGGCACTAGGGTTCCATACGTTTAGCGGAGTCCAAGGAGATACACGAGTGCTCCCCACGCTTCGTTAGGCAACGGTTCCATCCGTCTTCGGCCCGCAGACTATGGGCTGATCCCTAGCTCTCAAGTCGGCATCACTGCACCGGAGATGGCGGGCTGACCTGCTCCATCAGGTCGTCGTTCCACTCCCCTTCGGCTTCCAGCATCGCCTTGGCATCAAAGATAAAGGCCTCGATAAGATTGTGGGACAGGTACATGTAGGTCCCAGGCTGTCGAATGGTATGGATGGACGCCCCCGCCGAACCTGCCGCTATATTCCATGTCTCCAGGTCCACCCTGGGTGGATTATTGAGCCCGCCCCGCTCCCACACATAGTCACCATGACCGCCGATCAGGTGGGGGTAGGACTGCCGGTTGGCCTGGGCATGGACTATCAGCACATTCTCCCCGACGTTGGCCCGCAGGGCGCCGTCGCCCTGGAGGGCGTCCGTCGTTCCGTTGAAGACGATATGAGTGGGAATCAGACCCTGCATCACACTTACATCATCAGCTAGAGATGTAACGGGCGAGTCGTAGCGTTTGAAGTTGCCGTCCTCATCCCGGGGAATGTAGTAGTCTTGCTCTCCGATGTAGTAGGCCCGGTCGTACCGCAGCGGATTGCGAGCCTGGTCCTTTAGACCTCCCTTGGGCAGCACCATGATGGCCCCGCTCATACCGTGGACCACATGCCAGGGCACCATCGTTCCCCCGGGGGCACAGTGATAGACGAACACCCCCGCTTTGACTGCCCGGAACCGCAGCACCACTTCTTCCCCTGGGGACACGACGGTGAGCCCACCTCCACCCAGGGCGCCCACAGCCGCGTGGAAGTCGATGTTGTGAGGCAGCTCGTTCGTGGACGGGTTGACCAGGGTCAACTCGACATAGTCCCCTTCGTGGACCACTATAATGGGCCCAGGAACCGACCCTTCGAAAGTGAATGCCCATATAAAGACGCCCGGCGCGATCTCAATCTCCTTCTCCTCTATGACCATCTCCACCTGCACCACCCGGGGTTCGGCGGGGCCCACCTGATCATGTTGGGGCAGGCCCGGAGGGTGAACCAGCTCCTGGGTGACCCTCTGTAGACCGGCAATGTTCTCGGGTTGCCACACCGTTGGAGAGTCCACAACCGCTTCACCCGGGGTCGTCGGAACTGGCTGGGGAGTGACCTTCTCCAGGTGCGCCACCCGAGTCTCCAGGCGTTCCACCTTAGCAGCGTCACGCCCGCCTCCGCAGGCCACCATAATTGCCAGGAGCATGACCGCCGATGAAGCCATTATCGCCCTTCCAAGCCATGCTTTTGTCACCAGCTCCCCTCTTTTCTTCTGTCCTCGGAACTCAGAGAATCATTCAACTAAAAGCCACACATAGTATCAGCCTGCATGCCAGAGATAAAGGATGGCATCTCGGACAGAACCTGAACCAGTGTGGGTAATGCGGTTGGCAGCAGGTACGTTCTACAGGGCACAAGTTGGTCACCCTGGGTCAGAATGCCTCCACATGATGGTGCGGAGTGCTGAATTCCTAGACGGAGGTCGAAATGGCCCTGGGGTAATACACACCAGAGCGGATGCGAATTAGCAGGAGACCAGGATCGGGTATAGGTCCCCAATCACTAATGGCGACGAGCCAACCAGGACAGCCGAGGGACTTCGTTTCAGGGGAGGTGGCTCCCCAGCGCGCCTCCAATTGCGTACATTTGCCTGGGCTTGCTTCTATCTCCCGAAGCCTGTTTCAAGGCGGAAGCCATCTGGGTTAAGAAGGAGGAGGCCCCGAAATCCAGTTGCCTTAGCATTGGACTGGCAGCAACTCCTCGATTCTGGGAAGGTCAGCTCCAAAGCAGGACTCGCACGTAAACTGGGCGTCACAAGAGCACATATCACGCAGGTCCTAAGTTTGATTCACCTCACTGCAGACGAGAGGCCATTGGTTCTGACCCTAGGCGATCCCGTAGCTGAAAGGGGTTCGTGATTCATGCTCTGCGGATGTTGCTGGGACTTACGATCGACGAACAGATCAGCTGGAGCAAAGAACGCAGAACTCAAGACATTGAGCAAGGAGGCTGTTAATCATCCTAGCTGAGATTCTCAAACGTATGCCTTTACTTCGTCCTGAGAACTTTCGAACACAAGTAGACATACCGCTCTGAGGGCATTACGCCAGTACCATTCGCGGTCAGGCCAGAGCCGATGATGCCCAAACGCGATTGTGGAAGCCCCATTTCAGGTTGATGACTTACCCGAAAATGGTCGGATCAAAAACCTGGGACTTCGACTCATGGAGGCGGATCGGCTTGGGGTAATTGCCTGTGCATTAAACGTAGAATTTCGCGAAGCGGCATCTGCCCTCGGGTGTGCCTAATCTCGGGCACGACCCCCGTCCCGACGTTGCCTCTTTCGGTCTAGAGCCGAAAGTTTCATCTTACGAAGGCGCAAGCTTTGGGGAGTGATCTCCACCAATTCGTCGTCAGAAATGAACGTTAGGGCCTCCTCCAGGCTCAACCTCACAGTGGCGTTCAATCGTTTGGTAACGTCGGCTGTTGAAGAGCGCATATTGGTTAGCTTCTTCTCCTTGCAGACGTTGATTTCGATGTCGCCATCGCGGTGGTGAGAGCCTACGATCATACCTTCGTAGACTATCGTGCCTGGGTCGATGAATGTGCTGCCCCTACCCTGGGCATTCAGCAACCCATATGTCCCGGCCACACCGCTCTCTGATGCCACGAGCACGCCGCCACCTTCGGCCTTTATTTCACTCTCCATTTGCTCGTAGGACGTGAAGATACTGCTTTTCACTCCGTCACCCCGAGTGGTGCGGAGAAAGAAAGCGTCGAATCCGATCAGCCCGCGGGTGGGTATTTTGTATTCCATGTGAACGTAGCCATTCTCGTCGTACCGCATATCGCGGAGTTGGGCCAGATGAGCCGACAGGTATTCGGTCAGTACCCCAACGGACTCGTCACGAGCGCTGACATTCAATTGCTCGTAGGGTTCGCATAATATGCCGTCAATGACTTTGGTCACGGGGGCTGGACGTGACACCTGAAATTCGAATTGTTCGCGGCGCATGGTCTCGACTAGGATGGACAGATGTAGTTCTCCTCGTCCGGAGACCACAAATACGTCAGGGCTGGGAGTGGTTTCTACTCTCAAGCTGACGTTAGTCCGCAATTCTCTCATCAGCCGTTCGTGGAGATTTCGGGAAGTACAGTGGGTGCCCTCCCGGCCCATCAAAGGGGAAGTGTTGACCCCGAATGTCATCCGCACTGTCGGTTCATTTATGTTGATAGACGGTAGGGCCTTCGGGTTTTCGGGAGAGGCTATGGTGTCTCCTATGGACACACCATCAGGGCCGGTCACCGCCACAATGTCCCCGGCCCGGGCTTCCGATACTTCCACCCGCTCCAATCCGCGAAACACAAATATGTGCTCCAGGTTGTGAGTAGTGGGCCCGGCGTCAAGGCACAACAACGTCACGTCGTCATGCTGCCTGAGCGTGCCATTGGTGATACGACCCACGGCCACCTGTCCTAGATAGTTGTCGTAATCCAGTGCCGCAACCAGCATTTGGAGCGGGGCATCTGGGTCGCCTTTAGGCGGAGGCACCGAATCCAAGATGGCTCGAAAGAGAGGTTGCATATCCGGCCCTGGTGTGTCCAAGCCCGTGGTGGCATAACCCTGCCGGGCCGATGCATACAGCACAGGGAAATCCAGTTGCTTCGCATCCGTAGCCAATTCCAGGAACAGGTCCTGGACCATCTCGACCACTTCTGCCACCCGGGCCTCGGGCCTGTCTATTTTGTTAATCACTACCATCGGCGTGACGTCCTGCTGGAGGGCTTGGTGTAGCACGTAGGTAGTCTGGGGCATAGGGCCGTCTACGGCGTCCACCAAGAGCAGACAGCCATCGGCCATATTCATGACGCGTTCCACCTCGCCGCTGAAGTCAGCGTGGCCCGGTGTATCGATGATGTTTATCCTCACGTCTCCGTAGTAGACCGAGGCATTCTTGGCCAGGATTGTGATGCCCCGTTCCCGCTCTAGAGGATTGGTGTCCATGATTAAGGCGCCCACCTGGTGGTGGGCCTGGAAGACTTGTCCTTGCTTCAGTAGCGCATCTACCAGGGTGGTCTTACCATGGTCGACGTGGGCGATGATCGCCAAGTTGCGTATGCTGTTGTTCTGGTAGTCGCTCAATTCTTCAGTGCCATCCGTTGTTATGGGGCGCTTTGCACGCCGTGGCCCGCCACGCGGGACGTCTTCCAGGGCTGGCGAGTGAGGCCGCCTCCCATGCTCCGATTGATCTCACGCCACTTCGGTTCTTCATCCGGCGTGATAAACGTCACGGCTTCACCGGGGCGACCCATGCGCCCGGTACGCCCGACCCTGTGAGTGAAGAGAAGGTCAGAGTCTGGCAGGTCATAGTTAATCACTTGGCCGATGCCCTCGATATCCAACCCACGGGCAGCTACGTTAGTTGCCACCATGATAGGCAGGGTGCCCGAACGGAAGTCTGCCATCACCCGCTCGCGTGCGGTTTGGCTAAGATTCCCCTGCAATGCCCCTGCCGGGTAACCCATCTCTCCTAGTTGTGCTGCTAGCTTTTTCACGCCGCGCTTGGTTTTGCCAAAGACTATGACCGCCTCGCCGTCCCGCTGGTTCAGCAGGGTCCTAAGTGCTCCGATCTTATCGGCCTTCTCGATCGTATAGACCCGGTGCTTTACAGTGGGCAGGGCTTTCAGGTCTGGGTCTATTTCCACCGTTACCGAGTCCCGCATGTACTTTGTGGCTGTTTTCGCCACCCAATCGGGCTTAGTCGCCGAAAAAAGGGCCGTCTGACGGCTGGAAGGCGTTCGGCTGAGGATGGCTTCAACGTCGTGGGCGAACCCCCTGTCCAGCATTTCGTCCGCCTCATCCAAAACCAGAAAGCGCACTGATTGCAAGTTTAGGGTGCCATGCCGGATGTGGTCTAGGGTACGTCCCGGGGTGCCGATGATGATATGGGCCCCGCTTTTCAATGCAGCGTAATCTGGCCGCAACGAACGGCCACCATACAGCAAAGTGCAGCATAGAGATTGGGGTGAAGCCATGGCCTCCGTTACCTGGGCAACCTGTATGGCTAGCTCTCGACTGGGCACCAGTACCAACGCTTGGACCCGCCGGATCGACGGATCGCACCGTTCCACCAAGGGGACTGCGAATGCCAGGGTCTTGCCTGACCCCGTACGCGCCTGACCAATCACGTCTCGTCCCGCCAAAAGAAGAGGGATAGTCTTTTCTTGGATTGGTGTAGGCCCTGATATGCCCATACGGGAAAGCGTTGCTGTAGTGGAAGCATTCAAGGCCATTCCACCAAACACCGGAGCGGAGGAGGAAGAACCATCGTCTAAAAGGAGAGACGGCCGAGACGGTCGATTTACAGCGAAAGAATCTCCTGTGGGCATGCTTGGTGGTTCGGGAATGCCCCTGCGCCGCTCCTTGAAGCACGAGGAACAGTAAACTGGGCGGTCTTGGCTCGGCCGGAATGGGACCGTTGCGGATTTACCGCATCTACCGCAGACAGCTTTGTGATGGTGTCTAGAGCCGTAGTAATGTGGGCGAACAGAGGAGGATTCTAATACCATGTGGAAACGGACTCCTTATCCCAAAGGGCCACAAGAACGAAAGACGGGACAGAAAAGAGTCCGTTGCCGTATGTGGAGCCTTAGCGCGAAAATCAGTCGTGTTTATACATTCTAACAGAAATCGGACCAAAAAGCCGTCTCTTCTCTGGAAAGTTTAGTCAGGGGACAACGTCCCCCTCCCCTTGAAGCAGACCTACTAACCAGATGAGCGAACCGCCCAAGAACCTGGTCCTAAGGCCCTCTCGCAGTCTTGCCCGCTCTCCTAGCTGGCTGGAAATCATCTCACTGGGCACAAGGAGGGCAGCCTTGAGTGTAGACAGTCATCAGTAGTGGAACTGGGGATAATCCCCAATCGATTTCACCATTAGTGTTCCCAGGTCCTTTCTCTTTAAACCAGTTTGCCCTGGTGTTCCATGCTGGGCACCATGGTTCATATTGAGGCCATCAACTCGTGCCAGCCAGCGTACTGCTGGTAGGTGTAAGCAGCTCGGATAACACCGGGTTCGTCGAAGGGCTTGTCGGCAATTTGCATACCGATCAGCGACGGTTCAACCAAGACTACCGAGGTACTTCGTATAGGGAGAGGTGGCTCCCCGGGCAGGATTCGAACCTGCGACCTAGCGGTTAACAGCCGCCCGCTCTACCGCTGAGCTACCGGGGAAAGAAGAGCCACGCCGGACGGCATGGCCACACTTAGATTCTATCACCCCAACCGATGGCTCTCAATAATTGTGCGCGTCTCGGGGCGCAGAACTCCCCGAACTTTAGGGGGGGAACTTGGGCCCATTGACTTGAGGCAGAGGCCAGAGGGGCCGGCCCCGGTTCGTACTTCGATTTCCCTCAGCGCGAACCGGTCTTATCCCCCTTGCCCCAACCCTCTCCCTCAAGGGCGAGGATTCAAATCAATCCCCCTCCCTTGATGGGAGGGGACTAAGGGGAGGGCGATGCGCGAGTCCGCGTCGGCCCCGGTTCGTACTTCGATTTCCCTCAGCACGAACCGGTCTTATCCCCCTTGCCCCAACCATCTCCCTCAAGGGAGAGAGGGGGAATAATGAGGGATGCCGCCGGGGATCGGTTGCTATGATTTCAGGCGGGGGATGACGTCACGGCCCATGGTCTCAAGCTGGTTCAGCACGCGAGCGTGTTCCATGCCCGGCCACTGCATCCGCAGCACCATGTGGCTGACACCCAGGTGCTCTTCGTAGTGGCGCAGTTCCGAGACTATGTCGTCGGGGGTGCCGATGATGAACCGGTCCCTGCCCAAGTCCTCGAAGGGAACATGGAAGCTTTCGTTGCCCGGCAGGGCCTTGTCCTGCCCCCACTGGGCATAGGCGCGGTACTTGGGCTCCAGGTAGGGCTGGGCCTCGGCCATAGCCTGCTCCCGAGTGGCTGCCACGAACGCCTCCCGCATCATCGGCACCTGGGTCCCATCCGGCCCACTGGTGCTTGAGGCAACCTCACGATAGCGGGCCAGCTGCTGGCTCACCATCGTGACAGTTGCATGGGGGTTCACCAGCCATGGATAGCCCATCTCCGCCGCTCGCATCACCGCCTTGTCGTGGTTGGCCGCCATCCATATAGGCGGATGGGGCTTCTGGGTTGGCGGGAAGCTGGGGGTCACGGGCGGGACCCGGTAGAACCTTCCCTCATACTCCATCCTGTCCTGGGTCCACAGGCCCTTCATTATCTCCAGGGACTCCAGCATGCGTGGGACCCGCTCTTCCCGCTTGATGCCGAAGGCGGTGTACTCCTCTTCCCGGTATCCCAGGCCAATGCCAAAAATGAACCTGCCGCCCGTCGCCGCATCCATGGTGGCAACCGACTCAGCCAGGTCCACCGGATTATGCAGGGGTACCAGGATAACGGTGGCGGCCAGGTGCATGTCCCCAGCCTCCGAGGCCAGGCGGGCCAGCAGGGGGAAGGTGGCAGGCATCTGGTAGGGGTCGGAAAGATAGTGCTGGCCGGCACAGATAAGGTCGAAGCCGGCATCCCTGGCGGTGCGCACCTGCTCCAGGTTCTCCCGGATACGGTCGGACGCCGACTCGGACGCCAGGTACTGATTCCCCACAAAGTATCCCAGCTTCAACTTCTTCTCCGTTCCCGATCCAAGGATATAACGTTATGTAACGTAGCGCAGGGCCGCCTCTGTCAGCACCTGCGCTGCAATAGGCAGCGAGTCCTCATCTATGTCGAAGTGCTGGCTGTGGTGGGAAGCCGTGATGCCCCGCGCCTCGTTACCGCAGCCGACCAGGAAATAGCAGCCGGGCGCTTCCCGCAGAAAGTAGGTGGCATCGTCTCCCACCTGGGGCGGCGTGATGGTGACCACGTTCTCTTCACCCACGATGGGGGCTGCCACGTCCGCTACCAGGCGCGACACGCGGGGATCGTTGATGACCGCGGGCGCGCCCTGAACATGCTCAAAATGCGCCTCGCCTCTGAGACCACGGGCCACATTTGTGGAAATCTCTTCTGCCCGTTTGAGGATATGCGACCTGACCGAGTCGTCCAGCGTGCGTACTGTGCCTGTGAGCTGCACCTCGTCGGATACGACGTTGAAGGCGGTGCCGCCGTGGATGGTGCCGAAGCCCAGCACGGCCGCTTGGGAGGGCTGCACCTCCCGGCTCAGAACAGACTGCAAGGCAGTAACCACATGGCAGCTAATGAGGATGGGGTCCACAGCCAGGTGGGGCATTCCCCCATGGCCTCCCTTACCCTGTACCGATATCTTGATCTCATCGGCGCTGGAGAAGATTGGTCCCGCTTGGGAAGTCACCTGCCCAACAGGTAGCCCGCTCCACAGGTGGAAGCTGAGAACATTGTCCACCGGCGGGTCTTTCATCACGCCTGCCTCGATCATGGGCAGGGCTCCGCCCATGATCTCTTCGGCAGGCTGGAAGACCAGCTTAATGTTGCCCTTGATGGAGTCCCTGCGGGAGCTGAGCAGCTGGGCAACTACCATCCCAACGGCGGTGTGGCCATCGTGGCCGCAGGCATGCATTGCCCCATCCACCTGGGAGCTGTATTCCCTGTCTCTCGGCTCCTGGATGGGCAGAGCATCGATGTCCACCCTGAGGAGGATGGTAGGCCCGGGAGAGGCCCCTTCCAGCATACCCATCACCCCGGTGCCGGCGATCCCCCGCGTGACTTCCCAACCCACATTCTCAAGGTAGTTGGCGGCGATCTCCGCGGTCCTGTGTTCCTGGAAGGAAAGCTCCGGGTGCCTGTGGAAGTCCCGCCGGAGCTCGATCAGCTTACCCTTGAGGAGGGCTACTTCATGCCCGATGTCGTCTGGCACGTTGGCCTCCGTTCGGCTGGGATTTCGTTCCTGGCGGGTATTCTATCACAGCCTTTTCCCGCCCTTGTGCCGTCAGCGGCCCACTACTATACTAGCTGGCTGTATGGAAGAGCAGCATCGAGAGGAAGAGCTCGCGGAGCTAAGCCTCTTTCCCCTCAACGTGGTCCTATTTCCCGGCATGCCCATGCCCCTGCGCATTTTCGAGGAGCGGTACAAGCTGATGATCAACCAGTGTATCGACAACTCGGAGGTGTTCGGCATCATGCTCATCCGCGAAGGCCCCGAAGTAGGCGGAGGCGCGGTCCCCCATGCCATAGGCACCACCGCCCGGATCACCGAAGTGGAGCGCCTGGAGGATGGCAGGATGAACCTGTCCACCACCGGCGAAACTCGCTTCCAACTTGTCGAACCCTTGTACGATGCGCCCTATCTCAGGGGAAAGGTGAAGTACCTGCCCGAAGAGGTGGGCGAGGCCCAGGAAGGTGTGCAGGAAGAGGCACGCCAGTTATTCCAAGAGTTTATTCGAGGCCTCTCCGCGTTGCGTGGCGGCTGGATGAAAAGCGCCAATGCCCCCGACGATCCGGGCGTGCTGTCCTACTCCATCGCCCACTACCTGGACCTGCCGGCCATCGCCAAGCAGCGCCTGCTGGAGGTGCCCCAGGCTGGAGAGCGCCTGCAGTACGAGATACCGCTGCTCCAGGGGGCGGTCCAGCGTCTCAGGGAAGAGGCGGTCAAGCGCAACCCCTACCAGGGACCTCGTCTGAACTGACGCGGCCCTCCGGGCATTGCCTCGGCCTTCTGCCTGGGGAACCTAAACGCCCTCGTAGCGCAACACAGCATCAGCCGGAGGCTGCTCTGCAAACAGGTTTGCGTGGAGCACCTTGGCAAGAATCTCGATACCGTCTACCAACCGCGGGCCTGAGCGGGTGAAGTAGGCGTTTGAGTTGACCACAAAGACCTGATCATTCCTGGCGGCCGACAAGGATGACCAGCCCGGCAGCTCCGTCAGAAGCGAAATCTCTCCCATACCCTTCCCTACGTCGAAACCACAGGGGGCAACAAGGATCACATCCGGGTCCTGGGCCACTACCTTGTCCCAGTCAACCTTGCGGGAGGGACGCCCGGCCCTCCCCAGGCAATCGGTCCCGCCAGCGGCCTCGATCATTTCCGGCACCCAGTGGCCGGCATACATCAGGGGCTGAAGCCACTCCAGGCAGGCCACCCGCTTTGCTTGAGCCTGTCCGGCGGATTGTCTAACCTCATCAATCCGGGCCTTCATGCCCTCCACAAGCTCCCTCGCCGCATCTTCGCACCCGGCAGCAACTCCGACGCGCGCGACATCGTCGAACACATCCTGGAGGCTGGTAGGATCCAGGGTGATGATAGTGGGCTGTTTATCCAGCACCTTGCACGCCTCGGCAACCTGCCGGGCAGTGATAGCTCACTCCTCGCACAAGGCTTGGGTAAGTATGATGTCCGGGTCCGCTTCCCTCAGCACATCCTGGTCAATCTCGTAGATACCCTTCCCCTGGACGAGGCGTTCGCGGATCCACCGATCGATCTCTCCACTGCCGGCCGTCTTGTTGTCCAGGGTGCTGTAGACGACCTTGGGTACATCCAGGACAGCCGGAGGATAATCACACTCGTGGCTCACTCCGTAGAGGCTATCTCCCAAACCAAGGGCATACACCATCTCGGTGGCCCCGGGAACGAAGGAACAGATTCGCATTACCGGCCCCTCCAAGCTTCGTTGACGATTGAGCGCATTATGCCAAGAAGGTCGATTCGCGTACAGGCACCCCTTCAGGCTGCGTTGTACCAGTAATGCTGCCATGATATATTGACGCCACCGACGCCAACCAATTCTGGGAACGACATGGTGCAAGCTCAGGACATAAAGAACATGAAGCTGGTGTCCCACCATGACCTTGACGGTTTCGGCAACGTGGGCGAAGGAATGGCCATCCAGCAGTACCCCGGGGGCCAGCGCCTGCTCTACCTGGCCCACGAAAGCTCTCCCAAGGACATTTCGGTCGTAGACGTCACCGACGTCGCCAACCCCAAGGTGGTGCTGCAGACTGAACTGCCCCACCGGGAGATGCGCTCCAACTCCCTGGCCGTCGTAGGAGACACCCTATACGTCGCCTACCAGACGGCGAGGCCGGGCATGAATCCCGCCGGCATGGGCATCTATGACATCAGCAAGCCGGGAGAGCTTCGGCAGATCAGCTTCTTCGACACGTCGGGGCCCGGCTCCAGGGGTGTCCACTGCTTGTGGTGCGTGGACGGGCGCTACGCCTACCTGAGCACCGGCAGCGGGGACCTGATGCCACGCAACCAAAAGGACGACCAGTTCTACATGTGCGTGGATGTAAGCGACCCATCCAAACCCGAGGAGGTCGGGCGCTGGTGGCTGCCGGGCACCATGGACGGGGATGAGGAAGACCCGCCGGAGAGGCACCCCATATTCGACACCGGCTTTCGCCTTCACAACGCTAACGTCTACCCCCAGAAGCCCGGCCGGGCTTACCTGGGCTACATTGACGGGGGATTCATCACCCTGGACATCTCGGACATGGCCAATCCCAAGGTAGTGAACCATGTGGACTACCATCCGCCCCTCATCGGCTTCACCCACACCGTCGTTCCCCTGTTCGAAAGGGAGCTGCTGGTGGTCAGCGAGGAGGCCATCACCCAGGATGGCTGCGCGGACTGGCCCAAGCTGGTCTGGATCGTTGACGTCAGTGTCGAGTCCAACCCGGTCATGCTCAGCACCTTGCCGATGCACAAGGACACATACGCAAGTCTGCCGGGCCGTTACGGGGCCCACAACATCCATGAGAACCAGCCTGTGCCAACCTCCTACATCGACGAGAACATCGTGTATGGCACCTACTTCAATGGCGGCGTCCGCGTCCACGACATATCCGACCCCTTCCGGCCGGAGGAGATCGCCTACTTCGTGCCAGCCATACCCGAAGGAGCCTGGGCAAACGGGGTCAACGATGTGTACGTGGACGAGAACCGGCTGATCTACGCGGTGGACCGCATCGCTGGCGGGTTGTATATCCTAGAGCCCGACTTCTAGCCTGCAACGCAGAACATGCGCGGTCTCTTTTGTGAAACCGCTCCGACCAGAAAGATCATGGCTAACAGGAGGAAGACATGGTAATGACCAAAGTGAGGGTTGCGGTGATGAACGCAATCCACGATTTGCCGGTGCTGGTTGCCAACGACGAAGGCTTCTTCAGGGATGAAGGACTGGACCTGGAGGTGGTAACCACTCCCGGCATTGCCCAAGCGTCCGCCGACCACCGGGCTATGCGGGACCTGATCTTCGATCGCACCATGGAGGCTATGTACAACGACGGAGATGTCAACCAGTTCCGCATGTGCGAGTGGGGCGTGATGAAGCGGGTGGTGGAAGCCGAGGAGTGCGGGCAGCGCCCACAGAAGATAGTGGCCCTGGGCGCAGCCATGACCACTTTCGCCATCTTCGTCGCCCCAGACTCGGGCTTCTACGAGCCTGAGCAGCTCAAAGACAAGCCCATAGCCGTGAGCCCGTGGAACGGCTCCAACTTCACCACCTTGAAGATGATGGACGGCTTTCTGCGCCGGGAGAACATCCGCATCACCAACGCCGGTACCATGCTGGAGCGTCTCGACCCCCTTAAGCGCGGGGACATAGCTGCCGCTACCTTCATGGAGCCCTGGATCAGCATCGCTCAGAAAGAGGGCTTCCGCATCCTCATCGAGACCCACTCCAGCAGGAGCGAAGGGGCTGCCGACGACCTGGATGGGCCAACCCTGGCTGCCATGTTCCGCGCCCAGGCGAAGGCCGCCGATGCTCTCAACGAAGACCCCACGCCCTTCCTGCACTACCTGGTGGCAGAAGGCCAAGGGCGGATCGAGGAGAAGGACATCCAGAGCTGGCGCCTGCTGCACGCCCATCCCAAGCTCTACACCCGGGAGCGGTTCGAGGACACCTACAACTGGATGCTGAGCTGGGGCCTCACCTCACCCGGAGCTACCTACGAGTCGGCGGTGGACAACCGGGCCTGGGAGTAATCCCTCTTAGATCTTGTGACCCCGGGGAGCATAGGCTGAATCGTTAGGATTGCCCGGCAGGAACTCGCCTCGCCCCTGTCTTCCCACCAGCTGGCCATCCTCGACTATCACGCTGCCCCGCTGCATGGTCAGCTCCGGCATCCCCAACAGGCGGAACCCCTCGAAGCTGGAGAAGTCCGTATTGCCATGCTGCCGGTCAACCACATGGGTCTTTGCGGGGTCCCAGATCACCAGATCCCCGTCGGACCCCACCTGCAGCGTCCCCTTCTTGGGGTATAGCCCGAATATCTTGGCCGGGTTCTCGCAGAACACCTGCACCAACCTGGGAAGGGTGATGCGTCCCTGGTTGACGCCGTTGCTCCATACTATGGGAACCATGAACTCGATGGTGTTCAGCCCATAGCGCGCTTCGAAGATGTTCTCTCCCGAGGCGTTGGGGTCGTCGAGGGCTATGTCAGCCCTGGCGCCCCCAGTCATCTTCTGCACCTTGGTGAACCCTCCCGAATCGCTGGCGATCACGTCGATATGTCCGTCAGCTAGGGCCTGCCAGAGGGCGTCGCAGTCCTCTTTCTCCCGAAGGGGCGGGCCTACCTTAGCCAGCGCCCCCTTGGCCAGGATATCGTCATTGGTCAAGGTCAGATAGTGGGGGCAGGACTCGGTGAACAGGGGCATCCCTTCTTCCCGGAACCCCTTGACGACGGGGATCGACTCCCGGGCGCTCAGATGCACCGGATACAGAGGGGACCCAACTATCTTGGAGAATACCCCTACCCGGTTCAGCGCTTCGGCTTCGAGTATGTTTGGCTGGGCAGGAAGGAAGTACTCCGCAGAGACCTTCCCTTCGGCGGCGAACTTGTCGGTCAGGTAGTCGATGCAGCAGCCGTTCTCCGCATGCACCATGGCCAGGGCGCCGTCCTTTGCTGCCTGGTCCATCACCTGGATGATGGCTTGGTCTGACAGCATCATCCCCCGGCGGCTGTAGGACATAAAGAACTTGAAGGAGATCACCCCCAGACGCACCAGCTCGGGCACCGATTTGCGCAGGGTGTCTTCATCGGCGGCAACGTAGGTGCCGTGGACGGAGTAGTCCAGGTACGAGAGTTTCTGGGCTTCGTCGATGAAGTTCCTTATCACATCGGTGGTGTAACCGCTGAACCCCCAGGCAGGAACGTTGCCCACGAAGGCTACGACAGTGGTGATGCCCCCGAAGGCCGCCGTGATGGAGTAGGTGTCCATCTTGTCCGAATAGACTGGATGGCAGTGGGAGTCGATGGCCCCCGGCAGGATGTACTTGCCCGTCGCATCTATGGTGCGCACAGCCTCCCGCTGGGACAGGTCATCTCCGATTTCAACGATCTTGCCGTTGCCGATCAGGACATCCCCCCGGCTGATACCCTGGCCGCTCACCAACAGCCCACCCCTTACAAGAACGTCAGGTCGCTGATCAACCATGCCACTCCCCTTACTGCTTCACGTCCGATCGACACGACGGTTCAGCCCACGTCTCCCGGCAAAAGGTATATTACTATCGCCCCAAAGCAGCGTCAAAAACCCCTGACCGCGTTGACGCTCTTCTATTGCGCCACTAAACTCAGCCAAGCTGGGAGCCAGCAACTCCCGCTCTCAACACTCCCCAAGGAGCGCGTATTGAAGGCTGTCGTAATCCACGAGCTGGGTTCCCCCGATGTGCTCAAGTATGAAGACGTTCCGGACCCTCAGATCAGGCCGAGGCAGGTGCTTGTCAGCATCAAGGCCGCTTCCATTAACCGGGGCGACCTTGGCCGACGTGAAGGGACCTACCGGGGAGCCACTGCAGGCGCGGCCCTGCCCCTTGTGCTGGGATGGGATGTCGCCGGCGAGATCCTGGCGGTGGGCGAAGAGGTGGAAGGGCGCCATGTGGGCCAGCGTGTGGTGGCAACCCTGGCTCAGGGAGGCTACGCAGAGTTGGCGGCGGTGAACGTGGCAGGTACGGTGCCCATACCGGACAGCCTCTCCTACGAGGAGGCGGCCAGCATTCCCATCGCTTTCCTCACATCTTGGTTTGCGCTGCTGAAAGTCGGGGAGCTCCAGGACGGCGAGGCGGCGCTAATCCAGTCCGGCGGTTCCGGCATCGGCATGGCTGCGATACAGATCGCCAAGTACACAGGGGCCACAGTGATCACCACCAGCAGCACCGAGGATAAGCTGGCACGCTGCCGGGAGATGGGGGGCGACCTGGCGATCAACTACAGACAGGCCGACGTTCCGAGGGAGGTTTCCGCCTTTACCTCAGGATCGGGTGTTAACTTCGTCCTGGAATCCGTCGGCGGCGAGACCTTCTCCGACAGCCTGCAATGCCTTGCGCCCGGCGGTCGGCTGGTAACGGTGGGCAACACCTCCCAAACGACCTCGACCGTGGATGCGGGAATGCTCGTCCAGAGGGGCCTGAGAATCATCGGCTTTTCCCTGTCCACCCAGATGGGAAGGGGAGGCGTCATGGGTGAGCTGTATCGCATCATGGAGCTGTTCGATCAGGGCACACTGAAGACGGCGGTTGACAGGGTGTTCCCCTTGTCAGAGGCTTCTGAGGCTCACCGCTACGTTGCGGACAACCGAAACTTCGGTAAGGTGCTGCTAATCCCCTGAGCCGCCGGGAGTCTACATTCGCGGCGTGGGCGCAGTAGGCACGACCGGAGGCATCAGCTCCAGCCCGATCACTCTTTCGCACCAGCGGGCCGCTGCCAGCAGCTTTCCTTCTCCGAACAGGTGGCCCTCAAGCTGAATTCCCAGGGGCAGCCCTTCCGCGCTGAGACCCGACGGCAGGGAGATGGTGGGCAGCCCTGACGTTGTCCAGGGAGTCTGGAACATGGGGCTTCCCGTGGTCCCCTCGTCCAGGGGCGGTGCAGGGCTTGGCGCCGATGGGGTGAGGAGGATATCCACCGACCTGGCGAGAGCATCCATCTCTGCCCTGTGGCGCCGTCGCAGCCTCTGGGCCTGTACGTAGTGCACGCCGGGGATCAGCTTCCCTATTTCGATCCAACCCCTCAACTTGGGGCTGTAATCATCGGCCCTGGCATTGAACATGTCTTCGTGGTAGGCCGAGCACTCTACGTCGATTATCGTGCGGTGGGCGGCATAGATGGTCTCGAAGTTGGGAGGGAGGGAAACCTCGACCACGTCGGCTCCTCGAGAGGCGAAAAGCTGGGCCATCTCCTCGGTGTGCCTTCTGGTCTCGGCATCGCAGTTGTCCAGGAAAAACTCCCGAATCAGTCCGATCTTGGGAGGCAGTATGGGGGAGTTCAGCATCTCCCGATACTCATCGACTGGTTCCCAGGCGGAGCAGGGATCGTTGGGGTCGTAGCCCGCCATTGCGTCCAGCATTATTCCCGCATCCTCGACGGTGCGGGTCAGTATTCCCACAGTGTCCATAGAGTAGCTGACTGGAATCACACCGTAGCGGCTTACGCGTCCGTAAGTGCCCTTCAGCCCGACGATGCCGTTGTAAGCGGCCGGCCGGCACGTTGAACCGGCAGTCTGGGAGCCCAGGGCACCAGCGCACATGCGGGTAGCTACGGCGACCGAAGACCCACTGCTGGAGCCCCCGGGTGTGCGGGAGGCGTTCCATGGATTGATTGTTGGCGAAGGGTCCGACGTCGCAAACTCGGTGGTTACAGCCTTGCCCAATACGATGGCCCCCGCCTGCTTCAGGCGCACCACCGAGGTAGCATTATAGCCGGGAACGAAGTCGGCCATCACCTTGGAGCAAGCCGTGGTCTTCATCCCGATGGTGTAGTAGATGTCCTTCAGTCCGATAGGCACTCCATGAAGGGGCCCCAGTACGCCCCCCTCGGCTGCCTGCTGGTCACGGCGATGGGCGGCGCCCAGCACCTCTTCTCTGTCGATGGTCACCCATGCATGGAGGCTGGGCTCCAGCTCATCGATAAGGTCCAGGAGGGCGGTGCTCAGCTCCACGGCCGTAGTTTCACCGGTCCGTATAGCGTCGGCAGCCTGGGCGATATTCAAATCATATAGCTCGGGCATGACACCCTCCTAATGCTCTCCGGATCAATGGGAAAGCCGGCGAACAGCAGCCGTCTGCACCTATTCCGCCGAGATGTCTATGGTGTTTATGACGACATCTTCCTGGGGCTTATCCCTGCCGTCCCGTGGGACCTGGGAGATAGCTTCCGCCACATCCTGACCCGCTGTCACGGTCCCGAAGATAGTATGGCCGCCGTTAAGGTGGGGAGTGGGCACCGTAGTGATGAAGAACTGGCTTCCGTTGGTGCCCGTCCCGCCGCCACGATTTGCCATAGCTAGATATCCCGCTCGGTCGAACCTCAAGCCGGGATCGATTTCATCAGCGAACTGGTAGCCGGGACCGCCGGTGCCGGTGCCAGTGGGGTCCCCGCCCTGGATCATGAACTGAGGAATGACTCGATGAAAGATGATGCCGTCATAATAGTCGTCCTGAGCAAGAAACACGAAGCTGTTGACTGTGTTGGGCGCCTGCTCCGGGAGCAGATCTACAACTATGTCGCCCATGCTTGTCTTTATAGTCGCCGTGTACTTCTTGCTGGGGTCGATAATGGTGGCTGGGAATTCCGAGTACTGTTTCGCCATTGCGCCTCCGGTGCTTGAAATAGGAGTCTCCGTAGGGGCTTCCCTCGTTGGCCTTTCAACTTCCTGGGTGGAAGTCCCGCCGCATGAGACCGCCATCAGCACCGCCAGGGCGACCAGAAAGGGAATTGCTGCCAGTCTGAGCATGGGGCCATTATAGTTGCAGGGGTGTGCAATGTCATCTTATCGCGGGCAAGCGCGCCCTGCGCCGGGGATTGACCGCTCAACTCTCATAAAGCTACACTTCCGTCATCGCTGCCATTCATAACAGGATTAGCTGATCCAACTTCAGATTAATCCGTCACGGACATTGTATTTCAGCAAGGGGGACCAGTGGACTGTCCGAGATGCACAATTCCCCTGAAGGTGGAAAGCCACAAGGGCCTTGACGTAGACCGGTGCCCCAAATGCCAGGGGCTATGGCTGGACTACTCGGAGCTGGACCAACTGGAAGATACGGCGATGGACGAGGATTCCGCAAAGGGAACGATGATGTTCCGGTCCCACGGCGGCGAGCTTTCATGCCCCAAGTGCAGCGCGACCATGGAGTGGTTCCGCTACCGGCACTACGACATGGAGATCGATTTCTGTACCCTGGAGCACGGTTTCTGGCTGGACAAAGGCGAGGAGAAGCGGGTTATCGAGATCATGGGCCAGCGTACCAAGGACCTGAAAAGGTCGGCCAGCGCCGAGGCCCAGTGGGACAGCTTCCTGTCTGGTATGAAGTCCAAGGGATTCATGTCCAAGGTACGGGACCTCTTCAAGCGCCGGTGAGCCCCATCCTTTAGACGCGGGTCAGGAAGGCGCCCAGTGGGCCATAGCCCACAAGAGCTGGCATAAACTCGGGAGGTAGAATCATGGAAAACCCCAAGTTCGTTGATGTCAAAGGAGTGCGTACCAGATACTTCGAGTCCGGTGAGGGCGAGCCCCTGGTGCTTGTGCATGGCGGCGCTTTCGGTGGGTTCGACAACGCCGAGGACTGGGAAGTGAACTTCGATTCCCTGGCTGAGCACTTCCACACCTTCGCTATAGACAAGGTCGGCCAGGGTTTCAGCGACCCTCCTTTGTCCGATGAAGAGTTCGTCATCGGCGCTCACGTCAACCACATCTACGATTTCATGTCTGCGGTTGGTGTAGAAAGCGCCCACCTTGCCGGCCACTCCCGGGGAGGCTACGCGGTGACCCGCGTCGCCCTTGAGCACCCCGAGGTGGTCCGTACCCTGACTATCATCGATAGCTCCACCCTGATGACGCCGCCGAACCCCATTTACGACGAGTGGGCGAGGCAGGCCGCCAGCATTCCCGACCCCAGGGAGCAGATCAGATACCAGGTTGGCGCCAACTCTTTCAGGGACGATCACGTTAGCGAGCGACAGATCGACGTTGCGCTGGAGATACTGGACCTTCAGAAGACCAAAGATGTCGTAAGACGCATGAACGACGGCCTGCGCGAGCAATTCAAGACCGACCTGGTAGCTAGGCAGGCGGAGACCCACGCTTGGATTAGGGACGGAGGCATAAAGTGCCCCACCCTGGTGATCTGGGCTTTCAACGACCCGTCGGCCACCATGGAGCGCTGTGGAATACCCTGCATGGAGCTGATCCTCCCCTCGGTGCCCAACTCCCAGATGCACATCGTCAACGAGGCAGGCCACTACTGCTTCCGCGAGCAGCCCGAGGCCTTCGAGGATGTGCTCATCACCTTCATCAACAAGAACTCCTAAGAGGGCTAAAACCATGCCTTACACCCTGGATGACCTGGATGCCATGACCATCGAGCAGGCGCAGGCGTTGCCTTTCGCCGACCGCGACGCCCTCCTGGACCTGATCATCGCCGCCGGGCGCAAGCGGTCAACCGCCGATGTGTCTCACAGGATAGGGCTGTACAGCGACTACTTCGACGAAGATGTGACTCGTATGCTCAAGGTTAGGGCCGTCCGGGTGCTCTGCCGCGGGACAACCGAGTCGGGTTTCGACGGGGTCATCGTGGGCGACACCGACGAAGAGCACTACAGGGCTGCCTTTCGTCACCTGGAGACCACACTAAAGGCCTCCGGCACGAGCTACGACCGGGTTGTCACCATGATGGTGTTTCTGAAGAACATGGACAACTGGCCTATGCTGAACGAGGTGTACAAGGAGTTCGTGCATAGCCAGCCTTGCCGGGCCGTCATAGGTACCACGGGGCTGGCTGAAAAGCCACTGATTATCGAGATCGTCGAGTGCCTGGCATACAGGGTGAACCCCTAGCCTAAGTCCCCCACCGCTCGCACAAGGGCGGAGGCGCATCTACCTCCGGGGCCACACCACCGCCTTCCTTCCGCCTTTCCACTGCACCAGGGGCACCGTCCTCCCCACCTGGGCCCCTGTGGCCGGGTCTACCTCGAAAGGGCCGTAGAAGGTGGTGAATCGCAGCCTCTTTGCAGCCTCCATCAAGTCGTCGCTGTCCAGGCTCTCGGCTTCCATCACACAGCGTTCCACCACCAACCCGGCGGCGTACGCCTGGGCCATAGTGTAGTCCGTCTCCATTCCACGAAACGCGGCGTGCCTCCTCTGGAGCTCCGCCGTCGTTGGGCCATAGTCGGGTGCATAAGCCAAGCTCGGTTCCCACTGGCTGGGTCCGATGAATCCCTCGGACAGAGCACGCATTTCTTTACCGAACAGGGACACGCCTGCCGCGACCACCACCAGCGCCTCCGCTCCCAGGTCGGCCGTCGCCAGTTCCCGCGACAGGGCCAGGTCATCCTGGATACGTCCGACGCCGACCACTACGTAGGGGGAACTGCCCTTTAGGCGACTCACAGCCTGACGGAAGTCCGGTTGGTCCGGCTCATACGATTCGTTGAACACGACATCCCAGTTTGCCTGCACGGCCCGCTTCACGAAGCCTTCGGCCACAGCCTCGGGAAACGAGCCCCGAGAAGAGCGAAGGATCGCAGTCCTACGGGGTCTGGAGTCCTTATCCATCAGAAAGTCCACCAGCCCCCCCAGGTACCTCGAGGCTGGGGCCGGGATGTTGACAACCCTGCTGAAGCCGCCGAATTGCACCGCATCGGTTGCGCCCCCATGGTTCCATAGCACCACGGCCAGCTCTTCGCACACGCGGGCGCAGGACAGGGTGAGAGCGCTGGAGTAGGGACCGAGCAGGATGTCCACCTGCTCTTCGTGTATCAGCCTGCGGACAATGGCAGCGGCCGTGGCAGGCTTGCTCTCATCATCGTAGTGGATCAGATGCACCGGCAGAGGCTCGCTCTGTCCACCTAAGCGAATCCCGCCCGCAGCATTGCAGTCATCCACCCAGCACCTTATGCCGTCGAAGGCCCGGACTCCCTGGCTGGCGAACTGGCCCGTGAGGGAGATAGGGAGGGCTACGCTGATGGAGTCCTTGCTCAAGACACGTACGACAGTGGGACCTGCTGGGAGAACGCCTACTCGCCGCTGAGGGGACGGAATATGCCGAAGGAGCTGGTGTAGCCGTGAAGGTAAGTCGATCCGGCCACAGGCCCGATCTCTCCGTTGCAGAAGAACCCGCCTAGGGGCACGTAGCCGAGGGTGTCAACGAACAGGCCGGTGTCGTGATCGGGGCGGCCATACAAGTACTCGCCTCTCCCCAGGCAAGAGAACAATAGTGCCCCCGAGGTGCTGGTGGCCCGCTCCTCCTCGGCGTACTTGGCAAGGAGGGCTGACAGGTCTTCGGCAGAGGTGATGGCGTCCCGGAGATGGAACTGCACCCTCTGCCCTTCGCGCAGCATCTCGCCTATGGCGATGGCGCCGCCCTCGGACTCCACACCCATAACGTTTCGTATCAGGAAGTCGCCCTGTTGGGGATTGTCGATAAAGTCGTCCATGACAATTCCAAGGAACAGGGAGTTCTGCATCAGGGACTGGTCTCGCTCGCTGGACCGAACGAATATCTCCTTGAGCACCTCCAGGGGAGGGCGCTCATCCAAAGCAACCAGCATGTTGTTGCGGCTCTCGGTTATGCACATCAGGTCGCCGATGGGACGGCAACCCTGGGCCACAACCGTGTCTACGACTATGTTGCCCTTCAGGGCCAATCCGATGGCCCCCGAGCGATGTACCTCATCGCCCAGAAACAGGGCATTCTGACCGGGCTGCTGGCCGCCGCTGGCCAAGCCTCCGATCTTGGTGCTGTTCCTGTAGGCATAGTCGATTCCCTCGATAAACGCCTGTGCGGGAAAGCTGTATGGGTCCGCCACCAGCATGAAGTAGGGGTAATCGTCGGCGGGCACACCCAGGGCTTCCTCCCACCTGGAGGGGCTGGCATCCTGGTCGGGGATGTCGCTGCCAACCAGGTGAAAAGTCTTCACATCCACGCCGGGCATGGAAGCCACTGTCAGGGAAACGCCCGGGCTGTGCTCCACTTCCCTGGAGCCACCGATCACGCCTCCCGCCGAGCATCCGAACACCAGGACATTGCCCATGTGCTCCCGGATGATGGACGGCACCCGGCTGTACTCCCCGGCGAAATGATGGGACACGAATACTACGGCCACATCCCCTTGCTCACCCCCAAGCTGCTCCTTCACCTGGGAAGCGCAGCCAGCGAGAGCCTCATCCAGGGACTCCTTGTCGGATACCGCGGAAGACCATTTCATTACGCCACATCTCCAGCCCGAAATTGATTCAATCAGCTATAACCTTGAATACACTTTGACTCTTTCCAGTATAGCAGGCCTAGGTTGCCCTTTCACCTTGGACGACTGGAGCAGAGGGGTCGAAGAGCCGAAGTGTAGCTTTTCCCGTCGTCATGGGCCAAAATAGGCCCATTGGCCCCGGCCCACCCCCTAGGATGACAATACGAGAGGTGCATTGATGCCCAACCATCTCATCAACGAGACCAGCCCATACCTGCTCCAGCACGCCAACAACCCGGTGGACTGGTATCCCTGGGGTGAAGAAGCCCTCTCCAAGGCCCAGAAGGAAGACAAGCCCATCCTCCTGAGCATCGGCTATTCAGCATGCCACTGGTGCCACGTCATGGAACGGGAGTCCTTCGAAGACCCCGGCATCGCCCGGATAATGAACGACAACTATGTGTGCATCAAGGTTGACCGGGAGGAAAGGCCGGACCTGGACACCATATACATGAACGCAGTCCAAGCCCTTACCGGGGGCGGTGGCTGGCCCATGACCGTCTTCCTTACGCCCGATGCCCGTCCCTTCTATGGGGGAACCTACTTCCCACCCGAGGACCGGGGCGGCATGGTCGGCTTTCCCAAACTGTTGACCAGGGTTGCCGAAGCCTTCAGGAGCCGCCGAGGAGAGGTCGTCCAGACGACCAACGAACTGCTGAACCATATCCAGCCCCAACCTCCGGCCCGCGGCTCCAACCCCCTGAGCGCCGAAGTCCTCCACGATGCGATGGCGACCCTGGTCCAGGGGTTCGATTTCGACAACGGGGGCTTCGGCTCCGCCCCCAAGTTCCCCCAACCTATGATTTACGAGTTCCTCTTGCACTATTACCACATCAACAAAGACCCCTTTGCCCTGCAGATGGTGGAGTTGTCGGCGGAGAGGATGGGACGCGGCGGGATGTACGACCAGATCGGCGGAGGCTTCCACAGGTACTCAACCGATGCCCACTGGCTGGTGCCCCATTTCGAGAAGATGCTCTACGACAATGCCCTGCTGAGCCGCCTTTATCTCCACCTCTTCCAGGCGACGGGCAACGGCTGGTACCGGCGCATCGCCGAGGAGACCCTGGACTACGTTCTGCGGGAGATGACGGACCCGGCCGGGGGCTTCTATTCCACCCAGGACGCGGACAGCGAAGGCGTGGAGGGGAAGTTCTTCGTTTGGTCTATCGACGAGATCGTAAGCCTACTGGGATCGGAGGATGGGCCCATCGTGGCCGGTTACCTGGGCGCCACCGAGGGCGGCAACTTCGAGGGCCGCAACATCTTTCACTTGCCCGAAGCCACGGGCTCCTACGCGGAGAAGCACGGCTTGTCTATAGAAGAGTTTATCGACAAGGTGCAACGAGGAAAGAGCGTTCTGCTGGAGGAACGGGAGAAACGCATCCATCCCGCCCGCGACGAGAAGATCCTCACAGCGTGGAACGGGTTGATGATTCGCAGTTTCGCCGAGGCTGCGTCGATCCTGGAACGGGAGGACTACAGGCAGGCAGCTCTGAACAGCGCCACCTTCATCCTGGACAACCTCAGGAAGGACGGACGCCTTCTTCGCACCTACAAGGACGGCCAGGCGAAACTGAACGGTTACCTGGAAGACTACTCATTCATGGCCCATGGCCTGCTGGCCCTGTACGAAGCAACCTTCGATTCCCGGTGGTTCGACGAGGCCAACGCCCTCGGCAGGGACATGGTTGACCTGTTCTGGGATGAGGCTCAGGGCATTTTCTACGACACCAGCCGAGACCATGAAGCCCTGGTGGTGCGACCCCGGGACTTCTTCGACAATGCAACCCCGTGCGGGGGTTCCGTGGCCACAGGCGTCTTCCTCCAGCTGGAAGTCCTGACCGGGGATGGCGAATACTCCCGGCGGGCATCGGCCGCCATGCACGCTGTCCAGCAGCACCTCGCCCGGATCGCCCAAGGGATGGGACGGTGGCTGGCCAACGTGTGTTTCTACACCTCGGCCCCCAAGGAGATCGCCATCATAGGCGACCCGTCGTCTGAGGGCAGTCGTGCCCTGATGCGCGAGGTCTACCGCCGCTACCTTCCCAACAAGGTAGTCGCCGGCGCCTCCGGACCTGTAGAAGACGATAAGGCGACCCCCCTGCTCCAGGAGAGGGTCATGGTCGAGGGCAAGCCCACAGCCTACGTCTGCGAGAACTACGCCTGCCAGCTTCCCGTGACCACCCCCGAAGAGCTGGCCTCCCTGCTCGAGCAGTAAGAGGGCCAGCAACCCCTCCTGCTAAATGGGGCGAGGCTCCAAGAATCCCCCCTCCCTTGAGGGAGGGGATTAAGGGGAGGGTGACACTTACGCCAAGGACAGCCGGTCCCGCTCCAAGGGCTTCCTGGATTGCGACCTCCACCGCAATGACGGAAGGGCTTTTGCCATAATCTCCCCCTTTAGGCATGTGACTTCCCACCCTACCTCACACCGACCACTCTATTTCTCATTGCAGCGGCGGAGGCCGCAAACCAGGACTGAGCGCTGCCAGAGGCAGGGAGGCTCCCACCAGCGCGTATGGGCCGTTCGCCCTTCGATTTCCCTCAGGGCGTAACCGACAAGCCAAGGAGCGTTGCCTCAGTCACGATTTTCGTCAGTGCGAGGACAACCGTCATTGCGGCGGAGGCCGCAATCCAGAAAACCCAGGCCGGGGATAGGCTAGCGGTAAGGAGAGCCCTCCTGGGGGCCGTTCCCCTTCGATTTCCCTCAGGGCGAATGGCCCATCTGCCCTAGCGAGAGCCATCCCGCCGCCGGAAGCGCTCCGTTCTGGATTACGGCCTTCGCCGCAATGACAGTGAGGCCTGTCCTAATTGCCCAAGATTTCTCTCCCGTGAGGCAGTTAGATGTGGCCCGCCATCCTACCCACGCCTGCCCTTTGGTTGTATAATTGGGCAGACTTCCGGGGGGCATCTCAGCTACACCCATGCCCTGGGAGTCCCACACCACGCTTTTGGAGAGATTCATGGCTGACAACCAGGTTATTGAAGCCGCCAAGGAGAAGTTCGGCGCGGTGCTTGAGCAGCAGCTTGCCAGGGTCGAACGGCTCAAGGCCGAGTTGGACTGGACCGACTACAGCAAGGTCAGTCCCATCATCGTCGGCACCATAGGAGGCGACGGCATCGGGCCTTACATCGCCGCCGAAGCCCAGCGGGTGCTGGAGTTTCTGCTTCGCGACGAGGTGGCTTCGGGCAAGGTGGTTTTCAAGACCATCGAGGGCCTGACCATCGAGAACCGGGCGGCTAACCTCAAGAGCATCCCCGACGATGTCCTGGCGGAGATTAAGACCTGCCACGTCACCCTGAAGGGCCCTACCCACACTCCCGAGCAAGGCGACGGGTGGCCCAACCTGGAGAGCGCCAACGTCTCCATGCGCAAGGAGCTGGACCTGTTTGCCAACGTCCGCCCCGTGCGCATACCCCAGCAGGGCATCGACTGGACCTTCTTCCGGGAGAACACCGAGGATATGTACGCTGTGGGCAGCCAGGGCGTCAACGTTACCGAGGACTTGGGCATCGACTTCCGGGTCATCACCAGCCAAGGCTCCGAGCGCATAATCGAGGCAGCCTTTGCCCACGCCAAGCGCACGGGCAAGGACAACGTGACCGTAGTGACCAAAGCGAATGTGGTCAAGACCACCGACGGCAAGTTTCTGGACATCGCCCGGATGGTGTCCGAAAGGTACCCAGGCATCACCTGGGAGGGCTGGTACATCGACCTGATGACCGCCGCCCTCATCAATCCCGCCCGGCAGAAGCAGTTCCAGGTGCTGGTGCTGCCCAACCTGTACGGTGACATCCTCACTGACGAGGCAGCCCAGATACAGGGCGGTATTGGCACCGCCGGTAGCGCCAACATGGGCAAGGCCTACGCCATGTTTGAAGCGATCCACGGCAGCGCGCCCCGCATGGTCAACGAAGGACGGGCCCAATACGCCGATCCCAGCTCCATGATGCGAGCAGGAGCGATGATGTTGACCCACCTGGGATTCGAAGAGAAGGGCGACAAACTTCACAAGGCCCTGGAGATATGTGGGCAGTACGAGCGCAGAGTGGTGATGACGGGACGAAGTAACGGCGCCACCGGCGAAGAGTTCGGCAACTACATTATGAGCACCATCGAAGATGCCCGGCTGGAGGAACGCTGGGAGCAGTACGTCCAGGAAGCTTAGGGCGAAGGCAGGACATTCCAAATACTCCGGGAATGCGCCTCTGCTCGTTCTTTTAGAAACCAATGTCAAGAAAGGCAGCATAAATGACCAGAAGCAAAGTCACGGTCGTTGGGGCGGGAAACGTCGGTGCAACCACCGCCCAGCGAATTCACGGGTTGGGGATCGCCGACGTGGTACTGGTGGATGTCGTGGAAGACCTGCCCCAGGGCAAGGGACTGGATATGCTGGAGTCGGGGCCTGTTCTCGGCTCCGATGCCCAGATCGTGGGCAGCAACGGCTACGAGGCTACGGCAGGCTCGGATCTGGCCATCGTCACGGCAGGCATCGCCCGCAAGCCCGGCATGAGCAGGGACGACCTGCTGCTGACCAACATGAAGATCATCGGCGACGTAACCCGCTCGGTAGTGGAACAATCCCCGGACTGCGTGCTGATGGTGGTCACCAACCCCCTGGATGCCATGGTGCAGCATGCCTACGAGGTCAGCGGTTTCCCACGCCACCGGGTGTTCGGGATGGCCGGGGTGCTGGACACCGCCCGGTTCCGTACCTTCATCGCCCGTGAGCTGGATGTGTCGGTGGAGGACATCCAGGCCGTGGTGCTGGGAAGTCACGGGGACGATATGGTTCCCCTGGTGCGCTACACCTCCGTCGGAGGGATTCCCCTGACGGACCTTCTGCCTGCTGAGCGAATCGAGCAGCTTGTGCAGAGGACCCGGCAGGGAGGAGGCGAGATCGTGGCCCTGCTGAAGGCCGGGAGCGCCTACTATGCCCCCTCGGCGGCCGTGGCACAGATGGCCGAAGCGGTGCTGCTGGACAAGAAGCGCATCCTTCCTTGCTCCGTTTATCTGGACGGAGAGTACGGCATACAGGGCCTCTACGTAGGTGTGCCGGTAAAGCTGGGAGCCAACGGCGTGGAAGAAATAATCCAGGTTGACCTGACCCAGCAGGAAAGGGATGCCCTCAATCTTTCGGCCAACAACGTCAAAGAGCTACTTGAGGTTATGAAGAACGCTGCGTAAACTTTGCAGTGTGAGGTTATGTTGAGTCTAACTTGGCTTGGAGGATGGTCCCATGCCGAATCGCACCAATGCTGAAAGAGAGCTGCTGGAGAAGGCTGCCCAGTACATGCCCGGGGCCTCCACGGGCAACATGAAGGTAGATCCCGAACATCTCTTCTTGATTAAGGAAGGGAGGGGATCGAAAGTCTGGGATGTCAGCGGCAACGAGTACATAGACTACCTGATGGGGTCCGGCCCCATGGTGCTGGGCCATGCCCACCCATCGGTAGTAGGTGCCGTCAAGGAAGCTGTGGACCAGGGCAGCACCTTCTTCGCCACCAACGAGCGGGCTGTGCATCTGGCCGAAGCGATAGCTAAGGCCGTCCCCAGCGCTGACAAGGTGCGCTTCACCACCAGCGGCACCGACGCCGACTTCCAGGCCATGCGCATCGCCCGGGCCTACCGGAAACGGGATGTGGTGCTCAAGTTCGAGGGCGGCTACCACGGCACCAGCGACTACGCTGTGATGAACGTCACTCCCAGCGGTGCTTCGCTGAAAGACTATCCCACTCCCGCTCCCAACACAGCCGGCGTGCCCAAGGCGATCCTGGACACGATGCTGATTGCGCCATACAACGACATCGAGACCGCTGCGGCCATCATCGAGCAGAACCATGACGACCTGGCCGCAGTCATCCTGGAACCTATGCAGCGAGTTATTGCCCCGAAGCCAGGCTTTCTCCAGGGGCTGCGGGATGTGACCGCCCACTTCGAGATACCCCTCATCTTCGATGAAGTGGTTACCGGCTTCCGTCTCGCCTACGGGGGGGCCCAGGAGTACTACGGCGTCCAGCCCGACCTGACCACCATGGGGAAGATAGTCGGCGGCGGCTACCCCCTGGGAGCGGTTGCAGGGCGGGAAGAGCTAATGTCCGTTCTCGACCCCCAGCGGGCAGATTCCGACACCTTCGTATCCCAGGTCGGCACCCTCAACGCCAATCCCGTGGCCTGCGCCGCGGGCCTGGCTACCCTGACCGAGCTGGGCAAGCCCGGCATATATGACCGGCTCCATGCCATCGGCAGGCAGATCAGGGATGGGATAGAGCGCGTCTGTAAGGACGCCGACGTTGCCATGCAGCCATCGGGTGAGGACCCGATATTCGGCTTCTATTTCACCGACGAACCCATCGAGAACTACCGCTCGACCCTCAAGGCAGATGCCGCGAAGATGGCGCGGTTCAACATCCTGCTCTTGGACGAGGGAGTGCTGAAGAGCTGGCCGGACAAATTCTACCCCTCCCTCGCTCACTCGTCGGAAGATATAGAAGCAACCACTGAAGCCTTTGCCAAGGTGATCGACCAAATCAAGGGCTAACGCCGAGGGGACATGAAGTATCCTTGGGCCAATGTTCTCATCCTGCTTCTGGCAGGGGTGGGGTTGGTCACCGGGTTTCTGGGGCTTACTTCCGACGGTTCCCTGACACTTATATCCCTCTGGGTCCACCGGATATCAGGATATGCCCTGATCTTCCTTTTGGCCTGGAAACTCCAGAACATCCTTCAGCCCATCCTGGACAGGCAGCTCTGGCGCTACTCACCCATCCTGCATATTGCGTCACTTGGCCTGCTCGTCCTCCTGTTCACGGCGTTGGCCCTCGGGGCTGTGTGGAGCACCGCAGGGTATTTCACCTACTGGGGAATCAGCGGAGTCAGCTGGCACATCTACGTTGCCCTGCTCCTGCTGCCCCTTCTGCTAATACACCTCCGCCGGCACCGGCGCATGCTGCGCCCCCGCTACTGGGCGGACCGGCGGACTCTCTTGCGCACAGCGGGGCTGGCAGTGGCGGGGTTCGTCCTGTGGCGCGCCATAGAGGTCATGGCTGACGGTCTGGATCTTCCGGGACAAGACCGGAGGTTCACAGGCTCTTACGAACGTGGAAGCTTCTCTGGGAACGACTTTCCGTCCACTTCATGGCTGAACGACAAGACTCCCAGGGTTGACTCCAGTCAATGGCATCTCCAGATAAAGGGCAGGGTTGCCAGGCCTTTAACTTACTCGTACGACGAGCTTTTCGAGATGGATGCCGGCATGGAAGCTACCCTAGACTGCACCGGCGGGTGGTACTCGACCCAGGAGTGGCAGGGAGCATCGCTGAGGGACATCCTGGAGAAGGCTGGGCCCACATCGGATGCTGCCAGCATCACCGTCCGTTCGCTGACGGGTTACTACCGGAGGTTCTCCATGGGAGAAGCTGAGAATTACTTGCTCGCCGTGCGCGTGGGCGGAGAGGTGCTGGAGCCCCGGCATGGCTTCCCCGCCAGGCTGGTATCGCCGGGCAAGCGGGGGTACGACTGGGTGAAGTGGGTGGACTACATCGAGGTCAACAACACCAGCAAGTGGTGGCAGCCTCCCCTGCCCATAACCTGACCCAAGACCTGCTGGCCCCTTGCCCAATGAGAGCCTCAACACGTACCTAGGAGAGTCTCGAGCGGTCAGGATTGCAGCAACGAAAGGAGACACACATGGAGCTTGGCGCCTTTTCCGTCAGCCTTGCCGTGGGAGACCTGGAAGCCTCCAGGGACTTCTACGAGAAGTTCGGGTTCGAAGTGGTCGGAGGCGACGCCTCGGAAAACTGGCTTATCCTGCGTAACGGCTATTGCACGTTAGGGCTGTTTCAAGGGATGTTCGACAAGAACATATTGACCTTCAACCCCGGCTGGGATGACAAGGCGCAGCCCATGGGGAACTTCACAGATGTGCGTGAGCTGCAAAGTGAACTAAAGGCCAGGGGTGTGAGCTTCATCAGCGAGGCGGACGGAGAGGGTTCTGGCCCCGCCAGCTTCATCGTTCTGGACCCCGACGGCAACCCCATCCTGGTCGATCAGCACGTGTGATTCCTAACCCGCTCCCGTCACTCCCGCCGCCCACCATCGTCACTCCCGCGGAAGCGGAAGTCTACGCCCTCTTTGCGATTCTGAGAACCTAGATAGTCCGTTCCCCTTCGATTTCCCTCAGGGCGAACGGACAGGAGGCCTGCACCCAGAGAGGAAGCAGGGCTACGCAGGGACCGCCTTTGACACCAGGTCGCTGGTGGGAATGATGTGTTTCTGCAGGCCCAGCTCATCGGGGTCCAGGCCCATGGCCAGACCCATTAGCTGGGGCAGGTGCAGTATGGGCAGGTTGGTCTTGCGCTGGGACTGGGCCATGGCCTTGGGCTGGTAACCATCCAGGTTCAGGTGGCAGAGGGGGCATGGCGTTACCATTGCGTCCGCGCCCATGTCAGCCGCCTCGGACGTGTGCTTTCCGACCATGGCCACAGAGTTGGCTTCATTGATGGTCAGTATGGGAAAGCCGCAGCACCGGCTCTTGCCTGAGAAGTTCACTACCTCTCCACCGATGGCCTCGATCAGCTCTTCCAGGGAGGTTTCCCTTCCGGGGTAGTCCTTGAAGCCGAGGGCGTTGCTGGGACGCAGTATGTAGCAGCCGTAGAAGGGGGCAACCTTGAGGTGCGTCAGGGGGTTCCGGATGTAGGTCTTGAGGGTCTCCACCCCGATGTCCTCGATGACTATCCAGAGCAGGTGCTTAATCACCGTCGTGCCCTTGTACTCCAGGTACTCGTCGGCCAGTTCAGCGTTGACCTTGGCCAGATAGTCGGGGTCGTCGGTGAGCCTCTTGTTGGCTTGGGACATCACGCCCTGGCATGTGCTGCAGATGGTCATGATGGGCAGGCCCATCCACTCTGCCATGGCGAAGGTGCGAGCGTTCAGCACATCGCCCAGGAACTGGTTCTTCTCCTGAAGCACACCGGCCCCGGTGCAGGATGCGCCAACCATCTCTTCCAGCTCGATTCCCAGGCGCCGGCAGACCTGCATGGCAGCAGGGTACAGCTCAGGGCAGCCGCCCCGGGATACACAGCCTGGGAAAAACGCATACTTTGGCATTTGGCTTCTACCTCAAGTAACTCAGGTTTGGGAAAAGACTATTTCTTTGGTTCCAGCTTGCGGAATATTCGTCGAACGTTCTCCACGTTGGGGAGCATCTTGTGAAAGATTGGGGGCATCTTGCCCCGCAGGAGGGCACGGAGACCGACGGGCGCAAAGCTCTGCATGGCCCGGATGTTGAACATGCCCACGGTCTTGACGGGCAGCTTCAGCTCATCCAGCCGTCCGCTATGGGCAACCAGCTCGACGAAAGCGTCGGTGTGTCTGGCCCCGATCTCCTTATCGAACCCGGCGTTCATGGCCAGGTCCCGCATCGCCATGATGCGGTCCATTGGGGCAACCCCCTTGGGGCAGACCTGGACGCACTCCATGCAGCGGGTGCAGTCCCAGATGCCCGAGTACTGACGCAAGCTGTCCAGCCTCGGCTTCTCCTGGGAGTCCCGGGGGTCTGCCACGAAACGGTAGGCCTTGGCGAGGGCGGCGGGGCCCAGGAAGTTGGCGTCCACCTCCAGCACCGTGCAGTCGGAAACGCAAGCGCCGCACAGGATGCAGCCCATGACCCCGGCCAGGTGCAGCATATCCTCGTTGGGGGCTAGGTACTCGCCCTCGGGTTCTGGGCCCTCGGGCTGCAGCCACGGATCGACGGCCTTCACCTTGTCCCAGAATGGATTCATGTCTACGACCAAGTCCTTGATCACTTCCATGTTGCCCATGGGTTCGATGGTGACGCTCCCGCCGTCAGGGGCGATCTCGCTCACCCTGGTCTTGCAGGCAAGCTGAGCATGGCCGTTGACCCTCATGGAGCAGGAACCGCAAATGGCGCTCCGGCAAGAGCACCGGAGGGACAAGGTCCCGTCGATGTCCTCCCTGATGTTGATCAGAGTATCCAGGACGGTGGTGTATTCATCCACCTCGACCTTGTACTCCGACCAGTAGGGATGAGGTTCTTCGGCTTCGGGGTCGTATCGTCGTACGTTTACGGCCAGCTCCATCAGTACTTCCTTTCCTCAGGCGTCCACTGGGTGATTACCACCGGGCTGTAGGAGATCTCCGGGCCGGCGGGGGTAGATGTTACCAGGATGTGCTTGAGCCAGTCGGCATCGTTCCGCTCAGGGAAGTCCGTCCGTGAGTGAGCGCCCCTGCTCTCCTTGCGCTCCAGGGCGCTGACAGCTATAGCCTCGGCGCAGTCCAGCATCAGGCCCAGCTCCAGGTCGAACACCATGTCCGTGTTAAACGTCCGTCCCTTGTCTTCAACGGGCACGCTTGCGTACCGCCCCTTAAGCTGCTGTATGGTGTCCAGAGCTTCCTTCATGCCGTTTTCATCCCGGTACACACCCAGGTGGGCATTCATGGCCGTCCCCATGTCCAGCCGTATTCTGGCGACCCGGTCCCCGTTGGCATCCCTTGAGAGCATCTCAGCCAGACGTTTCTCTTCCTGTTCCACAAGGCCATCTACATCCAGGGGTTCATGCTCCGTACCCCTGTATGTCTCGGCGGCGTGGTTTCCGGAGCGGTGGCCGAACACCACGGTGTCCAGCAGCGAGTTGGCGCCCAGGCGATTACCGCCATGAACGCTGACGCAGGCACACTCACCGGCGGCATAGATGCCGGGGACGCTGGTGAGGCCGTCAATGTCGGTCTTGATCCCGCCCATCTGGTAGTGCATGCCCGGCTGAACGGGGATGGGCTCCTGGGTTATGTCAATGCCCAGCAGATCCAGGCCTATGTCGTAGATCTGGGAGAGCTTCTCCTTGATGAGCCTCTCTCCCAAGTGCCGGCAGTCCAGGAGCACGGACCCGTTTACGCCGTTGCCCTCGGCGATCTCGATGGTCTCGGAGCGGGACACAACATCCCTGGATGCCAGCTCCATCATGTTTGGAGCATAGCGTTCCATAAACCGCTCGCCGTCCTTGTTGAGCAGATAAGCTCCCTCACCCCGCGCTCCCTCGGTTATGAGCACTCCGCTGCCCTTCAGGGTGGTCGGATGGTACTGCACCATCTCCATGTCCATGAGGGGCACTCCGGCTTGGTATGCCAAAGCTATGCCGTCACCGGTCACTATGAGGGCGTTGGTGCTGGGTTCGAACACGCGTCCCAGACCTCCGGTGCACAGGATCACGCTCTTGGCCTTGATCAGGTACACCCGGCCTGTACGGATTTCCATGGCCAAGACGCCGCAGCATTTGCCTTCCTGCATCACCAGGGAGGTCACAAACCACTCTTCGTAGCTGGTGATATCCGACTTAAGTAGCTGCTCATAAAGCACATGCAGGATGGCTTGCCCGGTGATGTCAGCCACGAAGAAGGTGCGCGCCCGCCTCTGGCCTCCGAAGGCCCTGGTGCCAAGGCGGCCCTCGTCATCTCTGTTGAAAATGACGCCCATGTGCTCCAGGGAGATGAGCTCTTCCCCTGCCACCTGGCACATCAGCTCTATGGAGTCCTGGTCTCCCAAGTAATCGCTGCCTTTAACGGTGTCGTAGGCGTGCTCTTCCCAAGCATCGCCTCGGTCCACCAGGGCCGCGTTGATGCCGCCCTGGGCGGCGTTGGAGTGGCTGCGTACGGGATACACTTTGCTGATGATTCCCGTATTGGCTCCCATCTCTCTGGCAGCCAGGGCCGCCCTCATTCCCGCCAGGCCGGCGCCTACTACTAGCACATCATGCTCAAGCATACGCTATCGGTCCTACCTCACTGCTTTCTTGATAGACCACCTGGTCGGCCCGCTTCAGTAGTCGCTACGGACCGTCGCAGGTCAGCCTGCATCTCGCAAGTGCATCGCCATCATCAGTGCGGCGATGCTCTTAGCATCCTTGATGATACCTTTCTTGATCAATTCCGGCACCTGGGCCAGGGGCACATGTTCGACCCTGATATCTTCATCCTCGTCCGCCGGTAGGGAGCTGGGGAAAAGGCCCGTCGCCGCATAGGCGTGCATCAGCTCGGTGCTGAATCCCGGGCTGATCCAAAACCTGGACAGCAGTTCCAGGTGAGTTGCCGAGTAGCCAGTCTCTTCCTGAAGCTCCCTCAGCACCGTCTCTTCGGAAAGCTCCCCATCTTCCACGTTTCCCGCCGGAATCTCCAGCAAGATCTGTTCCACCGCCTTGCGGTACTGGCGCACCATCACGATGTTCTCTTCATCCTCATAGGGAACGATGCACACGCAAGGGCGATGTTCGACGATCTCGCGGACACTCTGACCGCCCCGGCCAAGGCTGACATCATCCACCCGCACGTTGAATATCCTTCCCTGGAAGGCCATGCGGCTGCTTAAGGTGAGTTCGGGTTGGAGGTCGGAAGTCATCGCAGCTAGTATTGGATAGCCCTTGTGGTGCTTGCGCCTTCCCCAAAACCCAATCGTTGGGTCAGGGTCTCGAAGAAATGGATAGGCGGGTTGGCCCGGAGGAACAGGGCTGCCCGGGAGCTTGCCTGCACCTCCACGGATGCGCCTGCGGGAAGGTCGGCATCTACGTAGCCGTCCACACTCAGGGTCGCGCTGTGATCGGTCTGGACCACCAGGTCTACGGTCGAAGAAGCCGGAAGCACCATGGCTGATGCCATTCCGACGTGAGGCGCAATGGGCTTCAGAATCATTTCGTCAGCCAGCGGCCACAGGATAGGCCCACCCACCGACAGGTTGTACCCTGTGCTTCCCGTAGCAGTAGAAACGATCACAGCATCCGCCCGGAACTCGGTTATGAAGGCGCTATTTATGTAGGTTGCTATCGAAACCAGGCGGGAAACCGCTCCCCGCCCTACTACTACATCGTTCAATGCATGACACTTGTCCTTGCCTGCCATGGGCAGATAGACGCTGCCTCCCCTTCCGTCGGACAAGGTACGCACCTGGAGCATGCACCTCTCTTCCACCCGCATATCCCCTTCCAGGAACAGGGGGACCTTGTCGAAGGCTTCGTGGGCTTCGATCTCCGTCATGAAGCCCAGCCTTCCCATGTTGATGCCCAGGATGGGGATGCGGTTAGGAACGGATACCCTGGCGGCGCGGATTATGGTGCCGTCGCCGCCAATGGTGATGATCAGGTCGGTGTCTTCAGCGCCCGTCAGGTCCTCATCAACTTCGGTTGCAGCGCATTGCCAGGACCTGTCGCATAGGTCCAAACGTTCGACCAGGGCGTTCGCCATTTCTCGGGCTTCTGATATGCGGTCGTTGTAGATGAATCCGATGGTCTGAAGAGAGGCCATTTACCGCTTCCGGGGGAAGGAAATCCCCAGGGCAATGCTAGCTAACTGACTACGGAAGTCTAGCATTGGCCTTAGTAGCTGTCAATAAAATCTGACCCCCTGCGGGGCCCTCTCGCCCCTGGCCGATTAGCCGATAGGAAGAAGCCGCACATACTCCACCACCGTAGTGCCCAAGGTCTCTGAAGACAGCTCGACCAACCTCAGCAACGGGCCTGGCAGAAAACCGAAGACCAAGACGCCCAAGGCCGACACACCCAGGGCAAGCTTTAACGACGGAGAGGTGGGTAAGCCTTCCTCCGATGTGGGCGGGTCAAGGTACATGGTCCTCACAACCCTCAGGTAGTAGTAAGCCGACACTACTGTGTTGGCTACACCCACCACGACCAGCCAGAGCAGGCCGCTCTCCAGGGCCGAGCCGAAGATATACAGCTTGGCAATGAATATGCCCGTCGGGGGCACGCCAATCAGCGCGACCAGGGACAACGCCAAGACAAACGCCACGATAGGCGCTCTGCGGCTGATACCGGCAAAGTCCGGTATCTGGTCGCTGCCGACCTTGTTTGCAATAGCCATGACCGCAAAGAATGCAGCCAGGTTGGTGGCAGCGTACGCGCCAAGGTAGTAGAGCACGCTGCTTGGGCCGGAGGTAGTTCCATCGGCCGTAGTAGGCGCGATGGCCGCCAAGCCCACCAGCAAGTACCCGGCGTGAGCGATGGTGCTGTAGGCCAGAAGCCTCTTGACGCTCGTCTGGGCGATGGCTACGAGGTTGCCTATGGTCATGGATGCAGCGGCCATGGCAGCAAGCAGTATCTGCCAGTCAAGCTGGAACACCTCGAAGCCCACGTACAACACCCTGAGCAGCACCGCAAACCCGGCCGCCTTGCTGGCCACGGACAGGTACGCTGTTACAGGGGTTGGAGCGCCTTCATACACATCCGGCACCCACATGTGGAAGGGAGCCGCCGATATTTTGAAGCCCAAGCCCGCAATGATCAGCACCACTCCCAGCAGAAAGGCCGAGCTTCCCCCGAAGATCTCCCCGGGCTCCGTCAGGAAGGCCGCCTGACGCGCGATTTCGGCCAGGAAGGTGGTCCCGGTGAACCCGTATACCAGGGCGACGCCGTACAGGAGCAGGGCCGAGCTTGTGGCGCTCAGGACCAGGAATTTCAGGCCCGATTCGCTGGACCGGGATGTCTTAAGGAAAGCCGCTAGGGCTATCAGGGGCAGCGTGGTCAGCTCCAACGCTACGTAGATCGCTATAAGCTCTTCGGTTGCGGCCAAAAGCATCATGCCCGTAGCTGAGAACAGGAGCAGCCCGTAATACTCGCCCCGGTGTTCCCTCATGTGCCTTCCGTAGTCCGACGATGCCAGCACTACCAGGGCCGCCACGCCCAGCACAAGGAACTTGAAGAACAGGGCGAACCGGTCCACGACGAGGGTGCCGAATATGCCGACCAACCTGTTGTCGGGCTGGTCGGCAACATCCATCCATAGCCAAAGGCTCAGACCCAACGGGGCCAGAAGCCCGATTGCGGAGATTATCCCTAGGAGGCCCTTCTGCTTCACGAAAAGGTCCAGGGCGATAATCAGCAGGGCCAAGCCGACGAGGGCTATCTCCGGGGAAAGAAGGCGGACATCTTCGGTGGTCATTTGCCCGCGCTCACAAGGTCAGTTACTTGAGAAAGCTGGGCAATGCCAGCACCAAAGTAGTCGGTCAGGAGCGAAGGGTACACCCCGATCACGATTATGCTTGCGGTCAGCATCACCGCCGGCGCGGCTTCCAGTATGCTGGCATCAGTGATGGTGGCGAACCGCTCCTTGCCCGGCCCGAAGAGCACCCGCTCCAACATCCACAAGATGTATCCCGCTGCTATGACGATGCCTACCGCAGCCAGGGCTGTGGGCCAAGCAAAGGCCTTGAAGCTCCCTAGAAACACCATCACCTCCGCCACGAAGCCGCTCAGCCCGGGCAAGCCTAAGGACGCCAGCCCCGCAACCAGGAAACCGCAGGCGACCAGGGGCATCCTGCCGGCAAGCCCGCCCAGGTCCGGGATGTACCGGGTGTGCGCCTTCTCGTACACCAGCCCCACCAACAGGAAGAGCAGGCCCGTGATGGTGCCATGGGTAAACATCTGCATGCTGGCTCCGGCCAAGGCCAGATCAGCCACGTTCTCCGAGTCGGAGCCGAAAAGGGCACCTCCTCCGACACCCACAGCCACGCCCAGCAACACCAGCCCCATGTGACTCACGCTGCTGTAGGCTATAAGGCGCTTCAAATCCGTCTGGCGCAGGGTCACGATGGCTCCGTAAAGGACGCCGATCACTGCCAGCACCGCCAGAACCCAAGCATATGTGTGAGCGTGTTCCAGCTCGGGGAACATTCCAACGCACACCCTGATGAGTCCGTACCCGCCCATTTTCAGCAGGACGCCGGCCAGCATGACGCTGACCGCCGTGGGCGCGTCGGTGTGAGCGTCGGGCAGCCACGTATGCACCGGCCACACCGGAAGCTTGATTGCGAAGGCGACCACGAAGAACCAGAAGATAAGGCCAACGGGCACCACAGATGAGCTGCTAATTCCCAGCAAGGACAACTGGGTCATGTCGAAGGTGGCCACGTCTGAGGTCAGTGCCACGGCCAGGATACCGACTAGCATGAAAGCCCCGCCCAGAATGGTGAAGATGAGGAACTTCATCGCTGAGTACTCTTTGCGCCCAGTGCCCCACACTGAGATGAGCATGTACATGGGCACCAGCTCCAGCTCCCAGAAGAGGAAGAACAGCAGGAAGTCCTGGGCTGTGAACACTCCCATGACCGCCGTCTGCAATATCAGCAGCCAGACGAAATACTCCTTGACCCGGGTCTGGATGCTCCACGAGGCCAGCACCGCCGCCAAGCCCAGCAGCCCCGTCAGGAGCACTAGCGGGGCGCTCAGTCCATCAACTGCGAGGTGGTAGCTGGCCGTGAAGGATGCGCTGCCGAAGATCGAGTCTTCACCGAACCAGTTGAACCGGTCGATCATCTGGAACCGCTCGGCGCCTCCCCGGTCATAAAGGGAGAGCACCAGCCCCGACAGGACCAGGTCTGCCAGGAGTACCAGGGTGGCAAACACGCGCACCTTCCCGCCACCCCGAAGCAGGGCGGCGGTGACGATCGCTCCCACCAGGGGCAGGAAGACGGTTGCAGTCAAAAGGCCGTTAAATTCCAACTACAACCACGCTGTTGCCATTCTTAAGTCCACATGAAGGCAAAGAACACTCCTCCGATTACTATTGCTCCCAGAGCGACAACCACCACGTAACCCTGGGCTTGCCCCGTCTGGAGCAGGGCCACCACCCGCCCGAAATTCCTGGATGACCAGCCGATGGTCTCGGCAAAGTTGTCGATGATCTTCCGGTCTATCCAGTCCAGAGTTCCACCCACCACGCCGTAGAACCCGCGCCGGGTGACCGCTCCTTCGAACAGCTCATCCATGTAGTACTTCCGGGACAGCAGTAGGTGGACCGCCCTGAAGGGTGCTCCCAATAGTCCCGGCAAAAGGTTCGGGATTGCGAACAGGAAGGCCGCAACGCCTATCCCCAGGACCGCGACGGCGACGGAAATCACCGCCAAGAGAAAGATGACGTCGGACTTGCCTCCCAGGAAATCCGCAAACCAGTGGGCGGGGATACCCAGGATGTCCACGACGGGGTTCACAAGGCCACCCACTACCACCGACGCCACACCAAGAAGGCCCATGGGAAGAACCATAACCCAAGGCGACTCGGCGAGATGCACCCTGTGCTCACCCGCCGGGGTGTCAATACCGGCGTCCCGTTCCTCGGCTTCGACACCTCCCCGGAACTCGCCGTGGAAAGTCATGAACACCATTCTGAAGACGTAGAAGGCGGTCATGGGCACAGCAGCAAATAGGAGCCAGAACACCACCATGTCCACCGTGGCGCCGCCGCCCCAGGCGTGGGCCAGTATCTCGTCCTTGCTCCAGAAACCGGATAAGGGGAAGATTCCCGCCAAACTCAGCGATCCGATAAGCACGAGGCCGTAGGTCCAGGGCATGTATTTGCGCAGGCCTCCCATGAACCGCATATCGAAGGTGCCGCTGGCATGGTTCACGCTGCCTGCGCCCATAAACAGCAGAGCTTTGAAGAAAGCGTGGGTGAACAGGTGGAAGATGGCGGGAACGTATGCTCCCACCCCCAGGGCCGCCACCATGTACCCAAGCTGGCTGATCGTGGAGTAGGCCAGCACCCGCTTGATGTCGTTCATTACAAGGCCCATGGTGGCCGCAAAGATGGCGGTGACGGCCCCGACCACGGCAATGATCTGCATGGCGTCCACCGACGCTTGGACCACGGGGAAGAAGCGGGCAATCAGGAACACACCCGCGGCCACCATAGTAGCTGCGTGAATCAGGGCGCTGACGGGTGTGGGGCCTTCCATAGCATCGGGCAGCCATATGTGCAGGGGGAACTGGGCCGACTTGCCCGCCGCCCCGGCAAATATCCCCATCACCATCAACGTGAGGGCCACTCCTCCAATCAGTCCCATCTGCACCCCGGCGGATATGTCGCCGATCTCCAGGGCGTTCAGCCCGTTTTTGGCGAAGGCCGAGGTATTGAAGAACAGGTACAGGATGGCGATCAGGAATCCCAGGTCCCCGATACGCGTGACGATAAAGGCCTTCTTGGCTGCTGCGGCGGCTGAGGGCCTGGTGTACCAGAAGCCGATAAGGAGGTACGAGCACACGCCGACGAGCTCCCAGAACACGTACAGCTGCACCACGTTGCTGGCGATCACCAGCCCAATCATGGATGCTGTGAACAGGGACATGAGGGCGTAGTACCGGGCGAATCCCGGATCGCCCTTCATGTACCCGAGGGAGTAGACCTGCACCATCAGGCTCACGCCGGTAACCACCACCAGCATGATTGCGGTCATGGGGTCCAGGATGATGCCCAGGTTAATCTGCAGCGAACCCAAGGCCAGCCATTCGTGGGGCGCGAAGAGTACCTCGCCGTTTTCGATGACGGAGGTAAGGGCCACCAGCGACAGGGCGAACGAGGCGCCTATTGTCGTGATGGTAGTGAGGGCGGCCAACCCGGAGAACCGGTTAAGAAATGGCCGGATCAATAGGGCGATTGCTGCAAAGGAGCCCAGCGGCAGAAGGAATATAGCCCAGACGGCTGCCTCTTGGATCATCTTACAGCTTCCTCAGGATCTCCTCTGCCACATGTTCCCGTCCCTTGGGCACCATGATGCGGAAGGGTGTCCGGTCGGCCCAGTCGAGGATGTCCCCTTCAGGGAGGATGCGGGTGGGGAGACCCTCCCCCTCCAGGACTTCCTTCCACATCTCGGCCGTCATCAGGTTGGTCACCTTCTTAAACTCGGTCCACATACTGCCTTCCCACTACGCTCGCAGTCGCTAGCGTCGCATCAAGCTGGCTTCGGTTATGTCAACGGTTTCCCGGTTTCGATACAGAGCTATTACTATAGCCAAGCCCAGGGCTATCTCGGCGGCGGCAACGGTTATGATAAACACCACGAAAATCTGCCCTGTCAGCAGTCTTCCCAGGTGGTCCTGCACTCCCAGCGGGACGATGTACTTTGCAAAGGCCACCATCGCCACGTTCACCGCGTTAAACATCAGCTCGATCGACATGAGGACGGTGATGGCGTTCCGCCGAGCCATCGTGCCATACAACCCGACGCAGAAGAGAATGCCCGATAGTATGAGCAGTCGCTCCAGGTCCACCGCTACCGCTCCCTCGTGATTACCAGGGCTCCGATTATGGTGGCCAGCAGGAGCACCGCCGCTACCTCGAATGCCAGCACATAGTCGTTGATCAGCAGATCACCTATGCCCGTGCGAACCTCGGCCTTCTCATAGCGTCCTTCGAAGATATTGAGTACAGGGACGTTCCTTATGGTCACGTTCTCACCATCAGTAGAGATCGCGGCCGTCACTTCCCCGGGCACAACCGAGTATTTCAGGTCCCCGTCCGGCCCGACCAACCACCATCTGTCCCTGCCTTGCACGTCCCCGTCAGGACCCACCCACCACGATATGTTCCCCTCTACCTTCGGCCGTATCTCTACTACATCCTCGATTGGAGAACCGGGCTCGTTCAATGCGTCCATGAGGGCTTGGGATGGAGCCGTGGGCTCAGTCACCTCCTGGAACTCATCGATAAAGTCGGGATGCAGTCTAGCCACCAACCGCCCCTGCTCCATGAGGATCAGTTCGGCTTGCAATAGCTGGGCTTCCGTCTCAAACTGCGTCACTTCTGCGGATTGGATCTCGTCGATGCGCTCCTGAATATGCCTCTCCACTCCATCTTCCCAATCGACGGGAAGGCCTCCCACAGTGTTGGACTGCACCGCTTCAGTTACCCAACCAAGGCCCCGGGCATTCAGCCGTTCCTGAACCAACTGTTCCTGGCCTGGCTGAATCTCGCCGAGCCCTACCTGCTGGTTCCAGTCGGTGTCGAGCACCACGTAGATGAAGGCCGCCAGCAGCAGGGCAGTAAGAATGCCCGCCGGGAAATGAAGGCGATTGGGAAGGTTGCCCTGCTGAACCTCCCGGGTGAGCATGATGGCGAACACGATGAGAATGGCAACGGCGCCCACGTAGATGAGCAGTTGCACGACAGCCAGGAATTCGGCGCTCATCAGGACGAAGAGACCTGCCACCGTCATGAAAACGAGGACAAGGAGAAGGGCTGCACGGAATACATCCCTGACAAGAACAACGCCCAAGGCGCCGCCGACACCTGCGGCCGACAGCGCCCAGAATGCTATCTCCTGAAACAACGGTTTTCCTGCGTCCTCTCAAACATAAGTTGGGGTGTTGGGATGCCCAATCTGCAATTCACCTAGATTCATCCAACCATTGCTTTTGTTGTGCGGTCATCCAGCTTTATCCCGTACCTGAAGATTCGCTGGATGGCAACGTGCCTCCGCCGATATCCGCCTTCTCTATTCTCGCGCCCGATTTCTCGTGCTGATGCCACCGGTTCTGCTCCCGCCCTACTTCTCTCCAAGACAAGGGCTGGCCTTCGTGGGGACTATAGCCAGCGTTCTCTAGCTGGGGGCGGAACCATGTGCTTGGCCTCTTTTCGGCTTGCCGGAGCTCATCAATGCCGATAACGAGCTCGCTGCGAGCGTAGCGCCCCCGCTCGAACCCGCTGCCCATGAACAGCGCATCATAGGGGCAAGCTTCGACGCACAGCCCGCAGAACATGCACCGCCCTATGTCGATGTCGAACACTTCCAGGTTGTACTTGTCGCCCTGGGCCATGGCGGTGCCGCTGGGGGAAGTAACGATCTTGATGATCCCGAGGGGGCAGTACTTGGCGCAGGACGCGCATCCCGTGCACCGCTCTTCGTACCAGCCGAACTCTTCACCCCGGAACCTGGGGTGCTGGGAAACCCTTTCCTCGGGGTACTGGACCGTAAAGGGTTTCCTGGTCAGGTTCTTCAAGGTGACCATCAGTCCTTTGACAAGTCCTAGACCATACATGCTAAGCCCCATCTCCCTGCCCGGCAGCGGGCATGGTGGTTCTCGAAGGCCAGGCGCCAGCCCCAAAGGTGCTCCTGGGCGGACGAACCTTGTCTCGCACCAGGGTGCCGAATGCGGCGACTGTTACTATTGCCAAGGGAATGTTGATGGCGGCCATGAGGCCCAGATCTCCCCTCGAAAGGGCGCCCGCCTCGTCTCGCAGCCAGTACACCTGCAGAGTTGTTACGACGATGTTGATCAGGCTCATCGGGAACAGGAACTTCCACGCAAAGGCCATTATCTGGTCGATTCGAAGCCTGGGGAAGGTTGCCCTGATCCAGATGAAAAGGAACACAAAGAACCCCAGCTTGGCCAGGAACCAGAGGGCCCCAAGCTGGCCGGACAGAAAGGGGCCGCTCCAGCCCCCCATGAACAGGGTAGATGCAACGGCCGACGCCGCGATTACGCCTCCGAACTCCGCCATCTGCACCAAGGCGAACTTGATGCCGCTGTACTCGGTGTGATACCCCGCAACCAGCTCCGACTCCGCCTCGACGATGTCGAACGGGGTGCGGTTCAGCTCTGCCGAGATTCCCAGCATGAACACCAGAATACCTAGGGGCTGGACCACGACAAAGGGTACCTGCTGGGCGTTGACCACATCCACCAAGCTCATGGAGCCGGCCAGGAGCACGATGCCCACCAGGGAGAGAACGGTGGGTATCTCGTAGCTGATCAGCATCGCTACGCCCCGCATGGCACCGAACATGGCGTAGCGGTTTCCCGAAGACCAGCCGGCCATGAATATGCCCAGGGTGCTCAACCCGGTGATAGCTACGAGGTACAGCACACCGATATTCAGGTCGGCCAGGAAGGTGTTTCTGGCGATGGGGACCACTGCCAACCCGGCTATCAGCGGGAACACAACCACGATGGGCACCATCAGGAAGGCGATACGGTCGGCGCCCTGGGGCACCAGGTCTTCCTTTGTCAGGAGCTTTACCAGGTCGGCTATGGGCTGGAGCAAGCCGAAAGGCCCCCAGCGGTTGGGTCCCAAACGGTTCTGCATCCTACCCAGGACCCGCCGCTCCAGCCACACAAACAGGGCGGCGCCCAGAAGGACACCATTAACCAGGATGAGGATGATCAGGAAGCCTGAGATGATGTGGTCGAGCCAGCACAAGGAGCTTGGCATGACTTCGCCGATGGCGTTGTATATGTGCCTGTACAGCACATTTCCATGGAGCAGGCTGTCGGGGCCTATGCTGCAGTTCACCGGTCAACCTCACCCATGTTTATGTCGATGCTCCCAAGGTTGACGATCATATCCGCCAGCTTCCAGCCGATAAGCAAGTCTTTGATGATCGTCAGGTTTAGCAGGGATGGAGAGCGTATCTTGCACCGGTATGGTGATATGCCCCCATCGCTGATCAGATAGAAGCCCAGCTCGCCCTTGGGCGACTCGACGCGCCCGTAGGCTTCGGCCCCCTTGGGTGGGCGAATTACCAGGGGCAGCTCCGCCCGTACAGGGCCGTCGGGTATCTGCTCCACGCACTGCCGGACGATCCGCAGGCTCTGGCGCATCTCCTGCATCCGCACCCAGAACCGATCCAGGTTGTCGCCGTTGGTGCCGACCGGTACGTCGAACTCCAGCCCGTCGTACACATCGTAAGGGTCCGCCTTTCTCCAGTCCCAAGCCAGCCCGCTGGCCCGCAGTATTGGCCCGCTGGCCGAGCAGGCGATTAACCTGTCCACGGGGAGGTTGCCGACGTTCCGCACTCTTACGAGAATGATCTCGTTCTCCGCCAGGAGCTGTTCCAACTCGTCCAGGTAGGAGGGCATGTAGTCCAGAAAACGCCTCAGGGCAGGCCAAAAATCCTCTGGTGCGTCGTAGTACACCCCACCGGGCCTCATGTAGCTCACGGTTATGCGTGCGCCGCACAGCATCTCGAAAAGGTCGAGTATGCGCTCCCGCTCCCGGAAGCAGTACATCAGTGGAGTCCCCAGCGCGCCCAAGTCCTGGAGCAGAAAGCCGGTGGCCACCAGGTGGCTGGCGATGCGCTGGAGCTCGGCGGCCATGACCCTGAGGTATTGCCCTCTGACCGGCACCTCTATGCCCATCAGGCGCTCGACAGCCAGGCAGTAGGCTTGGTTGTTGGTCATGGAGGCAACGTAGTCCAGCCGGTCCGTGAGTGTGACGATCTGGGTGTAGTTGCGCTCTTCAGCCAGCTTCTCGGTGCCTCGATGGAGGTACCCGAATACCGGCTCCACATCCACGATCATCTCGCCGTCGAAGGTCACGCGGAGGCGAAATACCCCGTGGGTGCTGGGGTGCTGGGGCCCGATGTTGATGGTGATGGGCTCGGTGCGAATTGGCATGGGAGGCCTAGTACTCTACCGAGTCCTGGAAGTCTTTTCGCAGGGGATGCCCCGGAAAGCCCTCCCAGAGCAGGATGCGTTTCATATTTGGATGGCCGTCGAACCGGACGCCCATCAGGTCCCAGATCTCCCGCTCTTGGTAGTCGGCTCCAGGCCAGACATCGATAACCGACGGCACCTCAGGCTCCCCTCTGCCGGGCACCCTGGCCCTCAGGAAAACGCTGTGGTTGTACTCGAAGGAGGTCATCAGGTAGATCAGCTCGAAGTGGTCGATGTAGTCCACTGCCGAGATGGAGTTCAGGTACTCCATCTTCAGCTCAGGGTCTTCCTTGAGGTACCTGCAGACGTCCGCGATGAGGCTCGGCCTTATCCACAGGTGGGATGCTGTCTGCTCTTCTACGGATTCGGGATACGTTGCCTGAATGTGCCGGGCCAGTTCCCCCACATCAAGGAAGCTGGTCATCATTCACCTGCAACATCGCCCCGCAGACTATAGCGCTTGATCTTCTCGTGAAGCTGCATGATCCCGTAGAGAAGGGCATCGGGCCGGGGCGGGCAGCCGGGTACGTACACATCCACTGGGACGATGTGGTTGACGCCGGGCACCACGCTGTAGCAGGAGTAGTAAGGCCCTCCGCTGGTGGCGCATACTCCCATGGAAATGACCCATTTCGGTTCGCCCATCTGGTCGTAGATTCGGCGGATGGCTGGCGCCATCTTCCAGGTTACGGTGCCGGCGACGATCATCAAGTCCGCCTGCCTGGGTGTGGCCCTGAAGGCCTCCATGCCAAACCGGGCTATGTCGAACCGGCCCATGGCTGTGGCCATCATCTCGAAGGCGCAGCAGGCCAGGCCGAAGGCTACCGGCCACAAGGCGGACTTGCGCCCCCAGTTCAGCAAAGCATCCACGGAGGTGACCATAACGTTGCGGGACAGGTCATCGGGCACCTGGATCAGGGGTTCCGGGTAGGGGTGGGCGTTGGTCCGGCGCATGTCCCCGACCACCTGCCCCTCCTCCAGGTCCAGGCTCCAAGTGCGGGAGCTTAGGGGACCTGCGCCTTCTTGTATCTCCGATGTCATTCCTATCTCCACTCCAGGTCCTGTTTTCGCCATGCGTAAACCCAGCCAAGGGCCAGTATGGAAATGAACACCATCATCGCTACTAGAGCGAAGAGGCCGAGCTGGTTAAACTTGACGGCCCAGGGATAGATGAAGACGACGCCAACGTCGAAGATGATGAACAAAAGGGCGTACAGGTAAAAGCGGAAGTTGAACTGTCCCCACTTGCCCCCGATGGTCTGCATGCCGCACTCGTAGACCTCGGACTTAACGGCTCCCGGCTTCTGGGGACGTATCTTGACTTTGGAAGCGACCCACGACAGCATCAACATGCTGGTGGGAACTATGACGGCTACTATGCCGAGAATCGCAACGAGGCCGTACTGACGCAGATAATCGTCGACCATGCTCCCCTAAAACACACCCTGCATTTGGCCTAGGGAATATAGCATAGGCAGCCCCTAGGCGCAAGGAAAATGCCCGCGGCCTAGGCACCCTTTGCCAGGGTGTCCAGCGCGCCCTCGATGCGCCTGACACAGCGCTCCTTGCCCAGCACCTCCATGGTCTCGAACAGGGGAGGGGAAGCTGTCCTGCCGGTGAGCACCATGCGCAACATGCCGAAGTAACGGCTGGCCGAGAGCCCCATCTCCGAGGCGGCCGCCCTCAGCTCTTCTTCCAGCGCGTCGTGGGTAAGCTCACCGGCTTGGTTCAGGACATCAAGGGTGCGGTTGAGGGCATTCACAGCCGTCTCAGGCTCTCTCACCCTCTCCAGTATCTCTTCAACGCTGGCGCTTATGTCGTCGATGAAAAAGTAGATGGAGGCCTCGGCCACGCTTCCCTGGCTGTCCAGCCCTCCTCCCAGGGTCCTGACCCGCTCCTGCAGCAGCGGGGCCAGCTTCAGCAGGTAGTCCCGATCCACGGGGGTACACTCCCGCGGCAAGTCCTTCTCCAGGTAGGGCAACATAGCTTCGGCCAGTTCCTCGGTGGACATCTGCCTGATGTACACCCCGTTCATCCACTGGAGCTTCTCTATGTCGAAAATGGCCGCCGAGCGGACGATGCGCTCCGCAGAGAAGCTCTCCACCAGCATCTCCCGGGACATGACCTCGGTCTTGTCGTCCAGGGACCAGCCCAGCAGGGCCATGAAGTTGACCATGGCCTCGGGAAGGAAGCCGTCGGACCTGTACTGGAGGGCCGATGCAGCGCCGTGGCGCTTGGAGAGCTTGGACCTGTCGGGGCCCAGGATTATGGGGAGGTGAGCGAACAGGGGAGGCTGATATCCCAGGGCGCTGTATAGTTGGACATGGCGCGGGGTGCTGGAGAGCCACTCCTCGGCCCGCATCGCATGGCTGATATCCATAAGGTGATCATCGACAACGTTGGCCAGGTGGTAGGTCGGATAACCGTCGGACTTCAACAGGACATGATCGTCCAGCAGATCGTTCCGCCAGACCACATCGCCTCGTATGATGTCGTGGAAGCGGGTCGCTCCCTCCCTGGCCATCTTGAATCGGACGGTGGGGACAATGCCCTGAGCCTCGGCTTGGCTTCGCTCAGCAGCGGTCAGGTCTCGGCAGCGCCCATCGTATCCTCTGGCGCCTTTGGACCCCTTCATGGACCGGCGCAGTTCGTCCAGGCGGTCCGAGGAGCAGTAGCAGTAGTAGGCGCTCCCCTCCTCCACCAGCCGCTGAGCCGCCTCTTGGTAAATGTCCAATCGCTGGGACTGGAAGTAGGGTGCGTGGGGGCCACCAACGTCGGGTCCCTCATCCCAGTCCAAGCCGAGCCAGCGCAGGGAGTCCTGGATCTTGCCCAGTGCCCCGGCCGAGTAGCGCTTCTGGTCCGTATCCTCCACCCGCAGGATGAAGGTCCCTCCATGATGGCGGGCAAAGAGCCAGTTGAAGAGGGCAGTGCGCAGGTTGCCTATGTGAGGGTCCCCCGTGGGACTGGGCGCGAAACGCACCCTCACGCTGCTTCCAGGCACCTCAACACCTCATTCATATCCTCGGGTAGAGGGGCGGTGAACATCATCTTCTCACCTGTGTAGGGATGGACGAAGCCAAGGCTGTACGCATGGAGGAACTGCCTTGGCAGCAAGTGGCTCTTCTTGCCGTAGAGTTCGTCCCCCAGCAGCGGATGCCCGATGGCCGCGAAGTGCACCCGTATCTGGTGGGTGCGCCCCGTACGTGGGAACACGTTCAGCAGCGAGCATCCCCCCACGCTCCGAATCACCTCGTAGCTGGTAGCGGACTCCCGGCCCCCTTCCACCACCGCCATTCGTTTGCGATTGGCCCGGTCCCTGCCTATAGGGTATCGCAGCGTTCCCGTGGCAGGCAAAACCTCACCCACGGCCAGTGCTCGGTAGGTCTTAGACATGCTCCTGGAGGCAAGCTGCCGGGCCAGGTGCTGGTGGGCTGTCGTTGTCTTGGCAGCGACCATCACGCCGGATGTATCCTTGTCTAGGCGGTGGACGATTCCGGGACGGACCGTATCGCCGACACCCGCGATGTCCGGGCAGATGGCCAGGAGAGCGTTAACCAGGGTACCCGTTGGATGCCCGGGGCCTGGGTGCACGGAGAGTCCGGCAGGCTTGTCAACCACGGCCAGGACTGCGTCCTGGTACAAGATGTTGACGTCGATATCTTCGGCCTGGATTTGCGCGGGTTGGGGCTCGGGCACACTGACGCGTACCTCATCCCCCGCCTTGAGCTTCTGGCCCGGTTTGGAAGCGGCACCGTTGACCAGCACATGGCCGTTTCCGATAAGCTGGCGGACCTGGGACCTGGTCAGGGCCGGCCTCTGGGAGACCAGGTAGGTGTCCAGTCGCTCCTGGCGAGATGGTACCTCCAGCGTAAAGGTCTCCGGGGTCATCGTGCACCCCGGTTTCCATAGGACACACCGCATCCCGGGCACAGCCACACCCCGCCGGTGTAGCTCACCTCGGTGGAGCATAGGGAACAACCTACCCGCCCGTCCGATTCCGGGGACCCATCATTGAGCAGGCCCGCTCTGTTTGCCCCGATGGACAACGTCTGGGCTGTTCTCTCTCTACTGCTGGGAGACAAGAGTAGGAACACCAGCAAAATGATTCCCACTACGATGGATGCGTCCGCCACATTGAAAATGGGCCATGCCCCCACATCGATAAAGTCTGTGACCGCGCCCAGCCTAATCCTGTCCACCAGGTTGCCCAAGGCGCCCCCAAGCTGCAGGCCCAAGCTCAGGCGCAGCAACGGACTCGACAAGGCGTGACTGCGATAAATGAAGAAGAGGATTCCTATGGCAACAAAGGAGGCCAGCACCAGGGCCATGGTCTGGTCGGGAAAGAGTCCGAAAACCCCACCGGTGTTGCGCGTCAGGGTTATCCTGATGAAGCCGTCGTGGGGCACCGACTGCCCATAGAAGAGCTGGTTGAGGACTATAGCTTTGGTCACCTGGTCCAAGCTGAAGGACGAGCTGGCAGCCAGCAGGAAGTAGGGGTCTCTAACCCAAGACACCCAACCGGAACTCAAGGGCTGCTCCTTTGAAAGCCGGGGCGCGGAAACAAGAGGATTCCCAACCTTACCCGACCAGGTGGGTAGCAAGAAATTGCGCAACTTCTTCGGCGGCGCTGCTCTCGAGGCCAGCCCATACATGGTTAGCTCCAGGTATGATCTTGAGATGGGCGCCCCCGAGATTGGCAGCCACCGCCCCTTCCAAGGCCTCGCTATCGACCACCTGGTCCCTGTCCCCGCTGACCACCAGTTTGGGCACACCGGGCTTACTCTCCTTCAGGCCCTCGAAGGCCCTCAGCGGCGGAGAAACGAGGGCCATCGCCCTGATGGGCCCGAACTGGGCCAGCCCTGCCAGTGACACGACGGCGCCGAAGGAGTATCCCACGAGGCCCAGGCGCTTGCCGTTGATGCCGGGCAGCTTACTCATCACCTGCAGGGCGGCCGCCGCATCGTCCTTCTCACCTTCTCCTTCATCGTAAGCCCCCTCGCTCTTACCCACTCCCCGAAAGTTGAACCTCAGGGTCGAGATGCCATAATCCAGCAGAGAGTGGGACACGGCCAGCACCACGGCATTGTCCATGGTGCCGCCCATGAGCGGGTGCGGATGGCACAAAACGACTCCCGGGCATGCAGCCGATGCATCGCCGGGAGATGCCAGGACAGCCTCCAGGGAGAGGTTGCCCGACCGGAATGAAATCGCTGTTTGTCGCATTACATACTTGCCTTCCGGCAGACTCATCATACTAGATTTCGCCCTAGTGTTTGGCAAGAAGTGTTGCTAGAATATTGCCCAATCCAGGCTCCGGAGGCGCACATGCCTGTTATCGATCTGCGAAGCGACACCGTTACCAAGCCCACCGAGGAAATGAGGGCCGCCATGGCCCAAGCCGAGGTCGGGGACGACGTCATGGGAGAAGACCCTACCGTCAACCGCCTGGAGCAGATGGCTGCTGATGTGCTGGGCAAAGAGGCGGGCCTGCTCACCTCCAGCGGCACTATGAGCAACCTGATCGCCGCCCTGTCCCACTGCAGACGAGGCGATGAGGTCATCATGGGCAGCGAGGGTCACATGTTCTGGAACGAGGTGGCAGGGGCTGCCACCTTGGCCGCGGTGCAGGTGCGGACCGTGCCCAACGATTCCCAGGGACGTATGGCCCCGGCCGATGTGGAAGCATCCATCAGGCCCCCGGGCAATATCCACTTTCCCAGGACATCTCTTCTCTGCCTGGAGAACACCCACAACCGGTGCAATGGGGGAGTACTCACTCCTGAGGACACCCGCAGCGTTGCCGAGGTCGCCCATGCCAACGGCGTGGCGGTCCACCTGGACGGCGCCCGGGTGTTCAACGCCTCAGTAGCCCTGGAGGTCCCGGCCAGGGATTTGGTGGCTGATGTGGACGATGTGTCTTTCTGCCTGTCCAAGGGGCTGAGCGCTCCGGTGGGGTCCGTCCTGTGCGGCAGCCAAGAGTTTGTGGAGCAGGCTCGCAAGTGGCGCAAGATGCTGGGCGGCGGTATGCGTCAGGCTGGCGTGATAGCGGCGGCGGGAGTCGTCGCCATGGAAACGATGGTTGAACGCTTGGCGGAGGACCACTCCAATGCCAGCAGGCTGGCTTCAGGCCTGTCCCAGGTCCCTGGGATACGTCTCGACCCGGAGTCCTTCCACACCAACATCGTGTTCATGGAGCTGGAGCCCAAGTTGGGAAGCGTTCCCGAGTTCATATCACGGCTGAACCAGAATGGGCTGAAGGTCTCCTATCCCGGCGGACGCCGGATACGGCTGGTAACCCACCGCCACATAACCCCGGGAGATGTGGATCAAGCCATTGATATCGTCGCTCAGGTTGCCAAAGGGCAACAGACTCAAGCGGCCTGAGCATGCCCGCTGACCTTGCGTTCTCCGTTTGTGCGCATGGAAGCGGGATGGCATATAATACGGGGCGTTCGCCCGGCGAACCGATCTTCAAAGACCTGAATCTGGAGGAGGCAGCATGCCCGCAGACTTCGTGAAGGTGGCCCAGACCTCGGACCTGGCTCCGGGGCAGATGAAGCAGGTGCAGGCCGGCGACGAGCTTATACTGCTAATCAACCTCGACGGGGAATACTACGCCATGGACGACATCTGCTCCCATGCGTACGCCCCCCTGACCCAAGGCGACCTGAACGGCGAAGAGGTGGAGTGCCCGCTGCACGGCAGCGCCTTCAACGTGAAGACAGGGGAAGTGCTGTGCCCCCCCGCCAACCAAGACCTGGAAACCTTCGCAGTGCGGATAGACGGGGACGACATCCTGGTCGGTCCCAAGGGCTAACGACTAGGGACGAGCACCCGTTTCCTAAGATGGGCCGATTATGCAGCGGTTATCGGCCCCTGGTGTCCCCCCACAGGTAGATGTGCAGGCGGGGACTGAACCGCAGGTTTTCCTTCAGGCAAAGCTCGCTTAGCCATGCGCTCCGCTCCTGGAGCACCGAAGGCGTGCGCCCTTCGGGGGAGAGGAGTACCCGGCTCCCGGGAATGGCTAGGTCTTCCTTCAGCCGTCGCACCTCATCCATGTCCGATTCTCTCGTTACCACGAACTTGAAGTAGGCCTGCGGCATGGAGGCGAAAGACCTGAGCGCCCCCGCAAGGTAGCGCTCCTCCAGCGTATTCCCCGACGTAGCCAGCTTGGGCGAGACGTTCCACTGGTCGATGTAGCTCGCTATTTCAGGGGTGGGAGCGATGGTGCCGTTGGTTTCCACCTCGAAAGAGAAGCCCCGGCTCTTCAGCGACCCGATCAGCCCAGCCATCTGCTCTTGCTGCATCATCGGCTCCCCCCCGGTGACCACCATGTGGGTACAGCCGAAGCTTAGTACCTCGCGCTCCACATCTCCCGGCGAGAGCTCGATAACCTCTTTGTCATAGTCGTAGTTCTTCCAGTCCCAGGTGTACTTGGTGTCGCACCAGGTGCAAGCCAGGTTGCACTGGGCCAAGCGCAGGAACACGGCCGCCGTCCCAGCCATGGTGCCCTCACCTTGCAGGGTGTGGAATATCTCCGGCCTGCCGTCGGGTTTACGGCTTACCTTCAACAACGCTGTCGAGGCGGGAGCACCTGAAGTCACGCCGACCCGCCCTTCAGCCTGACTAGCAGGGGGTCGGGATACCCCGCCTCCTCAAAGCCCTTTGCCCGAAGGATACAGCTATCGCAGGTACTGCAGGGTTCAGGCCCTCCCTGGTAGCAGCTCCAGGTGTTGGCCAGGGGAGCGTCCAGCTCCTTTGCCCATTGCACTATCTCCGCTTTAGCCATCTGGATGATGGGCGTCTCGATGTCCATGGGGACGTTGTACTCGCTCCAAAGCTTGCTGCCGTACCTAAGTACCTCTTTCATCTTCTCGTAGAACTCGGGGCGGCAGTCGGGATATCCGCTGTAGTCGATGGCGTTGGGCGCCATGAAGAGGGTGGCCTGCAACTCATCGGCGCTCACTTTTTCTTGCTCGATGGCCCACAGCGCCTGGCTCTCCAGGTAGGCGGCGCCAACGGTAATGAAGAAGGTGTTGCGCAAGGGAACGTAGGAGCTGGGAATGGACTGGCCCATCCGGCTGGCATCCCGCTCTTCGGGCAGAGAGATCACGTCGGGGCTCGTCAGGGCCGAGTACCATGCCACCTTCCCGAAGGAGGATACATCCACCAGCTCATGGCGAATGCCCAGGGAGGAGCTGACATGGCGGGCGCTGTCCAGCTCGGTACTGTGGGTCTGGCCGTAGTAGAAGGTCAGGGCGGTCAGCCGGTCCGTCCTGCCCCTGGCGTAGGCGGAAACGGTGGTGGAATCCAGCCCGCCAGAGAGGAGGGTGACACCGATGCTTACCATCAGGGGGCCGATCTGTACTCGGCGTACTGGGTGGGTGACTCCCACATGCGAACGGCTGCAGGCTCGATGCCGCAGAGCTCCCTGGTCTGGTGATAGATCTCCCTGGCCATCACTTCCGCCGACGGGTTTACCCCATCGAACACATAGAGGAACTGCTCCTTGACTCCCCTAAGTGCTTCCAGCAGTTCGCCATCCTTGCTGTTCAACAGAAAGGCGTGGTCCCAGTTCGCTTCGATCCAGGCGGACACCTTCTGCTTCAGTTCGCTGAAATCCACGACGAATCCAACGGGGTCCAGGGTCTGGGAAGCCATGAAGATTTCGACCTTGTAGTTGTGGCCGTGGGGGTGGATGCACTTGCCGTCGTGACCCAGGAGCCGGTGGCCCGCGGAGAACTCCATCTCCACCCGCACCTGGTAGTCGTCACTCATGGTCGCTGCTCGGTGCGCGCCCTCTCGCCAGGCAGACCTTCTCCCGGGTACTTCGCGGTCACGATTGTGTGAAGCCCTCCACGGACCTTGTAGTCCAGCACCACTTCCATGTGGCGGGGCTTGCACGCACCCACCAGGTCGTCCAGGATGCGATTGGCAGCGCTCTCCTGCACGATCCCCACATCCCGGAAGGACAGCAGGTAGTACTTGAGGGACTTCAGCTCAATGCAGAGTTCGTGAGGTTCGTATGTTATGGTCAGGGTGCCGTAGTCAGGGAGGCCCGTCCAGGGACACACGGCGGTGAATTCGTCGGTCTCTATGCGGACTTGGGATTCTCCGCAGGAAGGCTCATAGTCGAAGGACATCAGGATGGCGCTGTCGATGGACTCCTCCAACCCTTCCTCGAAGCGCCGGTCCAGGTTTTCGTATCGTTCCTTGAGCGATGCTATAGATGCCATGTTCTTTCATCCGCCGTCTGTCGGATTATGCATTTTGGATATCAAACGGGCGGTCCACTAAATGATAGGTTACGGGAAATAACGTGTCAAAACTCACGTCCGGCCCCTCGTTCTCGCCTTGTCATTCCTATGGTGCTGGGTTATCCTTGATCTATCAGGCAGATACGGGAGGGCCCTTGGCCCAAACAGGGGAAGAGGCGTTGAAGGACCAAGCCACGAAAGACCAACTCGCCGACACAGAGCTGCTCCAATCCCCCGCACGGCTGGAGGACATCCAGGAGCTCTTGAAGGACGCGGTGGCTTCCGACCCTTCTCTCAGGCTGATGCCCAAGTTCGCTATGGCGAGGGCGGGAAATCCCGACTTCCACAGGGTCTACTTCGCCATCCATTGCACCTGCGGGACTGCGGGCTTGGTTTGTGTCGAAACAGCCAAGTCCAAGACCTTACCCCAGGTTGAGGAAGCGCTGCCTTCCCTCGCGCAGCACCTGTTGAGCAGGGCCAAGCAATTCGCCAGCATGCCCTGCTCCATGCACACAAGCATGCGCTCCATGGGTATCCAGGCATCTACACCAGGACGTGAGGGGAACCCAAATGCCTAAGAACATCGACCCGGACAAGGCGATGGAAGGCGCCATCCGCTTCTCCGAAAAGTACGTCGAGAAAAGCGGGTACAAGTTCTTCCCCGACCAGGAAGTGGTGCGCCTCGTGCAGGAGGGCCTAGCCCGAAACCAGGTGGAGTACGGGTACCGATACTGCCCTTGAATGCCCCTCAGCGGCGATCCCGTCGAGGACCGCAAAAAGATTTGCCCCTGCGACCGGCACCACGAGGACATAGAGAGGGACGGGTTCTGTATTTGAATGTTCTTCGTGAGCGAAGAGTTTCTTCGCCAACAGGAACAGGGAACCGACATCGAGCAGACCATCGGCGAGGCGGTCAAACCCGGCGAAGGCCTGTTCGACCAGCCGTATAAGTCGAAAGCAGACCAGAAGGGAAGCCAGAGTACGTAGAGGAGCTGAAAAGCTGTGAGCATAACCGTTTACACATCCGTTGGTTGAGGCCCCTGCCACATGGTGAAAGTGTATCTTTCACAGAAGGGTCTGGAGTTCACCGAACGGAACGTATCGCTGGACGAAAACGCAAGGGAGGACCTGCTCTCCCTGGGATATCGCAGCACACCTGTGACTGTGATCAACGACGAAAAGGTCGTGGGCTACAGCCCTCCCAAACTGGAGGAGGCCCTGCAAGCGGCCGGCATCTAGTTGCAGGTAACCTACGGCAAGGTTTTCTGTCGCTATTGTCGGGCAGAGAGCCGGGCTTATTTGCCCAGCAGCTTCATCAAGAGGGCCATCCTCACGTACAAGCCGTTCTCCGCTTGGCGATAGCCGGCCCAGCGGGGGTCGCCTGTCTCCTCAATCACTAGATCGCTTCGCTGCATGGGATCGAGGATCACACATCCGGGTCTTAGGGCCGCCATCAGCTCCTGATCTACCTTGGCTTCCGCTATGTTGCGGCTCCTCACCAGCTCCGCATGGCCCGGGGTGCCAGCCCCGTTGACGTACACCGCATCCAGGGAGCTGGCCAGCTCTATCAACGATGTGTCCTGGGTGAATGAGACGCCCGCCCCGGTGCAGTAGTCGATGGTGTCCTGGTCGGCCTGACCCGTTACGGGCACCAGGTGCACCTTGATGTTCTTGTACATGGCCAAGGCCGTTAGCAGGGCGTTGACGTTCCGATGGTCGAGCCTGCCCAGGAAGGCGATGTTCAGTCCATCGACGCCCCCCAGCTCCCGCTTGAGTGTGTACAGGTCCAGCAATGCCTGGGTCGGGTGGTCTTCGGGGCTTCCCCCATTGATGACCGCCAGCCCCCCAGCCTCGGCGGCCTGTTCCGCCGCACCGGACTTCTGAGACCTCAAGACGACCACATCAAAGTGGAGGCTGGCCAGGAACTTTATGGTGTTCTCTATGAAGGTGGTTGTCCTGACGGGGAAGAACTGGGATGCGTCTTCTGTCTGCTGGGCATCGCCTCCAAGGAGGGCCATGGCCCGCTCGAATGATGCCCGCGTGAGGAAGCTGGGCTCGTAGAACAGGCAGTACATGGACCTGCCCTGCAGGGTCTGTCCCACGGATGCGCCATCGCGAATGCGGTCGCACAAGGGGAACAGCTCCTCTTCGATCCATTGGCGCTCCAGGTCCCTGGTCCGTATCAGGTGGTTCGACAAAACAAGTCCTCGGTGTAGCTTTTGGTCGCTTCGGTCTTGGGTCGGGCAGCATCCTGGGACATTTCATGTCCCACTAATAGCCACCGGTGAGAATGCAACCGGGCCATGTTACACTATAGCCCGCTTCATCGCCAAGCTGGGTTAAAGGTGCGTCAGGGGCGGCCCAGGACTCTCTCAAAGGAGCAGCAGGTTTGGACAACATACTGGTCACCGGTGGCGCCGGATTCCTGGGGATGACCCTTGTGAAGAGCCTCGTCGGCTTCGGGGTGCGTCCGCGGGTGCTGGATATCAACACCCCCGGGGACCCTGACCTGGAGTCCAACATAGAGTTCATCCACGGCGACATCCGCAACCCCGACACCGTCCACCGGGCTGTCCGGGGGATGGACGTGGTGTTCCACCTCGCCGCCGCTGTGCTGCCCACCAGGGGGAAGCGGGCGTACACATCCACCAATACCGAGGGTACGCGAAACCTGCTCCAAGCCTCTCTCGACCACAACATCAGGCAGGTTGTCCACGTATCCACAAGCGCCATCTTTGGCATTCCCAAGCAGCTTCCCGTTACCGAGGAGTCCGAGCTTCGTCCCATGGGCTACTACGGAAACGCCAAGTACCAGGGCGAGCTGCTGGTGCGGGAGTACCGCAGCAGGGGACTCAGGGTGTGCGTGCTCAGGCCCAGGACCATCATAGGCACCGAACGCCTGGGCATATTCCACATCCTCTTCGACTGGATCAAAGAAGGCAAAAGGGTCCCGATCATCGGCAAGGGAGACAACCTGTTCCAGTTTGTGAGCGCACGGGACTGCGTGTCCGCCTGCTTCAAGGCGGTGGATGCCGAAAGTAACGATGATTTCAACCTGGGCGCGGAGGAGTTCTCCACCGTGAAGGGAGACATGGATGGCCTGACCGCCCACGCCAACACAGGCTCCCGGGTCGCCCCCATACCGGCGCCCATGGTGAAGGCTCCCCTCCAGATCCTGGACCTTCTCAGGCTCTCGCCCCTCATGGACTGGCAGTACAAGGTGGCCGACAAACCCTTCTACTTCGACATCTCCAAAGCCAAGGCGGACCTGGGATGGCAGCCCCGGGACAGCAACCTCGGCATGTTCACCGACTCCTACGACTGGTACATCAACAACTACGTCGATACCGCAGAAGCCTATGGGTCAACCCACCGCCAGGCGGTGCGTCAGCGCTTCCTTCGCTTGCTGAAGGGCGTGTTCTAAGTCCCGATGACCCAGGCCCGCAACCAGTGTACCTTTCTAGAGCTGGACGATGACTGCTAGCCGCGGCGATACTCCGGGCATTGATGTCCCCGTCTGGGCCTTGGGCAAGGGTGATGGTCGGACCCGCTCGGGCTACCTGCTGAAGCGCCCTTGGGACGTGGTGGTCGGCACCATCGGAATGATGATCGCCATGCCGCTCTGGGTCGTCTTCTTCATCGCCATAAAGCTGGAAGACCGGGGGCCTTTCTTCTTCACCCAGGAACGCTGGGGCAAGGACAAGACCAGCTTCCAGGTGTACAAGATACGGACCATGGTGCCCAACGCAGAGGAGATATTCGGCAACATTCAGGCACAGGAAAACGACCCCAGGGTGACGCGGGTGGGCAGGTTCCTCAGGGCTACCAGCCTGGACGAGTCGCCTCAGCTCATAAACATCGTCAGGGGCGACATGAGCTGGGTAGGCCCCAGGGCATTGCCCATCAACGAAGTGCAGACCCAGGAAGCCCAAGGTGACCTACCCGACGAGGCCATCGAGGGTTTCGAGACCCGCTCCAAGCTCCGGCCGGGGCTGACGGGCATCGCCCAGGTGTACGCGCCGCGGGACATACCCAGGGAGCAGAAGTACAGGTACGATGCGGTTTATGCCTACAGCCAGAGCCTGCAGACGGACATCCGGCTGATCCTGGCTTCTCTGTGGATAACCTTCAGGGGCAAGTGGGAGTCCCGGGAGCGTAAACTCTGAAGAGCTAGGAGTGGTCGATGTCCATCACAACCTTGATGATGTTGTCCTCCCGGTTCTCGTACATGCGGTAGGCCTCGTTGATGTCGTGCTCATCGAAGCCCCGCCGGTGGGTGACCATCTGGGCAGGGTCGATCCAGCCCCGCTCCCTCAGCTCCACGATCTCTCGAATCTGGCTGATCGGGTCGCCGCTGCGGGCCCCCGTCGTAGGGATTATGGTGGGCTGATTGTCCATCCAGGTCCGCGTGTCCACGGGCACGATATCATCTCCCTGGATGCCGAATATAATCACAGTGCCAAATCGCCGGATCATCCTGAAAACCAGGTCCAGGGTGTCCGGGTAGCCAGCGGCTTCGACGGTCACGTCGGCGCCCACCCCTCCCGTCAGCTCTTGCACCCGCTCCAGCAAGTCTTCCTTGGATGGGTTGATGGTGTGGGTTGCCCCGAACTTGCGCGAGTACTCCAGGCGATAGTCCAGCAGGTCCACAGCTATGACCTTGCTGGCGCCTTGGCGGGCAGTCAGCATAGTGAATGAGAGGCCGATGGCGCCCTGGCCCATGATGACCACGTTCTTGCCCATGATGTTGCCCATTCTCTTGCAGGCGTAGAACACCGTCCCCGTCGGCTGGCACATCACCCACTCGGACAAGGGGCCGTGGTCGGGCAGGCCCACCATGCGCCCGGGGTTGGACACCAGGTATTCGCTCAGACCGCCCATCTCCAGGGTTGGGATGACAATTACCCGCTGGCCCTCGCGAAACTCGTCGCTCCGGCTCTCCACGACGGTGCCCGCGCACTCATGACACGGCCTACCCAGGGCCAGGGGGTACTCCTCCTCGGGCATCACGGGGCCGTAGCCGTGGCGAATGTCGCTGCCGCAAATGGATACGCTGTCCAGGCGCACCAAGCATTCCCCCTCCTGGGCTGTGGGAACATCCGAATCGAACACCACGAAACGCTTGGGACCCACCAGCTGAGCAACTTTCATAACCTAACCGTGCCCCCTTACTGCTAGTCTATCGGCGAGGATAACCCCTGCCCTAAATCGTAGCTAACAGTACATTACGAGGGGGACAGCCGCAAGCCCCGCCATATCGTTGACACCCCTATACCCCTGGCATAAAATCCCGCTACGACAAGGGCACCTAACCTTCCTCAAGGGGTGCATCCATGGACATCGACCGCAAGACCCTCCGGGACATGCTCCAGATCTACCAGGGCATCGAACTGTCTGACGAAGAGTTCGACCTTATAGAACCGGAGCTTCAGAGCTACTTCGATATCGTGGAGAAGATGAAGGAGCTGGACCTTTCCGACGTTCCATCCGGGCGCCTGCTCAGGGCCTCCGAGGGAGGAGGGATATAATGACGAGCAACGAACTCCTCGATACAACCATAAGCGAGCTAGCGCCCCTTATCAGAGACCGCAAGGTGTCGCCCGTCGAGGTGACCGAGGCTGCCCTTGCCAGGGCGGAGGAGCTGCAGCCCAAGCTCAACTCATTCATCACAATATTGAACGACCGGGCCATGGATGAGGCAAGGGAGCAGGAGCGGGCCATCGCCTCGGGAAACTACCTTGGCCCCCTCCAAGGCATACCCATCGGTATAAAGGACAACATCGCCACCGCCGGAATACGCACGACCCTGGGCAGCAAGGTGCTCGCCGACCATGTGCCCGATGAGGACGCCCACGTTGTTGCCCTGTGCAGGCAGGCCGGGGCCATTCTTCTTGGCAAGGAAAACCTGGAGGAGTTCGCCGCCGGCGCAACCTCCAACAACCCCCACTACGGGGCCGTCCATAACCCCTGGAAGCTGGACCGGATACCCGGAGGCTCCAGCGGCGGGGGAGGGGCCAACGTGGCTGCCGGCGTGACCTTCGCCTCCCTGGGAACGGACCTGGGGGGTTCCGTGAGGATACCCGGCTCCCTGTGCGGAGTGGTGGGCCTTAAGCAGACCTTCGGCAGGGTCAGCCAGCGGGGTCTGATGGTAACCAGCTTTAACGGAGACCACATCGGGCCTATGACCCGCTCTACCAGGGATGCGGCCTTGGTGCTGGAGGCCATCGCCGGGTACGATCCTTTGGAGCCCAGCACGGTGCCCGTTCCTGTGGACAGTTACTCCGACGGCTTGGATGGGGGCTTGGCAGGCATGAAGATGGGCATACCCACCGACCACTTCTTCGACCTGCTGGCTCCTGAGGTTGCGGCTGCCGTGGAAAAGGCCATCGCCGCCCTGGAGGAGCTGGGAGCAACGCCGGTAAAGGTTGCGCTGCCCACCATGAAGTACTCGGCAGCCCTGCGGATTCCGGGAATGGCCGACAGCATCGTCACCCACGAGCCATACCTGAGCAGCAGCCGGGAGGACTACGGCCCGGACACCCTGTACAGGACCTTGGCCGGTCAGTTCGTCCTCGGGCGCGACTACTCAAAGGCCATGAAGGTGCAGAGGCTGATCAAGGAGGAGTTCGCCCGGGTGCTCCAGCAGGTGGACTTCCTGGCAGCGCCAACATGTCCCGTCGCGGCGCCTCCCATTGGAGCAAGGTCCATCAGCATGGGAGGCAAGGAGTTCTCAACCCGGGGGCCGGGAGCAGGCTACCTAGCCCGCAACACCAGCCCCAGCAACTCCACTGGCCTGCCGGCCGTATCGGTCCCCTGCGGACACGATGATGAGGACTTGCCAATAGGCCTGCAGATCATAGGACGCCCATTTGATGAGGCGACCATCCTGCGCGTCGCCCACACCTACGAGGCGGTGTCACCCGCCCAGGGACGAAGGCCCAGCCTGAACTAGTATCCACGCCGTCCCTTTTCCACTGGTGGGAGAACGGACACCCCTTCCCCCCATCCCGTCGGGGGAGAAGGCACACTCCTTTCCCTCTCCATTGAGGGAGAGGGTTGGGGTGAGGGTGAAAGCCTTACAACAAAGAGGGCCGGCGTAACGCCGGCCCTCTTACCGTCCGGTCCTGCTATAGGGAGGGAAGCTCCCCGCCGTCTAGCCCTTATCGACGATCTTTACATCCACGGTTACGTCCGGGGTCGCCACGGCGACCGCACCATAGAGCGGTCAACGACGTCTATAGGCGGCCACCAACTCCTGGGCCTGGTCGTCATCGATGCCCGTGAGCTCGAAGTTCATGTGCATTTCGTTGAACACCGAGACCTCCTCGTAGAGAGGGGCCGCCTCGTTGTCCCGCACCGACTCGGCGGTGACGTTTACCCACTGGAGGGGAATCTGGGACTCCCTGGCGAGGCGCTCGACCATGTTCACGGCGCAGGAAACGATGCCGGCCAGGAAGGCTTCGCCCGAACCAATCTCTTCACCGGGGGAGCCGGCATAGCTGGGGCCGTCCACGACGAAGTGGTGGTTGCGGGCATTCACAAGCGCCCTGCCCGGGGTGCCCGTGCTGTAGGAACGTACCTGCGTCTTGCTGTACCTGTCAGTTGTCATGGCGCATCTCCTTGATCATCCAGAGTCTTGGAGGGGACCCTCTACGGCCTATCCCTTATGTCGTGCACCAGCATACTCCAAATTCGCGTGCTGCATCAAGATACCGCCATTCAGGCGGGCGACCAGTTGTATATCCTGGCTAGGCTACCGCCCATCAGGATGGCCCGCTCCGAGTCAGAGAGCCAATCAGGCGCTCGGAAGGCCTCGACTCCCTGCTCGTAGGTCAGAATGCGCACAGCGCGGGTCCAATCGGTGCCCCACAGGCAGCGGTCCAGCCCATAGGCTTGGAAGACCCGCCCCAGAGGCTCTCGGATGTCCAGATACGGGAAGGGCTCGTGGGACAGGGTGCATGCCCCCGATATCTTGATAGCCACGTTGTCATAGGCCGCCGTCTCAAGGACGTTGTCCAGGTCTGCGAAAGGTTCGTCCGGGGCCGGCGGGACGAAAGGCTGGGTGATGCCCACATGGTCGATGATGATCTGCGTGTTGGGGTTGCGCCGGGCCAGCTCTCGCAGCAGAGGCAGCTTGCCGGACGCCATGACGTTCACCGGAACGCCGGCCCGGGCGCCAGCGGCGAAGATGGCGTTCAGCCCCGGATGGGTAGCTTCGCACTCCTGGGCGCCCAGCATTATCCGGGCGCCCACCACACCCGGCGTCCCGGTCCATTCGGCCATCTCCTCGTCGATAGTCTCCGACTCCGGATCGAAGGGACGCACCAAGCCAAACTTGCCTGGGTGCTGGGCGTACGCATCGAGGACGTAGCTGGGGTCGTACCGGTACAGGGAGTAGGGCGAGATGAGGATAGCCCCGTCAACGCCTACGGCATCCATGGCCGCCACCATGTCATCGCCCGTGACCTCCTCTGGCCCTTCCAGGTGTCCCTGCCATGGGCGTCCAGGGTGGTTCCGCTCGAAACAATGTACCTGGCAATCTATGGTAGGGGTCCTTTCAGCCATGATGCCCCCTTTCCTCCGTACTCAAGTTGGAATCGGCGTTCAGCTCCCCGCGATCCAGTCCACCACTCGCTCCCCGATCATGAGGGCTGTGGGGTGCATCCCGCCCGACCTGGGAATGCGCGGCACAATCGACGCATCAGCCACCCACAACCCCCGCACTCCCCGGACCCGGCAGTACTGGTCCACCACCGCAGTCGGGTCAGAGTCCGGGCCCATCTTGCAGGTGCCGGAGACATGTCTGGCAGTCCCCACCGTCTGGCGCATCCACAGGTCCAGGGCATCATCGTCGGCCAGGACATCATCCGAGGGGCCGATCCGGTATTCCGCGACATCGCTGTACGCCATGGACTCCAGCAGCCCGGCGGCGAATCGCACACCTTCTCTTACCCGGCGCACATCGTTGGGGTGTTGCAGGTAGCAGTAGTTGAATTCAGGCTGGACGCCGGGGTCGGCGGAAGCGAGCCTCACGTACCCCGACCCCTCAGGCAGCCCCAGGGTGCACGTGATGCGAGCGGCCTGTTCGGGCGGCACCTCCCCGGTCAGGTACTTGCTGCGCACACCGGCGACCCGCTCCTCCCGCTCGTCAACAACAGTGCTGGTCCTTAGAACCATGTCGTTGATCTCCCTGGAGCCACCGGAGGTGTAGTGCAGACAGAAGTGGGGCGCATCAAGGCCGGTGCTTAGAGTCTTTCCGTCCTTGACTTTGTAGGTTACGGGAACGCTGAGGTGGTTCCAGAGGCTCTGCCCTACCCCGGGAAGGTCATGGATGACCGGTATCCCAAACTGCCCGAGCTGGTCTTCGGGGCCGATCCCGGACAGCATTAGAAGCTGAGGAGACCTTATGGAGCCCGCGCACAGGACGATCCGTTCCCCCTGCAGGGTAAACGTTTCGCCTCCGCTCTCGGCCTGCACACCCACGGCTTTGTCTCCCTCGAAGATAACCTTCTGAACGCAGGCGCCTCCCCGGACCGTCAGGTTCATGCGAGGGCGCATCGGCCCAAGGTGGGTTAGGGCGGAGCTCATCCTGACGCCGTCCAGGTTGTTGGTGGGAGTTATCCCAACCCCGGAAGGGTTGGGGCCATTGGTATCCCCCGTAAAGCCGAACCCTGCTTGCAGGCAAGCATCGTGGAAAGCTCGCTGGATATCCGGCCAGTCGGCCGACTGACGGCGCCTCACCGGTATGGGGCCGTCGGTCCCATGGAAGTCATCCTGGACATCCAGGTCCCTCTCCATTCGCTTGAAGAAGGGCAGAACCTTGGTGTAGGACCATTCGTCGTTGCCCATGGAGGACCAGAGGTCGTAGTCCTCGGGGAAACCTCGTTGCATAGCCTGCCCATTGATGGAGGAGCCTCCCCCAATCACCTTCCCCTGGGCTACGTGTATCTGCCCCTGTTCTTCGGTGATGGTGCCCCGCAGCGCCCAGTTGTGCTGGGAGTCCGGGGACTCGGCGTACCTGGTGTGGCCAAACCTTATCTCATCGGGCAGACTGCCAGGATCGGGATAGTCGTTGCCTGCTTCCAGCAGGAGCACCGACATATCGGTGTACTCCGCCAGCCTGCCAGCCAGCACCGATCCCGACGCCCCGCCACCGACCACAATAACGTCGTATATCATGGGGCCCTCCCCAGTCCTGGACATCCCGGTTCCTTAAGATGGAGAAATTATAGACCCTGGACTGGGAAGCATGAAGACTAGCTCACGGTTGAACCTGATTACTCGATAGCGAATTCCCATCATTCATTGTGAAGTCCCATTGGATTTCAATGGGAACGAAGTGATAACATCTGTCGGGAGTTTTGCTCACCGCTAGGAAGAAATCTTGAGAAGGAAAGACACCTCGAATGAAGATCAAAACCCAAATGTCCATCCCAACTGTGGAAGCCCGCATACTCATCCTTGCAGCAGCGTGCGCTGCGGTAACTCTACTTGTCGCGCTGTTCAGCTTGGGATGGTCCGGCACCGCCAGCGCCCAGCAGGAACCGGCCTGCGAAACCACCGACCTGGGCGCTATTGACACTGAATCTCAAGATGGTTTGTCAGCTAATGGACGCTGGACTACCGAGGACTGCGACTCGCGATTTCGGCCGGGCAGCGATGCTCACACCTATAGCTTTTCGGTAGCCGAAGAGGGTCGCATCAGGATAGACCTGAAGTCCGCCGAGGGCGACTCCTTCCTCTATCTGTTGAATGAAGACGGCAACCGCATAGCGGACAACGACGATGGCGGGGCCGGCGTCGACGCGCGGGTCGAACGCAACCTGGCTCCAGGCACTTATCTAGTTGAGGCCACAACCGTCGGCGGTCGCAAACGCGGGGCCGCGGATTTCTCCCTGGCAATCAGTTACGTCGAAGGCTGCGACCCGGTCCATCTCGGCTCTCTAACGCCCGGGACCGACCTGACTGCGTCCGGCTCCTGGACCATCGATACCTGCGGCTCGCGTTTCGTCGTGGAACATCCCGCCCACGGCTACCTGTTCGATCTCCCTGAAGACGGTCGCGTGCGTATAGATTTGACATCGGAAGACGGCGACCCCGTCTTGTCCCTGGTCTCCCTGAGTGAGGGTTTGATAGCCGCCAACGATGACGGAGGCGACGGACGTAACTCACGGATTGAACGCTTCCTACAGGCCGGCTCCTACCTGCTGGAGGCGACTACCTACCTGGAAAGGGACTACCAGCCCCTTAGGGCCGACTTTGACCTTGTGGTACATCTCGTGGACGAGGAAGCAGGCCGGAGCATGCCCCTGATCAAGATCGAAGCAGTACATACGCCTGAACGGGTAGTAGCCGGCCAGCCTTTTGATGTCCACTACCGGATAGGGAACGTGGGCGACGGTCACCTTTCTGACATCGGAGGGACCGCCCTGGTGTATGTGGTAGGTCCCCGGGTATTCGAAGGGCCCGTCATCATGACCGGTTCAGAGGAGCGCCTGCAGGCTGGCGCTTCCTACCACACCAGCGAGGAGACCGCAATCGCTCAGAGCGTCGAGACGAAATTGGTGCAGCCCTTCGAAGTCACCTTCAACCGGCCAGGACCTACTTGGCTCTTTGTTGCGGTCATCACCGAAGACAGGTCGGAGAATGAGATTGGGTTCTATGGGCTGTGGCAGAACCTTATGGTCCTGAGCGGCACGACCTTTGGTGAGGTAAGTGTCGAGGTCGACGGCATGGAGTACTCGGTGGAAGCGGAGGCTGACGAAGAAGGAGAAGTTACGACCACCGTAACTTCCGCCACCGATGAAGATGCGGAGATCGACCCATCAGTGCGGGCGAAGGCTATCTACACAGCCGGCGTACACACCCAGGTGTTGAACGGCATCTTCGACGGCCCCGAAATCTCCGGGTTGTCGACAACAGGTCGCTCCACGTCGGTCACCTTGAACGGTATGTCGTCGGAGGCACTCTTGGAGGGGTTTGCCGCCCAGTACAGAAGTGCCATTGACGCGTCGGGGCTCGCCGGCTCGCTGGCTAAAGAAGAGGCCCTGAGCCCGATTGACATAGAAGATGTGGTCCTCTCCAACGCCCAGACTGCATCGGCGCATTTCGTTTATCTCGCTGCGAATTGGACATCCCTCCAAACCAAGGTGCTCTTGAGGGAACCACTATCGTTCCAGGAGGCCCGCGATCTGCATGCCCAGTTCTCATACGCTGAGCGCGTCTTGTCCCCGGCGGTGGCGGCAGGCGAGGCTGTAGAGGCGGCCCGCGATGCCGAATCGGGATGGAATGATCCCGATGTCGAGGCACTGGTCGAGGACCTCACGGAACGGACAGCCTGTGGGAATAGGGCGGCTGACCTAGTAAGCTCCTTCGGGGAGGCGGGGACAACCGACTTTGCAGGGCTGGCCGCTCTGGATGCCGAAATGCGGGCAGCCTCGCCCATATTCGGCCTGCGAAACGACGCCGTACTCTGTGGTGTGGGCGAGGCCGACGCTGCGAACATGCGGTTCCTGCGCGGGCTTGCCGTAGTCTCCAGCGACGAGCTTCTAGAGGCTCTGGGATACCCACAGACACCGGCGCCTTCGGGCGCCCCTCCACACCAGCTCCGGATCATCGCCAGGATGGTTGAGGACGGGCGGATAGAACACGGCATCGAACTAGCCAGCGGCGTTCAGATGGTGCCATCCAGGCGTTATCTCCCTGCCAGCTCCCCTGCCGGCGAATGGCAAGTCAGCAGCGACGTAACCGCAAACAACGATCCCGTCGGCAGGATTCAGTCAAGGCGACTGGCCGATGGTAGGGTGGAGGTAGCCTTTGTTACCGCGGCAGGTGAGACTATCACGCCCAGCCCGCGATTCCTGAGTGCAGACATACCTGAGGGAGTATGGCTCCGCAGCGGCGAGATTTCCGTACCGGCTGGGCAGAGCCTGGAGTAGGAGGATTGACCCTCTAGAAGTACGGCTGCGCCCGGCTATCCAACTATTGCGAGGGCTGGATGCGACGGAGCTTTAGCAGGCGTTGCTGCCGCTCTCCTTCCACTCCGTTGCCTGCTCCAGCATCTCAAGGGCATTGTTTCGGGCAGCACCGCTGTCGGAGCCGAGCATCTGGCTAAGCTCCGTCACCCTGGGTTCGTCGGCCAAGACCTCCACCAAGGTCACGGTCCTATTGTCCGAGGCGAGTTTGGCGACCTTGACGTGCCGGTCTGCATAGCTCGCGATCTGCGGCAGGTGGGTTACGCATAGCACTTGGTGACTCTTGGCCAGCCCCCATAGCTTTTGACCCAGGACACTTCCGACCCGACCTCCTATGCCTGCATCCACCTCGTCAAACACCAGAATCGGAATCCGGTCCGCCTCAGACAGGACACTCTTTATGGCGAGCATCAGCCTGGCAGCCTCCCCGCCGGAAGCGATCCTGGCCAGGGGGCGCGGTGGTTCACCCAGGTTCAGCGAAATCAAGAACTCCACAGAGTCAATGCCCGTGCCGTTAAAGGCGAAGCACCTAGCACCTTCTCCGCTTGAAAGTGAGGCATCTGGGCTTGAGTCGCCGGTCTCCACCGGCACGCCTTGCTCGGAAGGTGTTTGACTGATATCCACATACATCTGGGCGCGTTCCACGGCCAGCCCTGAGATCTCTTTCTCCACGGCGTCGGCCAAGAGTCCCGCTGCGTGGCGCCGGACCTTAGAGAGCTGACCCGCCAACTCGCCAACCTGCCAACGAAGCTTCACCTCGCGAGACTTCAAACCCTCCGCGCGCTCTTCGCTCCGGTTCAGGTCCTCCAGGTCATTGGAAGCCTTCTCGGCAAAGTCCAGGACTTCTTCGATAGTGCTGCCGTATTTCCTCTTGAGACCCCTGATCATGTCCAGGCGCCCCTCAAGTTCCTGAAGACGGTCGGGGTTGTACTCGATACTGTCGCGATAGCCCCGTAGGGTGCGCCCCAACTCGTCTATTTGGTGGGTCAATGCGTTCGCCGACTCTAGTTCCTGGTTGACCGACGGGTCCAGTTTCCCCAGCTGCGCGAGGTGCTGGGTTACCTGTCCCATCAAATCCATGACCGAGTCTCGTTGGTCGGGGCTGTCATATAGGGCCCGATAAGCTTGGTCGGACAGGGCGATGATCTGCTCCGCGTTCGCCAACCGGTCTCGCTCGAGGACCAGGTCCTCATCTTCACCTGCCCGAAGGTTGGCGCCACGGATCTCTTTTAGCTGATACTTGAGGAAATCCACCCGCTGGGCAAGCTCCTGCTCTTCCAACTGAAGCCGGTCCAACTCTTGGCGCACATCCGTCAGCCGGTGGACCTCCTCAGCTACCTGGGTACGGAGCCCCCATAGCCCGCCATACTTGTCTAGTATGTCCAGGTGCTCACGGACGCGGAATAGGGATAGGTGCTCGTTCTGGCCGTGGATGTCCACCAGGTGTTCGGCCAGGGCGCTCAACAGCCTGAGGGGCACGATTCGCCCGTTCACACGACACACGTTCCGCCCATCCAGATTGACCTCACGGGCGAGGATCAGCTCCTCATCGCCAGTGTCAATCTCGTACTCCCCCAGAGCACCGCTGATCTTTTGCACAAGATCACCATTTAGCAGGAAAACACCCTCTACCCTGGCCTGAAGTGCCCCGGATCGCACATTGCCCGCGTCGGCTCTCCCACCCAAGAGAAGGCTCAGCGCATCCACGATAATGGACTTACCGGCCCCGGTTTCCCCGGTCAGCACGTTAAAGCCGGGTTCCAGCTCCATTTCAAGCTGTTCTATGGTCGCGAAGTTAGTGATGCTGATGAACCGTAGCATGTCGACGTCCGCAAGCCCCGCCCTTTAATTGACCACCGTACCGCCGTTGTACCACCCATAGCGCTAGTCCTGCAAGGGCAAGGTTCCGATGGACCAGGAACCGCAGGCTATCCGGGTTATGTCAAGCCTCTTGAAAGCTAGTCGAATGGTGAGCACTGGGTGGGCTGGATAGGTATGGGAGACTCTAGCTGCGGTGGAGCACTGACTGGGAGCCGGAGCCGACATTGGAGCGGGCCCGCGATACAGGAGACAAGGGCGGGTCGCCCGTCAGCACTCTCCGGACGTTTTCGTATGCGAAACGCACTGACCGACCAGCTCCTTCGGCGCTGGAACCTGCCATGTGGGGACTCAATACCACATTGTTCAAGGACAGCAATGGATGGTCAGCAGTCATTGGCTCCGACTCGAAAACATCCAAGGCAGCGCCTGCTATTCCGCCGTCATGCAGCACTTGGTATAGAGCATCCTGGTCTATGACCGGCCCCCGGCTGGTATTGATCAAGAAGCTGGATGGTTTCATCAGAGCTAGCTGGTCTTTCCCAATCATCCCTCGAGTTGACGGCGTAAGGGGGACGTGGAGGGTGACAAAATCTGACTCTCGTAGCAACTGCTCCAGGGAAGTTGGCTCAGCATCCAGCTCCCGCCGGACATCGGCGAGAACCTCTGACCTCGTAAAGTAAATGGTCCTAACGTCGAATCCTTTGAGCCGTGTCGCTACCGCCTGACCTGCGAATCCGAACCCTATAATTCCCACAACCTTGCCGTTGATCTCAGTCAGCTGAGAGGGGTCCAGGTGCCCGTGCCATCGGCCTTCCTTCACGGAGAGGTGCATTTCGACCATTCGGCGACACAAGGAAATCATCATGCCAATGGTGTGCTCTGCCATGGTTGCAGCGTTTATGCCAGAGTTGTTGGCCACAGGAATGCCCAGGTCGAGGATTCCCTCTATATCCAGGCGGTTATAACCCGAGGACAGCGTCTGGACGAGTTTCACCTTGGGACAGCTTTCTAGCAGTTTCGCGGGGAACCATGGTGGGGTCGCAATCACGGCATTTGCCTCCCGGCACAGAGGGACCTTTTCCTCGTCGGGCAAAGCCAAGTCTACCCAGTCAACATCCATGTCCAGCGGTGCTAAGCCCATGATGAACTGAGGACGTTGCCTTTCCGGGGCCAAAAGCGCCACCCTCCATTTGCTCAAGTCATACCTCCTGGCCTGCCCTTTGATTCCAATGGCAATATTGGCTCACGGTCCTGTGATTGCTGCCTGAAGAAATCTCTTTCGCCCAACACCAGCTATGGTCAGGTGGGCTGGCATATGCGTACATGCAGAGGCGGGGGATAGTCTTGGTATGGTTGGTGGAGACGGGGGAGGGTCGAACTCCCCGTCCAGAAGGCAGCCCAGCTAGATATACTACAGGCTTGTCCGGTCTTTGACTCTCGCCCTGCCGTGCTTAACCGGCATAACATGGCAGGCCACAGCCGATGTTTCTTGAGCTGCCCTTATCGGCGTCTGAACAACCGCATCCCGGAATTATGGCGCCTGTGACCCAACCTCCGGGCCTAGTCGGGGCAGACGAGCCGCCAGTTTAGGCGGCTAGGGCGAGTTCACGATCGCCAGTTACTGTTTTGCCACCTGATTAACGAGGTGGGTGGCACCTCGGCCTGCGATCCTCCAGGTTGGTCCCCTGTCGAACCCACGCGTCCCCATGTGTGTGAACATATACATTATCACACCTTGGACGGCATCCCGTCCAGTGCCCAGATGCCCGACCTAACCGTCATTCTCGCGCACGCGGAAATCTAAGGACTGGCTGTCCGTTCCCCTTAGATTTCCCTCAGGACGATCGGACTACTGTGGGTTTGCCAGCAGGGCGCAGACTCCTGCTTTCGCGGGAGTGCCGACAATTGTCGGCTGCCACGTCCTCCTTCATCCCAGCGTTCTTCCCCGCATTGCGTGCCCCACCCCTCCCACACCGGCCACTCTTTTCGTCATTGCGGCGAAGGCCGCAATCTAGGGCGGAGCAATGCCTGGTCCCAGCAAGGCTCCATCAACTTTCCTGTCGGTTCGCCCTTCGATTTCCCTCAGGACGAACCGGGGGAAGGCGGCCCTCCGTCACGGTCAGCCTGTCCCAGTGCCAGGGTTTCCTGGATTGCGGCCTCCGCCGCAATGACGGCAAGGGATTCGCAAGAGCCCTCCTTGCTCGTAACCCTGCCTCATCCTGTTGTCCCCCTCACCCCAACCCTCTCCCACCAGGGGAGAGGGGGAAATTGAAGTGCCTGACTGGCTTGGGTCGCAGCCTGCCTGTCCGTTCGCCCTGAGAGAAATCGAAGGGGAACGGACAGCCCGAAAAGCAATGCAATAGAAATGCCCGCGCATGGTATATTGTCCCTTAGCCCTGAATGGGAAGATCGGAGAAGCCTTGAAGATTACCGAAGCCTGGGAAAACCGAGGCATCCGGCCCCTGTTCGTCTGCGATTTCTCCCCGCCCCGGTCCGCTGACCCGGCGGTGCTGGAAGAGGCCCGCAACCTGGACGCCGACTTCATCAGCGTAGCCTACAGCCCAGGCCGGGCAGTACGGGCCGACTCGGCCATGCTGGCCGCCGCCATCAGGAACAACCTCCAGAAAGAGGTTATGTTCACCATCGCCACCCGGGACATGAACAAGCTGGCCCTCCACAGCCACCTGCTGGGCGCCCGCCTCCTCGGGCTGGAGAACGTCGTGGTGGTGGGGGGAGACCCCCTGAGCGCAAGGGACCTCCAGAGAACGCAGGCGGTCAACGACGTTTCCCCGTCGGAGTTCATCGGATCCATCAGGAATATGAACCAGGGCACCGACTTTCGCGGCACCAAGCTCCAAAACAGCATCGACCTGTGCGTCGGAGGCTCCATCGACATCGGCCGAGGCCCAGCCCGGGAGGCATCCCTCACCTACCGCAAGGTCCAGGCGGGTGTCCAGTACTTCCTGGCCCAGCCTGTATGGTCTGCGGAGAACGTCAGGGAATTCCTGTCAGCCTACCGCCGGGCCGCCGGAGAGGACCTTCGACAGCCCGTCTTTTGGGGAGTGCATGTGCTGGAGCAGAACAGCGTCGCCTTCGGAGAGGTGCCGGCATCGGTGCGGCAAGAGCTGGATGGAGGTCGTCCGGGTACCGACATCGCCCTGGACCTGGTGAAGGACCTGAGCCGGGAGGGAATCGGGTGTTTCTACCTGATCCCGCCGGTCCTCAGGGGCGGCGCCAGAAGATACGAGGCCGGTCAGGAAGTCCTGTCAGCAGCACGGGCCCTGTAACACCTCAGCCCTGAGCAGAAGTTTGGGTCTCTCCTTCAGTATCTTCGGGCGGGGCCTCTTCGCCACCATCGACATCTTGGGGCAACTCATCTCGGTCGGCCGCCAAGGCAGTTTTCATGGCGTCGATGGCTACCTCTATCTGATCATCATCGGGAATCCTGGTGGTCAGGCTCTGAAGCAGGATTCCGGGGTACCCAACGGCCCTGGCGATAGGGTTGGTCAGATGGGCCCCGTTGAACCGGATCACCTCGTAGCTGATGGATGCAATCACCGGCACGAAGATGATCCGCGAGGTGACCAGCCACCAGAAGGGCTCCCTGGGGATGAAGGCGAACACCAGCACCGCCACCACAGCCACGGTCAGCAAGAAGGCTGTGCCGCACCGGGGATGAGCCGTCGGGAACCGCCGGACGTTCTCCACCTCCAGGGGCAGGTCCGCCTCGTGGGTGTGCACAGCCATGTGCTCCGCGCCGTGGTAGGCGAACACCCTCCTGACATCCTTCATCAGTCCGATGCCCGCTATGTAGGCTATCAGCACCACGAGGCGCAGCACCCCTTCGATCAGGTTCACCAGGGGCTCGGAATCGAACACGTTCTCCAGGGGCGACGTGGCGAACAGGGGCATGAGAAAGAACAGGCCAATCCCGAGGGTGAAGCCGATGACCATGGTCATGATGGTCATCCAGCGGGGCATCTCCTGCTCCTCGCCCATCTGGTCGGCCATGGCAATGGATGCCGAGCGGTTGAGGGCCTTGATGCCCAGCATCAGGGTCTCGATGAGCACCAGGATGCCCCGGAGCAGGGGCACCTTGCGTATTGGTCCCGAGAAGACCTGGGACAAGGGCTCTGCGCTGGACTGGATGCGCCCGCTCTGGCGGCGCACCGAGAGGCTGAAGTGGCGCCGCCCCCGGATCATCACCCCTTCAATGACCGCCTGTCCCCCGTAGAAGAACTGGGGTTCAGCCAAGGTCAACCCTCCCCAAGACGATCAAGGCGATGCAATGCCCGGGAACAACCCCTGAGATAACAAGAAAGGACTCCCCGTTCAAAGAGTCCTTTCCCAAAAGGTCTGGCCCCAAAAGGTCTAGCATAAAGGCCGGTTACTCCAGGTTGAACCGGCGCTTGAGGCGTTCGATCCTGCCCTCGGTGTCCACAACCCTCTGCTGTCCGGTGAAGAAGGGGTGGCACTTGCTGCAGATCTCCACTCGCAGGTTTTCCTTGGTGGCCCCCGTCACGAACACGTTCCCGCAGGAACAGGTGACGCTTGCGTTCTCAAAGTAGGCGGGATGTATCTCTTGCTTCATCTTCTTCCTATGATGCAGGCGCTTCCACAGGATAGACGCTGGCCCTGCGCCTGCCCTTGGTGGCCCACTCGAACTTGACCTTCCCGTCCACCAAGGCGAAGAGGGTGTGGTCCCTGCCGAGGCCCACGTTGCGTCCCGCATGGATGCGAGTACCCCGCTGTCGCATGATGATGTTGCCGGTGGTCACCAGCTCGCCATCGTAGCGCTTGACGCCCAGGCGCTTGGAGTTGCTGTCGCGCCCGTTGCGGGAGCTTCCGCCTGCCTTCTTATGGGCCATCAGCTCGCCTCCCTTTCCGATTCCTCGGTCTCATCGAGGTCGCCGTCCTCTTCGGACTCTTCGACCTCGAGGGTATCTACTCCATCATCTTCGTTCAGGAACTCCTCGGAGTCCTCTTCCACGGCTTCCGCCTCATCCACATCGGTGTCTTCATCCACGAGCATCTCAGCGACGACCTCTTCGGTCTCCGCGACATCCTCAATGCCGATCTCCTCATCGCCGAGCATGATGCTGGTCACGAGGAGGCGGGTGTACTGCTGTCGGTGGCCCTTCTTGCGGCGGTAGCGCACCTTGCGCTTGTACTTGAAGACGATAATCTTATCGTCCTGGCCGTGGGCCTCCACCTGGGCTATGACGCTGGCGTTGGGGACCAGGGGTTCGCCGATGACCACATAGCCCTTGCGGGAGACTGCCAGAACATCGCCGATCTCCACATAGGAGCCGGTCTCAGCCTGGAGGCGGTCCACATCGATGACCGCTCCCGGCACTGCCTTATACTGCTTGCTACCCGAACGAAATACTGCGTAATCCATAATAATCCGCAACTGCAGATTCTATGCCGCAGCGGGGCTAGTGTCAAGGCGAAAAGAGGACAATGGTCGGGCACATAACTACAGCTGTCCGTTCCCCTTCGATTTCCCCCTTCGAGTGCCTCAGGACAGGCTGAGGGCGAACGGAGGAGGGCAAGGCTCTGGTCACCCGCAACTTGCTCTTGGCCCGAGTTTCCTGGATTGCGGCCTACGCGGCAATAACGGCATGAAGTCCCCCTCACCCTAACCCTCTCCCCTGGGGGGAGAGGGGATTGGGATATCTCGCCTTGTTCGCCAAGAGGACGGCTAGTACAATGGGCGGCACTGGCCTGCCTGCGCTGAATCAACCTTTCCCGGATTGTGGCCTTCGCCGCAATGACGATCAGGAGAGGCCCCCCAAGGAGAACCGCGCTCATGGAGTTTGGACTCGCCTACGAGATGCAACGTCCCACCCTGGACGACCATGCCGTCGTGGAGGAAACCATCGAGCAGTGCATCCTCGCCGACGAGATGGGCTGGGACTACGTCTGGTTCGTGGAGCACCACTTTCTGACGGGCTTCTCCATGTCACCATGTCCAGAGGTGATCTTCGGGGCGCTGAGCCGCCTCACCAAGCGCATCCGCCTGGGCTTCGGCGTGGTCATCCTCCCCTACCACCACCCCATCCGGGTGGCTGAGCGGGTTGCCATGATCGACCACCTCTCTAACGGGCGGGTGGAGTTCGGCACGGGGCGGTCGGCCCCCTACGAGCAGACCGGCATGGGCATCGACCCGCGCAACACCCGGGAGATGTGGGATGAGTCTCTCACCATGATCCCCAAGATATGGGAATCGGACATGTTCGAGTGGGAGGGCAAATTCTGGAACGTGCCATCCCGCAAGGTGCTGCCCAAGCCCTACCAGAAGCCCCACCCCCCAATCTGGGTGGCGGCCCTGCAGTCGGCCACCTACGAGATAGCAGCCCAGAAGGGCATCGGGGTCATGGCCCTGGGCGTCAGCGCCCCGTCCCTGCTGTCCCCCCACATCGACACCTACAAGAGGAACATCGTCAACGCCCAGCCCGTAGGCGGGTTCGTCACCAACAAGTGGCTCAACGCCGTCATGGGAATCTGCGGTGAGGATGATGCGGCCACCAAGGAGCTGTCCGCGAAGTCCCTCAAGACCTTCTTTGGCCCAGACAGGCCCTACCTGGCTGACCAGAAGGACCTGTACGAGCTGCTGGTGAGGCAGTGGGGCGGGGTGCCGGAGCATTTGGAGCAGAACTTCGCCCGTTATGTAAAAAAGGAGCAGGACGAAGAGACGGGTGAGGTCACCGAGACCCTGGACCTTTCCGGCGGTGCCGGGCTGGCCCAGCAGGTTTGGCGGGAGCTAGATGCCGAGACCCTGGCCAGCAGGGGCGTCATCGTGGCCGGGGACCCGGAAAGCTGCATCGCCGCCGCTAAGCTGCACGAAGCGACGGGGATCGACCAGCTCCAGTTCCTCATGGCGACGGAGACGGTGGACCATGCGGCGACCATGAAGTCGATCGAGATGTTCGGCAAGTACGTTATTCCCGAGTTCAAGAAGGCCGAAAAAGGGGCTGCTGTACTATAATGTAGTCCCATGGGGCTGTAGCTCAGGGGGAGAGCACCTGCTTTGCACGCAGGGGGTCAGGGGTTCGAATCCCCTCAGCTCCAGATCAGAAATCAGACACTGTGGGAATGACCCTCTGGCTCAAGTGCTGGGCATAGCTAAGTTCGATTCCTGCAGCACCTTGTTGTGGTAATTCTTGTGGGAAGTGTATCGGGGTCGAGAATTGGTTCAGTTCTAATCCCCATGGTTCCATCACCGTATACAGCAGTCAGGACAGCCTTCGAACTCAGGCTTGGCGGCCCCTAATCTTCAAAGGCAGTCTCCTTACTGACAATTCGAGTCCCTTCGTGTGGCCGTGCTAGGATCATCCAAGCTTTGGAAATGGTTCTGTCTGCCCTAATTGTGGCGAATCTTGTCGTTGGAGAGCGACACAGGTCAAGGCCATTCAATCTGGCGGTCAACAGAGGTCGCTCCTTTGACCGTCGCGAGCGTTATCGTCTTCGACTGCCGTCAATGCGATAGAGGGACACCATGAGCCTGCCGAAGACCAAAAAGATCATATAGCCGAAGACCCATGTGGTGTGCCACACGTAACCTACGTTCATCCGGTCGAACGCCTCTTCCCGGGAAAATCCCAGCCCTGCCAGGTTGATATCCCAGGACCATAGTAGATTGTGGTCCGGCAGAACGCTGGGCAGGTCCGGCGACAAGTATATCGCCAGAATGGCGCCTATCCCCAAGACTGCCGAGATCATCGCCAAGACCGACGTTGTAGCGAGCAGGAATAACCGGTCTCGCTCGTTGGGTTTGAAGGCCGGGTCCCGGAGCACCAAGAGTGAAGCGAATGCAACCCCCAACACCGGGAACAGGACCGTCAAATGTACGGCTACCGAAATATTGGTGATCACGACGGCGGCGATGTACGCGAATATCACCGGAGGCAGCACAACAAAGGCCGCCCGGCGGAGGGCGCTGGTCCCGTCGCTGGCGCCCGAATATTGCATCTTCCATAGCAAATGAAATGCCAGCCCGGCAGTAGATGCGATCAAGAGGTTTAGGAGTAGGGCCAGCATGTAGGGCATCTGTGTGCCGGCGAGCATCCCGATTGTATAGAAGCCGTAGTGGTCCGTGTTTATCCGGGAAAACTGCAGCAGCGGGGTGGTTAACAGGAAAAACAGCGAGACCCAGAAGAACTCCCGTAGGCCAGCTTCTCGGTCTCTGAACAAGAACCCTTGCGCCAGAACGATCCCCACGCAGAAAGCGATGTAGGCTGTAGGCATCCAGCCGTTGTTCCAGCCGAATAGGGAGAGCGCATACCCGCCAACGATGCACAACCCCAGCGGGAAAACCCTCAGAAACTCAAAACGGGATGCGTCCCCGAGCATTGAGCGGATCTTCCCTGATGGCGCTGCTCCGGTCTCGTGGACGACGCCCGATTCCAGACCCGAGTCCGGCACCGCTCCCAGGCTAGCGCCTACGGCACGACTCCCGGTGACATGGCCCAATGCTGTCTGAAAGTCAGCTGCCAGCCCTGTCAGGAGCACGAGACCCGCTATCTCCGTCTGTGACAAATTGAGGGCTTCACCGAAGACCCTCAGCCTCTGAAGGGTGGGGCGGGTGCTGCCGGATTCCCACCGCGATACGGTCGCGTGGCTATACCGCTCCGCGTAGTCTTTGTCAACGGTCCCCATCCTTTCCAAGAGGGCTTCCTGCGTCAAGCCACGCCGGCCGTCCCCGGTCGAAAAGGACTCGCGGTAAGACCTCATCAAGAGGCCGACCTGTACCGCCCTGGTTCGCTGCTCGCTACGGCTCCACATTAGTCAACACACATTCCAGCTTTGTGGTGTCAAAAAAACTGCAATGCACAGACTTGTCTTCGTGCACAAATTACCATCGCAGCGGTGGTCGACAGGAAGGAATGAGTACTCAACGCCTGTGGAACTTACGCATCGCTGCGACATCATCGGGAAGGCTCATACAGCAGATACAGCTGCTTATATTATACAGGAGGTATGACGACATGAATGGCTTTGGATCGCTCATTTGGAACACCCGTCTGGTTCTGGTGTTGCTAATTGCTGCGGTGATTACCGCGGCCGCTTTCTCGGCTCTGTCGACGCCGGTGGCGCTGGGTCAGGCCAACGATAGTCCGGCGACCATGGCAGAGTGCAGAGAGGAGCTGGCCTCCGGGCATGCAGTGTTATGTGCGAAAAATTCCTTCGCGGTCACCACGACCATGGCTGACGGGACATACCACATCAACTGGAGCGGGTGGGCTGACCGGCAGAGCAACGTGGAACGCTACACCATCCAGAGGCTACGGTTCATGTACCGCCAGAACTTCGAGCTAGAGGCCGACGGCACGGCTGTGAACGACTGGGACTACGGCGAACCGGACGTGAACAGCTGCAGGCCCTGGGGGGTTGAAAGGGACAGCATGATGGAGGTGACCCGATGGGCTTGGTTCTGCAGCGGCATTTCCAATGCCTATGAAGACCCTTCGGGCGCACCGACCTCGATAGAGCGGGTGGACGACGACTGGACTTCTACGTCCTGGAGCGGCTCCCTGTTGGCGCCGGGACGCAAACACAACGTCCAGGTGCAGGCTCTAAGGATCCCAGGCAGCAAGACCGAGGCGCACCCGGACAACCCGCAGAGCGCAAGAGACCGGCTGACGCAGCAGCAGGTGGACGACAACACCCATAACCTGCTCGCCTCCGACGTTGAGATGCACCTCTATGTGATAACCGCTCACTTCGGTGACGGGACCACCCGGCGCAGCCACGGCCTCATCACCGGTGCACCTTTCGACGACAGGCAATGACTGGAGGCCGGCAGTCTGGAATAGGCTCCTGTTTGGCCCTGAAAGGCATAAACAGTAGTGAGGATGAAGTCGCGAGCGGGCTGAACTGAGTTCCCTGTGAACGGCGGAGCCCGCAATTCGGTACGCTTTGACCTCCCATGAGGTACCGGATTGCGAGCTCTTCGCTGGGAGGTGGTGCTTTGGAGCGGGGCGGAGGAGTGCCCCGATCTAAGCATTCAGCAACGGGCTAAGGTTCTATCAGCCCCTCCTGGGGCATGGTTCAGGGCAGGTTGTAGAACGGTGCGATTGGTAACAACCTTCCCCAAAGATTCTATATGGGTGTAGCTCGGACGGAATTCTCACAATGAGCTTGCTGAGTTCTCTTTGGGCTGCAATTGTGTCGGCTATAGTAGTTGGCTCATAGTCCGCCCAGCCACAACTCTAAGATGGTCCTGCCTGACAGAAACGTAGGCCTGCCTCGCTTCTACGTCGCCATAACCGTGCCGTCCAAGGCCATCTCCTTGGGGCTTTTCTCCGGAGGGCTCATACTGCGTCTCTAGGAGTTCGGGCCTGGTATGGTGTACTCAAGCTCTCTACTGAGGCGCCGTTGTCCGCTGCTACAGGGAGCGCCCTGGGCGTCGCACGCACGACCTGCAGGCAGTGTAATCTTGAGGCCGTCACTGGTGGTCGGCTCCACCACTATCTCCCAGATAGTGGAATCCCCATCGAGCCACCAAGCACTGGTTACCTCTCCGCCCTCCACGTTGAGGAGGTAGGCGAAGTTGGGTCCAATGTCGATTCTGACCGGCTCACTGAACTCGATCTGGAAAACGACTTCGTTTCCGGGGCCGCTATGGGATGCCGGCACCATTGTGAACTCCGCGGTGATCGGCTCCAGCAGGCCTGGATCTGTCTCGTTCCTAGCTTCGGAGAGGGGCTCGCCAAACTCACATGAGTAGGCGTAGTTCCCAGCGGTGTCCTTGATTGCTGGCGCACCAGAGGGTGGTGTCACGTATCGAAATTCCACCTCATCGCTGGCCTTGATACCCCGCTTAGCCGGCTCCTCCAGGGTAAGCACCACCGACTTACCGGATATTGACACGCCAGTGACGTTCCTTGGGGCGCCGTTTACCAGCACCCAGAATGACTCCTGGCTCGGGACTGAGCTGTCGTCCAAAGTCCGGTCATAGGTGAAGGTCAGTTGGTTCCCATTCACTACAGTGTCGGTGATGTGGAGGGAATCCTCCTGGGGCATGCCGAAGTGTTCGACCGACGGCTCACTGTCACCCACGCCGTTAACCGCGATGACACGCAGGGTGTATAGCGCGTAGTTGGTGAGCCCAGTGATCATGTGGTACACCTCGGTGTATCCCCCGCCAGAAGGTTGGACAATCGCTTCCTCAATGGCGTTCGGGTCGCTCCAGCTCTCCGTGCCGAGCTTCCACTGAATTCGATAGTGGGTGATGTCCGAGTTCCCGTCCTTCAGGGGTTGCTTCCATACTGCGACCAGACTGCCATCGCCAGGAATGACCCTGAGGTACCTGGGCTCCATGGGTGCAGTTACCGGAGGGTCAGGTCGATCGTTCGCCGGGTCCTCGGCGATCATGATTTCGTAGGTGTCTCCGTCTGTCCAGTTGGCATACAGGTCCTGCAACTTCGGGTGATGCCATACGAACCTTGTCCCCGATCCGTTGCCGGACACGATTTCTGTGAAGGGCAGGGCGATGCCATCGATATACAGGGTCCAGTCCCGCTGATGGTCCTGGTCGACTCTTAGCTTCAGTTCACCTCCCACCACCTCCTTCAGATAAATTGAAAACGTCGAATATTCCGGGATTCTCCCGGGGGAACCGGGACTGACGTCGGGATGCGTTCCGGGGCTCGTAAACAAGCTCCATACTTGGTATTCCTTTCCCCGGAAGGTGAACCGATTGTCGCTCAGGCTGGAGTATCGGACGTAGGGTTCTTGGGTAGTGTGATACCCCAGGCCTAAGCCCGGCCGGCTCCAGTCATTGGATGCCGAGTCGGCAAACTCCACGGTGGCGCACCATACGGCGGTTTCGCAGGTCGGCACTTCCGTGTTCATCAGCTCTACTGTGGCTACACTGGGGCTACCCTTTGCCACCCCAGCGGCGAGTTCTCCAAAACCAAGTTCGACACTCTCTCCATCATCCTCCACCTCGTCGTCGTAGGCCATAAGGGTGAAGCTCTTCTGAGTGTCGCCAGTGGCGAACGTCACGTCAGGGGGCACTCCGGTCCAGTCGGCACTCGTGGCTCCGTTCATCCCAGTGGAGGTAATTGGAACCACAACCTCAAATGGTGCCGGGCCGTCCAGCATGACGACGACCTCTGCCCCTGAGCCTCCCTCGTAGGCTTCGTAGTGAGTAGCGCCGAATGATACGTGCACGGAGTCGATTATGGTGACGACGGTCTCGGTGTTATCCCCGCTACTCAAACCAGCCAAGAGGGCTCCGAATCCCAAGGTCAGAGTCTCACCGGCTTCGTCCTCCTGGTCCTGGACAGCCGTAATTATGAAAGATGATTCCACATCGCCGGTGGCGAATTCCAAGCTGGCGGGCACACCCGAGTAGTCACCAGAAGTCAACCCGGTCCCACCGGTGGCAACTAACGGAATGCTGAAATCAGTCTGAGGGCCGACGCTCAGAATAGCCTTAACGGTTATGGTGCTTCCCTCACGGGCAGTGTAAGAGGCCTGGTCGAAGCTGATGGTTACCTCGGTGTCTCCATCTCCGAAGATCTCCTTCTTCCCGCCGGGGAATCCGCCGCCGCCATCGTCGTCGGTGATGGATACGGTGGTCTCCGCCGTGGAGCCCACGGTTACGTCGGCGGGCAGGGAGCTGCCGAATCCCAGCTTCACGCTCTCGCCATCGTCGTTATCTGTGTCGTCGATTGCAGAAAAAGAGAGGGTTTTCTCCGTGTCTCCGTCGTTGAAGACCACGCTGCTCGGCACGCTGTAATCGGAGGCGGCGGCCCCGGCCTGTCCGGTAGCGGTGATGGGTATGGTAACCGTCCGTTCAGGGTCAGCTGAAAGAATCACCTTGACCGCGACGTTGTTGCCCTCAGCAACGGTGTAGGCAGCCTGCTCGAAGCTGACAGTGACCGATGGCACATCATCGTCGGTGATGGAGACGATTGTCTCGTCGGTCATGCCTTTACTCACCCCCGCGGGAAGGGAGCTCCCAAAGCCCAGTTTGACCGACTCGCCGTCGTCGTTCGCTGTATCCTGAGTAGCAGAAAAGGAGAAGGTCTGCTCCGTATCGCCGCTGTGGAACTCGATGCTGTTGGGGACGCTGTAGTCGGCAGAAGTAGCACCGCCCTGCCCGGTTGCGGTGATCGGTATGGTTACGGTCCGCTCCGGGTCGGCGCTCAGGAATACCTTTATCGTTTCGCTGCTGCCCTCGGCGACGGTGTAGACAGATTGCTCGAAGCTGACAGTAACCGAAGGCACATCATCATCCGTGATCGATACGGAGGTCTCGTCGGTCGTCCCTTCGCTCACGCCGGTGGGAAGCGTGTTTCCAAATCCCAGCTTCACGCTCTCGCCATCGTCGTTCGCTGTATCCTGAGTAGCAGAAAAGGAGAAGGCCTTCTCCGTATCGCCGCTGTTGAACACGATATTGTTAGGGACGCTGTAGTCGGCAGAGGTGGCGCCGCCCTGGTTCGTCTTGGTCAGAGGGACGGTGACCATCCGCTCCGGATCGGCGCTAAGGACCACTTTGATGCTGATGGTGTCGCCCTCCGCAACGGTGTAGGACGACTGCTCGAAGCTGACGGTGACCGAAGACACATCATCGTCGGTGATGGTGACGATAGTCTCGTCGGTCGTGCCTTCGCTCACGCCTGTGGGGAGGGAGCTGCCGAACCCAAGCTTCACACTCTCCCCGTCGTCGTTCGCTGTATCCTGAGTAGCAGAAAAGGAGAGAGTCTTCTCTGTATCGCCGCTGTTGAACACTACGCTGTTGGGGACACTGTAGTCAGCAGAGGTGGCACCGCCCTGGTTGGTCTTGGTCAGAGGGATGGTGACCGTCCGCTCGGGGTCGGCGCTAAGAACCACCTTGACGATGACGGTGTTGCCCTCGGCGACCGTGTAGGAGTCCTGTTCGAAGCTAACAGTGACCGAGGGAACATCATCGTCGGTGATAGATACAGTAGTCTCGTCCGTGGAGCCTACGGTCGCGCCGGCAGGCAGGGAGCTGCCGAACCCAAGCTTCACACTCTCCCCGTCGTCGTTATCTGTGTCATCGATTGCAGAGAAGGAGAAGGACTTCTCTGTGTCGCCGCTGCCGAAGACGACGTTGCTGGGGACACTGTAGTCGGCAGAGGTGGCGCCGCCTTGGTTGGTCTTGGTCAGAGGGATGGTGACCGTCCGCTCGGGGTCGGCGCTAAGAACCACCTTGACGATGACGGTGTTGCCCTCGGCGACCGTGTAGGAGTCCTGTTCGAAGCTAACAGTGACCGAGGGAACATCATCGTCGGTGATAGATACAGTAGTCTCGTCCGTGGAGCCTACGGTCGCGCCGGCAGGCAGGGAGCTGCCGAACCCAAGCTTCACACTCTCCCCGTCGTCGTTATCTGTGTCATCGATTGCAGAGAAGGAGAAGGACTTCTCTGTGTCGCCGCTGCTGAAGACGACGTTGCTGGGGACACTGTAGTCGGCAGAGGTGGCGCCGCCTTGGTTGGTCTTGGTCAGAGGGATGGTTAAGGCGCGTTCCGGATCAGTTGACAGCACTACCTTAACCATGACGGTGTCGCCCTCGGCGACCGTGTAGGAGTCCTGCTCGAAGCTGACGGTGACCGAAGGCACATCGTCGTCAGTTATTGAAACAACTGCTTGGGATGGGCTAGCGGAAGAGACCCTCGGGGGAAGAGTGCCGAAATTCAGCCTCACTATCTCCCCGTCATCGTCCTCTGCATCGTTCGTTGCGGAGAAGGAGAAAGTCCTCTCGGTATCGCCGCTATTAAACACGACGGTCTGTGGGGCGATTGAGTAATCGCTCGAAGAAGCCCCGTCCATGTTTGTCATAGAAATGGGAACCTCCACCGTCCGCTCCGGATCGGCGCTAAGGACCACTTTTAGAGTTTCGCTGCTGCCCTCGGCGACGGTGTAGGAAGATCGTTCGAAGCTGACGGTGACCGAAGGCACATCGTCGTCGGCGATGGATACAGTAGCCTCGCCCGTGGAACCCTTTGTAACGCCTGTGGGCAGGGAGCTGCCAAAGCCCAGCTTCACACTCTCACCATCGTCGTCAACCGAGTCGTCCGTGGCCTGGAAGGAGAAGGTCTTCTCTGTGTCGCCATTGTTGAACATGACGTTTCCGGGCACATTGGAGTAGTCAGAGTTCGAAGCGCCGCCCTGGTTAGTTTTGGTCAGAGAGATGGAGACGGTGCGCTCTGGGTCGGCCGAAAGCACCACCTTGACGATGACGGTGTCGCCCTCGGCGACCGTGTAGGAGTCCTGTTCGAAGCTGACAGTGACCGAGGGAACATCATCGTCGGTGATGGATACAGTAGTCTCGTCCGTGGAGCCTGCGGTCACGCCGGCGGGCAGGGAACTGCCGAACCCCAGCTTCACGCTCTCACCGTCGTCGTCAACCGTGTCCTGTGTTGCCGATAGGCTGAACGTCTTCTCCGTGTCGCCACTGTTGAACACCATGTTGGCCGGCACGTTGTAGTCGGCGGCGGTAGCACCACCCTGGCCGGTGGGGGTGATGGGGATAGTTACGGTGCGTTCTGGATCAGATGAGAGGACAATCTTCACCATGACGCTGTCACCCTCAGCAACGGTATAAGAGGCCTGCTCGAAGCTGACGGTGACTGGGAGCACGTCGTCATCGGTGATAGATACAGTAGTCTCGTCCGTGGAGCCTACGGTCACGCCGGTGGGCAGGGAGCTGCCGAAGCCAAGCTTCACACTCTCGCCATCGTCGTTCGCTGTATCCTGATTGGCAGAGAAGGAGAAGGTTCTCTCAGTATCGCCGCTGTTGAACGCTACGCTGCTAGGGACGCTGTAGTCGGCAGAGGTGGCGCCGCCCTGCCCGGTGGCCGTGACCGGTATGGTGACCGTGCGCTCCGGGTCGGCGCTCAGCACCACATTGACGCTGATGGTGTCACCCTCGGCGACCGTGTAGGCAGCCTGCTCGAAGCTGACAGTGACGCTGGGAACGTCATCGTCCGTAATCGATACGGTCGTCTCGTCAATAGTCCCTGCGGACACCCTCGTCGGCAGGTTTTGGAAGCCCAGTTTCACGCTCTCTCCGTCGTCGTCAGCCGCGTCGTCTGTAGCTTCGAAGTCGAACGTTTTCTCCGTTTCCCCGCTGTTGAACACGACGTTTCCCGGCACACTGGAGTAGTCGGAGTTCGAAGCGCCGCCCTGGTTGGTCTTGGTGATAGGAACGGTTACGGTGCGTTCCGGATCAGCGGTGAGCTTTACCTTCACTGTGACGGTGTTGCCCTCGCCAACCGTGTAGGAAGACTCCTCAAAGCTGACCATGACGCTGGGCACATCGTCGTCGGTTATGGATACGGTCGTCTCGTCAGTGGTCCCTGCGGACACTCCCGTCGGCAGGTTTTGGAAGCCCAGTTTCACGCTCTCGCCGTCGTCGTCCACAGTGTCCTGAGTTGCCGAGAAACTGAACGTCTTCTCTGTATCGCCACTGTTGAATACGACGCTGTTGGGCAAGCTGTAGTCGGAGTTCGAAGCGCCGCCCTGGTTGGTCTTGGTCAGGGGGATGGTGACCGTCCGCTCAGGATCGGAACTCAGGACAACCTTGACAGTGACGGTGTCGCCCTCGATAACACTGTAGGAGACCTCTTCAAAGCTGACGTCGACCGAGGGCACGTCGTCGTCGGTAATTGAAACAACCGCTTGGGACGGGCTTGTGGAAGATACCCTCGGAGGAAGGGCGCCGAAATTGAGCCTCACTCTCTCCCCATCATCGTCCTCTGCATCGTCTGTTGCGGAGAATGACAAGGTCTTTTCGATGTCGCCACTGTTGAAGACAACGGTCTGCGGAACAATCGAGTAGTCGCTCGAAGAAGCCCCGTCCATGTCTGTTACGGAAATCGGGACCTCCACCGTCCGCTCCGGATCGGAGCTTAGCTTCACCTTCACCGTTTCGCTGCTGCCTTCGGCGACAGTGTAGGACGACTGCTCGAAGCTGACAGTGACGCTGGGCACGTCATCGTCCGTAATCGATACGGTCGTCTCGTCAATAGTCCCTGCGGACACCCTCGTCGGCAGGTTTTGGAAGCCCAGTTTCACGCTCTCTCCGTCGTCGTCAGCCGCGTCGTCTGTAGCTTCGAAGTCGAACGTTTTCTCCGTTTCCCCGCTGTTGAACACGACGTTTCCCGGCACACTGGAGTAGTCGGAGTTCGAAGCGCCGCCCTGGTTGGTCTTGGTGATAGGGACGGTTACGGTGCGTTCCGGATCAGCGCTTAGCTTCACCTTCACCGCTTCGCTGCTGCCTTCGGCGACTGTGTAGGACGACTGCTCGAAGCTCACGGTGACGCTGGGCACATCGTCGTCGGTTATGGATACGGTCGTCTCGTCAGTGGTCCCTGCGGACACTCCCGTCGGCAGGTTTTGGAAGCCCAGTTTCACGCTCTCGCCGTCGTCGTCCACAGTGTCCTGAGTTGCCGAGAAACTGAACGTCTTCTCTGTATCGCCACTGTTGAATACGACGCTGTTGGGCAAGCTGTAGTCGGAGTTCGAAGCGCCGCCCTGGTTGGTCTTGGTCAGGGGGATGGTGACCGTCCGCTCGGGATCGGCGCTCATGACCATCTTGACCGTTTCACTGCTGCCTTCGGCAACGGTGTAGGACGACCGCTCGAAGCTAACTGTGACCGAAGGCACGTCGTCGTCCGTTATGGAGACTGTGGTCCCGCTGTATGTCCCTGCCGAAACCTGGTCCGGCAGGGTCCCGAAGCTGACTCTCACGCTCTCCCCGTCGTCATCGACATTGTCGGAAGCAGCCGTGAAGGTGAAGGTCTTCTCCGTGTTTCCGCTGTTGAACACTACGTTTCCGGGCACATTGGAGTAGTCCTGGACAGAGGCTCCTCCCTGGTTGACCTTGAGCAACGGAATGGTCACCGTCCGCTCCGGGTCGGTTGAGAGGATCACCTTAACCGCGACGCTGCTGCCCTCGGCGACGGTGTAGGACGACTGCTGGAAGCTGACGGTGACGATGGGCACATCGTCGTCTGTTATGGAGACGGTGGTCTCCGACGGAGTTCCCGCTGTGATTCGTGCAGGGAGGGATGACCCGAACCCCAGCTTCACGCTCTCTCCGTCGTCGTCAACGTCGTCGGGTGTAGCCTGGAAGGTAATCTGCTTCTCGGTGTCCCCGGGGTTGAAGACGACGCTGTTGGGGACGCTGTAGTCAGAGGCGGTGGCGCCGCCCTGCCCGGTGGCAGTGAAAGGTATGGTCACGGTCCGTTCCGGGTCAGCGCTGAGATTGACAGTCACTGGGACCTCGTTTTCCGTGGTGTCGGGAGTGCTCGAGTCGTCACTTTCTGCGACCGTGTAGCTGCTCGAGGCGAAACTGACGGTCACTTGGGGGTGGTCGTTGTCGTTGATGCTCACCGTGGACTGGGGGTTGTTCCCGGGGTTCACCTGGGCCGGCAGGTTCACGAAACCCAGCCTGACCTTCTCCCCGTCGTCGTCTCTCGTATCGTCGATGGCCGAGAAAGTGAGTGTCTTCTCGGTATCGTTCGCGCCGAAGTTCAGGGTCGTCGGCGCTCCCAAGAAGTCCAAGGAGCCCACTCCGCCCAGGAATGTCGCGCTCACTTGGATGTCCACCGTCCTCTCGGGCTGCTCCGACAGGATGACCTTGACCGCGACGGTGTTCCCCTCGGTGACTGTGTAGGAAGACTCCTCGAAGCTGACCGTCACCTCGGGCACATCGTCGTCCGTTATCGATACGACCGCCTGGGACGGGCTCGTGGATGTCACCCTTGAGGGAAGGGTTCCGAAAGTTAGTCGCACACGTTCGCCGTCGTCGTCCTCTGCGTCGTCCGTTGCGGAGAAGGAGAGGGTCTTTTCGGTGTCTCCGCTGTTGAAGACGACGCTGGTCGGGACAATCGAGTAGTCGCTCGAAGAAGCCCCGTCCATGTCTGTTACAGAAATCGGGACCTCAACCGTCCGCTCCGGATCGGCGCTTAGCTTCACCTTCACCGTTTCGCTGCCGCCTTCAGCGACGGTGTAGGAAGACTGCTCGAAGCTGACGGTCACTGGCACGTCCTCATCATCGGTCACGTTCACCAATACATCGTCGACGGATATTTCGGCATATTTCGTATCGGTACTTATGGCAGTGTGGGTGACCGTGCCGTTTTCGTCGTCGTGGCCGCTGTCCTGCGACGCCGTCACCGTGACTGTCTGGGCCGTGTCCCAGTTGGATGGGGTAAAGGTCAGATCTGCGGGGTCAGCGGTCACGTCGGTGTTGGACGGGTCGTTGGCCGTGATGGTCACGTCGTGGGTAGGTTGACTTTCCAGCACCACCGAGTAGGTGCCGGAGTCCCCTTCATCTATGTCGAGGGATGTGTCGGAGAGCGTCACTCCTGCAGTATCGTCGTCCCGTATGGTGAACGTGCCATTTGGGATCGGGATGCTGGCATTGACGGGGCCGGATAGCGTGAGGTTGAACGTCTCGTCGGACTCGTCCACGTCGTCGTTGGCAATCGCCACGATTACGTTCTTCGTAGTTTCCCCGGGGGAAAACGTGAGAGTCCCGCTGTTATGGGTGTAGTCGACTCCCGAAGTCGCGTTCCCGCCGGTGGTAACATAGTCCACCGTCACGGTCTGAAGGCTCGAGGGGTTAAGGGTCACCGTGAAGGTGAAGCTTCCTGCGTTCTCGTCATCCTCGCCGGAACCAACTGTGAGTTGGGGCTGGCTGCCCTGGGGAGCCTGCCAGTTGATTGTGACGCTGTCCGAGCCTGAAGTCACGCCGCCCAGGGTTGCAGTGGCCTCGTTGGTGACTTTCCCGACGTCCACGTCCGCCTGGGTCGTGGTGTACGAGCCCGAACAGGTCAGGAACGCTCCGGGCGCAAGCCCGCCGCCGGGGACCGCCGGGCACGTAATATCTCCGGATGATATCTTGTCGTCATCAATCTCCAGGGTCCCCAAAAGCGTGACGGTGCCGGAGTTGATAACCTTGTAGCTGTAGGTAATGTTCTCAGCGATTCCGGCGAACCCGTCGGCCGTGGTCGTCTTTTCCATCTCCAGGCCCGCTACCTGGTCCACTGTGGTCTCACGGGTAACGGTCTTGTCCGCGACTCCATCCGCAGTACCGGTGGCGGTGTTGGAAACCGAGCCCGTATCCACGTCCGCCTGGACTATCGTGTAGGTGACTGTAGAGGTGCAGGTTGCTCCGATGGGCAGGGAAGTGCAGTCGGTGCCGCTGGTGTTTATGAGGGCGTCCTTGACATTGACGTTCTCCAACGGCACGTTCCCGCTGTTGGTCGCAACTGCCGTATACCTCAGGGTGTCGCCCAGGTTCACCTTGCCGTCGACGTCGGTGTCCCCGTGCGTCGGGGGCTCCATGGTGAGGGTGAAGTCGGGGGATGGGACCTCGTCGTCGGTCATAGTGACGGCCACATTGCCAGCGGCAACGTCGTCGTAGTCGGTGTCGGCGGTCGAACTGACAGTGTGGGTAATCGTAACCTCCTCTTCGTCCACCGCGTCATCGTCTTGCTCCGCCGTCACCTTCACCTCCTGCGCCGTGTCCCAGTTGCCAGTGGTGAAGGTAAGCGTGGTCTTGTCGAGGGTCAGGTCGGTGTCGGCGATGCCTCCGATGGTCACCGTCACATCTCCGACCGGCTCGGTGTCCAGGACCACGGTGTAGGTGTCGAAGTCTCCCTCCTCGATTTCAAGGGAGGTCTCCGATATCGTCACCCCGACGGTGTCGGCGTCCGTCACCGTGACGGGGACGTTATCGGCGGTCAGACCGTCGTAGCCACTGTCATCGGCGGAAGTCACGGTGTGGGTGATGTTGACCACCTCTTCGTCCACCGCGTCATCGTCCTGTCCAGCCGTGACCCTCACCGTCTGCGCAGTGTCCCAGTTGCCGGTGGTGAAGGTCAGCGTGGTCTTGTCAAGGGTCAGGTCCGCCCCTGCAACGCCACCGATAGCCACTGCAACGTCACCGATCGGCTCGGTGTCGAGGACCACGGTGTAGGTGTCAAAGTCTCCCTCCTCTATTTCAAGGGAAATCTCCGATATCGTCACACCGACGGTGTCGTCGTCCGTCACCGTGACAGGGACGTTGTTGGCGCTCAGACCGTCGTATTTGTCGTCGTCACTCGAACTGACGGTGTGCTTAATGGTGACGACCTCTTCGTCTACGGCGTCGTCGTCCTGCAGCGCCGTTACCGTCACCGTCTGCGCTGTGGCCCAGTTGCCGGATGTGAACGTTAGGGTGGTATTGTTGAGGGACACTTCCGTTCCAGTGACTCCCTCGATGGTCACCGTGACGTCACCGACCGGCTCGGTGTCCAGGATGACGGTGTAGTCGTCGGAGTCTCCCTCTTCTATTTCAAGTGAGGTCTCCGAGATGGTCACCCCGACGGTGTCGTCGTCCACAATGGATACAGTGGTCTCGACCATGCTGCCTTCAGTCACCCCCGCCGGCAAGGAGCTGTCGAATTTCAGCAGCACAGATTCACCGTCGTCATCGATGTCGTCCTGGGTGGCGGTGAACGCGAATCTTCTTTCCGTATCTCCAGTGTTGAAGGTGATCGCCGAGGGCACGTTAGAGTAATCGGCAGAGGACACTCCATCCTGCTCGGTCACTACGATCGGGATGCTCACCTGCCGCCCCGGATCGGCATCTAGGGTTATTATTATGTCCACGGTGTCACCCTCGGCGGCGTTGTAGGTAGCAGCCCCAAAGTTGACCTTCACTTCCGCTAAATCGTCGTCGGTGATGGACACCGTAGATTCGGAGGTTGTTCCAGCCAGAACTCGGTCTGGCAGAGTCCCGAATCCCAGCTTGACCGACTCCCCATCGTCATCGTCGGTGTCCTGAGTAGCGGTGAATGTTACGGTCTTTTCAGTCTCCCCGCTGGCGAAGGTGACGTTAGTGGGAACGCCGGAGTAATCGGCGGAACTGGCCCCATCCTGGTCGGTGGCGGTTACCGGGATGGTCACCGGCCGTTCCGGGTCCACGCTCAGGGACAAGGTGATGTCCACGGTCTCGCCTTCGTTCACGGTGTAGGTTGTCTCCCCGAAACTGACCTCCACCAGGGGATCGTCGTCGTCCCTGATCGTCACTGCCACGCCGGGCGCGGACAGGTCCCGGTAGTGCGTGTCGGTCGAACTAATTGAATGGGTAATTAAGGCCGGGGGTTCGTCGTCACCGTCGTCGTCGTGGATGCCTTGGACAAATACGTACTTCCTGCTCCAGCTCTGAGGGGTGAAGGTAAGCGATCCCGGGTTCACGGTGAAACCGGCATTGGCGGGCACGTCGACGGTCACCACGACGTTTGCGGTGGGCTCAGTCGCCAGGGCGACCCTGTAGTGTTGGCGTTTCCCCTCTTGAATGGTGAGGGATACGGGGGTGACCCGAACTTCCGACGTATCGTCGTTGGCAATTACCAGTTGAGTCGGGACCACCATTAAATCGGGATGGTCCGACCTGCCTTCTATAGTTACGGTCTCGTCTTCATCCTCGACATCGTCATCCGTGCCGGACAGGTATAGATTCGCCGTTCCCGAGGACTGGCCTGCCTCTATGAGCAAGGGGTTAAATAGGGTGGCGGTGTAGGACTGGGACCTTTGCGTGTCGCCCTTAAGATTGACGCTCAAGTTCACGTCGGAAGCCAACGTACTGGCCCCTTCCAGGGTCGCAGTAATTCTCTCGAAGTGAATGTTGTCACCCTCCGACACCGTATCTCTGCCCAAGGTCAGGGTGACGGTGGTCGGCTTCGGGTCGTTATCCACTATGGTGAGCCGGACTCCGTTCACGGGAAGACCCGGGGCGGAGTTAAGCCCGCGGACGGCGATCTGTTCGTCTCCCTCGTAGATAGTGTCTTCGACTGGGATCAAGGTCAGATTGGCAGAGGCGGAGAACTCACCAGCAGGGATGGTCAGGGTTGAAGAGTCCCAGGCCGCCGTATAGTCATCTGAAACGGTGGCGGACACATCCTCGACGGATAGCATCACGTCCGTGTCCACGCTTCGGGTCCCGCCTCCCAGCAGGGTCGCCCGTACCGGAATTGTGACGGCGCCGCCGCCCTCACTGATGGGTCCGGTTGTCGCCAAGAGGGAAATGCTGGTGGGTTCCTGGTCATCGTCCTCGATGACCACATCGGCGGGAGTGACCGTGATGGTCCCGGGGACGGTCCCGGTCACTTCCAGGGTCTCGTTGCCCTCCGCGATGTCATCGTCCAGCACCTCCAGGGTCATGGTCGCGGTAGCCGACATCTCTCCGGCGGGGATGGTCAGAGTGGCTGTGGCGGACTGAAAATCTTCTCCTACCGTAGCGGTGTCGTCCGCCAGTTCAAGACTCACGATGGTATCGATCACCCGGGACGACACCCCGGCCAGGGTGCCGGTTACGGTCAAATGCAGGGAGGATGCCGATTCACTGACGCTGTCCGGGTCCACAGTCAACATGATCTCCCCCGGCTCCACGTCGTTGTCTACGATCTTCACGCCCTTCCCGGTCGAGCCTGCAAAAACCGTGGACTTGGCGGACAGACGAGCGATCTCGTCGTCTTCCGACAAAGTGTCGTCAACCGGTGTGAGCGTGATGGTGGCAGTCACGCTGGACTCGCCGGCAGGGATCGTTACGTTGGCGGTCGTGGCTGTGTAGTCCACGCCCAGGGTCGCGTTGTTCTGGACGCCCGGACGGTCGATCATCTCCAAGGTCACCGGCGTACCGACGGTGAATTGAGTCGTTCCGTCAAGGGCCACCGTCACCGTGATGTCGGTCGCCCCCGCGTCTTCGTCAACCTGGTTGTGTGAGACGGAAGAGATGGTCAATCCGGTGGGGGCGGTGTCGTCATCGACTATGGTCCCCTCGGCCTTGGTTACTCCCAAAGGCACCATCTCGGGTGGTGACGAGTTACCTATGGTGACCTCTTCCAGCATTACCACGAAGGTCTCAACGCCCTCAGCTAGCGTGTCTTGGGTAGTAGCCACGGTGAAAGTGGCCGACCTGTCGCCTGCGGGAATGGCCACCGTGCCGCTGGCGGCTGTGTAGTCTTTGTCTGGAACGGCCGTCTCGCCCGCGTCCAGGGAGTTGCCAACCTGTTTCGTGGACCAACCCGCCGACACGTCCTGGTTGGATATCGTGGACAGGGTGATGGTGAAGGTGGCAACGGACCCCTCGGTCACGCTCGGGGCATCCGAGATGGATACCGTCAGTTCATCCTGGTCCAGTATTCTTGTCGTGGCGATGTTTTCAGTAGTTGAAACCGAGCCTGCCCGCTGGTCGGTGGCGGCGCTGAAGATCTCAACCTTCAGGGTTTCCTGGTTTTCGCTGATGCCATCCGCCAGTACCGGAAAGGTGATGGTCCCTTTCGACTCCCCGGCTGAAATCTCCAGAACTCCGGCTTTGCCGCTGGCGTCTCCAGGCGGGAACGTGATGGCCCCTTTGGGCGCGGAATAGTCGTCCGTGACCGTGGCCGTGCCGGAAGTCTCGAAGGGAACACTGACGTCGTCCGCTGGGACCCCGCCGGTCAGGGTAACCGTGAAGGTGGTGTCGTTGCCCTCGGCCACTGTCACGGCATCGGCGGAGATGGAGGCCGTCAGGGTCTCATTATCCCTGATGGAGACCTCGAAGAACCATTCAATGGATGAGATGGTGGCGAGCCGCGTATCGTTGGCAACCAACTCGACCCTGAAGGTCTCCAGGGAGCTCTCGAAGAGGATGTCGTCGACGATGTCCACGTCAATGAACCCGGTGTTTACTCCAGGCATGAAGGTGAGTTTTCCATTTGCCCCCTGGTAATCCGCTCCCAGAACGGCGGTGCCCGGGGCCGTACGCCATCCGACCGCCGGGTTCCTCTCACTTGCCGTTGTGTTCGGATGCGACAGCTCAACGGTGAATCTCACGGGGCCAACCTGGTCCTCGTTCACTATCGAGTAGGCCCGGCTCACCGACGCGACCAGGGCCTGGTCATCGTCATCGATGGTCCCTACGGCGGTGACGTCCGACAGGATGGTGAGGGTCGACCACTGTCGTGAGGAGTTGTACCTGTTGAGGTTCTGGGCAGGTGTGCTGAGCTTTGCGGTGAAGGTCTCGTTTCTCTCGTGAATCGTGTCGTCCAACGTGACCACGGAGAAGGTCTTTGTCTGTTCTCCAGCCGCGAAGGTCAGGGTTTCGGTCTTGGCCTCGAAATCCTGTCCCAAGCTGGTGGCGGTCACGTTGGCGTGGGAGGTGGCTTCGCCGTCCGCGGTGGCGACGTCGACGGTCACCTGTTGCGGAGCAGGCGCATTCAGCCTCACGGTGAAGTCCAGTTGCCCAGCGGACTCGTCGGCCTGGTCGTCGTCTATCGAGAACGCCAGGTCGTTGTCGTAGAGATACAGGGTCCTGTAGGGGGTCCCCTGGTTGTGTGAGTCCGGCGGTCCGATATACACAGGGGAGTAACCCGTGCCCTCCAGTATGTTGAAGGTCAGGCTGCCGTCAGCCTCCACAGCGCTGTCGTCCACCGTGGACAGCGAGAGCTCGACCGAGGCAGCTCCCCGGGCGAAGGTCACGGTCGTCGGCAGTGCTTCTGACATGAAGTCTCCCGTCTGGGTGATGCCCAGGTTGACCGTAATTGCCCCGTTCGCCGTGTCTCCCTCCGTTGCAACACTGAAACACTCGCCTTGAATGGTGACGTAACAAACGCCGCCGGACTCCTGGGGGACCAAGCGCTGGAGTGAGACCTGGACATCGTCGCCCTCTTCCGTATGGAAAGTGGACGAACCGATGAAGGCGATTCCGTGGCCGATGTCATCGTCCACGATTGTGCCCTCACCGGTGTCGTTTGCGAGCGTCAACTCCGAGGGATTGGTGAGGACCACGTTGAAGGTCTCGTCGGCCTCGTCCAACTGGTCGTCCAGCAGGGACACAGTGACCGTCTTCTCGGTCTCGCCGATGGCGAAGTTCAACCTCCCGCTTGCCGCTATGAAGTCCACATTGCTGGTTGCGGCGGTCGTGGACCCGTCCTCCGCCGTGGTCCAGTCCACCGAGGCTGCATGTTCATTGTTGGCCCGGTCCAGCGTTACGGTGAACTCTATCGTCCCGTCGGACTCGCCCGCCGAGGCATCGGAGACGGATACATCCGGCGGGACGTAGTCGTTGTCGGTGACCGATGTGGTCTGGGATCGCACGTGCCACGGGGTGCCGGGGTAGTCCCTTACGCGGTAGCAGTAACTGTCGTCCTGAGGGGGGCAAGACTTTGGAGTTACCCCTGTGAATTGCAGTTCCACGGTGATTGTGCCGTCGAGTTCGTCCACACCGTCGTCGGTTGTCGGGACGCTGAGAGTGACCGTCGCCTGGTTGGCGGCAAAGGTGACCGTCTGGGGTGCGGCGCCGGAGATGTATTCTCCCTCCTGGGTGACCAGGACGTTCACTTGGAGGGGGCGGGTGATGGAGTCGGGCTTGCCTCCGTGACGGTATAGGGTGAAGGTGGCCGCATCGCCTTCGGTGACCGAGGCATGGTCCCTCGTGATGCGCACACCCATAAATCTGCTGTGGTAGTTGTAGCTGATGCTCGATGGGGTCCCCACCTGGTACTGAGGGTAGTAGCCGCAGGAAGCCGGGCTATCCGGGCAGTAGTGGGATTGCAGCTCAAGGGTTCCACTCCTGCCAAGAGCACTGGTGTAGGCAAACGTCCCGATGCCGACACCATTAGGATCCCCCGGGTCGAAAAGCCATCCCTTGACTTCGTCCCTGGTGGTTGTGTCATCCTGAAGTGGAGCCGGCCAGTGAGTGACATGGGTGATTTCGGCATCCAGAAACAGCCTGCCGGAAACGTCTCCGGTGCGGCTGAAGGGCAGAATGACCGGGTCGAAGCCATCGTAGAACTCGCTCGTTGTCGAGGAGCCGGTCACGGTGGGTATGTCGTCGTCCTGCACCCAAATCTTGGCCGATGCGTTGTACAAGGCAACGTAGTCGTCGCCCGCGTCGCTTAGGACCGTGGCGTGGTAGGTGCTGTTGCCGTAGTTCAGGCTGTCATCGTTGGTTTGACGTGTGACAGTGACGGTCCGCGTCCCGGCCGAGAAATCGACGGTGATCTCCTCGGTGTCGAAGTGAATGTGGTCTTCAGGGGTGGTGATCCCCCGGGTTGGGTCGTCAAGGTCCGCCTGCGTCACGCGGTACCTGACCCGGTTGAGCTCTAGTCTTGCTTGCAAAGCGTTGGTTGTGGGAGTGCTGCGGGTGACAGTGAAGGACACGGGATCGCCCTCATCCACCCAGGTTTGGTCCCTGGTGACCGACACCGAAGGCTTCGTGCCGTCGTTGTCATAGATTGTGAAAGTGTGGGAATTGGGCCAGCCTGCGCGGTAGTCCGTGCCGTCCACGAGGGTCACGGTTAGTTTGCCGACATCCTCTGCGGTTGAGTCGTCTTGGGTCGGGATCGTGATTGAGGCGTTTGCTTGTTGCAAAGCAAAGGTCACGGTTTCAGGAAGGGTCCCGGTTGTGTAGTCACCTGTCTCGGTAACTTCCAAGGTTACTGTAAGAGGAGACCTGCCCGACCTGCTCAGCTCCAGGGTTATTGATTCACCCTCGGCCACCCGGAGGGTGGAGGCGAGCAGTACGACGGTCTCCAGATTGGTGTCCCGCACCGTCACCGTTACGCTGGAAGGCCTTACCTGCCAGTAGGTCCTGGGTTCTCCGATGGTAGGCGGGTCAAGGAGGGTGGCGGTAACGGTGTGGGAGCCGTCCCTTACGCCATCGTCCGTGGTGGTTATGGTGTGCTCCACGGTCGCGTCCCCCGCGGGGAATACAACGCTTTGTTGGCGGTTGTCGGCATGGGGAGCGGTCTTGGCGACCTGCAGCCACACGGTCAGCTCGTCGGTCGTGTCCCCGTCACGAGTAAGGGTCAGGATGACGTCGCTGCCCTCGTCGACAGCCTCCGCCTGGGCCTCCAGCGTGACCGCCGATTCGTCGTCTTCGATGACCCCGTCATGAACGAGATTGGCTACCCCGTCCTGAAGGGCAGCATTGACGGGGTTTGACAGGACGATGTGGAAGCGCTCCTTGTATCCGGCGATTGAGTTTTGCAGGACCTCCACCGGGATGGACGCGCTGGTCTCACCGGGGGCGAAGGTGAGTGTTCCCCTACTCTGAGTGACACTGAGGCCATCGCCGGTGAAGTGGTCGTTAACGCTGTAATCGACGGTAGTGGTCTTGAGAGAAGGCAGGGCTGTAAGCATGTCGACCCAGACATCGATGGTCCCGTCGCCTTCGCTGACGGTGGTGGTCGCGTCACGGAACCCCAGCACCGGCAAAGGGTCCGTGTTCCGAACGATGATGGTCCCAGATGGGTACGAGCTGTTGATCTCGTAGGCGTCGTCGACCAGCAGCTCGACGGTGAACTCCGCATCACCGTCGTATCCGTCGTTGCGGTGGGTAATGTAGCCAGGGGTGATGTACGAAGTCCCTGCGGGAATGGTATGGACCTGGTTTCCCAGGATCGTATCGTACACCGCATTGCCGTTCTCCGAGTGGTTCACCTTCACCTGGAGGGGCTCTCCAGTATGCCCGTTGTGGAAGATCCGGTAGTCGAGAAGGTTCCCCTCGTTGATGTTGTTCCTGTAGGCTTCTACACCCACGACGTACGGGTCGTTGTCCAGTATGGAGCCGGTGATAGTGGCGGTGCTGGCAGGCGTCCAGAATTCGGGTCTCCCGGGCTGAAGTGTCGCCTCGTAATGGTGGTCCGGGCCCTTGTAGCTGTCGTCGGGCTGGTGGTATCTGAAGGTCAGCAGGGACATGCCCGCATCCATGCCGAAAACATGGTGTGCCTGGTCTCCCACCGGCCCGGCAGTGATGGGAATCTCCAGGGGGTTCTTGTCCTCCCCGATACGACTGATTTCCAGGACCAGGTCGGTGCCCTCGTCCACCTCGGCGTGGTTGAAGCTGATCGACACCTGCGGCGCCACATCGTTGTCCCCCACCTGCACAGTCAGCGAGCTCGAGCCAACGATGTCGTAGTGGGGCTCTGCAACCAACGTAAACGTTATGGCGTTGTCGAGAATGTCCCGCCAATCGTCTGGGGGCGTGATCGTTATCTCCTTTGTAGATTCGCCAGGAGCGAAGACCACGCTCGATGGGACCTCAACCGCATCCGAAGCATAGTTGCCCTCCAGGAACCCACCAGGGTCGTCCACGGACACGCCAACGATCAGCTCGTTCGCGGTGTTGTGCCCCCTCGTCAAAGTGAAGGTGGCGGTGTCCCCCTCCGTAATGCTGGTGTCGTCTACCGAGAGGGCGATGGTAGGCCGGTCGTCGTCCAGTATTCTTACATTCTTCGTCGAGACAAGTAATAGTCTGTCTGACAGGGAAGAGGGAACCAGGAGTCCGACCATAAGAGTATCCTGAGGCTCATACACAGAATCGTCCAAAGTGGCGACGGTCAGCGTCTCGGTCTGGGTAACATATTCCACAAACAGGTCTGTCATCGGGATCGCGGGGAAAACCACATCGTGGAGCTGGTCTGTTGGGTTGGTGCCGTCAGCCATGCGCTGATTGGGCTCCCAGGTGCGCACCTGGACCGTGTAGGACTCTAGAGGGTTCCCCCACCTACGCTCGAGAGCAATGGTGACGTCCTGCCCCTCGGGCAGCTCTTTTGGCGTGACCGACTTGAGTTGGATATGCACCCCCAACGTTAGGCCAGGCCAAATGGTCTTCTTCCTGTCACCACTCACCGTCCAGTACTGGGCCTCGTCAGTGGGGCTGAGGGCGGTTCCGTCGGCAGCATCCTCAGTCTGCTTGATCTCAGCGGAGTACTGCCATAGGTTGTGGTCAAGTATCCCGTTGTCGAGCACCTCAATTCGCCCGACCACTTGTCTCTGGTTTCCTGTCAGGGTCAGGGGGAACTCCTGGTAACGGTTTCCTGTTTCGGGATCTGTAGGCCAGCTGGTGTGACGGGGACTTTCCCAGGCGCGGTTGTGTTCCACCCGAACGATGAATGTTGCGGTCTTGCCGGTGTCCTGAGCGCGGCGGCTGACCAGGAAATGGGCGGGATGGGGTTCCTGTAGTCGGTGGCTGACAACGAAGCCACGGTCGTCACCATAGTAGAAAGTCCCCTCGGCCGGGCCGGGGGTGCAGTTGTCCTGCTCGTCGCAAGTCAGGTAGGACTCTCCTGCTTCCCAGTGCTCGCTGTCGGGGCTGATCTGCCCCCACTTAAAGCTAAGTTCCTGGGCCGTGTCGTCGTCGGTAACCGACAGAGTCGTGAAGGTGCCATCTATTCCGGATTGTCCCAGGTAATAGCCCGTTCCCGGCAGGACATAGACATTGACCAGTCCGGCTGGTTCCAAATCCCGCTGGTCGTCCGGGAATGTCAGGGTCAACATCTTAGTAGTGGAATTGGCTTGGAAGGTCACCTGGGTAGGGATGGCGGGAGCCGGGTCCCAGTGGTTGCCACGAAGTCGGCCGTCCGGGTCGTCCACATGGATGTTCACGGTCAGGGGTTGGGTTAAGTCTCCCCCGGTCCGGTTGAAGGTAACGTTGGTGGACCCTCCCTCGACGATGGAGGTGGGGTTGGCGGACAATGTGACAAAGGTGCTGTTGCTGGGCGGGTCGTTGATCTCTACGTTAATTCTGTTGGGCAGCCCCTCGGTGTACCGGTTCGCTCCGTCCACCTGGCCGATACTTATCATATCGGCTATCATCTCGTCTGCTCCGGCCTCGGTTACCCCGTCCACATATGGATAGACGGTGAAGTCGGCGTGTCTTCTCCATGCCTCGATAGTCACATTGTGATATTCAGTGCTGGGGTTGTCACCGAAGCCGACCTGACGGTTTGGCTCACTTGTCTGGACCCGGACGGTTACGGGCTTATTCATTGGGCCGTCTATCCGATACAGGGTATAAACGACGGCTTGCCCTTCCGTTACGGTGAGAACGTCGCTGTCGATCGAAATTGTGCCGTTGCTGGTGCCGCTGTCGGTGGCGTCGATTGTCGTCTCACGGAACCCCGCCTTCACAGTCCAGTACTGGGCCTCTTCGCTGGAGGTCAGCTGGTTTCCTTCGTGGTCCTCGATGGGCTTTATGGATGCCCAGTAGTCCCAGTTAGACTCGGATTGCCCATTGAATGTGACGGTGAATTCCTCCTTCAATTGAAGGTCGCTGCCCGTGAGCTCGAGCGGGTAGTCCTTGTACAGTCGGCCTGTACCGCTGTCCTCTGTCCAGTCCTCCAGCCTCCAGTCGTCACCGCTGCGGTCGGTCTCTATCCGGACCGTGAAGCGCGCAGGATTGCCAGGGTCCGCGTCCTGCTGCCTGCGTTTGACGACGAATGCCAATTTGTCGCCCTCATGCAAATTGGCGCCGTTCACCCCATCCTTGCCGAAATTGAGCTCCAGCTCTTGCGCGGTGTCGTTGTCAGTGACGGTCGTGCTGGCTCTGGTATTTAGTCCCGTGTGTCCGGGAAGGTAAGTAGGTGAGGGTTGCATGCTTGGAGGTTGAACTTCCACTGAGAGCGGACCGTTTGAGAGGTCTCGATGGTCGTCCGGGGCTTGTAAGCTGAGGGTGGCTGTGGATGAGTTTGCGTCGAACACCACGCTTGTGGGAAGCACGGGGGGAGGGTCCCAGAAGTCATCTCTGGTGAAGCCTTGCGGGTCGTCGATGTTGACCTGCACTGTGAGTGCTGACGCAGTGTCGCCTGTGCGAGTCAAGGTGAATGTCGCAGGGTCACCCTCCGCGACGCTAGTCGAGTCACTGGCGATGCTGATGCGGGGAATGTTGGTTGGTGGGTCCAGTATGGTGTATTCCGCTTCGTTTTGGGCATCCAGGGCATATGAGCCGTCGCTGCTCATCACCAGCCTGGCTTTCAGGATGTGGCTGGCTTCGGTGGACTCGTCAACGCCATCTACATAGGCGGTAACCGAGATGTCCTTGGTAGGAAACAGTCCCAACAGCCCATGGAACCTGACTTGGTGCGTCTGAAGGCTGGGGTTGTTTCCGGCGCCGTCGTCCAGGTTGGGTTCCCAGGTCTGGACCTCTACGGTCACATCTGTACCAAACACGAAGCCGCCTGTCGCAGACACCTGGAATCGGACCGCGGCTCCTTCGTATACTTGGGGGAGGCCGGAATATAGGCCGTCGATCTTAAATGAGGGGATCTGGGTCTGCGCGTGGGCCCGGGGACCGAAAACAATGGGGACTATAGCGGAAAGCCCCAAAATCAGGACAACCGTAAAAAACAGGAAAATGACAGCCTTGGTGGAGCGGGTCACCCCCTGCTCCTCCTACCCAAGCAGCCCTCTCTCAACACCCGTTACCTACCGGCACTAGACTTCCTCACAGAGCGATGCGAACTTACAGGCTGTGCATCTACCTCATCTGCGATTGACCAAACCCTGCGTAGTTGGCAATCACTCTTGAGGAAACCGCCACGAAGACCGCCATCTCCTCTTCACTTACGCCCTCACACAGCATGGAATCGTATTCTTGGACTCGTTGGTGAAGTTCCTGGGTGAGGGCCATGCCATCGTCAGTTAACGTGAGTATCACCACCCGCCGGTCGCTGAGCAGGCGCCGCCTCCGGATCAGCCCCTTATCAACCAGCTTGGTCACCGAGCGGCTTATGCCCGAGGTTCCCAGAGGAAGCGTTTCTGCGAGCTGGGTGGTGGTCCATTCTTCGACTCCCAGGAATAGCCTGAGTAGAGCAAAATCTATATGGGTCAGTCCGTGGGGGGCGACAATTTGCGCCATTCCTCGGGCTACAGCGTTTACCAGGCCGGTAACGCATGTACCCAGATCGGCGGGGATTGCCCAGGGATCTGTATCGAAAGAATGGATTGAGGGGCTAGCGGCGTGCATGCCGACTTGTGCGACGTAGAACTATTGCCATTTGGAAACAAAATACAGACCCCGTGTGAGGATGGCGTGAGGATTTCGGCAAATGAGCGTGAGAGTTTCCGTGAAGATTTGGTCTGAGGGGAAGGGGGGACAAAAATAGTGACGCCAACCAAGGCCAGGCCCCCTGCCGGTAACAGGCTCGGCCCATCTTCCCTGCGTCCTGGGTTTAGGCGCCGGACGTATGAGAAGCCTGAAGTTCTGTGGCAGCGCTAGATACTGCCTACGGTCTTCAGGTTCGCGATTTACTCTTCGGCTTGAACCAGCGAGATTTCAATAGCTCCGGGACCGGAGTACACCCCTAGGGCAGGTCCCAGTCGGGCAATATGGGGCTTGGCCCCCTCCGCCAATAGGTCGCTCAGATCGCCAACTACCTCTTGGGCAATATCGGGAGTGGTGCTGTACGAAACAGCCAGGGACTCGATAGGTGCGAACCCCCGCGCGGCTTCCTTAAGGTTGGCTAGGGCCTTTCGGAACGTCCTGGCCTTCCCCAGCGGGTGCACTACCCCGTCCCGAACGATGATCATGGGCTTGATCTTCAAAGCTGAGCCCATCAACGCCTGCGCCCTTCCGATCCGCCCGCCTTTCTGAAGATACTTTAGGGTCTCTAGCAGGCACATACATTGGGCGCGAGCCGCCGCGCTTCGTGTCCGCGATACGACTTCCTCCAGGTCAGCCCCCTGGCGGGCAGCGTCCGCAGCCGCTAATGCTACCAGACCCAAACCCATGGAGGCTTGGCGGGAGTCGATTACCTCAATCGGGCAATCCGAAGACGACTCCGTGGCTCCCTGTAAGGCCGAATTCCAGGTGCCACTGATCCCCGACGAAATGTGGATGGACACAATGCCATCGGCTTCACGGCCCAGCTCTTCATAAACACCCTTGAAGCGGCCTGGCGACGCCTGAGATGTTGTAGGAAGCTCGGCGCTTTCGGAAAGCATCCTGTAGAATTCGTCCGGCGTTATGGTGACGCCGTCTTCGAAGACCGTGGTACCAAAGTGCACACTTTGCGCAACGACAGTGATGCCAAAATTCTCGGCAGTACTCCGGTCGATGCCGGAGGTGCTGTCGGTTACTACTCTGACCGTCAAGACACCTCCATCCAGGGCCGCTGGTCATTCGATGGCCTTGGCATGGCATACCCGACCCCAGGTTCCGTGAAAATATACCTGGGATGCGAGGCATCATCGCCCAGCTTGTGACGTAGTTCCTTGACGTACGTACGCACTATCCGAGCATCGCTGGCGTAGAGAGGACCCCAGACCCTCCTCAACAGCTGTTCGTGGGTCACCACGCGCCCCGCAGAGGCAGAAAGCTCCACGAGGAGCTTGTACTCGGTCGCAGTCAAATAGACTGGCCTACCAGCAACATTAACTTCGCGTTCAATGTAGTCGATGACAAGGTCTTCGTTCAGATAGGACCCCGAAGATTCCTCCGAACCGGCTCCGGACCTCCTCCGAAAGGCCGCGCCCAATCTCGCAAGCAGTTCCGTTGATGTGAACGGCTTGGCTATGTAGTCGAAAGCGCCAAACTCAAAGGCGCGTCCAATATATTGATCCCATCCGTGCCCGGCCACAAAGATCACCGGCACACCTGAGATCCTGCAAATGCGCACCAATACCTGGAGCCCTTCAGACCATGGCATGGCGGGCTCCAGCAAGATTGCGTGGGGCTTTTGGGTCTCTATGATGTCCTCGGCCTCTTCGAGGTCTCGCGCCATAGCGAGAGACAAGTCAGCCTGCGAGAGGATGTCACGTACGTATCTAGCAGTATCCGGGTCTGCAACGAACCCCAGCACTCGGGCCATCCCCTCGTGGGAAGCAGCAAAGGGGAGATTCCGGGACGCATTCGGGTCTGCAAAGGAGAGGGCTTCGTCGACCATTGGAAGGGTGAATGTGAACCTGACATTGTGACCCTCTCCGCCACCCTCGGCCGTTAGACGGCCCCCGTGCGCTTCAACTATCCCCTTGCAGATCGCTATCCCCAGGTCTCCTCTCCCATGCTTTTCTCCGCCAGCCCTCCGGATGTTACCTGGGCGTTTCACCGATAGACTCTCCGAGGGAAGCGGGACTGGGTCTAAGGATTCACCTGTCACTGAGAAAACAACGTATGGCTCCCTAGGCATCGCTTCGATCCTGACTGTGGACGCTTCTGACGAGCCATTCAATACGCTGTCAACAAGGTCGTTGAAGACATGCAGTATTCGTCGACTATCTGCCATCACATTCGGAAGAGTTGGGGTCAGTTCGAACTCTACACTGATGTTGGGAGCACCCGCATGAATATGCGCCTCTCTCGCTTGGTCCAACAGGCTCGCCACATCCATCGGCTCGGGGCTGACCGACAATGTTCCGGCCTCTATATGGGTAATGTCGACGAGGTCATTGATCAGATGCCGCATGTGATCAGTCTGCTCGTCGATTACCCTGAGGAATTGTCTAGCCTCGACGGGGTCGACAGGATAAGGGGAGTTGAGCAACGTAGACGCCGACCCCTTAATTGATGTAAGGGGAGTACGTAGTTCTTGACTTACGTCGTTTAGAAATTCCGCCCTTTGCTTCTTCATTTCGTCCAACGGAGTTATGTCCTGGATCGTGGCAACCACAGACACGATATCGCTTCCGTCACGGCGTATCGGCCTGGCGTTTACGAGAGTGGTGATAGTACGCCCGTCTTTCAGGTGTATCACCACCTCCTCAGCCAGTACACTCTCCCCTTGTCTCAAAGCCCTCGTAGTGGGGAGTTCGTCTACGGGTATGTCGCTTCCGTCCGGCCTGCGCAGCGCCATCACTTCGAGCAATTGGCTGATTGAACGCCCAGGTGCATTTAACTTGCCGACAATCCGTCTGGTCTCGTCATTTGCCGAGACGAGATCTCCGGTCTTGGCATCAAAAACGAGCACTCCCACCGGAGAGATGTTGACCAGTGCCTCCAGGTCGGCCTTTGCCTGCTGTTCTTCCCTGTATCTTCGTGCGTTGAACATTGCCGCCCCTGCCTGGGAGGCGAACATCACCAACACATCCTGGTCTTCGTCCGTGAATTCCTTGCCGTCTTTCTTCTCCGTGAGGTAGATGTTGCCGACGTGCTCCCCGCGATGCCGAATCGGCATTCCCATGAAGGTCTTCATAGTTGGATGGTTGTCGGGAAACCCGACTGAGCGGGGATGGCTGGAGATATCCGATATCCTCAAAGGTTCACGTATTTCGTTCATGTATCCAAGCAGTCCCAGACCCTTGGGCGAAACATTCAGAGCCTTGATCTCCTCAGCGGAGAGCCCCGAGGTTATGAAGTCCCTAATGCCTCCTGACCGTTCGTAGGTGAGAAGGGCTCCGTACTTCGCAGCCGTCAGGTCTCGTGCATTATCTATTACTTCCTTGAGGACGGTATTGAGGTCCAGTGTCTCACTGACTCTGAGGCTGGCCTCGCTAAGCTTCGAAAGCCGAGTCCGGAGAGACTCAATATGCTGCTGCAGACGGCCGGAATCGACTGATGCCGTCCCGTTCTTTCGCGAACTCCGGGACCTCTCTCTAGACGAGGAGAACCGGTCAGTAAACTTCTCCTCGCTAGATTTTTCAGTGTTCCCCGCTTTAGCCACTCACATTCCGTTCTAAATTGTTGCATGACCCGCTCAGCGTCCGTTGACCCCAGTCGAGGCCCCCAGCCCTCTATAGTGGCCGAGATCCGACTTGTCCCCACGCGTGCGGAGCGAAGGTTGCCCCACAAGTGGGGCTATTTCCACATCATTGTATAGCGGTTGTGTGAGTTCGGCGTTAAGTCGCTTGCTTGATTAAATACATTAGTTGTGAGTTTGGTGTAACGATGATAGCATGGCCCCGATTATCCACGAGTTCCCCAGCCTGGCGTCAGGTAAGAGGAACATCGACTAGGATAAATTCTGACCGAGGTTGGAGAGTGAATCGAGATAACGACCTGTTACAAGAAAACCAGGCCCTCCGGGAGCGGCTATCCAGGCTAAGCGAAGCCAGCGTGCACATCAACGAGAGCCTCGACATCAACGTCGTCCTCCAGGAAGTCATAGACAACGCACGCTACCTTACCGATGCCCGCTACGGGGTAATTGGAAGTATGAATGAAGCCGGAGGCCTGGACTCAGTCCTTACATCCGGGACAACAGAGGATGAGCACCGCCAGCTAGTGGAGCTGCCGGGTGGGACAAGGATCTTCGATCACTTCAGCAAGCTCCCAGGCCCGTTCCGTGTGGACAACTACCATGAGTTTGCGGAATCGGTCGGACTGGATGGATGGCTTCCGATGACCGTATTTGCCGGTTTGGCTGCGCCAATAAGACATCGCAGGGAACCCGTGGGGATCATATGGCTGGGCCATAACCAGGAGGGTAAGGGGTTCAGCGAGGAGGATGCCGAAACCCTTGTTATGTTCGCCTCACAGGCGGCGATGGTCATCTCAAACGCACGCCAGTACCGGGACGAAATGCGATCCAGGACCGACCTGGAGACCCTGATAAGCACAACTTCGGTGGGCGTTGCGGTCTTCGACGCGAGAACTGGAGCCCCCGTCTCTACGAACGTGGAGTGGATGAGGATCATCGATGTACTGTTAGCCCCGGACGAACCACCGGAGGTCCTCCGAGAGACTCTGACGATCCGGCGTGCCGATGGACGGGAGCTCTGCTTGGCCGATGTCCCTATGGACCAGCTGCTGAGGGCTGGGGAGAAGGTGCGAGCTGAGGAGATGGTCTTTAGCGTACCCAACGGTCGGAGTGTCACCGTGCTGCTGAACGGAAACCCCATCCTTTCAGAAGATGGTGAGGTGGAGAGCCTCATCGTGACGATGCAGGACATGACCCCTCTAAAAGAGGTTGAGCGGCTTCGGGCCGAGTTCCTGGCGATGGTGAGTCACGAGCTGCGCACTCCACTGGCCACCGTGAGGGGTTCGGTCTCTGCGCTACTGGACGAATTCTCCGATATGCACCCAGCCGAGATGCGCCAGTTTCACAGGATCATTCTCGAACAAACCGACCGTATGCGTGCGTTGATCGCAGACCTCCTTGACGTAGCCCGCATTGAGACAGGCACCCTGCCCGTCTTCCCGCAGCCGATGGACCTGGCAGTTATGATACGCGAGGCGGGGAACGCATTCCGCATAGGCGGTCACAGACACAACCTCAGAATTGACATCCCCCTGGACCTGCCCTGGGTGATGGGGGACAAGTCACGCATTATCCAGGTGCTTGGCAATCTGCTAGCCAACGCGGCACGGCACTCACCGGAGTCATCCACCATAAGGGTGAGTGCCACACCAGGCAATCTTCAGGTATCGATTTCAGTTTCCGATGATGGCAGGGGCATTCCCGCGGAGGGCTTGCCGAACCTGTTCAGGAAGTTTTCCAGAATCGAGAGCGAGGAGCAGGGTGGGGATACCGGTCTGGGCTTAGCAGTCTGCAAGGGAATAGTGGAGGCTCATGGGGGCCGGATCTGGGCGGAAAGTGACGGTCCCGGACTGGGGGCACGCTTCACCTTCACCTTGCCTACGATCGAAGAAGCTGGGTTTGTCTCCCCGGAGCCGTCCCAAAGGCTCTCCTCTTCATCTCCACGTAAGTCGGTTAGTGAACAGCTGCGAATCCTGGCTGTGGACGATGACGACCAAGCGCTCAGGTACATCCGCGATGCCTTGGCGAATTCGGGATATGCGATGATCGGTACTGGAGACCCGGGGGATGTGCCCCGCCTTGTCGAGGAGGAGAAGCCCCACTTGGTGCTGCTTGACCTGATGTTGCCCGGAGTCGACGGGATCGATCTGATGAAAGAGATTGTTGGCATCGGAGATGTGCCGGTAATTTTTGTTTCCGCCTACGGTCAGGACCAGCTCATCGCCAAGGCCTTCGAGATGGGCGCTGACGACTATGTAGTCAAGCCGTTTTCGCCCACGGAGCTTGTGGCCCGGATTAGGGCGGCACTGCGCAGGCGGACCTCATTTGAGCCGTCAATCCCCTATGTGGTGGGAGGCCTGACCATAGACTACGCCAAACGTCTCGTCACCCTTGGCGGCAGTACGATAGAATTAACGGCCATACAGTACCGGTTGCTGGTCGAGCTATCGACCAACGCCGGGCGGGTGCTCACGTACGAACATCTTTTGAGGCGAGTATGGGGTTCCGACGGCGACGCCGACGTACGGCCCATGCGCACCGCCATCAGCGCTATACGGAGCAAATTGTACGACGACGCCGACAACCCGACTTACATCTTTACCAAGCTTCGTGTTGGCTACAGCATGCCGGAGCCAGATACGCAGTGAAGGAACCCCCGCCCGGAGGTTCGCAATTCAAGACACCTTGGCGCTCCTGACTGGACTCGAACCATAAGGTAAGTTGTTAGCTGTGGTAAATTCTGTGGGAATTGCTGACTAAGATAGGCTAATTCGCAGCTAATTCCGAATCCCCTCAGCTCCACCACCGCTTACGGTAGATACCGCCATCTTCGAGATGTCGCTTGGCAGCCTGTCGGCGCACCAAGGACTTGCGATACCTGTAGTGTGACGCCTAGTGACGGGGAAGCGTGAGCGCTGGTCACTGGAGGTCTACTCTCCTCGCGTCTCCCCATCCGCCATGCGATAGCCTGTCAATAGCCGACGCGAGGCTTGTAGCAACTTGCGTCGGGCTGACCGCATCCTAATCCCGCTTCCGCCCCGTCCTCATCAGGTCAGCGCTGACACACCCGTGCATTCCCGGCCCTAGTCTGCCCCATATCCTACTTGAGGCACTTAAGGACCCGCTCGGGAACGGGGCTGCTATCAGGACGTTATTGAAGCACTGGAGGTATGTCGGCGTTGCAGTCGGTCGTCGCGCTGGGCCTGCTCTTGGTGGCGTTTCTCACATTCCCGGACCGCAACGCGCTGGTTGCCAAGGGGCCCATGAACACTGGCCACGAGGGATTGGGCTGCCAGGAATGCCACTCAGCCGTAGCGGGCACCGCCGCGCAGCAACTGAACTCCAACGTCTACGACTGGCTGGGCCTGCGGGAGTCCACCATCGGTTTTGGCTCCGAGGATGTCGGTAACGCAGCCTGTCTGGACTGCCACGAGAGGCCTGACGACCGGCACCCGATCTCCCGCTTCCTCGAGCCGCGCTTCGCCGATGCACGGGAGCACATCGAGGCCCACATGTGCGTCGCCTGCCACACCGAGCACCAAGGGGTGCGGGTGACTCAGCCCACCATCGGTTTCTGCACCCACTGCCACCAGGACACCTCGTTGGAGGACGACCCTATCACCCCCACGCACGCCGGGCCGCTTCCGGCGCTCTTCCTGCGGGAGACTGCCAAGGGTCTCTGTCGTAGTCCGGTTCCCCTGTATCTATTCCTCGGCTCGGACTTCCCGATCAATGACGCCAACAAGTTCACCGGCTTGCAGACAGAGCACTTTCAAGTCATCAGGTGCACCGGCGAGCCGCAGTTCTTCCTGGACCCGGATATCGGCTTTCAGACCGCCATGTTCTCGGACATCGCCTCGGCGGAGGCGTGCGTGGTCTGCCACAACAGCGACCCGAACTCGCCCAAGACCGACTGGCAGGTGGGTGACGTCATGGGTGCGACCACCTGGTCATACCCGGAGGACGAAATCAGCATCAGCGAGGCGCTGAGCCTGGTGCAAGCCCTGCGCCGGAGCGTCCGTGAAGCCTATGTGCACTACCCGGAGAAGGTTGCCACCTTTGCCGACCCTCCACCTGTGGGAGACCTGTGGCCCGCAGAAGACTATTTCCTTCCATCGGCAGATGTCTTCATGGCGGAGGTGGAGGAGAGGACGTCGGCCCAGACCCTTCGCTTGCTGCTGGAGGCGCAAGACATGGGGGAGGAGCGATGACAACGGGGCGAATCCGTGGATGAATCTCTGGGGGAAACTGCCGGCAGCGCCGCGAGCCGGGGAAGACCCGTTCGTGCTGGCCGTCACCGTGAAGATGGCGTCGCCGACACCGGCCCAACCAAGTGGCCCGAAATCGCATTCTTGCCGCTGGGTAGTGGATCTTGGACTCATTCTCGTTGCATTTAGGGTAGCCCCCCCCCCCCCCGCATAGTAAAATGAGTATGGGTAACTATATGGTGAAACGCTCCATAGACTGGGCACGGATTGCATCTATCGTAGAATTCAGCACACCGGCGGAAGCCTCGCGAGAGCGCCAAAGCCGGTCTGGATGGCACACGCATTGGCTGGGCCTGTTCCTGATCGTTGGCGCCACCCTTGTCGGCCTGTTCGCCAGTGACGTCTCGGCCCAGCAGGGCCCAGACCGTGTCCCAGTGACAGTATCCCCGACCAGCGTCACGATTCTAGAAGGCGGACCGGCCCAAGACATCACGCTAACGATACCGGCAAATTCCGGAACCCGAGAGCGCAAATTTTACTATACCTTTATTCCCTCGATCGACATCACCGAAACTTACGGGTCCGCTGGTATATATGGACAAGACTTCACGGCGAAGGTTGGGGGAAACACTGTCGTTCGGCAGGGGACTATAACGCTTAGCGGCAGTTCGGAAGAGGCTCGCACTGCAACCATATCCTTGGAGGCAATCTGGGATGGTATAGCGGAGAAGCCGGAAAGGTTCGCAATTGATTTCCAACCCTTCAACTTTTCGGATCCGGAAGTTAGTTTTCCCAACAACAAGATAACGGTCACTATCACCAACCGGCCGCTCCCCGTCAACGTGGCAAACGACCGAGGCAAGGAGGACTGGGACGACGGCGCCACAGAAGCTGCCAAGAAGGACGGCAAGGTCGTCTTTCGGGTTGAGTTGCCGACCGCGCCACAGGGCGCCGCTCAAACCGTCAACTACGCCATCACACCCGACGCCCCACCCGATTTCAGTAATGCCGCCAGCGCCGGCGACTACACGCCGCCCGCCGGCGGCGCATCGGGAACACTCTCCTTCCTGGACACCAAGGTACAGGAGATTGTTGTCACCCCGGTCGACGACAATCTCGTTGAGGGGGTGGAGGCTTTTACCCTGACCCTCAGCAATCCATCCGGCAACTTGGAGTTTCCCGACCAGGACGGCGACGGAACTCCGGATACAACCCTCAAGGCCTACGGCTTCATCGAAAGCGAAGACACCGTCGACGTCACGATCCGCGGCGGCACGGTGGCGGAGGGTGAGGCTGCCCGGCTGCCCGTCACCCTGGCGCGGGCGCTGCGGCCCGGCGAGCATGCCAGCATCCTCGCCGAAGTCGTCGAGCCAACGGGCAGCCATTGCGCCGGCGGCGAAAAACAAGCGGTGGAGCACGTGGATTACCGGGCAGTGAATTCACAGCGCTTCACCTTTGGGCCAGGAGACCAGACCAGGCACTTCGAGGTCTATACCCGCCGGGATGTTCTGGATGAGAACGACGAATGCATCCTGGTGCTCTATGGCAATGCCGAAGGGTTGCGGGCGGTCGACGCCGACGGCGGCCAGCCCATAGTAGAGACCGACGCTGACGGCAATGAACATCGCTATTTCCTGAAGGAACTGACCATCACGGATGACGACGACCCGCCAATCGTGTCCGTGACCAGTTCGACGGTGAGGGAGCCCGACGAAGGGGAAACCGCCAAGCTCACCTACGTTGTCCGGCTGGACCGGTCCAGCGGCCGGACGGTCAAAGTGAACTACGCAAGAATCTCTCGGGCCGGAACCGGACTGCCTGACCAGGCCACATCGGGCACGGACTATGAGGCCCTGAGTTCCGGCACCCTCACCTTCCTGCCCGGCGAAACGCGAAAGAAGGTTGAGGTTACCGTCAAGGGCGATTACGAGAAAGAACCCGATGAAGTCGTGTGGATTAGCTTTACCAACGCGGTGAACGCCTGCTTCCGCGGCGTGCCTTCTTGCGGAGGCGGCGGCCTCATCTCTCGCGGCATCATCCTCAACGACGACGACCCGGTGGAACTGACGGTTGCCGTGGATGACGCCACGGTGCTGGAAGGAGTCTCGGCCGTGGTTCGTCTCACCCTCTCCAGGCCCGTGCCCTACGATCTGTCCGCCAACTTCAAGACCAAAGACATTACGGCGACGGGAGGGGTTGATTATCGAGACCTGAGCGGCACGGCCTTTTGGATCCATGTCCCGAAAGGCCAAACCACTGGTCGCAAGGCGATTGGAGTTCATGACGACGGGATAAGCGGCGAGGGTCTGGAAACCTTCACCCTGGAGTTTGAAGCCGGGGCCAGCCTTTTCTTGCTGGGCGTTGCGCCAGAAAATGAACGTGTCCGAAAACAACTGTTCGGGGTCAACTACGAGTATGCAGACCTGGCGGCCAGCGTCTCCATGCCCACCATCACCATCGTGGACCGGCCCGGCCTGTCGCTGACGGTCCTGGAAGACAAGGTCACCGAAGGGCAGCCGGCTCACGTGCGGGCCACCCTCAGCGATCCGTCGGCCACCGACGTCACTTTCACCTGGAAGACCCAGGACGGCGGCAACGGCGCCGACGACGCCCACACCGCCAAGGCAGGCAAGGACTACACGGCGCGGACCATGCAGTCCGCCACCATCCCCGCCGGTGAGACCAGTATCGACTTGCCCGCGGTGCAGACGCTGCAAGACACGATAGACGAGGGCGACCAGTACTTCACCGTGACGGTGGTCTCCGTTACCAGCGCCCTGCCCGACGACGCTGACGCGGTGGTGACCGTGCGTGACGACGACTCCCGGCCCTGGATGTCCATTGGCGACGCCGAGGCAGTGGAAGGCGGCAGCCTCGAATTCACCATCTCCCTGGACGCCGCCTCGGAGAGGCCGGTGTCGGTGATATGGGTGACGGAGGACGACACCGCCAGTGTCTTGGACAATGACTACGTGGGCGTTACGGCGCGGCAGACCGTCACCTTCGCGCCGGGCGAGCTGAGCAAGACCATCGTGGTGGATTCCCAGCCCGACATCGAGCCCGAGGTCGACGAGCAGTTCCGGATCCAGCTGGCCCACGCGCCCCATGCCAAGTTCCGGGACCCCACCGCCGTGGGCACCATCAAGAACGACGACACCATGCAGGTAGCCATCGCCGACGCCGCCCCGGTCACCGAGGGTCCCGGCGCCACGGCCGATTTCGTGATCAGCCTCAAGCCGGCCCAGACCTCGGCCGTGACCGTCCGGTGGGCAACGAGCGACGGGGCCTCGGGCCCACTCCATTCGGCCCGCAGCGGAGGCAACGGCAACCAGGGAGAGAATGACTTCACCGCCGCCAGCGGCTCCGTCACCTTCGCGGCCGGCGAAACCGAGAAGACGGTTTCGGTCACGGTCAATGACGACGATTTCATCGAGAACACCGAAGAGTTCCGGGTGACCATCAGCGGCGACGAAGCCAGCATCGACTTCAGCAACGTCGTCGGCTATGCCGAAATCGAGGACGACGACGCCCTGACCTGGGAGATCGTCGGCGTCCTCCCCGCGGCCCTTCCCGAGGGCACGACTGCCGACTGGGACGACGACACGATCTATCAGGTGAAGATCAGACGGACGGCGCATCCCGATGAAGTGAACTTTCCATGGGACGAGTTCGGATTTCAGGTGTGCGCCCTGACGCGTCCCAACCCCCGGAATTTCCCGGGAGGAGCGACGCCTCGGGGCCTGACTGTGGGCGCCGCCGGCAGCACGGATGTCTCAGTTGGCAAAATCGCCAACGGCGAGTTCCGGGCGAGTTTAGTGGAATGCCATGAGCGAACTCGCATTGGCGAGCTGGCGGAGATTCACACCGTACAATTTGGGGGAACACTCCGCGAGATTACGTTTGGTGTGCGGCCCCGCGGAGACAGTTTGGCAGAAGGCAACGAAACCCTGTCCCTGTGGCTCTATCCGTTCGTTGGGAGGGGGTGGAGCCTGTTCTCGCCTGACGCCCGGCTGGGGTTGGTGCTCACCACCACCATCATTGACGACGAGCGGCCCCAGGCGTCCGTGAGCGGCCCCGCCTCGGTGAACGAGGACGCCGGGCGCGCCCGGTTCACCGTCAGCCTTTCCAAGCCCCACACGCAGGCGCTGGAGGTCTTCGTCGACGTCAGGAACGGCACCGCAATCGCCGGAGAGGATTATCAGCCCGTCCGCGAAAAGATCACCTTCGCCCCCGGAGAAACGGCGCAGACGGTCGAAGTCGTCATATTCGAGGACGGCCGGAACGAGCCCGTGCCCGAGACCTTCACCGTTTTCCTGGAAGAGGCGTCCGCCGGGCTGAACATCCACCCCGTGGAAGGCGAGGCCACCGTCGAGATCAACGACTCCACCCAAACGGATCTTTACATCCCCGACCGGGTGGTGGACGAAGGGGAAACGGTTGACATCTTGTTCAATTCATCCAACCCGTTGACGCGTCTCGTAACGGGTCTGGTGTACCTGACAACTGCCGGGGTCAGCAATCCGGCAGCCGACGACGACGTGGACTACACCGGCTGGGAACGGGGCAGACGAATTACCGGATACGGGAGTTATCCGTCACGCACCGTTCTTATATTGTCGGGAACTCAATCCTGGAAATTGCCCGTCCCCACCACCGAGGACAGCCGCGTTGAAGCCGATGAAGACCTGGGGGTTTTGTTCAATATAGCTTCCGTCAATCCCCCGCAGCCTCGTTACAGGGGATATTTCCCCGTCGGTGGTAACCAATCGTACCGGATGCCCCGGATAACAATCCGGAACGATGACCTGGGTTCGGTGGCCGTCGGCGGTTACAGCGACGCGGAGCGACTGGAGGGTCTGGACTGGGAATCGCCCGTCCCAACGGTTTCCGGCGCTCCCCTGGGCCACGTGACCTGGACCCTGGAAGGGGACGACGACGCGCGCTTCACCATTGACGCGGACACCGGCGTCATCTCCCTGCCGGCCCAGGACTTCGATGACCCGAAGGACCAGAACACGGACAACGTGTACCAGGTAACCGCCCGGGCCACCGACGAAGACGGCAATAGCGATACCCAGGCCGTGCGGGTAACCGTCACCAGCTTCCCCATAGCGTCGGTGGCGGCCCCGGCGGCAGCGGTGGCCGAGGGCGACGACCCAACCAAGACGACTGCCCTGAACTTCCCGGTGAGCCTGTCGGCGGCCAGGAACAGCGACGCTACGCTAACCTACACCCTGGGCGGGACGGCCACAGGCGGGACGGCCGAGGAGGTCAGCGACTACACGACCCCGGACCCGCTGGAAGTCACCATCCCCGCCGGGTCTACCACGGCCAACATCGTCATCCCGGTCAAGGGCGACGTGGTGGACGAGGATGACGAGACGGTGACCGTTACCCTGACCGGGGCCGTCAACGCGGAGCTGTCCGCCACGGCCGCGGACCTGACGGCCACCGGCACCATCACCGACGACGATGCCCCGCCCACCCTGTCGGTGGCCGACGCCGAAGCGCCCGAGGGCAGCAAGGTGGCCTTCGAGGTGACCCTGAGCGCGGCCTCGGAGCAGGCGGTGACCTTCAAGTGGGGAACGTCCGACGACGCAACCGGGGCCAATCCGGCCACGGCGGGAACGGACTACACCGCGGTGACCACTTTGCAGACGGTGACGATCATGGCGGGGTCGACGACCGCGACTCTGGAGGTGGAGACCGCCCAGGACACGATGGACGAGGAGGACGAGACGTTCCTGGTGCGGCTGTCCTCGCCCACCGACGCCACCATCTCCGACGGCGAGGGCGAAGGCACCATCACCGACGGGTTCCAGATCACCGGAGACACCAGTTTCGAAGCGACCGAAAATGTTGCCTGGAGCAGTCCTGGCGACAGTTTCGTCATCTACGGCAATCCGCACGACGACGTCACCTGGACGCTTACCGGGGACGACGCCGACCTCTTCACCGTTGTCAGCATTTCATCAAGCCTTTCGGTACAGGCACAGATAGACCTGCCCGCCCAGGACTTTGAAGACCCCAAGGACAAGGACGGGGACAACGTTTACGAGGTCACGCTGGTGGCCACCGATACGAAGGGCCTGTCCGCTGCAACTGACGTGCAAGTCACGGTCACCAACGTAAGCATTGGCGGCGTTGTGTTTGACCCTCGCACGGCGGTCGATGAAGGGAATGCCGTCTCATTCACGGTGAGGGTCTTCTCGCTCATCGAAGATTCGACGCTGGAAAAAATCACCCTGGAATGGAACACGGCCGCGGACGCCGACGGCGACCATCCGGCGGACGCCGGCGACTATACCCCGGTGACAGTCCAGACCATTGGCTGGCCAGGCAGCAGGGGCTTAGAAGACGTCGTCGAAACGATCACCGTGCAGACCACCCAGGACGCGCTGGATGAGTTCGACGAGACCTTCCTGATCGAACTAAACGCCATTGCCAAGCATCCCGTTCATCCCCACGAAGTGGAATTCACCATTTTAGGCAATCGCGATGTCGTTAAGCTGGGTCCGAACGCCACGGCGAGCGTGACCGCGACTATCGTTGACAACGACGCCCCGCCCACCTTGTCGGTGGCCGACGCCGGCGCGTCCGAAGGGAGCAAGGCTGCCTTCACGGTGACGCTGTCGACGGTCTCCGCCAGGGACGTCACGTTCCAGTGGAAGACCGCCAACGACGCCGACGGAGCCAACCCGGCCGGGGCTACGGACTACACGGCGGTGACGGCCACGACGGCGACCATCGCGGCGGGGGACCGGACGGCGACCCTGGAGGTGCAGACCACCGGGGACGACGAAACCGAGCAGGACGAAACCTTCCTGGTGCAGCTCTCTTCTCCCACCAACGCGACCATTTTCGACGCCGAGGCGGTGGGCACCATCAGCGACAGATTTTCCCTGCGTGGAGCGGTAGAGCACCAAGTTGATGAGAATTTGGCGTGGCGCGACGAGTTCAGGGTTGAGGGCAGCCCGACCGGCGCAATCGCCTGGACGCTCGGCGGGGAGGATGCCGATCTCTTCACGGTGACTAACACGTCCACCGCCACCCCCGACGTGACCAAGGCCCAACTGTCCCTGGCCGCCCAGGACTTCGAAGACCCCAAGGACGAGGACGAGGACAACGTCTACGAGGTCACGCTGGTGGCGACCGACGAATCAGGCTTGGCCTCCAGACTGAACGTGGAGGTAACGGTAACCGACGTAATCAGGGCCAGTATTGTGCTTAACCCAGTCAAGCCGGTCGATGAAGGGGATGCCATCAAATTCCTTGTGCAGATTCAGCAGATAAAAGCGTTGGATGACACCGTCACCCTGGAATGGAACACCGCCACCGATCCCGACGGCGACCACCCGGCGGACGCCAACGACTTTACCGCAGTGACAAACGGGACCGTTACTTGGCCGGGAAACTACACTGGATTCGATGAAATCAACAAAACGATCATGGTACAGACCACCGAAGACAGAGTCGACGAGCACAACGAGACCTTCCTGATCGAGTTGAGAGCCAGTGTCCGAGGTTCTGTTCATTCCCAGGATCATCCCAACGAAGTGGCCTTTGTGTTGATCTCTGGAAACGATGACGGCATAGCTCGAGGTCCCAACGCCGCGGCGACCGCCACCGCGACCATCAAGGACGACGATGCGGCCACGGCGGTGGTCTCGGTGGGCGCGCCGGGGGCGGCGGTCATCGAGGGCGACGACCCAACCAAGACGACCGAAATGAGCTTCCCGGTGAGCCTGTCGGCGGCCTCGGGCAAGGTGGTGACCGTCACCTACACGCTGACCGGGACGGCGAGGGCGCCCGGCGACTACACGGAACCGGACCCGCTGAGCGTGAGCGTGCCGGCGGGGTCGACCACGGCCAACATCGTCATCCCCATCAGGGGGGACGTGCTGTACGAGGACGACGAGACGGTGATCGTGACCCTGACGGGGGCGACCAACGCGGCGCTGGACGAGGACGCGTCGGACCTGACGGCCACGGGGACCATCACCGACGACGACGAGACGATAGAGCTGTCGATCGCCGACCTCACCGTGGCCGAAGGCAAGACGATGGTGTTCACAGTCAGCATAAGCAGGATCGCGCCTACGGATGTGTTCGTCGGGTGGCGGACGAGTCCAGACAGCACCGGGGACCACCCGGCTGAACAGCAAAAGGATTTCGTATACGACACAGGTATTGTCAGAATCAAGGCGGGCAACACCAGCGGCCGGCTCGCAGTGCGAACCGTCGGGGACACGCTGGACGAGCATGACGAGACCTTCCTCATAAAGCTCTCGCAGCCACGAAACGCCACCATTGTCGACGGCCAGGCCACGGGAACCATCACCGACGACGACGACGCGCCGACCCTGTCGGTGAACGACGTGAGCGTGGCCGAGGGGGGCTTGGCGGAGTTCACGGCGACCCTCTCGGCGGCCTCGGGCAAGGCGGTCTTCTTCAAGTGGAAGACGGCGGCGGACGCAGACGGGACCCACGCGGCGGGGGCTTCGGACTACACGGCGGTGGCGGAGACCGACGCGACCATCGCGGCGGGGTTCAAGACGGTGAAGCTGAAGGTGCAGACGGTCCAGGACACCCTGGGCGAGGAGGACGAGACCTTCCTGGTGCAGCTGTCGGCGGCGGCCAACGCCACCATCGCCGACGCCGAGGGCCAGGGGACCATCACCGACGACGACGACGCGCCGGTGGACGACGACGCGCCAACCGTCTCGGTCGCCGCGCCGGGGGCGGCGGTGCCGGAGGGCGACGACCCAACCAAGACGACCGACATGAGCTTCCCGGTGAGCCTGACGGCGGCCTCGGGCAAGGACGTGACGGTGACATACGTCCTCGGCGGCAGCGCCAGTCCAGGCAGCGACTACATCAAGTCCGACCCTCTCAGCGTGACCATCGCGGCGGGTGCGACCACAGCCAACATCGTGGTGCCGATCAAGGGGGACATGCTGGACGAGGACGACGAGTACATCATCGTCACTCTGACGGGGGCGACGAACGCGAAACTGCCTGACACGCCGTCCCAAAAGGCGGCCATCGGCGACATCACCGACGACGACGGGACGCCGACGTTGTCGGTGAACGACGCCAGCGTGACGGAGGGGGGCACGGTCGCCTTCACGGTGACGCTGTCGGCGGCCTCGGGCAAGGCGGTGAGCTTCTCGTGGAAGACGGCGGCGGACAGCACCGAGGGGGCGCACGCGGCGGGGGCTGCGGACTACACGGCGGTGGGCACCCTGCAGACGGTGACCATCTACCCCGGGGGCCTGACGGCGACGCTGGAGGTGGAGACGACCCAGGACGCCATCGACGAGCACGACGA
>CBDBNM010000002.1:0-1657441 GCA_965207935.1 Dehalococcoidia bacterium
CCCCTCGGTGCTGTCCGCCGCCGTCTTCCACGAGAAGCTCACCGCCTTGCCCGAGGCCGCCGACAGCGTCACCGTGAAGACGGCCGTGCCACCCTCCGTCACGCTCACGTCGTCCACCGACAACGTCGGCGTCCCGTCGTCGTCGGTGATGGTGCCCTGGCCCTCGGCGTCGGCGATGGTGGCGTTGGTCGCGTCCGACAGCTGCACCAGGAAGGTCTCGTCGGCCTCGTCCAGGGTGTCCTGGGTCGTCTGCACCTCCAGGGTCTCCGTCGTCGACCCCGCCGCGATGGTCACCGTCTGCAGGGTGCCCACCGCCGTGTAGTCCGAGGCCCCCGCCGCGTCGGCCCCGGTGGCGTTGGCCGTCTTCCACTTGAAGGTCACCGCCTTGCTGCTGGCCGCCGACAGGGTCACCGTGAACTCCGCCGTGCTGCCCTCGGCCACGCTCACGTCGTCCACCGATAGGGTGGGCGCGTCGTCGTTGTCGGTGATGGTGCCGGTGGCCTCGTCGTCGGCGAAGGTGGCGTTGGCCGCCGCCGACAGCTGCACCAGGAAGGTCTCGTTCTCCTCGTCCATGGTGTCCTGGGTGGTCTCCACCTCCAGGGTGGCGGTGGTGTCTCCGGCGTCGATGGTCACCGTGGTGGCCGTCACCGCCGTGTAGTCCGTCGCCCCGGCCGGGTGGTCCCCGTCGGCGTCCGCCGCCGTCTTCCAGGAGAAGCTCACGTCCCGCCCGCTGGCCGCCGACAGGGTCACCGTGAACTCCGCCGTGCCGCCCTCCGCCACGCTCACGTCGCCCACCGACAGGGTCGGCGTGGCGTCGTCGTCGGTGATGGTGCCGGTGGCGGTCAGCTCCGCCGCCGTGTTAGAGAGGGCGGCGTTGGTCGCCCCCGTCAGGGTCACGATCACCGTCTCGTCGTCCTCGTCGAGGACGTCCCCCTTTACCGGAATCACGATGTTGGCCGTGGTGGAACCGGCCGGCACGCTCACGCTCAGCGGGTCCGGCTCGGCGTAGTCCCCGGGCGCCTCGGCCGTCCCGGTCAGCGTGTAGGTGACGGTGACCACCTTCCCCGAGGCCGCCGACAGGCTCACCGGGAAGCTCATATTCGTCGTCGTCGCCGGGTCGTTCCCCTCGGCCACCGCCGCCGCGGGCGCCGCCACCGAGGCCACCGCCGTGGCGTCGTCGTTGTCGGTGATCGTCCCCACGCCCTCGTCGCCGCCGTCGCTGAAGGTCGCGTTGGCCGCATCCGACAGCTGCACCAGGAAGGTCTCGTCGTGCTCGTCGATGGCGTCCTGGGTGGTCTCCACCTCCAGGGTCGCGGTCCGGTCCCCGGCGGCGATGGTCGCCGTCGCGGCCGTCACCGCCGTGTAGTCGGTCGCCCCGGCCTGGTGCGCCCCCTCGGTGCTGTCCGCCGCCGTCTTCCACGAGAAGCTCACCGCCTTGCCCGAGGCCGCCGACAGCGTCACCGTGAAGACGGCCGTGCCACCCTCCGTCACGCTCACGTCGTCCACCGACAACGTCGGCGTCCCGTCGTCGTCGGTGATGGTGCCCTGGCCCTCGGCGTCGGCGATGGTGGCGTTGGTCGCGTCCGACAGCTGCACCAGGAAGGTCTCGTCGGCCTCGTCCAGGGTGTCCTGGGTCGTCTGCACCTCCAGGGTCTCCGTCGTCGACCCCGCCGCGATGGTCACCGTCTGCAGGGTGCCCACCGCCGTGTAGTCCGAGGCCCCCGCCGCGTCGGCCCCGGTGGCGTTGGCCGTCTTCCACTTGAAGGTCACCGCCTTGCTGCTGGCCGCCGACAGGGTCACCGTGAACTCCGCCGTGCTGCCCTCGGCCACGCTCACGTCGTCCACCGATAGGGTGGGCGCGTCGTCGTTGTCGGTGATGGTGCCGGTGGCCTCGTCGTCGGCGAAGGTGGCGTTGGCCGCCGCCGACAGCTGCACCAGGAAGGTCTCGTTCTCCTCGTCCATGGTGTCCTGGGTGGTCTCCACCTCCAGGGTGGCGGTGGTGTCTCCGGCGTCGATGGTCACCGTGGTGGCCGTCACCGCCGTGTAGTCCGTCGCCCCGGCCGGGTGGTCCCCGTCGGCGTCCGCCGCCGTCTTCCAGGAGAAGCTCACGTCCCGCCCGCTGGCCGCCGACAGGGTCACCGTGAACTCCGCCGTGCCGCCCTCCGCCACGCTCACGTCGCCCACCGACAGGGTCGGCGTGGCGTCGTCGTCGGTGATGGTGCCGGTGGCGGTCAGCTCCGCCGCCGTGTTAGAGAGGGCGGCGTTGGTCGCCCCCGTCAGGGTCACGATCACCGTCTCGTCGTCCTCGTCGAGGACGTCCCCCTTTACCGGAATCACGATGTTGGCCGTGGTGGAACCGGCCGGCACGCTCACGCTCAGCGGGTCCGGCTCGGCGTAGTCCCCGGGCGCCTCGGCCGTCCCGGTCAGCGTGTAGGTGACGGTGACCACCTTCCCCGAGGCCGCCGACAGGCTCACCGGGAAGCTCATATTCGTCGTCGTCGCCGGGTCGTTCCCCTCGGCCACCGCCGCCGCGGGCGCCGCCACCGAGGCCACCGCCGTGGCGTCGTCGTTGTCGGTGATCGTCCCCACGCCCTCGTCGCCGCCGTCGCTGAAGGTCGCGTTGGCCGCATCCGACAGCTGCACCAGGAAGGTCTCGTCGTGCTCGTCGATGGCGTCCTGGGTGGTCTCCACCTCCAGGGTCGCGGTCCGGTCCCCGGCGGCGATGGTCGCCGTCGCGGCCGTCACCGCCGTGTAGTCGGTCGCCCCGGCCTGGTGCGCCCCCTCGGTGCTGTCCGCCGCCGTCTTCCACGAGAAGCTCACCGCCTTGCCCGAGGCCGCCGACAGCGTCACCGTGAAGACGGCCGTGCCACCCTCCGTCACGCTCACGTCGTCCACCGACAACGTCGGCGTCCCGTCGTCGTCGGTGATGGTGCCCTGGCCCTCGGCGTCGGCGATGGTGGCGTTGGTCGCGTCCGACAGCTGCACCAGGAAGGTCTCGTCGGCCTCGTCCAGGGTGTCCTGGGTCGTCTGCACCTCCAGGGTCTCCGTCGTCGACCCCGCCGCGATGGTCACCGTCTGCAGGGTGCCCACCGCCGTGTAGTCCGAGGCCCCCGCCGCGTCGGCCCCGGTGGCGTTGGCCGTCTTCCACTTGAAGGTCACCGCCTTGCTGCTGGCCGCCGACAGGGTCACCGTGAACTCCGCCGTGCTGCCCTCGGCCACGCTCACGTCGTCCACCGATAGGGTGGGCGCGTCGTCGTTGTCGGTGATGGTGCCGGTGGCCTCGTCGTCGGCGAAGGTGGCGTTGGCCGCCGCCGACAGCTGCACCAGGAAGGTCTCGTTCTCCTCGTCCATGGTGTCCTGGGTGGTCTCCACCTCCAGGGTGGCGGTGGTGTCTCCGGCGTCGATGGTCACCGTGGTGGCCGTCACCGCCGTGTAGTCCGTCGCCCCGGCCGGGTGGTCCCCGTCGGCGTCCGCCGCCGTCTTCCAGGAGAAGCTCACGTCCCGCCCGCTGGCCGCCGACAGGGTCACCGTGAACTCCGCCGTGCCGCCCTCCGCCACGCTCACGTCGCCCACCGACAGGGTCGGCGTGGCGTCGTCGTCGGTGATGGTGCCGGTGGCGGTCAGCTCCGCCGCCGTGTTAGAGAGGGCGGCGTTGGTCGCCCCCGTCAGGGTCACGATCACCGTCTCGTCGTCCTCGTCGAGGACGTCCCCCTTTACCGGAATCACGATGTTGGCCGTGGTGGAACCGGCCGGCACGCTCACGCTCAGCGGGTCCGGCTCGGCGTAGTCCCCGGGCGCCTCGGCCGTCCCGGTCAGCGTGTAGGTGACGGTGACCACCTTCCCCGAGGCCGCCGACAGGCTCACCGGGAAGCTCATATTCGTCGTCGTCGCCGGGTCGTTCCCCTCGGCCACCGCCGCCGCGGGCGCCGCCACCGAGGCCACCGCCGTGGCGTCGTCGTTGTCGGTGATCGTCCCCACGCCCTCGTCGCCGCCGTCGCTGAAGGTCGCGTTGGCCGCATCCGACAGCTGCACCAGGAAGGTCTCGTCGTGCTCGTCGATGGCGTCCTGGGTGGTCTCCACCTCCAGGGTCGCGGTCCGGTCCCCGGCGGCGATGGTCGCCGTCGCGGCCGTCACCGCCGTGTAGTCGGTCGCCCCGGCCTGGTGCGCCCCCTCGGTGCTGTCCGCCGCCGTCTTCCACGAGAAGCTCACCGCCTTGCCCGAGGCCGCCGACAGCGTCACCGTGAAGACGGCCGTGCCACCCTCCGTCACGCTCACGTCGTCCACCGACAACGTCGGCGTCCCGTCGTCGTCGGTGATGGTGCCCTGGCCCTCGGCGTCGGCGATGGTGGCGTTGGTCGCGTCCGACAGCTGCACCAGGAAGGTCTCGTCGGCCTCGTCCAGGGTGTCCTGGGTCGTCTGCACCTCCAGGGTCTCCGTCGTCGACCCCGCCGCGATGGTCACCGTCTGCAGGGTGCCCACCGCCGTGTAGTCCGAGGCCCCCGCCGCGTCGGCCCCGGTGGCGTTGGCCGTCTTCCACTTGAAGGTCACCGCCTTGCTGCTGGCCGCCGACAGGGTCACCGTGAACTCCGCCGTGCTGCCCTCGGCCACGCTCACGTCGTCCACCGATAGGGTGGGCGCGTCGTCGTTGTCGGTGATGGTGCCGGTGGCCTCGTCGTCGGCGAAGGTGGCGTTGGCCGCCGCCGACAGCTGCACCAGGAAGGTCTCGTTCTCCTCGTCCATGGTGTCCTGGGTGGTCTCCACCTCCAGGGTGGCGGTGGTGTCTCCGGCGTCGATGGTCACCGTGGTGGCCGTCACCGCCGTGTAGTCCGTCGCCCCGGCCGGGTGGTCCCCGTCGGCGTCCGCCGCCGTCTTCCAGGAGAAGCTCACGTCCCGCCCGCTGGCCGCCGACAGGGTCACCGTGAACTCCGCCGTGCCGCCCTCCGCCACGCTCACGTCGCCCACCGACAGGGTCGGCGTGGCGTCGTCGTCGGTGATGGTGCCGGTGGCGGTCAGCTCCGCCGCCGTGTTAGAGAGGGCGGCGTTGGTCGCCCCCGTCAGGGTCACGATCACCGTCTCGTCGTCCTCGTCGAGGACGTCCCCCTTTACCGGAATCACGATGTTGGCCGTGGTGGAACCGGCCGGCACGCTCACGCTCAGCGGGTCCGGCTCGGCGTAGTCCCCGGGCGCCTCGGCCGTCCCGGTCAGCGTGTAGGTGACGGTGACCACCTTCCCCGAGGCCGCCGACAGGCTCACCGGGAAGCTCATATTCGTCGTCGTCGCCGGGTCGTTCCCCTCGGCCACCGCCGCCGCGGGCGCCGCCACCGAGGCCACCGCCGTGGCGTCGTCGTTGTCGGTGATCGTCCCCACGCCCTCTCGGGGAAGGTGGTCACCGTCACCTACACGCTGACCGGGACGGCCGAGGCGCCCGGGGACTACGCCGAGCCGGACCCGCTGAGCGTGAGCGTGCCGGCCGGTTCCACCACGGCCAACATCGTGATTCCGGTAAAGGGGGACGTCCTCGACGAGGACGACGAGACGGTGATCGTGACCCTGACGGGGGCGACCAACGCCGCCCTCTCTAACACGGCGGCGGAGCTGACCGCCACCGGCACCATCACCGACGACGACGCCACGCCGACCCTGTCGGTGGGCGACGTGAGCGTGGCGGAGGGCGGCACGGCGGAGTTCACGGTGACCCTGTCGGCGGCCAGCGGGCGGGACGTGAGCTTCTCCTGGAAGACGGCGGCGGACGCCGACGGGGACCACCCGGCCGGGGCGACGGACTACACGGCGGTGACGGCCACCACGGTGACCATCGACGCCGGAGACACCACCGCCACCCTGGAGGTGGAGACCACCCAGGACACCATGGACGAGGAGAACGAGACCTTCCTGGTGCAGCTGTCGGCGGCGGCCAACGCCACCTTCGCCGACGACGAGGCCACCGGCACCATCACCGACAACGACGACGCGCCCACCCTATCGGTGGACGACGTGAGCGTGGCCGAGGGCAGCACGGCGGAGTTCACGGTGACCCTGTCGGCGGCCAGCAGCAAGGCGGTGACCTTCAAGTGGAAGACGGCCAACGCCACCGGGGCCGACGCGGCGGGGGCCTCGGACTACACGGCGGTGGGCACCCTGCAGACGGTGACCATCGCGGCGGGGTCGACGACGGAGACCCTGGAGGTGCAGACGACCCAGGACACCCTGGACGAGGCCGACGAGACCTTCCTGGTGCAGCTGTCGGACGCGACCAACGCCACCATCGCCGACGCCGAGGGCCAGGGCACCATCACCGACGACGACGGGACGCCGACGTTGTCGGTGGACGACGTGAGCGTGACGGAGGGTGGCACGGCCGTCTTCACGGTGACGCTGTCGGCGGCCTCGGGCAAGGCGGTGAGCTTCTCGTGGAAGACGGCGGCGGACAGCACCGAGGGGGCGCACCAGGCCGGGGCGACCGACTACACGGCGGTGACGGCCGCGACGGCGACCATCGCCGCCGGGGACCGGACCGCGACCCTGGAGGTGGAGACCACCCAGGACGCCATCGACGAGCACGACGAGACCTTCCTGGTGCAGCTGTCGGATGCGGCCAACGCCACCTTCGACCATCACCGACGACGACGGGACGCCGACGTTGTCGGTGAACGACGTGAGCGTGGCCGAGGGCAGCACGGCGGAGTTCACGGTGACCCTGTCGGCGGCCAGCAGCAAGGCGGTGACCTTCAAGTGGAAGACGGCCAACGCCACCGGGGCCGACGCGGCGGGGGCCTCGGACTACACGGCGGTGGGCACCCTGCAGACGGTGACCATCGCGGCGGGGTCGACGACGGAGACCCTGGAGGTGCAGACGACCCAGGACACCCTGGACGAGGCCGACGAGACCTTCCTGGTGCAGCTGTCGGATGCGACCAACGCCACCATCGCCGACGCCGAGGGCCAGGGGACCATCACCGACGACGACGCGGCAAAGACAGCCACGATTACTCCCGCGCCAGATTCAGTGCCCAGAGTAATGGAAAACGTTGTCACTGCGCCGACCATAACTTTCACCGTCAAATTGGATGGAGCCGCCTTCAACACGGACCAAACGGTAACCGTGAACGTAGGGAAAGACGGTGACCCGGCGAAGTCGGGCGTGGACTATACGGCTGTGAAGGAGTTCACACTGACCCTCCTTGCCGGCTCCACGTCCGTTCAAGGAAGCTTCACGTTAGATCCCATTGATGATGCGCTGGATGAAGCGGACGAGACGCTGACCCTGACGGCTGAGCTGACCGGAGTAGACATCCCCGAGCTAACATTTACCATCACTGACGACGATCCCGAACCGTCAATTAGCATCGCTAACGCGGCGGCGGTAACCGAGGGGAACGACCCTGACACCACCACCGACATGTCCTTCCCGGTGAGCCTGTCGGCGGCCAGCGGGAAGGTGGTGACGGTGACCTACTCCCTGGGCGGGACGGCGACTTCGGGCAGCGACTACACGGCCCCGAACCCCCTGAGCGTCACCGTCCCCTCGGGAGCCACCACGGGCAACCTGATCATCCCCGTCAAGGGTGACGTGCTGGGCGAGGACGACGAGACGGTGATCGTGACCTTGGCCGGAGCGACCAACGCTACCCTCTCCACCACGGCGGCGGAACTGACGGCGACGGGGACCATCACCGACGACGACGTTCAGGTTACGCTCAATCTGATTCCCGAAGTGATCCCCGAGAATGGCGGCGCCGCGGGCGCCAGCTACATTGTTGCTGAATTGAGGGAGGCTCAACCCCACGATGTCACCCTGACGGTGAACGCTCAGGGGATCGCGCCGACCACCACCCAGGATTTCACCCTCAGCACCAATCGGGAGCTCTTTATCAAGGCAGGCAAGACGAGGAGCAAGGGTATAGTGACTATCACCGCGATTGACGACGCTGTCGACAATGCGGACAAGAAAATCTCAGTTACCGCCTCGCTGGTTTCAACCGCCAACCTCCAGCCGCCCCCTGAGCGGACGCTCACTATTGAGGACGACGACCCGGTGGTCCCGGCGCAGGCGACGGTCCGTTTCGAGAAGTCGTCCTACACCTTCAATGAAGATGATGATGTGGTTGATATCAACGTCATCATGGACAACGCTCTTGCGACGGACCTATTCCTCCGGTTCCGGTTCCACTCCGCTACCGTGGAAGTAGGCCCTGGCAAGGACGTGGTGCTATCGGAGTACATTTACTTCCCTGCCGGAGCAACCACCAGGAGGCTCCCGATCAATGTGGTAGACAACGACGTGGTGGAACCGGAAGAGACCTTCTCCATTTCCCTGGTTGCGCAACCGGGAGTGGTTAATGTCGGAGCGCCCACGACGGTGACGATAACCGACGATGACCATACCCAGATTAGTATCCGCAGCCACAAGGACTACCCCTTGTCCGAGCAGGTAGAGGAGGGGAATCAGGCGACTGTCTCGTTTTTCCTGAGCAAAGCTCACCAGGATGACGTGACTGTGGACTGCGTAGTAGGCGGCACCGTCGTTGCCGGAGAAGACTACGTGGCGATGCACTCCTTGACCATCCCGGCGGGGATGGAGCGCTATTCCATTACGATAGACACCATAGACGACGACGTTGCCGAGCCTACGGAGACTTTGGTGTTCTCCATCATGAATCCGAGACCGGGAATGCCTGGCGTGTCGATTGCCCCTGACAAGTCGGAACACACCATTGAGATCATGGACAACGACGGTTGGGAGCCCCTTGATGTTGTGCCGGTGGTGAGCATCACCCCGGGCAGCGCGATTACCGAGGGCGGCGATGCGGAGTTTACCGTGGTGGCGGACCCGGTTCCCAGCGCAAGCTTCCCGGTGAAGGTAAGCATAACGGCTGGGGGCGACTATGGAGTAGTAACGGGCCCGCGGACGGTGAGCATACCTGCCAGCGGCAAGGCGACCTTTACTGTACCCACCACTGATGACGCATTGGACGAGGCCGACGGGTGGGTAACCGCGACTTTGGAGGAGGGCATTATCTACACAGTGTCCGCGTCGCAAGGGTCAGCCACGGTACTGGTGTCGGACGACGACTCGACGGTCCCGGCGCAGGCGACGGTCCGTTTCGAGAAGTCGTCCTACACCTTCAGTGAAGATGATGATGTAATCGATATCAACGTCATCTTGGACAAAGCCCTCGCGTCGGATCTGTTCCTCGAGTACGAGTTCGACTCCGATATCGTGGAAGTAGGCGCTGGTAAAGACGTGAGGCTGCTGTCGGAGTCCATTTACTTCCCAGCCGGAACAACCATCAGGAAGTTCCCGATCAGCGTGGTGGACAACGACATGGTGGAACCGGAAGAGACCTTCTCCATTTCCCTGGTTGCGCAACCGGGGGCGGTTGACGTCGGAGCGCCTACAACGGTGACGATAACGGACGATGACCATACCCAGATCAGTATCCGCAGCCACAAGGACTACCCCTTGTCCGAGCAGGTAGAGGAGGGGAATCAGGCGACGGTCTCGTTTTTCCTGAGCAAAGCTCACCAGGATGACGTGACTGTGGATTGCGTAGTAGGCGGCACCGTCGTCGCCGGAGAAGACTACGTGGCGATGCACTCCTTGACCATCCCAGCCGGGATGGAGCGCTATTCCATTACCATAGACACCATAGACGACAAGGTTGCCGAGCCCACGGAGACTTTGGTGTTCTCCATCATGAATCCAAGACCGGGAATGCCTGGCGTTTCGATTGCCTCTGACAAATCGGAACACACCATAAGAATCATGGACAACGACGAAATGGAGCCGGTTAAAGTTGTGCCGGTGGTGAGCATAACTGTAAGCCCTGACCAGGTCAGTGAAGGGGGTAGATTTGCCTACACCCTGAAAGCCAGCCCCAGGACCGAGGATACCGAGATCTTGGTTTACATGGGTATCTACAGGAGACATGATGGCCAGGAAGAACGTATAGGAGTAGCAGCCGAGCAATTCATCTGGAGCCTTACCGAGATAACAAACTACGTGTACGTAGAAGACGATGATGAGGACGAGGACAACGAGATTCTGATAGTAAGGATCTATCCGCACGATGAGTACAATCCTTACCCCGATCCTTACGAGGTGTCCGCTTCCATGGGTTCAGCTACGGTCAGCGTGATAGACAACGACTCCCCCAACCCGGTAGTGAGCATCCAAGCCGACGGCGATATCGTCGAAGGCGGCACGGCCCAGTTCACTGTCAAGGCCAACCCGAAGCCAACGGGCAACCTGCCGGTGAGCGTAATGGTCGGGGCCAGCGGCGATTACGGGGCAACCGCCGGTTCAAGAACGGTGACCGTTTCTACCAGTGGCACAACCAGTTTTTCAGTTGCCACTGCCGATGACGATGTTGACGAGCCCGACGGGTCGCTGACCGTGACCCTGATGGAAGGCAAAGAGTACAAAATGTCTCCCTCCGATAAGACGGCCACTGTGTCCATAAGGGACAACGACTTCCCCAAGCCGGTAGTGAGCATTACCGCAGATGGCGATATAACCGAGGGCGACGATGTCGTATTCACCATCAAGGCGAGCGCGGTGCCTCCCGGCGCGCCATCAGATGACCTTTCGGTAGAGGTGACCATCGAGACCAGCGGTGACTATGTGGCGTTCACCGGGTCAAAGACGGTTACTGTATCTCCCGGTGGCAGCGTGACCCTCACCATTGCCACCACCGACGATGATAACGATGAAGTCGATGGCTCGGTAACGGCTACGTTGATCGCGGGCGATGACTACCAGGTGGATGCCTCTCAAAGCGAAGCCAGGGTCAACGTACTGGACAACGACCTTCCCAAGCCGGTAGTGAGCATTACTGCTGGTCAAGATATTACGGAGGGTGAAGACGCCGTATTCACCATCAGCGCCAGTGAGGCGCATCCGGATGCACCGTCAGGTGACCTTTCTGTAAACGTAGCCATTGAATCCATCGGTGACTATGACGCATTCACGGGGCCGAAGACGGTCGTTGTCTCCCCCGGCAGCAGCGTGACCCTCACCATTGCCACCACTGACGACTTGCTGGACGATTTGGAAGGGTCGATTACGGCGACACTGAAATCCGGCGACGGTTACACTCTGTCCAATTCCCACGGTGCAGCCACAGTCAACGTAGCGGACGACGACGCTTCGCCGACCGTGTCCGTTGGGGATGGGTCGGAAACGGAGGGCGGGCTGCTGGAATTTCAGGTAACCCTCTCCACAGCATCGGGCAGAGAGGTAACGGTAAGGTGGTTGACCCTGCCCCTAGCCAGTGCGGACCAACGCGCTACCAGCCTTGATTACAAGTCCGCAACCGACCTTGCGGTATTCGCTCCTGGAGAGACCAGCAAAACATTTGAGATATGCCTGGAACAAGACACTAAAGATGAGCCGGATGAGTACTTCACCGTGATTCTGGATGAGTATTCGCTGGATGGAGCCACTTTGGGTGACGGAGAGGCAATCATGACCATAGTGGACGACGACTAAGCGGCAGCGCCGTCGGCACACTCCGCGCACCCATTAAGCAATTGCCAAGAGGCGCAGCGAAGCAACGTTGTCGTTCCCGTATCAATCCATGTCCGCCACCGAGACTGGATTGCCACTACCCTTATACACCGCATCCAGCAAGCGATCGTGAGACTGCAAGAGTCGTTGGGAGGCTGAGTACCAAGAATGACGGGGTAGTCGCCTCGACGAGTGTCGCCACGCCTACATATGGACGGACGGGGTGTACCTGGGAGACCGGGAAAAGACGGCGCTGTTGTGTGTGGCTGGAGCACGACGACGATGAGGAGCCGGACGAGTACTTCGTGGTGGAGGCGTTCCTGCCCGGGACCCTCTACCCGCCCGACGCCGTGGGAACCATGACGATCGTGGACGACGACTAGTCCGGCCCGGCCGGACCGGCAAGAGAACGGAAGGGGGCCTGCGGCAATGTCGCAGGCCCCCCTTGCGCTGGCCGTGGGGCGGGTGATGGGCAGGTCCTGAGGAGACACCCGGTTTAGCGGAGGTGAAGGCATTGCAGATGGGCAGGATGGTGGAGCGATTCGCAACCTGGCGAATGACGGTCGCAGCCCTGAATGGCGTCGTCGGTTGTGTGGCGGGACTCGCTTGGCGGCAGACGCGGCTGGGAGGACTGGACTTGCTCGACGGTCGAGGCTGGTACACACCCGCAGAGGCGGCGGCCCTCTTCGACGCCCTGGACCGGCTCGACGCCAGCGCAAGGGTCGTCTATGCGACCACCGCGCTCACCGTCGACATGCTCTTTCCGGCCTCGTACGGCCTGCTGTTCGCCGTCCTGCTGTTCCGGCTCTTTCGAGGCGGAGCGCCGCTGTACCTGCTGCCGCTGGCCCTCGCCCTTGCGGACGTGCTGGAGAATACCACCATCGCTGCGCTAGCCCTGAGCTACGACGGTGAGCCTTCTCCGCTGACCTGGCTGGCCGCCGTGTTCACCCTGGTGAAGACGGGCCTGATTGTGGCCACGCTGGCGGCGGTAGGCGCCGGCGGGACGCTCTGGATGTGGGCAAGAATCCGTCAATCACGCTGACCATGGCATGTCGCCTTTTTACTGCACCGCGTACGGCTGACCGGGTGGGTCTGTAGGGAGAGGGCCGCGCCCCTGATGGCGTCGGCCTGCGCCCCCAGGGATTCCTGAGCAGGCGGGGCAACTCGCCGCCGTTCTCCGAGAGCCTGTCCCGCACTTGATGCGGGGGCCGGTACAGCGGCGGGTAGGACGCCATCACCCGCTGGGCGACGGCGTTGCGATAGGTGTCTATGAAGTCTCCGAGGTTCATGGTGTCGTCCTCCTGATGCTTGGTGACCGGAGGACGCCGTCGGAACCCGCAGGGCGGCCCCCCGTGGGAGCGCTGGGGTCCCGGCAACGCCCCCAGGCGTCTTGTTGGATATGCGAGGCCCGCGCATGTGCGGGCCTCGTTGTGTGTGCGGCCCACTCTGGGCCGTCTTCCTTACGCGGCTCCGGCCTGGGGCTGTGTCAGCAGTGCGGAGTAGCCCGGGGCGACCACGTGATCCACGGACACCTTCCCTGCGCCGTCGTACCCGGCGCGGAAGGCGTACTCCACCTCCGCTCCCCAGGGCACGCGCCCGCCGACGCGGACCGCGCCGCCCCTGGCCGTGCCATCCCTGCCGCGAGCGCCGTGCACCACCATCCCGCTGCGCTCCCCCTTCTTCCAGCCCAGCACCTTCAAGGCCACGGGCATCACCCGCTCCGAGTCCTCCGCCCGCCGGAACAGCGCCCCGTGCAGCTTCCTGAGGACCACGGCTGACGGGGTGCTTCTGCCGTTCATGATCTGGGAGAGGTGGCCGGAGCTGATGCCCGCCCTACGCGCCACCTCGTTCTGGCTGACGTCGAGCTCCTTCATCCGGTCCCAGACGGCCTGTTGGTCGAGGTTGGGACACTGGGCGGACTCGACCTTCGCCCGTCCCCCAAGCATGGCCTCGACCCTGGCCTGGAGCTTCACCCCCATGCTACGGTGCCCTCTGGACACCTGGCTGAGGTACCCGGCGGACACGCCGACCTTCTCGGCCAGCTCCCTCATGGTTAGTCCGAGGGCGCGGGCGGTCTCCCTGATGAAGCTGCTGGCCTCACTCTCGATCACGTCACCCTGGCGGTTGGCGCACTGTGCGGGGGCGACCCTGGCCGGAGCGTTCAGGACCGACTCGATGCTGGCCTGCACCTTGGGTCCCATGTTCCGGCGTCCCCTTGCCACCTGCGTCAGGTAGCCGTAGCTCACTCCCGACCGGTCGGACAGTTCCAGCATGGTGATTCCTATCTCGCGTGCGCGCTCCCGGATGAAGGTACTTTCTGCATCTACCTCGCGGGTCTGTCGGTAGACGATCCCCTGCCCAGGGACCTCTCCCAGCACGGCCATCGCCTTCTCCCGCAGGTTGGGGGTCCAGGGCTTCTTGCCTGTGCCGACCTGGGACAGGTGGCTTGCGCTGACGCCCATCAGGGCCGCAAGCTCCTTCAAGGTGAGGCCGCGCTTGCGGGCCGCCGCCCTGAGCTCGCTCTCGGGCCTGCCCCTGCGCTCGGCGGGCGCCGCCGCATCCGTCGTGGTTTCCGTGTCCTTGGTCCTATTGGTCCTCGTCGTGGTTGCCGTCGTCATGTCGCTTCTCCTTTCAATGAAGAAGCGGGACGGCCCACCACCCCCGTGGGGTGGAGACAGTCCCGCTCGAATTGGTTGTCCCGAATGCCGGGACTGTCTCCGTGGGTTTGTGTTTGCAAAGAGAAGGGCCGCTCCTCTTGGTGAAGAGAAGCGGCCCTGTGCTCGCCAACTGCTATGGGTCTTGTATGCGAGAAGCCGGAAGCCCCGATCGTCAGCGACGAAGTGGACTCCAGGCCGTATGTCGAGACGCCAAAGCTGCCGAAGCAGACTGCGACGCCCTCGACCTCGCCTACCGGTTACTCAATGTGCATGTGCACCTCCTTCTGGTTGTTGACCCGCGCGGCATCCGTGGCGTGGGTTGTGCGTGCGTGATGGGATCGTTCGACGGAAGACGCACTCCGCCCACGGTCGAATGCCGGACGCGTGTTACGGAGTGGAATGCGAAAGGCGCAGCTCGGCCCAGGACGAGCATCGTCAGTCGGGAAGAAGCCGCGATGAGGGGAAGCGTCTGACCTGCGGCGCAAACCACAGGATGACGCAACGAGAAGAGGACGCAGTCCGGCCCGAGGTGAACAACGACAACGGGAAAGCTGCGGGACGTGAAGCGGCCAGCCTGCTCAGAGCTACAGACCGGCGCGTTGCGAAGCTGTAGCCTAGCTGTTTGCCAGCCTGACCGCAGACATGCTGAACTAGCCGAGGCGACAGGCGCACTTCAACCAGTTTGCCGGGGGCGAGACGCTGAACGCACACCGAGTCCCATGGGTCCGACGTTGAGGTGATCAACCCCAGCCGTTGGACCTGTGCCCAGCAACCGGAGCGATCAACTCCGATGCGCCGGACGATTGCCCAGCGGGTGAAGGACCAACGTCAAACTTCAGCCCTCTGGACTGAGCCGAGAACGGAGGGCTTGTTCACTCCGTCGAATCGGCCCGCGCTGGTTGCGAAGGGCTTGTCACTCCGCATCGCCAGCATTCCCTCTTGGGCAAAGCCCGTGCAACAGGGATCACGCACCCAGGTTTCTATGGTCGGAAACCTTGGAGAAAGCCAAACAGTGCAACCATTATTAGCAGACCGTCGCGGCGTTGAGAAGGCTTTGACGGCGTTATGGCCCAGATCGGTTGATTTAGTTCATATCCACTTCAACTAAAGTTCACATCCTTGACGATCCGACCTTGTGCATAGTCAAGCCTGTCACTTCGACCATAGCCACAGGGACAGCAAGCGCCTCAGTGTATCCATACACTCCCCATTCTCCCGTGCCCTCCGCGTGCCGGAGAGCGCGGCCTTGCGCCAAGTCCCATCCAGTGACGACCAGGAGCTATTGACCGGTCCTATCACGGTCTCCACACCATCCCGGCCAGGCCGTTGGCCCCCGGTTGCCGCCCGGCGTCATACTCCCCCACGTCCCCGGTGTTTATCGCCCCGTTTTACGCTCCACCCGCCGACTTCCCGCGATGCGTGCCCCCCACCATCCAACGGGTTTTGAGCAGATTGACCTGAACGCACTCTTTCAAAAAGTCGTTCACTGAGCACGTCCTGTAGGGGGCTGTTTACGGCTATTTCAGCTTTGCCGCGACCGACTCTTCGATTCCTCACAAAACTCAGTTTCCTGTACACCCCTACCACTGCGTCTGTCAGGGCGATTCACGACGACCTCGGAGGGTGCATCACTGGCGATGCACACCGTGGATAGTATCCAAGCGTTTTTCGTTTGTTCACACTCTCCCGCGTGTCCAAAGCCTTCTCACCTGGAGAATCCAAGTTTCATTCGAGACTCTTCCAAGTCCGGCCCATGTCTTCGCAGTTGGAATATCCAACTCTGACACCGTGGTTTTCCAAGTCACTGCCGGAAGGAGCCCTTCCCCCAAAGTGCTTCCCAGTTACGTCCAATAGGAGGCTATTTCCTCCTGCTCCAGCTACGAAATGACCTCACTTGGATTTTCCAACCCAACACCACTTCCCTGTACACCCCAGCTACAGCGCGAAGGGTGCGGTTTCGTAACCCCACGCGTGCAGGTGCATCTCCGCACCTGCGCATGGGAGGTTCCGGATCGCATATCCGTTGTTCACACTCTCTTGCGGAGTGCTGCGGCCCGTTGAAGCGTGCCTCGGTGCTGTCGTTGCCCAGCTTTCACGCCAGCTCTTTCAGGAGGTCCAAGAGTCTCATGTGGTACACGTTCTCGAAGTCCCCGCCGTCCTCGACGCCGTGTTGGGTCGTCCTCATCGACTCTTCGTTCTTGACGGGGAACTCGTTCCGGCTTCGGAATCTATCCCGTCCGGCGTCACGCACCCCCACCTCAAGCGGCCTTTTGGGCCGCTTTTGTCATCGGGCCGCCGAATTTGCCCGCGTCACATACCCACACCTCAAGCCTCTTTTTGTCATCGGAGACCGGAATCCGCCCTTTCACCAGATTGCTCACCGCTCACGTCCAGTAGAGAGGGTTTTGCCCCTGATTCAGCTACGAAATCACGACTTTGACCAGTCAGTCACCAAACTCCATTTCCTGTACACCCCCGCTACTGCAAGAAACGGCTCCCCGATTGCAGACCATGCGTGGTGCCACCATGCGTGAGGTCTTTTTCGGCGCTTGATTTGTTCACACTCTCTGGCAAGGGCTGCGATCCGATGAACCACAGCAAACCACAGGAGGTGAGCGAGTTGGCGCTGAAGTTGAAGCTCCGTTCGGCAGGACGACTCATTCCACCGGGAACTACGCTCCGGTCCGGTCAGTCTTTCGCCGGACGGCACGCACCCCCACATCGAACGGCTTTTTCGGCCCGTTTTCCGATTGGCCGCCGATTTTGGGCCGCGTCATGCACCCCCACGTCAATCGCATTTTCTCGATTTCAACCGGACTGGGGACTTTCAACGAAGTGTTCACAGGTTACGTCCGGTAGGGAGGTGATTTACCCCTGTTTCAGCTTTGCAGCGACCCGTTTGACGTATCACAGACAAAACTCGATCTCCTGTACACCCACGGTGCATCAGGCCGGAGGCCGATTTCCAAGATTCCCGCAGGGTGGGAGCCGGAGGGAGGGGCGTCCAGCACCCCCTTCCGTCCCACGTCGTCGTGGCTAGTATTCAACCCCGTTTCGTTTGTTCAGACTCTGTTGCAACTCCCTTGAATCGCTGAACCGATAGGAGCCGGAACGATGAAACCACTGAAGGCCAACGAGCAGGTGTTAGTGCTAACTCTAAACTGACCCAGTAGCGCTAATTTGGAATTGACCCACCCCGATAGCGGACGCATCTTCGTCGGGAAACCGATTAGGAGGTGCAGCAAGTCAAATGATAGGAGGTGGGTTAGTGAGAGAGTTATACGAGTTGAAGGGCGATGGAAGCTCGATCCGAGGGATATCGAGGGAGTTGGGGATTTCCCGGAACACCGTGCGCAAGTACGTGCGCTCCGACGAGGTGCCCAAGGCCAAGCGGCGAGAGAAGCAGGGGTCGAAGCTGGACCCATACAAGGGTCACATAGATGGTCGGCTGTCGGCGGGAGTGGACAACTGCGTGGTGCTGCTGCGGGAGATCCGGGAGTTGGGCTACGACGGCAGCTATCCGACGCTGACCAACTACGTGCGGCCTCGGCGTCGGCCGCGTCAGCCCCGTGCGACGGTGCGGTTCGAGACGGCGCCAGGCGAGCAGGCACAGGTGGACTGGGGCAGCTTCGCCTATGTCGGAGAGGACGGGCGCAAGCACCGGGTCTGGGCCTTCGTGATGGTGCTGAGCTGGTCTCGGACCATCTACGTGGAGTTCGTCCGGCGCGCCGACGTGGCGACCTTCATCAGGTGCCATCTGAACGCCTTCGAGTACTTCGGTGGTGTTCCCCGCCGCTGCCTGTACGACAACGCCAAGGTGGTGGTCCTGGGGCGTGACAGGGAGGGCAGGCCGGAGTGGAACAGCCGGATGCTGGACTTCTCACTGCGAATGGGCTTCGACCTCCGTCTGTGCCGACCCTACCGAGCGCAGACGAAGGGCAAGGTGGAGAGCGGCGTGAAGTACGTCCGGGGCAACCTGTGGCCCGGTGTCCGCTTCACCGACGACGCAGACATGAACCGCCAGGCCCTGGAGTGGTGCGATGCGGTGGCCAATCGGCGAGTCCATGGGACGACGCACCGGGTCCCCCGAGAGATGCTGGCTGAGGAGCTCGCCCACCTGGGCAGCCTGCCGCCGCGTTCGGGCCTTGCGCCCTACATGCGGGAGGAGCGGAAGGTGGCCAGGGACGGCTACGTCCACTGGGAGAGGTCTCGCTACGGCGTGCCCTGGAGCTGGGCGGGTTCGACGGTCCAGGTGGGTGTGCGGGCCGGTACGGTGGAGGTCTGGTCGGGCGACGTGCGGCTGGCGGTGCATCCCCAAGCCCAGCGGACCGGTCAGCGCCTCACACTGCCGGGCCAGTGGGACGGACTGCCCGGCGGCGATGATCGTCCTCGTAAGGAAGCCGTGGCGGTGCAGATCCCTGTGGGCCAGGTGGAGCGCCGCTCCCTGGAGGTGTACGAGTTGGCAGCGGTGGGAGGTGGGCGATGATCGCGCTGGAACAGGCTCGCCAGCACCTGGAGACGCTGGGCCTCAAGCAGGCCGTCGAAGCCCTGGACAACTCCTTGGACGCTGCGGCCACCAAGAAACTGACCTACCCCGAGATGCTGGCAGAGCTACTCGGCGTGGAAGTGGCCGCCCGGAAGGAGCGGTACATGTCCACCAGGACGAAGCTGGCTCACCTCCCCTTCCACCGGACCTTGGAGCAGTTCGACTTCTCGTTCCAGCCCTCCATCGACGAGCGACAGGTGCGGGAACTGGCCGGCCTGTCCTTCGTCGCTGAAGCCACCAACCTGCTGCTCCTGGGACCGCCAGGTGTGGGCAAGACCCATCTGGCGGTGGCCCTAGCGCTCAAGGCCATCGAGAAGAGCCAGGGGGCCTACTTCGTCCGAGCCTACGACCTGATGGAGGACCTGAGGAAGGCCAGGGTGGAGAACAACCTCCAACGGCGCATGCGGGTCTACCTGTCGCCCAAGCTACTCATCGTGGACGAGTTCGGCATCTGGCCTTACGACCGGGACGCCTCCACCGCCTTCTTCACCCTGGTGTCGGCTCGCTATGAGCGGGGCAGCATCATCCTCACCTCCAACAAGGGCTTCGCCGAGTGGGGTGAGCTTCTGGGCGATACCGTCATCGCCTCGGCCATCCTGGACCGGCTGCTGCACCACAGCCACGTCCTCAACATCCGAGGCGAGAGCTACCGGCTTAAAGGCAAGAGGCAGGCCGGACTCTTCGCCTCCCATCAACTGCTATCGACATCGCCTGAAGCCGCTAGCTCCGGCGACGTCTAAATCCAACAGGCACTCTTGCTTGCCAGAAAGGAGGCGACTTAACGACAAGGTGGGTCAGTTCTAACTTAGCGGAAAAGGGTCAAATCTAACTTAGCATTGACACAGGAAGATCACCGAAGGCGTGGAGGACGGGCGGTCGTCCGGCTCGACGCGGCGGCGCTCTGGAGGCGGTTGGCTCTGCTGAACCGCTCCCAGTCCTGGCTCGCGCGGGAGACCGGGATAAGCCCCGGCTACCTCTCGATGCTGGTGAACGCGGGGCGAGCCCCTTCCGGCCGCATCCGGGAGCGGATGCAGAAGGCCTTGGGAGTGGACGACTTCAACGACCTTTTCAGACTGGAGGAATAGCGATGACACAACCTGAAGCTGCGTCCCGCCTGTCCGCGATGGCGGACCACTCCCATACCTGACAACGAGAGGCCAGCGGCCCGACGATTGACCGCTGCGATTGTGACCCATGAAAGACACCAGAGAAAAGAGAAGACGAAAGACGCTCAGAGGCCGGGAGCTTGAAGAGGCCCTGGAGCTTTCCATGCCGTCCTACACCCCACAGCATCGCAGGGCGGTACTGAAGGGGCTGCGCATCCTGGCCCGCGTCGCCATCCGCTCCTACCTGGAGGAGAGGGCGGAAACATCGCCACGGCCCCAAGCCATTGAGGACGACGGCGAGGGACGGAAGCTAGATGGCCTTGAGGCCGAGCGAGGTCAAGAGCATGGCGTCTGAGGCTGCTGCGATGCGGCATGAGGGAAGAAACTCCACCAGCCAGAGGGCGACCGATGCGACCACCGCCCTGAGTATGGGCGGGCAGATTCTCCGGCGGCGCCGGCTAGAAGGTCGAGGCGTCCTCGCCCACCCACTTGCGGATGAGCTCGTTCAGGGAACCGTCCGCCTTCATCGACGCGAGGGCAGAGTTCAGCTTCGCCAGCAACTCGTTGTCGTTGCGCACGCCTATGCCTATGCCCCGGTCCAGCAGCACGGAGGGGCCGACTACGGTCAGCCGCCCCTCGTACTCCGAGAGCCTGTCCGTGGCGTAGGCGTGGTCCACCAGCATCGCGTCGATGTCGCCGTTCAGAAGCGCCGCCAGCCGGTCGTCCTCGTCGTTGAACTCCACGTACGCGATGCCCCGTTCGGTGAAGTAGTCCGAGTAGATGGTGTTGGCGTAGGCTCCGAGCTTACCCTCAACTGCATCGTCGCCCGCGCCCGACAGTGCCAGGTAGACGGAGGGAGTGGGAGGGTAGTACGGCTCGGTGAAGTCGATGGTCATGTCGCGCTTGTCGGTGATGCTCATGCCTGCCATGATGGCGTCGAACTCCCCCGCCACAAGGTCCGGGATCATGCTCTCCCAGTCGTTCAGCGCCCACTCGCACTCAAGCCCGGCCCTGCGGCAGAGCTCGTCGCCGAGCTCCCGTTCCAGCCCGTCGATCTCACCGTCGTCGTTGATGAAGTTGAAGGGGCGGTAGTCGCCCTCTGTGGCCAGCAGCACCGGCTCCGCGTCGTCGCTGCACGCGAGCAGCGTAGCCGCCAGGCCAGCGACCATGATCGCCAGCAGCAGCGGCTTCCACAGAAACCGCCTGAATACCTCCAACAGGATGAGCCTCAGCGTAGACATATCTCGCCCCGATTTTACCCTGTTTGGACTGCCCGATACAGGGGCGCGAACCTTGACTCGGCGGCCTGATTCGTTCATGATAAGAGTAAGACTGAGCGATATCTCGACAGGCAAAAAAGGGGATGATACCCACCATGCCCAGGACCACCGACACCATCACCTTCTCTCTGCCGCCGGAGCTGGCCCAACAGGTGCGGCAGGTGGTCAAGGATGAACAGCGCACCGTGAGCGAGCTTCTCCGCGAGGCCATACGCCTGTACATGGAGGAGAGGGAGTGGCGCATCCAGGAACGCCGACAACGGGCCGAGGCCCGCAGAAACAAGAGCAAATGAAACAGGAGGACGCACACATGAGCAGCAAGACCGAACAGACCGACCGCACGCCCGTGGCCCTCTACGCTAGGGTTTCCAGCGACAGACAGGACGTGGACCTGTCCGTCTCCGCCCAGCTCAGGGCGCTCAGGGACCACGCCCAAAAGAACGGCTACCAGGTCGTCAGGGAGTACGTGGACGAGGCGGAGAGCGGACGCGTGCTGAACCGCCCAGAGTTCCAGAAGATGATCGACGAGGCCAAGAGAGCCGAGGCCCCTTTTGAGGAGATTTTGGTCTGGAAATTCAGTAGATTCACCCGCAAGCGGGAGCACGCCGTCGTGCTCAAGTCCATGCTCAGACGAAAGGGCCTCCGCGTCGTCTCCATCACCGAGCAGGCCGAGGACAACCCCACCGGCAGGCTGCTTGAGGGCATCATCGAGACCGTGGACGAGTTTTACTCGGAAAATCTTGGGATGGAGGTCTTGCGGGGCATGAGGGAGGCGGCGTCCCGCGGCTTCTGGGTCGCTCCCATGGCACCCTACGGCTACAGGAAGGTCAAGGTCCAGGACGGCCCCAAGGAGAGGCCCACCCTCCAACCCGACCCCGAAACCAACGGCGTCGTCAAGCGCATCTTCGACCTGGCCGAGTCCCGCAAGGGGATGATGAAGATAGTCCGCATCCTCAACGACGAGGGCATCAAGAGCCCCAGGGGGAAGCTCTGGAACAAGCCCACCGTCCACAACATCCTCAGAAACGAAGCGTACCTGGGAACCCTCGTATGGGGCAACAACGCCAGCGACGGTGCAGACCCGGTGCGGGTGGAGGGCGCGTTCCCCGCCACCGTCACCGGGGACCAGTTCGACCGGGTGAACAGGATAATGCGCTCCCGCGCCCCCAGGAACACCCACCCCCGCAGGGTGGGAAGCACCTTCCTGCTGAGCGGCTTGGTCAAGTGCTACCGGTGCAGGAGGGCGCTCTCTGGCCGCTACTCCAGCAGGGGCACCTTTCCCTACTACGTCTGCCACTCCTTCGTGAAGCGCGCCCCAGGCTCCTGCGACTCGCCCAGGGTGGACGCCCGTCAGTTCGAGGAGCTGATAGTCGGGCTGATCCGCTCCAACATCCTGACCGAGGGCAACATCCGGAGCCTGGTCAACGTGGTGGACGAGCAGATGGACGACGTGGCCGGCGATGAGCGCAAGCGGCTGGAGACCATCGAGTCGGAGCTTGCCGACGTGCGGGGCAGGCTCGACCGGCTCTACGAGCTGGTGGAGACGACGACCGAGTTCGACATGGCCCATTTCGCCGACCGCATCCAGGACCACAAGGAGCGGCAGCAGCGCCTTGAGTCCGCCGCAGAGGGGGCGAGGGCGATCCTGGCCCGGCGTAGGGCTGTCCTCGACGACGTGAATACCATCACGGCCTACGCCAAGGACATGAGCAGGTTCCTGAAGGAGAGCGAGCTGACCGAGCGCCGGGCCTTCATCGAGACCTTCGTCAGGGAGATCGAACTCCTGCCTGACAACGCCGTCGTCCGATACGCCGTCCCCATGCCGGACGATAGCTTGATTCCAGGAAAAAAAGTGCAGCAGATACCGCTGAACGGCTCGGTGGTATCTTCCGTAAACGGTAGCCCACCAGGTTTAACTTTCGGTAGCGTAGTGGATGGTACGTGGTACCGAGCCCTTTCTTTGACTCACAATCTTCTTCCGGTGCGTACCGACCATCCGAGGCAATTTCGGTCTCTGTCGTGCCCTGTGAGCGTTGAGACATGCAATCTTCGCCTGAACGCTAGGTACCTAACAGAGTGCGGTTGGGCGACAGCCAGTTCCAAACATGTCGGATGGTTGCCGGGAGAGGTGGAATCAAAGAACAAAAGACGGTTTGACCAAGGCTTTCTTCCAGACCTCAGCGGGCCCACATAGACAATGCCGCCTTAACGGGGCAATTCTCTTAGGCGAGCTCTTGATTCGTGCAAATCTGAGGGGTGGGAGGTAAGGCGGGGCAAATCTCGGTAGTGTCTATTGGTCCCCGCCAACCCAGGTCAGGCCTTCTGGCAGACCAGGCCAGGCGACTAGAGCGCCGTCCGTGGAAATGGCCAACGTGTGATCAGAATCAACCACAATGCTCTGGTAAGTCCCGGTGGGAGCATCGCACCTGCCGCCCCGATGGTTACCCCAGCACACAACGGTGTTGTCGGCGGCGACGGCGCAGGCGTGTGACTCGCCAAGGCTCACGCTCCGATAGGTTCCGGCCGGTGCGTCGGCCTGGCCATACTTGTTGTACCCCCAGCACGCGACGGTATCGTCAGTTGTAATCGCGCAGGTGTGATACTTGCCGGCGCTGACATTCTGGTAGGTCCCTCCGGCCGCGAGCGCCTTGCCGTGCTCATTGTTGCCCCAACAGGCGACATTGCCATCTGTGGCCACTGCACAAGTGTGGTCCTCACCGGCGCTGATGCTCTGGTACGTCCCTGTAGGTGCGTCAGCCTGACCCTTCCGGTTGTCTCCCCAACAGGTGACGGAGTCATCAGTGGCGATGGCGCATGTGTGCGCCGAGCCAGCCGCAACCGCTTCGTATGTACCCGTCGGCGCATCGGTGCGACCGTTTGCTCGCAGTCCCCAGCAGGTAATGGTGTCGTCAGTTGCGATTGCGCAGGTGTGGTCATCGCCGGCCACAATGCTCTGATAGGTACCGGAAGGAGCTCTGGTCTGACCGTTTCCACTGTATCCCCAGCAGGTAATGGTGTCGTCGGTTGCGATGGCGCAGGTGTGGTAGTAGCCGGCCGCCAAGTGCTGATAGGTACCCGCCGGAGCGTCGGCCTGGCCGAATTCGTTATACCCCCAGCAGGAAATTGTGTCGTCGGATGCGATGGCGCACGCATGGTCGTTGCCCATTACAGCGGACTCGTAAGTGCCTGTAGGAGTCTCTGAACGGGTGTCAACGTTCCATCCCCAACACTTGACCGTGCCGTCCGTCGCAATGCCGCACGTGTGGTAGCCAGCAAGGGCCGTGGACTTGAAGGTGCCCGACGGCGAATCGGTTTGACCGGAGCTGTTTTCCCCCCAGCAAGAGACTGAGTCGTCGGTGGCGATGGCACAGGTGTGATTGCGTCTCGCGACGATACTCTTGTAGGTTCCCCCAGGCGCATTGGTCTGTCCACTGCGGTTACCACCCCAGCATGCAATGGTGCCGTCTGTGGCGATGGCGCAGGTGTGATATTCACCCGCGCTTATGCTCACGTAGGAGCCCGTAGGCGCTTGGGTTTGCCCTCTGGTGTTCCTTCCCCGGCAGATAATCGAATCATCACCCTTTATGGCGCAGGTATGAACAAAGCCGGCCGCAATGGCTTTGTACGTTCCGGAAGGCAGGTCCCCCTCCCCATGATCATTGAGGCCCCAACAGGAGATGGTGTCGTCGGTCTTGATGGTGCAGGTGTGCTCCCAACCGATGGCCATCGACTTATACGTGCCGGCGGGTGAAGCGTTTTGGTGGAAGCTGTGGTATCCCCAGCAGGCAATCGTGTCGTCCACGGCGATTGCGCACGAGTGTCGCGAGTGTGATGCAATGGACTTGAACGTACCTGCCGGAGGGCTGGCCTGACCCCATGTGTCCCAGCCCCAACAAGAGATCGAGCCGTCCGTGGCGATGGCACAGGTGTGAGCGCTTCCTGATGCCAGTGTTTTGTAAACACCCGCGGGTGGATCGGTTTGACCTCTATTGCCTTCTCCCCAGCAATGGAGCGATCCGTCGGTGGCGATACCACACATGTGGAAGGAGCCGCCGCTCAACTCCACGTAAGTGCGCTCCTGGTCAGCTGGCGCTTCCACAGTGCCGGTGGCCTGGTTATTGGGTCTGGCTGCCACGGAGGAAGTCGAAGCACTGGTGAGTGTCTCGACATTGCCGGAATCGTCGGTGAAGTCCACACGCACCTTAATGGTCTTGCCCTCGTCGGCGGCCACCAGGGTGTAACTGGAGCCCGTGGCGTCAGCGACGTCTGAGTCCGAATTCCCGTCATTAGCGATCCACTGGTAGCTGTAGGATACGTTGGTCAGTCCGTCGCCGTCCGCGATCCCCGAGATGTCCGCAGTCAGCGTCTCCCCCACTTGCTCCGTCCCCGTGATGGTTGGTGCGCCGGTGGCCGGAGAGTTCTGCTCCGGGCCCGCTATGATGGCCGTGACGGGGGCGGATTGCTTCCTGCCGTCGCCCATGCACACTGCCCCCGCGTCCGCACAGTCCGTGGTCTCGGGCAGCGTCACCGTCACATCAGCCTCCGAGTCGGGCTTCACCGTGATCTCCCAGCCGATGTTGCTGCCCTGCTCCTTCCGCTTGGCCCTCTTCACCGTTCCTCCGTCCACCGTGAACGCGTCGAACTTCAGCGTCCTGAAGCTCAGATCCGGCGATTCACTGAAGGTGAGATCCAGGGTGAAGGCCGTCTGACCGTCGTGGGACCCGGGGACGTTCTCAAAGGCGGCTGTGAGCGGAGTCATGACCTCACCCGTGGCCGCGCTGGTTAGGGTCTCGGCGTTGCCGCCATCGTCGGTGAAGTCCACACGCACCTTGATGGTCTTGCCTTCGTCGGCGGCCACCAGGGTGTAGCTGGAGCCCGTGGCGCCGGTGATGTTCGAGTCCGAATTGCCGTCATTAGCGATCCACTGGTAGCTGTAGGAAACGTTGGTCAGTCCGTCGCTGTCCGCGATCTCCGTGGTGTCCGCGGTCAGCGTCTCCCCAACCAGGGAGGTGCCGCTGATCGTCGGGGCTCCTGTGGCGGGACTGTTCTGAGGAGTCTCTCCGCCACCACTCCCCTCTACGGCAGTGGTTACTGATGCAGTTGCAGCGCTGGTCAGCGACTCCGAATACCCGCCCCTATCGGTAAAGTCCACCCGTACCTTGATGGCGTTGTCCTCGTCTGCTGCCAGAACGGTGTAGCTGGAGTCCGTGGCGTTCGTAATAACGGTGTCAGCGCCTCCGTTGCTGGAGACCCACTGGAACCGGAACTGGACCCTTGCCAGACCGTTCGGATCCTCTATGCCCGACGTATCTACCGTCAGGGTCTCCCCGACCTGCGCAGTGCCACTTATGACGGGCGCTCCATTGGCCGACACGTTTTCAGCTCTGGGCTGTCGGCCTTGCTCGTACTGACTCGTGGAGGCCATCTGACCATAGGCAGACCAGCTCGAGGAACCGTGAGCGTTTCGCGCCCGCACGCGAAACCACAGCGTGGCGCCCGGGTCTAGGCCGCTGACTATGGCGCCCGCACCGTAGAACGCGATCTCCACGCCGTTCGCAGGCAAGAGAGTCCATTGGCCGTTCGTGAAGAGCTGTACTTCGTAGGAGTCGGCCCCGGACACATCGTTCCACTCCAGGTCAACGCCCCCAATGAAGACTGCAGTTCCGGCAGGCCGGTTCGGAGTGTCCGGGGGGTTACCCGTTGCGGACGCGGCTGACTCTCCAGCGGGCGCCACAGCGAGCACAGCCAACCAGACAAGTGCGGCGGAGGCAGGTAGAGTCAAGTGTTTTCCGAGCAAGTCTTTCATAACGAGTGGCAACCAACCGGTTCGAATCAGGCTCCTCCCAACCTAGGAAGAGCAGGTGACCTACTTTACGAACAAGCTGTAGGGCCCCGCTGAACCCTGTACTTCGACACCGATCACGTAATCTCCTTACCCGCGCGTGCTGACGTCGACCTTATGGCAAGTCTCACCGAACGATGCTCACGTTAACAACCTGGCCGACCGTCCAGGACACGTCGACGTTCCTGAAGGTAAAGCTCGAATCTCCGCTCGGGAATTCGAGCGCCAGGTCGCCTATTTGCAGTATCCAGTCTCCCGTGTCGGCAATGGGTGCATCAAATGCCAAATAGAGCTTCCGCTCCGGCCCGTAGTACCAGAGCCAGTCTATTTCAAGCTGGAGACTGCTTGTTACGTTCGAAAACAGGGTGTCGTCTTTGTAGGCGCCCAGGCTGCCGCTGCCATAGTCCACCACTGTCATATCCCCCGACCACAACTGCTCGACCGACGTTGCGACCACCGCAGCCGTCGCTGCGCTGGTCAATGTCTCCGAATAACCGTCGTCGTCGGTGAACGAGACGCTCACCTTGATGGTGTTGTCCTCGTCTGCCGGCGCCAGCGTGTAGGTCGCTCCCGTCGCGCCCAGTATCTGGGTATCGGCTGTGCCGCCATTGCGTATCCACTGGTAGGTGTATTGCACGTTGGTCAGCCCATTGGCGTCGGCAATGCCCGAGGTGACGGCGGTCAGCGTCTCACCCACTTGGGGTGTGCCCGCAATGGTGGGTAGGCCGGTGGCGGTCTGATTGCTGAAGACCCAGGGACGGGCTTGCTTGATGGCGAGGATGCCGCTGCTGGTGATCTTGAATTCGATCTCGATGGCGAAGGGCTCGCCGGGTGCGGGGTCGTACAGCGCCTTGAAGTGGTCGTGGATCACTTCGAGGTGTCCGCCGAGCTGGAGGAGCTGGGCGTCGTCCAAGAGGAGTTCTCCGGGTTCCACCTGGTTGGAGGTCGCGAGTATCTCGTATTGGTTGCCGCTGGGGTGCAGCAGGATCTCCTCGGGCTCGGAGTAGGCTTCGGGGTTCGTGACGAGGTCCTCGCCGAGTTGGGTGTTGAGGTAGTAGTAGCCGTCGTAGCCGCGGATGGGGTCGAAGCTGACCGCGACGCCGTTGGCCAGCTCATTCTGATAGCTGGGATGGACAAGGATTCCCATTGCGGCTGACTGGTGATCGATGCGGTGAAAGTCGCGTTCGACGAATGCGCGTAGGTTCCAGAGACTGGCATACACCTCCTTGAGGGACTTGGCGAGGTCTTCCTCGTCCTCCGACGCTTTCTGGGACTTGGAGTCGTAGAGGCCCGCACCGTTGAATCCAGGCAGGTCCTCATTGTTGGTGCTGGAACGATAGCGGCGGTTCTGCCCGCCCGGGAACTTGCTGTCGAATTCCGTATTCATGGCCACAATCGCGTCAATGATCCACTGCGGGGTCTCCGCGTCTTCTATGGCATCTCGCAGGTCATCAAGCATCTCATCCTGGATATCGAAATCCGCCTGGAATTCCGGGTGGGCCAGTATCTCCGTGACGACCTCGGAGAGCGTTGTCCCGGCCGGCAACGTGATCTTCTCTTCGTTCGGGGCGCTCCCCCTTCCGAAGACGGATTCTTCTCCCAAGACAGCCTCATTCATGAACCTGTCGTAGAAGTGGAAGGGAATGGCGAATCCATCAGGCACGGTTCCGTCGGCGAATCCCAGCTTCGCCAACTCGGCGACGTTGGCGGCTTTGACGCCGAATGCGTCCCAGTCCTCGAAGCCGATGTCGCTGAGCGGCGTGATAGATGTGACCGACATATCGCGTTGGAGTACTTGAGCCTCAGCGGGCCGCAACGCGGCGTAATGGGCGTCGACTTCCTCGGGGGAGGCTGCCCTCAGGCTCCATCCGCTCTCGGTCACCTCGTAGCGGACGTAGCTGTCGAGGAGGCCGTCGATGGTGTCGATGCCGAGGGCGTCGCCGATGAAGGCGTTGGGGACGGCGTCCTGCACGGCCCTCAGGTTCACGTGCGACAGCGGCGTCTGTGGCACGGTAGTGATGATCCCTGCGACGCGAGGCAGCTCGTTGGGCAGTGCCTCGTATATCGCGATGTCGCGGGGATGGGGCCGCTCCCCCTGTTCGATGACCCGCAGCCAGCCGTATCCCACCGCTGGGTTCATAGGCAGGAAGCTGGATCCGGGGTAGATGTCCTCGTCGAACATGAGAGGGATGCGCGATTGTCTCAACTGCGGCAGTTCGGACTGGTAGCTCGCAAGGCGGAAGTTGGGTATGTGCAGGGCCAGGTTGTCCTCGAGGAGCGGCATCCCGGCCGCGAGCAGGGTATGGATGCGCCCTAGCAGGTCGGCGCTGTAGCGGTTGTCGTAGCGGTTCAGCCACCAGTAGTAGACGCCGGTACTGCCGTCGGGGGCGAGGAGTTCGGGGTCGTAGACGATCTCGCCCGGCACTGCCCAGGGCAGGTCGGACTCCAAGAGGTCTATCGCGTCCAGGAAAAACGCGATGGGATGGCGGAGGTGTGTCTTGGAGTTGATGAAGAACAGGATCGGCGAGTCTGTGTCCATGCCTAGCAGAACAAACTTGACATACTGCCCGTTATAGGACAGCGTCTCGAATGTGTTCTGATCGGGAACGGCCGCGGCGCCGTTCACGAGGTCTATGGCCGGGGCGGGGTTCACCGGGCTCTTGGCCCCGAGGTCGTCGAGTTCGGTGAGGTCATCGACGCAGTCGCCGTCGACGTCGGCGGGGTCGGCGATGAGGTACTTCTCCACCCGGTAGCGGTCCGCGGGCAGCGCGGTCACGTTCTCGGCCAGCGTCGTCGTGGACGCCTCGCCCCTGATCACCGCGACCGGCGTCTCCACTACCCTGCCGCTCTCCTGGTGGTTGACATACAGCACGAAGTACTCGTCGGTGTTGGACTGCACCACTATGGGGACCGCTGTCACCTCCACCGACGTCGGCGCCGGGTCGAAGACCGGCGAGCACGCGGCGACGGTGGAGCCTGTGCCCGGCGTGGACCAGCCGCTGGTGCCCTCATCGTTGGTGGCGTTCACCTGCACCTCGTACTCGGTCCGGGCAGCCAGCCCCGAGATGGTCGTAGCCGTAGCGAGAGTGGGCGGGCTCCAGGCGGTCCAGTTGGTGTCGCCGGTCTTGCGATACTCGACGCCGTAGCCGATTATGTCGGGCTTCTGCGTGGTGTCGGGTGCTGTCCAGGACACGTCCAGGCTCGTGCTGGATCCCGACACTGCCGACACTGCCGGCGTGGCCGGCGCCTCGGGCGGCTCGTTCTCGTCGGCGAGATTGATGACGACGGCCGCGGTCGCGGTGCCGCCGTTGTCGTCATCGGCCGTCACGGTCACCGAGTAGGTGTTCGACGCTGCTTCATAGTCGTAGACGACGCCCGTCTTGGTCTGTATCTGCCCGCTGGCGGCCACGATGGTGAACGACGCGGCGTCCACGCCGCCCAGCGTGTAGTTCAGGGTGTGGAGGTCGGCGTCGGTTGCGGTGACCGGACTGCCTACCGCCGTGCCCGGAGCGGCGTTCTCGGCCACCTGGCGCGTCACGGACTGCGGTGAGAACACCGGCGCAGTGTTCGCTCCGTCGTTGTCGGCGATGGTGATGGTCTGCTGGACGCCAATCGCCGCACCGTCGAGCATCGCGGTGACCTCGATGCTCTCGCCGATGTCTATGGCGGCGTCGTCCACTGCCGTCACCGTGGCGGCCACCCAGGCCTCGCCGGCGGCGAGCGTCAGCGTCTTGGCTGTCACCGTGTAGTCGGCGACCTCCGTCGCGGCGCCCGCCAGGACCAGCGTGACCGTCTTCGCCTCGGTAAACGTCACGCCTCCGGTGCTCACCGTCACCGCCGTCGACGTCTCGCCCTCCTCGGCGATGGACGCCGAGCCGACCGATACCGCCCAGCTCACGGCGTCGTCGTCTACGATGGTGACCACTGCCGCCGCACCGGGGTCGGCCGCCACCCCGTCTGGCAGCAACCCGAACTTCACCGTCACGCTCTCGTCGCCCTCGACGACATTGTCGTCTCCGGCGTCGAAGTCGAACGACGCTGATGCCGCGCTGGCCGCGAACGTCACCATAGACGGCACACCGGAGTAGTCGGCGCTGGTGACGCCGCTGCCGTCGACCACCGTCAGCGGGATGACCACCTCACGGCCCGGCGCCTGGTCCAAGCTGATCGTCACCGTTGTCGAGTTGCCCTCGCCGGCGGTGTACGTGGGAGCCCCGAAGCTCACCGACACCGGCACGGCACGGTGGACCGTCAGCGTGTAGACGCGGGTGGTGACGAGGTCCGAGGCGGTGACTTTGACCTTGATCGTGTTGTCGCCCAACGCGAGGTCCACCTGCTGGCCGTCGGCGTTGTCGTCGGCGTCGGGGATCTCCGCGTCGTTGTCGTCCAGGAACACGACCGTGGCGTTGCCCGCATCGGCTTCTTCGGCGGTCACCGTCACCTGGGACACCGAGTTGCCCACCGGGACCGTGTAGGATGTCGTGGCGGTGCCGAAGGCGGGGGTCAACGTCCCGGCGCTGAGGCTCAGAGCGCTCAGGTCGGCGTTGCCCGGCATGTTGTAGGCGAAGAGTTTGGCGTTGGAGTAGTCCGACATCCACATGGTCGTGCCGTCGGACCAGATCGCCCAGGGAAGGGTGTTGCCGTACCCGGCCAGGACGTCGAAGTCCCTGTCGGGGTCCCGCTGCTTTGTGACCAGCGTGTAGGCGTAGAGCTTGGAGTCGAAACTGACGGCTACCCACATGGTCGTGCCGTCGGACCACAGGCCGGCGGGTCTATTGGTCGCGCCGCGGGTGTCGATGTCCTTGCCGGGGTCCCGCTGCTTGGTGGCCAGCGTGTAGGCGAAGATCTTCTTGCTGAAAGCGTCGGACACCCACATGGTCGTGCCGTCGGACCACAGGCCCCTGGGGGCTTTATTCCCGGCCGTGCTGTCGGTGTAGATGTCCTTGGCGGGGTCCCGCTGCCCGCCGGCCAGCGTGTAGGCGAAGAGCTTGGCTAGGTATTGGTTGACCACCCACATGGTGGTGCCGTCGGACCATATCTCTCGGACATGGGTGTTTCCGAGCGTGGAAGGCGCCCCGTACTCCCGGACGTGGATGTCCTTGCTGGGGTCTCGCTGCTTGGTGGCCAGCGTGTAGGCGAAGACCCTCTCATGGTCGTTGGTATCGTCGGACACCCACATGGTGGTGCCGTCGGACCACAGGCCATCGGCTGACTTGTTCCCGGCCGCGGCCAGGGTGTCGAAGTCGTCCCCGGCGCTCCATCCGTAGGGGGCCTCCGACCCCTGGTTGATGCTGACGCTGTATTTCTTGATCGTGTTGTTGTCGGCGGCAGTGACGGTCACGGTCACGACGTTGCGGCCCTCGCTCAGGTCCACTTGGTGGCCGTTGGTGATGCTGTCGGCGTCGGTTCCGCTATAGGCCACCGCCGCGGCCTCATCTGCGTCTCCTGACACCGTCACCTGCGCCACCGAGGCGTCCACACCGAATTGGTACTCCGTGATGCTGGCACTGAATCCAGCAACACTGACGCCGTCCACCGTGAGCGCACTCAGGTCTGCATTTCTGGTCGACCCTTCGGGCGGATCGTCGTCCTGGATTGCGCCCGTGGCCGCGCTGGTTAGTGTCTCCGCGTTGCCGGAATCGTCGGTGAAGTCCACACGCACCTTGATGGTCTTGCCCTCGTCGGCAGCCACCAGGGTGTAGCTGGAGCCCGTGGCGTCAGTGATGTTCGCGTCCGAGTTGCCGTCGTTAGCGATCCACTGGTAGCTGTAGGAAACGTTGGTCAGTCCGTCGCCGTCCGCTATCCCCGAGGTGTCGGCGGTCAGCGTCTCCCCCACTTGCGCCGTGCCGCTGATGGTTGGTGCGCCGGTGGCCTCGTTATTGGGTCTGGCTGCCACTGAGGAAGTCGAAGCGCTGGTGAGTGTCTCCGCGTTGCCGGCATCGTCGGTGAAGTCCACCCGCACCTTGATGGTCTTTCCCTCGTCGGCGGCCACCAGGGTGTAGCTGGAGCCCGTGGCGTCAGCGATGTCTGAGTCAGAATTGCCGTCATTAGCGATCCACTGGTAGCTGTAGGAAACGTTGGTCAGTCCGTCGCCGTCCGCTATCCCCGAGGTGTCCGCGGTCAGCGTCTCACCCACCTGGGGCGTGCCCGTAATCGTTGGAAGCCCAGTGGGCGCGGCGTTGGGCGGCGTGGGGTCCGCCGGCGTGGTGAACCTCGCTGCTGGTTTGGACCACTCGCTCAGCCCGTGGGCGTTACGGGCCTTGACCCGGTACCGGTACGTGGTCTCCGGCGACACGGTTGTGTCCGTATAACTCGTGTCCGAACTGCCCGTGTCGTCCTCGATGACATCGAATACGTCAGAGTCGTGGATGGCGGGGTTGCGCCTGAGTACCTGGTAGCCCGCGATGCTGGAGTCTCCGGGGTCGGCCCAGGTGATTGTCACCGCCTCGTGAGAGACAGAAGCCACAGTCGGGCGCGCAGGCGTCGTCGGCCTTGCGGCCACCTCACCTGTGGCCGCGCTGGTTAGGGTCTCGGCGTTGCCGCCATCGTCGGTGAAGTCCACCCGCACCTTGATGGTCTTGCCCTCGTCGGCGGCCACCAGGGTGTAGCTGGAGCCCGTGGCGCCGGTGATGTTCGAGTCCGAATTGCCGTCATTAGCGATCCACTGGTAGCTGTAGGAAACGTTGGTCAGTCCGTCGCCGTCCGCTATCCCCGAGGTGTCCGCGGTCAGCGTCTCCCCAACCAGGGAGGTGCCGCTGATCGTCGGGGCTCCTGTGGCGGGACTGTTCTGAGGAGTCTCTCCGCCACCACTCCCCTCTACGGCAGTGGTTACTGATGCAGTTGCAGCGCTGGTCAGCGACTCCGAATACCCGCCCCTATCGGTAAAGTCCACCCGTACCTTGATGGCGTTGTCCTCGTCTGCTGCCAGAACGGTGTAGCTGGAGTCCGTGGCGTTCGTAATAACGGTGTCAGCGCCTCCGTTGCTGGAGACCCACTGGAACCGGAACTGGACCCTTGCCAGACCGTTCGGATCCTCTATGCCCGACGTATCTACCGTCAGGGTCTCCCCGACCTGCGCAGTGCCACTTATGACGGGCGCTCCATTGGCCGACACGTTTTCAGCTCTGGGCTGTCGGCCTTGCTGAGACTGACTCGTGGAGGCCATCTGACCATAGGCAGACCAGTTCGAGGAACCGTGAGCGTTTCGCGCCCGCACGCGAAACCACAGCGTGGCGCCCGGGTCTAGGCCGCTGACTATGCCTCCCGCACCGTAGAACGCGATCTCCACGCCGTTCGCAGGCAAGAGAGTCCATTCGCCGTTCGTGAAAAGCTGTACCTCGTAGGAGTCGGCTCCGGACACATCGTTCCACTCCAGGTCAGCGCCACCAATGAAGACCGCGGTCCCAGTAGGTTCATCTGGAGTGTCTGGAGCTCTGCCTTGGGCAGATGCGGTTGAGACGCCGGCTAGTAGAGCTACTAGTATTCCCAGGAAGACGAACTGCAATATGGCCGGATGAGTCGGCGGACGGAGAATCGAGCTAGTCCGCTCTGATGCTTCTCGGTCCTTCCGCTGCGCCTTTTCCGTTCGCATCTTCATGTCCTAAGCAATTGCTCAGTAGATTGGCCCGTTGCTTGCGAAGCGAACGCAGCCCCACGAATAGGGCAATGCCCACTCAATTATAGGGTTTCAGTGTAAGTTCACCGTTAAGATTGTGACTATCTCTGCGGCAATTGTTGTGAGTTTGGTGTAAAGAGGATGGTGTTGCCTCAATTGTCCGGGAATTCCCTCAGCCCGGCGTCGGGTAGAGGGAACATTGGGAACGACAAAATCCCAACCGAGGCTGGAGAGTGAATCGAGAAGCGGACCTGTTGTACGAAGACCAGGCCCCACGGGATAGGATGTCCAGACTAAGCGAAGCCAGCGTGTACAACGACGAGAGCCTCGCCGTCATCGTCGTCCAACAAAAAGTCACTGGCAACGCGCGATGTCTTATCAATGCTCACTATGGCGTCATTTTGTCGATGGCCGAGTCCACCCGCGGAGGCTCGAATCCCCCTTCGGGAGCAAGGATGCTAGGGATCACAGCGACCCCAGCCAGATTTCGAAGATAGTGCCATCTACCGTCCCCCCGGCTCCACCAACGTGTACGGTAGACCGAACCGCCTACGAGGGTTGCCTGGGTGGAGTGCGCACTTGCCACCCCAGGATTCCCAACAGATAGGGCAGCCAATTCGGTGGATAGACCGGCCTTCCGTCCCTCCTCCGAGAACCCCTTCTCTAACAATCACGGTTGTCTTCATTGCCACACCGATTTATGACTGCATGGGAGGGTCCGGCCGAAACCAGGGCTCACAGGCTAACGGATGCGAAAAGTGGTCACGAATTACAACAATTCGTCACAGATAAACTATCATGTCCCTGCTAATGTCATATCTTTGGTGGGACAGCCTTTTACTCAACTCCCTGACGTTTCTACTGGCAGTGGGACTGGACCGCATCTTGCCGGAGCCTCCTGCCAAAATCCACCCTGTGGTCTGGATGGGACGAAGTATCGCCGCCATGGAACACATCGCTCCTCGAGGGCGGGCAAATGCGTTTCTCTTCGGCTGCCTCATCGTCTTCATCGTGGTTGGGGTTTCGACAGCACTGGCCGCCCTCGCCGTGTATGGCCTGGCGCACCTGCACTGGCTGGCCTACGTGATCGTGGGCGCCATTACCCTCCGGACCACCTTTACTGTCAGGGGCCTCTTATCGGCTGCTAAACGGACAAGACATGAGCTCCGGCAGGGTCGCTTGGATGCAGCCCAAGCAAGCCTGAAGAGCTTGGTTGGGCGTGACACCAGTTCATTGAGCGCATCTTTAGTGGCAGCCTCAGCCATAGAGTCTGTGGCCGAAAACTCAACGGACAGCTATATTGGACCGTGGTTGTACTTCGTTGTGCTTGGTGTGCCGGGCGCCGTGGCCTACAGGGCGGTGAATACGTTGGACAGCATGATCGGACATCGCGGCAATTATGAGTATCTCGGCAAATTCGCTGCCCGTCTGGACGACATCGTAAACTTTGTCCCAGCGCGGTTGAGCGCCATGCTGCTCTTGGGAAGCGGGGCGTTGTTCCGTCTTCCTGTCGGCCGAGGTTGGTCCATCATGTTGAAGGACAAAGGGCGTACCGAGAGTCCAAACGCAGGGGTGACTATGAGCGCAATGGCGGGGCTGGTGGGAACATGCTTGGAGAAGCCGGGGCATTACCGCCTGGGTGAAAACCTGCGACAGCCCGAGACTGAGGACATAAGCACAGCCATCCGTGTTGCCGAGGGGGCTGCCTTGCTGGGAATGGGCGTTGTCGTCGGCCTGCTGGCAGCCCGGCACGCAATCGTGGGCTGAATGAATGTCGGATGCTAAATTGACCACTGTGCATGGCGGACTGGATGTGGGTGAGCTGCGCTCACTGGGCCTCCAACCCGGGCAGGTACTGGACTTCAGCGCCAACATAAATCCTTTGGGGCCATCCCCGCGGGTCCGGAATGCCGCACTCGCGGCGGACCTGTCCGCTTACCCTGACCGGCACAGCATCGTCCTGCGCGAGAAGTTGGCGGCCAAGCTGGGTGTTGGTACCGACAACCTGGTTGTCGGCAACGGCTCGACCGAGCTTATCCACCTGCTGGCCCGAGCCTGCCTACGACGCCAGGATACATGCCTGATATTTTCGCCCACCTTCGGGGAGTACGAGGCGGCAGCAAAGATGGCTGGCGCAGGTGTCCACCTTTATTGGACCGACGAGGCTCAGCGGTTTCGGTGGCCCATCGATGGGGCGGTCGAGGAAATCGCTCGCATGAGACCCCGCATGGTCTTTCTCTGCAACCCGAACAATCCCACGGGCGTTTACCTTGGATACGGGGACATTGAGCGCATACGTAGGGCAATAAGTGAGGAGTCCCTGCTGGTGCTGGATGAAGCATACGTCCCGCTGGCGGACCAACGATGCGATTCTCTCCCCATACTCAGGGAAGGTAACGTCGCGTTCTTACGCTCGATGACAAAAGACCACGCCCTTGCGGGAGTCAGGCTGGGCTACCTGATAGCGCAGCCGGGGGTGGTGTCTGCAGTGCAGGAGATTCAGCCAGCCTGGAGCGTTAACGCCGTAGCTCAGGCAGCCGGCATAGCCGCTTTAGAGGATGAAGAACATGTAGAGGCGGCGAGCAAAGTAATTCTACAAGCGAAGGAGTATCTCTCCAGCGAGCTGGAGGCGTTGGGCATTCCGGTTACGCCTTCCTCTGCCAATTTCCTGATGGCTCGCGTCAATGATGCAACCAGGGTTCGCAGCGCCCTCTTGAGACACAAAATCGCGGTGCGCGACTGCACATCCTTTGGGCTGCCGGAGTACATTCGTGTCGCCGTGCGGAAGCGAGAGGAGTGCGCCCGGCTCATTGAGTCGCTAAGGGATGTGTTGGAACATGGGTAGTCACGGGCCAGCCAAGGTCATCATGGTACAAGGGACCTCTTCCCATGCAGGGAAGTCCATTATTGCAACCGCCCTCTGCCGCATCTTCGCCCATGACGGGTACGAGGTTGCGCCTTTCAAGGCCCAAAACATGTCTCTGAACTCGTATGTTACTCCCGACGGCGGCGAAATCGGCCGTTCCCAGGCAGTACAGGCTGCCGCGGCCATGACAGCCTCCAAGGTGGAGATGAACCCTGTGCTGATCAAGCCGGAGGGCGACAGCCGCTCCCAAGTGGTGGTGATGGGTCGTCCGCTGGGCGTGGCTTCAGCTCGCGAGTACTACGACCTTAAGCCGACAATCTGGGACACGGTGACTTCGGCCCTGGATCGTCTGCGGGACGATTACGACGTTATAGTCATTGAGGGAGCCGGCAGCCCTGCGGAAATAAACCTCAAGCAGCATGACATCGTAAACATGCGGGTAGCCCTCCACGCTAACGCTCCCGTCCTGCTCGTAGGAGACATCGAACGAGGTGGTGTCTTTGCGCAGCTGGTCGGCACCATGGCCCTCCTCGAATCCGAGGAACAAGCCCGGGTGAAGGGTTATGTCATCAACAAGTTTCGGGGAGACGCATCTTTGCTCACGCCGGGACTAGCATTCCTGAAAGAGCGCACGGGAGTGCCAGTCGCGGGCGTCATACCGTACTTTTCCGATATACACATACCCGAGGAAGACTCGTTGGGAATTGCATCCGACCCCATGAGCTGCGAAAAAACGCTGGACATCGCCGTGATGCGCTTGCCTCACATATCCAACTTCGACGACTTCGATCCGCTGCGGAATGAGCCGGGAGTACGTGTGCGCTATGTGGGACGGGCCGAAGAATTCGGTGATCCCGACCTTGTCATCATACCGGGCAGCAAGACCACAATGGCGGACCTGGACTGGCTTCGAACGCAAGGCCTAGCCGAGCTTACTGTGACAACACGGCAAAAAGGGACGCCGGTTATAGGCATTTGCGCAGGATATCAGATGTTGGGGCGGGCCCTTTTGGACCCCGAAGGTGTCGAGTCGGCCAAGGCTGAGACTTACGGCCTGGGTCTTTTGCAGACGTCCACCGCCTTTGCGAACCGAAAGTCCACTCACCAGGTGAAGGGACATGTGGCAGCTGATGGGGGACTCTTGTTGGGTTGTCGAGGCGCGGAGGTCTCCGCATATGAAATTCACATGGGCGTTACCGAGTGCGATGAAAGGTTAACCCAACCTTTCGTACTGCACAGCAGGTCCGGGCAGAGTGTCGAGCTGGCCGACGGAAGCATGGATGACGAGGGGCTCACATTAGGCACGTACCTCCACGGCCTATTCCACAACCGGGCAGTTAGACGCTCCATATTGGACTGTGTGGCGGCAAGGAAGGGGGTGACCTTGCCGGACTCCGCTGAAGATATCGATCCCAGCGCCGAGTATGACAAACTGGCTGAGCTGGTTCGCCAACACCTCGACATGCAGATGGTGTATAGAGCAATGGGACTGGCGTAGTGAGCGCTCATCATGGCGATGACCCGGCCTTAGGTGTGCTGGCTCAAGGGTCCGCTTCGGCACCCGGCACCTGCGGGGAGCTGGCCCAGGGAATGCTGGATGGCGTGACCGCCATGATCACCTGCCCAATCGACCTCTTCTCGACAGCCACCGTCGAGCTGTCCAAGGGTACAGGCCGAGCGCACGGCCCCCCCGACTCCCCAAAGGCTGCACGGGCGGTTGAATTGACGCTGGCCTTTCTTGGGCACGACGACCTGGATGCTCGATTGTACATCCGGTGCGACGTTCCCCGTAGTAAAGGGATGGCAAGCAGCACAGCCGATATCGTCGCTGCCGTCGGAGCGACTGCTGCGGCACTGAACTCAGAAATTCCGATCCAGGATCAGGCGGAGTTGGCGCTGACAGTAGAACCCAGCGACGGAGTCATGCTGCCAGGCATCGCCCTGTTTGATCATATGGGCGGACAGATTGCAAGGTCATTGGGAAATGCGCCTGACATGAGGGTCTTGGTCTTGGAATTTGCGGGCGCACTGGACACCGAAACTTTCAACGCTGTGGAACGGCATGAGCAGCTGCATAGCCTGGAGTCCAGCTTTCGTGATGCCCTTGAACTGATAACTGCAGGGCTGGATCGGGATGACGCTGAACTCATTGGCCGAGGGGCCACGTTGAGCGCGTTGTCATATCAGGCAGTGCTACCGAAACCCCAGCTTCCGGAGGCGGTCACTCTGGCGCGGGACGCCGGAGCCTTGGGTGTAAACGTGGCCCATAGCGGCACCGCCATAGGCCTTCTATTCAGAGGAGACACCGACCGCATATCATGGGCATCAGGCGCGGCCCGGGAGCGTTTTTTGGACCTTATTGCGATGCATGATCAACAGCTTATCGGCGGTGGGGTAGTCCAGGCCCGCTCTTAAGACTCCGGTTATGCCCTCCCAAATCTGGTCGCCCCATTGGGGGCGACCAGATTCCCCAAGAATACCCTCAGAACTCTATACCCTGTTGGGCCTTGATTCCCTTCTCCCGATAGGGGTGCTTGATCATCTTCATCTCGGTAACCAGGTCCGCACAGTCGATCAGCTCCTGGGGAGCATACCGGCCAGTGATGATGACATGCATGGAGTCCGGGCGCCGCTTCAGGGTGTCAACCACATCAGCGACCGGCACCCAGCCATAGTGCATTGCATAGGTGAACTCATCGAGGATCAAGATTTCCTCGTCGCCATTCAGGATCGCCTCCTTGCAGCGGTCCCACTGTTCTACTGCCAGGGCCGCGGTCCTGTCCATATCCTTCGAGAGCCATGTGAAACCGTCACCCATAGCATCTATGGGGATACCGAGTTTCTTGGCTGCGCGATGCTCTCCGAAACGGGCGCCCGTGTGCTTGATGAACTGGAACATCCGTATCCGAAACTCTCGACCCCACGCACGGAAGATAACCCCCAGCGCCGCCGTGGTCTTGCCCTTGCCTTCACCGGTATTCACGATAACCAGCCCATGCCGAACGCGACGACGTCTGGTCGGCCCACCGGCCTCCCCTTCGCTAGCTTGTGTACTCATTGGTGGTTCCTCCTGGCTTGTCAGATAGGGCGGGCCCCGACTCCGCAGGTCACCTCTCAGGCGCTTATAGCTTGTGGGCTGCTATCGTTCGCCTCCCTCTACTCGGTCAAGCTGAAGGGTTCCGTGGAAGGCTCGGGGAAATCATCCGGCCAGAGTAACCGTGCCAGGTCCTCAGCCCCACGAATATTCCAGTAGGAGAGCGTAGTGAAGTGCTTGCTCTCCACCACGTGGACCTGCCCATTCTTGATAGCCGGAAGTTCGGCGAGAGTCTCGTTGTCGAGCAAGCTCTGCCGGAACTCCTCAGCGCCGAATTCGATGGGCTGGGCGATGATGATCACCTCGGGGTTCATGGCGATGACGCCCTCCAGGCTTGTAGTCTGGTTTCCTTCGACGCCAGCTTCCTCGGCAGCGTTGATTCCTCCAGCGGCTATGATGACACCGCCCTCAGTTGAGTTGCCTCCAGCTACCCAAAGCTGGTCGGAGTACTGGGTTAGAGCCAGCACTCGGGGACTGGGGCTTGCCTCGCCGGTGACGGCGACAAGAGCGTCATGCCGGTCTGACACCTCTTTCGCGAACTCCAGGGCCCGCTCCTCTTCCCCGTAAATGTAGCCCATCAAGAGTATGCTGTTGATCCGCGCTTCAGGGTCGTGTTTCAACTCGGTCTGGACGACTGGAATTCCAGTCCTCGACAGAGCATCGATGGCTTCGGCGGAGAAGAATGGACTAGTGACAACAACATCCGGGCTCTGGGCAACTATCGTCTCAGGGTCCCGTGATATCTCAGTTATACCTTGTACAAGGGGAGCAACGTTGGAGTAGGTCGAGTTCTTGGTGGCGCTCCCAACTCCCACAAGACGCTCAAGGGGCACGAGGGCAAGAGTCATTTCGTCGTGCCCAACCGAAGCGGTAATGATCCGCAATGGCTTGGAGGGGATGCTCACAATGCCGTTTAGCCCTTCTACTTCCCGGGGCCACCCCATGTTCGCGGGATCTACGATACCCCTGACGCCTTGAAAGGGGTTGGGCGTAGGTTCGGGTGACGGCGTCGGGAAGGGAGTTGCGGTAGGTACGGCAGTCGGCATTGGAGTGGGGGGGACTGGTGTTGGACTGGGAGCTTCGGTCGGTACTGCAGTGGGCGGGACGGGAGTTTCAGTAGGAACTGCGGTCGGCTCGGAGGTGGGTGGAACAGGGGTTGGCGTTGGAGACGAGCATGCCGCCATCACAAGTGCCAGCAGCATGATCACCGGGACTACCAATAGGGGGATCCGTGGAATTGCCATTATGACTCCTTTCATATTTGGGTGTTACAGGTGGTAGACCTGGCGCCTATTCCTGATCAATAGCAAGATGAAGAATGGGGCGCCAACAAATGCAGTGAGAATGCCTACGCGAAACTCGGCGGGCTGAATAATTGTCCTGGCAACAGTGTCGGCTATGATGACAAAAACAGCGCCTCCCGCGGCGCTCATCGGGATCAACACGCGATGGTCTGGCCCGATTACCAGGCGAAGCATATGAGGCGTCACCAACCCCACAAATGCTATGGTCCCACTCACCGCCACTGCTGCGCCGGTTGCCAACGACGCAGCAGCCAGAAATATGGGCCGGGCAAGGGCTACGCGGACGCCCATAGACCGTGCCTCGTCATCACCTAGCATGAGGAGATTCAGATCGCGCGCCATGGCAAGAATTATTGCTAGGGCAAGCAGGATAAGCGGCGCCGCTATCTGGACATGAACCCAGGAACGAGAATCCAGGCCCCCTGCGAGCCAGAACAGGATCTCCCTAAGAGCTTCATTGTTTGGAAGAAGGATGATGATGGCAGAGACGATGGCGCCCAAGAAGGCATTTACAGCGACTCCGGCGAGCAGGAGAGTTGCCATGGAGAAACGTCCCCCGACAGCGGCTATGCCATAGACCAGGAAGGACGCCGCCATGGCGCCCAAGAACGCAAAAGTCGGCAGCGCCAGGAAGAAGAGGCCGGTCAATCCGGAGGCGATGGCCACCACCGCTCCTACTGCGCCACCGGCTGAGACACCGATAATCCCAGGGTCGGCCATCGGGTTGCGAAAGAGCCCTTGCATCGTCGTACCAGCTACCGCCAGGGCTGCGCCCACCAAGGCCCCCACGAATATCCTGGGAAGCCTTATCTGCTCAACGACCAGCTGCTCCGTTCGTCCAAATTCGACAAAATCAAGCCCGAGAGGCGACAGCACAATAGAGGCGACGTGGCTCACTGATATGTTGACCGGTCCCAGGCTTAGTGAAACCAGGGCGGTCCCCAAAATGACCAGTGCAAAAACAAACGAGCCGATGGCCAATCGGGAGGTAACTCCCATCCCCCGGTACTCTCGCACAGTGGCAAGGCCAATCGCTCTCAAGAAAAACACCTCCGGCGGCTCTCCGCGGGAGGTGCTGGCTTTCACTCTGCTCAGGGCTGTTGCCCATTGGCTGAGGGACCCTCTCTGAGGCGGAGAGTAGTCACCTTCCGTTCAGGCAGGTCTCCTGGCTTGCGGGTGGGCTTCAACCGCCGGATCCTTCCCAATCGGTTTACCGACAGTGGACTCCGGCTCCGGTCCCGCTTACAGTGGCGCTACCGCGGCGGCTTCTTACCGCCTTCCCTATTCTCCCTAGATGGGAACCTGAACGGGCAGTGGTCGTATGTCGTTGCTCGGGCGATGGTATAAGTTCCGCATAGGCCTGTCAATCCCAAGCTACGAATCCGAAGGTCGCTTACAAGCTCGGTCCGGTGAGCGATTGCACACAGTCACAAGTATCCTGATTTACAACCAGACCAAGAAAGAGAGAATAACCCAAGAGCGGTTCTATTTGCAGTCTCTCACGGCTAGGGCCCACCACTCCCCGGCACATCCAGGGGGGCTTGACACGCCTAACCCCAGAGTTCGTAATATTGCCCCATGTTCAAAGCCATTGCTCCGCAAGACCTTGGGCCGATACCCGCAGTATGCGCCACTGCCTTCCTGGCGTTGGCTATATTCGCCTGGACAGAGCGGACGGTCCTCGTCGACCCAGACGGGCTGTCCGTTTCCTACTGGCCCTGGAAGCTGTGGCAGATCGGGCCGCTGCTGATGGGATTTGCTGGCGTGTGGTGGCTCTGGTTGAGCACCCGCCAGGTACCCTGGGTCCGGAGCCTGGCCCTGGGTCTATTGGCCTTGGCGGTGCTGGCGAACGGTTACAGCGACCTGTTCGGGGATCATTGGGGCAACGTTTGGCGCACGGTGAACCCCTTGTTCATCGGCTCCTCCGGCGTAGCGGCGGTAGCCTTGTGGCGCACCCGATGCCCCCTTGGGTACGTGGGGGCGATATTCTCGGCAGGGCTGGGCGCCCTGCTGTTTGCCAATGCGTACTTCGTTGACAAAGGGGTCCTGTGGCAGGTGCTGAACCCGATGCTCATGCTCACGGCGGTGGGCTGGGCCGCCTTCGCCTGCCTGGCAGGCACTGCGAAAGCCTCCGACTAGCCCCTCCCAGCTTTCACGCCTCACACCGCACCCGCTCCTAAGGTGGCTGGAAGCTTCCCCTAACTTATAATGCCACCATGAGCGGCCTCGCCCTGGCATTGATCCTTTTTTCCGCCCTCTGCCACTCTGCCTGGAACCTGTTGCTGAAGCGCTCCGGCAACCAGGAGGTTTTCGTATGGATGCTCCTGGCTGTTGGGAGCGTCATACTAGCCCCCCTGGGCTTCGCCCTGCTGGGGGTCTTTTGGATAACGGAGTCGGGTTTCTGGCTGCTGGTGGCTTCCATCGTGGCCCACATCATCTACTTCGCTTTGCTGAGCCGGGCCTATTCCAGGGGTGACCTATCCCTGGTCTATCCCATCGCCCGGGGAATTGGGCCTATGCTGGTACCCATATTGGCGGTGTTGATTCTGGGAGAGAGCATGGCCCTGCCGGCCGCGCTGGGAATCACCTTCATAGTTGCCGGCATCTTCCTTGTCTCATGGTGGGGTCGTTTCCGGGCGCTCCTTGCCCGGCCTCTAGACCTCATTCGGGATGGGGGTGTTCGCTACGCCATCCTCACCGGGCTGACCACCACTTCCTATACCTTGGTGGACAAGCAGGGGGTGGAACAAATCCAACCCTTCCTCTACATGTACCTGCTTACTCTGGGGTCGGCCTTGGGCATGTACCCGTACATCCTGAGCAGATATGGGACCGCCATCCTCTCTGAGCAGTGGAAGATAAACAGGCCAGACATCCTGGCGGCCAGCGTGCTGACCTTCCTTGGTTACGGACTGGCGCTGACCGCCTTTTCCCTCTCCCGGGTCAGCTATGTGGCCCCGGCCCGGGAGGTCGGCATCGTGGTTGGCGTCCTGATGGGGGTCTTTCTGTTGAAGGAGCCTTTCGGCAGGGGACGAATCCTGGGCTCATCGCTGATCGTCCTCGGACTCGTATCGCTGGCCCTATCTCCTTAGAGACCGCTGCCATCAGGGACGGCGATGAGGCGGGAGATGTCCCAGAAGCATCCGCAGGCGCAGTCGAACCGGTACCAGTGAAACATGGGGGCGCCGTTTAGGTAGGAAAGCTCCTGCTGATAAAGTGAGATCAGAATGCCCTTGTAGTCGGACTTGACCCGCTGCCAGTCTATGTGGATGCCAAGATCAGTCCTGCCGTCTGACACACACTCCCTGGAAGATGATTCTCCATATTCGGACGTGAACTCCCCCAGCTCTTCCGGGGTAGCCAGGGCCAGGATCCGGTCCGACTGGGCTGGGTCTATGGCGAGGTCGTACTTATGACTTCAGCGGTCCCTGGTCTTGACCCAGTACGCAGTTCCTTGGAGCACGCGCTCCTGGACAAAAGCCTCCCACCCATAGTCCGAATCGTCGCTGAGCCAAAGCCCCCAGGGTTATGCCCGTTATCCCGGGGGACTGGATAGCCTAGCGAAAAGGTCTCGTTGGGCTTCCGCCCATAGTGGGTAAGTATCTTCATCGCACCCTTCTCCGCTAGTACACTCCCGGGAAGATGCGGTACCTCACCTTAGCCTTGTATTCTGCCCACTTTTCGGCGCCGTACTTCTCGGCGCAGTGCCTATCGTCGTCCCGCTGGCGAAATGTGAAAAGGGTGACTATGAAGACGAAATAGGTCCAAGCCCACGGGTTGCCGAAGTGGCCGAAGGCCAGGGCGATGGACAGGGATAGGAACCCCTCGCCCATGTAATTGAAGTGGCGGGCCACACCCCATAGCCCGCTGTAGAGAATCTTGCGCTCCCCGACCTCGATATACTTGGGTTCTATAAGGCCCAGGAACTTGCGGTCGGGCCATCGCTTAAACGTGTACTTTTGCAGGTTAGCGCCCCGGGAGATGCTCCAGCCCAGCAGGAACAGCGCGCACGTTCCGATGAGCCAAACATAGGTCCAGGCCGTCGAGAAACCCGGGTCCGGGTGGGCTGCCATGCCCCACAACGGGAGGATGAACAGCCATCCGTAGACTATCAGTCCACCCCAGAAGAGCATGAAACCCAGCCTTTCGTGGATCAGGTCGTAGGTGTATAGCTGGACCCGCTCGAATATGAAATAGTCCAGCACATAGAAAGTGAAGAAACCGGCATACAGGTATATGCCGGGGTTGGCCGCATCGCCGAATCGATCGTGGTGGTACGCGGCCCCGGACAGGGCGTTTAGGGCCAGCATGGATCCACCGACGACATAGAAGTACATCTTGATGTCGAAGCGGTCCCTGAAGAGGGATATCTCCCGCGCCCGTCCTGTCCAGAACTCGGCTATAGGATTCTTGGAAACATCCCGAGGCTGGCTGAACACAGCTATCGCGGTAAAGATGGCAGCAAACAGCGTCCCACCTGCCACCGCGTATATCGTCGACCGGAAGAACCAGTCCCGGGGCATCCCGGTAAGCTCGAACCACCACACCAGCAACGCAATCACGTACACCAGGAGCCCGTTTAGCCGGTAGCTGCGGGGCTCGCCCGTCTTCTCGTCGATGACGTAGCCTGGGACTCGCCTGGCCGGCAGAATGAGCTGGGCCAGGAAGAAGGCGGCGAACACCGCCAGGGGGGTGAAAAACCCTGCTATTGCTTCCGTCCGGGATAGCTCAAAAAGGTGCTCGATGCCAAGCCACTCGATCATGACCGGATACTCCTTCCCATAGAGACTTGCCAAATAGGCCTACCGCTACATGATCGGCCGAAACTGCACTTTCAGCAACACTCAAGGAAAAGTCGACCTCTCCCTGTAGCCGGGGGATAGATAGTGAGGTCAATGGTAAGAAAGTTGCGAATCTTGGACTCTTACGTTTCTTTGCCCTTGCCTCTACCTAGGGAGTATAATTTGCCTTGTGATGCAAGGTATAGGCTGGTCATATGCCAAAATGTTTCCTGGAGAGGGCCTATGAGTACGCCGACAAAGTCTCCCTCTACCGATAGGACTGACCACCTGCTAAGCTTGCCAGACGAGGTCCTCCTGATGCTACTCAGTGAGGAGACCGGCTACTTCTATCAGGTGCCCGGCTGGCGTTTGAACTGCGCATTCATCGGCGCGGTAATTGCAGAGCTTTCGCTCATATCTCGCATCGACACGGACACCGAGTCCCTTTGGGTGGTGGATCCGACGGAAACAGGAAACCCCGTCCTGGACCCAATCCTGGAGGATATTGCAGCTTCACCGATCCGTCGCAAGACCCAGTATTGGATTGAGCGCCTTGCCACCCGCGCGGAAGACATTATCGACATGACCCTGGCCCGGCTGGTGGAGCTGAAGGTCCTCAAACATCACGATGGCGATTTCTGGACATTATCCAAGACGGATTGGCAGAAGGAACTGTCCGGCGGAACCCCAGACGTCTCTATAGACCAGTACGTCAGGACCCGCATCAGCCGGGTGATATTCAACAACGAGATTCCCGACCCTCGGGATGTCATCATTATCTCCCTCATCGATACGTGCGATGTGTTTCGATTCATTTTCGAACTTGATGACGAAGGCGAGGAGCGCATCCGTTTCGTCTGTGGTATGGATGTGATCAGCCGGTCCATAGCCAACGCAGTTGCCCAGAACATAGCCGGACCACTGCTGAGGCGCTCCGCTCTTTCCAGGAAGATCCCAACAGTTTCACTGGCGCGACTGGCGTTCAACCGGCATGTTTGGGATGGCAACGTTCCAGCTCTCTTCGCAGATATGGCACAAGAGTACGGGCCGGTATTCAACCTTAAGCCCCCCTTTATGAAGCCCATGATCTTTCTGGCCGGCCCACAGACCAACCGCTGGGTGCATAGGCAGGGGCGTATGCATCTCAGAGCCAAGGACTACTTTTCCGACTTCGAGAAAGTGTATGGCGCCTCTGGAGTTATGCCCTCCTTGGATGGCGCCGACCATTTTCGTATGCGGAAGTCCATGTCGACCGCTTATTCTCGCGGAAGGCTGGAAGGACAGCTGAACATCCTCTACCACAATGCGCGGAAGCATATGTCAGGCTGGAAGGTTGGAGACTCTATGCCGGCAACGAGGATGAGTCGGCTCATGATCAACGAGCAGCTCTCGCCCCTTTTCATCAGCGTTGACTCTCAGGATGTCATTGACGACCTCATCAAGTACAAAGAGAGAGCGTTGATGGTCCACATTATGAGGCTCATGCCCAAGTTCATGCTCAACACTCCGAGCATGAAACGCCGCGCCAAAGCTGTTGATACGCTGCTGGAACGGGTCCAGAGCACTCACACGCCCGCCCAACGGGCTGATGCCCCACGGGACCTTGCCGACGATTGGCTCAGCTTGCACACAAGCGACCCGCAGTTCGTGCCGGAGACGACCTTGCGGTTCCAGCTTGCGGCAGCTCTTATAGCTAGTGTGTATCTCGGCGATGCGCTAAGTTTCGCCCTATACGCGATGGCCTCGCAGCCTGAACTCTACGGCAGGATCCAGGACGAAGCCGATGCCTTGTTTTCGAACGGGGACCCGAATGGCGACGATTTCAACCTGAACAATATAGACGTGACGCATCGCTTTCTCATGGAATGCTTGCGTATGTACCCTATCGTCCCCATGTCTATTCGAAACGTGATGAACTCATGCGTGGTGGAAGACTACGAGCTGCCGGTGGGATCGCGCCTTTTCATTGCGACAACGGCCGCGCATTACATGAGCGATGTCTTTCCAGACCCATACACCTTCGACATCGACCGCTATCTGCCTTCGCGTAACGAGCACCACAGCCCCGGGTACGCCCCTTATGGGCTGGGCACTCACACTTGCCTCGGCTCTCAGTGGATGAATCTCCAGCTAGCAGCAAACGTGCTGATGATTGCACATCACTTCAATATCAAGGTGGACCCAGAGCACTATAAACTCCGGTTCAATCCGATTCCGTCAATGAAGCCGAACAAGAAACTGAGATTCCAAATCGCTGAAAAGAGGCGCGAGATAAGCGTCTAAACGGGCTGAGGAACCACCCGATAATCCCGGCAGAGTGATATCTAAAGGGGTTTACGGGCCAGGAAACAGTACAACGGCGTGAATATCCCAGCCCTGCCTCCCTCCACGTAGGCCTTGGCGGTCCGGTCCAGCAGCGCAACCACATCTGCAGAGCCACGGGGGCACATACCTAGAATTCCCGCCAGCCTGAATGCTCCTAAAAGCACCCGGCGGCCCAGAGGACTCCTTCGCAGGGCGCTTCCCAGAGTCCCTCCTTGGCTTTCCATGGGCTTATACCACGGCGTAGTGGGTCCGTCCCCATCGATGGACCGGTCCTTTGCCTCAACGACCTGAAATCCCACCCGCTCAAGGTCGCGGGACACCTCGCCCGTAGTTGCGATATCCTTGAGCGCAATGCCTTGCATAAGGCCTTGCTTGATGGCTTGATGCTTCTTGTCTCCAGGGTCGAATCTGTCTGTCATGCACATCTCCTGACCCCAGAAGAGGGCTCCCGGCTTCAGCACGCGATATATCTCGGCGAAGGCGCCCACCTTGTCCGGGGCATGACACGTCGATTCGATCGCATATCCCCGGTCGAAGGTATCGTCCTCTAAGGCGCCCATGTCCATGAAGCTGCACTCCAGGTAGTCAACCATCTGGTCGATACCTGCTTCGGCGTTCAACAACTTCGCCTTGTCCAACTGAACGCTACTGTGGTTAATCCCGACTACCCTGGCGCCAGCCTCACTGGCAACGCGCCGCATCGGGCCACCCACCCCGCAGCCGACATCGATCACCGTCATGCCTTCATTCAACTCCAGCTTGGATATCATCAATCGCTGGTGACGGATCTGGGACTCCTCCAGGCTTTCCAAGGGAGATAGAGGTGCAAAATGAAGGGACTCGCTCCAACCGAACACCATGAACTCGCTGCATAGGTCGTAATACTCTTTGACAGTACTGGCATGATCGTAGTCAGCTGAGTCGGCCTTTCCTTCTTCCGCTCTATCCCTCCACTCATCGAAGCGTTCAACACGACGCTGAACGTCGGACCCGCGGTAAGCGGCCTTGAGCCCTTTGGATAATCTATGGAGTTGCATAAGCCTCTTTCTTAACTGTGGTCTCTTATGATCCCCGCTCCCTTTGGTGACGGCTGTGCACATCCTCGATGGCCACATCAAGGTCGGTCCATATCTGCTCCACCATTGAGCGCAGCCTCATGTTCTGGTAGGCGCCCCACACTACCATGGCAGGAAGCACTAGGAGGACGGCAACGATCAGTGAGTATACGATGGTGATGGTCGCGGTAATGCCGAACTGCTGTGAAGCCAACAAAGGCGAGGCTATGAGCACGCCGAAGCCAAAGGCTGTGGTGAGCGCCGAGCCCAGCAGCGCCGAACCGGTGGTCGCGAGGGTCTGGATGGCCGCCCTTTCAGGATTGCGCACCCGGGCGAACTCCTCCCGATAGCGGTGGATGATGTGGATGGTGTAGTCCACTCCGATACCTATGGACAGGGCTGTGATGATGGAGGTGATCAGGGTGTAGGGGATGCCCAGCAGGGCCATCGTGCCCAGCACACTAATGAGGACTAGCACGATCGGCCCGACAGCAACAAACCCCAGCGCGGGCTGACGCAGCGTCACCCAGAAAAAGACAGCGAGCACTACGAATGCCACGGCAATGGTTGTCCCGATGGCTTCCGTCTGCCCGCTCTTGATCTGGTCCGTGACGGTAACCGCGACGATGGTACCCGAAGTCACCGTGACGGCACTGTCGTCGCCTTGCCAAAGGACCTCTATATCCTTCTGGAGCATCCGCGCTTCCGCCGGGTCATCCTGGTAGACCGGGAACTGGAGCAGCATCGTATCGATGCCCTCCGGGTTGTTGATCAAGGCGTGTTCCAGGCTGGGCTCACGTAGGATGAGCTTATCGACGAAGTCTTGCATCAGATCCGGGTGGAGCTGCAAGTCGGATGAAGCTTCACTGAACAGGGCGGCCAGCTCAGGGTCGTAGTTATCTCCCGGCTCCCCGCTGTCGCTAATCCAGTCCCGCGCTGAAAGCTCGAAAGACCCTTGAATCGGCCCCGCAGCCCCCGGCGGACGGGTAGCTTCATCCTCGAATGCATTCGTCAGGTCGCGGAGATTGAGGAGCGTCCGGCTCTCCGTGACTTCTGCCTTGATCAGCAGGCTGGCTATCTCCGTCGAACCCCCGACCGAGGCCTCCAAGGTGTTCATGTCTTGGAGGACACTCCCGCCTCTGGGCAGGATGTCCTGGATGCTGAACTCCGACTCCAGCCCGGTCGCGGCGTACCCAAGGGCGGCCGTTGACAGCAAAACTGCCACCAGGCTGGGCACGGGCCTGCGTGTGACCCATCGCCCCAGCAACTGGGCCCCCTGAGGGATGCCGGGGAGGGCATTGGAGATCGGCCGAGCAGGAGAGAGGGAACCTCGAGACTCCCGTCTCCGGTCAATGATCATCCGAGCCGCTGGCAAAAGGGTTAGCATGACGACCAAGCTCATGCCTACCCCTAGCCCCGCCACGACGCCGAAGTCCCCTACCACGCCGATGGGCGAGAACAGGGTGGCCAGTAGGCTGACTATGGTCGTGACGGCGGCCAAGGTTAGAGGGACGGTCACGGTTCGCATTCCGTTCCTGACCGCTCCCACCACCGGCTGGCCCTCAACCCGCCACTCCCGATAGTGGGAGACCGTCTGAATGGCATAGTCCACCGTCAGACTGATGAGTATGACAGGCACCATGGCAGTGAGGGAGCTGGGAGGGCCTATCAAACCCAAGGCATTGGGTCCGAGCCAGCCCTCCGCTCCGATCACCCACACCAGGGCGATGATGAGCCCACCCAGGGTAAGCAGCATGTCCGACAGGGTGCGCGTGAACAGCAGAAGGAGAGCCGCAATCAGGAGCAGGGCCAACCCTATGAGCGGCGCCATTCCGCTTTCCGTCGCTTCCTTGTACTCATCCTCGATGATCACCGGGGACAAGCTGCTGACATCCAGCGAACCTTCATGATCCGCTGCGACCTCGTTGATGGTTCGCTCAGCGTCCTGGATTCGCTCGTCGTCCGTATCGCGCAGCCGTATGTTGGCGATGGCAACCATGGTCCCGTCAGTGTCCGTGCCGGTCAGGGCGGCCAAAGCTCCTTGGATCTCCGGGATGCCTCGAACGGAGTCGATTTGATCCTGTGTAATCGAACCAAGATCGTCCCATTGAAGGGCAGCGCTGATAATGGACGAGGGCGCGACGACAGAATTGGACGGCGCCAGCAGTTCACTTACGCCCGGATCGCCGACTGCATCATTGATAAGGAGCTCCATCTGGGAGAGGCCCTCAGGTGTAAGGGATTCCCCACGGAACAGGAGGGTTACCACCCTGATGTCGCCGGAGTCGCTGAAGGACTCTTCGATTTCACTGGTCGCCTCGACGATGGCGTGCCCAGGCGGAAGGAAGGCAATGTCAGCCCCCTCGGTCGGCGGGGCGCGCCTCGTAGCCCCTGCGGCCAGCAGGACGGTGACCAGGAGGAGGACCACGATCGTGATGTATGGGCGGGCTGTGACCAGCCAACTCAACCGATCAAGCAGGTTGTTCATGCCATATCCTTCGATTTAGGCGGGCCGGGACGCTGGAACCCCAGCCTCCCGTCCCCCATGATGTGGGTCTTCGCCACCGCTTCTAATCTCATGCAAACCCAGCCCGAACTTCCATAGCCCGACCCAGCATTCACTGGACAGCAACGCTCGTTACACCATGCAGAGGTTGTTCCGATTCCTCCCCGCATTCGTAGAACTGGGCGCAGTATGCCCGGAAGGGCATGATCTCCCCGTCCGAGCGGCACAGGCGTGGACGGGACCGGTAGCCTTTGAGGCTCCAGATGGCCCTGTCCTGTCGAACATCGTTGTCCTGCTGGGCTGCAACGAACCGGTTCATGAGGGGGGCACGGAACCTTGTCGGTAGGAAGCCCAACCCCATAACCCATCGTTTGGGACTGCGTATCTCCTTCACCTGGGAAGCCAGGGATAGGTCAATGTTCGTGCCATCGACGGGAGTGGCGAGCACCCAGAGACGCATATCCATTCCGATGGAACGCTCGTGGATTTCGACGAAAGAGTAGCCCAAGCCAAATATGTGGGTCTTTGCGGAGATATCCAGGGTAAAGGTTGCCACCTTGGCGATCTTGCGGTTGCTCCTAAAGTCGAAGTCGCTTTCCAGGTATGGTCCGTCCACCGATATCCGTCCCACCCGGTTCACGCTGCCGTAGCCGTGTACGTAACGCAGGTGGGCTAGGTCCACCGAGTTCTCTGTGGTGTCCTGGGGATGGCCGGAAAATCGCATTGTCCTGAGGCTGATGCCGCTCCAGCCCTCCTGTTCAATGGGTTCGGCGGGGAGAGCCCAATGCGCCGGGCGTCCCCCTATGCCCCACCAAGCAAAGACGAGGCCGGCGATCTCCCGGGTCTCGAAAGTCCTGAGCCTGGCAGTCTTGGGAGGATCGGCATAGGGAGTAGCAACGCACTGACCGGTAGCCTCGAACTCAAAACCGTGGAATGGGCACACAAGCCGTCCGCCCCGTATGGAGCCTCCCGCCTCCGGGCCCAGGTAGGACCCCAGGTGGGGGCAATAGGCCTCGGACACACAAACGCTGCCGCTGTCGCCGCACCAAGCGACGATATCCTCCCCCATCCAGGTCTTTGGAAGGATACCGGCCTTCAGTATGTCCCGACGGCTGGCTACGAAGTACCACCCTTCGGGGAATGGGGACGGCAGTTGCTCGGTTCCAGGCTTCCGTCGCTGGGTTGACATCGCTAGAGATTCCTCGCCCGGATATGGAATTGGCCGCCTAGCGGCGACCGCAGCACCCACTCAGGTTTCCAAAGCCTCCTGCCCTGCCCTTCCAATTGACTGCACTCTAGCACGCCCCATTCCACAGAGGCAATGCAATAGTTGCCCACTTAGTCGAACCTTTCCCCTTCCTCAGTTTCTTCTATCCGCATCAAGAGAGCTGGCACGATGGCAAATAACGCCAGGAACCCTGCGATCATGAATAGGTTCTGAAAGACAGTAACCCCTGCTTCTATCAGCGGAGCCTGGGTCTCTTCGAATGTGGGCCCGATGGTGACGTGAGCGGTCAGACTGTAGAAGCGCTCGATGCCCCACGCCGACAATGCCGCCAGCCCCAGGGCCATACCCACCATTCGAGATGCGGTGACCAGTGAGGCCGCTGTTCCCCAATAGTAACTGGGTGCTGCGCTCAGTGCGCTGACGCTAATGGGTGGGATGACCAGTCCAAATCCCAAGCCTGCAGCCACAAGGGGCACAGTAAGCCTGATCTCCTCTACCTGCGCCTCCCAGCCGCTCATAAAGAGCAGACCTGTGCCCATGAAGGCCAAGCCGGTTATGCAAGCTGCCCTCACTCCCGACCATCGCAGGATATAGCCTCCTACCACCGCTCCCACCGGGATGGCGGCTGTAAGACGGACCAGGTGGAGGGCGCTCTCCAAGGCGCTCTTTTCCATAACGGTGGCGGCCATCACCGGTACGGCTACCAGGGCAATAATCAGGGCAACCCCCACCAGGAACTGGGCAATGTTGGACGACACGAAGGCCTTAGACTGGTACAGGAAGGCCGCCAGGAGAGGATGTGCCGATCGCCTTTCTACCACAATCAACACCAGGACCAGGAATCCGCCAAGGGCGGCCATCAGGTACGGGAGTATCGACTCTCCCGAGAAGATGCTCCTTTGGGACAGGGCGATGGTAAGGACGGTCAGGGCGCCAGCCAGCGCCAGGGCTCCCGGATAGTCCATCCTGGCAGCGGGATTGGCCCGGTTCGGCAAGATGGCCAGCAGACCGATCAAGATAAAGCTCTGGGGTATATCAAGCCAGAAGATCCATCGCCACCCAATCCACTCGATAATGCCTCCACCGTAGAGTGGACCCAGTACTGACCCCGCCTCCGCTGAGGCCGCCACCAAACCCAAGGCGATTCCTCTCCTCTGGGGTGCGACAGCCGCCACTGCCAGGGCTAGGGCTATGGGCACCGTGGCTCCGCCTCCCGCGGCCTGAATCACCCGGGCAGAAACAATCCAGGAAAAGTCCGGGGCAACCGCCACCAGCCCCGAGCCGATGGAGAACACCACCAGCGCAACCTGGAACATCCTGACCCTGCCATAAACATCGGACAGGCGTCCCGCCAATGGCATAGCCACGGTGTAGCTGACCAGGTAGCCCACTACGATCCACGATGCCTTGTCCAGGTCGGTGAGGGGAATCTCCAGGTCCACCATCACACTGGGCAGCGCCGCGACTACCACAGTCTGGTCCAGAGCAGTCGAAAACACTCCCAGGCACAAGATGGACAGGACAGCTGTTTCCGAGGAGCGCAGGGAGGCTAACGTGGACCTGCCGATATTCACGATGACAACTTAAGGGGAGAGTTCAGCCCCGGCATCTTGCGTTACTGCGCGGCTGCTTCCGGAAGCTGGATATCAATGGGAACGTTGATCTCATTGATGACTATCAGGCGCCTGGTTTCCGGCCCATCATCGTTGAAGACTTGGCCCGTTATTCTCAGCTGCTTCAAAGTATGCTCCGTCTCATCGATCCACAAAGACAACATGACCGTGTGGCCTGCGTCCGTGGACGTTATCAGGTTGGAGAGGTCTTCGGACTGCAGGGTACCTTCCAGCAGAATGGTTTGCACGCCTCCCACTGACTCCTGCCCGACTTTCGATGGTGCCTTGAGCAGAGGTACCAGTTCGCTCAAAGTAAAGCCCATGCCCCTAAAATTGAAAGGGACGTCATCGAGGGAAAGGGGAAGCCACGGAGCATCCCTGGAGAATTTCATCAATGACTGGTCTCCGACAGCCACTATCTCGATCTCGATAAACCCGAATACCGGTGACTCTACGTCCACAGCCATCCTCATGCTGTCGGAGGCGCTGACCTCCCCTTCCACACTCTTCAAGGTCGTGTTGAAGAACTTAGATCCCGTTTGGAGCTCATCAGTCATTCGGAACTTCACCGAAGATATGGCGGCCAGCTTCTCCCTTGCGCTCGCAAGAAGCTCGTTAACCGTCAGCTCGGGTTTCGGGGTTGGATCGGGCGTACCCTGGCATCCGACGGCCAGCGCCAGGAGGACCGTTGCCAACACCGCCATCGCAATGTAGGACAGCTTCTTACGCGCTCCGTTGAACAATTGCATCTGCTTATCTCCATGACCGCAAGATAGCGAATGGGCGACAATCCCGCCGAACATTATACTACCGCCCAATCCAGCCCACTTGCCCTTGCATAAGCTGTCAAGAAGGCACGAAAAGAAGGCTACTTGACTGAGTGAGACCCATTCCCGATAATCGCCATGCAGTACGCCCCGTTCCCTTCACGTCGATCATGGTCGCATTTCGTTCGCACATGAAGATAACCAGGAAAGCGGCACTTCCACGTTACATCATTCTCTTGGCCGAGCAGCCTCAGGGCATCAGCTAGGAGGTACACAGCGCATTGGAACTCCATGAGTCGCTGTTTTCCATCGGCATCCTCATAGTAGTCGCCAAGCTGATGGAAGGCATCTTCAAGCGCTTCGGCCTCAACGCCATCATCGCCTTCATCGCAGCCGGGGTTGTCCTCGGCCCCGTAACGGGGCTGGTCGAGTCCGGTGCTGGGATCGATGTAGTCCTGGGGCTAGGCATATTTATATTCTTTTTCCTAATAGGTCTGGAAGAGCTGGATATCAGGGGTTTTCTGGCGGCCGTACGTGGAAGGCTCTTTCTGGCTTCCGTGCTTTCGGTGGTCATTACCCTTGTGGTGTGTCTCGGTGTTACCACTGACGTCCTCTATGACCTGGGTCTGGGCCTCGATCTCACCCAGGCCCTTGCGCTGGCCGGCGTTCTATCCCTGTCCAGCCTGGGATTGGTCGCCAAGGTGCTTGTTGACCAAGGTCGCCTCCGAGAGCCTGCAGGCGTCCAGATCTTCACGGCAGTCGTTATCGCCGAGTTGATCGCTCTGTTCGTGGTTGGCTTTACCATCAGCGAGCACTTCTATGCAGAGGGACATGGCCGCACCCTGGACTTCCTCAGCGTCTCCACGCTCATGGGACAGATCCTCGGATTTTCGATTGTCACATGGATCCTTTCCACGAAGGTACTTCCGAAGGTGATCTTTGCCCTGCACCATTTCTTGCAGGTCCCGCAGCTCTCCTTCGGACTTCTGCTGGGAGGACTATTCCTAGTCGTCGTGGGAGCGGAAAACGTCGGCCTTCACGGATCGCTGGGGGCTCTGCTGTTCGGCGCAGCCCTGTCCACGCTTCCCTACCAGGTCCGGCGGGGCATCATGCCGGGCATGAGGGGGGCGGCCGAAGGGTTCTTCGTCCCCCTGTTTTTCGCATCGGCAGGCCTGCATCTTACCCTTGCGTTCCTCGACCTTCCGGCGGTGACAATTGCTGCGCTAGTTCTCGTACCCCTGGCAGGCAAATTCGCCGGGTCGTTCATCAGCGCCTATATCACCAGGCTCGAGGCCCCATTCGCGATAGCGTCGGGGCTGATGGCCAAGGGGGTGGCTGAGATCGCCCTCCTACTCTTGCTGCTTCACAGCGGCGCCATCGAAGAGGGGGTCTTTTCGCTCCTGGTGCTGGTCATGTTCGGCTACATCCTCCTGACACCCATAGGGATCGGCTTCGCCCTCCGAAGGCTCAAGCGCTCCGAGGTCGTTACCCTCCAGGGCCAGGTGCCGCCGTCGCTGGCCCGCTTTGCCTTGGAGAACGTCAGGGTGCGGGACATCCTCGACCGTTCTCGGAACTTCCCTGAGCACTCCCTTTCGGTTAAGGCCTTTGCGGAAACTTGGCTGCTCCCCGAGCAGCACGACTACGTGGTCGTGAACAAGGGGAAGCTCGCGGGCATAGTATCGCTGAGCATGCTCCGTTACCTCCCTCGAAATGAATGGGAGCACACCTCGTTGGGCAGGGTCCTACGCCAGAACACGCCTCATGCCGATGCAGACGAAATGGTAGAGGATGCTCTCCAGCGCATGATTGAGAATTCCCTCACTGTGCTACCGGTAGCCAACGAAGAAACGGGGGACCTGCTGGGGTCCATCAGCAGCCACGAAGTGTTGGAGATGGTCACACTATCCGCCCAGGGTCAGGAACTCTGAGGCAGGACACCCGCCGCCAAGTTGCCGACCAACGAGGCAGGCCCTGATCGTCGCAGATCATTGGTCGGAAGGGACCTCGGGAAGTTGGATTTCGATGGGGGCGTTGATGGCCTCGATTATGAGAAGCCTTCGAGCCCCTGGCGGGTCATAGTCATAGATCTGGCCATTCAACCTCATTTGCACCAAGGCATGGTCAGCGTCGTCAATCCACAGCGTCAGCTCGATGATATGGCCCGAATACAAAGTGTTGAGCAAGGCTCTCAAATCCTCGGAAAATATGGTCCCAACGACACGGGTCGTCTGAACCCCCAGAACACTTTCCTGGCCTGAGATCTCCGGCTCCCTGACTATGGGAAGCAAGTCGCCCAAATTCGTGCCCACCTGCCCGAAATTGAAGGGCAGCTGGTCCAAAGTAGTAGAGATCCAGGGCGCACTATCAGTGAACCTTATGTACGCCTGGTTCTCCACTGCCACCATACTAACCTGCACGGTGCCTAGGGCAGGGGCTTCCAGCTCCGCCGCAACGCTGAAGCTTGAGGGTGCCTCTACTTCTACCTCCATGCTTTTTAAGGTGCCTCCCAGCAACGTGGCCCCTGATTCTCCTTCGTCCACTAACCTGAACCTCATCGTGGAGATTGCAGCCAGCTTCTCCCCGACGCTGGACAGCAGACCGCTGACCACCGGGTCCTGGGTTAAATCTGGAATGGCAGTTACCTCAACGATCCGCGTGGGTACCGTCTGCTGCGCCGCGGTGGGTACAGGTGCCACAGTTGGCTCAGGGGTAGGGGTTGGCTCTGGCGTCGGTGTAGGAACGGGCGTCGGCGTGGGAACGGGCGTAGCCGTGGGAACGGGTGTAGCCGTGGGAACGGGCGTAGCCGTGGGAACGGGTGTAGCCGTGGAAACGGGCGTCGGCATGGGAGTGGGTGTCGGCGTGGGAGTGGGTGTTGGCGTAGAAGTAGCAGCCGGTTCGGGGGTCGGCGAGGGCCCGGCCGTTGGCTCTAGAGTTGCAGTTGGCTGGTCGGGTCCTTCAGGCCCCTGCCCTCCGTTACAAGCGGCCAGAAATGAAACAACCAGTAGGAACAACAGTCCAAGTTGAGCGGCTCGGCACAACACTCTCCATTGACGGATCACACACCTCCCAAGCCCGACCCTATGGGGCCGGGGCATTCCACGAAGGTGATGAGGGGTCGCTGAACTGCTCGCTCTCATGGAGCGTATAGCCCGCGCTGCGCAGCTGCTCCCTCACTTCCAAAGTGTGGTCGTTGTTCCTAGTCTCCAGGGTAAGCTGGATCTCCACCTGGCCCATATGCACCGACGGGGCATGCCGGAGGTGGCCGATGTCCAGGACGTTCACCTGGCACTGGGATATTATGGTCAGGAGCCGGTTAAGCTGGCCGGGTCTGTCCTCCAACATGACCCTGAAAACCAGGTAGCGTCCCGCATGGGCGAGGCCATGTTCCACGACCCTGGCAATCAGGTGGGAGTCCACATTGCCTCCACTGAGCACCACTCCTACCTTCTTCCCGGCAACAGGAATCTTCTCCGACAGCACCGCGGCGAGACCGACGGCGCCGGCTCCCTCCACCAGCAGCTTGCTCCTCTCGAGGAGCAGCATCATGGCTTGGGTTATCTCCTCTTCCTCCACCACGACCATGTCATCCACATACCGCATGACCATGGGGACCGTGAGCTCTCCGGGGGTGCCCACAGCAATGCCATCGGCAACGGTGGCCTCCTGCCTAACCGAGATGCGTCGACTAGATTTGTATGAGTCCACTACTGCGGTTGCCGCGGCCGCTTGCACTCCAACTACCTTAATGCCCGGGGCCGTCTCCTTTACCGCCAAGGCGATCCCCGAGATCAGTCCTCCCCCTCCCACGGGAACGACAATCGTGTCAAGCCCCTCAGCCTGCTCCAGTATTTCCAGCCCAACGGTGCCCTGGCCTGCAATGATGGCCGGATCGTCGAAGGCGGGGATGAAGGTCAGAGCCTTCTCCTGCATCACCCGCCTGGCATTCTGCTGAGCTTGGTCGAAATCGTCCCCTTCGAGAAGAACCGTCGCTCCATAGCCTCGGGTTGCCTCCACCTTGGGAAGAGACGCCCCTATGGGCATAACAACGGTGCAGGGAATGCCCAGAACGCCAGCCGCTAGGGCGACTCCCTGGGCGTGGTTGCCAGCGCTGGCGGTGATGACGCCCCGCTTCTTCTGCTCAGGGCTCAAGGCGGCGATCCTGTTGGATGCACCCCGGACCTTGAAGGAACCCGCCCTTTGCAGGTTCTCGGCCTTCAACATAAGGTCGCAGCCTGTCAGCCGGCCCAGGGATTGGGCCTGCAACATGGGCGTCCGGAGGGCCAATGGCGCGATGGTGTTTCGAGCCTGCTGGACATCCTCAATGGAAACCGGGGCGTCCATCTTCAACCATCCTTCCAACAGAGATATAGCCGACCTCACGCGCTGGCGCGCAGAAGCATTGGCTAGCTGCGTTCAAAGAAGTCCAGGTCCACCGCAAAGGCGGTCGCAAGGGCCAGAGCTTGGAAATCGTCGTCGTGGCCGACGGGCATTTCTACCAGGAAAGAGTCTGCATCAGTGAACATCTCCCGGCCCAAGCCGCTCCACCGCTTAGTTACCCTGCCAATCTCTTGGCCATTCTGCCTGATCGTAAAGGTGTACCGCCGGAACACCGAGCCGCTGACTTCGGCGATCGGGTTTCCAGACGCATCCTCGATCACCATCCTTCGCTTGAAGACACCCCACTTGCGGCGTATGCCTCCGATGGCTCTCCCGTCGGCGTCGTGAACTTTCAGGTGCATGAAGAACCAGAAAAAACTGCGACTGGCCACAATGATATCCTGGCCACCCAGGTCAGCAATGTGCAGGGTTAGCGGGCGATGGCTTTCCAGGAACAACCTGGCCATGGTGCCCGACTCTTCATAGGCCAACGCCACAGCCCGGCCATCGGGAGTCAGCACCTCGTAGCGGTTTCGTGTTTCGATACCTGTTATGGCCTCCAGGCGCTCTACCTTCTGTCTAATGATGAACCGGCCTTCCGGCGATAGGTTTTCTAAAGACATGACCTTCTCCTGATTGGACTCCTTTTATTGTACCTGCTCAGCGCCAATCTAACTTGTACCGAGGGCTGCTTTCTTCATATGAAAAATCTAGTCCCCCTTACGGCTCGGTGAATTTCGGCTCCCCCGGGAAAGCAGCTTGGCCATTATCCGATCATACATGCGGTCGCTAATAAGGCGTCGAATCAGGAGCAGAGGCTTGGCATATTTGCCGGCTATGTAGCGAGTCTTGGGATGCTTTGCCCGAATTGCCTTATGTATAGTGTCAGCGATGACCGACGGCGGGGAGCCCAGTGACTGGTCGCTTTCACTCTTTTCCCTCATGGCCTGCATTCCCATTGTGAACCTCGAGTAGGCTGTGTTGCCCGAGCGCTCCATCGCCGGCCCGAAGGCCACGTCGCCGAACTCCGTTCGGATCGCCCCAGGCTGGATGACAATGACGTCAATGCCGAATTGCTTGAGCTCGAACCTGAGACAGTCCGACCAGCCTTCCAGGGCATGCTTTGTAGCGTGGTACCAGGACCCCAGGGGGGTGTATATCCTTCCCCCGATAGAAGAGACGTTGACGATCTTGCCAGCGCCCTTTTCCCGCATGTAGGGGAGGACAAGCTGGGTGAGGCGCGCAGCCCCGAACAGGTTCACCTCGAACTGGTATCGAGCCTCATCCAGGGGCGTATCTTCCATGGCGCCGAATAGCCCGAATCCAGCGTTGTTAATTAGGATGTCGACCCCGCCATGTTCCTTGGTGACCCGCTCGACACCGGCGACGATATCGTCTTCTATGGAAACATCCATCTTGAGAACAACGGCCCCCAATTTCTCCAAGTTCCGCATGTTCTCGACCCTGCGGGCGGCTGCATAAACGATATAACCCTCTTCCAGCAGCTTCCTGGCGGTAGCTTCTCCAATGCCTGACGACGCTCCCGTTATCAGCACCGCCTGGGTAGCCGCCTTCTGCCTCGCCTCTTCTTCTCTTTTTCGCAAAATCGCAGGGGGTATCATTGAGCCCTCCACGTTGGTCCACTCCATTCTAGACGATGCTATAGCCCTAGTCTTCACCGGAATCGCCTCCGTCCATCTCCAGGGTCATCCCGTTAAATGAGGCAGCAAAGGTAGCGGTATGACAACTCCCGCGAACTTAGCTGCCTCCATGTAGGCCCCTATATATCTTTGTTGGACGCTCTCACAGGTGGTAGAATTGCGGGCGAACGAGCACACCTCAAAGGGGGTCCATGAGGGACTCAGGGACTAGAGCACCCGCCCTTTCATTCACTCTCGACCCCTTCCAAGAACCCGGGACCGCTGGGGCTTGGCCCATTGACGAAGAAGATCGATTTTCAGGAAGTTTCTTGCTGACAAACTGGGAAACGTATTCTCTATGCACAAATGGAAGCTGTCCGCGTCGCCTTTCGCATGAGACGAGACGACAGTAACGCGCGGGGCTGGCACCGCCCGATCTTTCGCTGGCTGGCTTATAGCCTACTGCTGATCAGCCTTTGGGTAGCGCTGTCGGGCAAGCTGGACGGCCTATTCCTAACGGCCGGCATCATCTCGGTCGCGGTCGTCTTGTTCGTGACGGAAGCAATATTCCACCCGAGCGACCCTTTGGGATTCGAGCGTCCTCCCTCTCGGTTCAGCTGGCTGGCTGCCACGACCTTTCGCCTGGTGGTGTACTTCCCACTGCTCCTATGGGAGATTGCCGTGGCGAACATCCACGTAGCGCGGCTGGTGCTGGACCCGCGAATGCCCATCAGCCCCTCTCTCATTGAGTTCGAATCGCCGCTCCGCACGGAGGCGTCAAATGCAGTGCTGGCCAACTCCATCACGCTGACGCCGGGCACCGTGACAATCGACATGTCGGCGCACCGCTTGATCGTCCACTGCATATCGGAGACCTCGAGGCAAGGCATCCAGGATGGGAAGTTGCTCAAGCACGTTGCCCGCGTTTATAACGAGGCAATCGAAGTTCCGGACGTACGCGATATCACCTCACCCGAGGAGGTGGAGTGGTGAGCGCGGGCTTCGTAGCGATAGCGTCGGTTATCCTCTTCCTCAGCGCGCTAAGCATGTGGCGCCTTGCCGTGGGCCGGACCATCTACGACCGGCTGCTGGCGGCTGGAGTCGTCGGGACCAACATTGTAGGGCTGTTGGTGGTCATTGGGTTCGTGTTCGAGCGTCCGGACATGTTTGTCGATTTGGCGCTGACCTATGCACTACTGAACTTCATCGGGACGGTGGCCGCTTCGAGATATCTGGCGCGCCATCCCGAGGAAGGTGCGTAGTGGACATCGCAGGGACGGTGATAATCGGCGTAGGCCTGTTCTTCATGGCGGTGACGGCTATCGGCCTCATTCGCTTGCCCGACTTCTACACACGAACGCACGCCGTTTCGAAGACCGATACGTTCGGTATCGGACTGGTGCTCATCGGCCTGGCGCTGCACGATGGAGCTACGCTGGTCAGTCTGAAAATCGTGCTCGGCCTGGTGTTCATCTCCATCGCCAACCCTGTGGCTGCGCACGTGCTTGCACGTTCGGCGCTGCAGGTGGGCATCATGCCATGGACACGCAGGGACGCGGCGAGGGAGCAATAGCGATGGTATGGCCGCTTGAATTCGCCCTGTATGGATTGCTTGTGCTGACGTCGATCATTGCGCTGTGGATACGCGACCTGCTCGGCGCAGTGGCCGCGCTGACAGTGTACAGCTTTGTTGCGGCGACGCTGATGGCGCTCATGGGGGCCGTTGATGTGGCTCTAACTGAGATCGCGCTGGGTGCAGGCGTGACGGGTGTGCTGCTCATCGGAGGCATTAGCTTGATGCGCCGGAGGTCGTCGGATTGAGGGCGCTAGGCATCCTGCTGGTCATCGCGACTGCCGCCCTCTTCATCGCGGCATCGTGGGAGTTGCCCGACCGCGGCGACCCCCAAGCGCCGGCGAACGTCGGTGTAGGGCCTGAGTACATAGAGCGCACGGAGGAGGACATCGGCATCGAGAATGTCGTCTCCGCAATCCTGGCCGACTATCGAAGCTATGACACGCTGGGAGAAACTTTCGTCATCTTCACGGCGGGAATCGCTGTGCTGTTCGTGCTAATTCGGAGGGGGCGCGATGATGGACAAGCATGACAGCGTCCTGCTCCACTTTGTCGTCAGGGCGGTCATGGTACCGGCCATACTATTGTTCGGCCTCTACGTCCTGGTGCACGGGGAGTTGTCACCCGGGGGCGGTTTCCAAGCCGGGGCGATACTTGCCGCAGGGCTCATTCTCTCGCGCATGTCCCTCAGCAGCGCCGAGGGGCGCAGGCTGTTCTCCCGGCCCCGGCTGGTCCTTATCGCCGTGCTGGGCATGCTTCTGTATGCGGGCATCGGAGTTGTGGCGATGTTCGCCGGCGGCGATTACCTCGACTACGGGGCTATCGCATTCGAATGGATCGACCGTATTTGGCCGGGGGACCTGGGGCGAAGGCATATCGGCATCTTCATCATAGAAGTGGGTGTGGCGCTGGCTGTGTTCGGGGCCCTTGCGTTGGCCGCCGACTATTTGACTGAGCCGCGCCAACCGGAAGAGCCGGAGGCGTAACAATGGACGAGCTGGCGGCCCGCTTCCCCTACTTCATGATTGCCATCCTTCTCGCCGTAGGCGTGTGGGGCATGGTTGGCAAGCGCAGCTTGGTCAAGAAGCTCATCGGGTTGAACGTGCTGCAGTCGGCCATCATCCTGTTCTTCATTAACGGCTCGATTCGCGACGGGGGCACCGTCCCCATCCTGTTCTATGGCGAGCATGCCAACGCCCAGGAATTCGTGAACCCGTTGCCTCACGTGCTGATGTTGACGGCCATCGTCGTCAGCGTTGCCGTGACTGCCGTTGCCCTCGCCTTCCTGACGCGCATCCACCGCGAATTCGGGACCGTGGACGAGGCGGAAATCCTGAGCGAGATGGAGCAGCAGGCTTAGGAAGTGGCAGCCCAACTACCCGCCCTGATTCCTGTACCCCTGCTGGTGCTGTCCATACTTGCGCCTGTGGTCGGCATGTGGCGGCAATCCCTTGCCTTCTGGCTTGCCGTAGCGACCATTGCCTTCAGCACTGCAATGTCGGGATGGGCGCTTGCTCACGTTATCGCCCACGGTCCGATGACCTACGCCCTCGGCGGTTGGGAGCCGCCCATTGGCATCGAGTACGTCGTAGACCACGTAGCTGCCTTCGTTTCCCTTATCGTTATGGCCGTGGCGCTTGCAGTGGTCGTTGCAACCCGGCGCATGGCCGAGCAGGAGATGCAGGGACGGCTGGGGTTGTACTACTCACTGGTGCTCCTGCTGCTCGCCGGACTGACGGGAATGATCGTCACAGCCGACCTGTTCAACCTGTTCGTGTTCCTGGAAATCTCGTCGTTGGCGGGATATGCCCTCGTGTTCCTCGGCGGGCGGAGGGGAATGCTCGCCGGATACCGCTACCTCATCCTGGGAACCCTCGGCGGCGCCTTCTATCTCCTCGGTGTAGCGTTCCTCTACTTTGGGACGGGTACGCTGAACATGGGGCACACGCTGGAGATATTGTCGGCCTCCGAGGCGACGACGGCGATCAGCGCGGGTGCTGTGTTCATCTTCATTGGACTAGGCCTGAAGATGGCGCTGGTGCCACTGCATCTGTGGCTGCCCGATGCCTACACCTTCTCGCCATCGTCGGTGAACACCCTGATTGCGCCCATTATGACCAAGGTCGGGGCGTACGCCATGCTGCGCATGTTCCTGAGCGTCTTCCCCGAGGGCTACTTGATCGACGAGGTCCCTGTTGGGCAGGCGCTAGTTGTGCTGGGGGGCATCGGCGTTGTGTTTGGGGCAGCGGCGGCGTTCAGGCAGCAGGACATACGGAGGTTGCTCGCTTACTCGTCGGTCAGCCAGCTGGCCTTCATCGCCATCGGCATCGGACTGGCGACACCGCTGGGATACGTGGCGGCGTTGCTGCACATCATGAACCACGCTCTGATGAAGGGGACGCTGTTCCTCGCCGTCATGGTCGTTCGCATGCAGACCGGCGTATCGGAGGTGCCCGCCCTGGCGGGGCTTGGGCGCCGCCTGCCCATCACCGCCGCCGCCTTCACTATCGGCGCAATCGCAATGGTGGGCGTGCCTCCGACGGCCGGGTTCTTCAGTAAGTGGTACTTATCCATCGCGGCGGTGGATCAAGACCTCTGGGTGATCCTGGCTGTGGTGCTCATCAGCAGCCTGCTGTCGGCCTCCTACCTGTTCCGGGTGCTGGAGCGCGTTTACCTGGCGCAATCCCCGGACAGCTCCCACAACGAGCCGGTAGAGCGGCGCACCAAGATCCCCCTGTTGGGGGTGACATGGGAGCCGAAGGTTGACGTCTTGCTGCCTCTCATCTTGCTGGCGGCGGCGACCATCGTGCTCGGGGTCCTGAACGTGGCGGTGGTGAGGCATGTACTGGAGCCGGGGACCTAGTGATCGAGTCCTCGCCACTGCCCGCAGTTGCAGTCGCCGTCCCCTTGCTGGGCGCGGCGCTGGTCGCTGCCCTGGGAAGCAAGCCCAACCTACGGGAAGGGGTGTCTATTGCGCTGGCGTTGGTCACTTTGGGGCTGGTCGTCTCGATGCTGCCCGGGACTACGGACGGGCGCATTGCATCGGCGACCCTTCTCGAGCTGGCCCCCGGCATCAACATTGCGCTCCGGGCCGACGCCGCCGGCATGCTGTTCGCAACGCTGGCGTCGCTTCTGTGGGTACCCACCTCCGTGTACTCAATCGGGTATATGCGCGGGCTGGAGGAGCAGAAGCAGAGCCGCTTTTTCGCCGCCTTCGCCCTCAGTATCGGCGCGGCCCTGGGCGTTGCGCTGGCGGGAAATCTGCTGACCTTCGTGCTCTTCTACGAATTGCTGACGCTGTTCACCTACCCTCTCGTGATTCATCGCGAGTCCGAAGAGGCGGTCCGCGCAGGACGGAAGTACCTGCTGTACACACTGGGCGGAGGGTTGGCGCTCATCGGCGGGACGGCGTGGCTGGCACTGATGGGGATAGACACTACCTTCTCCGAAGGAGGTGTGCTGGGGTCGCTAGCGGGGCGCGACGCCACGGTCTGGGCATTGTTCGTGCTGCTGGCTGGGGGAGTCATCGTGAAGGCGGCGGTAATGCCTCTGCATTCATGGCTGCCCGCTGCCATGGTGGCGCCGACTCCGGTAAGCGCCTTGCTGCACGCCGTCGCAGTCGTAAAGGCAGGGGTATTCGGTGTCGTGCGGGTGCTCATCTTCGTCTTTGGCGTCGATCTGCTGCGCGACACGGGGGCATGGCAGGTGCTGGCCATCGGCGCGGCGGCAACAGTCATCCTGGCCTCGCTGCTGGCCCTGCGCCACGACAATCTCAAGCGGAGGCTCGCCTATTCGACGGTGAGCCATCTGTCCTACATCGTGCTTGGGGTGGCGTTGCTGGGGCCTCTTGCGTTGACGGGGGCGCTGCTGCACCTCATCGGACACGGCGTCACCAAAATTACGCTGTTCTTCTGTGCCGGGGCGATTCACGTCCGGACACACCGCGAGAACGTGAGTGAGATGGACGGCATCGGCAGGCAGATGCCCGTGACGATGGGAGCGTTCGCCTTGGCTTCGCTGAGCATGGCGGGGATGCCACCCTTTGTGCTGTTTGCCAGCAAGTGGTACCTGGGCGCCGGAGCGGTAGATGCATCGGCCACGGCATTTCTGTTCGTTTACATCGTCAGCGGGGTCCTGAGCGCGGCATACTTGTTCCCCACCGTGGTGCGCGCGTTCTGGGGCAAATCGCCATCTTTCACCTGGGCGGGACTGCCCGGGGAGGCATCCCTCAAGATGGTCGTGCCGCTTGCGTTAACCGGACTGCTTGCGCTGATTTGGGGTATCGTGCCGGACCTGCCTTTCAGTTTCCTCGCTCTGGCCTCCGACGTGGCCAACGGGGCAGGAGGAGGTGGCTGATGCGGCTCACCCGTTACCTTGCCGCTGCACTGACTCTGGCCATCATCGCTGCCCTCGCAGCCGACGCGGGACTCACCTTTACGGACAAGGTCAAGGCCCACTTCCCGTACTCGGACTTCATTGGATTCTACATAGCCTTCGGATTGGTCTCGACATTCGCGATCGTGTACGGCTCCAAGTGGCTGGGGACCCTGCTGGAACGTCCCGACGATGACGATGACGGCGAGGAGCGCACGGATGAGTAGCTTCCTGCCCGCGTTCATCCTCGTGCTCGGAGGCTTAGCTGTCCTTGTCCTGCCTGCCCGCATACGCCCGGTGCTGATGGTGGGCGCCTTCGGGCTTGCCTTGCTACAGCTGGTCGTCTTCCTGGACCTGGATACCACGTGGGAGGCGCAGTGGCTCGGCTTCGACCTCATGCCGTTGCGCGTCGATGCGTTGAGCTTGGCATTCGGCAGCGTCTTCGCAATCATCGGTGTGCTCGCCAGCATTCACGGGTTGCACATACGCGACCGGGGCCAGCAGGCTGCCGCGTTGTTCTGCGGAAGCGGCGCGCTGGGGGTCGTATTTGCGGGGGACCTCCTTACGCTGGTGGTCTTCTGGGAAGTCATGGCCCTCGGGTCCGCCTTCCTCATTAGCAGGGGGGGACGTCCGGCATCCATGGCGGCGGCCATGCGCTACCTGTTCGTCCACATCGTGGGCGGGGCGATCCTGATTGCGGGGGTGCTCTGGCACTTTGCCGACACAGGGTCGCTGCTGTTTGGATGGTTCGATGGCGGAGCTGCGGCTTGGTTGATTCTTATCGCCTTTGCGGTGAACGCCGCCATCCCGCCCATCCACGCGTGGCTGGCGGACGCCTATCCCGAGGCGAGCGCATCGGGTGCGGTGTTTCTCAGCGCCTTCACGACAAAGACCGCCGTTTACGTGCTGCTGAGGGGCTTTGCGGGATGGGAAATCCTCATCATCTTCGGCACGGTTATGGCCCTATACGGCGTCATCTACGCAGTGCTGGAAAACGATATCCGGCGCTTGCTCGCTTACCACATCATTAGCCAGGTCGGCTTCATGGTTACCGCCGCAGGCATAGGCACCCAGGAGGCGATTGAGGGGGCGACGGCGCACGCCTTTGCCCATGTGCTCTACAAAGGCCTGATGATAATGGCGGCGGGCGCGGTAATGACTGCTGCCGGCACGACAAAGATGACGGAACTGGGCGGCCTCGCACCCCGGATGAAGATGGTGCTCACGCTCTACATGGTGGGGGCGTTCTCAATCTCGGCGGTGCCTCTGTTTGCGGGCTTCGTCAGCAAGTCCCTGGTGACGGGGGCTGCCTACTACAACGGCAACGACATAGCGGCCTTCCTGCTGTACGTTGCTTCCGTAGGCACCTTCTTGCACACCGGGCTGAAGCTGCCCTACTTCACGTGGTTCGGAGCCAAGCGCTCAACACCTGTCGCCCTCATCGCCAAGGTGCCTGCGGGAATGTACGTGGGCATGGCCGGAGGGGCTGTGCTGTGCATCGCCATCGGGCTCTTCCCGCAGACCTTCTACGACTTCATGAACTTCAAGGGGCAGTACAACCCCTACAACCTGAACGACACCATCCACACGGTGGAGCTGCTGGTGTTCACAGGCTTGGGATTCTGGCTGATGGTCGCCGCGCTGAAGCCAAAGCCGACCATGTCCCTGGATGCCGACTGGCCCTACCGACATGCGGCAAAGCCGGCGCGGCTGCTGGTCCAGGAACCGCTGGAGCGCATCTTCTCAACTGCCGAGCAGGCTAAGGATGCGGTGGTGGCTTGGACGACCCTGGCTGCGTCGTCCCCGGAGACGGCCTTGCAGAGACTGCCGTTGGGTGGCGGGATACGAAGGGCGGCGCTGTGCGCGCTGAGCAGACCGCCTCTGGCCACCGCAATTGGCGCGCTGATCCTCACCTTCGGAGTACTCATCGTGGTAGTCGTCCTGCGCGCGTAGCTGATGCATAAAGTGCAAGGGCCTCGGAACCAGGTGGGGCCAGCCGGTGCCCACCAAGGTATTTGCACCGGGTCGACCAGCCCAGGGCCCGCTACAAAGCGCTACACCGTCGCTGTGTCCAACGAAAGCTCCACCTCGACTTGACATGCAATCTTGTGGTTGCTTATTGTATGCGTGCATGCACGAAGATCTAGTCTTTAGGGCGCTCGCAGACCCAATACGAAGGCTGATGCTGGACGAGTTCTCTGAGCGCAAGGAGCAGACGCTCTACGAACTCACGGCGCGCTTGATCATGCGACACGATGTCGCCATATCCAGACAAGCCTTAACCAAGCACATTGATGTCTTGGAAAAAGCGGGGCTCGTAAGCTCAGAGAAGCGCGGCAAGTATAGGATGCTTGTCTTCAAGGATGAACCACTCAGGTCCATCGTGGACCGATGGATCAAGTAACTCTATGAAGAGAAAAGGAGACCAGATATGCGTATTACACACGCCGGCGTTTTCGTAAGTGACCAGGACCAAGCTCTGAGGTTCTACACGGAGACCCTCGGCTTTGTGAAGAAGCATGACGTCCCTGTGGGGGAGTTCAAGTGGCTTACTGTCGTCTCGCCCGATGATCCCGATGGGACCGAGCTCCTCCTTGAACCAAATGAAAACCCGGTGGCGCAAGCATATCAGAAAGGGTTATTCGACCAAGGCCTCCCAGCGGCGTCCTTCGGGTCTACGGACATCAATGCAGAGTACGAGAAACTGAAGTCACTGGGTGTAGCGTTTACGATGGAGCCGACAGAAATGGGCAGTGTCACTATTGCGGTCTTTGACGACACCTGCGGCAACTTGATCCAGTTAATGCAGACCTAACTACGATCAACCAGACAGTCCTGATGGGGACGCGGGTCCAGCTTAACCGGTCCAGGTACTTGGTGGGCCAAGGCGTACCGATTTGCAAACTTTTCGGTGGGAGGACCCAACCCAGAGATTCGGGAAAATGACAAAGCAAATCTTGCGAGCCACCGACCCTCCCAGGTCCGGAGGTTCGTTTCCATCATATTCGCGAGTCAGTACGGATCTCGTGGGCCTTTAGGCTCAGCCGACGCCGAACTGGTGGGACTTGCTGGAAGCCCCCAAGAGAGGCGCTGGGTCGCTAGCTCTCGTAAGCCACGGCGCCAAGTTCATCGATGCGTTCGTCCGATGTTAAGCGCCAAGTCCCTATGTGCCCCCGGCGCAGGTCGCCGTTTCCGTCCCAGTCCAGTGTGCTGGCAGCGCCATGGAATTCTCCCCTTTTGTAATCACCCCGGTCCTATGCGGGCTGCGCCTGGAGACTCGCAGGTCCAATTTATGGCGTGTAAAGTAGGTGCTCCAACTAACCGAGCTAACCACCCGCGTGTTCCTCCGTTCGGAGACGGCGGACCTGCGGCCGGGATTAAGGGGTGCTGATAAACATGGCGAGCATGGCGGGACACGAGACCATCCTGGTTACCGGCGCCACCGGGTACATCGGGGGCAGGCTGGTCCCGCGCCTGCTCGAGGAAGGATACCGGGTGCGTGTGTTTGTCCGCAGCCTGGACAGGGTCGTGTCCCGTCCGTGGGCAGACCAGGTGGAGATTGCGGTTGGCGACGCCCTCGATGCTGATTTGGCTGCGCAGGCGCTGGAAGGTGTCAGTGACGCCTACTATCTGATTCACAGCCTTTCCACCGGCGCCGCCTTCCGGGAGCTGGACCTCGTGGCGGCGCGCAATTTCGGGCAGGTAGCCCGGCAGGCGGGGGTGGGTCGCATCATCTACCTGGGCGGCCTGGGCGACCCGGAGTCCAAGCTCTCCTCCCACCTGCGTTCCCGGCAGGAGTGCGGGGAGGCGCTGAGGGAGGGCGGCGTGCCTGTAACCGAGCTGCGGGCTGGCGTGATCGTGGGGTCGGGCAGCCTGTCCTTTGAGATGATCCGCCACCTGGTGGAACGGCTGCCCGTGATGATATGCCCCCGCTGGATCTACTCCAAGATCCAGCCCATCGCCGTGGACGACCTCCTGGTTTACCTGGTCTCCGCCCTGAGATCAGACGAGTCCGCGGGCCAGACCATAGAGGTCGGGGGTAAGGATGTCACCACCTACAGGGGGTTGATGCTGGGCTATGCCAGGGCAAGGGGGCTGCGACGCCTGCTGCTCCCCGTGCCTGTGCTAACGCCCCGCCTCTCTTCCTATTGGGTGCACTGGACGACTCCCATCCCGGCCGGGATCGCCAAAGCCCTTGCCGAGGGGCTTCGCAACGATGTTGTGGTGACCGACGCGAAGGCGGAGGAGCTTTTCCCCCAAATCGCGCCGAGGGACTACGCTGCGGCCATCGAGGGCGTGATGAATGATCTCGATGAGGGACGCATCCACACCTCCTGGAGGGATGCAGTCGGCCCTGTGGCGGACCCCGGAATGCTGGTGAGCCTGGAGACGAGGCAGGGCCTGATAGTCGAACGGCGCAGGCTCCCTGTGTCCGCCCCCGCCGCCGACGTGTATCGGGTCTGCGCCGGCATTGGAGCGGCGCGGGGCTGGTACTTCGCCAACTGGGCGTGGCGCATGCGGGGGATGGTGGACCGGCTGCTTGGCGGGGCCGGTCTGCGGCGGGGACGGCGTCATCCCGACGAGCTGAGGGTCGGCGACGCGCTGGACTTCTGGCGGGTGGAGGAGGCGCAGCCGGGACGGCTGGTGCGGCTCAGGTCGGAGATGAAGCTCCCCGGCAACGCATGGCTCCAGTTCGAGATGCGCGAAGGGGAAGACGGAGCGACTGCGCTGGAGCAGACGGCGCTCTTCGCTCCCAGGGGCCTGATAGGGCTTGGGTACTGGTATGGCCTTTACCCGGTTCACGCCTGGATATTCGGCGGGATGATCAGGGCCATCGCCCGCCGGGCGGAAGGACGTTAGCAGCCTGTACGGGACTGCATGGTCGGCGGTGATGCAAGCGCTGGGGAGAAACCCTACGCTGGCAGCCCTTCCGCTCCTTTCAAGGACGGACCTAGGCCAGCAGCCAAGGCTGAGCACGCGGGTTGTATGGGTGGCCTGCTAGTGCCCCCTACGGCTGCACGACCACGGTGCCCTGGGCACAGTCCACTGTCGAGTGTCGCCGTTGGTGAGTTCACGAGTCTGCTCGACCAGAGGCAATGAATCAGTGAGGGTGACCATGGAACCAGTATAGGGGTCGCCTCCCCACCCGTTCCACGCGTTCGACCTTTACTTCAAACACGGGCTCGAGGACCTCCGGTATAAGGACCGCATCCACTGGCCCAGCCGCTCGGACGCGACCGCCCTGCAACACGACGATGTGATCGCAGAACTGCGCCGCCAGGTTGATATCATGGACCGACATGAGGGTGGTCACCCCAACCTCCCGGACGAGTTCAAGGACTTCGAGTTGGTAGCGTATGTCAAGATGATTCGTGGGCTCATCGAGAATCAGGACACGCGCCTGCTGCACGAGGGAGCGGGCAATCAGCGCTCGTTGCTTCTCTCCCCCGGACAGCGTGCCGAACGACCTAGTCCCCAGCTCTGCAATACCCACACGGGCAAGAGCATCGTCAACACGTTGCCGGTCTTCCCCGGACTCCCTGGCAAACACCGACTGGTGAGGGCTGCGACCCATCGCAACCACTTCCCGCAACGTGAACTCAAAGTCGGACCGCGGCTCCTGAACGACGACGGCGACGCGCCGAGCCGCCTCGGAGGGCCGCAAGTCCCAGAGGTCATCCTCACCCACCACCACCTGCCCAAGTCTCGGACGTAGCACCCGATAGATAGTGCGCAACAAGGTGGTCTTACCACTGCCATTCGGCCCGATTATGCCCACGATCTGGCCAGCCTCGACCTCCAAGCTGACCTCCGAGCATATCTCCACCGAACCCACTGCCACCGTAACCCCGGACAACGACAGAGAGAGTGGAGTCGGACTGGTAGCTGCCGTGTCTGGCGTCGTGGTATGGAACTCCTGGTGTTCAGCGGGCATGGTCTGATCCTCGTAGTCGGGAGCGTAAGAGAAGTGCGAATACCGGGGCCCCCACGAGAGCTGTGATCACCCCAATCGGCAGCTCGCGAGGCTGGATCACCAGTCGCGCTAGCACGTCTGACCACAGCAGGAATAGTGCCCCGACGAGGGCTGCGAGCGGAAGGACCTTGCGATGGTCGGAGCCCACTACTATCCGGACGACATGGGGGATGACGAGCCCCACGAACCCGACGCCTCCTGCCAGTGCGACCGAAGTGCCCGTGAGTAGTGCGACGACCACGAACAAGAGGCGGCGCAGTCGATCCGGCGGAATCCCCATGCTCGTCGCGGTCTCGTCGCCAAAGAGCAGCAAGTTCAATGAACGTGCCTGGGCTAGGAGATAAACGAGCCCGGTGGTAAGCAGGACCGCCGGTAGGCCTAGTTGGTCCCACCGAGCACCACCTAGCGCCCCCAGCATCCAGAAGAGCGCGACGCGAGCCGTCTGGTTATGCTCGCTTATAAAGATAAGCATGCTGGTTATGGCAGCGAAGAGGTAGCCTATTGCGATTCCGGCCAGCACCAAGCGCAACGGACTGAGCCCGCCCGACGAATTAGCCAGCAGAAACGCCAGTCCATACCCCATCAGACCACCAGCGAAAGCGGCAATTGACAGCGTGTAGATTCCCGCAAATGCCCATCCGAGTACCATTACGCTAACGGCGCCTGCTGCTGCACCAGAGGTCCCTCCAAGGATAGTGGGATCTGCCAATGGGTTCCGCACCATCGCCTGGAGCACCGTGCCGACTACAGCGAGCGTTGCGCCGACTAACACGGCGAGGAGCGCGCGCGGAAGACGGATGTGCCACACGATCCTCTCGTGCGCCGCCAACCAGTTCTCCGAGACCGCATCTGGCCAGAATTGATGGATCCCTATCCGCCAGGCGGTTACCGGAGAGATGTCCGCCGGACCCAAGGTCACCGCTAGCACGATCGACAGAACCAGACCAACACTGAGCCCCACCAGCACCGCGGGAAAACCGAACCCGGCTACCCCGTGAAAGGGTGACGCTCCGCCAGGCAGGCGCGTTCTGGCGGAGCGGACCAGATTGGCCAAGGGCGGTCTCATACCTTTGCCATCCGCCAGCCCCCTTGTTGATGGCGCCACCAAGCCCCGGCGGTCCGCGCAACAAAGAAGGCGATTCCGGCGACGTACACTCCGGGCAGTCCCCATCCGGCCGCATCGGCGAGCAACCACGACAGCGGCAACATGACGAGATAGCTGGAAATCGTGGACGTGTAGAAAACCCATTTGGAGTCACCGGCAGCGCGGAGCACCGCGGCCAGCACCATGCAAGAGGCCATAAATGGCACCTGCAGGGCCAGAAGCGGGAGGGCCCGCTTTGCCTCCCCTACGACATTGCCGTCGGGGGTCAGCAGATGCAGTATGGCGGACGGTGCAACGAGTACCGGTGCAACCAAGAATGCCGGTATGACGATCATCAGAATTAGCCCGGCCCTCCCGGTCAGCGCCACTGCCCTTTCGTCGCGGCTGCCGAGGCTTTGGCCGACCAGGATCGAAACTCCCGTCGAAAGAGCCCAGATCACTGTCCACAGGATTTGCTGCACATTAGTGACCACCTGCATCCCTGCGATGACTGTGGTGCCGAGAGGGGCAACAATCGATAGCACAAGAGCATTGTTTACGTAACCCAGGAAGAGCATGGCGGTCTCAGGCCAACCGATTGACCAAAGCCGAGGTAGCACATCTCGGGACTTATGCAGATGCCCGACACGGAAAAACTTGTATGTACTCCGGAATCGTCTCCAGCCGAACTGACCCATATACGCGCATCCAACGGCTACTGATATTGCCGTTCCTATGCCAGCACCTAGGAGGCCCCAGCCGACCACGAAAATCAGGATATAGTTCAGCGGGATGTTTATCGCGTTAACGAGGATGGTCATGCGCATGGCCACGGCCGTCTCGCCCATGCCTCCATAGACGGCGCGGAACATGGCCGTTGCAGCGGCTAACGGCGCGGCGAAGGCCAGGACCCGTAGATATGGTACGCCCTCGGCCCGCACTGCCTCGCTAACTCCGAACCCAGCATAGAACAGGCTGGCTGCGATGCTCAGAATGAGCATCACCGCGAGGCCAGCGCCGACTCCCAAGAGCAGCGAGACGTCCAGTAACCGCCCGATATCCGCCTGGCGTCCCTCACCGTAACGTCGGGCCGATATGACCTGCGTGGCAGTGGACCATCCGTTGAACAGCATGCTAGCAGCAACGTTGATTGTCGTGGCGACAGCAGCAGCAGCGAGTGCCTCCGTGGAGACGCGGCTGACCATTGCGGTGTCCACAACACCGAGCGTGATCTGCGTGAGATTCGCGACGGCTATCGGGTAGCTTATGGATAAGACGCGCCTAAGGTTGACCCTTTGGCTTGCCAAGGCAATGCCTGCAACTTCATCCAGAGGCAGTGAGTGCGCCGTCGTCGGGATGAACGAAGTTTCTTCCCGACGGCGACGCTTGCACAGCACTAGCGGGATGCGTGAACACGGCGCACAGCGGTCGCCACTTCAATGAGGCCGTCAAGGTTCTGTGGGCCAGGCACACTTTGGAGGAACGTGAGCGTCATGTACTGGCCGTTCACTACAGCGGACATACCGGACAGAGCCGGGTTGGATTCCAGGAATGTCCGATTCGTATCCGGCCCTCCAAATCCATAGTCAACCAAGATGATCAACTCCGGGTCCCCTTCTACCACGGCTTCCCACTCCACCGTGCCCCAGGTGCCACTCACATCCGAGAGGATGTTCATCCCTCCGGCGCGGCTGATGATGTCCGACATGACGGAGCCTGCAAGAGCCGTGAACGGGGCCTCTTCACCCGAGTCAAAGTAGAAGACCCGAACTGATTCACCTGCCGGGACCGCCGCGGCCACCTCCGCGATCTGCTGTTCCCACAAAGCGATTAGCTCTTCACCTCGGTCTGCCACGTCGAAAATCTGGGACACGGATCGGATGTCATCGAACATCACCTCGAGGGTCACCTTACCAGTGAAGTCTGGACAGGCCTCCGTGAACGAGAAGCTGTGAACATCAGAATCTCGCAGGTTCTGTCCAGTTAGACCTGCGCTCTCGTTGAATCCGTAGCTGAATACCAGGTCGGGGCTGGGTGCGAGGACCGCCTCAAGAGAGGGGTATGGGAAACTCCCGCCCAGGCGCTCGACCAACGCAGCACGGGCTTGGTGCTGGGGCTGGAGCCTATCGGGTGTGCCTCCGAAGTAACCGATGACGTGGTCCTGCAACCCGAGTGCCATTAGAACCTCAAGGGCGCTGGTGTCCGTGGCCACCACGCGCTGTGGGACCGTATCGTAGACGGTCTGAACGCCACAGTTGTTGATGGTAACTGTTGGTGGTTCGGGCGTGGCGGTGGGTGTGGGGGTGGCCGTAGGCATCTGGGCCGTGGGAGGAACGGAGGTCGTAGGGACGGCCGTGTTCTCCGCTTCTCCACCGCAGGCGGCGAGCGTAATTAACAGCATCAAGGCAGCCACCAAGGAGACGGTGGTCATAAACGACATCCTTCGAGTCCGACATTTGCTCTGAGGCTTGGTCATTAGTTTTCTCCTCCCTTCAAGCGTGGTCTGGGTGAGCAGACTAAATTGTTATCCCAACCTAACCAGTTATGAGATACTATCTCATTTAAATGCTTGAACGGCAAACTATATCAGGAACTAGTTCAAGGAGTCTAGTCCAATTACAACATTACATTATCGATATTAAGTTTCATTAAGTCGTTATGCGACCCACCCAAGAGGCCATTCCGGCAAGTTGCGAAAGCAATGAACCGCCTGCAAAAACGACGGCTACTTTAAGCCCAAAGCCCCGACTTCATCGATGAATTTGTGTTGGGCAATTAAGGCAACGATTGAAGGCCGATGGCTGGGCGAAGGACCAGATCGTGCGATCTTACCCACTTATGCATGGCTCCAGTTCGAGATGCGCGAAGGGGAAGATGGGGCGACCTGGCTGGACCAGACGGCTGTCTTCGCCCCCAGGGGCCTGATGGGACTCCTGTACTGGTATGCCCTCTACCCGGTCCATGCCTGGATATTCGGCGGGATGATCAAGACCATAGCCCGCCGCGCCCAGAAGGGCGTGTAGGGCGCATACTTGTGCGCGTGTAGGCTAAGCGGTTGCAGCACCGGTGGGGCTTGCTGGATGCTTCTAAGGGACGCGCTGGGTCGCTAGTTCCCGTAAGCCACCGTATCAAGCTCCTCGATGCGTTCGTCCGATGTGAAGCGCCAGGTCCCAATGTGACCCCGGCGCAGGTCGCCGTTTTCGTCCCAGTCCAGTGTGCTGGCAGCGCCATCGAAGTCGATTTCTTGACCTTGAACCAGCAGGGACAGGCCCTCGGCGACTCCCGTGGGAGTGCCGAGAACAGACCGGCCCGGCGGTCCTGCAACGACCCGCAGGTGGTCGCGAATCGCGGCGCCGTCGAGACTGCCTGCAGCTTGGGCTGCGAGAGCGAGGGCGACTGTGGCATCGTAGGTCTCTTTAACGTAGGCGAGAACAGGAAGCTCGCCGTACGCCTCGATGAAGGCTGCTTCCCAGTCGGCGGTCGCCGCGTTGTCGGGAGCGGACGCCCCCGCGGTCCCGTACGTGCCTCCCAACTTCTCTCCGCCGATCTCCTTGACTAGACTCACGCGCTTGGACGCATCGCCGAATACGAATTGCCTGTAGATGCCCTTATCAAGCGCCTCGCGCACAATAGCCAGGGCATGGCCCTCGAACGCGATGATGACCAAAGCCTCCGCCCCGGAGCTGGCGCTCTGTTTCAGCTCGGGGAGGTAGCTGGTCTGGTCCACATCGATGGAGACGGATTGCAGCGTACCGCCCCAAGCCTCTTGGAAGGCATCGGCCAACCCCCGACCATAGGCATCGTCCTGATAGACGAGCCCGACGTTAGTGAAACCGCGTTCCCAGGTCACGCGTGCCAGAACCGGACCCTGGGCGGCATCGGAGAGGGCTGTCCGGAAGAAGTAGCCGTTGTCCTGGACGTCGGTGAGCTGGGGAGAGGTGGCGGAAGGGCTGATGGTGGGAACGACAAGGGCCCCGGATACACTCTGCGCAACGGGCAAGGCAGCCGAGCTGGCGTTGGGGCCGACTATCCCATGGACGCCTTCCACCTCCACAAGACGCCGCGCCTCTTCCGTGGCAACCGACGGATCTCCGGTAGCATCCGCGATGACACTCTGAACCGGCATACCGAGCACACCTCCGCCCGCATTGAGGTGGCGTATAGCGAGATCGAAGGCCCGATGTCTGTCGGCGGACGCCTCGGGGGAGCCGGTGAAGTTGAGCAGCAGGCCGAGCTTCAGCGACGTCGTGTCCGGCTGCTCCGTTGAGTCAGCATGGCACCCTGCGCCAATGACGAGCATAAAGATGGCGGCCAGCAGAACAAAAACACGTGACCCGACCAGGATATTCTTCACGTGGGAATTCCCTTCAGCACTGGGGCATGGTGGCTATGCATAATAGTCCCCTATTGAGCAGGACGTGATTCAGACTTCAGCAGGATTTGGACGCCAGGTCAACCGGCGGTGCGCCGGACTTCCGGCATGTGGAGGAAGCGTAGGCGTGACGGCTGGTACAGCCCAGGCCGGAGATGGAGCTTCCCGGGCGACGCGAGAGGACTGTCCTCTACCCGGTCTACGCCCGAACATCCTGCAGGATGTTCAGGGCCATCGCCCGCGGGGTGGAGGGGGGCGAGTAGGGTGCGGTGGCCTAGCCGATTCTCATAGGTGCGGGCATTCCTATCTCAGGAAGGAAGCCGAGTCTCAGCCTCATCGTCCGTACCTTCCGTAGTGTCTAGCTCACTGACCTCTTCGGCAGTGATGGAGATGTCACCCCCGTTGGCTATTTCCCACAAGCCGGTCAACCTTCCAGCGATCTCCTCGTTTTCCAACAAGTGAGACGGGAAGGTTATGGCAGCAGTATTTTGTCCAATGATGGTAACTCGTTCGAGGCCGGCCTTGGGGCGTTCATTTCTTACCTTCTCCAAAATGTGAGCGAGATAGGCGTAGACAATTCGCGCCTGCCTTGGCCAATCGGATACTGGGCCCAGCGCTAAGTTTGCGACTACCGCTGTCTGAAGGGCATAATCCGAGATTAGATCGAACGAGTTTTCGGTTGACGAAGTGACCGTCAACACGTGTATGTTCGGCGCTTTGTCATCGTGTTGTAGCTCGTACGCCACCCGCCAGACAGCTCGCAGTAGTGCCTGCCAGTGTCGCAGAATAGTGCTGAGCTCTCCGACAGTCATCTTGCCATATTCAAGGTGCAATCTAATGGGTGTGTTGATTGCAGCATACCTGGTTGATTTCATTGCAATTCCACTCCTCTGGCCTCTGTTTTCCACTTCACGCTTTCGCCGATCTGGTTTGGATTCGCCTCTGACACTTGGTTCACCACCGAATCGGGGCATGGCCGTCATTGTCCCCAGTTAAGCGATGAACCGGCGATTTGAGGGACTCTCGATTTGCCACAATTCCCCAATCGCAATGGGACAAGGAATCTGTTGCGAGAATCGAGAGGCAAGCGAAAGGATCTTTCGGAAAGGATAGGTACATCGGCGTATCTGCACAACTAGCCGGCTGGACCCCTATTAGCCTGGTGCCGTTCATGACAGAATGCCCGTCCAAGGGCGAATGTAGTCCATAAACTCAACGGGTCGCATTACTTGCAGTCCGAGTCGTCCCACCTCTACCCGATAACGCCAGAGGGTTCTATAGTCCATGGTAAGGAATATGTCGCACCCATACTCCAACGCATCAATTACCAGTTGTCGGTCGTTTTCGTCGGGTAGGTTCGTCAATACGCTAGACAGATAAAGCCGTTGAATGAATGTAAAGGGAGTTAGCTCTCTGTAGAGTGACTCAGTGGTCCCCTCTAGGCACTGGTCAAACCTTGACATGAAGTAGTCAGCAAGTTCACCACCCCAGCGGACAAGTTCTACCCGCTTGTCAAGTCGTGTCGTAGCCTCCAATTCTCTCAGAGTCCTGGATGAAACGGCGAGGGGCCAACCGGCACGTTGCCCTAGGCGGATGAATTCACCTAAGGCATGAACGTCTTCGGCAATGCGCGGACCCGCTGTTGACAGCTTGGTATCCATCGCCCGTTCGAGGGCGTTGTCGTAAATGAATTCCCCGAAAGTATGCAGATTTTGGACGATGTTCGTGTCCAGGAAAATCAGCCGGGGATATTTGGGAACTGACCGTCCTCTTTGGGGGTTTCTGGCGTTATGAGTTCTCATTTGTCGGTCTTGTAGGGCTAGGATATTCGCAGAACCCGGCTCGGCAGACACACATGTCCATCCACATCGCGAGGACGGTGTTGTTTACCATGCACGTTAGTGGTCCGCAGATAACTCTAGCCTCTGCCCACTTCGCGTGTAAAGCAGGTGTTTCAACTAGCTGAATTAGTCTCCCACCACCAATTCCATACGGCCCGTCAAGGTCCTCACGACAACTGAGCAAGATCTGATGGCGCGACCCACCAGGCATACGTCGCCTGTAGCTATGAAGCGGTGAACTACGCCGAATAATCTACTCTCCTAGCCAGTACGGCCTTTGTTTCCTCAAATTCAGTGTAGGCTGTTGAAGTGGCGTCCTTTGCCGACACAGTGTTGATAGAAACAGGCCGGGGGCGTTTAAGGGTTGGAAATTGGCTCCGCAAGGAACTCAGATTCGGTCATTTCACCATCATAAGGTACTTCCGAGGCTGAGAGAGGTGTTCGAAGTGCGAGAATATCGCCAACCGTAAGGTACGTGTAGACAACGTAACGGTCGGCTTCTTCTTTACTCACAGTTGCGTGGGAGCCCTTTTGTGAGGCCTTAAATAGCGCATCGAGCCTGTTGCCGATGTACTCTAACTCGGACCCTACCAATTCATTAAATCTCTGCGACTCTGAAGCATCTTCAATCCACGCAATCAGTCTATTGATATATTGATCATTTCCAAGCTTAATTGGCTTGGTCTCGCCATCGACCTCCACATATCGGGGTTCAACTTGGGCAGGAAATAAGGAGTCAGCAAGGTCCTGAAGGACTCTTCTGCACCCATGCACCGCATTGGCCCAGTCCTCTGGATTATCAGACTTAAGATTGTCGTAGATGGCGGTGAACTTCCTTATGGATTCCGGAATCACTTTGCCGATGAGCGAATCAACAGACAAGCGGATTCTACCGAAAGCGTCATCGGCAACGCCACCAAAGGTGAGTTCGTAATACTTCCGCGAAGCATAGCTATATATGAAGGTACGTCGAGAGGCTAGCCGCGCACTTGTTGTCGAAATACCGGATCTCAGTCGCGTCCTTTCTGTCGGGTTATCCGCTGCCTGAAGGCCAACCCCTCCAATTTCCCTATCGTTCTCCAACTCTTCTATAGAATTCGTGTACATCCGTTTCGTTCCCTCTTCATCTGATGGCTTACGACTAAAGAAGACGCGGTCAGCTTTTTCGGCAGTTGACCAGACTCGGGAGTCACCCCCTTTGCTGTCCTTGGATACCCACCGCTCTCCCATTCAAAGATCTGCTGGGCTTCGAAGTCGTTCGTTATTCGCGCTAGGCGTAGTGTCTTTAGTGCAACCAGCGAAAGAGGAATTTGGCTCAACTCGATATCCCTTAGAATATCGCCTGCCAAGGCTTGTGCTTCCAAGAGTGCCTGAGGTGACGGCGGAACCGCCATATTCTCTTGAGATGGCTGCGTCAACAGACCTCCTCGGTTAACACATGAGCAACAGCTATTGTACTTACTGCCCTGCCTTAGGTCTAATTTTTCGCGACAACATGGAGTTTTCGGCCCCCTACACCTCGTTTAGAGATATAGAAACTCCGATATTCTCGAGTCAGAATTTGGTCACTCATGAAGTCCGCCTATCTCGCTGTCAATGCTAAGTTAGATTTGACCCTTTTCCGCTAAGTTAGAACTGACCCACCTTGTCGTTAAGTCGCCTCCTTTCTGGCAAGCAAGAGTGCCTGTTGGATTTAGACGTCGCCGGAGCTAGCGGCTTCAGGCGATGTCGATAGCAGTTGATGGGAGGCGAAGAGTCCGGCCTGCCTCTTGCCTTTAAGCCGGTAGCTCTCGCCTCGGATGTTGAGGACGTGGCTGTGGTGCAGCAGCCGGTCCAGGATGGCCGAGGCGATGACGGTATCGCCCAGAAGCTCACCCCACTCGGCGAAGCCCTTGTTGGAGGTGAGGATGATGCTGCCCCGCTCATAGCGAGCCGACACCAGGGTGAAGAAGGCGGTGGAGGCGTCCCGGTCGTAAGGCCAGATGCCGAACTCGTCCACGATGAGTAGCTTGGGCGACAGGTAGACCCGCATGCGCCGTTGGAGGTTGTTCTCCACCCTGGCCTTCCTCAGGTCCTCCATCAGGTCGTAGGCTCGGACGAAGTAGGCCCCCTGGCTCTTCTCGATGGCCTTGAGCGCTAGGGCCACCGCCAGATGGGTCTTGCCCACACCTGGCGGTCCCAGGAGCAGCAGGTTGGTGGCTTCAGCGACGAAGGACAGGCCGGCCAGTTCCCGCACCTGTCGCTCGTCGATGGAGGGCTGGAACGAGAAGTCGAACTGCTCCAAGGTCCGGTGGAAGGGGAGGTGAGCCAGCTTCGTCCTGGTGGACATGTACCGCTCCTTCCGGGCGGCCACTTCCACGCCGAGTAGCTCTGCCAGCATCTCGGGGTAGGTCAGTTTCTTGGTGGCCGCAGCGTCCAAGGAGTTGTCCAGGGCTTCGACGGCCTGCTTGAGGCCCAGCGTCTCCAGGTGCTGGCGAGCCTGTTCCAGCGCGATCATCGCCCACCTCCCACCGCTGCCAACTCGTACACCTCCAGGGAGCGGCGCTCCACCTGGCCCACAGGGATCTGCACCGCCACGGCTTCCTTACGAGGACGATCATCGCCGCCGGGCAGTCCGTCCCACTGGCCCGGCAGTGTGAGGCGCTGACCGGTCCGCTGGGCTTGGGGATGCACCGCCAGCCGCACGTCGCCCGACCAGACCTCCACCGTACCGGCCCGCACACCCACCTGGACCGTCGAACCCGCCCAGCTCCAGGGCACGCCGTAGCGAGACCTCTCCCAGTGGACGTAGCCGTCCCTGGCCACCTTCCGCTCCTCCCGCATGTAGGGCGCAAGGCCCGAACGCGGCGGCAGGCTGCCCAGGTGGGCGAGCTCCTCAGCCAGCATCTCTCGGGGGACCCGGTGCGTCGTCCCATGGACTCGCCGATTGGCCACCGCATCGCACCACTCCAGGGCCTGGCGGTTCATGTCTGCGTCGTCGGTGAAGCGGACACCGGGCCACAGGTTGCCCCGGACGTACTTCACGCCGCTCTCCACCTTGCCCTTCGTCTGCGCTCGGTAGGGTCGGCACAGACGGAGGTCGAAGCCCATTCGCAGTGAGAAGTCCAGCATCCGGCTGTTCCACTCCGGCCTGCCCTCCCTGTCACGCCCCAGGACCACCACCTTGGCGTTGTCGTACAGGCAGCGGCGGGGAACACCACCGAAGTACTCGAAGGCGTTCAGATGGCACCTGATGAAGGTCGCCACGTCGGCGCGCCGGACGAACTCCACGTAGATGGTCCGAGACCAGCTCAGCACCATCACGAAGGCCCAGACCCGGTGCTTGCGCCCGTCCTCTCCGACATAGGCGAAGCTGCCCCAGTCCACCTGTGCCTGCTCGCCTGGCGCCGTCTCGAACCGCACCGTCGCACGGGGCTGACGCGGCCGACGCCGAGGCCGCACGTAGTTGGTCAGCGTCGGATAGCTGCCGTCGTAGCCCAACTCCCGGATCTCCCGCAGCAGCACCACGCAGTTGTCCACTCCCGCCGACAGCCGACCATCTATGTGACCCTTGTATGGGTCCAGCTTCGACCCCTGCTTCTCTCGCCGCTTGGCCTTGGGCACCTCGTCGGAGCGCACGTACTTGCGCACGGTGTTCCGGGAAATCCCCAACTCCCTCGATATCCCTCGGATCGAGCTTCCATCGCCCTTCAACTCGTATAACTCTCTCACTAACCCACCTCCTATCATTTGACTTGCTGCACCTCCTAATCGGTTTCCCGACGAAGATGCGTCCGCTATCGGGGTGGGTCAATTCCAAATTAGCGCTACTGGGTCAGTTTAGAGTTAGCACTAACATCGCCAAGCAGCGGTGTCGTCAAGAGGAATTGAACCTCTGGCCCCCTGCGTGTAAAGCAGGTGCTCTAGCAACCCACCTTGCGCCTCGCCTGCGGCCTCGGACTGTTTTCAGGAAATCGCGGCTCCTGACGGCGAACGGGATGTATAATCGGGCCATACTCGGAGAGAGAACACACCAACCATAACCGATGCTGAAACCGGAGGCTGTACGATGCCTGACACTGGCGAGACTTCAATGGAGGAGTTCAAGCTCATGGCCGACCGGGCCGGGTTGGGGATGATTCAGGAAGAGCTGGATGACCTCAAGCCGATTTACGAGCTCTACGCCGCCTACGCCCAACAGCTGCACACTCTGAACTTCGGGGCCGAGGAGATGGTCGTGGAGTTCCACCCGGACTGGCCGGAGGCATGACAGGGGTCTGCCAAGCAATCCTAGACCTACCAAGGAAGGAGGCGATATGTCCACTTCCGACACACCACTCCATTACCTGACCATTCGTCAGGCTGGGGAGTTGATTCGGACAAGACAATTTTCCCCAGTGGAATTGACCCGGGCCTGCCTGGACCGCATCGAAGCCACCGACGACAGGCTGCACTCGTTCATCCTGCTGCTGGCCGACGAAGCGCTGGAGCAGGCGCGAACGGCCGAGGCACAGGTGCTAAGTGGTGATTACAAGGGGCCAATGCACGGCATACCCTTTGCCCTGAAGGACCTGTACGATACCGCTGGAGTCCGCACCACCTCCGGTTCCCAAGTGGACATCAACCGGGTACCCACCGAAGACGCCACCACTACCGCCAGGCTCAAGGAAGCCGGGGGCATCCTCCTGGGCAAGCTGGCGATGCACGAGTTCGCCCTGGGCGGTCCGGACTGGACGACGCCTTTCGAACCGGCCCGCAACCCTTGGAACCTCGACCATATCACCGGGGGCTCCAGCAGCGGCTCCGGCTCGGCGGTAGCATCGGGCCAGGCTCCCGGGGCGTTGGGTTCCTGTACCGGCGGTTCCATCCGTGGCCCGGCCTCGCTGTGCGGTATCGTGGGCCTGAAACCGACCTATGGGCGAGTGAGTCGCTTCGGCGTGGTTACCTTGAGCTGGTCCCAGGATCACGCTGGGCCGATGACGCGCACCGTAGAAGACACTGCCTTCATGCTCCAGGCCATCGCCGGCCACGACCCCAGGGACCCGACATCCAGTCGCGCCCCGGTGCCGGACTATTCCCTGTCCCTGCGGGAGGACATTCGTGGGGTCAGGCTGGGCCTTCCCAGGCATTACTTCTTTGACAATGATCCCAGGGTCAATCCCGAGGTGGTGGCCAAAGTGGAGGAGGCAGTGGCCGCGCTCGAAGGTCTGGGCGCGCACGTGGAGGAAGTGACCCTGCCCAGCCTCGATTATGTGCGCGCCGCCAATTCGGTGATAATGGTCAGCGAGGCGTTCGCCTACCACGAGCCTAACTTGAAGACCCGCCCCCAGGAGTTCGGGGAAATAGTCCGCGGCAGGTTCCGGATCGGCGGACTGCTGAACGCATCGGACTACCTCCAGGCCCAGAGGGTGCGGACATGGGCGAGGCGGGAGTTCGCCGATGTCATGAAGAGAGTGGACTTCCTGGTAACCCCGACCATGTCCCAACCGGCGGCCGCCTTCGAGGGATACGACCCACTCTCGACGGCTCGCGGGAAGAGCTTCACCGCACCCTTCAACGTCACCGGTCTTCCGGCAATTTCGGTACCCTGCGGTTTCACTGAAAGCGGCCTGCCCATCGGTATGCAGATTGCCGGCAAGCCCTTCGACGAGCCCGGCGTTATCCAGGCTGCTTACACTTACCAGCAGCACGCCGGCTGGCACGAGTTGAAGCCCACAATATGACCCCCTGTGCCCAGCGTGGAAAGCCAGAGCAAACTGGCTGAAAGAGTAGGGATCTGGGAAGACCAACGGGGAATTTGATCTGGGAGTGATTCCCCGTTTCCCTATTGCCAACGGTCTACGCCCATGGCCGCCATCGCCTAGTTCGTCAAGTCTTTGACTAGACTCTACTAGCCATTGATTACAATTTTGGGTAAAGCCAGTTCTGAAAGTGCCGGGGCTGACAATTTGGAGCGGTGGTTCCGACCTTGTTTTGATAGCCTGCAGTTGAAATCCTCTCCGCCGTACCCTCCCACGACGACCACGAGCGCGCTTAGGGTGCAAATCCCGAGGAGGGGTGGCCGGACGGCCGCGGTCTGATTTCACCATTTGTTCTATCGCTCCAGGTTCAGGGGCTTGCATCGTTGCGGAGCCAGTAACTACCGGTTAGCTTGGCTGCGCCCTTGGTTACCCTGCTTGCGCACCATAGAACGCTTAGCAAACTCACCCTCTACAAGAAGATGATCACGGGGGACACCACCCGGGTAACCCAATGGTGGATTGCGGGGACCGGCAGGGCCCCAAGAACGAGCCGCGGCGGCGAGCATCTAGCCTGCGACGCGATCCGGCGCATCACTCGTGCACGTAGATAGGAATGTAGGTCTCCCAGCGGGCTCGGTTGTGTCCTCGGGAGGCGTCCGAATGCTGGGCTGGACGGAGAGAAGTAGGGCGACACTACCGCCGTGCTACGCCCCGGCGCCTTCGTGAGATGAGCACCGCCAATCTGATCAACATCGCGATGACCACGATGAGCACGATGAGGACCCAAAGAGGCAACAGCCATCCGGACAGCCAGTCCGGCGCTTCGAGCGCCGGCGACGGCGCCGAGGATGTCGGCGTGGGTGAGGGTGCGGCCGTGGGATCCTGCGCCGGATCCTGCGTCGGAGTCGGTGTAGGCCTGGGCGTTGGCGTGACCGCCGGAGTCGCAGTCGGTGTGACCGTCGGAGTCGGTGTACGCCTGGGTGCCGGCGTGGGCGTCGTCGAGGGCGTCTCGCGCGGAATCTCGTTCCCCACTATGAGCCCGCGGTTGGCTGCCGACACGACGATGTCGAACGTGTCGGCGACCGAGAGGTCGCCGTCACTGGCGGTCAACCTGACGGACAGCGTGCCCACATTGGCGGCCTGGGGGGTTCCCGAGAAGTTGTGGGTCGCTGCCGTGAAGGTCAACCAGGTGGGCAGGCCTAAGCCGTCCGCCAGGTCGGCCGTGCAGGTCAGGGTGTCGCCGTCGGGGTCGCTGAACGTATTCGCCGGAATCGCATAGCTGAACGGGGTGCCCACTGTGGCCGTCTGATCCGGGATCGCGTTGGCCACAGTGGGCGCGCTGTTGGATGCGGCGCCGTTAGTGGTGCCCGAGGCTGGAGTCGACCAGTCGCCGTCGCCCTCGGCGTTGGTGGCCCGCACCCGGACCTGGTAGGCGGTGTTTCCCGAGAGACGGGTGATTACGGCTGTGGTGCCGGTGACGTCCCGGGGACCGTTGGTCCAAGCGCCGCTGGAGCCCCTTCGGTACTGGATGTCGTAGCTCGTGATCGCAGGCTTGCCGGTGTTGGACGGCGCGGTCCACGACACCGACAGTCTCGACGATGCACCCGCCACCGCGTTCACCGCCGGGGCGTCGGGTGCCGACGGCGGCTCGTCGGTGTCGGTCACCGTGATCGTCACGGTCAGCGTGTCGGTGCCGCCGCTGCCGTCGTTGGCGGTGATGGTCACCGAGTACGTGGAATTGGACTCGTGGTCCAGGGTGTCACCCGTCGCCACGGTCAGCTGTCGCGTGGCAGTGTTGAAATCGAACAACGCAGCGTCGATTCCGCCCAGCGAATAAGTAAGAGAGTCGCGGTCGGCGTCGGTGGCTTGCGGCAGCGCAGCCCCCACGGCAGTGCCCGCAGCCGAGTTCTCCGCCACCGACCGCGACGCTGTGTTCGGCGAGAACACCGGATCCGAGTTCGCCAACGTGCGCAGTCTGTTGGTAGTGCCCGAGGTGGGTGTGGACCAGTCGCTGTCACCCTCGGCATTGGTGGCCCGAACCCGGACCTGGTATGACCTGTTCGCCGAGAGACGCGTGATCGTGGCGGTGGTACCGGTGATGTCCTGGGGACCGTTGGTCCAAGCGCCGCTGGAGCCCCTGCGGTACTGGATGTCGTAGCTCGTGATCGCAGGCTTATCCATGTTGGCGGGTGCGGTCCACGACACCGACAGTCTCGACGACGAACGCGCCACCGCCTTCACCGTCGGTGCGCTGGGCGCGTCAGGTGGTTCGTCCTCGTCGGTGACCGTGATCGTCACGGTCAGCGTTCCGGTGCCGCCGTTGGGGTCGTTGGCGGTGATGGTCACCGAATGGCTGGGCTTGGCCTCGTGGTCCAGGGTGTCACCCGTCGCCACGGTCAGCTGTCGCGTGGCGGTGTTTAAATCGAACAACGCAGCGTCGGTACCCTCCAGCAAGTAGGTCAGCGTGTCCCCAGTATCCGCATCGGTCGCCGCCGGCAGCACAGCCCCCACGGCAGTGCCCCCAGCTGAGTTCTCCGCCACTGAGCGCGACGCTGTGTTCGGCGTGAACACCGGGGCAGAGTTCGAAGTCGTGCCAGAGGTAGGTGTGGACCAGTCGCTGTCACCCTCGGCGTTGGTGGCCCGCACCCGGACCTGGTAGGAGGTGTTCGCCAAGAGACTGGTGATGGTGGCGGTGGTGCCGGTGACGTTCTGGGGGCCGTTGGTGTAGGTGCCGGTCGCACCCTGGCGGTACTGCACATCGTAGCTGGTGATCGCAGGCCTGCCCATGTTGGACGGCGCGGTCCACGACACCGACAGGCTGGTCGTCGAACCCGGCGCCGCGTTCACCATTGGCGCGTCGGGTGCCGACGGTGGCTCGTCCTCGTCGGTGATGGTAACGGTCACGGCCAGCGTGTCGGCGCCTCCGTTGCCATCGTCGACGGTGATGGTCACCGAGTAAGTCGAATTGGACTCGAAATCGAGGTCGGCGGATGTGCTTACGGTGAGCTGACGAGACATCGTATCAAGCGCGAACGACGAAGCGTCGATTCCCCCCAGCAAATAGGTGAGAGAGTCGCCGTCGGCGTCTGTGGCTTGCGGCAGCACAGCCCCCACGGCAGTGCCCGCAGCTGAGTTCTCCGCCACTGAGCGCGCCGCTGTGTTCGGCGTGAACACCGGAGCAGAGTTCGAAGTGGTGCCCGAGGTAGGTGTGGACCAGTCGCTGTCACCCTCGGCGTTGGTGGCCCGCACCCGGACCTCGTAAGAGGTGTTCGCAGTCAGGCTGGTGATGACCGCTGTGGTGCCGGTGACGCCCTGGGGGCCGCTCAGGTAGGTGCCGGTCGCACCTTGGCGGTACTGCACATCGTAGCTCGTGATCGCAGGCTTGCCCATGTTGGACGGCGCGGTCCACGTCACCGACAGGCTGGTCGTCGAACCCGGCGCCGCGTTCACCATTGGCGCGTCGGGTGCCGACGGTGGCTCGTCCTCGTCGGTGATGGTAACGGTCACGGCCAGCGTGTCGGCGCCTCCGTTGCCATCGTCGACGGTGATGGTCACCGAGTAAGTCGAATTGGACTCGAAATCGAGGTCGGCGGATGTGCTTACGGTGAGCTGACGAGACATCGTATCAAGCGCGAACGACGCAGCGTCTGTTCCGCCCAGCAAATAAGTGAGAGAGTCGCCGTCGGCGTCGGTCGCCGCCGGCAGCACCGCGCCGACATTGGTCCCCGCAGCTGAGTTCTCCGCCACCATCCGGGTCGCTGTGTTCGGCGAGAACACCGGTGCAGAGTTCGGAGTAGTGCCCGAGGTAGGTGTGGACCAGTCGCTGTCACCCTCGGCGTTGGTGGCCCGCACCCGGACCTCGTAAGAGGTGTTTGCAGTCAGGCTGGTGATGGTGGCGCTGGTCGTCGTGACATCCTGGGGACCGTTGGTGTAGGTGCCGGTCGCACCCTGGCGGTACTGCACATCGTAGCTGGTGATCGCAGGCCTGCCCATGTTGGACGGCGCGGTCCACGACACCGACAGGCTGGTAGTCGACCCCACAACCACGTTCACCGTCGGCGCGCTGGGCGCGTCAGGTGGCTCGTCCTGGTCGATGATGGTGACGGTCACGGTCAGCGTGTCGGCGCCTCCGTTGCCGTCGTTGACGGTGATGGTCACCGAGTACGTGGAATTGGACTCGAAATCGAGGTCGGCGGATGTGCTTACGGTGAGCTGACGAGACATCGTATCAAGCGCGAACGACGAAGCGTCGATTCCCCCCAGCAAATAGGTGAGAGAGTCGCCGTCGGCGTCTGTGGCTTGCGGCAGCACAGCCCCCACGGCAGTGCCCGCAGCTGAGTTCTCTGCCACTGAGCGCGCCGCTGTGTTCGGCGTGAACACCGGTGCAGAGTTCGAAGTCGTGCCCGAGGTAGGTGTGGACCAGTCGCTGTCTCCATCGGCGTTGGTGGCCCGCACCCGGACCTCGTAAGAGGTGTTTGCCAAGAGACTGGTGATGGTGGCGGTGGTGCCGGTGACGTTCTGGGGGCCGTTGGTGTAGGTGCCGGTCGCGCCCTGGCGGTACTGCACATCATAGCTGGTGATCGGGGGCTTGCCCGTGTTGGCGGGTGCGGTCCACGACACCGACAGGCTGGTCGTCGACCCCACAACCACGTTCACCGTCGGCGCGCTGGGCGCGTCAGGTGGCTCGTCCTGGTCGATGATGGTGACGGTCACGGTCAGTGTTCCGGTGCCGCCGTTGCCGTCGTCGGCGGTGATGGTCACCGAGTACGTGGAATTGGACTCGTGGTCCAGGGTGTCACCCGTCGCCACGGTCAGCTGTCGCGTGGCGGTGTTGAAATCGAACAACCCAGCGTCGGTTCCGCCCAGCGAATAGGTGAGAGAATCGCCGTCGGCGTCGGTGGCCGCCGGCAGCGCCGCGCCGACGTTGGTTCTCGCAGCCGAGTTCTCCGCCACTGAGCGCGACGCTGTGTTAGGCGTGAACACTGGTGCCGAGTTTGCGGCTGATACGACAATGTCGAACGCGTCAGAGACCGAGAGGCTGCCGTCGTTGGCGGTCACCCGTACCGTCAGCGTGCCCACGTTGGCAGCCTGGGGGGTTCCCGCGAAGCTGCGCGTCGCCGCGGTGAAGATCAGCCAGGTGGGCAGGTCTGCGCCGCTGGACTGGTCAGCCTCGTAGTTCAGGGTGTCTCCGTCAGCGTCGCTGAACGTGTTCGACGGGAACGCATAGCTGAACGCGGTGCCCGCCGTCGCCGTCTGGTCCGGGATCGCGTTCGCCACCGTCGGTGCGCGGTTGGCCGCCGACACCACGATGTTGAAGGTGTCGGGAACCGAGCCGCCCTTGCCGTCGCTGGCGGTCACCCGGACTGAGAGGGTCCCTACGTCCGCGGACTGGGGGGTGCCCGAGAACGTACGTGTGTTGGCCGTGAAGGTCAGCCAGGTGGGCAGGTCTGAGCGATCCGGCAGGTCGGCCTCGTAAGTCAAAGTGTCTCCGTCGGCGTCGCTGAAGGTGTTCGCCGGGAAGGTGTAGCTGAACGCAGTGCCCTCCGTAGCCGCCTGGTCCGGGATCGCGTTCGCCACCGTGGGTGCCCTCTTGCCGGTGCTGAACGAGATGTCATGCAGCGTGTATCCCGCCTCGGACGGCTGGGCACCCCGATTGGACAGCACCAGCCGGATCTGGGTTATGCCGGACTGATCGAAAACGAACGTTGCGTTCGCTTCATTGCTTCCCAACCCCGAAACGGCCGTGCCCTGCACCGCGTTGTCGCCGATCTGCTCATTGTCAACACCCGTCACAATCTGCGTCGGGTCCACCGAGACGCCCGAAGCGGTCGCGGTTACCTCCAGGCGCTCCAAAGCCAGCACCGCTATCCCGTCCACATCGAAAACATCGAATCTCACGTCGCTGACCCCGTCCACATGCGCGAAATCGATCGTCAACGTGGTCGACGGGCCTTGAGCCTGTAGCTGCTTCAGGATCAGCAGACCTGTCTCCTGAAGACCCAGACCGCCGGTGTGGAAGTTCGTCGTCGACGGCGACACCGCATGCGACGCCGGGACGTTCGCGAACCCGATAATGTTCCCGGAGATGGCGAACGACACCTCCGCGCCGCCCACGGTGTAGGACTCGGACAGATTCAGCGACCCTCCCTCGGTGCGCGACCAATCCACTTCATCCCAATCCAGCACGAACACGTCCAACACGGAGATATCGAACGTAACGGCAGTGCTGGCGCCATTGGCGTCCGTCACCGAGTAGGTGGCCTCCAGCGGCCCGTCCGTTGACGCCGACGGAGTGCCCCAGATCCTGCGGCAGCCGAGATGATTCGGCGGATCGACTTCACGCTGGTTGCACTGCAAGCCCATCGGCAACGGCGACACCTCATAGCGATACGGCGCCAAGCCCCCCGTCGCATCCGGCAAGTTCACCCTGTCGATCCTCGTCCCATTCACGAACTCCAGATCGCCCGGCCCCGCCAACGTCAACGACTCGGCAGCGGTCACGGCCGGCAACGCCCCGCCCACGTTGGTTCCCAACGCGGAGCTCTCCCCCACCGAGCGCGTGGTCGTGGCCGGCGCGGTCTGGTCAGGGATCTGGTTGGCGACGGTGGGCGCGCTGTTGGTGGTTGTAGTGAATGACATGTCGTGCAGCCCGAACCCCGTCCCATAGACGTTCCGCGCGTCAACGGAGGCGGGCAGGAAGGCGAACGTCAGCAGGCCCGCTGCCAGCAGCAGCGGCAGGAAGTGGCGCAGCCGAACGCTGAGCCTCTCTAGCTTGTGGGCGGGGCTATCGGGTCGTCGCCCGTCACGACTTTGTGGGGCTAGGAGAGGGCAAGAAGCATGTACGACTGCCCGTAGTAGACTACGCCAGGATTGATTTGCGGTGGGACGGCCAGTCCAGCGGCCTGCAGTCGACTGCAGGCAACTCCTGCCAAGTCGGCTCTTCCTCTTCATAGTTGTTGGCCCGGTAGCCGCCTCTGCCGGGTGCCGGCTCAATGGTGATTAGGCTACCCAAACATTGTAGTAAATATTGTGTGACAAACACGTGACAAAACGACAATTTGTGTACCAATTGTGTGTCAATCTGGCGACCATAGCCGTTGTACAGCGTCTGAGGCTCGTGCCGGTCGGGGGGACAGGATGTGCTTGGCCCTTCACGGGCGCAGGGGATGTGTGCCCACTTTACGCGGCCGGGGAAAGTGTGCTGTTCATCAATGGGAACTTGGCGGGCCAAGGCATGCCGATTTGCAAACTTCTCGGTGGGAGGTTCGAATATAGGATCGTGGTAGACTGAGCTGCTAGCAGGTGGTACAAAGTCCGGGCAGGTCATTTGGCCAGCGGGGGTACGCCACCGTCACAAGATAGAATGGGCCAAATGAGTATGGAAAAGGAGGCACTTGTGTCTGAACCGGATAGTGGTGGGGGGTCCAAAACGATGGTAAAGCCCCATAGCGCGCGAAAAGGTCTGGTCATCGTGAATACCGGTGAGGGCAAGGGAAAGACGACAGCTGCCCTTGGCGTGATCTTTCGCGCTTGGGGCAGCGACCTCAGAGTCAGGATGTTTCAGTTCATTAAGCACACATCCGCGAGGTTCGGTGAGCATAAGGCAGCTGAAAAACTGGACATCCAAATAGAGGCCTTGGGTGATGGTTGTACCAGGAATTCGAGCGATTTGGAAAAATCAATCTTACTGGCCAAAGAGCAGTGGATCCGCTGCAAGCACAATATACTTAACGGCAACGAAGAGATCGTCGTTCTGGACGAGTTCACTTACCCGATGCATTATGGGTGGGTCTCTGTCGCGGATGTCGTCGATACCCTAAGACGACGACCCGAAACGATGCACGTCATCATCACGGGTCGATATGCTCCCCAGGAGTTGATTGACTGCGCAGACCTCGTTACTGAGATGAGGTCGATTAAGCATCCCTACCATGACCAGGGCATCAAGGCTCAACTGGGAATAGAGCTTTAGTGGTGTCGCGGAGGGCCATCGGGGTAATCCAGTTGGTGGGCCGGACTGGACGAAATCAAGAACCGAGGCCGATTCCCTGGTCACGCCGTCGTTGGGCATGGGCACCGTGTACGTCAGCGTCGCCTCGTCTCCCTCCACCTCGATGGCCTCAACGAAGTTCCGGACGAGCGCCTTCTTCTCCGGTATCGTCCCCTTCTTCAGAAAGTCCCGGAAGTCCGCCACGTACCGCGCTATCTCCTTGGTGTCAGGAATGGAAACCCTGCGCTGCTCTAGCTGGGCCTCGGCGTCCTCCCTAGCAGCCTCAAGCTGCTCCTCACGGTGCCTCAGGGACATGATGCGGGGCGACAGGACCTCAAGGGTCAGGTCGCTGGTCTCAATGGCCTCGTAGAGCTTCCCCAGACGCTTCCTCACGTCACCAAGCTCCGCCTCCACAACCTCCAGCCTGCCGGACAGCTCTCCCGCCATGGCGTCGATCTCCTCCGCCACAAGCTGCACCAACTCGGTGATGGTCTCCTCGGTCAGTATCCTCTCCCTGATCTTCTCCACCACGAAGGTCTCCAGCTTCGGGGCGTTCAGGTAGCGGGCGCTGCACGTCCCCGCTCCTTCCCTGAACAACGTCCCGCAGATGTAGTAGGCGAACTGGCCGCTCTTGGCTCCCTGGGCCGAATACGGCCTGCCGCACACCCCACACTTGAGCAGCCCGCTCAACAGATACGGGCTTCCCACCCTCGCGGGCCTCTGCACCTTGGGGGCGCGCTCGCTCATCGCCTGCTGCACGGCGTCGTAAAGCTCCTTCGACACCAGCGCGGGCCACGCTCCCTCCACCCTCACCGGGTCCTGGGCCTTCTCGTTCTTGCCCTTGACTCCCCACACGGCGGTTCCGGTGTACGCCTCGTTGCGCAGCACGTAGTGGAGTCCGCCCTTGTACCACCGCTTGCCCCTGTTGGTGACTCCCCTCTCGTTCAACTCTTTGCACAGTTCTTTGAGGCCGTAGCCCTGTAGCGACTTCTCGAATATCTCCTTCACCACGGAAGCCGTGGCCGGGTCTACCTCCAGCGAGGGACGCTCCTTGGGTCCGTCCTGCACCTTGATCTTCCGGTAGCCGAAGGGGGCCTTGGAGCCCAGGAAGAAACCTCTCGAAGCGGCCTCCCGCATCCCCCGGACGACCTCTTGGGCCAAATTCTCGCTGTAATATTCGTCCACGCTCTCGATGATTCCCTCAAGCAGCCTGCCGGTGGCGCTGTCCTCGGCCTGCTCGGTGATGGACACCACGCGGATGCCCTTGCGCCGCAGCTGGGCCTTGAAGGCCACGGCGTGCTCCCGCTTGCGGGTGAACCTACTGAATTTCCAGACTAAGATGACCTCAAAGGGCGCCTGGGGCTTGGAGCCCTCCTCGATCATCTTCCTGAACTGGGGCCGGTCGGCGACGCGGCCGCTCTCGGCCTCGTCGATGTACTCGCGGGCCACCGAGTAGCCGTTGGCCTTCGCGTACTCCTTGAGCGCCCTTAGCTGGGCCGCCACGGACAGGTCCACGTCCTGGCGGTCGCTGGACACCCTGGCGTAGAGGGCTGCCGGCGTCAGGGGCTGCAGGTGCTTCTTCTTCATGCTGTCCTCCTTAGATGTTACCGAGTCTTACTCAGTATCATGACTCACCAAAGGGGTCATTGTCAAGAAACGGCTGTCGGTCGCTTTTCTATATCACTCCACCGAAACCGCAAGATACCGAAAGCTGCCGTAGGACTTCCCTGGGAAGCTGGAATACTCCTGCCAGCGAAGACGATAAGACCCTCGTATCTCTATCGGTGACTCTCGGCCCTTCACAGTTCCCGGCCTGGCGTTGGCGGCCCACGCCAATGCTCCCGAGACTTCTCGTCCCTCGTGTATGCGAAGTCGGCGTCCACCAGGTCTCTGTGTGTGGGAGCCTTCCAGTATGACGAGTCGTTGGTCAGCAACACCGCGTATCCAGCCTTGCACTGCTCCAGCTTGAAGCGCATGCGCTCAAGTCTCTGAATGTCCCGGAGGAAGTCATACCGCCCTTGGTCTTGTGCGCTTTGGTTGCGAAGGACAAAGGATTCGTCGTCTTGCTCCAGTTCCAATCCCCGAGTCTTGTACTTCAACTCGATGGCGATCCCTTCCAACGGAAGCCAGATGTCGAGGAATCTCCTCTGGTGCTCTACCTGCATGACATCGACCTCTAATCTGACCTGACTTTCCGGCATGGCCTGGTGAATATGCCATGCCAGAGCGTGCTGGAAGTCTGCTTCAGAATGAAACAGCTTCCGCGTACTTGCCAAGCTGGTCAGAAGATCGTTAACACCGAACATTGCCTTACTCATTTCCAGCCTGCGACAAAAGCCCCTCTCATCAGTTCCCCATTGCAACCCCGGTCGTTCCTACAGCTGGCGTGGTTCATTTCTTGAATGCTCCCACGTCTCGATGGGGGCCACATGTGGGGGAAGATAACGGTTGGCTATATCAAGCACCATACCGTAGCGGTGTTTCACCTCGTCTGTCCGATTGTCTGTGCCAAAACCGACGACGGCCCTCAGGCCTCCTGAAAGGCTAGCGATACCGGCTGGCGTCAGCCCGACGCTCAGTCGAGCGTCAACCAATTCCTGGAGATCAACCCTCAGTTCTTCTAAGGCACAGTGCCACTCCCAAACATACTGCAATAGCTGAAAGGGCGCGTAGAATACCTTGTAATCGTTGGTCTGGGCGTCCTTCAGCTCGATTAGAACCAGGCGCCCCTTCGGATCAACTGCAATCTGATCTACCTTCCTAGCTTTGGCACCTATCTCTGGCTCTTTCCATCCCTGCTGCCTAGCCGTTGCCTGTATAGATTTGAGTGCTGCTTTCACCTCAAGGAACTTCTTGGTCTCTTCTCGATGCTTCGCGGATTCATAGTTAAGGACAGCCTCACGGTCGAAAGGGACCCACTGTTCCGACACTCTTGACCATCGCGATTGGACTTCGCCCTCTCCCTCTGTGAAACTCGGATTGACGTCCACGACGCTCAGATAAGCCTTAAGCGCCTCGATGAACCCACCGTCGCCAATCCTCCATCGACCAAAGAGTCCCGTTCCCTTTGCACGTGGCTGGCCCATGTACTTCGGGTCGGCGTAGGCTTTCAGGTATCTTGCAGGTCGTCGTAGCGTTTGGACTGTGAGAATAGTCGTCAGCCCGCAGTACACCTGTATCTTGTCATTGACCCGGAAGTGTACGTCCAACTCTGTGCCCTTGAACTCAACCCGGTTCAGGGCCATCACCGGCGCGAGGAACTCCCCCGGCTTCAGGAGTCCCCGCAACTGCTCGGAAGGAGCACGCGGGTATTTGATTATCGGGGTCGCCATAGCGATCCTCCTAAAGACGGTATCGAGCACGCATGTAAGCCGCCCAGTCTCTCAATCCTTCAGCCTCGCCGGCGCGGACGACTTCCGATGCAGGAAGAAACGGGGCCATGGCCGTGTCGGGGAGAAGATGCTTCCAGGCATCCCAATGCTCGGCAATGTCAGTGTTGGCGTCGTGAGCGCATAGTGCGAACCATGCCCGTTCAACCATGTCCTCCTGTTCAAGGCCACGGGCTATGGCAAGGTTTCGCATAGGCTGTTGCATGTCGTAGGCGAAGGGGCATGGCCCATCCAGGTCGGCATGGGGGAATGCGTTTCTGACGGAGCCGTGACTCTTGGCGAATATCTCCCAATAGCGTCTGTCCCTACTCTTCCTCCAAGGTCTTCTGAGGTAACAGGCGTCGGGGTCATTCAAGAAGAGTACCGCAGAGTTGCAGACATCCTTACGGCGGTTTCCCCGGCTCCGTCGTCCACCGCAATGCGTGAAGCTGCCCTCGCTGAGCTTGACCTCCATCAAGACGACAGCGCGGCGGCCATTCTCCAGCCACCCCCATAACGCCACATCTACTCCCGTGGCAGGCTCGTTTTCAGCAGGCCACTCGCCGTCCAGTTCTCCGAGCAATCTCCCAGGGGGAATCCACTCGAAACTCAGCCTATCAATGATTAGTTGAGCGCCAACCAGCTCGCTTAGTTGTTCGGACAAGACCTCCCTGAGTCCTTCTCGGAACGGCAGAAAGAGGTTGAACGCGAATGCCTGTGAGCTGAGTATGTGGGCGACGTGCTCATGCAGCCTGATGGAGTCGGCGCGGGCCGTCGCCTTCGCTGAATCGCGGTAGGAGTCGTATATTCCGTCCGTCCACCTGGCCCATGCCGGAGGACGTCTGCCGCCGTAGTCGCACCACTCTTCCATGTGCGCTCTAAGGGATTCAGCAAAGGGTGTTGGTCGGTAGCCGGTCCTATCGTTACTCATGGGCTTCTAACGGCAATGTCCAGTAGATTCAACGTCAGTCATTGGACCGTGCTATACGGCCCTGGTGTCTCCAGTTGGCTGATACCGATATCCGGTGGGAAGCTCGGCGGTTCGCAAGGCCAAATCCATTGCGTTGCGGTCAGCTGCATATAGCTCTGTAGAACCTTCTATCATCATCCTGTTCAGCGTGTTGACGAACTCCTCACCGCCCTCTTGAGGTGATGGTGCTTGACATCGTAGCAACTGCGCCTCGGGAGACTTTTCAAAGCTAATCCGGCCGGATTGGCGATCCACTTCTACGACGGGACCCAGAATCTGTCCCGCGTGGCCGTCTGACACAAGGCACAGCCCTGTGGATGGCGATAGAGGAAACCAAACAAAGGTCTCCCGCTGTGCAGATTCAGCCGTGCTGGCGCACATTATCTTGTCCGATGTGAAGAAGGACTGGGGCTTACTCAACACGAGGGGGCACAGCAGATAGTGTGTCAATGTACGCGAGACGCTGTTCACTAGGTCTCGGAAGACCCCGACGTCCTGGTGCGACGTCAGACGGTTCATCTCCCCTTCGGCTTGTTGTTGGGTGAGCCCTGAAGTTTGACGGCACTTGTCAACAACGTGTTTGATCTGGAGACGACAGGCTTGGGAACGTACGTAGTGCATGGCGATGAAGTCATAGATGTCACGGCCAACATCCGCCTTTGCGAAATCTCCGTGACTGAATCGGTAGAGGGTGTCTTTGAACCCGTTTTCGAGGTCCGTTATGTAATCGTCAACACCCTTCGAGCAATCTACTTCGAAAATCCCGACACCTCTGATGGATCGTTCCGTTGGTCGATAACTGGACGTGTTCAGGTACCAGGTTTCCCAAGAATTGGGCTGGCGGCCCACAAATGAGAAGTTCCGGAGTAGCTGTCGCTGAATCCTGTGCTGCCCCATGGCTACTGGCTTGCCTCTGTTCGACGTGTCTCGACCTCCACTGACAAGAATCTTGGGGCGTTGAGGATTTTCGCACCCTGATGTTCCTGGAGGGGCAACAGATGCCGCCGATCACCGGTCACGAGGTAGTCGGCGGAAGCCTCCACAGCGCACTCCAGGATGCGGTTGTCCGCATGGCATCCCTCAATCACCTCCGGTAGCCGACGGGGGTAGATTACTGTCCCGGCGTTCCCCAGCGCTCTGAGCACCTGGGACGAGCGTTACTCATCCCAACCGAACTTACGCCCTAGCACCCCGGCAGCTTCCTCCAAGATGAAGGTGGACAGGTAAAGCTCGAACCGACCCCTGAGTGCCAGTTCAAGCACAAGGCGTTCATTGCCAGGGAAGTTCAGGCCGGAGACGATGACGTTGGTGTCGAGGACGACCCTCATGCACGGGCCGAGCCGATCTCGGCCCGGTACTCTTCCACCAGAGCGGCCACGTCTTCAGGCCCGATGCCCTTCGCCCTGGCCCGCTCCTCTCCGTACCGGAGAAGCTGTCTCCACTCCAACTCCTCGATGTAGCGCAGCAGCGCCTCACGAAGAAACTCGCTCCGGGACCGTCCCTGCTGCTTCATCACCGCGTCCACCCGGTCGGCCATGTCCGGCGGCAGGGAGAAGGTAATGGTCTTGGTGGTTCGCGACATGAATCACCTCTTGTTAGTCAGTCTTACCCAGAGTATGGCGCTATCTGCGGCTCACTGTCAATCGGTTCACGCACCAGACCGGCTTCCTGCGCAGACCCGCCTCACAGGGCGCGAGATTCGCAGGGTTGTCGAGGGGGTTGTACCCGTGTACAACAATCATGAGAAAGTAGACGAGAAGCAGTCGGAGGGTATCGTAGCTGAAATCGGGGTGAATGGGGCATCCTGCTAAATCGCAGCGAGCAATCCGGTTCCGGGGTTCGCTCCACGGTCATGGGGCAGCCGCAGCTAGGAGATGGGGCAAGTGGAACATGGCGTTTGCGGAAGTTATGGGGCAGCGCCAGCTACGGAATGGGTCAAGTGGAACATTGATGCCGAAGAGAAGCAGAAGTCGTGGTCCTGAGCCGTTCAGTCCGCGTTCTCGCGCTTCGCAGGCGGCCTGGGGGCAGGCAGAGATTGAGACGCCTGATGCCGAAGGTGGGCGCGGGCGATCATTCGGGCCGGGATGCGCAGGCCGCGCCGCACCGTCTCCTGCTGCTCGACGGCGCACGCCTCAGCCCGGCGATCTGTCGATTGACTTCTCTCGTTGGCGCTTCTCATATTGCTCATCCCGCCGGCGTTTCATGGGCCGGGTGTGCGTTCCAGTCTGAGCGGTCGAGACGCCGGGCGTAACTGCCTGTACGACTAGTCACATGAGCGCCCATGTAGGGCCTCGGGCCAGCGAGCACTTCCGCGATGCCGGTGGGCGGTACAGGGGATGGAAGTTGGTTGGAAAAATCCAAGTCGGGTCATTTCGTAGCTGATGCAGGGGCGAATCCGCCTCTACAGGCCGTAACCAGTGAACAGTTCGACTTGCGGGTACGTTCCGGTCTGGAGTTGGATGCGCCGTAGCTAAGAGTTGCGTTTATGCAAGTGGCTGAGGTCGGGTCTGAGTTGGAAGGGCCATAGCTGGAAGTTGGAATTATGCGCGGCGAGGGAAAGGCCGCCGTCGGGATCGGTAAGCAGGCGAAGAAGGCTGCGGCGGGCGTCGTCCGGGATGTGGGGATGGTCGCCAGGCTGACACATGGGACGGTCGCACAGCCTGAATGTGTGGCCTACGGTTCCCGATTATTCGCTCGTGGCCTCGCACGTCGGGCTGGACGAGATAAGCGATGACAAGTCGTTCCTGCCCGTCACATCGAGCGGTGCGTGATGGACGCGCCAATGAAAGGGCGGATGGCGGAAACGTCGATAACGGGGCCGGAGGGTTGTACAGAGAATCGGTCATTCGGACGGAGATGCGGAATGTACGCTGAGCGCGGTGGTGTAGGCGTTCGCACCACAACCTGGTCAATCGGAGGAAGCGATTGGTATGAAAGGGCCGGTCGCAGGGCCGTGTGCAGGCGCTGTAGCTGAGATGTGCATCGGTCGATGGCGGAGCGGTCATGGTCGTGCGCATTCTCCGTAGCTGGGATGTGCATGTTCTCGTGGAAGTCGAGCAGAATCCGGCGTTCGGGTTAGATACGAGGGCGAAGATGGCGGGCTGGCCGATTTGGGTGGCCTCATTGTGATACGTCAGCCCGTCGATATCGTCGAAGAGGTCGTCGAGGACATGGGCGACGAGGTCTCCGGGTTAATCAGCGGTCCCGCCGGTTTTGCAACGAAATGCACTTTTGGGAGCTGTTGGGGGCTGACACGGTAAGTGAGGGGAATGCCCTTTCGTCCCCTACAGGAAGTCCTGGGAACGGCTTCTGCGACAATTTGGCAGCAAGTTGCGAGGGCTTCGTGTCGTCCGTTGGGTGACGATTCTGGGCAGGGCTGCGTAGCTATGAGTCGTAGCTGGTGGAGAGGGGGACGAGAAAGCGTGCTGACAACCCCTGACCGGTGGGCTCTGCAACGGATTGTACTCGGATGGGCGGAATGGGAGATACGTGACCGATCGCGTCTGCAAGTTGTCCCAGCAAAGCTGCTGGGAGAGGCCCTATTGGAAGTGTCCGGAACGGAAAAGGCGGCCATGGTTGTACCTGATGCATCAGGGCCAGGGGCCTTCTGTCGAGGGCAGTGTGGCGGTAGCATCCATGCGTCACCCATGACGCCATGTTCGGCAGGAGCATCGACGTTGGTGGTGATGATGGGCACGTCGCCCTCCCCGTCGGCGATGTCGAGGAAGGCGGTCTCGCTGGCGGGAGACTCGAAGACGAATAGCACGTGGGGCAGATGTCCCTTCGTTGTCCCGTTAAGTGTAGGCGCTGCTTGATGGTCATAACCCCTCGCATGGCGCTGTCACATGTGTCACCCGTTATGGCGTGCGGGGTTCTGGGGATCGCCGACGGTGCCGAACCCGTGTACAGAGATTTGGAGTTGGTGGTCAAAGTGTCATCGGGTCGTGGGCAAGCTGATTGGGAGGAGAAGGCCGCCTACAGGATCATTGCGGGAAGCACTTTGATTCCGGAGTTCCTTCCACGGTCATGGGGCAGTCGCAGCTAGGGAATGGGGAAAGTGGAACATGGCGGTTGGCCGGGATTGTGGGGCATTGCCAGCTACGAAATGGGGAAACTGGAACATGGACGCGAAGACGGCTCGGAACGAGCAACGGACACGGGACACGAGGGTGTCGGTGGTGATGCGTAGAACGCGGCGACGGCGTCCTGGTTATTCACGATCATCAGCCTGAGCACGCGATGCGGGACGCTGTGCGTGATCTCGCGGGCCACGTGTTGGGAGAGGCCGAGCGTCAAGGACGGCAGGACGGCGTCAGGCTCATCTACGACGTGAGAGCGTGACCGGGCGGACGCCAGGGACGACATCGTGGAGAAAGCTGGCGTTCACGACGCCGGCGGTGCCCCCGTGATGAACATGGCGGGAGCAAGCGATGGGGAGTCGAGCCCAGGGGCAACGTCTCTAGCCAGAAATTCACCGTGCCGTCGATCATGGGCTGATGCGTCAGACTACAATCGCCCAGGGGCGGTCTTCGGCCTGGGAGGGCTGTAAGGGGGATCGGAGTTAGTCGCAGAATACAATCTGGGTGATATTCGTAGCTGAATGAAGGGGAATCGGGGCGAAGCGAAGGGAATCCAGCGAGCAGTTTTACTGCGGCTCTATCGCAACTATATTGCACTGATTGTATTGTAGGAATTGTACTTTCTGAGGCATGACGACCCAAGCGGTGGGCCATGATGAGCCTGTCGATGGACGAAGCGGCGGGTTTCCGGCGACGGCGTGAAGCCCCCTATTGGACAGCCCCTACCGGACCCTGGCGGACGCTCTGGTGGATGATTGAGGCAAGGTGTCTGCTGCTGCCGAGGCTCTGATGGGGTGAACTACCGTACGATCGCCGCAAGCTGTGAAACCGGGCGGGAGACGCGCCGGACGATGAAGGGGGTTTGGGGCAAAGAGAGTGCTGTAGAGGACTGATATTCGGCTGGTAGCTTCAGTGCGAGATGGTGAGATGGCCGCCTTCCCCGTGGGAGCCATCGGCATGTTCTTCTAGCTACGCGCCAACCCATCTGGCCCCACTACGAGTTCCCAGGCCACCAGTTCCAAGTCCTCGACCGATGGTTTCCTGGTCTCAGGTCGTGCGATAGGGCGGTCAAGTCCTTCGGCTTGGACAGCCCCTCGGAGCGCAGTCAGCGCCTGAACCACTTGCCCTTGTTCTGCACGAGTTGGCGCAAGCCGGTTTATGACTCTCACCGGGTCTCGCATTACCACGCGCCTGGTCGCGTCCGATGGTAACGGCATTTCAACCCACTCGTTGAAGAAGCTGAATAGGTCGGGGTGAGATTGCAATAGGTCGTCACGATTGAGGAACTGTCTAATGCGTCTCGTGAAACTGTCGGATGTAACTGCGGATATGGCGTCCAAGTATGCTTGGCCGATCTGGTCCACGGCGGCTTTCAGAGGCTCCTTTAGGTGTTTGAATGGGTTTTCGTTAGGCGGTATCTCGAAGCGGTGCTCATCTCTGCCGGCCTCCACAATGGATAGGACATCACTTGGCGATGTCAGGGGTTGCGCCACGTTGCCCAGTGGATAGAAGCGCCAGAACACTTCGCCCGACGCCTCTTCGGGCATTTTCAGCATGACGTAGACACCGTTCGCCATGCCCTTCTTCACACTGTAAACCCCGTTGGGAATGTCCCGTACGTCCTCGGTAGCGAACTCCTTCATCATGTCCAGATACCTGTTCAGCAACTCCGCGCCCGCGTCCAGTCCCTGGCTTCGCTCGCCCTCTCGGTACACGTGGTCCGCCTGGACTCCGCCGGCTCGCAGCTGCATCACCTTGTCCAGTTCCTTCGCCTCAATCTGCTCACCGAGCACCGAGGCGTCCAAAGCGACCGCCTCCTCTATGGTCTCAATCTTCCTTGTCAGGTTCTGAACCAGATTCAGTAGGTCTTCTAGGCCGTGCTCAGGCATCAGGTTGTAGATGTACACCTTGTCGTGGGGAGAAAACAGGCGGTCGATGCGACCAGCCCGTTGGATCATCCTCACCGGGTTCCAGGGCAGGTCGTAGTTGACCAGGAACTGGGCATCCTGGAGGTTCTGGCCCTCCGAGAGTACGTCTGTGGCTATCAACAATTCGATGCCCTGCGCTCTCAGAGGCTCTATCTTCCTAAGAAGGGCGGGATCATCCAGAGGTTCGGTCTCGCGATGTGCTGCCAAGGGCGCGAACCGCTCAAGCACCGAACGCCTCCGATTCCGGTCATCTCCGCCGGTTAGCAGGGACATCCACCGTGCATCCTTCAGATTGCTCTGAACGCGGACAGTGCTCTTCAATGAGTCCACATCTCCGCCGAACTGCTTAAACAGGTGTTGGGCGGTGTCCTTGTAGGTCGTAAACAGGGCTACCTTGGTGGGTTGCCCTTGGTCATCCTCTTTTGGCAGTCCTTCGAGCAGCTTGCGCACAGCCTGGGCCTTGGGGTCGCCCTGCTCGGCCAGCATCTCCTCCAGCCACTGAAGCCGAGTGAGAAGCGTCTGAAGCCTGTCCCGGTCGAACTCCACATCTGCCTGCAACCGCCCTCGAAGGTCCACGTCCTCCGGCGCAACAAGTTCCTGTTGCAATGCCGCCACTGCCTTGGGGTCCATGTCCTCTAGGTCCTGGTCGTGGTCGGGCAACGAACCCCCCAGCACACCCCGCAGCTTGTATGCCTGCTTGGGGGTCAGGACATGTCCCTGATCCAGCCTCGCAAGGAAAAGGTTGAGATAGTCTACTAGACTTCTCACCGTGGACGTGAGCGCGGCCAGGGAACTCTCCATGCGCTTCAAGAGGATGGTGCGCATGATGCCGACGAAGTTGGCGTTGCGTTGCTTCAGTTGTGCGCTGGTCTCCTTCTCACCAGTCTCAACGCCGTACTCGTCCAGGCGGTAGACGGCGAAGTTGAGGTGCTCAATGGCGTCGATGATGTCGTGGTAGATGTTTCCATACAGGCCTTGCAGACTGTAGTCCACCGCCTTCGGTATCTCGTGTTCCGGGAAGCGCAGCGGCTGCCCATTGACCTCCATCGTCTCTCCTGCATCCTGCATGGACCGGATGTCGTGACGGGTTCGGCGTACGAGGGACAGCATCATAGTGTCCAGTAGGCCGGAGTCGGACTCCCCCTTCTCAATGGCCTGGAACGCCGTTTTGAGGTTGGGTATTGGCCCTCGCCCTGCGTACCAGGTGTCGTCTCCCCTCGTGATGAGCATGAGCTGGTGATACATATCCCAGACGGAGTTGTTGATGGGCGTGGCTGTCATCAGCACCACCCTGGTGTCCGGTTTGCCCCCTCGGATGATCTCCATAAGGGCGCGGTAGCGCTTCGTCCTTGGGTTGCGGAAGTTGTGGGACTCGTCCACCAGGATGACGTCGTACTGGTCCTGGTAACGCTTCAACTCGGCCCGGAGCCGCTGCCGTTGAACGGGTGACGGCTCCTCGTCGATGTCCACGAGGCTGGGAAGCGACTCCATTGTGACCGTGGTGGCGATGATTCCCCACTCTGCGAACCTGTCGGTGCTCCAGTTGTCCTGAAGCTGGGCGGGGCAGACGATCAACGCCCGCGTGGAGGTTCTCGCTCGCTGCGGGTCATCGCTCCGCTGGTTGGCGAATTCCCTCAGGATGCCCAAGCCTTCGTAGGTCTTGCCTAAGCCCACCGAGTCGCACAGCATGGCCCCCCAGTGGCGTCTCAGCAATGCTACGCAGCGTTGGACGGCCTGCTGCTGGAATCCGGCCAGCCTCCCCATGACTTCTTCCGACAGCCCCATCTCCAGGAACCGGCCGTAGGCGGCATGTAGTGACTTGAGCATGACCTGCCACGGGGTGTAGCGCCTCCCGAACAGGACACACTCTTCTAGGCGCTGGACGAACTGTGCCTTGCAGTCCTGGCCAAGCTCCCACTTCTCGTCGAACCAGCCTTCCAATTGCACCGTCAGGTCATGGTCGTAAGAGGTCAGGTTCAACTCGGAGTTCTCGGATAGGCCGCTCTTGGTTAGGTTGCTGGAGCCGACGGCGGCATATCGTCCCATCTCGCCGGAGAACAGGTACGCCTTGGCGTGAAGTCGATTCCTCGGCGAGCGGTGGTCCAGCACCTGTTCGGGCAGCACCTTTCCTCTATCGGACCCGAGGAATCGCCTGACCTCCACCCCGTCCTTTCTCAGGAAGTCGGCCAGCGTAGTGACCCGCTCCCATGCGGACAGGTCGAAGGCTGCCGCCTCCGGCGTCACTCCGCGTGCCAGAAGCTCCCGCCGTTCCTCGTGAGTCAGCAGCAGCCACGGGTAGCCGCCTTCGAGGAAGGTGTACCAGTCCACGGACTCCTCTGGGCCTCGAAGCTCGTCGCGGTCGCCGGGTTGGGACAGTACGTCTCCCGGCCCACGCCGATTCATGAAGGGCCGTTCTCCCAGCAACAGCCGCACTCTGGCGGCTCCCTCCATGCCATGCTTCAGGTCTAGGAATCCATCGGGTGTCAGGTATGCCGTTGCGATGCGAATGTCCTGAGGGATGACGCGAGCCAGCGCACCGAATAGATGCTCCCGCATGAAGCCTGTTGTCGGCTCGTTGGCAACTGGAAGGACGTCTGTCTCATTGGTCATAGTGGAGGAGTCTATGTTTACCTCGGAGCTACACTGAAACGATGCTCAGCCCCCGCATCCGCTCGAAATGCTGCGTGTTGTTGGTGAGCAGCGTCAGGTTGTTGCTTATCGCTGTGGCGCCTATCAGGATGTCCATATCTCCTATGAGATTCCCTTCTTCTCGCAGCCTGGCCCTTTCCGCGCCGAAGACCCGGCAGGCTTCATCGTCCAGCGGAACCACATTCACCGCTTCCAGGAACAGGCGCAGCGCCTCGGAGTCGGAATAAGGATTTCGGGATCGGGCCAGACCCTCGTAGAGTTCGGCCAAGGAAATTATGCTCATGCCGACTCCATCGGGCAGGAGTGCCTCCAACCGCCTGGCCGTTCTATCGGCCCTGTGCAGGTAGTCGATTGCCCAGTCTGTGTCCACGAGATACTCCATGACGTTGGTTGCTAGAGCCTTGGTACGGGCCGCGTGCGGATGTCTCGGCTGGCGCGGATGTCTCTAATCAGTTCATCCCCGTCAACACTCCATTTCCATGCACCGGCGGAGGCTTTCAAGGTGTTTAGTTTCCTCCAGTCCGACGGCATATCGGCACCCAACGCCTCGCGGCGTTCCCCAAGCCAATCGAGCATCAGTTTCCGTTCAGAAGCAGACAAGTCATACACATGAAAAACGATGGAGTCAATCTCCCGTTCGATACCCTCCAATTCTTCAGGCGAATTCTCAAAGCCAACTATTTCGTTTCCAAGCCGCTCGAGTTCAGCTTGGGCTTCGGTGCCGGGGGTTACGATAGGAGTTGGCTCGATGTAGCCAATCTTGAACTCCTGAAACGAACCCCCGCGTGCAACCGTCAGCTTTGGGTAAAGGAAGTTGAGCACCGAAGAATTCATCATTGGCAACAGCCAACGCACTGGCTCAACTAGGAAGTTGGCAGGAGCGGAAATATACGCTTGGGATGTGTCTCTGGCAAATTTACTCTCTACTGCGAGGTTCCCCCACACAACTTTGGGGTGTTCGAACTCATGATAGAGACCCTCCTGCGGCTGTTGAAGCTCGTACCACGGGTGTAAATGTGCCGTAGCCCGCTCCTCAAGGTCGCTGCGAAACCACCTCAGATGGTCTCTGATGGCAGGATACTGATCTACGTCTACCCCACGACTCGTGAAGATGATGTAGAGTCCCGGTGAATGTGCCTTCCACCGCTTGATGTCCCGTCCGCGTAGCCACGGCTTGATGAGCTCCGCGCTTCGCGGGTCGTCCTCAATCAGTTCGTCACGCTTGTCCTGGTCTATGACGAACGCCTCGTTCAGACCTGTCTTGACGCCGTAGTACATGCGCCTATTGACGAACTCACCCAACGGAGTGCCCAGATTCATCAGCCGCTCGAAGAGGCGTATCAGGGCAGGATCTTCCAGAATCCAGCCATCCTTCTTCAGCATGACTTGGGGGAAATCGCCAATTGCGACCCTTGCGAGCAGCCCATCCAAGTCCTCCAACATGCCTCGCACCCTCTCGGTGTTGATTCTAAAGTCAGCTTCGGAGAGTTCCTTCCTAACGGGGGCGGATAGGTCGGCGACGGTCAGTGCGTGTCCCGCCATGTCATCTGCCCGGCGACCCACTAACACAGCCGGGTACGCCGCGATAGCTTTGCCATTAGCTTCGAACAGAGGTAGATCGCCGAAATCGATTACGCTCTTTATGCGTAGTGAATTGGGCAAGTGTCCGCGGGTCCCCGCTCCATAGCCAGCCCGCATGTATTTGTTGCTGGTAATGAAGGCCAGCCAACCGCCGGGTCGAAGTAGTTGTAAGGCACGCGCGTAGAAGTAAACGAGGAGGTCCGCCCGTGAAGCGGCCACCTCCGGGAATGCCTCTCCATAGAAGAGTTCGTCCTCGTTGTCGATTCTCTCCATACGCACATAGGGCGGGTTGGCAAGAACGATGTCGAAACCTGCCTCGGGATCGCCCTGTTGCAGGACATTGGGGAAGGCAACCGGCCACAGGAAGGGCTTCTGCACTAGCGCGAAGTCCGTTGACTCCACTCCATCTCGAAGGGAGCGAATGCGCTCCATGAATCGGTCGGCTCTCCTCAGCGCGGCCTTACTGGGCTTCTCGGCTTTTCGTAGAGCCGCCCGCTTCTCCTCGGCCTTCCCCAGCGCATCTGTTAGGTGCAGAAGGATTATCTCCCGCTGGTCGCGGGCGATCAGGTCTCGCAATTCACGGAGACGGGTCGGGTTTCTGTGTGTCCTCTCGAACTCCCTCCGCCGTTGGTCGATGTTGCGCTCCAATCTCTGGAGGCGGCTCTGGAGTTCCATGTCCAGTTGTATGCTTTTGGGCGCGGGCCAAGACTCCTTGAAGGTCACGCCCGCCACCCCGTCTACCAGCGAGTCGCCAGCCAGAATCTGAAAGTCCAGGTTGGGCAGTGCCCAATCGGAGTTCGGTTCAGGCGGCTCATCCATGTCCAACACCATAGAGAGCCAGAGGCGCAAGCGGCATATCTCAACGGCCTCAGGATTGATGTCCACTCCGTAGAGGCTGCTCTCTATGATGCGCCGCTTCCATTCGCTCACTGTCCGGTAGAACTCGTTAGGCTCGACGTGGTTGCGCTGAGAGAAGAGAATCCCGCGACGCAGGGTCACCATCTCTTGGATGGTTCCTAGTAGGAACGCCCCTGAGCCGACGGCCGGATCGCAAACTCGCACCGTTTCCATCGCGTCGATGAGCGCATTAGCTGGGAAGTCTGGCAGAGGCTGATGCTCGTCCCTGGAACCAACGGCCTCTTGGCGCAGGGCCTCCAGGGTAGAATTTTCAACGCCGGTGGCATCACGCAAGTATCCGTCCAGGGCCTCCCGACACATGAAGTGGACAATCTCACGAGGGGTGTAGTAAGTGCCGGTGTCGTGACGCTCATCCCCCTGGTAGAGGTTCTCAAAGACCCGGCCTAGTAGCTCAGGATCTGGGTCAACGGATTGGTCGTCCGGCGTTGACTCTCTGGTGGTGAACCGATAGCGAGAAAGCAGGCCGAGGAGGGTTCGCTGCTGGCCTTCTTCACTATCGGCATCGGGGTCGAACACTTCGTCCGGCAGGGACACCTGCCCCGCGTCGTCGATGCGATCCTCCAGCGCGTTCCGACGGAACAGGCCACCATTTAGGTAGGGGACGTATCCCAGGACTGGGTGTTCGCTCCTACTGCTGCTCCCCGTCGCCATCGCATCGAAGAACATCGGGGTCAGGATGCCGCGATAGTATTCGCCCTCTTGCGTCTCTGCCCGTTTGTCCCAAAGATTCAGCAAGTAAGTCGGCGAACCCATCCCTCCGGGTGCTCCCAGCCAACGCTTGGCCTGAAGGAACCAGAGAAAGAGCACCCGGCCCATCTGTCGGGTGGCCCAGGCGCGGGCCTCCTCCTCGCCGAGAGAAGTGATTACGGGATGCTCCGGGTTGTGGGCTAGGAGCGCCTTGGCTATACGGTCCCGGACGGCGGCATACTCCTGGTAGAACCTGGTGGTTACGCGCTCAACGCTGAATTGTTCTTGCCACAGTCTCGACACTTCCAAGAGGCTCGCCTCGTGCGGGATGCGCAAACCGCGCAGCAGATCTCGATGGAACCGAGTCGGCTTGTCCAAGTCGAGGTGGGCACGGACGCTGGTCACAGACCCGTTGGAAGCCCTAATCTGCGTGCGGGGAAAGACCAACTCAGCCTCGCGTCGCGAGTCGTTGGATGGAGGAACCAACAAGGCTAAGGCCCGCCTGTCAGGTACATGTTCTACCAGAGCGCGGGTGATGCGCCTTCGCGACCGATCCCTATCTGACGATTTGTAACCCCAGTCCGAGAGTACGCCGATCCACAGTCCAGCTTCCGCCGGTTCTGCCTTGCAACTCCCTACCCGATAGAGTTCGCTTACCCCGAAGCCTCCGTCGCCTCGGCCACGCAGAAACTGTTTGAGTCCGCCAGAAAGAGCACCAGCCAATCGGTCCTCTGGGCTCGGGACTGGGTCGAAACCCAAGAACGCGGCCAAGCTCCCCGCCCTCTGGGGATCGCCGCCGAAGTCCTGAAGGATACTGGCTACGTTACCGTCAGCGCCTAAAGTCATGACGCAGACTCCACACCGTCAATGATCTTAACTGTGGCGTGCTCGAAATCCATCCCGAACTTCGCACAGTCAAACGGATCGGGATAGACGATGGCCCTGTCAGGTTCCTTCGGAAACTTCACGGGCAGCCACCGCTCCACCTGCACGTTCTCCTCCCTAAACTGCTGCAGGACCGCCAGCACTCTCTTGGCCTCGTTCACCGCCCTGTCGTAAGTGGGATGCTCAGACTGATAGTCGGGGAACGGTAGACCTAAACCCCACCCCATGAACCCAACCCTGTACCTAATCATCTCATTCGCGAGTCGCTTCATCTCAGCGTCAGTCAACTCGTAATGCTCCCTGATAGCCTCGGCACTGATGCGGTACTCGCGGGCGGCACCCTTTACCCGTACCTTGGACGCCTCAAGCCGTCCATCTACGATTCGCTGGCGGACAGCCTGGGGCGTGATCCCAAAGAATTGGGCCACTTCAGGCACGGTGTACATTCTCTCTTTGGTCATCACGCCTAACTCACGCCTTCCATCGAGTCGAGTAGCGAAGCAATTCTAGCAAAGCACCGCAATCGACACAACCTAGCAAAGGCGAGAAAGAAATGGGAAATTGGGGACTGGTTGGGTTTGCGCGCACCTCTGCGGATGAGGACCGCAGGGGTGCGGAGGAATCTCAGTCTCGTGGACCCACCACCCAAGCCGTCAATGTAGAGTCCCTGACTACACCTCCAGCTTGAAGGTCAAGGCGAAGGTTCTTGATTTTATCAAGCTTGGTGGGCCCGGATAGACTCGAACTATCGACCTCGGTCTTATCAGGACCGCGCTCTAACCACCTGAGCTACGGGCCCATCCTGAAGAAGGCCATTTTAGCAACGCAGCAGCCTTCAGCGCAAGCCTGAACCCCGCCTACGGGGTGCTATAATCGCGTGGTCATCAGCCATCAACATCCCCCCAAACGGAGCTAGACCATGATCGGCGTTCTCACCCACCACTGGGCTAAGGAGGACCGGGTCGAAGCCGCCCGGACGCTCCTGGATGGCAACGGCCTCGCCCAAAGCAAAGCCCCCGGCTTCGGCGGCCGACAGACACTGTACTCCCATACCGATCCCTACAAGATCACCACCCTGGTGCTCTGGGACAGCAGCGAGATCTACGACCAGTGGCGGGCCAGCCCCGAGCGGGCGGCAGCCATGGCAGGCGCCGAGGAGCTGTGGTCCTCGCCTCCCCAGTCCGAGCGCTTCGAAGTGGCCGGCTAGGCAGGGGATCCTTGGCCACCTCAGACCAGGTGCACATCAGGAAAGCCACCCCGGACGACATAGAGGTCCTGGTAAGCTTCAATGCCTCCATGGCTATGGAGACCGAGGGGAGGTCTCTGGACACAGTCACCCTCAGACAGGGCTCCCAGGCTGTCTTCGCTTCGCCCCAGAAGGGCTACTACCTGGTGGCTGAAGCCAATGGCGAGGTGGTGGGAAGCCTTCTGTGCATGGAGGAGTGGAGCGACTGGCGTAGTGGCACCTTCTGGTGGATACAAAGCGTGTACGTTCGCCCAGACTGGCGGCGCAGGGGCATCTACCGCCGACTCCACAACTGGCTGCACGATGCTGCCAGGGACGCCGATGGTGTGTGCGGTGTGCGCCTCTATGTGGACAAGGACAACCACATCGCCCAGGAGACCTACGCCAGCCTGGGGATGTCCAGGACCAACTACGACCTGTACGAGATCGACTTTGCACCCCCCTAGGCGCACCCTTTCCTACTCCCGCATTATCCACCTTTCCCACATCATTGACCCCGACATTCCGGCTTGGCCCGGCGACCCTCCCGTAGAGATGGAGCAGGTCGCCGACATTGCCACCGACAGTTTCTTCCTCAGGCGCATCTCCATCGGGGAGCACTCGGCAACCCACATGAATGCCCCCGTTGGCTTCCATGAAGGCGGGGCAGGCATCGAAAGCTACGAGGCCGGCTCCCTTATGGCTCCCGCCATCGTGATCCACCTGGCCGACCTTTCTGGGAGGGCGGAACAGGATGATCTTTCCGTGAGGGACGTCGCCGCGTGGGAGGCAGTCCATGGGCCCGTCCCAGAAGGCAGCTTGACGCTGGTGAACACCGGCTGGAGCGAGCGCTGGCGGGACCGGGACGCCTACATGAACGTCGACGCCTTGGGATTGCCACGATATCCGGGCATTGACGTAGAAGCTGCCCGGATTCTCCTAGAGGAACGGGGAGCCGCCGGACTAGGGATAGACAGCCCCGGCATCGATTCCCACCGGGACGGGAACTACGCCACCAACCGCCTGGCATTGGCCCAGGGGCGCATCGTGCTGGAAAACCTGACCAACCTGGAGGAACTTCAGCCCACCGGGGCGACCATTTTCATAGGCGCCCTACGGCTCAGGGGAGGGTCCGGCAGCCCGGCGGCGGTGCTGGCCTTGCTGCCCTGAGGCCGTGAGCTACAGCACCACCGGGATCTGCTCAGTGATCGCAACCTCCGAGGTGCTCACCCTGCACCTGAAGGCGTAGGCTTCCACCCCCTGCTCCACGGCCTCACGCAGGGCCTCGCCAAAGTCGGGGTCCGACTCGTCGTTGGGCGACACGGAACCGGCATCCTCTCTCTGCACTACGAACACCACCGCTCCCCGGTAGCTTTCCTTCACCTTTTCGGCGAGGGTCAGCACATGCTTGCGCCCCCGAGTGGTGGGCGCATCCGGGAAGATGCCCGAGCCGTCCACAACGAGGGTGACCGACTTCACCTCCACCAGGCAGGTACCACCCTCCCCCGACAGGGCCATATCCAGGCGGCTGTCGCCATAGGTCGCCTCCAGCCTGATGCCGTCATACCCAGCAAAGCAGTCCAGCCTGCCCTGGACCTGGGCTTCGTGCACCAGCTTGTTGGGCAGCCTGGCGTCGGCGGACGCCAGAGTGTGCCCCAGGTCCACGAGGGCAAGGTCGAAGGCGGTCTTCCGGTGCTCCCCCGCAGCCCGGGCCACGTAAACCCGCCGGCCCTCCACCAGGAGCTCCTTCTTGCGCCCTGAATTGGCGACGTGGACAAGGGTTTCTTGCCCATTTATGTCAACGTGGGCAGCAAAGCGGTTCAGCCGTCGAATGAACCGGGCTTCGACTAGCCTGCCAAGCTTGACCATACCACCGGCTCCTTGGTGCGGGTATGAGAACTACCTTGGTGTGAGTGAGGCTGTGCCCATCTTACCAACGGCCTCAATGACCCGGCAACCGGTCACGACGCAATGGCTTAAGGGCGGGTGGGCAGATATAATTGCCAGCAAATCATTGGGGTGGTGGAACTTGGCATCGTTCATGGAGAAGCTGGAGTCCGCAAGCCTGGCAAACCGCAGCCTTCTGTGCGTGGGACTGGACCCGGACCCCCGACATATGCCCGTGCCCGACCTGTTCGAGTTCAACCGCGCCATCATCGACGCCACCCTTGATTTGGTCTGCGCCTACAAGCCTAACTTGTCCTTCTACGAGGCCCGAGGCATCCCTGGACTGGAAGCCCTCAAGCGCACCGTCGAGTACATTCACAGCGCGGCCGGCGAAGTCCCCGTTATCGGCGATGCCAAGCGGGGGGACCTGGGACCCTCTTGCGAAAGCTACGCCAAAGCCATGTTCGATGTTTGGGAGTTCGATGCCATAACCACCAGTGCATGGGGTGGGCGGGAGTCCATCCAGCCCTTCCTTGACCGCACAGATAGGGGCGTGTTTGTGTGGTGCCGAAGCTCCAACAGCTCCGCCGGCGACATCCAGGACCTGCCCGTAACCACCAACGGAGGGCAGCGCCCCGTCTTCGAGCTGCTTGCCGATTTGGCTCAGAGATGGAATGAAAACGGAAACGTGGGCTTGGTGGTGGGAGCTACCTACCCCGAGGACCTAAAGACGTTGAGGGCAGGTTGTCCCGACATGCCCTTTCTGATTCCTGGTGTGGGGGCCCAGGGGGGCGCCCTGGAAGAGTCGGTGCGTTGGGGCACGAACTCCGCCGGGCGGATGGCTGTCGTCAACTCGTCCCGGGGCATACTGTACGCCTCGACGGGCGCGGACTATCCTCTGGCAGCCCGGCAAGCCGCCCTGGAGCTAAGGGACCAGATGAACGCTGTGCTGGAGCAGGAAGGCAAGGGATGGTACTAGAGCTGCGCATCGGCGATGTCCTGCGCCTGAAGAAGACTCACCCCTGCGGCAGCAGTATGTGGCAGGTAGTTCGCTTGGGCGCCGACATAGGCATTCGCTGCCAAGGCTGCGCCCGGCAGGTGATGCTGCAGCGCTCATACCTGGAGCGGCGGGTCAGGGAAGTCCTGCCCCGCTGATGCGAAGCGCCCGCCCAGCATGAGGATGTCCTACCGGCTGCCCACCCTCACGCGCACCCACCGGGGAGTGGTGGTGCTGTGCATCGCCATATTCTTCAGCCTCATGTCCCAGGGGATCATCACGCCGGTGCTGCCCCTGTTCGCCGAGGACTTCAACGACAACACCTTCCTGATCGGCCTCGCCGTTGGCATATTCGGCCTCGGCCGGGTCGCCATGGGCATACCCTCGGGCATGCTGGCCCAACGCCATGGCCGGCGCATAGTCCTGGTAGGTGGGACGGGCTTGGCCGCCCTTGGATCCATCCTGGTGCCCTTTTCCGGAAGCCTCAACGAGCTGATGATCTATCGAGGGATAGCGGGCCTTGGCGGGGGCGCATACATGGTGGGGGCAGCCATCTACCTCCGTGATGTTTCCACACCAGAGACCAGGGCGCGGTTCCAAAGCCTTCAGGAGATCAGCGTGGTCGCCGGGGTCATAGTCGGCCCGATCATCGGCGGATACCTGGCCGAATGGCTGGGCATCATAGCGCCCCTGTATGCTCAGGCGGCGGCTGTTGGGGTGGGGGTGCTGGTGGTGCAATTGTGGCTGCCAGAAACCCAGCCCAGAAGGCGGGCATCGAACCGGACAGACAGCCCGCCTTCGGGCACTGCGGGAGGGGCAACACCGCAGATGAACACCCTGCAGGGTCTGAACATCCTGCTGCGCCACCCGGGTTTCGTCTCGGCATGCCTGTTCAATCTTGCCATCGTCGCCAACAGGCAGGGGGGCCGTTTTGCCATAATGCCTCTGCTCGGGAGCGCCAAGGGATTCGGATTCGGGCAGCTGGGGGTATTCCTGACGGTGACTCACATATTCCAGCTAGTGTTTCTGCCCTTCACCGCATTCATATCCGACCGGGTCGGCAGGGTCTTCACGGTCCTTCCGGCGGCAGCTTCCATCATCCTTGGGATAGCCATATTCATATATGCGGACAACATCTACTTCCTTCTTCTTTCGGCGGTGTTCCTAGGCATGGGGGAAGGGCTGGCGGGCCCGCCCCCAACAGCCTACGTTGCTGATGCGGCGCCTACAGGGATCGAGGGCATCACACTGGGCTTGTTCAGGACCATCGGAGGAGCCGGTTTCCTTGGAGGCGCGCTGCTTTTGGGCGGGCTCTCCAACCTGTTCGGCATCCGCTGGGCGCTGTGGATCGACAGCATGATCGTAGCGGCCGCATCGGTGAACTTCGTCATCGTTGCCGGCAGAAGCATCAGGAGGAGCAAGTCTGTCCCTTAGAGGGCATCAAGGCTTGGGCAGGTTTGACCTTCAACGGCGCCCGTTGCTAGACTTTCAGGAAGCTGAGAGTTCAATCTGGGTAACCAGCAAGAGGTACGGCTTTGGTTGAACAGAATGACATGGAAGCCATGAGGCAAGCGGGGGCCGCCTGGGCGAGCAGCGCCGCCGGCGCTCCCCAGACCAAGGCTGAGTTCAAGACGCCCTCCCAGATTCCCGTCGAGGCTGCCTACTCACCCCTGGACTTGGAGGACGCAGGAAATCCCGACGACATCGGATACCCCGGTGAGTTCCCCTTCCTGCGGGGAGTCCACCCCACGGGTTACCGGGGCCGGCTCTGGACCATGCGCATGTTTGCGGGCTACGGCACCGCTGAAGAGACCAACCAGCGGTTCAAGTACCTACTGGAGAACGGGCAGACCGGCCTGAGCGTCGCCTTCGACATGCCCACCCTCTACGGCTACGACACCGACGCGCCCCAGGCCGCCGGCGAGTTTGGCAAATGCGGTGTTGCCGTCTCCTCCCTGGCAGACATGGAGGTGCTTTTCGACGAAATCCCCCTGCAGGGGATAACCACTTCCATGACCATCAACAGCCCCGCAGCCATCATCTGGGCGATGTACATCGCCGTGGCCGAAAAGAAGGGCTTGGCCATCGACACCATGGGGGGAACCCTCCAGAACGATATCCTGAAAGAGTACATCGCCCAGAACGAGTACATCTTCCCCCCCGAGCCCTCCATGCGCCTCGTGGTGGACACCATCGAGTTCGCTTCCCGGCATATGCCCCGCTGGAACCCCATCAGCATCAGCGGCTATCACATCAGGGAAGCCGGCGCCACCGCAGTGCAGGAGCTGGCCTTCACCCTGGAGGATGGGCGGGAGTACGTTCGCTGGGGCTTGGACCGGGGACTGGACATCGATGACTTTGCTCCCCGCCTCAGCTTCTTCTTCAACGTCGACAACTACTTCTTCGAGGAGATAGCCAAGCTGCGGGCTGCCCGCAAGATATGGGCCCAGGAGATGCGGGACACCTTCCACGCCAAGGACCCCCGCTCATGGTGGATGCGCACCCATGCCCAGACAGCAGGCTGGACGCTGACAGCCCAGCAGCCCGAGAACAACGCCATCCGGGTGGGCATCCAGGCGCTGGCGGCGGTGCTGGGGGGCGCCCAGTCCCTGCACACTAACTCAACGGACGAAGCATGGGCATTGCCCTCCCAGGAGGCGGTGCTCCTGGCCCTCCGCACCCAGCAGATCATTGCCCATGAGAGCGGCGTTGCCAACACCGTGGACCCACTCGGTGGCAGCTACTACCTGGAGTCCCTCACCCGGCAGGTCGAAGCCCATGCTTACGACTACTTCCAGCGCATCGAAAAGCTGGGCGGTGTGCTGCCGTCCATCGAGATGGGCTACTTCCAGCAGGAGATCGCCGGCGCCTCGTACAGGTACCAACAAGAGGTTGACCGAGGCGAGCGGGTCACCGTCGGTGTGAACAAGTACGTTACCGGCGAAGCCCCCGAAATACCTCTCCTTCGGATGGATGAGGAGGGTGAGGCCCTCCACTTGGAGCGCCTCGATGATGTCCGGAGAAGGCGGGACAGCAGGCTGGTGCGCACCAAGCTGGAGGAGCTAGGCCAAGCGGCCCGGGGCAGCGAGAACCTCATGCTCCCCCTGATCGAGGCTGTGAAGGCCTACGCCACCTTGGGCGAGATGATGGATGCGCTCCGGGAAGTGTTCGGCGAGTACCAGCCCACCTGGGGGTACTAGAAGGCCGAGGCCCCCCCACCACAGTTTCGTTGACACGCTTTCTGGGCCTCTGCTACACTGCCCATGTGTTGACCTTCCCTCATTGATACCCCCAGACAACGTCGGTGCAGCCCCTTGCACCCGGGGAAATGCTATTGTCTCCAACACGACGACCGCAAAGCATGTTGGCAAAGCACCACCAAATCTAAGGAGCAGCCATGAAGCTAACTTTGTCAATTCTCAAGGCAGATGTGGGTTCTATCGGCGGCCATACCAAGCCAAATGACAAGATGATGGATGCCGTCCGCCAAGATACGGACGCGGCCATCAAGTCGGGGCTGTTAATCGATGGGTGGGTGTCCCACACTGGCGACGATATCGCCATACTAATGTCTCACACCAAGGGTCCCGACAACACAGACATTCACCAGTTCGCCTGGAATGCCTTTATCAAGGCCACCGGAATTGCCTCCAGTTTCGGCCTTTACGGCGCCGGGCAGGACTTGCTGGTGGACGCCCCCTCGGGCAACATCCGAGGCGCAGGTCCCGCCGTCGCAGAGCTGGAGTTCGACCATGAGCCGGGTAAGGGAAACCGGGTAAGGCCCGCCGAGTCTTTCATGATGCTGGCCGCCGACAAGTGCGGTCCCGGCGCCTACAACCTGCCCATCTTCCTGGGCTTTGCCGACCCGATGTACTGCGGTGGGCTGATGCTCCCCAACATGATCCAGGGCTTCACCTTCCACATCATCGATATGGACAACACCGACGGGGACAGCATCATCGAGCTAAACGCCCCAGAAGATTACTATCGCATCTCTGCCCTCCTGCGAGACAACGAGCGCTTCGGAATTGACCGCATCTACTCCCGCACCCACGGCCAGCAGGCTGCGGCGATTTCGGCCCAGCGACTGCACAGCATCGCGGGCACTTACACGGGCAAGGACGATCCCGTTGCTCTCGTGCGCAACCAGGGCATATTTCCGGCGCCCGAGGAGCTGACCTCGCCCTTTGCCAAGGCCCACTACGTCGGAGGCGACGCCCGGGGGTCCCACGTAATGCCCCTTATGCCGGTGCCCATCAACACACCGGTTACGGGCATATACTGCCTGCCCCTGGTGTCCTGCACCGGCTTCTCGGTAGGTCCCGACGGCCACTTCTCCGACTCCTTCGTCGACTTCTTCGACAACCCCGCCTGGGATGTCGTAAGGACCAGGGCCCAGGAGAAGGGCATGGAGATGCGCAGCCAGGGCTGGTCGGGCGCTGCTATGCTGCCCTACACCGAGCTGGAGTATGGCGGCTTTAGGACGACGGTTACCGGCTTGGTGGACCGCTTCGTGTTCCGAAACGGAAAGGTTGAGGACATCCCTGCGGAGAAAGCCACCGCGGACTAAGGGGCGCCCAGAGCCAATCGCCCTGTTCGATGTAGTCGTTTGTCAGGTACCCTGAAGTGAAGTGTGGTCACTGAGAATTCTGACCATCTTCCCTGCTATTCTTTCATTCTGCCTGTCAAACGAATTGTGATCTGTTTCCTCGGCAAGCTTGGCATCCCCGCATTTCCTCGTTATCACGCTACGTCATGCTACAATTGTATTGGCGAGGTGCGGGGGCAAAGCCATGAAACGCGCCACGCTGAATGCACTCCAGGCCTCGGCATCCAGGAGGAATCCGGTAGAAAAGCTGGTAGTGGCCACGCGTAACCAGGGCAAGGTGCGGGAGTTCGAGCGCCTATTGCTGGACATCCCCTTTCAGCTTATCTCCCTGGATGATGCGGGAGTGCCCCCGGACATGGAAGTGGAGGAGACAGGCAATACCTTTGAGGACAACGCCTGCATCAAGGCCAAGGCTTACGCAATGGCCAGCGGCCTGTTGACCTTGGCAGAAGACTCGGGGCTGGAGGTGGATGCGCTGGGGGGTGATCCCGGGGTGAGGTCGGCCAGGTACGGCGGCCCCGGCTACGATGATGCCGGGCGGGTCCAGCTGCTCTTAAGCAACATGAAGAATATACCTTGGGGAAAACGGGCGGGAAGGTTCCGCAGTACCATCGCCATCTCCACCCCGGATGGTATGGTCAGCACCGTAGAGGGGTCGGTGGAGGGCATGGTAATCTTCGAACCCCGGGGTGACGGCGGATTTGGCTATGACCCGATCTTCTACGTGCCCTCCCTGGGAAAGACCACGTCTGAGATGAGCATGGAGGAGAAGAACACCATCAGCCACCGGGCCAGAGCAACCCAGAAGGCCCTGGAATTGCTGAGGGACTGGCCCAAGTAACGCCATGCAGACAGGACTACTGCAGACGACACCTGACGCCTTTGGGCGGCCGCTGCGGGACCTGCGGGTCTCCGTAACCGACCGGTGCAATTTCCGCTGCCCCTACTGCATGCCGGCCGAGGTGTATGGCGAGCGGTACAAGTTCCTTCCCAAGAAGGAGATACTCACCTTCGAGGAGATCGCCCGGGTGAGCGGACTGCTGGTGCAGCTGGGCGTTACCAAGATCAGGCTGACCGGGGGCGAGCCGCTGGTGCGCTCCGGCGTCCCCAATCTGGTGTCCCAGCTCTCCGCCACCCCAAACCTGCAGGACCTGACCCTGACCACCAACGGCTATCTGCTGTCCCAGCACGCCCAAGCCCTGAGAGACGCCGGCCTGCGACGGATTACCATCAGCCTAGACTCCCTGGATGAAGAGGTGTTCAAGGCGATGAACGGTCGGGGCTTCTCCCCCGACCGGGTGTTGGAAGCGGTCCAGGTGGCCCAGGACATTGGCTTCCATCCTGTGAAGATCAACTGCGTGGTCCAGAAGGGTGTGAACGACCACACCATCGTGGACCTCGCCCGGCGCTTCAAGGGAAGTGGATGCATAGTCCGCTTCATCGAGTACATGGATGTGGGCAATCTGAATGGCTGGAAGCTGGACGAAGTTGTACCTGCCCAGGACATCTTCGAGATGATAAACAGGAGCATGCCCCTGGAGGCGCTGGAACCCAACTACGGGGGAGAGGTGGCCCTGCGCTATCGGTACCTGGACGGCGAGGGTGAGATCGGGATCATCGCCTCGGTGACCCGGCCCTTCTGTGGCGCATGCACGAGGCTGCGTCTCTCCACTGACGGGAAGCTGTTCACCTGCCTTTTCTCCGGCCAGGGCACCGACCTTCGCGGTCCGATGCGCTCAGGGGCCAGCGATGAGGACCTGGTGGATATAGTGAGGAGCGTCTGGAGCGTGCGGGAAGACCGATACTCCGAGCTTCGCGCGCGGGCCACCGCCAGTCCCGGCCGCAAGATCGAGATGTACCAGATCGGAGGCTAGAGGCCCAGCTATGCCGGATAGCCAGGACAAACAGACAAACGATCCTGCCCTCACCCACCTGGACGAGGAGGGCAAGGCGTCCATGGTGGATGTGGGCTGGAAGCCCGAGACCCGCCGGGAAGCCGTAGCCCGGGGGTTCGTATCCATGCGGCCCCAGACCCTCCAGCTTATCGTGGACGGCTCCTTCGAAAAGGGAGATGTGCTGGCCACAGCGCGGCTGGCGGGAATCATGGGCGCAAAGTCCACCTCCCAGCTAATTCCCCTGTGCCACCCCATACCCATAGACCAGGTGGCGGTGGACCTGGAGGTGGACCGCGAAAGCGTAGGAATTCGCGTAACGGCAACCGCTCGCACGTCGGCCAAGACGGGTGTGGAGATGGAGGCGATGACGGCGGTCTCAGTGGCCGCCTTGACCATCTACGACATGTGCAAGGCTGTGGACCGGGGCATCCGACTGGAGGGCATCCGGCTCGTGAAGAAGACCGGGGGCAAGAGCGGGGACATCATCCTGGAAGAGTAACCAAGGCGTCGTTTGCTTTGCTCAGCGAGAGCTTTTTGCTTTCCCCAGGGCCTGGATCTGGCTAATCCCACAGCTTGGGCACTTGAACCGGTTGTTGAAGTAGATCCAGGCGGGGACAACCAGGAGCAGGGACAGCAGCACCATCTTCTTTATGGACAGGTCCTGCAGCGGCTTGAACCTCGTGTTGCAGGTTTCGCAGTTGACCTGCAGATTGCGGTCCAGCCTGTTTCCGCCCTTCCTTACCCTACCGCTGCGGTGTCGTCTTCTTTCGCGCCGGGCCATAGCCACCCCCTGTCAACCGGTTTGGGCTAGAGTCCCCGCCCCTTCTCGTACTCTGTGATCTTGTCTTGATGCTGGAGGGTCAGGCCGATGTCATCCAGGCCGTTCAACAGCGCGTGCTTGCGGAAGGCGTCTATCTCGAACCCGTAGGACACCTCTTCATCGGCATCCCACACCCGCTGGGCCTCCAGGTCGATGTTGATCTGGTAGCCCGGGCTTGCCAGGGCCTTGTCCAGGATGCGCCGCACCGCCTCCTCGGGCAGGATCACCGGGAGAAGGCCGTTCTGGAAGCAGTTGTTGTAGAAGATGTCAGCGAAGCTGGGTGCGATGACGCAGCGGATACCATACCCGTCCAGGGCCCACGGCGCATGCTCCCTGGACGACCCACAACCGAAGTTGCGCCCCGCGACCAGCACCCTGGCATCCCGGTAACCCTCCTGGTTCAGGACAAAGTCCTGCTTGGGAGTGCCGTCCTCGTTGAACCGCCACCGGGCGAAGAGGAACTCGCCATAGCCCGTGCGCTCGATCCGCTTGAGATAAACCGCAGGTATGATCTGGTCCGTATCGACGCTTACCCTGTCCAGGGGTGCAACGTTGCCCGTCAGCTTCACAAAGGGTTCCATATCTTCCTCTTCTTCTAGTTCGTTGGCATCAGCAAAGCTAGCTTGGGCACGCTACCAGTCGCGTATGTCCACGAAATGTCCCGCTATGGCAGCCGCAGCGGCCATGGCTGGGCTGACGAGGTGGGTGCGCCCGCCCTTGCCTTGACGACCTTCGAAGTTGCGGTTGGAGGTGGAGGCGCACCGCTGGCCCGGGTCCAGCACATCGGGGTTCATCCCCAGGCACATGGAGCATCCCGCCTCCCGCCAATCGAAGCCTGCATCCCTGAAGACCGAGTCCAGTCCCTCAGCTTCGGCCTGCCGTTTGATGGCATTCGAGCCGGGCACCACCATGGCATACACCTTGGCGTTGACCTGCCGGCCCTTGACCACATCGGCGGCAGCTCGCAGGTCTTCTAGTCGGCCGTTGGTGCACGACCCGAGGAAGACCCGGTCTATGGCGATGTCTTCGATGCGCATGTTGGGCTCCAGCCCCAGGTAGGTCAGCGCCCGTTCGGCGGCTTCCCGGTCAGCCGCCTCGGCAAAGGACGCAGGGTCGGGCACACGGCTGGTGACCGGCGCCACCATTCCCGGGTTGGTCCCCCAAGTTACGTAGGGTTCCAGGTCCTTTGCGCTGATCTCGACGACCTTGTCGTAGGAGGCGCCAGGGTCTGAGGGGAGCTGTCGCCAGGTCTCGATCGCTTCGTCGAAAGCACTGCCCTGGGGCACCTGTGCCCTTCCCTTCATATAATCGAAAGTGATGTCATCGGGGGCTACCATTCCTGCCCGGGCGCCCGCTTCGATGCTCATGTTGCAGACCGTCATCCGGCCTTCCATGGACAAGGAACGCACCGCTTCGCCGGTGTATTCGATGGCATGGCCCACGCCTCCGTTGATGCCGATGCGGCCTATTGTGCCCAGGATCATGTCCTTGGCGGTAACACCCATGGGAAGCTGGCCGTCTACCCTCACTTCCATGTTCTTTGGCTTGGCTTGGCGCAGGGTCTGGGTTGCCAGCACATGCTCTACCTCGGAGGTCCCGATCCCGAAGGCCAGCGCCCCATAGGCGCCATGGGTCGCGGTGTGGCTGTCCCCGCAGACGATAGTCTTGCCCGGCTGGGTGTAGCCCTGCTCCGGGCCAATAATGTGGACTATGCCCTGCAGAGGACTGAACCGGTCGTACAGGGTGATGCCGAACTCTTCGCAGTTGGCTGTTAGGGCCTCGAGCTGCCTCTTGGATATCTCGTCGGTCACGGGCAGGGACAGGTCCCACGTCGGCGTGTTGTGGTCGGCGGTGGCTACGGTCAGATTGGGCTGGCGCACCTTTCGCCCGGCCAAGCGCAGGCCTTCGAAGGCCTGCGGGGAAGTCACCTCGTGCACCAAGTGGAGGTCTATGTATAGGAGGGCAGGTTGTCCCTCTTCCTGGTGAACGACATGGGCATCCCATATCTTGTCCAGCATGGTCTTGGCCATGGACGACCCTCCTCGGAGCACGATAGTACCCGTGATAACGCCGGCAAAGTAGGGCCGGGAAAACCTGTGAGGATGCTCGCTTTAGTCGGGTGTGGTAAGGGGCGCCGCCGTCGCTCCCAAGCCCTCCTGGGCGATCATGCGGTTGACGGCGCTCAGGTAGGCCTTGGCGCTGGCGACGATTATGTCTGTCGATGCTCCCCTGCCCACGTACATCTCGCCGTTCTGCTGGACGCGCACCACCACTTCGCCGATGGAGTCCTTGCCCTCCGTGACTGCCTGCACGTTGAAGTCGGCCAGCCTGGCTTGCACCCCCGTTGCCCTTTCGATAGCCCTGCAGACCGCATCCACCGGCCCGTTGCCCGTGGCTGCGTCGCTGTAGGTCTTTTCGCCGGGCCCGGTTACCCGCACCGTGGCTGTGGCGATGTCATGGTCGCCTCCGGAGAACTGCACTTGGTCCAGCAGGTAGGTGGAGGGCTCAATCGCTACCCGCTTCTCCTCGGCCATCAGGGACTCAAGGTCCCGGTCGGTGACTTCGCTCTTGCGGTCAGCGAGAAGCTTGAAAGCCTCGAACACCCGGTCCAGGTCTTCGCGGGAGAGATGATAGCCCAGGGCCTCGAGGCGGGAACGCAGCCCGGCACGTCCGCTGAGCTTGCCCAGCACCAGGGCGTTGCCCGGCCAGCCGACGGTCACTGGGTCCATCACCTCGAAAGTGGTGCGCTCCTTGAGGACACCGTCCTGGTGAATGCCGGAGGCATGCCGGAAGGCGTTTTCGCCAATGACCGACTTGTTGGGCTGGATGGGCATACCGGTAATGCGGCTCACCATTCGGCTGGTGGGATATATCTGGGTGGTGTCGATGTTGGTGGCGACGTTCAGGATATCCCGGCGGGTGTGCAACGCCATGATTATCTCTTCCAGCGCCGCGTTGCCCGCCCGTTCACCGATGCCGTTGATGCAGCCCTCCACCTGGCGTGCGCCTGCCTGGATGGCGGCAACGCTGTTGGAGACGGCGAATCCCAGGTCGTTGTGGCAGTGGACGCTGAGCACTGCTTTGTGCATGTTGGGCACGTTTGCCTGTATGTCCTTCAGCAGGTTGGTGAAGTGGGAAGGAATAGCATAGCCAACGGTGTCGGCTATGTTGACCGTCGTGGCGCCTGCATCGATCACCGCTTCGAGGAGGTGGTACAGGTATTCAGGCGTGGTTCGGGTGGCATCCATGGGCGAAAACTCGACGTCGTCGCAGTACTTCTTCGCCCTTGCCACCATCTCCACCGCCATTTCCATGACCTCTTCCCGGTTCTTGCGGAGCTGGTGAAGTATCTGGATGTCGGAGCTGGACAGGAAAACGTGAATCCTGGGGGATTCGGCCCCCTGTAGAGCTTCCCAAGCCTTGTCAACATCATCGGGATGGGCGCGGGCGAGGGAAGCGATGGTCGGGCCCTTGACCTCGCGAGCGATGGTCTTTACCGCCTCGAAATCCCCCGGCGAGCTCGCTGCGAAGCCCGCTTCTATAACGTCAACTCGCAGGCGTGCAAGCTGTTGCGCTATGGCCAGCTTCTCTTCACCGGTCATGCCTATGCCCGCCGATTGCTCACCATCCCGGAGGGTGGTGTCGAATATTCTTACTACATCTTCCGCCATGATATTTTTCTCCCTTCTGACTCTTCAGTTAGGCCCTGAGGCCATTCGCCAGTATCTGTCGGGCTTCGGATTCAGAAGGGCTCACAGGATAACGCAGTCCGCTGCCCCATCGCCCTCGCGGCGCTGTGGGGTGTAGCGGACTACGCTATTCATGTCCTCCGTCATGGCATTTATCCCGAACATGTTGTCCCCCGTGTTTATTCGACAGGGTTCATCCAGGGCATCATGCGCCGGAGCTCCCTGCCGACCTCCTCGATCTGGTGCTCGGTCCCGTCCTCCCGAAGCTGGAGGAAGCGCTTCCGGCCTTCGTCGTTCTCCGCCATCCACTCCCGGGCGAAGCTGCCATCCTGTATGTCCTTCAGTATCCTGCGCATATTGTCCCGGACATGGTCGTCGATGACCCTGGGTCCCCGGGTGTAGTCGCCGTACTCAGCGGTGTCGCTCACCGAGTAGCGCATGTACTTGAACCCGCCCTGGAAGATCAGGTCCACGATCAGCTTCATCTCGTGGAGGCACTCGAAGTAAGCCAGCTCTGGCTCATACCCGGCCTCCACCAGGGTCTCGAAGGCGGTCTTTATGAGGGCGGTTATGCCTCCGCAAAGGACGTTCTGCTCGCCGAACAGGTCGGTCTCCGTCTCGTCCTTGAAGGTAGTCTCAAGGACTCCGGCCCCGGTGCAGCCGATCCCCTTGGCATAGGCCAAGGTGATGTCTTTGGCATCGCCTGTGGCATCCTGCTCGATGGCCAGCAGAGCGGGAACACCGATGCCATCCACGAACATCTCCCGCATGCGGTGACCCGGCGCCTTGGGCGCAACCATGGTCACGTTCACGTTGTTGGGAGGCACGATCTGCTTGTAGTGGATGTTGAACCCGTGCCCAAACATCAAGGTGCTATTGGGGGCTAGGTGGGGCTCTATGGACTCCCTGTACACCCGACCCTGGATATGGTCCGGGATGAGCACCATCACCACCTGGCTGTCCTTGGTGACCTGCTCCACATCATCCACCTCCAGCCCACCATCTTGGGCCTTGGCCCGGCTGGCGCTGGTGGATGGGAGGCCCACCTTGACCTTCTGCCCGTTATCCTTCAGGCTGAGGGCGTGGGCATGTCCCTGGCTCCCATAGCCGATGATTCCTATGGTCTTGCCCTGGAGCAGCTCCAGGTTGGCGTCCTTGTCGTAATAGACGTTGGGCATGCTAGTAGCACCTCATCCGAATGGCACCTGGCTCTGCTCGTGCTCGGCGCCGTTTCTCATTGGAGTGGGCATATCGCCCCTGGGTCGTTCGGCCCTGGTTTCCCCTGCGCTGCGGGCCATCGCGATGCGCCCGGTACGCATCACTTCCCGGATCCCGAAGGGGCGCAGGAGATTGTACATAGCATCAATCTTGTCTTCACCGCTGGTGATCTCGATGATGAGGGAATTGGGCCCGACATCGACGATGTTGGCCCGGAAGATGTTCACAAGCTGGATGATCTCGCTGCGGGTTGCCGGAGTGGCCCTAACCTTAATCAGCGCCACTTCCCGGGCGACGATCTCTTCCTCCACCAGCTCCGACACCTTTACTACCTCAATGAGCTTGTTGAGCTGCTTGGTGACCTGCTCCATGGTGGCGATGTCGCCCTCGACCACGAAGGTCATGCGGGACAGGTTGGGCTGCTCGCTCTGGCCGACCGCGAGGCTGGCGATGTTGAATCCCCGCCGGCGGAAAAGGCTGGACACCCGGTTCAGGACGCCGGGCTGGTCCTGCACCAGCGCAACTATGGTATGGCGTTCCGTTGCACCGCTCATGTTGCTATCCCTTCGTTGCTGGCTTGGAAGGCATGTTGCTGGCCCGGCTCCTCCAGCATCTCGGCCAAGCTCTCTCCCGCCGGGATCATGGGGAACACGTTCTCTTCAGGCTCGACCAAAAAGTCCACTACGACCGGCCCCGGCTCCATCATCGCCTGCCGTATGGACGACTCCACCTGGGACTTGTCGGTTACCCGGATTCCGGGGATCCCGTAGGCCTCGGCCAGCTTCACAAAGTCCGGGTTGGCGGAGTAGCTGGTGGCTGTATATACCTTGTCGTAGAAGAAGTCCTGCCACTGGCGCACCATGCCCAGGTAGCCGTTGTTCATGATGGCGAACTTGACGTCGATGTTGTTCTCCACGCAGGTTGCCAAGTCGCACAGGGTCATCTGGAACCCGCCGTCCCCGGCGATTGACCAGACCACCTTGTCCGGGGCACCCACCTTTGCGCCCATGGCCGCCGGCACCTCGAACCCCATTGCGCCCAAGCCGCCGGAGGTTATCAGGCTGTTGGGGTTCTTGAAACGGCAGTGCTGGGCCGCCCACATCTGGTGCTGGCCCACGCCCGTTACCACCAGGGCGCTGCCGTCGGTCACCTCGGACAGGGTGCGCAGGATGTACTGGGGGAGCATCTGGTCCGTCTCCCGTATCTTGTGGGAGGGATGCTCCGCCCGCATATCTTCGACTTGCTGGACCCACTCGGGGTGCACCGTTGCCTGAACATGGGGAAGCAGGGCCTGCAGCACCCGCTTCAAGTCGCCCACGATGGGAACCGTGGCCTTCACGTTCTTGCTGATCTCCGACGGATCGACGTCGATGTGGACGACTTTGGCGTTCGGGGCGAAGTCGGACAGCCGGCCCGTCACCCTGTCGTCAAAGCGCATACCCAGGGAGATGAGCAGGTCTGCCTCGTTTATGGCCATGCTGGCGTATGCCATCCCGTGCATCCCGGGCATTCCCACGTTCAGGAAGTGGTCCGAGGGGAAGGAGCTTATGCCAAGCAGGGTCGTAACCACCGGAATCTGGGCCCTTTCCGCCAACTCCTGAACTTCTTCGTAGGCCCGGGAGATGATGATGCCGTGCCCTGCCAGTATCAGCGGGCGTTTGGCCTCGGCGATGAGCTGGGCAGCCTTCTGTATCTGCGAGGGGTGCCCGTCCATAGTCGGCTTGTAACCCGGCAGGTCCACGTCGTCGGGATAGGAGAACTCGGCCTGCTCGTTGAGCAGGACATCCTTGGGGATATCGATGAGCACGGGGCCGGGCCTGCCGGTGCTGGCAATGTAGAAGGCATTCTTGATCGCCTGGGGTATCTCCGCCGCCGACATGACCAGGTAGTTGTGCTTGGTGACCGGGAGGGTGATGCCCGTCATGTCCGTTTCCTGGAAGGCGTCCTTGCCGATGGCGGCCCTGGGCACCTGGCCCGTGATGGCTACGATGGGGATTGAGTCCATCTGGGCAGAGGCGATGCCCGTAACCAGGTTGGTCGCCCCGGGGCCTGAGGTGGCCATGCACACGCCCACCTTGCCCGTAACCCTGGCGTAGCCGTCGGCTGCCATGGCGGCCGCCTGTTCATGGCGTACCAGTATGTGGCGCAGCTGGGGGTATTCGGGCATGGCCCCGTACAAGGGCAGGATCGCCCCGCCGGGTATGCCGAAAGCCACCTCTACGTTCTCCCGGAGGAGACTCTCGCAGACTATCTGGGCACCTGTCAGCTTCATTATGTAACCTCGCTGCGCCTGATAAAAAACGACCCGTCCTACAAAGGGACGGGTCGTCTCCCGCGGTACCACCCTTATTCTCGGTGATGTAAATCACCAGAGCACCTCTGTGACATTAACGGCGTCGACCGCCCTTCCCTACGCTGTAGCCGGAATCCCGGTACGTTCAGGAGGGCCGCTCCGGGGCGAGTTGGGGATTTCGCTGCCGCCGGCCTTCCACCTGTGGCCGGCTCTCTGGGGGCGCTATATCCCTACTACTCCCCTTCAGGCGCGGTACTATTGACTTGCTTGTACAATTCTAAGCATCCGACGAAGATTTGTAAAGGGTTACAGGTAGTGATTCATCTGTTCTGGACGCCGGCCGCAGGGCCGGCGCCCGCAAGTTATCGATAGATGTATTGGATCATGGCTGCCCTGGGCAGCTCAGCGATTTTCGGCTGGATGAACATCGCAGACCGCATCCTGCTCAGCCGTCATTTCCCCATAGTGTCCGTCTTCTTCATCTGGGAAGGCACGTTCCTCGCCACCTCGGGGACTACGGTGCTGCTTATCGCAGGCATCCCCGACTCGGGCGAGGGCATCCTGCTGGGGTACCTGTCGGGCCTTATCTGGGGAGCAGGCCTGATGTGCGTGTTCCTTGGGTTCCGCATCGAGGAGGCCTCCCGGGCTGTGGCCATCTACCAGACCTTCCCCGTGTTCGTAGCCATCCTGGCGCTGATCTTCCTTGACGAGGTTCTCAACGCAGGACAGTGGGTGGGCATCCTGGCTGTGGTGGTGGGGGCGGTTATCATCTCCTTCCGGGGTTCGTTAGGGTCCGGCCTGATAAGGTTCAACCGCGCCCTGCCGGTGCTGTTGGCCTCCAGTTTTCTCATAGCCCTCGGCTTGCTTATCAGCAAGCCCGCCCTGGACCTGATGCCCGTCTATGACGTTTTCATCTTCCGCGCCCTGGGTATGGCGTCCGTCTTCCTGCTGTTTTTCCGCCCCCGCCACGTGTCGAGCCTCCGCGACTCCCTCAAGAAGAAGCGGGTCATGGGGCTGTTCGTGATGGCTGAGCTGGTCGGCAGCAACATAGCCCTGTCCATGGTGCTCATTGCCACCGACCTTGGCCCCGTCTCCCTGGTGTCGTCGCTGATGGCTACCAGACCCCTGTTCGTCTTTGCCTACAGCACCGCCTTAAGCACACCGAGGCTGAACGTGCTGGACGAGCCGCTGAAGAAAGAGGTGCTCCTGCAGAAGTCCGTCGCCGTCGCCGCCATCATAGGGGGCGTGTGCATGGTCAGCCTGTGGTAGGTACCCCCTCATCCTAACCTTCTCCCACCAGGGGAGAAGGAACAGATATTCCCCCTCTCCCTTGAGGGAGAGGGCTGGGGTGAGGGCGAATCCACGCCAAGTCGAGGCAGCACCGATGCTGAAAAACGGTCCTTGCAAAACGTTCTCTTTGGTGGTCCACTGGTCCGACCAATTCAGACTCTAGAACGCATACCGTATTGGGGCGGGACCGCTGATGGGTGTGGACTATTTGGACGCTGTCATTCAAGGGTACTGTGAAGAAGTTCTTCAGGATGTCCCAGACGACACAGTCGATTTAATCATTACCTCTCCTCCCTATGCAGACCAACGCAAGAGCACCTACGGTGGCATCCACCCGAATCAATACGTCGAGTGGTTCATGCCCAAGGCTGACCAGTTCTATCGAGTTTTGAAACCCACCGGGACCTTTGTGCTCAACATCAAAGAAAGGGTAGTCAACGGTGAGCGCCACACATACGTGATGGAGTTGGTACTCGAGATGCGAAGGAGGGGCTGGCTCTGGACCGAGGAGTTCATGTGGCACAAGAAGAACTCCTACCCTGGTAAGTGGCCCAATCGTTTCCGAGATAACTGGGAACGCTTACTCCAGTTCAACAAGCAACGAAAGTTCCAGATGAACCAGGAAGCCGTAATGGTTCCGGTTGGAGACTGGTCAAAAACCAGGCTTGCCAATCTCAGTGAAACCGACTGTACGAGGGACGAATCTCGAGTCGGAAGTGGGTTCGGAAAGAACGTGTCCCATTGGGTAGGCCGCGATATGGTTTATCCCAATAACGTGATTCACATCGCTACCGAGTCTTCCAATAAGCAACACAGTGCCGTATTTCCGGTTGGATTGCCGAGGTGGTTCATTAAGCTATTCACTATGCCCGGCGATACGGTGCTTGACCCTTTCGTGGGTTCAGGCAGTACGCTACTCGCCGCAATCGAGCAGGGGAGGCACTACATTGGCATAGATGTGAACGCAGACTATGTTCAACTCTGCAATGAGCGCATAAGAGATGCACAAATCCAGCTGCCCGGCGTCTTAGAACGGAAGGCCCGATACGCTACAACAACTACTTCCGAAGAGGTTGATGACGATGGAACCTCTAGACCTTAAGATAGTTGAAGCATGGGTTAACGAGAACATCGTTAAGTTCCACAATAGGAAGCTGAGGTCAATTGAAAGCCTAAGGCTATTCAAACTATTGCAGAAGAACCCTTACCTGTTTAAGGCCAAGAATATCGCAAGAGCTGGCGACCTAGTTGACGGTTTCCTTGACGCCTTTCTATCGTCGTCCGAAGAAAAGCTGTTCGGAGATTTCTTGGAGGGCCTCGCCATATTCGTTGCCGAGCGAACTTCCAACGGCCACAAGTCGACCGCTCCCGGAGTCGATCTGGAATTCTTCAACAACAATGTCCACCATGTCGTGTCGGTAAAGTCAGGAACCAATTGGGGCAACAGCTCCCAGCATAGCAAATTGGCCCAGGACTTAAGCACCGCCGTCATTAGAGTTAAGCAATCCAACCAGGCTGTAAAAGTAGAGTCGGTTCTCGGAATCTGTTACGGCAAAACCAAGACTGCCTATCACAAATCAGGATATCTGAAGGTCGTTGGGCAGAACTTCTGGCACCTCATCAGCGAGAACAAAGACTTATACATCGACATTATTGAACCCATAGGATACGAGGCCCAGAAACACAATGATGAGTTCGCCAAGAAGAAGGCGGATGTAGCCAATCTGCTAACTAGGGAATTCACCAACGTGTTCTGTGACAAGAGCGGGGCGATTGATTGGCCAAAACTAGTGAAATCAAACAGTGGCAATTACGATACCGACAAGTTCTGGCAGAAGTAAGCCAGAGAAGAAGGTGCGACGATGACCTATGAGACGGGGGCGCTGATGTCCGGGCGGGTGGATGCCGACGGCATCGAAGATGCCATGGAGATGTGCTACACCAAGGGCTGGACCGACGGCCTGCCCGTAGTGCCTCCCACCGAGGAGAAGGTCGCGCGCTTCCTGGAGATGGCCGACCGGCGGGCCTCGGACGTCATCGGCGTCGAGCCTGTCCGCGGGAGGGTCATCACCGCCGAGAAGGTGGCCATCAATGCCGTGATGGCTGGCTGCCTGCCCGATTATATGCCTGTGGTCATGGCAGCAGTGGAGTGCATGGTGCAGCCCCAGTACAACCTTCACGGCAGCTCGGCCAGCACCGGAGGCTCCGCTCCCCTGATCGTGGTCAATGGCCCGGTGCGCCACCGCCTTGGATTCGCCAGCAGCCACAACATCTTCGGCCCCGGACCTGACCGCAGGGCCAACGCCACCGTGGGCCGGGCTGTGCGCCTCCTCCTCATCAACGTGCTGGAGAACCACCCCGGCGTGCTGGACCGCTCCACCCTGGGGCACCCGGGCAAGTACACCTACTGCATCGCCGAGGATGAGGAGAACAGCCCCTGGGAGCCCCTGCACGTGGAGCGGGGCTTCGCCCCCGACGCCAGCACCGTAACCCTGTTCACATCCCTGGGGCCGACCCAGCTTGAGTCCCGGCCCGCAGGCACCGCCGAGGCGATGCTGACAGGGGCCATCGACAGCATGATGGGCTTCGGGCATGGACACAATGAGCTGCTGATGATGGTGTCCCAGGAGCACGGAGGCTTCTTCAGAGCGGCCGGCTGGGACAAGGCCCAGGTGCGTGAGTTCGTGCACCAGCGAGCAAGACGCACGGCCACCGACTGGGCCGGTGTCTATAAGGGCGAGGTGCCCCCGGCAGGCTCGGAGGATGTTATGGTGCCCGTGCTGCTGCGCCCCGAGTCCCTGGTGCTCCTGGCGGGAGGCGGGCCGGGCGGGCCCTGGTCATGCCTGGTACCCCGGTGGTCCAAGGGGGTCGGCTCCTACTCAGTAAGCCAGGAAATCGATATGCGGAACCTGTAGCAAATAACCCATCCCGGGGGTGTCTCCGGTGGTATAATGACGCCAACTTGATAGGAGAGTGCCGCATGGTCACCGAAGCAACGGAGTTAACGTTCCTGGACCCAACAGTGGAAGCCATGCCCGACCGCACCAACATGGCTCCCCGCCCCGCCAACCTGGACGGCGCCATGGTCGGCCTCCTGGCCAATGGCAAGCGCAACGCCGATAAGCTGCTGGAGGCGGTGTACACCCTGCTGGATGAGCGCTACGAGCTGAAGGGCGCCGTCCGGGTTAACAAGGGGGATGCCTCCCGACCCGCCCCAGATCCGGTGGTGGAAGAGCTTCTCCGGAAGTGCGACCTGGTGATTACCGCGACAGGTGATTGAGGGTCCTGCAGCTCGTGCAGTGTGCACGACGCAATCACAGTTGAGAAGGCTGGCAAGCCGGCGGCGGCCATATGCACCGAGCCCTTCGTCCCCACGGGGCGTTCCATCGCCAAGATACGTGGAATCGACGGCTATCCCTTCGCCGTAGTGACCCATCCGGTGGGAAGCGTGGAGGATGCGGTGGTGATGGAGCGGGCGCACCAAGCCCTGCCACGGGTGCTGGAAATACTGCTGGCTAAGTAGGCCCTCACCCTAACCCCTCTCCCCGCTTCAACTGCTTCACTCTCGTTTTCGCGGGAGTCCACGCCCCAGAGCCTGTTCTGTCCGTTCCCCTTCGATTTCCCTCAGGGCGAACGGACGGAGGGGAATGACAAGAGGCTAACCGTCATTGCAGCGGATGCCGCAATCCAGGAAACTCCGAGACTGCTGCAGGCTGACCACTGCGGCGCCTCTTAGTTGATGGAGCCATCCCGAAAGCCGGCAATGCTCCGTCCTAGATTGCGGCCTTCGCCGCAATGACGATTGTCCTTGTAATCACGAAATGCGCGGCCGCCTTGCGGTGCCCCTAGTTTGTGGGTTCGTCCTGAGGGAAATCGAAGGACGAACCGACAAGGAGGACGCCGGTCCAGGGCCTCAGGAAGGCGGGCCATGAAGGAACCTTGCCCGTCATTGCGGTCTACGCACCGCCCGCCCTGGCGCACTCCCCGTTCGCCCTGGGGGAAATCGAAGGGGAACGGACAGCTATTGCTGCGCCGAGGAGGGAGCTAGACGTCCAGTTCCTTGACGCTGCGGGCGTGGGTGTTGATGAACTCCTTGCGAGGGGCCACCTCATCACCCATCAGGTCGGTGAAGGTGTCATCGGCTTCCATGGCATCGTCGATAGACACCTGGAGCATGGTGCGGGTCTCGGGATTCATGGTGGTCTCCCAGAGCTGGTCCGGGTTCATCTCACCCAAACCCTTGTACCTCTGCACCATAACGCTGCGCTTGCCGTTCATGGAAGCGACCAGCTTCTCCTTGTGGGCATCGCTGAAGGCGTAGTTGGCGTTTTTGCCGGACTGGACACGATAGAGGGGCGGCTGGGCAATGAAGAGGTGCCCACTCTTGATCAACTCCTCCATGCGTCGGAAGAAGAAGGTGAGGAGCAGAGTGCGGATGTGGGAGCCGTCCACGTCGGCGTCGGTCATTATGATAACCTTGTGGTAACGCAGCTTCTCCAGGTTGAACTCCTCGCCCTCGCCCGCTCCAAGGGCGGCGATAAGGGCGCGGATCTCCTCGTGGCCCAGTATCTTGTCGGGCTGACGCAGCACCCGCTCCACGTTCAGGATCTTGCCCTTCAGGGGCAAGATGGCCTGGAAACGCCGGTCCCGGCCCATCTTGGCTGAGCCGCCGGCGGACTCGCCCTCCACTACATATATCTCGGAAAGCTCGGGGTTGCGCTCGGAGCAGTCGGCCAGCTTTCCGGGCAGGGAGGAGCCGTCCAGGGCGTTCTTGCGTATGACCAGCTCCCGGGCCTTCTTGGCCGCTTCCCTAGCCTTCTGGGCTGTGACGCAGTTGTCGATGATCCTCTTGCCCTCGGCGAGATGCTCTTCCAGGTACTGGGACAGGGCCTCGCCGACCAGGGTCTCGACGATGCTCTTCACCTCGGCGTTCCCCAACTTGGTCTTGGTCTGTCCCTCGAACTGGGGATCGGTCAGCTTGAGGCTGATGACGGCGGTGAGGCCCTCGCGGACATCTTCTCCCGCCAGGTTCGCTTGGTCGTCCTTGAGGAGTTTCTGCTTGCGGGCATAGTCGTTGATCACCCGGGTGACGGCCGCGCGGAAGCCGGTAAGGTGGGTGCCCCCTTCCTCGGTGGGGATGCAGTTAGCGAAGGACAAGACGTGTTCACTGTAGCCGTCGTTGTACTGGATGGCCGCCTCGACGATGGTGTCCTCCACGGCTTTCTGCATGTAGAAGGGCTTGTCCTGGAGAACCTTGCGATGGCTGTTAATGCTTCGGACGAGGCTGGCGAGCCCGCCGTCGAAGTAGTAGCTGCGTTCTATGTCGCCGTCCCGCTCGTCCTCGTGCCAGTAGCTGGTGAAGTGCACTTCGAGGCCCTTGTTCAGGTAGGCGATCTCCTTGAAGTGGGCCGTCAGCACATCGAAGTCGTATTGGACATCGGTGAAAATCTCCGCGTCGGGCAGGAAGCGGATGGATGTGCCGGAAGATGCAGGGTTGTCGGAGGAATGTTTTTCCTTGCTCATGTTCCCCATGGATTCCCCGCGGCTGTACTTCTGGGTGGCCACTACTCCATCCCGGCGCACTTCCACTTCCATTTGAGCAGACAGGGCGTTGACAACCGAAGCCCCCACACCATGAAGACCGCCTGACACCTTGTATGCCCCCCCTCCGAACTTGGCTCCGGCGTGGAGGGTCGTCATGACAGTTTCCAGGGCCGTGAGCCCGGTGGTGGGATGGATGTCTATGGGTATGCCGCGCCCATCATCGAAGACGTGGACGATGCCGTCCTTCTGGATGGTTATGTCAACACCGGAACAGTGCCCGGCCATGGCTTCATCAACGCTGTTGTCCACGATCTCGTAGATCAGGTGATGAAGGCCCCTCTGGTCGGTGCTTCCGATGTACATGCCAGGCCTTCGGCGGACGGCCTCCAAGCCTTGAAGGACCTGGATGTCTTTGGCAGTGTACTTTACCGTCATCTTCCCCCACTTCCCTACATCGACTCTATCCCGCCGTCGGATCTTGCCCTGCTAATTCGAAGGCACCGAACTATGCGGGCATATTGGCGGAACGTTTGTTGGCGCATGTTCCAATGCAACCTGAGGTACACATAAATTATACCATCTTGGTATAGATTATGTCGTATCTAAACAGCTTGGATTTTCCGTGATTTTCGGCCACAAATCAACCGATTCAGGGGAGATACTGCACCTGAGTGTATAATCATGCCCTGTACCCGCCTGGAAACCCCTCTCATTCAGAAAGAATTGACCGCTCTTGAATCCCCGCGCTTGGATACCCGGATCAGGCACAAAGAACATCTACTACGGCTGGAAGGTGGTAGCCGCATCCTGCTTCATGATGTTCTTTGCCAGCGGCATCTTCTTCAGGGGCTTCTCCGTATTCTTCGTTCCCCTGAGGGACTCTCTCCACCTCACCAACTTTCAGACTTCCCTGGTCTTCTCAATATCCCGGGCTGAAGGGGGCCTCGAGGGCCCGGCGGCAGGATACCTGATTGACAAGTTCGGGAACCGCATACTAGCGGTGCTGGGCATCATAATTGCGGGCATCGGATACCTGGTGTTCGCCCGGGCGGACAATTTCATCACCTTCGCCCTTGTGTACCTTGGCATGATCTCCCTGGGCGCCAGCGTGTCGTTCCAGCATGCCATATTCGCGGGGCTGAATATGTGGTTTATCCGGAACCGGGCGCTGGCTCTGTCCATACTTGCCTCCTCGGCCGCCCTGGGCGGCGTTGTGCTGATCCCGCTGCTAACTATCTTGATCTCCCGCGCAAGCTGGGAATGGGCAGCTTTCATTTCGGGGCTGATATTTCTTGTGCTGGTGCTCCCTTTCACCCTTGTCCTCAAGACCTCTCCTGAAAGTATGGGACTGCTTCCCGACGGGGATGCCCCCGCCTCCGGCCCTCGGCCTGCTAGAGAGCAGGGGGCCTCCACGGGGCGCACCGCCATCGACCCCAGGGACTTCAGCATCTCGGAGGCGCTACGAACCAGCGCCTATTGGCTGCTCCTTTTGGGAATGGTCCTGCGCCAGCTTGCCATTATGGGCATCCTGGTTAATCTCCAGCCCCTGCTCATCTGGAAGGGGGCCAGCCTGGAGACCGCCGGCTATCTGATCTCCCTGATGCTGGCCACCAACGTGGTGGCCAGGGTTGCCATCGGCTGGGCCGCGGACCGCTGGCCCAAGCCCCCAATAATGACTCTGTGCTCGGCCGCGGGCTCCCTGGCCTGCGTGCTGATCATCGTGGGGTCATGGGATACCTCTCCCTGGGCTGTGGTGCTGTACCTCATATTGACCGGCATCGGGGAGAGCGTGGGCATCATCGGCTGGGCGGCCCTGGGCGACTATTACGGGAGGCGCAAGTTCGCGACTCTTCGGGGCATAATCACCTTCTCCCAGAGCGGAGTGCTGGTGGGGTCTCCCATGTTCGTCGGCTGGTGGGCAGACCACACCGGAGGCGACTACACCTTCCCCTTATTGTTGTGCCTGGTGTTTCTGGGAACCACGGCCCTTTGCTTTGCCCTTATGAAGAAACCCAGCAGGAGACCCGCAGCCGGGTAAGGGTTTCGCACGATTGGAAAGAGCTGGCTAGAGGCCGAACTTGCGGGCCGTCTGGCGGAACCCCTCCAGGGAGCCTTCGAGCACCCGGTCCTCGACGCAGTAGGAGATGCGGAAGAATCCGGGGGAGCCGAAGGTGCGGCCCGGCACGGCAAGGACGTTCCAGGACTGCAGCTCGTCTATGAAGGCATCATCGTCCTCCACGGGAGACTCGGGGAACAGGTAGAAGGCGCCCTGGGGCTTGAAGCAGGTGTAGCCCATGCCAACCAGCTCTACGTAGATGAAGTCCCGCTTGCGCTGGTAGTCGGCCACATCCACGCTTACCCCCTGCAGGTCGCGGACAGCGTGCTGCATCAGGGCAGGGGCGTTGACGAAGCCCAGGATGCGGTTGCAGAAGGTGAGCCCGTCCACCAGGTCTCGCCGGTCGTCGTAGGACGGGTTAACGGCGATGTGACCGATCCTCTCACCGGGGAGGGCCAGGTCCTTGGCGTGGGAGTGGACCGCTATGGATGGGCCGTAGTGGGGGAATACATGGGGGTAGCTCAGCCCATCGTACAGGAGCTGCCTGTAGGGTTCGTCGCTGACAAGAAAAATCTCGGTGCCGAAGGCACTGCTCTTGTCCCGCAGCAGACCGCAGAGGGCGCCTATCCGTTCGGCTGAGTACACAGCCCCCGAGGGATTGTTGGGCGAGTTTATAAGCACCGCCCTAGTCCTGGGCGTTATCAAGGAATCAAGGGTGCCCAAGTCGGGCTGGAAGCAGTCGTCGGTGGGGGCCACCACGGCGACCCCGCCATGGTTGTCGACGTAGTACCGGTACTCAACGAAATAGGGCGCGAAGAAGATTATCTCATCGCCGGGGTCGATCAGGGCTTTGAGCACGACGTTCAGTGCCGCAGCCGCCCCGCAGGTCATGATCACATCCTGCATCTCGAAAGGAAGGCCTGTCTCTGCCTTCAGCCCCTCGGCCACTGCCCTGCGGGTTTCGGGGTAGCCCGCGTTGGGCATGTAGCGATGCATCCCGGGACGTGGCTCCTGGGCCAGCCCTTGAAGCACCTGCCGAAACTCGCCCGGCGGCTCAGCCACCGGGTTCCCCAGGGAAAGGTCGAACACTTTGTCTTCGCCGTGCTGGGCCTTGAGAGCAATGCCCGCCTCGAACATCTTGCGGATCGCGCTCCCCTCTTCTGCCAGCCCTCGTATCTTGGATGAAATTGCCATACGTCCCTCTGGTTACGGGGATTCTCCGCCCACGCTCATCAGCAGGTAATTTCGGGTTTCGACGGACACAGGGTGCACCAAGCTTCCCTGCTGGAACAGGGCGGTCAGCTCCCGGCTAAGGAAGTCCAGAACCGCTCCATCAAGGCTGCTTTCCGCCAGCTCCGCCAGCTGCGGCAGGTAAGGGTAGCGGTCTATCTTCCTGGGGTCCAGCTTGTCGGACAGGAAGACCACCTTCCCTGCGTCATCCAAGCCGGGATGGGCGGTGCTGTGCCAATAGACGGCTTCATGGATCGTATCGTCGTCCAGTCCCTCCTGTTGCCTGAGCAGCTCCGCTGCCACAGGGCCGTGGAGCAGGATAGGCACCTGCTCTTCCAGCGCATGGACGGGCACCTTTAGCTTCCTGGCCATCTTGAGCAGGTCTTCGCCCTTCATTGCCCGGGCCAAGTCGTGGGCCAAGGCTCCCAGCTTAGTCGTCTCTTCATCGATTCCGTGGTGCCGGGACAGGTGTTCAGCCACGGACACCACGCGGGATATGTGCTGCTGCAGTCCCCTGGGCAAAAGGCTGACCTTCTGCTCCAGTAGCTCCTGTAGGCCGGCCGTCAACTCCGGTTGTTGCCCAAGGGGAGAAGTGGTTCGCCGCCGAGGAGGTGAACATGGGTGTGGTCAACCGTCTGGCCTGAGTCGGACCCTTGGTTGATCACCAGCCGGTAGCCGCTGACGGTAACTTCCTCCCGGCGCGCCATCTCTTCCGCCACCAGGAATATGTGTCCCATCATCTGCTCCTGGCCAGGGCCGACGTAGGCCAGGGAGGCCATGTGGTGCAGGGGGAGAATGAGCAGGTGCACCGGGGCTTGGGGCTGGATGTCCCTGATCACGAAGACACGCTCGTCCCGGTAGACGACCGCCCCAGGAGGCTCGTCCCTGGCTATCCTGCAGAAGATGCAGTCTCTAGTTGCCATGCCCCCTCCTACGCTACCTCCACCACCATCTCGACCTCGATGCAGGAGTTCCCAGCGGGACAGGCGATGCCCACCGCCGAGCGGGCATGCAGTCCCCGCTCACCGTACAGCTCAACCAGTGCATCGGAAGCGCCGTTGGCCACGCTGGGGGCGTCATAGAAGTCATCCGCCGTGTTCACCATGCACAGGAGCTTAACTATCTGCCTCACATCGTCGAGGTCGCCGATGCACTCTTTGACGGAGGCCAGCAGATTGATGGCGGCCTGGCGGGCGCCCTGGTATCCCTCATCCACGGTTACGTCCCGTCCCACCTTTCCTTCGATTCTCCGACCATCGGGGAAGGTGGCGGTGCTGCCCGAAACATAGACGATGTTTCCCGTGCGCTTGGCATATACCCGGTTGGAGCGTACAGGTCGGTTGGTAGGCATCTCCATGCCAAGCTCTTCCATCTTCTTTTCGATTTCCATTTGCGCTTTCCTTTCCTCCTAGCTAGATGCCCAATGCTTGGCCAACTAGCTCCTCATGATATCCCGGTCCACCGTAGAGGGACTCCTGGGCCTTTGCCCTTCGGGTGTACAGTTGAAGGTCGTGGTCCCAGGTGAAGCCGATAGCCCCGTGGCACTGGTGGGCCAGGGAGCACACCCTCTGGTAAGAACGGCTGATCCAGGCCTTAGCCATGGAGACCTCCAGGTCCGAGGACCCATCCTCGGTGAGCTTCCAGGCTGCCTGGTAGGCGACGTATCGGCAGCATTCGACCTCTGTGGCCATGTTGGCGCAGTGGTGCTGCACCGCCTGGAAACTGCCCACCGGACGCCCGAATTGCACGCGCTGCTTGGCATACCCGACAGTAAGGTCGAGGACAGCCTCGGCGCCACCCATCATCTCCAGGGACTTGGCGACCGTAGCCCGCTTCAGGGTACGTTGCAGCAGGGGCCAGCCCCTGCCTACCTCGCCCAGGACCGCAGTTTCGGGGACGCTTACGCCCGTAAAGGCCACCTCGCACTGCTTGTCACCGGCCAGGTTGCGTATAGGCCTGATCCCTATGCCCGCCGCGCTGGACGGGACCAGGAAGCAGCTGATCCCATCGGACGGGTCGGAAGATTCCGACGTCCGGGCAGCAACGAGAAACAGGTCGGCAATCTGGCCGTCGGGCACGAACAGCTTGGTGCCGTCGATGATGTACCCATCGCCGGACCTGCGGGCAGTGGTCTCCACACCCCATGGCTCGTAGGTAGCGGCAGCCTCCACCAGGGCCAGGGTCAGCGTAATTCGGCCTTCGCATATGGACGGGATGTACTCCCGCTTCTGGCTGTCGCTGCCCCCATCCATAATGGTCAGGCCGCCCAGCACAACGGTGGAGAAGAACGGACCGGGCAGCAGCGCCCTTCCCATCTCCTCCAGCAGGACTGCCAAATCCATGAAATCTCCACCGGTGCCTCCGTGCTCCTCGGGGAAGGCCACACCGCACCATCCCAGGGCCGCCATCTGTCCCCAGACCTGCTCAGGATGGCCCCGCTCATCCTCTTCCATCTGGCGCACCAGGGCCGGTGGGCATTCACTCTCCAGGAATTCCCGGGCGCTGCTCTTCAGCATCTGCTGGGTTTCGGTAAGTCCTAGGTCCATGGAACTCTCCTCAACTACTCAGCCGGTCTTTACCTGGCATCTTTGTCGTTTTGCCAAAGACCCAGGGGGTTGCCCTCAGTGTCCACGCACTGGGCGTTGTATCCTACGTAGGGGATGGCTGTCTTGCCTACGACAATCCTTCCCCCCAGCGCGCTCACCTTCGCCAGCGCTTCATCGATGGAATCTACGGTGTAGTAGTTGATGTTGCCCTGGTGAGCGCCGGACCTCTGTATCAGGCCGCCGAGGGCATCCCCCTCGGGGGCGCGGATCACCCAGTACTCCATGTCAGGCACCGGGACCTTCTTGAAGGACCAGCCAAACAGGCCTCCGTAGAACTTCTCCGCCCGCTCGGATTCGCTTATGGCTATATCGAAGTGCACCTCTTGAGGCATCTTTGTCCTCCCTGTGGGACGATTTATTGGAGTTTTCGGAGCGTTCCCGCTCCATCGGGGGAAGCCTAGCTCCCTGACCGAAGCTGTAGGGCAGTTGCGAGCGGGATTGGGGAGACCCTCTCGGGCTATCCCCGGGGCAGGCCCAAGCCCCTGGAGGCGATAATGTTGCGCTGGACCTCCGACGTGCCCGCCGCCACAGTGTGAGAGAAGGAGTGCATCCAGTCCTCGGGCACACGACCCCTGATAGGCGCCCAGGCCTCCCCATCACGGAGCTGGCCATAAAGACCCAGGATCTCGAGGCAGGATGAAGTTACCCGCTGCAAGGTCTCGGAGCCGAACACCTTGCTCATGGACGCCTCTTTGTTGGGCACCAGCCCCTCCCCCTGCATCCAGGCAACGCCGTACGCAAGGAGCCTGGCCGTCTCCGATTCGATGTAGCGGTCGATCAGCAGGTTGCGGACACGAGGGTCCGATGCCAGTGATCTCTCGTTGGTCTGAGTGTTCTTCACATGTTCGGTCACATCCGACAGGATGCGCCGGGATATGGCCGAGTAGTCGATGCCCGACCGCTCGAAGTCCAGGAGGGTCACGCCAACGTACCAGCCCCTGTTTTCCTCGCCTACCAGGTTCCGCTTGGGGACCCGCACGTTGTCGAAGAACACCTGGTTGAAGTCATGGCCGCCGGTCATATTGTGGACGGGTTGCACCGTCACGCCGGGGGTCTTCATATCCACCAGGATGAAGCTGATGCCCCGGTGCTTGGGGGCATCGGTGTCGGTGCGGGCCAGGAGCATGATCCAGTCGGCCCTGTGGGCCATGGTGGTCCAGATCTTGCTGCCGTTGATGACGTAGTCGTCGCCGTCGGCCACAGCCCGCGTCTGCAGGGAAGCTAGGTCCGAGCCTGACCCCGGCTCGCTGTAGCCCTGGCACCACTGCACCTCTCCCTTAGCCACGGGTAGGAGGAACTCCTTCTTCTGCTCCTCGGTGCCGTAGATCATCAGGGTTGGGGCCAGCATCCGCACGCCGAAGATGTCCCGCCCCGGGGCGCGGTTATAAGACATCTCCTCGTTGAACAGGGCCGAACGCACCGGGGAAACCCCCTGGCCGCCGTACTCCTCGGGCCAGTGCATGGTCAGCCAGCCCTTGTCGGCCATCTTCCTGCGCAGGGCCTTGGTGAAGTCCCAATCATCGTCCTCCGCCCAACGCCCCCTTCCCTCCCATCCCGGAGGCAGCTCTTCTCCCAGGAACTGCAGAAGGGAGGTTCGAAAGTCATCGTCGGCGGCGGATAACCGGAAGTCCATGGTGTTGCGCCTCCTGGAGTCAAAGAGAAGGGTCTAAGCCGGCGCAAGGCCGGCGTTGTCTGCTAGCTGCCGACTGCCACGCAGGTGACAGTGCGAACCACACCGCTGATGGTGTGAATCTTTTCGGTAACCAGGGACCCCATCACGTTTATGTCGGGGGTATCTATCACGGCAATAACGTCGTAAGGGCCGGTAACAACGTTGACCGACTGCATGCCTCCCACGGTGTTCAGCACATCGGCAACTTCGCGGGTCTTGCCTACGGCGGTCTCTATAAGGATGAATGCCTTGGTCGCCACACCTGACCTCCTTCGAAGAGCTGCCTCCCGGGCGCATCGCCTTCTTTGCACGGGGAAGTCACGGCAGCAGGTTCGGGAAGATTTCCCAACATGATAAGGCGCGGGTAGTAGGGTGTCAATCAGCTTGCCAGGGCCGCTATAATGCCGCCCGGACGGTGCAAATGGACCTGCTGCGAGAGGGCGCCAGGCGCCTGGGACTCTACCTTACTGCCAAACAGGAAGAGCAGTTCGCCCGCTACTGCCGGGAGCTGCTGGCCTGGAACCTCAAGATGAACCTGACAACCATCGTCGAGTACGAGGAAGTGCAGGTGAAGCACTTCCTCGATTCCCTGACCCCTACTCTCGCTGTACATGATCGCCTCTCCCAGGGCGGGTCCCTCCTGGACATTGGCGCCGGAGGAGGCTTCCCCGGAATCCCCCTGAAGATAGCGTATCCCAACATCAGCCTCACTTTGATGGATTCAGTCGGCAAGAAAGGCGCCTTCCTTCAGCACATCATCTCCGACCTGGAGCTGGACGACACCAGCATTCACGTCGGGCGGGCCGAAGAAGGCGCCATGGAACCCCACCTCCGGGAGACGTTCGATGTGGTGGTGTCCAGGGGAGTTGCGTCGATGCGCGTGCTGATGGAACTCACCCTGCCTTACTGTACCCAGGGGGGAGCAACCGCAGTGCTCAAGAAGGGCGACATCGAGCCGGAGGTAAGCAGCTCCCTGCACGCCATGGACGTGCTGGGGGGCCAACTGCGCCGTGTTGTACCGGTAGTGGGCATCTCAGGGCTGGAAGACGACCGTGTCGTAGTGGTGGTTGACAAGGTGTCAGCCACGCCAGCCAAGTATCCCAGGCGTCCAGGGCTGCCCCAGAAACACCCCCTCTAGCCAAATCCTCAGGTAGTTCCAGCACACCATGCCGATTTACACCGCCAGCTTCTACGACCCCCAGGACTGGGTGGGCCAGCCCTTCCGGATCTCCCGTGGGCATCCCAGGGGGAGGAAGGTGCAGTGGGGTACCCTTCCCTTCTTTTTTCCCGAGCGGGAGCTGGTGCGCGCCTACCGGGGCGGCGAGCTGGACTTTGCTGAGTACACACCAATCTACCTGGACCACCTGGAGCGTAACTACGCCTCCAGCGACGCGATGCGTCGTTGGATGTATGAGGATATGCCCAAGTTGGAGGACTTTACCCTGCTGTGCTTCGAGAGGTTCGACGCCCCCTGCCACAGAAGGCTGCTGGCCCGCTGGCTGACGGCCAAATGCCCCGAACTGCAGATAGGTTGGACCAGGTAAGTGCTGCAGCGCAGGCTCTTCGGGGAAGAGCACATGGTCGCAAGTAAGGGACGGCATGAATTTACGCCATAGCCTGTCGTCCTGTTTGGGCTTGGCTGCATTGGGGCTGGCGATTGCTGCATTTGCCTGTAACGGTCAGGCCCAGCCTGCCGCGCCTACCCCAACGGTACCGGATGTCCCGTCCCCCACCGCAGACAGAGCGGAAGCCCTGCCTTCACCCCCGTCAACCTCCATCCCCCTTCCGGACCTCCAGGGTACCCCCTTTACTCCCACCCCGACGCAAACCCAGCCTATACAGGCTACCATCCCGATGCCGCCACCAACGGGTACACCCACTCCGCAGCCAACTGCTGTTGCCACGCCTATTCCAACGGAAGGGCCGAGCCCCCTACCTACACCTACCGAGTCTCCCACTCCCACGCCCGAACCTGTTCTGACACCCACTATTGCACCCAACCCGACGCAGGCTCCCGCGTCAACACCGGAACCAACCGAGTCGCCAATGCCTGCGCCGACGGAAGCACCCACTCCCATACCTGAGCCTACGGAGGCTCCCACTTCGCAGCCCGATCCGACGAAGGCTCCAACCTCTGAGCCAACTGAAGCGCCTACTCCCATACCCCCACCCACCAAGGCTCCCACGCCTGAACCTACCAGGGCACCAACTCCAATGCTCGAACCTACCAGGGCACCCACTCCCGTGACTGTGCCTACCGAGCCACCAATGTCTGAGCCTGCAGAAACGCCAAGCACACCCGCCGATGTCCGTATCGTGTGCATACTCTTCGATGGAGAAGTACCGCGGTCAGAAGCCGATGAGTACGTTGAGATTTCCAACTACGGCGGCGCCCAAGATTTGGCTGGATGGGTACTGAAGGACAGGGATGACAGGCGCCAGGAGTTCACCTTTCCCGCCTACACCCTGGGTGAGGGAGACACCATTCGTGTCTACACAAACCAGGTACATTCCAGGTGGGGAGGTTTCACCTTTGGATCAGGCACCTCCCTTTGGAACAACTCGGATGCAGACGTGGCGCTCCTAATCGATGCGCAGGGAAGGGTCGTTTCCAGCGCCACCTACGACACAGGCGATCCCCCGGGGTGCGGGAGATAGCCCATCTCACGAATGTAGAGCGTGCCTACAGAGGAGGTCTTGGCCAGCGCAGAGCTTGTCTCAATTGTTTACCTGCCAATTCGGCTGGGCTATAATGCAGCTTAGCAATTCCCCGACGCGAAGAGGAGGGATGTCATGGACATAGCCGACACGAAGATCGAAGCTGGCGCTGTCTGCTTCGCCATCCAGTATCGGGACAACCGGGATGCCGCCAATTCCGACCAGGGCGTTTCCATACAGGTCGTCGGTAATCAGAACGGCGACGAGGTGGAGCTTCTCCGCTTCGACTGTTTCGACCAAAACCCCCATTACCACTACGGCCCCCAGAACAATAACGAACGCATATTCATGGACAAGACCACCACGGGAAATCCCCTGGGCTGGACCATGAAGCAGCTCAGGACCCGTCTTCCCCAGATGATCCAGCGGGCAGGCTACGACGACATTGCCGGCAGCCTGGACTCCGACCTCGTAGCTTCGAAGCTGGATGAGCTCGAGTCTTGCGGTCGAGAGCTGGCCGCCAAGCAGAGGAAGACGGTCATCCACAACCGCGGCGATGAGGTTATCGAGGCCGGGAACATAAAGTTCGGCCTGGAGTTCAGGGAGATCCCCAATATCAACGACCGAGGCTTGGCCATTCACGTGCTGAGCGATGTGGCAGGGCAGGAGATCGAGCTTCTCGCCTTCGATTGCTTCGAGAACAGGCCCCACTACCACTACGGCACCAGGAACAAGGACATCCGCTATGCTTGGGACAAGACGGTGGCGCCCGACCCCTTGAAGTGGACCCTGGACCAGTTCAAGGAGGGTAAGCTCCCTTCTATGGTGCGCCGGGCCGGCTATCCCGCCGTCGCCGATGCTATGGACGCCAACCTGGTTGTCAGGACCGTTAACTCCGAGGTGGAGCCCCGCGCCCTGGCAATCCGCGCTGCCAATGCCAAGTAGCAGGCAGCCCTGGCGTTGCATCTCATAAGGCGCCAACTTGCAGGCCAATTTGCAGGATAAATGGCACCTGCTGGGCTGGCTGGCGTTCCTGGTTTCAGCGAGCTTTTTCATCATCGGAAGCTCCGTCGCCCGCGACATTTGGGCACTTACGGCCAGCATCGTATTCTTCGTGGCGTGCTTGTTCTTCCTGGCCCCCTATCTCCTCGGCAGAGGGAAGCCCAAGGGCTGACCGCGGTTGCACCCATTTGAGAGAGGAAACTCCCTATTGTGACCAACAGTGCCGGAAACGCATGGAGGGAAGACCGAGTCTTCGTAGCCGGGGCCGGGCTGCAGCTTCTGCGCATCGGCAGCGGTCGGCCCCTCCTTCTTCTCCACGGTTCCGGAGGGAACCGCGCTTACCTGTCGTACCAGGAGGAGCTGGCTGACCACTACGAGGTGCTCGCCCCTTCACATCCCGGATTTGGCACATCGGACCGCCCTTCATGGCTTGAGACCGTCCCGGACACCGCCTGCTTCTACCTGTGGATGCTGGAAGAGTTGGGCTTGGAGGGCATCGATGTGGTTGGTTTCTCCCTGGGCGGCTGGATCGCCGCCGAGATGGCCGTGATGTGTCCCAAGGCGTTCAACCGCCTGGTACTTGTGGGCTCCGCCGGACTGAAGCCCGCCCAAGCCCAGATGACCGACATCTTCCTGATCTCAGGTCCTGAAGTGCTGGAGAAGATGTTCTACGACCCCAAGCAAGCCCCCGAATACGACAAGTTCTTCGGGACCGAGCCGACCCCGGAGCACCGGGAGCTGGCCGAGAGGAACCGGGAGATGGCCGCCCGCCTGACCTGGAAACCTTACATGCACGACCCTAGGCTCACCGGCCTGCTGCCCAGGATAAAGTCCAGGGTGCTGTTGCTATGGGGTCGTCAGGATGCCCTCATACCCGTGGAGTGCGGGGAGCTCTTTCAGGCCGCTTTGCCCAACGCCAGGCTCACGGTGATCGAGGAGTGCGGCCATTCGCCCCAGTACGAGAAGCCCCGGGAGTTCAACAAGATAGTCCTGGACTTCCTGCAAGGGGAGTAGGCCCCGGCCTATCCGCGGAATTAGAACCCCGGCGGTCGCTTATCTGCCCACGGGCGGGCCGACTCGAAGGCGGCGCAGGCTTTCAGCACCGTGGCCTCAGCACCCCGCTTGCCCACGATATGCAGGCCAATGGGAAGGCCATCCGAGGAGAATCCGCAGGGAATGCTGGCCGCCGTCTGGCCGGTCATGTTGATGGGAAAGGTGAAGGGGACGTAACCCCACCACGGGTCCACCTCACGGCCTGCGATAACGGTGGGGTGCTCCTCCACGGGAAAGGCTGGAACAGCCATCGTCGGACTGAGAAGCAGGTCGTACGCTTCAAAGAAGTCCTCCATCTGGCTGCCCAGCTGCACCATCTTCTGCAATGACCTGGAGTAGTCCGACGCGGTCCGGCCCAGCCCGTGCTCGATGGTCTTAATGGCGTAGTGGCTTAGCTCGTCCCGGTGGTCATCAAGGAGATGGCCGTAGGATGTGGCCCCGGCAATGCCGAACATGTCCCAGAAAGCAGGGAAGGGATCGTCCAGTGCAAAGCCCGGCTCTTCCACGATGCAACCCAACTCTTCGAACACCTTGGCGCCTCGGGATGCTGCGGCCAGCACCTCTTCGTCCACAGGCGCATACCCGAAGTCGGGACTCCAAGCGACCTTAAGCCCTCGCACATCGTCGTTCAGGCCGCTGACGAAATCGGGAGGCTCGACCCGCATGGAGCCCGGGTCCCGGCTGTCGCGGCCGGCGAGGATCTGCAGAAGCTGGGCGCTCTCCAGGACCGTCCGGGTCATAGGCCCTGACTGGGAGTGGGTGTTAAAGGATGGCTTCCCTACGCCCCCGTAGCGGGGCACCCTCCCCTGGGTCGGCTTGATTCCGAAAGTGCCGGTGAAGCTGCATGGGATGCGAATGGACCCTCCGCCGTCGCTGCCCGTAGCGACGGCGCACAATCCGGCGACCAGGGCGGCCCCGGCCCCTCCGCTCGACCCGCCGGCTGTTCGCTCCAGGTTCCACGGATTGCGGCAGTGGTCTCCCAGGCGGTTTTCGGTGGTGCCCGACATCCCAAACTCGGGGGTGTTGGTCTTGCCCAGGACTACCGCCCCTGCATCCTTCACCCTCTCCACAGCCACCGAGTCCTCGGCGGGAACGTGCTCCCGGTACACCAGGCTGCCCATGGTCGAGGTGACGTCCTTGGTGAACTCCAGGTCCTTGATGGAGATGGGGATGCCGTGGAGGATTCCCCGGTGATGGCCCCGGGCCAACTCCTCCTGGGCTTCATTGGCAGAGCGCATGGCAAGGTCGCCCGTCACAGTCACGTAGGCGTTCAGCTTGGAGTTGTGGGCTTCTATCCGCCTGAGAAACATCTCGGTAAGCTCGGGGACGGAGATGCTCTTGCCGTCGATCAGTTTGCGGAGGTGGGTAACCGGTGCGTAGGCTAACTCTTGATCGGGCATGTGCAACTCCCACTTTCAGGATAGGCGCAAGAGGCGCCGGCTAAGCCCGGCGAGAAACCTATAGGGATGTGGCGTCCTGGGCCGAATGGTAGAGAAGCCCCCATGCGGTGTCAAGGAAGAGGCGCGGAGCTCTCACTGGCTCATGGGCATCCCAGAACGAATGGTGTGAGGCTGAGTCTGCGAACCGGTCGGGGTCAACGAGGCGGCGCTACTCTGCCGCCGCTTCCCTTAGGCCTGGAAGGCCTTCCAAAGACAGGGCCTCGCCTGTCTCCTCGTAGTGCTGGATTACGTCTCGGAGTCCCTGGGGCATGGGTCTCTTGGTGCCTGTCGCCGCATCGTACCCCACATAGACAACCTGGGTGGAGGCTACCAGCTTGTCCGCGTCCCGATGGTATATCTCGGTGTCTACAGTGAAGCTGGTGTTGCCTATGTGGGACACCCGGACGTACAACTCCAGGATGTCTTCGATGGAGGCCGGGGCCTTGAACTCCATGGTGGCCTTCACCACCGCCGAGTCGAAGAACCCCTTCCGGGCGATGCCGTAGATGCTGAAACCCAGGTTGCGGAAGTAGTCGGCCTGCGCCACCTCCAGGTAATCCATGTAGGAGCCGTTATAGACGATACCCTGGGCGTCGCACTCGGGCCATCGCACCCTGAGCTCGGTCCTGAACCTGAAATCTGACTTGGCCATGTGCCCTCCGGCAGCAGATCTACAGTTATAGCAAAGTTAGCCGAATTGCAAGAACATTATAAACTCACCTAAACTCCCTATAATTCGCCGTATCTACCCCACCCTGACCACCTTCATCACCTCGTCACCTTGACCACTGGATACCCTCAAAGGGGAGTCCCTTAAGGGTTTGCCTGAACCATGGCAAACACCGGAGGTGCAGTGAAAGATGCCGAAGGGGTACTCATCAGGGTTGACTGATGCCTTGGAGGCCAACTATCATTAAGGCTAAGAAGTGGTGGTTGTGGGCTGCTCTGTGGCCTTTAGGAGGTAGCTATGACGGTCTATGCGGAAGATGGGACTATATCGATCTCCATCACCGACAAAGCTAAGGATAAGCTCCGTTTCTTCGCCCAAAAAGAGGGCTTCGAAGATGATTTCGGAGTCCGCGTCGGAGTCAAGGGCGGCGGGTGTTCCGGCCTCTTGTACACCCTCAGCGTCGAGAAGGATTCAGCCCCCGAGGACAAGGTCGTCGACGATGGCGGCGTGAAGATATTTATCGACAAGAAGGCCTACATCTACCTGGCGGGGACCCAGTTGGACTTCTCCGACGGGCTCAACGGCAAGGGTTTCGTCTTCGAAAACCCCAACGCCAAGAAGAGCTGTGGGTGCGGCAACTCCTTCGCCGTCTAGCACCACCAAACTTAGCAAACTGGCTTAAACGCCGCCCTGTTGCATCACGGCGGCGTTGCTGTTGTTACAGGATACCCTGGGAGATGACATGGTAACCACCAAGTCTCCGATCCACGATGAGGCCTCCGCCTCCGGGGCCAGCTTTGTGGGGCACCACCCTTGGCCGCTGGTCAGCACCTTCGGCGATGTGGCAGCCGAGTACGAAGCAGCCAGGACCTCGGCAGCCCTCTACGACTCTTCCCACTACGGGCGCCTGTCCGCAACAGGCGCCGATGTTCTGGACCTCCTGAACCGTCTTTCAACCAACCTGGTTGAGAGCATCGATTCCGGCAGCGGGGCCCGCACCGTCCTTACCGATGAGAGGGGAAGGATCCTGGACCACCTGCAGTTGTTCAACATGGGTACGTGGACGCTGCTCATCGTGGGGCCGCAGAATCGGGAGCGGGTTCTGGAATGGATCGACAAGTACACCATTGTCGATGATGTGGAGATCGAGGACGTCACGCTCTCAACCGCCATGTTTACGGTCCTGGGACCACAGGCCAGGGAGAAGCTTTCGTCGCTGGCTGGGGAGCAGATCGAGAGCCTGGAACCCTGTCGATGGACCGACGCTTCCATCCAGGGGACCAGCGTGCAGGTGCTGCGCACCGACAGCGCCGGGAGTCCCACCTATGATGTGGTGGCCGGGGTCGAAGATGCTCCCGACCTTTGGAGGGCCATCAACGGCGCCGGAATTGTCCCCATAGGAACCGAGGCATTCGAAGCTCTACGCATAGAAAGCTGCGTTCCTGGCCCGGAGGCTGAGCTGACCGACGCCTACAACCCCCTGGAGGCTGGTCTGTGGGACTCCATCAGCTTCAACAAGGGCTGCTACATAGGCCAGGAGGTGATCGCCCGCCTGGACACCTACGGCAAGGTGCAGCGCCACCTGGTGTCCATCGGCTTTCCCGAGGGCATCATTGTGGAGAGCGGCGCCAAGCTGAGCTACGATGGCCGGGAAGTGGGTTCCGTGACCTCCGTCGCGCAGGTGCCGGGCAGGGACGGCTTGCTGGCCCTGGCCTACGTTCGGAAAGAAGCCTCCGCTCTCGGGACCAACCTCGTCCTTGTCAACGATCCGGCGGTGTCCGCCGAGATACTGGCCACTGCGCCGGGCCCTCAGGAATAGAACAGAGAGCCAGGCTCGAAGCCAAAACTGGCTCAGAAAAACCCCCTCCAGTCAGACTGCTTGGGCCCCTCAAGTCCCCTTAAGGCAGGTTCCGGGCCCCCTCCTATGCTATAATCAGCGTCGCTTGTCAAGGGAGGATCGGGGGATGACGACAACGACCGGAGAGAGGCTGGACCTGGGAAGCCTCATGGTTGACCGAGGGCTGGTGGACGCCTACCTCCAAGCCGTCGGAGATGACAACTCCATCTACTCCAGCCTTGACGCAACTCCTCCTCTGGCATTGGCCGCCCACGTATTGTCCACGCTCATCGAAAAGCTCTCGCTTCCTCCAGGCACTATACACGCAGCCCAGGAGACGGCATGCCACGGCCTCACAAGCGTGGGTCAGGAAGTTTCCTGCCAAGCGCAGCTTTCCCGGCCCGTGCGACGCGGTGACTGGTCCATCATGGCGGTCCAGTTCCAAGTGATCAGCCCGGCAGGGGATACCCTGCTAGACGGCAAGACCACCGTGATGGTCCCCGATGGGAAGGAGCAGCTTGGCTGAAGAGAGCGGCGCGCTTCCCGTCATCCATCGAACGATCACGAATGACCAGATCGCCCGCTACGCAGAGGCATCCGGCGACCGCAACCCCCTACACCTCGACCCGTCCTTTGCTTCCCAGAGCCAGTTTGGGGGCATCGTGGCCCACGGCATGCTCACCCTGGCTTTCGTGTCGGAGATGCTTACCAGCGCCTTCGGACGACATTGGCTCGAATCAGGTCGGTTGAAGGTGAGGCTAAAGGCCCCCGCCTACCCCGGCGATGAGGTACACACTTGGGGCGAGGTGGTCAGGGAAGAACAGCAGGATGGGACCCGCAAGGTGGTGTGCGCCGTTGGCCTCAAGGATGGTCAAGAAAGGGATCTGATCGCGGGAGATGCAGTGGTGAATCTGCCCGTCTATGAAAGTCCCGGGGAAGACCGGGCCGAAAGCTTAAGGGACTGAAAGAGAACCAAAGCCAATGTCAGCAGCGGACGCAAACGATATACAGCCAGTGGCGCCCCCCCGCATCGCCCTCGATGCTATGGGAGGCGACTACGCCCCTGAGGCGACGGTCCAAGGTGCTCTGCAGGCTGTGAGCGCCTTGGACTGCCATGTTCTGCTGGTCGGCGACCCTCCGGCCCTGGAAGCCGAGCTTGCGAAGCACAACGGCGACGCATCCCGCATCTCCGTAGTCCCCTCGGAAGGAAAGATCACCGAGGATGACCACCCCGCCCAAGCCCTGCGCACCAAGCCAAAGGCATCGATCCTGGTAACAAACCAGCTGGTCAAGCTGGGCGAGGCAGATGCTGTGGTCTCCATGGGGTCCACGGGAGCTACCATGGCCAGCGCAACCATGGTCCTGGGCACCCTGCCGGGGCTGGACCGTCCCTGCCTGGGCGGACCCTTTCTTGGCATCGCCCCCAATACCGTTGTTGTGGATATGGGAAGCAACATCGACTGCAGACCCAGCCTTATGCTGGGTTTCGGTGTCATGGGCAGCGTCTTTGCCCACCACTACCTGAAGATCGAGCAGCCCCGCGTGGGGCTCCTGAGCGTCGGTGAGGAGGAGTCCAAGGGCAACCGTCAAGTGCGAGAAGCCTTCCCCCTCTTCAAGGAAAGCAACCTGAACTTTGTGGGGAACCTGGAGGGTATGGACTTCTTCACCGATAAGGCCGACGTAATCGTGTGCGACGGGTTCGTCGGCAACGTCCTGATGAAGTTCACCGAGGGCCTTGGGACCACCTTGGCTGGGTACCTCAAGAACATGCTGGCGGGCAAACTTTCCCCGGCTGACCTAGGAGATCTGGCAAAGCAGATGTGGGATGTAAACAATCTTGCCCGGCGCATGGGCGGCCCCCTCTTCGGGGTGCAGGCCCCCGTTGTGATTGGTCACGGGGCTTCCGGGCCCGAGGGTGTTGCCGGTGCTATCGACACAGCGCGGAAGTGTGTCGAGATTAGCTTGGTGGAAAACATGCGCGCCGAGCTGGAGGCGCTGGAAGCATCCGATCCCGCCCCTTAGCCTAGTCGAGACCTTGATGAGCCTTGCCTGATAAACGACCTATATCCCACCTGGAGGGGCAGATTGCCCTGGTCACCGGCGCTTCTCGGGGCATCGGCGAGGTCATCGCGTTGCGCCTGGCTGAGGCGGGCGCCAACGTGGCCGTCAGCTACCACACTGGCGCCGACTCAGCCCACCGGGTCGTGGCCAAGATCTCCGAAGAGCACGGGGAGGCAATTGCCATAGGCGGAGATGTGTCCCAGGAGGAGGATGCCAAGCACCTCGTGAGCCAGGTAGTGGACCACTGGGGTAAGATAGATATCCTGGTCAACAACGCAGGCATCACCCGGGACAAGCTCCTCATGCGGATGTCCGCCGAGGACTGGGATGAGGTGCTGAACATCAATCTGCGTGGTGCTTTCCTGTGCACCCGCTACGCTATACCTCACATGGTGAAGCAGCGCTACGGCAGGGTAGTCAACACATCTTCCATCGTCGGCCTGTCGGGAAACCCCGGGCAGGCCAACTATGCTGCATCGAAGGCCGGACTCATCGGCTTCACCAAGGCAACAGCCCGCGAGGTGGCCTCCCGCAACATCACCGTCAACGCGGTGGCCCCGGGCTATATCACCACCAGCATGGTAGAGCACATGCCGCCCGATCTGCAGAAGAACATCCTGGAGAGGATTCCCATGGGTCGCTTCGGCACCCCCGAAGATGTGGCCGAAACAGTGGTATTCCTGTGCACAGAAGCCGCCGGCTACATCACCGGCCAAGCCATCAGCATCGACGGAGGCCTGGCGGTCTAGGCCCGCCGAAAGGAAAGAGCCATGGAAGCCACCCGTCATGAAGGCGAGACTCTGCGGTACATAGCGATCCACCCCGACGGGTACGACCCCGGCGCGGAATACCCGCTGGTGATCCTGCTGCACGGCTTCGGCGCCAACATGGCGGACCTGGCCAGCCTGGCTCCCGCCATCGACCAAGAGAACTACATTTACGTCTGTCCCAACGCTCCCATTCCCTTCGACCTGGGCGGGGGATCTGTCGGCTACGGCTGGATGCCCCCCAGGGGAACGGCTACGCCCGACGACATTCGCAAAGCCGAGGACGGCCTGGAAGCCTTCTTCGGGGAAGTGATGGATAAGTACCCCGCGCCTCCGGGGAAGATCATCCTGGGCGGGTTCTCCCAGGGAGGGGGCATGACCTACCGGTGCGGTCTGGGTAAGCCTGAGACCTTCGCCGGGCTGGCGGTGCTTAGCGGATTCCTGCCCAACCCAGAGGACCTGCGCCCCAAGCTGCCGGCTGGCAGGAGCCAGCCCATTTTCATCGCCCACGGCGTTTACGATGAACTGGCGCCTCTGGAGGCAGCTCAGAGGGCGCGGGACTTCCTGGAAGGCGCCGGCTATGCCCCCTCTTACAAGGAGTACCCCATCCGGCACGAGATCAGCCCCGACGTCGTGGCAGACCTGACTTCATGGATGCGCGAGGCGTTGGATTCCTCCACGCCGTCTTAGTGAGCGGAGTGTCTCCTTACGGACGCATCGTCCAGGAGATAACACGATTGGGCGAGACCTCGATGATCACACCTCCGTCGTTACCCAGCAGCTCTTTGGCAAGAGCCCTCCCCCTTTCCTCACCCTTGTAACGGATACAAATGGATGTGAGGACCTCTTCTCGGTTCCTGGTGGTAACCTCGGCCTCGCCGTAAAAGAGTACGTAGCTGTAGGGCCAGTCTGGCGTCGCTATGGAAACGCTCACCCTGGGGTCGCGTCGTATGTTGTGGACCTTGGCCGCCCTCTCATTGGTGATGATGAACACTTTGCCATCTTTGTGCTCATACCAAACCGGCGCCACCTGGGGAGAGCCGTCCTTTCGCACAGTAGCAAGCGTAGCCAGCTGGGTGCCATCCAGGAGACTCCGGATCTCTTCAGGGGTCATCACACGATCAGCCATCTATTTCACCACCAATCTGACGACGAAGGCTTTGAGGCAAGCATATCTCCCACATCACTACGGGGCAAGGGAGCCTATTTGCCCTTCTTAGTCTTCTTGCGGGATGCTTCGTAGTATTCGATCCACTCGGCAGGGGACGTCTTGGCGATGGCCTCCCCGATGACGTCCATTGGCAGGTCGTCCAGCTTTTTGAAGCGCACGCACGACTTCCCCATGTCCAGCTTCTTGCCCCTCGCCTTGAACTCCCCGGCGAACCATTGCTGGGTTTCGGCGTCTCCGTAGATGTTCATCAGGTACAGGGACATGTAATTCTTCTGGGAGGCCAAGGCAGCGTACATCAGGGGGTGGCCGTTGTAGGTCTGGGGAAACCTGGCCAAGGGCACCACATAAGCGATCATGCCGAAGTCCATCTGCTCCATGTACCCTTCGGGGAGATTGGCGAGGATCACCTCTCTCATCGAGGCGATTGCACTCCTTCGTTCCTCAGGCAGTCCCGCGATGTAATCTTCCACGCTCGTTGCGTCCGCCATTTCGCCTCCCTTTTCCTTCGGCCTTCCTTATCTCAACCAGCGAATATAGCCGGGCTGAACTAAAGCAATTATATCCTGCGCCCGCTATCCCCACGATGAATTTCACGGTATATGCTTCAGTTTGCATACGACGAACGGTCAACAACGTTTGTGGTATGGTGTAGGACATATTCCCGGCGGAAGTATCAGCTACGGTTACAGCATCTCAAAACCCCAAATACGAGGGGCATGAGAAAGCCCCCATCCTGACGTCCCTGGGTCTGGGCGCCCAGTTCACCCTGATGGCTACGGCGACCCTCATGGTCACCCCGGTAATCGTAGCCAACGAGTCGGGCCAGGATGAGTCATACCTCACCTGGATGGTCTTTGCCTCCCTGCTGGTCGTCGGGGTCTCCACCCTGTTGCAGGTGCGCCGGCTGGGCCCTGTGGGGGCTGGGGCTGTGCTGCCCATGTTCACAGCAGCCGTCTCGATCCCCTTCTGCATCACCGCCGTCGTCGATGGAGGCCCGGCCACGCTGACCACCCTCGTGCTGTTGGCGGCCATAGCCCAACTGGTAATCTCCAAATGGCTGGTCATCCTGCGACGCATCGTCACCCCGACGGTCAGCGGCATCGTCATAATGATCCTCTCCATCACCCTGGCCTCGGTGGTCTTCCAGCTCCTGGACGATTCATCCCAGGAGGAGCCAACCGCGGCTCCTCTGACCGCCCTTGTCACCCTGGTAGTTGTGGCGGCGCTGACCCTTAGGGGAGCCCCCTTGCTGCGACTATGGGGGCCTGTCATCGGCATTGTGGTCGGAACGGCCGCCGCCGCTGGGCTGGGAATCTACGATGCAAGCAGGATTGTGGATGCACCCTGGATCGGCGTGCCCTCCTCCGCCCCGGGCTTGGCGCTGGACTTTGGCATCGCCTTCTGGACCCTGGTACCGTCTTTTCTGTTTCTTGGGGTGATCTTCTCCATCCAAGCCAACGGGGAAGCTATCGCCATACAAAGGGCGTCGCTTCGAGAAAACCGGGCCATCGATTTCCGGCAGGTGCAGGGCGCCCTGGCGGGCGGAGGGGCCAGCAATCTCATGGCCGGCCTGGCGGGCACCGTGCCCAACATCGTCAACTCGGGGATTGTTGCCTTTGTGCGCACCACCGGGGTCGCCTCTCACCGGGTCGGTTACTGCGCCGCCCTCATATTCATCGGCATGGCCTTCTTGCCCAAGGTTTCTGCCTTCTTCAGCACCATCCCCGGACCTGTGATGACCGGATATCTTCTGCTGGTGACCGGCATTCTGATCGTGGATGGCGCCAGGACCATCATCCAGAATGAACCCAACCGCGAAAAGGTTGTGGTGGCTGGGATATGCTTCTGGATAGGGGCCGCCTTCCAGTTCAAGCTGTTCGCCCTCCCAGACCTGGGGCCGGTGGTCGACGGACTCTTCAAGAGCGGCATCACCACCGGAGGATTTGCCGCCGTCGCCATGATCCTCTACCTGGAGCTCACCAACCCCAGACGCATGCGCTTTCAGTCACGCCTGCACATCGATTCCCTTCCCGATCTCAACGAGTTCATCACCAAATTCGCCAACAGCCGGGGGTGGGGCCAGCCCATGAAGGACAGGCTGGGCGCGGTGGCTGAGGAGACCCTGCTCACCCTGGCGCCCCTGGAACTGGAAGGACTCTCCTTGGAAGACTTCACCCTGGAAGCAGAGGACTCAGACAAGGAACAGGAAGGCGAGGAGAATCCCGAGGAAGTCGCAGCAATAGAGGAAAAGGAAGAGGCTCCCCCGGTGGAGGAACGCCGCCTGGTGGTGATAGCATCCAGCGACGGCCCGGCCGCCGACCTGGAGTTCATCGGCGGGGCCAGCAACGAGGGCAACATCGAGGACCGCATCCGCCAGATGCAGCAGCACGACTCGGAAACGCCGGAGGAGAACGAGATGTCCCTAAGGCTGCTGCGAGGCTTTGCATCGTCGGTACGCCACCAGCAGTACCACGGCACCGACATCATCACCGTCCGGGTGCTCCCCCCCGACAGCTAGTCTGCCTCAAAGGCACACTTTCACCTGGCACTAGTGCGCCGCAATAGAATCTGCCCATCACTTTGACCGAACACTCTCGAATATTTTGCCTTCTACGCCTTTTGAGAGCGCCGACGGGGGCACAGAATAGGACCGGAGCAAACCCACTGGGGCGCCGGTATCCTTTCTTTGCTGCCACATTGCCAAGGGCAGCCGGGATAGCTTCATCGGCGGCCTTGTTTGTTTTCCTGGCCACACTATTGTCGGGGCACATCAGTTCGGCTGAGACATCGGCGGTGCATATCCACGCCCCCCAACTGCAGCTCTCCACCGGAGACCTCATCGATTACGACACCGATGATGATGGCCTCATCGACGTGGATAGCCTTACCATGCTGAACGCCATCCGCTGGGACCTGGACGGCGACGGCTCTTCCACCGACTCGGACTATTCGTCGGCCTTCCCCACACCCCAGCCAGGCATGGGCTGCCCAACTGCCGGCTGCTCGGGCTACGAGCTCACGGCGGACCTGGACTTCGACACCAACGGCGACGGAGACGTCGATTCCAACGACGACTGGTGGGACTCGGGGTCAGGTTGGCTGCCAATCGGGGACGGCAGCACCGACACCGACGCGACCCGGTTCAGCGCCACCTTCGACGGCAACGGACACACCATCTCCAACCTGCACATTCAGCGCGGTTCACCCTTCGTCGGGCTGTTCGGCTCCTCCGGCCCATCATCTGTGGTCCTCCGATTAGGTCTGAGCGATGTGTCCGTCCAGGGCTATTCCAGCGTGGGAGCGCTTATGGGTTACAGCGCCGGCGAAATAGAAGCCTGCTACTCCACCGGAGCCGTCAGCGGTACCGGGAACCAGGTGGGCGGTCTGGTTGGGCACAGCGAAGGCAGCATCGTCGCCAGCTACACCAGCGCCGATGTGACAGGGAATGGCAGAAACAGCTCCATAGTAGGCGGCCTCGTGGGCGTCGCCGGCGCAGGAGCCGGAATCAAGGCCAGCTACTCCACCGGGAGCGTCTCAGCCACCGGAAGGGAGAGCATCCAGGTAGGCGGACTTGTGGGCACCAGCCGGGTCGACGTTGTGGCAAGCTACTCGACTTCAGCAGTCTCCGCGGCGGCCTATGTCGGAGGCCTGATTGGAGAACATGGCGGCGGAACGATCACCAACAGCTACTGGGATACTCAAACTTCCGGACGCTCCGTGGGTGTCGGGTCCGACGATCAGGATTTCAATGGCATCCTTGACCCTTGGGAAACACCGACGTCGGGGGTCATCGGCAAGACGACAGCCGAACTAAGGACACCAACCGGCTACGCGGGCATCTACAGCAACTGGAACATCAACATCGACGCCGACTCGATAGCCGACGACCCATGGGACTTTGGCGCGAACTACAACTACCCGGTGTTGAGTGTGGACTTCGACGGCGACTCCGGTACCGCCGCCAACTGGCGGGACTTCGGCCTCCAGCGGGAGCCGGGCTCCATCGGCAACCTGTCGGAGACCCCGAACAATGACGGGACCATCCTAGTGACCTGGGATACACCTACGGACCTTGGCAGCGTCAGCTCGGTGACCTACCAGTACCGTTCCAGTAGCGATGGAGGCACAACATGGGTCCCGAGCTGGATGGCCACCTCAGAACCGAGCTATACCTTCACTCCCGCTCTGAACACTGCATACGTAGTGGAGGTCAGGGCCCACAGCGGGGCAGCGCACCCCTTTGGCAAAGTCTCGCGCATCACGACCACTCCCGTAACTGAAGCCCCGGGGCCCACAGATGCCGCGTTAGCCATAGTGGGAGATTCCACAACCGTTCCAGAGGGGTCATCGATCCAGATCAGAGTCACGTTGAATCAGCCGGCCCCCACAGGTGGGGCATCGGTGCGCTGGTACGTAGCCGACGGCACAACGTCTCCAACAGGCTCAGCGACAGGTGATCTGGCGATCTCCGAAACGCTGGACAGCGAAGGCAGGTACCGGACTGCAATAGCTTCCGGCGACAATACGGCCACCATCACAATCCCCGCCGGCGATGACGCAAGGGTGGAACCCGACACGGAGCATGTACGCTTCATTCTGGACAAGGTTTTGCTCGGAGGGGATGAGGCCAAGAGCTTCAGCCCCTCTGACAACGCCATGGAGTTCGGGGTAAACGATACGGACACGATCACCCTCGCAATCTCCGCTCAGACGCCGGTACGAGAGGGCACCTCCGGGAGTTCGGAGCCTGGATCATCACAGGTCACGGTCACCGCAACTGCCAACCCCGCAGCGACGCTGGATCGGAGCGTGAAGGTACGGGTAGTGAGCGACGGAGGCACAGCCACGGAGGGAACCGACTACACCGCCCTGGATGAGTTGGTAACCTTCGACTCCGGCACTGTAATCGGCATCGGTACAGGGGACAGCCCGTCGGTGTGGGTCACAACCGCAAATCCCTTCAGGCCCATAGTAGATTCGGTTACCGAGCCTGACGAGACAGTGGTCCTGAAGCTGGCGCCTCTCACCGCCGGTGATCGGGCCTACGATTTGGGGACCCCTCCGCCTTCCACGACCGTCACAATTACCGACGACGACGGAGCAACGCTAATCTCATCCTTTACGGTAGATGACCCCAATCCGATGGCCGAGAACGGGGGTTCCCGGACATTCACTGTAACCCTGGAGCAGACAGCGAACTCGGCCCTTCTGATTCCCGTCATGGTGACGCTGGATGGAGGAGACACCGCGGGCAAGCTCACCTTCTCCTGCATCCAGGAGCAAGAGGCGTGCGTAGAAATCGGCTCCGGCGAGACTTCAGGCCCCCTCACCATATCCTCCACGGGAGATGATCTGGTGACCGGCGCCCAGCCGATAGGGGCTACGCTGGCTCCACCGACAGGGGTAGCTCTCAACGAAGGCGTTAGTTCCACCATAAGTGTTGACCGCTTGGACGACGACCAACTAACTGCCACTTTGGCTCGCTCGTCCTACTCTGTGGATGAAGGGCATAGTTTCCAGGTTACCGTTAACGTTACTGCCCAGGACAAGAATCTCGCCCGCCCTGCTTCTCTCCAGCTCCGGAGCTCGGCCAGCAACCCTGAGTCTGCCAACACGGACGACTACACGGTCCTGGACCATGCCATTCAGCTTCAGACCGGCGACTACACCACCTCCGGAATGTCATTCAATGTCTCCATCAGCACGACCGGAGACGATTTGGCGGAAACAGATGAGACCTTCGAGATTGTCTTGAGCACCGGAGACAGCCTCGTGAGTTTGGCAGGACAGACTATCTCCGCCACTATCACCATCATAGATGATGACAGGGCTACCTCGGTCAGCGCCCTCACCAGCGATGCGGAGAGCATAGATGAGGACGACGAGGAGACCGCCACCATCACGATCACTTTGGATGGCGATGCATTGCCGGCAGCGACTTTCGGCTGGTTGGTCAGTGGGCATGGGATCGACACGGGGGACTTCACCCTGGCCGCCGGGCCCGGGGCCGTCCTGACTACTACGGGCGACGGGCTGCTAGGGACGTTAACTGTGGGAGCTGGAGGAAGCTCGGGGCTTCTGACTCTTGCGGCAATGGACGATTCCAGCGACCCTACACCGGAGTCTGAATCTCTAACCTTCACCCTCAGCAGCGTCCTGAACGGACTGGGCGTCCCGGACAACACCTCAGTCAGCATCGCCATCACCGACAACGATCCGATAACCGTCTCGGGCAGCGCATCGCTGTCGTTGTGGCACGGGGATACGCCGCTTAACGAGTCGTCGTCTTTTATGGCGGAGGGGGACATCGTGCGGGCGCAGGTATCCCTAAGCGAAAGCCAGCCGGTAGACATATCGGTGCCTCTTTCTCTGCCCAATGAAGACGACCTCACCGGCGACCTTACCGGGGCATCCCAGACTACACCAACCATTATCATTCCTTCCGGGGATACCTCAGGAACGGCTACCCTGCTGGTACTGATGGACCAGGAGGACGAAAACGACGAAACGCTCACCATGGGCTTAGGCACACCTACATTGGACACAACGAGGGCGGTGTCCGGCAGTATTGCCAACACCTCAACAGCCGACCTTCAGATCAACGATGTGCTGGTGTCCTTTCAGACGCGGAACGTGACCGCAGGAGGCGGGAGACAGAAGCTGCGCACCATGCGCATCGACACTGGGCGCAGTCTTACGGGCGCCGACGACAACGAGGTCGAAGTTACCTTCAGCCTCTCAAGCGGTGACCACGTTGTAGCGTGGCGTGTTCAAGGGAATACTACCGACCTAACCGAAACGCTAAACATGGACGGGACGCGGGCGATTACCCTGACCACCGGGGACATATTCAGCAGGACAATACTCCTGGACATGTACGTAACCCCCGGGCCCGGCACCTCAGACCCTTTCCAACCGGCGGTTTCCATTACCAGCGTCAAAATCCAGGACAGCAACCTCTCTAAGGAACTGTTCCCAGCAGCCTTGGCCCCGAATCGGGCCCCAGAAGTGCCTTCCCTTTCAGCACAAACAGCAGCGGAGGACCAGCCGTTCGTCTATCAGTTTGACGAGGTCGTCGATCCCGACGGCGACATGGTTGCTTATTTAGCCAGTTCGGGCGACATGGACAGTCTGCCGTTCTGGTTAAATTTCGATGCAGCTTCGCGGACCTTTTCCGGCACGCCCCTGGAAGCCGACACACCTGCCAGCCATACCATACGTGTTACGGCACGGGACGCCTCCCTTTCGTCATCCGCCACATTTACCCTTAACGTTCTAGAGGTAAACGATCCGCCGAGCGCCCTCTCCCTAACGGACCAGTTCGCCCAAACGGGAGAGCTGTTCGGCTACACATTCCCTGGCGTTGACGACCCGGAAGGACGACCAGCAGCTTACTCGGCTGAGCTTCATGACGGCAGCCCCCTGCCAACCTGGCTGAAGTTCGATGCCTTAACTCGTACATTCAGCGGCACCCCCGGAGAGTTCGACAGAGGCACCTTGCTGATCAAGGTTACAGCCAGCGACGGTACCACCCCCACCCCCGGGTTGGCTATTGCCGTCCTCACACTTACAGTTGCAACTCTCGTTGACTACGACCTTGATGATGATGGTCTCATCGAGGTGAGCAACCTAACGATGCTGGACGCCATCCGATGGGACCTGGATGGCGACGGTGCTTCCACCGACCCCGGCTACCTTTCGGCGTTCCCCACACCTCTATCGGGCATGGGATGTCCCATAGCTGGCTGTACGGGATACGAGCTCATGTCGGACCTGGATTTTGACACCAACGGCGACGGCGTCATCGGCTCGGGCGACCAATGGTGGGACACCGGATCGGGCTGGCTGCCCATAGGAGATGGGAGCACCGACACCAATGCTACTCGCTTCACCACCACCTTCGACGGCAATGGCCACACCATATCCAACCTGTTCATCCAGCGCAGTATCCCCCTCGTCGGGCTATTCGGTTCCACCGGCGCCTCCGCCAACATACACAACCTCGCCCTCAAAAATGTGAACGTGAGCGGCCAGACCGGTGTTGGTGGACTGGTGGGCGAAAACCAGGGGATGGTCTCCATCACCTACACAACGGGCCGGGTGTCTGCCTCCAGGAGCTACGCCGGAGGGCTCGTGGGCTGGAACAACGGCGGGAGCATCGCAGGAAGCTACTCCTCTTCCACCATGTCCGGGGATACCCAGGTCGGCGGGCTGGTTGGACTTCAGAACAGCGGGGCCATGATCGCCTGCTACGCAACAGGAAGCGTGTCCAGCACCGGGGGTCAGGCCGGAGGGCTGGTCGGCGAGAACCGGAGCAGCATTTCGACATGCTACTCCACGGGCGCCGTCGCCGGCCCCGTCAGTGTAGGCGGACTGATAGGCATCGACCAGGAAGGCACAATCTCCAGCAGCTATTGGAACACGGAGACTTCGGGAATGAGCGTGGGCGTAGGCTCCGATGATGCGGACGGGAACGGTGCCGTCGAAGGAACCGAATCGGCGACAGCCGGGCTGTCGGGCAGAACGGACGCCGAGCTGCGATCGCCGATTGACTATGCCGACCTATACGGCAGTTGGAACATCAGCATCGACGACGATATGATCGCCGACGAACCCTGGGACTTCGGCGCCCCATACAACTACCCGGTGCTGAAAATGGACTTCGACGGAGACCCCACTACAAATTCGAACTGGCAGGAGTTTGGCAGGCAACGGGAACCGGGGCCGGTGAGCGCCCTGTCCGCATCTATGCAGGGTTCGGGGAACATTGAGACGGCTTGGGACGAACCCAGCGACACAGGGAGCGGGACCCTGGGGAACTACAGGTACCGCGTCAGTTATGACGGCGGCGAGACCTGGGGCGCCTGGATGGTGACAGATGCCACAACCTACACCATCGACGTGGATGATGAAGCCGTCCACTCCTTCGAAGTAAGGGCGACCAGCGATGCTGTCCACCGACTGGGAGCACCCGCCCGGCTCGGGCCTCCCGGTCCGCCGGGTAACATTTCGCTGATTGAGCGTGATATGCATCTCACCGTAACTTGGCATGCACCGGCAGAGAATGGCGGCTCAGCAGTCACTGGTCACATGCTGCAATACCGCCAGGAAGGCCAGGGCAGCTGGACTGACGTGCCCCTACCAGGAGACTCCAGTACAGTCAACATCGACTCCCTGGCAAACAACCAGCCTTACCAGGTCAGGATCGCCGCCGAGAATATTTTCGGCCTGGGCGCCTACTCTCCCATCAGTACGGCCTCCCCATTAAACACGCCTCCTCCCGCGCCGCCGGTGGAGGCCCAGGCAGCCACCGAACTCCAGCCCTTCAGCTACACCTTCGACGATGTAGCCGACTTGGACGGGCATCAAGTGACCTATTCCGCCTCTCTCGCAGATGGAACGCCCCTGCCAGCCTGGATCGATTTCGACGAGGCCAGTCGCACCTTCAGTGGGACTCCTGAAGATGCCGATACAGGGAGCCTCACGATAAGAGTCACAGCTACGGACAACGGCACTCCTCCAGCTTCCTCTCAAGCTTTCTTCACTCTAGCGGCTGGGGACTTTAACCAACAGCCGGCGCCGCCCATGGTCGAAGACCAGAGGGCAGGAGCCGGTCTGTTCTTCAGCTACACGATTCCCCAGGCTACCGACCCCGACGGCCGGGACACCCTGAGCTACTCTGCTGAACTACAAGGGGGCGCCGAGCTGCCCATCTGGCTGGGATTCGAGATCAACACCCTTATCTTCAGCGGCACAGCCACATCCGGCGATGCCGACACCCTGAACATAGTGGTGAGAGCCTCCGATGACGGCACACCGCCGATGTCCTCCGAGGCCACCTTCACCCTGGAGGTCATATACAACTCCCCGCCTTCGGTCCCTGGGGTCACAGACCAGACGGCGACGGAAGGAGAGGAGTGGACCTACACCTTTCCGGCATCCACCGACGAGGACAACCACACCATCACCTACTCCTCTGTCATGTCCGACGACTCCCCCCTTCCCGCCTGGTTGACTTTCGATAATGAGGAACGCACCTTCAGAGGCACGCCCCTGGAGCTGGATTCACCCAAGAGACATCAGATCAGAGTCATGGCGATGGACGACGGCTGGCCGGAAGCATCTTCAGAAAGCGAATTTGAGTTGTGGGTCCCCGAGGTGGACTCGCCGCCGATAGCCGTCGCAACTGCCAAGCTGTGCCCACCGCCCGCACAGACGGTGGTCATCAATCCAGATGAAGTGGTGGTCCCGGAACTGGCCTCGCTGCCGATAGCGGGCATCATAAACCAGCTATGCCCACCGTCCGTGCGCACAGGGGATGAAACTGCAGAACCGCTGCGGGTTAAGCCTGGAGATATAGTGATCCTGGACGGCTCCGGGAGCCACGACCCGGAGGGCGGGACCATAAGCTATCAGTGGACCGAGCCCAGCGATTCGTCGATTGAGCTGTTTCACCCAGAAGCAACAGAGCAAACAGAGCACTCGAATTTTAGAGAAGCTTGGTTCATCGCTCGTCAAGAGGGAACTCTCCTATTCACTCTTCGCGTTAGCGAAGTCGATGGCAAACACCTCAGCAGTACGTCCGAGGCAGTCATAATCGTAGCCGAACCAACTCAGCCAGGACCCCTTGAGCTTACCTTCAGTTCCGAAAGTGTGCCGGACCAAGATTATGTTATGGGCCAGGATGTAGGGGTTGTGCACGTGCCAGCGGCGATTGGGGGTACAGGCGACCTCACATACGTGCTTTCGCCGGCCTTGCCCCCGGGGCTGTTCTTTGACCCCATCGCGCGCATCATAACCGGTACCCCCACACAACCATTACAGCGAAGCCTCTTTGCCTACACCGCCATAGACCAGCTAGGGAACGAGGTGTCGCTGAGCTTCCGCGTGACGGTCAGGGTACTGGTCGCCGAGGTGGGAACCTATACCCAAGGCGCCGTCACGATCTCGGCTAGGTCCGCAGGGGAGGCAGACCTGACCTTCGAGCTGGGAGAAGAGACATTCCCAGTGCGGGTGGAGGTAGACGAGGGCAGCATCGGCTCCCATTTAACGTTGCGAGATAGTACCGTTTTGGCCAAGTTGGCCCTCGTCCAGTTCTCTAGCGCCCTCAGAAACGATCTGTCTACTCCAACCGCTCCTCCAGGGTTTCGCATCCTTGGAGAGTTAGGGTTTCTGAGCATCACTCTACGTGACCGGGAGGGCATCACCATAGGCCGATTGGACACCCCGGCAACCATCTGCCTCACACCGCGCAGAGCAGGGAATGGCGTGACGATAATGCTGCGACATGACGGTGCGGATATGTGGTCTCTGTTGCAAAATGCTGTGGAGATCTCGACGGATGGAGGCACCTTAATCTGTGCCGACAGCGCCAGGATATCGACCTTCGCCGCAGGATATGCTGTGCCGCTGGCTCCACCCTCCCCGGATCCGACACCTACTCCTGCAGGCAGTCAGAGTGATGACGACGCCCCTAGACCTACTCCTACGCCTATACCTATACTCATACCCACGCCCGCACCCACATCCCCACCCAGCCCCACAGTGATATCCCCGACGGCTCCGGCCCCGGCCCCGACAAATCTGCCGGAACAAGTGGAAACCGCACCGACTCCCTCCCCCAGGCCCACTCCTTCGGGGGATGCAGATTCTCTTGAACGGGCGGAGCCAAAGCCGACTCGACCCGCGATTCCGACTTCAGCTCCGGCGGCGGAAGACGCTGTAGGCCCGGAGGAGCCAGCGGCCAGGCACCTGGCAGATCCAACTCCTTACAACCCGGCACCAACCCCAACTCAGCACCCCATCGTCGCACTCCTTCGGGAGCCAACTTCTCCCGCCCAGGCGCCCACTCCCCTGCCGGCGCCGTCTCAGTTGGAGCATCTCAGAGGTCCGGGAGGCAGCACTCTCACTTGGACTCTGATCGGAATACCCATAGCCTTGTTGGTGCTGGGAGCAACCTTTTTCATTTACCGGCGCAGCCTGAGACCATAGCAGACATTCTCAATCCATACAGACCGCCCAGGCCTGCTACCAGTCTCAATTTCTCCAAGAATATCTTGACACGTCTACTTTCTGCTGCTAGGATACCCAGGACTGGCTTTAGTGATACAGAGTACCATGACTACCGAGCAAATTGTCCGGCCCAATATCATGGCAGTCCTTGAGGACCGGGGTTACCGCTCAACTAATTCAAGACGCAGTATCGTTCATATCCTCGAGGAAAAGGGGAGCGGCTTTACAGCCGAGGAGATCGGCAGAGAGCTGCCGTCGGTGGGAAGGGCAACCGTCTTCAGAACCCTCAAACTGCTCCTGGAGATAGGAGTCATCTGCCGGCTGAACCTACCCGATGGTGCACCAAGGTACACCCTCTCCAGGGTGGAGCACCACCACCACACGGTCTGTGTCGTGTGCGGCAACGTGGGAGAGTTCCGCGCTGCCACCATCGAACGCCTGATGAGGTCCCTGAGCAACGAGATTCCAGGTGATGTCGTCGGACACCGCATCGAGTTGTACATCACCTGCGACCTTTGCGCCAAGGAAAACACCAACTAGAGACGCCGCGGACGACATTACGATTAAATGCGATTCACTAATGATACTGAATCGCATAACACTCTGTTCCGGTTAGATTCGACATCTTTAAGTCCACAGGTCTTCCAAGGAAAGGAGACAGAGAGTATATGATACTCAATCACATTAGAGGCATATCTGGTCTCATGAGCGCCTGCTTGATGGTCATCGGCCTCCTCTTTGCCACCGCTGCATGCGCTGGTGACAACGGCACTCCGACCTCTACGCCAACTGCCGCTCCAGACCCAACCCCCACCTCGACTGCCACGCCCATACCGCCAACCCCACTCAACGTGGTCACCACAACCAACATAGTGGCGGACTGGGTGGAGAACATCGGGGGAGAGCATGTTGACGTGTTCAGCCTGCTGCCAATCGGTGCCGACCCCCACAGCTTCCAGCCCGGCGCCCAGGATGTCGCCAAGATCGCTGACGCAGACCTTGTTCTTGCCATCGGGCTGGGGCTTGAGGAGTCGTGGATAAGGAGCCTTCTTGAGGGCGCCGCCCGGGACCCTTCCAGCATCACGGACCTGGGCGAGCACATTGACCCTATAGAGTTCGAGGAGCCCGGCGGTCACGGCCACGAAGACGAGGACGACCACGGCCATGAAGATGAACACGAGGGCGAGGACGACCACGGCCACGAAGATGAACACGAGGACGAGGACGACCACGGCCACGAAGATGAACACGAGGGCGAGGACGACCACGGCCACGAAGATGAACACGAGGGCGAGGACGACCACGGCCACGAAGATGAACACGAGGGCGAGGACGACCACGGCCACGAAGATGAACACGAGGGCGAGGACGACCACGGCCACGAAGATGAACACGAGGGCGAGGACGACCACGGCCACGAAGATGACCACGAGGGCGAAGACGACCACGGCCACGAAGATGACCACGGCCACGAAGATGACCATGAGGGCGAGGACGACCACGGCCACGACCATGGTCCCGAGGACCCCCATTTCTGGTTTGACCCGATCCGAGTCCAAATAGCCGTCGATGAAATCGTTTCCTTGCTGTCGGACCTGGATCCCGAACAGGCGGACACTTACGAGGCAAATGCTTCCGCATTCAAGGCCGAGCTTGACGAGTTGCACGCTTGGACCGAGGAACAAGTTAGCAAGGTGCCCGAGGAAAACCGGCTGCTGGTCACTTCCCACGACAGCCTTGGGTACTTTGCCAACCTCTACGGATTCGAGGTAGTGGGCGTGATCCTGTCCATCACCACCGAGGTTGAGCCATCGGCGGAGGACCTGGCGGAGCTGGTCCATGAAATAGAGGAGACCGGCGCCAAGGCGGTGTTCGGCGAAACCACCGTCAGCGAGCGCCTTGCCGTCGCCGTGGCCGCAGAAGCCGGTGTCGGTCTGTTCAGGCTTTACTCCGGCTCCCTCGGCGTCGAGGGGAGCGGAGCGGAAACCTACATCACTATGGTCCGGACCAACGTAAACCGGATAGTCGAGGCTCTGCGATAATATAAGAAAGGCAATCTCCCGGAAGTGGACCAAGCAACGCACTCGGTCCACTTCCGGAAGCCATGATCACCGCCTGAGGGGAAGCATTTAGATGGGAGCACATGCAGGGATAGCTGTTAAGGACATGACAGTCGTGCGCGGAGGGCACACGGCCCTTACCGACGTCACCTTCGATGTGGGCTGCGGCACCATTATGGCAGTGCTGGGACCCAACGGAGCCGGAAAAAGCACCCTGTTCGATGCCATCGCCGGTGTGCTGCCTATAACCCGAGGCACGGTGAACCTTTATGGCGCCGCGTCCCGTACAGGGGCCTTGGCCTACGTCCCTCAGCGGGACAGCATAAACTGGCGATTTCCCGTCAATGTACATGATGTGGTAATGATGGGTTGCTGCCGCACCGGGTGGTTCGGACAAACCGGCAAGAAGAACCGGGAGCTGGTGAAGCTCTGTCTGTGCAAGGTCGGCCTCTGGGAGCAGCGCTCAACCCCGATGACCGAGCTTTCCGGAGGCCAGCGCCAGAGAGTCTTCATCGCCCGTGCCCTGGCCCAAGAGGCCAGCGTGGTCTTGCTGGATGAGGCCTTCAGCGGCGTTGACGTGGGGGCCCAGGAAGGCATTATAGATGTGCTCCAGTCCCTCCGCGATGAAGGAATAATCGTTCTCCTGGCTACCCACGACCTCACCAACCTGGCCGAACGGTTCGACCAGGTGTTGTGCCTAAACCATCATGTGTGCGCCTGCGGTCCTCCCAACCAGGCCTTCACGCCCGCCGTGCTGGAGGAGATGTACGGCTCTCACGGCATGGAATTCGCCCCCGACCACTACCACCCGGTTTGGCGCTGATTGTGATCGACCACATAGTTGGTCCCTTCGAATACAGTTTCATGGTCAGGGCGTTGATCGTCTCCGTACTGGTCGGCGTGATGTGCCCAGTGCTAGGGGCATATGTCATCACCCGGGGACGGGCGTTCATGGGGGATGCCCTGGCCCATTCGGTGCTCCCCGGCATGGTGGTTGCCTTCCTCCTGGGCATCAGCCCCTTCATCGCGGCCGTTCCAGCGGGCATAGTCATCGCCATGCTAATGGGCAGCGTCTCACGACGCACCGGCGTCAGCGAAGACACTTCCATAGGCATCATCTTCGCGGGCATGTTTGCCCTGGGCCTTGTAATGCTTTCCAGGGCCTCCAACATAAACATCAACATCGAGGACCTGCTTCTTGGGCAGGTGCTGGGGGTCTCTCAGAACGACGTTTACACATCCCTGGGGCTGACCGCCCTGGTGCTGGTAGGCCTGTTCACTTTTCACCGCCAGCTTGTATATACCACCTTCGACCCCGTGGGCGCTAAAGTGATCGGAATAAGGACGGGCCTAATCGAGTACGTGCTCCTAGCTCTGCTGGCCTTGGTGATCGTTATCGGCATCCAAGCCGCAGGTATCGTACTTGTCATGGCCATGCTCATCACCCCTGCCGCAACCGCATACCTCATCGCCAGGCGCTTCGTCGAGGTCATGGTATTGGGGGCATTTCTGGGAGCGGTCTCGGCAGTAACCGGTTTGTACCTATCATTCCACGTGGACCTGCCGTCTGGCCCTGCCATGGCCCTGGTCGCGACTGTAATGTTCGGGGTGGCTGCCTTGGCTAAACAGCAGTGGAGGGTCAAAGAGGCACCAGCCTAGGTCCTTTTGGGCCTGCGTTATCCTGGAAGGCATCTCTATTTCAAGTAGGTCTACTTGCCTACCAGGGTGCCTCTGCTCACTCCCTTCCCCATACGTTCATGCTCAGAGCAGACTTCAGCCCCCAGAATGAGAATGAAGGAAGAGATGTAGGTCCACACCATTAACGAGATGACTGCCCCCAGGGAACCGTACACCCTGGCGTAATTCGCAAAGTTGTCCAGGTAGAGCAGGAACATCGTCTTCCCAACCTCGAAGCATAGGGCGGCCAACAGGGCCCCGGGCCAGGTGTACCTCCATTGAGTGGAAGTGTTCGGGACGTGCTTGTAAATCATCAGGAATATCGCCAGGGTGAAAACGAAAGGCAGAGCCCTGGCGAGCAGTCCGGAGAAGGCGTCCTCCAGAAAATGGAAGCGGTCCAAGCCCAAGCCGCCCGCAAACTGGATGGACGAGGTGGCCCCCAGGGAGAGCAGGAAGAGGAGGCCCACCGTCATTGCCATCACCAATGGACGGACCTTGGCAATGTAGAACGGCCGGTCTTCATGTACGTCCCAAGCCCGGTTCACGGCTCGGCTGATGGCTCCGAAGAGGGCGCTGGCGCTCCAGAAAAGACCAAGAACTCCCACAACTCCCAAGAACCCTCTTACACCCTTAACTGAGCTGATGTTATTGGTCAGGATGTCTTCTGTGCCGGGAAGGTAGGTCTGGAAGAAGTGGAGCATCTCCCGCTCCACGGTTTGCGATTCGAGGATTAAGCTAAACAGGAAGATCAGTCCCAGGATCAGGGGAAACAGGGAGAGGATAGCGTAGTAGGCTACCCCGGCAGCCATGTGGGTGGCATCGTCGTTGCCCATCTCCTGGACCACTCGAACACCTAATCGAACTATGGGGATGCCCAGGAGTACCATCCTGATGGGCTCCGAAGCAATAACAACCCCTTGTGCAAGCGCACGGGCTTTGCTGGCGACAGACAAGGCAGAATCCTCGAAACGTGCTGGTTGGGTAACTGCTGGCGACTACTACCCCATGGCCCGACCGGGGACGGCTCCGTCCCTGAGCTGCTACGCTACCAGAGACATCGCAAGTCCCGCCTTGTCGGGCTCAGGCCGAGGCAAAGGGCGGGCTATGGGAACTTTACGCCCATAGCCCGCATCAGATGGAGACTAGTTGTCCCCTTCCTTCTTGAAGGGCGCCCTGAGAATGACTCGAACCCCGCCGATTGTGCCGGACACAGCGTCCGTTACGGCGCTTGCTGTAGCCTCGCCAAATGACCCGGCGGCGCTGACAGCCCCGTTGGCCGTAGCCGAAGCAGCATCCTCGGCGCGAACGCCGATCTGCTTGGCGCCCTCTATAGCCGCTTCCACCGCGTTGCGCGCCACACCTGCCACATCACCGCCCACCTCAGCCGTTCCCTTGACCAAGCCCCTTGCGCTGTCTTCCAGGGCTCCTATGACATTGCCCCCCACGTGCTGGGTGCCGGTGATAGTTCCGCTGATGGCATCTCTGGCGGTGGCTCCCAGGTCTCCACCCACATCCCTGGTCCCATGGACAGCGCCCCTGGCTGCGCTGAAGGCCGCATCCTGGAGCTTGACCGCCACGCTTCCCGTAGCCTCGATGGCACCCTCCACTGCACCTCGGGTCACCGAAGCCACATCACCTCCCACCTCGGATGCTCCACTGACCAGCCCCCGGGCGCTGTCCTCGACGGCCTCGATGACGCTGCCTCCAACCTCCTGGGTCCCGGTGATGGTACCTTTGATCGTATCCTTTGCGGCGGATGCCAGGTCTCCTCCCACATCCCTTGTGCCTTGAATGGCACCCTGGGCTACGCTGAAAGCCATATCCTCAGCCCGCAGGCCCAGGCTCTTGGTCGTCTCCATGGCGCCCTCGGCGGCGCTTCGGGCTACGGTGGCAACATCGCCGCCCACCTCGCCGGTGCCCTTGATGGCGGCCCGCACAGTGTCCCTCAGCACACCCACGGTGACAGTGCTCACTTCGCCCGCTCCGCGAATAATCCCGACGACGCTCCCCTTAACTGTGGACGCCAGCTCGGTGCCGACCTCATTGGTTGCCTGGATGGCGCCCTTGATCACATCTCCAACCAGCTCTTCAATGCCGGTTAACGTGTCCCGAGAACTGCGAAGGGCGTTAGCCGTGGCGTTTCGCGCAGCATCGATGGTGCTTTCGACCACGCTGCCTGCTCCACTGATGGTCCCCGTGATAGAGTCCCTGATAGTCCTACCCAGATTTCCTAGGGTCATCTGAAAATCTCCTTTTCGTGATGGCCTCGACGGCACGTTATGTAAAGCGCAGTCGTGCCCACAACGGCTGCAACGAAACTGTGGGCAACGAAAGCTTAGATACGATTATAGGTCGCCCGAACTTCCCTTGTCCATCTACGGGAGGCGCATTGGAGGGCAACCCGAATCCGCTTAGAGATCGGCTAGGAGCTTCAGCTCATCGGCCATGAGCCGGGGCGTCAGGTAGTGGCTGCGGATGTACCTGTGGCCCCAAGCTCCCATCGCACTGGCTTGGTCGGGATTCTCGAGAAGATGGAGAACCTTCTCGGCGCACTCTTCGACGCTATCAACGAGGTAGCCGCCTTTACCGTCCTTAAGCTGCATGGGGATGCCGCCGACCCTGCCGCCCACCACGGCCGAGGACTTCCACTGAGCTTCCGCAACGACCAAGCCGAACCCTTCGCGGATGGACTTCTGGATGACTACATCCGAGGAGCGCTGGAAGGCGTTCACCTCGATGCTGCTGGCGGCGGTGAAGTTGGTGTACATGTGCACATCGGGGTCGCTACCGGCAGCCTTCCTGGTCGCCTCGTACATCTCCGCACCCTGGGGGTCGTCCATGGCGAGGTGGCCCAGCATGGCGAGCTGCACCTCCGGCATATGCTTCTTGACCCGGCGGTACACCTCCACTACGCCCAGGGGGTCTTTCCACGGGTCGAAGCGGGACACCTGGGTTATCAAGGGCCTGCCGGTGTCGATGCCGGCAAAGGAGAGGATGTTCTCGCAAAGGCCAGGCGGCAGGTACGCGTTCTTCGGCGTTGTGGGATCGATGGCCGGCGGGATCAGGCGCACCTTCTCCGACGGCAGGTCCTTCATGGCGTACTCCGCCATGGTGAAGACCACAGCATCGTATGCATCGACGTAGGGACGCAGGAAGCGCCACACCTGGGGGTTGGGCTCGGACAGGTCGATGTGACACCGCCAGACCCACTTGGCCTTATTCGAGCCGTACATGGACCGGATGGCCGCAGGCTGGGGATCATGCACGATGATGTAGTCATAGTCGTCGTAGGTGAAGGCTGTGTTGCGGGAGTTGGTGTCCAGGTAAGCGCGCTTCGCGGCGCCGGTCAGATGGTACTCGCCTCCCTGGAGTGCGTTATGGAATGCCTTGGTGACCCGAAAGAAGGGATCGTCCCCATCAATGGTCATCCAGTCGGCATGGATGCCGACGTCCCGCATTAGGGGGATGTAAGACCGGAGGATTTCGGCAACCCCGCCGCCGTAGGCGGTCGAGTTGAGGTGCAGAACCCTGGCGCCCGCCAGAGGGGCTGCCAGCTTCCTGACCTCCTCAAGGGCCTTGTTACCGGCGGATTTCCGGTAGGTCTCGAGGACGGCATTTCCGACGGTCACCCATTGAAGCGGGCCTGTGTTCGTCTCCACCAACAGGGCTGATCGAGCAAGGCGTTCGTGGCCGTTTCGTCCGGCCCTTGCGCCATTGCGGTTGGTGCTTTCGATCTTATTTCCCGTCAGTGTTCGTTGCGCCAATTTGCCCCCCCATCACATTCCCTCTCCCAGCCTGTTTTACAGGTTAACAACAATATCATAGAGGGCAAGCACCATTTCAATAGTTGACCTGCGAGATTGCCGACATTTTCGACATGGGCGGAGGCAATGTTACACTGGGGATAACGAAAAACCGGGTAAGGAGTCGATATGGCAACCCTGGTTACCGGTGGCACCGGATTTGTAGGCAGCAACATTATCAAGGCCCTGGCCCAGCGGGGGCACGAAGTGGTGTCCCTGGACCTGTCGGCGCCCGATGAGATGGTCATGAAGTACCTGGAACCCTGGGCATCCCAGGTCAGCTTTTCGACGGGAAGCATCCTGGAGCCGGGAGACCTGAGGAAAGCGGTAGAAGGACGGGCCATCGACAAGATCGTGCACGCCGCGGTCTTCACCGCCACCAGGGAAGATATAGAGAAGGAGCGCAGCGCATCCATCGTCAACATCAACGTCGTGGGAACGACCAATGTGCTGGAGCTGGCCTCCGGCCTGCCATTGCGCCGGTTCTTGTACGTCAGCTCCGGGGCTGTGTACGGCGAAGCCCGCGGGTCCGAAGAGCTCCTGGGTGAGGATGTGATGCTTTACCCCCGCACCCTCTACGCCTCCACCAAGTACACCAGCGAGCTCCTGACCCGACGGTACGGCGAGATGCACGGCTTCCCTTCCGTCAGCGTGCGCCTGGCGTCGCCCTATGGCCCCATGGAACGGGTCACCGGCCACAGGGCGGTCATGTCGGTGTTGTACGAATGCACCGGCAAGGCTGCCCGGGGCGAGGCCATACCCGTCGGCGACCGGAGCCTTGGCAGGGACTACACTTACGTCAGCGACACCGCCACCGGCATCTCCCATGTGCTGGATGCACCGGCACTGTCCCACGACGTTTACAACATCACCACGGGCAGAAAGGTTACGCTGGGAGATATCGTGGACGCCCTCCAGGAGGTGCGCCCCGGCCTGTCCGTATACGACGACCCCGCCAAGGTGTACGGGAACCTGTATCCGGGCTATGTTCGGGGCACCCTGGACGGCTCCCGCCTGCAGCAGGACACGGGCTGGCAGCCCGCCTTCGATCTTTCGATGGGACTCGCAGACTATATGGGCTGGCGGGATACTGCGCCTTTCCTGGACTAGCAGCCTCGCAAATTGACAAACATTCGGCCCTATGCTAACCTGCGCATAGGCGTTAGTGAAATTTTTAACGAACTTTTTCAGGCATGAACATCAAGGTTTCCAAATAGAGAAACCGGGTAGTCATACCCACTGACCAAAGTTCACTAACGTGCCCAACGAGAGCGGGTTGCATCCCATAGACGCTGGAGTGCAGGCGGCGGGTGTATGGTCGGGCCCAAGCTACAGGTTCTCACCGTTTTCACTGCTGTTTGCATCTTTGCGCTGATAACCTTGGGAGGAGTGGTGAGGCTCACAGACTCTGGTCTGGGATGTCCGGACTGGCCTCTTTGCCACGGCCAGCTTTTCCCGCCCATCGAATATCATGCCCTCATCGAATACTCCCATCGTATGCTGGCCGCCTTGGTGGGTGTGCTGGTTCTAGCACAGGCATTGGTGGTCTGGCGTTGGCACAGAGACCGAACCTGGCTCCTGACCCTCTGCCTGCTGGGGGTGATCCTGGTCCTCTTCCAGGGGGCCCTGGGCGGGATTACAGTCCTTAATGAGCTGCCCGACGGCCTTGTCCTGGCCCACCTCGCAACGGCTGAGGCCCTGATAGCCTGCATGGTGCTGGCCAGCGCCCTGGCGCTCCAAGGCTCACGCAATGGCAACGCCGCGGACGCAGACAGGGAGCCCCTGTCGGGTCTTCGACGCATAACCCTGATTACCACGGGTATGGTGTACCTGCTGTTGATCACAGGGTCTTACGTGACCGTGTCAGGAGCAATCGTTTCGTGTGGGCAATCATGGCCCCTTTGCGCCGGTAGCTTGATCCCCGAAGGCCACCTTGCCTCGGTGCATGTGCTTCATCGGCTAGTTACCCTGGTTGTGTCGGTCTTGGTAGTTGTCGTGCTGGTCCGGGCTTGGCGGCAAGGCAGGGGCTGGGACCACTTGAGGTGGACCGCTATAGCCCTGGCCGGTCTCCTTGTGCTGCAGGTAGGGCTGGGCGCTGAAGTGGTCATGGGCGGGTTCGACACCGTTTTGCGGGCAACCCACCTTTCCTTGGGGACCCTGATGTGGGTGTCCCTGGTTGTTTTGGCCTTTATCGTGGTTATGGGCAGGCCAAGGCAGGTGAATGTGAGCGGACATGCTTAAGCTGGGCCCCGACACTTTCACGCGCTCGTCGGCGCCGGGGCAGGCGCTCTCCGTCCTTTCGGACTACGTGGCCCTGACCAAGCCGCCCATCGTAGCCCTACTGCTGGTGACGGCCCTCGGCGGCATGTTCCTCGCTGCCCAGGGAGTTCCGCCCTTGTCGGTAGCTGCCCTGCTCCTGCTGGGAGGGGCCAGCGCAGCCGCAGGCGCCAGTTCCATCAACCACTACCTGGACAGGGATGTCGATGGCATGATGCTCCGCACCAACCGCCGTCCCATTCCCGGACGGAGGGTGAGTCCCACATCAGCCCTCGTGTTTGGCATCCTGCTCAACGTTTTCGCATTTGCCCTCCTGGCATCGACGGTCAATTTGCTTAGCGCCTTCATCACCCTTGGCGGGACCCTGTTCTACGTGCTGGTGTACACCCTATGGCTGAAGAGGATGACCCCGCAGAACATCGTCATAGGTGGCGCCGCGGGCGCCGTTCCACCCCTTGCGGGATGGGCAGCGGTCACCGGCGGTGTAGAGCTGCCAGCCCTGTATCTCTTCGGCATCATCTTCTTCTGGACGCCTCCCCACTTCTGGGCATTGTCCCTGCTGATGAAGGACGACTACGCCAGGGCAGGTATCCCGATGCTGCCTGTGGTCTATGGCGACGCCGAGACCCGTCGGAACATCTTCCTGTACACGATCATCCTGGTAGCCCTTACCCTGCTGCCCTTCAGCGTCCAGCAGGTGGGGTGGATATACTTCACCTCCGCCGTTACCCTTGGCATCCTGTTCCTGTACTCTGCCGGTCGCCTGGTCAGCGTTGGGGAAGGCACCTCCAGGCGGGACGCCTCCCGGCGGGAGCGACAGGTGTACCTGTTCTCCCTGTTGTACCTCGCCCTCCTGTCCGCAGCCATCATGGTGGACACAACGGTGACCCTGGCATGAAAAACGCCCCGTGGGGAAAATCCGAAATAATACGCTTGAAAGGGACTGACTCCCTTGGTAAACTCTTAGCCGCTATGCGGCCCTATGTCAGCACCTGCCTATACCCTTGCCCGCCAGCCCCAACGGCAAGGGTAATCGATGAAGGAGACCCCGGTGATACCCAGACCGCTTAAAAGCAAGGGCATCCTTGCCCTCATTGCGTTGGCGGCCTTCCTGGTGCTGCTGAGCTGCAACCCAGCGGACAACCAGTCCACTTTCGAAGCGGCATCCCCCGAAGCACAGAAACTGCTTGACCTGCTGGCAATCATCGGCTGGGCGGCCGTAGCGGTCTTTGTGGTGGTCGAGGGAATCCTGATCTACGCGGTCATTCGCTACGCCCGGCGGCGAAACGACAACACCATGCCCGCCCAGACCCACGGCAACACACCCCTGGAGATCGGCTGGACTATCGCCCCCGCCATCGTTCTTGCGGTGATTGCCGTTCCCACCGTCATATACATATTCGACCTCGAGTCGGAACCCCCCGCAGACTCCCTGAATGTGATCGTCACCGGCCATCAGTGGTGGTGGGAGTTCGAGTATCCCGAAGAGGATGTGATCACCGCCAACGAGCTTCGCCTGCCCGTAGAAAGGCCTGTGCGCCTGCTGCTCAGGTCCGACGACGTCATCCACAGCTTCTGGATACCCAAACTGGCCGGCAAGGTTGATGTGATACCCACCAACGAAAACCGGCTGAAGTTCACGCCCCTGGAAACCGGCGAGTTCTACGCTCAATGCGCCGAGTTTTGCGGTGTCGCCCACTCCCACATGAGGTTCCGTGTCATCGTGGAAGAGCCTGAGGAGTTCGATGCTTGGGTGGCGAACTACCATGAGTTGGCCGCACGTCCGGCCCCCAGCGGTGACTCCGATGAAGCCCAGGGAGCCCAGCTCTTCGCCAGCAGGGGGTGCCTCCTCTGCCACGCCGTCAACGGCCCAGCTTCGGCAGAAGCCCGCCTGGCGTTGAAAGAAGGCTTCGAGAGAGGAGAGCTCCGGTTCCCGGCGCCCAACCTCACCAACTTCGGGACCCGGGGCACCCTGGCGGCAGGGCTCCTGGATAACGACCCGGGCGGAGAGAACCTCAGGGCCTGGCTCAGCGACCCCGACGGCGTCAAGGAAGGGAACCGCATGGCCGAGCTGGCCACGGTCTACATCGACCCCGATTCCGAGCTGTCGGCTCTGGAGGTGTCCCAGCTTGCCGCATACCTGTTGAGCCTGAAGTAATGATGAGCATTGAATCGAGAAAGCGCAGACCTGCAGTGCTGAGCACGCATAGTGAGGGAGGGCACTTCGGAGGTGAGCCATGGTAGCCTTTGGTGACGCCCTGAGCGGGGCATTACGCCGTCCCACCAGCTATCACGGAGTGTGGAGCTGGATCACCACCGTTGACCACAAGCGCATCGGCATCCTTTACGGCGTCACAGCCTTCATCTTCTTCCTGATCGCCGGTGTGGAAGCCCTATTCATGCGCACCCAGCTTGCGAGGCCTGAGCAGGACATCGTCAGCCCCGAGGTGTTCAGCCAGCTCTTCACCATGCATGCGCTGACGATGATATTCCTGGCCATCATGCCACTGACAGCCGCATTCTTTAACTTCATGGTGCCCCTGATGATCGGGGCCAGGGATGTGGCTTTCCCCCGCCTGAACGCGCTGAGCTACTGGATTTTCCTGTTCGGCGGCATCCTGCTGAACAGCGGATGGATCTTCGGAGGCTCTCCAAACACAGGATGGTTTAACTACGCCAACCTGTCCGAGCAGCCCTTTAACACCGGCCATGGCGTGGACTTCTACGTGGTCGGCCTGCTGGTGCTTGGAACAGCCTCCATGGCCGCAGCCTTCAATTTCATCGTCACCATTCTCAACATGCGCGCTCCTGGAATGACCATGATGCGCATGCCGGTTTTCATCTGGATGACCCTGGTCACCTCCTTCCTGATAATCCTGGCCTTCCCGGTGATCACCGTCGGCCTGATCGAGCTGCTGTTCGACCGGCAGTTCGGGACCGGCTTCTTCAACCCGGCCCTCGGCGGAGACCCGGTGCTCTGGCAGCACCTGTTCTGGGTGTTTGGCCACCCCGAGGTGTACATCCTGATCCTTCCGGCCATGGGAATCATCTCGGAGATACTGCCGACCTTCTCCCGCAAGCCCCTCTTCGGGTACCGTGTGGTGGTCCTGTCGGGAATAATCATCGGCTTCATGGGATGGGGTGTGTGGAGCCACCACATGTTCACCGTCGGCCTGGGGGCTTGGTCCAACTCGGTGTTCAGCATCGCCACCATGGCCATCGCCATACCGACGGGCATCAAGATATTCAACTGGATCGGCACCCTGTGGGGCGGGTCCATCAACATCAAGACGCCCCTGCTCTTTGCGGTTGGGTTTGTGTCCCTGTTCATCATCGGCGGCCTCAGCGGTGTTATGCACGCCTCGGCGCCCGCCGACGCCCAGCAGCAGGACACCTACTTCGTCGTGGCCCACATCCACTACGTCCTCTTCGGAGGCAGCATATTCGCCATCTTTGCAGGTCTCTACTACTGGTGGCCCAAGATGACGGGCAGGATGATGGACGATAACCTGGGCAAGCTGCACTTCTGGGCGATGATGATCGGATTCAACGTGACCTTCTTCCCCATGCACTTCCTGGGTCTGCAGGGAATGCCCCGGCGCATCCACACCTTCGATTCAGCCATGGGCTGGGACCTGTGGAATATCGTCGCGACGGTAGGCGCCTTTTTCATGGCGGCATCCATCCTGATCTTCATCCACAATGCGGTGAGAAGCCTGAAGAAGGGCGAAATCGCATCCAGCGACCCTTGGGACGGCAGGACCCTGGAATGGTCCATTCCCTCTCCACCTCCCATATACAACTTTGCCGAGATTCCCCAGGTGCACGGCCTCGACCCACACTGGAGCAACAAGTACGGGGACGATGGCCACTCGGCTCCGGTCCCGGTGAGCGGTGGCGCCGAGGAAACACACACAGCGGGCCATGAGCACGCTGACGAACACGGAGAATCGGGGCATGGCATCCACCTGCCCGGACTATCCTACTATCCCGTGATGCTGGCCTTCGGTTTGTTCGTTGCCGGCTACGGCCTCGTGTTCTACGAGACCCTTACCTGGGCGATGGCCATCGTCGGCTTGGGGATCGGTATAGTGGCTGCATACCTATGGTCCTTCGAACCCGCCGAGGAAGACCATGAGTCCGATGAATGATGTCCTTAATTCCCCGGGAATGACTGAAGCGTAGCTGTGAAGAAAGGTTAGAGTTGGAACATCCTACCGGACAAGGCCACTCTATGGTCGAACAGACGACAACAGGGCTGAATCATCGCAAGATGCTGATGTGGCTGTTCCTGGGTTCCGACTGCCTGTTCTTCGGCTCCCTGATCGCCACCTATCTCATTTACCGGGGTGAAAGCCTGGTCGGTCCCTACCCCGAGGATGTGTTCAGCATCCCGGTCACCACGGTCAGCACCTTCGTGCTGCTAATGAGCAGCATGTCCATGGTGCTGGCCTACTCGGCGATCAACCGGGGCAACATGCGCGCCTTCAGGGTATGGCTTCTGTCCACATGCCTGCTGGGCGCCACCTTCCTGGGGTTCCAGACCTTCGAGTTCTACGAGTTCGCCAACCATGAGCGGACCGTCGAATGCCAGCCCGGTTCCCAGGTGCCCGAGTGCCTGGCCGGGGCCGAAAAGTACAAGGAAGACTACGGCCTGACGCCCCAGACAAACCTGTTCGGCACGACCTTCTTCACCCTGACGGGCTTCCACGGGGCCCACGTCACCGTCGGAGTGATCTGGCTGCTGTCCATCGTCGGCTTCTCCTTCATCGGAGGCAGAAAGGCCCAGCGGGTGCTCACCGACAAGCAGGCGCTTAGCGTCGACCTGGCAGCCCTTTACTGGCACTTCGTGGACATTGTTTGGATCGTAATCTTTGCGGTCGTTTACCTCATAGGAGTCGGCGTTACATAGCGCATCGAGATGGGAAGCGTGATAACTGACCAGAGGAACACAAATGGCGGATAGCCCGGGACACAGGGAGGGAGCGCACCCGACGGCCGCTACCTACATCAAGGTAGCCTTAACGCTGGCGGTGCTGACAGCCATAGAGTTTGGCGTCTTCTACCTGGAGATGCCGAACCTGGTGCTGATCACTGTCTTCCTCCTCCTTTCCCTTGTGAAGTTCGCCTTGGTGATCCTGTTCTACATGCACCTCAAGTTCGACAGCCGCCTGTTCTCGGGGGTGTTCATCGGAGGCTTGGTTCTGGCAATTGCCGTGTCTATAGCACTCATGGCCATATTCCAGGTGCTGGATACGCTGGCCAATCCTTCCGAACCCGATGTGACGAATGGTGTAGTTGTTGGACCTACGCCCACCCCAACCGAGTCTCCAGACGGCACGGACTGCCCACCCGACGACCGGGTGTGCCAGGGTCGGGAGCTGTTCCTCAACGTGCCTGACAGCGTAGGTCCCCAAGCGCTGTGGTGCAGCCAGTGCCACGCTCTGGGCGATATCGCCACCGGGGCCATCGGGCCCGACCTGACCAATATCGCTGTTGATGCAGCCACCCGTAAGCCGGGAGTGTCCGCCGAGGAGTACATCCGGGAGTCCATCAGGGAACCGGAAGCCTTCCTGTGCGAAGTTGAGCTTTGCACTCAGGGGCTGATGACAGCGTCCGTCACCGGCGGGCTGACCGACGAAGAGGTTGAACTACTGGTCGAGTTCTTGATGAGCGCCACGGCCGCAGAAGACACGCAGGCCCCCGTTGTGGACGTCATGGTTCCGACCACACCAGCGGATACCTCGCCCGACGACGTCCCTGCGCCGGCCGGAGGCCTTGTAGCTGAAGGTCAGGCCCTGTTCATGAACGCCCCGGCCAATGTGGGCCCCCAAGCCCTCTGGTGCTCCGAGTGCCACGCAATCGAAGGGCTGGCCAATGGGCTGATTGGCCCCGATCTGACCAACATAGGGTCGGCTGCAGCCACCCGAAAGCCGGGCACCTCGGCCAAGGAGTACCTGGTCGAGTCGCTGCGAAACCCCGACGGTTTCATTCCCGACGGAGTGGAGCGCGCAACCCCCGGCCTCATGACCCTTGCCATCGTCCAGGACCTGACCGACGAGCAGGTGGAGGCGCTGGTGGCCTTCCTGCTATCCCAGCAGTAGCCGTGCCAGTGGGCGTCCAGTTTTTGTACATGGGCAGCCCCGATCATGTACCCCTCGGACTAGCGTAAGATGATACTTCTCCAGGTCGCGGACTTCTCCTGGACCCAATGGCATGCCCACCCCAGCATAATCCTGGGCCTCCTGGCCTTCGGCGGCGCCTATCTCCTTGGCGTGGGGCCCCTGCGCCAGCGCTACCGCTTGGGCCCTCCCGTGGAAGGATGGCGGGTATCGGTGTTCCTGCTGGGCGTCTTGGTTTTGATGGGAGCCCTGCTCTCCCCCATCCACGACCTGGGCGAGCGATACCTCTTCAGCTTCCACATGCTCCAGCACATGCTGCTCATGCTGGTCTTCCCGCCCCTGGTTCTCATAGGCACGCCACCGTGGCTGCTGAGGCCCTTGCTGAGGAACACCACGGTAAGGGGAGCTGCTTCTTTCGTAACCAGGCCGGTAGCCGCCTTTCTGATCTTCAACACGGTCCTGGTGTTCTGGCACGTGCCGGGGCTGTACGACCTAGCCCTGCGGGAACGAAACATTCACATCCTGGAGCACATCACATTTATGGGGGCAGCCGTCATTATGTGGTGGCCTGTACTCAGCCCCATGTCCGAGCTGCCCCGGGCGCCGTACATCGGCCAGATGGCCTACCTGTTTATGGTGCCAACCGTTTCGGCTATCTTGGGAGCATTCATCACCTTCTCCGAGTCGGTATGGTACGATTGGTACGCTGAAGCTCCCCGCATATGGGAGATTTCGGCCAAGACAGACCAGGAGATCGGGGGTCTGCTAATGTGGGTCCCCGGAGGGGCAGTGTTTATGGCATCCCTGATCATAGTCTTCCTGGTCTGGGCGGGCAGGTCTGAATCCGATGACAGCGCTCGGCTGACCAATGGTGCGGGCAGTGCCGGTGTGAAGAGTTATAGAACGTCCCATCAACAGGATTCCGGCCCTGAGAGGCAAATCAGGGCCAATCTTGGGTCAACCACATCCAGGGAGGCATACCAGTGAAACCAACAACCATGGCAGCGCTGCTCCCCATCATGGCAGCGCTCTTCATCGTCATCTGGGGCGGCGCCTTGGGTGTGATATTCATTATCTTGTACAAGACTCCGCTGGGTGAGTGGGGCGCCGTGATTCTCGGCATGGCTCTGGTTATCGGGATACCGGCCATTGCCGGGCTCCTCGCCAAGGACCGCGGTTAGACCGCGGGCCGGCAGGGCTGCCCCAGCCGGACGATGGTTCTGAAAGCTACGTTACTTGCTGCGGCCCTCATTCTCATTGCGTCGGCATGTGGAGAAGACCCTGACTTTCAAGGTAACACCCTGAACGTAGAGCGTGCCCCGGACTTCCGCCTCCACGACCAGCACAATGGGGAGATTGCCCTGTCCGACTTCAGGGGCAAGGTTGTGGCCCTGACATTCCTCTACACCTACTGCCCTGAGATCTGCCCCGGTATCACCGAGACCATGAGAAAGGCCTCTGACATCCTCGCCGATGAAGCAGGCCATCTCCAGTTCCTAGCCGTTAGCGTGGACCCCGAGAGGGACACGGTGGAGACGGCCTACAGCTACAGCCGGGATACCGGCCTGCACGATAGATGGCGGTTCCTGGTGGGCAGCCGAGAGGAGCTGGAGCCTGTGTGGAAGGCCTACTGGCTGGACCCGTCCGTCGACACTTCAGTGGGATATAAGATCGTGCACCTTCACGAGGACGGAGAACTCCATGTGCACGAGGTGGATGACGGGGGCGGCGCAAGTACAGGGGATTTGAAGGTTGTACGGGAAGGGCCTCTGATCTCCCACTCAGCCCCGGTGTTCCTGATTGACAGAGAAGGCAACCGGCGAGTGCTGTTGAACGATCTTGCGCTGGACCCGGCTCCCCTGGTCCACGACCTGCGCATTCTGCTGGACGGATAGCCCGTCGCAGAAGCCGCGGGGTCTAGGCGGTCTGGTTGGCTTGGGCTATTTCCACAAGCTTGTCGAAAGCCGGGCGGTCGCTGACCGCCATCTCCGCCAGCATCTTGCGATCGATCTCGACATTAGCCATTTTCAGACCGTGCATCATCCGGCTGTAGGTCAGCCCCGACTGGCGGGCCGCTGCCCCGATGCGAATGATCCATAGCCGTCGGAAATCGCCCTTGCGTTCCCTCCTGTGCCTGTAGGCGTGGCTCCAGGCATGGATGAGAGCTTCCTTGGCCCACCTGTAGTTCCGGTGGGAGGACCCCCGGAAACCCCTGGCTGCCAGTAGTACTTTCTTGTGCCGGCGGCGTCTGGTTACGCCGCTCCTTGCCCTAGTCATTCTTTGGCTACCTGTCTATCTCTGTTGGGTTACCCGTAGGGGACCAGCTTCGTCAGCCTCTTCACGTCGGCGGCATCCACCAGACGCTTGCCCTCGTACTGGCGACGTACCTTCTTGGGCTTCTTGCGGCGCAGGTGGCTGCTCATCCTCTTGCGGCGCATGAGCTTGCCCGCCCCCGTGATGTGGATACGGGCTTTAGCTCCCTTGTGGGTCTTTTGCTTGGGCATCCGCTACTCCCGCCAACTCCGTCTTAGCTTTCCGGGGGGTTGGGACCAGGATGATGGACATCGCCCGGCCTTCCATTCCCGGAGGCTTCTCCAGCCTCGCCTCTTCCTGGAGCTCGTCCGCCACCTTTTTCAGCAGGGTCATACCCAACTGGGCGTGGGACTGCTCTCTGCCCCGGAAGACGACGGCCACCTTTACCTTGGAGCCGTCCTGGATCAGCTCCTTGACCTTACGCACCTTGGAAGAAAAGTCGTGGGTGCCGATGTTCGGCCGGAAGCGGACCTCTCGTAGGGCTGTGTTCTTCTGGGACTTCTTGGCTTCCCTTTCCTTCTTGGAATACAGGTATCGAAGTTTACCGTAGTCCAGCAGGCGACATACCGGGGGGCTTCCGTTCGGGGCCACCTCCACAAGGTCGACCCCTCGCTCCCTGGCTGCCTCCAGGGCTTCGGCAAGGGACAGCACACCAAGCTGCTCGCCGCCTTCAGCGATGACGAGCACCTCGGATGCTCGGATTCTTTGGTTTACTCTGTATTCCTTAGTAGGGATGCCCGGCTACCTCCAGGAAGTGATGGCTACATTATCGGCATCTTAGCTTGCGCAAAAATATAGCATAGGCAGATATGCAAGTCAAACGTAACGTGGGAACCTACGCCTTTCGGATGATTTCGTCGTTCATCCGCTCGATGAGGCTGTCGATGCCAACGGGACCCAGGTTTTCCCCCGTGCGCAGGCGCACCGAGGCGGTATCGCTGCCCATTTCCGAGTCTCCGACTACCAGCATGTAGGGCACCTTATCCATCTGGGCTTCGCGTATCTTCAGGTTCATCCGCTCGCTGCGGGCGTCCACCCGCCCGCGGATTTGGCTGCCCCTCAGCCGGGCCTGCACCTCGTTGGCATACTCCAGGTGCCGGTCGGCGATGGGTATAACCAGGGCCTGGACGGGGGATAGCCAGAGGGGGAAGGCACCGCCGTAGTGCTCCATCAGCACCCCGACGAAGCGCTCCACCGAACCCATTATCGCCCGGTGAACCATGTAAGGCCTGTGCTGTCCGCCGTCGGCTCCCTGGAAGGTCAGGTCGAAGCGCTCAGGCAGATTGAAATCGAACTGGACCGTAGTGCACTGCCACTCACGCCCCAGGGCATCCTTGATCTTGATGTCGATCTTCGGGCCATAGAAGGCGCCTCCGCCCTCGTCGATGCCGTACTGCAACCCTCGCCGGTTCAGGGCGCTGGCCAGGGAGTCGGTGGCGTGCTGCCACATCTCCTCATCCCCGACGTGCTTCTCCGGCTTTGTGGACAGAGAGATGCTGTAGTCAGAGAACCCGAAGGTGCTCAGGAGCTCAAATGTCAGGTCCAGCACCCCGAGCACCTCGTCCTCGACCTGCTCGGGCAGACAGAATATGTGGGCATCATCCTGGGTGAATCCCCGGACCCGCATCAGCCCGTGCAGCACCCCGCTCCGCTCGTAGCGATACACCGTGCCCAGCTCGGCGAACCTTAGAGGCAGCTCCCGGTAGCTCCGCAGGTCCGACCTGTAGATCATGATGTGAAAGGGGCAGTTCATGGGCTTCAGGTAGTATTCGTTTCCGTCCACATCGTTGGGAGAGAACATGCTGTCCCGGTAGAAGTCCAGGTGGCCGCTGGTTTCCCACAGGCGCGCTTTGCCCACATGGGGGGAATAGACCACATCGTAGTTGTGCTTGTCGTGCAACTCCTGCCAGTAGGCCTGGATGATGGTGCGCACTCGTCCGCCCTTGGGATGCCATGTGATAAGGCCCGGGCCTATATCTTCGTGGATTCCAAACAGGTCGAGCTGCTTGCCCAGTCGGCGATGGTCCCGCTTTTCGGCTTCCTCCAGCATATGAAGGAACTCGTCCAGGGCATCCTGGCTTTCAAAGGCGGTGCCGTAGATGCGCTGGAGCATAGGGCGTTTCTCGTCGCCCCTCCAGTAAGCCCCAGCCACGTTCAACAGCTTGACCGCGGCGATCTTGCCCGTGGACTCCACGTGGGGGCCCTGGCACAGGTCAACGAACCCGCCATGGGTGTAGGTGCTCAGATCCTCTTCCTCGGGGATGTCGTGGATAATCTCCAGCTTGAACTGCTGATCATGGAACATGTCGTTGGCTTGGTCCCGGCTGATGACGTCCTTCTCGAAGGGGTGGTCCTGGGCGATGGCATCCATCATGCGGGACTGGATGCTCTCCAGGTCCTCGGGCGTGAAGGGCCGGGACACCTGGAAATCATAGTAAAAGCCTTCGTCGGTGGAAGGTCCGATACCGATCTGCGCCTCGGGGAAGAGCTGGATGACGGCATCGGCCATCACATGGGCCGCCGAGTGGCGCATACGATGGCGCAGCGCCATCAACTCCCCTTCATGCTGGCTGCCGGTAGCTGTCATCTCCATTCACTAGACCTTACGTTTGGAATTAACAATTCAATATAGCACACGGCCCTCTTGGCTTGTAACGAGAACCGGTCTGCACCTTTGCTATCCTTTGCCCAGCACATGCCTCAGGGCTGTCACGATGTCCGGGTGTCGGAAAGCATAGCCGCTGTCCATCAGCCTCTTGGGGACCGCCCGCGTGCTCCCAAGAAGGGACTCCTCAGCCATCTCGCCCAGGGCCGCTTTCAGAACAACGCCAGGCACTTTGAACAGGGTGGGACGCCGCAGTGTCTTGCCCAGGGCACGGGTAAGCTCTCCGTTGGTAACAGGCCCGGGGGCTGTTATGTTGACCGGGCCTTCCAGGGACTGGGTCATCATGCAGTGCTCTATGGCGCCCAAAGTGTCGTCCAAGGATATCCAGCTGACGTACTGCCGCCCGCTCCCCACCGGGCCTCCCACGCCTGCCTTGAAGGGAGGCAGCATGCTCTTGAGCATTCCACCCAGGGGCGTTACGACAGGCCCCAGCCGAAGATGCACCACCCGGATGCCCGCCTGGGCTGCTGCTTCGCTGGCCCCTTCCCACTCCCGGGCCAGATCACCCAGGAACCCCTCCCCGGCGGGGCTGTCTTCATCCATGACAGTGTCGCCTCCCGATGAGCCGTAAATGCCCACTGCCGAGGCGCACAGGAACACCCTGGGGGGATTCTCCAGCCGGGACAGGTTGTCGGCCAGCAGGCGGGCGGTGCCGACCCTGCTCTCCCGCATCCGCTGCTTCTTCGCCGGGGTCCACCTCCCCATGATGGTCTCGCCGGACAGGTGCACAAGAGCATCCAACCCCTCCAGGTCTGCCCCATCCAGGACACCCCTCGCGGGATCCCAGGGAATGACGGAACTATCGGCTCCATAGTTCTCCCTCGGACCCGTAGTCCGGACCAGGCGCTTCACTTGGTGGCCGGCGGTCGTCAGGTAGTGCACAAGGTTCGAGCCGATGGTACCCGATGCTCCGCTAATTGCCACCTTGTAACGAGGCATGGACGCGTAACGCCGGTGAGCCTTCAGATCCTGCTCCAAGGTGCTGCTCCTGTACCGGAAGGCCTCCTCCAGCCTACGGAGTACCAAGCCTCCCACGAGGACGCGCCCGGCCAACCCCAGGGGCAGTGAGTATTCGACCTGGTTGTCCACGAAACATGCGTCGGGGCCGTCGGGCTCAGCGCTGGTAAGGTGGCTCCAGTGGGCAAAGGGGCCCTTGAGCTGCACCTCACGAAACTGGCGTTCTTCCACGAAGTCCCGGTGTTCCAGCATCCAGCGCAGGCGCAGCATTCCCAGGGGGATAAGGACGGTAGCCTCACCTCCCGCCTCGATGCTTCCAGTACGAGTCAGTCCCCGGAATGGCTGCCAGGGAGGATTCAGACGCTCGAAGGCGCCGGGACGTCCAAGCCACTGAAACACCTCTTCCGCAGACGCATCCAGTCGCGCACGATTGACGTATTCAAGGAGTTTCATGATTGGAGGAAATGCCCGTCCTTAGGTAAAGTGACCTCCCTCGCGACGAGTAGTCTGGTAATAGGATAGACTTTTCACGAAACCCGTAGCAAGATGGAAGGCTGCCAGTGTGAGGCAGGTTGGACTTTGATTTTGGTCATGCGAAGAACGAATGAGAATAGCGCCCTCCACATAGGGCCGATCCAGGCTGGGCTGACCGGCGGAGCGGGCGCGGGGGTCGTGGGTGTGCTGGTCAACCTGCCCCTGGTCTCACCCAGCGACCCCTTCTTCAACAGCGCCACGGTAATGGTGGGCGCGCTTCTGACAGGGCTGGCGGTGGGAATCTGGGGGCGTGTGCTCGGCGAGGGACATGTCCGCCGGGCGCCCTTCTGGTCTGGCATCGTCTTTCTGATGGGGCTGGCCACGATCATAGCTGTGGTCGGCGAGTCCCAGCTGGAGCGATCCCTGTCTTACATTGCGCCTATAGCAGCTATCGTCGTGGGCCTGACGGCGGGCATTTTCCTTCTCCTGGAACGGCTGAATCGCCCCTTCCCTTGGACGGCGACCCTCGCCCTGTTGGCCCTGGTCGTTGGCTTGGGGATCGGGCTTGCAGGGTTCGGGGACCAGGAGAGCGGCCGGCTGGAACTGCCACCAAGGGCGAACATCCAACACATACCCGAATCTCAGCTATGATGTTAGAATCCTCCAGGAGCAAATCAACGTGACCAAAGCTATGCAATTATCCCGACTTTCCATCCTGGCGGCGTCCCTCGCTCTCTTGCTTGTGCTGTGGGGGTGCGGAAGTTCGGGGGATGCTGAAATGCAACCTACCCCCACTATGGAAGAACCGGCGACCGTACCAGCCGCAACCCTCATCCCCACCCAGGATACAAATGTCGAGTTGCAGCCGACAGCCACCCTAGCTGAACCTCCCACCGTGCCGGCGGTAACCCCTATCCCCACCCCGGAACCCACGGACATAGGCGAGGCTACGGAAAAGTACGAAGGTGTCACCTACGTCGTATCCGACGGCACTGAAGCCACTTTCACCGTCGAGGAGCAGCTGGTGAGGCTGCCCCTGCCCAACGATGCTGTGATGCGCACAACAGAGCTCTCGGGAGAGGTCCACCTGGACGGCAGGCCATCGGTGGTCAGAATCGACCTCCAGACCCTGGAAAGCGACCAAGCTTTCAGGGACCGCTACGTGAGGACCAGGATGTTCGGAGAGCATCCCACAGGAATCTTCACCGTGCCGGATATCGGACCAATTCCTGAGGGCTTGGCCTCCGGCGAAGAGGTCATGACCTCGGTGTCCGGCTCCCTGGAAATGCGCGGGGAAACCTTCCCCTTGGAGTTCGAAATCGAAGCCAGGGACGACGGTGAGGTGCTGTACGTCCTGGGCCGCACCACCTTCACATGGGACCAGCTGAACATACCCCGTCCCACAGCCCCCCCGGTAGCCAGCATAGAAGACGATGTGCGCGTGGAAATACTCCTGGCCCTGACACCCGAGGAGAGCTAGCCACCGGGAACCGCCCGCCCATTCCCAGGCCGGGCGCCGGACAGCCCCAGGTCGTTTGATTACATCGGGCAACCCGTGCTACCATCCCCCAGATGCACCCGCGTCAATCCCCCTTCGAAAAACGCCGGTAGACAGGAGCCCGATATGCAGCTCCCCATCGTATATACACTCATCAACTGAGGGGCCAGCGACAAGCTGCGCGAGTCGTGGACTAGCCAGGGAATAGCCTTCGAAGAGCGAAGGGTGGACCAGAGCCAGGAATGGCTGGATGAGCTGCTCAACTACTCGGATGCGTCTCCTACTGTAATCTACCCCGACGGACGAGTTGAGATCGGATTTGAAGGTCACGTCGGCTGAGCTCTGGCCTAGGTCGGCGGCGCCGACCCCACGACGTGACCAACCCCCCAGACCCCAGCACCCAAGGAGGAAGCATGACCAGCGAGACCAGCGTAGTAACCCCCGAAAGGTTTTCCCAGGGTTTCAGCTACCCTGACTATATCGCCCAGATCAACATCAACAAGAACTGGTTTGAGAAGCTCTACGACTCATTCCAGGTGGAATCCGATGACGCCGAGTTCTTTAAGGAGGCAGTCAGCCTTCCCAACGGCCCAGCCAAGATGATGGTCATCGGGGAAGACTGGTGCCCGGATGTTTACCGCGGAATGCCCGTCATGGCCCGCATTGCCGAGGCGGCGGGGATGGAGATGCGGGTGTTCCCCCGGGACGCCAACATGGACATCATGAACGAGTTCCTGAAGGAAGGTAAGTGGGCCTCGATCCCGGCGGTGGTGTTCTACTCGGCCTCCCACGAGTATTTGTGCCATTGGATAGAACGGCCGGCCCTGGCCGAGCAAGAGATGGAGTCCATATCCGCCCAGGTCAAGAGCGAGATGCCCAACGCATCGGAGCAGGAGATTCGGGCGGCGGCCAGGCCGCGAAACCAGGAGCGCTTCCCCGCTTGGCAGCAGGAATCGGTCAAGGAGATACGCAAGCTCCTGACCGAATCACTCAACATCCAGGGCTAGGTTTTGGGCTAGGGGCTCTTCCTTAAGAAGGCCCACCGCTGGAGTACTCGTTCACGGAGATGCTCCCGCCTTCCCAGATCGATAGATGATAGGGGGCTTCCTGCAAGGTGTCGGGCGACAGGGCGGCCACGATCACGTACACCTTTTCTAAGCCCCGGGTTGCTGGAACTACGATCTGCCCTGCGTTGTCCGAGTTGAGCCTAAGCTCCCGCACCACGTTGGAGTTCCCCTCCTCGACAACCTGCACGATGTACTCCTGGGGGGCCCGGTTGTCTATCCGGCGAAACCCCTGAGGGACCCATGTGCCGTCGAAGCTCGCATCAGGGTCGATGCCGATCTCCGGCACGGCGATGTGGTCGAGGCAGATGCCCGTCTCGTGCAAGGCATCGTCGGTCACATAGTGGAATCGGACCAACACCTCCTGGCCCGCGTACTCCGCCAAGCTGGTTTCGTACACCTCCCATCCATCGCTGGAGCCTGTGTAACCCGGCCCGAAGCTGACGCCCAGGGAGTCTTCGTCAGTGGTGCCCTCAGCATTCAGGATGTCCCAGGTGGAACCGCCATCCACCGACACCTCCACATAGGCGTAGTCCCAGCCCTCCTCGATTTCGTACCACAGGCGGTAGCTGAGGGTGGCATCATCCACCTGGGTCAGGTCCAGCCCCCGGGTAAGAGTGGTGCTGATGGAATCTCCCCGGTTGCCCCACCAGCAGTGGCCCTCGACCAGGTCCAACGGGATGATCGGCGTGTGGGACCGTCCCTGGAACTGGATGATCAGCCCTTCATCCACATCGTCGATGGCGTAGTACCTGGCAGAGTACTGGGGAATAGAAGAGCTGACGCCGTCGTTGGAGCCCAGCTCTTCTACATCACGGACCCTTATCTCAGCATCAGGGTAGCTGTAGGCTCCGTCATCCGGTTCATCAAGCAGGTTGGCCACAGTCCAGTCCGCAAACACATCCCTGAAGGTGCGCCCCGCACCTACCTCATCGAGATAGGACTCGACGCCCGCAACCCCGTCCAGAGGATTCTGCACCAGCCTGAGAGGGGAACCAAATCGCTCGTACAGGTATCGAAAGAACAGGTAGTCGCCTCCGTAGTGGGCTGGCCCGGGATCGGAGGGCCAGTTGACCAGGGAGGTGGTCGGATTTCTCAGAAAGGCGTTTACGCTAATGGGGTCGTATCCGGCCTTGTGAGACGCCAGCTCCGAAAGCCCTTCCCCAACCCATGCATCCTCCGTCGGGTCTGAGTTCCAGTGGACCAGGTGCTGAAGCTCGTGGGCCAGGACCGAGAGGTACAATGACGTCCCAACGAACCTCTCGTTGCCATCCATGTATATCATCTCCCTCTCGTTGCTGAACGGGAATGCTGCAGCCGGGTGCTCATCCATGGAACTGAAGTACCCCGCCAGGCCGCTCAACCTGACGTGCAAGATGGCGATCCTGGGGTCACCATCTATTCCAGGCGACCACTCACCGCCGAAATCGGAGGTCACTCGGGGGTATATCTCCTCTTCGAACACCTCGGCCACCCTTTCCAGGTCTTCATCGGAGATGCCGACGCCATCTTCCACGTACCAGTAAGCATGCGGGCTGATGACCCTAAGGGTGGCGGGGACGGAGTGAATCCTCACCCTCGACAGGTCGAGGGCAAAGAACTCTTCAGTGTCTCCCGTCGTCCTGGGCACGCCGAACTCTGAAGCTACATGAGGTATGGGGTCATGCTGCTTGAGAATGAGAGAGCGGCCCAGCTCCAACAGGTCCCGGTCCGGCGGGGCCTCGTACTGAGCGCTTTCGTTGACGTGCGGCGTTGCGTTGGGCGATGAAGCCGTCGGCTGGACAATGCTGTCTTGTTCAGATCCCGTGGGGCTGGGTGGGCTTGTCGGTGTGTCGACAGACTCCCCATCTCCGGGCATCTCTGCAGTCGGCTCAAGGCCCGACGTGGGTGTATCCGTGCCAGGGTCCGTTGCAGGCGTGGTATCGACAGCTGCAGGACTGGGGGAAGGCGTTACCTCACCTGTAGCAGGGCCTTCTCCCCCATCGGACCTGCAAGCGAGGAGGGCGGACAGAACTGCTACCAGGACAATGAGGCAGGCAGCTTTGCCAACCAAGCCTTTACTGCTCATCGGCCCTGTTGAAGATGTTCATGGTGGATTCAATGTCGTTCTCGAGCAGGTACACCAGGGCATCTGCGGCCCTGGCATTGGCAGCGTCGATAAGGGGCTTCTCATCCCCCGAGAACGAGCCAAGGACATGGGCTATCTCGTTGCCGTTGCTCAAGGGTTTCCCGATGCCTATGCGCACCCGGGGGATATCGGTGGTGTGGACGGCCTGGATGATGGATGTCATCCCGTTGTGGCCCGCATCGCTGCCTCCCCTTCTCACCCGGATCCTCCCCGTGGGCAGGGCCATCTCGTCGTACACGACGATCAGGTCTTTGTGCCCGCCGCCGAAGCGGGCAAGCAGGTACTGCACCGCATCCCCGCTGTGGTTCATGAAGGTCCGCGGTTTCGCCAGAACCACCTTGTGCTCACCATGAGTCCCTTGGCCCAGAACAGCCTTGGCTCGGCGGTCCGACACGGGGATCTCCAGCCGTTTGGCCAGTAGGTCGATGCAGCGGAAACCTACGTTATGCCTGCTGCCGGCGTACTTGCGTCCCGGATTTCCCAACCCGACGATTATCCTCACAGGCTTACCGGCCCCCTGAATGGGGGAGAGGCGCTTGCGGGAATCGGCGGCGGGCCGTGTTCACGCCTCGACCTCAACCCGGCCAAACTCCAGGAGGGCCAGCAGCTCCTCCTCTGATAGGATCCTGGTCCCCAGCCTTTCGGCCGCAGCCAGCTTGGAGCCGGGCTGCTCCCCCGCCACAAGGTGGGTGGTCTTCTTGGTGACGTTGGAGGAAGTGCTTCCTCCCAGGGCCTTGATACGGGCCTCGGCAGCCTGGCGTCCCATGCTTGAAAGGGTACCCGTAAGCACAAAGCTCATGCCCGCCAGGGGCCTCTCCTGGCCCAACCCCTCATCGCTGGCTTCCTCAGCCTCAGGGCTTTCCAGCACCACCCCTGCCCGGCGCAGCTTTTCCAGCACCTGGCGGTTGTAGTCCACCTGGAAGTAGGCAACAATGCTTGTGGCTATCTTGGGGCCGATCCCCGGTATAGCGGTCAGCTCATCTTCCCCGGCCGCCGACAGCTCGTCGATGCTGGTGTAGTTCTCAGCCAGCAGCTCAGCCATCTCCGAACCAACGTGAAGGATACCCAGGGCCAGGATGATTCGCGACAAGGGCCTCTGCTTGCTGGCTTCGATATTGTTCATGATCTTGGTCGCCAGCTTGTCGCCCATGCGCTCAAGGCCCAGGAGGTGCTCCTTCTCCAGGTAGTAAACGTCGGCGGCATCCTTGACCAAGCCCGTCTCGATGAGGATGCTGCACCAGCGCTCCCCCATGCCGTCGATGTCCATGGCCCCCTTGCTGATGAAGTGCTTGAGGAGCTCGTAGAATTGGGCAGGGCAGGAAGCGTTGGGACACCGGTGCATCGCCTCGGACTCGGGCTTGAGGACAGAGGTCCCGCACACCGGGCAGGCATCGGGCATGCGGAACACCCCTTCTTCGCCCGTGCGCCGCTCCAGCACCGGACCGACCACCTGGGGTATCACCTCACCCGCCCGCTCAACCACCACCCAATCCCCGACGCGGATGTCCTTTCGCTGGATGTCCTCCTCATTGTGAAGGGTGGCCATCTTCACCATAGCCCCGCTGACGTTGACCGGCTCCAGGACGGCATAGGGATTCAGGCTGCCGGTGCGCCCCACGTTGATGCCGATCTCCAGGAGCCGGGTGACCGCCTGCTCGGCGGGGAACTTGTAGGCGATAGCCCACCGTGGCTCCCGGCCCACGTAGCCCAGGGACTCCTGGAGCCCAAAGGGGTTGACCTTCACCACCAGACCGTCCACCTGGTAGGGAAGCTCGTGTCGGGCTTCCAGCCAGTAGGAGAACTGCTCCTCCACATCCTCCGGGGTCTTGCAAATAACGTTGTTGGGGTTAATGCGGAAGCCCAGGTTCTTCAGGTATTGCAGGCTGTCCCAATGGTTGTCGGGCATGCCCGAGCCCTCCACACGCCCCAAGGAGTACACAAAGATGCTCAGGTTGCGGGAGGCGGTAACCTGGGGGTCAAGCTGGCGCACTGAGCCGGCTCCCGAGTTCCTCGGATTGGCGAAGGGCGCTTCTCCCCGGACGAGCCTCTCCTCGTTCATGCGGCGGAAACTCTCGATGGGCATGTACACCTCGCCTCGCACCTCCAGGGAGGGCGGGACATCCCCCATAAGCGATAGAGGGATGCTGCGAATGGTGCGCAGGTTGGTGGTCACATCCTCGCCCCGGTGCCCATCTCCCCTTGTTGCGCCCCGGACCAGGCGTCCGTTTTCGTAAATGAGGGAGACCGCCAACCCGTCTATCTTGAGCTCGCAGATCAGATCGAATTCGGCATCTCCCAGCAGGTTCTTGACCCTGCGGTACCACGCCTTCAACTCATCCAGGTCGAAGGCGTTGGCCAAGCTCAGCATTGGGAGGGCATGCTGGACTTCCTCGAAACCCTGGGACGGGGCGGTCCCTACCCGCTGGGTGGGAGAGTCCGGGGTTACCAGCTCCGGGTGCTCATCTTCCAGGTCTCGGAGCCGTCGCAGCATGCGGTCGTACTCGGCGTCGGAGATGGTGGGGGCATCAAGAGCGTAGTATCGATGGTTGTGGTAGTTCAACTCCCTGCGCAGGTCTTCAACCTGCGCCCTAATGTCAGCAGTGACCATGCAGACCGTCCCCCGCGTGATGTGAATGCGCCCTCCGGCTCACGGGTCATTATAGCAACTCCAAGTCCCCGTCCATGACCAGTCTGGGGCGGATCACGGGGCAGAAAACCGACTTGTCAAACCGTGGGCTTCCCACTAAGATTGGGAAATTGTGGAAGCCAGTCAAGCCAGATACCGCTTCGGGGCGCTATCCAGCATAACCGCAGAAGCTATTGGGGAGCCCGGAAAGCGCACCTTCAAGCTCACCCTTCATGCAGGGGCTGCCACGGCCATAGTCTGGCTGGAAAAGGAGCAGCTCTCCCAGCTTGGGACCCGCCTACAGGAGATCATAGCGACCCTCTCGGACGAGGAGCGGTCCCAGTCCGGCGAGGCGCCCGAGCCTGAATGGAACGATCGAATAACCAACCTGGACTTTAAGGCCGCCAAGCTTGCCTTGGGGTACGATTCCGGTTCCGGCAACTTCCTCCTCCTGGCCCACAACATGGAAGAGGAGGATGACCGGACCGCCACCATCAGCTGCTGGATCTCCCTGAACCAGGGAGAAGACCTGGGAGAAGAAGCCCTCAGGGTATGCGCCGCCGGCAGGCCTCAATGCCCCCTCTGCTCGAGACCCATCGACCCTGACGGCCACATGTGTCCCAGGGCCAACGGGCACGCACCCCTCCAGGACTAACAACCCGCCCCGGGAGGATGTGGAAGGATTGAGCTCCGTCCAGGATACCCGCAGGTTGCTGCTGGAAGGGGAGATAAGCGACGCCAGCCTCACCCTCTGGGGCTCCAACTACACCTTCCTCGTCAACGTCAACAACGGCTCTGAAGGCTGCCAAGCTGTCTATAAGCCAAGGGACGGAGAAGCGCCCCTCTGGGACTTTCCCGGCGGCACCCTGTACAAACGGGAGTACGGGGCTTATCTCTTGAGCCAGCTACTCGGCTGGGACCTGGTGCCCCTGACGGTGGTAAGGGACGGCCCCTATGGCGTGGGCTCCGTGCAGTTCTTTGTGGAGCATGACCCCCAAGTCCACTACTACACCCTGCGGGGCGACCACAGCGAAGCGCTGAAAAGGATCGCCTGTTTCGACCTCGTCAGCAACAACGCCGACCGCAAAGGCATCCACTGCATCCAGGGGAACGACGGGCATGTCTGGGGCATCGACCACGGCCTGACCTTCCACGCCCAGCTGAAGGTGCGGACTGTGATTTGGGACTTTGCCGGCGAGCCCATACCCCGGGAGTTCCTGGCAGACCTGGAGTCGTTCGCCTCCACGCTGGAAGAGCCTGAAGGGCTAGCGAGGGAGCTTATGGAGCTGCTCCACCCCACGGAGGCGGACGCCCTTAAGCAGCGCGTTCAATGGATCACCGAGATCAAGGAGTTCCCCGGCACCACCCGCCGCCGGGCATGACCGGGGTCTACGCCTGGAAGCCGTGATTCGCCTGGTAGGTCTCCACAGCATCCTGGAGCTTGCGCCTGAACTCCACCGAATTCGTCGGCTGGATCATCAGCCTGCCCGATGTCCTGAGGCGGATAATCAGGCGGTTCCCGAGGGGAAGGGGCAGGGCATCGACCCACTCGATATGGCCAAAGAGCACATGCCGTGACCTTGGCTGGCCGTAGAATATCACCATCCTGTCTTCATAGATGGAGTAGTACCTGGGAGTGGTGAACCAAGCCAGAAGGCCAAAGCCTAACCCGATTAGGATAAGGACATAGTGCTGCATGACGACCCCAAGGATCATGGAGAGGAAGGCGACGATCAGACGCAGGTTGGCCGAACCCGCATGCCGCTCGAACCACTGGGGTTCTTTGGGCTGAATCGATTCCAAGGCCCTAGACCTCTTCTGCAGGAGGCTCTTGAGGGGGCTGTTGGGGAGGCTGTCGCTCCGGGGACTTGCCCGTATGGGATAGAACGGCTGCCTTGAACTTGTCCTGGAAGTCGCCCAAGGCTTTGGGCTGAATGATGACTCTTCTGCCGCTCCTCAGCCTGATCCACAAACGGTTACCGAAGTTGAACTGCGGCACCTCGATCTCATCTATCTCGTTGAACAGGACGTGCCTTAGCCGCGGCCTCCCGTAGAACACAACCAATCGGTCTTCGTAAAGGCTGTACGCCTGGGGCGTCGTAAGCCAAGCATATGCGGCGGCGGCGATGCCTATCACAACGAAATCGCCGGGAACGAAGAGTCCAGCCTGGACAATCACGCCCATGACCACAAAGGCGATGCCCATGATCAGCGTGATGTTGATGGCGGACACATGGCGGTCTCTGTACAGGGGTTCCGGTCGTTGCATAACGGCCATATTGTAACACATACCTAGCCGAACTTTGGATGGGATAGTAGGTCGGGACGACGGGAACACTCAGGGAAGAGGCCGTCGCTCCTGGGGGTTCTGGTATAATGCAACCGGTTTGGCCAGACACGTTTAATCCCCCGTGCTATATGCTGAGCATGGACGACAGGCCCTCACAAAAACAGATAAAGCTAACCGTCTACGACAACGAACCCCTGGCGCGCCTTGCCCAGCAGCGACTGCAGCAAGAGGATGTTCCATGCGTGGTTCGCTCCCTGGGCGTAGGCCCCGGCGGATGGGGAGTAGCAACCTACCTGCCCCACGGGTTGTACGTCGGGGCAGCCGACGAGATGAAGGCGCGGGACATCCTGGAACTTCCGCCGGACGAGACCACCGAGCGGGACGAGACTTCTCCCAAGACGCCCATCAAACTTCACCCAGCTTTCGTAGTACTTCTGCTGGTCGTCGTCGCAGCCATACTATTGACCAACTTTCGCTGGTAATCGCAGCCACATCTTTCCCCGGCATAAAGGCCATGAAGGAGGCCCCCACTTGGTGATTAGAAGGGAGAGCCTGCTCCCCGAGCACGTAGAGTTCCAGAAGAGCGCCACCGGCAGAGCGGCCGTATCGGGCACCCGGGGAGTCGTGTCCTCAGGGCACCACCTGGTCTCCCTTTCGGGGATGAAGATGCTCCTGAACGGAGGTAACGCCTTCGACGCCGCGGTGGCTATGGGCCTGTCGGCGGGCGTCATCGAGCCGGCGGCCCCTTACTCCCTGGCCGCCGAGGGCTCCTTCATGCTCTACCCTGCTGCAACCGGTAAGGTAATCTCTCTGAGCGGCCAGGGCGTGGCCGCTGGGCGGGCCACCGTCGAGCTGTTCAACAGCAGGGGCCTAGACAAGGTGCCGACTGGCCCTCATCCCGACGCCGGCCTGTCCTTCACCGTCCCGGGAGTCATGGGCGCCTACCTGTCCATCCTGGAGAACTACGGCACCAAGAGCCTGGCAGAAACAGCCGCTCCAGCCATCGACTACGCCCGCCGGGGGTTCCCCATGTACCCCTTCATGCACCGCATGCTGGGATTCAGGGGCACGGCCGAGCGTATCAGGAAGTACTCGCCCAATGGGACCCAGGTCTTCTTCACAGGCGATGAACCCCACGAGGTGGGCCAACTGGTCGTACAGGAGCAGCTTGCATCCACCCTGGACAAGATGGTCGATGCTGAGAGCGCCACCAGGAGCAACAGGCAGACGGGCATACAGGCCGCCCGCGAAGTGTTCTACCGGGGCGACATCGCCCGCACCATTGTCGAGTGTTCGGACCGTCTGGGAGGACTCCTCAGCATGGAGGACCTGGCAGGCTACTCTCCCAAGTACGAGGAACCCCTCACCATCGACTTTCGGGGGTACCGCATCTGCGCCCAGTCCACCTGGACCCAGGGAGCGGTGCTGCTGCAGGCCCTCAACATCCTTGAAGAGTTCGACCTGGCCGGCATGGGGCACAACTCAGCCCAGTACATCCACATCGTCACCGAGGCCATAAAGCTAGCCTTTGCAGACCGGGAAGCCTACTACGGGGACCCGGACTTCGCCAGTGTTCCCATTGACGGGCTGCTGTCAAAGGCCTATGCAGCCACCCGCATCCCGCTGCTGCGGGAGGATGAGGCTTGGCCCGAGATACCCCCCGCCGGAGACCCCTGGGCCTTCAGTAGCCTTTCCCGCCCGGCGACGGCCATGGCAGGAGCCTCGGACTCGCCGGGTTCCGGCCCGGGGGCCGACCACGGCACCACGCACCTCGCCGCCATCGACGTTGAGGGCAACATCATTTGCGCTACGCCCAGCGGCGCCGCCTTCTTCAAGTCAATCTACTTCCCCGAGCTGGGCTTGGCCCTGAGCACGCGCAGCGAGATGTTCTTCGTGGACGAACATCACCCCAACGGCATCGCGCCCGGCAAGCGCCCACGCACAACCCTTGTGAACTACATGGTCTGCCAGGGCGACCAGCCCTTCATGACCGTGGGTTGTCCCGGAGGCGACAACCAGGCCCAGTCGGACATCCAGATGGTCCTCAACGTGCTGGTGTTCGGCATGAATCCCCAGGAGGCCGTGGAAGCTCCCAGGTTCGCATCCCAGAGCATGACCAACTCTTTCTATCCCAGGGTTTACCGACCCGGGCACCTGGATGTGGAGCCGGGTATCACGCCCGAGGTCCAGCAGCAGCTATCAGCCCTGGGACACAATGTGGTGGAGGCGTTCCCCTGCGGCTACGGAGCAACAGTGACCCGCCGGGAACCGGACTCAGGCATCATGAGTGCTGGGGCGGATCATCGGACAGCTTCATACGCAATTGCATGGTAGGAAAGGGTAAGTCCGGATCGGGGTTCCCGCCCCTGTAGAGCACCCTCCTGAGGGCTTTGGTAAAGACATCTATCTCTGCTTCGGACATCGGAGCCGAAACTGCCCCCACCAGGCTGGGCGCCATCATAACGCCCTCGTTCATCAGTCCCCAGAAAACCTGGTTCCTCCGCTCGTCATCTGCCTTCGCTACATCCCGCCATGTGTGGACGGGATCATTGACGAAATGCAGCCCGAACAGGGAGCCCAGTCCCGTCACCCTAACGGGCACTTCCAGTTCCAGGCAGATGTCCCTTATCCCTTCCCTGAGGGAGTCCGTCATCTCATCCAGGTGCTCGTACACCTCCGGAGTGAGGTGCTCCAGGGTGATGCCCCCGGCCAGCATGGTCAGGGGGTTCCCGTTGAAGGTGCCGGCATGGACTACTGCGGGACCCTTAAGAGGGTCGAACAGCTCCATGATCTCCCTTGAGCCTCCAAAGGCTCCCACGGGGAATCCCCCACCGATCACCTTCCCAAAGGTGGTCATGTCCGGGGTCACATCGTAGAGTTCCTGGGCGCCTCCCCTGGCTACCCGGAAGCTGATTACCTCGTCGAAGATCAGAACGATGCCATACCGCTTGGTCATGTCCCTTAGCATCTGCAGGTACTCCGGCTGGGCCGGTACCATGCCTGAGCTGCCCAGGACCGGTTCGACGATAACCGCTGCCAGCTCATGGGCACACTCCTTGAGGATGAGCCGGGAAGCTTCGGTGTCGTTGAAGGGCAGCACCACCACTTGTTCCAGGGTTTCCGGAGGCAAACCCGCCACGCTGGCGACGGGCCTGGGACGGTCGTCGGGCCCCGCCGTCGCCGGGTCGGTGCGAACACTCACCGAGACGGCATCGTGGGTGCCATGGTAACCGCCCTCGCACTTAGCCACTTTGGTCACGCCGGTGAAAGCCCTGGCGGCTCTGATGGCGTTGAGGGTGGCTTCAGTGCCCGAGTTTGTGAACCTGACCATGTCGAGGGATGGGACACGATCGCAGAGGAGCTTGGCCAACATGACCTGGTAGCGATTGGGGGCGTTGTAGACAAGGCCCTTGTCCGCCTGCTTCTTAATGGCCTCCACCACCGGGGGATAGGCGTTGCCGAACACCGATGTGGTCATGCAACCTATGAAATCCAGGCGAGCGGTGCCATCCACATCGTAAACGTAGCAGCCCTCGCCTCGCTCAATGTAAATCGGGTACGGCTTCCAGAAGATGCTGCTCCGAGTGTCTCCACCCGGCAGGTAACTCTGGGCTGTTTTCCACAGGGCCATGGAGCCGGCGGTCATCCCCAGGTAGCGCTCCAGCTCCCCCCACGCATCGGCGTTTGATGGCATCAACCCTTCCCTACGTTCAGAGTCCCAGCTTCGTCTGGCCCACCGATAATAGCACTTCGACCCCCCCATTTCCCACAACGCCGCCGATTTGACACGACTTGCCGGGGCGCGATTTTGTCAACTGAAAAACTGGTCAATTTTTAGCAAACCACGCCTTGAAAGTTGCGAAATTTAATTGATAGGCTGAATTATGTCCACTAGACTACAAGACCCCACTATGTCCAAAGCAGGCTGGACGTCGATTGCAACCGAGTCGCCTGTAATAGAAAAGGCCGGTCTGGTGCAGGTCATCGGCAGGGGCACAAAAGTCAAGTTCGTGCTGGACCCGTTCGCGCCCGCCGAGTTGCTGGAATCAGAGCTACGAACCTTTCTGGGCAGCACCCATGGATGGTTCGCGGGAGGGGAGGTTGTGGTAGATGCCGGTGTCAGGGTGCTGAATGTCAACGAGCTCCAGCGTTTACGAACAATCTTCGAGGATGAGTACAAGGTCAACGTCGCCACTTTTGAGTGTCCCATCGACGTACTCCAGGACACTATACGCGATGTGCACAACTTGCCCGTCTCCCTCGTATCCGACGAAAGACTGGAAGCCAAGCCCCCACCGGCACCCCCGAGCGATACCTTGTTCGTGAAGTCCAACTGCCGGTCGGGAAGGGTTGTGAAACATCCCGGCGATGTTGTGATCTTTGGCGATGTGAACCCCGGTGGGAAGGTTATAGCCGATGGCGATGTTGTGGTGCTCGGCGCCCTGAGGGGTACGGCGCAGGCGGGGGCAAACGATACCGAAGACAGCGAGGCCAGCATCCTTGCCCTGAATATGGGAGCGGCCCGGCTGCAAATTGGGACCAGGCTCTACCAGCACATGCCTGGTAAGACAAAGAAGGGAGAAGTCCCGCTCCCTGTGATCGCTCGCGTTCGGAGGGGAGGTGTTGAAGTGATGCCTTTTGCGGGTAGTTTTCATAGAAGAAAGGAAAGGTAGCCCCTATGGCAGGAAAGACGTATGTGATCACCTCGGGCAAAGGAGGCGTTGGTAAGACCACCACTACGGCCAACCTTGGCGCAGGGCTCGCCCTCCGCGGCCACAAGGTGGCGGTGGTGGACACCGACATTGGCCTTCGAAATCTCGATGTGGTGATGGGACTGGAGAACCGTATCGTTTATGACCTCGTGGATGTGGTAGAAGGCCGCTGCCGGCTGCCACAGGCCATGATAAGGGACAAGTACGTCAAGGACCTTTGTCTCATCCCGGCGGCCCAGACCAGGGACAAGTCGGCTCTCAAGCCGGAACAGATGAAGGAGCTTTGCGACCAGCTGCGGGAGGAGTTCGACTACATCCTCATCGACTGCCCGGCGGGAATCGAGCAGGGCTTCCAGAACGCCATCGCAGCAGCCGACAACGCCATCGTCGTGACCACTCCCGAGGTCTCAGCAATTCGCGATGCAGACAGGGTCATCGGACTTCTCGAGGCCGCCGAGATTCCTACACCCAGCCTGGTGATAAACAAGCTCAAGCCAGGCATGATCAAGCAAGGGGACATGATGGCCCAGGGCGATATCCTGGACCTGCTATCGGTTACTATGCTCGGGCTGGTGCCTGACGATGAGCAGATCATCGTTTCGACCAACAAGGGCCAGCCCACCGTGCACGACCCCAATTCGTGGGCCGGGGAAGCCTACCGACGCATCGCCGCCCGCATGGATGGCGTAGACACCCCTTACCTGGATGTCGACAGCGCCCCCGGTTTCTTCTCCAAGTTCAAGAAGATGTTCGCACGGCCCACTAAGGAGCTCGGTCGATGATCGATCTCATCAGGTGGGCGCTCCAACGGCCTGCGCCCAGCGGTGAAACAGCGAGACAGCGCCTTCGATTGATCCTGGTGATGGACCGGGGTGGTCTTCCTGAAGAATGCATGGAAGCCCTCAAAAGAGATATCATTGACGCCGTATCCAAGTATATGATCGTGGACGAAGATTCCGTGCAGATGGATATGCGCCGCTCCAATGATTCCCTGGAGCTCGTCTCCAACATCCAGGTGAGAGAGATCCTCAAAGAAACTGCCGGAAGCCGGTAAGCAAGCTCCCCGAGGACGGGTAGGCCAGCCGGTCAAGCTCCACACCAGGGGGAACTATGCTTCAACTGCTGATCTCCGGTGGAATGATCGTGGATGGCGCCGGAAACCCCGGTTTCTTCGGCGCCGTCGGTGTGGAAGGCGAAACGGTCCACATCTTTCGCGGCGATGTATCTTCCCTGGAAACTGAGGCCACCATTGACGCCACCGGCAAGGTCGTCTGCCCCGGTTTCATAGACATGCACGCCCACTCGGGCCTCGTCCTCCTGGCCGAGCCGGAGCACCATCCCAAGGTGCGCCAGGGGATCACCACCGAGCTCATCGGCGTGGATGGCAACTCCTATGCCCCCTTCCTGGACCGCGCCGACCTTCGGAAGTTCATCGAGCTGAACTCGGGGCTGGACGGCGCCCCCGACCTGGCCCAGGAATGGTCAACGGTGGCCGAGTACCTGTCCTTGTTCGATCGCAGAGCGTCGGTGAACGTAGCCTACATCATTGGCAACTCCCCCCTGCGCATCTGCGCCGTCGGATGGCGGGACGAGACCGCGACCGGCTCTCAGATGGAGAACATGCGCGCCCTCCTTAGAGAAGGCATGGAAGAGGGCGCCTTCGGCATCTCCACGGGCTTGGACTACCCGCCCGGAAGCTATGCCGACACTCAGGAGTTGGTGCAGCTATCCAGGGAAGCAAACCGGCTGGGCGGGATCTACCACACCCATGTGCGCAACTCCCTGGGAGACCGGTTCCTCGACCCCTTCAAGGAAGCCATCGACATAGGCCGTCAGAGCGAAATCCCCTGCCACCTGACCCATCTTTATCAGAGGATTACCGCACCCGGTGGGGCCAGGAAAATCCTGGGGTTGGTGGAGGATGGCCGGGAAGAGGGCCTGGACGTCACCTTTGACAGCTACCCCTACATATACAGCAGCACCCGCCTGCTCATCATATTTCCCCAGTGGGCCCAGGACGGAGGCCCCGAGCCTCTGAAGGAGATCATGCGCTCCAAGGAGGGCCGGGAGCGACTGCGCCGGGAGATCAGCCCCCGAGGGCCATCCTGGGAAGATATGTGGCTGACCTACTTCAAGCACCCCCACAACCACCGGTTCGAGGGTCGCTCCATCGCCGAAATTGCGGAGATGACCGGCAAGGACGAGGTTGATGCCGTCTGCGACCTGCTCCTGGAGGAAGACCTGCAGACTTCCTACGTCACCATCGGCCCCAACGGGCATACCCTTCCCGACTTCGTCACCCATCCCTTTTCTATGGTGGGAAGCGATGCGGTCCTGCTCGGGGACTTCCCCAGCCCCAGGACCTACGGCACCTTTCCGGTGATCCTTTCGGAATTGGTGCGGGAGGAGAAGGCCATGACCCTGGAATACGCCATTCGCAAGATGACCTCCTTCCCCGCCCAGAGACTGGGGCTTCCGGACCGGGGCCTCCTGAGGGATGGCATGAAGGCGGACATCGTCGTGTTCGATCCCAACACGGTCAAGGCTCCGGCCACCCGGCGCCAGCCCAAGCAGTTCCCTATAGGGATCGACTACGTCATCGTCAATGGGCAGGTTGTCATCGAGCAGGGTCGCCACACGGGGACGCTGGCGGGCCGGGCGCTCCGCCGGGGCAGGCCGAGCACCTAAGTCCTAAACAGCTTCCAGCACCCGCACCGGCTCGCCTGCAAGGAAGGCTTGGATATCCTCCACCGCCTGCCCGAAGTAGTTCAGGTAGGTCTCCTTGGTTACGTAACCCAGGTGGGGTGTGATCACCGTGTTCTCCATGCGGCGCAGGGGATGGTCCACTGGGAGGGGCTCTTCATCGAAAACGTCCATCGCAGCCCCGGCAATGGCCCGCCTCTCCAGCACATCTATCAGGGCGGCTTCATCGACGATAGGCCCCCTGGATGTGTTCACGAGGTGGGCTGTCGGCTTGAGCAGCGCCAACTCCTTGGCGCCCAGCAGCCCCCTGGTGCGCTGGCTGAGGATCAGGTGGATGGTCACGATATCTGAGGTTCTGAGCAGATCTTCCTTGGACACCAGGGTTGCGCCGAACTGGGCTGCCCTCTCCTCGGTCAGGTTCTGGCTCCAGGCGACGACATTCATACCGAAGGCGTTTCCAACCGTCGCTACCTGGGATCCCAGATTTCCAAGGCCCAGCACCCCCAGGGTCTTGAACTTCAGCCCTTCCCCTACGCTTACCTGCCAGTTGCCTTGACGCGTCGCCGTATCTTCGGTGGGGATGCGGCGCACCAAACTTAGGATAAGGCCCCACGTAAGCTCAGCGGTGGAGTAGCTTCCCCCGGACGTACCGCACACTACTATGCCTAGCTCGGCAGCGGCGCCCATATCGATGGAGCGATTGCGCATGCCGGTAGTCACCAAGAGCTTCAGATTGGGCAGGCGGCTCAAGATTTCCCTGGGGAAAGGGGTGCGCTCCCGCATGGCAACGACTATGTCGAACTCCTTCAGCCGGTTGACCACCGCATCGGGGTCCGAAAGGTGGTCCTTGAACACCTGGACATCGTTTTCCTGGGAGATGATGCTCCAGTCGGCCATCTCCAGGGCCACCTCCTGGTAATCGTCCAGCACACCTATTCTCGCCATGACACACCCCTTTTGTTCATGTGGTAAGGCGGCACACCTACGCCAGGTATTCATCCTGCCAGCGTTGGTAGTCCCCTTGAGCTTGGGAGATTTCGAGGAGATCCCGGGATGCCACCCTGTCAGCCAGCGCAGCGGGTGCTCCGCCATCTCGCAAGTGCTTCAGGGCATCGTAGGCGGCCTTCACCGACGCGTAGAAGGGGTGATGTCCCTGTAACGCCACCCTGACACCCACGGAAGCAAGCTGTTTGGCATCGGCCAAGTCCGCCGGGGCGCCGCCGATGATCAGGGGCAGAGTGGTCGCTTGGTGCACCGCCTCCAGCTGGTCAAGGGCGGTCACCCCCGTCAGGAACAGGGCGTCCACCTCAACCTCCTGGATTCTCGCGGCCCGGGCACAAGCTTCGGACACGCCACCATAACGCAGGGCGCCGGTGCGTCCGACGATCACCAGTGAAGGGTCTCGGCGGGCCTCCAGCCCGGCCTTCAGCTTTCCCACCAGCTCATCGGCGCTGATAAGCTCATCCTCGGTCGCGCCGAACGGCCTTGGAAGAAGGGTGTCCTCTATGGTAAGCCCCGACGCCCCAGCGATCTCCAGCTCCTCGACGGTGCGCATTACGCTCAGGGCATTCCCGAAGCCATGGTCGGCATCCACCAGGATGCTCAGGTTCCCCGCCCTGGAGATGCGCTTGACCTGCTCGGCCAGCTCAGAAAGGGTGAGCACCACAAGGTCCGGGGCACCAAGCACCGTTGCTGAAGCTATGGACCCGGCGAACATCCCGATGGTGAAACCCAGGGACTCAGCCATCCTGGCCGACATAGGATCATAAACGGAACCGGGGTGCACACACTCCGTACCCGCCAGAATCTCCCTGAACCGGTTCCTGCGCTCAGACAACAACATGGGTGCCCTCTCCTTTCCTCGTTCCCCGGGAATCCACAGCAATGGTTATAGTAGCTCGCCTGTGGAAATTCAACCCGCCTGCTGGTACCATGAGCGCGGTTGAGACAATACGGCCCCGGTATCCCACGCCGCATCTTTGGAGCTGCCGAAATGACCGACCGCCAGCACTTCAAGCCCGATACCCTGCCTCCCACCGCCGGTTTCTCCCAGGTGGTCAAGGTCGGCAACACGGTCTACATCGCCGGGCAGGTGGCGCTGACGCCAGACCGGGTTCTGGTTGGGGAGGGTGACCCCGAAGCCCAGGTGAGGCAGACATGGCGGAACATCCAGTCGGCGGTGGAGTCGGTGGGAGGCACCCTGGAGAACGTGGTCAAGACCACGACGTTCGTTACCAGCATGGAGTGCATCTCGGCAACCCGCAAGGTGCGGGCCGAGCTGTTCCCCGACGGGAACGCACCTCCAGGCACCATCGTGGAGATAAACAGGCTGTCCCTCCCCGAAGCCATGGTCGAGATTGAGGCGATAGCTGTACTGGACTAGAGTCCTAGGCCCTACGCAAGACCCTTGCGTAGAGAGATCCGCAAACGGCAGCCAACAGACTGTTAAACGACAGAAAGGAGCAAGACAGATGGTTTCCCAACTGAGGACATACACGATAAACCGGGGAATGATGGACCAATGGGTAAGCTTGTTCAACCAAACCCTCATGCCGATCTACACCAAGGTAGGGATCGTGGTGGAAGGCGCCTGGGTCAACGAAGACAAGAACCAGTTCATCTGGATTCGCAGCTTCAATGATGCCGCCGACCTGGAAGCTAAGGAGGCCGCCTTCTACGGCTCCGACGAGTGGAAGGCCAACGTTGACCATATCCGAAGCCACCTCGCGCGGGTCGAGGTCCAGGTGATCAACCACGTGCTGGACGCCTAAGCTACTCATGCAGGAAGGTAACCCCCACCTGCGCCTGCTGGCCTGCTTTGCCCATCCCGACGACGAGGCTTTCCCCGTCGGAGGCACGCTGGCCACCTATGCCTCTAAGGGGGTCCAGGTCCGCCTCATCTGCGCGACCCTGGGCGAGGAGGGCGAGATTCGTCAGCCGGACAGCGCAACCAGAGAGACCCTGCCCCAGGTGCGCCTAGAGGAGCTTCGGAGCTCCTGCCGAAGCTTGGGCATCGAGCAGCCCCTGGTGCTGGGCTACAGGGACTCGGGGATGGACGGCGACAGCGCCAACGACCACCCCAGCGCTTTCGTGCAGGCAGATGCGGATGAAGTCGTCGCCTTCATCGAGGAGCAGATGCTGAGCTACCGGCCGCAGGTCGTGCTGACTTTCGGGCCCGACGGCCTTTACGGTCATCCCGACCACATCGCCATTCACCGGCACACCACCGATGCCTTTCACAGGGCGCGGATCTCACCCCTTTTCGATGAGCAGGCCTCAAACGGCAATGACTCCGGCTGCCTCAGCAGGCTGTTCTACAGCGTTCGCCCCAAGGGGTTCAGGACCATGATGACCATGAAGCTGCGCGAGGCTGGAATCGATGCGCCGATGCCTCCACCGGAACGACTTGACGATGGAGTGGACCAGGAGCTTATTAATCTGGAGATGGACATCTCTGAGATGATCGAGCGGAAGATCGCTTCCCAGCTATCCCATCGCACCCAGCAGAGCCCCCAGCGACCCTACCACAAGCTCCCCCGGGAGATCGCCTGCGATATTCTCGGTACGGAGCATTTCACCCAGGGATATCCCGAAGCGGCCCCGGGCGAGGCAGTGCCCCAGGATATGTTCGAGGGCCTCTGGGCGACCGCCCCTTCCAGGCCCTAAGTCCTACCAAAGAGAGGAACAGATATGGTAAGCCCAACCGATCCCAACCAGGTACTTCTCACCGGCGAAAACTCCTTCATGCGACTCAGCCATGAAGACGGCGGTCCGCTGACCGTCCGGGCCAGCCACTGGCGTGTCCTGCTCTCCCCCGGCGGCCCCGGCCACGTTCTGTTCCTGAGCGGTGAAGTCACCGACGACGAGGTGCAGATCTACACCGACAACGTGGCCATGACCCGGTGGCTCCAGGGCGAGATCCAGGGCCTTCTCACCCCCGAGTTCGGCGACCAGGACACCCCTGTTATCGATGCCGAGTTCGAACGCCTCGGCGATGTTCGCTCCTTCTCGACCGAGGCGGTGGTCTCCAGAGATGCGGACATCTCCATGACCTGGTACGACTTTGCCGAGCCCTTTGTGATCCGGGCCGCCCCCGGCAGCACACCGGGCAGACCCCACGGCGTGTACAGCGTCTTCATCCCGGCCCGGAGGGCTTCCCTGACATTCAATGGCGAGAACTGCGCCGGCAGGCCATTCCCCGCCGATCGGGACGGGCACGAGAGCAGCACCGCCTGCCTCGCCTGGTCGGAGACCTGGGTCAAGCCCCGTTAGCCGGCCCAAGTCCTCGGATAAAGTGAACGGCCTTGAATAGCCTGATAGCCCCCAAGGACCCCCAGCGCAACCCCTGGGCGATGACCTTGGAGGAGGTGCTGTACCTCGCCGCCGAACGCAACCCGGACAAGGTCTATCTTTATCACGGCGATCACCAGGTTACTTACAGGCAGCTACTGGATTCCTCCCTGCAAGCTGCATCGGCCTTCCGCATCCTTGGTGTTGGCCACGGGGACAGGGTCGGGGTCTATCTTCCCAACTGCCGGGAATACCTGTTCTCCTGGATGGGCCTGTCCTTGCTGGGCGCCATCTGCGTCCCCATCAACACCGCCTATCGCAGGGACGAGATGGCCTACATTCTCAACAACGCCGAGGCCAAGGGCATTATCTGCCACCCCCCACTGGTAGATGTCGTTGACGAAGCTTCGTCCTTATGCCCATCCCTTCAGTTCCGTATGGTGGTCGGTGAGGATGATGCACTCCCGTCAGGGTACGTCGGGTTCCAAGAGGCGCTGAAAGGGGCTGCCCCTCTGATGCACGAGGACCTGCCCGCCGTCGCTCCGTCGGACTTGTCCATGCTGGTGTACACATCCGGAACTACCGGAAGGCCCAAGGGCGTGATGATCAGCCACGAGATGTACGTGGCGGCAGGACAGGGTTTCGCTGTGTGGACCCAGGCCACGGAGCACGACCGCTTCTTCACCTGCCTGCCCTATTTCCACGCCAACGCCCAGTACTACTCCACCATGGGGTCCCTGGCGGCCGGGGCCAGCCTCGTGCTGGAGGAGCGGTTCAGCGCATCCAACTTCTGGCATCAGATCCGCAGGTCCGACGCCACCGTGGTCAACTTCATCGGCATGATGATGTCGGTCCTGCTGAAACAGCCCCCCACCCCAGAGGACCGCACCAACTCCGTGCGCCTCTTCTACGGCTCCCCGGCCATGGACGTAGACCTGCTGAAGGAGTTCGAGGAACGATTCGGCGCGCGGGTGATTATCGGCTTCGGGATGACTGAGACCTGCTACGGCACTGTCGAGGGCCCAGCGTCCCCCCATCGCCCAGGCTCCTCGGGCAGGCTGCGCTGGCACCCCGACTCCCGTTTCGAGAACCGCATGTGCATTCTGGGTGCCGACGGCACTTCCCTGGGCGAAGGCCAGGTGGGAGAGATTTTGCTTCGCAATCCCGCCGTAACCCCCGGCTACTGGCGGGACGAGCCGCGAACAACCGAAGCCCTACAGGGAGGCTGGCTGCACACCGGGGACCTGGGCTGGGTGGACGACGACGGCTACTTATATTTCGTGGACCGCAAGAAGGACGTGGTGAGGCGCCGGGGAGAGAACATCTCTTCCCAGGAAGTCGAAGATGTCATCAAAGCCCATCCGGGTGTGCTGGACTGCGCCGTGATTGCGGTTCCCTCGGATTTGGGAGAGGAAGAGGTGAAGGCCTACGTGGTGCCCCAGCCCGCCGGCGGCGAGGAATCCGGTGATCAGCAGGAGCTGGACCCGGCCGACATCATCTACTGGTGCGCTGAGCGTCTAGCCTACTTCAAGGTGCCCCGCTACGTGGAGATACGGCAGGACCTGCCCAGGACTCCCAGCTTTCGGGTGCGGAAGGACGTCCTCAGGGACGAGCGAGAGGACCTCACCAAAGGCTGCTTCGACAGGGAAGCGGCCGGCATAGTCATCCGGCGGCCATCCTAGCAGCGTCCCCCGTAGCTAAACGATTCCCGCTTCCCTAAGGCGGTCCAGCCCCTCATCATCCAGTCCCAGCCACTCTCTGTACACCTCATCGTTGTGCTCGCCCAAAGCGGGCCCACCGTGGGCAACCGCTCCCGGCGTGGCGCTGAACTTGGGCACCACTCCCACCATCTTCGTTTTCCCCAAGTCAGGGTCATCGACGTCGATTATGTCGTCCCGCACTTGGTAGTGGGGGTCCGCCACGATCTGGGCGATGTCGTAAACGGGGCCCACGACGCCTCCGGCGGGCACCAGCAAGTCCATCACCTGCTCCAAGGTCTTGTCGGACATCCATCCCTGGAGGATGACATTTAACTCATCCCGGTTGGCCACCCTGGAGGGGTTGTTCAGGAAACGGGCGTCATCGATTAGCTCGGGCCTGCCTATGGCCCTAGCCAAGTCTTCCCAGGTGGCCTGGGTTGTGGCAGAGAGGCCAATCCACCTTTCATCCATGGTCTTCAGCATGGTGCGAGGCGCCGCATCGGGAAACTCGTTGCCCACCCGGTGACGGACTATGTTCAGCAGGTCGTATAGGGTGACGTACGGGATCGCCATGCGGAACAGGGGCTCGAACAAGCTGACATCCACCACCTGCCCTTGACCCGCGCCGCCAGCATCCCGGTGGTGCAAGGCCATCACCGATGCCATGGCCCCGAACAGGCCCGCAACCTCGTCGCCCATAGGCACGGGGGGAAGCATGGGCGGGGTGTCAGGGAAGCCGGTCATGGCTACCATGCCGCTCATGCACTCGGCGACGGTGCCAAAGCCCGGGCGGTCCTTATAGGGCCCCGTCTGACCGTACCCCGAAAACCGCACGATCACCAGCTTAGGATTGACTTTGGCAAGCTCGTCGGGGCCTAATCCCCAGCGCTCCAGGGTACCGGGACGGAACCCCTCAACCAGGATATCAGCCCCCTTGGCTAGGTTCTTGAGTATCTCCTGGCCTTCAGACCGGCGCAGATCGAGGGTAATGGACTTCTTGTTCCGGGAGTGCACCTTCCACCAGACTGACACCTCATCCAGCCCCGCGTTTTCGGCCGCTTCAGATGCGCCATCTTCGCCGGATCCACGGTGAGAGGGATAGAAGGGCCCCCACCTGCGCAGGGCGTCACCCACTCCGGGCTGTTCCACCTTGATCACCTCGGCGCCGAAGTCCGCCAGCATGCTGGTGGCTGTGCCTCCGGCGATTATGGTGGACAAATCCAGCACCTTGACGCCAACCAAAGGCCCCTTCTGCTCATTAGCCATGAACGCATCTCCCGTAGGGCATCATTGTGGCGGGATTATAGCAAAGGCGCCCGACTGCCTTGGGCCGATGTTGACACGAGGGTTCCCCGCCCATTAGCATTTGGGCGTGAAACCTGTTTTTCTCCCCTGCATTCGCCCCTCGGCCTTCTCCTCTGGCTTCACCTGAGGCTGATGCCCCACAGAGCCCGGTGAAGCTTCTGCGGTTTTTGATTTCCTAGCTCCTCCAGGGGCCATCCCCTGACTATTCCTTGCAGCTAAGCCCTCGGCCTACCTTGCCCAGCTACGCTCATGAAGGGAGATGTGTGCAATTCTTCAAGCTAAACGTTACGGCATCCAAGCTCCTGGCCCTCGCCGTCCTGATTTTGCTATTTGCCGCCATCACGGCAACGACAGCCTGCGACGGCGGAGATGGGCACACCCCCGTCTTGACCATTGGCGGCATACCTGACCAGGATGTCGCCCTCCTGACCCGGCGCTTCGAGACTGTCTCCAACTACCTTTCCGATAAGCTGGAAATTGAGGTGCGCTACATCCCCAGCCTCTCTTATGCGGCCCTGGTCACCGCCTTCGAGCAGGGTGACATCCAACTGGGCTGGTTCGGGTCACTCACTGGAGTACAAGCCCGGGAGGCAGCCCCAGGGTCCCAGGCTATTGTTCAGAGAGCGCGGGATGCTGGGTTTCATTCGATCTTTATTGCCGGAGCCGGTGTAGAGGCAGATGGTCTGCAGGACCTTGAGGGACTGACCTTTACCTTTGGAAGCGAAAGCTCCTCCTCGGGCCACCTGATGCCCCGATACTACATGGTAGAGGAAGGGGTCGATCCCGATGAGGACCTGGCCGGCGTACCCGGCTACTCGGGAAGCCACGACAAGACGTGGCAGCTCGTCGAGACCGGCTCATACCAGGCGGGCGCCCTGAGCGAAGCTGTCTGGGAATCGGCCGTCGAGGACGGTCGGGTGGACACCTCCAGGGTCAATGCCTTCTACACCACGCCTCCCTACCACAACTACAACTGGTCGGTGCGCGCCGATGCCGATGCCACCTTCGGGGACGGATTCACCCTGAGGCTGCAGCAGGTGCTTGTCGGTCTGGACCCGTCGGTCGAACTAGAGGCGGAAATCCTCGACTTGTTCAACGCTGAAGCCTTTGTCGAGACCACCAACGAGAACTACGGCGCCATCGAAAAGATCGCCCGGGATTTGGACATCATTCGTTGAGCACTTCGGCCAACGGGCTCCAGCCCGTGTATGTCCTGCAGGGGGTAACGAAGACCTACCCTGCCGCCAGGGCTCTTGATGCCATCGACCTGACCATATCGCCGGGGGAGCGGGTCGCACTTCTTGGGCCCAGCGGCAGCGGCAAGACCTCCCTGCTCCACGTTATGGGCGGCATCGTCCTCCCTGATTCGGGGACAGCGACCATCGACGGACAGCCCCTCCTCGACCTGAGCTCCGGGAAGAAGCTGGCCGGCATGGTGGGCATGATCCACCAGCAGTACGACTTGGTACCCCACCTGCCGGTCATCCACAACGTGCTCGCCGGTAGGCTGGGTCTGTGGAGCACCCTGCGCTCCCTTTTGTCCCTGGTTGTGCCCCAGGAACGGAGGCTGGCCGCCGATGCGCTTGCAACCTTAGGCATTGGCGACAAGTTGCACGAACGCACTTCCAGGCTATCTGGGGGTGAGCAGCAGCGAGTTGCCATAGCCCGCTTGCTGGTACAGGCCCCCAGGGTAATCCTGGCCGACGAACCGGTAGCCTCCCTGGACCCCGCCAGGGCCGAGGCGCTGATGGACCTCCTGAATGATGTGGCCGACCGCTCCAGCAACACCGTCGTGGCCAGCCTCCATTCGATACATCTGACCCGGAAGTACTTCTCCAGGGCCATCGGATTGCGCAAGGGCCGGCTGCATTTCGACATCCCGGTGGGCCTGCTTGACGATGACCTGCTGGAGGAGCTCTACGACATCGAAGGGCTGGATGGCGAGACCTAGCGCCAGCTTCCTGCAGGGCCGGAGGCTACTCAGCCTCGCCCTGCTGGCCGCCCTGGGGTGGAGCGTATTGCAGGTCCAGTGGGGCCAGCCCATCATCCACGGAGGAGGCTTAGGAGCGGCCGCGGATCTGCTCAGGGCCTTGTTCAACCCTGAGCTGTCCCCCTCTTTTCTCAGCACGGTCCTGAAGGCAAGCTGGCACACCATCGCATACGCCTTCGGAGGCATCACCCTGGCAGTGGCCTCGGGCTTCACTCTGGGAGTAGTCGCCTCGGGCGTGCTCGCCAAGTCTGCCCCCGGCCGCTGGTCCATGATGGTCGGCACCCGCGGGCTTCTGGCCCTGATGCGGGCCATCCACGAACTGGTCTGGGCATGGCTGTTCGTTGTGGCCATAGGGCTGTCGCCCATGGCTGCCATACTGGCGCTGGCCATCCCCTACTCTGGGATACTGGGGCGCATATACGCGGAGATACTCCAGGATGTGCCCGAGGAACCCCTGAGGGCTCTGAGAAGCTCTGGAGCATCGGAGTGGCAGGTGCTGCTCTACGGACGGCTGCCCGCAGCGTTGCCCGACATGCTCAGCTACACCTTCTATCGATTGGAGTGCGCAATCAGGGCCGCGGCGGTCATGAGCTTTGTCGGCGTGGCCGGCCTGGGGTTTCAGATACAGATATCCCTGGATGATCTGCGGTTTTCGGAGGTCTGGACCCTGCTGTTCGCCCTGGTCGGGATCATTCTCCTTATAGACCTGTGGAGCACCTGGGTACGCAGGAGCTTGGTGCGATGAGCGCCATCGCACGACAGCTCATCAGGCCGTTCACAGGGACGGTGAGGCTGTCCCTCATCATCTTCTTTGTCCTGGCTTCCGCATCGTGGGCATTCATCCTGTCCGACTCCAACAGCGGGTTCCCGGACCTGTTCAGGGCGCAGACCTGGAGCGGCGCCGCAAGCTTCGTCGGCAAACTGGCCGGGGTGGGAGAAGCGGGCACTCCGGCCTTCCTGCAGGCCGGCCGGTGGGCGGAGACGGGCATACTGGCATCCCAGACCCTGGCCATGAGCATCCTTGCCATAGTGTTTGCCGGGACCGGGGCGCTGCTGACTTTTCTGCCGGCCGCGCGGAATGTGGCCATGGGCGAGCTATCACCCCAGAGGCGCGCTATGCCCGGGTGGGTCCTGCTCCACTACATCGTCCGCGGCACCTTCATGCTGACCAGGGGGATACCGGAGCTGGTATGGGCGATGCTGATAATCATCTTCCTCTCCCCTGGGATCCTGCCCGGCGCTGTGGCCCTGGGGCTCCACAACTACGGCATACTCGGAAAGCTTTCGGCAGAGGTGGTGGAGGACATGGACCCCAGGCCTGCCCGCTCTCTAAGGGCATCTGGGGCCGGGGCATTCCAGATGATGGCCTACGGGATAATCCCCCAAGTGCTCCCCCAGTTCATCACCTACCTGCTGTACCGGTGGGAGGTCGTGATACGGACGACAATAGTGGTGGGATTCGTCAGCGCCGGAGGCCTGGGCATGGACTTCCGGCTGAGCATGAGCTTCTTCCACTACAGCGACGTTGCCCTGCTGTTGGCGTGGTACCTGCTGCTGGTCGTCGGCATCGACATGCTGTGCGCGGGTCTGCGCAAGCTCATCAGGGAATAGGCCTCGCGCCGGGAGGCCGCTGCCTCATCACCCGAACCTCGACCCAGCCTCAGCGCGGGTCTAATAGTCTTCGTAGGACTGGAGCTTGATCTCGTGCAGGGCCGGAATGACCTCTTTGCCCATCAGCTCGATTGACCGCATGGAAGCTTCGTGGGGCATCGGGCCTTCGTTGCCGTAGATGTGCAGGTAACCTGGGTTCAGGCCTTCTATGATCTCCGACAGCTTCCGGGTCACCGTTTCGGGGCTGCCAACGATCACGTTGTTGACCTCTCGCAGCTCATCGTAGGTCATCTTCTTGCCATAGGTGCCCGTGCCGACGGTGGGGCGGGACATCTTGACGTTCAGCGCTTCCCTGGACTGGTATCCCGGCGGGTCGGTGTGCTCCCTGGGTCCCCGCTGGCGGTGGTTCTCCGTCCACATGAAGTGGCGTCCCAGCTCTATGGCTTCCTCATCAGTGTCGGCAACAAGGGCGCGAAGGAGATAACCAAAGTGTTCGGGGCCCGGAGTGTAGCCTGTTTCGCGGGCTGTGTCGATGTATATTTGCTTCAGCCACTTGGTGACGTCCACGAGGGCACCCAGGTTCATGTACGGGTGGCCGTGCTTAGCCGCCCACACCACGCTTTCGGGGCTCCCCGTCCCCGGGAACCAGATATCGGGATGGGGCTTCTGTATGGGCAGCACCCAGGGGTTAATCGCCCTGTAGTGGTAGTGCCTGCCCTCGTACCTGAAGGGTCCTGGAGTGGTCCAGCACTTGATGATCAGGTCGTGGGCTTCCTGGAAGCGGTCGAAGTTCTCCGACGGGTCAATGCCCCCATGGAGGCTCTCCACCGCAGTGCCGCGGACAAAGCCCGATATGATGCGCCCGCCGGAGAAGCAGTCCAGCATAGCTATCTCTTCGGCCATGCGGACCGGGTCGTTGATGGCGATGACGTTGCCCAGGATAGCGATCTTCACCCGCTTGGTCAGCTTGGAGATCACGGCGGCGTCCAGGTTCACCGAGGGCTTCATGCACCAGTAGGAGGCGTGGTGTTCGTTGCTCATGATGCCGTCGAAGCCCACCTCGTCGGCCCATGCGTACTGTTCGTGGTATTGGTTGTACAGCACATGGGCCTTCTGGGGATCAAAGTGGGTGTTGGGGAAACCCAGGCGCCCGGAATCGTACTGGCTCAGATCATCGTCACCCACATGGCCGTAGGGCTGCTCGGAAAACCAGAACACCTCTACCCGGTCCTTCATCTGCAACCTCCTGGGAAATCCCTCGCGTTAAGTCAGGGAAGATTTTGACAGAAGCTCGAAACGATCTGCAGGAACTCTCCCGGTTTTTCGTTCTGGGGCGAATGGCCGCACTCTTCGATGATGTGCAGTTCGGATCCCGACAGCACCTCCCGGTACCGCTCCCCACAGCTAAGGGGGACTATGCCGTCCTGGCGCCCCCAGATGATGGCGCTGGGAACGGAGATGAGCTTGAGGTACTCGGGCAGGCTCGGATTATGCATGTAGGGCTTCCAGCAAAGGCGGGAAGTCATCTCCCGGTTGCTCCAAAGCACCTGCTGCTCTTCCGGGGGAATGGCGCTCAGGTCGGGGGCCTTCGACACATCGTAGTAGCTCAGGTGCTGGGTGCTGGAGGGAGAGACCATCAGCAGCTCCGCTATTTCGCCAACAGGCGCCTTGATTCCCACGGCGTCCACGAGTATCAGACCCCTGACCAACTGCGGGCACATAGCGGCCATCTCGGCGGCGATCCAGCCGCCCATGGAGAAGCCCATGATGATGGCCTTCTCGCCGGGCACCTCCTGGCGCAGGTAGGCGAGGTGCAGCCGGGCAACTTCTGCGATGGATGTCACCCAGTCAGGCCGGTCGGAACCGTTGTATCCGGGGTGGGAAGGGGCATGGACGCTATGGCTGGCCGCCAGCTCCTGGTGGAAGGGCATCCAGCCCGGATTGCCCCGGGCGCCGTGCAAGGAGAGCAGGGCAGGGCCTCGGCCTCCCCGGAATACCTCTATGTTGCAATCGCCTACCGGAACGAGCTTAGATGCCCGGGCTGCCTGCGTAGTCATTCTGCTGACCTCCCCTTGGGGACTGGCTGCCGCCCTCTATGCTGTGAGCATACATAACGCACTGGGAGACGGCATCAGTATAGCAGAAAAGACCATCTTTCAAACCTTGTACCAAGGGTGGGCAAGCACATAGGATGGGGGCGGCCACATGACGCATGTCTCCAACAACAGGGCCAGAGGAAACACCAGAAAATGACTTGGCTGCCCCATCAATGATCCCCCACCGACGCCTATCCGGCATTTTTTATGGCTGGTGGCTGGCCCTTGTGGCGGCCGTCATTATGGCAATCGGGATCGTGCCTGTGTTTCAAGGGATGTCCGTATGGTTTGTCGCCCTGGAAACCCACTTTGGTTGGAAACGGACCCAGGTGGCATTGGCCTTCTCTTTCACCAGGGCGGAAGGCTCCCTCTCAGGGCCGATCGGAGGCTTTCTCGTGGACAAGCTGGGGCCGAGGCGCATGGTGCTGCTGGGAGGCCTCCTCCTGGGGTCCGGCTTTATCCTCTTCAGCTACATTCAGAGCCTATGGCAGTTCTACTTGGTCTTCATCTTGATCAGCTTCGGTTTGGGACTGGGCTCCTGGCTACCAATGATCTCTGCCATCAACAACTGGTTCGCGAGGCACCGTTCCAAGGCCATGGCCATCGCAACTGAGGGGCAGCTCCTTGGTGGCATCATCCTTATTCCCATTCTCAGCTGGTTGGTGGATCCCGATGCCGACAGGCTCGGCTGGCGGTGGACCGCTGCCGGTCTGGGCCTCTTCATCGTGCTGGTAGCCTTTCCCTTGTCTCGGCTGATCAGGAATCATCCCGAGGAGTACGGGCAGACCCCCGACGGAGAGCCCCCACAAGAACGTTCCAGGCCCGGAGCAGCGGCCGCGCGTCCTTCCGGCTACGCCCCCGAATACACTCTGCAGCAGGCCCTACGCAGCCGGATATTCTGGCTCCTGGCTTTTGGCCATGGCTGCACCGCAATCGTCATCATCACCATCTCTGTCCACCTTGGGCCTATGCTCAACATAGACCGGGGCATTCCCCTGCAGACCGTAGGCTGGGTGGTGTCCACCTACTTGAGTGTTGCTGCATTGTTCAACCTGATTGGGGGATACGTTGGCGACCGCCTGCCCATCAGGTATGGCCTGTTCGCATTTTCCATCATCCAAAGCTTCGCCATGGTCGTTCTAATCTTCGCCAACGACACACCTACCGCATTGCTGTTCGGGGTGCTGATGGGAATCGGGTTTGGTGGCAGGGTTCCCCTGACTAACGCGGTCCGAGGAGTTTATTTCGGCAGAGGCGCCTTCGGGCAGATCACAGGCTTCTCCCAGCTTCCCATGAATGCCCTGGCTTTTACGATTCCCCTGTTTGCGGCGATCATGGTCGATGTACAGGGAAGCTACACCATACCTCTGGTTCTGATTGTGTGCCTCAGCGTTTTTGGAGCGATGTGTTTCCTGGCAGCCGGGGAACCGCGCCCGCCGGCGCCGTCTCGGACGTACGCCCGGACCAGACCCGAAGGTGGGTCTGCCTAAGGCTGGTCGATTATCCTGCGGGCCGCGGAGAAGATGCCCTCGAACATCTCCCTCGTGAGACGGCCCGTCTGGGTATTCTGCTGGCTGGGATGGTAAGAGCTTAGCAGCACAGTCCCATCTGGGAGTTCCGACAGGGCACCGTGCCCGAACTGGGGCCTCAGCCTCGATACACCTTCAATCCCCTCGTGCAGCTCCCGGTAGGCCGACAAGTAGCTGTCGAAGGCGATCTTGCCCAAGGGGACTACGACCTTGACGCGCTCCAGCAGCTTAAGCTCCTCCAGCAGGTAGGGACGGCAGTTCAGGAGCTCTTCGCGCAGGGGCTTGTTCTGAGGAGGCGCGCACCGCTGGGAAGAGGTGATGTACGCGTTGGTCAGGTATAAGCCGTCATCCCGGTTGTCGGAATTCGGCTGGCTGGCAAATCCGAACTTGTGCAGGGTGCCGTAAACCCAGTCGCCGCTGCGGTCTCCCGTGAACATGCGCCCCGTGCGGTTGCCCCCGTGGGCTGCGGGCGCTAACCCGACCAGCAGAAGCTGGGCGTCGGGGTCTCCGAAACCCGTGAGGGGGCCAGACCAGTACTCCTGAGTGCGGTACATGCGCCGCTTTACGCGGGATACGTCGGCCAAGTAGCTTACCAGGCGGGGGCAGAGGGTGCATGCGCTGATACGCGCATTAAGGTCGTCCAGGGGCTGCATGATCGCGGCGAGCCGACGTTTCCGACCTGACCGCCCTAGATGGGTGGGCGGCGGGTGTGCCAGGTGCTGTTCTGCTCGTAGGCGTGGGCCACCTTCAGCACGGTGGCCTCGTCAAAAGGCCTACCCATGATCTGCAGGCCGATGGGAAGCGGGAGCGCGTCGGAGGTGAACCCGCAGGGCACCGAAAGGGCCGGAACTCCGGTCAGGTTACCGGGGTTGGTGAAGGTCCTGCGCCCGGAGAAGACGGCCTTCGCCTCAGCCTTGCTTCCAATTCCCGCCGCGGCCGGTATCTTGGGCGCCGGAATAGAAGAAGTGGGAAGCACCAGCACATCCACGGAGTTGAGGGCTCCCAGCATTTGGTTTCTCAACACTGTCCGCAGCCTCTGGGCCTTATAGTAGGCTTGGGCCGGGATCAGGCTGCCGCTGAGCTGGCGGATGCGTACGTTGTGGTCATAATCGTCCAGGCGGTCCCTGATCCAGCCCCGCTGCATGGCGGCGCCTTCCACCTGCGAGATGGCGCCGAATATCACCGAGCTGCTGGCTATGAGGGGGATGGAGACCTCCTCGACGGAAGCTCCAAGCTCTCCTAACGCCGAGATGGCTGAACGCACAGCATCTCGTATCTCCGTCTCTACGCCCTCATGGTCCATCAGCTCCCGGATAACCCCGATCCTGATATTGCTGACGTCGCCATCCAGGGCATCGGAGTAGCGGGGCACCGGCACATCCCACGTGTAGGGGTCTTTGGGGTCGTGACCTGCAACCGCTTCCAAGGTCATGGCGCAGTCCGACACGGTCCTGGATATGGGCCCCCCGATGTCCATGGACCAGACGGCGCCCTGCATCCCGTAGCGGCTCACCCTGCCTTGGCTGGGCCTTATGCCCACCAGCCCGCAGAATGTGGCCGGCCCCCGGATGGAACCTCCCGTGTCCTCGCCGATGGATGTGGCGCACAGAAAGGCCGATGTGGCCGCCCCGGAGCCGCTGCTGGATGTCCCTGGATTGCGCTCTAAATCCCAGGGGTTGTGGGGCCTGCCGTAGGGATGGCGGAAGGCATCCCCCATGGCGAACTCGCTCATGTTCAGCTTGCCAAGGAGGACGGAGCCGGCCTCCTTAAGCTTCGCAACTACTGTCGAATCTTCGTCGGGGATGAAGTCCTTGAGGATGGTCGAGCCGGAAGTGGTGAGAATGCCCTTGGTGTTGAACTGGTCCTTTATCGCCACAGGAATGCCGTGCATGGGACCCTTATATTCACCCCGGGCGATGTCCGCCTCAGCCTGGCGGGCGTCGGCCAACGCCTCCTCACGGCAGACGGTGATGTAGGAGTTCAGCTTGCCGTCCACATGCTCGATGCGGTCCAGGTACGCCTGGCAGGCTTCGGTGGGAGAGATATTCCTCTGCCGGATCTGGTCCGAAAGCTCGGTGGCAGACAAGAAGGGAATGTCGGCAGATGCCATGTCACTCCTCTCGGCGCGGGACGTAGTCGGCTAGCGGGCGGCCTGGACCGGCTGGGGGGCGATCCGGGCGGCTGCCGATGGGGCTGTCTTCTGCCCTTCGGCTATATTGTCGGCATCCCACAGCTTGGAGTAGGTGAGGGCCCTGGGACAGTGGGTGTAGGCTTCTTCAACCTCGACGACTATCCCCTGCTGCACACCCCGGTTTCCCTCGGAGTAGTACATCTCGTTCTCAACTTCCCACCGGTCCAGCTCCTCCCGGTCGACCATGATGATCCGCCCATTCACCCGGGCCATATCGGTGCGTCCGGGGATGAAGAAGAGCAGCCCCACGTGGGGGTTCTCATCCATGTTCAAGTAGGACTGAAACAGCTTGTTCCCAGCCACATCGGGAACAAGGAGGTGGTTGCTATCAACGATGCGCACAAACCCGGGCTTGCCTCCCTTGGGAGAAGCATCGCACTCTCCTCCCTTGCCGCTGGTAGCCATCACCAGGAATGGGGACTGGGAAATGTATTCCTTGACAGCCTCGGTTAGGACTTCCTGTATCTTGGTAGCTACCCGCTCGATGGGCAGACCAAACTGGCGGGTGAACCTGTTGTCGAATCCCCCTTGCCATGATTCCATATCATCCTCCCGGAGGGCGCCGATTCGCCGGAATTGCGCCCTATTCTAACCCTTCTTGCACCGACCTACAACTTGGGTCAGAAGCTGGCGAAATCGCCAGAGGAAGCACTGCGCTTGTATAATGGGCATCGCCCCGGTGCATACCGGATTAATTCCTGAATTGAAGTGAGGGACCAGAATGTACTTCTTCGATCCTAACGAGCGGGACGCCAAGCAGCTGGCTCCGGGGGTCATAACTCGCACCTTCTGGGGAGACAACCAACTGCTGTCCATCGTTGAGCTGGAACCCCATTCCGAGGTCCCCAACCACACCCATCCCCATGAGCAGGGAGGCCTGATGCTGGAAGGGGAGCTGGAGATGAACATAGCGGGCGAGTCCCGCATACTGAAGCCGGGAGACGGCTACGTCATTCCCGGGGGTGTGGAGCACTACGCCAGGTCCGGCGATGTCCGCGCCAAGGTGCTGGACATCTTCGCCCCAGTGCGGGAAGAGTTCAAGTACTAGTCCAAGACCTTCCATGAAGACAGGGGCCAGTACCTGATCCAGCATTTCCCCAGGAGCATCTCCAGGTCCACCGGGCCGAACTTACGGCTGTCGTCGCTGTCTCGCAGGTTGTCGCCGATCACAAAGTACTGGCCTTCGCCCAGGGAGTGCTCCCGGCTGATGGGAGCATCTTTGGCGTCCACGCAGCCCTGGCCAGCAGGCCAATCTTCCAGCGATTCGAGGGAAGTGCCGTCGATCCGGAGCTTGCCTCCGCTGACCTCGACCACCTCACCGGGCAGCCCGGCGATGCGCTTGATGTAGCTCTTTTCAGGACGGGCTGGGTGCCGTAGGACCACCACATCGCCCCGGGCTGGGCTCGCCCGGTGGTAGGCCCGGCGGTTCACCAGTAGGTACTGCCCTTCTTCCAGGTAAGGCACCATGCTCTCGCCCTGGACAACATATCGGGCTGCCGTCAGCAGGTCGAAAAACCTGCTCAGCAGCCCGATATTGGGGATCCAAGCCATACTTTCCTATATGTGGGGAACGGGACTGCACCGCCCTCTTTGGAAGAGTTGGGCAATCTCCCTACCCTAGGACTCTGCTAGGAGCCGAACCGCACCGCGGCAACCTCATCCTTGTACTCGACGTTCTTGGTTGCCCAGAATATGGTAGCTATTTCGTCCACGGTGGCCACCAGCTGCTGTGCCGCGTCCATGTCCACGTTCTGCTTGTTCCGCGCAGCCAGCTTGTTGGCCTGCCAGAAGGTGGTGTGGATGTCCGGGTACTTCTCCAGGTGGGTCGGGTTGAAGTAGTCGTGCCAGAGGATGTCCAGCTCCTTCTTGCACAGGTCAGCGTGCTGTTCCTTGACAGCTATGTAGCGGGACATGGTGTTGGCGTAGGCGGTGTGGTTGTCGCCTTCCTCCAGGGCTTGGATACGCAGCACCATCTTCTGCACCGTCTGGGCGGCTATTTTGGCCTGGATAGGATCGTAGATACCACAGGGTATGTCACAGTGGGCATATGCTGCTTTCGCAGGCAGCACCCTGTTGATAGCAGCAAACAAGCTCCGAGCGACCTTCATGAACTCCTCCCGAAATCAAGTTGGGCGAGGTATCGTCCGACTCGTATTTTAGCGAGTACCTAGCGGGGCCGCAACTTCGGTAACAGCCGTCCCCGGCTGGCGACCCCTAGTTGGGCACCCAGGCCAGTCCCCTTATCTCGGTGAACTCCCGGCGCATCTTTATCCACCAGTCACCACCGTCGGCGGAAGCGAACACCTGGCCGTAGTGGCTGCACGCCAGAAGCAGGTCGGGGTCGGCCGCGTGGGTGGCGAATGACCAAATAGGTGCATTGGGGACTACGGGCAAATTCAAGGTCTCCCAAGACTCGCCCAAATCCCTGGTTCGCTGGATAGCGCCGGTGTCTCCCAGGGCTCCGTTGCCGTTGCCCACGTAGATCACATTCGGATCATTGGGCTTCTGGGCAAGCTCACGGCAGTAGGGCATGGGGAAGGTCTTCTGAACCTCCAGGCGCCGGAAGGCTTCTCCCGAATCGGTGCTGGCAAAAATCTCCATGGGAGTGCTGATGAGCACCGTCTTGGGGTTGACTGCGCAGACCATGGTGTCGTGGATGTCGGGGTCATCTACCCCTCCGGCCACCCTGGTCCAGGTGTTGCCTCCATCCAGGCTCCGGCGGGCGCCGTCCACCTCGATACCCACCCATATGTTGTTCCCGTCGGTGGGGTCCACCGTAAGGCCGGTAACCCTGGGCACACCCACGTTGGGGCACTCCTCCACCACTTCGACAGGCAGCTTGTCCCAGTGCTGGCCCCCGTCTTGGGTGCGATAGATGCCGGCCGGCCTGGTGCCCGCAAAGATGGTGTCCGGATTGGTCTGATCGAAAGCTATCTTCCACACATCTATGTCGTTGAAGGGAGCATCGAGCTGCTCGAAGGTATTCCCTCGATCATCGCTGCGATAGATGCCGGCGTGGGTGCCGGCAAGGATCACTTCAGGGTCATTGGGATGAGCGGTCACGCTGTACACCCGGCAGTCCATCGGGAAGTTCCCACGTGCCCTGCTCCAGCTCTCCCCGCCGTCGGTGCTTCTCCAGATCCCGGAACCCAGGGTTCCCACGCACACGGTAAAGTCCTTAGCCATAGCACTTACCTCCTATGATGTGTTGGAACTTGGGCCTACTCCTCCCAGTCGAGGAAATCCTTGATCCTATCGACCAGCGGCCCGGCATCGTAGCCTCTGTACATCAGCATAGCATTGCGCACAGGGTCGCCGGCAAAGTAGCGCTCGTACAGCAGCTGTCGGCCTCCGAAAGCGCTGCAGGCTGCATCCCAGGCCAGATGGAAAAGCTTGGACCTATCCCTGGCTGTCGCAGCATCCGTTGCCAGGTACCGGCTTACGTCAGGTGAGATAACGGTATCGAAGTCCGCTTCCGTAGGAAGGGCCATCAGGCTGCTGGAACCCAGGAGCTGGATTATCTCTACCATCCGGGGATAGAGGGTCTCCGCAAAGAGCTGCCGCGCGGCATTCAGTGGGGCGGGATCAGGACACATAACGCCCCACTGGTTCTCGAAGGCGTCGGCCTCCGCAGCCCTCAGGCATGCCTTGGTAACCTCCAGGAAAACTATCAGCTCGGCGACCCTCTGCTGGTTCACGTCGATGTCATCCGACCCCAAGGTCTTCACCATCAGGGCTGCCAGTCCCAGCATGAACTCCGTCTTGGCAACGTTCCTGGTGGTGACTTGGTGGCCGGTGTGCAGGGTGTAGCCCGTCTGAGCTCCGTAGTTATTGCACATCTCCACGTCGCCCATAAGGAACATCCGCTCCCAGGGAACGAGGACGTTGTCGAAGATGACGATGGAGTCCATCTCTTCAAAGCGAGATCCCAGGGGATGGTCGAATGCAGAGCGTCCATGGTCCACGCTCTCCCTGCAGAGGAACTTCATGCCGGGGGTGTTGCAAGGAATGGCGAAGGCGAACGATTGTCGCCACGCCTCATCGCCGACCATGTGGGTCCTGGTGGGATAGACTGCGATCTCGTCGGCAAGGGGTCCAAGGGTGGCCAGCAGGCGGCTGCCTTTCACGACCACCCCGGCATCAGTCTCCTTGACGATGGTCAGGGCAATCTGCTCGTCGATGTTGTCGATCACCCCCGGTCGCCGGCTCTTCTGGAAGTTCAGCAAAGTGTGGGTTAGGGCGAGGTCGTGCTCCCGCGCATACTCGTAGTAGTTTTCGACGTTCTTCTGAAACTCGGGCCGGTTCCTGGCAAAGAACCCACCGGCAGTTCCCCACGATGTGATCACCACGTTCAGAAAGTCGGGGCTTCTTCCCATCATCCCGCAGCTTGCCCTAGCCCAGTTGGTCATCATGCCCCGTCGCTTCTCCAAGTCTTCGATTGACCGGGGAACTATGAAGGAGAGTCCCACCTGTTCCTCGGTGGTGGGGGACTTGTAGGTCATCTCGCCCTTCAGCCGGGGGTCGTGCTGCATATCGTACAGGGAAGCCAGGGAATGCGCGCAGCCTTGGAGGGACTTGTGGGAGGTGACATCATCCACCCTCTCACCACGGATCCAGACCTCGGCCTGGACTTCCTTCAGCCCCCGAAGGAACTCAGCTCCCGTTCGTGCTGGCATACCCAATCACTCCTCAGCAGCAGGGGTCAGAGACGCTCGTTAGTAAACTCCGCCCATCTCGCGAAGCAGCCGCGACACTTCCTTGGCATGGTAGCTCAGGATGATATCGGCACCCGCCCGCTTGATCGAGCTCAACGTTTCGAGCATTACCGCCTGCTCATCGATCCACCCGGCCGCGCCGGCCGCTTTAACCATGGAGTACTCACCGCTTACGTTGTAGGCAGCCATGGGGTGGTCGAAGCGCTCCCTTGCGCGAGCCAGGACATCCAGGTAAGCCAGGGCCGGCTTCACCATCACGATGTCCGCCCCCTCCTCTATATCCGCCTCGATCTCCCGCATCGCCATGCGCCGGTTGCCTGGTTCCATCTGGTAGCCAAGCCTGTCTCCAAAACTCGGCGCCGACTCGGCCGCGACGCGGAAGGGTCCGTAGAAGGCTGATGCGAACTTGGCTGCGTACCCCATGATAGGCACATGTTCGTAGTCGCTGGCATCCAGCGCGCTCCTGATTGCCCCCACTTGGCCGTCCATCATGGCCGACGGCGCCACCATGTCCGCCCCCGCCAACGCATGGGACAGGGCGGTCTTGGACAGCAGCTGCAACGTCGCATCGTTCTCTATGCGCCCGTTGCTCACCACACCACAGTGGCCGTGGTCGGTGTACTCGCACAGGCAGACGTCGGTAACTATCATCAGGTCGGGCACCGCCTGCTTGATGGCCCGGACCGCCTCCTGGACGATCCCCTGTTCGTCGTAGGCTTCCTCACCCAGGGGGTCCTTGCTCTGGGGAATGCCGAACAGGATGATGCCCCGGATGCCCAGCTCGGCCGCCTCCATCGCTTCTTCCAGAACATAGTCCAGAGAGAGCTGGTCGCAGCCCGGCAGGGGCTCGATGCTCTGGCGAATGTTGCGCCCGTGGGTGACGAACATGGGGTAGATGAAGTCCGACACAGATAGATGCGTCTCCCTGGACAGGGCGCGCAGAGACTCCTTCTCCCTAAGTCGGCGCAGGCGTGTATATGGGAAGCCGGCCACGTTAGTTCTTCTCCTCCCGGGCGTAGAAGTCCCTGAGGGAATCTACCAATCCCTCAATAGTATGTTCTTGGGCTACGAAAGCTATGTCAAGCCCTCTTTCCCTGGCCGCGGCGGCCGTCATGGGACCTATGCACCCGATTTGGAGGCCGTCCAGCAGGCTCTTATTTCCGTCGAGCAGGTCGCACAAGTTGGCGACTGTAGATGCGCTGGTGAAGGTCGCCACATCGACCTTTCCCCGGTTCAGCAGCTCCCTGGCCCTCTGGGCGGACCCTTCGGGCGTCGTCGTGGTGTAGATGCCGACATCATCGACCTCGGCCCCCATCTCTTTAAGGCCTTGGGGCAGGACATCGTCGGCTAAGGTGCCGCGAGGCAGCAGCACACGCTTCCCGGCCAGATCAACCGAGGACATTGCGGAAATCAACCCTTCAGAGGAGAACTCTTCCGGCAGGATGTCCGGACGTATGCCCTGCTGGCTAAGAGCCGAGGCGGTCGACTTACCGATGGCCGCGAGCTTGGTCCCCCCAAGAGCCCTGGAGTCCATTCCCATAACCTTCATGGCGGCAAAGAAGACATCGACAGCGTTGGTGCTCGTAAACACGACCCAATCGTAGGAAACCAGGTTCTTCAGCGCAGTATCCAGGGCTGTGTTGTCAGGGATGGGCAAGACCTGGATGGCCGGAAGCTCCACCGGTTGTGCGCCTTCTTTTTGGAGCAGCTTCACCAGGCCGGAAGCTTGTTTGCGGGAGCGGGTTACCAGCACCCTCTTCCCGAAAAGGGGAGACCTGTCGAACCATGCACCTTTCTCGTGCAAGCCGACCACATCGCCTATAACGGCGACCACCGGTGCGGAAATACCCGCCTGCTCGCCCTCATGCGCTATGGAGGTTAGCGTGCCTACCACCTTTCGCTGCTGGGGAGTGGACCCCCATTGCACGAGGGCGGCGGGAGTAGATGGATCCATGCCAGCATCCATCAGGGACTCGAAGACCTTTTCCCTGGCTTCCCATCCCATGAGCACCACGATGGTTCCACCGGAGCGGGCGAGGGCGCTCCAATCGGTCCCGGGGCTGTCCCTGGACGGGTCTTCGGTGCCGCTGACCACCGTGAAGGAGGAAGCTACGCCCCGGTGGGTAAGGGGGATGCCGGCGTAGGCCGGGGCCGCTATGGCGGACGTCACTCCCGGCACCACCTCGAAGGGCACCTCAGCCTCGGCCAAGGCCTGCACCTCTTCGCCGCCCCGACCGAAGACGAAGGGGTCACCGCCCTTCAGCCGGACCACAGTTGCACCATCCTTTGCCCGGGCTACCATCAGATCGTTGATCTCTTCCTGCTCCATGGCCTTGGAGCCGGGCTTCTTGCCCACGTAGATGCGCTCGGCACCATTGGCTGTGTTCTCCAGAAGCTGACTATTTGCAAGGCGGTCATAGACCACCACATCGGCCTTCCGGAGGCATTCCACGCCCTTCATGGTTACCAAGCCCGGGTCCCCGGGACCTGCGCCCACAAGGTACACCTTACCGCCCATGGCCACGCTCCGCCCCTGCGCCCATGACACCCAGCTCCCGGCAGGCGTCCCGGGCAAGCTTTTCCGGCTGCCCGGCATCACCCTGGACGGTGACACGAAGGGGAGAGTCAGCATTTTCAGGGACGAGGAACAGCGTTAGCTCCATCATGTCATCATCCGAGGTAGCGTACGCCCCCGCCGGCAGGCTGCAACCGCTGCCCAGCTCCTCCAGAAATGCTCGCTCGCAGGTTACCTCACGCCTGGTGCCGTGGTGATCGATGTAGGAGACCATATCCATGGCCCTGCCGTCATCGCTCCGCGCCTCTACAGCCAGGGCTCCCTGGCCCGGGGCGGGGACGAACTCCTTTGGCTGGAGGTATTCGGACACCCGGTCCACCATTTCCAGGCGGTCCAGCCCTGCGGCCGCAAGCACCGCGCCATCGTAGTCAGCACCGGCGGACTTCTCGAGGCGGGTCTCCACATTCCCCCGGATGGGGACTACCTGGACATCGGGGCGCAGGTGGTTCACCTGTGCTTCCCTTCTTGGGCTGCTGGTGCCGATCCTGGCCCCCGCCGGCAGCTGGGCCAGGGTGCATCCCCACTTGTTGACCAGGACATCCCTTGGGTCTCCGCGGCGAAGCACCGCTCCCAGGGTCAGGCCGTCAGTGATCAGGGTTGGCAGGTCCTTGAGGCTGTGCACCGCAAGGTCTATGGAGCCTTCCAGCAAGCTCCGTTCGATCTCCTTGATGAAGGCCCCCACCCCCAGGCTGGGCAAGGGAACGTCAGCCCTTCTGTCGCCGGAGGTTGAGATGGTCACGATCTCGAATTCGACATCGGGGTAGGCTGCGTGGAGCTGTCGTACAACCTCGTCGGTCTGTCGCAGGGCCAGCTTGCTGCCCCGGGTTCCCACCCTTACCACGCCAGCCATCGGGCGCCTAACTTAGCGGGCCGACCACCTGAGACACCGCCGCACTCCCCACCGCCCCCTCAGGCCCGCCCTGCAGAAAGCTCATAAGCGCGTCCAGCGCCTCCTCGGACTTCCCGGCATCCACAAGGTCTATCAGGCTTTCGGTGATGCCCTTCTGCCATCGGTCGACATCCACCGATAAGCCCCGCTGCTTGACCAAGGTGCGAGCCGTGGAAAGCACACCGGCCAGGTCCGCGTACCGGAGCAAGTCGCTATCCTGTATCGTCTCCTTAAGCTTGCGGGCGAGGGCAGGGCTGCTCCCACCGGTGGAAATAGCCAGCGTGACCTCTCCCCGCCTGACGATCGAAGGCGCGATGAAGGTGCACAGAGGCGCATCATCCACCACGTTCAGCACCACCTTCTCCCTCTCGGCCTCCGCAGCTATAGCTTGGTTGACATCCCGGGCGTCGGTAGCTGCGATGGCCAGGAAAACGCCCTTCAGGTCGCCCTGTTGGTACCGCCGGGCATGCCACACTATGCGGCCAGCGCGGGCAAGTTCTTGCAGGTTTGGGGTGATGTCAGGGCTGATCAGGGTAACCTCGGCGGAGCCGTCCAGGAGACCCTCTACCTTGCGTTCGCCGATCTCACCGCCGCCGATGACGACGCAGCGTTTCCCCCGCAAATCCAGGTACACCGGGTAATACTGGTTGGACATGGCTGCCCTAGACGAAGTACCGCACCCGGGTCTTCTTGAACTCCCTGGTCGAATAGAGCATCAGGTAGTCGGTTATGCCCGTAGCTTCTGAGATCTCGGTCGCTACCTGCTCGCAGCCGTCCCTGGATGTGGCGTGGATCATGGTGAAGTGGGAGTAGGGCCAGTCGGGAAAAGTGGGCCGCTCGTAGCAGTGGGTCACCGCCGGGTGGGCCGCCATGCGACTGCCCACCTGCTCCGCCACCTCGGCCGGGACCTTCCAGACGCCCATGCCGTTGGCGCGGAAACCGGCCTTCCGGTGATGAAGTACCGCGCTGTAACGGCGCATTATCGAACGCCTCTCAAAGTCCTGGGCTGTCTCGAACAGCTGGTCCGTTGTCATGCCCAAACGCTGGGCCATATCGTCGAAGGGCCGGGACACCATGGGCAGGTCTTCCTGCAGCTCACGGATGGCATCTATATCTTCCTGGGTGATGGGAACGGGGACGTTCCATCCGGCGCCATTTCCGTTGCCGTACCCGTCGGGACTGAAGTTGTGGGCCGCCCCCTTCTCCTCCACCATGTCGAAGTTGACGCCTATCTTGAAGAACCTCAGCGTCGGCATTATCCGGTAGGACAGGGCGCCGGATTCCTGGGCCATTTTCTCCACGGTGTCTTCCAGCACCTCGTCGGGGGCTACCGCCAGGGTGAACCACAGGTTGTAGTACGAGCCTTCACGCCCGTAGTTGTGGCTCACGCCAGGATGGCGGTTTACTATCTTTGCGCCCTTGCCCACCCTGCTCGCCTCCAAGGCCATGGCAATCAGGCTGGTCCTGTAGCCGAGTCGGCGAGTGTCGAAGATAGCGCTTATCTGGCGGACGACGTTCTGCTTGCGGAGCTCGGCCAAGCGGCGGATAACCTCGTCCTCGTCGATGCCCAGTTCATCCCCAACGTTCCTATAGGGTTCATCCATCAATGGAAATCGAGACTGGATGATGTTCAGGAGCTTACGGTCCACCAGGTCCATGGCTGCTTTTGTGGTTGCCATCCCTCTCCCACGCCGTTGTCATAGGTATCCGGATTCCGGGCTAGATTCAAGGTTAGTATAACACAGGACAGCTTTCCCCTATGTTCGCCATCCCCTTCATTCGGTACAATGGATGGCGAAGAAACTAAGGCTGCGCCCCTTGAAATCCGACATACATAAACCTAAACGAAAGCTCTTCCAGCGTCTGGGTCGGGATATCAGGAACGACCGGGTCCTGAGGGCAATGGCCGAGGTGCCAAGGGAAGAGTTCGTTCCTGAGCAGTCCCGGCGCCTCGCCTACGACGATGTCGCCCTGTCCATAGGAAGCGGCCAGACCATCTCCCAACCCTTCATGGTCGCCCTCATGTCCTCAGTCATGTCCCTGCGGGGAGACGAAAAGGTGTTGGAGGTAGGAACGGGCAGCGGGTACCAGGCGGCCGTGCTTGCCAACCTGCTTCCCAGGGGCGCCGTGGTGACGGTGGAACGAGTCCCCGCCCTGGCCCGACAGGCAGAGGAGCGACTGCGGTCCCTCGGCTATTCCAACGTGGGAGTGCGGGAAGCAGGGCCTGAGCTGGGGTGCCGGGAAGAGGCACCATTCGACGCCATTCTCGTTGCGGCAGCCGCCCCACGTCTGCCCGCTGCTCTCATAGGCCAGCTACGCCGCGGCGGCAGGTTGGTCATCCCCATAGGCAGCCTGGAGGAGCAGGAGTTGGTTAAGGCGACAAAGACCGACGAGGGCACTTCAGTAGAGGTGCTCGGGGGCTGCCGCTTCGTTCCTCTGGTCGGGCAGGACGCCTGGCCTGAAAACAGCCGCCCGTCCAAGGGCTTCTTTCGCTCCTAGAACATGACATTCCCCAAATACTTCAGCCTGGCTCTTCTGCACGCATCCATTAACGGGAAGCGTCACATGCTGACCGCGACGGTCCGCCAATGAGCAGCGCACACACTCCCCCCTCCCTTGACTACGAGACTATTATCGGTCTGGAGGTCCATGTCCAGCTCTCCACAGCCAGCAAGATGTTCTGCTCATGCGCGGCCGATTACCAGTCGGCCGAGCCCAACACGCGAGTGTGCCCCACCTGCCTGGGTATGCCAGGCACCCTGCCCGTCGTAAACCGAAAGGCGGTGGAGCACACCATCATGACGGGCCTCGCCCTCAACTGCCGAATCGCCGAAAGGACCAAATTCGACCGCAAGAACTATGCCTACCCCGACCTGATGAAGGGGTACCAGATCTCCCAGTACGATGTTCCCATCGCCTTCGGGGGCTGCCTGGCAATCCCCGACCCCAAAGGTGCCAGGGAGATCAGGATCACCCGCATCCACATGGAAGAGGATGTGGCCAAGCTCGCCCACCTCCGCGACGACCCCAACGGGGCCTATACCTTGATGGATGTCAACCGGGCTGGTGTGCCCCTGATGGAGATCGTAAGCGAACCCGACATGCGCTCTCCCGAGGAGGCCCGGGAGTATCTGGCCTCCCTGCACTCCATCATCCAGTACCTGGGCGTCTCCACTGCGAACATGCAGGACGGAAGCTTCCGCTGCGATGCCAACATCAGCATCAGGCCCCGGGGGACGACGGACCTGCTGACCAAGGTGGAGATCAAGAACATGAACAGCTTCCGGGCTGTGTACAACGCCCTCCAGTACGAGGAGAAGCGCCAACTCGCCGCTGTGGAGACCGGTGTGGAGATAGTGCAGGAAACCCGGGGCTGGGTGGAAGAAAGCAGGTCCACGGTAAGCCAGCGCAGCAAGGAGTACGCCCACGACTACCGGTACTTCCCCGAGCCGGATCTGCCGCCCCTCGTCATCGAACCGGCCTGGGTCGAAGCCATTGCAGAGCGCATCCCTGAGCTCCCCGCCCAGAGACGCGCCAGGTTCATGGCTGAATATGGTCTGCCATCGTCGGACGCCTCCCAGCTCACCGCATCCAAGGCTGTGGCCGACTATTTCGAAGAGGCGGCGTCTTTAGCCTCGGCGCAATCCAGGGAAAACGCCAAGTCCTTAAGCAACTGGGTCCTGGTGGAGCTGACCCACCTGCTAAACCTGGAGGGCATTATCATATCCGATACAAAGGTCAGCCCGTCCCATCTCGCCCAGCTTGTAAATATGATAGACTCTGGGAAGCTCAGCTCGTCCCTGGCGAAGGCGGTTTTGGAAGAGGCCTTTCGCTCAGGGCAGATGCCGGAGGAGATCGCCCAAGCACAGGGATACGTACAGATAAACGACCAGTCCCTCGTGACCGCGGCAGTAGATGAGGCGATTGCTTCCAACGCCCAAGCCGTCTCCGACTACATGAGGGGCAGGGACAGCGCCATCAGGTTCCTTGTAGGCCAGGTGATGAAACACACCCGTGGGAACGCCAACCCTGAGCTTGTATCCGGGATACTCCGGGAGAAGCTGGAAACGCTGAAGTCCACAACAACGACAGAGTAGAAATTGGAAAGCTTAATCCAGATAGTACAGATGCTTATATCGGTGGTCCTGGTGGTCATCATCCTGATGCAGGTGCGGGAGACCGGCAGCGGCCTGTTCGGTAGCGCCCAAGCCAGCTACAGGGCTCGCAGGGGCGTCGAGAAGACCCTGTTCCAGTTCACCATCTTCCTCGCCATCGTGTTCCTGATCATATCCGTCATAAGCGTCCGGTTTACCTAAGGGCCTGTCCACTGCCGGCTCCGGTGGGAACCCTCCCTTGTCCATCATCACCCTGACCACGGATTTCGGTATCTCCGACCATTACGTCGCCCAGATGAAGGGGGTGATCCTTGGCATCAACCCCCAGGCAACCATCGTCGACATCTCCCACGCCATAGCGCCCCAGAACATCCTCCGGGGGGCCGGCGTCATTGGCGAAGCCCACCGCAGCTTCCCTGACGGCACCATCCACGTGGTCGTGGTTGACCCCGGCGTAGGCACCCGGCGCCGCCCCATCCTGCTGTGCACGCCGAGTGCCCGCTTTGTAGGACCCGACAACGGAGTCCTCAGCCACATCCTCTCCGAAAGATCAGGCGACCCTCCGCAACTTTCGCCCCAGCTCTCCGAGGATGGAACGGCAGCCCTCCCGACCGGATTCCAGGGATTCCATCTGAACAACCCCGACTTCTGGCGCGAGCAGGTCAGCCTCACCTTCCACGGCCGCGACATATTTGCCCCTGTGGCCGCCCACCTGTCCCTGGGCGTTCCCCCCACCAGCTTGGGCGCCGAGCTGACCCGCTTGGTTTATCTGCCTCCCCCCCTGCCCTACGAAGATGGAGGCTTCCTGGTGGGCGTGGTGACCTCGATCGACCACTACGGCAACCTAGTCACCAACGTGCCGGCAAAGCTAGTAGCATCACATAACCGGATCGAAGTGCAGGTACAGGGTCATACCATCCATGGCCTAAGCCAGAGCTACCAGGAAGCCGAGCACGTGCTGGCCATCATCGGCAGCGGCGGTTACCTGGAAATCTCCGTCAAGAACGGCAGCGCCGCCGAAGCCCTCTCAGCCCAGGTCGGTCTCCAGGTAAGGGTAAGCACGCGTCCTCCTCATGGGTGACTAAGGAGGTTCCATGAAGAGACTTATCGTTCTTGTAGCACTGGCCCTGAGTCTCGTGCTTGGGCTGGCCTTTGTCTTCATGGCCTGCTCGGGCGCCCCTCAACCCACGACCACGCCCACCATTCCTGCCACAACCGAGACCTTAGGCATCGAGCAGCCGAACTGGTGGGTCACCGCCACAGATTCGGTGGAAGAGCGCATCTTTGAGGCTGACGTGATCGTCAGGGCAACCCTCCTGTCCACTGGCGATGGGCCTCTCCGCTTCCGGGCTGTGGAGTACCTGAAAGGCACGGGAGCTGCTGAGTTCCAAGTGAATGCCTCCACATCCCAACGGAACACATCTTGGGACGACCGAGAAGCTCTTCTGTTCCTCTCCCTGCCTGATGCAGATGGCGCATCTGGTGCCAGCACTCCTGACAGGTTTCAATTCACTCCGCCTTCGCTTTCGCCATACAAGGGCGACCTCCCGGAGGGATACAGCGTGGACAAGAGGAACCCGGTGTGGCTGCCCCAGGAACAGAGCATCTCCTCCGGCGCTTCTGGTCAATCCGATGACAACCCAACCTTCATCACCGATGCTGAGCCTCTGTCCGGCACCGGCGATGCTCCGACCATCACCCTGACCGACCTCAAAGCGAAGATAGCCTGGATTGATGGCGGGGAGGGTGTAACATGGTATGACCAGTGCATACGCCAAAGCCTCTCCTCCATAAGATACTACCGGGACTTCGAGCACTTCTTTGGATCGCCATGGGAGCCACCGGAACATAGCATGGAGATTGAGTCAGGCCTTGCGTCAGGCACTCTGGCGACCGGCTATGGCACAGACTGGCCAGAGCGCTTCCCGGCGCATCATCAGGTCTGGCTGTCAGGAGAGGATGCAGACCTCTTTGAGGCTTTGATAGTGGATGATGATGAGGACCCCAGCAACGGGTTCACTCACAATGCTTTCACCGTCAGGCCTCTGCCGAACGGGACATACCAGTTCACCTACCGCTTAAGGTTTTGGGACACCCTGCCATGCGACTTCCAGTCACAAGGTGGCCGCGGACACTGGACCCTGACCGTCACTGCTCCCGAGGGCACGGTTCACGAAGCGTTCTTCGACCCGGCAGACCTGCAGGACGGCGTGGGCTTCAGCGCAGACGGCGGAGTCCTGGAGCCCAGCAGGTTCACCACCTTCAACACAGACACGGAGATCACAGACTTGGTGTCGTCCGGCGACACGGTCACGATGACACTCATGCCATATGTCGACCTCACCTTCGACACCCTGGACTTCATCGCGCTGGACGGGTCCGTGGCGGTATCGCTCTCCGACGGCACAGGGGATGCGACAGCCGGCACGATCACCTGGGAAGCAACGGCGCCCTGGAGCTCGGGGGACCAGCTTATGCTCCGCATCGTCGAAGGTGAAGGCAGGCCAGTGCCGAAGCTCATTGCAAGCGAGGCGGCACCGAGCCCTGAAGTCTTCTTTGTGATCCCCAGCATCGGCGCACGCCTTCACTGGGACGAGATGGACGACCTCGAAGGTGAGTCCGTTACCGGCTACACGCTCCAGTGGTCGTATGAAGAGGACGGCATCTGGCTCCCGGCAACATGCAGCAACTCAGACCAGCTCCAGTGCTGGGCCCGATGGCGGGATAATGACTTTGGCCGTGGCGACACCCTGTAGTTCCGGGTCATCGCTCACTCCGAGACCTACGACAGCACGCCCAGTCCGGTGTTCGAGTTCACCTCAAGGTAAGAAGGGGGCGAGGACAAGATGCCGGGCACAACCTTTGGGCGCACCCCATCCTCGGCGGGCGAGGGGGAAATTGTATCCCCCTCCCTTGATGGGAGGGGACTAAGGGGAAAGAGACACGGCCCCAGATTCCTGATTCTGTGGGAGTGACGATAGTCCGTTCGCCCTGAGGGAAATCGAAGAGGAACGGACGGCCCCGGCTTTCCTGGATTGCGGCCTCCGCCGCAATGACGGAGGGGCCTGTCCCCCTCACCCCAGCCCTATCCCTCCAGAGGAGAGGGGGCAATCTTGTCCCCCCCCCCACCCCAACCCTCTCCGGCCACGTTTTTCGTCATTGCGGCGAAGGCCGCAATCCAGGACGGAGCATTGCCGGGTTGCAGAATGGGCCATCTCCACCGGCCGGTCCCATTCGATATCCCTCAGGACGAACCGGGGGGAGGGGGTGGCCGCATGGCGGTGGGGCGTAGACTCCCGCTTCCGCGGGAGTGACGCTATGGGCAGCCTGTGCCAGCACTTGGGTTTCCTGGATTGCGGCCCCCGCCGCAATGACGACGGGGGCTGTCCCCCTCACCCCAACCCTCTCCCGCCAGGGGCGAAGGGGCGGGTTTATCCTTACTCTCACCGCCCACGCTTTTCGTCATTGCGGCGAAGGCCGCAATCCAGGTCGGAGCACTGCCGGGTCCCATCGTGGCTCTAGTTCAGGGGAAGCACGAAAGCCTTCCAGCCTTGCCCGCCCGTTCCCCTTCGATTTCCCTCGGGGCGAACGGGCAGGAGCGGAAGCAGGGTGGTATGAAGCGCAGACGACCCCCATGGGCCGCTATTGACACGTTTGTTGGCCCTATTTACATTTGAGGCCAGCAGCCCACCTCCAATGCGCCCCAGGAGGAGTCATGGACATGGACCAGCAAACCCTGATCTCCCTCTATCGCACCATGGTCACTATCCGCAACTTCGAGGAGATCGGCATCTACGAGATGGGCCAGCGACGCCTCAGCGGGTCCGTCCACTCCTCGGCGGGGCAGGAAGCTGTCCCCACAGGCATCTGCGCTCACCTTACCGACTCGGACTCCATCGCCAGCACCCACCGGGGCCACGGCCACTGCATCGCCAAGGGAGTGGACCCCAAGCTGATGATGGCGGAGCTGTTCGGCAGGGCCACCGGCACCAATAAAGGCAAGGGCGGTTCCATGCACATCGCCGACATGACCAAGGGCATGCTGGGCACTAACGGCGTCGTAGCTGCCAGTGTGCCCCTGGCCGTAGGGGCCGCCCTCACCAGCTCCATCAAGGGCACGGGCCAGGTGTCCGTGGCTTTCTTTGGCGACGGCGGAGCCAACCAGGGTGTCCTCCACGAGAGCATGAACCTGGCTTCGGTGTGGAAGCTCCCCGTCTTGTTCGTGTGCGAAAACAACCAGTATGCCGAGTCCACGCCCGTCGAGTACGCCCTGTCCGCGGAGAACGTCGCTGATCGGGGGGCGGGTTACAACATGCCCGGCGTGCTGGTGGACGGCATGGATGTTTTCGCCGTGCATGAGGCGGCCGGCGCCGGGGTACAGCGGGCGCGGTCGGGCCAGGGCCCCACCCTCCTGGAGTGCAAGACCTACCGCTACTACGGCCACACCGTTTTCGACAACCCCAGGACCTACCGCACCGAGGAGGAGGAAACCTACTGGCGCGGTCGGGACCCCATCCAGCTTTTCCGCACCCGCACCCTGGAAGAGGGCCTCCTCCAAGCTCCCCTGCTGGACGCCATCGACGCCGAGATCGAGCAGCTAATCCGGGATGCCATACAGTTCGCAGACGAAAGCCCCCTGCCGCCCGAGGCAGACGTTTACACCGATGTGTACGTCGAGTATCCCCTGGACGGGTTACGGCGCGGGGCAAGCATGACCATCTGACCATTGGGGGCAGCATGACCACCACCACGACGACCAGGGAGCTCCGCTACCGGGAAGCCATAAACGAGGCCATCATCCAGGAGATGGAACGGGACCCGGACGTGATCATCATGGGTGAAGAGATCGCCGGCGGGGCCGGGCGGGAGCATCTCGGCATCGTCGATGCCTGGGGCGGGGCCTTCAAGACAACGGTGGGCCTCATCCAGAAGTTCGGCAACCAGCGGGTTAAGGACACACCCTTGTCGGAGGCAGCCTTCGTGGGCACCGCTATCGGAGCCGCCTCCACGGGCCTGCGTCCCATCGCCGAGCTAATGTTTGTGGACTTTGTGGGCGTCTGCATGGACCAGATACTGAACAACGCGGCCAAGATGCGGTACATGTATGGCGGGCAGGTCAAGGTCCCCTTCACCCTGCTGACCCGCATCGGAGCGGGCACCGGATCGGCCGCCCAGCACTCCGAGTCCTTCTACTCCATCTTCAGCCACATCCCGGGCATTAAGGGTGTGGTGCCGTGCGACCCCTACACCGCCAAGGGCCTGCTGATATCGGCCATCAGGGACGACGACCCGGTGGTGTTCTTCGAGCACAAGCTGCTGTATCCCGAGACGGGACCCGTACCCGAAGAATCCTATGCCATCCCCCTGGGGAAGGCCCGCATCGTCAAGCCCGGCACAGACATCACCCTGGTGGGCATCTCGAAGATGACCCTGGTGTGCCTGGAGGCAGCCCAGAAGCTTCAGGGAGAAGGAGTAAACGCCGAGGTCGTGGATTTGATGAGCATATCCCCCATCGACTACGACCTTATCCTGGACTCGGTGAGGCGCACCCATCGCGTGGTCGTGGTGGATGAAGACACGCCCCGGTGCAGCGTGGCGGCTGACATATGCGCCGCAGTCGCCGACGAAGCCTTCGACTATCTTGACGCTCCCCCCAAGAAGGTCACCGCGCCACACACACCCGTCCCCTACAGCAGGCCCCTGGAGGGTGTGTACATTCCGAATTGCGACCGGGTGACGGGCGTCGTGAGAGACCTCCTGACCGGCGCATAGCATCTCTTCCGGCCCACGTCCCTGAGACTATCCTCGCTGGGCTGGTAACGTGACGTACCCCGCCCTTGCTCTCGCTTACCTGTAATCCAGCTTTTGTGGTATTCTGTGCCCGTATTCTTTCTTATGTGAGCTTTAGGTAAACGCCTATTGACCTTCTGCTCGAGGTCGACCCTGGCCCCAAAGCATCGGGCCAGCCAGTTGAGACTCCGGGGAATGAAGGTAAGATGATAGCTCTAGTTATACGTCTTTTCGGAACCATCGCCTTAGGCTTGGCGGGGTGGGGCCTCTGGGAGCTCGTTTTCAATGATTCCCCCCGCGGGACGGACTATCTTCCGTGGGGCCTCGTATCTACTCTGCTGGGAGTAGTGGCCGGAATAGTCCTGGTCTCTCTTCCAATACCCCTCATCAGAATCAACCGCTACATCAACCAGCTGCCCTTATCCAGCCTGATCTCCGCCATGGTCGGCCTCGTAGCCGGGCTGATCGTGGCTTCCCTGATATCCATCCCCCTCATAAACCTGGATGGATGGCCAAGCTGGGGAGTGCCCCTGGCCCTCAACTTCACCTTCGGCACCTTGGGCTTTTGGCTTGGGGTCCAGCGGACGGGGGATGCGAGGAGAATCGCTCCTTCATCCTGGTCCCGTGTGCCCATGGAGCGTTCTTACGACGGACGGATACTGGTGGACACCAGCGCCATTATCGACGGCAGGATCGCCGACCTCAGCCAGACAGGGTTTGTCCAGGGCCCCCTGATCATCACCGGCTTCGTTCTCGATGAGCTGAGGCACATCGCCGACTCCAGCGACGGGATGCGCCGCAGCCGGGGCCGCCGGGGCCTGGATATCCTGGGACGCCTGCAGAAAGACACTGACGTTGCCGTGCAGATAATCGACGTTGACGATGTCGATGACCCCGAGGTGGACGGCAAGCTGGTCAAGCTTGCCAAGCGAATGAAAGCCTCCATCCTGACCACCGATTTCAACCTCAACAGGGTGGCGGAGGTGCAGGGTGTGCAGGTCCTGAACATCAACGAGCTGGCAAACGCTCTCAAGCCCATGGTGCTGCCGGGCGAAGACCTGACCGTGAACATCATCCAGGAGGGCAAAGAGATAGGACAGGGCGTTGCCTTCCTGGACGACGGGACCATGGTGGTTGTGGAAGGCGGGCGCCGTTTCCTGAACACCATCCAGGATGTCACCGTCACCCGGGTGCTCCAGACGGCCGCGGGCCGCATCATGTTTGCACAGCCCAAGGGCGGCTAGAGATGGCCCCTGACACAGGCACAGGCAGTCCAACTCAAGCCCCAGACGCAGCATCCGTGGGCCTGATAATAGTGGCCGCGGGCAGCGCCACCCGCATGATGGGCGTGGACAAGATATTCCTGCCTGTCCTAGGGGTCCCTCTCATCGCCTACTCTGTGGAAGCGCTGGCTTCTTCCCCCATGGTGGGCAGCTTTGTCCTGGTGCTAGGCGCCCATAACGTAGCCGCCGGCGAGAGGCTGGCTGCCGAGAGGGGCTGGGACAAGCTGGCAGGTGTATGTGAAGGCGGCGCAAGAAGGCAGGACTCGGTGAAGCAGGGGCTGGATAAGCTTTCCTCATATCCCTGGGTTGCCGTCCACGACGGGGCGCGGCCCCTTCCCGGGCCGGGCATCCTGGAACGGGGCCTGCAGGCAGCCCGGGAAACGGGCGCGTCCGTGGCCGCCGTACCTGCCAAGGACACCATCAAGGTCGTCTCCGACGACGGGGTCGTCGAAGCCACACCCCCGAGATCGAGCTTGTGGATGGTGCAGACTCCCCAGGTGTTCGCCTACGACATCCTGGAATCGGCCCACCGGTCTTGTACCGACTCCTTCACCGACGATGCGGCCATGGTGGAGAGCATAGGACACAAGGTGCGGGTCTTCCAAGGCTCTTACGCCAACCTGAAAGTTACGACTCCTGAAGACCTGCCCATGGTCGAAGCAGCCCTCAAGGCGGAAGCAGCCGGGAAATCCCAGGAAGCTATGCAAGGGGGAGCGACGAAGCGGTAGTGGGCAGCCGGGTAGGAATCGGATTTGATGCACATCCCCTGGTGGAAGGCCGCCTTCTCGTGCTGGGAGGGGTCCAGGTCCCCCACGGGCGGGGGCTGTCAGGCCACAGCGACGGCGACGTTCTCTGCCACGCCATCATGGATGCCCTCCTTGGAGCAGCCAACCTTGGCGACAAGGGCACCCACTTCCCCTCTTCCGACCCCGGATTGGAGGGTGTGTCCAGCCTGATCCTCCTGTCCCAGGTGTTGGCCCTAGTCAAAGATAGCGGTTGGCAGATAGCAAACGTAGATGCTACCATCTTGGCGCAGCATCCCAAGCTGTCGCCCTACATTCCAACCATGAAATTAAACATCGAAGCCACGCTAGAGCTCACTGCCAAGGGAGTCGTCAGCATCAAGGCTACCACCACGGACTACCTGGGCTTCGCAGGCCGGGAGGAAGGGATCGCGGCACAGGCAGTCGCCCTGCTGGAGGAAGCTGCGTGAGGCTGTACAACACTCTTTCCGGTGAAGAGCAGGAGTTCAGCCCCGCCGGTGACAAGGTCAAGATGTACGTCTGCGGCGTCACTCCCTACGCCCCTTGTCACCTGGGTCATGCCATGAGCTACGTCTTCTTCGATGTCCTCCGCCGCTACCTGGAGTACATCGGCCACGAGGTCGAGCATGTCCAGAACTTCACCGACATCGATGACAAGATCATCCAGAGGGCCCAGGAGTCCAACACCAGAACCGAAGACCTTGCGCAGACCCACATCGACGAGTTCATGGAAAGCATGGACTCCCTCAACATCAAAAGGGCACACTACTATCCGCGGGCAACCCAGGAGATACCCCAAATCCTGGATGTGATCGATCAGCTCGTGGAGAAGGGATACGCCTACGCCTCCGACGGGGATGTGTATTTCCGCGTGGCCAGGTACGACAGCTACGGAGACCTGAGCCATCGAAGCATCGACGGAATGATCGCCGGCGCCAGGGTGGAGATCGGGGCCTCCAAAGAGAACCCGATGGACTTCGCCCTGTGGAAGGCGGCTAAGCCGGGGGAGCCAAGCTGGGACAGCAAGTGGGGACCGGGCCGTCCCGGCTGGCACATCGAGTGCACCGCCATGTCCATGTCTTACCTTGGCAGCACCCTGGACATCCATGGAGGAGGCCAGGACCTGGTCTTTCCCCATCACGAGAACGAGAAGGCCCAGAGCGAGGCCTTCACCGGACAGTTCCCCTTCGTCCGGTACTGGGTGCACAACGGCCTCCTGAACATGGGCGACGACAAGATGAGCAAGTCCCTTGGCAACAACGTCTCCCTTAACGAAGCCCTGAAACAGCACGGGGCAGACGCCCTCAGGATATTCTTCCTGAGCTCCCACTACCGGAGTCCTCTAACTTTCAGCGAAGAAGGTGTTTCGGGCACGGAGCGGGCGGCTGAGCGCTTGGCCAACGCCCTCCGCGAAGATTCCGGCGACGGCACGGAAACCCTTGACCCCGAACCCTTCAAGGAGCGCTTCTTAAGGGCGATGGACTCGGACTTGAACACACCACAAGCCCTGGCATCCATGTTCGATTTGGCCCGGGAAATCAATCGCAGCAGGGAATCGGGATCTAAGGTGCAGCAGGCCCAGGCTGTCCTGAGGGACCTGGGTGGTGTGCTGGGCCTGACCTTCGAAAGCGGGCGGGACAACCAGGGATTCGGATCGGAACCCTTCATCCAGCTCCTTGTGGACACTCGCACCCAGCTCCGGGAGTCCAAGCAGTACGCCCTGGCGGACAAGATACGCTCCGATCTGCTGGACCTGGGCGTGGAGCTGGAAGACACAGCCCGCGGGACCGACTGGAGGTTCCGATAGTGATCTTTTGCCGTGTTCCCCTCGGTCCCACTTCCCGGCCCCATGCTTAAAGGCAAAAGCGTCTTTATGGCAGAGGCGCCCATGCTTTGCCCCGCCATCCGTCCCATGAGGCTATGCGCATGACCGATAGCCGCCTGCTGGACTCCCTGCGAAACATCCTGGCTGCCAAAGATGTCCTGAGCGCACCCGCCGACCTGGACCGCTACTCCGCCGACGCTCTTACTCCCTTCCGCGCCTTCGACAACGCAGCCATGCTGGAGCGGATGGCCGACGTCGTGGTCATACCCCGGACGGTGGAGCAGGTCTGCGAGGTGGTCCGTCTGGCAAACACTACCAGCACCCCCATCGTTCCCTACGGCGGCGGCACCGGGGTCATGGGCGGCGCCCTGCCCGTGCAGGGCGGGATCGTGGTTGACCTGAAGGGCCTGGACAAGGTCCTGTCCATCAGCACCATTGATGGCACCTGCGTGGCCGAGGGAGGCGTAGTCCTCCAGGACCTGTCCGATGCCCTGGAGCCTCACGGCTCCATCTTCGGCCATGACCCCTGGAGCGTGCCCATCGCCACCGTCGCAGGCGCAATCTCCACCAACGGAGTCGGGTACATGGCCTCCGCCTACGGACCCATGGGCGCACAGGTAAAGGGCCTGGAGGTCGTACTGCCCAGCGGAGAGGTGCTGACCACCAAGGGGGTGGTCAAGGGGGCTTCAGGCCCCGACCTCAACCACCTGTTCATCGGCACGGAGGGGGTGTTCGGGATAATCACAAAGGCTACGCTGAAGATCGCCCGAGCCCCCGAGGCCAGGTCCTTCTCTACCGTAGCCTTCGACTCTTTCGACGAAGGATTCCAGGCTGTTACCGAGTTGTTCGCCATCGGGCTGGTGCCCACACTCATCGACCTCACCGAGGAACCCGACGAGGGAATCGCCCTGTACATGATGTTCGACGGGTACACCGAAGCGGTGTCCGCGCAGGCGGCCAGAGCCGTCAGGCTATGCGCCTCCTACGGGGGTGTCGAGTCCGACCCTGCCCGCACCGTGAAGTACTGGGACGAGCGCCACAGCAGCGGAGAGAGCTACCGGCTGAACATGCTGGACCAGCCCCGGAGCGTCCGGTGGAACCGTCCCAGGGCCAGGAGCTTCGATTACCTGCACCTCGCCCTGCCCATCTCCAGGGTGCTGGAGTACCGCAGGCGCTGCGAAGACATCCTGGACGGACGGGGCATCAGGGTCGTGGAGTATGCCATCTGGACCCACCCGGAGCTGTTCTCCATGCTCCTGGTGCCCGACGGCTCCCCCGAAGCAAGGTCCGATGAACTGGGCAGGGTCGTGGATGAGGTGCTCTCCCTGGCCCAGGACATGGGAGGCTCCATGGAGTACTGCCACGGCGTGGGCGTGAAGCTATCCCACCTGCTGGCCCGGGAGAAGGGCATGGAGTACGAGGTCGCCCGCACGCTGAAGCAGGCCCTGGACCCCAACAACATCATGAACCCGGGCAAGCTGTTCCAATAAGGGACTCTAGTCCCTTGCGCTAGACGGGCACTTCCTCCCTGTCGTCGGCGGCCTCCTCCGCAGTTAACTTCTGCCCCTCACCGGGTTCGCCCTCCGAGAAGGTCAGGGCCTTGCCGTCGCTCCCTACCTGCACGTGGGCGCCCGCCTGGAACTGTCCTGTGAGCACCGCCTTGGCCAGAGGGTTCTCCAGGTAGCGCTGGATTGCCCTGCGCAGAGGCCTGGCCCCGTAGCTCGGGTCGTACCCTTCCCTGGCCAGCAGCTCCAGGGCATCCTGAGTCAGCTCGAAGGTTATCTCCCGGTCGGTGAGCCGGCTCCTTACGTCGGCAACCATTAGCTGCACTATCTGTTCGATCTGCTCCTTGGTCAGCGCGCTGAAGATTACGATCTCGTCGATGCGGTTCAGGAACTCGGGCCGGAAGCTCTTCTTCAGGGCATCCTGCACCGATTCCCGTATTCGTCCCTGGTCTACCGTCCCGCTGTCTTCCCGGTGGAAGCCAAAGGGCTGCCGGTCCAGCAGGTTCGTCCCCAGGTTGCTGGTCATGATGACTACGGCGTTCCGGAAGTCCACGGTCCGTCCGTGGCCATCGGTCAGCCTCCCGTCCTCCAGTATCTGCAGTAGGATGTTGAACACATCGGGATGCGCCTTCTCGATCTCGTCGAAGAGAATAACCCTGAAGGGATGCCTCCTCACAGCCTCGGTGAGCTGGCCTCCGTCGTCGAACCCCACGTAGCCCGGTGGGGAACCGATAAGCCGGGAGACGGCATGCTTCTCCATGTACTCGGACATATCGACTCGGATCATGTTGGCATCGTCGTCAAACAGGAACCAAGACAATGCCCGGGCCAGTTCCGTCTTTCCCACACCAGTGGGGCCGAGGAAGATGAAGCTGCCGATGGGGCGCTTGGGGTCTGAAATGCCCGAGCGGGCGCGCCTTATAGCGTCGGAAACGACGACCACGGCCTCTTCCTGGCCGATCACCCGCTCGTGCAGGCGCTCCTCCATGTGCAGAAGCTTCTCGGCCTCCTCCTCGAGGAGTCTCGACGTCGGGATTCCCGTCCACAGCTCGATAAGCTTGGCAATGTCCTGCTCATCGATGGTCATGTCGATCTTCCTGCCCTTGGCCCACTCGTCCCGCGCTTCAGCGTACTCTTGCTCCAGGCGCAAACGCTCGGTCCGTAGCTGGGCCGCCTTTTCGTAGTCGGCCCTCTGGGATGATGCTTCCTCTTCGTTGTTCAGCTCCTGGATGCGCTGCTCGTTCTCCTTCAAGTGGCTGGGCAGGCTGTCCGCCTCGATGCGTACCTTGCTGGCGGCCTCATCTATCAGGTCCACCGCCTTGTCCGGCAGCCTGCGGTCGGCGATGTAGCGGCTGCTAAGCCGGGCCGCATGGACCAGGGCCGAGTCCTCGATCTGCACCTTGTGGTGAGCCTCGTACCGGGGCTTCAGGGCCCGCAGTATCTCGATGGTCTCATCTACCGTGGGCTCTTCCAGGAATATGGGCTGGAAGCGCCTCTCCAGGGCCGGGTCCTTCTCTATGTACTTCCGGTACTCCTCGGTGGTGGTGGAGCCGATGCACTGGAGCTCGCCCCTCTGCAGGGCTGGTTTGAGCAGGTTGGATGCATCTATGGCACCTTCGGCGCCCCCGGCGCCCACCACGGTGTGAATCTCGTCTATGAAGAGGATGACCTCACCCCCGGCATCCTTCACTTCGTCCATGACCGCCTTGAGGCGCTCCTCGAACTCTCCGCGAAACTTGGCGCCCGCAACCAGTCCGCCCATATCCAGGGCCAGCAGGCGCCGGTCTTTCAGCACCCCAGGAACGTTGCCCGAGATTATGCGCTGGGCCAAGCTCTCTGCTATAGCGGTCTTTCCGACACCCGCATCGCCGATGACAACAGGGTTGTTCTTGCGACGCCGCGTCAGCGTCTGCATCACCCGCCTGACCTCCTCATCCCGGCCCACCACCGGGTCCAGTTTCCCTTCCTCGGCAAGCTTGGTCAGGTCGATGCTGTACCTCTCCAGGGAGCGGTACTTGCTCTCAGCCCTGGGATCATCGACCCTGTGGCTGCCGCGCACCTGCATCAGGGCCCGATAGACGTTCTCCTGGTCGATTCCAGCCTCTTTCAGGACATCGCGGGCCTCGCCGTCCCGCTCCATGGAGGCGGCGATGAGCAGATGCTCAGTACCGATAAACTCATCTTTCATGTGCTCGGCTTCCAGACGAGCGTTATCCAGCATCTGGGCGGCTCTGGGCGTTGCATAAATCTGGTTGGTCTCGGAGGCCATCTTTGGGAACTTCTCCAAGGCTTCCCGCATCCGGTCCCGCACCGGTTCGATGGGGATTCCCAGCTTACCCAGTATGTCGGCAGGCAGCCCCGATTCCAGCTCGAGCAAGGCCAGAAGCACATGCTCTACATCCCACTGGCTGTGCTTGTACCTCCGAACGATGGCTTGGGAATCGGACAGCACCTGTCTCGCTTGCTCGGTGAATTTCTCTGGACTCAGTATCATCACCCAATCTCCTTCAGGTCCGCTCTCGCCTGGACGGCTGCCTGGACTCACCAAGACGATCGACCTCGGAAGTTAGCTCCTTGACCTGGGCTTCAAGCTGGTTGACCCGATTCAACAGCTTCAACACCACCTCCACTCCCGCCAGGTTCACGCCCATCTCATCGGTAAGGGCCTTGATCCTCCGCAGCAGCTCGATATCCCTTGGAGAGTAGAGTCGCTGCTTTCCCAGGGAGCGGGAAGGTTCCACCAAGCCCACCCTCTCGTAGTACCGAAGGGTCTGGGCGTGCACACCCACCATCCGGGCTGCGACGCTTATGACGTAGCAGGGTTCATCGTGGAACCCGTAGTCAACCATCATGCACTCTTCTCCTTGGCGTAACGCAGCTCCCGGATCTGCCGGAAGAGGCCTCGCTCCTCTTCAGTAAGGCCCCTGGGAAGCACCACCCTGGCCGTTGCCAGCAGGTCTCCCCTCTTGTTCGCATCTTTGAGGTGGGGCATACCCTGTCCGGAAAGCCTGAAGGTCTGTCCGTTCTGGGTCTCCGGCGGAATGGCCAGCATCACCTGGCCCGTCATCGTGCGGACGGGCGCTTCACCGCCGAGCACAGCCTCGGACAGGGGCACCTCCACATCGGTGGATAGGTCCGCTCCCGAGCGCCGGAAGCGCGGGTGGTCCTTAACAACAACCTGGAGGAAAACCTGCTGGCCCCGGTTGTTCCCGGCAGGTATTCGTATCCTGGAGCCGGTATCAACCCCCGGAGGTATCTTCACCTCCAGCTTTCGAGCCTCCCCGGTTCGCCCCGCAGGTTTCTCGACCAACCGGACCGTTCCGGCAAATGCTTCCTCCAAGGTCAGCTCCGCCGAGTACCTTGCCTCCGGGGGTGTGAAGTCGCCCACGCCCGAGAATATGTCCGAGAAGAAGTCGCTGGTCGGGATGGAGGAGAAGTCGAATGGGGAGTCACCGCTGCTGTAGGTGTAGCGCCGGCCCTGGAAGCCCCGGCCCCCGGCTTGGGCCTGCTGGTCTAGCTGGTCGGCGTAGCGCCAGTTGTCTCCGTACCTGTCGTAGCTCTTTCGCTTCTCCGGATCGGAGAGAACCTCGTGGGCTTCGTTGACCTTCTTGAACTCGTCTTCAGCTTCCGCATTGCCCGGATTAACGTCAGGGTGGAGCTGCCGGGCCTTTTTCCGGTATGCTTGGCGTATCTCTTTCTCAGAGGCTTCCTTTGAAACGCCGAGGCGAGCGTAGAAGTTCTCCATGCCGTTCTCTATATGGGTTCTCAAGTAAAATTGTAGCTGGCAAAGAACAGGCTTGTCAATACACATAGAAGAATACATACATATGTCTAGTACTAAACTTGATAACTAATTATCAAGTTAGCATACTGATGTTATGTCAGCTTGAACCTCCTGGAACGTTGGAAAACCGGAGGCTTGGCGACAAGCGGAGGTAAGATGGCACCTGCTGAAATCGGGTCCTTCGATGACCTGCTCAGCCTGACGGAGGAGCCTCTGCCCCCCATCGTCAGCGCACTGAAGGAGATGGTCTTGGAGGTGCACGAGGACGCCACCGAAGTGGTCCGCCTGGGCGACCGGGCAGCCACCTATGGGGTGGGACCGAGGAAGATGATCGACGGCTATGCCTACATCCTGCCCCACTCCGCGTGGGTCAACCTGGGTTTCTACAGGGGCACGGACCTGCCCGACCCGGAAGGGCTGCTGGAAGGCATGGGCGCACGCATGCGCCATGTCAAGATACGCACCCTCGACGACGCCCGGCGCCCTGCCCTGCGGAACCTCGTCACCGCCGCCTACGCCGAACGCCGGGAAGCCTTCCAAGCTTGACCCCTCGCCCCCGGTGGGAGAGGATTGGGGTGAGAGGGACAGACCCCCCACAGCCCGTTCGCCCTGAGGGAAATCGAACGGGACGGGGCAAGCTGCCCAGGCTTGCGTATCACCCTCCCCTTAATCCCCTCCCATCAAGGGAGGGGGGATAAAATCGCCCCCTCGCCCCCGGTGGGAGAGGGTTGGGGTGAGGGGGATGGGCCCCGCCGTCGTTGCAGCGGAGGCCGCAATCCAGGAAACCCTGGCCGTAGGACAGGCTGGCTATGACAAAGCGCCGCGCCCGCGGTTCGTCCTGAGGGAAATCGAAGGGGAACCGGGGGCGCGGATGTCAGCCATCCTGGAACCCGGCAATGCTCCGTCCTGGATTGCGGCCTTCGCCGCAATGACGAATAGCGTGGCGGGTTTGGGAAGAGGTGGGGGATGCAATGCGGGGCTGATCCATCACTCCCGCACCTGAGGCTTTCCCCTCCGGCACAGGTACGTCGCGTTGACATCCTACCTGCCCTTTGGTACCATCACCGTTAGGGTTTCGTTAACGCGTGCCCCACATCATCCCATCAAGGCATCTTAATAGTGGCTTTCGTTACCGGCCTCCGCTGCCGTGAGTGCGGCAGGACCTACCCCATCGAACCCCTCAACGTTTGCGACTTCTGCTTCGGACCCCTGGAAGTTGCCTACGACTACGATGCCATTGCCCGCGTAATAAGCCGGGACCGCATCACCAGCGGCCCCCTGAGCATGTGGCGGTACCAGGATTTGCTGCCGGTGGACGGCGCCGATGCTGTGGACATCAACGCAGGCTACACCCCTCTAATCAAGTCCAAGAACCTGGGAAAGCTCCTCGGCTTGGACAACCTCTACATCAAGAACGACAGCGTAAACCCATCCTACTCCTTCAAGGACCGGGTGGTTTCCGTCGCCTCTACCAAGGCGCTGGAGTTCGGCTTCGAGACCCTGGCATGCGCTTCCACGGGCAACCTGGCTTGCTCGGTGGCGGCCCATGCAGCCCGGGCGGGAATGCAGGCGGTGGTGTTCATCCCCGCAGACCTGGAGGCGGGGAAGGTCATCGGCGCCGCCATCTACGCTCCCACGGTGGTTGCCATCAGGGGCAGCTACGACGAGGTCAACCGGCTGTGCAGCGAGGTGGGCGATAACTGGAATTGGGCTTTCGTGAACATCAACATGCGGGCCTTCTACGCCGAAGGCAGCAAGACCCTGGGATACGAGGTCGCCGAGCAGCTTGGCTGGCGGGCGCCCCAACACGCCGTCGTGCCATCGGCTTCAGGCTCCATGTACACCAAGATCTACAAGGGCTATAAGGACCTGGAGTCCCTCGGCCTCCTGGATGCCCCCGTCACCACAAAGATGCACCTCACCCAGGCCGCGGGCTGCTCCCCCATCGTCGATGGGTTCGAGTCCGAGGACGACATCATCAAGCCGGTGAAGCCGAACACCGTTGCCAAGTCCCTGGCCATCGGCAACCCGGCCGACGGCATCTACGCCATCAGGACCCTCCGGGAGAGCGGCGGCTCGGCCTACGCCGTCCCCGAAGAGAGCGTCACCGAGGGCATAAAGCTCCTGGCCGAGACCGAAGGCATATTCACCGAGACGGCCGGGGGCGTGGTGATTTCGGGACTCCGGTACCTGGCCGCCAGCGGCGCCATAAAGCGGGATGAGCTTACGGTGGCCTACATCACCGGCAACGGCCTGAAGACCCAGGAAGCGGTGGAAGATGTGGTGCATCCCTTGCTCATAGAACCCAACATCAGTTCCTTCGAGCAGGCCCTGAACGGGCAGAAGGCGGGCGGAGAATAAGGGACGCATGGCGAAACTGCGCTACAGATTCACCTTCCCCACCGACCTGGTAACCGAACCCGTCACATACCGGCTGGGAAAAGACTTCGACCTGGTGACCAACATACGCCGGGCCGATGTGCGGGAAAACATGGGCTGGCTTGTGCTGGAGATAGAGGGAACCGACCAGGAGATCGAGCGGGGAGTGAGCTGGGTCAGCTCCCTGGGTGTGCGCGTGGACCCGGTTAGCGGAGACGTTATCGAAGGATGAGCCTTGGCCTCATCCAACCACGAGGAGAGTGACCGAAAATGAGCGGAACGGTGGTTCGCATTCCTACTCCCCTGCGCAGGGTGACCAATGGGCAGGACAAGGTGGAGATCGACGGGGACACCCTGGGACAGATCATCGAAGCGATGGACTCCAGCTACCCGGGGTTCAAGGACCGGCTGGTAGATGAAGATGGGGAGATTCGCTACTTCGTGAACATCTACCTGAACGGCGAAGATGTGCGGTTCCTGCAGGGAATGGAAACCACCACCAAGACCGGCGATGAGCTGAGCATAGTTCCCGCTGTGGCGGGAGGGACCGCCTAGCCGCCCGGCTCCGTCTTTTGCTCGCAGGTTCCCGCTAACAGTCCGAGGGGATTCCCCGGGCTTCCACCCACCTCTTCTTCTGCTCCAGGCGCGCCTCCTGATCCGTCGGCACGTAGCTGCCAAGGAACGATTCCCGGAACGCAGTAAATTCACCGTTCTGGATGGCCGCCCGCATCCTTTCCATCAAGCGCAGGATGAACCTCAGGTTGTGCAGGGTGGCCAGGCGCAGGCCGAGGATCTCCCGCGCCTTGAACAGGTGCCTGACGTACCCCGCCGAGAACCGCTGGCAGGCGTAGCAGTCGCACCCTTCTTCAATGGGGCCCGTCACATCCTGGAAACGCCTATGGGTGATGTCCACCCTGCCCTCGGCGGTAAAGAGGCTGCCGTTCCGGGCAACCCGCGTGGGAAGGGCGCAATCGAACAGGTCGATCCCCGAAGCAACCCCTTCCACCAGGTCTTCGGGGGAACCTACGCCCATCAGGTAGCGGGGCCTGCCGGCGGGAAGCAGCCCCGCCGTAAGCTCGGCCATCTCGTACATGGGCACCTTGCCCTCGCCCACACCAAGCCCTCCAATGGCGTAGCCGTCGAAGTCCATGGACGTGATGACCTGCGCCGACTCTCGCCGGAGGTCGGCGTGGAGGCCGCCCTGGACGATGCCGAAGAGGTACTGTCCAGGCCCTGCCCCTTGCCCGTGGGCGGCCTTGGAGCGCTCCGCCCAGCGATGGGTCCTGTCCATGGCCTGCTGCACCTGCTCCCGGCTGGCTTCAAAGGCGATGCACTGGTCTAGGCACATAGCCACATCGACTCCCAGATCTAGTTGGTTGCCGACAGCAGACTCCGGCGTCAGGTAATGGCTGCTGCCGTCAATATGGGAGCGAAAGGTGATTCCGTCGTCGCTGACCTTGCTCCCGCTCCCCAAGCTGTAGGCCTGGAAGCCTCCGCTGTCCGTCAGAATGGGCTTGTCCCACCGGCAGAACTTGTGCAGGCCTCCCAGCCCCTTAACCACATCCACCCCCGGCTGCAGGTAGAGGTGGTAGGCGTTAGCAAGAATAATCTGGGCCCCCAGGTCCGCGACCTCGTCGGTGGTCAGGGTCTTGACGCTGCCCTGGGTTGCGACGGGCATGAAGGCTGGAGTGGAGACGACACCGTGGCCGGTGGTCAGCCTGCCCAGCCGGGCTCCGCCCGAGGTTGCAATAAGTTCGTAGATTGCGCCGGAAGCCATATCGTCTCAAGTCCAGTATAATCTATGTGAGTAGATGTAATGCGCGTCCGTCGGCTCCTCCAACACTCCGTCGACACACCCGGGCGATTCTGTTTGATATGTACGAAGAGCTGAGCAACTTCCTGGTTTCTCTGAGCGATCACCGCCTGCCCTGGGCCTTCTTCGTATTGGGGACCATGGTCGTCTCGTCTTTAACACTATATGGGTTCTGGGAGATTGTGCTTCGCATTCCCCGCCTACTTGTCCAGCCTCGAAAAGGAAGGGGCTGATGACCGGCGCAAGGCATAGACAAACCATATTCTCGGCTACGGATGCCCTGGAGCCGGCGTGACGACAGCGCCGCCTGAAATAGCCGCAACCGTCACCCACTCCTATGGGAGCTATCCCATCTACGCCGCCTGGGACCTTCTCGACTCCCTGGGCGAGCGGCTCCTGGAGATGGGTCTGACCGGGCCCGTCTATATCATCTCCGACGACCGGGTCTTTCCCCTGCATGGACGGCGTGTGCAGCGCTCCTGCCAGGTGAGCCGCATCGAAGCCCACTGCTTCATCGTGCCCGCCGGCGAGCCAAGCAAGTCCCTGGAGCTGTCCCAGGCCATCTACTCTTGGCTGGCGGACCGCAAGGCCGAGCGGGGCCACGGCATCCTGGCAGTGGGCGGAGGCGTTGTGGGCGACCTGGCGGGCTTCGTGTCCGCCACCTTCCTGCGGGGGATGCCCCTGGTGCAGGTGCCGACCAGCATGGCCGCCATGGTGGACGCCTCCATAGGCGGCAAGGTTGCGGTCAATCTGCCCCACGGCAAGAACCTGGTGGGGTCCTTTTACCAGCCAAGGGCTGTGGTGGCGGACCCCAGCGCCCTGGTAACCCTGGGAAAGCGGGAGTTGGCCGAGGGCTGGGCCGAGGCCATAAAGGCCGCCTTCATCCTGGACCCGGGCCTCCTGGACATTTTCGAAGAACACGCCGAGGACTTGATGGGCCTGGAGCCTGAGGTGTCGCTGCAGGTCATCCGCCGGAGCATGGCCATCAAGGCGAAGATCGTCACCGAGGACGAAAGGGAGACCTTGGGGCGCCGCATCCTCCTAAACTACGGGCACACCGTGGGCCACGCCCTGGAAGCCAGCACAGGCTACGGCACTTACCTGCACGGTGAGGCGGTATCAGTGGGCATGATGGCTGCTGCGTTCATAAGCCATCACATGGAGCTGTTGTCCGATGAGGTGTTCCACCGTCAGCAGAGGCTGCTGCAACGCTTCGACCTGCCCCTGACCGCGCCCGACGGGGACCCGGAGATGGTGCTGCAGACGATGTCCATGGACAAGAAGACTGTGGCCGGCTCCATCAGATGGGTACTGCTGAAGGACGTGGGCGAAACCGAAGTCCGCAGGGATGTTCCCCCGGAGCTGGTCGAGAAGGCCGTCCGGACTTTCGTCGGCAGGGATGCCACGGGACGGCTAAGCTGATCTGAACTCCTTCAGGATGCGGGAGAACTCGTCCTCCAGCGAAGGTATGTTTTCGACGATGTAGGGCAGGTCGTTTTCTCCGAAGGCCTTGAGGGTGGTGCATCGCACGTTCCCCAGGCTGGACAACCCCAAGGCTATCGAGGCGCACACCTCGTCGCTGGCCGCCTCCGCCACCGCCACCATGTCGAACTGACCCATGGTGAGGAACACGTTGGACAGGTGCCCGCCCGCTATTTCGATAGCTTGACGAAAGGCGCTCACATGCTGGGGCAGATACTTGATGTTCCTCATTCCCTCGTCGGTGTAGTTGAGCAGCAACACATAGCTAGGCATTTTTCTCTCCCCCCTTTGTTCCTACCAAGGCTATCCCGTCTTGACCTCTTGGTGCACTAGGCAAACTGGTCTGAATCCTTCCTCTTGGCTGCAACCAGCAGCGCACCCACTACAAGGCAGATTGTTCCGGAGGTTCCCAGCAGCAGCACGGACCCGGCATCCCCCAGGTAGTCCAGTCCCGAAACGCTCTCGGAGACCTCCCGCAGGGCAACGGAAATGCTTCCCGCTACCATGGTCAGGCCGAACAGGAACCTGATCCTTGCCCCGTCCACGTGCCGGGAGGCAGCAACCCCAAGCTGGGAACCGGCAGACGCTGTCCCCAACATAATAACCGACATTACAAGGTCAACACGACCTTCCAGGGAGTACATGAAAGAACCCACCGACCCTGTGATAACCACCTGGAACAAGTCCGTCCCAACGGCAACCGTCGTCGGCACCCCCAGGACGAAGATCAGGACGGGCAGGAGGATGAATCCACCGCCTGCCCCAAGGAGTCCCGCCATGAACCCTATGGCGGAGCCAATACCCACAGGGACCCAGACTGAAATCCCCCCTATCCCGGACTTGGGCAGCGATGTCGTGGTGGTGACCCTGCCCACCCAGGGAAGGGGAATGGATGCGGGAGGCAGGCGCAGCGAGTGCACCCTCTGGATCAGGGTGCTTGTGGATACAGCGTCGCCTTCACGGCCCAGCCCCCGCCTGGATTTCCAGTGGTCATAGAAGATGTAGGAGGCCAGCATGGCCAGCACCACGACGTATGTGTAACGCAGCACCGGGCCCGCCACCCCGATCCTATCCAGCCACTGGTTCAGCTCCTCAGCCACCATTACGGCGGGCACCGTCCCGACCACCATGAATGCCCCCAACTTGAAGTCCACGTTGCCTATGCGGCGGTGCTTCAGGGTGTTGATGATAGAGGAGCCGACTATGAGGGTCAGGCCTGTGCCGACGGCGTAGAGGGGCGGGACCCCGAAAACCAGCAGGCCCCCCGTAATCAAGAAGCCCCCACCCACCCCAAAGAAACCGCTGAGCGTACCGACAACCAAGCCTAGGAAGAGCAGCAGGGCGGGGTTGACCTCCACCCCTGCATTGGGAAACAGCATTGGCTGATTATGCTTTACCGCCCCGTTCTTCGTCTACGAATCACGCGGCTCTTAACGGTGCAAAGGGGAAACAGGCACCTGGATCAACTCCCGTCGCTAGCGGCTAGTTCCCGGTAGCGACCGACAACAGCTGAAGCAGCCTCATCTAGGGTCAGGCCTTCTGTGTCAACGATGTGGTGGGCGATGGAGTAAAAACCCTGTCTCTCAACCTTGAGAATTCGAACTCGCTCCAGGGGGTCGGGGCCGGAGAGCAGAGGGCGTTCCGTCCCGCTACTCCCCTCTTCGGACAGACGCCGGCATATGGTTTCAGGCGTTGCTTCCAGGCAGACCACAAACCCCCTGTCCAGGACCAGGTCTCGGTTCCCCGCATCGACCACTACGCCTCCGCCGGTGGATATCACCTGCCCGTTCTCCTGGCAGATATCCTTCAGCAGGTCCTTTTCCATTTGTCGAAAAGTCGCCTCTCCATCTTCGGCGAATATCCGGGGGACCGACTTCCCTGCTTGAGCTTCCAGAGCCGAATCCATATCCACCAGCTTCCATCCCAGAGCCAGGGCGACTCTTTCTCCCACCGAGCTCTTGCCCGTCCCTGACAGGCCCACGAGGATGATGTTATCGAGGCAGATGGATTGCATCAGACAGTGCGAGCTTTAACACAGAGGCTGGATCAGGAGCATATCCCGGGACACAAAACCCTGGCCCTCGTAGGAAGGAACTGCTAGCGGGATGCCTTTGACCGGGAAGCGTCCCTGGGGGCAACCGTTTCCTGATAGGCATGGTAGTTCCTGCGGGTCTCGGCCACGTTGTCCCCACCGAACTTCTCCAGGAACACATCGGCCAGGATCAAGGCTACCATGGATTCCCCTATGACCCCGGCCGGGGGCACTTGGCAGACGTCGGACCGTTCGTAGTGGGCCTGCACCAGCTCACCCGTATCCAGGTCCACCGACGGTAGGGGATTAACTAGGGTCGAGATCGGCTTGATAGCGAATCGGGAGACCAGGGGCATCCCGTTGGTCATCCCTCCCTCGGTCCCGCCGGACCGGTTGGTGTTCCTCTGCCACGGGTGGGAAGGGTCCTCCACCGGCTTTATGATGTCATGCACCTCGGAACCTCTCTGCTCCACCGATTCCCATCCTTCGCCGATGGACACCGCCTTCACGGCATTGATGGACATGAGCGCATGGGCGATGCGGGCGTCGATCTTCCGGTCCCAATGCACGTGGGACCCCAATCCTATGGGAACTCCCGTAGCAACCACCTCCACCACTCCCCCGACCGTATCCCCTGCTTCCTTGGCATCGTCGATGGCCTTCATCATCAGGGGTTCAGCGTCGGGGTCGGCGGACCGCACCGGCGATTCTTCCACCTGGGCCCAGTCGATGGCTCCCTCGGCGTGGGACCACTGGCCGCCAATGGAGAGGGAGTGGCTGTGCACGTGGATGTCGAACTCCTCCAGGAATCGGAGGGCGACCGCTCCCGCCGAAACGCGAGCAGCCGTCTCTCGCGCGCTGGCCCGTTCCAGCACGTTACGCACATCATCAAAGCCGTACTTCATAGTCCCCGGGAGGTCGGCATGTCCGGGCCGGATGCGGGTTACCCTCTTGGCCTCCCCTTCGATAGGAGCGATGCTCATGGGCTCCTGCCAGTTGACCCAGTCCTTGTTTTCCAGGGTCATCCCGATGGGGCTGCCCAGGGTCAGCCCGTGGCGCACCCCCGAGGTTATGTGGGCCCAGTCCTGCTCGATGAGCATACGTCCACCCCGGCCATAGCCCTTCTGTCGCCGGGAAAGGTGGTTGCCGATGAACTCTTCCGTCAAAGGCAGTCCCGCCGGAACCCCTTCTACGATTATGAGCAGTCCCGGTCCGTGAGACTCGCCTGCGGTAAGGAACCGGATCATTGCATCCTCCTGGGCCTGCATCGCCGACGATGAAGGGCCCCTGCCCACTCCGGGAATTCAGGAAAGGGCGGTCCTGGCTGCATCAAGCATCCTGTCGACCGGGGCTTTCTTGCCCGTCCAGATCTCGAAGGATGCTGCTCCCTGGTAGACCAGCATGTGCAGCCCGCCCAAGCCGGAAGCGCCTGCCATAGCCGCCTCCCGGAGCAGGGGTGTTTCGGGAGGATTATACACCAGGTCATACACGAAGGCCCTTGCCGGTATGAGCTCCTTGGTCAGCGGACTTTGACCTTCCCCCGGCCCATGGAGCATTCCGAGGGTGGTGCAGTTGACGATCAGGTCCGCTTCTCTGCAGGCACCTCCCAGGGTTTCGTCGCCTGGATCGGCGGAGATGGCTGAGCACGAGAGTCCATGGCTGCGGACCAGGTCAGCCAGTGCCTCTGCCCTGGCCAGCGTCCTGTTAGCAACGGTAAGGTGGCTTGCTCCAGCCCCGGCCAAGGCACAAGCAACCGCCCTGGCAGAGCCTCCGGCCCCCAGCAGAAGGACCCGGCGGCCCTCGGGGTCGAAGCTGCCCGCTTCTCGCAGCGCCCGCAGAAAACCGAGCCCGTCGGTGTTGTAACCCACCAGCTTTCCGCTGGCATTCTGGATAGTGTTTACGGCGCCGGCCAGCCTTGCCCACTCATCCACGCTGTCCAGGTGGGACATGACCGCCTCTTTGTGGGGCACGGTTACGTTGATGCCGAGGAAGTCAGGGGATCTGACCCCTTCCAGGAAAACGGGCAGGTCCGCCGGGGCTACTTCCCACGCCCGGTAGGTCGCATCAATCCCATGATGGTCGAGGGCAGCCTGCTGGAATACGGGAGATATGGAGTGACCGATTGGGAATCCGATAATTCCCAGGGACGTGCTCATGGGACCTTTGCCCTTAGCTGGAACCTGGGGTGTTGGGCCTGTCGTCGCTGTACAGATCCACGGGAACGATGCTGTTCCCTTTCCGGTGCCAACGGGAGCTCAGGAGCTCGCTGGCATCCAGCAACCCCTGAAGGCTCTTGTAGGCTGAGGAGCTGAGCTTGCTCACCCTTAGGACCTTGGCTGCCGCCGAGGATGCCTTGGAGCCGGAGATGGGGTTCCCTGGGATCATGGCCCAGGCGATGTCGATCTCCTCATCCCAGGGGGCGCCGGTTTCCTGGCTTCTCCCGGAGGTCTGCGGGGGCTGCTGAGTTCGAGGGCCCCGAGGGGCCTGCTGGGGCTGGGAGCTTCGTGACTGGTCGGCCAGGGCTACGATGACATCTCCGTGATCCCCACCCCTGCGCTGGATATCGATCAGCTTGCTGGAGGAGAGGTACTGGGAGAAGGTCCTGTGCCCAAAGGTCCGGTAGTCGAAGCTGGGGTCCATCCTCTTCATTGTGTTGTGCAGCTTCGCAGCTACAACCAAGCCCTGTTCATCCACTGAGGTATCCATAGCCCTGCGCAGAAGCTGGTCCGCCTGTTTGCTCAAGGCTGAGGCGTCTCGTGCCGCCGACTTGCCGTCGTCCAGGTAGATGTACCTGTCGCACGAGTGCACCAGGGCCGATGACACCACACCCCGATGGCCGGCGCCGATTACCGTTTTCCCCGAACCACGCAGGGTGCTGACCAGCGGCACAAAGTCCGTGTCCGATGAGACGATGACGAAGGTGTCTATAGGAGTGCGGTGAAGCAGGTCGATGGCATCGATGGCCAGACAGATGTCGCTGGCGTTCTTTCCCGACCCGGACATTCGAAAATAGTGCCTTGCTTCCACGCCCAACTGCATCATCTCTTCGCCCTTGCGGGCGATCTTGGTCCAGTCGGCATAGGCGCGCTTAACGATGATCCTGCCTACCTCGGACAACTGGTCGAACAGGTTGTGCAGGTTGGCAGAACCCACGTTTTCGAAGTCGATCAGAACTCCTACCTGGTCGTCAGGCAAGGTCCACCCCCATCACCCTCGGCAGCCCCGAAGTAGCGTTCTCTCATCAGCTTGATTGCTCTCATTGGTCCCAATATCAGATTAACCCTTTCTCTCAATTCCACCCAAACATTCTACCGCAATCTTGTTGCTATCTGCTCGCGTTTCGTCCCGATTGTATAGCCCGCCACACCTTTTCCGATGTGAGGGGCATCTCTATGTGGCGGACTCCGAAGGGGGCCAGCGCATCCACGACAGCGTTGACGACAGCGGGGGGCGTTCCTACGGTTGGGCCTTCTCCCATGCCCTTTACGCCTAAGGGGTTCGTAGGGGAAGGAGTTTCTATCGTTTCGTTCACAAAGGGTGGCACCATCTCGGCGGTGGGCAAGCAGTAGTCCATGAGGGTGCCGGTGGCAAGCTGCCCCGTGTCGTCGTAAACGATCTGCTCGTAGAGGGCTTGGCCCAACCCTTGGGCCGCCCCGCCGTGGATCTGGCCTTCCACCACCAACGGGTTGACCACCACACCCTGATCATCGACGCAGTAGAGCGTTCTCACCTCCACCCCGCCCGACTCCCCGTCCACCTCTACCACAGCCACGTAGGTCCCGTAGCTGTAGGTGAGGTTCTTGGGCTGATAGAAGCACGACTCATCCAGGCCGAACTCCATATCGGCAGGCCTCTCCGTTACCCTGTAGGCCGAAGCGGCCACCTCGGCCAAGGTAAGTCCCGCCTTCCCGGGCCCTGGGGCCGCAAACTTCCCATCTTCGAGAACGATATCTCCGGGTTCCACGCCGAGGCGGAAGGCCGCAATCGCCCGCATCTTGGCCAGCACCTTCTCGGACGCATTGTGGATGGCGGTGCCGCCGATGACCATGCTGCGGCTGGCGTAAGTGCCCATTCCGTAGGTCACAAGCCCGGTGTCTCCATGTACGATCTCGATGTCCTCCACATCCACGGGAAGGACTGCAGAGACTACCTGGGCAAAGGTGGTCTCGAGGCCCTGGCCGTGAGGAGACGAACCGGTGTACACGCTTATTTTGCCGGCCCGGTCGATGCTCACCCTCCCCCAGTCGTGAGCGCTGGATGCAGGGTTGATGGACGAAGGCCCGATGCCTCCCGACTTGATCCATGAGGCAAAGCCGATGCCCAGGTACCGGCCTTCTTCCCGCAGGCGGGCCTGCTCCTTCCGGAGCTCAGGGTAGTCAGCCACCCGAAGGGCGGTTTCCATAGCCTCGGCGTAGTCCCCACTGTCGTAGACATCGCCTCCGGGAGTCCTGTAGGGAAACTCCTTGGCAGGTATGTAGTTGCGTCTGCGCAGCTCCGCGGGGTCCATCTTCAGCTCTTGGGCCAGCATGTCCATGCCCCTCTCGATGAGGAACATTCCCTCGGGACGTCCGGCGCCCCTGTAGGGAGTCTCGGGAGTCCTGTGGGTGTAGACCGCCTGGACCTGGAGGTCCACCTCAGGGATGCCATAGGATCCGACGCTGGATATGGCGGAGCCGGCCGACAGGTTGGCTTCCGGTCCCTTGGGGTAAGCCCCCAGGTCGGCGATGTGTCTTAATCTAAGCCCCGTTACCTTGCCCTGGGAGTTGGCCGCCAGCTCCAGGTATGACACCTTGCCCCTGGCATGGCTCATGCCCAGGAACTCCTCGGAGCGAGTCGCCACCCACTTTGTTGGCGCATTCAGAAGCAGGGATGCGGCCGCCATGAGAACGTACTCCGGGTCGCCATGGGCCTTCGGGCCAAACCCTCCGCCCACGTCGGGGGCCACGACCCTCACCTGGTCCTTCTTGAGCCCGAGAATATCTGCCGAGTGGTCCTTGAGGTCGTGAGGCGTCTGGGTGCTGGCCCAGATGGACAAGCTCTGCAGCTTCGGGTCCCAGTGGGCCACACCGGCCCGGGGCTCCATGGGCACGCCGTGGATGCGCTGGTTTACGAACCGTTCGCGGACGATAACGTCGGCTTCCTCGAAGGCTTGGGCGACGTTGGGCGTGGAACGCCTCCAGAGCATCGCCTCGTTGGAGCGGTCATCGTGCACCTGGGGCGCATCGGGTCTCAGGGCTTCTTCGGGATCAAAGGATCCAGAAAGGACCTCGTAGTCTATTCTGACCAGGTCTTCCACATCTCGGGCGATGTAGCGCTCCTCCGCGACGATAATGGCAACGATCTCCCCAACATGACGCACCTTGTCGGTGGCGATCATGTTGAATGGGGGAAGGCTCTTCTCTGCGGTCACCTCCGGCAGGCCGGGGATGGCTATAACCGGATAGGTCTCGAAACGGGGATGGATGTCCTTGCCTGTCAGGACTGCCGTAACTCCAGGCTGAGCCAGGGCTTCCGTTGCATCTATGTCCAGGATCCTGGCATGGGCATGGATGCTTCGCACGAAATGCACCCACAGCATGCCCGGCATCTGGATATCCTCGGCATAGACCCCCTCACCTCGAAGAAGCCTGGGGTCTTCTTTCCTCTTTATCGAGTCTCCGATGGCGCCTGCCAAACACCGCCTCCGTAGAGATGCGTTCGAGCTGCCGGACCCAACCCTTTCAGCTAGTAAGTGCCTCCGGGTGTGCCCTGGGGAGTATTTCTGAACCTGGGAATGACGTGCTTTCCGAACATCTCGATGGACTTCATCGCCTTCTCGTGGCTTATGGTTTCCGAAGCGGTGATGAAGTGCATCTGGTCCACGCCTGCTTCTTCGTGAATCTTGATGGCTTGGGAGCAGCTGTCGGGATCGCCCGCGATGATGACTCCCCGGCTGCACAGGGTGTCGGCATCCATCTGGGCGACGGCTGCCCTAGCGGCGCCTCCTGAAAGGTCCAGCGCCTCGCTTACCTCTCCGGTGGCCTCATCCTCGACCTTGCTGACGTACCGGGAGAAGTTCTGCTTCAGGTGGTCGGGGATGCCTCCCCACTGCTTTATGAGCATCTCGTAGACGTTTTTCTGGTCTTGAAGATACGGCTTGTCGGGGCCGAAGAAGGTCTTGAGCGACTGCTTGCACAGCTCCCTGGCCTCCCGGTCATCCTCTCCGCAGTAGCCCATAACGGACGTCTGCCATTCGTTGGTTACGAACCCGCCGACAGGTTCGGCGTTCTGGATGTTCTCCTTGTACTTCCTAATGTGGGGCTCCAGCACCGATGGCGCAGCCACACCGAGGGCCATGACACCCAGTCCCTTCTGGGCCGCCAGCTCATAGGAGGCCGGCTGCACCGCCGCCATCCATATGGGCGGATGGGGCTTCTGGTACGGCTTGGGAAGCACCTTGCGGGGAGGCACCTTCCAGAACTGTCCCTCATACTCGAACATGTCCGACTCCCATATCTTGGGAATCATGGTCAGGGACTCATCCCACATCTCCCGGGTGTTGCGCGGGTCGATGCCCATGCCCGTCTGCTCGTAGGGAGCCGACCGGCCCGTCCCGAACTCGATCCGGCCATTGGACAGGTGGTCCAGCATAGCCACTCGCTCGGCAACGCGGATGGGATGGTGGTAGGGAAGTATCACGACGCCAAAGCCCAATCGGATGCGCTTGGTCTGGCGGCTCAGCGCCCCGAAGATCACCTCCGGGCAGGGGGACATGGAGAAGCCCGTCAGGAAGTGGTGCTCCACCAACCAGATGTAGTCGAAGCCCACCTCGTCGGCGAGGATGCACTGCTCCAGGGTCTCTTCTATAACGGCATGGTCATCCAGGACTGGGCGCTGCATTTCGAAAGCCAAGCTGAACTTCATAGGCCAACTCCTGAAAATCTTGTGCTTGGGTAGAACACCGCCTGAGGGTTACGGGTGGCCGCGTGCCCCTCTTTTGAAGAAGGCGTTGGCTACCCTGCCAGTCTTGCGTGAAGAATAATCTTTGGCGCCAGAGCCGTCAACTTAAAGCGCCTACGCCGGGCCACGGAGCAGGTTGACCCAACCCTGCCCCAGGGCGATAATTCTTCCAAAATCCCATGTTGGGGAGGCACAAGATGCGAGATGACATCACCATTCTCCTGGGGACCGTAGGCACCGGTATGTGGCGCAGCACCAACGGCGGCCAGACATGGGCCCGGCCCAAGGGCACCCGCGATAAGATGCCCTGGAGTGAGTTCATCATCTTCGCCCTGACCCGGCACCCCAAAGACCCCCAAGTGATCTTTGCCGGCACCCAGGACGGCCTGTATCGCAGCGACGACAAGGGGGCTAGCTTCGAGAAGGTGGACTCGGAGATGAACGACTACGACGTCTGGTCGGTGGCCATCGATCCGTCGGACCCGGACACCATGTTCGCGGGGTGCCGCCCCGGGGCCATCTTCCGATCCATGAATGGCGGCCAGGACTGGCAGATAATGAACGCCAGATTTGCCGAGTTCTGCGACAATATCAACATCCCTCGGGTGCTGACCATGGCGGTGGACCCCACCGACAGCCAGGTCGTGTGGGCCGGCGTGGAGGTGGACGGCGTGCGCCGCAGCCTGGACGGAGGCGACACCTGGCACACCATCGGCTCGGCCGTAACGCCGGGCGAGGTAGGCACCAGCCTGGATGAGCCGGACATTCACTGGATGGAGGTCAGCCAGGGCTCTCCCAACATGGTGATCACCAGCACCGTCCGGGATGTGTTCACCAGCACCGATATGGGCGAAAGCTGGAGGGCCGCCGATGCACGGCAGAACTTCCCCTACACCTTCTGTCGGGGAATGGCCATAAAGCCCGACGATCCCAACACCATCTTCGTGGGCACGGGCGACTCCAACATCGGTGTTACGGGAGCGGTGGTGCGCACCAGGGACAGGTGCGAATCATGGGAGAACACACTCCTGCCCGTCGCTCCCAACTCGCCCATCTGGAAGTTCGCCGTCAACGGCGCCGACCCCGACACGGTGCTCTGCTGTAGCCATTGGGGCGAGGTGTTCCAGAGCGAAAATGCGGGGGACACCTGGTCCAAGGTCGAGAGGGAGTTCACGGAGATACGCGGCATCGTCTGGATGCCCAACTAGAGACGAGCACAGCGTAGCCTGGAGGCTCAGGCCGTTTTTTCTGGCACGTCCTTGGCAGGCATGTAGTGCAGGATGAAGTAGGGCTCCGGAGGCTGGCGCCCCGGAGGATGGGGACCCCTGAAGTATGCGCCCAGATGGGGCACCGAGCCTTCGTCCCCCTCCTGGTAGATGCGGTAGCCTTGCTTGGCATAGAAGGGCAGCGCCCAGTAGCTCCCCTTCAGTACATTCAGAGTGAAAATCCCGACACCGGGCCAATCGGCTTTGCTCTGCTCCCAGTGCCGTGAGATCAGCACCCCGCCCAGACCCTTCCGGTTTTGGTCGGGGTGCACAAACAGCAGGTGAAGGTGGGAAACGGCGACCGGGTCCCCATAGGGACGCCACAGGGAGACCCCCAGCAGGCGTTCGCCATCATCGGACTCGGCTACGACGCCCCGCTCACCCCGCTGGACGATGGCGGCGTGGATGCGCTCCCCCGTCTGTACCCTGCGCCCGACCATCCTGAACTCGGGGTCGAACCCCGAGTACGAGGCGTTCACCAAGGCGGCCACGGCGGGCGAATCTTCAGGCGTGATGGGTCGAATCTTCATGGTTGAACCCTAGAGGCAGGCATCCCGCACTGCCTGGGAAATTACCGTCATTCGAGGCAGGTGGGTTGCGTTGGCCCGCAGGCCGTTTGTTATGTAAGCCACGGCAAGACCGACGTCTGGGTCGGCCCAGCCCACCGACGTTCCGATGCCTCCGTGCCCGAAGGTCCTTGCGGGGTCTCCTCCCGAGGAACCCATCCTCGAGTCGGCCAGCCACAAACCCAGAGAGCGATGCACATAGACGTTGAAGGTGTGGTCATGCCCCTCAGCCTGCTGTTTTGTGACCTCCTGCACGGTCTCGGGCTTCAGGATGCGCACATCGTCCAATACGCCCCCGCACCCCAGCATAGCGTAGTACCTCACCAGGTCCCGGGCAGTGCCGATGCCCCCTGCGGCCGGGTTCACAGCTTGGTGCACCTCGGGCTTGTTGAAGGTGTCCACCACCTGGACCCGCTCGGCATCTTCCATGGCATGAATCCTGGACACCCTGTCCTCCAGCTCGGCGGGAAGGCCCATGTAAACATCGTTCATGGACAGGGGATCGGTAATCTCTTCTTTCAGGAACCGGCCAATGGGTCGCCCATCGATGCGCCTCACCAGCTCGCCAAGCACCCAGCCGAAGGTGGACTGCTGGTAGGCGATAACGGCGCCCGGCTCAGTGGTCGGGGTCACTCCCTCCATCGCGCTGACCACCAAGTCCCAGTCGCTCCACCCGTTGGCGACGATCTCCGCCGGCGTCTCGGGAATGCCTCCGCGGTGGGTCAGGATGTGGCGGATGGTGATGCCTTCCTTCCCGTTCTGAGCGAAGTTGGGCCAGTACCGGGCAACGGGGTCATCCCACTGGAGCAGACCCCTCTCCCACAGGATGTATATGCAGCCGGCAGTGAGGGCTTTGCTGTTGGAGTACATCACGAACATGGTGTCGGCGTTTACGGCCTTTCCCTCATCGGGATCGGACATACCGCCCCAGAGGTCCAGCACCAAGCTGCCGTGTCGATAGGCTGCCAGGCAGGCGCCAGGATGGAGGCCGTCGGCCATCTGTTTGTTGAACAGAGCTCCTACTTCCTTCAAGCCTTGGGGGTCCATCTGCTCTAATGCTGCGGGAGCTACCATAGCTTTCCTCCAAGCCAACTGGGAGTTTGCGCCAATATACGGCCTGCCCATATCTGTGTCAACGAAGGGTCTCGTGTCGAAATCGTCCTTCGTAGCCCGCTATCTAGGGCTATACGGCACCTTTAAGAGCCTATAAGTAGGCTCACACACTAGCTATTTATGCCTACATGATGCCAAAGATGTTGAAGCATTTAAGTATTGACATTGCCTACCCATTAGTATAGCTTAACACGCAGGACATGCCGGAACTTTCGCGATAGGATCTGCTGGCGTTGTACCTCTGCATATGTAAAGGAATCAAGATTTCCGATGCTGTCGAAGCAGCACGATCGGGGACTTGTTCCATAGAAGCATTGGTCAGTTCTTACGGTTTCGATGACGACACCTCCTGCGGTCGATGCGTAAGGTATGAGCAAGAGATTGCGACCCTGATCAAGATCGAGTTGAATAAACCAATTCTGACCACGACCAATCAACCCGGGGAAGATGCTATATCCGGCAATTCCCATTCCCACCATTCCGCTCCGACCAAACACCGTCCGTGGTACCACCTAAGGCAGCTGGCTAGAGGTTCCTAAACCCCCAACCGGGTTGCCTCCCCGTCTCAATGCTACCGGACACAAGCATTGAAACCCGTACGTTCTCCCGCTATACTGTACCTTTGATTTCAGTTGGTGGAGGAAGGGAGAACACCTATGAAGGCCAAAGACGGCGTCGTGGAGCGACTCAACAACATACTTACAATTGAGCTTACAGCCATCAACCAGTACTTCCTCCAAGCCGAAATGTGCCTCAATTGGGGATATGAACGCCTATACAACAAACTGCGTGAAATCAGCACCGAGGAGATGAAAGACACCGAGCACCTGATCAAGCACATCCTTTACCTTGAGGGCATGCCGAATGTGCAGCGCATGGGCCCGGTGATGATTGGGGAATCGGTCTTGGAGGACCTCAACCTTGACCTTGCCTCCGAGCAGTCGGCCGTGGAAGTGGTAACGGAGGCGGTAACCCACTGTACCCAGGTCGCCGACTACGCCACCCGCAATATCCTCGAAAACATGGTCAGGTCCGAAGAAGAGCACGTGGACTGGATCGAGACCCAGTTGGAAACCATAAACCAGATAGGAATAGAGCTTTATCTGAACCAACAGATAAAGGGTGGCGATTAGCCTCTAATCCACTCTCCCTTGGCCCAAGGCTTACCTACGCTTGGTTCCCACTCCCCCTGATTCGGCTCGGATAAGACCCTCGCCCTTATTCGCTCGGGAATGAACCCCGCTGGGCGTTGTCCGCCGCCAGACCTCCCACAACTGCCGAGACAGACTTCGCTTGTTTACCGTTCGCGCCCGGTGCGGCTATAATGCTCCCAACACCCCAAAGAACCTTCGCCCTTCTATTCGGGACGGGGTAGCAAAATCTCTGCCCAGGAGTAAATAGATGGATGCAGGAGACTACAAGGTAAATGCCGGCGTGGTCGAATTTGCCCTTCAGCACCGAAACGTGGATGGAGGCATCGTAGGCGGCCGGGGAGCAGACCAGGGAGTTTCCGTCCAGGTGATGGGGCAGGTCGATGGCCAGGAGACGGAACTCCTGAGATTCGACTGCTTCGACACCGTCCCCCACTACCACTACGACCCCCGCAAGCAGAACATCCGCGTGGACCTGGACAAGACCACGGCCGGGAATCCCCTGGGGTGGACCCTCAACCAGCTAAGGACCAACCTTCCCAACATGATCCGACGGGCAGGGTACGACGATGTCGCAGACCAGGTGGACCCCAGGCTGGTGATGGAGAAGCTGAACGAGGTTGAGGAGATCGGCCGGGAGCTGGCCGTGATGCACAGGAACACGGTCACTCACAACAGGGGCGACCTGATCATCGAAGCCGGCGCCATTCGCTTCGGCTTGGAGTTCCGGGAGCTGGCAGCGGGCGACAGGGGCCAAGCCATCCATGTGCTTGCCGACGTGGAAGGCCAGGAGATAGAGCTGCTGGCATTCGACTGCTTCGAGAAAGAGCCTCACTACCACTACGGGCCCCGGAGCAGGAACGAGCGAATCTATCACGACACGACCCTGGTGGCCAATCCCCTGGACTGGGCTATTGGGCAGTTCAAGGCGGGCAGGCTCCCCCAGATGATCGACCGCGCCGGATATCCCGGCATAGTGGCGGAGCTGGATGCCGACCTCGTCAGGCAGAAGGTGGACGAGGTAGAGGAGCAGTGTTACGCCATGGCTCGGGCAAACAACCAGGCGAACATAGACTAGAGGCTGCCCTTTAGAGCGGAAGCTGCTACTGGGCAGGGGCCCTGCCGGATAGCGCCTCGATCCATTTGCGGAGCTCGTTGAGGGCAGGCGGAGCCACGTAGAAGACTTGCAGGTCCGACGGGAACTGCACCCTGTGGTCGTCCCGTATCACCAGTATTCCCGCCTCGTCCTCCCCGAGCGTCTGGTCTATGCGGGCCGCGATGTGTTCATACCGCTTGGCGTTGGCTTCTGCGTAGGCTTGGTAAACCATCGTCGTGGCTTTCTCGCTGCGCAGCCCCGCAGTAGCGCACGCCAGCCAGTCGCCAATCTCCGTCAGGGTGTCCCGGTCCTCGGTGGCCTCCAGCACAGCGCCTGAGTTGGCGCGTCGCTTCAGCAGCTTGGCGCCTTGCGGGTTTATCTTCTCCAGGAGCTGATCGCCCTCTTCCCCTGCGGTATCAAGGTGCTCATGATAAAGCCGGTCCGCCTTGCCCAGGGACTCTTCCAGGCGGGTGATGTGCTGGTCGGCGCCGACCCAGTAGCGGGCTAGAAGGCCTTCGAACTCGTCCAGGGTCCGGTTGGCCTCGGCTGCCTCTTCGCTGCCCTCATCGGCGAGCGTCAATTCCTGACGGTTCGGGCCTGCGTAGAAGGGGACGAGGTACAGCTTCCGACCCTTCTGATAGCTGCTCGCAGTCGGCTTTCCGATGTCCGCTAGTGGTGTGCTCAAGGGCTAACTCCTAAGCCTTCCATGGACCTTGAAATAGCCTCATGCTACCATCGGCACCAGGCAATGCAAAGGGGGAGTGAAACCATCCACCCCCGACCTCGGAGTCCCCGGCCATTTTGATGCGAGGGGACCCTGGGCTATAATGCCGGTAAGCACCCCCAGCCCACCAATAGGAGTAACGAAGATGCGCCACCCCCATGGAGTCAACGTCGGTTCCAACCGTCCCGTAGTGATGGGGCGCAAAGGCATGGTGTGCTCCGGCCATCCCCTGGCGTCTCAAGCAGGGATTCGTGTGCTCCAACGGGGAGGGAACGCCGTCGATGCCGCGGTTGCCGTGGGAGCGGCCCTGAACGTGGTGGAACCCCACATGTCCGGCATAGGCGGCGACGGCTTCATCATGGTCTACCGGAAGTCCACGGGAACGACCAGGGTGATGAACTGCACCGGCGCAGCGCCCGGCGACGCAACCCTTGAGCGCTACGAAAAGACGGGCATCCCCATGCGGGGTGTGCTGTCGGTCTCCATCCCCGGCCTGCTGGACGGCTGGGCCCAAGCCCACGAGCAGTACGGCACCCTTTCCTGGGCTGGCCTCTTCGACGATGCCATTTCCCTGGCCGACGAGGGCTTCCCGATAACCCACACCCTCGCCGGTTACATCGCTGCCGAGCCTGGCTTGGTCCAGAACCCTACCTCGGCCAAGGTGTACAGCAGGGATGGAGTACCTCTGTCCGGCGGCGACATCCTCCTGCAGCGGGATCTGGCAGGCAGCTTCCGGCAGATCGCATCCGAGGGGCCCGATGCTCTGTACAGGGGCGCCATCGGGCGCGAGATGGCCCGCTTCGCCGAGGAACAGGGCGGCGTGCTGAGCGCTGAGGACCTGGAAGGCCACCGCTCCCGCTGGCAAGACCCGATATCCACGACCTACAAGGGCTACACCGTCCTGGAGGCCCCACCCAACTCCAGCGGCCATATCCTGCTCCAGGAGCTGAACCTGGTGGAGAACTTCGACCTGCCTGCCCTGGGATGCAACACCCCGGAGGGAATTCACGTGATGGTGGAAGCCAAAAAGCTGGCCTTCATCGACCGGGAAGAGTACGTCGCCGATCCCGACTTCCTCGACATTCCCATGAAGGGCCTTCTCTCCAAGGAGTACGCCAGTGAGCGCTCCAAGCTCATCGACCCAGCGCGGGCAGCCTCGAATGTCCAGCCGGGCAACCCCTGGCTGTACCAGGACGGTGTCCCCACCAAGGTCAAGGCAGGAGCCGTTCGCGACGCGGAGGACACAACCTGCTTCTGCGTTGTGGACCAGTGGGGCAACGCCGTCTGCCAGCTCCAGAGTATCCAGAGCGCCTTCGGCTCCACGGTCATAGCAGGGAGCACCGGCATCCTCCTGAACAACCGCATGACCTACTGGCACCTGGACCCCGGCCATCCCAACTGTCTGCAGCCGGGGAAGCGGGTACGCCACACCATGAACCCCATCATGGTGTTCTCCGGCGGTGGAGACGACCTGTTCATGGTCTGCGGCACTCCCGGGGCGGACACCCAGGTCCAGACCAACCTGCAGATGCTCACCCATGTGCTGGACTTCGGCATGACCGTCGCCGAGGCTGTGGAAGCTCCCCGGTGGCGACACCAGCAGGACCCCACCGAGTCCACCATCCCCCACACCTGCGTGGATACCCTGGAACTGGAGGGACGTTTCTCCGACGACGTCCGGGAAGGCCTGTCCGGCAAGGGGCACGACCTGAGCATTCTGTCCGACTGGGGGGCAGCGGGAAGCGAGATGATGGTCCACGTTGACCAGCGGGCGGGGGCTTTCCATGGCGCCGCCGACCCCCGCCGGGACGGCTATGCCATTGGCTGGTAGGCCCTTCCAAGCCATCTTGCGAGCACTTGAAAACCCTACTCCTTTCTGACAAGATAGCCATATGAGGATAGGCGCCTTCGAGCTTACCGAACCCATGCCAAAGCTGAAAGCGCCCCATGCACTCGTCATGGTCCGCCCCTGGGTCGATGTGGGCAGCGTTGGGACCCTCACGCTGGAAACCCTGGAGGACCACCTCGGCGCCATAGAGCTGGGCAAGCTGGCCAGGCCGGGGAGATTCTTCGACTTCACCAGGTACCGTCCAACCATGCGCCTGCAGGACGGCAACCGGCAGGTGGAGGTCCCCAACAGCACCATCAAGTACGCCCAGACCGAGGACGGCCCCGACTACATGTTCTTCCACCTCATGGAACCCCACGCCCAGGGGGAGGACTACACGGATTCGGTGCTGGAGGTGTTCAAGCACTTCGGAATCAGCCGCTACTGCCGCCTGGGGGGCATGTACGATGCTGTCCCCCACACCAGGCCGCTGCTGGTCACCGGGGACACGGGCCGGGTCAGCGTGCGCGGAGACGGCGGCGGGCTGAAGCGCCGGCGCAGCTCCTACCAGGGCCCAACCACCATCCTGAACCTGATTACTGAAGGGGTGCCCAAGTTGGACCCTGATATCGATGTGATTACCCTGATGGTGCACCTGCCCCAGTATCTTCAGGTCGAAGAGGACTACCTGGGCACCAGTCGCCTTCTAGAAGTCCTCAGCTCCATCTACGATCTCCCGGACGGCCTACCCCCTGCCGAAAGGGGACAGGAGCAGTACCGGCAGCTCGACGGCGCCGTGGAACGGAACGGCGACCTGAAGAGCCTGATCGAGCAGATGGAAGCCAACTACGATGCTCAGGAAACCGCCAGCAAGGAAGAACAGCCGGAGACTCCGACCTTCGCCCCCGAAGTTGCCCAGTTCCTGGAAGAGATGGACAGGCGCTTCGGCGACAGCAACCCCCAGAGCTGAAGGGATGGACATCTCCTTCGAATCCGGAGACCCTCAGGAGCCCAGAGGTCACGCCCTTCTGTACTTCCTGGACCGTTCGGACCCTCCCAGGGTCTACGCCAGCTACATAATCGTTCTGCCCATCACCGTCGACTTCAGCAAGTACATCCCTCCCTTCCTGGCGTCCCATATCGGCAACATGCCCATGAGCGATTCCTCAGCCTTCTCCCTGCCTCCCATGCCCGAGGATGCGGGAAGCCTCGCCGATCTGCAGCGCCTGGCGGATATGCGCCGGGATGACCTTCTTTTCGCCGGGACGGTCTCCTCTCCCGATGTGCCTGACATGATGGAAAGGGTGGGTGAGGCAGTGCGTCACTACGCCCAGCTCTGGGAGGACCACGTGAAGGCCAGCCCACAAGCCCCCCTGCAGGCGCCCGATGATGACGGGGCCGGGGTCAACGAGATTCTCTACACCTTCATGAACGAGCGGGACAAGCTGACCGAGCTGTCCAAGATGGTGGGCAAGCTCAGGTTCGCCATCGAGGGGGCCGACCACCGTACCTGTTCAGAGACCCAGGAAGAGATCGGCATCCTGGGGCGATACCTGCCCGAGCGTTTCGACATCCCCAGCCTCCTCCAGGCCGTCAACGACGCTTCCTCCCGGGGCGGACAGCTGGCCCAGCTTTACCTGGACAGGTGCTACCGTCTGTCCGACGGGGACGACGAGGGCGCCCACGACCTGGAACAGAAAATAGAGACTCTCAAAGCCCTGGGGTAGCCCAAACGCCCCGGCTCCGGGGGAACATTGCGCCTCTCCCACCTCAGTCTGACCAACTTCCGGAACTTCCGCCAGCTTGACCTGGATGTCCCTCAGGGCATCACCGTCTTCTCCGGCAGGAACGCCCAGGGGAAGACCAGCCTGCTGGAAGCCATCTATCTCCTGGCCATCGCCCGCTCCTTCCGGGCTGAGAGCGAGCACCAGGTGGTGAACTGGGCAGCCTCAAGGGAGGATGGCACCGCCCTGGTGTCCGGCACCTTCGAACATGACGGGGTTGAGACCAAGATAAACATCGGTTACCGACTTGGTTCCTCAAGCCGCCCGGACCAACTATCCAACGACATTGAAGCCACGCAGTCCTCGCCTACCCTGAGGAAACAGATCAACGTCAGCCGGGTGAGGCGTACCGCCACGGAACTGGTGGGTGTGGTGAACGCCGTCCTGTTCAGCGCCGATGACATCCAACTCGTCTACGGCGCACCATCCCTGCGCCGGCGCTACCTGGACATCCTGATCTCCCAGGTCAGCCAGCCCTACCTGAAGGCGTTGCAGCGGTACCAGAAGATACTCGTCCAAAGGAACCGTTTGCTCAAGATGATCCATGAACGCAGGGCAGGAGAGGATGAGCTTGCCTTCTGGGACGAGCAGCTCATATCTGAGGGTTCATGGATAACCGAGCAGCGCCACGAGACCATGTCTGCCTTGGCTGACCTCTGCCGGGAGGAGCACATCCATCTGACCGGCGGCTCGGAGCCCCTGGTGCTGGACTACCAGCCCTCAATTCCCGGGGACCAGGTCAACGGAGAAGAGTCGGGGCTGAAACCCGCTTTTCGCGATGCCCTCGATGCTTCCAGCAGGCGGGAGATGCAACGAGGCTCAACGGAGGTGGGGCCCCATAGGGACAACCTCAAGCTGTGGGTGGGAGGGGTAGATATGGGCACCTACGCCTCCAGAGGACAGGCCAGGACCCTCGCCCTTGCCCTGCGCCTGGGAGAAGCATCTTTCCTGTCAGCAGCCCGGGGCCACGGCCCCATCGTTCTTCTGGACGATGTCCTGTCGGAGTTGGACTTCTCAAGACGGGAACGGGTGCTGAGCAAGGCCGCCGAGTATCCCCAGACACTGATAACCACGTCGGATTCGGAGTCCATGCAGGCTACCTCTCTTTCGGGGGCCACCTATATGAGGGTCGAGGACGGCCAGGTAGAAATTCAGTGACGGGCACCTTCAACGTTTCTATCCGCGTTTTCCCCTGACATCCCATTGACTAGTTCCCTCGTTCCTGCTTTCGTGGGAACCTACCTTGGACCACAACACCATTCTGGATTGCGGCCTCCGCCGTAATGATGGTGAAGCCTCTCGCCATGCTCCCCGTCCGTTCGCCCTGAGAGAAATCGAAGGGGAACGGACAGCCGGGGGCCGGAGGGGCGTAGACTCCCTCTTTCGCGGGAGCGATGACGATGGGGAGGCAGGAATGACGGAAGTGAAGTCAGGCGGGGGAATTCAGGACTGCGTAGTAAGGTCAGCCCGAATGGGCCGCCTTACCCGAAGTCCGGGCCATCACCAGCCCCGGTGTCCGCCCCCACCCCGGGGACATCTTCCCCTGGAGTCGGCTCCCTTTGGGGCATTCGCCTCAGGCGGTCTTCGGGAGGATGGTCTTCACCAAAGTAGACGGTGCGTACCGGGTAGTTGATGACTATCCCTTCCTCCATGAACCTTCCGTGGATGCCCTGAATCAAGGCAGAGCGCACTTCGAAGCTGGCAAGCCGGTCCTTAGCCTGCAGAAATAGCCAGAAGTTGATGTTGGAATCCCCGAAATCCTCGAAGCCGAAATATGCTCCGTACGACTTGACAGCGTTGGGGTCGGTCTCCAGCAGGTCATTCATGACCTCATGGCAAATTTCCTGAACCCGAAAGAGGTCGCTGTCATAGCTGACCCCACAGGTCATGTAAATGTTGACGGGCGGGATGGGCCTCTGGTAGTTGGTCACGATGGCCGTGGAGAAGCGGGAGTTCGGAATAACAACCAAGTTGTTGCTCCAGGTGCGGATTCGCACCGTCCGCCAGCCGACTTCTATTACATACCCAGCCGTCCCGTCCTCCAGCTGTATGTAGTCGCCGGGATTCACGACGCCTTCGGTCATAACGTAGGTCCCCGCGAATAAGTTGGCCAGCGTCGGCTGCAATCCCAGGGCGACGGCAAAGCCTCCCAAACCGAGTCCGGCTATAAGGGGGCTGATGTTTATCCCCAGCTGGTTCAGCACCATCATGCCGCCCAGGACGTAAACGGCAGCCGTCGAAACCTTCCTGAGCACAGGCAGAAGCTGGTTGCCTTGGCCCCCTGGGAATCTGTAGTTCTGGGAGTACCAGTTGAAGAGGACGGACACCACCGCGCTTATGGCCATGACCCCCAGCCAGATCCCCAGGATGCTGGCAACGGTGTCTATCAGATTGTGTTGCGTGTCCGGTATGTCCAGGGGGATGGTGAGAGCGAGATAACCGCCAAGGACCACTATCGCCAGGTTGAGAGGACGCCGTACAGCCTTTATGAGCTCAGCGTCGAGGTCCGTGGGTATGCGGGTGGTCAGCTTTTCGAACAGGGGATAGAGAAGCTTTCCGAAGACGAAGGCTACGATTATCGAAAAGACAAAGATGACGCCGGCGATGGAAGGGTCCAGCCATGCAGGGTCGCCAAGTCCGAAGATCATCACGTAGGAGTGCATTTGGGAACATCCTGCACCCCATAGAGGCCGCAGTTCAAGGGGATTCGGATACCTAAAACAGGGTAGCTGGTTTGGGCCTAGCTCTTGACCAGCTCCCGGACAGTCTCGGTGAAGGCGGTAAGCACCTTCTTCCAATCGCCTACGACACCGTAGCGCGCTTCCTTGAAGATGTTGGCTTCGGCGTCCTTGTTGATGGCGACTATTACCTTAGCGCCGGAGCACCCGGCGATGTGCTGGCTCGCCCCGGAGATGGCCACGGTAATGTAGAGGTCGGGCGTGATGGTCTTGCCTGTGAGACCGATCTGCCAGCTGGCGGGCACCCAACCTGAGTCCACGGCGGCCCGGGATGCGCCGATTCCGGCACCCAGGACCTTGGCCAGCTCCTCCAAGTCCTCGAAGGGTTCGGGCCCTCCCAGGCCTCTGCCCCCGGCCACGACAATCCGGGCATCCTCCAGCTTGATTCCCTCGGCCTCCTCCCGGACCACGCTGACAACCCTGGACTTGGCCATGGAGGCATCCAGCGCAACCTCGACCTGTTTGACTTCTCCTGTGCGGGACGGGTCCGGGTCGGCGGGTTCGTAGGCCTTGGGCCTCACGGTTGCAAACTGGGGGGAACTGGAGCAGCTAACCGTGGCCATGGCATTGCCCCCGTAAACCGGGCGGTTGGCCCTCAACTCCGTGGTTCCAGGGGCGACGCTCACCTCCAGGCAGTCCTGGGCAAGCCCCACTCCCAAGCGGGCAGCCAGCCTTGGCGCAGCTTCCCGGCCTATAGCGGTGCGACCCATAAGTAGCACCTCAGGGTCAGCTTCCCGGCAGATGGCATCAAGAGCCGACAGGTAGAGGTCGGCCTGATATTCGGCCAGCAGCGGGTCGGTGGCTGCGTAGGCGACGTCAGCTCCGCATGCGAAAGCTTCCTGTGCTGCACTGCCAACGTCGGCTCCCAACAGGGCAACCGACATAGGCTGGCCCAGCTGGTCAGCGATGGGCTTGCCTGCGGCAAGTATTTCTTTGCTGGTGAGGCTGAGCTGCCCATCGGCGAGCTCGGCGATTACCAAGACTCCTGTTTGCGCCATGTCCGAATGGAACCTCCGTTGCGGCTATAGGGTTCCGATCTATCTGGGCTTAGTTCAGATTAGCTTAGCTTCGCGAAGTTTCAGGGCGAGATTTCGGCCGGCTTCCTCTTCGTTGTCCCCTTCGATGAAGTCACACTCTTTGACTGTTGAGGGAACGAAAAGGTCAACCAGGTTCAGAAGGGGTGCTGTGTCTGAGGGGGCTACCCCAAGGTCTCCGGTGCGCCACACAGTCGGCTGTTTCCGGGTCGCGGCCATGATCCCCCTCAGGGTGGGATAGCGCGGCTGTCCAAGCTCGTTGCTGACCGTCACCACGGCGGGGAGAGGCGCTTCAACCACCTCGTACCCCTCGGGGACTATCCTCTCGACAACCACCTTGCCATCGCCAACTTCCACCTTCTTGCCGAGGGTCACGCATGAGGCGCCCGTCAGCTCCGCGATCCCCAGCGGCACCTGGGCGTTGTCCCAATCGGAAGCCTGCCTGCCCGCGATGAGCAGGTCGAACCCTCCCAGCTTGTTCAGGGCAGCCACCAGCATCCGCGTAGTTACCGCGCTATCGATGCTGTTCACAAAGGCATCATCCTGGATGAGGACCAGCTCGTCGGCCCCCATAGCCAGGGGTTTTTTCATGGCATCCATGGAGAAACCGGCGCCCATCGACAGAACCGTCACGCTGGATTCCTGGGAGTCCTTAATCTGGAGGGAAGCCTCCACCGCATTCTCGTCAAAGCCGTTGACCACCGGCGGGATGTTGGCGGGCGTTACAATGCGCCGGTTGTCTCGATCGACCTGAAAAGCCGACATGGGGATCTCAGGATCGATCACCTGCTTGGCCAGAACGACAATGTTCAGGGGCATGATAATTCTCCGATAGATTCAGGGCCGATAGGTTCAGGGGGCACTTGGCCGAGGCCATCGAGAAATATAGCACCCGCCTATATGGGTGTCAAACGAGAAACGTACCTACGGTTCGTGATCCGGTCCCCACCCGTCCTCGTCCATAACGTTAACCATCCTGCGCCTGTAGAAGTAGTAGAAGGCCAGGATGGACACAGGTATCAGAAGCAGGATAATTCCGAAGAAGGCCGCGGATGCTCCACCTCCCAGACCAAGGATGGCATCGAGCTGGTGCTTCACCTTCTCCAGGACGGCAGGGTCGGCCACCTCCTCGTGGTGGGCCATGATGGCCAGAAGGGGAGCCACAGCCTACATACCCGACGATGGGCTGGCCTGGGGGACCTGCTGGTACTTCACCGAGTACTTGCGCTCCCGCACCGAGAAGGCTGCCAGGGCAGCCGGTATGAGCAGGACTCCCACGATGGCAAAGGGCCAGTGGTAAGAGTCGGTGAAGTCTTTCATATAACCCGCGAACTGGATGCTGGCAAATGCCCCGATCTGATGAAACACGAAGGAAACCCCGGCTAGAGTGCCCAATGTCTTCAGGCCGTAGAAATCAGCCGTCAAGGATGTGGAGAGGGGTGCCGTAGCTATCCAGCTAAAGCCGGCTACAACGGCAAACACCCACACCCCCCAGGGCCCCGCCGGGAGCAAACCCCAGGCTCCGGCGGAGAGCAAGAGCACCAGGTATGCCACTCCCCGCCCGGTGTACACCAAGCCCAGCAGGTCTTTTCGTCCGAACTTGTCCGACATAGTACCCATGACGATGACGCCTACGGCGTTCAGCCCGCTCATCAGCCCGAAGGCCATTCCGGCAGCTCCTGCGCTGAATCCCCGCTCTTCGGTGATGTACGGGATGAAGTGCACCGACATGACCGCGGTCGTGGCCCCGCAGACGACATAGGCCATGGACACCTGCCATATAGGCAGCGTGCGGAAGGCCCGCCACCATGTGTCAACCTCCAGGGGACCCGTTGGGGGAGGTCCCGCCGTTCCCGCGGCGGACCCCGGAGCCTGGGTAGCGCCATCGGGCAGCAGTCCCATGTCGCTGGGGTCCCTCTTGAGGATGATGGCCGCCAGGGGGACCGCAAAGAGCAGTATCAGGCCTCCGAGGACAATCCATGCGGTGCGCCAGCTGGTGGCTTCGATGAGGTACAGGGTGAAGGGCACCAGCAGCAAGCCTCCCACCGACGCCCCGGCTGTGCTGATGGAGAGAGCTGCACCTCTCTTCTTCCTGAACCAGCGGCTGAGCAAGGCCCCCGTATTGCTGAGGGAGGAGCCGCTCATTGCTATAGACATCACCAAGCCGAAGACGAAGATGAGGAACAGGACATGGAAGGTGACGAACAGCAGGACTGTGAACACCCCCACGATTACGAGACAACTGATGATCACCCTGATGCCCAGCCGGTCGTATAGACGCCCGAAGAAGGGCTGGCTAAGGCCATTGACCAGGAATCCAAGGGAGGCGGCCCAGGTCATGGTGGCCCGGTTATCCAAGCTGAGAGATTCTTCCATCGGCTCTATAAACGCGCCGAAGGCGTTTCTGGAACCGACAGTCACGAGGGCGATAAAAAAGACCGTCGCAACGATGAACCAGCCGTAATAGATCGGCTGCCTACGGGAGGGTCGAGCGGTGTTCCCGCTGGAACTCTTGTCCGAGTTCATGTCCGTCAGCCTAGCACAGGGATACCCCAGGCGCAAGGAAGTTCAGGGCCCTGCGCCCTGTCCTTTGTGCACCCCGGTGTACCTATCGCAATGGGTCTTCTACCCTTCCAATTCTCCTGGGTTACAGGCGCAGCAAGTACTTGTCAGGACTCGTTAACTTAATCTATACTTTACAATCAATCTGCCGAGCGTATGAAAAAAGCAGCATTCGGTCTTGCCCACTGCCGTGATGGAGAGGGCACATGCTGTAGGGTACCGTACTAAGGAGGTGCGATGAGGTGGTCGAGGGCCTTCCCCATGTTCCTGGCGGTGGGAGCGATTTCTCTGCTTCTTTCCCTTTCCCTTGCTTCTGCTCAGAGTGGTTACGGCACCGTTTCCATCGGAGACGGAATCGCCAGCAGCGACCTAGCTACTATCTCAATTCCTAAGGTGGCCGAGCTTCCTCCAGACGAGGTGTATGAAGGCTGGTTCATCTCCGACGTGGACCCGCGGATTGCCAAATTTAGCACCGGGATTCTCGCTGTCGGAGAAGACGGCAGCGTAAACCAGACCTTCACCATGCCGATTCCGGGGGTAAACCTCTTCGGCGCCTTCCACCAGTTCGTGGTAACGATCGAGCCGGCCGACGACCCCGACCCCGGCGAGCCTACTGACAAGATTTATCTTGTAGGCGACAACACCGACAACATCAACAAGATACGGATGCTCAATTTCTCCAACCCTGGCAGCCCCGCTTACTTGGAAGGAATCCACGCGGGAGCGCCCAAGGGAGCGGCCGTCGGCCTCAGGGAGCAGACCGGCAAAGTTGCGGCCCATGCCCAGATGGCCCTGACTTACATCAACGCCGGGCAAACGTCCGAGGCCCTTGCACATGCACAAATTGCTGTCAACATCATTAACGGCGGAACAAACGACGGTGATGGTTATGGGGCCATGACTTACGCCGCAGATATTGCATCCATCGCTGGAGAACTTGGCGACCTTGGTGGTGACGTGGTTGCCTCGGCAATGGGCGTCAGCACCAATCTCCAAGCCATCGTGGACACCATAAACCAAGCTTCTTCAGCCATAGAAGCAGACAGCGGCACCGCAGCCCGCTCGTTTATTGACTCAGCGGCGACCCAGAGCGTGGATGCCAGCAGCGCCGCCTACGGCACCTACATGGCAGCTCAGGCGTTGGGTGGGTACACCCTCCACATTCCGCCGGAGGCGCCTCCCGTTGGAGACCCGGCTATACCCCAGATCGCCATGGCTTCCCTCATAGCCGGTATGGTGCTCCTGGCCTTCGGCGGATTCGTAGTGTTCCGGACCCGCCGGTCCCGCGCCACCGCCTAGCGAACCCGATAGAGGACCAAAAGCGAAATAACCCGGCGATTGCGCCGGGTTATTTCTTTGTCCGCTCTTTGAAAAAGGCGCCTGGCGACCACGTCCTAATTGGAGATTAGCATTCCCGGTTGGCAGCGCCGGCAGTAACTCGTGATCTGCTGGTTCGCGGTAAGCTGGGAGATGTTCCCGCCGCAGTTGGGGCAGGCTTCTCCGCCTTTGTTGTGCACCTTAAGGAAGTCCCGAATCTTCACGTGAATGGCATCTCCAACTCGTCCCCGCAGCTCTTCTATGGCAGACTCCACAACCATTCTGGACTGGTCGTAAAGGGCGCGGACATCCTCTGGGGACAACCTTCCGGCCTTGCGAAAGGGGGATATACCAGCCGCGAAAAGTATCTCGTCGGAATACGCGTTTCCTATGCCGGAAATCCAGGATCCCCGCGCCAGGACTCCCTTGATCTCTCCCCTGAAGCCCTTCAGCCGGGAGGCGAACTCTTCGAATGAGATATCCGAAAGCACATCGGGTCCCTGCTCCATCAGGCGTGGCACTTCCCCAAGCTGTTCCCCTTCTATGAAGTACACCCGCCCCATCTGCCTGTCGTCCAGGTACCGCAATTCCCTGCCGTCCTCAAGCCCCAGGGCGATACAGCTCCTCTTGAGCATCCTGGTACCTTCGTCGCAGTACTGAAAGGCCCCCGTAAGCATCGGGTTGACAGCCAAGCAGCGGCCCGCGGACAACCACAGCAGCAGGTATTTGCCCCGCCTCTCAATTGACTCCAGGGTCAAGCCCACCACCTCCTGCTCGAAGTCCCCGGCCAGAGACCGCAGGACCGTGGGCCGCAGCACCTTGGCCCGAAGGATGGGCTTACCGACCATCCTCTCGCTAAGGTACCCCCTGATGATTTCCAGGTCCGGGGCCTCGGGCATCTACCCCTCCTGCAAGAGAGAAGATGGGCCAGGACTATCGCCCAGCGTTGGAACAACCATCCAAGACAATTATACTGTCTCCATACCCCACGTACCGATAAGGTGGGTCCCACATCACTTAAGGAGCGACCCATGCCCAGCATCGAAAGGATCACGGACAGGGAGCAGGTGCCTGAGGAGCACCACCACAACTATGATGCCATAGTGGCCAGCCGGGGGGTCGTCGGCGCCCCTTACTACTACCTGCTGCACCAGCCCGAGCTGGCGGCGCGCACGGCGCACCTGCTGGGGTACGCCCGCTTCGAGTCAGCCCTGCCCATGGACATAAAGGAGCTGGCGGTGTGCGCCGTCGCCCGGGAGATGGACTGCCTCTACGAGTGGGCGGCCCACAAGGACGATGCACTGGCATCCGGCGTTAAGCCCGAAGCGGTAGCAGCCGTTGAGCATAGGGGCGACCTGCAGGGGCTTGCGCAAGAAGATGCAGCTATCGTGGGGTTCGTGCGGGAGCTTCTGCGTCCACCCCATCGCATTACCGGCACCACCTTCGATAAGGTCCGCAGCAGGCTAGGGGATGCCCTGGTCGCTGAGCTGGCCGGTGTGGTCGGCGCATACGTCGGGCTGGCCTGCTCTCTCAACGCCTTCGATGTGCAGCCTCCCGAGGGCCGACCCGTTCTGCCCACCTAGAACAGCAAAACCAAGCTAGCTGGGAGTGCTCGCCAGGGCCTTGGCTATCACTTCGTGGAAGCCCTGGCGCTCGGGCTCGGGGAGCCGGAAGGTCTCCACGGCGTACATGTAGATGTGCCTCACGCCGATGCCAGAAAGCATGAGCATGTGGCTCGCGACCTGGTCGGGGTCTCCCAGGACTGCCATCCGGTCGCCCATGGCCTCCTGGAGCTCGAAGGGTATCGCTTCCGCCAACTCCTCCGCCGCATCCCAGTCCTCTACGTGCTGGACGTCGGCGTACATCGTCTGCAGCTTTGAATAGGACTCCTGCACAGCCTGTCTGAAGGGAGCGATGTCGTAGTCGATGCCTCGGTCACCCAACCACTGCTCAGCCGTGGGCCTTGCCAGGATGGGTATCAGGTTGGGGCTCCAGGCCCGGACTGCCTGCTTCCGCGTGGGGCGGACCAGGCACCGGACCTCAACGACCTCGTGAACGTCGGACACCGCGCGTCCGACCCTTGCCGCCCCCTCAGCCAGCCAGCCCCTGGCCTTGCCTATGCCATCGGGGGTGGGTGGGCAGGTTAGGAGAGCGCCGTCGCACAGCTCACCAGCCAAGCGGGTTACCATGGGTCCCCGGGCAGCCAGGTAGATGGGGACCGGCGACCCGCCTCCGTGATGCAGGCGCACCCTGTCCGAGTCCGCCTCCGCGGGCTGATACACGTTCCACTCGCCCGCCATGAACGACCGGATCTTGTTGATGGCATCTCGCATTTCGCCGACCCTTAGCTGGGGCAGGCCGACCATGCGCGGGGCGGCGTTGCCCCGGCCCAGCCAAAGCTCGAAACGGTCCGGCCCGAACTCCTGGACCGTTTTGGCCGAGGAGGCGATAACGGATGTGTGGCGTGGGCCGGGGCAAGTCAGGGCGGGGTGCACGCGGAGGGTTGTGGTGTTCTGAAGCACCTGGGACATGACCACGAAGGGGTCCCGGAAGAACATCTGGGCATCGTTGAACCCGCATCCGGAGAATCCCGCCTCCTCACAGCTCTGGGCAAACCGCACCACTTCCGACACGGGCTGGCTTGGCGGCGTCCTTAGATCGACCTTCATATCTCCCTCCCGGACTGCTTATGTCCCCGGACCCCGGGCCCTGGAAATGCGATGCTTCTGCCAATTCTAGGCCCGCCCTCATGCCTTGGCAACAACGAGCCGAGGCCTGCGGAATTGGGCCTCCGACCCAACGGCATTTTCGTTGACAAGACAAGGCTATCTCGATACACTCGGAAACAGCTACAGCTATGCAGGAAGGCCTGCAAATTACGCGCGATGGCTCCCTACCGGCGCCGGTCAGAGCGCCAATCCCGGGATGTACAAGCCAGCGTCGTTAGATTTCGTTACGGAGGTATGAGTTGCTAACCCACGCAGACAACGAGCTTCTGGTAAGGACGAACTCCGGTACACCCATGGGGGAGACGTTGCGCCGTTACTGGATTCCCGCCTGCCTCTCCAACGAAGTTGCGGAGCCCGACGGTCCCCCCGTAAGGATCAAGCTCATGGGAGAAGATCTGGTGGCCTTCAGGGACACCTCAGGTAAGGTCGGACTCATCGATGAGTTCTGCGCCCATCGACGTACCTCCCTCTGGCTGGGACGCAACGAGGAGTGCGGTCTCCGGTGCGTTTACCATGGCTGGAAGTACGATGTGGACGGGAACTGCGTTGACATGATGAACGAGCCTGCCGGAAGCAAGCTCAAGGAAGAGGTCAAGCTGCGGGCATATCCCACCGTGGACATGGGTGGGGTGATCTGGGCCTACATGGGACCAAAGGACAAGCAGCCCGCCGAGCCGCGATTCGAATGGACCCAGGTGCCCGAAGACCGACGCGGCGTTTCCAAAAACGTTCAGGAGTGCAACTGGCTGCAAGCCCTGGAGGCGGGCGTAGATACCGCCCACGTACCTATCCTGCACCGCGTGATGAACGACGACTCCGGGAGGCGGGGGGGTTACAATCAAAACTCCGAGTTCGCGAAGGGGAGCGCCCCCGTCGTCGAGGTCGATGTCACCGACTACGGCTACCGCTACGCAGGCATACGCACCCTGCCCGGTGAGCGCAGGTTCGTCCGAACATACCAATACGTGATGCCCTTTCACCAGATTCGTCCCGAAGATATGACCCCTTACGGCGGACCGCCGGGCCGCCCCTTTATCTCCGGCCATATGTGGGTGCCCACCGACGATGAGAACTGCATGGTCTATAACTGGGCCTACACCTTCGACGGCACCCAGCTGACCGAGTGGGAAGCGCTGGAAGCCAGCTTGGGCCGCGGCCCGGGGGACCTGGACGAAAACTTCCTGAATGTCCGCAACAAGAGCAACGCCTACATGATCGACCGCGAGGTCCAGAAGACGGAGACCTTCACCGGCATCGAGGGCGTCAACAACCAGGACCAGGCGGCCCAGGAGATGATGGGACCCATCGTGGACCGGTCCAAAGAATTCCTGACGGCCAGCGACCTGGCCATCGTCCAGATGAGGCGCCTTCTCATGCAGGCTGTCCGCACCGTATCCGACGGGGGCGATCCACCCGCTATCACCGACAACTACTACATGGCTAGGGCCGTGGACCGGTTTATCGGCATGGAGGACAATTGGCTGGAGGTGCTGCTTCCTGAGATCAACCCCTAATCTGAGGAAGTAGCTGGAGGCAGGACCTGATGTTTAGTCAGGTATGGAACTGGATACGCTCACTGGCGAGAGGGAAGGCCGCCTCGCCGCCCTCGCCCGCGCCGGCCAGCGGGGCTGCCCTGGACTACGCCTCTTGCAGCGAACTGCTCGCCACGCTGGGTATCTGGTCGCCCCCACGGCCGGGCCCACGCAACCCAACCCTTCGCCGGGGTAGCCGGGAGGGCGAACCTATCCGAGGAGTTTACCTCAACGAGTCCGGCACGGGCTTGGCTTACTTCACCCTCAACAGCGCCTGCACCCTTCAAGGAAGCGAAGGCCTATGGTCAAACCTTCCCAGCGACCAGGTGGCTGAAGTAAATGCGAAAAACAGGAACATCTATCCGAAGCCCGGCAAAGAGCGCGAAGCCCTGGAGCAGCTGTTCCTGGGTACAGGTTAGGCGGTCCTATGCGCCTCCGGCTTCTCGCAGGTGGACGCCGGGGTCCTTAGCCAGCTCCGGGTCCTTGTAGCCCATAAGCTCCGGGCGGGCCCGCCCCAGCATTACCTGGAAGTACACCGGCTGCAGGCTGTCGTTCTGGTAGCCGTGAATCACCCCCGCCGGGCAGGACACCGCATCCCAGGGACCAAGCTTAACATCGACGCGGGCCCCTGACTCATCCTCGAAAAACACACCAAGCTGACCTCGGAGCACAAAGAACACCTCTTCCACCTCATGGGTATGCGCTGCGTTGCCCTGTCCCGGCTCGACGTACATTATGCTCAGGGTGAATCCCCGGGGCGGAATGAAGTTGATGTCCCCGTGCTTCCCCGACCCGCCGGCTCCGATAAATCGGTGCTGGGCCCGCTTGTAACCCTCGACGCGGGCATCGGCAAAGGCATCCCAGTCGGGCACCCGGTCCAAGAACCGCGCGACGTATCGCTCCGCGATCTCTTCCACGGAAAGGTCAGCCACTTCCGGGTCTCTCTGGTGCTGTACCTGGGTCATCTCACAGCCCCCTGTAATTGACTTCCGCTCATCTTAGCACACACCCTTTCGTGGACAGCGGCCTTGGTGCAGCCCTATACTTTCCCAACCCCGGCACCCATAGGCAGCAAGGAGGCGGACGTGACCCTGGACATTTATCTTTCCTTTGACGGCAATTGTCGAGAGGTGTTCGAGTTTTACAGACAGGTGTTCGGAGGCGAGTTCAGGACCATGATGACCTTCGGTGAAGCTCCTCCCGACGTGGAGATTCCGCCGGGAGAGAAGGACCGAATCATGCATGTCGCCCTGCCCATCGGCTCCAGCATCCTGATGGGGAGCGATAGCTGCTCCGCCTTCGGGCCGCCTCCCCGGGCAGGAGACAACTTCTCCATATCCTTCTCCTCATCCAGCAGGGAGGAGACCGACGACCTGTTCAATAAGCTGTCCCAGGACGGAGCGGTGGAGATGCCTCCCCAGGATATGTTCTGGGGGGCCTACTTCGGCTCATGCACCGACAAGTACGGCATCAGGTGGCAGCTCCACTACCAGACCGCGACCCAGTAGACCATCCTGCGGAAGGGCTTCCCCCAGTCCTACTTGAAGCAATCGCAGCGCCAGAGATAGCAGCCCGTCACCCCGGCAATGATCACGAACAACGGATCGATGAACGACCACAGAACGAGTCGGACGGTGTCCTGGGAGGCAGGATAGATCGATAGGTTGTCGATCCAGTTCCAGAAGAACCAGAGGGTAAGCGCGACCGAGAGATAGACCAGCAGGTTGGTTTCCAGGTACTCCCGGGTGATGCTCCCTTCTCCTTCCTGCTTATCCAGCGCCCGCTTTCGGTACAGGTGGATGGCCAAGGCTCCCAGCACCGCAATGGCCATCACAATGTTGAAGGCCCCCCACATCTCGCCTATGTCCATTACGTTGTCGTACAGGGGCGTGAACACAAAGTGAAGGGCCACCGCCGTGGCCGATAGCCAGAAGAAAACCGCGGTCATTTTTACAAGGACAGCCATCATCCGTTCCCCCTTAGCAAGGTCTGTACCTAACCTATCCGGTCCATCTTAGAGCAACGTCAGCTTGGCCATGGCTGCGGATGCGCGCCGGCTGAAGCCTTGGCCAGCCTCATCCCAACGTCTCACTTACCGCAAAAACCAAAAGCTTAGGCATCCTAGTCCTGGCTCCGTGGGATCCGCTTCTTAATGGCAAAGAGAAATGCGAACCACCCCATGACGACGCGCAGGACAAACTCCATAGCTATAAGGAACAATAGGTAGTAGATAATGTCTTCGGTGTGATGCTGGGCTTCCTTCAGCACCTCCAGGGACTCCCGGACTGTGAAGAAGGATGCATCGATGAGGAATATAGCCAGAACAGCAAAGGGGAGTATCTTGGCCAAGTCCTTGGACAGGTCTTCGTTGTAATAGGCCGATATGCGAATGGCGCAAACCGTCGCCAGGGCCATCAGCAGCACCTCGGAGAAGGGCTGCTCCTTCGACAAGAAGGCCAGGATCATCGTAAGGACCGCGAACCAGAAGAAGGCGATGACGGGGAACAGGATGAGATACTTGGCAACGTACATCACGATGTGAAGAAATCCCCTGACAACCTTGAACCTGGACTCCTGGTACTTGGACAGGTCCATCTCGAACATGTCCCTCGAAGCCACAAAGCGATAGAACTTGAATATGAATAGCGCATAGGCGGCCATGCCCAGTATGTAGACTGCCACAGGAACGAGCAGGTCCGCGGCATCGTTGACGTTCAACTGCTGGGGCATGATGTCATTCACGTTCATACGTATAGGTCCTCCTCAGCAGATGTTTGCCACAATCTGTCCGTGGAAGGCAGCGACGCACCTTGAAAGACCCGGTGTCTAATCACCGGAATAGAGGGCTTCCCCAAGGGGAAGCCCTGCCAACCTCTGTTTATGAACCAGATGTGCCGGCTAGTCTAGGGAAAGGGGCGGGTACCGGTCCGTCAAGCCCAGTAGCCACGAGTCCGTGCGCGTCTGCCACTTCATTATCCCAAAGGCAAAGTTGAAGAGCCCCCTGGGATAGGTGCCGGTCAAGAGCACAGCCCAGAATGCTATGTAGATGACGGCATAGGACAATGCATCCAGGAAATACAGGATGATCAGGTGGGGCAGTAGCAGGATCAACTTTGGAAACACAAACAGCAGCCCCAAGAGGGCCAAGAGCCTGGATGATGATTCCGGATAGTCAACGGTGAGCCTTACCGGATGGTCGTCTCCCTCACCCAGGCTGAAAGGAGGGTACTGGTCGGTAAACCCGGCGAACCAAGCATTCACCCTGTAGTTCCACCGGCCAACTCCCAGCACAAAGCCGAACAATCCTCCCGGATAACGTCCGGTCAAGAACACTGCCAAGTATCCAATGAGAACCACAACCCCATTTATGATTCCAAGCAGACCCAAGAGAATGATATGGGGCAGCAGAAGCAACATTTTGGGAAAGATCAGGGCTCCCATCAGCGCCAAGATCCTGGACGGTGATTCGGGATAGTCCGCCTCTAGTCGGACAGGATAACTTGAGCTCCCTTCCATAGCCTCCCCCCTACGCTTAGATTGCGACTCTAGGGACTCCGTCGGCTACGGTAGCAACGACGTTATGTATAGTCAAGGTGCAATTGGGGGCCATCTCGTTGACTTCTCCAGTGCGTCTATCGCCGCTGACGAATATACTGGTTACGTAAGCCATGAATATCCTCGTGATGAATTGCGGTAGTTCCACGCTGAAAAGCCAGCTCATAGACAGCGAAAGCGAGAATTGCCTGGCACGGAGTGTGGTGGACGGCATAGGTAAACAGGCGTTGGTGGAGCTAACGACTGACGGTGGGATGATGTCCGAGCAGAGGATAATTGGTGACCACGAAGAGGCAGCACGGACAGTGCTGGCATGGGCGGGGGACCGGATTGGCGTAGATGCCGTGGGGCATCGCGTGGTCCATGGCGGCAGCCGGTTCGTGCAGCCGACGCTGGTGAACAAAGATTTGATCGATGCCATCGACGGCATGGAGCACCTTGCTCCTCTTCACAACAGGCCTGCCATAGTAGCCATGCGGGCGACCATCGAGGCACTGCCCTCCACTCCGTCGGTGGCTGTCTTCGACACCGCCTTCCACAGCGCGATGCCGAAGAAGGCGGCCTCATATCCCATATCCCGGGAGCTGGCTGAGAAGCACCAAGTCCGGCGCTACGGCTTTCACGGGCTGGCCCACCGCTACATGGCGGAACAGTACTCGGCCCTAACCTCCCGGCCCCTGTCGGACTCAAAGCTTATAACGCTGCAGCTGGGCAACGGCTGCTCTGCGGCGGCAGTTCAGGGCGGCGTGTCCGTCGATACTTCCATGGGGCTGACCCCCTTGGAGGGTCTGATGATGGGGACCCGCTCCGGCGATGTGGACCCGGCACTGCCCGGCCACCTTGCCCGCCAGGAGGGTGTGCACATCGATAAGGTGGACGACTGGCTCAACAAGGAGTCCGGGCTGCTGGGTGTGTCCGGCACCTCATCGGACATGCGTGCCCTCCTGGAACTGGAACGCCGGGGAGATGCCCAAGCATCCCTGGCAATAGATATGTTCTGCTACCGCGTGTCAAAGTACATCGGAGCATACCTGGCAGCTCTGGGAGGCGCCGACGCCGTGGTTTTCGGCGGAGGTATCGGGGAGAACTCTCCCGAGGTGCGGGAGCGCATCTGCCGGGGGATGGACTGGTACGGACTGACTCTCGACCCCCCGCGAAACATGGAGGGCGGCGAGGGCTGCATATCCTCGGAAGGTGCGGTGGTGGGCGCATACGTGGTAAAAGTCAATGAAGAATTGATCATCGCGAGGGACACAGCCAAACTGCTCGGGCAGGAAAAGGGGGCAACGTGACGGAAAGACACGGGCAGGAAGAAGCACGGAGGTCCGAGAGGTCCCTGCTCTACCGGCGCAACAACCCCGCAGCTGCCGAGTGGATTGCGGGCTACGGGGCCATCCAGCACAGCACCGAGACCCAGGACCGGATTTTCGAGCTAGTCGAGTCCCTGGACTTTCACGGAAAGGGCGATGGGACGCCCATATTTGAGCTCCTTCATGCCCTGGACAAGGCCACCTCCGCCGCCATGTGGCTGGTTGCCCACCAGAGCTACGCGAAGAACGTATACCTGGACGGGCGGGAGATGGACGCCGATGATTTCAAGCCGGCGCCAGAGGGACACATGGGCGGCTCCCTGAACATGGTCCCCGGCTACATGGGGTACATGGCTGCCAACGCCATTACAGGACACACCAGGGCATGGATCATGGGCCAGGGCCACACAGTGGCGGCCATCGACAGCGTCAACCTGCTCATGGACAACATGACCAAGGCCCATTCGGACAGGTACTCCCTGAGCGATGAGGGACTTACCCGCTATGTCCGGGACTTCTACTCCTATACCCTGGGGGCCGATGGCCGTCAGGACTCGCCCCTGGGAAGCCACGTCAACGCCCACACCGCCGGCGCCTTGGTGGAAGGGGGCTACCTGGGTTTCACCCAGCTCCAGTACATACACATGCCCCTGCCGGGCGAACGCCTGGTGGTGTTCCTCAGCGACGGCGCCTTCGAGGAGCAGCGGGGCAGTGACTGGGCGCCCCGCTGGTGGAGGGCCGAGGACAGCGGGCTGGTAGCCCCCATCATGATCAGCAACGGTCGTCGCATCGACCAGAGGAGCACCATATCCCTGCAGGGGGGAGTGGACTGGTTTGTGGACCACCTCAGGCTTAACGGCTTCGCTCCCTTCACCTTCGATGGCCGGGACCCGGCCGCCTTTGTCTGGGCCATCCTTGAGATGGAATGGCGCCTCGAGGCGTCTTCTGAAGGTGTGCGGGAAGGACGCTCCTACTACCCTGTTCCCATGCCCTACGGCATCGCAGTGGCCCCCAAGGGCGCAGGCTTCTACGGAGAGGGAAGCAACGCCGCCCACAATCTGCCTTTGCCGGGGAACCCCCACACTAGTGCAGAAGCACGGGTCTGCTTCAACCAGAGCGCCCACCGCCTGTGGGTTCCCCTTTTGGACCTCCAAGATGCTATCAACACCCTCCGTGAAAAGGGGGTGAGGGAGCGGGACCATGCCCTAGCCCACAGGGATGTTACCCTGTCCCAGGTTCTCGCCCCCGCCCCTAAGAGCATTGCCGATGACCGCCGGGACCCTTCCCGCTGGACCCGCTCTTCTCCCATGGATGCTGTGGACCTCGCCTTCGTCGAAACGGTCCAAGCCAACCCCCATCTGAGACCGAGGGTCGGCAACCCGGACGAGATGAGGTCCAACCGGCTGGTCAAGACCCTGGAAGCCCTGAAGTTCCGCGCCATAGACCCCGAGCCGGGCAGCGCAGAGGATGTGGGAGGGGCGATAATCACAGCCCTAAACGAGGAGGCCATCGCCTCGGCTGCGCTGGCCAACAAGGGCGGAATAAACCTGATCCACAGCTACGAGGCCTTCGGCGCCAAGATGCACGGCGTGGTGCGCCAGGAGATCACTTTCTCCGACCAGCTCAAGGAAGCGGGCCATCCGGCCAAGTGGCTGTCCATTCCCCTGGTGATGACGTCCCACACATGGGAAAACGGCAAGAACGAGATTTCCCACCAGGACCCGGCCCTGGCCGTATCGCTGCTCAACGAGCCGTCGGACATATCCAGGGTGCTGTTCCCCGCCGACTACAACACAGCCCTAGCGGTGATGCGGGGGCTCTATCAGAGCCATGGGCAGATCTGGACCCTGGTTGTGCCAAAGCAGCCCGCTATACCCGACCTGTTCACCTGGGACGAGTCGGAACTGCTTCTGGAGCAGGGGGCCATCAGGCTGGACTGGCTCGGCCACCGGGCCGGGGAAGGACGGGTCGTGATAACCGCCATAGGCGCATACCAGCTTGAAGAGGCGGTCCACGCATCCAACAGGCTAAGGGAACGGGACGTTCCCCACTCGGTGGTCTATATGTTGGAGCCCGGACGCTTCCGGGTGCCCCGGAATGAGCGCGAGGAAGCCCACCTTGCCAACGAGGGATTGGTTTCTGAGCTGTATCCGGACTCGGCGCCCGCAAGGGTGTTCATGAGCCACACCCGACCGGAGCCTATGATTGGGACGCTGCAACCGCTGGCCACTGGGCACAAGAGTACGGCTTCCCTGGGGTTCCTGAATCACGGCGGCACACTGACAACCCAGGGCATGCTTTTCGTCAACCGCTGCACCTGGGCCCACGCCCTGCTGGAGGTCGCCAGGGTGCTGGATGTGGACCGGGCTACCCTGCTCGGCCAAGCTGAGCTGGCGGCCCTGGACGGCAAAGCCAGCCCCCACGGGGTTATCATCGACTAGGACGCGCCCAGTGGCCGACTAGAGGCCCAAGGCTCCCATCGAATCCAGGTCGGAGATGGCAGCGTCGATGCGCTCCAGGGTGTTGATGAGGTACATCCTGGCCCGTTCCCCCTCGTAGCTGCAGTAGCCGCCGGTGATCACCCAGAAGACGAAAATCTCCACCATGGACAGCCGGTAATCGTGGAGGCACTCCTCGAAGGAGTAATCCCTTACGCCAGACCCTTCCAGGGCGGCGTGGTACTCCTGCACGAGGCCCATCTCATACTCCCTGCGCTGCTCCGGAGGGAACGCCTCGCTTATGAACGTGGCGACGTCATAGGCGCCTCGGCCCCGGACGCAGAACTCCCAGTCGAATACGACGAGCTGCCTGCCGTCGGGCTCTGAGGGGAAGAAACAGTTGTCCAGGCGGTAGTCGCCGTGGACTACCGTACGGGGAGGCTTCGTGAGCTCTGCTTTGAGCTTCTGTACCAGGGGCCCGAGACGATCGCCCAGGAGCCGCAAACTTTGAGGCATCGCAGCACCAGCCTTCTCCAGGAGGGCGTCCCACGCATTGGGGTATATCTCAAGGTAGGTTGCCGTCTCTGCTTCCCTTAAAGGCATCCAGTGCAGGCTGTCCAGCAGTGGGCTCTCCCACCAAGCGGCATGGAACCTGGCCAGTCTTTCTATGCAAAAGCGGGCCTCGTCCATGGAGCAGCCGGTTACGCTGTTGCCCTGACGCCCGTCGCTCAGGTTTTGCAGCAGCAGGATGGTGTCCTCGGAGTCCGAGTGCAAGCCGCTGTAGTGACAGCGGGGAATCCCCAGGGAAGCCCCGCCTGCCACCCCCCGGTAGAACATCACCTCCCGACGGTTCTGGCAGAGGCGGTCGAAGACGGTGCGCAGCATAGGGTCCGCCGACGGGAGCTTGGCCACTATGGAGCGAGGCAGGTCATCGAAAGCCGCGCTGTATTCGAGGGACAGCCTGAAAAGCCGGTTCATGAAACCCTTGCCCTCAACTATCGCCTCGGCGGAGCACTCGGTCACCGCCAGCCCGGGGCGCTCTCGCACGAAACTGAGAGCATCGGTGAGCCACTGGGGGGTGATCTCATCCAGGTCCCGGGGGACCTTCCGGCTGCTCATTCAGTGCACCAAAGAATCCGACGAGGAGCCTGAGCCATGAATTCCAGGGTTTTACCCTTCCTTCCGGGCAAACAGCACACAATGGTCCATGGGCTTCGGGTCCCTGAAGTACATGACACCTCCCAGCGCATCCCCCTCCTCTGGGAGCACACGCAAGCCCAAGCCCTCCAGGACCTCCAGCACATCATCAACAGCGTAGAGCTGGAAGACCCTTTCTGCGCCATAGTCAACGTCATGGACCGTCGCTATTCCGGTCCCGTACTTGAACATCAACTGGAGCACCCCTCCCGGCTTCAGTACCCTGGCAAGCTCCGGCAAGGTGATGCCCATAACTATGTCCGGCTCGATGTGCTGGATTACCGCATTGCATGCGACGAAGTCGAACCAGCCGTCGGGGTAGCTGAGAGGTTCACGGAGGTCGGCGACGGACACCCTCGACGCGATGTCCGGGTGTAGACGCCGGGCCTCGGCGATATTCTCGGTGACGGCATCCACACCGTAGATGTCGTACCCTCCCTGCCAGTAGAAGTAAACGTCCCGCGCTCCCGAGCCGCACCCGGCGTCCAGCCCCCGCGCTCCTTCCGGCACCAGCTCCTGCATACGACTGATCAGGGCCACATCACCGGTGAGACCAGGGTGGGAGACATGGGAATACACCGACTGGATGAAGCTATGGCTTACCTCAGCGTAACGCCTGGCGTGTTGCCTGTAGAAGGACTCGGAGAAGTCGGGAGCTACGTTCAATATTGGGCCTTCTTTCGGGTATGTGTGCCGCCGGTGCGGCCTAAATCCGAAGCTCCAGGCGCGGCGTCAGCAGCCGTTCCGGTACTTGAGTCTCCTTCATGAACCGGAGCAGGAGCTGGTGCATCTCACTGGCTATGATCTCGTTGGAACCTATGGCATTGAGGTTCTGCGCTGGGTCCGTAGGCAAGTGGTAAAGCTCCGTCGCGTTCTCTTCAGGACTATATAGGAGGCTCCACTCACCGGAGGTGACCGTCGTAACAGGGTAGCTGGTCAGGGGCCGCAGCAGGTTGTCCACGGAGTGCACCGGGTCCCCTGGGTTGGCGAAGGGGATGCTGCTGATGACGAAATCCCTGCCGTGCACCGAGCCATCCCGCATCGCCGGGGCCAGGGACCTGCCCTCCACAAAGTCCGGGACGTCCATACCAAGGAGGTCAAGGACGGTCGGCATTACATCCACGGCCGAGCTCAGCCCGTCGTACGCCGAGGGAGGCACACCTGGCGCCTGGATCAGCAGGGGGATATGCACAAGCTCTTCAAAGAGGGGAGAGTAGGTCCAGGTGGACTCCTTATCCCCATAGGGACGGAGCCTACCGTCCGCCGACTTGCCCGTAGTCATCTTGCCAAACAAGCCGCCGTGCTCTCCGAAGTAGAATCCATGGTCCGACGTGAAGATAATCGCAGTCTTGTCCATCAGCCCCATGTTTTCGACGGATTTCAGTAGGAAGCCCAGCCAGGTGTCCACCATGGTGATCTCGCCGCAGTAGGTGGCATGCCCCTTCAGGAGCTTGGACTCCTCATAACCAGAGACATCGTGCCAGTTGCCATACAACGGGAGTACCAGCTCCCCGTCGTAGTCCGGCCAGTACAGCTCGGTGTAATAGGCGGGAGCGTCCCACGGCTCGTGGGGGTCCCAGGTGTCGATATACAGGAAAAAGTCCTCCTTGTAATGGCGTTGGAGCCACTGCATCGCCGTCATAAAGGTTCGGGGTGCGTTCCGGTCCGATTCATAGCGCCACGCCTCCCGAACGTCGAGGGACTCGTGGTGATAGCCCGGCTCGGGAGCCAGGGACCAGAGAGTGTCCTGACCCCGGTTCATGAAGAAGGACTGGAAGCCTCGGTCATAGTTCATTCCGTCCCTCAGGTAGTAGGGCGTGTCCACCACGGCGGCAGTGTGGAGGCCACGGCTGGCCAGTATCTCCGCCAGGGTAGTGGCATTGCTGGGCAGAGGCTCCCAGCCCATGAATGACATGGTCCACCGCCCCGTCAAATGGTCGGCCCTGGTGGGCATGGTGGGAAATCCCCCGGAGTAATGCCGATCAAAGCGGACCGACCTGGCAGCCATCGCATCCAGAGAGGGTGTTCTGATGGTTGGGTTGCCGTAAGCCCCTATGTGGTCCCGGCGAAAGGTGTCCGCAACAATCCAGATGATGTTCATCATGGGCACTCCTGCAAAGGTGCCGATGCTTCTATATATCACATGGCGGCGGGCCTAAGGAAGCGTTCCCCAACGGACAACAGCCGACCATATTGGTGCAGCTACAGGGGGCGAACCTGAAATGCCATCACTGCCGGTTACCTGTTAACGCTGTCGAAGCGCTCCAGGACCTTCGCTGAGGGCGGCGCAGTCATCATCGTTACAACGACGGCAGCAAGTATTGCTGCAACAAATCCGGGGGCAGTGGCTATTCCCATGTCGAATATCCCCCACGGACCCCCTGAGCTGAATTGCCAGATTGTAACGGTGCCCGCGCCCGTTACGATAGACGCCAACGCACCCAACGAGTTGAAGCGACGCCAGTACAGCGCAAGTATGATGGTGGGCCCAAAAGCCGCCCCCATACCGCCCCATGCGTATCCCACGAGGTTGACTATCGAATCCGGCGAGATTATGGCAGAGGCAGCCGCTGTCCCACCGATGGCCAGCAAAAGGGATCGGCCCAGCCAAACCCTGCCGGAAGCCGCCATGAAGTGCACTATTTCCGCTCGTTGCGCGATGCGCTGCATCAACGGGAGGTCGTCGGCAGCGATAGCAGACCCCAGCAGTAATTGGGAGTCTGCTGTGCTCATGATCGCCGCGACTACTCCCGTTAGTAGAAGGCCGGTGAAGATAGGCAGGAAGAAGGCCTCTGAGACGACAAAATAGACGCGCTCCGGGTCATATATGCCGTCGAATCCTACGAGGTCGCCCATCAAGCCCATCTGCGTCAGGGCCGGTCGGGCCACCAACCCCAGCAGGAAGCCGAAGGAGAAGATAAAGAACATCCACGTTGTTCCAATGTTTCGGCTGCTCGTGATTCTCTCCTCGCGCTCTATCGCCATGAACCGCTGCAACACTCGCTGGGATCCTAAGGCACCCAACCCCCAACCAACGGCAGAGAGGAGAAAAATTGCTGTTACAGGGTTGCCATCCACATCAGTTAGCGGATTCAGGAAGCCCGGTGACCCGCCGATTCCTTGGAAGGGCTCGGCGGTGGCGAAGATCAGCGTCAGCGGCAGTATGATAAAGCTGACCAACATGACGAGGGACTGAAACACATCCGTCCGGGATACCGCCATGAATCCACCTATAAACGTGTACACCGCAACGGCCACGAGGGTCAGTAGTACGCCGGAGCTGTGCCCCATTCCGAAGATCGTCTCCAACAATTTCGCCCCGCCAATCAACCCTGAGTTGACGTAGAACATAATGAAAAAGAGGGTCAGAACCGCGGCGACGGTGCGTATGACTCCCGTGTTGTCTTCGAATCGCTTTTCGAAGAAGTCGGGCAACGTGAGGGTTCCCTCGGCATGGGTGTAACGCCTTAGCCTCTTTCCCAGCACGGTCCACGAGACCCAAGCCCCCAGAATGATGCCCGCCGCAGTCCACAGGTGCACCGCCCCGTCCGAAAAGGCCAATGCGGGAAAAACGAGCATGGTCCAGCCGCTGGTGGACGACGAGCTGGCGCTAAGCGCCGAAGTAAACGTGCTCATACGCCTGCCCGCGAGGACGTAGTCCGCCATTTCCCGCAACCGGATTGCTCCGAAGACGGCAATGGCTATCAACGCCAGGAAGTAGGCCGAGAAGACCGCAATTATGCTTAGCGAGTTATCCATCAGAATCGGCAGCTAGTGCGGTGGCTGGAAACTATGGTCCAGAATCCGTTGTGCTCCCCACTCGAAAGACCATGCATGAATCTTCCCCGCTGAAAGACAAGACTCTCTACATTGAATGGGCCGAAGGTGCCGCATGGCGTGAAGTATACATGCATAGCGAGGACGAAGCTTGACCAGCACCTTGGGGCCAATCTACAGTTCCCGTACAGCAATCGAGGAGTTCAATTTGAAGAATATACTCTATCTGCTGGGAGCGATGCTGCTGGCAACGATGGTAATGGCGGCCTGCGGCGGAGCCCCCGACCCGACGGCGTCACCGAAGCCTCCCACGCCCACTCCGACAGCCACTGCGACCCCAGAGCCTCCCACACCCACGCCAACAGCGACGGCCACACCCGTTCCCGCTCCGGAGCCCACGGAATCCAGCACCCCCGAGCCGGACGTGACGGAGGATGGGGGTCTATCCCTGGACTGCCCGGCCGACGGCTCCCTCACCAGCGCGATTGCGGTTACGTCCTGCAGCGTACTGGCAGCAGGGCGGGTCAAGAGTTTCTCCTTCGACGCGACAGCGGACCTGCTGGCCCTGTTCCCTATAGGAGGGGCGGCCAGTGACGAAGGCTCCATAAAGCTAACCGGGACCATAGTCCCGCCGGACAGACTTCGATACACCATAACGCTGGGTCCCGTCGCTGACATGATTGAGATTAGCGGGATAACAATCGGCGCCGACACTTATTTTCAGGAACCCGAGTCCGGGGTCTGGCTAAAGGGCACCGTCCCCGATGAAGACTTGCTCTCCTCGCTCCAGATGGTCGGCATGCTGATGCTCCCCATCGACTCTAACGCCTTCATGGATACCACGCTTTCCCTGAACGAAGACTCAATGGTCTACATCATCATCTCGGACCAGCCCTTGCAGGAAGGTGAATCAGGCTTTCTTCCCCTGCAGAGCACTATAGTGACCAGGTCCGTAGGCATAGACGACTTCCTGACCAGGGAGGTCAGGGTTTCTTCCATGGGGCTGGACGGAGAAACCAGGGACTTTATGACCATCAGCTACCACAGCTACAACGAACCCGCAATAGTCGAACCCCCCGCCAGCTACATCCCCCTTCCCGATGACGCGATGAGAAGCGGGCCAATGGAAGACATTGTCATCAAGGGCTTAACCCGAAACGCCGACGGCGATGTGGAGGTAGCCTTCAGCGGGCCGGTCTTTGTGGAAGGGGGAGTCGAGCTTTACGTCCTCAACCCCGAGACAGGTGGCTGGGGATTGCCGCTGGTGAGCGGGAGCGGGACCAACACGTTAACCTTCGACGCCGATTCGCCAGATAGACCTCCGCTGGTCGCCGGTGAGAGCCAGATCGCGGGGTTTTCTTTCCCGGAGTTCGAATACGACCTGGTGGGCTCCGACGGCAGAAACATAAACCCATACTTCGAGATCTGGACCTACGAATAGACCCAGATCCGACAAGAATAGAGAGCGGGACCTCTGTTGGGAGGTCCCGCTAAAGAAGACGTGGCGGTGGGAAGCTGCCTCAGCTAGTTCCGACGCCACTCCTCGATGTTCCATAGCTCGCTGTCCCAGCCATTAATCTCGACTCCTACCAGACTGCTCAGGTGAGCTGAGACAAAGCCCCGGTTGACCAGGGGAATTTCGCTGTAGCCCCGGACACGGATGTCGTTCAGCTTCCTGATCAGCTCGGCCCGGTCGGGGCCGACGCCTGTCTGAGCCAACTGAACGAATACCTCATCGTACCCGGGATTGCAAGACCGGGCGGTGTTCCCGCCGGACCAGTTGTTTTCTCGGGTGGGAATGTGCTTGCACTGGGAGTCGGACAGGTGCTGCTGCGGGTCGATGTCCGGCCCGGAGGCGTACATCTGGACATCGGCGAAGAACCTGCGCAGGGAAGCCTCCTTGTCTGTTACCGGGTCTCCCCCGAAGAACACCCCCGCATCATGATCGATAAGCTCGGTTTCGATGCTAATCTCCCGCCACCAGCCCTGGACCAGCTTCTGGGTCTCCTGTCGGATGGCGTTGGTCGAGGTCTGGTAGGTGATGTGTAGGGGCACACCATTGTGCTCGCGCACACCGTCCCCGTCCGTGTCCAGGACGCCGTTGTCGTCCAGAAGCTTGTTTGCCCCGTCGATATCCTGGGCCAGACACGAGTCGTTGGCGGTGGAGACGAAAGCCGGAGGCCCGGTAATGAGGTTGCAGGTCGGCTCTCCGGTAAACCCATAAAGCTCATCGGAGACCACACTGCGGTCAATGGCCATGGACATCGCCTGGGTGATCGGGGTGAACGTGAGGAAGGGGTGAGGATTCTCCCCATCCAGGTACTCGGAGCGATCATCCCCCAGGCCTTCATCAGGATTGGTCTGGTTGACCACGATGCGCTCCACCAAGCTGGCAAAAGCAGTCACCACTTTGCCATGGCCTGCATCCTCCATCTCCATCAGGACGCCGGGGTCCACCTGCAGGTTCCATGCGTAGTCGGCCTCCCCATGCTCCAGGACAGCCTCAGCCGCGGCTAGGGCATCCCCTCCACCTTTAATGACCACTTGATCGAAGTAGGGCATCGTACCCCTGTAGTGGGGATTGCGCTCGTAAACCGCCTCCTCATTAGCCTTAAACCCGGTGATGCGATACGGGCCTGTGCCCAGTGGAGCGGTGTTCTGGGCTTCGCAGCCGGCCGCCGCCTCGCCGACGCAATCGGCGAATTGGGCTCGGCTTATGATCGGCGAGCCGGTGCTGACGAAAGCCTGGTATGGATAGGGCGTGGGGGTACCGAAGACCACCCTGACAGTGAGGTAGTCCACAGCCTCCACCGCCGTTATGCCATCAAAGGAGCTCTCGGAGGTGCACCCGGTGTCCTCATGGGAACAGTACCGCCATGTGAACACGACATCCTCGGATGTCACCTCGCTGCCGTCGGACCACAGCAACCCTTCCTTCAACTTCCAGGTGATTGACATCAGGTCCGCTGAGACGCCCCCGTTGTCGATGGTCGGTATGTTTTCTGCCAGTGCTGGGACCAGGTTCCCGTCGGGGTCGTATTTCGCCAATGGCTCCAGGGTAAGAGCGCCTGCGTCCCTGTCCTTGTATCCCGAGGAAAGGTAGGGACCTGGCAACGTGGGCGCCTGCCAGTAGAGGAGGGTCAGGACCTTCTCGGGCGCGGGCGTCTCATCAGTAGTGCCGTTGCAGGCAGCCAACATCAGAAGGATTGACAGACCGATAATCAGCTTGAAGAGCGAAAACATCATCGGGCAGAAGCGAGTCCTTTCGACAAAGTAGCCACGATATTGTAAGCCACCCGACACGCCCTTCACAAAGGAGCATCATGTCGCCCCTGGGCAAACTTGATAAGCAGTGATACCTATTTCGCAACCAAACAATTTACGACGAATGTGGCTGATATAATCGCCTTCGTCGATAACTTCTTCTGCCATGAAGGAAGGTTAGGCAAAGATGCAGCTTGAAGGCAAAGTCGCCCTGGTAACGGGAGGCGCCCGGGGATTGGGCAGGTCCATGGCCCTGGCCTATGCCCGCGAGGGAGCAGATGTGGCCATCGTTGCCCGCACCAACTCGGAGCTGGACGCCGTGGCTTCGGAGATTCGCGCCCTGGGACGACGTGCCCACAGCGTCAACGCCGACCTGGCCACCAGCGAGGGCGCCAACCGGGCCGCCCTTGAGACCATCAGCGAACTGGGCAAGATAGACATCCTGGTCAACAACGCCGGCGGATACCGCCTCTTCACCAACGACCTGACCCACTCACTGACCGTCCTGGACATCACCGAAGAGGAGTGGCGCCGGATCATGGACTCGAATCTGACCACCACCTTAATGACCTGCAAGTCCGTACTGCCTCGTATGATGGAACGACGAAGTGGCGTCATCATCAACGTGACCTCGATGAACGTGGCCCGAAGGGGCCGGGCAGGACAGGCAGCCTATGGGGCCTCCAAGGCAGCGGTGGAGCGTCTGAGCGAGTCGCTGGCCGACGAGGTGAAGGAATACGGCATCGCCGTCAACATCCTCTACCCCGGCTGGAACCTGACCAAGCCCAACTTGGACTACGACGAGGAAGTGCACAAACGCATGAGGCTCCCCGAAGATATAGCCGAATGCGCCGTGTTCATGGCTCTGCAGACCCCGGAAACCATGACCGGCCAGCTGGTTTCCGTCGATGAGTACGACAAAGAGCACGGTATCGAGAGGCCGTCAGCCTACGACCGCCTCCATTGATTACCGAGTCGCTGCATGCCGGGCGTTGAAGGTGGTCGATCTGCTCCGACACGGTCCTGCAGCGCCGACCCACCACCCGCGAACGAGGGCGCCTGAGCTACCTTAACCGCAGAAAAGAGATACTTGGAGCACGTCATGAACATGGGAACACCTGGGCATCCGGAGGGCGTAGAGCATTGGTCCAATAAAGCTCTGTACTCACATAAACTGGATAGTCGGCGCAGGCGACAGCAGGGGTTCTGGCTATTCTTCAAGGAGTGTTGTGGACAATGTGAAGATATTGGGTATGTCGAAAACATTCTCAGTGGCGTAACTGCAGTCAAGATGGAGGCGGACTATGGCAACTTCCGCCCCGACATTCTCCTACAAAGGCGAAATAAGCCACCTTTGTTCCTCGAGTTTACTCATACCCATCCGCCATCCCAACGCAAACTGGCTTACTGTTCCAAGCACGGCATAGACCTATTTGAGCTGGAGGGTGGCCAGCGCCCTATCGATAGCACGGTGAGAAAAGCACACATCTCCCACCAAAATTGCCGAAGTCGTCAAAGACGCCGACTCTTCGACCTCTGGCAACACATGGCAAGCCTGGATGATCCTATCGTCGGTATCAAAGAGGATTTTCGCAGCCCCGAAAGACAACAGCGAGAACAGCACACCTTTTGGTCGGAATTCGAAGTACGACGCCAGGAAGTCGCTAGCGGCACTTTGCGCTGCGCACGCTGTGACACGCCCTTCGCTATCGTTGATGGGGGATTCAGCCTGTCGTCGATTGATACCCATAGGCCAGATGGCCTCTGCGGCGAGATACACCTTTGCGAAGAATGCGAATTCGCGATTAGAGGAGGGTGGAATGGCGTTTACCCCGAGGATGCCGGCTCGTGGGGCCTGATAGAGAAATGCCCAACCTGCCAACCAATCATTGCGCAGCAGGAAAGGGAACTAGGTGAGGGCAAACCTAGAAGAAGCGTGAGTATGACTGAACCCTACGGCCACCGACTTGTTTGGGAGCCAGAGCGTCGTGTGCAGGCATACATAGTCGGCAATCAAAGTGTTTCCCGGGATGAAATGCAGTCAATCCTGATGATGTTCCAGCTTGTCCTTGCTGGAGTGCTTTCAGGTTGGAAATACTCAGCGGCTATGCAAAAGGAAGTACGAAAGATCGGGGCCTCAGTGCTCTACGCCAACAACATCCGTGATTGGGACTGGCTGGACGGCGTCGGCGAAAGCTATGTTCCAGAGCACGACCATCCAGACGGCTCTAAGGGGGACAATTATCTATACCCAAAGCGATGGTGGCGGGAACTACCGCCCTGCCCACTTACCATCGTCTAAAGAACGCTGCCCAGAACCGACGGGTTTTGCAACTTCCTGCGGCGAGGGGAACCGATGCGGCTGGCTCGTTGACCGGTTCGGCGTGCCCTTGCAGATCAAGGGGCTGCTTCAATGGACGATAGCTGACAAGTCCTGCAAGAATGAGAAACTGCGCCTCAAGTGCGCTTAAGGAGGAACTGATGCCGAATCCGGTGTCCTACTTTGAGTTGGGTGGAAGGAACTCCGCCAAGCTAAGGGAGTTTTACGCAGACCTGTTCGGGTGGACCATCAACAAGTTCGACCCCCCGGACGCCATGGGGGAGTACTACCACATCGAGGAAACCGAAGGGGGTGTGGGTGGAGGAATCATGCAGACCGGCGGTGAAATGCCCCCGAACTACGTGATGATATACGTCAGCGTGGACAATCTGGACGAGTACCTCCAAAAGGCGGAAAGCCTGGGCGGGATGATCCTTGTAAAGCCCTTCGACATTCCCGGTGACATGGGCCAGATAGCCGTGTTCCAGGACCCCGACGGCAATGTGATGGGACTGCACAAGCACTAGCCCCATCAGCGCCAAAGACCCACACCAGGGGTCAGATGCAGTAGTATCGCCGCCCGGCATGGTCTCACCAGGGATTGGTAACCCAAAGCGTACCGAATTGGTCAACTCTGGGTGAAATGCCCTGATGTGGGGAAAAGGCCAGTTGCATCTAGTAGATACTCACGGGCCCTCGGACCACGGGACTGGTCCTCCACCCCCAGCCGGCCCTGAAAGGACCCGTCACCTGAGATGACCCTCCCTCGCCCTATCTCTCCTTGTTGATGTATTCCCCAATTGGTGGCCTTGCTTGCAGAAACCCAAGGAGCACGCCCAGTCGATACGGCTGAACACCTGGGGCAACCTGCCCACGGAAGCCGGGTTGTCGGGGGCTGCAATCATTCTCAATAGACCGGGATGCTTCACCTTAGCCGATTTGATGTGCCAAACGCAGGACATCCCCCATTCAGCGAGCCAACTTGGTGCCAATATTTCCAAGATGCTATCATTATGTCTAGACGACCTTGGTGAGGCTTCGGGAAAGGCCTCGCTCAAAACGTCTCGGCGGCGGGGTCCCGGGGAGCCGTCAGACTTTCGACCGGGGGGCAGAAATACTGCACGAACACGAATCGGAAGCGGCAAGCCTGCGTGACCGGCTGTCCAAATTGAGCGAGGCCAGCCTTCGCATCAACGAGAGCCTCGACCTGGAAACGGTGCTCCAAGGCGTCTTGGACAGCGCCCGCTCCCTAACGAACGCCCGCTATGGCGTTATTACCACCCTCGACGAATCCGGCGGGTTGGTAGAATTCCTGACCTCGGGCCTGACAGCTGCTGAAGGCAAGAGCTTGTGGACCATCCCACAGGCCCTGCGGGTTTTCGAGTATCTCAGCCGACTTCCCCAAACTCTAAGGGTTCAAGACTTTAGTGACCACATGAGGTCCATGGGCTTTACCGATTTCCACCTGCCCGTCCAGGTGCATTCTTTCATCTGCACGCCGATGCACAACCGCGATGTACGGGTGGGAATCTTCTACCTGGCCGAAAAGGAAATGGGGCCGGGGTTCACACCCGAAGACGAAGAGATCCTGGTCACCTTCGCCTCCCAAGCCTCCCTGGTCATTGCCAACTCTCGCAAGTACCAGGACGAGCAGAGGGCGCGGAACGACCTGGAGACGCTGGTGGACACTTCGCCGGTGGGCGTTATGGTATTCCACGCCAAAACGGGGTCTGTGGTCTCCATCAACCAAGAGGCGAGGAGAATTGTCAGCGACCTGCACGAGCCGGGCAGCCCGGCTGAGGACTTGCTGAATCTGATAAGCGTTCAGCGGGCAGATGGTCGGGAGGTCGCCTTAGACCAGCTCTCAATGGCCGAGGCTCTGAGCTTCGGCGAGACTGTACGGGCGGAGGAGGTCGTCATCCGTGTCCCCCGGGGCCCTAGTGTCAAGATCCTGGTAAACGCTACGCCCATCCGATCTGCGCAGGGTGCGATTGAAACCTACGTGGTGACGATGCAGGACATGAAGCCCCTAGAAGAATTGGAGCGTCTGCGCGCCGAGTTCCTAGCTATGGTGAGCCACGAACTGAGGGCGCCCCTTACTTCCATCAAGGGCTCCGTTGATATCCTGCTGGAAGCCTTGTCCGACCTCGACATTGCCGAGATAGAGCAGCTACACCGGCTGATACGCGACCAAACGGAAAACATGCGGGAACTAATCGGAAACCTGCTGGATGTGGCTCACATAGAAACGGGGACGCTGCGTGTGGCCCTCGAACCTGTGGAAGTGGCAATCCTGTTGGACCAAGCTAGAAATACGTTTCTCCGAGTGGAAAGCCGCCACGACCTTGTGGTAGATCTTCCCCCAGACCTGCCCTTGGTTATGGCCGACAAGCGTCGCGTTGTCCAGGTGCTCGTCAACCTCCTCACCAACGCCGCCCGTTACTCGCACAAGCCCACTCCCATCCGATTGGCCGCCAAGTGGGAGGGCCTATACGTAGCTTTCTCCGTCACCGATGAAGGCCGCGGAGTGTCTGCTGCAGACCTGCCTAGGATGTTCCAAAAATTTATCCAGTTGAACGACGCAGAACAGAAACTAGCAAAAGGGAGCGCGGGCGCGGGAATGGGGCTGGCAATTTGCAGAGGAATCGTAGAGTCACACGGGGGTCGAATCTGGGCCGAGAGCGAGGGGCTGGGCAGAGGAGCGAAGTTCACTTTTACCATCCCAGCGATGGAAGAGTCCCTTTCCGCCCTCGATCATCGGTCAGCCGGCACCATGTCATCGGACGGAGCAAAAGAGCTAATCCTAGCGATTGACGATGATCCGGAAGACCTCCGGTACGCCAGAAACGAGCTTGCCAAGGCGGGCTACAGGCCTATAGTGGCCTCCAACGCAGAGGAGGCGCTCCGCCTCGTCGATGCTGAAAAGCCTGATCTAGTCCTGCTGGACCTGATGTTGTCGGGAGCCGACGGAATCGAGTTGATGCAGAGGATATTGGGGATCGCCGACATTCCGGTCATCTTCTTATCAGCCTACGGTCGGCACGAGGTAATAGCCCAAGCCTTCGATTTGGGGGCCGCCGACTACGTTACCAAGCCTTTCTCCCCCACAGAGCTGATTGCCAGGGTCAAGGCAGCCCTTCGCAGGTGGTCTTGGCCAGAGCAGGTCGGACCTCTGGAACCTTTCGTGTCTGGTGACCTTACGGTGAACTACGCCGAACGGCGCGTGACTAGGGCCGGCCAACCTGTGCACATGACCACTACTGAATACCGGATACTCTTCGAACTCTCTACCAACCCCGGGGCAGTATTGACCCGCGAGAAGTTGCTGGAACGAGTCTGGGGTCTTCAGAACTCCGGAGACATTCGGCTAGTGCGCAGCGCAGTTACGCGCCTGCGCGCCAAACTGGGCGACGACGCCAGCAATCCCAAGTACATCCGCACTGAAAGAGGCATCGGCTACTGCATGGTTTAGGATGGGGGATAGGCTAGGTCAACACCCTCTTAACCGGAATTGGCACGCGCATGCCAGCGTGAAAGGGAGTGCTGAGTCCTCACGGCTGGCGATCTGCAGACACAATAGCCGCTTCCGAGATAATAGGTGAGCCCCGGAACCTGCGCTAGAGGACAACCCTCTCTCAAGTCGACGCCAACATCCCACTCGACAACTCCATCTTCCTGGTAATTGACCCCATTCTTCGGTTAAGCCAACGCCAAATATTGGTACAAAATTGGTACACCGCAGAGCTTTTTGTCACACATATGTCACACGCAGGAAGCTACACTGGTTGGGTGTGCCTCTTGCTTACAAAGAAGCCGAAGCTTGGTTCTCCACTCGGACCACTGCGCCCTGGCAGCCGTGCTTGGCCGCCTGGCATGGTGCCCTTTCTCCGGCCTTGCAAGCATCTGTGGTGCGCCCAGCCCCCACGACAGTCCATGGGTGTAAATGGCCTCTTCCTACACGAAGGGGCCTCATGGAGGATACATGCCGGGGCAAGTGAGTGTTCATCCGTCGCCTGCTCGGGAGGAGCGATTGCAGCGTCGTAGAGCACCCTCAGGGCCATGAGGCCCGATTCTCAATTGGAGTTCGCAAGATGTAAACCATAGCCAACCAGAGACTGGTGTTTCTGGCGGTCGTCTGCGTCGTGGCGCTCTCCTCGTGCACCTGCACGGTGAAGGCATCCGGTATGGTCGTTCCGGTCAACCCCTCGATGGCTCTCTTGGGGTCGGCCACCAACCGGGTGCGGAACTCGTCGTCCTCACCGGCTTTGGCTATGATCCGGTCCTGCATCTCCGCCTGTGTCATGGTCATTGAAAAGGTCCTCCTTCTAAAGTTTGAGCTTCGTCAACTCCAATCTTGTTCCTGGGCCCAGTTCGACCCCCGGTCGCCGTCGGACCACGTCCTATTGCACAGGAGCCATTACCCTATCTGCCAGTTCATCGAGCCGCCAAACACTTGCGCCATCTCCTCTTCCGAGAGGTGGCTATCAGGTGGGAGCACCAGGTGGAACGAAGTGCCGCTCTCTTCGTGGACCCGCACGTCCAGGGCATCCGGTATCGGCGTTCCGATCACCTTCTGGATGGCTCCTTTGGGATCTGCCAGCAGCCGGGCACGGAACTCCCCGTCCTCGCCAGCCTTCAAGATGATCATGTCCTGAATCTCTGCTTGTGTCATGGTCATTGGAACTTCCTCCTTTTGCTTGTTTCAGGGTCTTGGCGGCCCGCGCCACGTCAGTCGCGTCGCTTACGCTGGGCGACGAGCTGGCGAATCGACCGGACCACCATCGAGTGATCTACCACGGCGAAGTGCGGCGCAATGAGGTCGATAAAGAAGTCCAGTTTGGGGCTAACCATGCAGTGGACACCGCCAACATCGTGGAACTGCCAACGTACGCCGTCGGGTGATTGCAAAACGACCCTGGTGCCCGTTTCAACCGCGAACTCGCAATCGTTGAAATCTTCCACCAGCTCTGGCACCGTCAACTCCATATAGAGAGATCCTCCCGGCGCGATCCAACGGACCAGCTCTTGCACAAATGACCGTATTGCACCCTCATCGTTCAGATAGGAATAGGCGCTCCAGAAATTGGTCACAAGGTCAAAGCGTTGCCCATCGGGGAATTCGTATTCGGCAAGGTCGGCCTGGATGAAAGGAACGCCGGGGTTCTGCTGCCTTGCCTTCTCAAGTTGGGCCGCGCTGAGGTCGATGCCCATGCGTTGATGGTGGGGAAACTGCGCCAGGTGCCAGCCCTGGCCGCAGCAGGTGTCCACCCAGCTGCCCATGGGGCGCAGCAACGCGCGGAGCACCGCCGAGTTGCACTGCAGCTTGGGCTTCCACAAGGGATGGTTGATAAAGAGCGCCTCATACTCCGGGTCATAACGCCCGTCGTATATCCCGTGGGGGATCAGCCTGTTTTCCATCCCGGTATATGTATCGAATCGCGGCAAGTTCATCAGAACCCAACCGCTAAGCAGTCATCTTCCAAAATGCTATACACACACATTTTCACAGATCGCGTGTGTCAAACGTGTGACATTAATCTCTTTTGTGTTCCAATCTTGTACCAGTTTTCTGTGTCACAGAGTTGGCCTCCCGGATTTGAACGCGGTTTCTCTTTTCGGAGCATCTACGGCAAGCGCCCCTTCTATTTCCTATATCGGCCCGACAAGATCCGCCGGCCCCAACGTTGTGGTGGACTTCGTAGGCATGCTCCAGCCCTCCACTGCCCTGTTCAGCCTGCGCGCAGCCCCTGTCCATCAGAGATGAGAGCACCAGCAAGTTCTACATAGTGATTGGCGAGGCGCTGCTCCGGATACAAGGCTGGATTTGCCTTCTTCTCCGCCCGCTGGACCGTGGCTTCGGTCATCTCCATGGGCGGCTGTTACTTGCGCACTCACACAGAAAGAGGGTCTGGAAAGTGCCTCGGCGGAAGCAAGGACAGTACTAGCGGAGTGAGGGCGGTACGTGGAGTGCTCGGACGCCTTCGCCGGGGTGACTCAGGTCAAGCCCCGCAAGGCCGCCATCATCTAATCCCTGCTTACTCCTGAAAGCAGCCCACAGGGAAAGGGGACTCCGCTCAGACTGCATCGAACGGTTGAGTTTGCAGTTCGGTACGTCGTGGTAGGTTTATTTTCACGTCAGGCAGAACCGCCTTAGATTAGAATTGTGGTTGGGAGGGCTGTGGGCCTCAGGACAGCCACCTCACGACGGTCTCGAATCAAACTAAGCGGAAGGTTGAGACGGGAGCGATGGAGCATCGAGACATACCCGTAGGCCGGTTGCGAAGCCTCGTTGCCGAGTGGCACGACCCTGCCAGGGCCGGCCATACGCTGTGCTTGCCGCCCGGCGCATCCACGCCGGACGACGCTGTTCTGGACAAGGCCCTTGCTGACGAGGTAAGGGAATCCGGCACTGGCGCCATACTCTTCTGGAGCGCCGACGAGACCCACGCCGTCCTGCCGCCCTTCCCGGTCTCGGCAGCCTCCGAGAGAGACGGCTGGGACATCGGCCCGCTGCTCGACCTCCTGGACAGGCCACGTACCATCCTCGTGCTTCTGCTGCGTCTCGGCGGTTACGCCGTGGGCGTTTACGAAGGTGAGCGTATGACGCAGTCAAAGGTAGGCACCCGATTCGTCAAGGGGCGCCACAAGAAGGGGGGCAGCTCCTCAGGAAGGTTTGCCCGCAGGCGGGAAGGACAGGCCCGGGAGCTCATGGACAAGGCAGCCGAGGTTTTCCAGGAGCAGGCGGAGGCCTACGGCGGCCCCTTCGACCACCTCGTCCTTGGCGGCGACAGGATGACCCTGCTGGCCTTCCAGAAGCGATGCCCCTACCTTGAGAAGCTGGAGAGCATCCGGCTGCCCCGCATCCTGAACGTGGACGAACCCAGGCTGGAGACTCTGAGGTCTCTGCCTCGCATGCTCTACACCAGCCGGGTCATCAGCGCCAGCCCCTAGCCAGCCATGGCCCCGCTAGATGGCCGTAAACTTGGCCGCCTCCTCTGAGCCGCCTGTGGCATCGCCCTCGCTGTAGGAGTGGGCCCCGGTCCCGGCAAGGCCGCCGCCCTGTACGATCAGGTACTCCTCCCTTATCGGAGTACCTTCCAGCCAGCACTCAAGTATCTCTCGCACGCCGGCGGCGTATCGCGCCTGCGCCGAAAGAGATGTGCCGGAAGTGTGGGGCGTCATGGCATGGTTGGGCATCGACCGCCAGGGGTGAACGTTAGGCGGCGGCTGGGGGAACCACACGTCACCGGCATACCCTGCCAGTTGACCGCTCTCCAGCGCCCTGACGATGGCGTCGCGGTCGCAGATCTTGCCCCTGGCCGTGTTCACAATGTAGGAGCCTCGCTTCATCCTGGCGATGAGCTCGTCGTTGAACATGTGCTCAGTCTCAGCGTGGAGGGGGCAGTGGATGCTGACCACGTCGCACACGCCCACCAGGGACTCCACGTTTTCATGGAAGGTCAGGCCAAGTTCCTGCTCAACCGAGGCGGGCAGGCGGTGCCTGTCGGTGTAGTGGAGGTTCACGTCAAAGGGCTTCATGCGCTTGAGGACAGCCAGACCGATGCGACCGGCTGCTACGACGCCCACATCCATGCCCTCAATGTCATAGGAGCGAGAAACGGCGTCGGCGATGTTCCACCCGCCCTTCATGACCCAGCCGTACTGGGGGATGTAGTCTCTGACCAGCGCCAGAATCTGCATGACCGCGTGCTCCGCCACGCTGACGCTGTTGCACCAGGTGACCTCGCAGACGGTGATATCCCTGGCAATGGCCGACTGAAGGTCCACGTGGTCAGACCCAATGCCGGCGGTAATGGCCAGTTTGAGGTTGGGGGCGTTTCGGATGCGTTCAGCGGTCAGGTAGCCTGGCCAGAAGGGCTGGGATATGACGACGTCCGCATCCGGCAGCTCTCGCTCGAATACAGAGTCGGGGCCGTCCTTGTCTGAGGTTACAACGAACCTGTGGCCGCGCCCCGTGACGAACCGCTCAAGCCCAAGGCCGCCGGATACGGAGCCAAGCAGGTGACCGGGCGTAAAGTCGATGGCGGACGGCGTCGGCAGCGTCTGGCCGTCGGGGTAGTGGGAAAGGGTTGGTATGCCCTCACGGGCGTAGTCGGGTGGGAACCCGGCGACCGGGTCCGGGTAAAGGACGCAGAGGACTTCCATACCATTCGAGGAGCTCATACCCACCTCACAAGCAACATAGTCTTCACTTCAATTATATATATGAGAAATCTGCGTGGGGAGGGAGTTTGGCGCGAGGCTGCGTCGAGCCTGTGGATAAAGGCGCAAGCCTTGCTCGTCAGACGAACACCGCCTCTTGCTCCATGTAGTGATGAACCTCAGGGCGCAGCGCCTTTTCGTTAACCTGGTCGACTTGACGCCCCAGCAGGCCCTCAATGTAGAACTGGACACTGAAGTACGCCTTGGAAGTGGCCGGGCCACTAAAGCTGATCAGTATGTCCACGTCGCTGGCGTCCGTAGCCTGGTGCGGACGCAAGAACCGAACAGAACAGAGCTAGGCCGGTTACGCCGCAACGTTCCGCCGGGGTGGGCTTGTGGGAATGGCGCTTGTCCAGGATTTCAACTTTGGTTGTCAAGCCTGGTAGGCCGTCAGGGATTCGAACCCTGGACACCCGGATTAAAAGTCCGGTGCTCTGACCAACTGAGCTAACGGCCCTCGACAACCCCAGGGCTGGGGTCCGGCAGCGCCTCATCGGGACTGCCATCCCCTATGATACACTATCGACGCCCCTTGTACGCCCCGTAATATAAGTAAGGTATTCAGCCATGGTAGAGACGGCAGACCATCTACAACAGATGCGTGATTCCCTTCCCGACCTGTCCGCACCCATTACCCTCGCAGGGCTGGAAGGGCGGGTAGATATCTTCCGGGACACCTACGGCATCCCCCACATCCGTGCCGGCACCGTGAAGGACGCCTTCTTCGCCCAGGGGTTCGCAACCGCCCAGGACCGCCTCTGGCACATGGAATATGACCGCCGTCGCGCCTACGGTCAGTGGGCGGAGGTAGCCGGCCCCAGCGCTCTGGAGCAGGATGTGCTTTTGCGGCGCCTACGCCTGGAGCGCAGCGTCCGGGCCGACTACGAGGCCGTCATGCCAGAAACCCGGGCTATGCTGGACAGCTATGCCGCCGGGCTGAACGCCTTTATCGAGTCAACGACTCGCCTGCCGGTCGAGTTCAGCCTCGCCGGGATCCGGCCCGAGCCGTGGGCGCCGTGGGACGGGCTGGCTGTGTTCAAGGTTCGCCACATCATGATGGGCGTCTTTGAAGCTAAGCTGTGGCGCGCCCGGTTGGTACAGGCGCTGGGCCCCGAAGCCACCGCCAAGCTGTTTCCTGGATACGAGCAGGACCAGCTCGTAATCGTTCCACCCGGCCTCAGGTACGATGGCCCCATGGAACAGGCCCTCGAAGAGCTTAGCATCTCTATGGAGGCCATCGAGGGCTTAGCATCCACTGAGGCGGGCAGCAACAGCTGGGCGCTGCATGGCAGCCGCACCGCCTCGGGCAAGCCCCTGGTGGGCGGCGACCCTCACAGGGCCCTGGAGGTGCCCAACGTTTACTACCAGAACCACCTGTCCTGTCCCGACTTCGATGTAATCGGCCTCTCCTTCCCCGGACTGCCCGGCTTTCCCCACTTCGGCCACAACGCATATGTCTGCTGGTGCGTCACCCATGCCAATGCGGACTACCAGGACCTCTACGTAGAGCGTTTCCATCCCGATGATCCCAGCCGCTACCTATATATGGACGATTGGAAGCAGGCCGATGTCCTCCGCGAAACCATTCGCGTCAAGGGCGGGCAACCCGTCGAGATAGAGGCAGCGGCCACCCACCACGGTCCGGTCATCGGCGGGGACCCCCGTAAGGGATACGGACTGGCCCTGAGGTACACAGCCCTGGAGGAGCCAAACACATGGGCGGACTCCCTGCTCCCCATGATGGCGGCCGATTCGGCGGAGGCTATGGATGAGGCTATGAGGTCGTGGGTGGACCCGGTCAACAGCTTCGTGTTTGCCGACGTTCACGGCGAAATCCGGTTCCTTATGAGGGGCAAGGTGCCCCAAAGGACCAGCGCAAACCGATGGCTGCCGGTGGCGGGCTGGACAGGAGAGCACGAATGGGGCGAGTACATTCCTTTCGAAGAGCTGCCCCGGGCCAAGAGCCCGGGCACTGATTACATCGTCACTGCCAATAATCGCATTCCAGGCTCCGACTATCCTTACTATATAGCCTTCGACTATGCCCCGGGATTTCGGGCAGAGCGCATCACCGCCCGCCTCACGGATATGGGGAAGGGTGTTACTGCCGAAGACGCGCCATCCATCCACGCTGAGCGCAAGTCCATCCCGGCGATGGAGTACCTGCGTACCCTGAAGGACATCGAACCTCTTGACAGCATCTCCGCCTGGGCCATGGAGCAGCTTGCAGCTTGGGATGGCAGCATGGAGCGGGATTGGGCGGCCCCGGTGATATTCAGTGCTTTCCAGGTGCACCTGGTAATGCGAATGGTAGGCTGCATTTTCGGGCCTATCCGGAACGAAGCCCTTTCGGACACAAGTCGGGGGGGCGCCGGCCACGTGGCGCGGCTGCGGGCCAGATTCTCCGCGATGGCCCTCAACAACGACCGCTCTCTCCTTCCCGAGGGAGTGGAATGGCATGCCGTCATGGCGGAAGCCCTGAAAGACGCGTGCTCCTACCTGCAAGGTACCCTGGGCTCCGACACCGCATCCTGGACATGGGGCGCCCTGCACAGGACCGCGCCAACCCATCCCTTGTCGGGCACCTACCCTGAGCATGCCGTTGCGCTGAATCCCCCTTCGTATCCCATGGGAGGCGACGGCGACACGCCCCAGGCCGCCAGCTACTCCATGGGCCAGCCCTTCAACATCACAAGTACGTCTGTTGCCAGGTACGTGTTCGACACAGCGGATTGGAGTAGGTCAGCGTGGGTGGTGCCCCTGGGCAGCTCCGGACACCCCGGCAGCCCCCACTACGCAGACCAAGCTCCTCTGTGGGCGGAGGTCAAGCTGGCCTCGATGATCTACGACTGGGAAGAGGTCGCCAAGGCCGCTGAGACCTCTCAGACTCTGCATCCCGCGGAAGCTTAGACCCCGGGGCTGTAGGCCTTCCCAATCAGTGCATCACGGACAACGTTGAGGGCGTTCAGCGTGAGCCTTCGGCGGTCCGATTGCCCCCTGCCGGCATAGCTGTAGGTTCGATCCCGGAGCACATTGTGCCCGTCGATCACGCCATCCAGGGCAAGATAACTCGTACCCCTTGCCAAGTTCTCGGCGGGCTTCTCATCACCGGGTACCCCATGCACCGCCAAGCCAAGCTCTGCGCCCGTCCGCTCTCGTACTGCCCGCGCCAGCGAGGCAGTCAGCAGGGCGTGGTCTTCATCCTGCCCTTGGGGGACATCGGGAAGGGCAACGTCCTGGAGCAGAAGGGAATCTATGGAACCGCCAGAACCTGCGATCATGCCTCCGAGGAAGCCCTTCAACGATGCTCTCTGCAGGTTTTCGGCAACCATCCCGCCTGTGATGTCCTCATAAACAGCTATGGAAAGAGAAGCCTTCTCCAGCAGACTCCCGACCACGCTCTCCATGGTCTCGTCGTCGATCCCGAACACATGGCCACCGAGAAGACCCCGTACTTCTTCCTCCACCGGAGCAATAAGCGCCTGTATGCCTTCTGGAGTGCCCGACTTTGCGGCGATGCGCACATCCACCTGCCCGGGATGGGCCAGAACACCCACGGTGGGGTTGCCCGAGTTGGCGATCAGATGGCCGATCCGGGCGTCCACGCTGCTCTCCCCCAGATCAGCCACCTTCAGCACTCGGTAGGCGATGGTCTCGGAGATGCCGAACTTGCGACCCAGGTAAGGGACCAGCTCGTTGTCGAACAGCCATTTCAGCTCCACCGGGACTCCAGGCAGGGACATGATCACGCCCCGGCGGTCCTCCACGATGAAGGATGGCGCTGTGCCGTTAGGGTTCTCTACCGGGAGGGCCCCTTCGGGTATGTACGCCTGTTTCTCGTTGTTGGCGGTCAGGATGAGTCCTCGTCGCTGGAAACGCTGCCTGATCTGCTCCAATAGACTGGGGTCCAGCACCAGGTGCCTCCCTGTCACTTGGGCCACCACCTCCCGGGTAAGATCATCCTGGGTGGGTCCCAAGCCTCCGCCAGTGATCACAAGGTCTGATCGTTCAAGGGCGCGGGTCAGGACCTCTTCCATCCGCTGGGGGTTATCGCCCACGGTGCTCTTGTAGTACAGGTTGATCCCCAGGTCGGCCAGCCTCTGGGCCATCCACGTTGCATTGGTGTCTACGATCTGGCCCAAGAGGAGCTCTGACCCGACGGAAACTATCTCGGCATTCATGGGAGTTCACTTCTCCAATATGAATCCCCTTCCTTGGCAGGGGCGGCGCAATTATACTCTGAACGCCGGGGCGCCAAAAGAACAGGTATAGCCAGATGTCCCGGCCAACCTGTATACGGAGAGAACCAATGGTGGGCAGCGAAAAAGTAGAGGGGAACGTCCTTAGGATTTTGGAGAGGCTGGGACAACAGCCGGCTGTTGCCTTCATGGAAAGCAGGGTAGCCGCTGAAATCCTTGACATAGCATCCCGCGCCAGCCTGCCTTCCCACGCCGACTCCTTTGGCAACCTTTGGGTGACCTACGAGGGGCCTCGCTCGGGCGATCCCGAACTGCCGGACGTCGCCTTTGTCGCCCATATGGACCACCCGGGGTTCGAGGTTGTGGAGCAAGTTGGGCTAGGCTACGTGGCACGGGCATTGGGCGGTGTGCCACCGGCCTCCCTCTCCGCCGGCGCCGAGCTCCGTGTCGTGGCCTCAGAGGATGAACACGTAGGAGCTGTGGTAGCAGAGCGGCACGGCGCCGAAGAAGATCGTTCGGTTATCCTTGAGCTGGGGGAGGCACGGCGCCTCGATCTACCGGCAATGGCGGTGCTTGACCTGCCTAACTTTCTGCCGGCCGACGGTAGGGTCCACATGCGAGCGGCCGACGACCTCGCCGGCTGTGCAACCATCCTAGCCGCCATGGTCAGAATGGCCGGCGGTCCGGAACAAGTCAACGGGGATGTCGGGCGGGTGCACGGCATATTCACCAGGGCCGAAGAGGTGGGCTTGGTTGGGGCCCGGCTCCTCGCCGAAGCCGGAACCCTGCCCAAGGACTGCATAGTTGTTTCGTTGGAAGCCAGCCGCAGCCTGCCCGGCGCGCTGATTGGAGATGGCCCGGTCATACGGGTGGGAGATGCCGCCTTCACCTTCGATGCCGGCGCAGAGTCGGTGCTCAACAGGGCAAGGGAGCAGCTGCAGGAGAAGCTTCCCGGTTTCAGGTGCCAGCGCCAGCTGATGAGCGGCGGGACATGCGAAGCCAGCGCCTTCATCTATCACAGCTATCGTGCCACCGGAATCGCCCTGCCCCTGGGCAACTACCACAACGCTACGGAAGATGGAGGAATAGGCGCGGAGTACATAGACATCGGCGACCTGGAACACGCGGCGGAGCTTGTCGCGGAAGCAGCCCGTTGCGTCGCCAGCCGGAACCTTTCCCGCTCCTGGCAGAGGATGGCAGTCCTGCCGGACCAACTGAGGTACCGCCTCTCGCCCTAAAGACATACATTGACAACGATGGGATTGTGTGTTTATCATCGCAGATAATATTAATAATCAGAAATTGTAATGATGCATTTACTCGGTGCGGGGCTGTGGACGACTGAGTTCAATGCTGTAACCACGAAGGAGGTAGTTATGCACAGATGGCGAATCGCCCCCCGATTTCTGCTCCTTGCCCCGTTGCTGTTGCTGATTGGCGCAGTAGCTTACGCCTGCGGTGGAGAAACCGAGACAGTTCGCGAGACCGTGATCGTAACCCAGCCCGCAGAAGTGGTCACAGCCACTCCCGAACCTGCCAAGTCCACTCTTACCATGGTGTTCGGAGACGTCCCAACACTCCTCGGAGTCTGGGGATCGGACAGCGTTGCAGGCGACAGCCTTACAGGTCCCGGCTGCACCATCTCGCCGGTCCATGCTGTCTGCCAGGATATGGCAACAGATGTGCTCACATACATAGATAGCCACACCTTCGAGGTTGTTCCCTTGTCCGGTACACAGAGCTGGGAACAGGTCGCAGGTGACCGCTGGCGCTTCAGCCTCACTCCTGGCGTCAAGTTCCACAACGGCGAGCCATGGAACGCGGCAGCAGCCAAGCAGGGCATCGACATACAGGGAACCGAATCCATCGGTCAAGCTTCCCACAGCTACACCGGCACCATCAGCGGTGAAGTGGTTGACGACATGACCGTTGATGTGGTCTGCGAGAATGATTGCCCGATCCTTCCCAGGTCCGCCTTCCTGATCGGATTCCAGGCCCCTGAGTGGTATGCGGGCGCTTCCAACGTAGAGCGCACTTCCCAGACCATCGGTTTCGGCCCCTATGTCCAGGTTGAGCACCGCCGTGGCCGTCACATAAAGATGGAGAAGTACGAAGACTACGTGCCCAACGCCGATGCGCCTAACGACGCCAACGCACCGACCATCGACGAGATATTCGTCGAGACCCGGGCGGAAGCCCTCGTCCGCGCAACCATGGTAGAGGTCGGAGAGGCCGACTGGGCCATGAACCTCAACTTGGCCCACAAGGACCGCGTGCCCGTCTTCAAGACCGGTGGCGCAGCAGAGACCTTCGTATTGGTCCACGACACCATCTGGCACCCTGAGCTGAGCAAGAAGGATGTTCGCCTCGCTGTGGCCCACGCCACCGACTGCGACCTGATCGTCGATCAGTTCTATGAGGGCCTGTTCACCTGCCAGGGCACCTACGCTCCTCCGGGAACACTGGGCACAACCGATCGCACCATGGCCCAGTACGAGTACAATCCCGGTTTGGCCATGGAACTGCTGGCATCCGCCGGCTACGACCCGGCCAACGAGATCACCATCAACGTGTTCGAAGGCCGTTACCCGAACAACGTAGAGCTTTCTGAAGCTCAGGCCGGCATGTGGAGAGAAGTGGGCATCAGCGCTAATGTGGTCGTTCTGGAAACCGCCCGCTGGCTCGATGTGGCCCGCACAGGCTGCGGCCGTGCTTGGAGAGAACTTAGAGATGAGCCTGGGGACCGCTTCTGCCTTGACGACCCACCGGGACCCCCGTGCTTCTGCCAGCCGAATACGTATCAGCTGAACCCGTCCCTGGAAACCCTGGACTTCGCGCGAGCCCTGGGACGCATGGACTGCAATGATTCCGGTTCCAAGTTCTGCGACCCGGTGAACGTCCAGCACCTACTTGACCCGGCCAGGGCAGCCAGGCTTGACGGCTCACCCTCCAGGCAGGAGCTGATGCAGGAACTGGTAGACATCGCCTATGATGAAGCGATCATCTACACCTACTTCGACGCCCTGGTGTTCTACGGCTCCAGCGCAGACCTGGAGTGGGAGACCCGCTTCGACCGCCGGATGCGTCCCAATAACTGGACCCTCAACTAGACGGTCCACCCCCTACCAACCGACATGGAAAAGGCACCGCCCCTTGCGAGGGGCGGTGCCTTTTTGTGTTCCGTGAGAAAGGAGAATTGGTCCCACCGGAGAACGGTAGAAATAGACGAAACACGCGAGTTTCTGAGGTTGCGGATATGTCCATTGACAAAATTGAGATTCTATGTGTAATCTTCTGCGGAACAACAAGCTCTCTTGTTGCGTGTTGACCCAAGGCACTTCAAGAAGCTGAACCCAAGAAGGAGGTAGTTATGCACAGATGGCGAATCGCCCCCCGATTTCTGCTCCTTGCCCCGTTGCTGTTGCTGATTGGCGCAGTAGCTTACGCCTGCGGTGGAGAAACCGAGACAGTTCGCGAGACCGTGATCGTAACCCAGCCCGCAGAAGTGGTCACAGCCACTCCCGAACCTGCCAAGTCCACTCTTACCATGGTGTTCGGAGACGTCCCAACACTCCTCGGAGTCTGGGGATCGGACAGCGTTGCAGGCGACAGCCTTACAGGTCCCGGCTGCACCATCTCGCCGGTCCATGCTGTCTGCCAGGATATGGCAACAGATGTGCTCACATACATAGATAGCCACACCTTCGAGGTTGTTCCCTTGTCCGGTACACAGAGCTGGGAACAGGTCGCAGGTGACCGCTGGCGCTTCAGCCTCACTCCTGGCGTCAAGTTCCACAACGGCGAGCCATGGAACGCGGCAGCAGCCAAGCAGGGCATCGACATACAGGGAACCGAATCCATCGGTCAAGCTTCCCACAGCTACACCGGCACCATCAGCGGTGAAGTGGTTGACGACATGACCGTTGATGTGGTCTGCGAGAATGATTGCCCGATCCTTCCCAGGTCCGCCTTCCTGATCGGATTCCAGGCCCCTGAGTGGTATGCGGGCGCTTCCAACGTAGAGCGCACTTCCCAGACCATCGGTTTCGGCCCCTATGTCCAGGTTGAGCACCGCCGTGGCCGTCACATAAAGATGGAGAAGTACGAAGACTACGTGCCCAACGCCGATGCGCCTAACGACGCCAACGCACCGACCATCGACGAGATATTCGTCGAGACCCGGGCGGAAGCCCTCGTCCGCGCAACCATGGTAGAGGTCGGAGAGGCCGACTGGGCCATGAACCTCAACTTGGCCCACAAGGACCGCGTGCCCGTCTTCAAGACCGGTGGCGCAGCAGAGACCTTCGTATTGGTCCACGACACCATCTGGCACCCTGAGCTGAGCAAGAAGGATGTTCGCCTCGCTGTGGCCCACGCCACCGACTGCGACCTGATCGTCGATCAGTTCTATGAGGGCCTGTTCACCTGCCAGGGCACCTACGCTCCTCCGGGAACACTGGGCACAACCGATCGCACCATGGCCCAGTACGAGTACAATCCCGGTTTGGCCATGGAACTGCTGGCATCCGCCGGCTACGACCCGGCCAACGAGATCACCATCAACGTGTTCGAAGGCCGTTACCCGAACAACGTAGAGCTTTCTGAAGCTCAGGCCGGCATGTGGAGAGAAGTGGGCATCAGCGCTAATGTGGTCGTTCTGGAAACCGCCCGCTGGCTCGATGTGGCCCGCACAGGCTGCGGCCGTGCTTGGAGAGAACTTAGAGATGAGCCTGGGGACCGCTTCTGCCTTGACGACCCACCGGGACCCCCGTGCTTCTGCCAGCCGAATACGTATCAGCTGAACCCGTCCCTGGAAACCCTGGACTTCGCGCGAGCCCTGGGACGCATGGACTGCAATGATTCCGGTTCCAAGTTCTGCGACCCGGTGAACGTCCAGCACCTACTTGACCCGGCCAGGGCAGCCAGGCTTGACGGCTCACCCTCCAGGCAGGAGCTGATGCAGGAACTGGTAGACATCGCCTATGATGAAGCGATCATCTACACCTACTTCGACGCCCTGGTGTTCTACGGCTCCAGCGCAGACCTGGAGTGGGAGACCCGCTTCGACCGCCGGATGCGTCCCAATAACTGGACCCTCAACTAGACGGTCCACCCCCTACCAACCGACATGGAAAAGGCACCGCCCCTTGCGAGGGGCGGTGCCTTTTTGTCAGGCTCTCTCCGGAGCTACAAGTCCATGGATAATACACGGACATGGCGAACGATGAGCGCCCAAAATGCCTAGGACAGGTTCTGCGTGCTCAAGAGACCGGCGGCGCTGGGACCGATAGTCGGCTCCAGTACGTGCGAGGGCAAAATTGGGGCACGAAGACAGAAGCAGCGCCGCCTGCTAAGCATTGGCTGATCTAGTCTTGGAAGCTACGAAGCCCTGCGATTTCATGGGAGACCGGACACTGCCATTGACAAGGCTAAGGAACCTATGATATACATTGTGCCGACTTTCTAGGGAGAAAGGGCGGCGGATGCCGTTTAAACTCAAGACTGATTCCGAGAAGGAGGTAGCTATGCACAGATGGGGAATTGCCCCCCGATTTCTGCTCCTGGCCCCGCTGCTGTTGCTGATCGGCGCAGTGGCTTTTGCTTGCGGAGAAGAGGAACCAACCGCAGCTCCCATAGTCCAGGAAGTAGAAGTGACCAGGATCGTTACTGAACCTGGTGAAGTCATGGAAGTTACCAGGGTCGTCACTGAGCCTGGTGAAGTCATGGAAGTTACCAGGATCGTCACTGAGCCTGGTGAGGTGATGGAAGTTACAAGGGTCGTTACCGATGTAATGGAGAAGGTGGTCACGGCCACTCCCGCGCCAGCCAAGTCCAGTATCACCATGGTCTTCGGTGAAGAACCCACCCTTCTGGGGGTCTGGGGTTCAGCAGAGGTTGCTGGCGACAACTTGACGGGCCCCGGCTGCCGTATCATCCCAGTGCATGCTGCCTGTCAGGACCTGACCACAGATGTGCTTACTTACATTGACAGCACGACCTTTGAGGTTGTGCCCTTGTCCGGCGTCCAGAGCTGGGAACAGGTCGCCGATGACCGCTGGCGCTTCTACCTGACCCCCGGCGTGTCCTTCCACAACGGCGAGCCCTGGAACGCCGCCGCTGCCAAGCAGGCCATCGACATCATGGGTGACGAAAACATCGGTCAGTCGTCCCACAGCTACACCGGCGATTTGGTCGGTGAAGTGGTTGACGACCTCACCGTCGATGCGGTCTGCGGCACCGCCTGCCCCATCCTGCCCAGGTCTGCCTTCCTTATCGGATTCCAGGCCCCCGCATGGTGGAATAGCGCCTCCGCAGTCGAACGTGGCGAGAGGACCGTCGGTTTTGGACCCTACGTCCAGACCGAGTACCGGCGCTCACGTGACATCTCGTTCGAAAAGTACGATAACTATGTACCCAACCCCGCAGCGCCCAACGATGCCAACGCACCCACCATCGACGAGATAACCATCGAGTGGCGCTCCGAGAGCCTTGTCCGCGCATCCATGGTAGGTGTTGGTGAGGCCGACTGGACCATCAACCTCAACCTGGAACACCAGGACTCGGTTCCTGTCTTCAAGACCGGTGGTGCCGCCGAGACCTTCGTCAACGTATATGACACCATCTGGCACCCTGAGCTGAGCAAGCAGGATGTTCGCCTTGCTCTGGCCCATGCCACCGACTGCGACCTGATCGTCGAGCAGTTCTATGATGGCCTGTTCCAGTGCCAGGGCACCTACGCTCCTCCGGGAACGCTGGGCACAACGGACCGCACCATTGCCCAGTACGAGTACGACCCCGGTTTGGCCATGGAACTGCTGGCATCTGCCGGCTACGACCCGGCCAATGAGATCGTCATCAACATTTTCGAGGGTCGCTACCCCGCCAACGTTGAAGTGGCTGAAGCCCAAGCAGGCATGTGGAGAGATGTAGGCGTCAATGCCAGGGCAGTCGTCCTGGAAACCGCCCGCTGGCTCGACGTTGCCCGCACAGGCTGCGGTCGTGCGTGGAGAGAACAGAGAGATGAGCCTGGGGACCGCTTCTGCCTTGACGACCCACCGGGACCCCCGTGCTTCTGCTCACCCCAGAGCTATCAGCTCAACCCGTCCCTGGAAACCCTGGACTTCGCACGAGCCCTCGGACGCATGGACTGCGGCAACTCGAGCGCCAAGTTCTGCGACCCCGTGAACGTCCAGCCACTACTTGATCCTGCCAGGGCAGCCAGGCTTGACGGCTCACCCTCCAGGCAAGAGCTGATGCAACACCTGGTAGACATCGCTTATGACCAAGCGATCATCTACACCTACTTCGACGCCCTGGTGTTCTACGGCTCCAGCGCCAACCTGGACTGGGAGCCTCGGTTCGACCGCCGGATGCGTCCCAATAACTGGACCCTCAACTAGACGGTCCACCCTACCAACCGACATGGAAAAGGCACCGCCCCTTGCGAGGGGCGGTGCCTTTTTGTGCACTAGACCGGATGACGGCTTTCCACCCCACCCCTTGGGTGTTCCTCAGCTAGCATTCCTTGCCATAGGGCTGCGAGTTTCTCCGGTGGAAAGACCTCAGGAAGCGGGAGGGTTTGGGGACGCGCTCTTGACAAACAACGTGTCCTAGCCCCGAGCCGACCATATGCCATAGCTTCCTCCCCCCAAGGCCACCTGCTCACCCTCACAGTCAATGAGAGTAGGTCGGCATCCAGCTGCGGGTAGCTTTAGATCACCTCTGGCGCCTCAACGACGGGGCTATATGAATGGGGTGCCTCGGAGGCTCGGCGAATGCCTGTTCTTCCGGAAGGAAGATGGGCCTTGGCCCGGTAGGGGGCCGGATGGGCTTGCCGATGGTAGAGCGATCTGTAGGCCAGACTACTTGAGGGAGCGGACCTGGCTAAAGAACAACTGGAAGTATATGGCTATGACGAGGCAGGCCGCCGCCACGGATGAGAAGGCATACCCGGCGCCCGCCACCTCGATAAATATGCTGATAAGGAGTATGGCTAACGGGCCAAAGCCGTTCTCCAGCATGTATATGCTCGTAACCCGGCCGCGCAGTCTGTCGGGGGACATGGTCTGCACCAAGGTCAGGTTGCTGGTAATGAAACTGGTCTGGCAGAGCCCCATAGTGGCCATCATTCCCAGGGACAGCAGCAGCCAGTGAGACTGCCCGAACACCACCATGGACGCCGACCCGATAATCAGCGCCACCAAGCTCACTTGGCCTTTTTTCAGCGAGTACCCGATGCTGGCCAGCATTAAGGCCCCCATCATGCCGCCAACTCCTTGGGCGGCTAGCAGGAACCCGCCTTCTCTGGCACCATCATCCAGCCCCAAAACCCCACCGGTGTAAGCGGGCAGCAAGGTCTGCACCGGCCGGAAAGCAAAGACCAAGACGAAGTTCATCAGGATCAGGTGGAATATCACCCTGTTCTCGTTCCAGACGTATGAAATCCCGTCCCGCAGATTGCGCAAGGGCGAGCTGGTTCGGGCGGTTTGGGGTTCGGTATAGCGGATTCGCATGGGCACCATCAAGGCGACCATCGCCGCCAGCAGACCCGCTTCGACGAAGAAGTTATACTTGAAGCCAAGGGCTCCGATTAGAGAGCCTCCAAGTACTCCACCCAGGAGCCGGGCCGAAGTGACGGTCATGGAGTTCAATGCAAAGGCGTTGGCTAGGTCCTCTTGGGGCACGGTGTTTGCAATCAGCGCCTGCCGTGCCGGCTGCAAGAGCCCATGGGCAACGGCCATGATGCTTGCATAAAGGTAGGCGTGCCACACTTCCAGCTTGCCGGGCCCTTCGACCCCCAGCCAGAGTATCAGCAGAGCAAAGGATGCGGCGCAGGCTGCCATGAACGTTTGAGTGACGATGACGAGCTTCCGGCGGTCCATCCGGTCTGCCAGCACCCCCGCCCAGGGACCGACCAGCAGCGTCGGAAGGAACCTGAGACCGCCAATGGTCCCAGATAATATGGCGCTGCCCTGCCCCGTCTCAGGATCCTTAGTGAGCTCCCACACCAGAAACCCCAGGGTGACCATCTGCAGCCACATACCGATGTTGTTGAAGATGTTCCCGATCCAGAAAAGCCGGTAGTCGGGATTGCCCAGCGACTTGAAGGTCTGAAGGCGACGCCGGGGAGGTACACCGGGACCGCCGGGAGCTTCCGGTTCTCTATCCCGCTCTTGCCTCAATGATCGGCTCCCCTTCCGATTCCGAAGTCGTCTTCATCGGCACGTTCCAGGAAGACCGACCGGCCATCGAACTGAAGAGCCCATTTGAGAATGTCAGAACAGGAGAGGGGCATGGTTGAGGTTATGCTGCCCCCAGCACAACCCTGATCATCCGCTCTTCCAAGCGGAGCCCCAACGTCTGGGCCAGGTCGAGGGATTGGTCCTCTCCCATGGTCACCACATACGCCACTCCCAAGAGCCTGCCAACTCGGAAGTCCACGATGGTCGAGGCGACTAGACCAGCAGCGGCCGACTGCACGGTGCACAGGGCAACCGCCTCATCGGAAAATCCCTTGACCGATGTCGGCTCCGCCTTAACGATCTGTTGGCCCTTTCCCAGATCCTTGCGAACGGACCTTTGAAACTCCCCCAGGAACTGGTTGGCGATCCAGAGGGATACCTGGTCTTCCTCTTCGAAGAGATGTACTACAGTGGCGGCCATCAGGTAGTCACCGGGAACGACATCCTCAACGGATGATGGGGTGACGTACTCTCGGATGTAGCCGGTGATCCGTCCAGTAGCTTCGATCTCACCTGTGGTGCTGCCGGGAAAGCCGTGTTCAGCCATGGTGGCGTTGTCCAGGTAGCTATCCTTAGAAGCCTGAAATTCGCTCATTTCCGTAGGCAGACCATCCGCAGTCAACACCATGGAAGACAGATGGTCTTCGCCAATGGAACGGGTGGCCTTGCTCAATGCGCGGGGCATATCTCACATCTCCATGCGGCCGTGGCGGCCTCTTCACCATAGTATAATGTAAGCCGAACACCTCAGGAAGTTTCCACCCCCTGCAGCCCCTCCCGATGGGCCATTATCCCGCAGCTAACAGGAGCAAAGACATGCCAGCCAGAACAGGTAAGCAGTACTTGGAAGGTCTTAAGGAGAGAGCGCCCGAAGTGCATCTGGCTGGCGATCGGGTGAAGGATGTGACCACACACCCTGCCCTGAAGCGAGGGGCTGAGACCCTGGCGCGCCTCTACGATATGCAGCATGAGCCCGGCCTCAAGGACACGATGACCTATGAATCGCCGACCACGGGAGACCCGGTGGGACTCTCTTTCATCGTGCCACGCTCCATCGAAGACCTGGAAAAGCGCCGGGACATGATGTCGGCTTGGGCCCGCGTGAGCTGCGGGATGATGGGGAGGACTCCCGATTTCCTGAACGTCAGTATGATGGCGCTTGCAGAGGCAGGGGACTACTTCGGTCAGAACCGCCCCGAGTTCGCCCAGAACGTACGCAACTACTACGAGTACATTCGCGAGAACGACCTTTGCCTTACCCACACTCTCATCAACCTCCAGCGCAACCGCGCTGCGGGGGCAACTCCCCTGGAGGACAGGGTCGATGTGGCCCTGGCGGTGGTCAAGGAGACGGACGCCGGAATCGTGGTGCGTGGACCTCGTGTCCTCGCAACCCTGGGACCTCTATCCGACGAGATAGCGGTCTATCCGGCCCGATCCCACTATCTGCCCAAGGACGGCACCGATCCCTACTCTTTCGCCTTCGCCATCCCCTGCGACACTCCCGGCCTGAAGTTCCTGTGTCGCGATAGCCTGGACATTGGGAGATCCCATTTCGACCATCCCCTGTCCTCTCGTTTCGAAGAGATGGATGCGGTGGTGTTCTTCGACGACGTCCTCGTCCCCTGGGAGCGGGTATTCCTCCTTGGCAGGCCCGACCTGTGCAACGACCTTTCCATTCGCACCAACCAGTATGCCCACTCGGGACATCAAGTCGTCACAAAGAATGTAGTCAAGTGCGAGTTCATCCTCGGGCTGGCTACACTGATGACGCGCGCCCTGGGGTCCCGCAGTTTGCCCCAGGTCCAGCAAATGCTCGCGGAGATCATCGAAAACCTGGAAGTGACCCGGGCGTGCCTCCGCGCTGCCGAGGTGGATGCCCAGGTAGACCAGTGGGGAGTGATGTGCCCGTCCACCAAGCCCCTGATGGTTGCCAGGAATGTCTTCATCAAGATGTACCCCAGGATGGCCGAGATACTTCACCTGCTTGGCTCCAGCAGCCTTATGGGCCTCCCCACGGAAGCCGATCTGCAGGGTCCCCTTGCCGAGGACATCCGGCGCTACATGGACACCGACACAGCCACCGCGGAGGAGAGGATCCGTCTTTTCCACCTGGCGTGGGACACATGCTGCAGCGCTTTCGCCTCCAGGCAAGTCCTCTACGAGCGGTTCTTCCAGGGGGACCACCTTAGGAACGCTGTCATTCTGAACAATCTGTACGAAACAGAGCCGGCGGTGAGGTGGGTCGAAGAGTTCCTGAACGCTGGCTAACACCAGATGTCCCCTTGCCCGTTTAGTTAATCTCCATGCGGACAAGCTGGTTTGGCCGCCATACTGTCATAATTTTCAGAAATCGATTAAATTATGTCTATTTTGCCCTTGCAAGTTTTTTACTTATGTTGATAGGCTCGGGGAGATGAATGTGCGGGGGGCCAACCTGGGGATTGCTTCCCTGGGTTGGCAGGGCGGGGATTGCCCCCTTAGCCCCCTCACCGCGCTCCGGACTAACCGGCAGCGTCCTGTAGCAGGCTAGACCGATATTTCGCGGTACAAGGTCTGCAAAGCGATTCGGGGATGGCTTTGCTTGGGATGTGCGGTGTTCCGGAGTGGGTAAGTGCTCTAAGGGGGCCATCCACATGGCGGCTTATCGCCGAAGGGTAGCCTAAATCCGGGAAAGGGGCGGTTGATCGAGGTGGTTTTGGCCCTGGACAGGCGTATCCAAGCGTCGCCCAACTTGCCGGAGGGTGGTGTGGTGCGCAGTGAGGAAAAATACCTTCACCAGCCGGTCCTGTTGCGGGAGACGGTAGCCTACCTAGCTGTGAAGCCGGGAGGGGTGTTCGTAGATGCTACCGTCGGTGAAGGAGGGCATGCCCAAGCCGTTCTCCAGGCTTCAATGCCAGGTGGTAGGCTTTTGGGTATTGACTTGGATCCTCAGGTGGTTGGCCGTGCTCGCCAGCGTCTTTGGCACCTCCCCAGTTCCAGCGTACTGGTGCAAGACAGCTACATCCGTATGGAAGAGCTGGCAGGTTCCCTGGGCTTCTCTCAGCCAGATGGTGTTCTCATGGACCTGGGTATGTCTTCCTTCCAGGTGGACACCTATGGGCGGGGGTTCAGCGTTCAAGGAGAAGGGCCATTGGACATGCGCTTCGACCCTGATATGGAGACCAGCGCAGCCCACATACTCAATTCTTACTCCCAAGAACAGCTGTCCGACATATTTTCCCAGTATGGCGAGGAGCCCAGAGCTAGGTCGATCGCTCAAGCAGTGGTGGAACACAGACCTCTGAACACCACGCTGGAGCTGGCGAACCTGGTGGCAAAGACGCTCGGCGGGCGAAAAAAGGGAATTCACCCTGCTACCAAGGTCTTTCAGGCCCTGCGGATTTTCGTCAACGATGAATTGGAAAATATTAAGAAAGGTCTAAACGTCGCCGTCAGTGTGCTGAAGCCGGGAGGCCGGTTGGTGGTGATCAGCTACCACAGCTTGGAGGACCGGATCGTCAAAAACTTTCTGGCCCGGGAATCCCGGGGTTGCATATGCCCCCCGAGCATCCCCCTCTGCGCTTGCAGCCACACCGCAACCCTAAAGACGTTAACCAGGAAGGTCATCACTCCAACTCACGAAGAAGTAAGCCGAAATCCCAGAAGTCGCAGCGCCCGGCTCAGGGCAGCGGAACGCTTAAGCAATAGTTGATCATGTCCCCCGATACATTAAGAAAGGAGGTGCGCAATGCCGAATGATACTTACTACACCGCCATCGATATGGGCACAACCAAGATGTGTACCATTATCGCTAAGGTCGGTCCTGAAGGTGAGTTGAAGGTGTTGGGGACCGGGATTGTTCCATCGCAGGGGATGCACAAGGGAAGGGTTGAAAACATACCGGAGACACAAGAGGCGGTCAGAGCATCTCTTGATGAAGCCCAAAAGTACTTGGGACGCCCCATTACCTGGGCATACCTCGGTGTCACCGGAAACCACATCTCATGCGTCAATACCACCGGACTTATCAACAGCTCTGGTAGAGACAACTCCATTTCTGCCCGGGATGTGGAGCACCTGATACGTTCTTCTTGTTCACCCGTCTCCAGCGGCAAGGAGATACTCCATGTTATTCCGATGAGCTACGCGGTTGACGGGCTGCGGGGGGTGAGAAATCCCGTAGGGCTGCATGCCGACCGTCTTCAGCTGGAGTCCCATGTGGTACTCGGAGACGGCCCTATCCTGCGGAACTTGGTCAAGGCTGTCGAGGGATGCAAAGTCTCTGTCCGCAGCCTCGTGTTGCAGCAAATCGCCGCTGCCGAAGCTGCCCTGACCGAGGATGAACGAGAGGTCGGGGTTGTGCTGGTCGACATTGGAGGCGGGACCACCGACGTAGTGCTCCTCAAGGCGGGCAGCCCCTGGTACAACGCTGTAATCCCCGTTGGGGGGATACAGGTGACCAGGGACCTATCAGTGGCCACCGGCTTGCCCTTCTACGCGGCCGAAGAGCTGAAGATCAGGTACGGGCATGCCAACCCAGAAGCGATACCTGCTGACGAAGAGGTGCAGATACCTGGGTACCAGGGGGAGCCCAAGAGGATGGTCCATCGGCGAGCTTTGTGCCAGCCCATCTACGAGCGAATGGCGGAGATCCTGAAAATGGTCCTGTCCCACGTCAAGGAAGCTGGACTTCGCCAGATACCGCCGGGAGGGATCGTACTCATTGGAGGAAGCGCTGAACTCCCCGGCCTGGCCGACCTGGTTGCCCGGGCAACAGGTTCTCCGACCCGGATCGGATACCCAGACGGGATCATGGGCCTGCCTGCAGACCTGAGAAAACCGGGCTTTTCCACCAGCGTGGGCACCTTGATTTGGGGAATCAAGCATCAGGGGCAGCCCCATCCGGTCGTCAGCGGAGGAAACTGGAATCCAGGGAAGCAGAAGTCCTGGTTCAGCAAGTTCAAGAGGAGTCCTGAGGAAGTCGCAGCTTAGACCGCGAGGGTCAAACTGGAGACACAAGAGAAATACCTGATAGGAGGAGAGGATGACTAGTGTGGATAGCCAAGGCTGGAAAGAGGAGGAGCAGGAAGTCATGCAGATGGATACCGAAACGGGAAGGACTCCAGGGCAACCAGTAATAAAGGTATTGGGTGTGGGCGGAGCCGGATGCAACGCCATAAGTCGTATGTTCAAAGAGCGCCTGGCCATGATTCAGTACTACGGCGTGAACACTGATGCCCAGCACCTTTTCCGATGCGACATCAGCAACCGAGTTCCCATTGGCCAGGAAATGACCAAGGGCCTGGGAGCGGGCGCCAATCCGGATCTCGGTAGGCAAGCTGCCGAGGAGAGTCGTGAGGAGATCGCAGAAGCTGTCGGCGGTGCCGACATGGTTTTCCTTGCGGTGGGAATGGGCGGAGGTACCGGCACGGGCGCTGCCCCCGTGGTTGCGCAGCTGGCCAAAGAGGCCGGCGCCCTCACCGTCGCCGTAGTCAGCAGGCCATTCGATTTCGAATCAGCCGTGCGCAGGAAGAACGCAGACGAGGGCATTGAAAACCTGAAGGACCACGTAGATACCCTGATCGTAATCCCCAATGACCGCCTCCTTGAGATGGACCGCAACAGGGAGCAGACCTACAGTTGGGAAGATGCCCTGCGTTTGGCTGACTCCGTTCTGCAGCAGGGAATCCAGGCCATTGCCGAGGTGGTAACCGTACCCGGCGAGATCAACATCGACTTCGCTGACGTGAAGACCATCCTGGGTGGAGCCGGTCAGTCCTGGCTCGCCATTGGTAAGGGCAAAGGCGAAACCCGCGCCAAGGATGCCGCCAAGCAGGCAACTAAGAGCCCGCTGCTCGATATCAATATCGATGGCGCCAAGCGCATACTCTTCGTCATCACCGGAGGCAACACCTTGAGCCTCAAGGAGGTCCAGGAAGCTGCCGATGTGGTCCACGAGCTGGCCGACCCTGAAGCCAACGTCATCTTCGGCACTTCCCGCGACCCCAAGATGGACGACGAGGTCAAGGTAACCATGGTGGCGGCATCGTTCCCCGTGGCCCAGGACGACCTGGTCCAAAGAGACGAAGACCTTCGGAAGTTGCTGCGCGATGCCACCCCCGACGAATCGGATGATCTGGACATCCCCAGCTTCCTTAGGAGGCAACCTGCCCAGCGAGGTAGGGGGCTACTCCGGTAGTCCGCTTAGGACCAAGTAATATTCCCGGTCGCCGTTGGTATATTTGATCATCTTTGGGACCAGTTAATGCACAGGCGCCGGGAACCTTTCAGAGGCCACCCTTTCGAGGGTGGCCTCCTTTATTTGCCTCAGTATCGAGGAATAAAAGCCATCGCCATTGAGTCTCCGGGTGAGCAGTTTTGCCACTCAAAGAAGTCCCAAAATTCGGTCAATTGTCCCTTGACATTTGGTAAATGCTTAGCCAATAATCATAGCCCGTCATACGAAATATTGTGGTGTTCATGCCACATGGCACAATATATAGTGCCATTGACAGGGCTGACTGGATATTCTCAGGTTGATTGGTAAGCTATGCAATGTCCCTATTGCAATCACGATGACTCCAAGGTGATTGATTCCCGCACGTCCGAAAACGGCGTCCGCCGGCGCCGGGAATGCACCCGTTGCGGTCTTCGCTACACAACTTATGAGAATGTGCACCGGCCTGCCCTGCTGGTGGTGAAAAACGACGTTAGGCGGGAAGAGTTCAGCAGGGACAAGCTAAGGGACGGAATCGCCCGCGCCTGCACCAAGCGACCCATCTCCTACGACAAGATCGAAGAAATGGCGGCAGACATAGAAACCAGCCTCCACGACACCGGCAACGTCGAGGTGCATTCCAACGAAATAGGCCGCATGGTCATGGACCGGCTCCGCGGCCTTGATCGCGTCGCATATGTGCGGTTCGCAAGTGTTTACCGCGACTTCCAGGACATCGAAAGCTTCGAAGAGGTTGTAAGGGACCTCCGGGAGGAGGCGGGACAGCGTTCAAGAAAGGAAGAAGCATCCACACCATCCAGGTCCAGCAAACGGCAGCAACAGAGATTGCTGTAAGCACTATTATCTTCTCATCGAGGAACAGTAAGGGGAGGCTCAGCCAGTAATGTCATCCAACATCGAACATCGTCAAGATATAAGCACGCTGGAAGTGAGGAACCGCGTCAAGAGAGCTCTGGAAGCTTCCGGCGACCTGGAGAAGGCCGCCGGGAGCTACCGCAGCCTGAGCGATAACTCCCTGGCAGTCCTGGAACGCCGCTACCTGGCCAAGGACCGGGAGGGCACGGTCGTTGAAGAACCCGACGAGATGTTCCGGCGGGTAGCCCACAACCTGGCCAAGGCTGACCGGCTGTACGGGGCTACCGAAGAAGAGGTGCAGGCTACCGAAGAAGAGTTCTACAAGACAATGGCGTCGCTGGACTACCTGCCCAACTCACCAACGCTGATGAATGCCGGCAGGGAATTGCAAATGCTATCGGCATGCTTCGTCCTGCCCGTCGAAGACTCCATGGAAGCCATCTTCGAGACGGTCAAGCAGGCAACTCTTGTGCAGAAGAGCGGAGGTGGCACCGGGTTCGCATTCAGCCGCCTTCGCCCCGAGGGCGATATCGTGGGTTCCACCGGAGGAGTCGCCAGCGGCCCCGTGAGCTTCATGCGGGCCTTCGATGGAGCCACCGAGGCTGTGAAACAGGGATCCACCCGGCGGGGCGCCAACATGGGCATCCTGCGGGTCAATCACCCGGATATCCTCAAGTTCATAAAATCCAAGGAAGATGGACACAGCATCTCCAACTTCAACATCTCCGTTGCGGTAACAGAAGATTTCATGGCCAAGGTGGACAAGGGAGAAGAGTACGACCTGGTCAACCCCCGCAGCGGCAAGATCGAAGGCAGGCTGAACGCCAGGCATGTGTTCGAGCTCCTGGTCCAGATGGCATGGAAGACCGGCGACCCCGGAATCGTGTTCCTGGACCGCATTAACAGGGACAATCCCACCCCCAACCTGGGAACAATCGAGAGCACCAACCCTTGTGGGGAGCAGCCCCTTCTGCCTTACGAGTCCTGCAACCTGGGGTCCGTAAACTTGGCCCAGATGGTGCGGAGCACGGGCGACAGCATCGAGATCGACTGGGACAAGATGGCCAAAGTGATAGCTGTTGCCGTTCATACCCTCGAGAACGTGATCGACATGAACGACTATCCCATCCAGGCCATCGAAGATATGAGCAAGAAGACCCGGCGCATCGGCTTGGGAGTCATGGGCTTTGCGGACCTGCTGATCCAGCTGGGAATCCCCTATGCTTCCGACTCTGCCTTGGGTGTGGCTGAAGAGATCATGACCTTTATCCAACACAAGACCCACGAAGCATCTGCTTCGCTGGCAGAACGACGGGGGACCTTCCCCGCATGGCCGGGCAGCATCTATGACCGGCCCGACGGCACCCGGATGCGCAATTCTGCGCCCACCACCATCGCCCCGACCGGCACTATCAGCATCATCGCGGGTTGTTCCAGCGGTATAGAGCCCTTGTTCGCCCTCAGCTATGTGCGCAACGTAATGGACAACACTAGGCTGGTGGAAGGCAACTCCATCTTTGAGTCCGTGGCCAAGCACGAGGGCTTCTACTCAATGGACCTCATGGAAGAACTGGCCCACAAGGGCAGCCTGCACGAGCTCAACGGCGCGGTCCCCGACTGGGTGAAGGACCTGTTCGCAACGTCCCACGACATCAGCCCCGAGTGGCACGTAAAGATGCAGGCCGCCTTCCAGAGGCACACCGATAATGCAGTTTCAAAGACCATCAACTTCCCCAACGAGGCGACCCAGGAAGATATAGCAGATGCTTACATGCTTGCCTACAAGATGGGTTGCAAGGGGATCACCATATACCGGGACGGCAGCAAGGAAAACCAGGTGCTGAGCACGGGCGAGACCCACAAAGAGCCCGACCAGGAAGGTGCTGACGCCGTAGCTGACAGCAGCATCCTCACGCCAAGGGAACGCCCCTCGGAGATGGTGGGAATCACCGAGCGCATCAAGACGGGCCACGGAACGATGTACATCACCATCAACTTCGATGAAGGCCAGACGCCCTTTGAGGTGTTTTCTACCCTGGGCAAGGCTGGCGGCTGCGATTCAGCCCAGTTGGAAGCCATCTCCCGCCTGGTCTCCCTGGCCCTCCGTTCGGGGGTGGACATCCGTGAAGTGGTCAGCCAGTTGAAGGGCATCACCTGCTGCCCGGCGTGGGACAACGGCGCCCTCGTGCGCTCCGCCCCCGATGCAGTCGCCCTGGCGCTGGAGCGTCGCATCTCCTCGGAGGTGGACCATGGGCCCATCGACGGTTCCCAGCTGAAGCTGTTCGCATCGACGGACAAGCGCCAGTCCTGGGATTTGTCGGGCACCCTGCCCCGTACCCGATGCCCCGACTGCAATGCCCCCGTCGCCTACCAGGAAGGCTGCCTTCTTTGCGCTTCCTGCGGTTGGAATAAGTGTGGCTAGAATGGCCGGAAACCCGGACAAGCCCACCATCGCCATAACCATGGGAGACCCCTGCGGGATCGGCCCCGAGGTGGTGGCCAAGACCCTGGCTTCCAACGACATCTACTCCATCTGCCGTCCCGTAGTCATAGGAAGCGGGTACGCCATGGAGCAGGCTGCCGGCTTGGCGGGAGCACCGTTGAGGGTGCATGCGGTGGGCTCTGCCGGGTACGGCGGGCACACAGCTGGACAGGTCGATATCATAGACCCCCACAACCTCAATCCAGAAGATATAACCGTCGGTCGCATCTCGCCCACCTGTGGTCGGGCCTGCATGGAGTGGGTCTCCATGGCGGGGGAGCTCGCCCTATCAGGCGAGGTGGATGCCATCGCCACAGCCCCAGTAAACAAGGAAGCTGCCAGCCTCGCGGGATACACATCTATAGGGCACATGGAGCTCCTACAGGAGCTTACGGGCGCCTCGGACGTGGCCACGATGCTGATGACCAAGAGGCTGTGGGTGGTCCACCTGACCACTCACAGGTCCCTCCGCATCGCCTGCGACTACGTGACCAGAGACCAAATACTGGGCAAGCTGGTGTTGACCCACGACACCTTCGAGCAGTGGGGTATACCCAACCCCCGAATCGGCGTCGCAGCCCTTAATCCCCACGCCAGCGACGGTGGTCTCATAGGCAACGAAGAGGCTGAAGAGATCAGCCCCGCCGTCGAGGCAGCCCGAGAGAGGGGCATAAATGCCGTCGGGCCGGTACCCGCCGACAGCATCTTTCACCAAGCCATCGATGGCGCCTACGATGTGGTGCTGGCCATGTACCATGACCAGGGGCACATCCCCGTCAAAGTGCATGGCTTCGAGGAAAGCATCACTGCCAACCTGGGCCTTCCCTTCGTGAGGACCTCCGTCGACCACGGTACCGCCTTTGACATCGCCGGTCAGGGCATCGCTTCCAGCGTGAGCATGTTCCAAGCGGTGAGGGCTGCGGTGCTCCTGTCGACGGGGCAGGGATTGCCTGAAACAGGGGCTGCGAACTAGCTATGAGACTGGCGTTCATCGGCGGGGGAGTCATGGCGGAGGCCATAATCGGAGGTGTCCTGTCCAAGGGCATCGTCGAGGCTGGCAGCATCTCCGTCGGAGAGCCTGTGGAGGAGCGCCGGACCGTTCTCTTGAACAAGTTCGGTGTGCTCGTCTTCGCAGAAAACCGGGCGGCAGTCGATAGCTGCGACCTTGTGGTCCTGGCTACCAAGCCCCAGAACCTGCCCGACGCTTTGGGTGAGCTGCGGGGCGCGCTTGCTCCTGACCAGGTCATCCTCTCCATCGTCGCCGGAACACCCATGTCAACCATCATAGACGGGCTGAACCATGCCAAGGTCATCCGGGTGATGCCCAATACCCCTTCCCAGATAGGCGAGGGCATGACCGTCTGGACCTCCTCACCCCAGGTGAACGACGAGTCCAGGCAGATGACGGCATCCATCCTGGAGACGATGGGCAAGGAGATCTACGTCTCCGATGAGAAATACCTGGACATGGCTACCGCCCTCAGCGCCAGCGGTCCCGCCTACGTCTTCATGTTCATAGAAGCCCTGACCGATGCGGGGGTACACGTAGGCTTGTCCAGGGACATGGCGCAGACAATGGCCCTGCAGACCGTCCTGGGAAGCGCTAAGCTGGCGGTTGAAACAGGGAGACATCCCGCAGATCTGCGGAACATGGTCACGTCGCCCGGCGGCACCACCGTAGAGGCCCTGCTGGAGCTGGAGGACGGGGGCTTCCGCTCCAGCGTCTTGAATGCCGTCATCGCTGCATACAGAAGGTCGTTAGAACTGGGCGGGCATCGTTGGACCTAATAAAGTACTTTCTGGAAATCTTCATCTTCGTCCTGATCTTTGCCATCTTTGCCCGGTCCATCCTATCCTGGTTCCCCATCGGCAACACCAACCATCCAATTGTTGCCATCGTTTACCAGATAACAGAGCCCATACTGGGACCGCTGCGTCGCATCGTGCCTCGGCTGGGGATGTTCGACATCACCCCCATGATCGCGATCTTCATACTCATCATCCTGAGCACCGCCGTCAGCCGCCTCTAAGGCCGGGGATTTTGCCGCCACGCCTTTCCAGGCAAGTTGACCCGTAGGAATCGGGAAGATAAAATCCCTGTAGAAGTACCGCAGGCAGAGGCGAGATGTACCACAAAGAACTGCTAAAGGGCAACACCGAGACCCTCCTTCTCTTCCTCCTTACGGAAAAGCCGATGTACGGCTACGAGATCGTCAAGGAGATAGAGAGCCGGAGCCAGGGCTATTTCCAGTTCAAGGAAGGCACCTTGTACCCTGCCCTCCACAGGCTGGAAAAAGCCGGGTGGGTCGACGGCATATGGGGCGAAGCCTCTACCGGAGCGCCCCGCAGGTACTACCACATTACTGCCAAGGGCGAAGGAGTCCTGAAAGAACGGCTCCAGGAATGGGCGAAGTTTTCTTCAGCCGTCAACTCGATAATGCTGGCGGAAGCCCAGTAACCCACCCCAAGGAGACGGGGATTGGAAGCGGAACTCCAGGGATACCTTCAGTCCATAACCTATAAGCTTAAGCTGGACTCGAGCACCAACCAAGAGGTGGTGCTGGAGCTCCAGACCCACCTGGAAGAGAAGGTCAAGGAGCTGGAGCAGGAGGGGCTGACCTACCGGGAAGCCCTCTCTAGGGCGGTCCAGGACCTGGGACACCCGGACCTCATCGCCAAGGACATGTACTCGGTGCACAGCCGGGGTTCCTGGGGCGACATCCTCATGGCAACCCTGCCGCATCTGCTCCTGGCGTCCCTGTTCGCCCTGCACCTGTGGACCTACTACATTCTGGTCGCCCTGCTCATAATCGGGGTTACCATCGTCGCTCTCAGGGCATGGAGGCAAGGGAGGCCCAAGTGGGCCTATACGTGGCTGGGTTACTCCATAGCCGGCCCCGCCCTATCCTGGCTCCTATCGTTAGCAGCCCTGGCCTACGGGGCATACAGCTTCCTCACCACAGGGGCATTGCCCTTCAGCACTCCGATATTCATTCTCCTTGTGGCCTATGTCCCCTTCTCCCTATGGATAATGGGCCGCGTGGTCATCAAGGTGGTGAAGCAGGACTGGCTTCTGGCATCGCTGACCGCCCTCCCCTTCCCCTTCCTTACGTCCTGGATACTCTTCCTGAACTGGCAGGGAGGCATCTTCGCCGACCATGCACTGAAGTTCCAGGAAACCGATGGCGATCGCGCGTTGGTGTTCCTGGCCTTGGCCATAACCACGGCGGTTTTCATGAAGGTGGGAAACCGCTTCCTCAAAATCGGGCTGCTGACCACCACAACTAGTGTGCTGATCATCGTCACCATGGCAGCCATACCCTTCAGCTTCGGCCTTTTGACTATTATCCTGGTCGCAATTGCATCCGTCGTGTTTTTGCTCAGCCCCGCCCTCCTCCAATCCAGGTTGAATAAACCCGCACCTTCCTATATCCCGAGGGATAGCGTCGAGGAAGGGACCGCCCATTGGTTTCCGAACGAAAGATAGCTGTTGTAGTAGATAGCAGCAGCTGCCTGCCGGATGACCATCTCAAGAAGTGGAACATCTACACTGTTCCCCATCGGCTTATCCTCAATGACCAGACCTACCAGGATGGGATCGATATAAGCCCAGCCTCCTTCTATGGGATAATGGAGAAGGATGGGGTTACGCCCACAACAGCCGCTCCGCCCCCCACAGCCTTTCTCGAAGTCTTCCGGCAAGCCCGCTCCGTGGCCGACGACCTTATCTGCATAACCGTTGCCTCCAATCTGAGCTCGGCGTACGATTCCGCCCGGGCCGCTGCCGAGATGGCCAGCGAGGAGCCTGGCGGGGAGATCGTCGTGGTTGACAGCAGGGCGGCTGCGGGAGCGCACGGCCTTATCGCCCTTGAGGCCGCCGAGATGGCCCAGCGCGGTGGACCACTATCCCAAACAATCGACGCCGTAAGCGGCCTTATACCCAAGGTGACCCTGCTGGCATACGTAGAGACCCTGCACTACCTCAAGAAAGGCGGGCGCGTTCCCAAGGTGGCTGCTTGGGCAGGTTCTATCCTGGGGATAAGGCCCATTGCCGAGCTGAGCTTGGGCGAGGCCAGGGTGATAGGCAAGCTGCGGAGCCGGCCAAACGGCATCAAGAAGCTGGCTGACCTGGCAAAGTCTAGGGTGGGAGAGCAGGCTGTGCGCATGAATGTCATGCACGCTAACTCCTCCCAGGACGCCCAGGACCTGTGCGATCTCCTATCCAGGGAGCTGACCTGCAGCGATATCATCATCAGCGAATTCACCCCGGTGATGGGCGCCCACCTGGGCCCGGGAGTTGTAGGGCTGGCCTTCTTCCCCGAGGATGGACCTCCAGAAGACAGCGGCATGTCCCCATACAGCGCCACGACAGGATAGGTCCAAGAGACAACCGTCATGCAAAATTCAGCTACCAGGGCATCAGCCGCTTCCGAGGATGCAGCCCACCTGATGTCAAGACTGCCGGAGCTTCCTTCCCAGTCAGTGCAACCGGTGATGGTCATGCTTTCCGGACTTCCCGGCACAGGGAAGTCCTACCTTGCCCGGCAGATTGCGAACCGCTGCCCCATGGTAGTGCTTGAGAGCGACGCCATACGAAAGGCGCTGTGCCCGCAACCCACCTACCTGCCGGACGAAAGCGCTCGGACCTTCGCCGCCCTCCACAGAATCACGGAGGACCTCCTCCGCCAGAATATCTCCGTGGTGATCGATGCAACCAACCTTATAGAGCGGAACCGCAAAGTCTTCTACAATATCGCCGAGGGGTGCAAAGCCAAGCTAATCCTGGTGGGCACTACTGCGCCTTCGCATGTAGTGCGAAAGCGTTTAGGGCAGCGCCAGAAATCCAACGACCGGGAAGATTACTCCGATGCCGGGTGGGATGTCTATTTGATGCTAAAGCCATCCACGGAACCCATTCTCCGGGAACACTACATGGTTGACACATCAGGAGACACCCAACCGGTCATGGAACAGATAGCTAAAGAAGCCAACAGATCGATAAACAGCTCTTCTGCGAAGGAGGAAGTATGGACATCAAAGTAGTACAGGGTGATATAGCTAAGGTGGATACTCCCGCCATCATCGTGAACCTGTTCGAGGGCGTTGAGAGCCCTGCAGGCGCAACAGGCGCGGTGGACAAGGCTCTGGACGGAGCAATCTCCCAGCTCATCAAGGACGGGGAGATCAAGGGCAAGAAGGGTGAGACAACCCTCATCCACACCTTCGGCAAGATCCCGGCGGGCAGGGTCGTAGTGCTGGGCTTGGGGAAGGCAGACGAGTTCGACGTTGAGGTGGTCCGCAAGACTATGGGCAGCGCCTGCCGGTACCTGCGCAAGCTGGACATACGGAAGGCAGCTACCATCGCCCATGGGACAGGAATAGGCGGGCTGGATGTCGTCGATGCGGGCCAGGGACTGGCCGAGGGAAGCATCCTAGGCCTCTACCGCTTCAAGACCTATCTCACCAAGAACGCCGAAGATAATGCCAAGGACCTGGATGAGCTCCAGGTCGTGGAGATGGACCGGGACAAGGTCGCCGGCCTGGAGGATGGCATCAGGCGGGGTAGGATCATCGCCGAAGCAGCCATGATAGCTAGGGACATGGTCAACGAGCCTGCCAACGTCATGACGCCCACCCGCATGTCCGAAGCTGCCCGTCAGGTGTCCGAAGAGCATGGGCTGGAGCTTAAGGTGATCGACCGCGACGACATGAAGCAAATGGGCATGGGCGCTTTCCTGGGCGTTGCCCAGGGCAGCGACGAACCCCCCAAGCTGATCGTTCTCAAGTACGAAGGGGACCCGGGCAACCCGTCCAACAACCTGGGCCTTATCGGCAAGGGAATCACCTTCGACACCGGCGGAATTTCCATCAAACCCGCTGCCAACATGGAAGACATGAAGGGCGACATGGCCGGTGGGGCATCGGTGATTGCAGCGATGAAGGCCATCGGCCAGCTTAAGCCCAAGATCAACGTGACGGGCATGGTTGCCGCCACGGAGAACATGCCCGGCGGGTCGGCCCAAAGGCCGGGCGATGTGGTGCGAAGCATGAGCGGCAAGACCGTGGAGGTCATTAACACCGACGCCGAAGGCCGCCTCGTCCTCTGCGATGCCCTTCACTACGCCCAGGAGATGGGCATAACCAGGCTGGTGGATGTAGCGACCCTTACGGGGGCGATCATCGTAGCCCTGGGGCATGCTTGCAGCGGCGCCATGACCAACAACCAGGATCTGATGGACGACGTGACAAGGGCGGGGAAGGCCACGGGGGAGCGGATATGGCAGCTCCCCATGTACGACGAGTACAAGGAGCAGCTCAAGAGCAACGTTGCGGACATCAAGAACGTTGGAGGCAGGCCTGCAGGCTCCATTACGGCCGCCCATTTCCTGGCTGAATTCGTGGGAGAAACCCCCTGGGTGCACCTGGATATTGCAGGCACCTTCCTGAGCAGCGAGGAGAGCGGCTACGTCGTCAAGGGAGGCACAGGCGTTCCGACCCGTGCCCTGATCGACCTGACCCTCGACCTGGCAGGCAAGGGCCAGTGATTGACTCTCGAAAGTAGATTACTTAGACTACCTTCTGGTGCGGTTTATCCCCAAGTACGGTGAGCGTAGCCAAGGGGTCCAAGGCGCCTGACTGTGGCTCAGGAGATCGTGGGTTCGAATCCCACCGCTCACCCCAACCGGAACACTGCGCCTGCATCAGGAATCAGGCTTAAGAACGCGTCCGTAGCTCAATGGATAGAGCACTGGGCTTCGGACCCAGGGGTTGCGGGTTCGAGTCCTGCCGGGCGCGCCAAAGCAGCCAACCCTGCTCCCGGACCGCAGGGAGTGGGACCCTTACAGACCTACCAGGGCCTTGATCTGCGCGATGGCTGAGTTAAGGTCGGTGTTCACAACGATGGGGTCGCCGTTCTCCCGGGCCATGGACAGGATGGCTTCCTGCAGCTCGGCAAGGCGCTCACTCTGCTCATCAGACAGGGCCCTTTTGGCGTGGTTCTGGCTGTGGGCCCGCTCGGTCAGCTCTGCCCGGTCGGGTACGTCGAGGATGCACATGACGTCGGCTCCCAGAGAGGACGGGTCAAGTATGCCCGGAATGAAGTGGCTTCCCTCCACGACCATCCCAATGCCTTCCCGGCTCGCCCTCCTGATGCACGACTCTATGGATGGCTTCAGCAGCAAGCTCTGCTGGATGGCACCTTCAAGCAGGCGGCTCCTGCCGTTGGTAACCCCGTTGTATAGGGCTTCGCAGGCGTCGTAGGTGTGCCTCTGAAGGAGCAGATTATCCCTCTCGGGCAGCAGGTGAGCGATGGACGACCGGATGAACCCCGTGCTCAGGTGGTGGGACAACCCCAACTCTTTGATCAGAAGGTTGCCTATGGTCGTCTTGCCGGTGCCGGAAGCTCCCCCAAGGAGAATGATGGGAGGGCTGGCGTTGGGATCCCGGGAGGCGGGTCCTGTTTTCGGAGCGTGTGGGTCCTGCATCCTATAACCCCAGTGTGTGCGAAAAGGGTATAGCTAGCTACGTTCAGTACGGATACAGTGCGGGAGTGTACTATCCATTGACATGCATGTCAAGCTGGCTTGCAGCAGGCTACGGGCAGGGGGATTTGTAGCTGCGCGGTGGGGGTTTCTTCGATTGACAGCTACTAGGGCCAAACCTATAATTGGCACACTGCCCATTCTCCGGAACGGCAACTCCACTCCAAGGGGCTCCGATGCCATACCATGATGTCATTGTAGTCGGCGGCGGACTGGCAGGGATGAGGGCCGCCATAGCCGCCAAGGCAGCGGGGGTAGATGTGGGGCTGGTGTCCAAGGTCCATCCCCTTCGCAGCCAGTCGTCCGGCTCCCACAGCGGGATAAACGCCGCCATAAAGTCGGGCGACTCCTGGCAGTCCCACGCAGAAGATACGATCAAGGCGGGCGCCTATCTGGCCGACCAGGACATCGTCGAAGCTATGTGCCAGGATGCCCGCCAGGATGTAATACTGCTGGAGCACATGGGTGTCCCCTTCAGCAGGGACCATGATGGCATGATCGATGTAATGCCCTTTGGAGGCTCTTCGCAGCCCCGTACCTGCTTTGTGGGCGACTCCGCAGGGCACATCGTTCTGCAGGTGCTCTACGAGAACATCGTTCGGATGGGTATAGCCACCTACGACGAATGGACCGCTACCTCTCTAATGGTTGCCGACGGCGCTTGCTACGGCGTCGCCGCCTATGACCTGGCATCCGGCAAGCTGGATGCCTTGAGCGCCAGGTCCACAGTCCTGGCTACGGGAGGAATCGGGAGGCTCTTTGCCACAAGCACATCTGCCTTCTCCGCCACCGCCGACGGCGTAGGGATGGCCTACCGCGCCGGCGTTCCCTTGATGGACATGGAGATGGTCCAGTTCCACCCGACGACCCTGAAGGGTAAGGGCTTGGTCGTCAGCGATGCCGCCCGCGGAGAAGGCGCTTACTTGGTCAACGCAGCCGGTGACCGGTTTATGTCAAGCTACTCGACCGATGGTGATCGGCCGCCCGAGCTTGAAGCCAGGGAGCTGTGCACTCAAGCCATAGATACGGAAATACGAGATGGCCGGGGCGAGGACGAGTGCGTGTTCCTGGACTTCCGGCATCTCGACCATGACCGTATAGATGACAGGCTTCCCGAGACCAGGTTCCTGGTGAAGACCTATCTTGGGCTGGACATCACCAAGGATCTGGTGCCAGTCCAGCCGGCCGCCCACCGCCCTGTCGGGGGCATTCAGGTGGACGCCCAGGGTGCAACCGGCGTGGCCGGCCTGTACGCCGCAGGCGAAGCTGCCTGTTCGGGCGCTCACGGCGCGGGTCGACTGGCCGGGAACTCCATGCTGGACTGCATAGTCTTTGGCAGAAGAGCGGGCGAAGCGGCAGCCAGCAACTCCCGGGCTGCCGGTAGAGCAGAAGCACCCGCAAACTTGCTGGCCCAGCAGGTAGAGCATGCTCAGAGCCTGTCCACCAGGGACGGAAACTCGGATTCGATAGGCTCCCTTAGAAGGGAGCTGAACCAGGCGATCCAGTCAAGCATGGGCGTACGCCGGGATGGGGCATCGCTGGAGGCAGCGGTCAGCTCCGTCCAGGGTCTGAAGGAGCGGTACCAGCAGGTTGCCGTGCCCAACATAGGCGGGCCGTACAATCCATCCCTGCCCACATACCTGGAGTTGGGGAATATGCTTGACGCCGCCCACGTCATGGTCACATGCGCCATCGCCCGCCTGGAGAGCCGGGGGGCCCACCAGCGTGACGATAAGCCAGACAGGGACGATGCCAACTGGCTCCAGCACACCGTAGCTGTCAGCAGCCCCGAAGGGCCGCAGGTGTCCACCAAGCCCGTCACCATCACCAAGTGGCAGCCTTCGTAGGGCCTTCTTCATTCCAGCAGAGCTTCAAGAAGGGACGCTTTCATGGAAATAACTCTGAAGTTTTACAGGTTCAGCCCCGGCAACGGCAGCAAGGGGGACTTCCAGGAGTACAACCTGGAGATCGACGAGAGCGCCACAGTGCTGGAAGCCCTGATGCAAGTCAAGGAGGACCAGGACAGCACCATAGCCTTCCGCGGAAGCTGCCGTAACGGGTTCTGCGGCGACTGCACCATGCGCATCAGCCGTCGCAACCGGATGGCCTGCTCCACAACGGTAGGAGCTGCCCAGAACGAGGGTACCATCACCGTCGAGCCGGTGCGACTGATCACCACTACCAAGGACATGATGTACGACCTGGACTATTGGGTCTACGACAAGTACAAGGCTGTGGAGCCATGGATCGAGACCGACCAGAAGGCCCCCGACAAGGAACATGTCGTGTCCAACAAGGTCGTCCAGGACCTGCGCAAGGTCATGAGCTGCACCATGTGCTGGCTGTGCGATGAGGGTTGCAGCACCATGGTGGTGGACCGCAAGTTCGTAGGCCCCCTGGCCTTGACCAAGGCCTACAGGTCGGTCTTCGACCCCCGGGACAACCGGACGGAAGCGCGCCTGAAGAACCTGAGCGAAAAGAACGGCATGTGGGACTGCTGCCACTGCTATGAAGCCAGCGAGCACTGCCCCAAGGGGATCGACCCCACGGAGCGCATCTTCGCCCTGCGCAACAAAGCCATCAAGGCCAACGCAGGCATTCCCACAGTCCGCAACCACTACCGGAGCTTCGCCAAGTCGGTCAAGAGCCACGGCTGGCTGGATGAAGCCCGTCTGGCCATCGAGACCGAGGGCCTAACCAACATAAAGGGCCAGCTCAAGCAGGTCCCCCTGGCCATAAAGGCATTCCGAAAGGGCAAGAGGCCTCTTCCCTACTTCCTGCACGAGAAGCGGGAGGGGCGAGACCGCATCAAGCGCATCTTCGAGAAGTGGGAGGAGAAGGACTAATGGCTTACGCATTCTTCCCAGGCTGCGTTTCCAAGGGAGGCTGTCCCGAGCTGTACCCGGCCGCCAAGATGGTAGCCGATAAGCTGAACATCGAGTTGGTTGAGCTAAGGGATGTGGGTTGCACGGGCGCCGGCGTGCTGAGCCAGGAGGTCTCCGACCCCGTCAACGCGCGCACCCTGGCCAAGGTGGAAAAGATGGGCATGACCATGATGACCATCTGCAGCACCTGCCAAGGAGTCTTTACTCAAGCCAATCATCGATTACAGTCGGACCCCGAGTACCGCGACCGCATCAACCAGGACTACCTGGCCTCCGAGGGTCTCAGGTACGACGGTACCGTCGACGTAAAGCACTTTGTGTGGATCCTGGATGAAGAGTTCGGGCTGGAAAACCTGAAGGACTTGGTGGTCCATCCGCTGGAAGGCCTCAAGGTTGCCCCCTTCTATGGATGCTATCTGCGCCGGCCACCGGAGCTGATGGTCCCCAAGGGGTTCGAAGGACGCAAGACAGTCCTCGAAAAGACCATAGAGACCCTGGGCGGCGAGGTGGTAAACACCTCGGGCAAGGGCAAATGCTGCGGCTTCCCCATACTTTCGTCCAGCGAAGAAAACTCCCTGGCTATGTGCGGCGACCACACCCTGGAAGCCAAGGGCAAGGGAGCGAACTGCATGGTAACCCCTTGCCCCCTCTGCCACCTGGAGCTGGACGGCAAGCAGGATGATGCAGCCAAGCACAAGAAGCAGGACATCGACCTCCCGGTACTTCACCTACCCCAGATGGTAGGGCTGGCCCTGGGTTTCACTCCGAAGGACATGGGCCTGAACAAGCACCTGGTTTCGACGGACGAGATCGTCAACATCCTGGAGGGAGTGAGGGCCTAGGTCCGCTCCGGGCTGCCCCTTCCTTTATAAGGGCAGCCCCTGGGACCGGCACATCACCAGCAACGCCAGGAGCAGCAGCGCCCCGCCCAGGCTGACGATCAAGAACCACTGGTGCAGCTGCATATCAGTCCTCGGCCTCTAGCATACCTGTACGCCCTCGTCCTTCTTATCCTCCGGTTCACGGGGCGCGGGATTCATCATTCCCTGGGGATCACTGGAAGGACAAGGTGAGAAGGCCACTGGGCCTCGTGGAAAATGGTCTGCAGCGCAGGCCTCAACTCCGACTCCTCCGAAGGCTCACGTCCCGTATTGGGGTTGCGGTCGAAGCGGGGGAAGTTGCTGCTGGACACCTCGAGCCGGATGCAATGGCCCGGTAGGAACACATTGCTGGTAGCCACCAGGTCAATGGTGTATTCGTAGACCTTACCCGGCTCGATGAGGCTAGGCTCCGACAGAGAGTCCCGGTAGCGCGCCCGGACAATGCCGTCGACCATGTTCCTCGTACATCCGCAGGGACTGACATCCACCAGCTTGGCGGTGAAGTCGGTATCCGTCGCGGAACTGGCGGCGTACAGCACCAGCGACAGGGGCCCCGTAACCTCAACGCTCGACGTCATAGGGGATGTCGTGTAAACGAGCACATCGGGCCTGTCTTCGATCTCTTTCTGGTCGAACGCCCCTCCCGGCAGAAAGCCGGTGGAGCAGCAGAGCCCGCCTCCCCTGGTCGGGACCGGACACCGGGGGTCGTACACGAACACATCCGACGGTTCAGCCCCGCACTCATCGGTGGACAGGGAGCCATCGCCATCGGCGCCGTTGGCCCGGCCGCCGCTGTGAAGGTAGTAGTTGGTGTACCGGGTACGCGCCAGGGGCCATTCGTCCTCATCCCGCCAGCGGTTCTCTCCCATGACAAAGATGCGCACCGGCGGCTCGGACTCCAGGTTGTTCTCGATTCCCTTCAGCCATCGATCGAAGAACCTAAGGTGCTGGGCATTCATATCCTGGGCGAGGTCGCTGGCCATCAAACCGAAATAGACATCCCCCGAAACGTCGGGGCCGGGCGTAGCATGATGCCAGGGGTGTCAATGCTAAGTTAGATTTGACCCTTTTCCGCTAAGTTAGAACTGACCCACCTTGTCGTTAAGTCGCCTCCTTTCTGGCAAGCAAGAGTGCCTGTTGGATTTAGACGTCGCCGGAGCTAGCGGCTTCAGGCGATGTCGATAGCAGTTGATGGGAGGCGAAGAGTCCGGCCTGCCTCTTGCCTTTAAGCCGGTAGCTCTCGCCTCGGATGTTGAGGACGTGGCTGTGGTGCAGCAGCCGGTCCAGGATGGCCGAGGCGATGACGGTATCGCCCAGAAGCTCACCCCACTCGGCGAAGCCCTTGTTGGAGGTGAGGATGATGCTGCCCCGCTCATAGCGAGCCGACACCAGGGTGAAGAAGGCGGTGGAGGCGTCCCGGTCGTAAGGCCAGATGCCGAACTCGTCCACGATGAGTAGCTTGGGCGACAGGTAGACCCGCATGCGCCGTTGGAGGTTGTTCTCCACCCTGGCCTTCCTCAGGTCCTCCATCAGGTCGTAGGCTCGGACGAAGTAGGCCCCCTGGCTCTTCTCGATGGCCTTGAGCGCTAGGGCCACCGCCAGATGGGTCTTGCCCACACCTGGCGGTCCCAGGAGCAGCAGGTTGGTGGCTTCAGCGACGAAGGACAGGCCGGCCAGTTCCCGCACCTGTCGCTCGTCGATGGAGGGCTGGAACGAGAAGTCGAACTGCTCCAAGGTCCGGTGGAAGGGGAGGTGAGCCAGCTTCGTCCTGGTGGACATGTACCGCTCCTTCCGGGCGGCCACTTCCACGCCGAGTAGCTCTGCCAGCATCTCGGGGTAGGTCAGTTTCTTGGTGGCCGCAGCGTCCAAGGAGTTGTCCAGGGCTTCGACGGCCTGCTTGAGGCCCAGCGTCTCCAGGTGCTGGCGAGCCTGTTCCAGCGCGATCATCGCCCACCTCCCACCGCTGCCAACTCGTACACCTCCAGGGAGCGGCGCTCCACCTGGCCCACAGGGATCTGCACCGCCACGGCTTCCTTACGAGGACGATCATCGCCGCCGGGCAGTCCGTCCCACTGGCCCGGCAGTGTGAGGCGCTGACCGGTCCGCTGGGCTTGGGGATGCACCGCCAGCCGCACGTCGCCCGACCAGACCTCCACCGTACCGGCCCGCACACCCACCTGGACCGTCGAACCCGCCCAGCTCCAGGGCACGCCGTAGCGAGACCTCTCCCAGTGGACGTAGCCGTCCCTGGCCACCTTCCGCTCCTCCCGCATGTAGGGCGCAAGGCCCGAACGCGGCGGCAGGCTGCCCAGGTGGGCGAGCTCCTCAGCCAGCATCTCTCGGGGGACCCGGTGCGTCGTCCCATGGACTCGCCGATTGGCCACCGCATCGCACCACTCCAGGGCCTGGCGGTTCATGTCTGCGTCGTCGGTGAAGCGGACACCGGGCCACAGGTTGCCCCGGACGTACTTCACGCCGCTCTCCACCTTGCCCTTCGTCTGCGCTCGGTAGGGTCGGCACAGACGGAGGTCGAAGCCCATTCGCAGTGAGAAGTCCAGCATCCGGCTGTTCCACTCCGGCCTGCCCTCCCTGTCACGCCCCAGGACCACCACCTTGGCGTTGTCGTACAGGCAGCGGCGGGGAACACCACCGAAGTACTCGAAGGCGTTCAGATGGCACCTGATGAAGGTCGCCACGTCGGCGCGCCGGACGAACTCCACGTAGATGGTCCGAGACCAGCTCAGCACCATCACGAAGGCCCAGACCCGGTGCTTGCGCCCGTCCTCTCCGACATAGGCGAAGCTGCCCCAGTCCACCTGTGCCTGCTCGCCTGGCGCCGTCTCGAACCGCACCGTCGCACGGGGCTGACGCGGCCGACGCCGAGGCCGCACGTAGTTGGTCAGCGTCGGATAGCTGCCGTCGTAGCCCAACTCCCGGATCTCCCGCAGCAGCACCACGCAGTTGTCCACTCCCGCCGACAGCCGACCATCTATGTGACCCTTGTATGGGTCCAGCTTCGACCCCTGCTTCTCTCGCCGCTTGGCCTTGGGCACCTCGTCGGAGCGCACGTACTTGCGCACGGTGTTCCGGGAAATCCCCAACTCCCTCGATATCCCTCGGATCGAGCTTCCATCGCCCTTCAACTCGTATAACTCTCTCACTAACCCACCTCCTATCATTTGACTTGCTGCACCTCCTAATCGGTTTCCCGACGAAGATGCGTCCGCTATCGGGGTGGGTCAATTCCAAATTAGCGCTACTGGGTCAGTTTAGAGTTAGCACTAACAGGGGCCCACAGTAAGCCTTTGCCTGGAGCGGACCTCCTCGTTCCCATTCTCTTTCATTCCCCGGAAGTTGCGCAGGCTGCCCTTAAGGAAGATATCGTGCCATCCGGCGATGTTGAACACCGCTACATTCAGGCGATGGTGCTGGTCTTCTATTCTCCAGGGTTCCCAGTAGTCGTCGGCCCGGCTGTGAGCAATCCAATCATAGAAGTAGTCCGCCAAGCCCCCCTGGAGGTGGGGGAAGTCTTTGGGAGGAAGGGCCCTGAAGCTCTCGTCCATATCATCTATAGCTTCCAGGAGCCTCTGCCACGTCTCCGCCGGGATGTCCTTGTTCCGGGAGATATTCCCAAGATTGGCTCTGGTCAGGGCGCCCAGGGTCCAGGACACAGCAAAACCCCATGCCATAGCGCCGCCCTGATAAGTCCAGCCTTCATGGTAGTCCGAGGAGGTAAGGCCCGGCGCGATCGCGGCAAGGGCCGGATGCCCGCTCAGGGCGGCCAGCCACTGGGTGGCGCCCACATAGGAGCGTCCGAACATCCCCACCTTACCCGTGCTCCAAGGCTGAGAGGCGCACCAGTCTACGGTGTCATACCCATCCTCGATCTCGTGGCGGAACGGGTAGAACTCCCCGCCCGATGAGTACCTTCCCCTGGTGTCCTGGACCACCACCGCATAACCGTGGGACGCCGCCCTGAGGGCATCCAAGGCAGCCGTCCTGGCCGCAGGCATGTTCTTGTTGTAGGGTGTGCGCTGCAGCAGGACGGGGATCTTGGCATCGGAGTCGGGGCGATAGACATCGGCATACAACACGACGCCATCCCTCATGGGAATCGCCACGCCCACTTCTGTCTTTATCGCTGCGCTTTCTCCCATGAAGGTAGTCATGGTCTGCTCCTTTGAGGTGTGGTGGCCAACAGCTCATCCTGGGTAGTACGGAGTTGACGGCGTATTTTACACCGATATGCAGGGTGAAGGCATCCCAAGTTGAAAAACCCGGAGGGGGTGGATATAATACCCATGCCTGCCCTGGAACACCTTGAACGGTACCAGCGGTTTGTCGCCGAGGTAGCTCAGAGGTAGAGCAGTGGACTGAAAATCCACGTGTCGTTGGTTCGATTCCGACCCTCGGCACCAGCGAGCGGAAGTGGCTCAGTGGTAGAGCATCTCCTTGCCAAGGAGAGGGTCGTGGGTTCGAATCCCATCTTCCGCTCCAACCCACCCCAAGCATAGATACCCAAGGCCGATCTCCTTTGCAGATCGGCCCCCAAAAGAAGAGCCCCCGAGTGTCGGGGGCTCTTGCATTTTCTGCTTCTCGCTTGGGCCTAGTAGCGGATGCCTGCCGCCCGGGCCTCCCTGGTCAGTTTCATCCAGCGCCACCTCTGAAGTGGGTCGCTTACGCCCCGCATCCAGATTCCGAAGAGGTTGAAGCTCAGCGCCGTGAGGAATATGGCCACCCCGGGCTCCACGACAACCCACCAAGCGCTGGTGATGTACTCGCGCCCCTGGTTGAGCATAAGGCCCCAGGACGAATCGGGGGGCTGGATTCCGAAACCAAGGAAGCTGAGGCTGGCTTCCGTCAGGATGATCCTTGGTACGTCCAGGGCTCCCAAGGTCAGGATCGGCGTGATGAGGTTGGGCAGGACGTGGCGGACCAGGATCCTGCTGTCGGTGCACCCTACCGCCCTCGCCGAATCGACAAAAGCTGTTTCGCGCAGGGAAAGCACCACACCCCTGGACACGCGGCAATAGAGCATCCATCTACTTATGGCAAACACCAAAATGATGTTTGTAAAGCTGGCACCCAGAATGTAAAGGATCATGAGGGCCATCAGGAGGGATGGCACCGCCATGAACACATCCACCGTTCTCATGATGGCATCATCGAGAAGGCCCTTATAGTACCCTGCCACCAGACCCAGGAAGACCCCGATAGCAGAGGCTATGACCACTCCCGAGAATGCCACCGCCAGAGAGATCCGGCCGCCGTATATGATCCTGCTGACCATGTCCCGGCCAAGGTGGTCTGTCCCCAGAAGGAAGAACCTGCTGCCATCAGGGTAGGCATCCACCACCTCACCCTGGCGGTTTACAGTAAGGTCGTCGGAAAATGGCGGTTCGTGGCGCAAATGGAGAGACTGGTTCGATCCCGAGCCATCGTCAGAGTATGGGGATACCCACGGGGCGAAGACCGCCGAAACCACGACTAGAACGATGAACAGCCCCGCCAGCAGCGTAACCTTGTCTGAGAGCAAGGACTGCACCAACGAATGATTGTAGAAGGCTGCCAGCTTTGCTGGCACCCCGGTATTCGCAGCAACCGTTCCGATCTGTCTCATCGCTTACCCCGACTTCGGTTTCTGCCGCCCGCGGCCTTAGCTTGGACTACTTGTAGCTGATCCGTGGATCGAGATATGTGTACACCACATCCACGAACAGGTTGATAACCATTACGATCAGGACTATCACAAATATCGACGCAGTCACGACCGGAAGGTCTCGGTCGTTGATGCCGTTGATGATCAACAGTCCCAGTCCCGGCCAAGCGAAGATGACCTCTACAACCGTGGAGCCGTTCATGTAGAGCGCCAGCTCATCGCCCATCACGGTCACGATGGCTATAGCCGCGTTCTTCATCACATGGCCATAAAGCACGGTCCGCTCAGAGAGCCCCTTGGCCCGAGCTGTGGCCACGTACTGCTTCCCCATCTCATCCAGCATAGTAGCCCGCGTGATCTGCGCGTTCCGGGCTATCACGTTGGGGCATAAGGCAACGGCCGGCAATATCATGTACCTGATGCTCTCCCAGCCGGTATCCCAGGGGAAGTCCGCAAACCCCGATGTAGGTAACAGCCGTACCCAGACAGCAAAGATCAGGATCAACATCAGGGCCAGCCAGAATCCTGGGATGGATATGGCTGCAAAGGTCAGGAAGTTGACCGACCGATCGAAGATCGACCTGGGTCTTTGAGCGGCAATCACCCCTATGGGGATGCCGACCATCCCTATAGCCCAGACCGCGACAGCTAGAAATGCTGTGTTCGGCAGCTTCTCGATAACCAGCTGCATGGCCGGTACGCCGTTACGCAGGGAGTTTCCGAAATCAAACCTGATAAGCCCCCAGTAGAACTCACCAAACCGGGTGTAGAGGGGCTTGTCGTATCCGAGCTTCTTTGTCAGGGCATCGATCTGCTCTTGGGTGGCGTCGTCAGGTAGCTGAAGGGCCACCGGATCCCCGAGAATATGGATCATGAAGAACAGCAGGGCCATCAGGCCAAGCACTATGAGGACCGAGTGGGCCGATCGCCTGATCAAGTAGTTTCGCATAAGAAGACCTCAGCCCTTTGCCTGGTTATCTTGATCATTCCCACCCGCGCTTCGCTGGGTGGCCCTTGGTCCCTGCCTTTCCACCTTTGGGGTAGCCACCTGATAGTCGCAGCCCTTCCGAAGGAGTACAAAGGCAGGTTTGTTCGTGCGCTGAACGATGCTAGACAGCTAGCTCGTATTAGGCGGGAATGTATCACAAGATACCTCGGCTGTCAACGTTCAGCATAGCGACCAACAGTATTAGTGCCCCAGGATTGTGACCTGGGGCACTAACGCATTGTCCAGCCTTGGGATTGTACTGGCGGCGCCAGGTTTCCCTAGACGTACTTCAGGTACTTGGCAAGCCAGTCGAGGATGTATCCCCACGCGATGTGGGCAGCTTCCGGCCTGTAGGAGTCCCGGGAGTCGGAGAAGAAGGCGTGAGCTGCCTCATTCAAGGCATGGGCTTCAACGGTCTTGCCGTTGCTCTTCAACTCGGCCTCGATCTTCTGCATATCCTCGGGGGTTGGGTTGGTATCTTCCAGCCCCGAGATTAACAGGATGGGACACGCGATGTTCTTTATCCGGTCGACGACCGGTACGGGGTTGGCATCGGTGGGGTTGATGGCGTTGTTGGGGTAGCAGGAGATGACCACCTTCGCATCTGTGGTGGTGGAAGCGAAGGACAGTGCAACCGTGCCACCGGAGCAGAAGCCGATGATGCCGATCCTGTCGGGATCCACGCAGTCCAGGGTCTTCAGATAGTCGAGGGCACCCTGCATATCGCCATCGGCCTGGGCATGGGGCCTGCTTCTGAGGGCAGCTCCGGCGGGGCCCATATCATGGTCCAGCTCTTCGATGGAGCGGAACCCGTTGCGGGTGTACAGGGCAGGCATAATGGAAACGTACCCGAAGAGGGCTAGACGGCGCGCAACATCCTTGACGTGCTCTTCCGTGCCATGGATGCCATGGGGGAACACCACCGCAGGGAAGACCCCTTCCTCTTCGGGGCGCATCAGGTACGCGGGAATCTCTTCGCCGTTGTGACCCTTGATCTTGACCTCGGTGGGGTTCATGTCCGAGTACCGATAAACCCCTGCCGGGGGAATAATGTCTGCCTTGGTTCGCGTCTTAATTGCTGTTGCCACTATTTACTGCCTCCAGCTCATGAGATTTTGCTGTTCACAAGGACTCCTTCAGGCTGCTCAATGGCAGGCCCAGAAACCCTCGTTGGACAGGTTTTAGAATGCCACATCCCCAGGTAATTGTCCAGTCCCGACATCCTAGTGCCAGTCGTGCGAGGGAGGCATGGCCACCCCCGATTGGATAGCCTTCACATCGGTCGCAATGACGTTGGTCATGCCATCCCACCTGGATATGTAACCCGTCACCTGGATCACCTGGTTCGACAGCTCTCTGCGGTGTTTGGCGAACAGGTCGCGCCATATGATGACCTGGGCATCCCCCGTCTCATCCTCTATGGTCACAAACACCGTGCCATCCCGCCCGCGGGGGTGCTGCCGTGCCACGGGCCAGCCGGCTATTACAACCTCTTCGGACTCTTCGCACTTCTCCACCTCCACAGTGGCGAGCACCCCAGGGTTCAGGCTGGGCCTCACGAACTCCATCAGGTGTCCCCTGGGATAGATGCCCATCGTGGCGTACTCCCATTGCATCTTCTCAGCATCGGAGAAGTCCTGCATCTCCGGTACGCTGTCCTCCGTAGAAATGGACAACACCATCTGCCCACCCTTCTTCGGTCGAAGGTGAAGGCCCGCTTCCCACAGTACTTCCCTGCGGTTCTTCGTGATGCCGTCGAAGGCCCCAGCCATCACCAGGGAGCGCATCGCCGAAGGCTTTATCCCCGTTCGCTGCGCCAGCTCGCTCCCGCTTGCGTAAGGCCCCCTGCGCTCCCGCTCTTCCACGATGAGCTTTGCCGACTCCGGCCCAACATCTCCAATGAAACGGAGGCCCAAGCGTACCGAGCTCCCATCGGGGGTGCACACCACCCCGCTTCTATTCACACAAGGGTTCAGGAAGGGCACCCCGAAGCGCCGGGCATCCTGTTTCAGCGTCTCCATTGGATAGAACCCCATCGGCTGATTGTTCATCAGGCCGACGAAGAACTCCAGTGGGTAGTAGCGCTTGAGCCATGAAGCCTGGTAAGCGGTAACGGCGAAGGCGTGGGAATGGGACTCGGGGAACATATAATGGCCGTTGATCTTGCCAAATATCTTCCTGGCCGCCTCCTCGGATACGCTATTTCGTTTTGCCCCTTCCAGGAATCTTCGCCAGTGCATGTCGATAAGGTGCGCATTGTTGGGCCTGGCGAAAGCGCGGCGAATCTCGTCGGCCTCGGCTGCCGTCATGCCCGCCACATCCTCTATGAGCTGCACGACCTGTTCCTGCCAGACGATGATCCCGTAGCCCCGCTCCAAGGCACGCTTTTCCAGGGGATGGTCGTATCCCCACTCTGCCCCGTGCCTGTAGCGTTCCACGAACTGGGACACCGCGCTGCCCTGGGTTCCCACCCCAGGCCGGATAAGCGCGACCTGGTAGGCAAGGTCCAGCAGGTCCCGGGACCTCAGCCTCTGGCCCATCTTCAGCTGGGCCGGCGACTGGAGCAGAAAGACCCCCTTGGACATACCCTCGTTTATCATGTCGTACACGTTGGGGTCCTCCGGGTCTATCGCGCTCAGGTCCGGTCGTCGTCCCTCCCTTGCCTCCACCATGTCCAGCGCCTCTTCTATCTGGTCCAGCACAGGCAAGGAGAGAAGGTCGATCTTGGCGAACCCGGCATCAGCCACGCTGTCCTTGTTCCAGTCCATGATGAACCGGCCATCCATGGCCCCCGCCCTTATGGGTACCATCCTGGGAATGGGAGAGCAGCTCAAAACCATGCCGCCGACGTGCTGGCCCAACCCCCTGGGCGCATCCATAAGCTGGGGAGCAAGGTCCAGCAGGTCCCGCCACCCGCTGGCATGCACCTTGTCCCGAAATTCGGGCAGGTCCATCATCTCCGTCCGCAGGTCGGCGGCATCGTGGGAGTGGAGCCTCTTGGAAAGCAGGCTGAGCTGCTCCCGGGGAAGCCCCAGGGCTTTGCCTAAATCCTGGATGATTCCCTTTACGCCGTAAGTGGAAATAGCCCCGGTCAGCACAGCGTACTCCGGGCCGAAGTGGCGATGCACCCTTTCGATCAGCTCATCCCTGAGACCCCGGGGAAAGTCCAGGTCGATGTCCGGCAGCATCTTCATATCTTCGGAGATGAACCGCTCCAGGGTGAGGTCCCACCGCAGGGGGTCCACGTGGCTGACCCCGATGAGGTACCCGACCAGCAGCGCCACCGACGAGCCCCGCCCCCGCCCGGGAGGCTTCTCTTCCAAGGGGGTCTCCGGGCTTGTCAGGCCGCGTTCCTCCATGATCCGCTGGGCTATCATGACGATCTCCCTGTAGAGCAGCAGGAAGCCTGCCAGACTCAGCCTCTGGATCAGCCCGAACTCTTCCTGGAGACGCTCCTCAACCCGCCGGGGCACATTGCCTCCGTACCGCCGGGCCGCAGCTTCGTAGCACAGCCTCTGCAAAAAGCTGTCTGGGGTGTACCCATCGGGCACCGCCGGCTCGGGCAGGGAATAGCCCAGGTCTTTGCTGAGGTCGAAGGTGCAGCGCTCGGCGATGCGGAGGGTGTTGGAGAGAGCGTCCAGGCAATCGGCGAAGAGCCTCACCATCTCCGCCTGGGGCTTCAGGCAAAGGTGCTCGTTTGGACAGATGTGGGGCAAAGCCCGGTCTATGGTGGTGTTAAGCTTGGCAGCTACCAGCGCATGCTGGAGCCGGTGCCGGCCGGGGTGATGATAGTGGACATCGTTTGTGGCAACCACCGGCGCCCCCGCCTCCCTGGCAATCTTCAGCAGCTCCCGGTTGCGCGCGGTGTCCCCCTGCAGGAAGTTGCGCTGAAGCTCGACGTACACCGAACCCAACCCGTACCAGTCCATGTACTGTTTCAAAAGCTCACGGGCCTTCCCATGACGGCCCTCGGTCACCAGCCGGGATATCTGCCCGTGCCGTCCTCCCGCCAGCAGGATGACCCCCTGGGAGTGCTCCGCTAAGTGGACAGGGTCCAGCTTCGGCTCCCTGCGGTCCGCGGCATTGGCAAGGGTGAACAGGCGGGAGATGTTGGAGTAGCCGGCCGGCGTCTCAGCCAGCAGGGTGATTCGCGAGCCATCGTTCATGGTCAGCTCGCCGCCGGTGATGGGCCCGACCCCCAAGCTGCTGGCAAGGCGTGCGAACTCCAACGCCCCACAGAGGTTCACATCGGTCAGAGCCAGAAACGGATAACTGTACTCCTTGGCTTGGGCCAGCAGCTCATGGGTGTGGGAAGCCCCCACGCCAAAGGAGTAGAAGCTCTTGGCATGAAGCTCGACGTAGCGGGCAGGCGGGGGAGGCAGCTTCATCCCCGCTGTCGAAACCACTGGCCGTTGGACCTGTCCCGGAACAGGGTGAGCCGGCTGCCATCGCTGGAATCGATGCGATAGTAGGCACGGTCTACAGGCTGCGGCAGCCACCACAGGTGGAAGCTCCACTCATCCACTACGTCGATCACCGAGCACCAATAACGCCCGATCTGCACAGACATGGGCTGGCCCTCAGGTCCCTCCTTCACCTGCACGGGCACCGGCGCATTAAGAGGCTTCATAGCATCCCTCCCCACCGGATCGATGGGCATCTGCAGAAAGCGCGTCTCCAGGGCGGGATGCCACGGCGCAACCTGCGCCACCTTGTACAGGGCATAGCCCCCATTCTCCCGCAACCTCAAACGCCGGTCCGCCTCCACAAGCTGCCTCTCCCCATACTCCTTTGCGCCATCCAACAGGCCCATCTGGACACCCGACTCCCCCCTGAACCCGGACAGGGTGAGGGTCACATCCTCTACGGGAATGGACGGAGGGTCCAGCTGGACCCGTCCCTTCACGGCAACCGAAGCCCTCTCCCATGTGCCCGCCGGTTGCTTGAAAGCTATCGACCTGTCCCAAGAAGGGACGCCGTAGGCAGTGCACCGCAGACCTGCCATGCTCACCCACCCGCCTTTCAGCTCCGGCCTGGCATATCCCCTCTTCAGAAGGGTATCGACTACCACGAAAAGCATCTGAATGGAGGAAGAGGGGAAGGGAAGGGAAATATGCTCGACTATCGGCTCTTCGGACACCATGGGAACAACAGGGGTGTCATCGGTGCCGTTGCAGAGGGCCCAAGCCTTTCCGCCGCTGTGCCCGAAGCGGTCTGTCAGCATATGCCTGCTCATGGATGCGACCGCCCCCATGGTGCGCAGGCCAAGCTGGCGCATCTCCTTCTTCGCATCGGCGGAGATGGGGAGCAGGTCGATGGACCGAGGCCCAAGAAAAGCCCTGACATCATCGGGGACCTTGAAGGCCCTGCGGGGCTCGCATATGCGGGCCGCCACCAGGGCGGGAAACTTGGCATCGGCCACGCCGATACGGGGCGCCAGGTGCAGGGGGAGGGAGTTCATCAAAGCGGACACCGCGCCAGCCTCGCCGTGGTACAGCCCCTCCAGCCCATCGAGGCGCACATAGGCTATGCCAAGGTCGGACCCTTCGACGCGGTCGCTCACCCTCTGCAGAGCGGTGAGCATCCTGGAGAACACCTCCCGGTAGTGCGCCTCGTCGGCATCCAGCACGACCGCGCCCGCATGATGCGACAGGGCTTGCTCCAAGGTCATGCCGGCCTCCGCCGCGGTGCCCGGGAAGCTGTCCACCACCTGCGCCTTTCCCTTGCCTGGGCTGCGCTCCACCACCAGGACCGGCACGTTCTCCAAGCGGGGCTGCCGCCTTATCTCAACCTTCACCCTGAGATGGGTGACAAGGACACACGCTACCCTCATATAAGCTCCATGGTACGGCTTGGGTGGTTGGGCAGACGATGTTACAGAACGTCTGTTCTGGTTGTCAACCAGCCCTTGGTACTCATGGCCCGAGGAGAACCCGAAGCATCGACTCGCCAAATACAAGAGGGCCGGGCTTTCGAAAGCCCGGCCCTCTTCCTGTGCCTGTTCAGCCGGCGATATACGCCGTCAGGATTACAGCCTCAGGAACGAAGCAGCGTTGTCGTACATGTGCTTCTTGAGGGCATCCTTGCCAAATTCGCCCCAGATATCCCACTCCATGACCTCTTTGGCTGTTTCGGGGAACCATGCTTGGCCATGAGGGTAGTCGGACTGGTGCATCAGGCAGTCCTCGCCCAGGATCTCGACGCAGGCCTTGGTCATGGCAGGACCCTCGAAAGGCTCGGCGGCGCATACCACCCGTCCCATCTGGGCGTACTCGATGGGGGTGTACTTCAGGTCGGGCGTCACGCCGGACACGTAGCTCTTGTTGAAGCCCAGGCGGATGAGCCAGTTGGGCAGCCAGCCATGCCCCACCTCGGCGGTGCCGAAGCGAATGTTGGGATAGCGGTCCAGCATCCCCGACAGGATCACATAGGCAAACAGCCTGGCTGCGCCCCAGGGGTGGGCTGCGGTGCGGGCGACCACAGTGTTGCCCCAGACATCCTTGTAGCCGGGGAAGTAGGGAGGCTCGAAGAAGAAGCTGTGGTGCACCAGGGGCAGGTTAAGGTCATTGATGGCGGCGAATATCGGCTCCAGGGAAGGATCGTCAATGGGAAGTCCTTCCTTCAGGTGTACCCATACCGCTGCCGCCCATGGCGCATTGCCCCAGTGCTTGATCTCAGAAACCGACCACTCCGGGTCTATGCCCGGCACCTGGATAGCGGTCTTCAGGCGGTCAGTATTCACAGACGTGAAGGTGTCCATGTAGTTGTGATAGCCCCTGTACAGGCCCTCACTCAGGGTGACATCGTCGAGGCCGGTTATGGTGGTTGCCCAGGTGCCGGGGAAGATGAAATCGATGTCCCGGCCCTCCATGTCCATGTCGATCAGGCGGTCGGCGGAGTTCTCCTCATCGACGCCCGCATGGGCCTTTGCCCGGTGCTGGCTGACGGTACGGCCTTCCAGAGCGCTCCTGCCACCGGCCACCGCCTTGTCATCATCCGACTTGGGGGCTGTGCCGGGGAAGCGGTCGAAGGGGATGGCGCCCACGGTGATGCCGCTGCGGGTGCTGCCATCGGGGTTCGTTCGCACCCGGTAGAAGGGCTTCAGCTCCTCCATACGGGAGCGGAAGCTAGGCTCCACGTACTTCTCCAGTACCTCCATGGCTGGGTTCACATGGGTATCCATATCTATGATCTTGTAGCCGTCTCTCAACTTGCGCCTCCTATGCTATTTTCCGGTTCCACCGGATGTTGCTGCTCCGTCCTCGGAGGTCCATCTAGACCAGGCGGAGGAAATTCTCCGCATTGCCCGACATGTGCTTTGTCAGGGCCGCCGAGCTGAACTCGGGCCAGAAGTCCCACTCCATGACTTCCTTAGCTGTTTCGGGCCACCAGCATTCGCCGTGGGGATAGTCCGACTGGTGCATCAGGCAGTCCTCGCCCAAGACCTCGATGCATGCCTTGGTCATGGCGGGACCTTCAAAGGGTTCGGCGGCGCACACCCAACGCCCCATCTGGCAATACTCCAGGGGTGTGTACTTCAGGTCGGGGGTTACGCCGCTGACGTAGCTCTTGTTGAAGCCAAGGCGGATAACCCAGTTGGGCAGCCAGCCGTGCCCCGTCTCCGATGTTGCGAACCGTAGGTTGGGGTACCTGTCAAACAGCCCCGACAGGATGATGTAGGCGCCCAGCCTGGCAGCTCCCCAGGGGTGGGCGGCGCTGCGGGCAACGACGGTGTTGCCCCAGATGTCCTGGTAGCCCGGGAAGTAGGGAGGCTCGAAGAAGAAGCTGTGGTGCACCAGTGGCAGGTCCATGTCGTTCATGACGGCAAAGACCGGGTCTATCGAAGGATCATCGATGGGCAACCCTTCCTTGAGGTGTATCCATACACCGGCCACCCACTTTTCCTTCCCCCACTTCTTGATCTCCGACACAGCCCACTCCGGGTCCGCGCCCGGTACCTGCAGCTCGCTCTTGAGCCGGTCCGGAGCTATGGATGTATAGGACTGCATGTAGTGGTGGTAGGCCCGGTAAAGCCCATGACTCAGGGTGACATCGTCCAGGGCCGTCATAGTGGACACCCACTGGGTAGGGAATATCATGTCGATATCCCGGCCTTCGGTGTCCATATCTTGGATGCGCCCCTCGGAGTTCTCATCCTGGGTATCGGGCTGCACCTTGGCCCTGTGCTGGCTGGTGGTACGGCCCTCCAGCGCATCCCGGCCACCCACAACTGCGGCGGCGTCGCCGGCATCGGGAGCAGTCCCCGGAAAGCGGTTGAAGCGCACCGGGCCGATGCTCAGGCTCTTCCTGCTTCCGCCCTCAACCGCTTGGCGCTCGCGGACGTAAGGGGCCAACTCATCGAGACGGGGCCGGAAGCTGGGCTCGACGAACTTCTCCAGCACGGCAAAGTCCGGGTTGACATGGGTGTCCATGTCGATAACCTTGAAGCCGTCTCTCACGATACACCTCCTAACGGGGTGCTACCGACTGCAGGTTAGCTCAGGCGAAGGAAGTTGGCGGCGTTGTCGTACATATGCTTCTTGAGAGCATCCTTGCCCAGCTCTCCCCATATGTCCCACTCCATGACCTCTTTCGCTGTCTCCGGGAACCATGCCTGGCCGTGGGGGTAGTCGGACTGGTGCATTAGGCAGTCCTCGCCCAGAATCTCGATGACCGCCTTGGTCATGGCAGGACCTTCGAAGGGCTCACATCCGCAGGCGACCCTGCCCATCTGGGCGTACTCGATGGGCGTGTACTTCAGGTCGGGGGTGACCCCGGACACATAGCTCTTGTTGAAGCCCAGGCGGATGAGCCAGTTGGGCAGCCAGCCATGCCCCACTTCCATAGCTCCGAAGCGGAGGTTGGGGTACTTGTCCAGCATCCCGGACAGGATCACGTAGGAGAACAGCCGGGCTGCGCCCCAGGGATGGGCGGCTGAGCGGGCGACCACGGTGTTGCCCCAGATGTCCCTGTAACCGGGGAAGTAGGGAGGCTCGAAGAAGAAGCTGTGGTGGATGTAGGGAAGGTCCAGGTCGTTGACCACATCCCAGATCGGATAGAGGGTGGGGTCGTCGATGGGAAGGCCTTCTTTGAGATGCACCCACACTGCCACTGCCCAGGGTGCGTTGCTCCACTTCTTGATCTCGGAGATGGCCCACTCCGGGTCCGCGCCGGGCACCTGGATTGCGCTCTTGAGCCGGGTGGGGTCGGGGGAGGTGTACTCCTGCATGTAGTTGTGGTAGGCGGCGTACATTCCCTCGGCGAGGGTGACGTCTTCTATACCCGTGATGGTCGTCGCCCAGGTGCCGGGGATTATGTAGTCGATGTCCCGGCCTTCCAGGTCCATGTCATGCAGGCGCCCTACGGAGTTCTCCTCCTGGACTGCGGGCTGGGTTGGATGGCGATGGGTGTTGCCGGCCCGGCCTTCCAGGGCCGAGCGCCCGCCCATTTTGGGCTTGTCGTCCTCTTCCGCGGGCGCCGTTCCAGGAAACCGGTCAAAGGGTATCGCTCCAAAGCTGATGCCCGATGATGTAACACCGCTGATCTCCCTGACCCTCAGATAGGGCTTGAACTCGGGCTGCCGGGGCCGGAAGCTGGGCTCCATGTACTTTTCCAACACTTCATGGGCGGGGTTTACATGGGTATCCATATCGATAATCTTGTAGCCGTCTCGCACGTGTTACCTCCCTGCGATTTGCTGTACGCTCTGCAGGCAGCCAGCTATGGGAATCGCCCATGCGTCGTTCCTGCGGGTCTTGCCGCCAATTTTATGTTCGCGGATTTGGGCTGTCAAGGAATAGAGAAAGGGGACGCTAGGTAGCGTCCCCTTTCCAGGAATCACCTTCTGTTCTGCGTCTAGCTCAGGCGCAGGAACCCTGCCGCATTATCGTACATGTGCTTCTGAAGCGCCCGCTTTCCGTACTTGGGCTGCGACCAGAAGTCCCAGTCGATGACCTCTTTGCAGGTCTCGGGGAACCAAGCCTGCCCGTGCGGGTAGTCGGACTGGTGCATGAGGCAGTCCTCGCCCAGGATGTCCACGCAGGCCTTGGTCATGGCAGCGCCCTCGAAAGGCTCGGCAGCGCAGCGGAAGCGACCCATCTGGGCATACTCGATGGGCGTGTACTTCAGGTCCGGGGTTACGCCGCTAACGTAGCTCTTGTTGAAGCCCAGGCGGATGAGCCAGTTGGGCAGCCAGCCGTGTCCCACTTCTGACACCGCGCAGCGCATGTTGGGGTAGCGGTCGAAGATGCCGGACAGGATGAGGTAGGCCGACAGCCGGGCAGCGCCCCAAGGATGGGCAGCCGTGCGGGCTACGACGGTGTTGCCCCAGATGTCCCTGTAGCCAGGGAAGTAGGGGGGCTCCATGAAGAAGCTGTGGTGCACCAGTGGCAGATTCAGGTCGTTCATGGTTGCCCAGACAGGCTCCAGGTTGGGATGGTCCACGGGAATGCCCTCGGGGAGGTGCACCCACACCGCGCCAACCCACTTGTCGTTGGCGAACTCCTTGATCTCAGCGATGGTCCACTCGGGGTCGCTTGCGATCACCTGCAGGCAGCTTATCAGCCTGTCAGGAGCTTCCGCTGTGTAGGACCGCATATAGTGGTGGTACCCACGATAGAGACCCTCAGCAAGGGTGACATCGGGGCAGCCGGTCATGGTTGCAGGCCAGGTGCCGGGGAAGATGAAGTCGATGTCTCGACCCTCCAGGTCCATGTCTTCGATGCGGCCCTTGGAATCTTCGTGCTCCACGTCGGGATGGGCTTGGGCCCGGTGCATTCCTACTGTGCGGCCATCGAGGGCTCCGCGTCCACCGGGGGTTGCCTTGTCATCGCCTTCCTTGGGGGAGGTCCCGGGGAACCGGTCGTAAGGAATAGCGCCCACGGTTATGCCCGTGCGGGTAACGCCGTCAGCGGTGGTCCGTGCCCTGTGGTAGGGCTTCAACTCATCCATTCGAGTTCGGAAGCTGGGCTCAACATACTTGGCCAGCACCTCCATGGACGGCTGAACATGGGTATCCATGTCTATAACTTTGTATCCGTCTCTCAAGCAACACCTCCTCGGCTGTTTTGAACCGATGGACCTTTTTGCAGCACGGTCTGAGACCAAGGTCCACTTGGGGCCAATTCTAGGCGGGCTAGGTAGGATTGTCAATCCCCGCCAGATTGACCGACCCTTCATTGGCAGGGATAATTGACCGGCCGCCGATCGCCGATTATCGAGGCGTGACGCCACCACCAAATCAGGCCTAAAGGAGCTGACATGTTCGGACCTTTTTCCACCATTCTAAATCGTGTCAAAGAGGGAATGCGCGTGAAGGTCGCCCATGCAGCAACCCAGACTCCCGCCTCAGGCGCGGGAAACCTGTCCTTCTATTGGGTCGATGTGTTTGCCCTCAGGCCCAGGGAAGGCAACCAGCTTGCGGTGTTTCTCGACGGCAACGGGCTGGACACCGACACCATGCAGGCCATTGCCCGGGAGATGGCCATTTCAGAGACCACCTTCCTCCAGACACCGGAGCACGGCGGAAACGCCAAGGTGCGCATATTCACCACCACGAGGGAGCTCCCCTTTGCCGGGCACCCTACCCTGGGCACCGCCTACGTCGTCGCCGAAACCCAGGGGCTGAACGACAAGGTTGTCCTTGAGATGGGCGTTGGGGACATCCCCGTCGCCCTGGACCGCAGCGGCGGGGGCCTGAAGCTGGAGATGACCCAGAGAGACCCGGAATTCGGGCCGATAATCGCTGACCGGGCCGCCGTGGCCCGGGCCATCGGACGCAGCGAAGAGGACCTGGATCCGGATCTGCCAGTGCAGGTCGTAAACACGGGCCTCCCATTCGTCATCGTTCCCTTGAAGTCCCTGGATATCATCAAGAACACCAGGCTGCAACCCCAGGTCAAAGAGACAATCCCCGAGGTCGGAGAACTTGGCCTGTACATGTTCTGCCGGGAGACGGTCAACGCCGATGCGACCATCCATGCGCGCCCAGCTTCCGCCGGGCGGGAAGACCCGGCGACGGGCAGCGCCGCCGGGTGTCTCGTCTCCTACATCGTAGAGCATGGAGTTGCCCCTCCGGGCAGCGACGTCGTCATCGAGCAGGGAGTCTGGGTGTTGAGGAACGGGCGTCTGTTCACCAAGGCGGACAAGGTGGATGGAAGGGTCCAGAACGTGCGTGTGGGCGGGCAGGTATTCGTGGCCTTGAAGGGTGAGCTGGAGCTCTAGCCCCAGACCGCTCGCGCCGTCTCAGCCACCAGCTCCAGCTTGCGCCTCTGGTCATCCCAGCTCAGCAGGTTGCCATCCCGTTCGGAAGCGAACCCGCACTGGGGGCTGATAGCGAGGTCCTCGACGGGAACGTACCGGGTTGCTTCCTCAATGCGCCTGAGCAGCACATCCCGCTCCTCCAACTCCCCCGACTTGGTGGTAACCAGGCCCAGCACCACCTGCTTGCCCTTGGGCATGAAACGCAACGGCTCAAACCCGCCCGCCCTCTCGGAATCGTACTCCAGGAGGAACCGGTCAGGTTCCAGGGTGGAGAACAGCACCTCAGCGATGGGGTCGTAACCGCCTTCGCTGCGCCACCTGCTGCGGCTGTTGCCCCGGCACATGTGCACAGCCCCGATCACACCCCTACCACGAGCGGCCTCCAGACAGTGGTTGTCGGCAGCGACGGCCCGCTGCATAGCCTCATCGGGGTTGATACCCCGGCCGCGCATCTCCTCCCGCTGCTGGAGGTCGCAGTACCGGGTGTAGTGGGGAGCATCCAACTGGAAGTAGGTCACACCATCGCCGATGGTTGCGTCGATCTCCGCCTTCAGCACCCCGGCCAAGGCCCACATCAGGTCGTCGGGAGTTGGATAGAACCGGTCGGTGACACCTGTCCTGAAGGCAGCCTGAACGATGAAAGTCGGGCTGGGCATGGTTACCTTGAAGGGCTTGCTTGCATGTGCGCGAAGGAATGCGGTCGCGTGAGCGGTCAGTCGCCTCTTGGGAGTTAGGTGGCCGTTGACGATGCGCACTCTGGTGGGCGTGGAACTTTCGCCGGGACCATACCACCGCATGGGGGCCGATTCCTCGGGCGGGGCGAAGCCGTCGACCGCTTCGGCCAGCTCGGACATGAAGGCTTCGCGGCGGTACTCGCCGTCGGTCACCACATCCATCCCCGCCTGCTCCTGCATCTCCAGGGCTTGGAGGACAGCCTCATCCTCTACGAGACGGAGCTGTTCCCTGGAGATGGAACCCTCGTTGTAGGCGGTGCGCGCCTCCAGGAGCTGGGGCGGGCGTAGCAGGCTCCCGACCTGGTCGGAGCGGATGTCCCCGATATCAGGCTACCTTCAGGGGCTCGCCGAAACTCTCCACCTTGGCGTGCTCGAAGCCGTTGTACTCCATCTGGGCGCGGATCTCTTCCATCACCTCGGGGCCGGCAATCTTGTGCACCAGGTACAGGCCCATGTCCAAGGCGGAGCTGACACCCCCTGCTGTGATCACCTCGCCGTCCTCGACTACCCGCTGCTTCAGCACCTCGACGACGAATGGTTCCAAGGCCTTGAATGCGTTGCGATTGGTGGTGGCCCGTTTCCCTTCCAGATAACCGGCCTCGCCCAGCACCAAAGCGCCTCCGCAGACGGACATCTTGTAGGGAGCATCTTTGCCCGTGAGAATCCACTCCTTGAATTCCGGGCTGTTCCGCACTTCCCGGCCTCCCGGGCCGCCCGGAACGATGAAGAAGTCGTAGTCGGATAGGTTGGGCTTCACCTTGGTGGCCTTAAGGGTGAGCAAGCCCGTTTGGTCCGTTACCTCGGGTCCGATGGCGCAGATGTCCCACTCGATGTCGTCGCGGAACCCCATGGTCTTCAGCCGGGTTATGGGGTCATACACACCCAGGAAGTCCAGGGTGGTCATTCCGTCGTAGATGATGAAAGCGACCTTCATGCCAGCCTCCTGCTACCGGTTGACGCCCGAGTATGGGTTATCCTTGTTCTTCGCCGTGAAATCGGAGATGGCTTGGACGCCCCGCTGACGGAAGTCCATCAGGAAGTCCCATCCCGCCGAGTACATGGCAAACAGGTGGGAGTAGGGATGGCGCACCTCACACAAGCCAATGTCGGCAGCCTGCTCGTAGCTGAGGAAGTAGGCGGGGCATGTGCAGGGAGCATCTATCTCCTTGACCATCTGTCGTATCTGCTCGACATCCCTGGGCGGATAGCCGATGTATATAACGTCGGCCCCGGCATCCCGGTAGGCCTTCATGGCATCCACCGCTTCCGGAATGGGTATATTGGAGTCCAGGGCATAGCAGCGGGCCCGCACGACGAAGTCCGGGTCCATGGCGTTTCGCACTTCTACTATGGCCTTGATCTTGTCCACCATGTTCTGCTTGGGCAGGATTCCCAGGTCCACCACATGCTCTCGGACCAAGCCTCCGGAACCGGGCTTCGGCCCCTGGTCGGCCCCTGTCGGCAGCACCCGGTCGTCCAGGTCCATGCCGGCGATGCCCAGCTTGATCAGCTCCTCGGCAGCCTTCGCTGCATGGATGGCCCCCAGGGGGGCAAGATGGTCGCAGTCCACCAGCACCGGCAGGTCCACTGCTTCGTTGAAGAACTTGGCCACCCAGAGACGGTCCGCCAGCTCGAGATACGAGCCGGGAACGCCCAGCATGTAGGAGAGGGTCGCATCCCCGCCGATGAAGATGTACTCGAAGCCGGCCCGCTCAAGCTGCTTGGCAGCCGCTACGGAGGTTGCCGACATATGTACTGCCGGATTCCCTTTGCGCATGAAGATTTCCCGGGCCCTGGTGCTCTTTTTCTTGGCTGTAGTCACTAGTCCACTCCCGTCGTATTAGGTCTGGTCTCTATGTGTTCACCGCTTCTGCCCCAGCCTCGGAGCAGAGCTCGTCCTGGTCGCCGATGCCACCACCGCAGCCGACGCCTCCTATGATCGCGCCGTCTATGGTTAGGGGATGGCCTCCCCCGCCCGGTTGCATCTTGAGCTTTTCGGCCAAGCCGGACCAGAAGGCCACGTTGTTGCGCACACCTTCCATCATCTCGTGGGTCGGCCTTCTGAAACCCGCCGCCATTATCGCTTTACCCCGGGCTGTATCGAAGGTAATGAAGCTAGCAGTGTCGCCCCGCACGAAATAGACCATGTTGCCGCTCTCATCCACCACGGCAACGCTCATGGTAATTCCCAGCTCGGCTGCCTTGTCCTGGGCGGCCTTGACCACCCTTTCGGCTAGCTCCTGGCTCATGGGACGATGGGGTACCCTGGCACGCCTGTCTTGGACCATCGCTCTCCTCCTCAGATGGGAAGATTATGCGTGTTAAGTCGCTGAAGATGGGCTTCCGACGCAGGTGCCCATTGTATCGACCGCCCGTTGAGAGCGTCAAGGATTGCAGAAGGCGGGAGCCTACCAGCCGACGGCGTAGTTGGCGCGGCGGGGGTCGGCGCCTCCGATGAGGATGCCTCGCTCCCTATCGACAACTATGGCGGAGATTGCCCCGTTGTCGATGGTCCAGTCATCGGTCCAGTTGACCTTGTGGCCCAGCTCCTCCAAGCCATGGGCGGCATCTTTATCGATCCTGCCCTCCAGCACCACCTCCCCGGGCTTGTAGATGTGGGGATGGTAGGTGAGGGGGAAGCTGTCGGAGCGCACCCTGGGTTCTTCAGTGGCCTGCTGGGGATCGAGGCCGAACTCGGCCAGGTTCAGGAACATCTGGACCATGGCCTGAAGCTGCATATCCTCGCCGGGGGTGCCAAAGGGCATGTAGAGCTGGCCATCCTTGAAGATCATGGGGGCCTGGGGGGTAAGCCTTGGACGGCGGCCGGCTCCCAGCCGGGCCGGATGCTCGGGGTCCACCCAGCTCTGGCCTCCCCGGGCGCTCAGGGCTATGCCCGTTCCCCTTACAACAGGGTTCATATGAGGACCATCGCTGGTGGCAGCCGAGAAGGCGTTGCCCCAACGGTCCACCACGGCGCAGTAGCTGGTGTCTATCTCCCTCCTGCCATAATTGGGAGCAGCAGTCACCAGGGGGTCCTTGCTCCTGACGCCTCCCTGATGGGGCCACGGGTCCCCCGCCGGAGGCATCTCCGGCCAAGCCTTCTTCAGGTCGATTGCAGCCCTGCGGTCATCAGCGTAGGACTTGGAAAGCAGCCCTGCTATGGGAACATCTTCGAAGTCCGGGTCGCCGTAGTATTCGTGACGGTCTGCGAAGGAAAGCTTCATCGCCTCCAGGAGGGTATGGATGTACTGGGATGAGTTGAGCCCCATGGACTGGAGGTCGTATCCCTCCAGGATGTGCATCATCTCTACAAAGGCAGGACCCTGGCACCAGGGACCGCAGGAGTAGAGGGTGTAGTTCTTGTAGGTGCCCACCTGGGGTTCATCCACGCCAACGTGGAATGCGGCCATATCTTCCATGGTCAGCTTTCCGCCCATCTCCTGGCAGAAGCGGGTCATGGTTTCCGCCAGTTCTCCCTTGTAGAACAAATCCCGGGCAGCCTGGATGGCCCCCTCCCGGCCCAAGTGGGCCTTCGCCCGTTCCTCTTCCACCATCTTGCGGAAGGTTGACGCCAGGTCCTTCAGGCGGAGTATCTCACCCGGCTCCGGTGGTCTGCCCTGGGGCAAATACACTTCCACTGTGCTGGGGAACTGTTCCATGAAGGCCCGCTGGCGGTTAATCATCCTTGCCATGCGGACCGAGCAGGGGAATCCTCTGTCGGCAAGCTCGATGGCCGGCGCAGACACCTGCTCGAAGGTCATAGTTCCGAACTGCTGCAGCGCGGTCAGCCAAGCATCGCAAGAGCTTGGTGTGACCGTCCGGACGATTCCCGCAGGGATCGCCCCTTTGTGCTCTTTGTTGAACTCATCCAGGTCGGTGGAGGCAGGCCATCGACCGATGCCGCTAATGGTCCTGACCTGCCCCGTGTCGGCCCTGTACACCATGATGGGGGCAACGCCGCCGAAGGAAGTCTGCTCGCTGACCACCACGTTCAACGAGATACCTGCAGCCACGCCGGCATCGATTGCGTTTCCACCCTCTTCCAGGATGCGGTAGCCAGCCATCGACGCCAGGTAGTGGCCCGTAGATACCATGTGCTCGGTGCCCATGAAGGGGGCGCGGTACGAGGGGATTCCATTTGGCGGCATCTGATACCTCCTGGCTGACCTGAAAGTCCGAAGCTGGATTTTACATTCAGCAAAGGGCCGTTTCAAGCGTGGGGACGGGTGCGGGGCGTACCACGGCAGGGGATTGCCATGCCCTTGCCCTTGAATTACAATACTGCCGTTGTTCGTCGGCCCGGCCCAGGAGCCGTATGCCGCAGAGCCAACGTCTCAGATTTCGAGCTTCACTGGATACTCTATTTTCATGGAGGTGTAACGATGGCAGGTGAAATCGAGAAGAAACTGGAAGGAATGGGTCTATCCTTACTGCCCCCCGGCCCTCCGGGTCCCTTTGGCGCCCGTGGAGTGCGTGTGGGCAACCTTCTATTCATGTCGGGGACAGGCCCCCGCGTGGCCGAAGGCCAGACGCCATGGAAGGGCAAGGTAGGTAGGGATCTAACTACCGAGCAGGGCTACGAAGCCGCCAAGGCCGTTGGCCTCAGCTTGCTGACCAACATCAAGGCCGAGCTGGGCGATCTGGACAAGGTGAAGCGAGTAGTAAAGCTGCTGTCCATGATCAACTGCGACCCTGAGTTCGGCGAGACCCCCAAGGTAGCAAACGGATGCTCGGACCTGTTCATCAGCCTGTGGGGCGAGAACGGCAAGCACGGCCGCTCGGCCGTCGGCATGGGCAGCCTGCCCAACGGCATCCCCGTGGAGATCGAGGGCATCTTCGAGGTGTCCGACTAGGTCAATTTTCCAGGGTCACAAAACCTAGGGAAACAGGAAGCCAGCACCTTGGGCAGCATTTAGCCCCCAACCTGCTGGCTTCCGTGCTTTTGCACAACTACGCGCCCTCAATCTGTGATGGAGCTTAGGAGTTCACCGCCCTGAAAGGACCACGCCATGTCGCCTTCAAATAGCAACGTCCGAAAGCTGTACGCCGGTATGCACGACGGCGTGTGCGCCCTGTTCCAGTCAGACAAGAAGGGGGGCTGGAGCCAGGGCCCGGTTACGCCGCTTCCCCACGCCGCTTCCCGCTTCTCCTGGTCCAGGGCCAACCCTCAGCGAGCCTTTCTCGCCGCCTACGAGTCCGGGATCTATCGCACCGACGACGGCGGGAACACCTGGCAAGACCTCCCCGCATATCCCACGGACTACGCCCACAGCGTGCTGGCCGACCCCACCAACGCCGACATCATATACGCAGGCAGCGAGCCCGCCGATGTGCTCCGGTCCTGCGACGGAGGCGAAACTTGGGAAGCCTGCCCGGGATTCCGTGCGGTGCCCGAATCGGACCAGTGGTCCTTCCACTCGGAGACTCGGTTCTCCCATGTGCGAGACCTCCGGGCAGCCCCTCATGATACGAATCTTCTGTATGCAGGCATTGAGGTGGGCGGCGTCGTTCGCTCGGTGGATGGGGGCGGCACATGGGAGCAGTGCACGGGCCCTGACCCGGACATCCATTTCGTCAATCCATCTGCCTCATGCCCTGGACGGGTGTACCTGGCCACCGCTCGCGGACCTTATAGGAGCGACGACGGCGGCAAGAACTGGGAGATGCTGGACAAGGGCCTGGAGCGCACCTACACCCTGCACATCACCTCGGCCTACGATGACCCCGACCTGGTGCTGGTCACAGTTTCCAGGAACGCCGGGCGATCCCTCCCTCAGTTCTACCGCTCGGAAAATGGTGGAAGGCGCTGGGACCTGATCGAACGGATAGGCGAGGATGAGGATATGGTTGTGGCCATCGACTGGGACCCGGAGGAGCCATCCCGTGTGTATGCCGGGACCGATTCCGGAAAGATCTACTGCAGCGATGACCGGGGCCTCAACTGGTCCCAGCTGCCCGTGGAGTTGGGAACTCTGGCCGTGGGGGCGCTGGTAGTCGCCCCCGTTGATTAGCCTGCTATCTGCCCTGGTTACGTATCTGGTGAATCAACCCAAAGACTATCAGGACCACATTGGCTACCAATGCGGCGCCAAATATGGTGGCCTGGATGGGCGGGGTTGTAACCCGGGCCCGGTACCCGGAGGGGATGCCCTTCCCCTCCTGCCATTCAAAGCCCCCCCAAGCCCCGAGGAAGCCCAGAGCGATTATCGGAATGGCAGAGATGATGATAGTTGCCCAGAAGCGACTCGTGAGCTGCCTGATTGCCCTGCCAGCCCAGTCTTCGCTCAGGGGTCTTAGGATGGAAGCAGAAGGTCTGCTTCCCCATGCCCTGCTCAAGAGTCCCGAGACATACTCCGGCGCTTTCAGGACCAACACTGCCAGGTCTCGCCGGACAATTAGCCATGCAAGATAAGCCCCAATGGCAGCGCCGAAGCCGATCCACAGCTCATAGTACCAGGGAGCGAGCGTCCAAGCCCAATACTCCGCCAGGAGGAACTTTATCCCGAACCACGCCACATACCCCAGGGCCCCAAAGATAAGGCCCAGGATGGCCCCCACGAACATCCTGCCAAACAGACCAACTATGATGTAGAAGTACTCGTTAGCGCCCATAGATGCGCGGCCTATCCTCGCTTATGTCGGTCCCTTTGACAAAATTATATCACTCGTGGACGGAGCTATATGGCAATCACGTTCGCCTTCGGACCCAAATGACGCAATGCTCCCTGGGCATCGATGATGAGCCTGCCATGATCGACGATCCTTTGCCAGTCGTAATTGCTGTGGCCGACCAGGACGACGATTGCATCCTGCCCCGCTAGCGCCTGTTCGTCCAGGACGGCACTCTCAAGCCTGAGGTCTCCTACGGACACCTCAGGCACGTAGCTATCGCTGTAGCTGACGTCTGCCCCCCGCTGGGCCAGCATGCCAGCTATCTGCAGGGCGGGTGAGTTTCTCGTGTCCTGTATATCCTCCTTGAATGACATTCCCAGGAGCAGAAGCCGGGAGCCCCGGAGCGTCTTTCCGTGCTCCCCCAACACATCCCCGACCCTGGAAACTACGTAGTAGGGACGATTGTCGTTGGTCCTTGCCGCCAGGTCTATGAAGTTGACGTAGAAGTCGTATTCCCGGGCCTTCCACGACAGGTAAAAGGGATCCACGGGAATGCAGTGGCCTCCTACCCCCACGCCGGGATGAAAGGGCATATAGCCGAAGGGCTTGGTAGAGGCTGCCTCTATCACCTCTCTCACATCGATGCCCATTCGATTGCCAAGCTCCGAAAGCTCGTTGACAAGGGCGATGTTCACGCTTCGAAAGACATTCTCCAGCAGCTTGGTCATCTCAGCGACTCGAGGCGAGCTCACCGGCACAACCACATCCACGAAGGTCTGGAGAAAAGCCGACGCCACCTCGGTACACCGGCCGGTCACGCCACCGACAACCTTGGGGATATTGGCTAGTGAGTGGACTTTGTTGCCCGGGTCAATGCGTTCCGGGGAGAAGGCCAGGTAGAAGTCTCTGCCTACTTGTCTGCCAGACCTCTGGACCCGAGGCAGGACCACCTCCTCGGTGGTGCCGGGAAAGGTGGTGCTCTGGAGGAGAAGGAGCTGCTCGGTGTCCATCCGACTTGCCAGCTCCTCGACGGTGCTTCGAAGGGACGCCAGGTCCGGCTCCTTATGAGCATCGACGGGAGTGGGAACGCAGACTACGATAACGTCGCTGTCGCCCACCGCATCGTAAGAGGATGTAGCGGCGACCTTACCCTGCCCAACCAAGGGGCCCAGGGTCTCACTGGATACATCATCGATGTAGCTCCGTCCGGCATTAACCTCCGCCGCCCGCCACTGGTTAAGCTCGATACCCAAGGTCACATATCCTGCTCGGGCAATGGCTACCATGGTGGGCAGCCCCACGTATCCGAGGCCTACCACGCACACCTTTGCCGTCCGGTCGGATATCTTCCGCTCCAGCCCTTCCATCTCCCGCTGCTCCAAGTGCCTACTCCCTGCCCTCTTCCATGCGGATGCCTTCCACGACCTTCTCTACCATCACCGATATGGGCGTGGAGGGCGAATAGTCGATGTATTCCCGGATCTTATCGATAGACGGCACCCTGCGGGCAGGCTCTTCGAACCCTTCCCCATAGATCTGGATATAAGGAACGTGCACTATCTCGGAGGTGCTGCCGGTCACACGACGCACTTCTTCGGCAAGATCTAGGATGCTTATCTCCGAGTCGCTCCCCACGTTGAACACCTCTCCCTCCACCGAGGGCGCTTCCGCAATGTCGGCCATGGCCCTTACCACATCTTTGACGTAGGTAAAGCTGCGCTTCTGCAGTCCATCTCCATATACGGTGATGGGTTCGCCGGCGATAGCCTGCCTCGCGAATCGGGGCAGCACCATCCCGTATCGTCCCGACTGACGGGGGCCGACGGTGTTGAACAGACGGAGGATGACGATTGGCAGGCCCTGCTCCCTGTGGTATGCCAGGGCCACAAACTCGTCCAGGGCCTTGGCGCATGCATAGCTCCACCTGGGGATGCTGGTGGGCCCCAGAAGGGTATCGCTGTCCTCACGGAAGGGAAGGTCTGTGGACTTCCCGTACACCTCGGAGCTGGAAGCCAGGACGACCTTCTTTCTCATGTGGGCAGCCATCTGAAATATGTTGCAGGCGCCGCCTACGTTGGTCTCCAGCGAGTCAACCTGGTGGTCGTGAATATATCCCACGCCCACCGCCGCCGCCAGGTGGTATATCACGTCAGCCCTTTCCAGCTCAGGCCAGATCCCTTCCTTGTCCAGCAGGTTGGCTTCGACGAAGCTGAAGCCGGAATGACCTCCAAGATGAGAGATGTTCTTGAGGCTGCCCGTGGAAAGGTTATCGACGGCAGTTACCTGCATACCCCTGTCCAGGAGCTCATCGCAAAGGTGGGAGCCGATGAAACCCGCTCCACCCGTTACCAGCGCTCTAGCAAATGTCAAACGGACCACTCCAACAGGGTCAAGATACGGGGCGCTTCTCCCCCTTGCGTGCCAGTCTAGAGGCAAGCCTTTTCCAAGGCAAGGGAGGGCCATCGCAGGTGGCGCTCAACCTTGACTTGCCCTTGGCCCAAAAATATACTGACCGCAGCTAGGCAGCCTTCACCTCTTTACCGAGTCCCAGAGGGCCGTATCGGGGGAACTCCTTCTATGCCCAATCCCAAAATCGTCGTCATCGGCGGCGGCACCGGCAATCGCACCACCTTGAGCGGCCTCAAGCATGAGCAGTGCGACCTGACCGCGGTAGTTGCGATGACCGACAGCGGCGGAAGCTCGGGGCGACTGCGGGATGAGCTGGGCATACTACCCCCTGGCGATATTCGCCAGTGCCTGGTGGCCCTGGCATCCACCGACCCATCTACTGCTCTAACCGCTCAGCTTTTCGACTACCGGTTCAGCGCAGGCAATGGACTGGAGGGTCACAGCTTCGGAAACCTCTACCTGACTGCCCTGACCGAGGTTACCGGCAATATAGCCACCGCCATCGAAGAGGCTTCCAGGATGTTGTCCATCAAGGGCACCGTCCTCCCCGTCACCCTGACCCGCTCTTCCCTCGTGGCCCGGCTCAAGGACGGCTCCGAAGTGGCCGGCGAGGCCAGCATAGGCCAGCGGCAGGAGAGCCTGGATATCTCCATCGACTACATCTATCTGAGTCCCAAGGCGTACGCCTATCCTCCGGCCATCCAGGCCATCGAGGAAGCCGACGCGGTAATCATGGGGCCGGGGGATATATACACCAGCATTCTGCCCAACCTGCTCGTGGAGGACATCTCCAAAGCCATCAACGCCTCCAAGGCAGCCAAGATATGCATCTGCAACCTGATGACCCGCCCAGGGGAGTCGGACGGATTCAAGGCCAGCAGCTTCGCTGGGTTGATTCGCGAGTACCTGGGGACCTCCGACCTACTCGACTACCTGATCGTCAACAGCACTCCCTACCCCGAACGGCTCCTCGAAAGGTACCGCTCCTTCGGACAGTACCCGGTGGAGATTGACGATGCCGAAAGCGGCAAGCTGGCGAGGAACATCGTGCGCGAACCTCTGTTCACGGCCGGTGTGTACCTGCACCACGACTCCCGCCTCCTGGCAAGCACCCTGATGGGCATCTTGGAACGCCACACCGCCGGGACCCCGGTGAGGGGCTTGGACTAGCCCCCAGCCCCCAGCAGACATCTCCCAACGCCACAGTTACCTCCCGGCCTAGCCTTCACCTCCCCAGGGCCAGCACAGCGCCCGTTGTCGCCGCCCAGAGCAGCACATCCAGGACCAGGGGCGGGTCCTTGATTATCACCATTTCGGGGCTCTCCGCCTCGGTGGTCTGGTTAATCAGGTACAGGTACCTGAACAAGCCGAAGATGACGAAGGGGATGGTGAGCATCATGCTGTGGTTGGCCGGGACGTTGGGGGCGGAGAAGGTGTACAGGGAGTAGGCCACCAGGGTTGCGGTGCTGGTCACCGTGATCATCTGGGAGAGCAGGGCGTCGCTGTACTTTCGCAGCACCATGCGCTGGCTGCCCGGGCTTCCATCCTCGGCCTTAAATTCGCTGTACCGCTTCCCCAATGCGATGAACAGCGCCCCCAATCCGATGGTTGTGTAAAGCCAGGGCGACACCTCCACATCGATGACCAGCGCCCCGGCCAGAACCCTCAACAGGTAGCCCGACCCCACCACCATCACATCCAGCAGCACCAGGTTCTTGATGTAGGACGAGTAGGCCAGGTTAAGCACCAGGAACACCGATGCAACAATCCCGAAGCCCGTATCCAGCAGATAAGACCCAGCCAAGGCGCCTACCAGGAGCGCAGCCGCAAGCCCGATGGCGGCGCCCACCGGCAGGGCGCCGGAAGCAATGGGACGCCGTCTCTTTGTGGGATGGAGCTGGTCCCCCTTACGGTCGAAGATGTCGTTGATCAGGTAAACAGCCCCGGACAGGGCGATGAACACCACGGCTCCAAGCACCGTGGCCGCCAGGAGCTCCCCAAACCGGCCGAGGTCGCCCGTGGACCACTCCTCGTTGAAGGAGAAGGCGAGGGGCAGGAACACCATAGCGCTCTTGGTCCACTGCACTGGCCGCATGGAGAGGACGCCGTTCAATGCCAAGGACATCAGGCCGGACCCTGCGCCTTTAGGGCCATTAGACAACCTGTTCAAGCACCGTCCTCCCTGGGTTCGTCCTCCGCAACGGAGGGCGCGTTTCTCTTGGACATCAACATATAAAGATACATCGTCGCGACAACACCAATTACCACGGCAAACCACAAAGTACACAGCCTGATTATCAGGGTTACCGCGCTGGCGTCGGCCCCGGAGACGTTAAGCTGCTGCAACAATGCTATCATGCTTCCCTCCGTACCTATAAGGCCCCCGGGAAGCAGAGTAACGGCGCCCAGCAGAGTCGCTGTGGCGTAAATCGAAACGGCGGCGCCGAAGGATGCCGTTATCCCCAAGCCCTGGAGCACGTACCACAGGGCCGCCCCCTCGGCTAGCCATGCGACCGCGCTCAGGGCAATCGCCAACACCAGCGGCCTTGGAGACAGCACCTGCCGAAAAGCCTCCCGTGACGTGCCCAGGAAGTCCTTGACCTTGCTGGGTAAGGGAAGCGTGTCCACCCGCCTGGCGCCCCAATCTGAAATCAGGACAAAGACGGCGGCCAATGCGCCCATCACCACCACGGGGAAGGCGGCCCAACCGTAGGGGACAAGGAACAGGCCCCATGAACTCAAGAGCAGTACGGCGATGACGTCCGTGAAGCGCTCGGTGATTACCGCTGCCGTGGAGCGGGCGACGGGAACGTCCGCCTGTTCTCTGAGGAAATAGGACTTGCTAAGCTCCCCCAGCCGGCCGGGGCTTATGGCCATGGCAAGCCCGGAAGCGAAAATCGTTGCGCTGGCCCCGATGCCTACGTTTATACCAAGCAAGCGGAGGTAGTAAGCCCACCTGAGCCACCGAATAAGGTAGTTGGCAAGGGCAAGACCCAGGGCCAGCAGCCAGTAGCGTACGGGGAAACCGTAGATCTGGTGGAGGGTGTCGCTAAGGTCGCCATAGAAGGCCACTCCGGCAAAGACCAGGACCGCTAGTATAGCGAAGGTTATGAAGCGGCGGTGCTTCATCGGGGAGGGGAGGGGCTAGACCATGTACACAGGGGAGCTGTCGGTGACGATACGCTCTTCGGCCAGGATACCTTGTCGCAGGTACTTGGGCAGCGAAAACATGCGACGATGGGCCAAGCCATCGTAGTAGGAAAGGTCCTGGGGGAGGCGCTGCCGGACCAGATCGTCGATGTAACCGGGGTCCTGCTCCGGTAGAGGCGCCGAATCAGCGTTACCGGCGCCATCGGCCTGGGCCAGCACAAACCCCCAGAGGGTCGTGAAGGCCGGAACGAATACGCAGTAAGGATGAGTTTGCGGGAAAACGCCCGATAGAGTGCGAGCAATAACGGTGAAGCATTCGGTGTAGTTCAGGTACCCGGCCGGACCAGCCTGGGTGACCAGTACCCCTCCGGGATTCAGCTTTGCCTTGGCCTGCCGATAGAACTCCTCGGTGTAGAGGAGGTAGGCTGGGCCTCCTTCGGTTGGGTCCACCAGGTCCAGGATAATGACATCGAAGCGCTCGTCGCATTCGGCAAGGAACTTGCGGGCATCCTCGTGCCGGAGCTCCAGCTTGGGACTATTGAATGCGCCGGCGTTGTGGTTGGGAAGGTGGACTCCGCACATCTGGACCACCTCCGAGTCTAAGTCCAGCATAGTGACCTTTTCCACCTCGGGGTACTTTAGTACTTCCCTCAGCGTGGCGCCCTCGCCGCCCCCTCCGATAAATACCGATCGCGGAGACGGGTGGAGGAGCATAGCTGGGTGCACCAAGCTGTCGTGGTAGATGTGCTCATCGGCCTCGGTGGACTGGGTCTTGCCATCCAAAACAAGACACCGACCAAAGGTGTCGGTGTCCATAATGTCAACGGACTGGTATCCCGTGCGCCCCGTATGAAGGATGTCCTTGATACGGTAGACGATCATCATGTCGGGGGTGACCAACTCAAAGTGCCATTTGCCCGGGATTTCCATGCTGGGGTTAACTGGCGGCCTCAGGCGGCGGCCGGAATCTCAGTGAGGATTCCCCGGCGATACTCGGTCAGCGACGGGTCCCGGCATTCCAGCTTGTCGATGAGGATTCGAGCAGCCTTCGAAGCATCGAAGGATTCCCCGCAGGTGAATACATCCGCGGCCGCATAGCCGTACTCGGGCCATGTGTGTATGCAGAGGTGAGATTCGGAGATGGCCAGGATACCTGTAACACCTTGGGGGTTGAACTGGTGGAAGGACTCGCCGATTATGGTGGCCCCTGCAGCATCGGCTGCCTGGGTCATTGCCTCCCGGATGTAGGGAAGGTCATCCAGAAGGCTGGGGTTGCATTCCTTGAGTTCAACCATCACGTGAATTCCGAGTACATTCAATCACCTGCCCCCCTTTATGATTTTGGCGTACAAAGGGAGATTCTACCTGCATTCGCCCCTCTACGCAACACCTTCCTACAACTCGGACAGGAAACCCAGCTCCACGTGAGACCTGAGAAGCTCCCGAAAGCGCCGGGTCTTGCCGGGGTGATGGACCGGCGCCGCCAGCAGTAGCTCGTCCAGCATCTCGGCGCAAGCTATCGTCTCGTTGGCCATCACCAGGAGGGGAACATCCCGTTCCTCAGCTTCGTGGTACACGTATTGGTTGGGTTCGAAGCCGCCGGTGAGCAGCAGGCAGGCGGTCTCTGTGTGGAGGCACGCCAGGTGAATGTCCGGACGGTCCCCCCTGACCAGCACCCCTTTGTTTGGGTGCCGCCCGTAGTAGGTGTCTCCTCCGTCCATGATGTTCCCGCCGATAAGAAAGTTCTCTATCAGGGAGCCGGCCTTCTCCTCACCCAGCACCCAGGCGCCGTTCAAGCCCTGGGCCACATCCCCCACCGACACCGATGCCATTATCCGGTCGGAAGGAATGGCGCCCAGCAGCCCTTCCTGACCTATGTCCTCGGAATGCGGGCCAATTCGGTAGGGGGGCGCCATGTTCAGGATTACGCCCGCCAGGTGTTCTCTGAAAGCTGCCGCGCCAGGTTGGCCAGCTTGGCCTGCCTCTGGGCTGGAATAACCCTGGACGTACAGAACCTTGCAGTCCAGCCTGTCCACGATGTCTTCTACCTGGGCCGCCGGGTCCCCTGCACCGGGCACCAGAGCCGGGCCCTCCAGCACGACAAGGTTTCCGGCAGCGGACAACTCCTGGGCGAGGGCCAGGGTGTCGTCCAATCCCATTTCGCCTGAGGGCGATGCCTTATCGCCGCCAAGGATGTGCTCGTTCATGTAGGCGACGTCGGGATCGGGCTGGGAGGGGAAGAGCTTCAGGTAAGCAGCTTTCCCACCGCCGTCCAGCACCTCCGACACAAGGGCGGCCGCCGTGGCTGTCTTTCCCACACGGGGTCTATCGGAGGCTATCAGCAGGATCGGCAACTAGGACACCTCGTTGGCGGTAAGGCTCAGCAATGCTGGAGTACCCACTAGATGAACTTGGCTTGGGCACGCGCCCCGGCATAGTCTATGTACACGGATATCACTTCACTGAAGAAGTTCACCGCCTCCGTGCCCTGCTCCCGGGTGCCGGCGCCGGAAGCCTTCAGTCCTCCGAAGGGCAGATGGACTTCTCCACCCAGTGTCGGAGCGTTGACGTGCACGATTCCGGCCTCCACCTGCTCCACGTAACGGAGGGCTTGGGTAATGTCCTTTGTGTAGATGGAGGATGACAACCCGAACTGAACGTTGTTGGCAATGTCGATGGCCTCGTCCAAGTCCCTGGCCTCGAACACGGTCAACACAGGACCGAATATCTCCTCCTGGGCGATCCGCATAGAGGGCTGGACATCGGTGAAGATGGTAGGTTCCACGTAATAGCCTTCGTCGTAGTCACCGCCCTTGACGGCATGGCCTCCATAGGCGAGCTTGGCGCCCTCTTCAGTGCCGACACCTATGTACTCCAGCACCTTGTCGAACTGGTACTGGCTGGACAAGGGGCTGACATCCACGCTCCGGTCCATGCCGTCGCCGATCTTCAGGGCGCTGGTACGGCTGATCAGCTCGTCCATGAAGGGCTCAAAGACCGAGCTTTCGACTATAACCCGGCTGGTCGCCGTGCATCTCTGGCCAGTGGAGCCAAAGGCCCCCTGCACCACACCGCCCAGGGTCTTGTCCATATCGGCGTCCGCCAGGACAATGACGGCGTTCTTGCCCCCCATCTCGCACTGCACCTTCTTCAGGCTCTTGGCGCCCTCGGTGTAGATGTTGGAGCCGATGTCCGTCGAACCTGTGAAGGAGATGCCCTTGACCAGGGGATGGGACACCAGGGTGTTGCCCACCGAGGCCCCCGGCCCGGTGATCAGGTTCAGAACGCCGGGGGGCAGCCCGGCATCTTCGAACACCTTCACCAGCATCGAGGCGGACATGGGCGTGGACGAAGCGGGCTTGAACACCAGGGTGTTGCCGCATATGAGGGCCGGAGCCATCTTCCATGCGGGGATGGCTATGGGGAAGTTCCAGGGAGTGATTATGCCCACTACCCCCAGGGGTCTGCGGGTTGTGTAGGCTACCGTGTCAGGTATCTCCGACGGGGTTGTGTACCCGAAAAGGCGGCGTCCCTCGCCGGCAGAGTATTCGGTGATGTTCATCGCCCGGCGCACTTCGCCCAAGGCATCGCCTATGGGTTTACCCTCCTCCAGGGTGATCGCCCTGGCGATGTCGTCGGCCCGCTCCCGCATGATCTCCAGGGCCTTGTACAGAATGCCCGCCCTTTGAGGGGCCGGCATACCTGCCCATGCAGGCAGGGCGCGATTGGCGGCTTCGACAGCCCGCTCTGCATCTTCGGGGATGGAAGCCTGGAATGAAGCCAGCAACGTGTCCTTGTGGGCGGGATTGGCAATGGTGTAGGTCCGCCCTGAAGCCGAGTCCACCCAGCTTCCGTCGATGTAATTCTGATAGGTGGGAACTTCAGCAGATGTTGTCATGGATTCGTTTCATGCTCCTCTGTAGTCAGCCCGACGCCCTCAGGGGACCTGCATAGCGGTCCCGTGCCTGTCGCCGTCGTCATCCGCGCAGTGGGGGATGCCCCACTATCGGGCTCCCTACGCGGCCGCGGCCACCCGGGACATGTGCTTCTGGAACCAGTCGAGGGTGCGGGCGAAGGCATCCTCGGCGGCATCCCTGCGGTAGCTTTCCCTTTCGTCACAATAGAAACCGTGGCCTGCCCCGCCATAAGTCTTGAAGTCGTGCACCTTGCCATGTTTCTTGAGCTCAGCTTCTATCTTGCTCACATCCTCGGGGCTGGGATTTTGGTCCTCCTCGCCGAAGTTGCCCATCACCGGGCAGGCGATGTTGGCCGTCCGCTCAAAGGCTGATGGGCCGTCGCCTCGGGCACGCATGATGTTCCCGCCGTAGAACATGGACCCGGCCTTGATGCCGAGACACGATGAGGCGGCCAGGTAAACCACATAACCGCCGAAGCAGAAGCCCACGATGCCGATGTTCTCGCTGTCAACACGAGGATGCCTCTGTAGCCAGTCTATGGTGATATTGATGTCCTGCACGATGTAATCGTTGGTCACCTGCTCCCTGGCCTTGTTGCGTTCGGGAACATCCTCTTCGCCGTACCCGAAGGTGGGATTGGTGCCTCGCACCGCTTCACTGGTGTTGTAGCGATGGAACATGGCCGGAGCCACAGCGAAGTAGCCCTCCGACGCAAATCGGTCGGCTATACCCTGGATGTGGGAGCTGACGCCGAATATCTCCTGGACCACTATAACTGCCGGGCGCGCACCCGGCGCATCGGGCTGGCTGACATAGGTGTGCATATCATCCAGCTGCCCTTCGGATTCCATCCTGAGTATCTCCCAGAAGGATGCCATAGCTGCTCCTCCCACTACGCAATTTCGGAGGTCCGGCAGGCCGTCCAAGGTGTAGAAGTTTCCTGCCCGGTTTGGGCACGATTGTAGCAGAGGGGATACGGGCAAACAACCGGAGCTAGCTGGACTCCAGCTTCAGCAGCGCCATGAAGGCTTCCTGGGGAAGCTCCACTTTACCTACACGCTTCAGCCTCTTCTTGCCCTCTTTCTGCTTCTCCAGCAGCTTGCGCTTCCGGGTTACGTCGCCCCCGTAGCACTTGGCCAGGACGTCTTTGCGAAGGGGCCTCACCGTTTCGCGGGCAATGATGCGGCTTCCGATGGCAGCCTGGATTGGTACGGCGAACAGCTGCCGGGGAATCGCCTCCCGGAGCTTCTCCGCCAGGGTCCTGCCGTAGGCGTAAGCCTTGTCTTTGTGGACAATGAGGGACAGCTCATCGACCGCTTCCTGGTTAAGGAGAATGTCCAGCTTGACCAGCGGCCCAGCCCGGTAGCCATCGAAGACGTAGTCCAGGGAGGCGTAGCCCTGGGTGCGGGACTTGAGCTGGTTGTAGAACTCGGCCAGCATCTCGGCCAGGGGCATCCGGTACTCCAGCATGACACGGGAGCCCTTGTCCCGCTCTTCGTCAGCGTCCTGGGGCTCCCCCTGGGAGCCTTCCCCCTGGATGTACTCCATCCTGCGGAACTCCCCCCGCCGGGTGGCCATCAGCTCCATGATGGCGCCAATGTACGTTCCGGGGGTCAGGATGGTGATGGCCAGCCAGGGTTCTTGTATCTCCCTGATCTGCGCCACCGGGGGCAGCTTGGAGGGGGTATCCACCTCAATGATGCTCTCGTCGGTCATGTGGACCTTGTAAGCAACGCTGGGGGCGGTGGCTACGATGTCCAGCCCGTACTCCCGCTCAAGCCTCTCCTGGACGATGTCCATGTGAAGTAGGCCCAGGAACCCGCACCTCAGGCCAAACCCCAGGGCGACGCTGTTCTCCGGCTCAAAGGTTAGGGCTGCGTCGTTGAGCTGGAGCTTCTCCAGGGCTGCGCGCAGGGCCCTGTACTCCTGCCCGTCGGCAGGGTACAAGCCGGAGAAGACCATCGGTTTCAGGGGGACGTAGCCGGGCATCGGTTCCGAAGCCTGCCGGTCCTCCAGGGTGAAGGTCTCGCCCACGCTGCACTCCCGCACATCCTTCAAGCCCGTAGCGATGTAACCCACCTGGCCGGCCTCCAGGGCATCCCGGCGCACTGGGTGGGGTGCGAACACGCCCACCTCCATCGCTTCCGTCTCCTTTTCGGTGGACATCAGGAGTATCCGGTCGTTCCTGGAAACAGACCCCTCGAAAAGCCTCACGTAGGCAACGATACCCTTGTAGGGGTTGTAAACCGAGTCGAACACCAGGGCCCGCAGGGGCTGGTCCGAGCGTCCCTGGGGAGGAGGTACCCGGTCCACCACAGCCTGGAGTATGTCGCTTACGCCCTTACCGTCTTTGGCCGAAGCGAACAAGATCTCATCAGGGGAGAAGCCAAACACCTGGGACAGCTCACCGGCGACCTTATCGGGCTCTGCTTGGGGAAGATCGATCTTATTGATCACCGGCAGCAGGACCAGGTCGGCTTCCATGGCCAGAAAGGAGTTGGCAATCGTCTGGGCTTCTATGCCCTGGCTGGCGTCCACGACCAGGATGGCGCCCTCGCACGCAGCCAGGGAGCGGGAGACCTCGTAGCTGAAGTCCACGTGTCCAGGGGTATCGATGAGGTTTAGCTGGTACTCCTGACCGTCTTTGCTCCGGAAGGGCATGGACACAGCCTTGCCCTTGATGGTGATGCCCCTCTCCCGCTCCAAGTCCATCTGGTCAAGGAATTGGGCTTTCATCTCCTGGGAAGAAACGGTGCCGGTCTGTTCGAGGAAACGGTCAGCCAGGGTGGACTTGCCGTGGTCTATGTGGGCGATGATGCAGAAATTGCGTATGTGCTCTGGGTCCATCAGCAAGCACGCGGCAACGGGGAATCGGGGAGGATGCTGTTGCCTGTCAGTTAATCATCCTCCCTTAGCGATCACGCCAACTGGTAAGCGGGGGTACCGTAACCGGGCACATTGATGCACGAGACCCAGTGGCCGGGCTTGACCTCCCGCACCTCGGGCATCTCCTCCATGCACTCAGGGGACACCGACGGGCACCTCGGATGGAAGACGCAACCTGCCGGGGGATTCAGAGGGCTGGGGACCTCGCCGGAGAGAAGGATCCTCTCCCTCTGGGCATCGATGATCGGGTCGGGTATGGGCACCGCCGAGAGCAGGGCCTTGGTGTACGGGTGCAGGGGATCTGCATAGATATCGTTGCGGTCGGCGATCTCCACGATGTGGCCCAGGTACATCACAGCGACGCGGTCGCTTATGTGGCGCACCACCGACAGATCATGGGCAATGAACAGGTAGGTCAGGGAGAACTGCTCCTGCAGGTCCTCCAGCAGGTTGATTACCTGGGCTTGAATGGACACATCCAAAGCCGACACCGGCTCGTCGCAGACCATGAACTCCGGGTTGACTGCCAGGGCTCTGGCCACGCCGATCCTCTGGCGCTGGCCACCGCTGAACTCATGGGGGAAGCGGTCGGCCATGTAGCGGTTCAGGCCGACGATATCCAGGAGCTCGCCCACCCGTTCCTTGTACTCCGCCTTGCTCTTAGCCAAGCCGTGAACTACCAGGGGTTCTCCGATGATGGACCCGGCGGTCATCCTGGGGTTCAGGGAGCTGTAGGGGTCCTGGAAGATGATCTGCATCTGGCGTCGCATTGGGCGCATGTTCCGATTGTTCAAGGTGCAGAGGTCAACCCCATGGAACATGATCTTGCCTGCAGTGGGCTTATACAGCTGGAGAACGCAGCGACCCGTGGTGGTCTTTCCGCATCCGCTCTCTCCCACCAGCCCCAGGGTCTCGCCCTTGCGGACAAAGAAGCTGACATCATCCACAGCCTTGATATCAGCCACAGCTCTCTGGAAGAAGATGCCTGCGGTTACCGGGAAGTACATCTTCAGGTTCTGGACTTCCACCAGGTAGTCTTGCTGGGACCCATTCCCGTTTTGCTGAAGCTGGGTCATCGGTTGCTCTCCTTAGGATGCTGGGGCCAGTTGCTTGGATACGTAGCAGGCCGAAGAATGCCCGTCGGCAATGTGCTCCAGCGGAGGAGTATCCTCGGCGCACTGATCGATGGCATACCTGCAGCGTTCTCGGAAAGAGCACCCCATGGGGATGTTAACCAGGTCCGGGGGCTGTCCCTCGATGGGGTCCAGCTTTTCGGTCCTGGGCAGGTCGAGCCTGGGGACAGAGTTCAAGAGCCCCAAGGTGTAGGGGTGGCGGGGGTCCCGGTAGATTTCCTGGGCGTTGCCCCTCTCTATGATCTTGCCCGCATACATGATGTTTACCCTATCGGCGTAGCGGGCAACCACCCCGAGGTTGTGGGTAATCACGATAAGGGCCACCCCATATTCCCGGCTCAGGCCCTTCATAAGCTCCAGAATCTGGGCCTGGATAGTAACGTCCAGCGCGGTCGTGGGCTCATCTGCGATGATCAGGCGCGGGTTGCAGCTAAGGGCCATGGCGATCATCACCCGCTGCCTCATACCGCCGCTGAACTGGTGGGGGTACTGCTTTACGCGCCTCTCAGGGTCGGGTATGCCAACCTGGTCGAGGCGCCGGACAGCTTCCTTGCCGGCATCGGACCTGCTCATCCCCAAGTGAAGCTGCAGGGTTTCCGTCAGCTGCCTTTCGACGGAGAGCACCGGGTTCAAAGACGTCATGGGCTCCTGGAAAACCATGGAAATCTGGTGGCCCCTGATCTTTCTCATCTGGGCGGTGCTCATCTTCAGCAGGTCTTCGCCGTTGAAGATGATCTCCCCCTCGATGATCTTGCCCGGAGGGTCCGGGATCAGGCGCATAATCGACAGGGCGCTCACGCTCTTCCCACATCCACTCTCACCAACCAAGCCCAGGGTTTCCCCTTCTTCCAGGTCATAGGACACACCGTCCACAGCCTTGACCACTCCACCAAAGGTGAAGAAATGGGTCTTAAGGTCCCGGACCTCCAGCAAGGTTGCCATAGAATGTCCTCGCACACTTCAGGATACAAGCAGGGCGGGTCTCTACATGTTGCCCGGCCTGATACCCACTCATGGTGGGGAAGGGGAGACTCGAACTCCCACGCTTTTCAGCACATGATCCTAAGTCATGCTCGTCTACCAGTTCCGACACTTCCCCTTGGGGGATTCCACTTACTTGGTGACCCGCCTCGGGGTCGAACCGAGAACCTACGGATTAAGAGTCCGTTGCTCTGCCAGTTGAGCTAGCGGGCCTCAGCCCTTCCGCAAGCAGGCGCAACCCTGCTCACAAAGGCTTCCTGAGACTAGCAAGGCAGGTGGGGTTTGTCAACTATGTCAGCTTTGGCCGCAGCTAACGCCCAGAGGCTAAGGCCCTTCGGTGCAGACTGGTCCTTGCCATCCGGAACAGCAGTCGAGCAGGGCGTATCAGCGTCCGTGATCGAGGCGTTCTATCAGGGGCGCAGGCAGGCCCGCCTTGCGCATTTTCTCCTGGGTGGCTGCTATGTCGTAGGCGACCCGGCGTCTCTCTAGGCTTTCGGCCTCGGAATCGTAGATCACGTAGCTGGGCCTAGGGTCGCCGTCCCTGGGCTGACCCACCCCTCCGGGATTGATGATCATCCGGTCAACCCCCAGGCCGACCCTGGTATCAAGAGGGAAGGGCATAAAACCTCCCCTCTCTCCCCCCTCAAGGCAGAGAAAGGGTATGTGGGAATGCCCCACCAGGCAGTAGGGCGTGGTCATGCGCTGGAATGTAGCCCCGGCCGCCTCTGCCGACATCAGGTACTCCCAGACGGGGGACCTCAGGGAGCCGTGGACCAGGGTGAACTTCCCCCTCCCGACTACCAGGGGCAGCTCCGCGAGGAAGTCCGTTTCCTCGTGGGACAGCTGAGCGGCTGTCCAGTGGGCGGCATGGGCTGCTGCGTAGTTGAACTCTTCGGTGTCCATCTTTCCGATGGCGGCGAGGTCGTGATTGCCCGCTATGCAGACGTACCTGGGAAACTCGCGCACCAGCCGAATGCACTCGCCCGGATCAGGGCCGTAACCCACGGTGTCACCCAGGCACCAGAGCTGGTCGATATCTCCGTCCCGGGCGGCATCGTCCAGCACCGCGGTGAGGGCTTCCAGGTTGGAGTGAATGTCCGAAACTACCAGGATGCGCATGGACCCCTTTGCATTGCGGGCTGACCAACCCTGTCCACCTGCATTATATACGCAGGCCCCATTCTGAACGATCCTGGGACGATGGAAGCGCCGGAGTTCACGCTTCTTGAGGCAGCGACTGGCACCAGATATAATCCCAGCGATGAAAGTGAGCGAACTTGGCGAGTTCGGTCTGATCAACGTGCTGAACGAGGTTGTCCAAGCCTCCACTGAGGGTATGGACAACCCCTCCCCTCTTGGGTTCGAGCTGACGACAGGCATCGGCGACGACACCGCCGTCTGGCATTCGTCGGGCACCCACGGCCTTTACACAACGGATACGGTCGTCGAGGGTGTGCACTTTACCAGGGAGACCACACCCTGGTACGACCTGGGCTGGAAGCTCATGACCGCCAACGTCAGCGATATCGCTTCTATGGGCGGCCAGTGCCTGTACGCACTGGTGACCCTGGGCCTTCCGACGGACACCGATGTGGACGACCTGCGGGCCCTGTACGAGGGGATGGCCGGCCTGGGGAACAAGTACGGCGTGAAGATCGCCGGGGGAGACATTGTGCGGTCCCCCGTAGTGTTTGCGACGGTTGCGTTGACCGGGGCTGTGGAGAAACCTCCCATGCTCCGCTCCAAGGCGACTCCCGGGGACCAGGTGGCGGTGACGGGTTGCGTCGGTTCATCGGCAGGCGGGCTGCAGCTGCTGTTGAGCGGCCTTCCATCAAATTCCGAGGCGGCCGAAATCCTGGTTTCGGCCCACAGGCGCCCCGAGCCCTGCATTCAAGATGGGCGCACCCTGCTGCTACACGGAGTCGCGACCGCCATGGACGTCAGCGACGGTCTGGCCGACGACCTGTCCAAGCTGTGCACCGCCAGCGGTGTTTCGGCGACCATAGAAGCCCGCGATGTTCCCATACATCCGGCACTGCAAGAGGTCTTCCCTGAACGCTGCCGGGAGATGGCCCTTGGGGGAGGCGAGGACTACCAGCTTATCTTCGCCGCCGATGAAAGACTCATGGCCGAGGTTATCCCCTTACTTTCGCCATCGGCAGCGGTGATCGGGCGCATCACCACCGGCGACCCTGGCAGGGTCCGCGTGGTTGATTCCAGAGGCGGCTCCCAAAGAGAACTCACCCCTCAGGGATGGGACCATTTCAGGTCTCCATCCCCCGCCGAGGCCAAGTAGCGTTGGCATCCCCGTCGGATACCCTGACCGAGACCCTGTACCTTTCCAGCTCGGGCCCGGACGTTACCCAAGAGATCGGAAAGGCGCTGGGCCGGGGGTCCCAGCCGGGCGCCATCTACCTGCTGACGGGTGAGCTGGGGGCGGGCAAGACCTGCCTGACCCAGGGCATCGCCCAAGGGCTGGAGGTCCCAGGCTACGTGCGAAGCCCCACCTTTGTCATGGTGACCCGCTCCATCGGCAGGCTGACCCTCCACCACATCGACCTGTACCGGGTGGAGGACTCCTTCGAGGCCCTCGACCTGGGACTGGAGGAGCTGATGTACGGCGATGGCGTATGTGTGGTGGAGTGGGCGGAACGGGCCGCCGACATCTTTCCCGAGGTTTCGGTGAGCATATCCATCGACTACGGCAAGACCGAGTCGGAGCGTTCCATCGCGCTGACCGCTCCTGCAGGCGCCATCGCCAACCTGCGCAACGCCCTAAAGGGGTATCTCTAGAGGGTGCTGCTGGCCATCGACACATCCACCCGCTCCGGCGGCGTTGCCCTGTGGGAGAACGGCGCAGCAGTCGCCTCTTTGACATGGCGCTCGAAATTCCATCACTCCGAAGAGCTGATGCCCGCCATAAGCTCCCTGCTCTCCAGCCGCAGGCTGACTATGCGGGACCTGCAGGGCATCGGGGTGGCCCTGGGCCCCGGCGGCTTCAGCGCCCTGCGGGTGGGACTCAGCACCGCCAAGGGGCTGGCCATGCCGATAGGGCTGCCCCTGGTCGGCGTCGGCACCCTGGAAGCGGAGGCCCACCCTTGGCGTTCCGTCGGCATGGCAGTCCAGCCCATCCTGGACCTGGGGCGGGGCAACCTGGCCACAGCGCGATTCGCCATGGAGGGCAACGCCTGGCAGAAGGTCGCCGATGAGCACATCGCCACCCCCGAAGAGCTCCTGGCATCCCTGCAGGGGGCAGGGCCGACCATCCTGTGCGGCGAAGGCGTGCCGTCCTACAATGATGCGCTGAAGGACGGCCTTCCCGCGGGCAGCATGCTCATGCCCTTCACCACCACAGCTTCCAGGCTGTCCGCCCTTGGGGAGATGGCCGAGGCCAAGCTCTCCGAGGAAGAGATACCCTCAATGGCAGGCCTGGAACCCCTATACCTGAGGCCTCCCAACATCGGCCCTCCCAAGACCCTGAAGCGGATACAACTCTAGTACACGCCGAAATAGCCAAGAGAAAGAGAAATCGAATGGAAAGAACACTGGTGCTGTTGAAACCCGATGCTGTGCAGCGTGGGATGGTGGGCGCCATCATCTCCAGGCTGGAAGATAGGGGCCTGAAGATTGCCGGCATGAAGATGCTGCAGATGGACGAGGCTCTGGCCTCAAGGCACTACGAGCCCCACATAGGCAAGCCCTTCTTCCCCGGCCTCCTCAGCTTCATAACCTCGGGGCCCCTCGTCGCCATCGCCTGGGAGGGCAACAACGCTGTGGAAATCGTCCGTAGCACCATGGGAGTCACCAACCCGGTGGAAGCCGCCCCAGGCACCATACGCGGGGACTACGCCACCGACATCGGCCGCAACCTGGTGCACGGCTCCGATTCCCTGGAAACGGCTCAGCGGGAGGTCGCCCTGTTCTTCACCGCCAGCGAGCTGATCGACTACGAACGCAGCGTGGACGGCTGGATCATAGAACGCTGATCACCTGGGGCGCTTCGTACCAAGGGTGCTCCAACTGCCCTTGCACGGAGATAGCGAATCAGAGGACTCTAACTACTTGGGGAGCCTCGTCCCAGAGCTGGTCCAGCCTGCCCTTCACTGTGCTGCCGAATCAGAGGACTCTAACGATCTGGGGCGCTTCGTCCCAGAGCTGGTCTAATCTATAAAATTCCCTGGCTTCCACGCTGAACAGGTGGATGATCACATCGCTAAAGTCCAGGAGCAGCCATCCCGCCTGGGGAGTGCCCTCGCTGTGGTGGAGGTTCGCGCCGGCGTCTTCCAAGTGGTCGATGATGTCCTCCCGGAGGGCCCCAAGCTGGCGGTCGCTTCCGGCGCTCATGATCACGAAATAGTCCGCGAAGGAAGCCAAACCCCGGAGGTCCAGCAGGACGATATCCTCCGCCAGCTTCTCCGAAGCGAAATCGACAGCCATGTGGGCCAGCTCACCAGGTTCCAGAAACACCATCCCGAAAGGGCGAATTAAGGCTGATTATAGCCAGCAGCCAGCGCAAGGGTCAACGCGTGGGGGGGCGGATGGCAATAGTGTTACGATATGCGTAACCGGCGACGAAATCCTCTAAGCCTTTCATAGCTTCAGGGAGTAGTGCGAAGTGAAGATAGAGATCGGTGAGTCCCTCGGTTACTCATTCCTGCGACATGTGAAGGGGTGTTGGCTCGTCCAAACAAACTGGAAGCCTTCGGATCAGTGGCTCCCCGAAAGAACCGACGAAGAGTTGGAAGACATGTTTCAAGACATGAAGCGCAGTTTTGATAGCGACGGAAATGTATTCAAGGGGACAAAGACTGCCGCACAGCTCTTGAAGCAAGCCGAGATTGACGTCATAGGAGTGGACCTGAGGGGAGAGGTCCACGCCTTGGAGGTCGCCTTCCACGAAGGTGGGCTGAACTATGGCGGCGGTGCGGATAACCGTCTGTGTAAGAAGCTGCTACGTGCTTTCATGGTACTCCACGCATTCCATTCCCGCAGGACAAAGTTCCACATTTACTTTGTTTCTCCTAAGGTCAATCCGTCTGTTCAATCGCAGTTGGAGGCGATATTCGACTCCTTGACCAACGAATACCCTCACGTGCAGTGGAAACTAGCTACCAACGGAGAATTCACTGCCGAGATTTTGCGTCCCACCTTGGAAAAGACACGCGATATCTCTGATACAACGGAACTTTTTGTACGTTCTCACAAGCTCATGGAGTTAGCGGGGGCACAACCGCCATCACCTCCGGCGAACAGGGTCCAAGTGCCGGAAGATCAGGAACCTTGGGGCCAAAGGGGATCAGACATCGATGTCAAGCAAGTGCAGCCTCTGGTTAAATCACTTATGCGGACGCTGTTGGAACAGTGGCCTGATCTCTTAGACGATGCAGACAGGCGCAGCTTGGCTGACCCAGAATTCTGCAAGAGACAGTTGGGCCTCAAACTCGCCGGGTACGCACTCCTTCGCAATGCCGCAGCCGGACCACAAATCAACCGTAGAGACAGATACTACGTCAGTGCCTATGGAGACCGTTTCCTTGTATGTTCGCAATGGGGTAGGCAATACCACCTCCACAATGCCAAAAGCCTACTCCGGTTCGTGGAGGAACTGATCGCAAGGACGTCAGAGCATCCCAGCCGTACTTCTCTTGAGGGTCATCAGAGGGCCCTGCAGAAATACATCAGCGATGCGACTCGACTGTGATGCTCTAGCTCATCACCCTCACCCCAGCCCTCTCCCATCAAGGGAGAGGGGGAAGGACGCCTCCTTGTTAAGGAGGCGTGGCGCTCACGCCTCGGACATGGAGACGATCTCTTCGAACTCGGCCCGGGTCATGGGCTGCACCGACAGGCGGCTGTTCTTCACCAGTATCATACCCTGCAGGGCGGGATTCGCCTTGATGTCCGTCAGGGACACCGGCTTCCCCAGGGCCTCGTCGCCCCGGATGTCCACCATGTACCAGATGGGGTTGTCGGGGGTGGACTTGGAGTCGTAGTGCTTCTCACTGGGGTTCAGGGCGGTGAAGTCGGGATAGCCTTCCCGCACGATGGTCGCCTTGCCGACGACCTGCTTGCCGCCACTGCTGCTGTGGTAGAACAGCACCCGGTCCCCCACCTGCATGTCATCGCGGATCAGGTTGCGGGCTTGGTAGTTGCGCACCCCATCCCACTCAGCCTTGCGACCTTCTTCGTTCATCAGGTCTTCGAATGAGTAGGCTTGGGGCTCGGACTTGAAGAGCCAGAACCTTCGCTCGGGCATAGCATCCCCTTCTACATGAATGTCTTGGTATGCCGTGGTTTCCCCCTCACCCCAACCCTCTCCCACCAGGGGAGAGGGGGTCACCTCATCCCCCCTCCCTCGAGGGAGGGGATTAAGGGGAGGGTGATTCTCCCCCCAAGGAAGGGGTCCCCCTCATCCTAACCTTCTACCTCCAGGGGAGAAGGGATTTATTGTCCCCCTCACCCCAACCCTCTCCCACCAGGGGAGAGGGGGTCACCTCATCCCCCCTCCCTCGAGGGAGGGGAATAAGGGGAGGGTGATTCTCCTCCCAAGGAAGGGGTCCCCCTCATCCTAACCTTCTCCCTCCAGGGGAGAAGGGATTTATTGTCCCCTTCGCCCCAACTCTCTTCCTCCAGAGGAGAGGGGGAAGTCGGTCCCACCAGGGGGGGAGCTGGCCCTGCGGGCAAAAGGCCCCTACTCTTCCAGGGTTGTGATGTCGCCCGGGTCCAGACCCAACTCCTGGGCCTTCAGGAGGCGGCGCATTATCTTGCCCGAGCGGGTCTTGGGCAGGGACGGCACGAAGTCGATGGCCGAGGGAACGGCGATGGGGCCCAACCCATGACGCACATGAGCCTGGAGCACCGACACGGTGTCCGGCTCGGGCTCGATGCCCGACCGCAGGGTGACAAAGGCCTTGATGGACTCGCCGCGTATCTCATCGGGCAGGCCGATGACCGCCGCCTCTGCCACCGAGGCGTGGGACACCAGGGCGCTCTCCACCTCGGCGGTGCCGATGCGGTGGCCTGCCACGTTGAGCACATCGTCGGCCCGGCCCACCACGGTGTAGTAGCCGTCCTCGTCCCTCAGGGCTACGTCGCCGGTGGAGTAGTAGCCGGGGATGCGGTTCCAGTCCTGGGCGTACCGATCGGGGTCGCCGTGGACGGTCCGGAACATGGACGGGAAGGGCTTCTTCAGCACAAGGAAACCGCCCGTGTTGGGCTCGGTGACCGGCTGGCCCTCCCTGTCCACCACATCCAGCTCCACTCCGATGGCGGGCCTCCCCACCTTTCCTGGACGGACGGGCATGGTCGCGAAGGTGGCCAGGCAGGGGCCGCCCGTCTCCGTCTGCCAGTAGTTGTCGACCATGTAGCCCCACTCGCCGTCGCCGCAGATGTGCTTGTAGGCCCAGTTCCACGCTTCCGGGTTCAGGGGCTCGCCGGCGCAGGTGAGCAGGCGCAGGCTCCGCAGGTTGCGGTTGCCGATGTAGCTCTCGCCCTCGCGCATCAGCATCCGCACAGCCGTGGGAGCGGTGAAGATGACGCTGACGCCGTACTTCTCGATGATGCGGTAGGCAACGCTGGGGTCAGGGTAGTCGATGGCCCCTTCCCTGAAGAGGGTCGTTGCGCCGGCGATCAAGGGGGCATAGCAGATGTAGCTGTGGCCCACGACCCAGCCGATGTCGGACATGCACCAGAAGACATCTTCGTCCTTGATGTCCCAGAAGGTCTTCAGGTGGAAGTAGGTGCCCACCATGTAGCCGCCGTGGACATGCTGGACGCCCTTGGGTTTGCCCGTGGTGCCGGAGGTGTAGAGGATGTAGAGGGGGTCCTCCGAGTCCATCACCTCGGCGGGACACTCGGTCTCCGAGAGCTCCATGAGGACATCGTAGTCCACTTCCTTGGCGCCCGTGAGGAGCTCCTTGGATGTACGCTGCCACACAACCACCCGCTCGACAAGGTCCAGGTCGGCTACTGCTTCGTCGGTGATGGCCTTCAGGGGCACGACCCGGCCCCGGCGATAGCCCACATCGGCGGTTATCACCACCTTGGCGCCCGCGTCGGTGATGCGGTCGCGGAGGGAGCCAACGCTGAAGCCGGCATAGACGACGCTGTGAATCGCGCCAATGCGGGCGCAAGCCAGCATAGCGACGCACCCCTCGGGGCTGAGGGGCATGTAGATGACCACCCGGTCGCCCTTCTTCACCCCCAGGGCCTTCAGGCCGTTGGCGAAGCGGTTGACCATCTGGGCCAGGCGAGCGTAGGTGAACACCCGCTCGGTGCCGTCCTCGCCCAGCCAGATGAAGGCAGCCTTGTTGCGCCGGGCAGTGCCGAGGTGCCGATCCAGGCAGTTGACGGTTATGTTGCACTGGCCGCCCAGGAACCACTTGAAGCTGGGGTAGTCCCACTGGAACACCTTGTCCCAGGTTCGGTGCCACTCCAGCTCCGATGCGACCTCAGCCCAGAACCGCTCCGGGTCCTGGATGGACCGCTGGTAAACCCCCTCGTAGTCCTGGAGGTTCGCCTGGTCCCGCAGGGCCTGGGGAGGCTCGTACTGGTCGGTTACCTTGAGCAGGTTTTCCAGGCTCTCACGTTGCACCATGGGGCTCTATCCCCCGTTTTTCTTTGAGCGCTCTGAGGCCTCGGCTTCCGCCTTGGCGAAATCATCTTCGCTGAAGTTATAGAGGGAAGCTCCGCCCTTCAGGATGTCCGCCGCCGTCTCCCGGGAGACGGTGCTGAGCAGGTTGTTGGAAACGTTAGGGAAGTTGGAGTCGAAGTGGGGGTAGTCGGTAGAGATGCACATCCGGTCCGCACCGATTAGGCCGGCGGTGGGCTCGATCTCCGGTTCGCTGCCTTCGACGGCCGCCCAGCAGTTGCGCCTGAAGTACTCCTTGGGTGTCATGGACAGGTATGGCGCGTGGGAGTCCCGGTAGTTGGCGTAGTCCCACTCGATGCGGGTCAGGAGGCCCGGCACCCAGGAGTTCTGGGCTTCCAGGAATCCCACCCTGAGCTTGGGATGGAACTCGTACACGCCGCCGGTGATCTGGGCGATGAGGGCTTGCTGCATCTCGATCCAGTGGCTGGCGACGTGCCTGGGGAAGCGGTTCTCCCCGTAGATCACGTTCATGTTGGAGTACCACGCCCCCGTGCCCTCGTGGAAGCACCAGGACACATCCAGCTCCTCGTGGAGGCTGTAGAGGGGGTCCCAGTAGTTGGAGTGCCAGTAGTGCCCGTTCACGAAGTTGGGCCGCAGGAAAGAGCCCACAGCGCCCATGTCCCGGACGCACCGCACCAGCTCCCGGCAGGCGAGGTTGACGTCGTGCACGGGAAGCATGGCCACGAACTTCAGGCGGGCGGGGCTGTAGGAGCAGAAGTCATGGATCCAGTTGTTGTAAGCCTGGCATATGGCCAGGGACATCTCCGGGTCCATGTTGTTCCGGGCCAGCCAAGCCAAGCCGCCCGTCGGGAAGAGCACGGCGATGTCGATGCCCTCCATCTCCATGCCCATGACCTGGGCTTCCTCGTCGTAGTCCCGCTGGATGGCGAAGTCCAGCCGGCCGCTTGCCGCGAGCCTGGAGTCCGAGAGCGGCTGGCTGCCGGAGGTGGAGTTGCCCTTGGCACGCTTGCGGTACTGCTGGAGGTCCACATCCATGGACGCCGGGGTGTTGTCTATCACCACCATGCCCCGCCGGGGCTTCCCGTCGGACCCCACTGGCATCCGTATCCGGTCCTTGAACTCGTCATCCAGGTACCGCTCGAACATGTCGGGGGGTTCCATGATGTGCATATCGCAATCGACGAACCGGAGTCCTTCTTTCATTCTCTTCTCCTTATGGCCTCTCTGCCTAAAGTGACCGGCGGATTATCCCAGCCATTATATCGTTGCCATCCCTTTGGGACAACGATAGGCCGACCCCCGAGGGGCACATGAGTTTTGCCGGATAGCATAGGCCATCAAGAATGTGGTGTAAGGTCATCGCTACGGGCACCTGGGAAGCTCTCCTCAGAATCGTGCGCTATGGTATAAATAGCTGAGCCAGCTTGGAGGGTTGATATTGGGGTAGGCTTGAGGCAACGAGTCGACCTGCAAACCATCCGCGGCGATGTCTTTGGAGGCATAGTTGCGGCCGTGGTGAGCCTGCCGCTTGCGCTGGCCTTTGGTGTGGCCTCGGGCCTTGGTGCTGCTTCAGGTCTGTATGGAGCGGTCGCCGTGGGCTTTTTTGCGGCGATATCCGGTGGGACCCGAACCCAGATATCAGGTCCCACCGGCCCTATGGCTGTGGCGATGGCGGTGGTGATCACCAGCCATGCGACGAGTCTCGCAGGTGCGTTTACGATTGTCATCCTGGCGGGGCTGATACAGATCATGCTGGGCGTACTGCGCATCGGCCGGTTCGTCGCCTACACGCCCTACTCTGTGATATCCGGGTTCATGTCCGGAATCGGCCTGATTATCATACTGGTACAGACGCTGCCCTTTTTGGGGTCAGACATCGCCAGTGGAGGGCCGATGGGAGCGGTCCGCGCCTGGCCGGCCGCCATAAGCGACGTGAATTTCAGTGCGCTGGCCATCGCGGTCTCCACTCTCGTGGTGGTCGTGGCCTGGCCATCCCAGCTCAGGAAGCTTATGCCCCCAGCGCTTGTGGCGCTCATATTCGGCACGCTGCTGGGCGTATTTTGGTTGAGCGAAGCCCCGGTAATCGGAAAAGTTCCGACCGGCCTGCCAGAATTGCAACTGCCCGACCTTTCGACAGGCAACCTTTTTCACATCATCTATCCTGCCGTGACGCTCGCACTGCTCGGCTCTATCGACACCCTGCTGACCTCTTTGGTAGCTGATTCGATGACGCGCACTCGTCACATGCCCAATCGCACGCTGGTGGGCCAGGGCGTTGGCAACATGGCCGCCGGCTTCATAGGTGGATTGCCAGGTGCTGGAGCCACAATGGGTACTGTGGTGAACATACGGGCAGGCGGCAAGACGCCTCTTTCGGGAGTGGTTTCGGCGCTGATTCTGCTCGCGATTGTGCTTGGGCTGGGGAGATATGTTGAGGATGTCCCGCACGCGGTCCTCGCTGGCATCCTGATGAAGGTCGGTTGGGACATAATCGACTGGCGATTCATGACCAGGATATTCCGTGTTCAGCACGAACATCTCATTGTGATGGCTGTGACTCTCGGGCTGACGGTGTTCGTGGACCTGGTCACAGCGGTGACCATAGGTCTCATCATTGCCGGAATGGCCAGCGCACGCCAGTTCGAGCGGTTCGAACTCGACAGCGTGGTCTCGGTACCGCTGCTGGATCGGAATTTCCTGTTTACCGGGGGGAATAGAGGCGATGAGGGTGAGTGCCGGGAAGACGAGGAGTGGGACGAATTCTCCGCGCACGTAGGGCTTGTAGCGCTGAAGGGGACCTTCTCGGTCGCGTCCGCGCACAAGCTCATGAACACGATCAGCTCCGACATCCAGGAACATCAGGTCGTCATCTTCAATTTTACGGATACCATCTACATGGACGACAGCGCCGCTCTTGTTGTTGAGCAGTTGATCGATACGGCCATAAAGCAGGATACCGGCTGCATAATCCTGGGGCTGGCCGGCCAGCCCGCTGTCACTCTCAAGGCGCTCGACGTACTGCGGCAGGTTCCGGGAAAGAACGTGGTAACGACCCTGGACGAGGCGAGAGACGCTGCGGCAGCGATGCTCAAGTAGACAATCCAACCCCTGGGACTTTGGTCTAGGGTGCTAGCCCATGTTTGTGGCGCATAAGGGTGCGGGCCAATAGAGGCGCGGTCCTTGAACTCGGCAATGCTCCGTCCTGGATTGCGGCCTTCGCCGCAATGACGAGCGGGACTACGATGCGTCACCCTCCCGCCTCGATAGGGGTGTCGTCCCGGTTGCCCCACTCCTTCCACGAGGCGTCGTAGTTGCATGCCCGCTCATAACCCAGGAGCTTCAACACCAGCGTGCTGTGACCAGCACGAATGCCGGCCTGTCAGTGGGCCAGCACCTCTTTTTCGGGGGTTATCCCCTTAGCCTCCAGGAGCTCCCGCATTTCATGGGCGGGCTTGAAGGTGTGGGTCCCGTCATCCATCAGGTCCGACCACTCCAGGTGATGGGCGCCAGGGATGTGCCCGGCCCGTTGGTTGCCCCGGGTGTTCTCCCCCGTGTACTCGGCCCGGCTCCGCACATCCCAGACCACCACGTCCGGGTCCTGGTACGCCTCCTTCAGACGCTCTGCGGTGACCAACAATGAGGGATTCGGCTTGGGAGTGAACGAAGCCCCTTCCTTCCCCCTGCTTGGGGACATGCTCAATGGCCGGCCTTCCTCCAGCCACTTCTTCCAACCGCCGTTGAGCACCTTGACCTTGTCGTGGCCGTAGTAGTTCAACACCCACCAGAACCTTCCGGCATACAGGGACCGGGTGTGGTCGTAGGCCACCACCAGGGTATCGTCCCCGATGCCCAGCCCTTCCATCATGTGGGCGCACTGCTCGGGCGTAACAACGTGCACCTGGCCCGTGTCCTGGTTCTTCTCGTAGTTGTCGGGCACCACGACAGCGCCGGGAATGTGGGCGCGATAGTAGGAGGCCACGGGGTCCGTATCCACGATGCAGATGCCAGGGTCTTCCAGGTGCTCGGCCAGCCACTCGGTCTCAGCCAGGTATTCAGGGTGGGCATATCCTTCTGCTGTCGCCATCCCGCTCCTCCTAATGCCAGCTATCGGACTCGTCCCAGCCTATAGCCGTCCCCCAGCCCAGTCAACATCAGGCCCCGTACACCAGTCACCCTTGACCGGGAAACGGGCGCACCCTACGATGGTGTTCCGTTCCAGGCCCGGATGGGGCCGAAAAGGCGCATGGGGGAGTCCACTGCTGCAAGAAAAAGGAGGTTGTCATGGAGTGGGAGTACGAACTGGTTGCCGAATGCGGTCGGCTTACCGAAGGCCCCGTCTGGGACGGAGAAACCCTCCTGTTCAGCCACATCCCGGGCAGCAGGATCATGCGGTACGACCCCGATTCGGGGGCCTGCACCGAGTTCCGGACCGACACCAACCACATCAACGGGCTGAACTTCGACACTCAGGGTAGGCTGTACGGGTGCTGTTCGGGGGGACGCTCCATCGTGCGCCTGGAGCCCGACGGCTCAACCACCACCGTCGTTGACCGCTGGGAAGGACTGCGCTTCAACACCCCCAACGACCTGGCCCTGGACAGCAAGGGTCGCATCTGGTTCACCAATCCCTGGAACGAAGGCAATATCGACCCCAGCGAAAGCATGGAGATGGACCACGAAGAGGCCTTCCGGGCAGACCCCCAGCCCGACGGCAGCTTCAGCATCTCCAGGGTCACCTTCGACACCACCAAGACCAACGGCATCCTGGTGTCTCCCGATGAGACCATCCTGTACGTGGCCCAGAGCGACGGCGTGTCAGGACGCACCCGTGAGCTCAGAGCCTACCCCATCCAGGCCGACGGCTCTCTTGGGCCGTACACCCTGCTCCACCAGTTCGGGGAGGACCACAGGGGTCCCCAGCGGGGCATCGACGGCATGTGCCTCGACAGCGAGGGGAACATCATCGCCACGGCGGGTATCAACACCAGCGGCCCCGGCCCCATGATCTACGTCTTCGAAGCGCCCAGCGGTCGGGTGCTGGAGACCCACCGGGTGCCCGACGGCGTGAATACCCCGACGAACTGCGCTTTCGGCGGGCCGGACCTGTCCACCTTGTACATCACCTCGGGCCAGGGGCACCTTCTGAAGGTCGGCAACACGGGCCGCCGTGGGTGGATCCTCTGGCCCCCGGCGAAGTAGCGGCGGAGGGGCCTAAAGCCAGGAGAGGCTCAGGCATCACGTAAGCCGGAGCGGCGGGGTCCGCTATACCTGGTAGCGCTGGAGGAGCTGGCGGGCGATGACCAGGCGCTGGATCTCGTTGGTGCCCTCGCCGATGATCATCAGGGGCGCATCCCTGTAGTAGCGCTCAATGGGGTTCTCCTTGATGTACCCGTAGCCCCCGAATATGCGCATCGCCTCCAGAGTTACCTCGGCGCATATCTCGCCGGCGAACAGTAGCAGGAATGCGCCTCTCATTAGTTGTCAAGGGTCAGCAAGTCGAAGCGTCCCCTTTTTAGCAGGTTCTCGCGAGCGCGCTCCGCATTTGCTCGAACGGTGGAATCTGCGCTATCTAGACCTGCCTTCAGGATTCTCGTGGCAGGCTCCGTCATAATGTAAAAGGAATCGCCTCCCAATTTGTCAGTTAACTTAGCGAAGCACTCAACCACGATTTCAGCGTTACGAGGCAGAAGCTCGGTTAACGTTTCGACCTGCCCGTATATCTCCCTGGTATCAGAAAGCCCAGTATCGAGGATTCTCGAAAAGGCATCCAACCGCCATTCTTCATCCAGGCATGGCGCTTCCAGCCAGCGTGAAAACCTCGCGAGCTCCTTCGCGTCGCCTGCCTCAAGACGCCATTCGAAGAAAGACATCAACCTGTCATTGAGGTCCTTATCCAAATGCTTGCCGGTGTTCCTCAGAATGAACCCTATATGGTTAAACAGATTTCCCCAATACTCGGTTTCAGGGCCAGTCTGTTGATAGAATCGTTCTATAAGGCTCTCAGGTCCTTTGAGGGGGTAATGGCCCCACAAGAAGTAAGCAAATAGGTGCTGACCAAGAGTGTCAACGAAGGTGTCCAGAGGATGATCCCGTAACTCAAGGTTAGCAAGGTGTATCAGTGCAAACGCGAAGTCGTCTCTCAGGACATTGAACATTGGGCCGTTGGGATGCGTGTAGCGGAGCAGTGTGCCAAACCCCGTCCGCCATCCAGGCAGGGAGCCCTGTGGGAACACGTCCTGCCTGTGTTCTACAGCCCACGCCTCATTCAACCCAAGCAAACGTCCATAGTTAAACCCCAAGATCGCGTATTCCGGTAACGTTAAGGGGATCGTGGCTTCTGGCGTAAATCTCCCTTCCAAAGTGTCCATGACGAAGTGAATGTCGTCTTCTCTACCCTGCCTTCTCAACCACAATCCGAATCGGATCAAGCTTTCCAAGCCACGGCTTCGGGTGTTGTTGATCGCCTCGGCGAATTGATCGTTCCGGTCTGGGAATACCGGGTTATCCCCATCTAATCGCGCGTCGAACTGGGTACAAAGCGCATCCAAAAGCTTGGCCAATCGCACATGTGCAGAAACCGGCACGTCAACATCTTCTTCAACGCAGCTTCCCACCAAGTCCCCGACGGCGCGGCGTGCTGTCTGCCAGTGAGGCTTCTCTTTAGGTCGATCGTCGTATCCGTAACCTTCCTCTGGTTCCTGGTCAGGGTGAGACATTACCCATTGGCAAAACTCTAGACAATGTTCCAGTTCGTCGAAGTTACCCTCACTCATGTGTTCCTGCATTCCCGCAACCATTGCTCGCACGTAAATTGGTCGTTCAATCTTATCCCGGTGGTCAAGCCAGTAGCGTAGCCTTGCCTTATGCGGGAGCACCAGGTCCTTGAAGAAGGTTTGAAAAGTTTCAGCCAAGGCCTCGACGTTAACCTCCGTTAGCCAACTTTCCTCGTCATCTGCACTCTCGTACCTGTGCTCCGAGTCCCAATCGTTAATGAAGACGAGCAACTCTTCATCGGGTAGGGCAGCGAGGTCTTCTAGCGACCTTGGGCTTCGACGTGCGACCACTCCACCTCTTGCGTATCCAATTTGCAAGTAGTCGTCGTCAGCTATCTGCCTGTCATGTCCATCTTCCAATTGACGATAATAGTCTAGATATTCGTCAAATAGCACGCACTCAAAGGGTTTAAACTGCATCCTGTGGAAGTTGCGCCGAAGATGCTCAAGCTGCTCTGGGGTCAATGCTTCACTGTCATACTGTCTCTTCGGACCGCTCAGGAAGAGGTCGAATATCCCACTTAGCTCCTCCCTGCTAAGCAACTCTGTACCGAAGCGTTCACATCCGCTACGCACCATTTGTTGAAACTCGAAATGATGTGGCCACACGTCGTAGTGTTCTTGCATTAGTATGAAGTCGCGAATCAGAGGCTTCGTCTGCTCGCTTGGATATAGGGCGGCAAGGTGTTGTTGCAAACGATTAAAGAGCCTCCATCGGTGAACACGTAATCGCTCGAGCAACTCAGGTATTAGGTCAGGAGCTTGTTTAAACACTCTCTCGCAAGCAACGGTTAGCATGTGAACCAGTAACTCTGCAGGCTCCTCGTCTTCTACCCCACTACCCGAACCACTAAGGCGCGGGCACCAAATCTCCGAATAGTCTTGATCCGTACCTTGTTCTAGGTGGTCTTGATGTGTGCTTAACCGTATCATCTCAACGGTGGCATCTACTAAGGCCAGCGCAACTTTGAGTGGTTCCCTTTCTGATAGTGGGATTACTCCTTTCTCTAGCACCTCACGATAGTTCCACGTGTCGACCGAGGGGGTAGGTCGAAGTAGGGTCGTCCAATCTTCTGGGTTCTGCCTGCGGCGCAGTTGTTTGTCCTCAGCGGCAGGATCCGGAACAAATTTAACCAGGGCTTGCACAAGCTCCAAAGCAACCGAGTTTTCGTTTTCGGTCACCCAGTGAAATAGTAACTCGGAAAACTTACGGGTAAGGAACCAGGGATTAGCTCCACCTGATTTGAGCAGTATAGGCTTGAGTCTTGCAGAGTGGACGCCGGGAAGTTGCAACGCGATCTCGATAATTCCCAACCGGACCATCGGATTCTCGACCTCGGGGAGCTGTAGAACGACTTCCACAACTTCATCGGGAACTTCCCGAACAATGTTCTTCAGATACTCAAGCTCAGGCCAAAGAGGGAATTGGTTCGAACCATCGGGGAGATCGATCGGGCCCGGAGGGGATTCAAAATATCCGCGCTCCACTAAAGGCTGCAGCCACAAAGGATTCCTTAGCTGTGAGAAGAAATACCGACGGTCGTTCTCCTTCTTGGCTGACGAAAGAGCCCTTTCTACAAGTTCATCCGTTGGCTTCTTCCAAGATGTCATGGAGACCCCTTAGTCGTTCAAATTCGCTACTGGCCGCAACGTACAGCAGCCCGTCGAGGGTTTGAAAATGCTCTTCAACGTCGAATGCTGCTATTTGACCATAGCCCGATTCGCGGATGTGGGCAAATTCAAAGAACCCTTTCTTGGTGCGCCTCCATTCCTGTACGAAATTGGAGGGGACTCGGTCTATAGACTCGTAATCTAGGAGTTCGTTGAAGAAGATTGTTTCCGATTCGTTTGCTCTCGCTCGCCCCTTCTTGTGGTCATCGATCAGATCCTTAACCGTCTGGCAAATATCATACGGAATTGTATGCCCTCCATCAGGATCGTCAGGCGTCATGAAACCTCTACCTGTCCATTCGTCCTTCCATTCGCTTTGTAGTTTGTCGACGCGCTGGGCATATTGGACTTGACTTCTTTGATTGCCCGAGATGGTCGGTCCCAGTCCGTTCATGATTTCCCTGCCAGCATGAGCAACAAATGTAATGAAACCAGGTGGTTTCCACTTCAAAAGGAACAAGGCACCTTCGTACACATCGGCGTATACTGGCAACACCAGCGTCTCCCTAAGCCAGTCTAGGACGCGTTGTTGCTCGGGCGTTAGGGCCATTTCAGAGTGAAGCAATGCTGGCATGTAAGTTCAATGTAATCAACAGTATGTTACCGCAGATTCTGGACTCCTATTCGACAATCTGCTCAAGAAACTGTAAGCCATAGGGTGGAGGACGTGGGGGAGCTCGTCGTGATCTTCGGTGTCTTTGCCTGCTTCACATATTTGCTAGGCAACAGGCAGAGCCTGCGCGCGGGCTTAGTCACCCAGGGACCTCTACACCTGGTAGCGCTGGAGGAGCTGGCGGGCGATGACGAGGCGCTGGATCTCGTTGGTGCCCTCGCCGATTATCATCAGAGGCGCATCTCGGTAGTAGCGCTCGATGGGATTCTCCTTGATATATCCGTAGCCCCCGAAGATGCGCATCGCCTCCAGGGTCACCTCGGCGCATATCTCGCTGGCGAACAGCTTGGCCATTCCCGCTTCCAGGTCAACCCTCAGGCCCTGGTCCTTCTTCTCGGCGGCCTTGTAGGTCAGCAGGCGGGCCGCCTCTATCTTCGTCCCCATGTCCGCCAGCTTGAGCTGGATGGCTTGGTGGCGGGAGATGGGCGACCCGAAGGTGCGCCGGCCCTGGGCGTACTTGATGGCCGCTTCGAAGGCGGCCGTGGCCACGCCGACAGCGCGGGCTGCCACGTTGATGCGACCAGTCTCCAGACCGGCCATCACCTGCTGGAAGCCCTGGCCCTCCACCCCTCCCACCAGGTTGTCGGACCCGACCCGGAAGTTGTCGAAGATCAGCTCACAGGTGTCCAAGCCCCGGTATCCCAGCTTGTCCAGGTGCCTGCCCACCTCGAAGCCTTTCCCGCCCTTCTCTACGATGAAGCAGCTTATCCCTTCGTGGGGAGGAGTGGCGTCCTTGTTGGTCTTGGTTATCAGGGCGAAGGTGTCCCCGTGCTGCCCATTGGTGATGAACATCTTGGTGCCGTTGATCAGGTACTCTTCGCCGTCGCGGGTTGCGGTCAGCTCTATGGCCTGCACATCGCTTCCGGCGTTGGGTTCGGTCAGGGCGAGCCCGCCCCGCTTTTCGCCGCGGGCCATGGCGGGCAGGAACCGGGCCTTCTGCTCTTCGGTCCCGTAGTGGGTAACCACGTAGGTCATGATGTGATGGGTGCCGATAATGCCGCTAATGCTCATCCAGCCCTTGCACAGCTCTTCGAAGATCATGGCGAAAGTGGTGTAGTCCAGCCCCATGCCGCCGTACTCTTCGGGGATGGTTATGCCAAAGAGGCCCATCTCCTTCATCTTTTCGACCAGCTCCAGGGGGACGATGTCGTTGCGCTCGTACTCCTGGACGATGGGCTCCACATCCCGCCGGACAAACTCTCGCACCATGTTGATGATCTGGGTGCGAGCTTCCTCAGGTGTTCTGGTTGTCACCAAGAGCTTCCTCCTCGATAACGGTGACCGTGATGCAGCTATTCTAGCGAGGGAGGCTGGCAAAGGTCTAGGTTCCGGGCCTCTACTTCAATTGCTCTCCAGCAAGCAGTCCGAATATAATTGGCCTAAGTTAGACCCTAGAGTTTACTGGCCCGGCCTTCTACGCTGTGCTTCTAGCCATTGACATCGGCAACACCAACATCACCCTGGGGGCCTTCGAAGAGGGCCACCTGAAGTCAACCTGGCGGGTAGCCACGGACCTCAGGAGGCTGGGGGACGAGTACGGCCCCCTGGTCTCCAACATGCTCCCTTACAAGGGCATCGACCCCGGGGACATCACCGACGCATGCATCTGCAGCGTGGTGCCTCCCCTGTCCCCCATCTTCGAACAGGTGTGCCGCACCTACTTCGACGTGGAGCCTCTCACCGTATCGGCCGGGGTGAAGACGGGCATTCACATCATCTACGACAGCCCCAGGGATGTGGGGACCGACCGCATCGCCGACGCCGTGGCGGCCCTGCGACTCTACGGCGGCCCGGTCATCGTGGTGGACTTCGGCACCGGCACGGTCTTCGATGCCATCAGCAAGAACGGCGAGTACATCGGCGGGGCGATAGCCCCCGGCCTGGCCGTTGCCGCCGAGGCCCTGTACCGGAACACCTCCCAGCTTCGGCGGGTGGAGCTTGTCCCTCCCAAGTCGGCCATCGGGCGAAACTCCATCGCAGCCCTGCAGTCCGGCTTGGTGCTGGGCTACGTGGGCTTGGTCGAAGGTATGATCGCCAGGTTCAAAGCCGAGCTGGGAGAGGAAGCCACCGTGGTGGCAACGGGAGGGCTGGCGGAGGTCATGGCGGAGCAGACCTCGGTCTTCGACAACATCAACCCCGACCTGACCCTGATCGGCCTCCAAGCCATCTACGAGCTGAACAAGCGGGCCCCTGCGGGGAGCGGAGACTGACATGGCGGGAGTCCTGCAGGACAAGAACATCGTCCTGGGTGTTACGGGGAGCATCGCCTGCTACAAGGCCCTGGACCTGGCCAGCAAACTCACCCAGGCAGGGGCCGGCGTGGACACCATCATGAGCTACGGGGCAACCCAGTTCATCGCCCCCCTCGCCTTCCGCAGCCTCACCCACCGGCCCGTGACAGTCGATATCTTCGACCCGGACTCGGAGCTGAGCATCGAGCACGTTCAGCTAGCCGGGAGGGCGGACATTGTCGTCGTGGCCCCGGCCACCGCCCACTTCATTGCCAAGGTGGCTTACGGATTTGCCGACGACCCCCTGACCACCACCATCCTGGCCACCCAGGCGCCCGTGCTTATCGCCCCTGCCATGGACGGGCACATGTACGAAAACCAGGCCACCCAGGACAACATCGAGAAGCTGAAGGCCAGGGGGATCACTTTCGTAGGTCCGGCCAGCGGGCACCTGGCCTCGGGACTTGTGGGCATGGGTCGGTTGGTGGAAGTCCCCCAGCTTATGGGGCACATTAGCGCCCTGCTGGGGAAAGACGGGGACCTGGCCGGACGCACCATAGTCGTCAGCGCAGGGGGCACCCAGGAGGCCATCGACCCCGTCCGGGTGATCACCAACCACTCGTCGGGAAAGATGGGCTACGCCCTGGCTGAGGCAGCCCGGGACCGGGGCGCCAGGGTGGTGCTCGTTTCGGCCCCAACCGGCTTGGACGACCCGGCGGCGCTGGAGGTGGTGAAGGTACGCTCAGCCGTCGAGATGCGGGATGCTGTGCTGGCGGCGGTCAAAGGCGCCGACGCGCTGATAATGGCGGCGGCGGTGGCCGACTACCAGCCCGCCGACGTTGCAGGTCAGAAGATCAAGAAGGACAGCTCGGCATTGACCATCGACCTTGAAAGGACGCCGGACATCCTCCAGGAGGCCCAGGGCAGCTTCCTCAGGATCGGCTTCGCTGCCGAGACCGAGGATCTGCTGGCGAACGCCAGGGACAAGCTGGAGCACAAGGCCCTGGACCTGATCGTAGCCAACGATGTGTCCGCAGAGGGGTCGGGGTTCGGCGCCGATACCAATAAGGTCACCCTTGTCGGCAAGTCCGGGGAGGCGGAAGACCTGCCCCTGATGTCCAAGCAGGATGTGGCCCACCGCGTCCTGGACCGCGTAAAGGCGCTCCTGGGCTAGCTTAGCCCCGTGGGTTGGGGGATGGACAAAGGGCGATTGTGCGTTGGGTGGTCAGGAAGGTAGCATGGTCCACGGGAGTGCACTAGCAGCGAAACAAACTTTCCCCCAGATTCGCCTGACTGGCAAATGCCCGATGGGTTGATCTGAGGAAGGTGATCCTTTATGGCGGATCCCAACTTTGCCGACAAGACTATCTGGACCGGGGACAACCTGGACATCCTGCGGGGGATGAACTCGGAGTGCGTTGACCTAATCTACCTTGACCCTCCCTTCAACTCCAACCAGGACTACGCTGCGCCGGTAGGCAGCAAGGCAGCTGGCGCCGCTTTCAAGGACACCTGGACACTCTCAGATCTAGATGTCGCCTGGATGGGCCTGATCGCCGACGAGCAGCCCGCCTTAGCCCATGTGGTCAAGACAGCAGGCCTGACCCATGGCAAGGGAATGCAGAGCTACTTGACCATGATGGCTATCCGGCTGATGGAGATGCACAGGGCCTTGAAGCCAACCGGCAGCATTTATCTCCACTGCGATCCGACAGCCAGCCACTACCTTAAGATGCTGATGGATGCGGTGTTCGGTGTCGAGAACTTTAGAAATGAGATAATCTGGCGAAATACCGGGGCACACAATTTCGCTGACCGCTTCGGCCCAATCCATCAAGATATTCTGTTCTACGCGAAATCGAACCAATACAAACATAGAGCCATATATGGACCATATTTGAAAGGCCATGTCGAAACTTACTTCAAGAAACAGGACGAACATGGCCGGTACTGGACTAACTCAATCCACGGTTCGGGAACTCGAAACGGCATGAGCGGTGAACCATGGCGAGGGTATGACCCTACCCCGTTTGGTCGCCATTGGGCCGTTCCGAGCGCATTAGTTTTGGCTTTTGGGATTGATCCTGACCTATCACAACATGAAAAATTGGACGCTCTCTATGATTTGGGTCTAATCGACCTACCGGAGACGACAGGGCAAAGTTTGCCGACATACCGACAATATCTAGACAGGAGTTCGGGCCAGCTTTTGCAAGACATTTGGGCATTTCAGCCGCATACTAGGGACTGTCTGTATGGGACGGAGGCGAGTATTGATGAGGATGTATGCTGGATCTCCCCTAGAGATAAGAAGGAACGCACTGGCTACCCAACACAGAAACCATTGGGCTTGCTGGAACGTATCATCCTAGCCTCCTCCGACGAGGGAGACCTGGTGCTCGACCCGTTTTGTGGCTGCGCCACAGCCTGCGTAGCTGCCGATAAGTTGGGGCGCAAGTGGGTTGGAATTGATATTTCCCCCAAGGCTGCAGAGCTGGTTAACCTACGGCTTCGGCAGGAGATGGGTAGCCTATTTCATCACGGATATGTGACTGCGCGTTCAGACATTCCCCAGCGCACGGATATTGAGAAGCCCAAGCCTTACAGGGAAAATAAGCATGTCCTCTTCGGCGAGCAAGAGGGTTTCTGTGCCGGTTGCAAGGGGGATTTTCCATTCCGCAATTTCACCGTCGACCACATCGTCCCCAAGTCAAGAGGCGGGACGGATCACGTCGAGAACCTTCAGCTCCTTTGCATGGCATGCAATTCTCTGAAGGGGGACCGGCCCATGGAGTATCTGATGGCGCAGTTGGCTGAGGCGAAACCCTAAATGTTGCGGCGGATAAGACGAGCTATGCGTGCCAGAAGAGGCACGCGAAATCTGGGGCATGGCCATGTTTCGCAAGCAAAGGCCGCGGTCCGAGCATTTTCACAGGGTAAGTCAAAACCGAAAAGTGGCCAGGGCAAGAGGAAACGTCGCCAATGAACTTCCGATCGAACCCTGACGGCAGCAGAACCATGACCGTAAGCGAAAGTGAGAGTCAAGCATACCTTCTCTTGGGACTATTGGCATCGCTAGCCGGCCGCAGAGAATTGATGGACGAACTAAAGAACGGGAATAAGTCCCTCGACGATCGCATAGCTGGCGGGATGACGGGATGGAACGCAGGTGAAATTCCCTCAGATGAGATGTCAAGAATGGAGGCTTTCAGACACGCCCTTGTCCACGGGCTCTGCATAGTAGCCGAAGACGGGGGCATCTTCATTTCCGATGAGAAGTATGGCGAGGACGACTCACGAAGTCACTTATCATTGTCCCTTGTCGAGCTCCAAGAAATGGCGGGCGCGTGGGTAGAATGGTTGGCACCGCCGATCGTTATTGATCGTTATATGGCCGCAGGACACCCGCACCCCATCCAGGTGTCCATAACCCCGAAGTAAGCCGATTTCAAGGGCGAGCCCAACACATAGGGGCTACATCGGCAAGTGAGGATCGAACCTGTGTCAGCAGTGGATGGACACCTCGGCGAGTTTGAACCTGTCGTCGACGGAATGGAGGAGCCAATGACCGAGGAATATCGAAAATTTGACCCAGCGGACTACATCAAGACCACGAAAGATGTCCAGGGGCTCCTCGATGCCTCTGCGGATGAGGACCCTGGGGACGGGGTCGTGATTCGAGCTGTGTTGAAGTACATCGCCCAAAGACACCGTTCGTCTTGAGTAATACCTGGGAACTTATCATCCATTAGATGCGTCTAAGAACTTAGGGAGGGCGCAATGAAACGACTCACGATTATCTTCGCAGTTCTGCTGGCCATCATCCTGGCAGCCTGCCAAAACCCGACGCCAACCCCGACGCTGGCGCCGACATCCACACCGACACCCACCCCCACGGCGGTACCACCGACGCCGACCGCCACCCCTGCACCTACGGCGACGCCCACCATCAGCCCAGGAACCGCTGCCTACAATGCCTTCTTGGAGATGCTTGAGGAGGCCCCTGCTGACTTGCGCGCTGAGACCAAAGCCTGCTTGATGGACCTCTTCGAGGAGGACCCATCTGTGGCTGAGTCGTTCACCACGGGGGAGGACCTGAGCGGGCCGGCGATGCTCAGCTTTCTGGCCTGCCTGACGCCCGAGGAGGCCGCAGCGCTGACGCCTCCCGGTGAAGGCCCTCCGCCGGATGTTGCCGGCTTGGCCTGTCTGGCCGAGAAGCTTGAGGGCGCCCCCGAGAAAGACCGTATCCTCGCCGTCCTCTCAGGCGCCGACCCATCGGGGGAAGGGCTGACGCTGGAGGAAAGCGCGGTGCTTGGTGGGGCTGTGGAAGCCTGTGACCTCGATACCGGTTTCACCTTCCCTGGAGGAGAGGGCGCCGAAGAGAATCCGTTGGCCGGTACAGAGTGGAGGCTGGTCCTCGTGCTGGGCAGCGCCCTCCCTCCCACCGGGGTGGTGGGGGGCGACCCAACCGCCGAGTTTACAGCCATGGATATGATGGGATGGACAGGCTGCAACTCCTACGGCGCCAGATACAGCATACAAGGAGAGGAACTGCTCCTTGACAACCTGGCGTGGACGGATGCGGGCTGCCCGTCTCAGGAGCTAACCCAGCAGGAACAGCGGATGCAGGACTCGCTGGCGACGGTGGAGGAGTTCGAGATTTCAGGGGACCAACTTACGCTTCACAGCGAAGGCGGCGAGGCGCTGGTCTTCGAGCGAATCAGGCAGTAGTCGCAAGAGTCTCTGGGGTAGAGGGCCAGAGGCAAAGGCCCGTCGCGCGGACCGGGATCTGAGATGGAAGGCGCTGCTGGGCTAGCTCAGCCTCGCAGGTTGGGGTGGCGGGCAGCCTTGGCTTCGTCCAGGCGGGTGACCGGGGTGGTGTGGGGAGCGCCGGTCACCATCTCCGGGTCCTCTGCAACTTCCCTGTCGATGGCCTTCATCACATCGATGAAAGCATCCAGGGTCTCCTTGCTCTCGGCCTCGGTGGGCTCGATCATCAGGGCTTCTTCGACGATGAGGGGGAAGTACATGGTGGGGGAGTGGAACCCGTAGTCCAGCAGCCTCTTGGCGATGTCCAGGCCCTTGACGCCCTTGGCCCGCTGGTCCTTGGACGAAAGTATGACCTCATGCATGCACCGGCGGTCGTAGGGTAGGTGATAGGTGTCCTTCAGAGCTTCCAGCAGGTAGTTGGCGTTGATCACCGCATCGCCGCTGATCTGCTCCAGCCCCGATGCCCCCAAGCTCCTTATGTAGGTGTAGGCCCGCACCAGCACGCCGAAGTTGCCGTGGAACCCACCTACACGTCCGATGCTATCGGGGGGAGACTCCAGGGAGTACGCATCTGAGCCGTTCTCTCCGTTCTTGACCACGATGGGCGACGGCAGATAGGGCAGCAGGGTGTCCGAGACGCATACCGGCCCTGCGCCCGGCCCGCCTCCACCGTGGGGGGTGGAGAAGGTCTTGTGAAGGTTGAGGTGGACAACGTCGAACCCCATGTGCCCCAGCTTGGCGCGACCAAGGAGGGCGTTCATGTTTGCGCCGTCGCCGTACACCAGCCCACCGGCCCGGTGCACCATGTCGCAGAGATCGACGATGTTGCTGTTGAACAACCCCAGGGTGTTGGGCTGGGTTATCATCACCCCGGCCAGCCTGTCCGATGCCAGCTCGGCCATCCGGTCCAGGTCTATGTTGCCCCTGTCGTTGGACGGCACGCTGACGACCTCGAAACCGGACATCGCGGCGGAAGCCGGGTTAGTGCCGTGGGCGCTGTCGGGTATGGCCACCACGGTGCGCCCATCGTCGCCCCGCTGCTTATGGTATGCCCGGATCATCAGCATGCCGCACAGCTCACCCTGGGCGCCCGCCAGGGGAGCGAGGCTGGTTCCCTTCATGCCGGTGATCTCCGCCAGGTAACCCTGAAGCATGTACATCAGCTGCAGGCTACCCTGGGCCTGAGCGTCGGTCTGGCGGGGATGGGAAGCTGCGAAGCCGGGCATGAATGCCATCTCTTCGTTCAGCTTGGGGTTGTACTTCATGGTGCAACTGCCCAAGGGGTAGAAGTTGGTGTCTATGGAGTAGTTCAGGCGGCTCAGGTTGGTGAAGTAGCGCACCAGCTCCGGTTCGCTGAGCTCAGGAAGGGGCAGGTCGTCCCTGAGCATCTGCTCTGAAAGGAGGGGCTGCTCAGGAACATCCAGGTCGGGAAGGTTGGCGCCTACCCTGCCCGGAGTGCTCCTTTGCATCAAAGTGCGCCTGTCGAAGGAGGGCAGCGCGCTCATCTCGGCTCTTTCCCTGTCAGCGCAAACGTGCGAATAGTCATCACAGGTACCTCATCCTATGCCAGACCTGCCAGGGCTTCTACCAGGCGGTCGATGTCCCCGCGGGTGTTTACTTCGGTTACGCAGAGCAACATTCCGTTTTCGACGATGTCCCCGACATCCAGACCGCCTACGATGCCGGCTTCCAACAGCCCGGTGTTTATCTCCGAGGCCGGGCGCGGGCACCTGACAGTGAACTCCTGGAAGAACTCCCCGCCGTCATGCAAGGAGTAGCCAGGGAGTTGGCCTAGGGCCGAGGCGGCGTAGTGGGCTTTGTGGTAGCAGAGCTCGGCCATGTGGCGCAGGCCCTGTCTGCCCATGGCCGCCATGTATATGGTTGCTGCCAGGGACATCAGGGCTTGGTTGGTGCATATGTTGCTGGTGGCCCTCTCCCGCCGGATGTGCTGCTCCCGGGTGCTCAGGGTCAGCACGTAACCGGTGCGTCCCTGGGAGTCGGTGGTCTCCCCGGCGATCCTGCCGGGCATCTGTCTCAGGTAGTCCATCTTGCTGGCGAAGAGACCGACGTAGGGCCCGCCGAAGCTGACGGGCAAACCCAGGGCTTGGCCTTCTCCCGTGACGATATCGGCGCCATGCTCACCGGGAGGCTTGAGCATTCCCATGGCAAATGGGTCGGCCGACACCACAAACAGCGCCCCCTTGGAGTGGGCTTCCCTCTCCAAGGCTGCCATATCTTCGATATAGCCCAGGAAGTTGGGGTACTGGACGATGAGGCAGGCCGTATCTTCTGAGCAGGCGCCTTGCCCGGAGTCCAGCACATCTATCTGAATGCCCTGGGCGCTGACGTAGGTGCTTATCACTTCACGGTAGGTGGGTGAAGTGGAGCCCAGCACCGCCGCCCGACCCCGTCCGGTGATGCGGCAGGACATCAGGGCCGCTTCCGCCAGCGCCGAGGCGCCATCGTACATCCCTGCGTCGGAGACCTCCATACCCAGCAGATTGCACACCATGGTCTGGAAGTCGTAGGTGGCTTGGAGGGTGCCCTGGCTGGCCTCGGGCTGGTAAGGGGTGTAGGCAGTGAGGAACTCTCCCCGGCTGAATAGGGCCCTTACTACGCTGGGGCTGAAGTGGTTGTAGGCCCCGGCGCCCAGGAAGGAGATGTGCCTGCCGAGATGGTGGTTCTGGGCAGCCATCTCCCCCATCTCCCGGCGAAGATCCAGCTCCGAAAGGGGAGGGGGGATATCCAGCTTCGGATTGCGATACTCGTCGGGGATGTCGGCAAACAGGTCATCCAGGTCGGAGACCCCGATGGCCTTCAGCATCGCTGCCCGGTCATCCTCGGTATTGGGTATGTAGTGGCTCCGACCCTTCAATGGGGTTCCTCCGGCGTGCTTCCTACGATGTGCTCTGGGCGGTCAGGGCTAGGCTGGGCGGTGAGGTTCGCCCTTCGATTTCCCTCAGGACGAACCGACTATTCCCGAACCCTCTGATGAGCGGAAACGTTTGCTCCCAACATATGTCGCGTATGAAGGTGGACAGGCAGCTAGCTGGGCAGTTCGCTGAGAAACGCTTCGTACTGCTCTGCCGTCAGCAGTCCGTCCAGCTCCGATGGATCGGATGTTGCAACGTGGACAAGCCAGCCCTGACCATAGGGGTCTTCATTGACCAACTCGGGATTGCCCGACAGCTTTTCGTTTACTTCGACGATTTCGCCCGATACCGGTGAGAAGATATCCGAAACCGCCTTGACCGACTCCACCTCTCCAAGCTTGTCAAACTGGGCCAGCTTGGCGCCGACCTTGGGCAGGTCGAGGTACACCACATCGCCTAGGTGGTCCTGGGCGAACTCGGTTATGCCCACAACCCCTTTGGAGCTGCCATCCATGAGCACCCACTCATGGTCCTTGGAGTATTTGCGGTCGGTCGGATTCATCCGCCACTCCTTTGTCAGGCTCAGGACGATGCTTTCCTAGAGTAGAAGGGCAACGGCGTAACCACGCCATCAGCCATCTGCCCCCGGATATCTACCTGTATTTGCTGGCCGGGGGTGGAAAAACCTTCCAAAACATAGGCCAAAGCTATATTCCTGTCAAGGGACGGAGATATGCTCCCGCTGGTTATCCTGCCCACTTCTTCGCCATCGCCGTGGACCCCGTACTCTTCCCTTGGAATCCGCTTGCCTTCGACCACCAAGCCCACCAAACGCCTTTCCGTACCCTCGCCGTTCTGGCGTCGCAGCACCTCGGCGCCGACGAACTCCTTGTCCAGCTGCACGTAGCGTCCCAAGCCCGCTTCTACGGGGGTCGTGTCGGGAGTGATGTCGTGCCCGTGCAGGGCCAGCCCCGCCTCCAGCCGGAGAACATCCCTGGAGCCAAGGCCGCAGGGCGAGCCACCCGCTTCCATAAGCGCATCCCAAATGCCGGGAGCATCTGCCGCATCTACTATGAGTTCGAAGCCGTCTTCGCCGGTGTAGCCGGTCCTCCCTATAAGGGCCGACCTGGATGCGACCTGGCTTTCCGTGCTCCCGAAGGGCCTGAGATCCGATGGCGTTCCATCGCACAGAGCATCAAGGCTGGAGGCCGCCGCCGGTCCTTGGAAGGCGATCATGGCGGTGGAGAGGGTACGGTCATCCACTGTGGCATTCGTAAACCGCTCCTGCACCCACCGGTCCAGCCACGCCACCACCTCGTCCCGGTTTCCGGCGTTGCACACAAGCAGGTAGCTTTCGTCGCCCAGGCGGTAGAAGACGGTGTCGTCGATGATCCCGCCAGCCTCGTTGCAGATCATGGCGTACCGGGCCCGGCCCAGCCTCAGGCTGGCTGCGGAGGCGGTCACGACCCAGTCCAGCAGGGATGCGGCGTCGCTGCCGGATATGTAGAGCCTGCCCATGTGGGAAACATCGAAGATGCCGGCTCGGGTGCGCACCGCCTTCGTCTCATCCAGGATGCCCGAATACTCAAGGGGCATCTCCCAACCGGCGAAGGGCACAATGCGGGCGCCAATCCGAACATGGGTCTGGTAGAGGGCTGTGCGCTTAAGGTTCTCGGAGCTCAAAGCCGGTACCTCCCGAATCGACCGTCGCCGCTTAGCTTAAACTACCTCAGGGCAACTAACAACCGGCGGCTTGTGCAGGGCTGTCCTGCTGGTCGGACCCGGCGCCGTTGAGGCCGTAGTTCACCGCGTAAAGGTGGGCGTAGGCCCCATCCCTGGCGAGAAGCTCATCGTGCTTGCCAACCTCGACGATGCGTCCGTGGTCCATCACCACTATCTTGTCGGCGTTTCGTATAGTCGAAAGGCGGTGGGCGATGATGATCGACGTACGGCCCACCAGGATGTCCTTTAGGGCATTCTGGATGAGCATCTCGGTGTGGGAGTCGATGTTGGCAGTCGCTTCGTCCAGGATCAGGATGCGGGGGTTGGCCACGATGGCCCTGGCGAAGCTGATGAGCTGCCTCTGGCCCACGCTCAGGTTGGAACCCCGTTCGGCCAGTTCGGTATCGTACCCCTGCTCCAGCGCAGATATGAAGTCATGGGCGCCCACCGCCCGAGCGGCAGCTTCCACCTGCTCGTCGGTGACATCTGCGTGGTTGTACCGGATGTTCTCCTTGACGGTTCCCGACAGCAGGTAGGGCTCCTGGAGCACCATGCCCATCTTGCCGACGATGGACCGGCGGGTGTAGTCCCTCAGGTCGTGCCCGTCGACCTTTATACTTCCCCCCGTAACGTCGGCGAACCGGGTCAGCAGAGTGACGAAGGTGCTCTTGCCTGCCCCCGTCGCCCCGACCAGAGCTACGGTCTCGCCAGGGAGGATATGCAGGTCCACATCCTTCAGAACATCAATCCCCGGCACGTACTGGAAGCTGACCTTGTCGTAGTTGACCTCGCCCCGGATGTCTTCTGCATCGATGGCACCCTTGGCGTCCACCACATCGGGCTTCAGGTCCAGCACTTCAAATATCCTGGCCCCAGCGGCCATCGCCCGCTGAAGGTGGCTGTACTGCATGGTTAGCTGGCGTATAGGTTCGAAGAAGCGCTGAATGTACATGGTGAAAGCTAGGAGCACACCCCACTCTATGCTTCCCCCCAGCACCAAATATCCGCCCATGACGATGACCGAGCTGATGGCAAAGCCTGTGAGGGCTTCGACCATGGGACTGAGGCCCCCGGAAAAACGGCTTGCCTGCAGGTTAGCATCCAGGTGCTCCCGGTTCAGCTTCTCGAAATTGGCCAGGTTCTGCTCCTGCCGGTTCATGCTCTCGACGACGCGTATGCCGGTGATGTTCTGGTTGTATTCTCCGTTCACAATGGCGATGGCCTGCCGGATGCGGACAAAGGAACGCTTGGCGTACCGCTGCCAGAAGGCCAGGAGGAGGAACAGGACCGGGACCACGCTCAGGCATAGGAGGCCCAGGCGCACGTCGGTGACACCCAGCAGCGGGAGAACGACCAGCATGAGGAGGATGACGCCGCCCAAGGTGAGTATTTCCGAAAGGCTTTGGATAATGACGTCCAGGGTTTCCTGGATCTGCATGACGTCGCTGGTGCTGCGGGAGATAAGTCTCCCTACTGGAGTCTGGTGGTGGAAGGCGGGAGACAGGGCTTGGATGTGGTCGAACATCTGCGTCCGCAGGTCGTACAGCACCTTCTGGCTCACCCTGGGTATGAAGATAAAGTGGATGTGGTTGGCGGCGAAGTGGACCAATGCGACAGCAAAGAATGCCCCTGCCATGATATCCAGGCCGCTCCTGTCCCCTTCAATGATGAACTCGTTGATGGTGAACATGAGCAGCAGGGGGATGGACACGTTGGCTGCCGTGTAGGTCAGGACGGAAGCAACGGAGATGAACGCCTCAGGTTTGTAGGGCTTGAGGTAGCGCAGCATGCGGACAACGACCTTGTGGTCGTAGGGCGAGCCGAATTCACCTTCATCGTCGAGGGTGTCCAACGTAGGGGAGCCCGTGTTCCGCATCATATGGACAGACCTGCCTCACTCATCCGGTCACCGCTCCCAAGTCGGCCCGCCGGGGAGCATCCAGGAGCATCTCTTCCTGGGGGCGGAGCTGAAGCTCGTAAATCTCCCTGTACATGCCGTCGCGGCCCACTAGCTCATCATGGCTGCCCATTTCGGCGACCTTCCCGTCCTTCAGAACAAGAATCAGGTCCGCCCTGCGAACGGTGCTCAGCCGGTGGGCTATGACGAAGGTGGTCCGGCCGGCCATCACCTCCTCCATAGCCTTGTGAATCTTCATCTCGGTTTCCACATCCACGCTGGATGTGGAATCGTCCAGGATCAGGATGGGCGGGTCCGTGAGGATGGTGCGGGCAATGGAGAGTCTCTGTCTCTGACCGCCGGACAGGGTGACGCCCCTTTCTCCCACCCAGGTATCGTAGCCATCCGGCAGCTCCATTATGTGGTCGTGGAGCTGGGCGACCTTAGCCGCCTCCACAACCTCCTCGAAGGAGGCCTCGGTGTTCCCGTAGGCGATGTTGTCCCGGATGGTGGCGGTGAACAAGTGAACGTCCTGCTGGACGATACCCACGTTGCGACGAAGGGACGCAAGGGTGAAGTCCCGTACGTCCACCCCACCCACCGTGATGTTGCCGGAAGTCGCATCGTAGAAGCGCGGTATGAGGCTGACGATGGTGCTCTTTCCGCTGCCGGGGGACCCCAGCAGGGCAACTACGGAGTTGGCGGAGACCTTCAGGTCCACGTGACTCAGGGCGGGAGCGCCATGGTCGTAGGCGAAGGACACATCGTCGAAGACCACCTCGCCGGAAACCAGGTCCACTTCCAAAGCATCGGGCTTTTCGGAAACCGGCGATTCCGCATCCAGCACATCGAAGAGCCTTCGCCCCGAGGCAGATGCCCTGGAATAGACGTTGATGATGAATGGCGTCATCCTTATGGGAAAAGTCAGGAGGTTAAGGTACAGGACGAACTGGGTGAACTCGGCCGCATCCATATTCCCGCCGATGACCTGCCGACCGCCGAACCACAGCAGCAGCCCCAGGGCGATGGTGAAGCCGACGGACATCTTGGCGCTCTCGGTGCCTTGAAGCTGCTCCGACTGCAAGAACTCGTGCTGCACTTCCCTGGCCTTCGCCGCATACTTCTTCTTTTCATGTTCTTCGGCGGCAAAGGCCTTCACTACGTGGATGCCTGTCAGGTTCTCCTGCAGAAGGGTAACCATCTGCCCGGTGACTTCCTGCACCCGCGCCCACATCCGGCGCATCCGGCCCATCACAACCGACGATCTGATCACCAGAAGGGGAGTCAAGGAGAGGCTGATCAGGGCGAGCCTCCAGTCCATAATCAAGAGAACGCACACGATGGCGAAGAGGCGGACCGCAACCTCCGGGGCCCTGATCAGCCCCATCGAGACAAAGCGCCGCACCGTTTCGATGTCGGAAGTCGCCTTGGACAATAGGTTGCCGGTGTGCTCCTTGTCGTGAAAGGCAAAGCTCACATTCTGGAGCTTGTCGTAGAAGCGATTGCGCAGATCATAGGCGACCATTTGGGAAAGGGAGTCCGCGGTGTAGGTGCGAAAAAAATCGAAGAGACCCCGGGAGATGCTGACGAGGCACAACAGCACGGCCATCCAGAAGAGGCCTTCGGGGAAGGCGAACAGGATTTCATTGCGGTCAACCGATGTGATGGCGCCGGCGCCGTGCTCATCCACGATCCCTACCCCAACGCCGACGAGACGGACGATGAGCATGGCGAGGGCAGTTGCGCCAACCAAGCTCACATAGGCAAGGACCAGGCGCACCTTGTGGCGCCACACCATGCCCATGATTCTAAGAGGGACAACCATCTATACGAGCACACACATCCTTGGGGAAAGGCTACAAGGGTTTCGGCCCTAATCCGGAGGACCCGCACCAGCCCCTCATCATCGAGTATCACCCCAGTATCAGTATCATCATATTACATCACTTGGGCTAGTACGCCAACCGCGACACCCAAGTTGGAACGATGTACGCGTTGCCTTCAATTGACCCTGCCGCAGTTGTGGCTTAGTATGAATTCCCAACCATAAAGGGAGGTCCTTAGCCACATGAAGATGCACATAGCCGGACAATGGGTGGATAAGGCTGCCAAAATGCCCGTCCTCAACCCCTACGACGCCGTCGAGATAGACACGGTGCCCAGGGGAGACGCGGGCGATGTGGATTCGGCCATCTCCAGCGCCGTAATAGGGGCCGACATCATGGCTAAGATGCCCGCCTATGACCGCTACATGATCATCAAAAAGACCGCCGACCTGATCGCCGAGCGGGCCGAAGACCACGCCCGCATACTGAGCATGGAAGAGGGGAAGACCCTCACCGAAGCCAGGGGCGAGATCGGCAGGGCTGTGCAGACCCTCACCATGTCAGCCGAGGAAGGCAAGCGCATTCATGGCGAGACCATTCCGCTGGATGCGGCGCCGGGCACGGGCCGGGCCTTCGGTTTCACCATACGAGTGCCCTGTGGGGTGGTGGCGGCCATATGCCCCTTCAACTTCCCCCTGAACCTGGTGTGCCACAAGGTCGGACCCGCCCTGGCTGCGGGAAACGCTGTGATCATCAAGCCCGCCTCAGACACCCCCCTGTCGGCGCTGAAGCTGACCGAGGTGCTGCTGGAGGCGGGCCTGCCGCCCGAAGCGGTCCAGTGCGTCACCGGGCCGGGCGGCGAGATAGGCGATGCCCTGAGCACCGACCGGCGGGTGAGGAAGATCTCCTTCACAGGCAGCAGAGACGTCGGCGAGCGCATCTGCCAGAAGGCCGGTATCAAGAAGGTGACCATGGAACTCGGCTCCAACAGCCCCATGGTCATCATGCCCGACGCCGACCTGGACAAGGTCGCCCAAGCCACCATCGCCAGCGGCTACTCAAACGCGGGGCAGGTGTGCATCTCCACCCAGCGGGTGCTGGTGGATGCCAGGGTGTACGGAGAGTACCTGGATGTCCTCAAGCCTCAGGTGGAGCGGATGAACGTGGGGAACCCCCAGGCCCAGGGGACGCAGATGGGGCCAATGATTCGCGAGTCCGACGCCATACGAGTGGGCGACTGGATTCAGGAGGCGGTGGACTCGGGCGCCAGGGTTGTGGCCGGCGGCGACAGGGAAGGCACCCTGCACGCTCCTACGGTGGTGGCCGACGTAACTCCCGGTATGCGCATATCCCACGATGAGCTGTTCGGGCCGGCGGTGGCTGTCAGCCACTTCAAGGACATCGACGAAGCCATCACCATGGCCAACGACACCATATACGGTCTGTCAGCCGGGCTGTTCACCCAGAACCTTGAGTGGGCAATGCGATTTGCCCGGGAGGTGCATTCGGGCAACCTGATGATCAACTCCAGCCCCCAGTTCAGGGCGGACCTGATGCCCTATGGCGGGTTGAAGGACAGCGGCATGGGAAAGGAAGGCCCCTACTACGCCGTACAGGAGATGACGGAGCTCAAGATGGTCGCCTTCCACTGATCCGGGGGCCGAAAGGTCCCCACAGGGTCAGGCTATAGAGGGGCGTATTTGCCCCTCCTCAGGCGGAAGGGGGCCATGTTCGAAAGTAGGAAGGCCCCCCACTTCAGGACCTGGGACAGGCCCAGCTTGCTTTCTCCCTCGGTGCGTCCGATAAAGGTGATGGGCACCTCCACCACCTTCAGGCGCTGGCTGAGAGCCAGGAGCATGGACTCTACCTGGAACTCGTAGTGATTGGCCTTGGACCGCTCCACTACCAGCCGGGCAGCCGTTGAGCTATAGACCCGGTAGTTGGTGGTGGACTCGCGGGGTGTGCCGAGAAGGTAGCGCGTCATCAGGTTCGCCAACCTGCTCTGCACCCTCCGGCGCCACTCCCAGTCCTTCACCCCGCCTCCTGAGATGTACCTGCTCCCCGTCACAAGATCGGCCTCCTGAGACGTGGCAGTGTCAAGCAGTTCGGGGAGATCGGCAGGATCATGGGACCCATCCACATCCATGGTGACGATGTAACGGCAGCCCTCTTCCAAGCAAGCCTGCAGGCCGTCGCGGATTGCCGATCCTAGCCCCCGGACTCCATGGCGGGACAGCAGTGATATTCCGGGATATCTCGCGGCCAGCTCCCGAGCTACGTCGCCTGTGCCGTCAGGGCTGTCATCGTCCACAACAAGAGTCCAGACCTCGCCGGGCAGCTCCAGAGCTTGGAGCTTGTCCACCAGGCCCGGCAGGTTCTCGGCCTCGCTATAGGTCGGCAGCACCAGCCCGATCTCATCCAATGGAACCTCCGCTGATAGCATATTCACCGGACGATAGGGAAGTCATTAGGGACTCCCCTCGGTGCGGGCCCAAACGAGGGCCGCTGCGCCCAGGAGCCCGATGTCATCGCCCAGGGATGTCACGACGATCCTGTACCCCAGCTTGCGGATATGCTCCATAGCGTTCTCGTCGACGTACTTCTCCACCATGGGGCGCAGATAGTCCCAGTTCTGGGACACGCCGCCACCCATGACTATCGTGTCCGGGTTGACAAGGTGAAGAACGTTCACCAACCCTACACCCATGGCATGGCTAACCCTCTCCAGAAGCTCCTTGGAAGGCTCGTGTCCACTCCTGGCAGCCTGGAAGACATGTTCCGAAGTCAACTTCTCAAGGTCGCCGCCAGCTATATCGGCTAGGACCGAATCGCTCCCCGTCCAGGCCAGACTTCGTGCAGCTTCAGCGATGGCTGTGCCGGAGGCGTAGCTCTCCAGGCACCCCCGATGGCCGCACTTGCACAGGGGCCCGGAGGCATCGATGCACATGTGGCCGATCTCCCCCGCCATCCCGAAGGCGCCCTCCACGAGCCTTCCATCAGCAACGATGCCTCCCCCTATGCCCGTGCTCTGGGTTATGTAAATCAAAGTCTTAGACCCTTTGCCCGCGCCGTAGGTGTATTCTCCCAGGGCGGCCAGGGTTGCATCGTTGCCCGTAAGGACCGGCCAGGGCCCCTTGTCCAGCCAAATCTTCTTGAATGACACTCCATCCAGATGCATGAGATTGGGCGGGGCGTACATTATGCCGGTGTCGGGATCGACGGGGCTTGCCACAGCTAGGGCGATGCCCGCAACCTTGTCACCGTCATCATAGGACAGTGCTTCGGAGACCAGGTCGTTGACCCGGCTGACGATCTCATCCCTGGGGTCTTGGGAGCCTGTGGGGGTACGTCCTCTCCAGGCAATGCGCCCGTCGCGGGTGATCAAGGCCGCCCGCACCCAGGTGCCGCCAAGGTCGATGGCAAGGGCGTAGGGCCCCCCATCGGTACCCTGCTCGCGGTCCAACTCTTCTACCATGTCGCCGGTGCCCAGGAGGCCATCAACCCTCCAGGATGCTGTCTAGGGCCTTCCGCAAATCATCGGGATCGGTGGGCCCCGAAAAGACCCGCACCAGTTTGCCTTCCCTATCGATGAAGAACTTCTCGGGGATCTTCACCACACCGTAGTCTATAGCAATGCTCCCCCTATCATCCAGAAGGTTGGGATACGGGACATTCAGCTCCGCCACGAAATCCCTCACGTTCTCCTCCGTGTCCCAAAGGGCCAACCCCAGGAACTCGACTCCTTGGTCCCGGTACTCGGCGTACACTTCTGCAAGACCCGGGGCTTCGTTTCGGCAGGGAGGGCACCAAGATGACCAGAAGTCCAGGACCACCACCTTGCCCTTCAGGGAAGCCAGGCTGAGGGTCCCTCCATCCAGGGACACAGCTTCGAACGGCGGGGCCGGCTCGGGGTCCAGCCAGGCATCTCCAAAGGCCGTGTTGATGCCGGGTTGTCCTATCCTGTTTTCAGACCAACCCACACCCCAAGCCAGCATGCCGAAGAAGACAGCGAGGGGGACCAGGGCGACGACTATGATCAGGGTGCGCTTGCGGTTCCCCCGCCTGCCGCCTTCAGGCACTATGGGGCCGGCGTCGCTCAAGCCTCTTCCCCCCGCAATCTGGATGTACCCTCCTCGTCCAGGGCCAGCCGAAGCAGGCGTTCCTTGGCCGCCTGCCTGGTCTCCCTGTATTCATTCTCGCCCAAGTTGCCCTGGGCGTACAGGTCGTCCAGGTCGGCGATCCTCTGGACAAGCCGGTCTTCGTCCAAGGCTTCGACCTCTACCATGTATCCCTGGACTGTACCGTGCCCTATTTCACCGGATGCCGGCATCCCGGCTCGTTTGTAGGATGCTATCAATCCGATGGACAGCAGCGATAGCAGCACCACGACCAGGGTGATGGGTATCCATATCTTCAGCAGCCCTCCCTCGGTCAGGGTCTCACCGGCTCTCGACCACCAGGATATGGCGGGCAGGCCCGACACCCTCAGGGACACCCTCCCTCCGGGAACGACGTCATTCAGTTCCCAGGAAGTGTAGGTGATCCCTCCGATATCCACCGTCTCGACCATCGTCCCATCATCCAGGGAAGCGTAGGCGAAGAACCCCAAACCTTCGGGCAGGAGCACGGAGAACCTGTCGGCCCCCATGTGGAAGGTCTTCTCGATGGTCGCCGAGCCGTCGGCATAGGGCATCTCGTAGGTATAGGTAACCTGGTGTATGCCCGGCGTAACAGGGGCTGTCAGAGCAAAGCCGGTGCCTATGTTTATGATCTCACCGCCAGGTAGGTCGGACCCCACGTCAAGCTCCGTTGCTCCCTCGGGCAGGGAAAAGCGCATGAAGTTAAAGTTGACGGGCTGCTCCAGGTCGGGCACAAAGGTGCGATCGCCATCATTGATAACGCCGACAGCCTCCAGGGCGAAAACGCTCTCCTCGTCGGGCCCTTCGTTGATAAGCACCGCGTGGGCATCGACGGTTAGAACATCGATGTCCTGAATCACCTCGTACACCTTCAGTTCGACGGGCTGGGAGCCGATGGGCGACGGCACGGATGCGCTGTACAGGACATCCTGGTAGCTGACGGCCACAGCGTAGGTGCTGTCCTCCACGACCTCCACATCGGTGAAGGTGAAGGCGCCCCCTTCCCGGGTGGTAGTCGAAAGCACCTGTATCTGGCCCTCATCGCCGAAGCGGTGGAGCAGCACCTCGAGCCCCATAGGTGCCTGGCTTCCCTCCGTCCCATTTATCACTTCGCCCCGCACATCTACCATCTCCTGAGCCGATGCTTGCTGATAAGAAATAGCAGATGGAACCACGACGAAGATGCAAATGACTATCAGGAGGAAGAATGGGAGGATTCTGGGACGGCTCTCAGCGTGAGTCCGCATCATGTTCGTCTGCTTTTCCGGGCGGGAAGTCTTGCATGAGCCCGACCCTCACTCCCGTCACTCCCGCCTTCGCGGGAGTCTACGCCCCCTGCCCACGGCCGGTCTGTCCGTTCGCCCTGAGGGAAATCGAAGGAGAACGGACAGCGGTGTTGCAGACCACGGTAGATCCCCGCTTTCGCGGGAACGACGAAATAGTTCAAAGGCCTCCGGACAGGGTCTCAGTGGATTCTTCGCGGTCTTCTGACCCTTGATTAGTCGGCGAACCTTCGCTATTGGCCGAAGCCCTGCTGGAGAAGATGCGCTGCTCCAGCTCCTTGTCCAGCAGGGAGAGCTCCTCATCTCTTATGGAGCGGGCGGCCTCCATTCGGATGAGCTGCAACTGGCGGCGGTACTCGGGCTCTTCGAGGGTCCCCAACTGGAACTCCATCTGCAATGCCCGTATCTCCTGGTACATCTCCTCCCGACGTCTCCGCTGCTCCACCTCGGTGGACCGGGGAATATCCGGGCCACCTCCCGGGTTACCCCGGCGAAAGAAAGGGTAAGCCACCATCGCCACGGCGAAGATGGCCAGGAGGCTGACTATCAGAAAAGCCACTGTCGGTTCTCAGTCCTTTAGGCCCTACAGCCCTTTTTCGCTAGGGGAGGAGCTGCCGGATTCTCCAGCCTACAGCAAGAACGTCGCGGCGATGGTCCTCCCTGCCTAGTCACTGCCTGCCTGTCCCACAGCTCCCGGGATGCTTTCCACACCCCTGCGCCTTGACGCCAATTCGAAGGTGGGAGCGGACTCCGGGGCCCTTCGAGGCCACAGGGAGACAACAGTCCCCAACATGAACATAGGCCCAGCAATCCACATCCACCACACCAGGGGGTTCACAAACACCCGGAAGCCCGCGCTGTTATCCTCGGAGAGCTCGCTGGGCACCACGTAGAAGTCCTCCACCGGCGTGGAGCGAATTGACGCCCGGGTGCTGGACATCTGGAAATCGGGATAGAAGGCCCTCTGGGGGTGCATCTCGCCGATGAATTCATCCTCCTTGTAGGCCCGCAGGGTTGACACAAATTCGGTGCGGTCGCCCCTGAAACTCGACTCGGTGCCCACATACTCTATGCGGTATTCGCCTATGACCGCGCTTTCTCCCGGCTGCAGCACCACATCCCTCTGTATCTCGTAGAACGACGAACCCACGATACCCAGCACCAGGAGGAGGACCGACAGGTGGACTATGTAGCCGCCATACCGAGGACGATTGCCTGCGATCAATCTCAGGAAGGCAAGCGGATAGCTGTTCCCCTGCTGGCGCAACGTCCTGGTGCCCCTATACCACTCGGCGAGTATCCCCGTTGTCACCATGGCGCATATCCCGAAGGCCAGCAGCGGATACACCTCTCCTATCCCGATGAGGCGCAAGATCACAATGACACCGACCCCCACCGCAGCGGGAATAGCCAGCGCCCTTAACAGGGTGCGGGGCGAGGCTCGACGCCACGGCATCAACGGCCCAACTCCCATCAGAAAGACCAGGGCCAGCATCAGCGGCCCGTTGACCTGGTTGTAGAAGGGCGCCGCAACGGTCACCACACTTCCCCGGAACGCCTCTGAAATCAGCGGATAGACAACTCCCCACAGGGTGACAAAGGCGATGGCTAGGAGCAGCAGGTTGTTGACCAGGAAGGATGCCTCCCGCGAGAGCGTCGATTCCAGGGTGGACCTGCTCTTCAGGGCGTTGTATCGCAGGAAGAATATGGCAAAGGGCACGATCACCCCGATCGCCGTAAACATCAGGAAGATCCAGCCCAGGGACGATGCTCCGAAGGAGTGCACCGACGGCACCGGCCCCCCGCGGTTCATGAACATCCCGTAGAGGGCGAGGCCGAAGGCGATGTTGATGAGCACGATGTTCCACATCCGGAACATGCCCCGGCGCTTCTGCACCATGATGGAATGGATGAAGGCCGTCAGTGCCACGAAGGGCATGAAACCGGCGTTCTCCACCGGGTCCCAAGCCCAGTATCCTCCCCATCCCAGGATGGTGTAGGCCCACCAACCCCCCAAGAGCAGGCCCGATCCCAGCAGCGCCCAGCTCACTATTCCCCACGTCCGGCCCGAATCCACCCACTCGTCCCCGGACTTCCCTTCGATGAGTGCGCCAAGGGCAAAGGCAAGGGGTATGGCCACAGCTACCAACCCCGCCATCATCACGGGCGGATGGATAAACATGCCGGGGTGGGTCAGGAGCGGGTTGATACCCTGGCCATCGGAGGGGGTGAAGGACAGCTCGGAGAAGGGGTTGGCCATGAAGTAGGTCACCGCAAGGAAGAAGGTGAGCACCAGCATCAGCACCATGCTGGTATAGGGAAGGAAGTCCTGCATCCTGGCAGGCGCCAGCTTCAAGGCGAGGGCCGACATGGCCGCCAGCACAAATCCTATGTAGAGTAGGGAGCCCTCGTTGCCGGCGTAGAAGGCCACCCAGGTGTAAATCCGCTCCATCGACAGGTTGCTGTTCTCAGCCACGTAGGCGATGCGGAACTCGTTGGTGAGAAAGGCTCCAACGAGGCTGATGACCGAGACGGCTAACGCCAGAACAACCACGTACACGGCAAGGCGGGAGCTCTCCAGGAGCTCGGGTATGCGCCTCAGTCGTCCCAGCCCGGAACCAATGGCAGAATAGGCCGCCAGGGCGACGGCCAAGGCCAAGCTTATGCTGCCGAGGTCTGCCAACGCCTAGCTCCCTTCTCTCCCATCGGCGATGCCTTCCATCTCAGCATCAGCCATCGCCAGGTATTCACCCATCTGCCCCGATTGCGAATCTGCCGGCTCGCCCCTTACCCTCATACTCCGCACAACCAGCAGCAGCAATACCAGCGCCCCCGCCAGCCCAACCGGCGGGACAACCCAGGCCAGTAGGCCGAAGCCTTCCTTGGGAGGCGCCGCGAGGACAGCTTCATCGTAGCTCTCCACAAAGTATTCGAGAATCTCATCGCGGGACCATCCATCCTCCAGCTTCTCCCGGACCACCGCCCTCATTTGGGCCGCCAGCTCCACCTGGGACTGGTCGATGGTCTCCCCAGGACACTGCAGGCAGATGAGCTGCTTGTCGATGGACTGGGCGCGTTCCTCCAGGGAGGGCGGGGTTTCGCTGGCGCACGCATAGAAAGTCAGCACTAACCCCAGCAAGAGGACGGGGAGGATGCCATTTCGCAGAGTTAGGTTCACAACTCTGACATTACCCTGGCCGGAATGGGCCATGCAGCTTCACCGGCCTTAAAGATCAGGGGCAGCTATCATGGTCGTCTATGAGGCAAGCCCGAATGTAGGTGACCGCCCGCCACCTATCATCCACGGAAAGAAGCTTTGCAAAGGAGGGCATGACGGTTACACCATTGGTTATCCAGCCGTAAATGCCGGCATCCGTCTGGTCCACCACGTAGGAATCCTGCAGGTTCGGGGTGATAGTGTACGGTTGGGAATCGGTGCCGTAGCCGAAGTCCTCTTTCATGGTCTTGAGCACAGGTCCGTCACCCAGCCCCTGGGCGCCGTGGCAGAACACGCAGTTGGTGGAGTAGATGTACTCCCCCGCCGCCAGGACCGACCCTCCGGGAGTGAACGGATTTTCGCCCGTGCTTAGCTGCACCCCAGTGATGGGTACGGAACCCGCCGGAGCCGACAATACCGGGGGCTCGTGGGGTCCGTAGGACTGCTGGTAGTGCATCTCGTAGAAGATGTCCACGGGATATGTCCCGCTGGCGCAGCCAGCGGCTGCCAGGGCAACCACTACGAGAATGAGGGATGACAGGACAAGGGTCCGCCCCTTCGATAGTCTCGAAAAGACAGATGCCCCACGGCGTTTGCGTGCCACGGGATTCCCCTTCCCGGCGTTCAATACCAGATGGTCCTTCATGGGAGCTACACTTTACCCCGCTTGACATCTTCTGCCCCCGCCTGGGTCAGTGCCTGCTCCACGCGGTCGACCTCCTCGGGCTCGCACTCCACCAGGACGCCGACATACCCTTCGGTGATGCGGTCGTCGTAGAGCCCCAGGGACGGCCTAGGCAGCCGAGACTCGAATATGATGCCCAGGACGGTGAACAGGATGGCCCCCAGCATCGTTCCTTCATAGGTCACGATGGCCATGGGGGGCAGGGACAGGATGGGTTTCCCTCCCGTTACCAGGGGGTATGCCATCTGGGTCATCGAGGTCAGCAGGATGCCTGCGGTTAGCCCGCAGAGGGCTCCGACGAAGGGAAAGACGTAGAGGCGGTGGCTGCTTTCCTTCTCACCGAAAGCCCCCTCAGGGTACGGCGCTCCCGTAAGGAAATCGTAATCGTTGTCGCTTATGCCCATTCGCTGGAGGCTGTCTCCCGCCTCTGCAGCATAGTTGGCATCGGAATATAGGCCCAGTACACCTGTTTTAGCCATCTACCGCCTCCTTCCTCTATCCTCGCCCTTGGGCGGGCATGGAGGAGTTTGCCCGCAACTACTCCTCCCGGAGTACCGCGGGTACCTTTCTTCTACCGATTTGTATCTCATCCCGGGCAATCTCTCCCTCCTTGATGTCGTAGAGGGGGATGAGGGGGAACACCTTGGCAAACAGCAGCATAAGCATGCAGACCAGCGCAAAGGTGCCCATAACTATGACCACCTCGACCACGCTGGGGGCATAGGTGAAGTAGGTGAAGTTCATGACCTGCTTCTGGGCAAGGCCGGGCACGATGATCAGGAAGCGCTCCAGCCACATGCCGATGTTCACCGATATGCAGGCGATGATCATCAACCCCGGGTTCCTGCGCACGCCCTTGAACAGCCACATGCCGACAGGAATGAAGTAGGTGGTACCCACAAAGGTGATGAACCACCAGCTCCACGGTGCTTGGGCCGATAAGAAATCCTTAACGGATATCTCATCCGCTTCCAGGCTGTAGAGGCCGAAGAAGAACTCCAGGACGAAGAAGAAGAACCAGCCGGTGGCAACCACCATCAGCAGCCTGCCGAGGGCATCGAAATGCTCGGGGCGTATGTACTCATGCCATCCGTACAGCCAGCGCATGACGGCCATGACTATCACCACGGCTGCAACGCCCGAGTGGACGGCGCCGATGACGAAGTAAGGCGGGAAGATGGTGGAATGCCAGCTCTTCACCGAGATGGCCATGCTGAAGTCGAATGACACTATGCTGTGGACCGACACGAAGACGGGAAGAATCAGCGCCGAGAGCAGGATGCCTGCGATTATCTGCAGCTTCCACTGCCTCGGATTTCCCCGCCAGCCCAATGCGAGCACGGAGTACATCTGGCGTCGTATGCCCGTCGAGCGGTCCCTTACGACAGCCAGATCGGGGAGAAGGGCGATGTAAACGAACAGGATGCTGGATGTCAGGTAGGTGAACACCGCTGACGGGTCCCAAATGAGGGCCGACCGCACGTTGGGATATACGCCCCTGGCCCAGTCGAAGGGGAAGACCCAGTAGAAGACCCGCCAGGGACGCCCTGCATGAATCAGGGGCATCAGCATGGCTGTCATCAGGGAGAAGACCGTCAGGACCTCGGCGGCCCTGGTGGCAGGGCGCCTCCACTCCGCCTTGGACAGCCGAAGGATGGCTGAGAGCATAACGCCGGCGTGGGATATGCCGATCCAGAAGACGAAGTTGGTGATGAAGAAGCCCCACATGACGGGGCGGTTCAGGCCGCTGACGCCCAGTCCTTTGTTGAACATGTAGCCGGCGGCGCACATTGCGCCCACGACGATGATGCCAAAGAAGGCGATCAGCCCCCATTGCCATTTGGGGTGCAAGAAGATGGTGTGAAGCAGGTCCCGGTTTATCTGCCGGTCTGCCAGCGCCCTACCTTCCTGCATGGAATTCCTTCATCTTGTTACACATCCTCTATTCCGGCTTCCCAAGCACCAGGTACTTACCCTTCATGAAGGGGCGGTACAGGATGTACATCAGCCCTTCCTTCATCTCCCAGACCGACATGAGCGGGATCAAGCGGGTGCCCAGCAGGAAGATAAATGCGGCGCCGCTCATCATCCCAAGGACCATCAGGATATCCAGCAGATCGGGAAGCACGGGCAGGAGCTGGGTTGCGATGCCTCCGTGGGCAGCGTCGAAATGGGCTATGGACTCCGCGCCTACATCCTTGATGTTGAAGGCGGGAACATAGGTGCGCACCATCATGAAGAAGGCGCCGATGAGCACCGACGCTCCGGCGATGGTAGGCCCGATGATGCTCTTGCGCACCCCGTTCCACAGCAGCAGGGCAAAGGGGATGATGAAGCCGAAGAAGAAGTTCAGCAAGAACGGAGTCCGGTAAGACTCGACCATCAGGAGCTTGATGACGCTCTGCTCGGTCTCGTCTCTGCCGTACCAGAAGGTCATGAACTCGGAGAACCAGAAGTAGCCCCAGAGCAGGGTCAAGCCCAGGAGCACCTTGGCGAAGGACCAGAAGGGGTCGAGGCCGATGTACCGGTCGTAACCCCCCACCTTCTTCATCAGGAACAGGACCACCAGCAGCAGCCCCGCCGAGGCCTGGATGCCTGTAAGCACATGGTGGGCCGCAAATATGGAGTCCCGCCAGCCGGGTATCAGGCTAAGGGCGAAGTCTAAGCTGATCAGGGTGTGCACCCAGACCAGCAGCATGAAGTAGAAAGCGCCGAGGATAGCCAGCTGCCCCTTCTGGACGTTCCAGTCGCGAACAGTCCCTTGCCAGCCCCAGGCGAGGCGTCCCATGAGCCGGGCGCGCAGCCCATTGGAGACCTGGGCTATCTGGGCCATGTCGGGCCGTGCAGACACCCAAAGTATTGCCAGCCCGCACACCGCTACTCCAATGAGCCCGGCCATATCCCACCAGAGGGGCGCCCCGATTGGTGCGCTGAACCAGATGGTGCGCCGGTCCTTGCCCAACTCCAGATAGCCATCGCCATTCAGATCGATGCCCGGAAGGACGAGCATCATTGGTATGAAGGCCACGACTGCGAGGATTCCGACCAGGGAGAACATCTCCGAAGCCCGGGAGAAGGGCCTGCGCCAGTGGTTCTTTGTCCATCGGAAAGCGATGGCAGCCAGGGGCGCGGTGGTAGCTGTCACTATGATGAATGCGAAAGCGGCGGCGTAGTAGCCGTACTCATTCCTGGCCGAATCGGAGAGGCCCACATCCAAGGCCCTGATCAGGAAGGCCAGGATGCCCAGGGCGAACAGCCCGCCCGCCACAGCCACAGCCAGCCAGAACTTGGGGCATGCGGCATCGTACTTCTCAGCGAGGTCCTGCATAACAGACCTGTCGGTGAGATGTATCTCGGGAGGGCCGGTTTCCACGGCATGTCTAGCCATGTCCACCATCTCCTGTACGACGTGGGTCAATCTTCTTTAGATAGATCACGTTGGGCTCGGTGCCGATGTTCTTGAGAAGCTGGTATGCCCGGTCGTCTTTGAGGACCTTCTCGTTTGTCTCTTCATCGACCTCGACGTACTGGCTCAGCTGGCTGTCGGGGTCGTTGTAGTCTCCGAATATCAGCGTACCTGTCGGGCAAGCCTGGACGCACGCGGGGGCGAAGTTCCCTTCGGCCAACGCGCGGTCGTTCAGCTCCCCGCCCTCGGCAGCTTCCACCTTGCGCTCGCCCCGCCGGAGCCTCTGGATGCAGAAGGAGCACTTCTCCATGATTCCGCGGCTTCTGACGGTCACGTCCGGGTTAAGCTGGTTGCGCATCCGCTCCGGCCACACGGGTTCCCAGTAGTTGAAGAAGCGCACCTGGTAGGGGCAGTTGTTGGCGCAGTAGCGGGTGCCCACGCAGCGGTTGTACACCTGGACGTTCAGGCCCTGGTCGTTGTGGTAGGTGGCATACACCGGGCATACCGGTTCGCAAGGCGCGTTCTCGCAGTGCTGGCACAGCACGGGCAGGAACCGCGCCTTGATGTCCTGGAAGGGCGCATCCTCGGGATGGCTGCGGTACTCTTCAGGAACTTCCCAGTAGCGCTGTATGTGTATCCACTCTATGGGCCTTCGCTCGTGGAAGCGCTCCTCGGTGTTGAGCTGCACGTTGTTTTCGACCTGGCAGGCAACCACGCAGGCTTGGCATCCCGTGCACTTATCTATATCTACGATCATTCCCCACTTGTGGGGCTTCCTCTGGGCCATCACCTAGCCTGCCTTTCCTTAGGTCGGGCTACTTTCAGCATCGCTTCCACTCCCCCTAGCTCCCCGTCACCTGCACAGGGTCCTCGTGCTCTGTGCCTATTGGGAAGGCGGTAACGATTCCTTCGAACTTAGAGACTCTGATGTTGCGTCCCGTGGGGGTTACGCGCACCTGGGTGGATGCCCACGCCGAAGACCCGGTGTCGGGGTCGGTCTGCTGGGGGCTGAGCAGGGACAGGATGTTTCCTCCCCGGACCTCACCATCCCTTGTGGCATACTCGATGCCGGGCAGATGGCCCTGCCCCACAGGTATCCCAACAACATCGGGTGGAATGGCCGGATGAGGGTATACCACAGCCTCGATATCGCCCTCGGTGGAGACTATGCTTACCACATCCCCTTCCTGTAGGCCCATCTGCCTGGCACGGTGGGCATTGATCTCGACCCACGTCTGCCAGGTCACGGTCGTCAGGGGATCGGGCGCTGCTTGGAGCCAGGGAATGTGCGCTCCCCTGCCGTCCAGGATCGAGTTGTGCAGGAAGGGCACCAGGTGGAATATGTTTCCACCCGCAGGGCCATGGTAACGTGGCCGAGAGTGCTGCTCGGCGATCCGCCTCAGGTCCGGCGGTGCAGGAGCGTCGGCCCCCGCCGTGGCTTCCCTGTCTTCCCAGCCGCCCCGCTCCAAGAGCATATTCCAGAAGGCAGGGAATGTGAGGGCGCCGGGTTGGTCTTCTCCATCCTTCAGCAAGGGCGAGCCTCTGCCCGTATCGTACAGCCTCTGGGCAGCATCCCGGAGCACGCCGTAGAAAGTGTCGGGCAGGCCATCATCCAGGCCCAGGTCCCCCGATAGCGCCAGGAGCAGGTCCGGGAAGCTGCGAGGGTCGAGGTCGGGCAGGGGGTTCACTACCGGCTGCTGGAATCCGACCGTCTGGAAACCCGGGCCGGGCTCGGGAACATCATCCCCCCAGTCTTCCAAGGCTGACCGCACCGGGAGGACCAGGTCCGCCCGCTGAGCTGTATCGTCCATAAAGCTGGAGAAGCTCACTACCAAGGTGTTGTCCGGCGCGCTGTCCAGCGCGTTGGCAAAACCGGTGCTGCTGGGCAGGTTGTACGCCGGGTTGGCCCCGCAGACCATCAGCGCCTGAAGCTGGCCTCCACGCAGGTTAGAGGCAACTTCGCCCCAATCATCCATGCTGCCTATCGGGTATGCCAACTCCAGCTCTTCCAGCGGAGGGGCCGGATTGAACACGACCCCGCCGTCTCCAATGCCTCCTCCTACGCTGCCGGCCAAGTAGTTGAGGAGGTACACGGCTGCCATGCTGGAGGGGCCGTTGGTGTGGGCAGACGCTTCACCACCGCCGATGGCCAGCGGCGCGCTGGAGTGGGCAAACTCCGCTGCGATTCTCTCGATCATGTGGGCCGCCGTTTCGCCTCGTATGGACTCGGGTACACCCACATACCAGGGGTTGGACGGATCGACGATATGCTCAGCGCTGAAGGGGTCAAGGGCTGCCAACAGGTCGTCCCGGGTGGCGCCTCCCGCCATGCCGGCGGCTGTATCGCCGTCAGGTCCGGCGATGATTGCGTGGGCCATGCCCAGGGCTACGACTCCCTCCATGCCGGTCCTGACAGGTATCCACTCGTCGGCGCTGGCGGCCGTAGCGGAGTAGCGAGCTCCTATGTGCACGAAGAAACCTCGAACGCCCCCGTGTTCATGGGACCGAAAATTCCCGAATCCCCGGGAGAGCTGAACTGGCGAGAGCCAGGTGGAGAGGAAATCGGCGCCAAAGGAGAGCAGGTAGGTGGAGTTCTCCAGGTCGAAGCTGGGAAGGTCCTTCTGGCCGAACAGGTTGGCGGAGGTGGACCTCAGGACTGAATCGCCCATAATGTCCAGCCCCAGGTAGCGCCCGCCGTAGGCGGATGCGAACCGGTCCACCACCACTGCCTGGTGGCCTCGCATGGGGGCTGTGATCATCATCGTAGCGGAGCTGTTGCCGGAAGTCCTAATGCCTCCAAGCCTGCCGGCTATAGTGTTCATCGCCTCATCCCAGGAGATGGGGGCGTAGGCGCCCTCCCTCCTGTTGCCGCTCCTTCTCATTGGCCCGGAGAGGCGGTCAGGATGGTACAGGGACTGGAGGGCCCCATCGCAGCGCACGCTCTGCTTGCCTGCGTTTGTGCGGTACAGGGGATTCCCCCTGACCTTCTTGGCTCGGCCCTCCATCACACGGACGAGGATTCCCTCCCTCTCGGGGCACCCGCCGCACAGGGTGGCATACCAGGTGTCCCGTCCCCTGACCAAGTCCTCGGGGATATCGACGGGGCTCTGTATCTGCATCTCGCTGTCGGGGAACACGTTGCACGCAACGGCGCCCAGCGCCGAGATGCCCGCCCATTTCAGGAAGTTTCTGCGTGTTACCTTCATTGGTCCTCTAGTAGTGACAGGTGGTGCAATCGGTGGGGGCATCGTAATCACGATGGCAGTCCACGCAATCGCCCATCTTCAAGCTCCGTTCCTGTTTGATCTTGGTCATCTCCCGCACATCGCCGTGACACATGGTGCACACCTGTTCCACTGGCGATATCCCGTTCGCCTCAGCAGCGTCGATCACACTCTGCTTCTGACTGAAGAATCTTACGTGGGGTTCGTGGGCGAACTGCACATGGTCGGGGATGCGGTGCACCTTCTCCCAATCGATAGGCTGGGGTGTGGCCCCAGGCACGATCACCCCCGAACTATCCCTCCCCGCGTACTCCAGCAGTTTAGCGATCTCAACGTTGGACTCGCCGGTGACGGTGGTATGGCAGATGAGGCACTGCTCCACCGCAGGAACGGTGGCTGATTCGCCGGTTACGACGTTCCGGTGGCAGAACTCGCAGGCGATGCCTTCGTCATCGACGTGGATGTCGTGGGGAAAGGCGATGGGCTGGTCGGGGCCGCCTGCACCGAATCCGAATAGTGGTGTGGACCACCACGCCGTCAGAACGTAAATGAGCACGAACAGCATGATGCCGGCTGACGCCAGTCCTCCCAGGGCCAGGGGCACTATTCCTATTCGAGGCAGCCTTGGCATCAGGAGATGTCCATCACCCTTCGAACAACGATATTTTCTCTGCGGATCGGTTTCAAACTAGTCCGCCTTAGGAACGCAGAGCAGGCCGGCGCCCGGTGGAGCGCGCAAGGCCTGCTCATATCCAGAACCTGTTGTACACAGCCTCCAGCAGCTGGGTGTTTCGCACCGTCAGCACCATGAAAAACACCGCCAAGCCTATAAGCCCGATGACTCCCAGGTACATGGGGCGGCGCAGCATAAGGAACTTTGACGGCAGGTGTCCCGAGGCGACCAGGGATGGGATGACAGCGTGGGCGGTGACGAAGGTGAAAGCTATAAGTACGATGCAGAAAAAATAGGCCCACAACCAGTGGAGCCAATTTCCGATATCCGACCAGTGGCCCGCATCGACTATGGCCGGGTCTACTTCGGGCATGGGTGCCTTCCACCTCCCTCACACCAGCTACAGGCAAGGTTCGACCCTGCCGGGGGCTGAAGCAAGTGAAAATTATCACACTGCCAAAGGGGTGTCAAGGGAAGTTGAACGTCGTTGACCTGCATGTTCATGCCCATTAGAATAGCCAGGATTCAGGGTGGAGGCTAACTCCTACCCCAAGCTGGCAGCAAAGGGAGAACCAATGGCCGACGAACAAAAGGCAACCGGGGGCTATTCCAGGAGAAGTGTGCTGGGGACGATGCTGCTCGGCGGGTTGGCTGTCTTGAGCGCGGTGCCTCTGCTAAAGGGCTTCCTTCAGCAGGAAGAGTCCCCCGAGGAAAACGGCGGAGAGTTCCCGCCCGAGGGCTCCATCTTCCACCCCAGCCAGGACCCCACGACAGACCCTCGCAGAAGCGCCTAAAGGTCCCGACCTCTCCCCCCGTCTGCCCACCCTACTTCCTGCGCCCGAACTCCCGTTCCAGGTGGTAGGAGCTAAGGTGGATCATGGTGGGCCTGCCGTGGGGGCAGGTGTGGGGGCTGCCGCACTCCCTTAGCTGCCTTACCTGACCCTCCATTTGCTCCACGCAATTCTTACAAGACCCGTTGTATTAGAATCAATGCCCGCGCTGCGTTCGGACCTGGCTTCCATATCCTTTCCGTGGGCCAGAGATTCTCTATTGTCTCGGCGACGTTGCCTCCTAGCGTGAAGTCGCCCTCTGAGAGGGAATCCTCGTTATCGAGCACGTCGTTGGCAAGGGCCTTCGCCTCGACCATGTAGTGCTGACCTAACAGGGCCGGCAGGACTGCCATCACCAGGACGCCGGCGAACTTGCCGGACCGTAGGGGGCCTGCACATTCCCTGTCAAAGGGTGTTCGGCGGCCGAACAAGTTGACAGAAGATGCCTTGGCCGAAATTGATAGAATCGGGAACATGAGCGTATTGAAGTTCTTTGCCAGATACCGCTGGGAACTGCTGCTGTTCCTCGGGATTCCGGCCGCCTCCTGGTTTGCAGGGCTCTTGGTGCTGGCGCTTAGCGACATTTACGATCTCTATTGGTTCAGCAACGCCGATGCTGAGTTCGTACAGTGGTGCGTCAGAATTGCTGTTTCAACGGCGCTGCTGGGCGCTTCGTATCTCTATGTGCGTCGTCAGGAGCGCTGGTTTCTGCCACTCATATGGCGCTACCTACTGGCATTTAAGGTCTTCACAGTGCCTCTCATAGTCATCTGGGCAGTGTGGCTCTCAGATTTCGCGGTTTCAGGGATATCGGGATTGGTCTGGGCAATCGGCATATGGCTGGTCGGGGTTGCCCTGCTCTTGCCCGTCGAGCTGTGGTTTGCGCGGCAGGCATCGCGATCCAGCATTGCGCACGCGTTCTTCCTGGTGCTGGTTAGCGGGCTGGTCGCTGGAGGAGGAAACCCAGCGGAAAGCTTCTTTAGAATATGGGTAGAGGAGCTAGGCAGTAGTAGGGCTGCTGGGGGAATGGTGTTGGCTTTGGCATCATTTACCCTCTCCATTGCCGCAGGTTTGCTTGGCGTGTGGTTGCTTGGCAACTTCGAACGTCGCGGGCCGGTGTTCCGCAGACGCACCATCTACGGGATGCTGGCCTTCGAAGGCTACCAATGGTTGCATCCTGGGTTGGTAGTGATGGCCGTTTTCGGATGGTCTGCCCTCACTCACCTTGACGAGTGGGGTCTCTGGTTGTTCTCTTTCCTCGTTCCCTTTTGGGGCATCCGTGGCGGGAATCGCCCTTACACTGGCGTTGGTGTACCTTGTGCGGGTGCGGCACCCGTTGCCGCACGGCGAGAAGGTGTAACGCGTTACGTCTCTTCCCCTAGGGAAAAGCACACAGACCGTCGGCGTTGGCCACTGAGCTGCACCTGTAGCTTCGATGGCGAGGAAGTCTTTCCGAATGCCCGCACTCCCAGCCTACTTCCTGCGGCCGAACTCCCGTTCCAGGTGGTAAGAGCTGAGGTGGATCATCGTCGGCCTGCCATGGGGGCAGGTGTGGGGGCTGTCACACTCCCTTAGCTGCCTTACCAGACCCTCCATTTGCTCCTCGTTCATAGCCATCCCCGCCCTTATTGCGCTGTGGCAGGCTATGGATGCTGCCATAGCATCGTTTCGCTCCCGGAGCACACCTTCGTAAGACATCATGTCCAGGACTTCTAGGAGGGCCTTGGCAGGGTCCGTAGTAGCGGCGATTCCCGGTATCCCCCGCACCAAGTAGGTGCGTTCTCCGAAAGGCTCAAGCAGGTAGCCGTAGCTCTCCAGCAGGTCCAAGTTTGCTTGAAGCAGCTCCTCCTGCTCGGGGGCCAGCTCCACGGACACCGGCTGGAGCAGGGCCTGCACCTGGGTGTCTCGCTCCGCCACTTCCCGGGATACCCGCTCATAGAGCACCCTCTCATGGGCGGCGTGCTGATCGATGAGAAGCATGCCCTCAGGGCCCTCGGCAACCAGGTAGGTGTACTTCACCTGGCCGATGATGCGGAGGGACGACATCCCCTCCAGGGGAGTCGGATTGACGCCGACACTGGGGGCCGCCGGTTCCGTCTCGGTGTAGGGGTTCCCTCCGCCCGACCTGGGGGAAGGCCAGGACAGAATAGGGCCCGCTTGCGGGGCCGGAGGGGCCGCCGAGGGGATATTCAGCTCCGGCACGGGGGCTACCGCTACCAGGGTGCCTCGGACAGCCCTCTGGACGCAGCCAAACACCCGGTCGTCCTGCCGGAAGCGCACCTCCCGCTTGGCCGGATGGACGTTCACATCCACCTCTCCCGGAGGGACCGAGATGTTCAGGACAGCGACGGGGTGCCGGCGCTCCGGGAGGAATCCGTGGTAGGTCTCCGACAGGGCAGCGGAGAGCAGGGGACTCTGTATCCACCGGCGGTTCAGCAGGAAGGTGATGTAGGTGCGGTTCGACTTGTGAAGGGACGGCGCGTTCACGTAGCCGGACACCTTGTACCCATCGCCCGCCCCTTCCCACACTACCTCCAACATGGAGGCGGTGGCCTCAGCCCCGTACACCGAGACCAGGGCGTCGTTCAGGGCGCCGCTGCCTCCGGTGGTAAGGACGTTGCGACCGTCCACCTGCAGGCGAAAGGCCACCTCGGGGAAAGCCAGGGCGAACCGGGATAAAAGGTCGCTGATCCTCCCGGCCTCCGCAGATGGGGACCGGAGGAACTTTCGCCTGGCGGGCAGGTTCTCGAACAGCCTCTCCACAGTCACGGAGGTGCCGGCGGGACAACCGACGGAGCGGAGGGTCTTCTCCTCTCCCCAGTCCACCTGCACCTCCCGGCCCACATCGATGTCCTTCTCGCGGCTGACCAGCTTGACCATGGCGACCGATGCGATGCTGGGCAGTGCCTCGCCCCGGAAGCCCATCGTCATTATCCGGTCGAGGTCGTCTGAGGAGCTGATCTTGCTGGTGGCGTGGCGCTGGAAGGCCAGCGTGACCTCCTCGGCTGGAATCCCTGAACCGTTGTCCACCACCCGGAGGAGGTCTATTCCTCCGCCCTTCACCTCGATGGTTACCTGGGAAGCGCCGGCATCCAGGGAGTTTTCGACAAGCTCCTTGACCACCGACGAGGGTCGTTCTATCACCTCACCAGCGGCGATCTTGGAAGCTAGGTCCGGTTCCAGCAGATGGATCATCGCCCCATCCCCACCCATGGTTTTGGCCCGGGGATACTCTCTCCAGGCAGCCTATCAGAACAGCGGGAGAGTAGTGCCTCTAGCCTTGTATTGGCGGTCTTCGGAATGGCCGTCCCTTACGTAGTCGTTGATGATGTTGTAGATGCGCTCCATCTGCCCATCATCTGGCTTCTTAAAGAAATAGGGGGGCACCCACACCCCTCCAAAGGCCGCCACTATCTCCGGGTAGTCGTCAATCACAAAGTCCGGCACGAGGGGCACTCCGAGCCCTTCCAAGCGCTCGTGGAAGCGGTCCGTCGGCTTCTCATAAACCCCGCTAACCATCGGCTCCAAGTTGTGCTCCCGCACCATCTCCCATCGGAGACCTACCCCTGACCAGATGTAGATGCTGTGGCCATCGGCGAGCAGCTTATGAAAGGTATCCATGGTGCCGGGCCTGAGAGTGTTGTCCAAGCCCAGGAGCGTGTAGTCCACATCGAAGAATATGTTCAAAAGCACGTTCCAATCGGGAGAAAGGATTGTGCAGCTCGCCCTTCCGGCCTAGCTGACGGGGGATTGTACCAACGCGCCATAGGCTACTGCAACAGGCCTTTAGCCTTCATGGTCGAGCTGGAGCTCCCGGACGGCGCGCTCCAGCTCCTTCAGGTTGCTTCCAACCAGGATGTGGCTCCCGATCCTGACCAGGGGGCGCCGAAGCAGTCTTGGCTCCTTCAACACCAGCTCCACCATCCGGTCCTCGTCCAGGTCATCGGGGTTGAGCCCCAAGGCCTTGAAGCTGGGGCTCTTCCAGGAGAAGATGTCGGACATCTTTCCGCCCTCAGCCAAGCCCCTCAGCTCGGCCTCGGACAAGGGGTCCTTGAAGAAGTCCCGCTCCACCAGCTCAGCCCCTTCCTGCGAAAGAAACTCTTTCGCTTTGCGGCAGGCCGATCAACGAGGCCACCAATAAAACTCCACTCTACCAAGCATGTTCACCTCCGCTCATGGTCTGGGCTGGCTATTCGGATAACCGGCCCGGTCCGTTCTGATTTTCCCTGGCCTTGCTTTGCAGGTCGTAAAGCAGGTTTATGGCCTCCAGGGGGGTCATGTTCGCCACATCCAGGGCCAGGATCTGCTCGGCAACCTGGTCCTGTGCTCCAAACAGGGGTATCTGGGCTCCGCTTCCCCCATCGGCGCTCTTCTTCGCTCGACGCCTGCCATGGGAGACCTCTAAGGGACCGCCCGGCGTCTTCGAATCCGAAGCTTGGCTCTCCAGCTCCTCCAGGACCTCCCGCGCCCGGTTCACAACGGACCTGGGCAGGCCGGCCAGCTGGGCAACGTGAATACCGTAGCTCCTGTCTGCGCCCCCAGGCACAATCCGGTGCAGGAACACAACCCGCCCTTCCTCCTCAGCGACCGCCACGTTGTAGTTCCTGATGCGCGGAAGGACCCCCGCCAGCCGGGTCATCTCATGGTAGTGGGTGGCGAAGAGGGTCTTGCAGCCCAGCCTGGGGCTGTTGTGGATGTATTCCGCAGCCGCCCTGGCAATGGACAGGCCATCATAGGTGCTTGTGCCTCTTCCCACCTCGTCCAGCACAACCAGGGACCGGGGGGTAGCTTGGTTCAGGATAGCCGCAGTTTCCACCATCTCGACCATGAAGGTCGATTGCCCTGTGGCAAGATCATCCTGCTGGCCAACCCGCGTGAATATGCGGTCCACCAAGCCGATTGAGGCTGAGTCGGCGGGCACATAGCTGCCCACCTGAGCAAGGAGAACGATCAGGGCGACCTGGCGAATGTATGTGCTCTTGCCGGCCATGTTGGGCCCTGTCAGCAGGATCATCTGAGCGTCGCTCGAAGACAGGGAACACTCGTTGGGCACGTAGGTGCCCACCGGGACCATGTTCTCCACTACGGGATGCCGACCTCCCTTGATTTCGATGCCCTCACCTTCGTCCAGATCGGGTCTGACGTACCGCTGGCGATGAGCGACTTCGGCCAGGGAAGACAAGGCGTCGATATGGGCCAGGAAGTCGGCCAGGGAAGCTATCGCCTTGCTTTCCTGGGCTATCTGCCCGCAGACCCTCCGGTAAAGGTCACCCTCCAGCCTTTCGATGTTTTCCCTGGCGTTCAGGATCAGGGACTCGTACTCCTTAAGCTCCGGGGTGATGTACCGCTCGCCCCCCACCAGGGTCTGGCGTCGCACATAGCTCTCGGGCACCTGGTCCAGGTTCGACTTGCTCACCTCGATGTAGTAACCGAACACCTTGTTGTAGCCAACCTTCAGGCCCCGGATTCCCGATCGGTCCCGCTCCCGTTGCTCCAGCCCGGCGATGTACTCGTGGGCGTTCCGGGAACCGGAGCGCAGGTCGTCCAGCTCCTGGGAGAACCCGCTTGCTATCACCCTGCCCTCGCCCACCTGGCCGGAGGGCTCCGGGTCGATGGCCTGGCTGATGAGGTCGACGACCTCTTCGGGGCTGCGCACTCCCGTGAGCAGCATGCCCAGAGCGGATTCGGAGTCGTCGGAGCCTATCAGGCCGATGATAGCGGCGCCCGCTTCCAGGCTGGTCTTGAGCCCCAGGAGCTCCCGGGGGACAGCCGCGCCTGATCGTATGCGGTGCAGGACCCGCTCTATGTCGCTGACGTGGGCCAGCTGGGACATGACCCGCTCCCTGAGGTTCAGGTTGGCGTGCAGCTGGGATACGCCGTCCTGACGCTTCCGGATCTCCCCCAGGTCCAGGAGGGGCTGGCCCACCCACCGGCGCAGGAGACGCCCTCCCATGGAGGTGCGGGTCAAATCGAGGATGGACAACAAAGAGGTCCCTGTCGCACCGCGTCCAACCTGGAACAGCTCCAGGTTGCGTCGTGTCTGCTGGTCCAGGACCATGTAGCTGTCCGTCGAGTAGGTCGCCAGGTGTGAAAGCTCGGACAGGGCGGTCTTCTGGGTGTCCTCCAGGTAGTCCAGGACCATTCCAGAAGCGACCACTGCCGTGGGAAGTTTGTCGCAGCCGAAGGCCTCCAGGGTTGCCACCTCGTAATGCTCCATCAAACGGCGCCTGGCATCATCCAGCCGTAGCATAGAGGACGGCATCTCGGTAACTGAGCATCCATCCAGGTCAGGAGTGGGGCCAGCTCCCTCAATGGTCAGCAACTCGGCAGGGGAGAGCCGGCCCAGCTCGGAACCAAGACCTTCGACAGGCATCTGGGTAGTGCGAAACTCGCCGGTGGATATATCCACATAGGCCAAGCCCGCCACATCATCCTGCACACACACTGCGGCCAGGTAGTTGTTGGCCTTCTGCTCCAGCAGGGAAGGTTCCACCACGGTGCCGGGGGTTACCACCCTAACCACATCCCGCTCCACCAGCCCCCTGGAGGCGGCAGGGTCGCTGAGCTGTTCGCAGATGGCGACCTTGTGGCCCTTCTTGATGAGTCGGGTCAGGTACGACTCCAGGGAATGGGCAGGTATGCCAGCCAGCGGGACCTTCATGTTCTTGCCCATGGCCTTGGAGGTCAGGACAAGGTCGAGCTCCTTCGATGCCATGCGGGCATCATCATCGAAGGTCTCGTAAAAGTCCCCCAAGCGAAAGAGGAGGAGGGAATCTGGATATCGCTGCTTGATCCGGAGGTATTGCCTACGGATCGGTGTTAACGTCTCTCCCGGAGGCATGCGCTCACCAGCTATGCGGGATAGTAGGACCGGGTCCAGGCCCGGTCGGAATGGCTACTTCTCGAGGGCTATATGGGCGGGAGAACCTACTGCTTCCAGTAACGCTCTTCCTTGATGGTAAAACCTTTGGGAGAGAGCCTTTCCTTCACATCTTCGATCATACCAGGATGCCCGCAAGCATACACCATGGTGTGGTCGGGAGACAGCCCGAACTTGTCAATATGCTGCTCGACGATGTTGTTGACCCGACCCTTCTCCCCTTCCCACCCACGATTCATGTCGTCGGATGGACGGCTGATCGTTGGCACATAGAAGATGCTATCGGGGTGCTGGCTGGTCAATCTCTCCATCTCATCTTCGTAGGTAAACTCGTTGTAGTAGCTGGCGCCCTGCAAAACGTAGAACCTGTGGCCTTCGCCGCCATTGTGCAGGTAGCTGCGAATGGTGCTGATGAAAGGAGCGATACCTGTCACCGTCGCCACCATCAGATGGTCCCGGTACTTCTGGTCCATGGTGAATACGCCCTTGGCCCTTGGCCTGATGCTCATGCAGTCCCCCACCTTGAGGTCCCACATGAGAGGGGTGAGGGCGCCGTCGGGAGGGGGCACCAGCTCTACGAAGATCTCCAGGTCCGGCTCGTGGGGGGCCGACGCAATGGAGTAGGCCCGTTCTATGGAGTCGAGGCCCAAGGTGCAATACTGGCCCGGCTTGAATGAAAACTCCACTTCCGGTTGCAGATGGATAACCATCAGGTCGTCGGTGACGTCCCTTCGGGACACCAGCTTGGTCTTGGGTAGGTTGGCTATGGTCTTACGTAGCTGCTGCTCCCTGTCTATGGTTGCCTGCTCCGCCCGATTCATACACATCCCTCTATCGTCTATTGGGTATCTATTGGGCATCTATTGGGTACCGGCGGTACCCTTAACGTTAAGCCGTCACGGCTGCTTCAGCTATGTCCAGTCCTGGTACCTTGGACATCGGGTCCAGGTCCCTGCTCGCCTGTATCTCCGTCGCAAGCTGACCAAAAAGATATGTGCAGCTTACGCACCCCTTTGGCACACCGGCTTCAATGGAGATTATCGCCTGGAAAGTCCTGTCCGATGTTCTCACCTCTACATGATCGCCCTCCTTAAGCCCCCTCGCCCCGGCATCGACCGGGTTCAGCTCGGCGACCTCTTCGCGGACAAGCTGGTTCCGCCTCCCCGGCTGAATGGTGATTTCTCGCTGGGTCTGAAGGAGCACTCTTCCGGGCAGGTAAGTCAGCGATGAGTCTTCTTGCAGGGATGGGAGGATGGCCCTGTACTTGATGTCGGCCAGATCGGGTTTCCCCTCGGTGAATCCCATCGCGTACAGCTCCGCAGTGCCCTCATGGTCGGTGGATGGACACGGCCATTGCAGGCCCCGGTACTCTTTGCTGGAGTAGAGCACCTGGGTTGGGAGCGGATTCGAAGGGTCGGGCCGGAACACGGGCCGGGCTTCATCCTCCAGGCGCCGGTGGGAGATCCCAGCGTACTCGGTGACCAGGGAGGCGATCTCATCCAGAACGTCGGCCGACGAATCGAAGTCGAACCCGGACGCCCCCATGCGCTTGCCTATCTCGCCAACCACCCAAAGCTCGGTCCTGGAATCGCCCGGGGGCTGCATCGCCGGGTGGAGCAGCTGGACCCTTCTCTCAATGTTGGTGAAAGTTCCCGCCTTTTCGGCAAAGCCGCTCCGGGGCAGCACTACATCAGCCAGCCCGCCCAGCTCGGTCAGGTAGTGATCATGCACAACCAACAGTTCCAGCTTTGCCAGTCCGGACTTGATCTCTTCCAGGGTCCACGTTGGCTCGTCGTAGGACGAAAGTCCACCCGCAAGCTTGGATATATCGCCGACCACGTACATGGCCTTCAGGGTGCCGTCAATTGCCGCCTCGATCATTCCCGCCAGGTCCAATCCGGTCTCGATCGGCACCAAGGCGCCCCAGGCATCTTCCATGACGTGCCGGTCAGCGGCGTTGTAGACGGAGCGATGCCCCGGGAGCATCCGGGGAGAACATCCTGCGTCCCATGCCCCCTGGCTGTTGGCGCCGGGCCTGAGAGGGTATATACCGGTGGAAGGCTTCCCAATGTTGCCGGTTACGAGAGCCAGCTCAGCGATAGCCACGCCGCAGTCATGGTGCAGCTCCTGGGATATGTTATCCAACGCATAGAATATCGCCGAGCTTCCCGAGCCGGCGTAGGTGCGGGCGGCTGTTGCTATATTTTCGGAGGGCACTCCCGTCTGGCCTGATAACTCAAGCAAATCTAAGGCGTCCAGAGACGCTCGGAGCCCACCGACATCAATGCCGTGCTCCTCCAGCCATTCCCCGGATTCCAGGCCCTCGTCAAAGATGACCTTCAGCATTGCTCCCAGGACCAATTGTTCGGTGCCGGGGCGTGGCCTGAGCCATTGGTCGGCGTAGCGAGTCAACTCCACTTCCCGTGGATCGATGATGATCAGCTTGGCGCCCTTCTTGACCGCCTTCTTGATGGGAAGGGCGGCCACGTTATGCTCTTCGGTGATGTTGGCATTGATGCCCAGGATGCAGGCTGCACCTTCAAGCTGCCAGATGGGATTGGTGGACGAGTCGTACCCCAGTACATCCATCAGCCCCGTGGTCATGTAGGGCCGCAGGTCCGAGGAGTGATCGACGTTGTTGCTCACCATCACCGACCTGGCGAACTTCTGGGCCAGGTAGTGCTCCTCGGTGGTGCTGTCGTGGGTAGTGAGGATTGCGAACTGGTCTCCCTTGTAGCGAGGCAGCTTGGAGGCGATGTGGTCCAGCACCTCATCCCATGTAGCTTCTTCCAGCTCACCTGAAGCCTCCCGGCGCATGAGGGGTGTAGTCAGCCTGGTCTTCTTGGTGAGAAAGTCCATTCCGAACTTCCCTTTGAAGCAGGCTTGGCCATGGTTGGTGGGGGAGCTTAGCTCCGGGATTGCCCGGATGACCTGCCCCTTGCGGTTAATCTCCAGGTTTACCTGGCAGCCGACGGGACAGAAGGGACAGATTGTCGGCATGACCTCGGCCGCTTTCTCCCACTTGTGGTCCCGTTCAACCAGTGCCCCTACGGGACACACATCCAGGCAGGCGCCGCAGAACTCGCAGCCCGACTCGAGCAGGGAGGTGCCGTGGGATGTGCCCACCAGGGCGCGCCCAGCCCGCTCGGTGAAGGTGATGGCATTGTCTCCCCGTACCTCTTCGCAGACCCGGACGCAGCGTCCGCATACGATGCACAGGTTGTAGTCCCGGTCATAGAAGGGGTCGCCCGTGTCCACGGGCAGGTCACGGTACTTGTAGCCCAAGGGTGACTCCAGCACCATCTCCAGGTGCCGGGTGGTGTCTTTGAGCTCGCAGCGTTCGTTCTTGGGGCAGGTGACGCACCGGTCGTTGACCGAAACATGGCGAAGGCAGACATCCTGGGGGCCGCAGAGGTCTATGCGATGGCAGGTGAGGCATCCGTTGGGATGCTCGGAAATGAGCATCTCCATGACCGACTTCCGGAGCTTCTCCACCCCTTCGGACTTGCTGTTCACCACCATGCCATCGGCAACGGGCAGGGTGCAGGATGCAGGAAAGCCGCGGCCCCCTTCCACCTCGACCAGGCAAAGGCGGCAGGCCGCATAGGGCTTCATCCCCGGGTGATAGCACAGGTAGGGAACGTACAGGCCAGCCTCGATGGCTGCTTCCAGCAGCATCTTTCCCGGCTGGGCCTTGAACTCCACCCCATCCATCGTGATGGTGAATTCTTCAGCCATCATCTACCTCCTCACCACAACGGGAGAGTACCGTTCGGAAGAGCAGACTCCCGTTGGGCAGCGCCTGTTGACCATGTGCTCTTCGAACTCATCGCCGAAATACCGCAGGGCGGAGGCGACGGGATTGAATCCCAGCTGCCCATGGCCGCAGAGGGAGCCGGCCTGCATATCCTGCCCGACCTTGCGCATCAGGTCCAGATCTCCCGGAAGGCTTCGAAGCTCGCAGATGCGCTCCAACACCTCCAGCAAGTGGGTCATCCCCAGGCGGCATGGGAAGCACTTGCCGCAGGACTCGTACTGGCAGAAGGCGATGAGGGAGCGGGTGAGGTCCACGGCGCAGGAGTCGTCGGCCGCCGCAATAATTCCCCCGGAACCCAGGATAGCCCCGACCCCAGCCATAGCTTCGAAGTCCAGGGGGATGTCCATTTGGCCCGCACCGAGTACGCCTCCCAGAGGCCCGCCCGTCTGCAGGAGCTTCAGCTTTCTGTCTCCTGACACACCCCCAGCTACCTTGTACACCACGTCCCCAAGGGTCAGCCCGAAGGGAAGCTCCACCATACCCGGGTGCACCAGGTCTCCGGACAGGCAGAGGATAGCAGTGCCCTTGCTCCGGTCCTGGCCGATGCCGGCAAACCAGTCGCCTCCCTGGCGGATGATCTCCGGCACATAGGAGAGGGTCTTGACGTTGTTGATGTTGCTGGGCTTGCCGAACAGGCCGACCTGGGCCGGGAAAGGAGGCCGGTACCGGGGCATAGCCCGTCCGCCCTCAATGGCTTCCATCAGGGCAGTCTCCTCGCCGGAGACGTAGGAGTCCCCGGTCAGGGCAACCTCCAGGTGGAAGCCGAAGTCGGAACCGAAGATGTTGTCTCCCAGGAAGCCCATCTCCCGGGCCTGCTCGACGGCGGTCTGGGTGCGCTCGATAGGACCTTCGTGGCCGTGTCGAATAAAGATGTATCCGAACCGGGCGCCGGTGGCGTACCCGGCCAGGATCATCCCTTCCACCAGGGTGTGGGGATCGCTGTCCAGGATGCCCTTGTCGTTGAAGGCTCCAGGGTCGCCTTCCTCGCAGTTGCACAAGATGTACTTGACTGGTTCGTTGGAGCGGGCCAGGAAGCTCCACTTGGTCGCCGTTGGGAATGCAGCCCCTCCCCTGCCCCTCAGGCCCGACTTATTGACCTCCTCCAGCACCTCTTCGGGTGTCATGCCGGTCACAGCCTTGTACAGGGCCGAGTAGCCCCCGTTGGCTATGTACTGGCGGATGTCGTAAGGGTCGATGTTGCCGGCGTTGCGCAGGGCGATGCGGACCTGGTCCTTCATCATGGGGTGCCGGCCCAGGTCCTGGTAATCGCCGGCGCCGTTTTCTCCCAGAAAGCCAAGAGCAAGGTCGGGGTCCGGCTTTTGTTCAACCAGGTGGGACGATATGATCTCCGGTACAGCATCGGAGGTCACGCCCGCATAGAACATGCGGGCGCCCCCGGGCATGGTGATATCCACCAGGGGCTCAGCGAAGCAGAGCCCCATGCACCCCACCTCGTTAAGCGTCGCATCGATATTCCGGGACTTCAGTTCCCGCTCGATGCTCTCCTTAACCTCCAGAGCGCCGGCGGCCTTGCCGCACAGGGCTGTGCCCACCCGGACATGGGCGGCATCGCCGGAGGTCAGGGAAGCCCATTTTTCTTCTGCCTGGGCTTTGATCTGCTGAAAATTGTCTGGCATAGGTACGCGCGGTCTTCTCTTATGTGTCGAGAATCTCGGAGACCATCTTCCCGGCTTCCCCGGGGCTGACTCTCCCATGGAGGTGATGGTCGATGCTGATGACCGGACCCTGCGAGCAGGCGCCCAGGCAGGTGTTCAGGCGTACGCTGGCGCTCCCGCCGGGAACATCTCCCTCCGCCTCCAGCCCCGCAGCCTCCAACACCGCCCTGACCACCTTCATGGCGCCCAGGACATGGCAGGTAGCGCCCCAGCACACTTCGACACTGTGGGAACAGGGGGGCTCCACTCGAAAGTTGGTGTAGAAGGAGGCCACACCCCACACATCGTTCACCGTGGTCTGGGTGTAGCTGGCTACTTCTTCTATGGCCTCGCCTGGAAGGTAGCCTACGGCATCCTGCACGGCCAGGAGAGACGACAGCACAGTGACGGTCCCCTGGGGTTGGGCGGCGATGGCTGCCTTGAGCTCCTCCCTTGTTCCCTGGAACCCTTCCTTCATCCTGTGAGCGCTCTTCCCCACGACCGGATTCGCTCGTGAAACTTGTAACTATCGAGCAAGCTCATGGTAGCATACCCACCAGTTCCCCACAACGCAGGGGCGCATCGCCAAAGCACCATGAATCCGCCCCCTCTTCTTTGCCGGAAGGCCGGTCATCCGCTAAGACCGGCATCCTCCAGGACAGCGGCGGCTACCTCCTGCCCCAGCCTGACGCTGTAGTTGGTGCCCCTGTCCTCGGGATATATCTGGGTGGTGTTGGCGAGATACAGCCCGGGGACAGGTGTCCGCAGATCGGGGATGCGGCTGGAGTAGTTCACTCCGATGATGGGCTGGGCGGCGTCAACCTTGTGGTGGTGGTAAGCCTGTATCCATGACGAATCGAACTGGGGGTTTATCTTGCCCAGATGGCCCACGTACTCCTTGGCCAGCTCTTCAGGCCCCATCTGGTAGATGGGATTCTCCCGGCTGGGGTAGTTGGTGAGATAGACCACGTGCTTCCCACCGTAGAGGGACGGGTCCACCAGGTTGGTCTGCTCGATCACCCCTACGAAGGGCAGCTCCCTGTCAGCTATGTTCATCCAGTACATGGGAGACAGGGGACGGTCCAGTTCCAGGATCAGCAGCACGGCGGACAGGTAGGTTACGTCGGTCAATTTTCTGGAGTAGGACTCGGGCATGGGGGGCGCGATACGGGTGAACACGTAGGAGGGTGTGGTGGCTATTACAGCATCGTAGCTGCGCACCTCTCCCTTTGACCCTTGGGTATCGACCACCAAGCCCTTTGCCCTACCATCTTCCACCACCACCGAGCTCACCATAGCTGAGGTGGTCACTGTGCTTCCGAGCTCCTGGACACGCTCCCCGAGGCGGTCGAACACCTCTCCAAAGCTGCCCATGGGATACCCCAGCTTCTCCCGCTCCCACACCTTGCCCCGGGAGGCCACCCGTAGGTATATCTTGCCCCAGAGCCAGGTCATGCTTATCTCTTCGTAGTGCTCGCCGAACTTGCCCCTCAGGAGGGGCTGCCACACCACTTCGTAGGCCTTTTGGCCCACCCGCTTTCGTAGCCACTCGGCCGCCGTTTCGCCCTCGAACTTAAGGCCCCTGCGGGTTTTCTGGAGGTACAAGGTAACCATGCCCAGCCGGATCCGGTCCTGGATGCTCAACGGCGAGAAGGTCAGCAAATCCTTGGGTGTGCTGAACCTCCAGATCCGGCCCCCGTGAAACAACCCGACCTTGGACTCGATCCATGCCAGCTTGTGTCCCAATCCAAGCTCGTGGATAAGATCGACCATGTGAGTGTCGCTCATAAACAGGTGGTGGTAACCCCGCTCCAAGCGGCCTCCGCCCACATCGAAGGTGGAAGCCTGGCCCCCCAGGAAGGGCGCCGCCTCAAGGACGTCAGCTGTGTGGCCCAGCTTAGCAAGGGAATGGGCAGCGGCCAGCCCCGCGGCCCCGGCGCCGATGATTCCGACCTTCACCTGGCCTCTCCTTCTCCGGTTATGGCATCCGTCCCCAACCCTCCAGGCGCGGATACGGACAGGTTTTTGCTGCTGGCCAACCGGGTGAGGGAAAGGTTTTCTCGCCAGAGGAATAGGAGTCCCAGCAGGCTTACTGGCAGCCACAAGGTGATGATGTGCACAAAGAAAACGTACGCTGTGGCGGCGTCCCCTCCCACCCCGAAGGCCAGCAGGGTGCTCTTGGCGACGACCTCGAAGGGACCTATACCTCCGATGCTGGAAGGCACTGCGGTAGCCAGATTTGAGGTGGCGGTGACCAGCAGGATCACCTGGAAAGGCTGGCCCAAGTCGAAGGCAAGGGCCATCACGTAGTAGACCAGCACCTCGACCAGCCAGACGGGTGCGGACAAGGCGCACATTATCAGCAGCTTCCTGGGACTTCTGAGAGCAACGAGACCTTCCATAAGCTGGAGCCCAACCCTGGCTGCGGTCTCTTGAAAAGCTGATGGAAGAAGAGAGGCGAGGCTGCGGACAAGGGCGTTGCCCAACTGGGGACGGAGGGCAAGGAGGACAAGGGAGGCGAATCCGCCCACAAAGGCGACGATGACGATGATGCTGAGCACCAGCCACCATGTCTTCACGTTTCCGGCATCGTCCCTGAGGACATCTGTCCAGGGCAAGAAAGGCCATACTACGGCGACAAGGAGCAGGAGGGTCAGGCCATCCATCAGCCTTTCGACGCCGATGGTAGCCAAGCCCGAAGCTTTGCTGATGCCCTCCTTCTCTCCCAGGAAGTGGGCGCGCACAAGCTCCCCCAGGCGGATGGGCAGAAGGTTGTTTGCCATGTAACCGATGGCCACTATCGGGTAAAGGCCCAAGGGAGAAACGGGCTTCAGGTGGAGCAGAAGGTACCGCCAGCGCAAGCAGCGAATACCCAAGGCGAAGAAGTACAGGAGGACTGCGGGGATGAGATAGAGGTACTTGCCCGCATCGCCAAGTTCTCCCCGCACCTCCTGGAAATCTACCCTCCAAAGGAAGAGGGAGAGAAAGGCGGCGGAAACAACAATCCCCAGCCAGAAACGGCGGGCGGTCAGCAATTACCTATAGCTCCGGGGCGAGCGCCATGAATGGACTGGAAATCGAATAAGACCATAGCCTTGCAGCAGCACCCAGTATATGCAGGGCTGGTCAGAGAAACAAGGAGGGATATGGCGGGTTCCGTTTACCTTGAGGTAACTATCGGGGTTTGCTAGACTCTTGCGAAAGCAGGCCGAAGGGGCAAGCCACAGGGTGCCAATCAGTCGCGAAGAAGTCCTCCACATAGCTGCGTTGTGTCGCATCGGCGTCACCGATGATGAGCTGGAACCGCTCCAGGAAAAGCTCTCCCAGGTGCTCGATCTTTTCCTGACGCTGGACCAGGTGGACACCGCCAACACGCTTGCTACCGACCATTCGGGGTCCCTGGAGAGCGTAATGCGCTCTGACGAAGCCGCCGGCTCGGCGCCCAGGGAGTCGGTACTGGCCAACGCCCCGGCTACCGAGAACGATCTGATACGTGTCAAGGCTGTCCTGGAAGGGTAGGCGGCAGCAAGATGGCAGCTCTGCATGACCTCACTCTGATGGAAGTCCGCCGCATGCTGGAACGGCGGGATGTGAGCCCGGTTGAAGTGACCGAGTCCTCCCTGCGAAGGATCGATGATGTGGAAGGTCGGGTAGGGGCCTTCATCTCTGTGGATGGCGACTTGGCCCTACAGGCCGCCGGCAGCCTGCAGGAGGACGAAACCGGAGGAGCATCCCCCCTGGCCGGCATACCTATGCAGATCAAGGACTCCATCTGCACGAGGGATTTGCCGACAACCTGCGCCTCCCGGATGCTGGAGCAGTTCCGGCCAGGCTATGATGCGACGGCTGTGGAGAAGCTCTTCTCCCAGAGTGCCATCCTTCTGGGCAAGGGAAACATGGATGAGTTCGCCATGGGTTCTTCCACTGAGACCTCGGCGTTCCACCCTACCCGCAACCCCTGGGACACGGAAAGAGTCCCCGGGGGCAGCAGCGGCGGCGGCGCGGCGGCGGTGGCTGCGGGGGAAGCTCACTACGCCTTGGGTTCCGACACCGGAGGCAGTGTACGCCAGCCGGCATCCCTGTGTGGCGTCGTGGGCCTCAGGCCGACCTATGGCTTGGTCAGCCGCTACGGCCTCATCGCCTTTGCCTCCTCCCTAGACCAGATAGGCCCCATAACCAGGGATGTATCGGACTGCGCCCTGGTGCTGTCGGCCATAGCCGGGCATGACAGCCGGGACTCCACCTCCGTTTTCGCGCCCGAACAGGACTATCTTTCTGGGCTTTCCCAGGATGTACGTGGGCTCCGGCTGGGAGTGCCTAAGGAGTATTTCGCTGATGGGCTGGACGCCGAAGTGGAGGGGGCCGTCAGGGGTGCCATCGGTGTGCTGGAAGGGCTGGGGGCCGGCGTGGAGGAGGTCTCGCTGCCGACAACTCCCTATGCCCTGGCCTGCTACTACATCCTCGCCCTTTCCGAGTGCTCCGCCAACCTTGCCCGGTACGATGGGGCCAAGTTCGGCTACTCATACCAGGATGCGTCCACTATGTGGGAGGGCGTGGAAAAGACCCGTCAGCACGGCTTCGGCGAGGAAGTGAAACGGCGCATCATGCTGGGCACCTATGCTCTGTCTGCGGGATACTACGATGCATATTACCTGAAAGCCCAAAGGGTGCGTACCCTGATAAGGGAAGAATTCGAACGGGTCTTCGAAGCGTGCGATGCGCTCGTAACGCCCACCGCGCCAACCACAGCGTTTCGCTTGGGGGAGCGCACCGATGATCCCGTGCAGATGTATCTCGCAGATACCTATACTGTGCCAGCCAGCGTGGCGGGGATTCCCGCCATCTCCATCCCCTGTGGGTTCTCCCGAGGGCTGCCCGTCGGCATGCAGATAATCGGCCCCGGGCTGTCGGAAAAAACCCTGCTGAACATCGCCTACGCCTACGAGCAGGCGACGGAGTGGCACACCCAAAGGCCACCCCTGTGAACTACCAGACCATCGGCAGCTTCTGCGCTGCTGGTCCAAGTAACTCCTGGAGAAGGACAAGATGAAGCGAAGCAAGATAAGGGATCTCCTGGCCACGGGAAACCCCGGGGATGAGGTGTGCGTGCAGGGTTGGGTGAAGACCCGCCGGGACTCCAAGAACCTTTCCTTTATCCAGGTAAACGACGGCTCAACCCTCGCCGACCTCCAGGTCGTAGCTGAAGATGCTCTGGATAGCTACGGCGTTGTCAGCCTGCTTACGACCGGGTGCAGCGTGAGCATTACCGGGTCGCTGGTGGAGTCCCCGGGGAAAGGCCAGAGGTACGAGGTGCAGGCCCGGTCGGTGGAGCTGCTGGGGGATGCCGACGCCGAGACCTATCCCCTGCAGAAGAAGAGGCACACCCTGGAGTTCCTCAGGGATATCGGGCACCTGCGGCCCCGCACCAACACCCTGGGAGCTGTTGCCAGGGTGCGCAGCACCCTCGCCTATGCCATCCACCGTTTCTTCCAGGACAAGGGGTTTCTGTATGTCCAGACGCCCATCATCACCGCCAGCGACGCCGAAGGGGCCGGGTCCATGTTCCGCGTAACGACTCTGCCCCTGGATGACCTGGCTGCGGGCAAGGGAGCCACTGGCCTGGAAGAGGACTTCTTTGGCAGGGCGGTAAACCTGACTGTCAGCGGCCAGCTGGAGGCTGAGATATACGCCCTGGCGCTGTCCGATGTTTACACCTTCGGCCCGACCTTCCGCGCTGAGAACTCCAACACATCGCGCCACCTGGCCGAGTTCTGGATGGTAGAGCCGGAGGTGGCCTTCTGCGATCTGGATGGCTTGGCGGAGCTGTCCGAGGAGTTTCTGAAGTACATCTTCGGTTACGTCCTGGAGCATTGCCCCGAGGACATGGCCTTTTTCGACCGCTTCTACGGTGAAGGCACAATCGCCACCCTGGAAGGAATCGTGGAGTCCGCATTCGAGAAACTGACCTACACCGAAGCCATCGACATTCTGCAGAAGTCGGGCCGGAGCTTCGAGTTTCCCGTCGAATGGGGCAGCGACCTGCAGTCGGAGCACGAGCGCCACCTGACCGAGGTGGAGTTGGGACGGCCCGTTATAGTGACCGACTACCCTGCGGGCATTAAGGCCTTCTACATGCGCCTCAACGACGACGGCCGCACCGTGGCAGCCATGGATGTGCTGGTACCTCGAATAGGCGAGATCATCGGGGGGAGCCAGCGGGAGGAGCGCCTGGATGTGCTCCAGAGACGCATAAAGGAAACCGGAATGGATCCCGACAGGTACTGGTGGTACCTGGACCTGCGCCGGTACGGCACAGTTCCCCACGCAGGCTTCGGTTTGGGCTTCGAGCGCACCCTCCAGTTCGTGACCAACATGCAGAACATCCGCGACGTTGTGGCCTTCCCCAGGACTCCGGGAAGCGCAGAGTTCTAGAAGGGGGCCCCAAGGCTTTGCAGGAAGCAGGAAAGAGGTGAGCATGACCCAGGGAACGTCCCTGCCCCTGGAGGGTGTCAGGGTGCTTGACTGCACCCAGGTGCTGGCGGGCCCCTTCTGCTCCCAGCTCCTGGCCGACATGGGAGCCGATGTGATCAAGGTGGAGCGCCCCGACGGAGGCGATGAGACCCGCAAGGGGCCTCCCTACATCAACGGCTGGTCGGCATCTTTCCTGGCCGTCAACCGGAACAAGCGGGGGCTGGCCCTGGACCTGCGCAGATCCGAGGGTCAAGAGGTGCTGAAGGCCCTGTGCACCAAGGCCGACGTACTGGTGGAGAACTTCCGTCCTGGCACCATGCAAAGGTTGGGGTTGGGCTACGACGACCTGAAGAAAGTTCGACCGGAGCTAGTTTACTGCTCCATATCGGGTTTCGGGCAGACCGGCCCTTACAGCAGCCGTGGAGGCTTCGACCTGATCGCCCAGGGTATGAGCGGGCTGATGAGCGTAACGGGGACGCCCGGAGGACCTCCGGCCAAGGTGGGTGTGCCCATCACGGACCTGACGGCGGGCATGTACGGCGCCCATGGAATCCTTAGCGCCTACATCCACCGCCTGAAGACGGGACAGGGCCAGCAGGTGGATATCTCCCTGATGGAAGCCGGCATCGCATACACGGTCTGGGAGTCCACCGTTTACTTTGCCACCGGCGAGATACCGGGACCCCTGGGTTCCGCCCACCGTCTGTCTGCCCCCTATCGCGCGCTGAAGACCAGCGACGGCTACATCACCATTGGTGGTGCCGCCCAAGCCCTTTGGGAAAAGCTGTGCCATTCCATTGGCCGTCCCGAGCTGTTGGAGGACCCCAGGTTTGCCAACCGTGGCGACCGGAAGGCCAACGACGATGAGCTGGCCGCGCTTCTGGAGGAGACCTTCGCCACGAAGAGCACCGAGCATTGGATGGGGGTGCTGGAGGAGGTGGGAGTCCCGGCAGGGCCGATAAACGACCTGGACCAGGTGTATCACGACCCCCATGTGCAGGCACGGCACATGGAGGTGGACCTGGAAGACCCGGAGATCGGACTGCTAAGGAACATAGGGATTCCGGTGAAGTTGTCCGGCACACCTGGAAGCATCCGGCGCCGGGGCCCCGCCCTGGGAGAGCACACCAGGGAGGTGCTGGAGGACGGCGGGTTCACCGCCGGCGAGATCGACAGCCTCCTGGAAGCCGGGGTCGTTAAGGCAAGCTAGCCGGCGCCGTGGTGGTGCACCATCTTCCACCGCCCGTCCACCTTGGTGAAGATGTTGGTGGCCCGGACGGTGAAGTTGCCCGCCCGGCCATCGAGCACCGTGGAGATGTTCTCATGGCAGGACACCCACGCGCAGTCACCCCTGATCTGCACCTGGGCATCTGTGATGTTGAAGTGCATCAGGGTGGTGTTGTAGAAGATATCGACCCAGCTCTTGCGCACATCCGTCCAGCCCACGATTATGTCGGAGCTGGGATGGATGCAGAGGACATCATCCGAGTTTTCCCAGACCTTCTCCATCTCGTCGATATCCAGGCTGCCGAAGGCTTCATAGAAGCTTCGATTGGCCGCAAGAACCTGTTCTACTTCGCCATCTGACAAAGCCCCTCGCCGCCCCGCTTTCGTGAAGATGCCCGTGTAGGCGGATTCTACCAGAAAGGCCATCCCGGGACGACGATGGCCCACGATAGCAGGGCTGACGACAAGCCAACTTCCCATATATTGAAAGGACGCTTGGCAAAGGATAGAATACGGCGGTGTTGTGCCTAACCTGGCTAGCTACCGGTTAGCTGGCCAAGAGGAGAGTAGGGGCCCGACATTGGCAAGCAAAGAAGAACCACAGGCGCCGGCGCAGGCCTCAGAAAAGCCTCCCACTAAGGAGCTGTATCCTGCAGTTTGCGCCTTCTGCTGCATCGAAGGGATGGTAACGACCAAGCCGGACGGCCCCCTGCCGGGCTGCAGAGGATGGTGCGCCCACAGGTCCAGGGTAATCATGGATGACAGGTCGGTTTTCCGCTAGCCGACCCCGGGAGAGGCCGGCCTCCCGATTTCACTGAAGCCGCCCTACCCTACACCGCAGATTGGGAGCCCCTTCGTCGACGAAGGGGCTCTCTTCTTCTGTATGTGGCGACTCGCCAGAGCCATTCCGCAGGTCCGAACAAGAAGCGGTCCAGCCATGCCTGCGACCACCATAGCTGAAGGGCCCACACCGCGATGACAAACACCAGCACCAGGCTCCGGTTCACAATGTCCACATCCCCAAGCAGGGTTGCCAGGATGATCACACCCAGGATCGTTTGCGCCAGGTAGTTGGTCAGCGCCATCCTTCCCACTGCCCGCAGGCGTACCTTCAGCCAGTTGTCTCCACCGTGGTTGCTCCAGAGGATGATGAGGCTCATGTATCCCAGCGAGAACGGTATCGTGCCTATGGTGTTGGGTACCTGACCGATGAAGGCGACCTCCCGGGAGTAATCGCCCGCTGCCGTGATGATGACCCCCACTGCGGCGAGCGGCAGCCCGACTGCAATACCTATTATCGAGGTCAGCCTGTAGGTCCTATCGGACAGTCCGCCGTTCATGAAGCCGGCTCGATAAAGCCCGGCGCCGATGAGAATCAGCCCCAACGCACGAAGGAAGTAGCCTAGAAAGAAGGGAAGGGAGATGACGTCCTCATCCGAAATCTCGCCCGGCTCCCAGAGACCGGCTGCGGATTGGATGGTCGTGTCTGCGATGTGCTGCGCAAGAAGGGCGCAGACAATCGACAGAGCGAACACGACAACCCCCAGGGAGATGAGGGCCCGATTTGGCAGCTTCTGCAAGGCGAGCAGGAAGACCGACGATACCGCGTAGACCATCAGCACATCGCCTTCCCACAACAGGAAGTGGAAGATGCCGATGAGCAACAGCAGTGCATTTCGCCACAGGTTCAGCAGGGCTGCGCGACCTCCACGCTCCCTGGCGCGGTCGATGAAGAGGATCATGCCCGCCCCGAACAGCATCGAGAACAGCCCCATGAACTTCTGATCGACAAATATCTCCCCGAAGATGCCCACCGCCCAGTCGAGCCACGTCTCCGACCCACCAGCGCTCAAGTTGAAGTAGGGCGCGGGGCCGAACTTGAAGTAGACGGCGTTCATCAGCAGGATGCCGAGAACCGCTACTCCTCGAACAAGGTCAAGGCTGACTATGCGGGAGGTCTCGCGAACAGGACCGGAATCAGCGGGCGGGTGCTCTACCGCCATCGGGTAGATCTAAGTGGGCGAAACCGGCAGGGCCCCGGAGCCTTAACGCCCATCCATTCTTTCGTCGAGCTTCAGGACCAGCTCGTCCATGAAATTGCGCACCGAGTGGCTCAGGAACTTTCCCTTCAACGTGATCAGCCCTATGTCGGTCGTGGGGAGCAGTCCGGTCAGCCTCCTTACCCCAATGCGGGAGCTATCCTCAGGCTGAATCATGTATTCGTTGGTCACGCTGATGCCAAGACCTACCTCGACGTACTTCTTGGCCATCTCCATTATGTCCATCTCTATGGGGACATTGTATGAGAGGCCAGCTTCCCTCAGGGCCCGTTCCAGGATCCTGCGTGTGTAGCTTGTGGGCCCCAGCATTACCAGCGGCCACCGGGCGATGTCGGCAAGGGTGATTTCGGCGAGGTCCAGCAGCTCATGTCCCAGGGGGGTCACCAGGACGAACTGCGAAGAGAACAGGTGGTTGAACTCCAGGGACGGAAGCTCGGACTCCGGCCGGTTCCCCAAGGCTAAGTCCAGGTCTCCCGCCGATACCCGGTCCAATATTTCGGTGTATGAAGTTGCAACCAGCTTAATCTGTACGCTGGGATACCGGTCCCGAAATGACCTGACTATATCGGGCAGGCGGTGAAGTACCAGGTCGGGATAAGCGCCGATGACAAAGGAACCCCGGTGCTCCGGGTACTCCATCTGGCTCTTCAGGGCTTCCATGCTTTCGGACAGGTTTTCGACCATGGGCTTGACAAGGTCGTAGAAGGCGTGGCCGTCGGACGTCAGCTGGATGGGGCGCTTGATCCTGTCGAACAGGGTGACCCCGAACTCCCGCTCCATCTTCTGCAGGTGCAGTGTGACCGTGGGCTGGCCCAGGTCGAGGAAGGTCGCCGCCTTGGAGATGCTGCTAAGGCGGGCGACATGGTAGAAGCTGATTAACTCGCGTACGTTCATTACAGGCTCTATGCATGGCCGGGTTTGATGATACAGCCCATTATATAGTATTTCGTTTCCGAGGGATGGCCGCTTTAGATGACGACGACAGAGCTCATGTCATGAGACGGGCTTCAACTTGCCAACCGTAGTTGACACAGGGGTTATCTGACAACAGAATGTACCAGTTTTCGAACCTGTACTCCTTGAGGGCTGGCAGGGCACAGATGACCTACATCATTACCGAGCCGTGCGTAGGGGTGAAGGACGGGGGCTGCGTCGATGTTTGCCCCGTCGATTGCATTCACACCACGGAAGATGACGATATGTACTACATCGACCCTGCCGAGTGCATTGACTGTGGCGCTTGCGAGCCGGTATGCCCCGTCACCGCCATCTTTGCCGAGTTCGCCGTCCCTGCAGCCTGGCACTCCTATATTTCCAAGAACTACCAGTACTTCAGTTAGCTGCGTAGGCCTTAGAGGCGCGGGATTCTAGGATTCACGCCGAGGCCGACACACTATTTCCAATGGCGACACTGATTTCTTCAGAGAGGAATCTCAGCATGGAGCTTAAGGACTACATACGGAATATCCCGGACTTCCCCAAGGAGGGGATACTTTTCAGGGACATCACGCCCCTGCTGATGGACCCCGATGGTTTCGCCTATGTGGTGGACGCTCTTGCCGACCACTACAGGGACAAGAACATTTCCGCCGTCATGGCTGTGGAATCTCGAGGGTTCCTTTTCGCCGCTCCCATGGCATACCGGATGAGAAAACCCCTGGTTCTGGCTCGGAAAGAAGGGAAGCTCCCCGCCGAGTCCTACAGAATTGACTACACCCTGGAATACAGCACCAACGTGATGGAAGTCCACAAGGACAGCATTGATGCGGGAGACAATGTGCTGATCGTTGACGATGTCCTGGCGACGGGAGGCACTATGGCAGCCGCCATAAAGGTCGTGGAGGAGGCCGGGGGGAAGGTTGGAGGCCTGGCGCTGCTGATGGAGCTGACGGCCCTGGAAGGCAGGAAGCTCCTCGCCGGGTACGAGGTGTTCACCCTCATGCAGTACTGAGAACTACCGGCACAGTATCCGGCACGACTCCAGCACCTGCAAGAAAGGAAACGAGAATGGCGGACCGCACCAGCGTGGGACAAGTGGAAATCCTGTCCTTCATCGACATGGTCCCTCCACCCTACGACCCCGAAGGGTTCTTCCCCGACGTGAAGCGCAGCCAGTGGGGGCCTTATGAAGAAGACCACCTGGAAAACGGCAACCTGCAGCTCTACTACGGTTGCTTCGCCCTGCGGTCCAGGGGACAGACCATCCTTGTGGATACGGGCATGGGTCCCGGGCCACATCCCAGCCGGGGCAACCTGACAGGCCACCTTGTGCCCCTTCTCAGGGAGCAGGGTATCGGGCCCGAGGATGTGAACATCGTCGTGCATACCCACCTGCATCCGGACCATGTGGGCTGGAACGTCAGTCAGGAAGATGGGAAGCCCAAAGCCGCCTTCCCCAATGCCAGGTACCTGGTGCCCCGTAAGGACTGGAGCTACTTCACCCAGGAAGATGTGCTCGCATCGGCCGCCCACGTCCGGGACAACGTGGTCCCCCTGCAGGACCTGGGCGCCATGGACATCATCGACGAGGAGCACACCATCAACCCCGAGGTCACGACCATACCCACGCCAGGGCACACACCCGGCCACCTGAACGTCCTGATCTCTTCAGTCGGTGAGAAAGGCATCCTCGTGGGGGATATGCTCCACAGCAAGGTGCAGGTGCAGGAGCCGGGCTGGTGCTCCCGGGCGGACATCGATAAGGCCGCCGGCCAGCGCAGCCGGGAGGATATGCTGGAGCGCATCGAGCAGGAGGGCATGCTGGTGGCTGCGGGCCACTTCAAGCCCGACGAGCACTTCGGTCACGTCGTGCGCATCCAAAGCAGGCGCTACTGGCAGGTCCTCTAGGAACCTGGAGCAGGCAGCCTACACAGGCGGGCGGCGCTTGTGCCAGTCAGTGGCCCTCTCGTAGGCGTGGGCAGCCCTGAGCACCGTGCTTTCGTCGAAGGGCTTCCCGGCTAGCTGAAGCCCTATGGGAAGATTGTCGTCGGAGAACCCGCAGGGCACCGTTATGGCGGGAAATCCGTTCAGGTTGAAGGCCCGGGTGTACTGGGTGAGGGCCGGAACGGATCCTACGGTGGCATCGTTTATCTGCACCTGGGTAGCGCCGATGGGGTGAGCGGTCATCGGTTCCATGGGGCCCGCCAGCAGATCTACCTCATCAAAAAGCTCCCGGCACTTGCGCGTGAAGAGGGCCCTAGCCCGCTGGGCCTGGAGATACTGCTCGCCCGAGATGAAGAAGCCCGACTCTATGCGCAGGCGCACCGGCGCGGCGTACTGGGCGCCCTTCGAGAGCACCAAGTCCCGGTGGTAGGCCGTCGCCTCGGAGTACAGGATGGTGGTTGACAGGGGAGCGGTCTGGTGGAACATGGGCATAGAGATCTCCTTGACCTCGGCCCCCATATCGCCTAGCTGGTCTATCGCTTTTCGCACCGCCTGCTCCACCTGGGAGTCCACGGGCACCTCGAAGTACTCCTTTGGCACCCCTATCCTCAAGCCCCTTACGTCCCCTGTGAGTCCCTCGGTGAAGTCGGGCACCGACACGTTCGCCGATGCCGGGTCCATAGCGTCGTAGCCGGAAATGGCGTTCATCACAAGGGCGCAATCCTCGACTGTGCGGCACATGGGGCCGGCATGGTCGAGGGACCAGGCGAGCACGCTGATGCCGTAGCGGCTGATGCGCCCATAGGTAGGCTTCAGCCCAGCCAGTCCGCACAGGGCGCTGGGTATGCGTATGGACCCGCCTGTGTCAGAACCCATGGTTAGGGTGCACTGCCCTGCCGCAGCGGCCGAGCCCGACCCGCCGCTGGAGCCTCCGGGTATCAGGTCGATGTTCCAGGGGTTGTGCATATTGCCGTAGTCAGGGTTCTCCCCCGTCGGGCCGAAGGCGAACTGATGCAGGTTCAGCTTGCCGATGAGGACGGCGCCAGCCCGGCGAAAACGGTTGGCCACGGTGCAGTCGTAGTCGGGAACAAAATCGTCGAATATGCGCGACCCCGATGTGTTCCTGACGCCCCTGACGTAGTACAGGTCTTTCAGTCCCAGGGGCACGCCGTGGAGGGGACCTCGATGAGTCCCGGCGCTCATCTCCAGCTCGCACTGGCGGGCCGCAGCCCTTGCCTGGTCAGCCATGACGGTTATGAAAGAGTTCAGGGTAGGCTCTGTTGCTTCAATCCTCTCCAGATGGGCCTCGACGACCTCCCGCGGAGAGACCTGCCTGGACTTGATGAGCGTGGCAAGCTCGCCTGCGCTGCTGTAGCAAATCTCGATATTTTCCATCTTAAGCTCCTTCCATCAACTGGGCTGGAAACCGCTGCCACCCTAGTCCCTGGGCGGGAAGTAGGCCGTCGCCGGCTCGACACCCTCCAGGTCCATATCCCTCAGGGGCTGGAGTGAGGCGACCAGACCCCGGACGTAGGTGTACAGCTCGTCCATGTGGGCAGTTTCCCCCAGGTCCAGCCCGGCGGCCGCAGCCAGGCGGTCAAAGGTCTCCCGGTCCATTCCTTCTTGAGTGGTCACGCTATATCCCTCCTTTTGAGAACCCTATAGGGAGATGTTCTTCTATCTTGGAAAAGCGTCCCGCACGCCCCCATCCACTGGAAGCATAGCGCCGGTGGTCTTGGATGACCTGGGCCCTGCCAGGAACAGGACGCTTTCAGCCACATCCTCGGCAGTTATGTTGGCCTGGAGCAGGTTCCGCTTGCGGTAGAACTCCTCCAGCCCTTCAACGGAGATGCCGTGGGCTTGGGCCCGCTGCTCCCGCACTTCCTGGGACCACAGGGCGGACCCCTGGAATATGGCATCGGGGTTGACGATGTTGCACCGGATGCCGCACTCGCCGTTCTCTATGGCCAGCACCTTGGCCATCTGCACCTCGGCCGCCTTGGATGCGCTGTAGGCCCCGAAGTCCTTGCCCGGGGATGGTACGTTCTTAGTGCCGACAAACACCAAGCTGCCTCCCAAGTCCTGCTCGCGCATGATGGTCACCGCCTGGCGGGCCACCAGGAAGTGACCCGTAGCGTTGATGTCCATGGCCCGTTGCCAGTCCCTGAGGGAAAGCTGGTCGAGGGCCCCCACAGGCGCGATGCCAGCGTTGGAGACCAGGATATCCAGGCCTCCGTAGATAAGACGCAACTGTTCGAAGGCTGCCTCGACTTCGGATTCGTTGGTCACATCCATGCGCAGCCCTATAGCTCGTCCGTCGCCATAGGCTTCGTTCAGCTCATCGGCAACCGCCTGGCAGGCCGCCTCGTCCAGGTCGGTGACCACGACATGGGCGCCCTCGGCCGCCAGCCGGCGGGCGATGGCCTCTCCGATGCCGTGGGCGCTGCCGGTCACGAGGGCGACTTGTCGCTCCAGCTCCTTCTCCGGGGGCGCAAGGTTCAGCTTGTACAGCTCCAGGGGCCAGTACTCAGCCTCGAAGATGTCCCGTTTGCCGATGGATGCGTACCCGCCGACTGCCTCCGCCGAGGCGATGACGTCGATAGTGTGGCGGTACATCTCTCCGGATACCCGGGCGGCGTGGGCATCCCTGCCGGCGGACCACATCCCCAAGCCGGGCACCAGGATGATCCGCGGATAGGGGTCCAGCATGGGGACGCTTCCATCGGAGTGGTCCTCGTAGTACCGGGTGTATGCGGCAACGTAGGCGTCGACAGCAGACGCAAGATGGGCCCGCATCGAGGCCGCATCGCCGGAGGCGTCCACTTCAGCCCACAGGGGAGCGCCCTTGGTGCGGATCACATGGTCGGGAGTGGCCGGGCCTATGCTGCTCAGCTCTCTGACCCGGGCTGAGTTGACGAAGTCCAGCACCTCAGGGGAGTCGTCGTACCTCAGCACCACCTTGCTGCGGTTCCCCACCAGGCCGCTCAGGGTGGGCGCTATGCGGGCAGCCTTACGTCGCCTGTCACCATCATCCAGGGATTGCCGCTTGCGCTCACCGAATGCCGCGCTGCCTTTCCCGGCTTTGCTGAGGTACTCCTCGGCTCTTGCAACCAGCTCGATGTGGGTATCGTAGGCGGACCTTGGTGTGTCGCCCCAGGTGATCAGACCGTGATTGGACAGCACGACGCCCCTAAGCTCGGGGCTGCCATGGGCCACCTCGCCCACCTGCTTGGCCAGAGCAAAGCCCGGGCGCAGGTACCCCACAACCCCGACGGCGCCCTGGAAGGCGTTCTCTATCGACTGACCGGCGTTCGTGTTGTTGGTCAGGGCGATTACCGCGTCGGCGTGGGAGTGCACGATGCTCTTGTGGGGCAGGAAGGCGTGGAGCAGGGTTTCGATGGACGGCCTGGGCGCACCCGGGTCCAGCAAGCATCGGCCCAGGTAGGCTACCATCTCCTCATCGGACATGGACTCCCGTTGGAACAGGGGCATGATGTCGTCGAGCCTGAGGGCAGGGAAGTCGCCGGAGGTGCACGACCTCATGTCCGAACCGCTGGCCTTGATGCGCATGACGGAGGTTACGCGGCCCCGGAAGTCCGTCTCCGTGACCTTCAATGAGGTGTTGCCGCCGCCCCACAGAACGAGGTCCGGGTCTTCTCCCAGGAGGCGGCTCTGATAGACCAGCACCTCCAGGTCCGAAAGATCGTCGGCTTCTTTGTCAGACCAGCGGTTCTGCATCAGCGCCTTCTATGCCTTCCCCTCAAAACGATGGACCACACCTGATTCCCCCTCTCCCGCAAAACGAGGGGCCGCACCTGGTTCCCCCTCCCCCTCAATACGAGGGGCCACACCTGATTCCCCCTCTCCCTTGAGGGAGAGGGTTGGGGTGAAGGTGAAACGCTCAAAACTCAGCCATACTCACACCGACCACTTTATCCCCAACACCGTCACCCCCACTTTCGCGGAAGTCTAGCCCCAGGTCCCAAGCAGTCCGTTCGTCCTGAGGGAAATCGAAGGGCGAACGGGCGGGCCATGGGAGATTCCCGCTTTCGCGGGAACGACGGAGTTGCTCTCCGGCTTCCTGGATTGCGGCCTCCACCGCAATGGCGGTGCGGTCATTCGACAAAGCCCACGCCTCTACACACTACGCCACGCCGGCCTTGACACCCCGGAACAGCTCGTCGGCCTCTTCGGCGGTGCCTCCCTCGTGGACGATGTAGCGGATGGCCCGGATCATTGCGACGGGCGCGGAGTTCTGCCAGATGTTCCGTCCCAGGTTCACCCCAATGGCGCCCCTGACCATGCCGTCGTGCACGAAGTCGAACACCTCCCGCTCCGTGTCCACCTGCGGCCCGCCGGCCATGATGACCGGAACGGGGCACCCTTCCACCACCTTTTCGAACTCCTCGCACCAGTAGGTCTTCACCACCTTAGCCCCCAGCTCAGCCGCGATGCGGCAACACAGGCCCAGGTAGCGGGCGTCCCGCTTCTCCAGCTCGCGGCCCACGGCGGTCACCGCCATCACGGGAATGCCATACCGCTCCCCTTCGCTGACCAGGGAGGCCAGGTTCAAGAGGTTCTCCTTTTCGTAGTCGGACCCGATGAACACCGAAATTCCCACGGCCGAGGCGTTGAGGCGAATAGCTTCCTCCATGGGCGTGGTGATACCCTCGTTGGCCAGGTTGTCGCCCACCATGCTGGTCCCGCCGGACACCCGCAGGACGATGGGCTTGGCCTTGGCGGGAGGAATGGCGGAGCGGAGGACGCCCCGGGTCACGAAAACGGCGTCGGAGTAGGGGAGCAGAGGTTCCAGGGTCTGCCAAGGGTTCTCGAGGTTCCTTGTGGGCCCCTGGAAATAGCCGTGATCGATGGGCATGAACAAGCATCGGCCATCGGAAGGAATCACCTGGGCCAGCCGGTTCTCCATTCCCCAGTCCATCAGCGCAGCACCCCCTGTCTGTGATATGGGCCAAGTATATCAGCAGGCCCAAGGTGTGCACCAATTCCCCCCTCCCTTGATGGGAGACGGCTGGGGTGAGGGAGATATCCCCCTCATCCTAGCCTTCTCCCTCCAGGGGAGAAGGGACTGGTTACTGAGCTGGCAGGTCGAACTCCGCCACCATGCCCGGCGCCAGCTCCAGCTCGGCGGCGATTCCCGCGTTGACCTCCACAGCGTACTGTGCGGGTGAAGTGGAGCGGTACAACGTGAGCTGGCCGGTGGGCACGCCCGGCTGGGGGTGCATGGTGTGAATGTTGACGATGCGGCGCTCACTGTCCAGGAACAGGATATCCAGGGGTAAGAGGGTCTCCTTCATCCAGAATGACAACGTGGACTCCTGGCTGAACACGAACAGCATCCCGCCGTCGGGTGCCAGATGTTCGCGGTTGGAGAGCCCACGCGAACGCTCTGCGGAGGTGATAGCTAGCTCCAGGATGAAGGTTCGGTCACCGATAACGGCCTGCACCCACCCGTCGGGAATTGGTGTCGGGGTTGGAACGGGCGTGGCTGTAGGCTCAACGGTGGGCATATTCGTGGGCGTGGCGGTGGGCACTGCCGTGGCCGTGGGCGCTGGGGTTACTGTGGGAGCCATTGTGGGTGTAGGCGTCGGAGGGGGTGTAGGAGTCGGACTTGCTGCGGTAGTCGGAGCATCTGTGGGCATCACCCTCGGGGTAGCCGGGACCGCTACCCCAGCCTCCGTCGGCTCTGTGACAACCCCCGTAGGCCCCTCGTCATCCATGGCGGCAGGTCCGCAGCCTGCGACAATGACCAGGACAGCCGCGGCCAAAGTAAGGCGGGTAAGGGCGCGTGTCAGCCTAAGGAATTTGGGGCGAGCAAATATCATAAGATGCCCTGTCCCAGACAGCCAGGTGGCCCTACAATAACGCGGGGAAGCAGATCTTAACGCTGGCTGGCACGGAGAATGGTGAGGCCGATTACCTCATCACCATCATACCGGACGATGATGTCGTCGTCGGTTAGTTCGCTGTTAGTGGCCTTGCCGGGGTCCTTGAACTGAACGTACAGAACGTCGCCCTCTTCATCATAGGAAGCGGACACATAGCTGCCTGGAGAGTGTCTCACCACCGGCACAAGCGCGAGGTACTCCTCTGGATTCTTCAGGGCCATAGCTGCGGCCTTCTTCCCAAGGCTTGGGTACGGCTGGTCAAGAATGCAGTGATGATGAAGCCGTCCCTGTCTAACTCTCTATATACTACCACAAGCCATATTCCAGCCTCGTGCTGTCGCACTGCCAGAAGCTCACCTGCCCGGCCGGCCACGACCTTCTCAGGTCCTCCAGCGGGGGTTCTTATCGAACGTTCAGATTCCCAGCGCTGTTATCCCACTCCGTTACCAAGCCCTCCGGGAGCGAGAAACGCACACTGCTTCCAGCGCAATATTCACCATAGCACCACGTCTCGTATCCTAAGCTCTCCCTCAACTCTATCTTCGTCGGTGTGCCCTGAACGTGCAACACATCATCTTGTGTTGACCCTCTGGTGAAGTAGCCGTCGGTCGTTGGACTACTGGTGGTCGGCAAGAGCAAGACCTTTAGACGACCATCACTGTTGTCCCACAGTGTTACCAAGCCCTCCGGGAGCGAGAAACGCACACTGCTTCCAGCGCAATATTCACCATAGCACCACGTCTCGTATCCTAAGCTCTCCCTCAACTCTATCTTCGTCGGCGTGCCCTGAACGTGCAACACATCGTCCTGGGACGAGCCTCTGGTGAAGTAGTCCTGCGCCAGGACCGAAATTGGCGTCGGGGTCGGCACCATCGTTGGTGTAGGGATAGGCGTGGGAGTGGGAGTGAGTCCAGAAACGGCAGTCGAAGTTGGGGTAGGCTTGGGAATTGGAGTCGGGTCTCGAGATTCCTCGGTCTGCGGTAGCAGTCGAACTTTCAAGTTGCCGTCCCGATTGGCCCACTCGGTGACTGTACCATCAGGCAACGAGAATGTAATCTGGCTGTAGCCATAAGACCAGACTTCTATCTTTAGTGCTTCGTATCTGTCGATTCCTTCCGGTGTGCCCTGAACACGCAGCACTAGCTCCTGTGATGAACCTCTGGTGAAGTAGTCTTGTCCTAAGACAGGGATTGGCGTTGGTGTAGGGGTCGGCACGGGTGTCGCAGTGGACCTTGGTGTAGGGACGGGAGTTGATGTTCGTATTGGCGCACGGGTAGGAACTCGGTCAGATATGGCTGCTACTGGCACTGCACCTGCCTGCCTGACAATCGCCGAGGTCGAACTGGGAACAGGAGTCTTAGTAGGCAACAAACTGACGCTGCCAGATCCTCCCCCATCGCCATTACCGTCCCCACCCCAGTTAGATACAGCTACAATCACAATTGCTATGACAACAGCCACGCCCACTATGAGGGCTATTGTCCTTGGGACATAAATTTCTCCCCATCCAGAAAACGTTACTGCGGATGGCGTGCGAGGAGGGGGTGGAGGTGAAGGCCCCGTATCCGACACCTGGCGGGCACGATTATTGTCTTGGGCTTCTGTTCCCTCTTGAACTTGGGCGTTTCGCCGGCGGTCGTATGCAGAACGGCGGTCGGGGTCGCTTAGGGTCTCATAAGCAAGGTTCAGCCGCGTCATGACTTCTGCGGCCTCTTGCGAAGGATTGATGTCGGGATGGTACAGCCGGGCGAGCCTGCGAAATGCTGATTGAATTACTTCGGGATGGGCCGACGGATGGACCTGAAGAATCTCGTAGAGGTCTTCAAGATCAGCCAAACTTGGTCACCTCAAATTCCGGGTTAGTTGACCGGGCCATCATAGCAAAAAGCCGGACCAAGTAATCGGCCCGGCTCTTTGTGTCTCTGCTCCTTAGCTTCTGGATAGTGGAAGGAGAGGTGTTTTTGCCATTTGGAATCGGTGGGCTTTCTCAGGGGACTGCCTTCCGTGGGCCGGGGAGCTTGCGCTCAACCATCTGGCCCGGGAGTGACAGAACACCCACCGAACGACCTAGGAGGTGGACCGGCACCCATCGGGCCTCTAGGACCCGGAAAAGGTGTCGATCGTAGCTCCCTAGAAAGGAGGTGATCCAGCCGCACCTTCCGATACAGCTACCTTGTTACGACTTCGTCCCAGTCACCAGGCCGACCCTCGGCACCTGCCTCCCCTAGGGGTTAGCTCAGCGACTTCGGGTCTTCCCGGCTCCCATGACGTGACGGGCGGTGTGTACAAGGCCCGGGAACGTATTCACCGCAGTGTGCTGACCTGCGGTTACTAGCGATTCCACGTTCACGCAGGCGGGTTGCAGCCTGCGATCCCAACTGAGGCCGGCTTTGGTGGGATTGGCTCCAGCTCGCGCTTTTGCGACCCATTGTACCGACCATTGTAGCGTGTGTGTAGCCCAGGGCGTAAGGGCCATGCTGACTTGACGTCATCCCCACCTTCCTCCCCCTTGTGGGGGGCTGTTCCGCTAGAGAGTGTAACTAACGGCAAGGGTTGCGCTCGTTGCGGGACTTAACCCAACACCTCACGGCACGAGCTGACGACAGCCATGCAGCACCTGTGGTGGCTCCCCGAGTTTCCCCGGGGTCGTTGCCCTTTCGGGTTCCTACTACCATCATGTCAAGCCCTGGTAAGGTTCTTCGCTTAGCATCGAATTAAACCACACGCTCCACCGCTTGTGCGGGCCCCCGTCAATTCTTTTGAGTTTTAGCCTTGCGACCGTACTCCCCAGGCGGGATGCTTATCGCGTTAACTTCGGCACAGGGGGGGTCGATACCCCCAATACCTAGCATCCAACGTTTAGGGCGTGGACTACCCGGGTATCTAATCCGGTTTGCTACCCACGCTTTCGTACATCAGCGTCAGGTACAGCCCAGAGGGACGCTTTCGCCACTGGTGTTCCTCCCGATATCTACGCATTTCACCGCTACACCGGGAATTCCACCCTCCTCTACTGCCCTCAAGCTAGGCAGTATCTCCTGACCTCTCCCGGTTGAGCCGGGAGCTTTCACAGAAGACTTGCCTTGCCGCCTACATACCCTTTACGCCCAGTAAATCCGGGTAACGCTTGCTCCCTACGTATTACCGCGGCTGCTGGCACGTAGTTAGCCGGAGCTTATTCCCGAGGTACCGTCCTATCTCTTCCCTCGGAAAAGGGGTTTACAGCCCTTAGGCCTTCATCCCCCACGCGGCGTTGCTGGGTCAGGCTTTCGCCCATTGCCCAAAATTCCCTGCTGCTGCCTCCCGTAGGAGTGGGGGCCGTGTCTCAGTCCCCCTCTGGCTGATCATCCTCTCAGACCAGCTACCCGTCATAGGCTTGGTAGGCTTTTACCCCACCAACTACCATGATAGGACGCGAGCCCCTCCTCCGGCGCCCGAAGGCTTTCTTCCCTGCACCAAGGCACAGGGACCACATGCGGTATTAGCCCCGATTTCTCGAGGTTTTACCCCACCGAAGGACAGGTTACTCACGCGTTACTCAGCCGTTTGCCGCTTTCCTACACCACCGAAGCGATGCAGGCGCGCTCGACTTGCATGCATTAAGCACGCCGCCAGCGTTCACCCTGAGCCAAGATCAAACTCTCTTAAAGAAACCTTACCTTTCCTTCCACTATCCAGTTGTTAACGAGCAGACACCGTCTCACACGCAGGTTCCCTGCGGTAAGAAGGTAATGATATAAGCTCCCTCAACCCCTGTCAAGGGCTATGGCCGCGAGAGGGGAGGGAAGCAAAGCTCAAAAGATACGAACCAACAACTTCGCTTCATGTCTGAAACCTTCTCACGGACGACAGAAAACATTGGGGACAGGAGGTGACAGGCACCAACGAGAGCTCCTCTAGAGACGCAATTGGTCTGTAGGCATCATACCATCCTGGTAAGCCTTAAATAGCACAAACACTTCAAGCAACGGGTTGGCAAACCGATACCGTTGTCTCCGTTGTCTACCTTTCCGATGTATGACGCTGGCTCGTTCACTGCTAGCGAAGTCACCTAGATACCTCACACATCGAGACAGGTCCGTCGGCTTCCCAAGTATTTCATTGAGACTCTCCCGTATGTCCCTAGCAGAGGCATATCCAAGCTCGTCCGTCTTTGCCAGCGCACAGGCCAATAGGACTTCCCTGTGAATACTGTCAACTCGTGGGCTGGACACGGCGTCGTAGTAATCGCGACGGACTGATGCCTGCGCATTCTCCGTAGCAGTCGCCAGTCCCTTGTAAACATCTCCCTGGGTTACATTGGTCCGCTCATTTGCAATGGCTGCAAGTCCCGTTGATTGACCGATCAAGTGGGCATAGTAGGGAAACCCACGAGCCAAGTATGCTATTAGGTCTACAGCATCTTTTTCGTAACTCATCCCGACCTTGTCATACCGAGTTTGGACGATGCTCATTATGTCGGATGACTCGAGCCTGGAGAGCGGGATCTCTGTCAAACTACGGTCTATCGAAGCATGATTCTCAATCAGCTGGTCCAAGTTGTCCGCCACCCCCACGATAACTAAGGTAGTATTTGCAGCATAGTCAGAGAGTCCTTTGATGGTATCAGCAAATCTTTGTACAGTCTCGGTGTCCTGGACCCGATCAAACTCATCTACTATGACGACCACGAACCCAGCATAGGACTGAAAGGTTTGTCGGACCATTGAGGGATAAACTTCTCCAGAGGCCATCTGAGTCAAAAGTTCGGTAAATGCTGTGCTATCGTATTGATGGCCGTTCGGCAGGCGCTTCAGCAATTCCTCAGCTATTTGAATCCATAGCGTGATATAGTTGTCTTTAGGTTCACAGTTTACCCGCACTGTGAGAATATCTGTGTCCTTGCGCAGGTCTACCCAGAATTGCTCGATCAATCCCACCAGAGAAGTTTTCCCCACACCTCGCTCACCAAAGATCACTGCATGAGCTCCCTGGTGTATTACCGTTTCAATGATCTTGGTAATCTCACCTTTCCGTCCCTGAAATGAGTCTTTGTGAGTTATGGGAGTCTGAGGGGTAAATTCCTGATGAAGCCGCATCCCAATTACTACCTGTTCTGCTGCCTCCACCATAGTTTTGACCTCCTACCCAAAGGGGATGCTGCGAATTAGCGGGTTACTTGTAGTTGACTGACAGTGATTACAAGTGACTGCGATTGACCCGCCAATCACGTCCGTCTTTGGCTCTCCATCATGATATCAAGACGAGAAATCCTTGACAATTAGGCCCATATTGAACGTAACTCGCGCAACATGCGAGAATCTCGGTACGGGACAGGGAAGGGAGAACAAATTAACTCTCCTGATGCCTTCGCCAGCAAGAAACCTCGGCGAACAACCGGGAGCCTTGGTGTCTGGCAGGTGGTGAGTGGAGAACTTCAGGCTACCAGGAATCCGAACGTTATACCCCAAATCCCCATATCGGGTTCCAGGGACCCGTCGCGGTAAATGAATGGCAAGAATGTTGCAATGGTCGTGGCGTTAACTGAGGAGCACTAGGACCATTGAATGGAGATGGCATGATCGAATTGGCGTGGTTTGAAGAAACATCCTTTCCATCAGAACCGGATCTGATGTTGAGATTTCAGGAAGGCGTATACATCCTCCAAGAAGCCAAGCCACTGCTGGGGCGGTGTGTCTATGTGGGGCAAGGGCAGATAGGCCAACGAATCGCAGCCCACACGAGAGATCAGAAAATCATGAACTACTGGCCCCTAACGGTCTACTGCGCTCCGGTAGATGCGCCTCTCCGAAACGGTGTGGAGCGTTACCTAGCCGATCATTACCAGCCCCTCGTAGGAACACTTCACCCCAACAGCGAGCCCATACGGGTTAACCTTCCATTCTTGGGATAGGGGCGCAACTGAAAGCAAGCTCGGCATTAGCCCTCGCCAAAGATGGGCACGGTTGCATGCACTAGGTGCCTGCCACCAGGGCTGAGCATCGCTGTAGGCTCCATCGTGAGTAGTGTACTGTTCTGATATTCTGGGAACGCGTGCTCTGTGAAGCAGAGGGCCTAGTAGGGAGTTACAGAAGAAATTAGGCCCCCTCTAAAGAGCGGCCGCGTGTCCGTCGCCGCGGGGGTCGGAGGCGCCGATGAGCACACCCCGGGAGTTGTCCCGCATGATCAGCTGCACCTTGCCCAGCATGCCTCCCCGGCCCGATGGATAGACGACGCTGTGGCCCATCTTCTCCAGGGCTTCGCTGGTCTCCTGGGGGAAACCGGGCTCGGGCGTAAATTCCAGGGGCGCCTCGATGGTTGCCGGATCGGAGCCGGGATGGCTCGCCCATCGCGGCGCATCCACCGCCTCCTGAGGCGCCATGCCATGGTCCAGCAGGTTGGAGACGATCTGCGCGTTGGTCTGCACCTGGTAGTCACCCCCAGGGGTACCGCCTACGAGCAGGGGCTGGTCGCCATCGAAGACCATGTAGCAGTTGAGGGTGTGCATGGTGCGCCTTCCCGGTCCCACAAGGTTCGGGTGGCCATCCTCCAGGCTGAAACCCCGTCCGCCCCGGTTGTTGAAAAGAATCCCCGTACTGCCAGCGATGAAACCGGACCCGTACCGGTTGGACAAGCTGTGTATGAAGGAGATCATGTTCCCTTCGCCGTCGGCCACGCAGAAGTAGGTCGTGTCGCCGCTGCGCTCGGCCGGCACCATGGCGGGAGCATCCGCCCGGACTCTGAGCGGGTCGATTAGCTCCCTGCGCCGGTCTGCATGCTCCATGGAGATCAGCATGTCCAGGGGCCAGTCCACGTAGCGGGGGTCTCCCGCATGCTGGTTGCGGTCTTCGAATGCCAGCTTCTTTGACTCCACCATGAGATGGACACCCTGGGGGCTGTTGAAGCCCAGGGAACCCAGGTCGAACCCGCTCATCAGGTTCAGCATAGACAGGTGCACCAGCCCCTGGGACGGAGGCCGGGTCTGGTAAACGGCATGGCCCCGGTAGGTTGTGCTGATGGGAGGTTCGTACACCTCGGTCTGGTGGCTGGCGAAGTCCTCGGGGGTGAAGGGCGCGCCCGCCTCCTGCAGGGCCTCTACCATCTCGGCCGCCAATCTTCCCCGGTAGAACTCATCGGCCCCGCCTTCGGCCACCCTCTCGAAAGCCCTGGCCATATCGCCCAGCACTATCACATCTCCCTGGCCGTAGGGGTCGCCGTTTTTGGTCATAACGTTGCGGGTGGACGGGTAGCGGGAGAGCAGCTCCAGGGAGGCGCTGTAGGATGGAGCGCAGCTGGGAAGGAGGGGGTGGCCGTCCCTGGCGTAGCCGATGGCAGGGGCAAGGAGCTGGCCCATCGGCAGGGTGCAGTACCCCTTATGGAGGGTCTCCCAGGCGGCCACCTCTCCCGGCACGGTGATGGAAAGGGGACCTCTGAGGGGCATCTTGGTGTAGCCCTGGGAGCGGAAGAAGTCGGGGGTGGCCCCCGAGGGTGCTCCACCGCTTCCGTTCAGCCCAATCACCCTGCCCGATGCGGCGTGGTACAGGATGGCGAAGGTGTCGCCTCCAAGGCCGCAGCTGGTCTGAATGGTCACCGTTTCGGCCGCCGCCGTAGCTATGGCGGCATCGAAAGCGTTTCCCCCCTGGAGAAGGATGTTGATGCCGGCCGAGGCCGCAAGGGGGGAAGCGGAGCAGACCATTCCCTTCTGCCCTAAGGCCGGACTACGGGTCACACCTTGAACAGCCATGGCAGCCCTCCTGTGGGAGGATGGGGTCCAGCTATCGGGCAGTGTAGGTTGGGTCAAACGGGAGTGTCAAGGCTGAAACCACTCCATGACCCCAGCTCCCCAGTTGCAAAACCCGTGGGGTGGAATGTACCTTTAGCCGAACCACATCGGGGGAGCGCGGATTGGTCCGGGTCGCAAGAAGGTTCTACGACGAGATGATTGCCCACGCCCTGGAGGACGACTCCATCGAGTGCTGCGGCGTCCTGGCTGGAACTGACGGAAGCTTCCTGAAGCTGTACCGCATGACCAACGTGGAGAACAGCCCCTACCGCTTCAGCTGGGACCCCAAGGAGCTGCTCCCGGTGTGGAACGACATGGAAGACAACAACTGGGAGCACCGGGCGGTGTACCACTCCCACACCCACTCGGAGGCCTACCCATCCAGCACCGATGTCCGGCTGGCCTCCTGGCCCGAGGCCTACTACATGATCGTCTCGCTCATGGACAAGGACAACCCCGAGGTGCGGGCTTTCCGCATCGTCGATGAAATCATCACCGAGGAGCCCCTGGAGGTCACCGAGGACTAGAGGGCCGACAGTACCTGGTCGCCCATCTCCTCGGTGCTCACCCGCTTGATGGCCCGCCCGGCGGACGCTTCCGCTATATCGGCGGTACGGTACCCCTCTCCCAGGACTTCCTCAATGGCCTTCTCCACGACGGATGCTTCCTCCGTCAGACCCAGGGAGTACCGCATCAGCAGGGCGACGCTGAACATGGTGGCGATGGGATTGGCTATCCCCTGCCCGGCGATGTCCGGCGCGGAGCCGTGGATGGGTTCGTATAGGCCGATGGCCCTGCCGCCGTCGGTAGGCACACCCGCCAAGCTTGCCGAGGGAAGGAGACCCATTGACGCGGCCAGAATACCGGCTTCGTCGGTCAGGATATCCCCGAAGGTGTTCTCGGTCACAATAACGTCGAACCGGGACGGGCGCTGGACAAGCTGCATGGCGCAGGTGTCCACCAGCATGTGCTCCATCTCAACCTCAGGGTACTGGGACGCCATGTCGGTGGCGGTCTGTCTCCACAGGCGGGAGGTTTCCAGCACGTTGGCCTTGTCCACCGAGGTCAGCTTTCCCCTTCGCCGCCGAGCCAGCTCGAATCCGACCTTGAGCACCCGCTCGATCTCGGCCTGGGAGTAGCGCATGGTATCTACGCTGGTCCAGCCCTGCCTGGTCCGGCGTCGCCCCTTGGGCTTGGCGTAGTAGAGGCCGCCCGTCAGCTCCCGTACCACCAGCATATCTACATCCTTCAGCACAGAAGGCTTTATGACGCTGGCGTCCACCATGTCGGGAAGGACCTTGACCGGGCGTAGGTTGGCGAACACCGAAAGGCCCTTGCGGATGCCCAGTATTCCGTCCTCGGGGCGCACCTTCGCCTGGGGGTCGTCCCACTTGGGGCCGCCGACGGCGCCGAATAGGACGGCGTCGTATCCGCCCGCCGCCTCCATGGTGCTCTCCCGGAGGGCAACCCCATGCTTATCGATAGACGCTCCGCCAACATCGTCGTAGGACAGATCGAAGCGGTGGCCGAAGCGAGTCCCCACCTTTTCCAGCACCCTGACGCCCTGTTGCACCACCTCGGGGCCGATTCCGTCGCCGGGCAGCACAAGAATCTTGAACTCCATCATTACCCTCCCAGAGCAGTTCCCAAAGGGGCCGAACCGCCGTCATTATACCTTTCTCCAGCAACATGGAAGGCCGTAGATGCCGGTGATTTTCCTTGACACTCAAAGCTGGTGAAGATATCATGGGGCCTGTTAAGAGCTATGCTGGGACAAGTGCGTCCGGAATTTTTGGCTCTTAAATTTAGTATCTGGGCGGAAAGGAAAAGGTGATTCGCTTGAACCCGTTTAGATTCCTGTCCGACCTGGCGGGCACTGGAAGATTAAGGCGCGCACAAGAAGAAGCCAATCAAGTATTGGAAGCGGCCGAAGAGCAAAAACGTAGTATCTTGCTGGAAGCTCGTGAGGAGGCAGTTAAGACCAGGACCTCTGTAGAAGGTGACCTTAAGGAACGAAGGAAGGAAGTACAGAGGCAGGAACGAAGGGTCAGCCAGAGGGAAGAAAACCTGGAGGAGAAGCTCCAGTCCCTGGCTGATAAGGAGCAAGGTCTGAAGTCCAAGGAGGATGATCTTTCAAAGCTGAGAGAGGAGCTGGTCCAGCTCAAGGAAGACCAGCTAAAGCAGCTTGAGGAGACAGCCAGGCTCTCCTACAACGATGCAAAAGACATCCTTTTCAAGAAGGCTGAAGACGGGGTGAAGCACGAGCTCTCCCGCCGTTACTACGAACTGGAAAAGCAGACCAAGGAGGAAGCTGATCAGAAAGCCCGCCGGGTCATAACCATGGCTATCAACCGGCTGGCGACCGATGTGGTCTCGGAGAGCACAACCTCGGTCGTGCAGCTGCCCAACGACGAGATGAAGGGGCGCCTGATCGGGCGCGAAGGTCGGAACATCAAGGTACTGGAGAGCCTCACCGGGGTGGATGTCATCATCGACGACACCCCCGGGGTGGTGACCGTTTCTTGCTTTGACCCCGTGCGCAGGGAAACGGCGCGCCTCACTCTGGAGAAGCTGGTGGCCGACGGCCGCATCCAGCCTGCCCGCATAGAAGAGATGGTCGAGCGCACCCAGAACGAGATGGATGAGACCATGCAGCGGGAAGGCGAAAGGGCTGTCCTGGAAGCGGGGGTAACGGGGCTGAACCCTGACCTGATCAAGCTTTTGGGGCGGCTGAAGTACCGCTACAGCTACGGCGAAAACCAGCTCCACCATGCCGTCGAAGTGTCGCTGCTGTCGGGGATGATGGCGGCCGAGATCGGCGCCAACATCGAGGTTGCCAAGGCCGGCGGCCTGCTCCATGACATAGGAAAGGCCCTCACCCACGAGGTGGAAGGCCCCCATGCCGAGATCGGCGCGGAGGTTGCCCGGAGGTACGGCATTCACCCCGAGGTCCACAGGGCCATCATGGAGCACCACGACGAGGACCGTGGATCCGTCGAGGCGTTTCTTGTGGCCACCGCCGATGCCATCAGCGCAGCCAGGCCGGGCTCCCGAAAAGAGACCCTCGAGCACTACGTAAAGAGGCTCGAGGACCTGGAGAACGTGGCGTCCAGCTTCCCCGGCATCGAGAAGACCTTCGCTATCCAGGCGGGCCGGGAAGTCCGCATCATGGTGAAGCCCGACAACGTGGATGATGTGGCTGCTTCCAACCTGGCCCGGGACGTTGCCAAGAAGATACAGGACGACCTGGTCTTCCCGGGGCAGATCAAGGTAACCGTAATAAGGGAAATCCGAAACGTCGAGTACGCCAGGTAGCCGTAGAAACTCGATTCAGGCTAGGCAATCTACGACAACGGAGTGCGAAGAACAATGGGTGGTAGGAAAACCTACCACCCATTGCATAACCGGCGCCCAACACATAACATAGAACGTTCTTCAACAGGGCTCCGGAACATTTCACGGGCCCCCGACCAGGGTAGGATACGTTGCGCATACTTATGATCGGTGATGTGGTTGGCAAGCCGGGGCGAAGGGCTATAGAAACCCTTGTTCCGAGCATGCGCCGGGAGCTTGCCATCGACTTTGTCATCGCCAACGGCGAGAACTCCGCCGGAGGCTTCGGCATAACCCCGAGCACAGCCCGGGACCTGCTGGATTCCGAGGTGGACGTCATCACCTCCGGCAACCACATCTGGAAACACAAAGAGATCGTCCCCTACATCAATGAGGAGTGGCCCCTCATTCGTCCCGCCAACTATCCCAGCGAGAGTCCTGGCCGAGGATACATCAGAATTGCCGACACGGCCGTGATTAACCTCATGGGCCGTGTCTTTATGAATACCCTGGACTGCCCATTCCGCACAGTTGACCGCATCCTTGAGGACCTGAATGCGGGCGATGCGCCCAAGTTTATCTTCGTGGACTTCCACGCCGAAGCTACATCGGAGAAGCAGGCCATGGGCTGGTACCTGGACGGGCGGGTCAGCGCCGTGGTCGGCACCCACACCCATGTGGCCACTGCGGACGCCAGGGTGCTGCCGGGGGGTACGGGTTTCGTCACAGACCTGGGAATGACCGGCCCCCAAAACTCGGTCATAGGCTGCCAGGTGCCCATAGTCCTGGAGCAGTTCCTCACCCAGATGCCGGTGCGCCTCGCCGTCGCCGACGGGCCCGGTCCCGCAATCCTCAATGCCGTCTTTGTAGAGTTGGATGATGCCTCGGGCAGGGCCGTCAGCATCCAGCGCGCAGACCGCACCATCGAGTTCGACGACTAGATGGCTCTCGTAGATCTACACCTCCACACAACCGCTTCCGACGGGCGCCTGTCTCCCACCGAGCTGGTGCACCTGGCCGCCAGTCAGAACGTGAAGTTCATGGCCGTCACCGACCATGACTCCACCGACGGCCTGGAAGAAGCCTCCGCTGCCGCTAGGAGTCTTAACGGGATGGAGGTCATCCCCGGGATTGAGTTGGGCACCGACATACCCGGTACCGAAGTCCACATGCTAGCCTACTTCATCCAGCACAACAGGCCGGACATGCAGGAGGAGCTGGTGCGACTACGGGCAGGCCGGCAAGACAGGGCCAGGGGCATGGTGGACAAGCTGACGGAACTGGGGTTCCCCATGGACTGGGAGAGGGTGCAGCAGATCGCCGGGGAAGGCGCCGTCGGGCGACCCCACGTGGCGCAAGCTATGGTGGAGCGGGGCTACGTCGGCGAAACCAAAGAGGCCTTCGATAAGTACATCGGAAGAAGCTGCCCTGCCTATGTCGAGCGGGAGAAGATGACCCCTGCCGAGTCCATAAAGCTGATCAAGTCCTGGGGCGGCGTTCCCGTGCTGGCCCACCCGATCTACATTCCCAACCTGGAGTCCATCCTGGGAGAGCTTGTCGAGGCGGGCCTGGAGGGAATCGAGGTGTACTACGCCAAGTGCACCCCGGAGCAGATCGACAAGGTTGCCAGCTTGGCCGAGGAGTACGACCTACTCCCGTGTGGGGGCAGCGACTACCACGGCACCGACAGCAAAGATGAACCCTTGCCCGGCTCCATGGGCCCGTCGGTGGAAGTAGTGGAGCAGCTCCGAGTCCTGGCAACGTCCGGAAACTGACCTCCCCAAGAGGACCGATAGGCGTATAGCCGATGGAACTGGCTGCCCTCTACATCTACGCTTACCTGGTGGGCTCCATCCCCACAGCCTACATCATCGGGAGGCTGGTACGTGGAATAGACATCCGGGAGCACGGCAGCGGGAACGTGGGGGGCTCCAACCTGTACTACAATGTGGGTGGGAGATGGCTATTCCCCCTCGGGGTGGTGGAGCTGTTTCTCAAGGGCGGCTCGCCCATCTGGATCGGCATGTGGTGGCTGGACAAGGACACCTCGTCCTTCGCCCTCATGGGCGCCTCCCTGATCGCCATCGCCGGAAACAACTGGTCCTGTTACCTGCGGTTTACGGGAGGGCGAGGGGTTGCCGTAGCCTCGGGAGCGCTTCTCGCCCTAGCCTTCTGGCAGTTGCTGTTGTTCATTGGGATAGCCATCGGCGGTTGGGCTCTCTTCCGAAGCTCTGGCGTGTGGGTGCTTATCTCCCTGGCCCTCCTTCCCCTGTGGAGCTACCTGCTGGGTGCGCCCCTGGGTATAATCCTGTTCTGTGTTGGGCTGGTGGGACTCACCGCCTTGAAGCGTCTGACCGGCAACTGGGAGCCACTCCCCGAAGACCTGCCCAAGGGCCAGGTGTTGTTTAACCGCCTGTTCAGGGACAGGGACTACGCGAGCCGGGACTTGTGGATGGACAGAACACCCGGACAGGGCAGCTAAGGCGTAAGATAGAATGATGGAGCAGCCTCAACAACACGACGAGTCCAGCGTAGAAGAAAGGTACCTTAACCGGTGCGCATTCCACCCGGGCACATCAACAGGACTTGCCTGCGGGAGATGCGGGAACTACATCTGCACCCAGTGTGTATTCCAGACGCCGGTCGGGGCTCGCTGCAGGAACTGCGCCAGGGTTACTACGTTGCCGACCTTTGACGTCCAGCCGTCCTACTACGCCAGGGCTGTATTGGCCGGAGGGCTGACTGCCATAGTCCTGGGCATCATCATGCTGGTTATCAGGATGAACCTCGGGTGGGTCCCCTTCCTGTATTCGCTGCTTACCCTCGGCGTCGGCTACGCGGTGGGGGAGGCCATCAGCGTGGCAACCAACCGGAAGCGGGGCACGGGGCTGGTAGTGGTGGCGGGAGGCTGCATGCTGGTGTTTCTGTTCATCAGCGGGGTCATCTTTACGCCGAACATCTTCCAGTGGCTAGTCCTGGCGCTGGCCATCTACACCGCCGTCATCCGCGTTCGATAGCTCCCGCCACAGGTCATCCACTATCCGCATGGCCATGCCCCTGGCGAACCCCCTGCGGGCCAGGAAACCGGACAGCCTTCTGCGAAAGGCAGCTTCGTCCAACCCCAGCAGCTTGGGGGAGGCCAATGACGCAGCCCTGCGGGCATTGCCTTCTTCGTCGTAACCTTCCAGGGCTTCGTCCACCACATCCCGGGCCACTCCCATCCTGAGGAGCTCATGGCGCACTATCCTGCCGCTGCGAGGTCGATGGGATTCCCGGTCGCGGCGCCAATGGGAAGCGAAGTCCAGGTCGTTGAGGAGGTCACGTTCCTTCAGGTAGCTGACGGCCCGTTCCACATCGTCGCCGGAGAAGCGACGCCCGAGGCGGCGTCGCACCTCACCTTCACTGCGGGAACGATACGAGACAAAGCGCAGAGCTGCACCAATGACATCGGGCATGGCTGGGCGGCCTAGGCGTCTTCCAGGTCCTCCAAGCCGTCCTCGGACAAGCCGTCGGGAAGCACCGGGACCGGCATCTCACCGCCGACGGTTTCCTTGCTCCGCAGCAGCTTTTCAATCTCCTGGGCGGTATCGAGGTTCTCAGCCAGGTACTCCTTGGCGTTCTCCCGTCCCTGGCCCAGGCGGTCCTCTCCGTAGGAGTAGAAGGACCCCGACTTCTTGATGACACCCTGGGTCACTCCCAGGTCCAACAGGTCACCCATCTTGTTGATGCCCTGGTTGAACATGATGTCGAACTCGGCTGTTCGGAATGGGGGAGCAACCTTGTTCTTGACAACCCTCGCCCGGACGCGGCTGCCGATGACATCCGTGCCCTGCTTGATGGAGTCGGTCCGGCGCAGGTCGATACGAACCGAGCTGTAGAACTTCAACGCGCGGCCCCCGGGAGTGACCTCGGGGCTCCCGTACATCACCCCGACCTTCTCCCTGAGCTGGTTGATGAAAACGACGGCTGTGCCCGAGTGGTGAATGGCCGCCGTCAGCTTGCGGAGGGCTTGGGACATTAGGCGGGCCTGAAGGCCCACGTGGGAATCGCCCATGTCTCCCTCGAGCTCGGACTTGGGCACCAGGGCTGCCACGCTGTCCACGATAACCGTGTCCACAGCCCCGCTGCGCACCAGGTACTCGGTAATCTCCAGGGCCTGCTCCGCGCTGTCCGGCTGGGCGATAAGCAAATCCTCGACCTTGACGCCGCAGTTGGCTGCGTAGCCGGGGTCCAGGGAGTGCTCCACATCGATGTAGGCCGCTGTGCCTGACATCTTCTGGGTCTCAGCCATGACGTGCAGGGCCAGGGTGGACTTACCCGCCGACTCGGTGCCGTAAATCTCGGTGACCCGGCCCTTGGGGATGCCTCCCACTCCGAGGGCGAAGTCCAATGAGAGAGACCCCGTCGGCACCACCTCGGAAGCGAGCTTCTGGGACACCTCCCCCAATCGCATGATGGAGCCTTTTCCGTAGTGCCTCTCGATCTGGGAGATGGCGATTTCCAGGGACTTTGCTTTCTCGGTGGTCATTGCGCCTCCGCTAGCCTGCGTGGTTGGGGCCGATAGTAACATACGCATTTTGCACCAACAAGAACACTTTGTCACAGCCCCTTTCGCCGTGATAAACCGCCTCCGTCGTCATTGCGGCGCAGGCTGCCCATTCCCCTTAGATTTCCCTCAGGGCGAACGGCCAGCCGGGGGCGGCCCCGCTTTTCGAAATCGCGGCGAAGTCCACAATCTTGGTTAGGCCACCTGCATCCTGTCCCACAAGAGAAGCCCCAATCGTCATTGCGGCGAAGTCCGCAAACCAGGACGGAGCGCTGCCGCCTTCCAGGATGGCTAACATTTACGAAGACAATTTCGGCTGCCCATTCCCCTTAGATTTCCCTTTGGGCCAACGGCCAACCCCTTTTTTCGTCATTGCGGCGCAAGCCGCAATCCAGGACGGAGCACTGCCGTCTTCCAGGATTGCCAACATTTACGAAGACAATTCCGGCTGCCCATTCCCCTTCGATTTCCCTCAGGGCCAACGGCCAACCCCTTTTTTTCGTCATTGCGGCGCAAGCCGCAATCCAGGACGGAGCACTGCCGGTTTCGACGATGGGTAATAATCAAGAAGATAGCTCCGGCTGGCCGTTGGCCCTGAGGGAAATCGAAGGGGAACGGCCAGCCGGAGGCGGTCCTGCTATTCGTAATTGCGGCCTTCGCCACGATTCAGGGGCGGTCTTCCAAGGAAAGGGCCTCCCGCCGCCGCCCTTGAATTGGGGCGGCTATCGGGTACAATGTTCCCGGCCAAGAAGGATACCGGGGACCCTCTTTCTACTACTAGGCCGTGGAGATGATGAAGAATGGAAGTCGAAAGAAAGCTGGCTGAAATGGGGCTGACGCTCCCTCCGCCGGTCCAACCCATGGGAAGCTACGTGCTGGCTGTGCGCACAGGCAACCTGCTGTTCCTGGCTGGGCACGGTCCCGTCGCCGCCGACGGCTCCATCTCCCACATTGGAAAGCTGGGGCGGGAGATAAGCGTCGAGCAGGGGTATGAAGCCGCCAGGAACACCGGACTGAACCTGCTCTCCACCACCAAGGAGGCCCTGGGAGACCTGGACAAGGTGCGCCGGGTGGTCAAGCTGCTTTCGATGGTCAATTGCGTCCCCGACTTTGTGGAGACTGCCCCAGTCGCCAACGGCTGCTCCGACCTGCTCATCAGCCTGTACGGCGATGCCGGCAAGCACGGAAGGTCGGCGGTGGGCATGGCTTCGCTGCCCGTTGGGATCCCGGTAGAGATCGAGATGATCCTGGAGGTGGCGGACTAGAACTGCCGGTACCTGTTGACGATGGGTAACCTGCGGTCTTTCCCAAAGGCCCGGGGTGTTATCTTCACCCCCGGCGGGGCCTGCCTCCGCTTGTACTCATTCCGGTCGACCGTGGCGATGACCTGCTTCACCACCTGGGCATCGAACCCCATCTCCACCATGTCCTGGTAGCTGCGGTCCTCCTCGACGTAGGCCTTCACCACCGCGTCCAGCACACCATAGGGCGGAAGGGTGTCCTGGTCCTTCTGGTCCGGCTTCAGCTCGGCGCTGGGGGACTTGGTCAGGATGGCCTCCGGGATGACGCCCTCTGATCCGTTGTTGGTGTTGCGCCAGCGGGCTAGCTCGTACACCAGGGTCTTGGGCACATCCTTCAGCACAGCGAATCCGCCCACCATGTCCCCGTACAGCGTGGCGTACCCCATGGCCATCTCGCTCTTGTTTCCCGTTGTGAGTATGAGGAAGCCGAACTTGTTGGACAAAGACATGATGATGTTGCCCCGGATGCGGCTCTGCAGGTTCTCTTCCGCCACGTTCTCGGGCAGGTCCCCGAAGTGGGGCTTCAGCATGTCCAGGAAAGCATCGTGGGCCGGGAGTATGGGCGCCTCCCACAAATCGATGCCCAAGTTGCTGGCCAGGACCTTGGCGTCGGCGACGCTTCCCTCGCTGGAGTAGCGGGACGGCATGGCGACGCCGACCACCTTCTCACTACCGAGGGCATCCACGGCTACACAGGCGGTGAGGGCGGAGTCTATGCCGCCGGAGATGCCGATGAGCACCTTGCTGAACCCGCTCTTGTGCACATAGTCCCGTGTGCCCAGGACAAGGGCGCCATAGACCTCAGTGTCAGTGTCAAGCAGGCATGCCTCTTGTCTTGGAGGAAGGGGGCACCGTTCCTGTTGGCGGGCGGAGGACACCTGCACGGTACTGCCGGCGCCGGCCTTAGACAGGCTGCCGTTGCCGGACTCGTCCTTGCGGAGGCGGGGGTCTTGTAACCTCGCGCTGAACAGGGCATCGGCGTCCAGGTCAGCCAGCAAGAGGTCCTCGCAAAACTGGGGGGATCTGGCCAGCAGGTTGCCGCACTGGTCGAAGACCATGCTGCCCCCGTCAAACACCAGCTCATCCTGCCCGCCGACGGTGTTCAGGTAGGCGACGTAGACGCTGTTGTCCACGGCCCGGGTGGCGATCATTTTCTCCCTGGAGAGGTTCTTCCCGGCATGGTAGGGGGACGCATTAATGTTGACTATGATCTCGGCCCCCATGTCTCGCTGGACGCTTATGGGGCCCGCCGGATACCAGATGTCCTCGCAGATATTTATGCCGACCATGACCCCGTTGATCACGTACACGGGGCAGGTGACTCCAGCCTTGAAGTAGCGGTCCTCGTCGAACACGCCGTAGGTAGGCAGGTGCACCTTGTGGTAGGTGCCCACCAGCTCGCCCTGGAAGCCCACGGCGCAGGCGTTGTAGGTGTCGGCGTCGGCATCTACGAACCCCACGGCCACCGCTACGTCCTGGGAGGCATCTATGACGCGCTCCATCTGGCGAAGGTTGTCCCTGATGAAGGACTGCTTGTAGAGCAGGTCTTCGGCGGGGTAGCCGGTTATGGCCATCTCGGGGAAGGCAACCAGGTCGGCATCCAGTTCCCGGGCGCGGCCGATCATAGCTATGATCTTGTCTGCGTTCCCTTCGAGGTCTCCGACGGTGGGGTTGATCTGGCCAAGGGCCAGACGGAGCGTTCGCATTCTGTTCGCCTTTCTGGGGGCCAAGTATAGCACAGGGGAGGCGTCCTTCCCGGCTACGGACCCGGCGCTTTGTGAAAATCTGCACAAGCTATTGGACTAGGGAGCTGCCCCACACAGGCCACATTTTCATTCCAGGGGCCATTGCCCTAGAATAGCTGTGTCACGAGAGAGGATGGTCAACCGGGGGTGAAATAGTGGCCAGCATCGAGGCTGTAACCTTCGATCTGTGGCAGACCCTGCTAGTCGACCGGCCTGAGTGGGGCCAGGGACGAAGGGACCTGAGGATCGACGGTACGCAGCAGGTGCTCAGGGAAGCGGGCGAGGAGTTCAGCAGGGAAGAGTTGGAAGAGGCCTACCTGCAGTGCCTACGTACCTGCCGGGAAATCAATGAAACCGGCCGGGACCTGCCCTTCACCGATCGGATCGACTGCTTCATCGACTCCATCGGAGAAGGGCTACGGGACAGGCTGGGAGAAGGTGGAGTTCGGCGGATTGCCGAGTCCTACGCCAACTCCTTCTACGGTCACCCTTCCCGTCCCCATGAGGCAGCTTCCGCCATCCTGGCCCAGCTCAAGGCCGCCCATTATCGCATCGGGCTGATCTCCAATACCGATATGACCCCAGGGGTCCTCTTTCGCGAATACATGGAGCGCCTGGATATTCTGAAGTACTTCGATGTCCTGACCTTCTCCGATGAGGCCGGTTACCCTAAACCGGCAAGGGAGATTTTCGAGATGACATCCGCCGCGCTGGGCATTGGCCCTTTAAGAACGGTCCATGTGGGAGACCACTTCGTCAACGATGTGGTCGGGGCGCAGGGGGTCGGCATGAAGGCAATTTGGATCAGAAATGATGCCGGCTCAGCCGGGTCTGAAGACGGCCTCGCGGATGCAACTATAGACGATCTGGGGGAGACAACCGAGGCTGTTCGCGCCCTCTGCGGCAGGCTCTCCCAGGTTTGACACCCCATAGGGAACAATGTAGCATAGACAGACCTACCCAGTAGCCTGTGACTGGCCTCGGCAGAGCATATTTCAACCCTGCACTCATTTCACAAACGGGAGATTATCTTGGCAGACGATGTTCGTGGCGCCCAAGGGAGTACGCCTGGGGCTTCCCTGGCGGGCCCACCGATAAACCCCAACTTTCTCAGGGAGCTGGACGAGTTGGTATCGCTGGGGAGGAGGGGTCATCGCCAGGACTGCTCCCTGTTCAACCCGCCGGACCAGACGCTAATCGACGGCATGCCCGTATTCCAGGACATGTCTCCCGACCAGCAAGAGGCGGCCCTTCAGGAGTTTGCCCAGATTCGTGCCGAAGGCGAAGAGGCAAACTCGGCCGGCAAGGCTGCCTACCGAGCCGGGCCCCGGGTGGTCGTCAGGCTGGACAACGGTGGGCTTGCCTACTACAGCCAGCTTGGCGTGGTCCGTCGTCCCGACCTGACCCAGTACTTCATCGACGGCTTTTCCCGGAACCGGGATGCCCTGGCTTTCAGCGAGGAGAACCAAGCCCTGTTCACCGAGGTGTTTGCCTGCATCAACCAGCGCTTGAAGGAAAACCTGGACCAGGGAAAGACCATCATACAGACCGACCGGCAGATATGCGATGCGCCCGGTCGGTCTTTTCACGCACGGCAGCTTCTCTTCGGCGACACCTACCTGCAGCTTCCCATCATGTGGCGATTGCTCACCTTCGAGCTTTCCGAGTCCGCCAGGAGCGAACCTCCCGATATCCTCGAGGTGTCCATTCCCAACTGGCTGGATGACCTGGGCCTGCCCGAAGACCTGAAGGCCCGTCTCCTGGCTGCCGGGCTGACCCAGCTGGTGTTCAAGGCGCCCACCAAAGGGCTCTCCCTCCACCTGGGCTTCGACTACATGGGCGAGCATAAGATGGGCCCCCTGTCCATAGCCATGGCCAAGGTGAAGCGGGCAAAGGGCCTTGCAGTGCAGGCGGCCCTCAGCGTCGCCCGGGCAAAGACCGTCGACGGCAGCACCAACAACACAGCACTGGTGACCATCGGGCCTTCACTCCACGGCAAGAGCACCCTGACCATAATGATCGAGCTGAGGGCAAGCACGCTGGCTAACCAGCTTGGGGTGGAGAAGGACGCCAATGAGGGCGTTTATCCCATGAACGACGACATCGTGCTATTGCAGGCCTATGGCCAACCCATGGAAGTGGAGCGCAACGGCAAGAAGATGGTCCTCACCCACGGCATCGATGGGACCGAGAACAACTTCTACGCAGTCCCCTTCGGCCTCACCCACGAAGACGACCCGATCACCTACGACGTTCTCCGAGGCACCGCGGACTCTCCCAACTCCAACGAGACCCTGGAAAACGTGGTGGTGGACGCCGAATCGGGAGTGCCCGACTACCTCCAGAACCCGGTGCGCAACATGCGGATGATTCTCTCAAGGCCCGGCCTGCTGAGGCGCAAGGGCGTGGATGGCCTGATCGGCGCCATCACCGGCGGACGGCTGAACAGCTCCGTCCATGTACCCATGGAAGACACCGACCGGGTGTTCTGGCAGGCTGTAATGCGCCAGAACACCATCATTCCCCCGCTGCGCCGGTTGTCGCTGGCGTCGTTCGTGCGGGTGTTGATGTATGGCGAAGCTGTGCAGATGGGCGCGGCCGTCGGGGCTATCGGCAGGCCCTACGTAGAGTACTTCTCCGACCCGTTCATCATCGGGCTGGAGGACGACAACGCCAACATCATGCACGACATCCTCCGGGAGATGGAGAATGGGGGGCAGCCCCAGCACTACTACGTGTTCAACACGGGCGGAGTGGGCGCCGACACCAACGACGAGGCTGCGGGGGCAAGGTACAAGAAGATTCCCAGGGAGCTGACACTGATGCTCCAGGAAGCGCTGCTGAGAGATGCGGTGCGCTTCGAGTACGACCCGGTGCTGAGGTCCGATATCGCGGTGGGCATAGAGGACGTCAACGGGAATCTCGTATTGGACCTGTCCCAGGAATGGCTGCCCCGGCTGATCTACGGCGATGCCGACTACGCCCAGCGAATTCTGGACCTACGGCGACGGCGCTACTACGGCCGGGACTCCGAGGACAAGGCAGGCATACTGCGGTACACCAAGGTGGACAACCGCATCCTGGACATCAACGACATTCCCCCGCCTTCCAACGAGCGGGAGCTTTCCTGGCTGTTCTCCTTTTACTGGGGGTTGGACCGGGCCTACAACTCCATCCCGGAGCTGGCCAACCATCTTGGCGAGGGACAGCAGCCCGACCCTGAATTGAACGCAGCCCTGATCAGTTCCTACCGGGAGGGAGTGGCCCAGGGTATGGAACTGTCGGGGGAAGGCAAGCAGGTGCTGCAACGGCTCCACACCGCATAGCGGCAGGCCGTATATAAGTCCCAGGGAGGTAACCATGGCGGACCCCATCAGTCTCGAACCCAAGAAGACAGCCCTCATAGTGATCGACATGATCAACGCCATCGCCAAGGGGCAGGGACCTCCCTACAACGTTCCCGCTAACCGCCAGTCGGTGATCGACTGCTTCCAGCGACTCATCGCTCACTGCCGGCAGGTTGGAACCCCCATCATCTACTGCACCAACGAGCGGCGCCCCGACGGGGTGGATGCCCCCAAGACCATCTCGGACGTGGCGGGAGGCAGCGGGAACCCCATGGCCCCCGGCTCCGCTGCCACCCAGGTCATCGATGAACTGGCTCCCCAGGATGGCGACTTCCTCCAGGTAAAGACCCGGTTCAGCGCCTTCTACGGGACCAACGTCGAGAGCATCCTCCGCTCCCTGGGGACCGAGACCATCCTGGTGGGCGGAATATCCACCCAGCGCAGCGTCGAAGGCACAGCCCGGGACGCCAAGAACCGGGACATGCAGTGCATAGTGGTCAGCGACTGCTGCACCGCAGGCGAGCAGGATGTGCACCAGATGACCATCGACCATGTGCTTCCCCTGCTGGTGCGGGTGAGGACCACCGACGAAGTGATCCAAGGCCTGAAGTAGCAGACCAACCGACCAGAAGACCTGCTGGAGAGGAGCGGACCATGAGCGAGCGTTTCTCGGGTGTTCACTGGATGCTGGCTACCCCCTTCGATGAAGACGAAAACGTGGACGCTTCCTCCATCGTCCGGCTGATGGACAAGGCCGAAAGCTCGGGATGCAGCGGAGTGGTCTGCCTGGGCGTCACCGGCGAGGCCGCGCGCATGACCGACGATGAGCGACGCCAGGTCGCCTCCCAGGTCATCGAGCACTCCAACGGGATGCCGGTAACGGTGGGAACGACGGCCGCCAGCACCAAGGCCTGCATCGCCTACAGCCAGGAGGCCGAGAAGCTGGGAGCTGCCGCCGTCATGGTAGCTGCCCCAGCCATGGCAAAGTCCAACGTAGATGTGCTGTTCAACCACTTCCAGCGGGTTGCTGAGTCGGTGAACATACCCGTCGTGATGCAGGACTACCCCCAAGCTTCAGGGGTTCAGATGCCCACCGGCTTCATCGCAAGGGTCGGGCAGGAGATCCCCAACGTGCAGTACCTGAAGCTGGAAGACCCGCCGACCCCCAACAAGATCACCGCCATACGAGATCTGATCGAGGACAGGCTCACCATATTTGGCGGCCTGGGCGGGGTGTTCCTGCTGGACGAGCTATCCCGGGGTTCCGTCGGCGCAATGACCGGGTTCGCTTACCCGGAGGTGCTGGTAGAGATATGCACCAACATGCGGGAGGGTGGAAGGGCCAGCGCCGAGCCGGTGTTCAACCGCTACCTGCCCATGCTGCTGTTCGAATATCAGGAGGGCATCGGGCTGGGCATCCGCAAGTATGCGCTGCATCACCGGGGGCTGATAAGCTGTCCAAGGGTCCGCTACCCAGGCTCGGAACCTACTGCGGAGATCCGCCAGGAGTTCCTGGACCTCATCCGCGACATCGACTACGACTAGACGGCTGCTGCCTCGCGCCCGCCTAAGGTTCGCTGCGGTCCCAACCGTCGAGAACCCAATACCCTTCCCTGGGAAGGTCCACCTTCACCTCCAAGCTCTGGGCCCGCTTGAGCCGCTGGACGTTGTACAGGTGGGTCAGCTTCTCGAACCACATGTGGCGGAAGGTGTACTCCAGGTCGATTAGCGCCCGCTCGGGGTTGTCGGGGTCTAAGCGGCGCCCGGCGGGGTGGGCCTCCGCCATCAGCTTGGCCTGCGCATCGTTGTTCCACGGAAGCTCCACAGCCCTCATGGAGGCGAGGGTCTGCCTCGCCAGGACCCCCTGGCACATATCCATGCTGTCCTTCAGCTTGGCCAGTATTGATTCAATGGTTGGGTACTTCGTCTCGTCCAGCCACCTACTCTCTGAGGCGACTATCTCGTCGGTGCCCTCGGGAAGCTCAAGCCCGGCCCCAAGGTCCAGGTGGGCCCAACGTCGGAGCAGCCACCGGAAACCCATAGAGGCAACGTGGCTGACATTGGTGCGGATGCTCCACTCGCTCCACGCCCACCGGTCGGAGGTGTAGTCAAGCTGGGGTTCGGAAAGCCCGGCGACCTCGGCACAGACCATGTCATGGTAGAGGCCGTACTGGGGGAAGAGGACGTTCCCACCCGTGTTACCTGCCATTGGCTGGGTCATAGTCGGCCTCCTAGTTTTCCTTGGGCGAGAGTGCAAGCAGACGTGGGTCAGTGGATCGCCCCGGCGGGGGCTGCAGCCCTCTCATTGACCAACCGGCCTTCGGAAAACCGTGTGATGGAAAATGGTGCTATCTGCTCGGGCATCTTGCCCGTGGCGATAAGCTCAGCCATGCGCTTGCCCGCCACAGGGGCCGCCTTGAAGCCCCATGTACCCCAGCCGCAGGTTACCAGGAACCCTCGCACGCCGGGCACTTCCCCCATGATGGGCGAGTAGTCCGGTGTCATGTCGCAGAGGCCTGTCCATTGCCGGAGAATATTGACGTCTCTCAGGCAGGGGAACAGGCCCAAAGCATGCTTGGCCAGCTCCTCGGCCGCCGGCAGGGTGGAACCCTGGCTGTACGTCGGGTAGGGATCGACGCCCCCTCCGATTACCACCTCACCCCGGTCCGTCTGGTACACATAGACATGGAGATTGGCGGACGAAACGGAGACATCCAGGAAGGGCTTGAGAGGCTCCGTGACAAAGGCTTGCAGGGGATGGGTGGTGATGGGCAGCAAGACATCCACCATGGCGGCTACCGTCGAGCACCAACCGGCAGTGGCGTTCAGCACCACACCGGCCTTTACGTCCCCGAGGTTGGTGCGGACGCCAGTGACCTGGTCGCCGGTGCGGTCGATGCCCAGCACCTCGGTGCGGGTGTGGATTTCGGCCCCCGCCTCATCTACCGCACGCGCTAGGCCCCACACCACAGCATCGTGGCGAATAACCCCCGACGGCGGATGGTGCATGGCTGCCAGTATGGGCAGGTCTTTCCCCGCCCGCAGGTCGATGGCCGGGGCCAGTTTCTTTATCTGCTCAGGGCCGACCAGGGTGCTGTCCACCCCCAGGGCCCGGTTGAACTCGGTGCGCATCCGCAGGCCGAAAACCGCTGACTCGGTGTGGCCCAGGTCGAGACGGCCCATCTGGTTGAACAGCAGGTTGAAGCCCAGCTCCTGGGACAGGGTCTCGTAGATGCCCAGGCTTTCGGAGAAGAAAGGTATACCCTGGGGGGTCAGGTAGTTGGAGCGGAGAATAGCAGTGGTGCGCCCGCTGCCCCCGCCGCCCAGGTATCCCCTATCCAGCAGGGCCACGTTGGTGATCCCATGCTTGGCCAGGTAGTAGGCGGTGGACAGGCCGTGCACCCCCGCGCCGACGATGACCACATCGTAGCTGTCCTTCAGGGGGCGCTTCCGCCACATCTTTTTCTTGCTGAACAGCTGCATCAGGCTGGGACCCCTCCGATGAGCCGACGGTGGGCTTCCACCCCTACTGGTACAACGCCATACTCCTCCCCCGCTTCCCACAGCACCTCCCACACATAGACGCCGTACTCTCGCGCCACGTACAGGTTGTAGCCGGGTTCGCCCCTGTCCCAGCGGACGAGCACGCCATGGACCTCAGCAAACTGTCCCTGGAGGCACGTAAGGTTTGGCATCGCATCCGGATGCAGGTCCAGCTCCGTCACTTTCCGAAGCAAGTCCAAAGACTTGGGGCCTGCTACGTTAATGCCCGCATAGGACGAGGTGACATCCAGGACGATGGCCTGGCTGTCGCCGCCCTCGACTTGCAGCTCGGCGTTCAGTGCACGGGCTAAGTCGTCCCGGCGCTCGGGGGGACAGGTCACGAAAAGCTCTCCGGGGGCCAGGCAGCACACAGCCACGGGGAAGGTCTCTCCATCAGCCGACTCCCGTGATCCTGCCTGGGCCTTTCCGACCTGCAGCTCTGCAACCTCCCCAAGGAGACTCGGGGCTATGCTCGCCCCTCCGGGACCCTGGACCATCAGCTTGCCTGCGGGACTGATGTCGGAAATGCCAACGGAACCCTTCACTCCCTCCATCTCACCTTCGACGGAGGTGTAGACCGAGGGACGCAGCCAACCCGAGCGCTCTTCCATGGTGGCCCCCAGTTTCAGGTGCTCATGGTGCATGGGCGTCAGCTTCAGAGGCGTCCATTTCCCGTTCGTGTTGTTCTGCTGCTGTGCCACCTGGTGCTACCCCCTCAGCCTCGCGCCTTCAGGGTCGTAGAAGGCCTCATGGACCACCCTGGCCGGACGGACAACGTCCCGCACCCGGATGCTGATTTGCGTCCCATCCTGGGAGAGATCAACAGGCACCCACGCCAAGCCGAACCCCCTTCCGGTGGTCGGGTCTGCCCGGGAGCTGGTGACCCTCCCGACGGGCTGGCCCATGTGCATGACCGGCACCCCATCCTCGGGCACTACGGCCTCTTCCATGACGAACCCCACCAGTATCTCCCGTAGGCCGCGATCCTGGATCGTTTCCAGGGCATGCTTGCCTATGAAATCGTCCTTGTCCAGGCGCACCACCCAGGGCAGGTCGCCCTCCAGGGGATTGGACACCATGTCGGTGTCCTGGCCCAGGATTATGTGCTTCTTGGCCAGCCTGAGCACCCGCTGGGCCTCCACTCCGAAGGGAGCTATCCCGAACTCGCTGCCGGCGTCCATCAGGGCATCCCACATGTGCTCGCTGTACTCTGCGGGAAAGTGCATCTCCCAGCCGGTCTCGCCCACGAAACCGATCCTGAGAAAGAGGCACGGCACGCCCGCCACCTCACCCTCCACGCTCCGCATGTAACGGAATGCGTCGGAAGACAGGTCCACGTCCGTCAGCTTGGACAACGTCTCCCGGGCCTTGGGACCCGCAACGTTGATGGCCCCGTAGCCGGAGGTAACGTTGTTGACGTGCACCTTTGCTCCCCAACCTGCGTTCCACCACTTGAGCCATTCCTCCATAAGGTCCACGTTGGCCGTCGTGGTGGTGATGAAGTAGTGGCCTTCCCCCAGGCGGGTTATGGTGCCGTCATCGATGATGGAGCCGTTGTCCGAGCACAACAGGCTGTAGCGTATCCGGCCCACGGGCAGATTGGAGAACCTGTGGGTATAGACCCTGTCCAGCAGGGCTGGGGCATCAAGGCCCTGGACATCGATCTTGCCCAGGGTGCTGACGTCGATGATACCGACCCGCTCCCGTACAGCGGTTATCTCATCGGCAATAGGGCCGTAGGAGTGGGGCCTCTTCCACGGCCCCACGTCGGCCATCACTCCCCCAAGCTGGATGTGCCTTTCGTGCAGGGCCGTCCGCTTAACGGGCATGTGCAGGGGTCCTGCCAGGGTGCCCAGGGTCAGGGGTCGCAGAGGCGGCCTGGATGTGGTAGAGCCGGTCTCATCCATGGTCCGGCCCGTGTAGCGGGAGCAGAGCTCAATAGCCGGCCTCAGGCACATCTTGCCCTGGCATGGCCCCATGGAGAGGGTGCTGTATCGCTTGAGGGTCTGCATCTCGTCAAAGCCCTCATCGATGGCTTGGTACAGGTCTTTGGGCGTCACATCCTCGCACAGGCAGACGAAGGTCTTGCCCGCAGTCTTTGTTGAATCAATGTTAGCGGTGCATGGCTGAAGGTTCTCCCGGTAGGCCTGCTCCTTCTCCGCGATGGCGTCCCGCAGAGCATCCAGGTCTGTACCGGTAGGCTTGTCCACAGCCAGGGAGGCTTCACAGCCTGCTGCTTTGCCCTGCATCAGGGACAGCTGCAGGTCGTGGATCCCCGTAACGTCACCCGCCACATATATGGTCGATGACATATCAGCCGGGACTATCTCCTGCAATTCGTGGTCGTAGGTCAGCGTCGTCGAAGTCTGGGCCAGCAGCCCGGTGTTGGGTTCGTAGGCCCCCGTGACAACTATGGACTCGCAGGCAATTCTCTTGCTTTCGCCAGTCCCCTTATCGAGGATCAGGGCGCCCTTAACGCCTTTGGTCCCCGAAGCGCATGCGATAGCGTGATTGGCAAAGACCGGGATGCCATCGCCGGCGACGCCGTCCGGGGGCGCTTCCCTCCCATCGACAATTCCCACGACCCGGACGCCGGCCTGCGCCAGCTCAGCGGCAAGCTGATACCCTCGCTGGTCGCCGCCGGCGACCACCAGCGCCTTGCCTTTCGGCGCCACGCCGTACAGGTGCATCAGCCTGCGGACAGCTTCTCCCATGAACACGCCGGGGAGGTCGTTGCCGGGGAACATCCGGGGCACCTCGCGGCAGCCGGTGGCAACGACGATCCCTCTGCCGCGTATCTTGTACAGGCGCTTTCCCTGGGAAACGCCCAGTAGGTTGCCGGGATACAGCCCGAAGGCGCTGGCCCCGGTCAGCACCTTAATGTTGCTCGTACCCTGGACCTGTTCGGCCAGCCTGGCCGCCACCTCGTATCCCTGCAGGCCGGCGTACTCTTCCGGCCCAGCATGGACCGACACGTCCGAAAGCAGGTGACCGCCCAATTCCGGACCTTCGTCGAGCAAGACAACCCGGCACCCACCCTTCGACGCCTCCAGCGCAGCCGCCATGCCTGCGGGACCGCCACCTACAACCGCCACCTCGGTCCACAGGTTGTGGTGCTGATGTTCGTTGTCCGGCTCTTTGTCGGAGCCGACCTTGCCCAAGCCCGCCACCCGGCGGATGAATGGTCTGGCCATATCCCAGCTTATGCGGGGACGTATCAGGCTCTTGTAGTAAAAGCCCACGGGCATGAGCCGATCCAGCTTGTCCATCACCGACAGCGCATCATGCTCGGCGGAAGGCCAGGCGTTCTGGGTCTGCACCTCCATCCCCTGCTGCACCGGCGTATTGCACGTGCGAACGTTGGGTACGCCGTCGACGTTCATCAGGCAGTTGGGACAATCACCGGTCATGCACATCAGGCCTCTAGCACGGTGGTACTTGAAGCTGCGACTGAATATGCGGACGCCGGAGGAGTACAGGGCTGAGCCTATGGTGTCGCCCTCCAGGGCCGAGACCTGCTTGCCGTTAAAGGTGAAGCTCACGGGCGACGAGGAGTTAATTCGCTGGGAGGGGTGGGGAGGCAGCCTGTTCTGTCCAGAAGCTGGGTCAGCCATCTACCCTATTCCCCGCTGGCGCCATCGCCGACAGCCTGCCCGGCCCGGTCGCTGGGCCAGTAGGTGTGCGGCACCTCGTTTGTGCGGGAGTCCCTGACAGCAAGGAACCACTGCCGGCAGCCAAACTTGTGGTACCACCACTCCTGGCGCTCCCCTGAAACGTTCTTCCGGAAGTAGTAGTAGTTGACCCACTGGGCGTGGGGTGCATCCCGGTCCGGCCGGGAGTTGGTCTCTCCACCGAAGCGGAAGTCGGCAACGCTGCGTTCGCCGCAGTTGGGGCACTTCAGGAGGAAGGACAAATGGACTCCTCACTCATTTCATGAAAAGCGTTCTGGGCTGCCGGGGGTGTGCATCAGGGCCGCCGTTCCTTAGAAGAGGGTCAGATATCGGTCCACCTCCCAGGCGGAGACCTGGCGGTGGTAGTCCTTCCACTCCTGGCGTTTCAGCTGGACGAAGTCCGGGGCCATAGCCCCCAGGGACTCCAGCACGACCTGGTCCTGTTCGAGCTCATCCAAAGCTTCGCCCAAGCTCTGGGGGAACAGCCTGATCCCCCGTCGTTGGATCTCCTCCAGGCCCAGGTCGTAAAGGTTGCCAAGGTTCGGGTCGCCTGGCTCCAGCTCCCTGGCGATGCCATCCAAGCCCGCCGCCACGTAGGCGGACAAGACCAGGTATGGGTTGCACCCTGCCGAAATGGTCCGGTCTTCCAGGTGGCCCGGCCCTGCAGTGCGTATCATCTGGGTGCGGTTGTTGTCGCCATAGGAGACGAAGGCCGGCGTCCAGATGAACCCGGAAGCCGAGCTCCTCAGCGAAGCTGCACCGACCTGGAGGCGCTTATAGCAGTTGACCGTAGGAGAGTTTATGGCGCATAGCGCGGGGGCATGGGCCAGGATTCCACCGATGAAGTTGTATCCAAGACGGGACATTCCCAGTCCCCTTGAGTCACTTTCATCCAGGAAAACGTTTGCGCCCGATGCGGCGTCGGCCAGGTGGTAGTGTATGTGCGCTCCGCTGCCAGTGCGGTCGGTGAAGGGCTTGGGCATGTGGGTGGCGATTGCGCCGTGCTTCTGGGCTACGACACCCGTCATCATCTTGAAGAACGTGTACCTGTCGGCGGTGGTCAGCGCATCCGAATAGGTGAAGTTGATTTCGTACTGGCCGTTGGCATCTTCATGGTCCGACTGGTAGCTTTCCCATCCCAGGGCGTTCAGACCGTCCATCATCTCCTTCAGGTAGCCAATAGCACCCGATATGCCCTTGTAGTCGTAGCAGGCCTTGTCAAGGCTGTCCAGGTTGTTGGGGTCCCAGATCTCGATGGCGCCGTCGTCCTGACGTGTGACCAGGAAGTGCTCCGGCTCCAAGCCCACATTGAAGACGTAACCCGCGTCTCTCGCTTTCGCAAGGGCCTGTTTCAGATGAGTCCTGGGGCAGTGGTCGTGGGGCACATCATCGACGAACAGGTCGCTGGCGAAGCGCGCCACGTCGTCCATCCAGGGCAGGGGCGTGTACGTATCCAGGTCGATCCGGGCCAGCATATCGTGGGAGTGGGGTCCCTGGCCCATACCCCACAGGGCCCCGCCGGCGAACCCGGCGCCCGTATCTATGACATCGTCGAAGGAGCTGACCGGCACCATCTTGACCTTGGCCGCCCCATGCATATCGACGAACTGGGTCAGGATGTACCTGATCCCGTCCTGCTGCATCTGCCTTCGTACGCTTTCTCGGTCCGCCATCCTTAAGCACCTCTCGTCGACTAGTGACTGGGGGATGGGCTACGTGCCGAACACCTTGTTGGTGCCGGCCAGAGGTATCTGCGCCATTGCCGAAGCTTCGATAGTAAGGGCCGCCATATCCTCGGGCTCCAGGCTGCGCACATCGCCCTTGCCCAGGGAACGGGTCAGCAGGGCCAACTCCATGGTCATGGAGTTCAGGAAGTTGGCAACCCTCTCGGCCCCTTCATCCGGGTCCAGCCTAGCTTCCAGCGCCGGGTCTTGGGTGGCAATGCCCACGGGGCACAAGCCGGTGTGGCACCTGTTGCAGTAACCGGCCTTGACGCCGATCTCTTCTTCGAAGTTGGTGCCGGGAATCTCCTTGTTGCAGTTCAGGGCGATGAGGGCTGCTATGCCGATGGCCACAGCGTCGGCGCCCAGTGCCAGCGCCTTGGCGACGTCGGCGCCGTTCCTGATGCCCCCAGACGCCACCAGCGAGACCTGGCCGTACAGCCCCAGCTCCCGCAGGGCTTCCCTGGCCTGCACGATGGCGGGCACCGTCGGGATGCCGCTATGGTCGAGGAGAATCTCGGCGGAAGCGCCCGTCCCGGCGACCATGCTGTCTATGACGATAGTGTCCGCCCCGGCCTTGGCCGCCAGCTTGACGTCGTCGGCCACCCGGCAAGCCCCCAGCTTCACGCTTATGGGCACCCTTCCTTCGGTGGCTTCTCGTATCTGCTCGATCTTTATGCTGAGATCATCGGGCCCCAGCCAGTCGGGATGGCGGGTTGGGCTCCGCTGGTCGATGCCCAGGGGCAGCTCCCGCATCTCGGCTATGTTGTCGGCAACCTTGACCCCCATAAGGAGGCCCCCGGTGCCCGGCTTGGCCCCCTGTCCGACGACGATCTCGGCGGCGTTGGCCCCCATGAGGTGGTGCGGGTTGAAGCCGTAGCGGCTGGGGAGCACCTGGTAGATCAGCTTGTTGGACGCATCCCGCTCATCCTGGAGCATCCCGCCGTCGCCGGTACATGTGGCGGTCCCGACCAGGGATGCCGCTTTGCCCAGCGCAACCTTGGCGTTGCGGGAGAGGGCGCCGTAGCTCATGCCGGTTATGTAGATGGGCGTGTCGAGCACCAGGGGTTCCGAGGCATAGCGGGCCCCAAGGACCGCCTGGGTGTTGCACTTCTCCTTGTAGCCCTCCAGGGGGAAGCGGGTCAGACCCGTTGACAGGAACACCAGGTCGTCGAAGTGGGTGACCTTCTGGAAGGTGCTGAACCCGCGAATCCTGTAACGCCCAAGCTCTGCCTTGGCGTGGATATCTTCGATGTGGTGGGGGGCCCAAATGTGGCTGCTGCCCAGTACCATGGGGCTTGTCTCCTCCTATACCGCGCGCTTCTCCAGTCGCTCCAGGGAATCGAAGTGGTACAGCTTCTTGGCCGACACGATCTTGGTGTACTTCTTTCTATCGTGGACACCGTGGCGTTCCAACGTCTCCCAGACCTGGATCAACTCGCTCTCGGACGCCTCTTCTATCTTGGCGTCGCTGCCCAAAGAGCCGATCTCTCCACCCACGTAGATGGTGCCTTCGTACATGGAATCGCCCACACCCTCACCCACATCACCGCCGATGATGATGGTGCCCCGCTGCATCATGAAGCCGGTCATGAAGCCGGCGTCACCCCCTACAACGAGGGTGCCTCCCTTCATGCCGATGCCCGCCCGGGCCCCGGCGTTGCCACCTACGAACACCTCGCCCCCGCGCATAGAGGAGCCCAGGGAAGCGCCGGCGTTCCGGCTCAGAACCACCTTGCCCTTCATCAGGTTCTCGCCCAAGGCCCACCCGGCATTGCCGTTGATGGTCACCTCGGGGCCGTCCATGAGACTGGCGGCATAGTAGCCCACGCTGCCCTCGATGGTGATGCTGCAGGAGTCCAGCAGGCCGACGGCGATGTTGTGCCTGGCCTGAGGGTTCAGTATGCGGATATGCTCGGTGCCCTGGGCTGCCAGCTCCCTTAGCTTCCGGTTCAGCTCAGTGGTTGTCAGGGCGGAGGCGTCTAGATCAACCAAGTCTTGACGTCACCTTCCTGGGGTTCGGCTCGGTCGATCTCGTTGGGGAAGATGCGCCTGAGGGCAATCTCCTCCGAGGCTATGGCTACTACATCATCGGTCTCGGTCGCCACCATGGGCTTGGCCGACCAGCGGTCCTTGGCGTAGCCGATGCCCGCTTCGGTGGAAGCAACGAAGGTGAACGTCCCGTCCAGGTCGTCCACCGCCGAGTTGAGGGCATCATCCAGCTTCATGCCCTTGTACATCTTGTCTGCCAGGTAAACGGCTATCAGCTCCGAGTCGTTCTCCGTCTGGAAGGTGTAGCCCTCGTCTTCGTACTTCCGGGTCAGCTTGTGGTAGTTGGTGAGCTGGCCGTTGTGCACCACGGACACATCGGGGAAGGGGTATGCCCAGAAAGGGTGGGAGTGGTTGATGTCCACCCGGCTCTCCGTCGCCATGCGAACATGGCCGATGCCGTGGGTGCCCTTGATGCCGTCGATGCTGTGCTTGCCGTCCATATCGGAGGCGGTGCCGATGTCCTTGATGATCTCCGAGTTTCTGCCGATGCTGTGCAGGTGCATCCCTCGCAGCTTCAGGATAGCCTCCGCCAGCTTTCCAACGTCGCCGCCGTACCGGATTTCGGTCCTCAGGTAGCTGCCCGTCAGGGCGCTAGCCACCACAGACCCGCCGTGCTCGGAGACGATGTCATGCACACGCCCCATCTGGGCCTCGGCATCCTGGTCACCTTCGTACCAGAGCCTGATGATGTAATCGGCGGGGAACTCCTCGCCGCAGATGGTCACGCCGCTGGAGTCGATGCCCCGGTGGGCCAGGGAGTCCAGCATAGCAACCAGCTCCCGCCCGACGGGCGCCAAGCCCTCGGAGCCAGCGTTCTTATGCACAATTGCGCTAATGCCACACATGCAGATTCGCCATCCTCACCCAAATTGACTTCCCGAATATATCACTACACCCCATGTCGGGCAACCCGCACTGAGTGGGATGAAGAGAGAGTCTCCTTCTTCTTACAGCTGAGGGAGACCATTGCGCTACTCCTCCGACAGCAAACAACACAGCGGTGGGAAGGCGATATTTAAGAGCATAACTACGGTTCCCGGTTCGCCCTTCGATTTCCCTCAGGACGAACCGGCAGTGGGGGCTTGGGTTCCTGTTTGCGCGGGTATGACGCTCATCGGGGCGGCCACGCCTTTCGTCATTGCGGCGAAGGCCGCAATCCAGGACGGAGCGTTGCACGCTGCCAGAATGGCTCCGATCGAAGAGAGAAGAAAACCCCCTTCCTCAAGGGAGAGGGGGTCACAAAAGTCCCTTCTCCCCTGGTGGGAGAAGGTTAGGATGAGGGGGACTTCAATTCGTCATTGCGGCGAAGACCGCGATCCAGAGCGGAGCGATAGAGTCCTCCAGCGCCTGAAGCGGGCATGCTTACTGGCTACGCTCCCAGGGCAATCGCATCTTATTGAGCAAGGACCTTGAGTAGGTAGTCATTGTCCCAGGCGGCGTCTTTTCGCTTACCTGCGAGGCTGCGCTTGGTGGACTTTTCGGCCTTGAGCAGATTCAGAGCCATGCGGCGCAGCACGGAGAAGTTCTCGGCCCCGTTCCCGCTACGCACCCGGCTCCCGTCCTCATTGAACGTCACGTCCAGCGACCAGTGCAACTGGTTTTCTATACTCCAGTGACTGCGCACCGCGCTGAGTAAGGCACTCGCATCGTTGGGCAGGCTCGATATGTAGTAGCGCGACTCCATCGTCGTCTTGTCTCCTATGCGTCGCTCACCTTCCACCATCGCCAGCGTAGTCAGCCCCGGCCATCGCCTGTACTCATCGACGTATCTGACGTTGCCGAGGTCAGACACCGTCCAGCAGCGGCGCGTCTCGACTCGTCCATGACCAGCATCCACCGTCTCGTGGTAGTCGTGGTCTATGTCGTCGAAGCAGGAGTTGCGGATGAGGTCGAAGACATCGACCACTCCCTCGTGCAGGAGTACCTGGTTTCTCTTGACCGCCAGCACGTAGTCGGCTTCCTCCTCCAGTATCTTCGATGCAATCTCCCTCTGGCAGCCCATGGCATCTATCGTCACGATGCATCCCTCGACCGCGAGCATCTCAAGCAACCGGGGTATCGCCGTGATCTCGTTGGAGCGTCGGTCCACACTGGTCTGCCCGAGCGTCACGCCGCTCGCACAGGCCCAAGCACTGACCATGTGGATAGCGCCCTTCCCTACGTATCGATCGTGCGAGCGTCGCACCGCCTTGCCGTCTATGGCCACCACATCACCTTGCAGAACCTCACTGACTGCCAGCACCCACTCGGTGAAACAGCGCTCGAACTGCTCAGCGTCCAGCTTGGCGAACACCCTGCCGAAGGTGTCGTGCGAGGGAATGCCGTTAGGCAGTTCCAGCATACTGCGCAACCATCCTTCCTTGCGCCTGCCGAACGCTTCCACGTCTACCCAACTGTCCGCTCCCGCTATGGCGCCGCAGAGCGCAATAGTAAGAATGTCGATCAACTCGTGGCGTTTGGTTCGGTCTATACGCGGGTCATCGAGGCTGCTAAAATGCTCCGTAAGCGAAGCAGGGCTACTATTGTCCATCGGCCAATCTCCTTATGAGACTGACCCCAATTTTATACTCTGCCTAAACTAATTTAGATGCAATTGCCCTGGCTACGCTCCTAAACTTGCGGTACTAACGTAGCAGGTGGTACAAATTCCGAGAAAGTGTCACAGACAGACTCCTGTGGAAGCAGAACAACGTCAAGGAGGGTAACTATGTCTGGAATCAATCCTTTAGTATGGAGAGGTCTGGGCGCCCTTGGAGGATTGCTCGCCATTATTGGAGCCTCGGTCGCATGGATCGCCGTCACATGGACCGACGAGTCTGCCGGGGGGACGTACTACGCCGAGGGACAGGTCGTTCTTGCATTCGGCATCATATCCCTCTTGGCCATTGGGTGGCGGCACCTCGTCGGCGAAACCCAGGAGGCGGCCCCCTGGCTTGACAAAGCTATGTCGTATCTGGGCATTGCTTCTGTAAGCCGCGGCGCATCCTGTTGGGCATGGGTTGACAGAGCCGTGGCGCTGTTTGGAATTGCCATGTTGATCGCTGTCATCATGAAATGGACCGACCTAAGCGGGCTGGTGGGGGAGTCCGATGGTGGATACTCCATCGGCGCTGGGGTCTACCTTTCTCTAGTCGGTTCCCTGCTGCTGATCGCGTCCTCCGTCCCCAGCATCGTCGAATGGGTCAAGGCGCTTAAAGATGCTACTGGCGATGCCGCAGGTTCCTCTGTGACCTCTTCCGGGCCCGGGAACTCTGCCGCGGACGAGCTGGAGAAGCTGGCGGGGCTCCTGGAGAGGGGTGTTCTGACGCAGGAAGAGTTCGACGCCAAGAAGAAAGAGCTGCTCGGTCTCTAGATGCGGTTCTCCTCCCGGGACTAAGGATCTGACCCGCCCTGGGACAGTCCGTTCGCCCTGAGCCTGTCCTGAGGCTCTCGAAGGGGGAAATCGAAGGGGAACGGCGAGGTTGGCGCTAGCGGGCGTCTCCCCCTCACCCCAACCCTCTCCCTCAAGGGAGAGGGGGTCAAAAAAGTCCCTTCTCCCCTGGTGGGAGAAGGTTAGGATGAGGGGGACTTCAATTCGTCATTGCGGCGAAGGCCGCAATCCAGGACGGAGCGCTGTCGGCTTCCAGGATGACTCTGATCGAAGAGAGAAGAGAACCCTCTCCCGAGGGAGTGGACTAAGGGAAGGGTGACATGCCCTCCAGGGACTGTCCGGCGCCTGCTGCTTGGGATTGCCCGGATGCTAGTAAAGGATCATCTGAGTGGGGACCAAGCGTTGAGCCTCCGGGTCCACGGCAAGGGCCAAGCCTTCCAGGATGTAGGCTCCCAGCAGTGGAGGGGCCTCGTCCTCCCCGAAGACCACGATGGTGACGACGCTCTCCCCGTCTATCGTGGCCCGCGCCTGCCCGAACTCCAACTCGATCCGCCGTCCGTCGGCCCCAAGGAACCCGCGTTTGCCGGTCGCTTCAACGCCGAGTTCGCGCAGAAGGCTGGACGGCAGCGTGGTGAACGACACGCCGGTGTCCACCGTCGCCGCTATGTTCCGGCTCTGTTGATAGTTCATGCTGGAGATGCGCAACGGCCACTTGAAGGACACTATGTCTGTCATGGACCAAATCCACAGTTCTCGAATACGATGACATCGTTGACCCTAGTTAGGTAGCCGTACAACCTTACGCTCTGGCCTTTATTCAGCGGTAACACAGAATTCTTATTGGCAAACTTGCACTCGACGTATAGGTCGGGCGCAAGAACTCTCTCCTCGATGTGGAACTGTACTTTGGAGTCCTCAATTCTTGTAATGTCCCCATGAAATGCCATAAGCGGTCGCTGATCAATTTTTACTTCCATCCTAGTCGGGTTTAGTTCTTTCTCATTCTGCAACCGCTCATGTAAGGCGTGCGCTGGCACGCTTGTAGGTAACACCAGCGGTTTGTCGTCACTCTTGCAAGCTATGAGCAGGAGAACAACAGCCACCGTGGGAAAAATGAACGAGAACTTGAACACGTAACTCCTCTGTCATCCTTATCGGGGATTGTACTGGTGTCCTTAGGCGTTACGTCGCCATTTTCCTCTGACCGACGGCGGGTAAGGGTCGCCTGGCGGTCATGGTAACTGACTGATGCCTTCCAAGCTATACGGGAATCTAGCCAGAGAAAAGGACGAGAAGGAGCGTAAAGGCGTATCTCATCGGGCTACCGATTGCATCTCAGCAAAACCCCTCCATCGCCGGCCCCAAATTGGCCGTGTGGGTCGTGGCGCGGTTCATATAATCATTGGCTTCCAATATGGCATCCGGGTCGAGGTTATCTATGCCCTCGGCGTATTTGTCTGTAGCTATGGCTACGAGCTCTGCCATCAGCAAAGCTATGTTGTGTACCGATGACACAGAATCCGGGGCATCCAAGCCGACCACAGTATCGGATCCGATCTGGAGTAAGGCCAATTGTATTGCTATAGCAGCTATCCAATCATCATCAAAGAACAGGAGCGGGTTATCGGAAGCTTGGACAAATAACGGCCCCAGCTCCAAGCTAGCTGAACCCATTGCGTCCAATATGTCTGCGAGTTCAGCGAAATAAAGAGCCTCTTGGGCGGTAGGGCATTCAACGGTCGGCATCGGCACCAGGGTGACTGTCGGCGGAACCGGCGTGGGCCTGGGCGTTGGGGTAGAGGTTGGCCTGGCCGTAGCCGTGAGTGCTGTGGTGGCCGTAACCACTGGTTGGGTGTCGTCGGGATCCTCTGTGTCCGTGAGAACAGCAAGAGTAATGCCGCATCCCATGATTAGTACGATAACGACGAGGACTCCCAGCCAAAATTTTTGGCTGCGGAACCACCAAGGATTTTGACTGGGTTCCATTGGGTTGCTCCACTTGACCATAGCGACCCCCCATCATACTGCCGGAGTTGGTAGTCTCGGAGTAGTTATAGCATGAAGTAGCTGGGCCTGAGGGGACCGATCACCTATTTGAACTTCTGTCGGGCCATTCTCCCGAAAATCCCAGCGAATCATGGGCCTTGGCAGAGTTACACTATGGGCTACAACGGTGCTTTCGAGACACTATGGTCGTTATCTTGGGCTTCAGCGTCCTAATGGCGAGGGTTTATTCTTCGTTCCTTCCCAATCGTAGCAAATAGGCACACACGATTCCATATGGGCGGGAAGCCAGTCTGGTGCCGAAGGTCGGAGTCGAACCGACACGGGGTTGCCCCCAACGGTTTTTGAGACCGTCGCGTCTACCATTCCGCCACTTCGGCATAGGGGAGCCTATGGGCTGGTTGCCCTCCGCTATTCTACCATGCCACCCCCTGGGCCAAGGCAAGGCAGGCTCGTTCAGTCACGCATGTGGGGCGGAAGGCATGGCCCGTTCAGATATATGCGGGACGGAAGGCGCGCTGGTCCAGTTGGACACGCGACGGAAGGTTGCCGTCCCTGTCACCACGGGTTAGACTGGCACACGCAGTCCGATTCTCTTCCAAGGAGCCATCCCCATGTCCCAGGTGTCTTTCATTGCCGACTCCCTCGCCAGCCTCCACAGCTCCATCGACGAAGCTATGAAGGGGCTGACCGACGAGCAGGCCCATTTCCGGGGCGGCAGCGACTCCAACCACATAGCCTTCGTGGCGTGGCACTACGCCCGCACCGTGGACAACATCGTCCGGTTCGTTCTCCAGCGGAAGCCGACCATCTGGATGGAGGGCAAGTGGGACGAGCGCTTCGGGCTGGACTCCAAGGCCCAGGGCACCGGGATGACCCGCGAAGAGGCCTCGGCCCTTCGCATCTCCGACCTGGCGGCCTTCGGCGAGTATATGTCCCAGGTCTGGGCGGACTCCAAGGCGTACATGGGGACCATATCCGAGGATGATCTGGCCCAGGAGATGACCATACGCCCCCTGGGAGAGATGACCCTGGGCCATGTGCTGGGCACGGTGCTGCTGACTCACGGCTACACCCACCTGGGGGAGATATACACACTGAAGGGCGTACAGGGCTTGGCGGGCAGCCCCATCTAGGAGACCTTCACAAGGCCGCAGGCCTCCCTGGATTCCGGCCTTCGCCGGAATGACGAATAGAAGGCCGGAATGACGACTGGGCTGGGGCGTACAGGGCTTGGCGGGCAGCCCCATCTAGGAGACCTTCACAAGGCCGCAGGCCTCCCTGGATTCCGGCCTTCGCCGGAATGACGAATAGAAGGCCGGAATGACGACCGGGCGCTGGGACGAACAGGGCTTGGCGGGCAGCCCGATCTAAGGCGCCGACTAGGCATTAGGAGCAATGGATTGACCAACCGGGATGTGGAAGCTGCCCTCGCCTACCACAACGACACCAAGCACTCGCTGCTGAGCATCCACAGCGACCCTCACTACCTGGACTTCAGCAACCAGCCCCTGCCTTTCAAGATATACACCGACCTCGACCCGATCCCCCTGCCGAGGGATTTGCCGACCTCGGGCATCAGTGCCCTGGCCGCCGTGGCCAGCGACGGGATATTCGAGGGCAACGTAGTCCCCAGCCTGCCCGTACTAGCCAGCCTGCTTCACCACGCCGCCGGCATCACCAAGAAGCGCACATTCCCCGGTGGGGAGATTCTCTTCAGGGCGGCCGCCTGCACCGGTGCCCTCTACCACATCGAGCTGTACCTGGTGTGCGGCGACCTGCCGGGGCTGGAGGCCGGCGTTTACCACTTCGGCGTCCACGACTTCTCCCTGCGCAGGCTGCGCTCCGGCGACTACCGAGGCAACCTCGTCCAGGCAAGCGGAGGCCACGAGGCTGTAGCCCAAGCGCCCGCCGTGGTGGTCTGCACCAGCACCTTCTGGCGGAACGCGTGGAAGTACCGCTCCCGGGCCTACCGCCACTGCTTCTGGGACAACGGGACCATCCTGGCCAACCTGCTCGCCATCAACGCAGCCCACCGTATTCCCTCCAGCATAGTCACCGGGTTCGTGGACTCTATGGTCAACGAGCTTCTGGACCTGGAAACAGATAAAGAAGTGGCCCTCACCCTGGTGCCCCTGGGCCGGGCCTCGGACCCGGTTCAAGACGAGGCGCTGCCGACCCCTGCGCTGGCGCTGGAGACCATGCCCCTTTCCCGGACCCAGGTGGACTACCCCGCCATCCGGGAGATGCACCAGGCATCCTGCCTGGATGACCCCAACCAGGTGCGGGATGCCCGGAACGGCGCAACGAACGCCCCGCCCCATCCCAGCCCTTTGGGGCGAGAGTTCCCCCTGCCGCCTGCCGCCGAGACCGACGCTTCGGACACGGGCCTGGAGGCGGTGATCAAGCGGCGAGGCTCGTCCCGCCAGTTCGCCCGGGAGCCCATAACCCTGAAGCAGCTCTCCACCATCCTCACCCAGTCAACCAGGGGCGTCCCCGCCGACTTCCTCGACCCCTTTGGGGCCAGCCTCTGCCGCCTCTATCTCATAGTGAACGATGTGCTGGGCCTTCCGTCGGGCAGCTACTTCTATGACCGGCAGTACGGCTCCCTGGAGATGCTGGAGGAGGGCGACTTCCGGGACGCCGGGGGCTACCTTGGACTCCAGCAGGACATCCCCGCCGACGCCAGCGTGGATGTGTTCTTCCTGACCGACCTGGACCATGCCCTTAGCCGCTACGGCAACCGGGGGTACAGGGCAGCCGAGCTGGAGGCGGGCATCATCGGAGGAAAGATGTACCTGTCTGCCTACGCCCAGAGGCTTGGGGCCAGCGGGCTGACCTTTTTCGACGACGATGTGACCAACTTCTTCTCGCCCCATGCTGAGGGCTTGGCGGTTATGTTCCTGGTAGCTCTCGGAGTCCCCGCGCGCAGGCGGTGAGGCTGCCGTCTCCAGTTTATGTCTGCTTGACAATAAATTGGCGAAATGCTAACGTCGAAATCAGCCCGCTAGCTACGTTTGCCGTACAATTTCAATGGTCTGAAGGGCGCGAAGGACTGCGGGCGTGTGTTGGGCTTGATCACCGAGTCAAGACTCGATAAGCGGTGCCGGAATGTCTATTGATCAACAGGACGGGCGTTGGTCCCGGCTGCGGGGCCTGTGCGAAGATGTGCTGGCTGATAAGAACCTCATTCTTGCCAGCAACCGAGGGCCTGTTGAGCACCACGCCCTTCCCGACGGGCGGACCGAGGCGCGGCGGGGCAGTGGAGGCGTGGTTACAGCCCTGAACTCCCTGGCCCAGATGCTGGAGTTCACCTGGGTAGCCAGCGCCGTCGGCGAGGGAGACCGAAGGGCCTCCGAGGGAAGCAAAGGCTCCCGCATCAAGTCCCCCATCCCCGGCCACAAGATCTACACCCGCTTCGTCGTCACCCCCCGCAAGGTCTACCACAAGTACTACAACATCTTCTGCAACCCTCTGCTCTGGTTCCTCCAGCACTATATGTGGAACTCCCCCTACAACCCGAACCTGGATGCCAACGTCCATGATGCCTGGAGCGATGGATACGTGGAGGTCAACAAGGCCTTTGCCGACGTGGTGGTGGAGGAAGCATCCACCAGCTCCAAGACACCGGTGATCATGGTTCACGACTACCACCTGTACCTGGCGCCCCACTACATTCGTGAAGCGCTGGGCAACGCCATCATCCATCACTTCACCCACATCCCATGGCCCAGCCCCAGGTACTGGCAGCTCCTCCCATCATCCATCCTCCGGAACATCTGTCGGTCCCTCTGCGCCTCGGACATCATCGGGTTCCAGACCCCCCATGATGTGCGGAATTTCCTGGACAGCTGCGAAGAGTTCCTGCCCGACTCCGAGATAGACCATGTGGAAAGGTCGGTGCTCCTGGGCGGGCACAGGACCCTTGTGAGGGCCTATCCCATCTCCATCGATGCCGAAGAGATCGTCAGAATAGCCAACTCCCCCCGGGCCCTGGACTACGAGCAGAAGCTAAAGCCCATGTGCAACGAGAACACCATCATCCGGGTGGACAGGGCGGAGCCCAGCAAGAACGTGGTGCGCGGCTTCAAGGCCTTCGGGCTGCTCCTGGCCCGCCACCCCGACCTCAGGGGAAAGGTGAACTTCCTGGCCTTCCTGGTGCCCTCCCGCACCCACATCCGCCAGTACCAGAGGTACATGGACGAGATACAGCAGACCATACGCGAGATAAACACCACCTACGGCACCGATGACTGGACTCCCATATCCACCTTCATGGAAAACAACTACACCCAGGCCATCGCGGGCATGAAGCTCTACGACGTTATGCTGGTCAACTCGGTCATCGACGGCATGAACCTGGTGGCCAAGGAAGGCCCGGTCGTCAACGGCCGGGAGGGTGTGCTGATCCTGTCCGAGACCACGGGCGCCTACAAACAGCTCCATAAGGGCGCGCTGACCGTGTCCCCCTCGGACATAGAGGGCACCATGCAGGCCATGTACCAGGCCCTGACCATGGATCCCGAAGAGCGCAAGAGGCGTGCTACGGACCTAAGCCAGATTATCGAGCGGGAAGACATCAACAACTGGCTGTGCACTCAGCTCCAGGACATCGGGTCCCTCTCCTAGCTGACGCTGGCCGACAACCAGTCCAGGAACCAGCCGACCCCCAGGCCCCCGCAGGCCTCGTCCGTTCGCCCTGAGCCTGTCCTGAGGCTCTCGAAGGGGGAAATCGAAGGGAAATGGGCAGCCCTAGTCGCCCTCTCACCCATGGCCATTTCCCTTCCTATACCCCTGGGAGAGGGTCGGGGTGATGGTTGACAGGAGCCCAACCCATGCTGCACCATCGTAGTAAGACTCGATAAGAAGAGGTTCCACTATGCCTCGAACGACGAAGACCATTACCTTCTCCTTGCCGCCGGAGATGGCTGACCGGGTGGACGAGGCGATGAAGCAGCTGGGACGGTCCCGCAGCGAATTCCTTCGGGATGCAGTGCTCCGCTACATCGAAGAGTGCGAGTGGAGAGCGCTGCTCCAGTACGGGGAGGCGAAGGCCAGGGAGAAGGGCATCGGCCCCGACGATGTGACCCGACTGGTGGAAGAGTACCGGGCTGAGGTTGGCTCGGTCCGTGCATGAGGGTCGTCGTCGACACCAACGTCATAGTCTCCGGCCTGAATTTCCCCGGCAACGAACGAATGGTGCTCGATCTGGCTCTCAGGGGACGGTTTGAGCTTTACGTGTCCACCTTCATCTTGGAGGAAGCTGCTGGGGTGCTGAGGCGCAAGTTCGCTTGGGATGCGGAACGCTCATCCCAAGCCCTCAGGGCACTCGGAAATGCAGCTACGGTAATCTACCCCCGTGGACTTCCCGAAGTGTTCGAGGGTGGTCACCCCGACAACCGCATCTTGGTGTGCGCCGTGGAGGCTGCCGCCGACTACCTCGTCACCGGCGACCGGCAGCATCTGCTGCCTCTTGAGGAGCATCAGGGTACGAGAATCCTCAACGCTCCCCGGTTCCTGTCGGCGCTGGAGGGGTGAAATAGCGGTGGGTCATCGAGACTGTCTTGGTCGTCGCGCACTTAGCCATCAGCCCGCGACCTAGAGAGGCCCAGTATCTTGGATACATCGGCTCCCTTACCTAGCCGGCGTCGGCCGCCAGCCAGTCCAGGAACCAGCCGACCTCCCCCACACCGCCCAGCGTGTAGTCCGCCTCGGCGGCGATTTCCGTGGGTGCGTCCGCGCCTGCCACCCCGATCTTCAGGCCTTCACATCGACCTTCCCTCACGAGGCGGTCAACGGCACGGAAAGCGTCCAGGTCGGTTACGTCGTCCCCGATGTACACCAGGGACTGCAAGCCATAGCGCTCGGCCAGATCTAGGATGGCTGTGCCCTTGGTGAGGTCCACGGGGGGCAGGATGTTGACCACCATCTTGCCGCCGACCTGCCTGAACGCTTCACCGCCTTCACGGTCTACAGCCACCTGCACCTGCCGGCCTGCCTCCTCCGGGTCGGGGGCATTGCGGTAGTGGATGGCGAAGGAGACCCCCTTGTCATCGAAGGAGACCCCAGGGATCGCGAGCCCCGCCTGCAGGGACCGCTTCATCTCACCCAGGGCCTGCAGATGCGCCTGCACACTGGGCGGGACTGACAGCTCCCCCTTCTCCCACTGCTCCAAGCCGTGGTTACCGACGTACACCAGCTCATCGATTGCCACTATACTGCGGGCCTGAAGGGCTGAGCGTCCTGTTATCACCGCCACCAGGTGCAGCTTTCTGCACAGAGCGGCCAATGGCTCCCTGATCTGCGGTGAAACTACCGAGTCTTCGGGATTGGGCACCAGCTCCGAAAGGGTGCCATCCAAGTCCGTCAGCAGGCCAAATCGCCTGCCGCGCAGGAGCGAGGTCACATGGTCCAGGTGGTCTGAGAGGTTCTTTGCCGAGATGCTTTCCTGCCTGATCGTGGTATCACCGGGGAGAGCCCGTTCCCTTTCTCCCATTTTACACCTGTGATAAAATTAACGAGCAAGCCGATGTGGGGAGAAGTACATGGAAGAGCTGTTCCAGCTAGGACACGAAAGCTCTGAACCCGCCGACATTAACCTGTGCATATTCCTACATCTTAAAGAGTTCCTGGTCATCGACCGCCGGGACCCCAGTACATCCATCTTCCACCTGGATTCGACGGCTATCTTCGACGAAAGCTTCATCTCGAAGGTGGAAGAGGGCTTCGCCAGCATCCTCCGAGAACCTTGTGAACACCCCTTCGTCCAGTTCATGGACCTGCCCCTGCGCCTGGAAGAGCACTTCCGGGAGATGGCTATCGCCAAGATACTGGAGCACCTTGACAGGGGCATCGCCATCGACGGGCCTCCCAACATCGCCGTGTACGTCATCGGGGGACCGTCGGGAGGCATGGGTCCCCAGGATGTGCACCTGGCCTGCCGTTCCCTGCTGGGAGAACACAGCAGCTCAGCGGTGATGGAAGAGCTGACCGACCTGCTGGACCGCCTGATGAAGCAGGAGCACCGGGTCATTCGCAACCTGAACCGCCAGGAGATCCGGGAGATGCTGGGCGACCAGTCTCCCAACTTCTTCACCCTCTGGGAGAGACGGAACTAGACCAAGCGCCGGCGGCTGGCCCTACGGGATAAACCTGACTACTGCCGTAGCATCGTCCTCTTTGAATCCGCCGTAGGCGCCTTCCCTCCCCAGATTCCCATGGCGCTTCTCTATAAACCGGGCTCGAAGCCGCCCTACGGCTTCCGAGGCAAACCCGCTCTCTCCCAGGGCTGCGCACATCTCGGCATCCGACAGGTTGCTTATAAGCCCGTCGGTTGCAAGAAGCATCATGTCCCCCGACTGAACGTCCAGGGTCGCCGAGTCGAGAGCGAGGGTTTGCCTGAGCCCTATCGCACCGCCGGACAGCGTGTCCAGCTCCCGGGCTTCATGCAGGGGCGTAAGAGCCGTAATGTCCCCGTCCCTGACGAGGTACACAGCGCTGTCGCCGGCGCTGAGCACGCTGGCGAGCCCCTCCCGGTAGAAGACCAAAGCCACGGTGGTCAATAGGTTCCGTCCCCGCCCTGCCTGGAACAGGACATCGTTGGCCTGTCTGAGCAGGGCTAGGGCATCGTCCAGGCCTGCAATGGGTCCCTTGGCGAGCAGGTCCCGGGTGAAGCCGCTGGCATATGCTCCCTCGCAGTGGGTAACCCCGTCCAGGACGCAGTCCATAGCCATGCCGGGTCCCAGCTCCCGCATGAGGTAGGCATCCTCCCCGTGGCAGGAGTTGTCCTGGAATATATCTGCGTTGCGGTTATCCATTAGCTGACCCAACGATCGAAAGGGACTAGTTTAGTCTTCAGTCGCCCGGGCTCTCCTCGAACAGGAAGCGCTTCCAGTAGGGCGCCTCCAGCAGTTTCCTGGCGCTCTTCCAGGCATCCAAGGCCGCGCTGCTTTGATCTTTCAGGTTGTTCCGGTTGGATGCGGCCTCCAGGCAATGCTGCAGGTCGGGCCTGAACTCCTCCACTGAAGCGTACTTCCTCCATCGGACCTTCTGCAGCATCTCCACAGCCGCTTGGCCCAGGGCCGGGTCATCCGCCTTGAGGAAGGAGTCGATCATGCCATCCACTTGCTGGCCGAAGTCCGGCGGGGCCCGCATCCCGTAAGGCTCTCCGTAGCCCGCAGGGTCGCCGGGAGGCGGATCAGGACAGATGTAGAACCGGAACACCTCCGCGAAGAAGTTGTGGACGTCCTGGGCCTGACCTCCCGAGCTTGCCTGCCCCTGGGAGGCTGCGCCGAGGGTGGGCACAGTGCCCATATCGATGACCGATATCCTGCCGTCGGCAGGGTCGTAGTAGATGTTCTGCGGGCGCATATCCAGGAGGAGATGACCAGCGGCTGCGAAGGACTCCTCGACGTCGAGGAGCTGGGTCTGTACCGAGCCAGCGCCGTCGGGCATCTCCTCGTGGGCAGGGTGCAGCGCGAACAGGTTCTGCCCCAGCCCAATGGGCACGCCCTTGAACTTGTCGGCTATGTCGGCCACCAAGGGTATGCCCCTGGCTCTCTCGAACACCAGGACCCGATACTCGGCTTCCAGCTCATCGTCGAAATAGCTACCGTGGCTGCCGACATCGGTGTACCCCACCATCCTGCACACCCCGGGGACCGCGTTGGCAACCGATGCGTGGATGTCGATCAAGGCTTCCGAAAGCAGGTCTATGCCGGTGTGCAATCCCCGCGCGATGTAGTCGGGCTTGGGGCGCTTGACGACTACAGGCGCTCCCGTCTCCGTGTCGAAGGCGGCATGGACCTCGTAGTCGGAACCGGCACCCAGAAGACCTTCCAGCCGAAACCTGTCCAGGGATACGTTCTCCATTGCCGCCGCCTCTGCCGTGACCTGGAATTAGGGCTTCAGGCTTGGGGCGCCAGTGCCCGGATGGTGCGAAGCACGATATCGGTGTTGCAGCCGTGGGGGCAGCCGATCACCGGCGATGTGGCGCCGTTGTCCCTGTACCTGGACAGCTTCTCCCTGCACGTATCCTCGTCGCCGGTGATGGTGATGTTGTCCAGCATATCCTGGGACACCAGTGCCATCGCTCCGCCCCGGTCGCCCGAGAGCCACGCCTGCCGGATCAGGGTCGCCTCTTCACCGTAGCCGTACCTGGTGAACAGGTCGTAGTAGTAGGTCCCCATCCCGCCTACGTAGTAGGCGATATGGCCGCTGAGCAGCCGACGAGCTTCCGCCTCCTCCTCGCGATTGCGGGAGACGTAGCACAGAATGCTGGGAGCGACATCGATATCGGCAGGGCTCCGATGGGCCGTCGCGGCCCCCTTTTCTACGACACGAAACATGTCCAGGAGGTGGCCCACATGGGGCCAGGTGGGAAGCCATCCGTCGGCAAGCTCCCCCGTCAGAGCCAGGTTCTTGGGCCCCAGGGAGGCTATGTAGATGGGGATGTTCTCCTGGACGGGATAGAAGGGCAAGCGAAAGCGGGCGAGGTTGAACATCTTGCCCTGGAAGTCCACACGCTGACCGCTGAGAATCAGGCGGATGATGTTTACGTACTCCCTCGTGCGCTCCAGGGGTTTGCTGTATTCGACGCCATGCCAGTCTTCGATGACGATGCGTCCGCTGGTGCCCAAGCCCAGGGTCGCCCGTCCGCCGGAGATAACGTCCAGGGAGGCGATGCTCTGGGCTGTCATGGCCGGGCTGCGGCTGAAGACGGTGGCGATGCCCGTGCCCAGGCGAATCCGGCTGGTGTGGCAGGCGATCATCGTCAGCGTGGTGAACACATCCCAGCCCCAGGACTCGCCCACCCACATGGTGTCGTATCCCAGCTCATCGGCAAGCTTGGCCGAGGCGATGACCTCGTCGATGCTGGAGTCCCGGCGGCTTCCAATGTGAAAGCCGGTAGCAGTGTGGTCCACTGGAAACGACCTCTCAGGCAGGATTTAAAGGGGGGCGCAACGTTCACTATTCTAGGTTGGGGCGTACCTTTGTCAAGAACGGGTTAGCCAATGTAACGTATAGTTCTCCATACGCCGGTCAAGCTGCAGTCCGCACATAGGATGAGGAGGCAAAGACGATGACGCTGGAATCCCTCGAAAGACGAATCCAAGCCCTGGAAGACATCGAAGCTATCAAGAAGCTCAAGGCCCGGTACTGCACCTACTGCGACGACAACTACAATGCCGACAACATCGCCTCCCTGTTCGTGGAGGATGCCGTCTGGGACGGGGGCATTCGCGGCAAGGCTGAAGGTCGGGACGCCATCCGCGACTTCTTCGTGCGCGCTCCCCAGCGCTTGTCCTTCGCGGTGCACATGGTGATGAACCCCATCATCGAAGTGGACGGAGACCATGCGACAGGGATCTGGTACCTGTTCCAGGCCTGCACCTATGCCGAAGGCCAACGTCCGGTGTGGGGTTCCGCCCGGTACGATGAGGAGTACGTGAGGGTGGATGGACGCTGGATGTTCAAGTCGCTGAAGCTCACCTCCTTCTTCTGGACACCCTTCGACGAAGGTTGGGCCAAATCGCAGTTCGTTTAGCCCTTAGGCAAAGGGCATTCTTGTTGACGCCAAATACTGCTGCTTAGTAGAATACCGTCAGTTACCGCCCTCCCCATTCTCCTATCCTGGCCCGGCAACAAAGGAGAGCTCCGGTGGCCCAGTACGTGCTTATCGAGTCCCGCGACCCCTTCGAATACGGAGACCCACTGTACATCTATGACCTGGCCGGCGACCTGTCAGCCAAGGGCAATGACGTTACCTTGTTCCTAGTGCAGAACGGGGTCCTGACCACCCGCAACGGGGTGAAGGACAACCCGCTGGCGAGTCTCCGCCAGAAAGCCCCTGGCATCTCCGTACATGCCGACGATTTCTCCCTCAGGGAGCGAGGTATATCCTCCGGCAACCTGGTGGAAGGCGTATCGGTTTCCAGCATCGATACCTTGGTGGACCTGCTGGTGCAGGATGGGGCCAAGATAGTCTGGCACTAGGACAGAAAGGAACACCTTATGGCTACCTTGACAATCGCCTTGATGGACTCACCCTATGAGTCGGGGACCACGACCACAGCCCTGAGAATCATCGACGCCGCTGTCCGAAAGGGCCACAGGGTGAACGTCTTCGCCTACGAGGGTGCCGTAAACCTGACCATGGCTGACCAGAAGCCCCATCCCAACCCGGTGAAGGGCACTACGGTGGAGGACCAGCACCATCCCACTACGTCCGAGTGGGTAGCCGGAGTTCTCAAGACCGAGCTGGTTGACTGGATCAACTGCGGCCTCTGCGTAGATGAGCGCGGCGCCGGGAACTGGATCGAGGGCGCTCGGCGGGGTGGGCCTGCCGACCTGTTCAAGTGGACCAACGAGAGCGACAACACCCTGATCATCGGAACCAGGTAGAGGAGGGTACGGTGGCATCGATCCTCTCAATAGTCGAGCGGGCATACCACGGCACCATCGAAGAGCAGGATGATACGATTCTGTGGCTGAGCCATATGATCAAGAACGCCGGCGGTGACATCTCCGTCCTTCTGCGCGGAAATGCGGTCAACTATGCGGTGCTGGGTCAGGATGCCACGGGCCTGTCTTTCGGTGACGTAAAGCTCGAGGTTGCTCCAACCCTGGACAAAGATGTGGAGAGCCTCATAGCGGCGGGAGTCACCACCTACGTGGTCCAGGAGGACCTTGAGGAGCGGGGCATCAGCAGCGACGAAATTGCCCAGGGAATCAGCATGGTCGGCCGTGCCCAGGTTGCCGACCTGTTCGACTCCCACGACTCTATCTGGCACTGGTAGTCTGCGTTATCCCCATGTCCCAGTAGCTCAGTTGGATAGAGCGGGTGCCTTCTAAGCACTAGGTCGCGGGTTCGAATCCTGCCTGGGACGCCACTTTCCTTTACTCCCAAAGCAGTACCTCGGGATGTTGCTGCAATGCTCCGGCCATCATATCTTCAGGTTTGGAGGAGGCCCAAATGGCAAACTCTGTTGTTCACTGGGAAATCGGAGGCCCGAACGTCGAGGAACTCCACGAGTTCTACCGCAGCCTGTTTGACTGGAACGTCCAGGTGATGGAGCAGATGGGAAACTACGGCCTCGTAAACGGCGAAGAAGGCGGTATTGGCGGGGGTATATCCCAGACGGCCGAAGGACTGGCTCCCAATTTCGTGACCATCTATGTTCAAGTCGACGACCTCCAGTCCTACCTCAACAAGGCGGAGGGGCTGGGAGGGAAGACCATCATGCCTCCCTTGAAGATATCCGACGAGATCGGCTCCGCAGCCATGTTCAGCGACCCCCAGGGGAACGTAATCGGCCTGTTCCAGAATCCCTAGAGCCTCGCTGGCGCCCGTCCACCATATGACCCATCTGCCTCAGCCCTCAAGGGCGGTGAACCCTGGGAAACAGATAGTCTTTGATTAGCAACCTGGGCACTGCCAAATTCCTCCAGGAACGCTCGGTCCTTGTTGTCTCGATCCTGTTGGGCATCACCCTCCTGCTCATCATCCCCATGCTGACCATGTCCACCAAGGAGATCCCCTCCCTGGATCCGCCGGGAGAGGTGATCGACCTGGGTGACACCATCGACCAGCGCTTCGCCTTTCCGTTCCATGCCAACGCCTTCATCGCCGAGGCCAGGGACGGAGATATGCTCACCCAGGGGGCCCTCTGGGAGCTGTACCGAAACGAGGATAAGCTGCGGACTATGGACGTAGAAGGGCGCCTGAATCCAGACGGGCTTCCCAGCCAGCCCTACCTGTACCAGGGCTTCGACACCTTCGCCGGACGCAGCTTCACGGGAGTGATCACCATAGCAGACGCTGTGGAAGTCATCATGGCCGAATCTCCTCTCTTCGAAACGACCCTGGAGGACGCCACGGACGAAGAGGTGAAGCTGGCCGTTCACTTCTTGCTCCTGGACCCCGTAACCAGCGGGCTACGGGAGACCTTTTCCGCCGAAGCTACCAGCCAAAGCATGGTCGTCAACGGCATACCTATCGAGGCCTGGCACTCGCCAGCCTTGATCATGAACGTGATAGCGGACAACGACAAACTGGGAGGCGGTCCCTCTCGCACCGCACTTGATGTCAGCGATGCGGTCCTGCACAAAGAGGAGTTCGACCGGAACGTCCAGTCGGTGCTCCGGGGCGAGCAGGTCAGCTACCTGCTCTGGGGGATAGCAATAGACCAGAACCTGGAGGCCGAGGAGGAAGGCTCGACCTCGGGCATATACATCATGTTCACCATGATGGCGGTGCTGGCGGTGGTGGGCCTCACCCTGCGGTCCTACTGGGCGCTGGTGCTGACCGGAGCCGGCCTCGGAATACTCATGATCTGGCTACGGGGCCTGTCCAACCTGGTGGGACTCAAGGGCGGCAGCCTAATCGAGCTCCTGGTGCCCATAGCTATGATCTCCCTGGGAGTGGATTTCGCCGTCCATGCCCTGATGCGATATCGGGAGGAGCGGGGCAACGGACACACACCCGGTTTGGCCATCAGGATCGGTTTTGCCGGTGTGCTGGGCGCGCTGCTGCTGGCGATGATGAGCGACAGCATAGCTTTTCTGTCCAACCTGTCTGCGGGCATCGAGGCAGTCATCCACTTCGGTAGCGCCGCGGGCATTGCGGTGGCTTCATCCTTCCTGGTGCTGGGCATAGGTGTCCCGCTGGTCTTGTCCTGGATCGACGTTTCCTCCCCTACCCGCCGAATCCTGCCGGGGACTGCAGGCTCCGTCTTCTGGCTGGTGGCCGGCGCCGGCTCTGCAGTCCTCTTCGCAACGAGCATCATCCTGATGGTCGCTGTGAGCCAGGGGATCGGCCTGCTTATCCTTGCGGTCGCCATCCTGGGTGTGGTGGTGGCACCCGCCCTTCTGCTCCGCCGAATGAACCCCTCCATCCATCAGGACAGCGGCAACCTTCCCTCCCCCAATCCCTTCACGCAAGCAGCAGACCGCTGGGTATCCACCATCGTCACAACCCTCGGCCGCATGAAATACCTAGTCATCCTCGTTGCCCTGGCGACCACCATCATGGCTGGCATCCTGGCCTTCCGGCTGGAGCCGCGGTTCGACGTGAAGGATTTCTTTGCCCGCAACTCGGACCTGGTCGTTAGCCTGGACAAGCTGGACCAGCACGTTGGCGAGCTTGGAGGCGAGCCGGCAACCCTGTATATCGAGGGCGACCTTGCCGACCCCGCGGCTGTGGCAGCCATGGACAGGTTTGTGGCAGGCTTATCCGACAACCCCTACATATCTAAGGACACGGAAGGCCAGGCTGAACTGTGGGAATTCAACCTGCTGCACATCCTTCGTTTTGTGATGGCCAACGACTACGCCCTTGGGCAGGTCGAAAGCGCAACCGGCCTCGACATCACAGACATGAACGGGGACGGCTATCCCGACTCCCGAGAGCACGTGCGGGCCATCTATGACTATGTCGAGGCTAATGGGGTGCCCCAGGACGAAGACACCCTGGTCTACGGCGCTGACCTGGTCAAAGGGATACTCTCCCTCAACCCCAACGAGGATAACGTCGCGACCCTGATGACGACGGGGATTCCCGGCTCCAGGGAGCAGACCATCGTAGCGCAAGCGCGAACCTCCCTGGAAGAGGACCTGGAGGTGCTGGAAGGGGACGGCGCCATCCTCCGCGCCGGGCTGACCGGCTCGCCCTTTGTGCGGGAAGCCCAGCTCGATGCGGCCACCCGCACCATCCAGCGCTCCCTGCCCATCGCAGCAGTAGGCGCCCTCATCCTGCTCCTAATTGCAATGCGATCGGTACGCTACGCGGTGATAACGGTGATACCCATAGGTCTGGTCATCGTGTGGCTCTACGCGCTGATGCACCTGGTGGGCTTCAGCCTGAATTTCGTGACAGCCACCATCGGTGCGGTGTCCCTGGGAGTGGGAATCGACTACTCAATCCACCTGACCCAGAGGTTCAGGGAAGAGATGGTGTCCGCCCGGAGCAAGATGGACGCCCTGCGCAGGTCTGCCGGTGGCACGGGTGTCGCCCTGCTGGTTTCCGCTTCATCCAGCATGGTGGGATTTACGATCATGGGCTTGGCGCCCTTTCCGTTGATCTCCACCTACGGGTTCTTGACGGCTTCCATGATCGGCTTGGCGCTGATGGCATCCCTGGTCGTGCTGCCGGCGCTGCTGATGCTTGTAACCAGGGAGAAGGCAGTCGAATAGGCGCTATTGAGAAGACTGGCAGCGGGAGCACACCCCTGCCACCGTGAAGTTGTCCAAGTCGGGTTCGAAACCGAACTCTTCCACCAGGGTCCTCTGGAATTCCTCAAGGTAGTGGGGGCTGAGGTTGAAGGCCCCGGCGCATACCCGGCACACCATATGGTTGTGCTTTCCGTTGGGGTCCGTCAACTCAAAGTGGCGACGGTCCTCTATCGCAACCTCGGTGACTACGCCCAGCTCCCTGAACAGGTGCAACGTCCGGTACACGGTGGCCAGGTCCATGGACGGGTACGTCTCCCTGGCTTTTCGGAAGACCTGGTCCACGCCCATGTGTCCATCTCCGTCGGCCACTATGGAGAGTATCAACATCCGCTGCGGGGTAAGGCGGTAGCCCTTGCTCCGCATGGATTCGAGGGTGTGCATTAGGTGGGGCATAGCGCTGATTCCGAGGCTGATGTGCTCGCAGTATAACCCAACCGCATCGCGCAGTGCACCCGCGCCGATGCTGGCGGCGGCCCTGGCTCGGGCCGGATACTTGTGGAAGCGCAGAAGAGCTGGCGACTGCTAGCCCTTGAGTTCTCTTCGTAGGACCTTCCCTGCCGCACTTACGGGCAGGGAATCGCGCACCTCCAGCAGCCGGGGAACCTTGTAGGCGGCCAGCTTGCTGCGACAGTGCTTCAGCAGCTCCTTGTGGACATCGCCTTCGGGACGGTCACGGAACTCTTTCTTGAGCACCAGCACTGCCTTGACCGTCTCGCCCCGGTACCTGTCGGCAACACCTACGACGGCCGCCAGTTCCACCATCGGGTGCTCGAAGAGGACTTCCTCCACCTCCCGGGGCCACACCTTGAACCCGGCTGCGTTAATCACATCCTTCTTGCGATCGACAATGTAGAAGTACCCCTCATCGTCCATCCTCGCCAGGTCGCCGGTATACAGCCACCCGTCCCGGAGCACATCCGCCGTTTCCTGCGGTTTCTGCCAGTAGCCGGCCATCACCTGCGGTCCCTGGATGACCAACTCGCCGATCTCCCCCTCGGGCACCTCATCCACGCCCTCCTCGGGGTCCACGATGCGAGCCTCGGTGTCGGGCAGGGGGACGCCTATGGAACCCTCCTTGGCCCTGTGGATGGGGTTGGCATGGGTGAGGGGAGAGGTCTCCGTCAGGCCGTACCCTTCGATGAGGACTTCATGGCCCACCATATCATCGAAGGCCCGCTTGACCGCCGGGGGCAGCGAGGAGGCGCTGGTGCGGGAGGGTTTCAGGGAAGCCAAATCGAAGCTACGAGCGCCCTCCAGGTCCAGCGCTGCGATGTACATCGTGGGCACTGCCGGGAACCGGGTCGCCTGGTACTCCTGTATCGCCGTCAGCACTCGCCGGGCATCGAACCTGCGGAATAGAAGCATGGTTGCTCCCACCAAGATGGGAACGCTCATGGCGCCCGCGATTCCGCCGATGTGGAACAGGGGAAGGGTGGAGATGAAGGTCTCCTTACCGGCCTCGTACCCGTACCAGGCGGCGAACTGCATCGCGTTGACCACCATGTTCCGGTGGGTGAGCATAGCCCCTTTGGATATGCCGGTTGTCCCGCCGGTGTAGGGGAGCAGGGCCAGGTCCCGCGCCGGGTCAACGGGAACGGGCGCGGCGGGTTCGCTATGAGACTCCATGATGGCCTCGAAGCTCGGCTCTGGACCCTCGCCTCCCACCACTACCATAGCGGGAGCGGTCTTGTCCTCCAGCGCTCTGCTCACCAGGGGATGGGTGTCCCGGTCGCACAAGATCATGCGCGGTTGAGCATCATCGAGCTGGCGCATCAGCTCATCCCCGGTGTACATCGGGTTGCAGGGCGCAGGCACCGCGCCGGCCTTCAGGATTCCATAGAAGGTGATAACCAGCTCGGGGCAGTTCTGCATGAAGTAGGCCACACGGTCTCCCCTGCCGGCCCCCATGCCGGCAAGTCCGGCGGCAAAGCGGCCCGAGAGCTGGTCAAGCTCCCGATACGTCAGGGTAGGCGGCGAGGCAGCATCATCGCCCAGGTAGATGATTGCAGACCGGTCGGGGAACCTTTCCGCCGACCGCGTGAGAAAGGAATGGAGAGGTATGTTCGGGTAGTCGAGGCTTGACGGGATGCCGGGCGAATAGGAGGAGAGCCACGGCCTTTCGGAGGAGTTGGACATGTTCATCCTCGAGCAGGTGAAGGGGGGGTACTGCCGGCCCGCTGCTGTTAGCCGTTGAAGCCGGCGGCCAGGCTGCTCAGCATGCTGTCCTGCTGGCGAACGTACTCTTCCATCTCGGCGATCTGCGCATCGGTGGCCTGAGCGTACCGCCTCTGGGGGGCGATGTAGTCCCGGATAGTCGCCTTGCGGGGTATGTTGGCCCGCCGGAATGCCCCATCCTTCCACTCGTACAGGGGCCAGATGCCGCACTCCACGGCAAGGCGGGAGACCTCGACGCCCTTGTCGTCGTCGTAACCCCACGACGGGTTGCAGGGAGTCAATATCTGGATGAAGGCCGGGAGGCGGGTCACAGCCGCCTTCAGCTTGCGCTCCAGGTCGGCGGGGTGGGATGTGGAGGCCGTCGCCACGTACTCAGCCCCGCTGAACATCAGCATCAGGGGGAACTGCTTACGGCTTCGCACCTTGCCGGAAGGCCGGACGCTGGTGCGGGCCAGCAGGTCGGTGCTGCCCGTGGCGTGGCTGCCACTGGCCGCATGGGCTTGGTTGTCGCAGACTACGTGCAGGTACTTGTAGCCCTGCTGGAAGGCTGTCGCCATGTCAGCCAGCCCCATGTCGATCTGCCCGTCTCCGTCTATCACGACTATGGGCCGTTCGATCCCCCGGATGTCCATGGCAGTGCGCATGGCTGCGCAGGCGCTGTCATGGGTGCCCAGCCCGCTGCGTTGGAGAAAGTCCCGCCCTATGCCGCACCCCTGCCCGAAAATGATGGGGGCTTCATCTTCCAGGATGTCGAAGATTATCTGCATCACCAGCCGGGTTGCCAGGTTGGATGGACACCCCGGGCACTGGTTGGCCGTGACGTTCATCCAGACCTTTTTCTCGACGGTCTCCATCATCATCTTAGGCATAGCGAATCAACTCCTCGACGGCCATTCTTTTACACGGCTCCCAAGGCCCGCCGCAACATAGCTTCATCTTCTATCACATCGAAGTGCCAGGACTGCTCCGGCACCAGGTTCCCGGGGTCCAACGACTGGAACCCCTCTTCCACCATGTACTGGATGTCGTAGTAGGTGACATCCCTGCCGCCAAGGCCCACAGTGCGCCCAAGCACGCTGGGATGGGCGCTTTCTCCAAACAGTGCGCTCTTAAGGTCATGGAAGACGGCGGATACGGTGTTCCGGTCCATCACCACCACCACCTTGGAACCTCTCAGGGCATCGGCCAGCTCCCGGCCTGGGAATGGGCGGTAGGTCCTGATTTTCACCAGGCCGACTTTCTTGCCCTGGTCTCGCATCATGTCGATGGCTACCCTGGCCGTTGAAACCAGGGAGCCCATGCCGACGAGGACAACCTCGGCATCATCGGCCCTGTAGCTCTCCAGGAGTCCGCCGTACCCACGCCCGAACATCTCCTTGTACTCCTCGTGGACATCCTGGATCATCTGCTTGGCGGTGTGGTTCAGCGCATAGTCAAGCTGGTAGCGACGCTCCATGTACTCCCGGTCCACATCCACGTAGCCGTAGCCGCTCATCCGCGCACCCGAGTAGTACCCGGAGAAGTCCACGTTCTTCAGGAAATCGATCTCCGGCGGAAGCTGGAAGGGGGGCAGGAACCGGTCAACCATCTCCCGGGTCGGCAGCATTACGGGGTAGCTGTTGTGGGATACCTCCCAGCCGTCGTAGGTGACAAAGGCGGGCAGGAGGATGTCCGGGTGTTCGCTGACCTTGTATGCCTGCAGGATAGTATCGAAGACATCCTGGGCGTTCTCGCAGTGATAGTGGAGCCAGTGGATGTCCCGGTACATGATCGTATCCTGGTCATCGGTGCGGACCACCGCCGGGGGCTCCAGGGCCCGGTGGGCAACGGTAATGACGATAGGAATGCGGGCGTAGGAAGCGAAGATAAGCTGCTGGGCGGCGTAGAGGAGGCCCTCGGAGTTGGTGGCGAAGGAGCACCGCACACCGGACTGGGTGGCTACGCACTGGGCGTTCATCACGCTGCGTTCGTTCTGCAGCTCAATTACCCTGGCATCCAGGTCTCCCCTGGATATCATGCGAGATGCTTCCTCGCCCACCTCATCGGAGGGGCCAATGGGGAAGAAGCACAGCACCTGTATGCGGGCCAGCTGCAGAGCTTTGGCAGCCGCCTTGTTGCCCGTAAGGGCGGTGCGCTCCAGTTCAATCCCTGTGGACATGAAACCTCCCGCGGGCACATCCGACGCCCGCTTGACGGATGCTAACTCACTTCGTTGTTTTCTTCTTCGCCCATGGAGTACCGGGTCTTGGAGTAGATCTCCCCGTGGTGGGGCTCCATGGTTATTTCTTCGTAGTTGGGCCGGTCCTTCAGCACCTTGTCTTCGTCGATCATGGTAAGGGCTTCTCCCACGCACACCTCAACACAGATACCGCAGCCCCGGCAAAAGTCAACGTCGATACGGTAGCCCTGCTGCGGGAGACCCTCGCGCACTATGAAGCCTGTGCCGTCGGGACACATCACTTCGCTGATGCAAGAGCTGGGGCAGATGCACTTGCTGTCCATGCACACCGGTATGGAGTCTCGCCAGACAAAGGGGCTGCCCTTGGTGTAGCCGGGCAATTCATCGTAGCGGTCGAACCTGTAGTGCTGGGTCAGGTCATCCACCTGTACCCGCCGGAACCCCCGGGCTTTGTTGGCGCTATCGTGTTTGACACCCCCGATCGCCTTCACCGACTGGTAGGCCTCTACGACAGCCCGGGCGTTGGCATCTCCCACCGATCCAGGTAAAGCATCTCTGACCTCGGCCCGGAGTTCGGTGAGGTCCATGCTCTCGGTGATGCGGGCATAAGCCCCCAGCAGGCACAGACCGACGGGCGGCGGATACCTGTGAAGCAGCCTCTGGCAAATCTCCGTCGCATCCACCGTGGCTACGACCCCCCGGAAGGAGAAGGGGAGGTCGATTTCCTCTGGAGCCTTGGGGGAGTTCACCAGCAGGGTGCCTTCCTTCATCCTCGCCACAGCATCGGCCACAAGGTCATGGCTGTTGTGCCGGGCTGTGTTGAGCAACTCCTCCTGGAAGATGATCACCTCGGAGGGATGGTAGTTGGCGCAGCTTGCCAGCCCTGGGGAGTCCGATATCTTGACGTAGTTGATTACCGGGGCGCTCCGGGCGCGAGTGCCCGGATAAACGTTTACCGAAACATAGCTGCCCATCCGGGAGTGCACCTTGGAGAGCACCTCCCCGGCTTGCACCGACCCCTGGCCGGACATGCATATCAGGTTCAACTCTCGGACTTCAGGCAACGAACATCTCCAATGTGTGAGTAAGCGAAGCCGGAACGGCATGCTGTAGACGGAAGGTAGGCTAGTCCACCCAAGGGGAAAGTGTCAAGAATACAGGTAATCCGCCCTGGACCTTTCTCAAATCGCCGATCTTTGGTTGTCCGGCCGTCGCGATGGTACGCGGTCCATGGATCCCAAAGGCGCAGTTGTCGGAAGATGGGACGATGAAAGCGCACGTCACTCGGGCATCATGATTGATACCAGTTGTAGGTTGCGTGGGGCCGTTGTGCCCAAGCCTGCCGACCAATGGCTCGCATCGCCGGACCCATGGCCACCAGCTGGCGGGTCCACTCCTCCGCGCCTACGTGATGCCACATACCATGACCGGGGAATACCCATTCCACGCTAAGGGCAGCGAGCCTCTCCATAGTGTCGGCAAGGATCTCCCACGAATGAAAGGTCTGGTTTGGGAAAACGTCCAGCTCCCCGCGGCGATGGTTCCAGTGGAGTGTGTCTCCTGTGAACAGGAGCCTGTCATCGATGTGATACACCACATGACCCCGCGTATGCCCAGGAGCCGGAACTGACAGCACTCCTGGCGAAATCGATGCAACACCCTCTTCTCCAATCAGATCGGTCGCTAGGGGAGCGGCATCGGCGTCGGCTTCGCCAATCCAGACCCGGGCGCCATAACGGTCGGCCCAGAGGTCGTAGTCAGCAACATCATCGCGATGGCTCAGCAGTACGTGGGCAATGCCTCCCATGTCATCTAGGCTCGTGGCCAACGGACGGCTGAACCGTGGAGAGTCGATCATGAGGTTTCCCTCGGGACGCTTAACAAGAAAAGAATGGGCCCCAAAGGATGCGTGGGAGTTATTCCCCAAAGCAAACACCCCTCCGGTTAGGAGGTGGGGGAAAATGCCTGGCGGCTGGACTGGATGCTTGAGATTGCCAATCGACCTTGTGGGACAGGCGGCAGCGGCACGCCACAAAGCAGCCTCTTGCTCCGGCCCATTGGGCTGGCTGGCGATGAGAGAGCGCCCGCTGGCATCCATTCCGATATGGTCGGGAGCCCAGTGCCGGGCCGCGTCACATCGTATGCAGCGCGTATCCACGAACCATGCACCCGGCACGTTATCCGGGTGGGCCTGCTCGAATCTGGGCATCGCTGGACTCTTTCTAACCGTGAGCTACTCGCCCGGCGGCCAAGCTTCCATGTTGTAGGCCATGTGCCAGAAGAGCCACTCATACCGGCTGCTCACCATGAATGCCGTCCGCATCTGCTCCAACTCCACAGGCCCTGCAGTTCTTGCGCACTCATCCACAAAGGAGCGCCAGGCAGCTACGCTGTCCTTCAGCAAGCCCTCGGTGTAGGGGGACGACCACTGGGAATAGACCGGATGCTCCAGCTCACCCAGCATGTCGCCCAGTTCATGGTAGGTCCATGGGCAGGGCAGCAGGGCGGCGGCCGTGGGCCCCAAGCCCATCAGGGATGCGGTCGCGAGCATATGGTTGACGTAGCCCAAGCACGTCGGCGAGCGCCCTATGGCCTCCGCCTCCTCGGTTGTGAGCCCCACCAGGGACATCATCTTCTGGTGCAGGGGCCTTTCCACGGGGGTGGAGACCCGGTGGGAGAGCAGCTCCAGGTTGTAGCTGTCCGGGGCCTTGGCCAAGGCGAGGGCCACCGTCCGGGCGAACCCTTCCAGGTACAGGTAGTCCTGGGCCATGTAGTACCGGAACTTCTCCAGGGGCAAGGTACCCGCCCGGAGCTCCGCCAGGAAGGGGTTGGCGTATATCTGCTGCCAGGCTGGGGCGGCCTCCGCCCTCAGTCGTTCGGAGAAACTATCTGCCATATCTATCACCCGGCACTGCTCTACTGGTCTCCAGCCCGCCGGCCATGGGCGCCCCGCTCGTCTCCGAAGGCGTGAGGTTCTCGTCCTGGTACTGCCCTGTATATCCCTGGAGAATCTGCCGGTCCAGGCCAAAGAAGACGAGCTGGCCGATCCTGGCGTTGCGGCCCAGGCGGAACCCGCGGGGATTCAGCACCGAAAGCACCACCTGGGACCGGCCTCGATATCCCGCATCCCATATAGCCGTGTGCAACGTCACACCGGAGCGCAGGAGGCTGGAGCGGGGCTGCATCAGTGCCATGATGTGAAGGGGCAGGCTGATGCGTTCGTTTAGCACTGCAAGATAGGGACCGGGAACTAGATCTAGATTCCCCGATACATCCCATTGGAGGGGACGCGTGGACGATAGGGTGCGGTCAGCTTGGGTCATCTCTCCGGCGGAGGTGTACTCCAGTACCTCCCCCACCGTGATATCGAACCCGTTGGGCTGCGCCTGAATATCCAGGTCCAGGTAGCCGGCGATCAGAGGGTCCGGGGCTTCCAGCAACTCGAGGATGGACTGCCGGCTCAACGCTGCGCCGCCGGGCAGGTCATTCATTCCGCCTCCTCCACACGTACGATGCACTAGCATTCTAGCACACCGGGCCCGCTATCCCGGATGAAGCACCCCGCAAAGCAAATGCCACCGGGGCATGCCCCGTCCGCGCCCCGCCCTGCTCTCGCGTTGGTCCCGCCCCCACTGCTCGTCGTTCCCGCTCTCACTCTCGCATCTTTCCCGCGAAACTCGCCCTCGCGAAAACGGGGAGCGGGAACCTGCGCCGGAATGGGGCTGCCGGGCCCGGTGCAGGAGTCCAGGCCTCAAACTGGCACAGAATTGGCACACGAAAGGCTCAAATGTCACACGTTTGTCACACTTGATTGTGTACACTTTACTGATGACCGGCCTTTCGCAGGCAGATACTGCTCTGTCTGTCCCAGGAGCTCTCTCAGATGCTTGAGGCGCCGGTCATGGTGAGCAAAATGAACAAGGTCTCGAAGAAGACCCACATACTTAGTGCCCGGTTCTTCGTCCGGTGGCTGGACCACGACTTCGAGCCCGAAGCGCGGACCATCAAGAGGAGGTAACCATGACTGCTAACCGAGCCTTGAGCATCGTGATGATCTTGATTGTTTTGGTAACAGCCGCCTGGGTAACAACCATGCTGGTATCAGCGGATGGTGGCGAGGGGGATACCCGGGATGGAGTGGTGCCGAGGTGGCGGTGCCCCACCAACATCCCGACGCCATCGATCACGGCAAGCGTATCCGACGTGACCACCACCAGCGCCAGGATCAGCGCCAGCTACACGAGGGTGAGCATGCGCCACTACACGGTTACCCACAGCTTCTACTGGAATGATGGAAACAGAAGCACAAGCCGGACGGTGACCTCGGAGGGGACATACAGGGCGACCGTTAGTGCAGTCTTTGAACGGGACGGGAATATCTGCGACAGGAGCGCCAGCGCCTCGGTGACGGTGGAGTTCGAGGCCCCCCCGACACTAGAGCCTTGCGGTTCTTCGAGCACTGCACCAACATGCATTCCACCCACACCCACGAAGCCCCCAACGCCCACCCCGACACTAGAACCTTGCGGCTCTTCGGGCACTGCACCAACATGCGTTCCACCCACACCCACACCCACGAAGTCACCAACGCCCACGCCTGTCACCCCCACACCTACGCCGGGGCCCAACCCTCCGCCTGCGCCGGCGTGGGCCAATTACTCCCCCTACGAGACCGTGTTTTCCAAAGGCCTCGGCAAAGGCACGATCACCATGCAACTGATCTGGGCAGAGGTGCCCGGCAGCGGAATCACCTACGAGCTACTGGAGCCGGTGAACCCGCCCACCTGGAGGATCGTCAAGTCTGGCATCACCTCAAGAGCTGTACACATCTCGAATCTCCAACCTGAGCAGACATACACCTACGGGGTGTGGGCGGTCAGAAACGGAATACCATCTGAGTTGAGGAAAATCGATATACGCACCCCCATACCCTTCACGGGACGTCAGCGGGACCATACCGTGGCGTACCAGTTTGGCGTCTCAGCTCCGCCCCAAGGTCAGTATGTGCCGGACCACTCCGATGCTTTTGACAAAGCTATCAAAGCGTGGAACGCCTCTTCTGCAGCAACCGACAGCAATGGGCCGCAGATACATATCTGTGAGGTGGACGTGGGGGATTGCAACACCAGAAACACCGACGGATATAGCGCGCAGTACAGTGTGCTCGACGGAGACCTCGCAGACAGATGCAGCGGCTCATATGCTTGTGTGTCAACGCCGCGGACCGTGGATGGTCGGTATATCGGCAACCGGACCGTTAGAATCGAGGAACCTGCCTACTTTGGCGAGGACCGGATAGTGTGGACCAACAACTTCAACCTGCACAACAAGCCTGTACCGGACAAAGCGGAATGGACGTATTCCTACCTGCGCAACGCCATCATGCATGAGTTCGGTCATATGCTGGGGCTGGCTGACCTGTACAAGCTGACGTACCGGGACTTCTCTGGCTATCTGATGGGCGACACCAGGAAGCGAGGTTTTGAGGCCATCCCAACCCTGGATAATGACTACCTGGAAGATATCTACCGGAACCACAAACGACGCTAGGGAGGTTGTTATGTTCCGCTTGTTGATTCCCCTTGTGCTCATCTTGGGTATTGCCTGCTCCAGCGGAGGGGATGGCTCGGTGCAACCCCCATCTGAAGATGAGGATGTGGAGGAAATGATCTCCGCGATGCCCATCCCCTTCTATGGGACGGAATCCCTTGAGGAATCTATCGCCAGCTCAACCGCTATAGTGCGGGCAGAGCTGAACTCGGTCTCTGCAACATCAGCGCTGTATGACTACTGGGGTGCGGGGGCACCCTACCATATGGGTGCCCTGGAACATCGCTTCGATGTGCTGGAGTACCTCAAAGGAACCGGCGACAGCCAGATTGTGGCGATGGTGTATGACCCCGATTACACATATCCTGTGACCGCCCGAACGCAGCAGGAAGCTGTCGCTATTGCCAATCAGCTTCTACAGGAACGGAACACCGAGTGGGACAGCCGCGAAGCTGTCCTTTTCCTTGAAGATGATCCTGTCCAAACCGGCAGGTACTTCCTTGGGGTTATCGCCTACAATTACGGGGATACGTACACCATTGAAGGCAAGCGCAGTAGGACATGGCTGCCTGCAGATAGAGACACCCCCCAGGGAGCTTCCGGTGCATCGGAGACGGAGACCGCAACACGCCGTTTCCTTCTGGAAGCTCCCGCCCCCGGAGACGATGCTGGAGGTGCCGGAGGCGCCAGTGGCGCCAGTGGGCCCAAGACGATTGCCTTGGGAGAAATGAAAGCCAAGATTGCATCCATCGAGCAGGAGATCGCCTCTGGAGGAGGCACCCAGGCGTATCGGGACTGCATCACATATAAGTACGAGCTGGAAAGGGAGCTTGCTTATGAGCAGGCCGAGACCGGCGAGGCCAACCCCTACTACCAGCGGTTTGATGAATCCATCGAATCTGGCCTTGCAGCCGGAACGCTGGCATACAAATCCTACTCGTCAGACCTCGTAGCAGCCGTCGTGGAAGATGAGTACGGTGGAGTACGTCCAGCGACCTCAGATGAGTCCCGCTTGTTGGGCAGAGATGCCCACCGTTTCACCTATACTTGGCCCGGAAAGGCGTACACAGCTCGGCCTCTCCCAGCAGGGGAGTACAAGTTCTTCCATAGCTGGCGCTCCCAAACCATTATTCCATGTGATGGGCAACCCGAAGAACTGGAACGCCAGCTGGAGATATTCATCACCGTCACCGCCCCTTCGGGAACGTTGCTTGAAGCCCTCTTCGACCCGGCAGGCCTGCAGGACGGCGTGGGCTTCAGCGCCGACGGCGGAGTCCTGGAGCCCAGCAGGTTCACCACCTTCAACACAGACACACAGATCACGAGCTTGGTGGCGACCGGCGACCTGGTGACCATGGGACTTTCACCCTACGTCGATCTCACCTTCGATACCCTGGACTTCATAGGTCTGGATGGCTCCGTGGCGGTGTCGCTCTCGGACGGCACAGGAGATGCGACCGCAGGCACGATCACTTGGGAGGCAACGGCGCCCTGGTCCTCGGGGGACCAGCTTATGCTCCGCATCGTCGAGGGCGAGGGACGGCCTGTGCCGAAGCTCATAGCAAGCGAGGTGGCACCGAGTCCTGAAGTATTCTTTGTGATCCCCAGCATCGGCGCTCGGCTTCACTGGGACGAGATGGACGACCTGGAGGGCGAGTCGGTCACCGGCTACACGCTACAGTGGTCGTATGAAGAGGATGGCATCTGGCTCCCGGCAACATGCAGCAACTCAGACCAGCTCCAGTGCTGGGCCCGATGGCGGGATAACGACTTTGGCCGTGGCGACACCCTGTACTTCAGGGTCATCGCCCACTCCGAGACCTACGACAGCATGCCCAGCCCGGTGTTCGAGTTCACCTCAAGGTAAGAAGGAGGCGAGGAAAAGCTCATTATCGTTGGCGCAGACAGCCCTTCTGGTGACTGGTCTCCCTTAAAGAGATACTGCTCTACTGGTTCCAGCAGCTCCCTCGGAGGCTAGAGGCGCCGGAGGATCCAGCGGCGCTACGGAGTATCTATCCCGGGGTTGGAAATACCTGCCGGTGGACCTCGTGGAGGTGAAGCATGACGATAAACAGGTTCCTCGACCTTGTACTCATCATCGGTACCTAGGCGGGCTTGCTGGCCGTCGGCGCCATGTGGGTGTTCGCCCAGGAAGGAGAACCCCAGCATGGCACCTCTCCCCTTACTGCCCCGGCTCCGTCCAGCGTGTCGGTCACAACCGACCAGTCTTCTGCCGACATTTCCTGGAGTGAGGTTCCTGGTGCGGTGAAATACTGGGCATCCTGGAGTGGTGGCAGCAAGAAAACAAGCAATCTTTCCACAACTGCAACAGGGCTTACATGCGACAGAAACTATACTTTCCGAGTGAAGGCCCGCGGAGACGACGATGAGGTCTACAATGGTCAGTGGGGACCTTCTAGGGCGGCATATGCCAGGACCAAGGACTGTGGATCCCCTACACATACCCCTACCCCTACGCGTTTCACCCCCACACCCACGCCTGTCACCCCTACCCCTACCCCAACGAGGAGGCCGACCGCGACGCCTGCGCCGGAGCCGACCCGTCCGCCCATGATCGAGGAATTGACTTCCACGCCTTTTGGCGCTGTTGATGAGGGTGGGATATTTGTTGATGGCGACTGGGAGCCCAATTGGGATACTGGCCAGTTGTTCCTCGATTGGGAGGACGTAACCGGAGCAAACTACAAAGTACAGATATCGGACCGGCGGGTGCCGGGTATTGGTGTCTACACCTGGAAGACCCTGCCCCATGATCGCTTTACCCTCAACGGCACCAAGGGTGGTGGAGATCTGTTGGTCGCGAATTCAGAGGCTGTAGTCGGAGGACTGAAATTCAGCCATCCCTACGACTTTAGGATTGTCAACGTGAAGGATAACCAGGAATCAGAAGAGCCTCCGTCAAAAGAGTTCTCCCTGCCCCTCCCGTTTCTCGGGCACCAGGCAGACCACACCGTCCAGTATGTCCTCGGAACACCAGCCCCAACCCGGCATGATCATGATCCTAGGGAATATGACCCGCAGGCGGTCATTCCTACAGCAATTGCCCACGGTATCAATGACTGGAACAGCTCCTCCGTTGCATTGGGAGAACCCGGCGTTCTGATTTGTCATAGGGAGCAGTCGCCCCATGACGAAAGTCGCTGCGGTAACCGATTGGACGACGGTCGGACCGTCACAGTAAATGTATTAGGCCCCGATGGATGCGGCCCGGCTTCAGCGTGCATTCGCCAAAAGTATTGGCAGGTTGCCGACACGAATGGTCATGTAAGAGATCTGGAGCTCATCCTGGAGGAGCCAGCCAGGTACTACATCCCAGGGCAACCCAATATATCACGACCTCAAGACAGTAAACCGAGTATCCGGGTCCGTCTTTATTGGACGAATAACTCTCAGCTTCACTTGCATGACGTCCCTGTTCCAATTGAGAACGATGAAGGCGGCTACAAGGAAGATAGCCAAGTGTACGTCTATATTCCCAGGACCATCATGCACGAGCTCGGGCATACACTCGGGTTGCATGACCTGTACCGGTTTGGCAGTGATTATCACCTCTACTTGATGGGCTCGGATAGCAGAGGTTATCCCCATGTTCAGATACCCCCAAACGACCTCAACTATCTAGGCGAAGTCTATCGCCATCACTCGGTGCACTGAGGATCAACCACAGGAGGAGACAATGAGCTTCGTGATATCAATAGTCCTGAACACCGTTGGAATACTCTTGCTCGGAATCTTGGCGATAGTTGTCTTCATCTCGTGCGCTGCCCCAAATTCGGGATCGGGACAGTATTCGTGGGGAGGTAACCCCGCCTCTGTGATCTACTTTGGGCAAACCTCACTGGAGGAGACTATTGCCTCAGCCGACGCCATCGCCAGAGTGCGTCTGCGTTCTGTTTCCACTGGGACCGCTCGCTGGGATGCAAAGCGCTGGGACGAGGAGATACTAGGAATCACCACGGGAGACGCCATCAGGTATGTCGGCACCTTGGAGCACAGGTTCGCTGTCCAAGAGTACCTGCTCGGGACTGGAGACAGCACGGTCACTGCCATAGTGTACGAAGCCAGCAGGGGTCATGAGAGCACGGGGGATGCTACTGTGTTCGCACAAAAGCTTTTCTCAGCGAGGGACAACAGCTGGGACAATAGGGAGGCCATTGTCTTTCTCTACGCCGACTACACGTTACTGGTCGATTATCCAAAGGCTGGTTACTATGTGCTGGGCAGTATCCAGCCAGACTACGGGTACAACTATGGCGATCGATACTCCATAGCCAGCGTCCACTCCAAGCAATGGCTGCCTGAAGTACCAGGCGCACTAGGGGGATCAGGCTCACGCTCAAGCACGGGCAACAAGCGCTTCCTCCTGGATGTTCCGACGGACAGCGGGGCTGGGGCATCAGGGGCCTCCGGAACCTCCGGGTCCTCTTCAACCATCACGCTGGCCTCTTTGAAGTTCAAGATTGGCGAGTTCGAGCATGAGCTAGATGCTGGAGGCAGCTCCGCTGCCTATAGGGCCTGCATCTACGCTAAGCGTGTAGCGGAACGGCGAGTCCGTGAGCACCCCCAAGGGTTCAAGCACCCTCAATTCACCAGAAACGAAACTGTTAGGTCTGGGCTGCCCGCCGGATCGCTTGTCTACCCTGATGACTACGAAGGAGACCGGACACCGCGTCCTCCAGGCAGACGGGTGATGGAACTCCGTGGTGACGATTCGTCTCTATTCATCGCGCACAACTCGAGGGTAGTGGATATAGCACGTCCACTACCGGCTGGAGAATTCAGATTCTACGAAGAATGGCGTGACTACGAGTTGGTCATTTGTGACGGTGAGCCTGAGGAAATGGAGCGAGATGTCGACGTTATCATCGCCGTTAACGCTCCCGAGGGCACGGTTCACGAAGCCTTCTTCGACCCGGCAGACCTGCAGGACGGCGTGGGCTTCAGCGCAGACGGCGGAGTCCTGGAGCCCAGCAGATTCAACACTTTGAACACGGACACGGAGATCACAGACTTGGCGGCGACCGGCGACATGGTCACGATGACACTCATGCCATATGTCGACCTCACCTTCGACACCCTGGACTTCATCGCGCTGGACGGGTCCGTGGCGGTATCGCTCTCCGACGGCACAGGGGATGCGACAGCCGGCACGATCACCTGGGAAGCCACGGCGCCCTGGAGCTCGGGGGACCAGCTTATGCTCCGCATCGTCGAAGGTGAAGGCCGGCCAAATTGAGCGCAGGCGGGCTTATGGTATATTTGTTCAACGTTGACTGCGCCGACAAGGTTAACCGGTCTCGCAGATAGGGCGCAGTTCGGAAACACCATGTTTTCTCTAAGATATGGGTTTCTTCTGGGAGTGCTGGCTGTTTGCGTTGCTGGGTGCACGCTCAGCCCGCCCACCCCAATTACTACCCCGACATTCACTCCCACTGCTACTCCGCCTGTGACGCCGACGCCCGATCCGTCACCGTCGCCCACCCTGAGCCCGACTCCTGGCCCGACGGCCACACCGACAGCCGAACCGACTCCCAGCCCCACGGCTACACCGACCTCTACTCCCCCGCCTACTCCTACTCGCGTTCCCATTCCTACAGCCACTCCAGTCCCATCCCCAACGGTTATACCAACACCCTCACTCACTCCTACACCGAGGCCAACGCCGACGCAAACCGCCACCCAAAAGGCCAACGCCTACTACAGCACGGTTATCCCCTGGTACGACTCGCCCGTACAACCGGATTTTTCCGAGGATGCCGGCCGCCGTAGCGAAGCAAAAAGACACCTACGGGCTATCTATATCGTGGACTCCGGCCTTGCAATGAAGGTGGCTGGCTTCCCGTGGGTGCAGGACGGTGTAAGCGGCGGTGAACTCGGCGCTCTTGATCTCCTGAGGGAGCTCACCGCCATTGCCCCCGAAGCATCAGGTCTGGTGATGGATTACTCCTGGGTAAGCGACGGGATTACGGAAAGCGAACGGCACAAGCTGTTTTTGCTGTACGGAATCACATACACACTCGGCGCCCTAGCTGAGCAGGTTGTAGGGCTTCCCTGGCTGGAGGATGGGTTGACTGAAACCGAGCTAAGTGCGTTGGACACCCTTTCAAGCTTCGGATATCTGGATGGTTCCATAGGTGAGCAGGTCCTAGAGCTCCCGTGGGTGAGAGATGGGGCGACGGAAACCGAGGGGAGGGCGCTGGGGATCCTGCTCAGCATCAGTTACCAAGCCGACTACTTGGCCGAGCAGATCATGGGGTTTTCCTGGGTTGGGGATAAGGTTACGGAATCCGAGCAGAGGGCACTCCAGACCCTCGCCTTCATCACAAGTATAAGCAGCGCTTTGGCTGGGCAGATCCTAGCTCTCCCCTGGGTGATAGATGGGTTGCCTGAATCAGAGCAGAGGGCGCTGGAATCCATCCACAGAATCGCAATCGTCGACAGTTCCCTGGCTGAGCAGACGGTGGGGCTCGCCTGGGTGACAGATGAGTTGACGGAAACCGAGCGTAGTGCGCTAGGTTTACTTGACGATATCGCAAAAATTGATGGTGCGTTGGCTGAGCAGATCGTGGAGCTACCCTGGGTTATGGATGGGGTTACGGAAGCTGAGCTAAACGAGCTTCGAGCATTGGCCGACTTAGCCAATGAGAACCCTGCTGCAGTCCCAGGCCTATTGTAGGTGACCCTGCAGTTGGGAAAACCAGGAAGTGGTGCGCCAGGCCATTTCGGGAATCGCGGAAGCCGGTTCGAATCAGAGCACAACGTTGGTGCCGGTAAGGTTGGATGTCCGGCGGCCAGCTGCTGCATCCCGTAGATGAGGCGTTCTGCACCAGGAGCCATGTACACCTAGCTCTCCTTGCCCATCCAAGGCAGGCTGTGCTATAATTTCGGGCGGATTTGTAACCTGGAATGGTGCGTTTTCGTCCTTGAGCAGGTTATGTAACCTGCTCCTTTTATAGATACGGAATCCAGCGAACTAGAGCTTGGCGAAAGGCAGGTCCTATGGTAGAAGCGCCCGAGGTTAGCCCTCCTCCGAGGGAACCGGTAACGATGAAGACCCTCCTGGAGGCTGGGGTCCACTTCGGACACCAGACTAGGCGGTGGAACCCCAACATGAAGAGGTACATCTTCACCCACCGCAACGGTATTCACATCATCGACCTGCAGCAGACCCTCGTCCTCCTGGAGAACGCCTGCAAGGCCATCACCCAGCTGGTCGCCAGCGGCGGCGACATCCTGTTCGTCGGAACGAAGAAGCAGGCCCAGGAGACCATCCAACAGGAAGCCAAGCGAAGCAACATGCCCTACATCAACCAGCGCTGGCTGGGGGGTACGCTGACCAACTTCAAGACCATCAGGGCGCGCATCAACTACATGATCCAGCTTGAAGAACGCATCGAAAAGGGTGCGCTGCTGGGCCTCACCAAGAAGGAAAGCCTGAAGCTCCAGGATGAGCTGAACCGGCTCCACAAGTACTTCGAGGGCATCCGCGACGTCAACTCCATGCCGGCTGCCCTCTTTGTCATAGATATCGAGAAGGAAGATATCTGCATCGCCGAAGCCGCCAGGCTGGGCATTCCCATCGTGGCCCTGGTGGACAGCAACTGCAACCCCAACCTCGTCACGGTCCCCATTCCCGGCAACGACGATGCCATCAGGTCCATCCGCCTGATCGCCGGCCGGGTTGCCGACGCCATCCTGGAAGGGCTGCGACAAAGGGCGCCCCTGGAGCCGGAAGTGGACGAAGAGATGGAGGAGGAAGGCGAGGAGGAGGAGAAGCCGGAGTTCCTGGAGCTGGATGCCCTGGAACTGGAGTCCGCCTTGTCCTTCCGAGCAACACCTCAAGATGCTCCCGTCGCCGAAGCTCCTCCAGTCGAACAGCCGGATGAGCAGCCCGTTGCTCAAGTTCCGAGCGCGAGCGGCGAGAACACTCCGGCCCCGGCGACGGACGCGGCTGCTGAAGAAGCTTCCGAAGCCGATGCCCCGGACCAAACAGCCTAGCATCCGGGGGCCGTACGGCTTCCACTAAGTGAACATTCTATCGGGGGAACATATTTGGATATAAGCGTAGAAATGATCAGAGACCTCCGGCAAAAGACCGGAGCCGGTGTGATGGACTGCAAGCGGGCCCTGGAGGAGTCCGACGGAAACGCCGATAAGGCGGAAGATGTCCTCCGGGAGCAGGGCCTAGCCAGCGCCGCCAAGAAGGTGGGCCGGGAGACACGGGAAGGTGTGGTACACGCCTACATTCACACAGGGGGGCGCGTAGGGGCGCTGGTACAGCTGGACTGCGAGACCGACTTTGTGGCCCGCACCCCCGAGTTCCAGGAGCTTGCCCACAACCTCGCCATGCAGATAGCAGCTATGCCCTCTACCTCGTACGTCAGCAAGGATGACATAGACGAAGACGATAGTCGCCCCATAGAAGAGATCAGCCTTCTGGACCAGTCCTACATCAAGGACCCGTCCCGTACGGTCACCGACATCATCCAGGATGCTATCGCCAGGGTAGGGGAAAATGTGAAGGTGCGCCGGTTTTCCCGCTTTGCCCTGGGGGAATGACGGGCTGGGGATACCTTGGCTAACTCTTGCTACAAACGGGTGCTCCTTAAGCTAAGCGGCCAGTCCCTCAGCGGCGAAGGCCACTACGGAATCGACCCTCTCGCGGTGCGCTACGCCGCTGAGCAGATCAAGGAAGCCACCGACCTTGGTGTGGAGCTTGGCGTGGTCATAGGCGGCGGCAACATCTGGCGAGGGCTGGAGGCGGAGAGCTGGGGGATGGACAGGGCCACCGCAGACTACGCAGGTATGCTGGCAACGGTCATGAACGCCCTGGCCTTGCAGGATGCCCTGGAGCGAATGGGCCTGACCACCCGCACCCAGACTGCGCTGCAGGTCCAGTCGGTCGCCGAACCCTACATTCGCCGGCGGGCTATGCGCCACCTGGAAAAGGGAAGGGTGGTCATTTTTGCCGCCGGCACAGGGAACCCCTTCATGACTACGGACACCACGTCCGCCCTGCGCGCAGTGGAGATCGGCGCCGAGGTTCTGATGATGGGCAAGAACAACGTGGATGCGGTCTATGATTCGGACCCCAATGAGAACCCCAACGCCCGTCCCTTCGCCAAGCTAAGCTACCTCGATGCCCTGAACTTGCGCCTGAAGATAATGGATACGACCGCCCTGTCTTTGTGCATGGACAACTCCCTTCCTATAATAGTGTTCGACCTGTTCGAGCCGGGAAGCATCCGTCGCGTTCTCTCGGGAGAGTCGGTGGGTACTCGAATTTCAGGAGGAGAGAAGTTATGACGACCGAAGGCGGAGCCGCACCAAAATTAGCAGAGGATGTCCTGGCTGACGGCCAAACCAGGATGGACAAGGCCATCGACGCCCTGAAGCGGGAGCTGAACTCGGTGCGCACAGGCCGGGCGACCCCCTCGCTGATCGAGAACCTGTCCGTCGAATACTACGGGACGCCCACTCCCCTGAGCCAGCTGGCTACCATCACCGCCCCGGAGGCCCGGTCCCTGACCGTCCAGCCCTGGGACAAGCAGGCCATAAGAGAAATAGAAAAGAGTATCCAGAAGTCCGAGCTCGGGCTGAATCCCTCCAACGACGGAAGTCTCATCAGGATCCCTATTCCGCCCCTGAGCCAGGAGAGGCGCAGGGAAATGGTCAAGGTGCTGAAGCAGAAGGCCGAGAACGGCAAGCTGGCAGTCCGGAACATCCGCCGTGATGCCATAGAGCAGCTCCGTTCCATGGAGAAGAACAAGGACCTGTCCCAGGACGAAAACCGAAGGGCCCAGGACACGCTGCAGAAGTACACCGACCAGCACATCGCCAACATCGACCAGCTCTCCTCGTCCAAAGAATCGGAGATAATGCAGGTCTGATGCCGAGACCCGATCACCTATGCAGCTAAGAGCCACTCAACCAAAGCCGGCAATTCCGGCGGTGAAGGTGCCCGACCACGTGGCCATCATCATGGACGGCAACGGAAGGTGGGCAACCAGGCAGGGCTTGCCCAGACTGGAAGGACACCGGGCGGGCGTGGACAACATTCACCGGGTGCTCGACTGCCTGGCAGACTACGGCGTCAAGCATGTGACCCTGTTCGCATTCTCCACGGAGAATTGGGCGAGGCCCGAGGATGAAGTCTCCGGCCTCATGTCCATCCTCGAAGAGGTGATCTACGTGGAGGCGGAGGCCCTGCACAGCAAAGATGTGCGGGTGCGCCACATCGGACGCAAGGACCGGCTGTCCGCCCAGCTATTGGATGCCGTCAACTACACCCAGGACCTGACCAAGAACAACGGCTCCATCAACCTGAACGTGGCCTTTGACTACGGCGGTAGAGACGAGATCCTGGAGGCCATAAAGCAGATAGTGCGCGAGGGCGTCTGCCCCGACGACCTGGATGAGCAAGTCTTTACCAGGTACCTGTACACAAGCGGCCTGCCCGACCCGGACCTGATCATCCGGACGGCGGGCGAGCTGCGCCTGAGCAACTTTCTGATTTGGCAGTCCGCCTATAGCGAGTACTTCACCACCGCATCTCTGTGGCCGGACCTCGGTGAAGCCGAGATTGCCGAAGCCATGGAGTCTTTCAGCCAACGCAAGAGGCGGTTCGGCGCCCTGAGGTCCGAAGACCCCTCCGGCTAGGCTCTCCCGTGGCTGGCAGACTGCTTACCGCCCTGGTAGGTATCCCCCTTCTGGTTGGCGCCATCTGGTTTGGCGTCCCCTGGCTGACCATCCTGGTAGGCGCGGCGGTGCTCCTGGGACTTTGGGAGTACCACCGTATGACAAGCTCTACGCCCTCTCTAGCGCCCTACTCCCTCGCGGCCGCTTGGGGCTTGGGCATCGTCGTCTCCGCGCAGCTCACCGATCTCTGGGCCGACTACCTACCCCACGCCGTTCTCGGGGCCGGCGTCCTCCTCTCGGCCCCCTGGCTCCTGGCCAACCTCCGCAGGGAAGGAAGCCTCGTACAGTGGGCAGTGTGGGTGTTCGGCCCCTTCTACGTAGCCTTCCTCCTCGCCCATGCGCTGCTTCTCCGAGAGCTGGACGGTGGATCCGACCTGGGGCGGGACTGGCTCCTTTTCGGGATAATCGTGGTATTTGCTACCGACACCGGGGCCTTCTTCACCGGCAGGCTCATCGGAAGGCACAAGATGGCTCCCAGCATCAGCCCAGGCAAGACCTGGGAGGGCGCGTTCGGAGGGATGGTCTGGGCCATCGGCATTGCCCTGCTCCTCGGCGCCATGCTGGAGCTTCGCGTACCCGCGTGGCAGACCGCCCTGGTGGGAGCGGTGGCTGGGGTGGCCGCACAGTTGGGAGACCTGCTGGAATCCCGGCTGAAGAGGGCCTCCGGGGTGAAGGACGCAGGCACCCTCCTGCCCGGCCACGGAGGCATCCTGGACAGGGCGGATTCCATTGTACTGGCTATTCCCGCAGTGTATTATCTTGTCAAGTTTGTGCTGGACACCTCCGCATAGCTCCTGTGTGTAAGGCGGTGAATGGATGAAGGGACTGGTTGTCCTCGGCTCCACGGGCTCCATCGGGGTTCAGACCCTGGATGTGGTCCGGGAAATGCCCGAGCGGTTCCGGGTCCTGGGGCTGGCTGCCGGAAGGAATGTGGACCTGCTGGTCAACCAGGTTTCCGAGTTCAACCCCCGGATGGTGTTCTGCGCCGACGAGGCCGGGAGGCACAGGCTGCAGGGGTCCGTGACGTCCATGGAAGAGATGGTAGCCGATCCCGAAGTCGAGCTTGTGATGGCTTCCACCATTGGGACGGCCGGCTTAATTCCCACGGTGAAAGCGTTGCAGTGCGGCAAGACCGTTGCCCTGGCCAACAAGGAAGTGATCATCATGGCCGGCCCCCTGATCAGGTCCTTGGCTGGAACGGCGGGGCACGTCCTGATGCCAGTGGACAGCGAACCCAGCGCCATCTGGCAGAGCATCCAGGGGGAAAGCGGCCCCATCAGCCGTATGATCATCACCGCATCGGGAGGCCCCTTCCGCAAGGCTTCCCTCCAGGACCTGGAGAAAGTCACCCCCGAGCAGGCCCTGAAGCACCCAACGTGGCAAATGGGCAGGAAGATCACCATCGATTCCGCGACCCTCATGAACAAGGCTTTCGAGGTAATCGAGGCCCACTGGCTCTTCGACGTGCCCTGGGAGAACATCGAGGTGGTGGTGCATCCCCAGAGCATCATTCACTCCATGGTGGAGATGGCCGACGGCTCGGTGAAGGCCCAGATGGGGCCGCCGGACATGCGCCTGCCCATCCAGTACTCCATGCTGTACCCGGAGCGCCTGCCCAACCGGCTGATACCCCACCTGGACCTTGGTTCACCCTTGGATATCAACTTCGAACCGCTCGACCCCGCGCGCTACCCTTGTTTCAGCCTTGCAGTGGAAGCCGGACGGAAGGGAGGCACTTATCCGGCCGCCCTCAGCGCCGCCGACGAGGTTGCGGTGGACCGCTTCCTGGAGGGCAGAATCGGGTTCCTGGATATCCCGCGCGTCCTCGAAACGGTCCTGGCCAAGCACACATCCACGGGAGGCGAAAGCCTCGAGGAGATACTAGAGGCCGACAGAACGGCACGTCTGGATGCCGAAGCTGCGGCCGACTCCCTTCACAACCGCGTCCTCGCAGGATGATGTGAAGGGCCTCCGAGGCCGTACCCCATGGATATCCTGATCACCATCGTACAGTTTCTGGCTGTCCTGGCCGCGGTGGTACTGGTGCACGAGTTTGGCCACTTCGCAACCGCCAAGGCCTTCGGCGTCAAGGTAAATGAGTTCGGCGTCGGCTTTCCACCCAAGCTGCTGACAATCTGGCGCAAGGGGGACACCGAATACACCATAAACCTGCTCCCCATCGGCGGCTTCGTGAAGCTGGAGGGGGAGAACGACGCAACAGGCCCCCAGAGCTTTGCCAGCAAAGGCATCGGCACCCGGTTCATCATCCTCGTCGCCGGCGTGTTTATGAACGTGGTGCTGGCCCTCCTCCTTCTGACGGGCCTGTTCATGTTCACAGTGGGAGAGCTGGAGGTAGCCCATGTATCCAGCCGGTCGCCGGCGTCGGACGCAGGCCTGCTTCCAGGGGACCGCATCCTGAAGGTGAACGACGAAGATGTGTCCGGTTTTCGGCAGTTGACCCGGACCCTGGGCGCCAACCGGGGGACCGATGTGCCATTGCTGGTCCGCCGTAACGGCGAGGAACAGGTGCTCTACCTCTCGCCCACCTCCCACAGCTTCCCCCACGATGCCGCTTCGGGAGTCAGCGTCGAGGTCGTCGGCGCCCTGAAGGTGACAAACGTATCTGCCGGTTCCCCCGCCGACTTAGCGGGGGTGCAAGCCGGCGACATCGTTACCGCCATCAACGGCTCGCCCATAGAGGGGTTCTACACACTAACAGGACTGATCAACAACAACCGGGGGCGCCGCATCGAGTGGCAGGTCCTGCGGGACGGTGCGCCCGTAACGCTGTTCGTGACTCCCAGAAGCTCGCCTGAGCCGGGTCAGGGAGCCACGGGAATTCACATCGACGTTTCGGGTGATGTACGCATCGAGGATGTGGCGCCCGGCTCACCCGCCCAGGCAGCGGGCATCCTGCCGGGGGACATCATCGCTGAGATAGATGGCGATGCCATCGGGGACTTCATCGGTCTGTCGAGGGCTGTCGACAGGCGTCTCGGCGAGCCGAGCGCCTGGACCATCCTGAGGGGAGGCACCAGCAGGCCGGTCAGCCTTGTTCCCGAGGCTGATGCCCTGCCTTATGAAGCCAGCACAGGGCTTACCGTCGAGTTCCTGGCCCTGCAGAATACTCCAGTAAATCCGCCATGGGAGGCCCTGGTCAGGTCGGTAACCTGGATTGGGGGCGCCGCTGTGGCGACCAAGGACGCGGTCGCCAACTGGCTGGCCGACGATGGCGAAACCCCCTTCGCTGGACCCATAGGCATTGCCCAGGGCACAGGAGAGCTTACCCGGGAGGCGGGCCTCATCTCCCTGGTCCCCTTGACCGCGCTTCTCAGCATGAGCTTGGCCTTCTTCAACATCCTGCCCTTCCCCGCCCTGGACGGGGGCAGGCTGGTGTTCGTGGTCCTGGAGTGGGTACGCCGGGGCAAGCGCATACCGCCCGAAAAAGAGGGACTGGTGCACGTTATTGGCTTCGTTGGGTTGATGACCATGCTGGCCGCCCTTACATATAACGATATAATAAGGATAATTGAGGGATATAGTTTCTTGCCCTAGAGGGCGAGGGAACCAATATGAAAGGCCGGGGGCTGTTATGACCGAAAGACGCACAACCAAGCCCATTTACGTAGGAGATGTGAAGGTCGGGGGGGACGCCCCGATAACCGTCCAGTCGATGACCAAGACGGACACCCGGGATGTAGAGGCCACTGTGGCCCAGATTCGGGAGCTGGAGGAGGTCGGGTGCGACATCATACGCTCGGCCGTCCCGGACATGGAGGCCGCCAAGGCGCTGCCGGAGATCAAGAAGCAGATAAATATCCCCCTTGTGGCAGACATCCACTTTCACTATCAGCTCGCCCTCGAAGCTGTCAAAGGCGGAGTGGACATGCTCCGCCTCAACCCGGGCAACATCCGCGATTCGGACAGGGTGAAGGAGGTTGTGCGGGCGGCCAAGGAGCGGGAGATCCCCATCCGCATTGGCGTCAACTTCGGGAGCCTTCCCCCCGTCGGGGCCATCGGCAAGAGCAAAGGGTTCTCACGCCACGGCGATATGGTGAACACGCTGGCCAAGCATGAGGATGCGACCGAGGGCAACTATTCCCTGGTGGACCACATGGTCGATACAGCCCTGTGGGAGATCGGCATCCTGGAAGCCCTGGACTTCGACCTGATCAAGATATCCATGAAGGCCTTCGATGTGCCGACGACCCTGGAGGCTTACCGCCGGGTCGCCGACATGGTGCCCTACCCATTGCACCTGGGCATCACCGAATCGGGGACGGTCCGCGCAGGCTCCATAAGGACCGCCATCGGACTGGGAATGCTGCTTTACGAGGGCATCGGGGACACAATCCGCGTCTCCCTCAGCGGCGACTCCAAGGACGAGGTGGCGGCGGGCTACGACATACTGCGTTCCCTGAACATGCGCCAGCGGGGCACCACCCTGGTCGCCTGCCCCAGCTGCGGAAGGGCCGACGTGGATGTGATCAAGCTGGCCAACACCGTGGACAACATGCTCAAGACCATGAACAAGGACATTAAGGTCGCTGTGATGGGGTGCGAGGTAAACGGCCCGGGAGAAGCCAAGGATGCCGACGTGGGCATCGCCGCCGGCGCAGGCCGTGCCATCATCTTCCGCAAGGGACAGAAAGCCCGGGTGGTGGCCGAGGATGAGATGCTCACCGCGCTCATGGAAGAGGTCGAGAAGACCTAGGGGCATGGCGCCCCCTCACAGGACAACTTCCTGTCCCCTCCGGCTTCACTTCAAGAAGACAGGACACCCATGAAGTTCACCCAGATGGTCTCCAAGACCCTCCGCACCGAGCCAACGGAGGCCGAAACCGCCAACCACCGACTGATGCTGAAGGCCGGGATGATATCCCAGGTTGCCTCCGGTGTGTACAGCTATCTCCCCCTGGCATGGCGTTCCCTGAGGAAGATCGAGAACATCATCCGCGACGAGATGAACGCGGCCGGCGGCCAAGAGATCCGGATGCCGGTGCTCCAACCCCAGGAGCTCTGGGAGGAGACGGACCGGGTGACTGGCTTCGGCGAGAACCTGTTCAGGCTCGAGGACCGGCGGGGCCGCCCCATGGTGCTGGCGCCCACCCATGAGGAGGTCGTGACCAACATCGTCAAGGGCAACGTCCAGAGCTACCGCGACCTGCCCGTGATCCTTTACCAGATACAGACCAAGTTCCGGGACGAAGCCCGCCCCAGGGCTGGTCTCATACGGGTGCGCGAGTTCGACATGAAGGATGCCTACAGCTTCGATGCCGACGACGATGGCCTGGATTCCAGCTACCAAGCTATGGGGCAGGCCTACCGCAACATCTACGAGCGGTGCGGTTTACCGGTGATCATGGCGGAGGCCGACAGCGGCGCCATCGGCGGCAAGGACTCCCACGAGTTCATACTCCCCACCCCTACAGGCGAAGACACCATCATCCTGTGCCCCGGCTGCGGCTATGCGGCCAACGCCGAAAAAGCCAGGGGGCAGGTCTCCCATGCCGGTGAAGAGGCTCTTATGCCCCTGGAGCAGGTATCGACGCCCGGAATAAAGACCATAGATGCCCTGTGCACCTTCCTGAACGTCCCGCCTTCCAAGACCTTGAAGGCGGTCTTCTACAGGGCGGATGAAGAGACTATCTTCGTCACCGTGCGGGGCGACCTGGAAGTCAACGAAGTGGCTTTGAAGAACGCCCTGGGCTGCAAGGCCCTCAGGCTTGCTTCCGACGAGGAGGTCAAAGATGCGGGGCTGGTCGCGGGGTCGGCTTCTCCCATCGGCATTAAGAACGTACGGCGGGTAGCGGACCACTCCATTACCAAAGGCGCCAACTTCGTGGTAGGGGCCAACCTCCCCGACACCCACATGATCAACGCCAACTACCCCAGGGACTTTGAGGTGGATATCCTGGAGCAGTTCGCCTTGGCCCAGGAGGGCCAGAGCTGCACAAGGTGCCCCGCAACCCTCGGCTCCACCAAAGGGGTGGAGGTGGGCCACATATTTAAGCTGGGGACATTCTTCAGCAAGGCCTTGGGGGCTTACTACCTGGACTCGGAAGGCCAGCAGCGTCCCATCATCATGGGCTGCTACGGGATCGGTGTGGGAAGGCTGCTGGCAGCGGCGGTGGAGCAAAACCACGACGACAAGGGAATCGTGTTCCCCACTCCCATCGCTCCCTTCCAGGTCCACCTCGTCGGACTGAATCTGTCCAACGAAGATGTCGCCAACTCAGCCGACGCTCTGTACCAAGAGTTGTGGGCAGCCGGGATAGAGACCCTGTACGATGATCGTAAGGAGGAGGCCGCCGGTGCCAAGCTCAACGATGCCGACCTCCTGGGGCTCCCCATGCGCATCGTGGTCAGCCCCCGCACCATCAGCCAGGACTCGGCGGAGATGAAACCCCGAAGCTCCACGGACGCCTCCGTTATGCCCCTTGCGGGCGTGGTAGCTGAGACAGCCGCGGCCCTGGCTGCGTGATATGTGCGCCGGGCAGGTCAAGGAAACGCTATGAGCAGCAATAGAAAAAACGAGTGGCGAAAGAACACCCTGGACCCCCAGGTGAGCCGCTTCCCCGAGAGGCAGGACCGCTTCAAGAGCGAGTCGGGCATAGAGCAGGAAGCCGTGTACAGCTCCGACGACCTGGAAGCGGCCGGCTGGGAGTACATGAATGACTTGGGCTTCCCTGGCGAATACCCATACACCCGCGGCGTGCAGGCCAACATGTACCGAGGGCGCGTGTGGACCATGCGCCAGTACTCGGGCTACGCCACCGCCGAAGAGTCGAACCGTCGGTTCAAGTACCTCTTGGAGCAGGGGCAAACCGGATTGTCCATCGCCTTCGACCTGCCCACCCAGATCGGCTACGACTCGGACCATCCCATGGCCAGGGGCGAAGTGGGCAAGGTGGGCGTTCCCATATGCACTCTCAGGGACATGGATGTGCTGCTGGACGGCATCCCCCTGGACAAGGTGAGCACCTCCATGACCATCAACGCTACGGCGTCGGTGCTGTTGTGCTTCTACATCGCCGTCGCCCGCCAGCGGGGAATTTCGCCGGCCGTCCTCAACGGCACGCTCCAGAACGACATCCTCAAGGAGTACATCGCCCGGGGCACCCACATCTACCCGCCCCGCCCCTCCATGCGCCTGGTGGTGGATGTGTTCAAGTACTGCGCCTCCGAGGCACCCAAGTGGAACACCATCAGCATCAGCGGTTACCATATGAGGGAAGCCGGCGCCACGGCGACCCAGGAGCTGGCCTTCACCTTTGCCAACGCCATAGCGTACCTCCAGGCTGCCGTCGATGCAGGGTTGGATGTAGATGATGTGGCGGGACGCATCTCCTTCTTCTTCGTCGCCCACAACGACCTGTTCGAAGAGGTAGCGAAATACAGGGCGGCCCGCCGGATGTGGGCCAAGATAGTCCGCCACCGCTTCGGAGCCAAGAACCCCCGCTCGTGGATGCTCCGCTTCCACACCCAGACGGCAGGGGTGACCCTGACGGCCCAGCAACCCGACAACAACCTTATCCGCACCACCGTGCAGGCCCTGGCGGCCGTACTGGGAGGCACCCAGTCCCTCCATGTGAATTCACGCGATGAAGCCCTCGCCCTTCCCTCCGAGGAAGCTGTCCAGCTATCCCTGCGCACCCAGCAGATCCTGGCCCATGAGAGCGGTGTCGCTGATGTGGTGGACCCGCTTGGCGGCTCCTACTACGTGGAGACTATGACCAGCCGCCTGGAAGAGGAAGCCAGCAAGTACATAGAGACCATCGACGACATGGGCGATGCTGTATCGGCCATAGAGTCGGGGTACCAGGTGCGGGAGATCAACCAGGCCGCTTACATGCACCAGCAGGAGGTCGAGCAGGGGCAGAAGGTGGTCGTCGGCATCAACCGGTACACAGGCGAGACCCCTCCCATCGAACACCTCCTGAGCGTGGATCCCCGGTCAATGGAAAAGCAGATAGAAGCCTTGAATCAGGTGCGAAGGGAGCGGGACGATAGCGCCGTCCAGGCCAGCCTGTCCCGCCTGCGGGAAGTGGCGTCCGGGGAGGAGTGCACGGTGCCGGCCATCTTGGAATGCGTGGAGTCTTACTGTACCCTTGGGGAGATTTGCGACGTCCTCCGGGATGTGTTCGGCGAACACAAGGACCTGGTGGCTTTCTGAAGTCATATTTCGGCTGCTCCCATGCTCAATGTTCATGAGAGGTGATACATGGCTGACCTGCTTCTAACTGAAGAAGAGCGAATGCTCCAGAACACAGTCCGCGAGTTTGCCGACCGGGAGCTTTCTCCCCGGTCCCAGGAGATCGACGAAAAGGAGCAGTTCTCCTGGGACAACTGGCGCGGACTGGCATCCCTGGGCCTCACAGGCATCGGGATCGACCCGGCCTACGGGGGCAGCGGGGGCGGTTATCGCCAGGTCGCCCTGGCGATGGAGCAGGTCGCCAGGGGTGATGCGGCAACCAGCACATCCCTCATCGCCCACCTATGCCTGGGGACCCGCACCATCTTCGAGTTCGGCGACGAGACCCAGAGGCAGAAGTACATCCCCGACCTGGTCAATGGCAACAAGATGGCTGCTTGGGCCCTGACGGAGCCGTCCTGCGGCTCCGACGCCGCCGCCCTGCAGACGACAGCAGTCCTGCGGGACGGCACCTACTTCCTGAACGGCAGCAAGATTTTCATTACCAACGCAGATACGGCATCCCAGGTCGTGATGTTCGCAACCCACGACCGGTCCCTGCGCGCCAAGGGAGTAAGCGCCTTCGTGCTGGAGAGCACGACCCCGGGCTTAAGCGTTTACAAGCAGCACGGGAAGATGGGCATGCGAGGGTCCGCGACCACCGAGGTCACCATGGAGGATGCGGCCGTGCCCGAGGCCAACCGCCTGGGGGATGAGGGCAGGGGATTCAACTACGCCATGGAGATACTCGACTCCAGCCGCATCATAATCGCCGCCCAGTGTGTGGGCATCGCCCAAGCGGCCCTGGAGGCGTCGGTCAAGTACGCCCAGCAGCGCCAGACCTTCGGAAAGCCCATCGCCCAGCACCAAGCTATTCAGTTCCTGCTGGCGGACATGGCTGTGGAGGTCCACGCCGCCCGGGTCGCCACCATGCAGGCCGCCACCCTCAAGGACCAGGGGCTGGACTTCGTGTTCGAAGCCTCCATGGCCAAGCTGCTGGCATCGGAGACGGCCGTCAGGGCCACCTCCAATGCTCTCCAGGTGCATGGCGGCTACGGCTACTTCAAGGACTCGCCGGTGGAAAGGCTGTTCCGGGATGCCCGTGTGACCACCATCTACGAGGGCACCTCCGAGGTGCAGAGGCTGATCATCGCCCGGCAACTCCTGGCCCAGTACCCCTTGTGATCCGACACCTCCAAGGCAGGGAAGTTTGGAACCATCGTGCACCGCCCGGTACATAGACCACATCGGGATAGCCGTTAAGGACCTGGACGCAGCCATGAAACTCTTCCAGGAGCTGTTCAACGTGCCCACGGCAGAACCGCAAGACATCCCCGACCAGAATGTCAGGGCGGTGCTGCTCCCCATCGGCCAGTCCCGGTTAGAGCTTCTGGAACCCCTGGATCCCGACAGCAGTGTGGGCCGTTTCCTGGAGAACAGGGGCGAGGGCCTTCACCACCTGGCTTTCAACGTTGAAGATGTGGGAGAAAGCCTGGATGAGCTTGGCAGGCAAGGTGTCCGGCTGATCGACCTTGCGCCGCGGGAAGGGCTGTCGGGCATCATCGGGTTCATCCATCCAGCCGCTGTTCATGGGGTCCTGACCGAGCTGGTCCAGAGCGTCAAGGAGTAGGCGTCCGATGCAGCAGACTACGGACAGGATACGCGTAGTGGTGGCCAAGCCCGGGCTGGATGGCCACGACCGGGGCGCCAAAGTGGTCGCCAGGGCGCTGAGGGATGCGGGCATGGAGGTCATCTACACCGGAATACGCCAGACGCCGGAGATGATCGTCGAGACGGCCTTTCAAGAAGATGCGGACGTCATCGGGCTCAGCATCCTTTCGGGGGCGCACCTGGAGGTGTTTCCCGAGATACTGCGTCTCATGCAGGAAAAGGAGATGTCCGACGTTCTGGTGATAGCCGGCGGCATCATCCCCGAGGTTGACAGGGACCCCTTGCTGGAGCAGGGATTGAGCGCCATCTTCGGTCCCGGCACCTCCACTCAGGACATCATCGAGTTCATCCAAAAGCAGGCCCGCAAACGGGACCTGCCGTGATGCCCCGCATGGCCCGAAACAGCAAGAACTTTGGGACAGCTATCCCCACGGTGGTTGGTCTGTTGGGGATGTAGGAGCAATGTGGCTTCCAATTTGGGGTCGATCAGGCAGGTTGCTATGTGCAACTCCCAAAGAGGGCTCTTGGAAGCAGGAAAGAGCTAACGAATTCCGCCGCTTCTGTGATTAGATTCCATGCCCCTGTTACTCCCACAATGGCTTCTTCAATACTGCGAAGAAGAGAATCTAAACTATCTAGTTGGATCTCAGAATTAGAATAAGCCTGCCCGGTTCAGCAGGAACAGTGGATTGGGGGCCTGTCCCACCAGGGGCGGCCAAGGCCGCGGGAGTAGAGATTAGAGTGTTAAAGTGATAGGCAGCAATAGGGAGGTCACATGTATAGTTGCCGCCGGCTTAGCTGTATTAGCGGTGGCGGTGAGCGGGTGGGTGCTGTTCGTTCTGACCGATCCTGAACCTCCGCTGGACGTTGGGCTGAACGCCGGAGAGGTCGCCAGACAAGCGTGCGGAGCTCCGAAGGAAGAGTACTTCGATCTGACGTGGACCACGACCTTGGAAGATGCGCGGTTGATCCATGAGTATTCTGTCGCTGATGGTGATTACCACGGCAGTGAAACTACCCGTGATCTGTACGACGATACCGTCCTCAGTCAATCGATGGAGATGAGGGTGGGGGGAACGTTTTATAATCGCTACCAAGACCAGCTCGGCAACTGGGGGGAATGGAAGGCGAGAGTCCTAGACAAACGTGCGTTAGGCACGCTGGTTGCTGAAAGCATCGTCGCCTATCCAGGGTGCCCGATGGACGTAGATGTATCGGACTCGGTGTTTGGGCGTGAGACATCTAGGTCATCTGGACATCACATCATCTTGCCCACGACCGTTAGAGATTCCGGTTTCGCTGAAACACACGAGATATGGGTGGATTCATCAGGGCGGCTTATACGGAGCATCTTCCGTGGTTTTCAACAAGGCACCTGGGGTCCTTGGGAAGGCGACCTCATCGTTGAGAAAGAGTGGTCAGGCTTTGGTGAACCCAACATCATCACCGCACCCATAGCCACTCCGACACCCACGCCTTAGGGCAGACCAGACGATAACCGATAGCGTGACCTTCACCCTGGAGAACGTTGACCGATGGAGGAGCTCCTTTCCTGCAGCTCGAGTTGAGTTGAACCGATTGGAAACTCCAATGGACTTGGCATCCATCGGAGTTTCCCCCTTAACACTACCAGGACGAAGCCTTGGCCCGCCAATCCCGGACGGAACGCAGTTTAGCTTTGGATTCTCCCTGGATGAAGGAACGTGCGAAGGCAACATCAACACTAACTTGCAACACAGCTTCCGTAAACCTCTCGACGATTTGGAGGACAGGGCCTGGGACGGCTTACCGGGATACATAGCGCACCTGCAGGACTTAAAGCATGATCGCACCAGGTAACGGCGGTATTCCCGGAGAGGAGCTATGATGAACAGAAGTAGAAGTATAGAGTTTGTAGGTGTAGCCGCCGGCTTAGCCGTATTAGCGGCGGCGGTGAGCGGGTGGGTGCTGTATGTTCTGACGGATCCTGAACCTCCGCTAAACGCTGGAGAGATGGTCATACAAGCGTGCGGAGCGCCTGAAGAAAAGTACTACGACCTGACGCTGACCATGACCTTCGATGAAGGGTGGGGGACCTATGCGTATTCTGCCGCTGATGGTGATCACCGCTTCAGCTTCGTCGCTCGTGATCTGCACGATGGTACCGTTCTTGAGCAAGGGGAGGGGTTTAAGGTGGGAGAAACATTGTATTCTCGCGACAAAGACCGCCTCGGCAGCTGGGGAGAATGGGAGTCGAGGGACATAAGGGAGTCAGCCTGGCAACGGGGACTTGCTGAAGGCCTTTTAGCCTATCCAGGGTGCCCGCGGAAAATAGATGTATCCGACTCTGTGTTTGGGCGTGAGACATCTAGGTCATCTGGTCGTCACATCATCTTGCCCACGACCACAAGAGAATACGGTGTCGACGAAACCTACGAGGTATGGGCCGACACTTACGAGATATGGGTGGATTCATCAGGACGGCTTATGCGGAGTATCCTGCATACTTTCCCACAGGACCCTGTGGTTTCTGACGAAGGGGACTTCATTGTTGAGAAAGAGTTCTCAGGCTTTGGTGAACCCAACGTGATCACTCTACCTGAGGGCTTGCCCAACCCGTAGGCCACGCCGGTCCCCAATGATTGAACCGATAGCTAAGGCGAATACTCTGGACAAGCATACCAAGAGAGACTTTTGCTCTCCCTCATCAGGGCACATATCTTGACAGAAGTACCCACTACACCTTTATAATTGCCAACTGATCGGCGTTGACCAACCCATCATTAATATATAACGTTGCCCAACTCCTGAAAGAACCGGTAGGTTCTACCCGCCAGTTCCTCATTGATTCCCGCGAATCCATCGACGATGGTTCAACCCACATCCTCCCTGAAGGCCAAGTCAACCTGCTGCGCACCGACCGGGGAATCCTGGTGCGCGCCGACCTGGAAGCCAGCGCAGCTATGACGTGCAGCAGGTGCCTCATCCCCTACCATCAACACCTGAGCATGGGCTTGGAAGAGGAGTATTTCCCGACCGTCGAAGTGGCCACCGGCCAGTCCCTTCACATTCCCGAGGATGCGGAACCATCCACCACCATTGACCCCCATCACATGCTGGACATCACCGAGGCGGCACGCCAGTATTGCCTGACCAGCCAACCTATGAAACCCCTATGCCAGCCGGATTGCCAGGGCATCTGCCAGACCTGCGGCTCCAACATGAACATGAGAAGCTGCACCTGCGATGCGCCCACCGCCGATGTTCGGTGGGCGCCCCTGACCAGCCTGCTGGGGTCGGCCCGTTCCTGAGTAACACGAAAGGCAGACGCAAGAGAACAACCCATGGGTGCACTTCCAGTAAAGAAACTGACTAAGTCCAGGCAAGGCAAGAGACTAGCTCACTACCGCCTAAAGCCCCTCCATCCCTCCCGGTGTCCCCAGTGCCGGGCCGCCAAACGTCCCCACACAGCCTGTTCCATCTGCGGCTTCTACAAGGGCCGCCAGGTGCTGAACACGGGTAACAGCTAAGGATCGAGAAGGACGATAATACATGGAAATAGCTACTAACGGCCTCGAGAAGGCCAACCTGGCCTACGTGTTTCCCGGCCAAGGCTCACAATTTGTGGGCATGGGTCGGGAAATTTATCGTAAGTCCCGGGCAGCCAGGGAAATCTTCGATGAGGTCGACGAGGTGCTGGGAATGCACCTGACCAGGATGGTCTTCGAGGGCCCTGAAGAGGACCTGAACGATACCATCAACTCCCAGCCCGCCATAATGGCAACCAGCCTGGCTTGCTACGGCGCCCTGGACGAGCTGAAGGGCAGCCACCTACCGAGGCCGGGCGCTGTCGCAGGCCACAGCCTTGGCGAGTACACCTCCATGGTGGTTTCGGGCGTGGTTGACCTGGCGGACGGCATCAGGCTCGTTAGGGAGCGGGGCCGGCTGATGCAGGAAGCATCGGCGCTGCACCCGGGGAGCATGGCTGCCATTATCGGCCTGGATGAAGAAACAGTCGAAGAGATCTGCCACGAGACGGGGGCCGAGGTCGCCAACATCAACGGCGGCGGCCAGATCGTGATCAGCGGAGACAAGCTTTGCGTCGCCAGGGCTGTTGACCTGGCTTCCATCCGCGGGGCAAGAAAAGCGGTGCCCCTGGCCGTAAGCGGGGCCTTCCACTCCTCCCTGATGTCTGAAGCTTCCCGAGGACTGGCTGAAGCGGTGGATGCAGCGACCTTCCACGAACCTGTAGTCCCCATCATAGGCAACTCAATCTGCCGTCCTCTAACCACAGCCCAGGACATCAAGGATGAGCTGATGAGCCAGCTTTGCAACTGTGTCCAGTGGCAGCGGTCGGTAAATCTGATGATGGACCTTGGCATCTCCAACTTTATCGAGTTCGGCCCCGGAAGGGTCCTGGGCGGCTTGATCAAGAGGATAGGAAGCGAGCCTTCCCACAAGGACAGCCAAATAGAAATAGCCAACGTAGGCGACCTGGAATCGGTTGCGAAGGTGGCGGAAGCGGGCTACTGGAACCCCCAGATTCATCACAGCTAGTCGATGTCCCAGGCAGCAGCGTGGTGTTATGACCGGGGAAAGGGCCTCTCACTTCAGAAGGAAGTCCCGGGCCTTGGCGGTGCAAGCTCTGTACGAGATGGACATCGCCGGGCACCCCGCAGAATCGTCCTTCTCATGGCTCGTGGACGAAAATGATGTTCCCCAAGAGTCTCTGGACTACGCCGTCAAGCTTGCCAACGGGGTGGCTGACAGGTTGGACGAGATTGACCAGCAGATTCGGCAGCACGCGCCCCTCTGGCCGGTGAACCAGCTCCCCGTAGTTGACCGGAACATCCTCAGACAAGCGATAATGGAGATATGCTTCGTCAGTGACATTCCCACCAAGGTGGTGATAAACGAGGCTATCGAGCTGGCAAAGACCTTCGGGAGTGAAAGCTCCCCCAGGTTCGTGAATGGAGTCCTCGGCTCCTTGGTAGATGAGGCCCAGAGGGCTGAAAACGGCGAGTTGGAGCCCTCTATGGCAGCGGCAGAAAACCAAATCCAGGAAGGAAACTAAAAGGATGGCAACGACTTTCGAGAGGGTCAGGGCAATAGTTGTGGACAAGCTGGATGTCGATGAAGGTTCGGTAGTACCCGAAGCATCCTTCGTCGATGACCTCAATGCCGATTCCCTGGACCTCGTGGAACTAATCATGGCTTTCGAAGAAGAGTTCTCCGACGACGACAACAAGATCGAAATTCCCGATGAGGATGCGGGCCAGATAGTGACCATCCAGGACGCGGTCAGCTATCTCCAGAGCCACGGCGTAAAGGACGATTAGGGATTCTTTAGAGCGACCTTCAGATTTGAGCTAAATCCCCTTCTAGAAGAGAACGTCAGGCAGGGTGGGGGTGGAACATGACGGAAATGGAGAGCCTGGAGGAGGTTGCAAGGCGGGTACGGGCCTGCACCGACTGCCCCTTGAGCCAGGGCCGGACCAACGCTGTACCCGGCGAAGGGCCGGAAGACTCGGAGATCATGTTCATCGGCGAAGGGCCGGGCTTCCAGGAAGACAGGCAGGGTAGACCATTCGTAGGCCCGGCAGGCAAGTTCCTGGAAGAGCTCCTGAGGTCCATAGGCTACTCCCGCGAGCAAGTCTATATTGCCAACATGGTCAAGTGCCGTCCGGCCAACAACAGGGACCCGCTGCCCAGCGAAATCGAAGCTTGCAGCAAGTACCTGGACCGCCAGATCCAGTTAATCAACCCAAAGCTGGTAGTCACCCTGGGACGCTTCTCCATGTCCAAGTACCTGCCCAACGAGAGCATCAGCCGGGTGCACGGCCGGCCCAGAAAGGTGAACGGCCTGACGATCTTCCCGATCATGCATCCGGCGGCGGCCCTGCACCGGCAGGAGAACCGAAAGACCATCGAAGATGACTTCAATGCCATACCGCAATTGCTGAAGCAGACCGAGCCGCCCACCGTGGTTGAGCTGCCCGAGAAAGAGAAACCGGAACAGCTCTCCATGTTCTAAGCGGCCGGCACCCACACCAATGACATTTCATCTTGAGAAAATCATCCGCCAATCCGAACCAAGGCAGGTTAGTGTCCAGATCGGCCCTTAGGGTTATTCCCCTGGGAGGACTGGGGGAAATAGGGAAAAACATGATGGTCCTGGAGTACGACCAGGACATCATCGCAATAGATTGCGGTGTGCTCTTCCCCGAGGAGGACATGCCCGGCATAGACCTGGTAATCCCGGATATCACCTACCTTCTCGAAAGGCGCGAGCGGGTCCGGGGCATTCTCATAACCCATGGGCACGAGGACCACACCGGAGCCCTCCCCTTCATCCTCCCCCAGCTTGATGTCCCGGTGTATGCACCACGCCTCGCCCACGGCCTAATCTCGGTCAAGCTCAAGGGCTACCGGGGAGCGCGGGACGCCAAGCTGGAACTCATCGAACCCGGAAAGCCCCTGAATCTGGGCAAGTTCAGCGCCGAGTGGTTCCGGGTATGCCACAGCATTCCCGACGCCATGGGCATTGCCATCGAGACCCCCGTCGGCAGGGTCATCCACACGGGCGACTTCAAGATCGACCATACGCCAGTGGACGGCCAACCCACGGACTTGACCCGCCTGTCGGCGTACGGCAGCGAGGGTGTGCTCCTCCTGTGTTCCGATTCGACCTACGCCGAGCTCCCAGGCTACACCCCTTCGGAACACGTGGTCGGGGACGCCCTGGACAGGGCCATCGGAGAGGCTCCTGGCAGGGTGCTGGTCGCCACCTTTGCTTCCCTGATATCCCGCATCCAGCAGGTGCTGGATGCCGCCGCCCGGCATGACCGGCAGGTCGGGATCGTCGGGCGCAGCATGATCGAAAACGTGAGGATGAGCATAGACATGGGCTACCTGAAGCCCCCTGCCGGCGTCCTCCTTCCCTTAGGCGAGACCAAGCACCTCGATGATGAGCGGGTGGTGGTGTTAACCACCGGCAGCCAGGGAGAACCAACGTCGGCGCTGGTGCGCATCGCTCAGCAGAAGCACAGGGATATCCAAATTGTTCCCGGGGACACCGTAGTCATCTCGGCCACGCCCATACCTGGCAACGAAACGCTGGTCAGCCGGACCATCGACAACCTCTTCCGCCAGGGGGCCCGTGTCCTTTATGACAAGATAACCCTGGTACATGTGCACGGACATGCCAGCCAGGAAGAGCTGAAGATGATGCTCAACCTGACCAAGCCCCGCTTTTTCGTGCCCGTCCACGGGGAGTACCGCCACATGCTGGCCCACGCTGACCTGGCTGAAGCCATGGGCGTTGCCCGGTCGGGCATCTTCGTTTTGGAAGATGGGAATGTGCTGGAGCTGACCTCCGAAGGGGGAGAGGTCACAGACAGCGTGCCGGCCGGCCATGTCTATGTGGATGGCAGGGAGCTGATGGGAGAAAACAGCAGGGTGCTGGAAGAGAGACGCTCGCTGGCCCACGACGGCGTTGTGGTCGTAGCAGTGGCTTTGGACAAGTACACCGGGCTGCCGGCCAAGCCCCCACAGGTGTTCTCGGCTGGGTTCACCGATGATGAGGGCAGTCGCAGCCTGTTCCAGAACATCTCCGAGTCTGTCAACGAATCCCTTGAACGCACCGACAACTTCCCAATAGACTGGGGACTTGCCAACAAGGTGGCGAAGGAGGCAGCAGCCCAGCTGCTCCATCGAGAAGCCCACCGTTCCCCATACGTGGTGGTGGCATGCCTGGAGGTCTAGGTGCCCAGTCTCCCCCACACCGAAGAAGCCGTCGCTTACTCGACCTCAAGACCCCGCGCCCGAGGGCCTAGGAAGTCTGCCAAAAACAGCCGGGTATCGGGTTCCCAAAAGCGACGATGGTTGCTTGTCCACCTGCTCCCCGTCTTGGTTGCGCTGGGCCCCGTCCTCGCCTTTACCATCCCTTCAGGCCTCTCTGACTGGGCCTTCCAACGCCTGGGATTCGGGCTATACCCCACCTTGGCTTGGTTTGCGGTTGCTGTCCTGCTCCTCCGTTACCGAGGTGTAAAGGAGCTATGGATATGGCGGGCTCTGGCCGGTTTTGGAATCATCGTAGCCCTGTCCCTGTCCATTCTGTCGATGTTCGAACCTACCGCGGGGAGGCTCCGGGACGTATCCCTTGGTGGAAGCTGGGGCAGCTACCTTGGAGGCTCCCCCTTGGCCCTTGGCTCCGCCAAGGCCCTAGGCATCCTGCTGGCCGGCCCTTTGCTTCTGTACCCCAAGAGAGGGCTTAAGGCCTACAGCCTAGCAGCGAGAAGCGCCTATACCCACACCGGCATTTTCCTCCGCTGGTCTCTGGGACGCACCAGCGATGAAGATGATGATCCCATCGAACGGCCCCCGAAAGTAAAGAGGACCGCCGTCAAGATCGCCAAGGAAGAGGCGCCCTCATCCAGACGGGGGTACAAAGGCTCGGCTTGGCAGCTTCCCTCGCTGGACCTGCTCAGCCAGGGGACGACCGCACCTGTGCCCCAGAACGTGCTCAACAAGATGGCCGGCCATATAGAGGAGACCTTGGCGGACCACCGTGTGGATGTGAAGGTCGAGGACATCCGGACCGGACCCAGGGTCATCAGGTTTGGTTTGGTGCCGGGTTGGATGAAGCGACAGGGAGAAGCCCAGAAGGGACGTGCTGCTGCCTCCACCCAGCTCGGCGCTGAAGCCAGCCGTGTACGGGTACAGAGCATCCTTGCCCGGGAAAAGGATCTGGCCCTCGCGCTGAAGACCCCCTACCTGCGCATGGAAGCCCCAGTGCCCGGAGAGGCCCTGGTAGGCTTGGAGGTACCGAACCCCCACGCCAACAGGGTGTACCTCCGGTCCCTGGCTGAGAGTTCCGACTTCCAGAAAATAGCCTCCAAGGGCACCCTTCCCATCGCCATCGGCGAGGATACCGGAGGGTCTCCGGTTATTTCGGACCTTACCGCCCTACCCCATCTGCTCATTGCGGGTGCTACGGGCAGCGGAAAGAGCGTCTGCATCAACGCCGTCATTGCATCGATGCTCCTGACCAACCGCCCGGACCGCCTGCGCATGATCATGGTGGACCCGAAGAGGGTGGAGCTCACCCCCTTCAATGGCATCCCCAACCTGGTGCTTCCCGTCATCGTGGATGCAGATAAGGTGCTCGACGTGCTCAAGGGCGTCCAGAACGAGATGCTCCGGCGCTACAAGCTGCTGGAGGAAGCAGGGGCGCGCAACCTCAGTACGTACAATGGCAAGTCCAAGGAGCCGATGCCCTACCTTGTGGTGATCATAGATGAGCTTGCCGACCTGATGATGACGGCAGCCTTCGAGGTAGAGCAGGCCTTGGTCAGGCTGGCCCAGCTAGGCAGGGCCACGGGAATTCACCTGATATTAGCCACCCAGCGCCCGTCGGTGAACGTGGTCACGGGCTTGCTCAAGGCAAACGTTCCCGCCAGGATCGCCTTCGCCGTTGCTTCCCAGGTCGATTCCAGGGTGATCCTGGATGCTGTGGGGGCAGAGAGGCTCCTGGGCAAGGGCGATATGCTGCTACTCTCCCAGGACTCCCCCAAGCCGGTCCGTGTCCAGGGGACCTACGTCGCCGACGAGGAAATAGAGGAGCTGGTGGCCTTCTGGAAGGGCCAGTCGGGGCCTCCCTTGCCCGAGATCGTTCTCGAGGACAGCGAGGAGGAGCAGGAAGCAGAAGCCCTGGACGACGACAGCCTGCTGGAGTCGGCCCGGGAGCTGGCCGAGCGCACTCCGAATCTATCCCCGTCAGTGCTTCAAAGACGTCTACAGGTGGGCTATGCTAAGGCTGTTCAGCTCACTCGCCAGATGGAGGCTGAGGGTATGCTCGCTAAAGCATCATCGTCCTCCTCCCAGCCCCCCTGGTAGAGTCACGCCGACCCCTAAAGTCCCTGAATTTCACCTGCCCGGGCACTCTTGTATATTCCCATTCCCTTGTAGTCTAATATTTACATAGCTAGCCGATGATGCCCTCCCTTCAAGGGCGTCTCCGGCTGTGCGGGAACATTCTAGAGTGGGGCGCCCGTGAAGAACCTATCGGAGTACCTCGTCCACCTGCTGCGCCGCGGCAGCGTTCTCGACCGCGCCTACTTATCCGTGCTCCGGGACCACTGCGTGTTGTGTGGTGAGGCGATCAGCGAATCTGCCGTGTACCTGAGGTACCGCCTCTGCCCTCACTGTCGCTTTCACTACAGCCTCACCGCCCGGGAGCGCATAGACCTGGTTGCCGACAAGGGCAGCTTCCGAGAGACCAACAGGTCCATAGTATCTCTCTTCCCCATCTCCTTCTCGGCCCGGGGCTCTTACACCAAACGCTTGTCCCAGGACCAGAGGCGCACGGGCCTCACCGAAGCTGCCGTCACCGGACGATGCACTATCTCCGGCATCCGCACCATGATGATCGTGCTGGATTTCGGCTTCATGGGAGGCAGCATGGGCAGCGTGGTGGGAGAAAAGGTTGCTCTGGCATTTGAAAACGCGTCATCCAAGGGACATCCCGTGGTTGCCATGGTAAGCGGAGGAGGCGCTCGCAGCCAGGAGGGTGTCCTATCGTTGATGCAGATGGCCAAGACCGTTGCTGCCGCCAACAAGGTACGGGAAAAGCAGCTGCCCTTTGTGGTCATTCTATCCAACCCATCCACGGGGCAAGCCTACGCCAGCTTTGCCAACCTGGCCGACGTGATATTTGCCGAACCGGGGTCTCTCATAGGCTTGGCGCCCATGAAGACCCTGAAAGAAGCTTCCGGCAAACCCGTGCCCTTGAATGCCCACACGGCAGAAGCTCACGTGGACCTGGGACTGCTTGACAATGTCATAGACCGGGAAGAACTGCGGGACAAGCTAAGCACGGTGCTGGACATCCTCTCTCCCGACCGCCCATCCCGATCCAACGGCAAAGGCGCCAAAGAGGCTATTCCTGTCCTGAAGAATCAGGAATCGGATGTGTCTCAGGCCCTGGAAGCTTCCAATCACCCCCGGAGGCCTTCGGCGTGGGAATACGTCAAGCAGTCTGTTGAGAATTTCATAGAGCTGCGAGGTGACCGGGTCAGCGGGGATGACCGCACGCTAATTGGAGGGCTTGGCTACCTTGGCGCCGAGCGAGTAGCAATCGTTGGCCAGGAACGAAAAGCCCAGCGAAGGGATGGAGGCTATCACAGCTACCCTGAAGGGTTCCGCAAAGCCCGACGCGTCATCAATCTTGCTGCCAGGTTCAAGCTGCCGGTGGTCACCCTGATCGACACCCAGGGCGCCCATCCCGGACTGGAATCCGAGGAGCAGGGAGTGGGCAATGCGATCGCCACAACCCTGTCTCTGATGGCGGATGTCCCAACGCCCACGGTGTCGGCAATCATCGGGGAGGGCGGGAGCGAAGGAGCCTTGGCCCTGAGCCTGACCGACAACGTGGTGATGTTGGAGAACGCCATCTACTCAGCCATATCACCGGGGCCTACGGTCAGCAGACTTCACGGGAACGCTCCTCACCGGACGGAAGAGAAGGAGTCGCTGACCCTTACAGCCCATGACTGCAAGGAGCTGGGAATAATCGACGACATCGTTCCCGAACCTGAAGACGGCGCCCATTCCGATCCGGGGGAGGCTGCCCGCTATCTGCGCCTCGTCCTGACTTCTAAGCTGGCCAAGCTGGCCAAGGCTTCATCCAAGAAGCTGGTGCAAAAGCGCTACAAGAAGTTCCGGAGGATGGGCGAATACTCGAGGCACTCGCAGGCGGCCATTCGCAGGGAAGTTTCGTTGATGGAGCACATTGTGCTCAAAGAGCCCCCGGACGGCGGGAACGGCAAGCGTCAGAAGGTGTCCAGCCCCAGCAGTTAGTCCGGGGCTTTGCCCAAGCTTACCAAGCTTTCCCTCAGGTTGCCCACTATGTGCCGGTACTCATCCTGGACGTTCTCGCTGCCAAGGACCGTGGGCTGCGACGTATCCCGGTAGTCAGGTCTGAGGGCGACGGTCCCCAGGAAGGGAAGCTCCATATCGTCGGCCAGCTTCTGGCCTCCGCCTTCACCGAACATCTCGCCGGTGAAGTTCTCGACAATCCCGGCTACGTTCACTTTCAGCTTGCGAATCATGTTGATGCAGCGGCGTGCATCCAGCCCCGCCAGTTCCTGGGGGGTGGTAACCACGACGAAGCCATCTACAGGCAAGGACTGCATGACGGTGAGGGGAGCATCCGAAGTACCCGGGGGTAGGTCAACCACCAGGTAGTCCAGGTCCCCCCAATTGGTCATCTGGAGGAACTGGCTGATGGCGTTGTGGATCATAGGGCCGCGCCATATGATAGCTTCTTCCTCGTTTTCCTGGAAGAAGGCCATGGAAACGACCTTTATGCCGAACTTCTCGGCCGGGGTGATCTCCCCGTTGCTGACGCTGGGGGCGTCGGCGATGCCCATCACCCTGGTGACGTTGGGGCAGTCGATGTCTACGTCCAGGAGGCCGACCTTCTTGCCTTCTCGGGCCAGGGCGGCGGCCAGGTTAACCGCAACGGTAGTCTTGCCCACCCCTCCCTTGCCGCTATAGACCGCGACCTTGGTCCCGATCTGGTCCAGTCTCTGGGTTATCTGGCGCTTTTGTTGCCAGGTCCGCTTTATCTGCTCCAGCCTGGCTTTTTCCTGGGGGGTCGTCATTGATCATCCTTATTTGTTCAGTATGGCTCGGCTTAGCAGCCGGCCCTCTAGTCGATGCCCAGAAGCTTGCGCCCATCCTCGGTGATCAGGTCAGGTGACCAGGGAGGATCGAACACCATCTCCACTTCCACATCGTCAACGCCATCCAGCTCGGACACTGCCCACTCAGCTTGCTGAGCGATAAATGGGCCCATGCCGCATCCGGGGGCTGTCAGGGTCATCTGCACGTACACATCCCCCTGGGTTACCTGCACATCGTACACGAGGCCAAGGTCCACTATGTTGACGGGGATTTCGGGATCATAGACCGTTTTCAGTACTTCCATTACATCAGTGGCAGCTACGCTCTCCTCGGCCATCATTACCTCCCAAGAATGGGTCCCTCGTTCGGGCCTTTAAGGGGATTTTAGCAACTACGGGACATATGGGTCAATGTAGGGGCGGACCCCATCAGCCGCGAGAGAAGCTCTCCAAGGACCTTGGCCTAACTCACTTCAACCTTTACATGTGAAGCGTTTAGGAGTTGCTTGACTTGGGCTTAAGGCCTGGGATACCTTCTTTTCTGCCAGCGGCTCTCTATACAAAACTCCTTGGAAGGAGCCGCCCCAAGGGAGGACATATGGAAGGCGTGGCTTTCATCCTCATCGGCGTAGCCCTTTTCTCCCACTCTTGGTCCCTCCTCGGATTTTACGCCGACGCTCGCGCTCTGGGCATAACGATGGCCGGAGTCGCTACCGCGTTGGTATTGACCCTGTTTGTCTTCGAACCCCAGTTCCTCGGGAGCATCGGGGACAGCAAGTCCTTGAAGGCCGCGGAGACCGACCTGCTCCAGATACTGATCATATCCTGGGCCATTTACGCAGCCATGGTTGGCGCCCAGAACCTGTGGGATATGGAAGAAAGGCCCCTGGGCTTCTTCAGCATCCCGCTGACTGCCGTCAGCCTTGTGGCAATGGTCTTCTTCCTGGCTCTCTGGGCAGACAGCGGTGAAGATCTTGTCATGGCTCCAACTGTAATCATCACCGCGATGCTGTCGATAATGGGAGGACTGCTCTTCTTCAGCATGGCGCTGCCCTTCGCTCCGCTGAGGACAGTGTCCGGTTGGGCGCTGTTGCTGCAATCCCTGGTGGTCGCCGGCTTGGGTCTTGGCATGGCGGCCGGCGCTTTCTCGGCCTAGCCCTTTTTCCCCGGCCCTGCAGTGGCGCCGGTAGAAACATGTCTGCGTAACCGAGGCGAATAGCTATTCGGGAGAGCATCCTATGACGACGCGTGAGCTACCAACAAAGGAGTTCCTCCAGCAGGCTGAGCAGGAAGCCGGCAGGTACGACTGGGAGGGCACCTTCGCCGACTACCTCGCGATGATCAGCGCGAACCCCAGCATGAACCGGCTGTCCCATAAGCTGGTACACGACGCCATATTGTCCAAGGGTGTTGAGACGGCCCCGGACACCGGCAAACCAAACTACAAGTTGTTCGAAGGCGAGGTCTTCGGTCTAAACGACACCATCGACAGCATAGTCGAGTACTTCGCATCCTCGGCCCGCAGACTGGAAGTACGCAAGAGAATCCTTCTGCTGCTGGGGCCGCCGGCGACGGGTAAGTCCACCATAGTCGGACTCATAAAGCGGGCCCTCGAAGGGTTCACCCGCACCAACGAAGGGGCGGTGTACTCAATAAAGAACTGCCCGATGCAGGAAGAGCCCCTTCACCTTCTTCCCCACAACATGCGTAGGCGCCTCTACGATGACTACGGAATCTATGTCGAAGGGGACCTGTGCCCCAGGTGCCGCTATGCTCTGCGCACCGAGTACGGAGGCAAGATATCCGACGTCCTCGTGACCAGGACTACCTTCTCCGAGCAGGAAGCCATAGGCATTGGCTACTACGTTGCCACCTCAAACCCCACCGACGCCACATTGCTTGTGGGCAGCGTAGATACCTCACGGCTCGAGGGCGACAGGCTCTCGGTTGCAGGCCAGGCCTTCAGGCTGGACGGCGAGCTCAACGTAGCCAACCGGGGGCTCATGGAGTTTGTCGAGCTATTCAAGACTGACGGCCACCTGCTGACCACGCTTCTTGGGCTAGCCCAGGAACAGCTCATCAAGATGGACAGATTCGGCAGCGTTTACGCTGCCGAAGTGATCATTGGCCATTCAAACGAAGGGGACTTCAAGACCTTCCTCACCGACCCGTCATCCGAGGCCCTCCGGGACCGGATCGTGCGGATATACGTGCCTTACAACCTGAGGGTGAGCGACGAGCTAAGGATATACAACAAGCTGCTGGAGAGTGGTGGCCTGGACAGCGCCCATCTATCTCCCCTCACCCTGCCCGCCGTCAGCACCTTCGCTATCCTCTCCCGCCTGGACCCGCCCGGCAAGCCGGCGGTTACGGTGCTGGACAAGCTGCACGCCTACGACGGAATGGAGGTGGCAGGCTTCACCCAGGAGGAGTCCGCCGAGGAAAGGCGCCTGCATCCAGGCGAGGGAATGAGGGGCATCTCTCCCCGCGCCGTGATGAACCGTCTGAGCGCGAGAGCCGCAGCCCCCGATGTCGAATGCATGAGCCCGCTCAACGCCCTGGACAGCATCTGGCAGGGACGCAACGAAAACGTCAGCCTGACAGACGAGGAGTCTGAAAAGTATTTGGGGTTCGTCCAGGAAGCTATCTCGGACTACAACGAGCGCGCAATCAAGGACGTCCAAAAGGCCTTCGAAGAAGGGTTCGAGCAGACCGCCGAATCACTCATGGCCTCCTACCTGGCAGAGGTGGCAGCCTCGGTATCCGGCGCTTCGCGCAGAAGCGCATCACGGGATGGGGAAAACAACATGAGGGCTATGGAAAGGCCCCTCGGCATCTCCGACAGAGCCAAGAACGGCTTTCGGGCCGAAATTCATCAATTCTTCGAGGACCTGAGGTCCCGGGGCACACCCTTCGACTATTCGACAGAGCCTCGCCTAAGGGCCGCCATTGAGAAGCGCCTTCTGCCCGAACGCAAGACCCTGAGGACCCAGTTGGAACAGGCCCGCTCCCCGGGGAGGCTCGCCGAATGGCAGAGGAAGCGGGCGGCCACCCGAAACCGCCTGATCAACACCTATGGGTACTGTCGCATTTGTGCCGAGGACCTGGTCGAGTATGTGATCTTCCTCCTCAGGGGAAACACGCCTTCGAGGGTCTCCAAGAACAGCATCGAGTGGAACTGGAACCTGAACCCGGGAGTTAGGGAGCAAGCGCCCGGGCTGTAGATGCGGCCCCCGCCTATAGGGTATTTGAACAACCTCGTTGTTCCCGGGAAAGCGGGAACCTAACCTGGCACAACCACGGCTGTCCGTTCGCCTGAGGGCAATCGAAGGGGAACGGACTGCTAGCCAAGCCCGGGGGGTTGCACACCCAGCCTTACTGATGCCACGAAATTTCGTTACGGGCCTGTCGGTTCGTCCTGAGGGAAATCGAAGGGCGAACCGACAAGCCAAGAGCACTGAACCCGACACGATTTTCGTCCTGGCAAGGATAATCGTCATTGCGGCGAAGGCCGCAATCCAGGACGGAGCATTGCTTGGTTCCAGGATGGCTCCGTCAGGCCCCAGCTCGTACTTCGATTTCCCTCAGCACGAACCGGGGGCGCGTCAGGACGGGAGAATGTGGGGTGTGGCATGACCCTTGGTCAAGAGAGGCCTGATCTACGGCCTGGGTTTTCTGGATTGCGGCCTCCGCCGCAATGACGGGGCGGCCTTTCGTCGCAACCAAGTGGTCCCAGCACCGGGCTCCTCACGGTTCGTCCTGAGGGAAATCGAAGGGCGAACCGACAAGCCAGGAGCACTGAACCCGACACGATTTTCGTCCTGGCAAGGATAATCGTCATTGCGGCGAAGGCCGCAATCCAGGATGGAGCATTGCTTGGTTCCAGGATGGCTCCGTCAGGCCCCGGCTCGTACTTCGATTTCCCTCAGCACGAACCGGGGGCGCGTCAGGACGGGAGAATGTGGGGTGTGGCATGACCCTTGGTCAAGAGAGGCCTGATCTACGGCCTGGGTTTTCTGGATTGCGGCCTCCGCCGCAATGACGGGGCGGCCTTTCGTCGCAACCAAGTGGTCCCAGCACCGGGCTCCTCACGGTTCGTCCTGAGGGAAATCGAAGGGCGAACCGACAAGCCAGGAGCACTGAACCCGACACGATTTTCGTCCTGGCAAGGATAATCGTCATTGCGGCGAAGGCCGCAATCCAGGATGGAGCATTGCTTGGTTCCAGGATGGCTCCGTCAGGCCCCGGCTCGTACTTCGATTTCCCTCAGCACGAACCGGGGGCGCGTCAGGACGGGAGAATGTGGGGTGTGGCATGACCCTTGGTCAAGAGAGGCCTGATCTACGGCCTGGGTTTTCTGGATTGCGGCCTCCGCCGCAATGACGGGGCGGCCTTTCGTCGCAACCAAGTGGTCCCAGCACCGGGCTCCTCACGGTTCGTCCTGAGGGAAATCGAAGGGCGAACCGACAAGCCAGGAGCACTGAACCCGACACGATTTTCGTCCTGGCAAGGATAATCGTCATTGCGGCGAAGGCCGCAATCCAGGATGGAGCATTGCTTGGTTCCAGGATGGCTCCGTCAGGCCCCGGCTCGTACTTCGATTTCCCTCAGCACGAACCGGGGGCGCGTCAGGACGGGAGAATGTGGGGTGTGGCATGACCCTTGGTCAAGAGAGGCCTGATCTACGGCCTGGGTTTTCTGGATTGCGGCCTCCGCCGCAATGACGGGGCGGCCTTTCGTCGCAACCAAGTGGTCCCAGCACCGGGCTCCTCACGGTTCGTCCTGAGGGAAATCGAAGGGCGAACCGACAAGCCAGGAGCACTGAACCCGACACGATTTTCGTCCTGGCAAGGATAATCGTCATTGCGGCGTAGGCCGCAATCCAGGATGGAGCATTGCTTGGTTCCAGGATAGCTCCGTCAGGCCCCAGCTCGTACTTCGATTTCCCTCAGCACGAACCGGGGGCGCGTCAGCACGGGAGAATGTGGGGTGTGGCATGACCCTTGGTCAAGAGAGGCCTGATCTACGGCCTGGGTTTTCTGGATTGCGGCCTCCGCCGCAATGACGGGGCGGCCTTTCGTGTCAATGCTAAGTTAGATTTGACCCTTTTCCGCTAAGTTAGAACTGACCCACCTTGTCGTTAAGTCGCCTCCTTTCTGGCAAGCAAGAGTGCCTGTTGGATTTAGACGTCGCCGGAGCTAGCGGCTTCAGGCGATGTCGATAGCAGTTGATGGGAGGCGAAGAGTCCGGCCTGCCTCTTGCCTTTAAGCCGGTAGCTCTCGCCTCGGATGTTGAGGACGTGGCTGTGGTGCAGCAGCCGGTCCAGGATGGCCGAGGCGATGACGGTATCGCCCAGAAGCTCACCCCACTCGGCGAAGCCCTTGTTGGAGGTGAGGATGATGCTGCCCCGCTCATAGCGAGCCGACACCAGGGTGAAGAAGGCGGTGGAGGCGTCCCGGTCGTAAGGCCAGATGCCGAACTCGTCCACGATGAGTAGCTTGGGCGACAGGTAGACCCGCATGCGCCGTTGGAGGTTGTTCTCCACCCTGGCCTTCCTCAGGTCCTCCATCAGGTCGTAGGCTCGGACGAAGTAGGCCCCCTGGCTCTTCTCGATGGCCTTGAGCGCTAGGGCCACCGCCAGATGGGTCTTGCCCACACCTGGCGGTCCCAGGAGCAGCAGGTTGGTGGCTTCAGCGACGAAGGACAGGCCGGCCAGTTCCCGCACCTGTCGCTCGTCGATGGAGGGCTGGAACGAGAAGTCGAACTGCTCCAAGGTCCGGTGGAAGGGGAGGTGAGCCAGCTTCGTCCTGGTGGACATGTACCGCTCCTTCCGGGCGGCCACTTCCACGCCGAGTAGCTCTGCCAGCATCTCGGGGTAGGTCAGTTTCTTGGTGGCCGCAGCGTCCAAGGAGTTGTCCAGGGCTTCGACGGCCTGCTTGAGGCCCAGCGTCTCCAGGTGCTGGCGAGCCTGTTCCAGCGCGATCATCGCCCACCTCCCACCGCTGCCAACTCGTACACCTCCAGGGAGCGGCGCTCCACCTGGCCCACAGGGATCTGCACCGCCACGGCTTCCTTACGAGGACGATCATCGCCGCCGGGCAGTCCGTCCCACTGGCCCGGCAGTGTGAGGCGCTGACCGGTCCGCTGGGCTTGGGGATGCACCGCCAGCCGCACGTCGCCCGACCAGACCTCCACCGTACCGGCCCGCACACCCACCTGGACCGTCGAACCCGCCCAGCTCCAGGGCACGCCGTAGCGAGACCTCTCCCAGTGGACGTAGCCGTCCCTGGCCACCTTCCGCTCCTCCCGCATGTAGGGCGCAAGGCCCGAACGCGGCGGCAGGCTGCCCAGGTGGGCGAGCTCCTCAGCCAGCATCTCTCGGGGGACCCGGTGCGTCGTCCCATGGACTCGCCGATTGGCCACCGCATCGCACCACTCCAGGGCCTGGCGGTTCATGTCTGCGTCGTCGGTGAAGCGGACACCGGGCCACAGGTTGCCCCGGACGTACTTCACGCCGCTCTCCACCTTGCCCTTCGTCTGCGCTCGGTAGGGTCGGCACAGACGGAGGTCGAAGCCCATTCGCAGTGAGAAGTCCAGCATCCGGCTGTTCCACTCCGGCCTGCCCTCCCTGTCACGCCCCAGGACCACCACCTTGGCGTTGTCGTACAGGCAGCGGCGGGGAACACCACCGAAGTACTCGAAGGCGTTCAGATGGCACCTGATGAAGGTCGCCACGTCGGCGCGCCGGACGAACTCCACGTAGATGGTCCGAGACCAGCTCAGCACCATCACGAAGGCCCAGACCCGGTGCTTGCGCCCGTCCTCTCCGACATAGGCGAAGCTGCCCCAGTCCACCTGTGCCTGCTCGCCTGGCGCCGTCTCGAACCGCACCGTCGCACGGGGCTGACGCGGCCGACGCCGAGGCCGCACGTAGTTGGTCAGCGTCGGATAGCTGCCGTCGTAGCCCAACTCCCGGATCTCCCGCAGCAGCACCACGCAGTTGTCCACTCCCGCCGACAGCCGACCATCTATGTGACCCTTGTATGGGTCCAGCTTCGACCCCTGCTTCTCTCGCCGCTTGGCCTTGGGCACCTCGTCGGAGCGCACGTACTTGCGCACGGTGTTCCGGGAAATCCCCAACTCCCTCGATATCCCTCGGATCGAGCTTCCATCGCCCTTCAACTCGTATAACTCTCTCACTAACCCACCTCCTATCATTTGACTTGCTGCACCTCCTAATCGGTTTCCCGACGAAGATGCGTCCGCTATCGGGGTGGGTCAATTCCAAATTAGCGCTACTGGGTCAGTTTAGAGTTAGCACTAACATTCGTCGCAACCAAGTGGTCCCAGCACCGGGCTCCTCACGGTTCGTCCTGAGGGAAATCGAAGGGCGAACCGACAAGCCAGGAGCACTGAACCCGACACGATTTTCGTCCTGGCAAGGATAATCGTCATTGCGGCGTAGGCCGCAATCCAGGACGGAGCATTGCTTGGTTCCAGGATGGCTCCGTCAGGCCCCAGCTCGTACTTCGATTTCCCTCAGCACGAACCGGGGGCGCGTCAGCACGGGAGAATGTGGGGTGTGGCATGACCCTTGGTCAAGAGAGGCCTGATCTACGGCCTGGGTTTTCTGGATTGCGGCCTCCGCCGCAATGACGGGGCGGCCTTTCGTCGCAACCAAGTGGTCCCAGCACCGGGCTCCTCACGGTTCGTCCTGAGGGAAATCGAAGGGCGAACCGACAAGCCAGGAGCACTGAACCCGACACGATTTTCGTCCTGGCAAGGATAATCGTCATTGCGGCGAAGGCCGCAATCCAGGATGGAGCATTGCTTGGTTCCAGGATGGCTCCGTCAGGCCCCGGCTCGTACTTCGATTTCCCTCAGCACGAACCGGGGGCGCGTCAGCACGGGAGAATGTGGGGTGTGGCATGACCCTTGGTCAAGAGAGGCCTGATCTACGGCCTGGGTTTTCTGGATTGCGGCCTCCGCCGCAATGACGGGGCGGCCTTTCGTCGCAACCAAGTGGTCCCAGCACCGGGCTCCTCACGGTTCGTCCTGAGGGAAATCGAAGGGCGAACCGACAAGCCAGGAGCACTGAACCCGACACGATTTTCGTCCTGGCAAGGATAATCGTCATTGCGGCGAAGGCCGCAATCCAGGATGGAGCATTGCTTGGTTCCAGGATGGCTCCGTCAGGCCCCGGCTCGTACTTCGATTTCCCTCAGCACGAACCGGGGGCGCGTCAGGACGGGAGAATGTGGGGTGTGGCATGACCCTTGGTCAAGAGAGGCCTGATCTACGGCCTGGGTTTTCTGGATTGCGGCCTCCGCCGCAATGACGGGGCGGCCTTTCGTCGCAACCAAGTGGTCCCAGCACCGGGCTCCTCACGGTTCGTCCTGAGGGAAATCGAAGGGCGAACCGACAGACCGAGTCGTAGAACAGCAGTAAGGGCCGTATTATCCCGCTTCCGCGGGAGTGACGGGGGTGAATTCGGGAATTGGGGAACAAGATTCTACATTAGAGAGGAAGGATGGGTTTGCGCCCTTAGCCTTCCTGCCAGGACGAGGGGACGTGCTCCTTCTCTCCCAGGGCCAGGAGTCTCCTTAGCTCGTAAATCTCATCCCGGAGCATAGCCGCCTTTTCGAACTCGAGGTTCTTGGCCGACGCCTTCATCTGCAGCTCCAGGTCCTTGGTAACCTTGAACATGTCGTCTCGAGACATCTCTTTGCGGACCGTTACGTAGGATGACCGGGACTCGGCCACTGCTCTCACCCGCTCGGTGATGTCTTTGACCGCCTTGTGGATCCCCTGGGGGACTATCCCGTGCTCTTCATTGTAGGAGCCCTGGATTCCCCTGCGCCTGTAGGTCTCGCCGATAGCCCGCTCAATGGACTGGGTGCGGTTGTCGGCATACATGATCACGTGGCCGTCAGAATGGCGGGCAGCCCTTCCGATCATCTGGATTAGCGATGAATCGGATCGGAGATAGCCCTCCTTGTCGGCGTCCAGGATGGCCACCAAGCTCACCTCGGGCAGGTCCAAGCCCTCTCGAAGAAGATTGATCCCCACCACCACATCGTAAACTCCCAGGCGCAGGTCCCGCAGGATCTCGCTGCGCTCCAGGGTGTTGATGTCCGAGTGGAGGTAGTGGGTGCGCACTCCCATCTCCTGCAGATAGTCGGCCAGCTCCTCAGCCATCCTCTTGGTCAGCGTGGTGACAAGGCACCGCTCGCTCTTGTCCACCCGCTCCTTAATCTGCTGCATCAGGTCATCGATCTGGCCCTTGGTCGGCTTGACCTCTATGGTCGGGTCCAGCAGGCCCGTTGGCCTTATCACCTGCTCCACAACCTCCTTGCTGACCTCCATTTCGTAGGGGCCGGGAGTGGCCGACACAAATATCACCTGGTTCAGATGGGACTCGAACTCCCGGAAGTTCAAGGGCCGGTTGTCCAGGGCCGAAGGGAGCCTGAACCCGAAGTCAACAAGGGTCTGCTTGCGAGAGATGTCGCCGTTGTACATGCCCCGTACCTGGGGGATGGTCATGTGGGACTCGTCGACGAACAGGAGCCAGTCCTCGGGGAAGTAGTCCAGCAGGGTCCAGGGTGCGCTCCCAGCCGCCCGGCGGGCCAGGTGGCGGGCGTAGTTCTCCACACCGCTGCAGAAGCCCGTCTCCCGCAGCATCTCAAGGTCGTAGTTGGTGCGCGACTCCAGCCGGGCCGCCTCCAGCACCTTCCCGCCATCACGCAGTAAAGATACGCGTTCTTCCTTTTCCACCTGGATGTCCTCTATGGCCAGCTCCAGCTTCTCCTTTGGCGTGACGAAGTGGCGGGCGGGGTAGATGTCCATCTCATCCCGCTGGGCCAGAATCTCCCCCGTCAGAGGATCGATCTCGACGATGCGCTCCACCTCATCTCCCCAGAACTGGATGCGCAAGGCTGTCTCATCGTAGGCCGGGTGCACCTCCAGGGTGTCGCCGCGCACCCTGAAGCGTCCCCGGGACAGGTCGGTGTCGTTGCGGGAGTACTGCATATCCACCAGCTGGCGAACCAGCCGGCTGCGATTGCGCACCTCACCAACCTTCACTTGGGCGACGAAGCTGTAGTAGTCAACGGGGTCACCCAGACCATAGATGCAGGACACGGAGGCGACGATAAGAACATCCCGCCGGGTGAGCAAAGACCGGGTGGCTGCCAGGCGCAGCTTGTCGATCTCTTCGTTGATGTCCGCGTCCTTCTCGATGTACGTGTCCGTCTGGGGCACATAGGCCTCGGGCTGGTAGTAGTCGTAGTAGGAGACGAAGTACTCCACGGCGTTGTGGGGGAAGAACTCCCGAAACTCGGTGGCTAGCTGGGCAGCCAGGGTCTTGTTGTGGGCAATCACTAGCGAAGGCCGCTGCACCGACTGGATGATGTTGGCCATGGTGAAGGTCTTTCCGCTCCCGGTCACCCCCATCAGGGTCTGGTAGCGGTCTCCCCGGTCAACACCTATTGCCAGCTTGTCCACGGCCGCCGGCTGGTCGCCCGTGGGATGGAAGTCCGATACTATCTGGAATTCAGGCATGGTATTTCCTGATTCTGACTAGCATTTCCACATCTCCATTACCCTGCCCCGATATGCTGCAGGGCGAGACGTATGCGGTCTTCCAGTGTCTCCCCTTCTTCCCTGCCCATAGTGGACACGACCTTCCTTGCTTCGTTGGCTGAGTAACCCAGGGCTGTAAGGGCCGCCACCACATCGCCGTCCCGGTCGGGCACGCCTTCCACATCTCCCTCCACCACCTGGGCTACCTTCCCCTTAAGCTCCAGGATAATGCGCCCGGCCGTGCGGGCGCCTACTCCCGACACACCCGACAACAATCCCACATTCTCCGCGGCAATGGCCGACACCAGGGAGCGGGGTCCAAGGTCGGACAGGATAGCCAGGGCGATGCGCGGACCAATCCCGGAGACGCTGTTCAGCAGGTTGAAAAGCTGGAGGGAGTCGGCAGTGGCGAAGCCGTACATGTCGGCCTTGTCATCGCGGATCTGAAGCTGGGTGTGAAGGTACACCTCATCACCTATGTCCCCCAGGTTTTCTCTCACCGACGCGGGGACCTGCACCTGGAAGCTGACGGCGCCTCCCACCTGTACCTGCACCCAGTCCTGGCCCTTGGATTCCAGGATGCCTTTGATTCCAGCGATCAAGCTCAACCTCCTACCGACGGACCTATCGATGCCATGGGGGTGGACCTGCGACCGTCGGTGCGCTAGGGCTTGATTTCCCTCTTGGCCAGGTCCAAGACATCTTTCTGCCTCACGTGGCACAGGGCAATGGCGAGGGCATCCGAGGCGTCCGAAGGTTCGGGCATAGTATCCAACCTCAATATAAGCTTCACCATCTCCTGGATCTGGCCCTTGCTGGCGGCCCCGTAGTCAGCCACCGAGCGCTTGACCTGGGCAGGAGTGTACCGGTATAGGGGGATGGACTGGCCGGCTGCGGCGATGAACGCCGTTGCTTGGGCCTGCCCCACCGCCAAAGCTGGGCCCACGTACCGTGCCTCATTTTTGCCAACGAAGGGTTCCTCCACAGCAATCGCATCGGGATGCCAGATGCTGATCATATTGAGGAGGTGGGAGTACATCTGGAACAGGCGGGTTTCCAGGGGCAGGGACCGGGACAGGCTGACCGCACCCCAGTCTATCGCCGAAACCTCACCTTGGTCGTCAATGAGGCCGTAGCCCATGCGGATTGTGCCCGGATCGATCCCGAGGATGCGCAACGTTTACCCCTCGTTCTGGTACTTTTCCAGCACTTCATCGGGGAAGTTGGCGTTGCTGTACACCTTCTGAACATCCAGAAGGTCTTCCAGGTTGTCAAGGAGACGGAGGGTCTGCTCCGCCTCCTTGGCGCTCAGGTCCACGGTGTTCTTGGGTTTCATGGATATCTCGACTGAATCGGTGGTTATCTCCTGGGACTCCAGAGACTTGCGCACCGACTCCAGGTTCTCTGGCTGGGTGTATATCTCAACATACCCGCCCTCGACGACAACATCCTCGGCTTCGGCTTCAATGGCAGCCATGGCGATCTCTTCTGCCATGGCCTCTTCTACATTAAGGCAGATAATTCCCTTGGACTCGAAGTTCCAACCGACGCAGCCCGTCTCTCCCAGGCTCCCGCCTGACTTGGCGAAAGTCGCCCGTACCTCCGATGCTGTCCGGTTGCGGTTGGAAGTCAGGGCCTCAAGGATGATGGCGATGCCGCCGGGGCCGTACCCTTCGTAGAGCGCGCTCTGGAGGTCGTCCGCAGCGTCTCCACCGCCGGCGGCCCTGCTGATGGCACGCTCGATGGTGTCCATAGGCATGTTGCTGCCCTTGGCTTTATCCACCGCAAGGCGCAGCCGGTAGTTCATGTCCGGGTCTCCCCCGCCGCCCTGTCTCACGGCGATGGAGATATCACGCGTCAGCTTTGTGAAAAGTTGGCCCCGCTTGGCGTCGTTGGCGCCCTTTGCCCGCTTGATGGTGGACCATTTAGAGTGTCCCGACAAACCCTTCGCCTCCTTCTCCTCTCCAAGGGTAACCTGCCAGAGGAAGCTTTGTGGCTAGATTCTATCACATGCCTGCGGAGGCTCGGAACGTAGCTTATGCGGGACGCTCTCAGCTTGACTCCCCTTCTGTCTTGCTCCTAGAATGAGCCCACTCCGGGACCGCAGGGCAGAATGACCGATCGACTTGTCTCAGGCACCGCCACCGACATCGATGAACCCATCGATTCGTCCTTAAGACCCCGCCACTTGGCCGATTTCGTAGGCCAGGCAAGGGTCAAGGAAAACCTGAGCATTGCTATCCAGGCTGCCAAGATGCGGGGCGAACCCCTGGACCATGTGATCATCTACGGCCCCCCCGGCTTGGGCAAGACCACGCTGGCCCACATAATCGCCCAGGAGATGGAAGTCAGCATCAAGGTGACCTCCGGGCCCGCCATCGAACGAGCAGGCGAGATGGCAGCCATCCTCACCAGCATCGCCGAGGGGGATGTGCTCTTTATCGACGAGGTGCACCGCCTCAGCCGACCCGTGGAAGAAGTGCTGTACCCCGCCATGGAGGACTACTTCCTGTCCTGGGTGGTCGGGAAAGGGCTGGGGGCGCGAAACATCAATCTGAGGGTGAACCCCTTCACCCTCATTGGCGCAACGACGAGATTCGCCCTGGTCAGCCCTCCCCTGAGGGACCGGTTCGGTTCGGTTTTCCGCATGGACTATTACGATTCCCAGGATATGGGACAGATCCTTGAGCGCTCATCCCGCATCCTGGATATCAGCATCGAAGAGGGGGGCGTGGACCGCATCGCCACCCGGTCCAGGGGAACACCAAGGGTGGCCAACCGCCTCCTCAAGAGGATTCGGGACTATGCGCAGGTTAAGGGCGATGGTAGAATTACCGGGCAAGCCGCCCATGAAGCGCTGGAGAAGCTCGAGGTCGATGCCCTGGGCCTGGACGAGATCGACCACCGCCTCCTTGACAGCATCATCAGCAAGTTCTCGGGCGGTCCCGTGGGACTGGACACCCTGGCAGCTTCCATAGGAGAAGATGCTGACACCATAATGGACATCTACGAACCCTACCTGCTTCAGTTGGGGTTCCTGGACAGGACGCCCCGGGGAAGGCTGGCAACCCACCTGGCATACAGCCACCTTGGGAAGGAGCTACCCCGCAAGATGAACAATCCCCAGGGGAATCTGTTCTAGCAAGCACCATAAACGCAAAGGAGCCGATGGGATGATATACGAGTTCAGAGACTACGAAGCGATGCCCGGGAAGCTGGGAGCGGTGAACCAGAGGTTCGCCGACCATACCCTGGGGTTCTTCAAACAGCACGGCATAGGAGTCCTGGGTTTCTGGAACCTGGAGGCCGGCATGGGCAGCCACCTCATCTACATCACGGTGTATGAGAGCATGGCAGACCGGGAGAAGAAGTGGGGCGAGTTCCAGGCCAACCCCGACTGGGCAAAGGTCAGGCGGGAGTCCGAGACCGGCGGCCCCCTGGTCAACCAGATTAACAACACCATCATGCGCCCCACGGCCTACTCCCCCGAGCCGAAGGTGCGCTCCAACGTCCAGGAGCTGCGCATCTACGATGCCAACCCTGGCAAGCTGCCGGCGCTCAACGAGCGGTTCGCCAACCACACCGTCGACCTGTTCAGGAAGCACGGCCTGGAGAGCGTGGGATACTGGACCGACGATGTGGGTACCAACAACCGGCTGATCTACATGCTGGACTATCCCAGCCTGGGCGACAGGGAGAAGAACTTCGCCGCCTTCGGGTCGGACCCGGAGTGGCAGAAGGTGCGGGCGGAGTCCGAGGCAAACGGCCCCATCGTGAGAAACGTAACGGCAAAGCTCATGCGCCTCACCCCTTACTCCCCCAGGTAGGTTTCAGCCAACACTTTCTTCATGTACCGCCACGCTAGGGAAGGTGGAATGGGCCTTCATTCCGAAAATGCTACGCTCTTTCCCCAGGTAGAGGACCCCATTGCAGCAGCCAGCGAAGACCTGAAGCCGGTGCTGGACGCCGTCCTGGGCGTCCAGGAGCTAACCGACGGGCAGGCCCTCGGGCTGGCTACATCCTCGCTCGGCGACCTTCCGTCCCTGTGCAGCGCCGCTTCGCGGCTTCGAGACTCGGTCAAGGGCAGGACGATTACCTTCTCCCCAAAGGTGTTCATACCGCTGACCCGGCTGTGCCGGGACTTCTGCGGGTACTGCACCTTCCGGCAGGCTCCCGATGAAGCGGAGCACCTGTACATGTCCCCGGAACAGGTTCTTGACGTGGCCAAGGCGGGTCAGCGGATGGGCTGCACCGAGGCCCTGTTGACCATGGGAGAGAGACCGGAGCAGCGATATCCTGAGGCGGCCGAGTGGCTGGCCCGGTCGGGATATGCCACCACCCACGACTATCTGAAGAACATCTGCGAGCTGATCCTGGAAGAGACATCCCTACTGCCCCACAGCAATCCCGGCACCATGAGCCGCCGGGAGATGGAGCATCTCAGGGAGAGTAACCCCTCCATGGGGATGATGCTGGAGAGCACGTCCGACCGGCTGCATCAAGCCGGCGGTCCCCACGAGCTCGCTCCCAGCAAGCGCCCCTCAGCCCGGATCAAGACCCTGGAGAATGCAGGCAAGCTGAGGATTCCTTTTACCACCGGCATACTTCTCGGCATCGGCGAGACCCGCACGGAGCGCATCGGCTCGCTCCTAGCCATCCGGGAAATGCACAGGCGTTACGGCCATGTGCAAGAGGTAATCATCCAGAACTTCAGGGCCAAGGAAAACACGGCCATGGAAGACCACTTGGATCCCTCCACCGAGGACCTGCTCTGGACCGTGGCGGCCTCCCGACTTATCCTGGGACCCAAGGTCAACGTTCAGGTACCCCCGAACCTCAGCTATGACAACTACCAGGTCTGCCTACAGGCGGGCATAAACGACTGGGGCGGTATATCTCCCGTTACCATCGACTACGTTAACCCGGAGGCGCCCTGGCCGCCCATCGTCGAGTTGCAACGCAGGACGGCGGAGCTGGGGTTCGAGCTTAGACCGAGGCTGGCCGTTTATCCGGAGTACGCCGACGCATCTTTGGGCTACCTCTCGGCCAAGGTCGCCGAAAAGGTCGCAGGCATGGCTGATGAAGAGGGATACGTGAAGGGAGGTATAGACGGATATGTCAGGCCCGCCTGATGCCTCCATCGGCGATTCCGGTTCCCTGGAACAGATCCTGAAGACCATCGAACCCGCCACCGCACGCATACTGGATGCCTGCCTGGGCGGACAGGACCCAACGACGGAAGACTCGGTCCACCTGCTGGGTACATCGGGGCCCGAGCTCAGCGCGTTGAGGATGACCGCCGACGAGCTTCGGCGCCGCCGGACAGGGGATGTGGTTACCTACGTGGTCAATCGCAATATCAACTTCACCAACGTGTGCATCAAGCGGTGCACATTCTGCGCCTTCAGCAGGGACTACCGGCAGGAGGAGGGCTACTTCCTGCCCATGGAAGAGATACTGCGTCGGGGCAGGGAAGCATGGGAGCTTGGCGCCACCGAGCTATGCATCCAGGCGGGCCTTCCTCCCCAGATGGAGGGCAGCTACTACATCGAGTTGTGCGAGACCATCAAGTCCGATCTTCCCGACATCCACATCCACGGCTTTTCCCCGGAAGAGGTGCTTTACGGCTCAGTGCGCTCCCGGTGCACCATCCGAGAGTACCTGCATGGCCTGAAGGACGCCGGGGTTGGCAGCCTTCCAGGCACTTCGGCGGAGATACTGGACCAGGAAGTGCGCGACAGGATCGCCCCCGGTCGGATCAACGTGGAGCAGTGGGTAGAAGTGATAACCGGCGCCCATGACCTTGGCATCCCGACCACTTCGACGATCATGTACGGGCACGTGGAGACCGATGAGCACATCGCCCGTCATATCGCCCTGGTCCGCGACATCCAGAAGGCTACCGGAGGGTTCACCGAGTTCGTCCCCCTGAGCTTCATCGCCGAGGAAGCCCCCATGTACCACCAAGGCCTGGTCCCGGAGGTCCGTAAGGGGCCAACCTGGGATGAGGTTGTGAAGGTCCACGCCGTATCCCGGCTGATGCTGGACAACTGGATTCCCAACCTGCAGGTCTCATGGGTCAAAGAGAGCCTCCCCTTAGCACAGGAGCTTCTGTCGGCGGGCGTAAACGACATGGGGGGCACCCTCATCAACGAGAGCATCTCCACGGCGGCCGGCGCCCAATACGGCCAGCTTGTGCGCCCTTCCCAATTCCGGCAGCTAATTCGTGACGCCGGCCGCATCCCAGCCGAGCGCTACACCACCTACGATATACGCCACATCTACGATGATGGGGATGATCCCATAGAACCCTTAGACCTGATCGAAGAGGACCAGCTCGGACGATTCGGCTCCTTCCACGAGCTGATCAAGATGGACAGCTACCGCTACCAGCACCCGAAGCGGGCCGGCAAACTCCAGGACGGAGTATGACGGGATCTGTCCTGGCCCTGGCGGGCGGTGTCGGTGGAGCTAAGCTGGTCCTGGGACTCTCCAAGGCGCTCTCTAACGACCAATTGACTATCGTCGTAAACACCGGCGACGATACTATATTCCACGGGCTCCACGTTTCCCCCGACCTGGATACGGTCATGTACGCCCTGGCCGGACTCACCAACACCGAAACGGGCTGGGGTGTAACAGGGGACACCTTCAACAGCCTGGGTCAGCTCAAGCGTTACGGCAGCCCTGTGTGGTTCAACCTTGGCGACAAGGACCTGGCAACACATATCCGCCGCACCGAGCTCTTGCGAAACGGTTCTACCCTGTCCGAGGCAACTAGCCGACTATGCAACGCCTTGGACATAGGCAGCCGCCTATTTCCCATGACCGATGACCCTGTGCGCACCATGGTAGAGACCGCCGATGGGGTCCTCCCCTTCCAGACCTATTTTGTGCGAGAGCAGTGCCGGCCCGTGACCCTGGCGATCAGGTACGAAGGCGCCGAGGATGCCCGGCCATCGCCCGGTTTCCTGGAATCCCTGGAGACCGCGTCGCACCTAATCATCTGCCCCTCCAACCCTTTCCTCAGCGTCGATCCCATCCTAGCCCTGCCGGGAGTGCGTCAACACCTGGAGAGGTTTGCGGGCAAGCGCCTGGCCGTCAGCCCCATCGTAGGAGGTGAGGCTGTTCGCGGTCCGGCGGGCAAGCTCATGGGGGAGTTGGGGCACGACGTTTCCTGCGTGGGGGTGGCACGCTACTACCAGGGGTTGTGTGATATCTTTATCATCGATGAGGTGGACGAAGGCTGCACCGGCGATATCGAGGCCTTGGGCATGAATGTGCACGCTGCCCCTACCATCATGAACAACGACGAGGATAAGGAACGCTTGGCGAGGCTGGCCTGCCAGCTTTTGGGCGTTCCCCTGAATACCTGGAAATGCTCTTGAACCAAAGACGGCGCATGCCCGGCTTCTGCCTGGCGTGGAACGGAAAGGTCAGCTAAGCGGGATGCCCCCCTCCGGAGTCATAGCCATCGTACCAATGAAGCCCCTGGCGTCGGCGAAGTCCCGGCTGGCCAAGGCCCTCTCCGATGACCAGAGAATGGCCCTTAGCGCCAACCTCCTCCGGCAGGTGCTCAACGTGCTCCGGGAACCCTTGGCTGTTACCCAGGAGGCATCACCTGTGGACGAGATCCAGGTGGTCGGGGGAGACGATGCCATTCGCAAGGTGGCCGAGAGCTGCGGCGCTGCCTGGTTGGAGGAACAAGGAGCCAACATCAACGAGACCCTGAACCTCTCCTTCTCCCGCGCCTTTGAACAGGGAAAAGCCGCTTTGTTTCTTCCCGGTGACCTCCCCTTCCTGAAGTCCCGGGACGTTCATGGAATTGTGGGAGCATCCGGCCACCTAAAGAACGTGACGCTAGCCCCGGCCAGGCAGGGCGGGGGCACCAACGGAATCCTGGTGGTGCCCGGCCTGCCCCAGCCCTTCGAAGCATCCTTGGGGCCGGACAGCTTCAACCGTCACCTAGCCCAAGCCAGCTCCAAGGGCATCTCCGTAGCCATCTACTACAGTCCCGGAATGGGGTTCGACCTGGATACCTATGACGACCTTCGCACCTACGAGTATATGGAACCCGGCCTGCTGAACAGGCTGACCGAAGGAGCATCTACGTGAGCAGCGGCAGCCCGAAGCTGGGGATCCTCCTGCCCACTCGTGGACTGATCATGGACGCTGAGCAGCCCGACAGCGCTGACCTCATCCTGTCCATGGCCGACAGGGTGGAGCAGGCAGGCCTTGACTCCGTGTGGGTCGGCGACAGCCTGACGGCCAAACCCAGGTTGGAACCCATAACCATCCTGGCAGCCATCGCTGGACGCACCTCCAGGGTGCGTCTGGGCACGGCGGTGCTCTTGGCGGCTATGAGGAATCCTGTGCTCCTGGCCCACAGTGCCGGCACCCTGGACCTTATCGCCAGGGGGCGGACGGTGCTGGCCGTCGGCGCCGGCGGGGCCTTTAACGATGAGCAGAAACGGGAGTGGACTGTCGCCGGCGTCAATCCAAAGCAGCGTGCTCGACGCCTGGAAGAGCTGGTGGAGGTCGCCAAGGGCCTGGGAGCCGGAAAGAGAATGTCCTTCCAAGGGAAGCACTTTGACCTGGACTCCGTCGCTGTGAAGCCGGCCAATGTTCAGCCCGGCGGCGTGCCCATCCTGCTGGCCTGCCACCATTCCGGAACGGATGCCCAGTTCCGCCGGGCCGCCAAGCTGGGGGACGGCATCATGGGCATCTCCGACAGCCCTGAGCAGTACGCCGAGGTGCTGGACAGGGTCCACACCTATGCCGCAGAAGCGGGCAGGGACCCCTCCGGCATGGAGTCTGCCTTCTACATGACGGTTAACCTGTCCGACGACCAGGAAGGCGCAGCCCAGGAGGCAGAGCGTTTCCTGTTGACCTACTACGGCGCCAACATCTGGGGAAATCGATGGGGACCTTTTGGACCTGCCGAACAGGTCGTGGCGCGTATGAAAGAGTACGCCGATGCGGGGGCCGACACGATCATCATCAGGTTCGCCTCGTACAGCCAGGAGGAGCAGCTCGAAACCTTCCTGTCGGAAGTGGCCCCCAACTTCGCTTAGCGGGGGCGCACTGGAATGATGCACTACCAGCCTTTCAACACCCGGGATAACAACGGAGGATGCCAATGTACCCCATAGACTTGAGTGGGAAGGTAGCGGCCGTCTTTGGCGTTGCCAACGACCGCAGCATCGCTTGGTCGGTGGCCAGGATGCTCCATGGGGCCGGGGCCAAGTTGGCCCTCAGCTACCAGAATGACCGCCTCAAGGACCGGGTAGCCAAGCTGGCCGATACGCTGGAAGGCGAGTCCCTGCTGGTAGAGTGCGACGTTTCCCAGGACGGCAGCATCGATTCTGCCTTCGCCTCAATTGGCAGCCACCTGGGCAGGCTGGACTACCTAGTGCACAGCATCGCCTTTGCCAACCGGGAAGACTTGGGAGGCGACTTCTCCGGCACCGACCGGGAGGGCTTTCGCGTAGCCCTGGAGATCAGCGCCTTCTCCCTCATCCCCCTGGTCAGGGGCGCAGCAGGACTGATGTCCGAGGAGGGTGGGAGCGTTGTGGCGATGACCTTCCAGGCCTCGGAGCGGGTATTCCCCGGCTACAACATCATGGGGACAGCCAAGGCGGCCCTGGAGAACGAGGTGCGCCAGCTGGCGGCCGAGTACGGGACCCGCAACATCCGCGTAAACGCCATCTCAGCCGGACCCCTGGAAACCCTGGCCGCCAGGGGCATTCAGGGCTTTCTGGATATGAAAAAGACCCACGCCGAGCGGGCGCCTCTGGGGCGCAACATCACCCACGATGAGGTGGCCAAGACCGCCCTCTTCCTGTGCAGCGACATGGCCAGCGGCATCACGGGCAGCGTGGTGCCGGTGGACGCCGGCTACCACATCATGGCGGTGTGAAGCCCGCGTCCCCGTTAGTGGGTGGAGAAGATGTCCTGGTACTCAGCGACCTTGGCAGCCACCGCATTCCGCTCTTCCCTGGTCGGGTTGCGGGGATCGCTGGCCTTGGGCAGGCGGCCCAGCTTCATCATCGAGGCCATCAGCAGCATGCGGGCCTTGGTGCTGTCCAGGTTGCTTCCGGCTATCATCCAGGTTGACCTGCCAAGGGGCACGGTGCCCGCCGGATCGGACCTGCCAACCGCAACCACAGGCATCCCGCTGTAGGTTGCTATCTCCAGAGCCGCGCCCTGCCCTCCGGCGCCGGTGCCGTAGGGAGACTGCCCCTCGTATATGAAGCCGTGGAGCTTGGGCGATTCGGGGCTGGCGCTGGCCTGTTCAGCGAGGGAACGTTCGATTCGGGCCATGATATCTACCTCATGGTCCGGGTTGTGGGTCTTGTCCTCTTCCATGAGAAAGCCGAACTTGACCAGGTGAACCCTGGGAATGGCTTCTCCCCTCAGCCGCCCATCGCCGTCCTTGATGGCGACCCTCACCGTGGCACTCTCTCCGACCCTGTCCTGAAACTCGACGCTCTCAGGCTGGTGGGACAGGTTGACCTTGGAAGCCGAGGTGTGCCTGTAGGCAGGCTTGTACCAGATGGTGATCGGGGGGCCGATGGTGCCCAGCACACCCCCATGCCCGCCCGTGGTCTTGTAGCCTCCCGGCCTGGCATCGCCCTTCTTGAACTCCCTGGAGGCGAATATCTGCTGGTCCTGCACACCAACGGCGCCCAGACCCTTGCCCAAGCCCGACACTATGTACTCGACCGCATCCACGATGTTCCGGTCGCCGTCGTTGGCAAGCTGTCCGTGAGGCCTCTGGGAAGCGCAGCACGCAATTGTCATGTCGGTGTCCAGCAGCAGGCCCAGCCAGTAGGCAGTTTCCTCCACCGTCGGGGAGCCTTGAAGCCATATCATGCCGTCGTAGTCTCCGGCGGAGAGGGTCCCGCTGACCTCGTTGGTGATCCTGGCCAGGTCCTTGTGTCGGGGCCGTCGGGCCAGGGCTGGCGGGCGGTAGGGGAAGTAGTCCACACCCCCAACCTCACCCTTGGAGGTGAATCCCCCCGAGGGGAGGGCACGTATGAAATCGAAGTCCGCTTTGCGGTCCAGGATATTGGCCTCGCCCCGTTCGTCCCGCCCCGAGATGGTGCGGTCAATATCGGCAAATATGCGGGAAGCATCGGGGTAGAAGAACTGCCTGCCTCCGTAGTTCATGTCGGGATTGGACATGTCAGAGGCCTCGAAGGGCACACCATCGGGGCCTCCTTTGCGACGGCCCATGTAGGGAAGCGGGTAAGGCCCATCCTCGGGCCTCAGCTCCACCTCGTAGTACTCCTTGCCGTCGTCGTGGTAAAGCTCCCTGGCATCCTCTTCCAGGGGGTGGGCCGAGAACTTCTTGATCTTGACGGTGACCGGTTCGTAGAGAAGCTGCCCTACGATATGGTCGAACCGTCCCTCCAGAACACTCTCGCCGGGGAGCCTCCCCTTGTTGCTGGTCACCAGGGCGGGGGAGTTGGAGATTGTTGCGTTGGGTCCCGAAAAGACGGCGATCCTGGGTTTAGCCATGATTCTCCCTTCAGAGGTCCAGATATGCACCCCGGGCACGTCCAAGGTCCGCGGGGACCCTTACATCTTCTGGGGAGCTTCCATGCCCATGAGGTGCAGGCTGCGGGACAGGACGATCTGCGCTGCTTCCACCAGCTTTAGCCGAGCAAGGGTGAGGGGGTAGTCGGCGGGGTCGCTGGAAAGCACACGGCAGTTCTCGTAGAACCAGTGGAATGCTGTGGCCAGCTCAAGGGCGTAGTGGGGTAGGTGGTGGGGCTCGTAGCTGCGGGCCATGCTCTCTATAAGCTCCGGCAGCATGATCATCTTGCGGATCAGGGTCAGCTCGTTGGGATCCGTCAGCAGAGAAATGTCGCCGTCGCTCCAGTCGATTCCCTGCTGCCGGGCGTTGGCCAGAATACCGGCGATGCGGGCGTGGCCGTACTGCACGTAATAGACCGGGTTATCCGACGACTCCTTCTTGGCCAGCTCCAGGTCGAACTCCATGTGGGTGGAGGGAGTGCGCGCAAGGAAGAAGTAGCGGCAGGCATCGGCGCCGACTTCATCGGCCAGCTCCCGCAGGGTGACGAACTCGCCGGCCCTCTTGGAGGCTTTCACCAGCTCCTTCCCGCGCTTGAGGGTCACCATCTGGGCTATGGTGATGTTCAGGTTGGCCGGGTCCACGCCCAGGGCAGCAGCAGCCGCCTTCATTCGGGGAACATGCCCCTGGTGGTCCGCTCCCCAGATGTTGATCGCGGTATCGAACTGCCGGCGCAGGAACTTGTTGTGGTGGTAGGCGACATCCGAGGCGAAATAGGTCGGCGACCCCGAGGACCTGACCAGCACATTATCCTTATCTTCCCCAAGAGCCGAGGAGTTGAACCACCGGGCGCCCTCCCGCTCAACGATGTGGTTGCCCCCCTCCAGCATAGCCATGGTCTCGTCATACTCGCCGGTCTCGTACAGCGTTCCCTCGGAGAACCAGTTATCGAACTCGACCCTGATCTGGAGCAGGTCATCCTTTATCAGCTCGACCATCTTCCGGAGGCCTATAGCACCCAGCTCCTTCACCGCCTGCTCTTCTTCCATGGACAGGAAGCGGTCGCCCTCCTCCTCAAGTATCTCCCGGGCAAGGTCGGTGATGTAGTCGCCTGCGTACCCGTTGGCGGGGAGAGCCGCATCTTGCCCAAGGGCCTGCTTGTAACGGGCGTACACGGATGCGTAGAAGGCTTCCATCTGGCTGCCCGAGTCGTTGATGTAGTACTCGGTGGTTACGTCATGTCCAGCCGCCTCAAGCACCCTGGCGAGAGCGCTTCCCAAGACCGCTCCCCTGGTGTGGCCCACATGCACCGGCCCCGTAGGGTTGACACTCACGTACTCCACGATGGTCTTCTTTGGACTTGAAGGGCGCAGATGGGCGTAGCTTCGTCCTTCGCTCCGGATCCGGTCCACCTGCTCCAGGAGCCAGGAGTTGCGCAGCCTGAAGTTCACGAACCCGGGCGCAGTAGCCCAGACCCTTTCGATCTCTTCACCGGGGGTGATGTAGCCCGCCATATCTTCGGCGATCTTCATAGGGTCGATGCGGCAGGCACGGGCGAGGCGCAGGGGCAGGCTGGTCGCAAAGTCGCCGTGCTCCTCGTTGGCGGGACGCTCCACCGCCACAGGGGGAAGGGTCTCCAGGTTAAGCGCACCTTCCCTGCGGGCAAGTTCTAAGGCTTCGCTCACCTTCCCGACTATCAGTTCCCGGACTATCTGGCTCGTCAAATCAGAACACCCCTAAGGCTCCGGGCCTGCCCCCAACTTGCGCTGGGCCAGCGGCGCCTCAATGTGCAGACATGCTACCACAACAATGCCCATTGCTGAACGCAAGAAATACGCGCTCGCTGCCATCAGGTAACCTCGTCCAGCACCCTTCCCAGGAACTCCTTCACCATTTGGGCCATGTCCTGGTGCTCCGGCTTTTCCAGCTTGGGGTCCTCTTCCAAGAGCAGCAACGCTTCCTCCCTGGCCAAGAGAAGGATGTCCTGGTGGGCAAAGCCGGCAACCCGCATGTTGGGCAGCCCGCTCTGGCGGGTGCCAAAGAAGTCACCGGGTCCCCTGAGGCTCAGGTCCACCTCCGCCAGCTCGAAGCCGTCGTGTATTCGCTCCATAGCATTGAGCCTCTCCTTGGCTTCCGGCGTGGAGTAGTCGGACAGCATGAAACAGTAACTTTGCTCCTGGCCCCTGCCCACCCGGCCCCGGAACTGGTGTAGCTGGGCCAAGCCAAAGCGGTGGGCGGCTTCCACCACCATTACCGTGGCGTTGGGCACATCCACCCCCACTTCCACCACCGCCGTGGACACCAGGATGTCCGTGTTGCCCTCCTTGAACCTGCGCATGGCGGCTTCCTTCTGGCGGGCGCCCATCCGCCCGTGGAGAAGCTCGACCTTCAGGTCGGGGAAGACATGGGTGGACAGCCTCTCGTGCTCCTCGGTGGCCGCCCGTGCTTCGATGGCTTCCGACTCATCTATCAGGGGGCAGATGATGAAGGCCTGCCGGCCCTTCAGCACCTCGGTGCGCACGAAGCGGTAGGCATCGTCCCTGCGTTCGGGTGGGACTACGTGGGTGCGCACCTGCTGCCTGCCCGGAGGAAGCTCGTCGATGATGGACACATCCAGGTCACCGTACAGGGTCAGGGTGAGGGTCCTGGGAATCGGGGTCGCGGACATGACCAGCACATGGGGTGTGTCCCCGCCCATCTGGCGCAGGGCCGCCCGCTGGCCGACCCCAAAGCGGTGCTGCTCATCCACCACAGCCAGGGCCAGCCGTGGCATAGAGACCGTCTCCTGGATCAGAGCGTGGGTGCCGATGAGGATGTCCAGGCTGCCTTCGGCCGCTCGCTCCGTCAGCTCCCGCTTTGTCTTAGCCTTGGTGCTTCCCGTCAGTAGGCCCGCGGATATGGGCTGCGGGTGGTTCTCAAGGTAGAAGGTGATGGTGTTCTCTTCCCGAACGGGAGCTGCCAAGCCATGGACGAGGTTGGCCAGTGTGGCAAAGTGCTGCTCCGCCAGCACCTCCGTCGGCACCATGATGGATCCCTGGTGTCCCGCCACCGCCGCTTCCAGCAAGGCGGCAACGGCGACCACGGTCTTGCCGCTGCCCACCTCTCCCTGGAGAAGCCTGTTCATGGGGGCGCCGTCCCTGGACATGTCCTGGAGAATCTCACCGATGCACCGCTTCTGGGAACCGGTCATCTCGAAGGGCAGCCCGGCGAGGAATGCCCGCAGCACCGCCGGGTTGGTCTTTATGGGGACACCATCGGCGATGCTCTCCCAGGTGCTTCTCTTTTGGAGCACCACAAGCTGGAGCATGAAAAGCTCGTCGAAGGCCAAGCGTCGCCGGGAGTAGTTCAGCTTGGAGACGTCGTCGGGGTAGTGGGCCTGGGACACCGCCTCCGACAGCGGAGGCATGCCCAGCTTCTCCAGCAGGGTGCTCGGAAGGTGGTCCTTGATGTGGGAGGACCAGCCCTTCAGCGCCTGCCAGACGATGTTTCGCATACGCCGGGCCACGATACCCTCGGTGAGGCGATAAACGGGCACCAAGCGAGCTGTGTGCAGCAGTGTATCCCGGCCTTCCAGCACCTCCATATCCGGGTTTTCGAACTGCATCTGCCCTCTGAACACCTCAACCCGGCCACTGATCACAACCTGGGCGTTGGGTTTGAGCTGGCGTTCTACGTAGGTGTTTCCGAACCAGACGATACGCAGGTTGCCCGATTCGTCCCCGACCACAGCTTCCACAGCCTTTTGCCTGCGGTCCCGCATGGGCATCTGCCGGGACTCCCAGACGGTGCCCACTATGGTGTGGTGCTCCCCGGGAACAAGGTCGGCGATGGGGGTGATGCTGGAGTAGTCGTTATGCTTCCTCGGCAGGAAGTACAGCAGGTCATTGATCGTGGAGATTCCCAGGCGCTTCAGTTTGGCTGCGGTCTTATCGTTGACCCCCCTAAGGCGGACTACCGAAGAGTCCAAGGGAGCGGGGATGGGTGGAGACTTGGACCGGGCCGGCTTGGGAGACTGCTCACTCTCGCCGGCCGCAGCAGACGCCGGACCTGGAGACTCCTCTGATGCGAGGTCTGTGGCCTCGCCTCCCCCATCCTTTGCCAGCAGCTCCTGCCACGCGTCCACCCACCTCTTCCTGCCTGCTTCGTTCAGCCCTTTGTAGGAGACCTTCAGCAACCCGGGCTTATCTCTAGAGGCCTCTTCCAGCTCGGCGCGGTTACGCTGGATGAAGCTGTCCAGCCCCCCCATCACTACCCCGTCGGAGTGGCCTCCCTTGGCTTCCAGGGCAAGGATCTTCCGCAGAGAATCCAGGCAGGAGGTTGCCGCAGGGTTCCGCACAGCCATCGTGCAGAGAGTCTATCATAGCTGCCGCCCCGTTACGGGCAGCGCGTTGTCAGCGCGAACTAGGAGTCCTAGTAGTCGGACATCACGCAGATGCCAAGGCCTCCGGGCCCGGCGTAGGTCCCGACCACCGGTCCGAAGTCGGCAATGATGACATCGTCCGGGGAGACCAACGAGGAGAGTCCCTCCTTGACCCGCTGGACCTCCTCCGGGGTGGAGCTGTGGACGATGGCAGCGCTTCGGAGTGGGGCCGCTCCCTGGGCAAGCTCCAGCAGCTTGACAATTGCCTTTTCGCGGGTGCGTACCCGCTCCAGGGGGTGAACCTCACCACCGGAGACCGTCAGAATGGGCTTAATGCTGAGAAGAGTCCCCATGAAGGCGTTGGCCTTGCCGATCCTGCCGCCCTTGGCCAGGTATTCCAGGGTGTCCAAGAGCACAAAGCAGCTGGTCTTGGCGATCAAGGTCTCCACGGCCTTCCCCAAGTCCTCCATGGTGGCTCCATCGTTGGCCAAACGGGCCACCTCTAACACGACGAGGCCTAAGCCCATGGATGCCAGGCTGGAGTCGACTATTTCCACCCGATTCTGTCCCTGCCGGCTGCCCGCCGCCTCTTCCCAGCTATTGCGGGCCTGCCATGCCGAGTTGAGCGTCCCGCTCAACTTCTCCGATATGTGGATGGAGATAACGTCGTCCCCCTGGGAAGTCAGGTGCTCATAGGCTTGAACGAAGTCGTTCACCGAAGGCTGAGAGGTCTTGGGAAGCTGGGCTTCTCCCTGGAGGCGAGTGTAAAACTCTTCCGAGGTGATATCGATTCCGTCCTTGTACGTCTCGTCCCCAAAGTGGACGTTTAGAGGAACGACGATGATGCCGAGAGCGTCGGCCAGGCTTTGCGGAATGTCGCTGGTGCTGTCGGTTACAACTCTTATGGACACAGGTACCGCCCTTTCTCACTCCAGGGAAGCGATGTAGTGATAGTGGGGTTGCCCACCGTGCACAACCTGCACATCAACCCCAGGATGCGATTGCTGAATGATTTCCGAAGCCTCGATCGCCTCCCCTTCGGCAACATCTTCCCCCCAATAGAGGGTAACCAGTTCGAAGGCGCCTTGATTATGGTCCTTCAGCATGGCTGAAAGAGCGCCAGCCAGGGTCTCTGAAGCCGAATCCCCCGTGGCCGCCACCTCTCCATTGTGCAGACCTATGTACTGCCCCATGACTATCTCGGCGCCCTTCACCGTGGCGTCGCGGACAGCCTGGGTGACCTCCAGGGTCTGCACCTCACCCAAGGCTTGTTCCATAGCTTCCAGGTTTGAGTCCTTTTCACCCTCCGGGTTAAAGGACAACAGCGCAGCCACGCCCTGGGGCAGGGTACGTGAAGGCAGAACGGTGATGAGGGGGGTGCCCCTGGACAGGTCGGCTGCCTGTTTGGCCGCCGGCACGATATTGGAGTTGTTGGGCAGGATGACTACATGGCCCGCCCCGGTGTTCCGGGCTGCCTCGAGGAGGTCGCCGGTGCTGGGGTTCATGGTCTGACCACCGGGTACGACCCCGGCACACCCCAGCTCCCTGAACAGGGTGGCGAACCCCTCTCCCGATGCTACCGCCACCACCGCCAGAGTGTCTGAGGTAGGCTGCTCGCCGCCGGCCTTTTCGGTGTGCAGGGCGACAAACTCATGGTGCTGCTGGTCGATGTTCTCCATGCTGATCTGGCTGATGGTGCCCAAGGTCACCGCCAGGCTGATGATGGGGCCGGGATCGTGGGTGTGGAGGTGCACCTTTGCCACGGACTCGTTGCCCACCACAACCGTCGAGTCCGCCATGGAGTCAAGCTGATTTCGGAGCTGCTCTATGTCGATCTCCTGGCCGCTGAGAAGGAACTGGGTGCAGTACCCGTAGAGGTCATCCTGGGTGGCCTGCAAATACTCCTGGCTGACCGATGTGACCGACGAGACTGATGAGAGGCTCCCATCGCCAAAAATGTGCCCGTCGTCATCCAGAACAGGTATGGACAGCCAGGACTCGACATAGTCGATGGGTTCCTTGGCAAGGTGCCGACACGCTCCCTCCAGGAGGATGACGAAGCCCTGACCTCCAGCATCCACCACGCCCGCCTCGCGGAGCACTGCAAGCTGCAGGGGTGTCCTGCAGAGGGCATCCTTGGCGGCGCCCAGGGCGGCTTGCCATACGGCCAGCACGTTTTCAGAAACCTCGTCGTCTTCGGTGTGCCGTACGACGGCCCTGGCGGCCTCGCTGATAACAGTGAGCATGGTCCCATCCACCGGTTTGCTCACTGCTGTGTTGGCAGCCCGGGAAGCTGAAGAGAAAGCCTGCGCAACGTCACGGCTGCCGAAAGAGTCCTTGGAGCGCAGACCCTGGGCCAAGCCGTGGAAGAACTGGGATAGTATGACTCCGCTGTTGCCCCGGGAGTTCATGAGGGCTCCCTGGGCCATGGCAGCCGCCACATCTCCCGCCGAGTTCCCGGGGCTCTCTCCGGCGGCCTCGTTCACGGCGCGCATCGTCAGGAGCATGTTGGTCCCGGTGTCGCCGTCGGGAACCGGAAACACATTCAGGGCATTTACGGCATCTCTATAGGTCTCGAGACACTGGGCTGCCGTCAGGAAAGCGCGGCGCAGGTCATCGCCGTTCAGGCGGTCTTGTTGAGGGGGATTCGGGCCTTCCGGACCGACGCCTTGACTGCTCTGCAATGGCGGTCTCCATCCTTGTTTGCGAGGCGTCGCTGTGCTATTCTAGCTAGGACGATTCTACAGAAAGCATCCATGCGGGTCAATTTATGAAATGTGAAGTATGCGGAAAGATTGGCATGTCGGGGAACAACGTCAGCCACTCCAAGCGGCGGACGAAGACCTGGTTTGCTCCCAACGTGCACAAAGTTACTTTGACCGACGGGGATAGCCGCAAGAAGACGAAGATCTGCACTCGCTGCCTAAGGACCCGTCACAAGCCTCCCCGCACCCGCGGCAGGACTGCTCAGACCGTCTAGGCTACCCCTGCTCCCTCAGCCGCCGCCCTCAGGTCCCGTATCGCCTCCGCAACCGTAGTCCGCTTGTTGAACACGGCTGAGCCCGCGACCAGGATCGTCCCTCCGGCCTGTACCACCCTGGGAGCTGTGCCGGCATCCACCCCCCCATCCACCTGGATCTCAGCGTCGAACCCCCGCTCCCTCAACAGACTTGAAAGACGGGCCACCTTATCCAGCACCTCGGGGATCATCTTCTGCCCGCTGAACCCGGGGTTCACCGTCAGCACCAGCACCATGTCCAGGTAGGGCAACACCTCTTCTATTGCTGCCAGGGAAGTGGACGGGTTCAGGGCAACACCCGCCTTCAGGCCCTGCTCCTTGATCTGGTGCACGGTCTTGTGAAGGTGGGTGCATGCTTCGACGTGCACGAAGATATGGTCCGACCCTGCCTTCATGAAATCGTCCAGCAGCCTATCCGGCTCTTCTATCATCAGGTGCACGTTCAGGGGCAGGGATGTGGTCCCGCGGATACCTTCGACCACCACAGGGCCGATAGTTAGGTTGGGGACGAAACGGCCGTCCATCACATCCACATGGATGTAGTCCGCTCCCGCTTGCTCAGCCTCCCGCACCTGTTCTCCCAGCCTGGCAAAGTCGGCAGACAATATGGACGGGGCGATCTTTATCTTCTTACCGTTTTCTGGTGCGGGCATCTACTCTTCTCCACCCTGGGCTAGCAGCTTCCGCGCCTCCTGCAGGGCCGCCTCTACCCGTTGAGGGGCGGTCCCCCCCTGCACATCCCTGGCGGCCACCGAGGATTCCGCCGTAACCTGGAACACACCCTCATCAAAGGCCGGGGAGTGTTTCCGGTACTCCTCCAGGGTGAGGTCCATAAGGTCGGCGTCGCGGGAAATAGCGTAGCTTGACAGCCGGGCTACTATGCCGTGGGCTTCCCTGAAGGGCACTCCTTTTGCGGTAACCAGGTAGTCCGCCAAGTCCGTGGCCAGCATCTGACCCTGGGATGCGGCCTTGGAAAGGCCGTCGGCATTGACCTGCATGGTGCTTACCATGCCCGCAAACACTTCCAGGGTAGCCAGCAGGGTGTCCACAGTGTCGAACAACCCCTCCTTGTCCTCCTGCAGGTCCCGGTTGTAGGCGAGGGGCAGGCCCTTCAGGACCGTCAGGATGGCCATCAGATGGCCATACACCCGCCCCGTCTTGCCGCGGGCAAGCTCAGCGTAGTCGGGGTTCCGTTTCTGGGGCATTATGCTGCTGCCCGTTACGTACTCTTCGGCCAGGGTCACGTACCCAAACTCCTGGGACGACCACAGCACCAGCTCCTCAGCCAGGCGGGAAAGGTGCATCATGCACATCGCCGCCGCCGAGTGATACTCAACCACAAAGTCCCGGTCCGACACCGCATCCATGCTGTTGGGCGTGGTCACGCTGAATCCCAGCTCGGCCGCAAGGAACTCACGGTCCACAGGGTATGGCACCCCCGCCAGGGCACCGCTTCCCAAAGGCAGCGCGTCGGCCCCTTCCTGGCAATCCTCGAACCTGCGGGCGTCCCTCTGCAGCATGTGGAAGTAGGCCAGCAGATGATGGGCAAACAGTACCGGCTGGGCACGCTGGACGTGGGTGTAGCCGGGGATCACGAGGCTGGGATTAGCTTCCGCCAACTCCAGCAGCGCGCCCTGCAGCCTGCATATTCCGGCTATGGTGTCCCGGACAACCTCCCGGAGGTACAGGCGCATATCCAGGGATATCTGGTCATTGCGGGAGCGGGCTGTGTGGAGCTTGCCCGCCGTATCGGCGCCGATGATCTCATGCAGTCTCCGCTCCACGTTCATGTGGATGTCTTCCAGTTCGGGGCGCCATGGAAAGGTCCCGCCCTCTATTTCAGCCTGAATCTGCCCCAGGCCTTCCGTGATCTTGCCGGCCTCTTCCTGGGTAACGATGCCTTGCTTGGCCAGCATTCGGGCATGGGCAATGGAGCCGGCAATGTCCTGGCGGTACAGACGCCGGTCATAGTGGATGGAGACGGTGTAGTTGGAAGGGTCGGTGCTCATGTGCTGGCACGCTATCGACTAATGGGCCTGCCCGTTGCGGAAACTTCTCCGCCCAAGGTCAATTCAAGATTTTCCCAGACTCAGCAATTATACCCTAATCGCTGCCGGACTCCTTGCGTTGTACCTGGGCTTGCGTGCGAACGGGAAGGCCGAATATGCGGATGAACCCCTCGGCCGAGCTGTGGTCGAAGGTATCGCCCCGGTCGTAGGTGGCCAGCTTGAGGTCGTACAGGGCGTAGGGAGACTTCCGGCCCACGACGGTGCAGTTGCCCTTATGCAGGCGCAGCCTAATGGTTCCCTCCACATGCTCCTGGGTACTGCGGATGTAGGCGTCCATGTCCTCCCGGTGGCGGGTGAACCACTGGCCGTTATAGACCAGGTCCGCGTACTCCTGGGCGATGCGAGACTTCAGACGCACCTGCTCCCTGCCCAAGGTCAGCGCTTCCAGGGCCTTGTGGGCTGAGTGCAGTAGGACAGCGGCCGGGGCCTCATACACCTCCCGGGACTTAATGCCGACAAGGCGGTTCTCCACATGGTCGATGCGTCCCACCCCGTGCCGGCCTGCTACCTCGTTCAGGTGGCGCACCATGTCCACGCCGGGCATCTCCTCACCGTCCAGGGCGACGGGAACCCCTTCCCTGAAGGTCAGCTCCAGGAAAACAGGCTCGTCGGGGGAGTCGGCAATGGAACGTGTCCAGGCGTATGCATCCTCGGGAGGCTGGTGCCACGGGTCTTCCAGGTCGCCAGTTTCGATGCTCCTGCCCCAGAGGTTTTCGTCGATGGAGTAAGGACTTCTCCCCAGGCGAATGGGAAGGCTGCGGGCCTCGGCGTACTCTATCTCTTCCTCCCGGCTCATTCCCCATTCCCGCATCGGGGCGATCACCTTCAGCTCGGGGGCTAGGGCCGCCACACCCACATCTATGCGCACCTGGTCGTTGCCTTTCCCTGTGCAGCCGTGGGCAACGGCAAAGGCCCCTTCAGCCCTAGCAGTCTCTACCAGGTAGCGGGCAATAAGGGGACGCCCAAGGGCCGTGGCCAGGGGGTACTGCTCTTCATAGATGGCCCCAGCGCGAAGAGCCGGCAGGAGGAAGTCCCTCACCAGGTCCTCGCGCCCGTCGATCGTCAATGCCCTGTGGGCTCCGATAGCCAAAGCTCGCTGGCGTATCTCTTCCAGGTCCACCATGCCGAGGTCGATGGTCAATGTGACCACCTCGGCATCGTAGCGTTCCTTGAGCCACGGTATGGCTACCGATGTGTCTAGCCCTCCGCTGTAGGCGAGGACGATGCGGTTGGGTGCCATGGGCCTCCTTCGGTACTCTATCGATGGTCGGATGCCCGACCGGTTCGGCTTAGACCGCCTTCAGGGCAGCTTCCAGCCGCTCCACGGCAGGGTCTATCTCCGCCTGTGTAATGTTCAGCGGGGGCATGAACCTGATGGCGTTGGGCTTCACAGGGTTCAGCAGCAGCCCCTCTTCATTGCACTGGGCGACCACCTTACCGGAGATGTTGTCATCGAACTCCATCGCCATCAGGAGGCCCTGGCCGCGAACATCGGCGATGAAGCCATACTTAGACTGGAGACCTTCCAAGCCCTGCCGAAGATACTCACCCATCCGGCGGGCGTTGGCCGGCACATCGTTCTCGATGATGTAGCTGGTGGAAGCGTAGGCTGCCGCGCAGGTCAGAGGATTGCCTCCGAAGGTGGAGCCATGGTCACCGGGCTCCAGTGCCATGCACTGGTCCTTGGACATGAAGGCACCTATGGGCACCCCTCCTCCAAGGCCCTTAGCCAAGGCCATGCCGTCGGGTTCGATGCCGAAGGACTCGTACCCGAACAGGGTCCCTAGGCGTCCGAAGCCCGTCTGGACCTCATCCAAGAGCAGGAGCAGTCCCTGGCTGTCACACCATTCCCGAACTCTGGTCAGGTAGTCGGGGGACGGGATGATTACGCCTCCCTCTCCCTGTACCGGCTCCAGGAGTACCGCCGCTGTGCGGTCGGTGGTAGCTTCCATGATGGCTTCCACATTGTTGTAGTCTGCGTGCACAAAGCCGGGGGTCAGGGGTTGGAAGGGCTCCTGGTAGTGGGGCTGGCCAGTGGCCGCCACCATGCTCATGGTGCGTCCGTGGAAGGAGTTGTAGGCGGTGATCACCTCGTATGCCCCATCCCGGTTCTTCTTGCCGTACTTTCGCGCCAGCTTCGACACGCCCTCGAGGGCCTCGGCTCCGCTGTTGGAGAAGAACACCTTGTCCAAAGCGCTGTTCTCCACGAGGAGCTGGGCCAGCCGGAGTTGGGGAAGGGTGTAGAACTGGTTGGATGTTTGAAGCAGTGTTGAAGCCTGCGTAGTTATGGCCTCGGTTATGGTAGGGTGGGAGTGCCCCAGATTGTCCACAGCCCAGCCGGCGCAGAAGTCCAAGTACTCCTTGCCTTCCACATCCCACACCTTCGTGCCCTCACCGCGGGCCAGCACTACGGGCTGGCGCCTGACGGTGTACATGTAGTACTGCTTCTCCATGTCCATCCACTGGCTGGAGGTCATCTCCTGAGATCCACCGGCGCCGGGTTGGGTGCTCATTGGGACTCACCTCCGATCGATTCGTTTATCCGCTCCAGAGCTTCCTCCAGGGCATCCAGGCTCTCCTTCAGGTCATCCACGGCGATGCCGATCTTCTCCAGTTCACCGGCCAGCCCCTCGGACGGTACGACGGTCGGCGGCGGAGTTTCCTCAGGCGTCGGGTCAGGCTCGCCGGGCGTGGGTGTAACCACAGGGTCCACATCCAGCGCGCCTGAGTCCCGGGCTGCATCGAAGAGCCGGTTCAGCCCCGCATACAGAGTGTCCTCCATGAACACGTTGTCCCCGTCGGCAACTATCACCTTCTTGAGCTGGGGCAGCGCCAGCGCCTCCGCCTGGATATACAGGGGTTCCACGTACAGGAAGGCGTCGGCGATGGGAATGGCAAGCAGATTGCCGCGGATACACTCCTTGCCTTCGGGACAGAGCAAGCTAAGCTCCCGTCCAATCTCCTCATCGCTGGTGATGCGCCCTTCGATCTGCTCGGGGCCGTCAACCTGCCCCTCGGGGAAGATGAAGTTGACCAGCTTCCCATATTTGTCCCCGTCATTGCGGGCGGCCATCCAGGCTACCATGTTCTTGCGCTCTTCACCGCCGGGGGTGAAGGGCAGGAGAAGCACAAACTCTTCCTGCTCCTCTCCCGGAAGCTGCATCATCACGTAGTAGGGCTCCACAGCCTGGGTGTTTGTCGGGGTGATGAACACCTCCTGGGCTCTCGCCCACAGGTCGTTGCTGGGGAAGAACTCCTCCGGGTCCCTCATGTGGTATCGCAGGTATATCTCCGACTGGGCTGTAAACAGATCGATGGGGTAACGGATGTGGTCCCGTAGGGCCGGGTCCAGGTTGTCGATCTCTTCAAAGTCTGTGAACAGGTCCGGGAAGGCTTTCCGGTATATCTGCACGATGGGTTCGTCAGGCTCGATTACAAAGAAATGCAGGGTGCCGTCGTAGGGGTCGATCACTACCTTTACGCTGTTGCGAATGTAGTTGTACTCACCTTCGAAGTCCTGGGAGTAGGCAAAGCGGTCGGTGGTGGTGTAGGCATCCATGATCCACCAGAGCTTGCCCGTGTCGCCTATGACCAGGTATGGATCGGCATCAAGGGTAAGGAACGGGGCGACGGTGCTCACCCGGTCTTGAATTTCCCGACGGTACTGTATCTTGCTCTCGGAGTTGATCTGGCCGCTTATCAGCAGATTGAAGTCAACCATCTCCCAGGCAAAGGCGGCCCTTCTAATCAGCGATCCGACGTTAACGCCTCCGGTGCCCGAGTAGTCCTGGTAAACAGGGTTGCCCTCGGGCCCCGGGTAGTCGAATTCATCGGTTTCGGTGTTGACCACCACAAATCCCTTGGTGTTCTCGCCGTAGTAGATCTCCGGCCTCGTTATATTCAGGCCCAGCTCAGGCGGAGGGGCGGGCGGGATGTTGTGGACGAAGAACTCAGGCTCTCCCTCCTCGGTGAACTCGGTAACGGGGCTCATAGCCACGGAGTATCCGTGGGTGTAGGAGAGTTTGCGGTTGACCCAGTTCTGGGCGCTCTCATCCAACCTTTCCGGGAACAGTTCCCTGGCCGAGAGCATGACCTGGCGCAGCTCCCCATCGGCGAACTCGTAGCGGTCCACGTCGACCCCAACGAAATTGTAGAACTGCCGGAAGGTCCTTATCTGGTTATAGGTGTCCCGGAGGGGGCGGTGGTCCCACAGGCGTATGTTCTTGGTAGTCCCATCCTCATCTATGAGAGCCCTGCGGTCCTCTTCGGGCAGCCCGTACCAGTCGGGGGCGTCGAACACCTCCCGTGGGTCCACCCAGGGCGTGTACTCGGTGAACTGCCTCTCGTCGATCAGAAGGTCGGGGTTGTTCACCTGGCCGCTGGTCGGGGCGGCGAAATTGTAGGCGATCAACGTGGAATCGATGGCACGCTGAATGTACCTCTCCTCCCGCTCAAACTCGTTGGGCTTCACCCTGAGGCGCTGGTAGGCAGCGGGATAGATCCCTCCCGCCAGGATGGCGATGGCGGCCCACAGGGAGAAGGCCGCTATGAGGGTGCGCGTCCCTCCATAGAAGATGCTGGCAGCGAAGCCCACGGCGGAGACCAGGGAGACGGCAACCAGAAGCCATAGCACCGGGATGCGGGCGTTGACGTCGGTATAGCCCGCGCCCGGAGCTGCGCCTCTGCCGGAGAAGACCAGTTCGTAGATGTCCAGGTAGTGGGCAAGGGCGACGGTCAACATCAGGAAGACGCCCAGCACTGCCGCGTGGACCAAGACCTTGGTGGGAATATCAAACTTAAGGCCTCGCATCGCGTAGATGGAGACATACATGGCGCCCACGGCAGCCACAATGACGATGACCAGCCCCATGAACCATCCCTGAATGAAGTGGAGCAGGGGCATGACAGCCACGTGGAAGGACATATCTCGGCCGAACTGGGGGTCCACCACGTCGAAAGGCACGCGATTCATGAAGACTAGGACGGTCTCCCAACGGCCCTGGGCCACCACGCCGAAGATCAGCGAAATCACCACCAGCCCGGCTATAGCGCCGACGACGATGGCGGCCTTGGCCATGCGTATAACTTCCGGAGGCACCGGCAGAAGGGATTCACCCCAGGAGAACCGGTAGGCGGCGTAAAGGTTAGCCCCCAGCAGCACAGCCACGATTACGAATGCGCTGGCGAAGAGCCAGATGCGCATGGCCAGGACCTTCTTGAAAGGCCCCAGGAATCCCAGGCCGTCGAACCAGAGCCAGTCGGTGAATATCCCCTTGGCTACGAACAGGAAGGCCAGAAGAAGGACCAGTAGGCCGATGACTATGCCGAGCTTGGTATATCTTCTCCAGTTGAAGGGTGGGTGCAGACTCTCATCCCAAACGTGGATGCGTTCTTCGCCGTTGTTCAATCGTTTCTCCTAGCTCTTTCTGCCGTTCTTCAGCCGCGCGCCCGCGCCGTCACATATGTTCCAGCATACCCACCGTCAACACATGCCGCCAGTGCCCCGGGCTTTCTGCCGTCCAATATGCATGTGTCGGGCACCGTCTCCAGGGCCCTCAAGCACGCCTGGAGTTTGGGTATCATGCCTCCTTTGACTACACCTGAAGATAATAACAGCTTTGCGCTTCTTTCGTTCAAGCGATGGATCACCCGTCCAGAACCATCCATGACCCCTTCCACATCGGTCAGGAACACCAACCGGTCGGCGCCGATGGCGTGGGCTATCTCGCCCGCAACTGTATCAGCATTGACGTTCAGCAGCGACCCCGAGTACTGGGAGTCGTCGGCCTCGTGCAGGCCCAATGGTGCGATCATGGGCACGTACCCGCCGTCTAGGGCCTGGAAGATAAGGTCGGGGTTTACTTTGGTGACAGTGCCAACGTACCCCAGGGCTTCATCCGCGACCTCGGACTCCAGGAGTCCGCCATCGACGCCGCTCAGGCCCAGGGCTTTGCCTCCCATTGACTGCACCGACGCGACAAGGCCCTTGTTGACCAGCCCCGTCAGCACTGCCGTGACGATCTCCAGGCTCTGGCCATCGGTAACCCTGAGACCCTTGACGAAGCGGGGCACAGTGCCCTGGCGCTCCATCCACTGGGAGATGATGCTCCCTCCACCATGCACCACCACAACCTTGATCCCCCTCCGCTGCAGGGCCACCACATCGGCCAGGGTTGTATCTTCACTTCCCAGGGTGCTTCCACCAATTTTCACCACTACGGGACCTTGGGGCACATGATGCTCCATGAATAGGGTTGCTGCGTATAAAGTATAGGATGTTTCAAAGGCAATGGAAACGAAACTCGAAGGAGGGGGAGGTACGTGGGGCGTTGGAACGGGATGCCTGTAGCGGACGGGACTATCTCTAGGTCGTATAGGCGCTGTTGATGGTCACGTACTCTTCGGTGAGGCTGCATCCCCAAGCCGTAGCCTGCGCATCGCCCAGGTTCAGCTTGACTCGGAAGGTCACCTCATCCCCCTTCATCAATACGACTACCGCATCTCGATGAAAGGGGATAGGTCGGCCATCCTCCACGAGGCACACATCGTTGATGAAGAGGGCCACCTTGGCCTCGTTGACCGCAGCTCCGCTGCGCCCCAGGGCGGCCATGACTCGTCCCCAGTTGGGGTCGGCGCCGTGCACCGCCGATTTCACCAGGTTGGAGGATGCGATGGTCTTGGCTGCTACCCTGGCGTCGGCCTCGCTGGATGCCCCCTCGACTACCACCTGCATGGTCCTGGATGCGCCCTCGCCGTCCTGGGCAAGGAGCCTCGTCAGGTGCACGCAGAGCTGGGTGAGGGCTTCCTGGAAGGTGTCTCCCGCCGGGGTCCCTGCCTGGATGGGTCCGGCACCCGACTCGCCGTTGGCGAACAGCAGGACGCTGTCGTTGGTGCTGCTGTCCCCATCGACCGTCAGCATGTTGAGGGATGAGTCAACAGCCCGCTTCTGCGCCGCCGAGAGGAAGCTCTTGTCCACCTCGGCGTCGGTGGTCAGGTAACACAACATGGTGGCCATGTTGGGATGGATCATCCCCGAACCTTTGGCGATGCCGCCTATGGTCACCGTCTTGCCGTTGTGCTCGAAGGAGACCGCCCCCTCCTTGGGGAAGGTATCGGTGGTCATGATGGCACGGGCCAGGTTATGGCCTCCGTCATCCGCGACCTGGATCTGGCGGAGGCCTTCGCGGATGAGAGCCATGGGCAGCTCGACACCTATGATGCCGGTGCTACCCACAAGTACCTGCTCGGGCTGCAGGCCCAGGTGGCCGGCCGCCAGGGCCGCAGCCTCCTGGGCATCGAAGTACCCCTGCTCGCCCACGCATGCGTTGGCGATACCGCTGTTCACCACAAGCCCGGAGAACTTGCCACCGGTCGCGAGGCGCTCGCCGTTAATGGTCACGGAAGGGGACCGGATAGTGCTGGTGGTGAACATTCCGGCGACGTCGCAGGGTGTGGACGAAACCAGAAGGCCCAGGTCCATCTTGTCCTCGGCGAAGGTCTTGATGCCGGCGTAGGTGGAGCCTGCGGAGAACCCCTTGGGAGAGGTTACCGTGCCGCCCTGAACGGAGCTAATCTCGCCAGCCATCATCGTCCCCTTGAGGAAAAATCGTACCTGAACGGCATCTTGCAAGCCGCTACGGAGTATATCATAAGGAGGTGTCTGTCGTGGGGCGACTAAGACACCGCGTTAGGGGGTTTCAAACAGGAGCCCGCCCCTTGCTATAGGGCCTCCCAATCATCGCGGCTGATCCCCGCCTGCCTGAGTATCCTTATAAGGAGTTCCCTGCTAATGTCGCCTTCATGGGGATTGGGGATACGGACGGTTGTAGAGCCCCGAACCATGAACTGATGCCTTCTCCCCGAGAACGGGCCTTCGAAATCGGCGCGCTGGAGGAAAGCGATGAGCCTCCGCCTTGGCAAAGGGCCGAGTGGTGGCAATCAGACGCTTTCTTTGATCCTTAGGTCTAGACCGTCCAGCACGGGAACATCCAGCTTGCGGGATATGCGAAGTAACAGCCACTCTTCCAGGACTTCCTCCAACAGCATGGTGCACTCCTCAAGGGTGGCTGCGGTAGCAAAGACGCCATTGCAGACGGGAATCTCCCCGTAGATGACGTCATCATCGGGGAGGTCTTCATAGCGGGCCCTCTTCATGGCCGCATTGATGTATTCACGAATCATGGGGCTCTCCGCCACCATTATGACAGACTCGCGGCCGCCGTGCATATAGGCAGGAGCTTTGCTCCCGCCCTATTCAATTATTGAGATTTTTGTGGTATACTGCCGCCATCTGTAGAAGATAAAACCGGAGGTGCAACTTGCGAAACGGCTACAGAGTAGTTGACATGGACACCCATGTGGTGCCCCATCTTGAAGTACTTGAGAAGTACTCGGACCCCAGCTTCCGCTCCCGCTATTCCGAGCTGAACCCCTACAAGCGCACCAAGACCATGAAGGACGGCAGCACCGTCAGCGACCTGCGCATCGCCCCCATACCCTACGACCGCTTCCCCGGTGCCAAGATCGGCCAGGAAGAAGTCGCAGCCAAGGCCGGCGGTAAGAGCAGCTTGGAAGGCCGTATCGGCAATCGGCACCATGTCGACCCATCGGACGCCGTGGAGGATGAAAACTCCGAGGGCCGGCTGAACGACATGAACACCGAAGGCCGGGACATTGACTACATCTTCCCCGCTTCCTTCGCCAGGTCCATCGTCGCCCTTGACGATGTCACCATCGGCCGTGGCCTATACAGGGCCTACCACAACTATATGCGGGAGTATTCGGCCGTCGCCCCCAATCGCATCAAGAGCGGCATACAGGTCAACGCCGCCGATGTGGAGTGGGCAGTAGATGAGCTGAAGCAGTTCGGCAACGATGAGTGGGTTGCAGCCTGCTGGATCCACCTTCCCCACGGCCTGCCAATCGACGACCCCAGCCTGGAGCCCATCTGGGCGGCCATGAACGAATTTCACCTCCCCCTGACCCACCACACCTTCCAGACCGACGTCCCCTACTTCCCCGGCTACCAGGGCGACGAAAACTGGGGCAACATCATCGCGGTCAGGACCTTCGCCCATCCGTGGGGCGCCCAGCGCCTGATGGCCTATGTGATCCTGTCGGGCATCCTGGACCGGTACCCCAACACCGGCGTCTCTGTTTCCGAGGCAGGGTTCGGCTGGCTGCCCAACTTCGTCCTCAACCTGGGCTTCAACCTGAATCACCTCAGGAGCGCCGCTCCCGACCTGAAGCACACTCCGCTGGAGTATGCTCAGATGGGCCGGGTACGCGCCGCTGTGGACCAGCTCGAGGGCCCGGAGATGACCAAGGCTGCCATCGATGTGCTCGGTGAGGACTGCCTGATGTACCAGTCCGACTACCCCCATCCCCAGTCCGAGTACCCGAACACCTGCCAGCTCGTGATGGACTTCCCCATCTGGGACACCCTGGGCGAGTCGGCAAAGCGCAAGCTGATGGCTGAGAACGCCGAGAAGTACCTCCGGGTATAGTTCGCAGCACCAGCCCGCTAAACGGGTGAATAAGAAAGAGGCCCCATTTGGAATGGGGCCTCTTCTTTTTTGGCCTGGGGTGCGCTCTGGCAGTAAGAAGAAAGAGTTAAGTTGGTCGGGGCGATTGGATTTGAACCAACGACCCCCTGCACCCCATGCAGGTGCGCTTCCAGGCTGCGCCACGCCCCGACAAACCCCAACGATACCACAGGGCCTTTCCGGGCACAATGCCACCGGTGAGACAAGCGCGTTGACGATGCCCTTCGGCCTCTGTAGAATCGGCCAAGTATCACCTCACCCCAGCCCTCTCCCTTGATGGGAGAGGGGGAAGTCCTTTTCTCCCATAGGAGAAGGGACAAGAAGGATCGAGGCGTCCATGGCACCAAAGTATGAGATAGGGCAGCGCGTGAAGGTGCTGATGCAGGTCCCCGGCGGGACCATCCGCACACCCTTCTTTGTCCGGGGCAAGAAGGGTGTGGTCGTCGCCAGCCACGGTCCCGTGGGCAACCCCAGGGAGCTTGCTTACGGCAATCGGGGTGCAGAAAAGGTGCCCCTCTACGGCGTGTCCTTCCACATGGCCCACCTCTACGACGAAGACCCGGATATCCTGACCGACCGGGTGGTCGTCGATATCTGGGAAGATTGGCTGGCGCCCAACATCCCGAAGCGCACGGACACCCGGCCCATCGACAGGGATGAGCACGGACTCTCCTACTATGACCGGCGGATCGCCGCCCTTGGAAACCTGCTGAACGCCAAGGGCTACATGAACATCGATGAGTCCCGGCGCTTGGTCGCCGAGTTGGACTACGAACGCCGGGGCACGGAACACCCCATGGTCAACCACGAGTAGAGCAAGTACAAGAGCAGGGCAGGTGGAAAAATGATCAACGACGAACATGAACTCCTTCACCCTCACTTGGATGACGACTACGAAGAGACCTACTACGAAAAGCGCATAATCGCCCTGTGCAACCTGCTAATGGACAAGGGCGTCATCACCTCCGGAGAGCTGCTGGAGGTGCTGCAGGAAAACCAAGCCCTGAACCCATCCATCGGGGCCAAGGTCGTGGCCAGGGCTTGGAACGACCCCGACTTTAAGCAGCGACTGCTGAACGACGGGAAGGGCGCCCTGGCCGAGATGGGCATTACGCTCAAGCGTCTCGACGATATCGTCACCCTGGAGAACACGGAGTCGGTGCACCATGTGGTGGTGTGCACCCTGTGCTCCTGCTACCCCATTCCCCTCCTGGGGCCTCCTCCCGAGTGGTACAAGAGCGAGGTGTACCGGAGCCGCGTCGTCAAGGAACCCCGGCAGGTGCTCAGCGAGTTCGGCGTTGAAGTGCCAACAGACGTCGAGGTCCGGGTGGTGGACTCCACCGCCGAGATTCGATACCTGGTACTGCCCGTGCGCCCCAGCGGCACCGAAAACATGTCCGAGGAAGAGCTTACCGAACTGGTGACCCGGGACAGCATGATCGGGACGGGCTTGGTCTCCGTTCCCAGCGCCGCGACAGCAGACTAGGTCTCTTTTCGGGCATACCTAACTCCCGTCCGGCACAAACGGCCTCCATACCGTCACACTTGTCTTTTGCCCGGAGTATTGCCCCTAATCACGACGCTCCCGTCACAGGCGTCCAGGCCGCCCGGAAGCTTGTGATAACATATGTCCGCCAACTCATGAGTAGCTGCTGGAGGTGCTATGGGAGCCTTGGATGGTGTACGGGTGCTGGACCTTACCCGGGCTTTGGCAGGGCCATACGGCACCATGATGCTGGGAGACTACGGCGCCGATGTGGTGAAGATAGAAATACCCGGCACGGGGGACGACACCCGCGGTTGGGGCCCTCCCTACATCGGCGACCAGAGCGCCTACTTCCTGAGCATCAACCGTAACAAGCGCAGCATTACCCTGAACCTGCGGAACGACAAGGGCAGAGATGTTTTCATGGAGATGGCAAAGACCGCCGACGTGATCGTGGAAAACTTTACCCCCGGCGTGACAAGCCGGCTGGGCATCGACTACGACTCGGTGAAACCCATCAACCCCGGGATAATCTACTGCTCCATCTCCGGGTTCGGCCAGACCGGTCCCTACAGAGAGAAGCCCGCCTACGACCAGGTGATGCAAGGGCTGGGAGGCATCATGAGCCTGACTGGAGAGCCCGATGGCTCCCCTGTCAAGATGGGGATCGCCCTGACGGACATAGGCGCCGGCATGATGGGTGCCTTCGGCATCCTGGGCGCCCTGTACCACCGGGAGTCCAGCGGGGCGGGAGAAGGCCAGCATATAGATGTGTCCATGCTCGACCTCCAGGTGGCTTGGCTCACCTACATGGGGGGCTACTACTTTGCCACAGGCAACAACCCCAAAAAGGTGGGGGCCGCCCACCCCACCCTGGTGCCATACCAGGCCTTCATGTGCCAGGACGGCAAGTACATAAACATCGCCGTGGGTTCGGAACGTCTGTGGCAGCGTTTCTGCGCAGCTATGGGCCGGGAGGACCTGCAGGAAGACCCGGACTATGCGGAGAACGGCGACCGGGTAAGGAACCGCTCCAAGCTGGTGCCCTTGCTGCAGAAAGAATTCCTGAAGAAGCCAACGGCCGAGTGGGTGGCCCAGATCGAGGCCGGCGGGGTCCCATGCGGGCCCATAAACGAGCTGAGCGATGTGTTTGCCGACCCCCAGGTGCTGGACCGGAACATGCTTCTGGAAGTTGCCCATCCCACCCTGGGCACCGTCAAGCAGGCTGGGATACCCATAAAGTACTCCCGGACCGAGGGCGACATCAGGCTGCCTCCGCCTCTGCTGGGTGAGCACACCAGGGAGCTGCTGACCCAGATAGGGTACACCGAGGCCCAGATAAGGGACCTGGCAGATTCGGAAGCAATCTGATTCTTGCCCAAATACACTTGCTATTCGAGTCAACAGTGCTATCATTTCACTGACCTAAGGGGTGCCGGGAGGACAAAGGGCTAATGGAGTTGGGTCTCAGGGATCGAGTTGCGTTCGTCGGGGGGTCAAGCAAAGGCATGAGCCATGCGGTGGCCCTTGCCCTTGCAAGAGAGGGCGCCAGCGTCACCATCTGCGCCGGAGACGAAGCTCTTCTTCGTAAGTCCGAGCTGGAGATAGCCCGCACCAGCTCCCAGCATCATGTGCTGGCTATTCCTGCCGACCTTTCCCGTCCCGATGACATTCGGCGGGCTGTCCGGGGAACCTTCAACCGGTTCGGCAGGCTGGACATAGTTGTCTGCAACATCGCCGGACCCAGCTCCGACGATGGCCTCCTTGATGTGAACGACGAGGAGTGGGAAGAGGATGTGCAGCAGCACTTCCTGAGCGTGGTTAGGCTCAGCCGCGAGGTGGTCCCCTATATGAAGCAACAGCGATGGGGACGCATCATAATCCGCCTCCCATCCCTGTCGCCACATCCGGTCCGGGGCTCTCAGGCCTTCGAGTCCACGCGCATGGCTGTTTACGGCTACGCAAAGCAGCTATCTGAAGAGCTGGCGCCATTCAACATCACCGTGAACAACGTGTTCCCCGGGGCCATCATGACCGACCGCTTGGCGTCGGAATATGAGGCCAGGGCAACTGAAAAGAACCAGATGCCCGAGGAGGTAGCCTCCCACGCTGCCAAGGCTGTTCCCATGGGAAGGCTGGGGACGGCCGAAGAGGTGGGAGACCTGATCGCCTTCCTGGCATCGGAGAAGGCCGGCTTCATTACGGGCGCCAGCATCCCCCTGGATGGGGGCCTCGTGAATACCCACTCCTGACCCCGGCTCGACCCCGCAGATCTACCTCACCAGCTACAGGAACGCCTTATGTCTGTGCACGAACTACTGCCGGTAGTCCAGAACTATCTCATCGATACAGCCGATCCGAAGATCGATGCTTGGCTGGTGCACGACTACCACGATTCCAACCCTGCATTCCGAAAGGTGATCGGGGCTGGAATTGGCATGATCACCCGTCCTACCTACCTCTACATACCCTCCTCCGGCCAGCCCGCGCTACTTTGCCACCATGTCGATGCCGGCAAGTTCGACGGACTGGACATCCCCCTTGCGGTGTATCGCAGCCGGCGATCGATGGTGGAGGAGCTAGGCAGGCTCCTCCCTGCGGGCTCAGTGGTCGCCATGGAATACTCCCCGCTGGGCACCCTTCCCCGGGCATCCAAGGTTGATGCGGGCACCGTGGAACTCGTGCGGAGCTTGGGCACCCAGGTAGAGTCGTCCGCCGACCTGGTGCAGTTCGCAACCCAGCGGTGGACGGAGTCCCAGCTGGCTTCCCACAAGAGGGCGGCTGTCAAAGTCCACGCCATCGTAATCGAAGCTTTCCGGTATATCGGGCAGAATCTCGCCGATAACCCCACCGAGTTCCAAGTGGCGGAGTTCATACGCCGCAGGTTCGCGGAGGAAGATCTCGTCACTGCCGACGGGCCCATCGTGGCCACCAACGAGCATGCCGGCGACCCTCACTACGAGCCCCTGGAGCACCGGAGCAGGCCGATCGTAAGCAACGACTGGGTGCTCATCGACTTGTGGGCGAAAGAAGATGCCGAGGACAGCATGTACGCAGACATCACATGGGTGGCCTGCGTGGGCGAGTTGGTCGGTGAAGAGCACCGCAGGGTCTTCGACATAGTCGCAGGCGCCAGGGACGAAGCCCTAAAGTTCCTCACCTCAGAGGTCCGGGCCGGCAGGTATCCCCAGGGGTTCCAAGCGGACCAAGCGGCCCGCCGGTACATCGCCGACAGGGGCTACGGAGAGTACTTCACCCACCGCCTGGGCCACAGCATCAGCCATGAGGTGCATGGGGATGCGGTTAACCTGGACGGCTTCGAAACCGAGGACACCCGGCGCATAGTCCCCGGCATCTGCTTCAGCGTGGAGCCTGGGATCTATCTTCCCGAGTTCGGCGTCCGTTCGGAGATCGATGTGTACATGGCGGAAGACGGCCCGCAGCCAACCACCGAAATCCAGAGAGATGTAGTGCTGATCAGGCCCTAGAACACATCTTCCATGTAACCGGCGATTTCGTCGAGGCGGAAGCCATCGACCGCCACCTCCGGCGCCCACGTAACCTGGTCCGACGACCACCGCACCGTCCCCCTGCGCTCCGAGCCCACAGCCAAAATGTTGTTCAGGACGTTGTGGATGTTCTCGTTCATCCGCAGGGTGTTGGGCTTGATGGGTGCCGTTATCCTGCCGTCCTTGATGATGTATGAGTCGCCCACGATGGTGCCGCTGAAGTCGCCGGCGGCGATGCCGTTCACTGGGTAGGTGTACCAGATGCGCCCGATGTAAATGCCGTCCCCGACCTGGCGCAGCACCTCATCTGCGGTGTGCGGTGTCCTGCCTTCGATCACCAGGTTGGTCGGGGTAATCGACGGCATGGCATCGAAGTTCCTGCCCCCTCCCCGCCCTGTGCGGAACCCGTTGCGGGCAGCTATGGCATCGGCATGGCCCGCCGGGTCCACTCCCAGCTTTTCGGCGCCCTTGGGGTCACGGAGCATCCTCTGCTGCTCGTAGTAGTTGGACAGGAACCCGACCAGAACACCATCTTTGATCAGGTCCGTCCTGCTCGTCGGAACACCCTCGTCGGTGATGGCCCTGCTGGCCGCCAAGCCCGGCATGGAGCCGTCGTCATACAGGTACAGCTCTTCGGAAGCCACCCTCTGGCCCACCTTGCCCATGAAGGTGGACGCCCCGGCATAGACAACGTCCAGATGCAGGCTGGGCATCAGCACCCACTCCAGTATCTCGGTGAAAGCTTGGGGTCCCAGCACAACCCTGTATGCGCCGCTCTCAGCCCTCTGGCCTCCCATGGTTGCGATGGCTGATCGGGCGGCATCCCTTCCAGGCTGGCCCGAATAGTCGGCTAGATGGCTGCTGACGTGCCAGCCGGTGCCCTTGGCGTGTTCATCCTCCAGCATACCGGTGACGAAGGTCATCAGCATGGTTGACTCATCGGTCTGCACCTTGGGCATGTGGGTGGAGGCGATGGCGATGCGTTCCTGGAGCATCACAACATCCCCTCCCAGGATTAAGCCGATGTCCTTCACGCCCTGGGGAGAAGACGCTGCGTTCAGCAGCTCTTCGGAGCTGGTGAAGACCTCCAGGGCACGCTCGACGGTCTCCCAACCCACCTCCAGCATCCTGCCGTTGCTGATGCGCATGATGGCCGGGTCGTGATAGCGCCGAAGAGCTAGCGCGCGTCCCGTCGAATGGGGCAGGGACACATAGTCCGGGTCCAGGACAGCCCCCTTTCGGGCTTTGTCCAACGATTTGCGCACCCCTTCCAGGCTCAGGTCGGTGGGTTCGCTTCCGAAGCCGGTCTTCACACCCTCGGGGGAGTTAAAGGCGACCCGCAGGCCCAGCCCGTAGGACTCCACCGACTTGGGCTCCTCAACGCCGTTGCTGGGGATGCGGGAGGTGTAGTTGAGCCTGAGGGTCAGGTTGGTGTTCGCCGATACAAAAACCTCAGCCTCGGAGATATCGGGCTGGGTGTTGAGATAGGCCAAGGCTTCCTGGGCCAACCCTTTCAGCCGGCTAAGGGGCAGGATAGACATCGCCCAGTCTCCTGTCGATAGGTTCTCCGGATAGGTGGGCTTGGCCTGAGCAGGTCATGTCCGGCCCCGGGCTACCCACGCCCCGTGAGCTTGGCAATGCCCCGCATGGTGGGGCCTCCGTTGCTCATGCGTTTGGCCTGCATAGGCTGGCCCTTGCCGCAGTTGGGGATGGGGTACATCCGGAAGTCGTTGCCGACGGCATCTATGCTCATGAAATAGTCCCGGGAATCGGAGGTTATACCCCCATCCCGATAGAGCTGGCCAAGCTGCCCGTTCTTAATCTCGTGCACCTTGACGGCGGTGATGCGAAAATTCTCCCTGGCTTCGGCTACCGACGGCACCCGATGGCCGGAAACGTAGTAACCGTCTTCGACTTCGCCAATGATGGAGTGAGGGTCCTGCTCTCCGGCCTCGAACACGGTGTTGGTCATCCGGATCAGGGGGATCAGGTTGGCTTCCGTTGCCCTGGCCGACCCGTTGGGCGACACCCCAAGGATGGCGGCAGTCTGGCGGTTGTTCAGAAACTCCTCGAAGGTGCCATTGCGTATGTGGTAAGCCCTGCGCGCAGGCGTTCCGTCATGGTCGTACTTGAAGGAGCCGAACCCCTCCATGGTGGGGTCCGAATAGGCGCTGACCAGGGGGGAAGCGACCTGCTTGCCCATCTGGTTGTCCTGCATGTCCCTGAAGAACCAGCTCCGTCCAGCGTATGACGTCTCATACTTCAGGGCCCGGTCCAGCTCCGATGGATGCCCCACGACCTCGTGCACCAGGAGGGTGTTGAAATGGGGGTCGGTGACTACCACGCATTCTTTGTCCGGCGCCTTGAGAGGCGGGGCATTGGCAACCTCCACGGCATCAGTTGCCAGGTTCCGGCAGAAGCCCTCGAAGTCTGGCAGAGTAATAGTGCCGTTATCGTAGCCCTTGGTGAGTATCTCCCATCCCCGCTGGTGTCCGGTGAAATCGTATATCTCCAGGGTGCCGTGTTCGCTGTTGCAGATGGCGATGACGAACCCCTCGGTCTGGGCAAAGGTCTGGTCGATGATGGATCCTTCGGAGCTGCAGAACAGCTCCCTGAGCAGAAAGGTGCTGGCCGAGGTGGCCGAGTACACAATCTGTTCGCCGGCCCCCTGGGCCGCTTTGCACGAGTCCACAGCCATCCTGACCGTCTCTCCCAGGGACACATTTCGCGGGTCCTGCTCGTAGGTGGCGGCCACTGAATCTTCAACGATGGACACAGGTGCGAGCTGGCTATCGTAGAGGGAGTCGCCCAAGCTGCCGAAACGACTGCGGGCCCGCACCTTCATGCGGGCGTTGGCCGTAGCCCGCTGGTGGGCCTCTTTGATGCCTTCCATCACAACCGAGGCGATGTTATCCGCATCGGTGTTGCCCAGTAGCCTGCCGTAGTATCCGGGGGCGCTGGCCCTGGCGCCGGCAATGACCCGCACTCCGAAGTCGAAGGTGTAGTCCTCGGCGCTCATCTTTTCGACGCCGTTCTCGGCGGCAGCGCCCTTCTCTTCCTTCACCTGCATCCGCACATCGCAGTAGCGGAGGTTGGGAAGCTTCCTGGCATCCTCAGTAACAAGGACCCCTATCTGGGACCGCACCTTTTCCAGGAACTCTATGTCCACGGTGCCGGGCATTAGCTAGTCACCGCTCCCTGGGCAGCCGAGGTGACCAGCCGGGTGTACTTTGCCAGGGCGCCAGTCACGTAGGGATGGGAAACCGGTTGCCACGAGCGCCGCCTTTCGTCCAGGACTTCATTGCTCACAGCCACTTCCAGTTTGCGCCCGGGAATGTCCAGGACGATGGGGTCCCCGTCCTGCACCAGGGATATCGGACCTCCCACCGCAGCTTCGGGGGCTACGTGGCCAACCATGAGTCCGCGGGTAGCGCCCGAAAAGCGTCCGTCGGTGATGAGGGCCACCTGGTCTCCCAAGCCCTGGCCCACCAGGGCCGCCGTCACTGCCAGCATCTCCCGCATCCCAGGCCCGCCCTTGGGACCTTCGTAGCGGATGATCACCACATCGCCGGGGTTTATTCCCCGTTGCTGGATAACCTGGAAGGCGGCCTCTTCCCGGTCGAACACCCGGGCTGTGCCCTCGAAGCGTATATTCTGGCTGGCGGCGACCTTGACCACCGCTCCTTCGGGGGCGAGGTTGCCCTTCAGGATCACCAGCCCTCCCGTGGGCGCCCTCGGCGTTTCCACAGGATGCACAATGTCCTGGTCTTCCACCGTGGGCAGGTGCTCCAGGTTCTCCTCCCACGTCTTGCCCGTGATGGTCATCGCATCCCCGTGCAGAAGTCCGGCCTTGAGCAGGCGCTTCATCACCAGGGGAACGCCTCCTACCCGGTCCAGATCTGCCATGACGTACCTGCCGCCGGGCTTCATGTCGGCCAAGTATGGTGTGCGATTGCTGATGGCGTCGAAATCGTCCAGGGTCAGGTCCACGCCCGCCTCATGGGCGATGGCCAGCAGGTGGAGCACGGCGTTGGTGGAGCCGCCCATGGCCGTCACCACGGTTATTGAGTTCTCGAAGGCCTTGCGGGTCAGGATATCCCTGGGCTTGAGCTGCCTCTCCAGGGCTTCCAGCACCACCTGGCCCGCCACGTGGGATGTGGACAGGCGCCGGCCATCAACGGCGGGGATGGATGCCGCGCCGGGCAGGGACATCCCCAGGGCTTCGATGGCTGCGGCCATGGTGTTCGCGGTGAAGAGGCCGGCGCATGAACCCTCGCCGGGACAGGCAGCGCCTTCCAGCTCCATCAGCTCCTCATCGGTCATGGCCCCGGTGGAGTGAGCGCCAACCCCCTCGAACACATCCTGGATGTTTACATCTTTGTCCTGAAACCTGCCTGGCAGGATGCTGCCTCCATAGATGAACACCGACGGGATGTTAAGCCGGGTTGCCCCCATAAGAGTGCCGGGAAGGTTCTTGTCGCAGCCCGCAATGGTCACCAGCCCATCCAGGCGCTGGCCGAAGGCTACCAGTTCTATAGAGTCGGCGATCACCTCGCGGCTGATGAGGGAAGCCTTCATACCTTCGGTGCCCATGGAGATGCCGTCGCTGACGGTTATGGTGCCGAACTCGAATGGGGTCCCGCCGGCCGCCCTCACGCCTTCCTTGACCTTGGAGGCCAAGCGTCCCAGGTGCAGGTTGCAGGGGGTGATCTCGCTGGCCAGGTTAGCGACACCCACGAAGGGCTTCTTCAGGTCCTCCCTGGTGTAGCCCATCGCCAGGAAATAGGAACGGGCGGGAGCTCTCTCCGGCCCTTCGGTAATCTCCCAACTCCGGTGCTTGGCGTTGCTTCGCTCCGTAGCGACCATGCGGGTACCTCCCAGGTTTGCTGTTTTGGGGTCGTGTGCGTGGGCCGCTCAGGCCCATCAGGAGCTTCAGTGATTCGGAAGCCCAGCAGTACGGAGTGGCGGTGCCATCGCCGGGCTTGGCCTGCCCATTATAGGGCTATGGCCATAGCTGCACAAGAAGAGGGCCGGGCGAACTACCTCATCGTTCCCGCAATAGCAGACCACTAGGTAACGGGGGCCGGGTTGTCCGTTCGCCCTGAGGGAAATCGAATGGGAACGGACAGCGGGGGTACTACAGGACGGCCTCGCTTTTCGTGATTACAAGGATAATCGTCATTGCGGCCTCCGCCACAATCCAGGACCGGGCTCTGCCGGGTCCCGGGCTGGCTCGCGCAAGGGCTTTCCCCCCGATTCGCCCTTCGATTTCCCTCAGGACGAGCCGGGATGTGCGGCAAGGAGTTTCTTCATGGCCAGCCTGTTCCCGGCCTGGGTTTCCTGGACTGCGTCCTCCGCCGCAATGGCGGCCAAGGTTTCCTCATAGCCACCCTTCCTGAAACCGTGGCCCTGCGTACTGGCATCCTCCCTGTCGGTTCGTCCTGAGGGAAATCGAAGGGGAACGGACAACCGAAGTCGTGCCACGGTTGACTCCCGCCCGCGCGGGGGTGGGCACGGGAGAGTAGTGTAGAGGCTACGGCGGTTGGGGTTCCTCCAGGTAGCCGTAGTCGATTGCCCTATCTTCGTCTAGATAGGTCTCCACGACGGGAGACCCCTTGAATTCTATCGGTCTCTGGAGCAGCACTTCCTCATTGAGTAGCTGGGTCAGCATATCCCGTCGTTGCTTCGCCGTCCCCGGAATGGAGTTTCTTTCATCCTGGCACCAGCGGTCCAGGATCTTCATGCTCCAGAACTCCAAGGGAGGGGGCTTGCGCTTGACCAACGAGATGATGGCCTGTTTGACATCATCGTCCAATGCAGGGGCTACGTAGGGGATCTCCAGGAGGTCCTCGCCGTCGGCGGCCGAGCGCAGGTCGCGGCTCATGGAGCCCTGCACCCCGCACACAACCACCCGCTGGCCAAACTTGTTCCGTAGCTGGGTGACCAGCTTAATGTAGTCCGCATCCCCGGTCATCAGGTAGAAGGTCTTTTGAAGGCCGGCCGAATTTGCGTCGGATGCTTCCACGATGGCATCGATGGCCAGCACCATGTCCGAGGCGTTTTTTATGCGCTCTACGATTCCCGCCGTATTGGGCCGGTTGATCTTCTTGGCCGGAACGTTAATGGGATCGAATCCCGCTATCTGGAGGTTTCGTTGAATTTCCGGGTGCTCGGAGAAGTCGGCGTAAGCTCTCATTACCGATGGCCTGCCGTAACTTCGTATCTTATCGACCATCAGTCTGAAGTCTGGCTCCATCCCGAACAGGTTTAGCATTGCATACCGGATGTTCTCTAAGTCAAGATACACAGCTACCTGCATCTCTTTTTGAATGCTCATTGGGTTACTCCCCTATCTCTATTCTAGCTGCCTCCCTCAATCGGTAATGGTCTGGCAAGTGTATGTTAACCACGCGGGAGCGTCAACGGGAGACTTTCCAGCCGGATCAGACCTGCCCCAAAATCCCTTCCACCAAGATTGACACTCGGTGAATAAGGCGTACACTAAAGGATGGACAAAGGCGGGGCTGACTCGGGCTACTGCCGGTACAATGCACCAGAGGAGGTTGCCAGATGGCGGAGCAAGATTGGAAGGTTAGCGTAGAGATCGTCTATTGCGTTCCTTGACAGCACCACTCGACTGCCACGTGGATGGCAAATGAGTTCTTCAGAGCTTACGGCGCAGACGTAGGCATCTCCATGACCCCCGGCGCAAAGGGCCGCATGGAGGTCTATGTCGAGGGCGAGAAGATCTTCGACAAGCTCGAAGAAGGTGTCTACCCCGACCTGACCAGGGTTAGGGCAATGAAGAAGGAGATCCAGGCAAAGCTGGACGCGATGCCTGTGGCAGCCGACTAAGCTCGACCCATACGAAGAAGTACCAGAAGAGAAAGCCTCTCCTGTCTTATAGGAGGGGCTTTACTTTTTCCCAGACCTGTGCTGAGACGGTGCTCCGGGGACCGGCCCCATCCAGCACCAACCACCGGGCAGGGTCGCCCCGGGCAATCTCCAGGTAACCCTTCCTGACCCGCTCATGAAACTCCGCCGCCTGGGACTCGAAGGTGTCCCTTCGATCATCGCCCTTTCGGGCCAAGCCTGATGCAGCGGGAATGTCCAGGAGGACATTGAGGCCCGGCTGGAGCCCGCCTGTAGCTACCTGGCTAAGTTCGTCAATAGTGCTCAGGGGCAGGCCGCGCCCATAACCTTGGTAGGCCAAGGTTGATGCGGAGAAACGGTCGCATACGATAGACTCGCCTGCCTTCAGCTTGGGCGCTATGACCTCTCCCACAAGCTGGGCCCTGGCTGCCATGAACAACAGCAGCTCCGCCGTGGGGGTGACGTCGGACCGTCCCTTGAGCCGTGGCCGCAGGCTTTCGCCGAGGCTGGTGCCTCCCGGCTCCCTGATGAGCACCGCCGGATGACCTTCCCGCTGTAGGCGACGGGCGAGAACCCTGGCCTGTGTGGTCTTGCCGGCGCCCTCTCCACCCTCGAATACTATGAACGCAGCCAAGGCGGACTTCTCCTAGACCCGGAACACGGTTACCCGGCGCTGGGGGTCTTTGCCTGTGCTGGTCGACGAAATGTGATTCCGCTCGGCCAGCAGGTGCTGGAGGCGCCTTACGTAGGCTCTCTGGGGTGTCAGCTCCACAGACTTTACGCCGCTGAGCACCTGCTGGGCGGCATCCTGGGCCTCCTGCAGGGCGGCTTCCAGTTGGCTGCCGTCGTCCTGCTCCTTGGCCATGGTCCTGAGGAACTGCTCCACCTGGTCCAGGGAGTTCTTCCTGAGAACGTATACCGGCTTTCCCGACTTCTCCGCAGCCCGCACCAACTGGGGGCCCCGCCGGTAGTGGGACTTGGTGGTCAGCACCACGTCGGAGATGCGCAGCTCGTTCACCACCTCCACGGGAAGGCCGGTATTCTGCTTCGCCTGCATCACCCTCTCACGGCCAACGCCGAATAGGAACACCCTCCTGCCCTCCAGGTGTTCATCCATGGGTCCGACCGGCTCGGGCTGGAGGTCCAGGGGCGGGGGAGCTTGGCTGAGCTGGTAGCTGGCCTTTATGTCCCGCTCCTTCATCAGCTGTCCGGTGTCGTTCAGCCACCGGGTCTCGGGGTCTATGGGGTACCCCTTGAGCCAGACGTCCACCACCCGCGCCACATCGTCGTGCACCGCCACCCTTTCCCAGCTCTGTATCTCTACCACCACATCGAAGGTGGGTGGGGACTTCCGCTCCAGGACGGTCTTTTGCGTTCCCCTTCGACGGGCTTCATCGTCGCCCAAGGTCACCGGCTGTATCCCTCCCACCAAGTCCGACAGGGTGGGGTTCATCAGCAGGTTGTCCAGGGTGTTGCCATGGGCCGTTGCAATGAGCTGAACACCCCGTTCAGCGATGGTGCGGGCCGCGATTGCCTCTTCCTCGGTGCCCATCTCGTCTATGATGATCACTTCGGGCATGTGGTTTTCGACCGCCTCGATCATCACCGCGTGCTGCTGGATAGGCGTGGCCACCTGCATCCGACGGGAGTGCCCGATGGCAGGGTGGGGAATATCCCCATCGCCGGCAATCTCGTTGGAGGTGTCCACAATGATGACCCGCTTCCTGGCATCGTCGGCCAGAACCCGGGCCGTCTCCCGCAGCATCGTGGTCTTGCCCACGCCGGGCCTGCCCAGCAGCAGAATGCTCTTCCCCGATGCAACCAGATCGTCGATTATCCGGATGGTGCCGAAGACCGCCCGTCCGACACGGCAGGTGATCCCGACAATGTCGTCCTTCCGGTTCCTGATGGCGGAGATGCGGTGAAGGGTCCTGGGGATTCCCGCCCGGTTGTCGCCTCCAAACTCGCCGACGCGGCCAACCAGGTATTCCAGGTCTTCCCAGCTAACCTCCACGTCGTCCAGCAGCAGGTCTCCGCTGGGGAACCTGGCCTCGGGAGGCCTTCCCAGGTCCAGCACGACCTCCAGCAGCTCGTGGAGGTCGTCCCGCTCCTTCAAGGGTCCCGCCACGCGTGGGGGCAGGGCTTCGATCAGGGAAGCCAGATCATCCTGGACCCACTTCGGATCTACTGACAACAGATCGCCTCCGCAAGGAGATGATTGGGCCTGCCAGTCCGGACGCTGTTCGTTGAGGGAGTCACGTCTAGGCTCACCTAACTAGTTAGACCTTTGGGAAGCAAAGGTCAGGAAGTACTGGTGGATTCTCGGGTCGTCGCTCAGCTCGGGATGGAAGGAGGTTGCGAAGAGGCTGCCTTGGCGGACAGCGACAGGCTGGCCGTCGGAAAGGCGGGCCAGCACCTGCACATCTTCTCCGAGGCGTACTATGCCGGGAGCTCGTATGAATATGGCGCGGAAGGCGTCGTCACCCAGGGGGGTGAACTGAAGGTCAGCCTCGAAGCTGTCCACCTGTCGTCCGAAAGCGTTGCGGGCGACGCCGATATCCATAAGGCCCAGGGGTTCGGGGAACTCTTCGGTCAGCTCCCGGGCCATCATGATCATCCCGGCGCAGGTGCCCCAAACGGGAGTGCCCGCGGAAGCAGCCTCTGCTATGGGCTCCCTCAGGTGGTAGAGGTCCATCAGGTAGCTGAAGGTGGTGCTTTCGCCTCCGGGCATGACCAACGCATCCACCCCATCCAGGTTCCCTGGCAACCTCACCTCCACCGTGTCCACGCCCAGATGCTTCAGTATGGCGATATGCTCTGCGAAATCACCTTGGACTGCCAGCACTCCTACCTTCAATGCGCTACGTCAGACTCTCCCGATAGGATTCTTTACAGATTGCCGCCGGGGGCAATGCGCTACGTCAGACTCTCCCGATAGGATTCTTTACAGGTTGCCGCGCGGGGCCAGGAGCTCCTCTTCGTTGAGGCTCCGCACCCCGATGCCCACCATCGGCTCGCCCAGGTCCTTGGACACTTCGGCCAGGATGTTGGGGTCGTTGTAATGGGTGGTGGCTTCGACGATGGCCCTCGCCCTCCTTGCCGGGTCTCCGGACTTGAATATGCCCGAGCCGACGAACACTCCGTCGGCCCCTAGCTGCATCATGAGGGCTGCGTCGGCGGGAGTGGCAACGCCTCCGGCTGCGAAGTTCACCACGGGGAGCCTTCCCAGGGTGCGCGTCTCCACGAGCAGGGCCAGGTCCACTCCCAAGTCCTTGGCGGCGGTTGGAAGCTCCTCCTCGGACATGTTCTGGAGCTGGCGTATGGAGTCCATCACCGACCGCATATGGCGGACCGCTTCCACCACATCGCCGGTGCCGGCCTCTCCCTTGGTGCGGATCATCGCCGCGCCCTCTGCAACACGCCTTAGAGCCTCGCCCAAGTTACGGCAGCCGCAGACAAAGGGCACCTTGAAGTTGTGCTTCCACACATGATGGGCTTCGTCGGCGGGGGTCAGCACCTCGGACTCATCGACATAGTCCACGCCCATCGCTTCCAGCACCTGGGCCTCGACGAAATGGCCGATGCGGCACTTGGCCATCACCGGGATGCTGACCGCTTCCATTATCTCGCTTATCTTGGTGGGGTCGGCCATGCGGGCCACGCCGCCGGCAGCGCGGATATCCGCCGGGACCCGCTCCAGGGCCATGACCGAAGTAGCCCCTGCCTCCTGGGCGATCCGGGCTTGGTCAGCATTGACCACGTCCATGATGACGCCGCCCTTGAGCATCTGGGCCAAGCCAGCTTTGACTCTCCAGGTTCCTGTATCTGCCACCTTGCCCTCCGTCGGGAAGCAGGACTCTGCGCCTGTCCCATGATTGACCAGCTATCGTATGTGCCCAGCTATGCGCCGTCGATAGCAATTTCTACCTCAAATTATACGATGGCCCCTAAGGGTTTATCAATCTGCCCGTGTTATCGTGGTACACCTTTTCACGCTGGGTGTAGAATTGGTGCGGCGCTTTGCCCCAGGGCACGGGAAACACAAAACAGGGAGCAGTTATGGTTCCTCCAGGCGACATTTTCGGCGAGCTGCACATTGCAATAGGTGTGTTCCTTGCCCTGGCAGTATCCATCGCCATATCCGGGTACGTATTCCACCGGCGGGTCATCAGCATGATCCTCCTGGGGAAGGGAACGTCCCGGTTCGACCAGCCGCTGAGCCGCCTGGCCAACTTCCTCACCATCGTCATGGGTCAACGGAAAGTGCTTCAACGTGTGTCCCTAAGGGACCGCGCGGGGCTGGGTCACATCTTCGTCTTCTGGGGATTCCTCTCCTTCTTCCTGAGCTACCTGCTGTTCATCTTTGGTGATGCGGCTTGGGGTCATTTCTCTGAGACCATCCTCACCGACACAGGTGTGCGGGTCTTTGCCAGCTACCTGGATGTGATAGCCGTGATTATCCTGTTCTCCCTTGGATGGGCGGTGCTCCGCCGTTGGCTGGCCAAGCCCCACCGGCTCTCCTTCGACCTTACCCGCAGCCCCGACGCGATAATCATCGTATCGGCCATCTCCTCGCTGATGCTCCTGACCCTGCTCACTGAAGCCTTCTACACCGCCAAGGTATCCTACATCCCTGCTTCGGAGATAAGCCCCCATGCCGACGCACTGGTGGGCGGCGCCATAGGCAACTGGCTTGTGGACCTGGGGCTTGGATTCAGCGCAGCCGACACCCTGCAGGGGCTGTCCTGGTGGCTCCACCTCCTGGTCATCCTGGGGTTCAGCATATACATCCCCTTCTCCAAGCACATGCACATGGTGGCCGCACCCCTGAACGCCTTTTTCCGCTCCCTGAAACCGCGGGGCGCACTGGAGTCCATAGACTTGGAGACCGCGGAACATTTCGGGGCGGGACGGGTGCAGGACTTCACCTGGAAGGAGCTCCTCGACGGCTACGCCTGCGCTGTGTGCGGACGTTGCACCAACAGCTGCCCTGCCCACCTGAGCGGCAAAGTGCTTTCGCCCATGCACATCGTCGAGAACCTGAAGGACCACCTCATCGAGTTCGGCGCCCAGGCGAAGGCGGGCGTGGACACAACCGAGGAGCATCCCCTAATCGGCACGTCGATCCAGGAAGAGGCTTTGTGGGACTGCGTCAACTGCGGCGCCTGCATGGAAGAGTGCCCCGTCGCGGTGGAGCACGTTCCCACCATCGTCAACATGAGGCGACACCTGGTGCTGGAAGAGTCCCGGATTCCCGAGACGGGCATGAGCGCCCTGCTCAGCATGGAGCAACGGGGCCATCCCTGGCGGGGTACCACCTACACCCGCACGGACTGGGCCGCCGGCCTGGACGTTCCCCTGCTGGCCGACCATCCCGAGGCCGAGGTGCTCCTTTGGGTGGGATGCACGGCCGCCCTGGAGGGACGCAGCCAAGCCATCGCACGCTCCATGGCCAAGGTGCTGAAATCGGCCGGCGTAGACTACGCCATCCTGGGCGAGGAAGAGCGGTGCACCGGCGACCCCGCCCGCAGGATGGGCAACGAGTACCTGTACCAGATCATGGCCCAGGGCAATATCGAGACCCTGAACAACTACGGCGTGAAGACCATCCTCACCCTCTGTCCCCACTGCTTTAACACCATGAAGAACGAGTATCCCCAGCTAGGGGGCAGCTACGAGGTGCTGCACTACAGCCAGTTCCTGGACCGGCTCATCGACGACGGCAAGCTGAAGCCCATCAAGATGGTGGAGGGCAAGGTAGCCTACCACGACTCCTGCTTCCTGGGACGCCACAACGGGGTTTACGACGAACCAAGGCGGGTAGCAAAGGCGGTGCCGGGCTTGGAGCTGGTGGAGATGGCGCCCAACTGCCGTCAGCAGGGCTTCTGTTGCGGGGCCGGCGGCGGGCACATGTGGCTGGAGGAGAGCAGGGGCACCCGCATAAACCACATGCGCACCGACCATTTCCTGGAGACCGACGCCGACACCGTGGGAGTGTCCTGCCCCTTCTGCCTCCAGATGCTCACCGAGGGCATCGAAGCCAAGGGACTCTCTGGGGAGAAGCAGGCCAAGGACGTCCTGGAGCTGTGGGCCGAAAGCCTGGAGGATGGGCAGCAGCCCTCAGAGGAACAATCCTCGGTCGAGGCCTAGCCCCTCCCCCCTACTCGGCTCTTAGCTCGCGCTTGAGCACCTTGCCCAGGGGGTTGCGGGGAAGCTCATCGACGAACACCACCGACTCGGGACGCTTGAAACCCGCCAGGCGGGGCATGCAGTGCTCGATTACCTCGGCCTCAGTGAGGGCCATATCGCGGCGCACGACCACCGCCCGCACCACCTCCCCCCACTGCAGGTCCGGCACCCCTATAACGGCCGCCTCTTCGACTCCCGGATGGGACATGATCACCTGCTCCACCTCTTCGGGGGAGACCATCTCCCCACCCCGCTTGATGATGTCCCTCGCCCGCCCCGACAGGTAGATGTACCCGTCGTCATCCCGATATCCCAGGTCGCCGGTGTAGAGCCATTCGCCCCTGATGGCATCGCCGGTGGCGCCCTCTTCGTCCCAGTAGCCCTTCATTGTCCTAGGGCCCCTGGCGACGATCTCGCCAACCTCGCCCTCGGTGACGTCCGTCCCGTCCTCGCTGACGATTCGCACCTCCACATCATCCAGGGGCTTGCCGATGGATGTCAGGCGCTTCAGCTTGGCTTCCACCTCCTCGGGTGAGCCAGTCAGGTCATGGTCGTCGGGGGGGAGCATGGTGATGGTCGAGGCTGTTTCCGTCTGGCCAAAGGCGTTGATGAAGCGGGCGCCGGGGAATTCGGCGATGGCTTGGCGGATCACCGGAAGAGGCATGGGGGCGGCCCCGTAGGTGATAACCTCCAGGCTGGAAAGGTCGAAGTCGCGGAAGCGGTGGTGCTCCATAAGCTGCTTCAGCATAGTGGGCACCAGCATGGTCCGGGAGGGACGCTCCCGTTCCACGAGAGTCATCCATTCCAGGGGTTCGAACTGGCGCATCATGACGAGGGTGCGTCCCCCGTAGATTCCCGCCAGCACCGACTGCAGCCCGGCAATATGGTACAGAGGCACCGACAGCAGATTGCGCTCTTCCACGTCTGGGTCGGGAGGCTCCACGTTGGACAGCAGATAGGAGGTGAAGCTGCGGTGGGTCAGCATAACGCCCTTGGGTACGCCGGTGGTGCCGGCGGTGAACATCAGCACCGCCAGGTCTTCATCATCACCCACGGGATAAAGGAGCTCCTCCGGGGATGCCCCTTCCAGAAGCTCCTCGTATTCCAGCCAGCCTTCGGGGCCGGTCTCGTCAATGCAGACCAGGTTGGGCGGGACCAGTCCATCTCCCTTTAGGTCCTCCACCATCTCCACATAGCGGCTCCCCGCCAGCAGCACCGACGGTCTTGCGGCCTCGAGGATTTTGGCCAGCTCCTCACCTTTAAGGCGGAAGCTGATGGGCAGGAAGACAGCATCCAGGCGAGCAGCGGCGAAGTAGGCCTCCACCATCTGGTTGCAATTCACCTGTAGGACGGCAACCCGGTCGCCGCTTCCGACGCCCAACTCAGCCAGCCCGTTGGCCAGCCTGTTGGAACGGACCTGCAGGTCTTCATAGCTGAAGCGCCGATCGTCGAAGTGGATGGCCGTCCTGTCTGGGACGATGGCTGAAGCGATGGTCAGGCATTCGAAGGTGTTCAACTGCTCAACTCCCGGTACTGCCCATTGCACTCAGGGCCAGCCTGGACTCCAGGTCCAACGCGGCTTCCAACCCCATATCGGTGCCCCGCATCACGGCTCCCTTGGCAGCCTGCAAGGCCCTTTGGTCCACCTGCATAAGGGCTTGAGCAATGGCTTCCGCTTCCTGCAGGAGGCGATCGGCGGGTACGACCCTGCCGACCAGTCCCAAGTGCAGCGCCTCGGAGGCATCCACCTCGCGGGCTGTCAGCAGCAATTCCAGGGCGGCCGGCACACCCACCGTCCTGGGAAGGGTCTGGGTACCCCCGGCCGCCGGGACCATGGCCAGGGCCACCTCGGGCATGGAGAACCTGGCATCGTCGCCGGCGATGCGGAAGTCGCATAGCATGGCGATCTCCACCCCCGAGCCTATGCAGTGCCCGTGAATGGCGGCGATCACCGGCTTGGGCAAATTGAGGAACAGGCCCCACACATCCCTCTCCCAGCGCACCTCCCTGGCAATGGTGGGGGAAGGAGCCGTCCCGAACTCGGTAAGGTCTGCCCCCGCGCAGAAGGAAGGGCCCTCACCGCTGACGATGACGACCCTCACCTCTGGGTCATCACGCACCGCCCGGAGGGCCTGGAACAGATCGTCGCGCATGGCTACGTTGAAGGCGTTCTGGACATGGGGACGATTGAGCCTGATGTGGGCGATGCCTTCCCTTTTATCGTAGATGATCGTGTCGAAGCTGGTCACTCTAGGCGACTCCGTTGGCTTGGCCCCAGGCTGCTCCTCAGGGAAGCACCGCCCGGTTGTAGATGTCGTCCAAATCCACCTCGGTGAAGCTGGTGCCCACCTTCTCCAGGGTGTGGGCATCACTGACGCTGAGAAGCAGCAGGCCGTGCTCTTCTGCGATCGCTTCCACCTGGGCCTTGCGGATGTGCCAGTTGTGGCCGGGGTTGGCGATCTCTATGGCCTGAATCTTGGCGTCCATGATGATGTTGGGGGTGTAGTAGCCGGGATGGTTGTAGCTGCGAAACACCTTGCCGCCGGGCAGGAACAGCTCCCCCATGTGGTACTCATCGAAGGGGCTGCTGGGAGGACGCACGTTGATCTCCCAACCCGGGATAAAGATGGCCCGCCCGGGGAAGTGGGTATCGGCTATCTCCTTGAACTCGAAGGCGTACTCCTTGTTGTGGTGGTCGGTTATGCCTATGCCATCGATACCCATAGCCTCGATCTGGGAAATGACCTGCTCTACTATATCTACGCTGGGGGGAATGCAGCCGGTGGCCTCCCAGATGTGGGTGTGCAGGTCCATCTTTACCTTCAAAAAACCAGCTCCTCGGAAGGTCTATTGGGCCGGCCTACCGGCCAACGAAACGGGGGCTTCGCTTCTCCATAAATGAGGCAATGCCCTCGGCCCGGTCTTCGGTGCTATGCAGGAGGATGCTAAGGTCGGCCTCCAGCTTCATCCCCTGCTCAATGGGACCGTCCATCCCCTTCAGCACCGCCTCCTTGGCATATCGCAGGGCTATGGGTCCTTTATCTGCCAGGGAGTCGGCCAGCTTAGCCGTGACACTTTCCAGGTCCTGTATAGAAGCCACTTTGTGCACCAACCCCGCCCTCAGGGCCTCCCTGGCATCCAGTACCCGCCCCAACAATAGCATTTCCATAGCCAAGCTTCTGCCCACCAGCCGTGGGAGCCTCTGGGTGCCCCCGTCCCAGGGCACAATCCCGCAGGCGAGGTCCGTGATGCCGAGGCGGGCACCCTCGGATGCGACCCGCAGGTCGCAGGCCAGTGCGATCTCCAAGCCTTGGTCGATGGCATCGCCGTTGATGGCGGCGATCACTGGAATTGGGATGCCAGCAAGGGTGGAGGCGCAGCGGTGCACCTCCAGCCTCTGCCTTGGGTCCTCTACACTGCTATCTCCGAGAGCGGCCCGGCCCACGCAGAAACTGCTCCCGCCCCCGCTCACCAACAGCACGTAGGCCACATCTTGGGCGACACGCTCAGCTACGGAACGCAGCTCGGCAGCCATGACATCATCGGGAGCGTTGGAGCGGTCAGGGTCATTCAGGACGACCCTGGCAATGGGGGGATCGTAGGAGTAGGTGATTCTTGCGTAGGCCATAGGGTCTCGTAGCTGGGGCGCAGGTGGGGACATGGTAAGGCCAAAGCTGTTCCTTGACAAGGAAAGGGGCCGGAATTATGATGTTCGGTAGCCAAATTAGCACTCGGAGACCCAGAGTGCTGAAATATGGGCCGAAATCAGGTCTTAACGAAGGAGGAGACTTTGGTTAATTTCTCGCCTCTGGGCGAAAGGGTTGTTGTGAAGCCCTTGGACAAAGAAGAGGTCAGAGCCTCGGGAATCATCCTGCCCGACACTGTAAAGGAGAAGCCCCAAGAGGGTGAGGTTGTAGAGGTGGGGCCGGGACGGTCGACCGAGGATGGCAAAGGCAAAATCCCCATGGAGATAAAGAAGGGTGACCGGGTGATCTATTCCAAGTTCGCCGGCACCGAGTACAAGGATGGGGACGAAGAATACCTGATCCTTAGAGAGAGCGATATTCTCGCCAAGATAAGCTAGAAAGGAGAGCGAAACGTGGCTGGTAAGCAGCTTACCTATTCTGAAGATGCCCGGAAGTCTCTGAAGACCGGGATCGACACCTTGGCCGATGCGGTCAAGATTACCCTGGGCCCCAAGGGCCGGAACGTCATTCTTGACAAGAAGTTCGGCCCTCCCCAGGTGTGCAGTGACGGCGTAACCATCGCCAAGGAGATCGAGCTTCCCGATGCGTTCGAAAACATGGGTGCCCAGCTCCTGAAGGAAGCCGCCAGCAAGACCAACGATGCCGCCGGCGATGGCACCACCACTTCGGTGGTCCTGGCCCAGGGCATCATCTCAGATGGCTTCAAGAACGTCGCAGCGGGCGCCAACCCCATGGCCCTGAAGCGGGGCATTGAGAAGGCCGTCGAAGCCGTGGTGACCGAGCTCAAGGGAATGGCATCCACAGTCGACAGCCGTGACCAGATCTCCCAGGTGGCAGCCCTCTCGGCCCACGAAGAGGAGATCGGCGGAACCATCGCCGACGCCATGGAGAAGGTCGGCAAGGACGGCGTGATCACCGTCGAGGAGTCCAAGAGCCTCAACGACGAGACCGAGTACGTCGAAGGCATGCAGATCGACCGGGGTTACATCTCCCCTTACTTCATCACCAACCCCGACCGCATGGAGTCCGTACTGGAAGAGCCTTCCATAATCATCACAGACAAGAAGGTGTCGGCCGTGGCGGACATCCTTCCCACCCTGGAGAAGCTCCTCCAGATCGGCAAGAAGAACGTTGTGCTCATCTCCGAGGACCTGGAAGGCGAAGCCCTGGCTACCTTGGTAGTCAACAAGCTCCGCGGTACCCTGAACTGCCTGGCAGTGAAGGCCCCCGGGTTCGGCGATCGCCGGAAGGCAATGCTGGAAGACATCGCCATCCTGACCGGCGCCACCGTCATCAGCGAAGAGACCGGGCGCAAGCTGGACTCCGCGACCATCACCGACATGGGTGAGTGCCGCAGGGTCTCCGCAACCAAGGATGAGTGCACCTTCGTGGAGGGGCGCGGCTCCGAGGAAAACATCAAGGCCCGCATCAACCAGATAAAGGCTCAGATCGAAGACACCACCTCCGAGTTCGACCGTGAGAAGCTGCAGGAGCGCATGGCCAAGCTGTCCGGCGGTGTTGCGGTCATCAAGGTCGGAGCTGCCACCGAGGTGGAGCTCAAGGAGCGCAAGGCCAGGGTTGAAGATGCTTTGTCAGCCACCCGCGCAGCCGTCGAAGAGGGCATCGTGCCCGGAGGCGGAGTCGCGCTGGTCAGGGCCCAGAGGGCCGTTGACTCCCTAAGCCTGGCTGGCGACGAGGCCGTAGGTTCTTCCATAGTTCGAAGGGCTCTGGATGTACCCCTCAAGCTCATCGTGCAGAACGCCGACGGCGAACCTGCAGTGGTGCTGGAAGCGGTGCGGAACCAGAAGGATGACTATGGCTACGATGCCGAAGTCGGCGAGTATGCCAACATGCTGGAACAGGGCATCGTGGACCCGGTAAAGGTCACCCGCTCCGCCCTGCAGAACGCAGCCAGCGTAGCTTCCATGGTTCTCACCACCGAATCCATGATTACAGAGATCCCTGAGAAGACCCCGCCTGCTCCTCCCATGCCCCCGATGGACTACTAGGAAACACGGGAATCAGGTAGGAAAAGGGCCTCGAGCTTCGAGGCCCTTTTCTTATCTCTTCCATATGGTAGAATCTCGACTGACCGGCCCTCGGTTGGCCGAAGGTGATGAGGCGGTCGCCCTTCATGATCCCCCTCAAGCTCAGCTTGGAAAACTTCCTCTGCTACGGCGAGAACCTGCCCACCCTGGACCTGCAAGGGGTCCATGTTGCCTGCCTATGTGGCAATAACGGCCACGGCAAATCTGCCCTGCTGGACGCTATAACCTGGGCCCTCTGGGGAAAGGCCCGGGGCAAGTCCAACGATGAGCTAGTCCACTACAGCCGAACCGACATGTGGGTCGAGCTGGACTTCCTGGCCCGGGACAGCAGCTACAAGGTGCACCGGCGCTACAGCGCGGGCGGTGCACGACGGCGTCAATCCACATCGGACCTGCAGCTCCAGCTCATGTCCGACGACAACCCCGTTCCCATCACCGGGAATACCATCCGAGACACCCAGTCTCGCATCGACCAGGTCATCGGCATGGACTACGAGACCTTCATCAACAGCGCCTTTCTGCTGCAGGGACGGGCCGACGAGTTCACCAACAAGTCGCCTGGTGACCGTAAAGAGGTGTTGGCCAAGGTGCTGGACCTGGAGCTGTACGATCGGCTCCAGGACAGGGCAAAGGAAGCCGGCGATAAGCACAGGAATGAGGCAACGCTCCTGGAATCCGACCTTTCCCGGCTGGGTGCGGAGGTGGCAAGGAAGGATGGCGTAGCCCAAGAGCTGCAGGATGTGGAGAGGCAGAGCCAAAGCGTAGCCCAGGACCTAGGTGATGCCAGGACGAAGTCGGACAACCTGAAGCACCAGGTAGACGACCTGGAGCGCATCGCCCAGGAGCGGGCGAAGCTCCTGGAAAGCATTCCCCTCATCAAGGGGGAGATCTCCGGCCTGGAGACCCAGCTCACGGCGACCCAGGAGCGCATCGACAGGTACTCATCGCTGGTGGCCCGCCGAGAGGAGATTATCCTGGGCCTAGCCCGGTTCAAGGAGCTGCGCCAGACCTACCTTGAGCTGGACCAAGCCCGGGAGCAGCACGACCGGCTGACCGGGGAGAAGGCCGATCTGGAGAGGCAGTTGGCCGACGCCCAGGCGCGACTGGAGGAGCGAATCTCCCAAGGCCGGACCAAGCTGGAAGGCCAGCTACGACCCAAGGCCTCCCAGGCCGTCCGCCTGCAGGAAAACATCGAGGCTGCTCACAAAGAGATAGGCCAAGTGGAGGCTGAAGAACGCACAACCTCCCAAGACCAGGCGCGCCTTCAGGAGGCGTCCAGCCTGGTGGGCCAGCACAAGGCTATGTCCGAGCAGCTCAGGGCCGAAGGGCAGGAGCTGCGTTCCAAGCTGAACCTCACCACAGCGGCCGGGTCCGCAGGCGATTGTCCCCTGTGCGGGACGACCCTGGGCGAGGAGGGCTGCCGCCACCTGGCTGACACTTACGAGAAGCAGATTAGAGAGAAACTGGAGCAGTACAACAGGGAACAGGACAGCCTCAAGAAGGCCGAACAGGACGCCCAGTCCCTGGGTGAAGAGCTGCCCCGCAGGCAACAGGACATCAGCCGCCGGAAGGAAGCTGCCCAGAGCACACTGACCAAGCTGCAGTTCAGCCTGTCCGAAAGCACCGCCGCCGCCCAGGAAATGACGGACCTGGAAGCCAGCCTAGCCCAGCAGGAAAGGGACCTTGCCCAAAAGACCTACGCCCCCGATCTGCACCAAGGCCTGACGCAGGTTACCCGCGACTTGGACATCCTGGCATACGACCAGGGACACCATAGGGAACTCTACCGGCAGATGGAGGAACACCGCACCTTCGAGGAGAGCAGCCGCCTTCTGGAGGAAGCCGAGGTCCAGCTTCCCCAAGCCAGGGAGTTCGCCTCGACGACGGGCGGGATGCTTGACCTGCGCCGGAGGGACCTGGAGGGTTCCCTGGTCCGCTCCACGGAGATCGAGTCCCACACGAGAGGGCTGGGCGACCTGAGGGCCGAGTTAGATGCGTCCCTAAGGGACGTATCATCCCTGGAACGCCGGCAGGAGGATATGCTGCGCCGACAGGGAGAGCTTCAAGGCAACCTGCGAAAGCTGGAGCAGGTGTCAGCCGAAATGGATGTCAAAGAGCGGTCGCTGAAGGACGCCCGGGACTCCCAGGGCATCTACCAAGACCTGGTGGAGGCTTTCGGGCGCCGGGGAATCCAGGCGATGCTCATAGAAACGGTGCTTCCCAGGGTGGAGGATGAAGCCAATGCGCTGCTGGGGCGCATGACCGACGGGCGCATGAACGTAAAGCTGGAGACCCAGCGTCAGCGCAGGAGCGGACGAGGGGAACCTATCGAGACTCTGGAGATCATCATCAGCGACGAGGTCGGCCCCCGCAGCTACGAGCTGTTCAGCGGCGGCGAGGCCTTTCGCATAAACCTGGCCCTGCGCATCGCCCTGTCCAAGGTGCTGGCCAACCGCAAGGGGGCGCCTCTCCCCGTGCTGTTCATAGACGAGGGGTTCGGGACCCAGGATGCCACGGGGAGAGAGCGGATACTGGACGTCATCAGCGCCATCCAGGACGACTTCGAGAAGATCATCGTGATTTCCCACCTGGAGGAGATCCGGGAGGCTTTCCCGGACCGCATCGAGGTGCTCAAAGAGGAAGCGGGCTCGACCTTCTGGATCAGCTAGGCCTCGCCGTCTTCCGTAGCGGGCACTGACGAGCTGTGCCTCCACAGGGCAACGCAGGCTTTGACCATGGGCAGGGGAGGCCTGGGTACCACGAATTCGGTCTGGCCGGTAACCTTCACCCCGTAGGCGCTCTCGGCTTCACCGACGGCGTCGGCCCACTCCTTGTCTGCCGTTGAGCAGGGGAAGGCAATGGTCAGCAGGGCTGCCCTGACCCGCAGGCTGTCCAGCCACCGAAACAGGTCAGGGAGCTCCTGGGAGAAGTAGTAGGGGATGCCCGCTTCCCCCTGCACCAGAATAGGCTTGATGGCCAACTGGTAGGACTGGCCCCCGATGTTGAGCTGCAGGTCGGGGTTGAATCCTGCATGGCCCTGGGCAGGGCCGCGCACCTGCTCCACCTTGACCAAGTTGCCGGCGGCGGGGCCTGCCAGATACCTGACAGCCTCGGTGGCGTACCAGCCCTCGGCCCTGAGCCCCATCGCTATGAAGTCTGCAAAGTTGTCCGCCTTCTGCCCAAAGCAGGTGGCGAGGCGGGCAAGGACGTAGTCCATCGTCATCTGGACGCCGGCAGCCTCCGGCGCTTCCGAGTTGACCATTATCTCCTCCTCACAGCTCTATCTCCTTGAGGTCCGGCGCCAGCGTGAGCACAGGCTCGGTGAGCGCCTGGACCTCATCGGCCGTCCAACCGGGGGCCATCTCTCTGAGGACAAGGCCGTCCGGGGTAACTTCGATCACCGCAATGTCGGTGACGATCAGGCTCACGCACCTTCTCCCCGTCGGAGGGAAGGTGCACTCCTTCACAATCTTGGGGCTGTCGTTCTGGTCGGTGTGGGTCATCGCCACGATGATGCGCTTGACCCCGGCGGCCAAATCCATGGCGCCTCCGATGTTGCCCACTCCCCGCTCGGGGAGCATCCAGTTAGCAAGGTCGCCATCCTCGGAGACCTGGTGGGCGCCCAGCACGGTCACATCCACATGGCCGCCGCGCACCATGGCGAATGCGTCTGATGTGCTGAAGAAGGACATGCCGGGCACCATCTTGAGGAACTGGCCGCCTGCGTTGATCAGGTCGATATCTTCTTCCCCCTCGTCGGCCAGGGGGCCGCAGCCCAGCACGCCGCTCTCGCTGTGGTAGACAACCTGGCGGTCGTCGGGCACGAATGTGGACACCAGGGTCGGAATGCCAATGCCCAGGTTAACGATGTCGCCGTTGTTCAGCTCTTTGGCGACCCGCATGGCAATCACTTCACGTTCCAGGCGCTCTTTGCTCATGGGTCCGGATCTTCTCCCCTACACCAGGCTGGCGCTCTGCGCAAATGCGAAATCAATATAGCGTGTTCAGGCAAATCGATTCCGGGGCGCCACCTGCCCCTAGACCAGCCATGGGGGCCTTCCTAGAATTGTTCTAGTGGATGGAAGCCCAGGGGGGTTGTCCATCCGATAATAGGCAGCTTTATAGCTTTAAGTCAAGGTGAAGGAACGATGGGCACGCTCATACGCTGTTTGAAGGTGCTGGCCAGGATGCGGGGGCTGGTGAATGGGGTGGATCCCCGCTGGGGAATTAGGACCGTTTACGTATGCGATGAAACGGGGTGCATCCTGCGTTTCGAAGAGCGCCGGCTGGGCCGGCTGTCCCGGGCTTGAGAACCTCTCACCTGGAAGTGCGAAGCTACCCCTTCGAATTCAAGATAGTATTCTGGCTGGTCGCCTGTTTTACCGTGCTGTCCTTCCTGTTGTGGCTGGTGCTTCCCGCCGACCACAGGGCGATTCCGCTGCTGGAGCGTACGTGGCCTCCACTGCTCACGGGCTTCGCCGGCTTGGTGTTCGGCAAGCTCTCCTAGAGGGAGGATCCGTCCAGCTGCACAGGCTCGTAGGGGTGAAAGTCCGCGGGACGCTGCACCACCCTCTGGACAAAGGCCCCGGGGGTCACGACGGCATCGGGGTCGAGCATCCCAGGCTCCACGATCTCATCCACCTCGGCTATGGTTATCCTGGCGCCCGGGGCCATCACAGCGTTGAAGTTGCGGGATGTGCCCTTATACACCAGGTTCCCCAGGGTGTCGGCCTTGTGGGCCCGGATCAGGGCGTAGTCTCCGCGAATGGCCTGCTCCAGCACGTACTCGCGCCCGTCGATGGTTCGGGTCTCCTTGCCCTCAGCCAAGGTCGTGCCCGCCCCTGAAGGGGTGAAGAAAGCCGCAATGCCGAAGGCCCCGGCCCTGATCCGCTCTGCCAGTGTGCCCTGTGGCGTCAGCTCCAGCTCGGCATCACCGCGCCTGTACGCCAGCTCGAAGGCGCTGGGCTGGGAAGGCCTGGGCGATACCGGGTAGGAGGCGATGGCCTTGCGCACCTGTCCGCTTTCCACCAGCAGGCTATGGTCGATGGTCAGGAAACCGGGAGGAGTGCCGAAAGATGCCACGTTGGCGATGCCCGCCGTGTTGCTGACGAGGGTAAGGTCCCTGGCCCCTTGTTCCCTCAAAGAGCGGATCAGGTACTGGGCCATCCCCCCCGGGCCTGCAAACCCGTCCATCAGAATGGTTGCCCCGTCGGGTATGTCGGCCACAGCTTCCGGCCCGCTCTTCCACACCTTGCTGGGAATGTCGCCCCCCATCATCCAGAAGGACATGTAACCCATGTCCGGGGCCGGTGACAGGTGAGGGTCGGTGATGGCCTGGACATCGGCTAGGTTCCAGCCCCGGGCCACCTCACGAACGACCAAGCCCTGGGGAGTCACCTGTATCACTGCCACGTCGGTCACGATTAGATCGACGCATGCCCTGGCCGCCACGGGATAGTCGGTCCTGGTCACGATGCGGGGGTTCCTGTTCCGGGTGGTGTGCTCCATCATGGCAATGACCAGCTTGGCGCCCTCGGCCACATCGGTAGCGGCCGCATGGCTGCCCATCCCGCCGCCCATCTCCACCGGCCCCACAAGGTCGCCCGACTCGGACACCTGGGACGCTTCCACGATGCCTATGTCCACCTGTCCTCCCCTGATCAGGCCGAAAGAGGTGGCTTGGTCCACGATGGAGGCGCCGGGGAGCAGGGTAACCGTCCTTCCCCCCGACCCAACAAGCTGGGAATCGCCTATGTCATGCTCGGGCCTGGGTCCGAATCCCAGCACGCCGTTCTCCGAGTGGAACATTGCTCCCCTAGAGGGCAGCACATACGGGGGGACCATCTCCGGCAGGCCGGGACCGAGGTGCACCACATGGCCCGGCTGTATCTCGGCTGCTACCCTACAGGCCATCAGCTCCCGGCTGATGCGCGGAATCTTAGGAAGGGTCATTGTCGCCTCCGGCGATCACGATCCTGTCAACAAATATCCCCGGGGTTATAACTAGCTCCGGATCCAGCTCTCCGGGCGCCACTATTTCATCCACCTGGGCTATTGTGACCTCGGCCGCCGTCGCCATTATGGGGTTCCAGTTGCGCTGGGCCAGCCTGTACACCAGGTTGCCCATGGTGTCGGCGGCTTGTGCCCGAATCAGGGCGTAGTCCGCCTGAATTGGCTCCTCGAAGATGCAGTCCACCCCGCCGATGGTCATCCTCTCCTTGCTTTCTTCGTAGGAGGTGCCGATGCCCGTCGGGATGTAGAAGCCCCCGATGCCCGCCCCGCCGGCGCGGATGCGCTCCGCCAGGGTACCCTGGGGCATGATCTCCAGGTGCATCCTGTCGTCTTCCGATGCGGGGTCCGGCCCCGGGGCCACGGGAGGGGCGCTGATGACCCTCGTCACCTGGCCCGAGGCGATCAGGGCGGCGGCGCCAATAGTCCTTCTTGCGCCCGCGTACCAGGGACCGCATATGCAGGTGAGATTCCCGATGCCCCGATCCAACAGGGCTTTCACCAGGGACTCGGGAGTGCCCGGGAATCCGAAGCCTCCCACCATGATGCTGGCGCCATCGGGAATGTCCGCCGTGGCTTCCTGTACGGATGACGCCACTTTGTTTGGCAGCAAATTCAACCCTCCCTTTAGCTGCCCGCATTGTAGCAGGTAATGAGACTCTGTTGAAGGAATGCCCACCTTCCTGGGGCCGGCGACGAAATCTCGCCAAGGCCCGGCGCACGGTCCGCAAGCAAGACGGCCGTCATATTCCTTGACCCTATAGGTGGCCCCATTTAGAATCCCCTTGAACCGGGAAACGGGGAGAGGGACCGATGTTCGAAGCCCTTACAGAGAAGCTCAACGACGTCTTCAAGAACCTGACGGGCAAGGGCCGCCTGAGCGAGAAGGATGTGGACGAAGGCCTGCGCCAGGTGCGCCTGGCCCTGCTGGAGGCCGACGTCAACTTCCGTGTTGCCCGGGACCTCGTGGGCAAGATCAGGGAGAGGTCCGTAGGCAGCGATGTGCTGGAAAGCCTCACTCCCGGCCAGCAGGTCATCAAGATAGTCAACGAAGAGCTGACGGCCATCCTGACCGGAGGCGACCACGACCTAGCCCAGCCTTCCAGCCAGCCCGGCATCATACTCATGGTGGGACTACAGGGATCGGGGAAGACGACCACCGCCGCCAAGCTAGCCTCCAAGCTGGGGGAGGGCGGGAAGAAGGTGCTGCTGGTGGCCGGAGACCTGCGCCGTCCCGCCGCCATAGACCAGCTTGTCGTTCTGGGTCAGCAGCTTGGCGTCCCCGTTTACCGGGAAGACTCCTCTTCCACACCCGCCAAGGTCGCCAAGGCCGGAGTTGCTGAAGCCAAGCGTACCGGAGCCGCTTGGGTGATCGTGGACACCGGCGGACGCCTCCACATCGACGATGAGCTTATGGAGGAGCTGGAGCAGGTGCGGGATGCCATCCAGCCGCACGAGACCCTTCTGGTCGTCGATGCCATGACCGGCCAGGATGCTGTGCGGGCTGCGGAAGCCTTCCATGAGAGGGTGCAGTTGTCCGGTCTGGTGCTGACCAAGCTGGACGGCGACTCCCGGGGCGGGGCCGCCCTGTCCATTACCCAGGTCACCGGCATCCCTATCAAACTCATCGGCGTGGGCGAACGCACTGACGCCCTGGAGCAGTTCCACCCCGACAGGCTGGCGTCCCGGATCCTGGGAATGGGAGACGTGCTGTCCCTCATCGAAAAGGCCCAGCAGGTCGTCGACGAAAAGCAAGCAAAGGAGATGGAGCGAAAGCTCCGTACCGCCAGCTTCGACCTGGAGGACTTCCTGGCCCAATTCCAGAGCCTCAAGAAGATGGGATTTTCCCAAGTGCTGGACATGGTCCCAGGGTTGTCCCAGCTAAAGAACAAGGCCCCCGATCAGTTCGATGAAAAGAAGATCATCAAGTTCGAGGCCATCATCCGCTCGATGACGCCCCAGGAACGGCACACCCCGGAGATAATCGACGGTCGTCGCCGACGGCGCATCTCCCAGGGCAGCGGCACTACTCCCCAGGACGTAAATCAGCTTCTGAACCAGTTCAAGCAGGCAAACAAGCTGATGAAGCAGATGTCCCAAGCCCGAAGCCCCAAGGACTTGGCGAAGCTGTTCAGGTAGGCCGCGCCGAGGAGTCCAGGTGGCTGGCCAGGGACTTAAGGGCGGCGTGAGCGTAGGGCACGTAGAGGACGGGAGGCAGGTCCAGAGGTCGAAGCTCCTCCACCTGGTCCACATCCGACAGCCCCAGCGGCCCCTGAATGGACGTCAGGTTCAGCTCATACATCTCCCCATCGGGGCATACCACCACACACCCCAAATCTTTCGCTACGATTTCGGCGGGTTCAACCTCGATGGCCTTAATCGACTCGGAACCGGTGAAGTTGGGGAAGGGGTCGATTCGCCCCGCCAGGTCCGCAAGCAGCTTCTTCAGCTCGCCCGCCGCCTTATCGACGGCCGCATCAGCCACAGCTTCAACAGCCCAGGGGGTCAACGAGCCGTCAAGCATCGGACCGACCCTTCCCTTGCGCTCGCAGCTCGGTGGACGAGATATCCAGCCTGAAAGCGCTCTCGGGCATCTCGCGGAACAGGTCGGCCAACTCGCCAGGCACATCCACATCGGACAGGGTGCGGTAATCACTGCCCTCCACCCTGCCGGCCACCAGGAAGCTGCATCCCTTGTCCCGGATCTCCTCCAGGGCTTCGTACATGGCCCGCTCGGAACCGCCGTAGTAGGCAAGATCAACCAGGCGGACGGCTGTGTCCCATCCGACCACGAAGGTGCAGCCTGGAAACAAAGACGCCTTCTCCCTGAAGGTGGTTGCGCAGGTCAACGCCAGTTCCCACTCCCCCTGAATCTGGCCCACTCGCTTCCGCACCTCGCCCTCATCCAGGGGGGGCTTGTCCACGTTGGTGACCGACATCTCAAACACAACTGGAGCGCCCAGAATCCGGGAAGCTGCCTGGGCCAGCCCATCATGGCCCTGGTGGAAGGGGTTGAAGGAGCCTGGCAGCACCGCTGCCGGCGCCCGGCTTCCCACCTTCACGGCGCCATCCCGGTGGGCCATGACCCACATGCCCTGCCTGCGCGGTCCCTCAGCCAGGAGCAGGTCGATGGCATCATCGACGGACCATACCCTTTCCTTCAGCTCATCTTCCGGCAGCAGGGCCAGGGGAATCTCCGTCTCGACATTACACGCCTCAGCCAGGGTCTTGAGAGCCAGCCTGCTGACCAGCTCCTCTTCCTGCTTGCGCTCCCTGGACCCCTTGGCCAGCTTCAGCTCGTAGGTAGCGGTACCGGAATCGTTCCGCAGGGACACGCAGGCCCGGTGGTCTCCCCGCTTGGGCCTGTCGGTGGCGATGGTGGCTGTGCAGGCCAGGCCGACCACGGGCTCATCGCCCTCCCGCAGCTCCAATGCCCTCGCATAGGCCGCTCGGGCCATGTCCCGGGAAGTCTGTGGCGAGACGTACTGCTCCGGCTCGTACCCCAGGAAGCCGACCAGGGACGACTGGCTGTAGGGGATGATTCCTTCCAGCAGGGTGCGGGAAGCGCCGGGGACTTCCATCAGCCATGACAAAGCTGAGCTTCCGGCGCCGGAAACGGCCACGACTGCCCGGCCCGGAGCCGCGTGCAGCTCCTCAATGACGCAAGGGGGTAAAGCCGACGAACTTTGATCCATCACTGCTTCCAGGGAGAGTAGTCTATGTTCTTCATGCGCTCCTGGGACAGGGCTATCTCCTTGGTGATCTTGGCATCCCACTCATCGTTCCACTCAGGGGGCATGGTCTTCCTGACCTCGGGCCACCACATCGGTCCGCTGCGGTTCCAGGTGCGCCCGTCCAGCACCTCCCCCAGGAAACAGGACATGTCCCCGCCATCCATGGCATTGACCACCCGGCAGTCCATGTATCCCCAGCAAACGTCCAGGATGGGGCTGCCGGTCATGGATGTGTGGTGGGGAACATCTTCCAGCTTATCCACGTCCTTTCCCGACACGAACCCGAACTTGTGCAGGTAATCAAGCTGGTCCGTCCCAAGGAAGCTGAGGGCGAAAGCCTCGCTGCCGTAGATCATGTCGTGGCTATGGTTGTTCTTGTATATCTGCACCGTCACTCGGGGCTTGGACGGCACGATGGAGGAGGCTGCGATGCCCACGGCGATCTGCACATTGCTCCGTCCCTGCCAGTGGCTTCCCACGGCTGCAATGGGCGACCATAGGCGCCCCATCATCGGAGCTATCAGCGAGTAATCCATGGGTGTCTCACGGGAAAAGTTGGCTGGAAATGCCGTGGCCTGGAAAGGAGCGTGGGTGGGCACATCCCTTGCCCGGACTAGGGCAGTGCGGCAACCGCCTCCACCTCGATCAACAGCTCGTCCCTGACAAGGCCTTCGATTATCAGGAGGGTGTTGGCGGGGTAATCGCCATTTGGATAGATGCGGGCGAAAACGTCGCGCCTGGCATCCATGTAGTTTCCGAGGGCTTCGCCCTTCTTGATGTAGGTGTTGAACTTGACCACATCGCTGAACCCGGCCCCTGCGCTGGCAAGGGCCTGCGCCAGGTTGTGGTAGGTCTGGCGGGTCTGGGCAGCCAGATCTCCCTGGCCTACCACCTCGCCGTTCTCATCGACGCCTACCTGTCCGGCGACGAACACCAGCTTTCCAGGGCGGGCGGTCAGCACATGGTTGTAGGCCCCGAGGGGAGTGGGCACACCCTTGGCTTCAACGATGGTCCGCTCTGTGCCGTCTGCCATATCGTCCTCCACCATTCAGGATTCCCGTGTGTCGCATCCCCCTTTGGGGCCCGCTAGCATCCGAAGCTAGGATACCACCAGCCAGCGGCCCCATCAAACGTGGGATGAGGCATCTCCCTGACCTTCTCCATTGGAAACGCTGGCGTTGATAGTTCCTTCGTTTAAGGTATACTGGTGTAGCTAAGGCGACCAGACCTGCCAAAAAGGATGTGCATGCAAGCTGACCAACTGCGCTTGACCTCGCTGGCCCACTGCGCGGGTTGAGCTGCCAAGTTCAGCCTTGAGGACCTGGTCGAGGTCCTGAAGAACGTGCCCCAGTTGAGCGATCCCAATCTTCTCGTTGGGACGGAGACCGGGGATGATGCCGGGGTGTACAAGATCAATGATCACCAGGCCCTGGTATTCACCGTCGACTTCTTTCCGCCCATCGTGGATGACCCCTTCGACTATGGCGCCATCGCGGTGACCAACGCCCTGAGCGACATCTATGCCATGGGGGGCGTGCCCCTGGTGGGCCTCAACGTCACGGGCTTCCCCGTAGGTCTGCCCAAGGAAATCCTGGGCGAAATCCTGAAGGGCGGGTCCTCCAAGGCCAGGGAGGCGGGGTGCCTGATCATAGGTGGACACACCGTCGATGACCAGGAGCCCAAGTACGGCATGGCCGCCGTGGGTCTGGTGGAGCCCGGCAAGCAGATAACCAACTCCGGAGCCCAGCCGGGCGATCGGCTAATCTTGACCAAGCCCCTGGGAACGGGGATCATCACCACGGCCGGGAAGCAGGGCGTCGCCGACTCCCAGGTAATGGCCAGGGCAGTAAAGGTGATGAGCACCCTGAATCGCGCCGCTTCCGAGACAATGAGGAGCGTCGGGGCCAACGCCGCCACCGACGTCACCGGGTTCGGACTCGTCGGACACCTGCACAGCATGATGGTCGGAAGCAACGCCTCCGCCCACATCCGTTTGTCTTCCCTTCCCGTGATCGACGGCGTGTGGGACCTCCTGGAACGGGGGGTCGCCCCCGGAGGGACCCATCGCAACCTGGACGGCGTCGGTCAGAACGTGGACTGGGCCGGAGATATCTCGGAAAACGCCAGGCTTCTGCTGTGCGATGCCCAGACATCGGGAGGCCTGTTGATGTCCGTGCCCGCCGATAGCGCCGACCGGATGCTAAGCGAGCTTGACGCGATGGGGGTCGAGGGCGCCTGCATCGTAGGGCAGGTTACAGCAAAGGATGCAGCCCCCATCCACGTATCCCAGTGAAGCCCAGCCCCCAGCCTTCAAAAATCTTCCTAGCTATTAGAGGTGCAAATGACCGCCACATATAACGATGCCGAGACCCTTGCCAGCCGCATAGACGAAAGGTTCCTGGTAGAGCGTCTAACTGAGCTGTGCAAGGTGCCAACGGACGTACCCCTGGGGCCGGATACCTTCGTTCAGCCCGACCATCCCAAGTTCGTGCACTATGTCCAAGATGTCCTGCGCCCAATGATCGAAGCAACCGGGGCTTACAACATCATCGATACCCCGAAGAACAACCTGGTTGTTCAGATGGGAGAGGGAACCTCGGACGCCGCCATCCTGCTCCAGGTCTATGTCCCCACCCAGCACCACCAGCTTATGGACCGGCCTTTCGAACCTCGAATAGCAAGCGGACGCGATTGGGGTTTCGACGAGCCTTGCCTGTTCGCCCAGGGTGTGGGCCAGAACAAGTCCCACCATGCCGTCATGCTCGCCGTCCTGAAGATGCTGGTGGAAGAGAAGGTGCGTTTTCCCGGCACCCTGTACTACGCAGTGAACAACGAAGCGATGAGCAGCCACGGCTGCACGGAAGCCATCATCCCGGCCCTTGAGCACAAGCCCCAGTTCGGCATCCTGCTCAACCGCACCGGACTCCGCATCTCCATGGGCAACCGGGGACGGGTCGATGCAAACATCGAGGTGAGGGCCAAGACTTCCCACTCCAGCGCCCCCGGTGAGGGGATCAACGCCATCGAGGGTGCCCGGCGCGCGCTGGACCGACTGCAGCAGGTACCTTTGGAAGGGACCCATCCCCTGCTGGGCGGGCGCCACGCAGTGCCCTACCAGATGCTCTTCGACCCGGTGGCGCCCCACACGCTGCCCGGAGTGGCGCGCATCAGGGTGGACCGACGCATGATACCCGGCGACGACCCGGACCAGGCGGTGGCTGACATACGAGAGACCATCGGAGACCTTTCACCCTACGAGGTCAGCGTGGAGCGCGGCACCTACATGCTGCCAGCCCTGGTAGATCCGGACCACCCCGGGGTCGCAGCCCTGACCCGCGCCCACACAGCGGTGTGCGGCAGCGAGCCGGACAAGTTTTATGGCCACGGCTCCTTCGACGCCGGCGGGCCCTGCGCCCTGGGAGTGCCTTCGGTTATGTACGGCGGCGGGGCGGGAGAGTTCCCCCTGGGAATCGACTTCGCCCCCATTTCCCAGGCCGTGAAGGAAGCAAAGGTGGTGGTGCACACCGCCCTGTCCTTATTGACCTAGTGGTGCCCTGTATGGGGCTATCGCCAGCTAGCTAGCTGAGAGACGGAGTAACCGCCCCGAGCCGGGATAAGCAGGAGGAAGCGATGAAAGATATGAAGGCCAAGTTCGGCATCAGCCTTTCCAACAGGGCCGTTGTGCTGGGCGGGGCTACCATGGATGACCTGACTCAAGCCGCAGTCAAGTGCGAGGACTCGGGCTACTTCCACGGTGTTTGGGTGGGAGACAACTTCCTCTCCAAGCCCCGGTTGGAGTCCATCGTTACCCTGTCGGCAATTGCCTGCCACACCAAGGAGGTGAAGCTGGGCACCATCTGCATGGCCAGCTTCCCTATGCGCCATCCCATTCCCCTGGCTATCCAGTGGGCAAGCCTGGATATCCTCTCCGGCGGGCGCACCATCCTGGCTGTTTGAAACGGCACTTCGGCCCAGGTTGGGCCGCAATACTCCAGCGAGCTGGCAGCCATGGGTGTCGAGTCCAAGGAACGGGTCGGCCGGGTGGTCGAGGGTGTCCAGGTGCTGCGAAGGCTCTGGAGCGAAGACTCGGTGACCCATCATGGGAAGTACTACCATTTCCACGACGTTCCTCTGGTTCCCAAGCCGGTGCAGCAGCCCTGCCCCATCTTCATCGCCGCCAACCCCAAGGGAGACACGGTGGATGAAGCTCTGGAGGAGCGCATATTGCGTCGGGTGGCCAAGTACGCCGACGGATGGCAGTCGGACACCACAACCCCCGAGACGTTCAAAAGGCGCTTCGACACCATCCGCGAGTACGCTTCCCAGGAGGGCAAGGACCCCAGTGGAATGGACTCCTGCCTGCACCTGATGGTCAACATCAACGAGGACCGGGACAAAGCATACGAAGAGGCGACGACCTACATGTCCCACTACTACGGCGTCGGGGCTATATCCAGGGAGCGCACCGAGCTATGGCTGGCCTACGGCTCTCCCGAACAGGTCATTGCCAAGATACAGAGCTACATCGATGCGGGCTGCACCATGCCGGTGATGCGCTTCGTGGCGCCCGACCTTCACGGCCAGGTGGATAGGTGCATCAACGAGGTGCTCCCAGCCTTCCAGAAGTAGAGGGCCCCTAGTCTATCTGGCGCAGGGTTGGGTAGCCCAGGAAGAACACCACCGCCGTGGCGAGACATACCAGGCCGAAGATGGCTTGGGCAACGATGGGGTCCACAGCCTCGGCCAGCGCTCCGGCGATCACTCCCCCTAACATAATGGTCGCCCGGTCTAAGCTGACTACACCAATGGCTCGGCCCCTCATATCCTCCGGCGATTTCTCCACCGCAAGGGCATATACCAGGGGAGGAAAATTGGACTGGCCCAACCCCAGCATGAACATCATGATGTAACCCAGCGTTACCGAGCCCAGGTGGGCAGAACCCGCGAAGCCCAGAAGCAGCACGCCGAAGAAGGCGAGCATCCCGATCAAGATCAGCCCCCGGCGTCTCTGCGGATTGGCCGCAGCCAGCCCCAACGCCCCGATGGTACCGCCCACCGCCGAAACGGACATCATGAACCCGAAGCCCGCATCGCCTACGCCGAATATGTTTTCCTGCTTGGCAAATAGGGGTGCGAACACCTGCATAAATGCCATGCCGAAGGTGAAGTAACCCAAGGCAAAGATCAATACCGCCCGTAGGGGAGGTGTCTGCCAGACGAACTTCAGGCCGTCCATCATATCCCCACCCATGCTCTTCATCCCATGTTGGCTCTCTTGCCTGCGGTCATCCCGGAAACGCATCATCCACGTGAAGAACACCGCACCAAGGTACATTACGGAAACTGTGGCATAGACACCTTCATAGCCCGTGTATGAAGCCAGCAGTCCCGCTCCCGCGGCTCCGGCTATTCGGGTGACGGTCATGCTCCATGTGCTGAGTGCCATAGCGTTGGTGACCAGGGTTGCGGGTACCAGGTTGGGGATCATCGCCCTTCGCGCCGGCATATCGAAGGCCATGGTGGTGCCCCTGATGAGCGCATAGACATAGACTGTCCACAGCGGATAGGCGTCTATGTAGATAAGAGCAGCAAAGATGACGGTTGCAACCAGTATCGCCACCTTCGACAAAAGGAGGACGGTCCGGCGATTGAACCCATCGGCCATAGCACCGGCCAAGGGACCCAGGGCAAGGCCCGGCACCATGCGGGCCATTATTACCATGCCAAGGTGAAGAGGCGAATTGGTCAGAGCGAGCACCAGCAGGGGCTGGGCGATCATGTCCGTCCAGATGGCAAGCCCGTGGGTGTTCTGGCCCAGCCACAGAAAGGCGTAATCGCGATACCTTAGGGATGCGAAGGCCGCCCCCAAAAAATTGGGGTACGACCTAACCCTTTCCGTGGTCTCCTGCTGGTCCTGTTGTTCGAGCACCTACACGCTAACTTTCAGAAAGAACCCCGCAGGAAGTCTCAGTCACTCCTGAGGGGATGTTAGGGCATTATATCCCATTGACGATTCATCCGGCAGGACGAGCCCAGGTCAATTGCTGGATTGCGGCCCAGCCAAACAGCTTGCTACATTCTTCCCGTAGAAGTAAACTAACAGGTATCAAGAGGGGTACATCCCCTGTCACTCACTGTTGCACTCTTGGGGAGGAAGAATGGGATCTGGTAGTCTTGATTTTGCTCTTGCCATCGGCGGTGAAGCCGGGCAGGGCATCGCCACGCCGGGAGATATCCTGGCCCGCATCATGGTCCGGCGTGGCCTCCACCTAAACACCTACAACGCCTACCAGTCCATCATCCGCGGGGGCCACATCTTCCTCTTTGTCCGCTTCAGTTCCGACGAGATTTACAGCCACGGTGACCAGCTCGACCTGCTCCTGTGCCTGAATCAGGACACCATGGACCGGCACAAGAGCCTGATGGGGCCTGGCTCCAGGATCATGTTCAACAGCGACATCATCAGCGCCGACGGCGCCCCGTCCGGAGCCTCGCTGTGCCCCATACCGGTGGATGAGGTCGCCGGCAGCGGGCGCAACACCCTGATACAAAACACCGTCGCCGTTGGGGCGATGATGTCCCTGCTGGGCATGGGGTTCGACATCCTGGAGGACAGCCTGACCCTGCGGTTCCAGAGGCAGGGCCAGGCGGTCATCGACCAGAACGTGACCGTCGCCCGTGCGGGATTTGAGTACGCCCAGAACAACTTCGAACCCTTTGGCATCTCCATCCCATCCAATGGCAAGTCCCTGGCTGTCTGGTCGGGGAATGAAGCCATGGCTATGGGCGGGGCTGCGGCCGGGGTCAAGTTCTACGCGGCCTACCCGATGAGTCCCTCGTCGGGAGTCCTGCACTGGATGGCCCAGAACGCCCGGAACCTGGGAATCATGGTGCGCCAGGTGGAAGATGAGATCGGTGTCGCCAACATGACCATCGGCGCCGCCCACTCCGGGTGCCGCGCTATGTGCGCCACTTCCGGGGGAGGCTTCGCACTGATGACCGAGGCTGTCGGCAGCGCCGCAATGATGGAGATCCCGGTGGTCTTCATAAATGTGCAAAGGGCCGGCCCATCCACTGGCGTACCCACCAAGACAGAGCAGGGAGACCTGTGGCAAGCCTTGGGCGCCAGCCAGGGGGACTTCGAGCGCATCATCGTGGCCCCCAAGGATGCGCTGGACGCCTACAACACCATCCCCGAGCTCTTCAACCTGGTTGACAAGTACCAGTGTCCCGGCATTGTGATCTCCGACCTGCTTATCTCCGAGGGCCGGTTCAGCGTGGACCCGGACCTCATTGACCTGCACCCCACAATCGATCGGGGAGAACTTATCTCAGAACCGATAACCAATGGGGGATACATCCGCTACAAGAACACTGCCAGCGGCATCTCCCCCAGGGCCATTCCCGGCACAGAGGGGGGCGTCCACGTCGTTGCTACTGATGAGCACGATGAGGACGGAATCCTGATCAGCGACGAGTTCACCAACCCCCACAAACGCCGGATGATGGTGGAGAAGCGGGCGCGCAAGCTCAGCGGCCTGGCAGGAGACATCACACCTCCCGCCATCGAAGGGCCCGAGGATGCCGAAGTCACCCTGGTCGGCTGGGGTTCAACCTACGGTGTCATCAAGGAAGCGGTGGACCAGCTGAAAGACAAGGGCGTAAAGGCCAATCAGCTTCCAATAAAGTGGATCGTACCCATCCACGAGAGGACCATTACAGGCCTGCTGGACAAGGCCAAGAAGATAGTGATCGTTGAGAACAACCACTCCGGCCAGTTTGCCAGGTACCTGCGGAGCGAGACGGGCATCAAGGCCGATGCTCACATTCGCAAGTACGATGGCGAGCCCTTCATGCCCCACCACATCGCGGAAGGGGTCCAGGAGGTATTGGCGGGGAGATCGGACCTGTACGTTCCCACTCAAGAGGTAATGACCTAAAGGAGTTCGACAATGGCGACGGTGCTGGATACGGCCAAGGAGGAACCGGTAGTAAAGCTCACGGCCAAGGACTTTAAGGGGCTGGTGGAACCCGACTGGTGCCCTGGATGCGGCGATTTCGGGGTGATCAACAGCCTGCAGCGAGCCTGCGCCGAACTGGGCTTGAGGCCCCACGAAATCCTGACCGTCAGCGGCATCGGATGCTCATCCAACCTGCCCGGCTACTTCAACGCCTACGGCATGCACACCCTCCACGGCCGCTCCCTGGTCGTGGCCACCGGGGCCAAGCTGGGGAACCACGCAATGAAGGTGATCGCCACCGGGGGCGACGGCGACGGGTACGGTATCGGCGGCAACCACTTCCTCCACTCAGCCAGGCGCAACACCGACCTGACTTACGTAGTAATGAACAACCAGATTTACGGCCTGACAACAGGCCAGGTGTCTCCCACCAGCGCCAAGGGGATGAAGACCAAGAGCACTCCCTACGGAAGCGTCGAAATGCCGGTGAATCCCGTAACCTCGGCCATCATGGCCGGGGCTACTTTTGTGGCTCGTGGGTACAGCAGCGACGTCAGGCACCTGACCTCGCTCATCATGGAAGGCATCCAGCACCCGGGCTTCGCCCTTGTGGATGTGTTCAGCCCCTGCGTTACCTTCAACCACGACAACGGCCACTCCTTCTTCAAGGACCGGGTGAAGAAGCTGGAAGACGAAGGCCACGACCCGACGGACTGGAAGGCTGCCTGCGAAAGGGCCATCGAGTGGGGGGACAACATCTACACCGGCCTATTCTATCGCGATCCCGAGTCAGCATCTCTGGAGGACCAGGAGCCGGTGCTGAGGGAGGGCGGTCCGCTGGCCCGCCGTCCCCTGGGCCTCTCGCAAGAGCAGGCCGACAACCTCATCAAGCGCATGATGTAGGGGACTAGGCTGCCTCTGGCCTACCCGCAGTTACCTTCCCTATGCCGTCATTCCCGTGACAACGGGGATCTAACCCTGCTTCAGCACAAATTGCCCTTCGGTCAGGACAATTCAGAATTCATCAACGGGACAGTCTTGTTCCGCTAAGCGGAATGTCTACCGCGACGGCACAGGGGCCAGATCCACCCGGTTGTCCACGACCCGGTCCCAGGTCGCATCCTCGGCAACCAACCCCCAGCTGAGCAGCCAATCGTAGGTGTTCTGGAACAGCTCCTCGGGGTACGGCCTCGGCTCGACATAGCGCAGCCGGGGGAGGTGGAAATCGAAAGCATCGAGCTTGGGGAAGTCGGGGGTGTTGGGCAGCTCGTTGATCTCATCCACCAGGTAAGGCACAGCGTACCGGCGCCGGTCGCTGTTGATCAGCTTGACCGCCTTCACCAGCGCCCGGTTTATGGCATCGAATTCGTCCTGCTCCATCTGGTCGTTCGCAATGTCGGCCCCCAGGAAATGTCCCTCGCACAGGTTCTGCCAGCCCGCCTTGTCGGCGAAGCTGATCCACGGCTCCTGGAAGACGGCAGCGGTGATCTTGCCTGACCGCACCGCCTCGTAACGGCTGCGGGGACCGCCCACATGCACCACCTTGATCTGGTCCCGAGGCAGGAAACCCTCCAGGAGGCGCAGGGCGATGTAGTGGGAGCTGGCGAAGAAGGTCACGCCGACGGGTTGGTTGGCCAGCCCCCCGGGGTGGACGATGGGCGAATCGGGCGGGACGTATATAGCTTGGCTGGCGACGGCCGGCCTCAGTCCTACGATCTTGCCATCCCGTTTGCTTTCATAGGCCCGACGGACCTGGCCTTCCTCTCAAGCGCGGTAGATGCAGACCTTGCCCTCTTCGAAGGCATCATGGCCGACTATGGCGTGGACCTCTTCGGGGTCTTCAATGGGCTCTTCGGCGCTGATGTCGTTGGCGGTGGACCAGACCAGGTTAACGTCCAAGCCCTGCTCGGCGAAGAGACCCTCATCCCTGGCTACCAGCCATGGGATGCTGAAGATTACTCCGCTGACCTCGGCATCTACTTTCTTCAAAGCTGTCATGCTAGCATTTGCTCCCGTGGATACTAACGGATACCTGGGGCCAGTTAACCACGAGATGGAAGGACTGGTCAAGGTGAGTTATCGGGGCGGGGAACCAGAATTGCCTCCTCTCCCCTGATGTCAGAGGTCTTGTTTCGGGGAGCAGGGGTCTGCTGGAATCGGCCCATGGGAACTTTTTGTGGGATGCCATCGTCTTGATGACACGAGAACTCGAGAGACTAATTGTTGGCAAGGGGGTAAACGGAGATGATCAGAACGGTGCTGGTACTTATGGTCCTATTGGCAATGGCAGGCCTTGCCGCTGCTTGTGCGTCTGATGCGGACGGGAACGGGACGGTGGGAGAGGGAGGAGAAGGTGCCCCGGCTGCCCAGAGTGCCATCAAGATAGAAGGCCTGGACCCATCGGGCATCCAGGTGTGGGGACGGGGCACGGTGGCGATAGAGCCGGACATGGCGGTGCTGAGCTTGGGGGTCGAAGCCAGGGCCGACAGCGTTGAGGCAGCCCGCAGCCAGGCAGCATCCTCGATGAACGCTATCCTGGAAGCCCTCAGGACCAGGGGCATCCCCGACGAGGATATCCAGACCAGCAACTTCAACATATCGCCGGAGTACTCCTACCAGGAGACGTTCATCGACAGCGTCAGGCGGAACGAGCGTGTGCTGGTAGGCTACCTTGTGACCAACACGGTCAACGTCCGCATCGGCGATCTGGATACGGTTGGGGCTACTGTAGATGATGTGGCGCAGGCCGGTGGAGACTCCACCCGCATCCAGAGCCTACGGTTCTCGTTGGAGGACCCATCGGAGGCCCAGGAGCAGGCCAGGGAGCTGGCGGTAATGGATGCCATAGCTAAAGCGGACCAACTGGCAGCTGTAGCCGGCGTAACCAGGGGCAGCCTGCTGGCCATCAACGAGACCTCGGGCGGTGTGCCGGTGGCGCGCCAGTTCCAAGCCACATCATTGGAGTCTTTCGATTCCACGCCCATAGCCGCAGGGGAGCTGGAGATTGCCATAGATGTGCAGGCGGTATTCGCGATAGACAGCCAGTAGGAGCTGACTAGGCACTAGCGCAAGAAAGGCGCCGGTATGACGGCGCCTTTCTCATTTGAGGCTCTAACCAACGACCCGCAGATTATTTGTTATGGGCCAAGTCTATCGATAAATCTGGCTACGCTGGCCAACTCTCAACACCAGAACTTCCTGGACATCGTACTGGATGTCGCAGATGATGCGGCCGTCACCAACCCGATAGCGCCATAGCCCGCTGAAGGCACCGGTTAAGGCCCGCCCTCTCTCCCTAGGATCATTCAGAACCGTGAAACGCTGGCTCATGTAGTCCACTATTCGCCGAGCTGTGGGCTTGTCCATTCTTTGCAGTTGATCTAGTGCTGAATTAGAGTAACTAATCGTCCAAGCCAAGCTTGGCCCGTACCTGTTCGGTCGAGTGCACGGGTTCCGACCCCTGGCGAACACGTTGCGAGACCTCGGCGGCTAGATAATAGTCCTCTACATCCTCAATCCCGCTCTCGATGATCTGTTTCAGGAGAGAAGCCTTAGTGTGCCCCGTCTCATTTACCAGGAAATCCAGGCGTTGCTCAGTTTCGGGGCTTAGCCGGACTGATGTGGCCATAACGTACTCTCTCCACGCGTTGAATACTTGTGTTCATCGTATCACCTGACGATGGCCTTCGTCAGCCTTCTAACTCCGGAAGGGTGACGTAAATCAGAAGGGACCTTGATTTCTCAAGGTCCCTTGACATGCAGGCTTCTTGGTAGCGGGGGTTGGACTCGAACCAACGACCTTCGGGTTATGAGCCCGACGAGCTGCCACTGCTCCACCCCGCGTCGGAGATGAAGAGAACAGGGGATGTAATCGGTTTAGAGTCCTTAGCGTAGGTCAAGCCCTCGGCCGATTAGTACCGGTAAGCTTAACATGTTGCCACGCTTCCACTCCCGGCCTATCAAGCAGATAGTCTCTCTGCAGCCTTACTCCCAGCTCTCACTGGGATGGGAGGCCTAATCTTGGGCAACGCTTCGCGCTTAGATGCCTTCAGCGCTTATCAAATCGGACATAGCTACCCAGCGATGCTCCTGGCGGAACAACTGGCACACCATAGGTCCGTCCCTCCCGGTCCTCTCGTACTAGGGAGAGAAACCCTCAAGCCTCCTACGCCCGCGGCGGATAGAGACCGAACTGTCTCACGACGTTCTGAACCCAACTCACGTGCCCCTTTAACCGGCGAACAGCCGGACCCTTGGGACCGCCTTCAGCCCCAGGATGGGACGAGCCGACATCGAGGTGCCAAACCTCGCCGTCGATATGAACTCTTGGGCGAGATAAGCCTGTTATCCCCGGGGTAGCTTTTATCCGTTAAGCCACGGCCTTTCCACAAAGAACCGTAGGATCACTTTGCCCGACTTTCGTCCCTGCTCGGCTTGTTGGCCTCGCAGTCAAGCCCCCTTATGCCAATACATTCTATGGGCGATTTCCATCCGCCCTGAGGGGACCTTTGGGCGCCTCCGTTACCTTTTGGGAGGCAACCGCCCCAGTTAAACTGCCCGCCAGGCACTGTCCCTCGGTTGTACGAGGTTAGAACCAAAAACAGAGAAGGGTGGTATTTCAACGACGGCTCCCTCTCCACTGGCGTGGAGAGTTCATAGCCTCCCACCTATCCTACACATCACGGCTCCCAGCCCAATACCAGGTTGCAGTAAAGCTCCACGGGGTCTTTTTGTCCTGCCGCGGGTCGCCCGCGTCTTCACGGGCACCGCAATTTCACCGAGTCCTCCGCCGAGACAACGGCCAGGTCGTTATGCCATTCATGCAGGTCGGAATTTACCCGACAAGGGACTTCGCTACCTTAGGACCGTTAGAGTTACGGCCGCCGTTCACCGGGGCTTCAGTTCCGAGCTTCTCCTTTGCAGGATAACCCGTCCCCTTAACCTTCCGGCACTGGGCAGGCATCAGCCCCTATACTTAGGATTTCTCCTTAGCAGAGACCTGTGTTTTTGTTAAACAGTCGCCCGGCCTTGTTCACTGCGGCCCCGGAACGCTCCACCCGCAAGGGGTTTCACATTCCAGGGCGCCCCATATCCCGAAGTTACGGGGCCCTTTTGTCTAGTTCCTTAGCGGAGGTTCACTCGAACGCCTTGGGACTCTTATCCCAGCCCACCAGTGGCGGTTTGCGGTACGGACGCCCCTATCCCATAGCTCGCGAGGCTTTTCTTGTCGGCATGGGCTCAACAGCTTCCCGGGCCCGAAGGCCCGGTTCGCCCCATCCCTCAGCTCGTAACGCCGGAGCGGATTTGCCTACCCCGACATGGCCTACAAATGGGGACTCCAATCCAATAAGGAGCCTTGTCTACCCTTCCGCACCCCCCCTCGGCTTTAAAACGAGATAACGGCGGTGCAGGAATATTAACCTGCTATCCATCGCTTTCGGCCTCGGCCTACAGCTTAGGACCGACTAACCCTACGCCGATAAACGTTGCGTAGGAAACCTTGGGCTTTCGGCGTCAAGGATTTTCACCTTGATTGACGCTACTCATTCCGGGATTCTCACTTCCCCTCGCTCCAGCAGACCTCGCGATCCACCTTCGTCGCCAGAGGAACGCTCCCCTACCATGCACAAGCAATGGGCCCTGGTCCGCCTCCGGTTCGGGATTGCTCCTTCCCCTTCGGCCGAGCAGAACCCGGCTCACACATCCACAGCTTCGGTGACAAGCTTGAGCCCCGTTAAATTTTCGGCGCAGAACCCCTCGACCAGTGAGCTGTTACGCACTCTTTAAAGGATGGCTGCTTCTGAGCCAACCTCCTGGCTGTCTGGGGAACCCCACTTCCTTTCCCACTTAGCTTGCTCTTGGGGACCTTAGCTGGTGGTCTGGGCTGTTTCCCTCTCGACTACCAAACTTATCTCCGGCAGTCTCACTCCCGAGGAACGGTTGAACGGCATTGGTGGTTTGGTTGAGTTTGGTAAGCTCACGCCCCCTAGCCCATCCAGTGCCCTACCTCCGAACACCTACCTCGAGGCTGCACCTAAATGCATTTCGGGGAGAACCAGATATCTCCGAGTTCGATTGGCATTTCACCTCTACCCACAGCTCATCCGAAGCTTTTGTACCAGCAACCGGTTCGGGCCTTCAGTCCGTGTTATCGAACCTTCACCCTGGCCATGGGTAGCTCACCCGGTTTCGGGTCTACTCCATGGGACTAAGCGCCCTATTCGGACTCGCTTTCGCTTCGGCTCCGGAACTACAGTCCCTTAACCTTGCCCCACATAGTAAGTCCCCGGATCATTCTTCAATAGGCACGCCGTCACCCGAACTAACGGGCTCCGACCTGCTGTAAGCCTACGGTTTCAGATCTATTTCACTCCCCTCCCGGGGTTCTTTTCACCTTTCCCTCACGGTACTGGTACACTATCGGTGGCCAAGGGTATTTAGCCTTGGAGGGTGGTCCCCCCAACTTCCCACAGGATTTCCCGTGTCCCGCGGTACTCAGGATCTGCATCAGGAGACTTATTCCTTTCGCTTACGGGGCTTTCACCCTCTGCGACGGTCCTTTCCAGGTGCCTTCAGCTAGAAATAAGCTTTGTAACTCCTTGCTCCTACCAGGTCGGAGCAGACGCGTCCTATAACCCCGCTACGACATAGGTCCCTGGACCACTAAGTCGCAACGGTTTAGGCTCTTCCCCGTTCGTTCGCCACTACTAGGGGAATCTCGGTTGATTTATTTTCCTCAGGGTACTTAGATGTTTCAGTTCCCCCGCTTACCTTCTCGACTTTACGCCGAGATGACCCAGCTCAACACCGGGCCGGGTTCCCCCATTCGGGCATCCCCGACTATGCCTGCTAGACGGCTCATCGAGGCTTTTCGCAGCCTTGCCACGCCCTTCATCGGCCCTTGGCCCCTAGGCATCCACCGTAGGCTCTTAGTAGCTTAACCTACGCTAGGAACTCTAAACCTAGATGTATCCCCTATTCTCTTTTTAACGTGCGAAACGGCGGCTGGGACACTCCCAAGCCGCCGCCTAGGTGATCCCAGCTTCTATTTATCGTCAGACTTCGGTCATATCCGAACCTTGATGATGTTCAAAATATTATAGGGATACCCCAATTCTATGTCAAGGGTTATCTCGGGCTTCGGCGAACCTCTCCGACAATGCCGCCACCCGCGAAACATCCACCGGATTGTGGATGCGCCCGTCCACCTTCAGGCTGGTCCCCACGATAGCCCCGTCGGCTACCGTCAGATAGCTCGCTGCATTTCCTTCATCCAACCCGCTCCCCACCAGCACCGGCACATCGGGGACCGCTCTCTTCACCACCTCCAGGTCATGCAGAGAAGCTTCCTCTCCGGTGGCATCGCCCGAAACAATGAGCAGGTCGGCCAAGCTTCTCTCCACCGTCTCCCTTGCCAGGTAGCTGAGGTCTGTCGTCCCCAAGGGTGTTGCGTGCTTCACTAACAAATCGGCGAATATCTTTACATGGCCTTCGGCGCCCATGGCACTCCGATAACGCAGAGTTTCGTGGGCTTTACCTTCGATCACGCCTTCATCGGCGGCCATCACCCCGTGGTGCACGTTTATCCTGACAAACCGGCATCCCGTGGCCGCAGCAACAGCGATGGCCGAGACCGGATCGTTGCGCAGCACGTTTATGCCTATGGAGAGGTCCACTTCTTCTTGCACAGCCCGGACAGCCATCACCATGGCAGCCACCGTGTGGGGACCCACACTGCCGGGCACATAGGGCACATCGCCGTAGTTCTCGACGATCAGTCCGTGGACGCCGCCTTCAGCCAGGGCGCGAGCATCTCTTCGAGCCCACTCCAGCACCCCATCCATATCCCCGCTCCAACGGGGCGAACCCGGCAGAGGGGGCAGATGGACCACCCCTATGAAGGCCTTGGTTGTGCCGAACAGCTCCCGCAACATCGGGCCGGATCCTCAGCCTTGCTTGGGGGTGATGGTCACCCGCCGCCCATCGCCCACACCGCTGCTCTCGGTAGTTACCCTGGGATGCTCCGCGAGGGCGACATGGATCACCCGCCTTTCAGCAGCCTGCATCGGTTCCAGGGGGATGGCTTTGCCCGACTGGGCGACCCGGTCAGCCACCCGGAACGCCAACTCCCGCAGGGAGTTGTGGCGTCTTTCCCTGTAACGTTCGATATCCAGAATGACCCTCACCGACTCCTGCTGCATTCGCTTTCGCACCAAGGTGTTCACCAGGAACTGCAGCGCCCGCAGGGTCTCCCCCTGGCGGCCTATGAGCAGTCCCGAGTCTTCCCCGGTGATGTCCACGATGGGGCCTCCGGTGTCGGGATCCCTGGCCACCCTTAGCGTAGCCAAGGTGCGCGCCCCGGCGGTGGACAGCAGCTTGTTTACCACCTCCATGGCGGTGGAGGCCGCGTGTTCCGAAGGTGGAAGCTTCCTTACTCTTACCCTGGCAGGCTCGGAGCCGATCCCAAGAAAGCCCTGCTTACCTTGGCTTAGGACCTCTATTTCGGCCTCTTCCCGGCTTGCGTCGAGCTCTTTCAGGGCCATCTCGACGGCTTCTTCGACGGTTTTTGCGGACCGGTCCACCTGTTCCATCTCCATCGCTTTCGTTCTCCTTCGATTCCTCCTCCGAGGCCGCCTGCAATATGGGCTGGGCCTGGGGAGCATCTTTCGCAAATAAGGGGCCCCAATCGCCGGTAATGAAGTACTGGATGAGTACGCCCGCAACGTTGGACACGGTCCAGTACACCGCCAGACCGCTGGGGAAGGTGAGGGTGATGAACCCCAGCATGATGGGCATCATCCACAGCATCATCTTGTTGGTCTGGGCCTGCCGTGGGTCCGCCGACGGGGTCATGGTCATCTTCTGCTGCAGCCAGGTCGAGGCGCCCACCAGGACGGGAAGCACTATATTGGTAGGGTCCGGGGCAGCCAAGTCCAGCCACAGGAAGTCCGGGTTCAGCGGTATGGCCACATCCGAGAACGGGTTCCAGGAGTAAAGCCTCTGGGCAAGACCGACAAGGTCGTCGGGATTGGTGCCCAAGCTCTTGATCAGCACCCTGAACAGGGCAACCCAGACCAGCATCTGGATAACTAACGGCCCCAGGCATCCCAGGGGGTTGACCCCCGCCTCCCGCCACATAGCCTGCATGGCCCGGGTGCGCTCCCCCGGGTCCTTGATCTCCTGGATCTGCTTCATCCGGGGCTGCATCTCAGACATCGCCCGCATCTGCTTGATCTGCCGGACATGCAACGGGAGGGTGACGATTCGCACGATTATGGTGAAGACGATGATGGCCAGCCCGAAGTTGCTGAACAGCAAGCTGTACAGCATGACGATGATGTTCAGCATCGGGTTGATCAGCAGGTTGTCGAAGAAGAACCCTATTGCATCCAAGTACCCACCGTCGCTATCTGTCCTTTGTGGAGAAGTTCCATGCTTCTCGCCAGTCCTCCAAGTCTATGCCCCGGACGGAGTTGTCCTCCACTCCCACAAAGACGTTCCCTCCCAGGATACTCGGTGATGCTTTCACCCGCCCGCTCAGGTCATGGAACCCGCCTACGCGCTGTCCATTGCCTGTGTCCAGCCGGAAAAGCTTGCCTTCATCGGTGGCTACTACCAAGTCATCTCCCTGGACTACCGGCTTGGCCACCACAGGAGAGCCGTCCTCCAGCTTGGTTTCCCAGACTAAGTTGCCTGCCCGGTCGAGGGCATACACGGTGCCGCTCATGGAAGCCACGTATATGTGGTCCTCGTCGGCAACCGGGTCCGCCCAGATCCAGTCGTCGCCCGTGAAGCTCCAGATCAACTCCCCGCCGGATGCTCCCAGGGCGTACACCTTCCTGTCGACGGAACCGGCTACCACCATCTTGCCCGAAGGTGCGTCCAACACGATAGGGCTGCCCATAACAGCCCCATCGGTCTTGTACTTCCAGCGCAGCCTGCTTTCCCCTGCTGCGAGCTCCCTGTCGAGGGAGATTGCATAAAGGTGCTGGTCCAGGGAGCCAACGTACACCATTCCACCGGACACTGCGGGTGTGGACCAGACCTGGCCGCCTGCAGTGAAGCTCCACACCTGGCGGTCCCGGCTGCTTCCGGTGGTGTTGAAGGCGTACACATCGCCATTGTCCGAGGCGACCAGCACCAAGCTCTCGTCCTCTGCCAAGACGGGGGCGCCTACTATGCCGCCCTCGATGGCGGCGCTCCACTCTCCATCCTGCAGAAGGTCGGGGCCTTCTGTAATGCCCGTGGGAGGCTCCCTGTCCTTCAACAGGGCCAGCAGCTGACCATTCTGCCCTTCCAGGTCTCCTTTATCGCCTATGTAAATGTGCTCCCGGCCCACTGCCGGGGTGCCGAAGGCTCCATGGTACCGGGCTAACTCGTGGGTCCACAGGATTCTAGGAATAGCATCCCGGGACACACCCTCCAGGGCAAACACGGTTCCCTGGCGGCTCACCACATATAGTCTGCTTTCATCGACGGCAGTGACCGTCCAGCCATCTCCCCCGCTCTCTCCCCAGGTGATCAGGCTGCGCCCGGTACACCCTACCACAGCCAAAAGAAGCAGCACAGCCAAGGAAGCCAGGGCAATGTGGACGGTCCTGATAGGGGCTTTAGGGAACAGGGTCATAGCCCCTTCCCCCCATGGGACGGCACCGGGACAAGCGCCTCAAGGTCAGCCACGTTCCCTTCAGCACACCGTGGGAATCGATAGCTTCGCAGCAGTACTGGGAGCAGGTGGGGCTGAAACGGCAGCTCGAAGGTATGAATGAGGAGACCGCTCCGCGGTAGAACTGGACCAGTCCCAGCGCCACTCTGCTCAACGCTAAGCAGTCCCTATGGGCTGCGGCGACGCCGGGAGATTAGTGTCCTTGGGTGGTTGTTGCGGAGAAGACTGGGAGGCGGGCTTCTGTTCGCTGGGAGCTTCCCCATCCAGCAGGCGCGCCCTGCGAAGCAGGCTCAAGGCAGCTTCGTTAAGGTGCTGAAAGCTGGCTTCTGCGGAACCCTTACGGGCTATGAATACAACATCCGACCCGCTCTTCACGCTGGTGGAGCGCACAGCTTCCCTTAGACGCCTCTTGAAACGGTTCCGCGCGACGGCATTTCCGATGCGCTTTCCTGCTACGAAGGCGAACCTGCTGGTATCCAGACCATTGGGGATAGTGCGTAATACCAACAGTTGATTGGTCACACCGCGGCCGTTCTTGCGAATGGTAGAGAAGTTCTTACGACCCGTAAGCCTCTGCGATCTTTGCATCTAGACCCGGTTGTGGCTTAGACCGCCAGTATGTGGCGGCCCTTAAACCGGCGGCGCTTCAGGACCGCGCGCCCTCCCCGGGTGCTGTTGCGGGCCATGAAACCATGTACTCTTTGGCGTCTTCGCTTCTTTGGTTGGTAGGTACGCTTTGGCAATGCATCATCCCTTGCTAGCGCCGAGGATTATAATTCACGTACGAACCTAGTGTCAATGAGACCTGGAGGGACTAGCAGGTCGATTATGGCGAAGAGTAACCCCAAGAAGCGGGCGGATGTTCTCCTGTTCGAGAGGGGGCTGGCGGAAAGCCGGGAACGTGCCCAAGCCCTCATCATGGAGGGAGTGGTTTTCCATCCCGGGGGACGGGTGCTGAAGCCGGGGACCCTTATGCCACCCGATGAATCCCTGGAGGTGCGGGACACCCTGCCCTACGTGAGCCGCGGCGGCGTAAAGCTCGCCCACGCCCTGGACCGCTTCGGCCTCGATGTGTCGGGGTGCACCGCCCTGGACGTCGGCGCTTCCACTGGAGGCTTCACCGTCTGCCTACTTCAGGCGGGGGCATCCAGGGTCTATGCCGTAGATGTCGGGTACGGCCAGTTGGATTACCGGCTGCGCCAGGACTCCAGGGTTGTGGTCATGGAGAAGGTCAATGCCCGGCATCCCTTCGACCTGAATGACGGCGATGGCCGGGAGGCCGAAGTCCACTTGGCAACACTCGACGTCTCTTTCATATCGGCTACAAAGGTCATACCCGAGGCTTCCCGCCATCTGGCCCCCGGCAGTCCCATCATCGTGCTACTGAAACCCCAGTTCGAAGCCTTGCGCAATGAGGTCGGCAGGGGCGGCGTCATCAAGGACGTAAAGGTGCACACCTTGGTGCTCGCCCGCTTCATCCAGTGGGTCGTCCAGTCAGGCCACAGGCTGCGGGGCTTGGTGGCCAGCCCCATCCTCGGGGATAAGGGCAATCGGGAGTTCCTCCTGCTCCTACGGAAATCTTGAACTGTCCCCCATATCTGATAAGCTAAACCAGCCCTCTAGAATCTTCGCCATCTATCGGCATGGGCACGACAAGAAACCTCTGAGGTTACGATGATCAGGCAGGTATCCAGCAGGGTCAGCTTCCCCGACCTGGAAAAGGATGTCCTCAGCTTCTGGAAAGAAAAGGACATCTTCCGCCGAACGGAGAGGGACAGGGATGACAGGCCCTTGTTCATGTTGTACGAGGGTCCCCCCACCGCCAACGGCAGCCCCGGCATCCATCATGTCCTGGCCCGGGTCTTCAAGGACATCATCTGCCGCTACAAGACCATGAAGGGCTACCGCTGCATGCGCAAGGGCGGGTGGGACACCCACGGCTTGCCCGTGGAGCTGGAGGTGGAGCGGGAGTTGGGCCTCCACTCCAAGCGGGAGATCGAAGAGTACGGCATAGAACGCTTCAACCAGAAGTGCCGGGAGAGCGTCTTCCGCTACGTCAAAGAGTGGGAGGAGATGACTGACCGGATTGCCTACTGGGTGGACATGGAAAACCCCTACGTAACCCTGGAGAACAGCTACATCGAGACCGGCTGGTGGGTGCTGGGACAACTATGGAAGAAGGGCCTGCTCTACCAGGATATCAAGGGCACGCCCCACTGCCCCCGGTGCGTCACCAGCCTGAGCTCCCACGAGGTTGCCCTGGGCTACCAGGAGGACACTCCCGACCCTTCGGTGTACATCAAGTTCCGGCTGCAGGGATGGAACTCCATCCGGGGTAGGAGGATTTTCACCAACTCTTACGACAAGCTGGTTGACTCCGGGGAGCCGGTATATCTCCTGGCCTGGACTACCACGCCCTGGACCCTCCCCGGCAACACGGCCCTCGCCGTGGATGCAACAGCCAACTACAGCTTGGTGGAGGTGGATGGCCCCGAGGGAGGCGAGAAGCAGAGGCTCATCCTGGCAACCCCTCTGCTGGAAACCGCCCTGGGCGCCGAATACAAAGTGCTCGACTCCTTCCCGGGCCGGGAGTTGGTCGGGCTGACTTATGAGCCACTGTACGACCCCTTCGTTTCCGGCCTGCCCAGGGGCGCCGTCCGGTGTTTTTCGTCCGGGATGCTGGTGGACCCGCCCGAGGACTCCCAGGGAGCTATCCAGCCGAGCGAGGAGTTCTGTAACTCCTGGCAGGTGCACGACGTGGACTTCGTGTCAATGGACGACGGCACGGGCATAGTCCACATTGCCCCCGCCTTCGGCGACGAAGACCTGGGCGTGGGCAGAGAGCGCGACCTGGCATTCGTCCAGTCGGTGGACCACCAGGGAATGGTCCTCGGCAGCTACTCCTTTGCCGGCAAGTTCGTGAAGGACGCCGACCCCGAGATCGCCGCAGACCTGGAGCAGCGAGGCCATCTATACCATAAGGGCATCTACAAGCACACCTACCCCTTCTGCTGGCGCTGCAGCAGCCCCCTGCTCTACTACGCCAAGCCCTCCTGGTACATCCGCACCACCGCCATAAAGGACAGGCTGATCAGCAGCAACCAGGAGATCAGCTGGTACCCCGACTACATCAAGGACGGGCGCTTCGGCGAGTGGCTGGCAAATAACGTGGACTGGGCAATCTCCCGGGAACGCTACTGGGGGACCCCCATACCCATCTGGCAGTGCACCGGCGACGGGTGCGCCAACCGGGTGTGCGTCGGCTCCCGGCAGGAGCTGAAGGAACTGGCCATCGACGAGCACAAGGCGATGGTCGATGACCTGGACTTGCACCGTCCCTACGTGGACCAGGTGCACCTCCGCTGCCCCGCCTGCAGCTCCCCAATGGAACGCATCCCCGAGGTTATGGATGCCTGGTTCGACTCGGGTGCGATGCCCTATGCCCAGTGGCACTACCCCTTCGAGGACGCCGGCATGATGCAGGACGGGCGCTTCCCCGCCGATTACATCTGCGAGGCTGTGGACCAGACCAGGGGTTGGTTCTACAGCCTCCATGCCCTGTCCGCCCTGCTCACCGGCGGCCCCAGCTACCGCAACGTGATCTGCCTGGGCCTCATTCTCGACGTCCATGGGCGCAAGATGAGCAAGAGCCAGGGCAACGTGGTGAACCCCTGGGAGGTGCTGGACCAGCAGGGGGCCGACGCCACCCGCTGGTACCTGTTCACCGCATCCCACGCCGGCGAGTCCCGGCGTTTCGCCCAGGATTTGGTGAACGAGGTGGTACGGCGCTACTTGCTGACCCTCTGGAACGTGTACTCATTTTTCACCACCTACGCTGAGGTGGACAGCTTTAACCCCAACCAGGTGCCCCAGGACTGGAAGCCCACCGCCGAGCTGGACCGGTGGATACTCTCCGAGGTCAACTACCTGATAGCCCAGACGGACCGGCACATGGATAGCTACAATCCCACCGACGCGGGTAGGCGCATCCAGGAGTTCGTCGATGGATTGTCCAACTGGTACGTGCGCAGGAGCCGTCGCCGCTTCTGGAAGAGCGAGAACGACGACGACAAGCTCTCGGCTTACGCCACCCTTTACACCTGCCTGGTCGCCCTGAGCAAGCTCATCGCCCCCTTCATGCCCTTTGTCGCCGAGAACATGTACCAGAACCTGGTGTGCTCGGTGCAGCCCGATGCCCCGGAGAGCGTCCACCTGGCCGACTTTCCTGTAGCCGACGAGGGGCTCATCGACCAGGGCCTGATGGATGCCACCCGGCTGGCCATGAAGATCTCCAGCATGGGTCGTGGCGCCCGCTCCAGGGCCGGGGTGAAGGTGCGCCAACCTCTTCCCAAGCTGCTGGTTAGGCCCCGCGCTTCCGGCGAAGGCTCCCACCTTGGACAGGTAGCTCCCCAGATACTGGATGAGCTGAACATAAAGGAGCTGGAAGTTCTTTCCGGTGAAGGCCACGGCGAGCAGCTGTATCAGCAGGCCCTGGATGCCGCCTCCAACCTCAAGAAAAGCAAGGAACAAACCTCGGGCAACGTCGAAGCCGTCCTTCCCATCGACCCCTACTGGGTCACCCTGGAGGGCGGCTACATGGTCGCCCTGGAGACCACCATCACGCCGGAGCTGGCCCAGGAAGGCCTAGCTCGTGAGCTGGTGCACCGCATCCAGGATATGCGCAAGAAGGCGGGGTTCGAGATCACCGACCGAATCCACATCTACTACCGGGGACCGTCCAGCGTGGAGGAGGTGATGAGGGCTTTCTCGGGCTACATCATGCAGGAAACCCTATCAGAGGAGCTGGTGCCAGGCGAGGGGGCCGATGGCGCCTACCACGATACCCAGAGCGTGGATGGCATGGAGGTGGTGCTGGGCGTGCGGCAGGTGTAAAGCCGACCGGGTCTACAGCGTCGCTATAGCCTGCGCTTGGGCCTCGAATAGCTGGGCGATGCCCCGCTCAGCCGAAACAAGCACATCATCTACCAGCTTCCTGGGGAAGGGCGCACCTTCCGTCGCTCCCTGAAGCTCCACAAGCTCCCCCGCGTCCGTCATAGCTACGTTGAAGTCCACCTCGGCCCGCGAGTCCTCGCCGTAGCACAGGTCCAGCATAAGCTCGCCGTCCACCAGCCCGACGCTGACAGCAGCGATCTTATGGGTCAGAGGGACACTCGACAGCAGGCGGCTGCGGTTCAGTCCTAGCAGGGCTTGGTACAGGGCAACGTAGGCCCCGGTGATGGCCGCCGTCCTGGTGCCGCCGTCGGCCTGGATCACATCGCAGTCTATGAGCAAAGCCCTCTCTCCCAGGGCTTCCCGGTCCGTGATTCCCCGCAGGCAGCGTCCGATGAGGCGCTGTATCTCCTGGGTGCGCCCCCTGGGCCTCCCACTAAGCCCCTCCCTGGCGATCCGGCTTCCCGAAGAGCGGGGCAGCATGGCGTACTCGGCGGTAACCCAGCCCTTGCCCTCGCCGCGCATGAAGGGGGGCACCCGGTCATCGACGGTGGCCGAGCACAGCACCTTGGTCATGCCCATCTCGATGAGGGCCGAACCCTCGGCAAAGGCCAGGTAGCCGGGCGTGATGGTAACCGGCCGGAGCTCGTCGTTTCTCCGGTCATCTATACGCGCGTTTCCGCCCCCTTGGGCCACAGCCACCCCCATATACTCACAGATTGGCCCACAAGTATAGCAGATGAGGGCCTCCGGCCTCCGCCGCAACCACGGGCGTCTCATAGTTACACGCAGTGTTCGGTTCGCCCTTCGATTTCCCTCAGGACGAACCGACGGACCGCCACGCATTACGTCATTGGAAGGATGATCGTCATTGCGGCGAAGGCCGCAATCCAGGACGGAGCCCTGCCGGATTCCAGGCAGGCTCCCACAACATTTCCGTCGTTGCTGCGAATGCTGTCGGTCCGCCCTTCGGTTTCCCTCAGGGCAAACGGAGTGGTCGGGGCGGCCGGTTTCCACACTCAGGCTATCCCCAGCCTGAGTTTCCTGGATTGCGGCCTCCGCCGCAATGACGGTGCGGGCTATCCCCTTGCCCCAGCCCCCTCCCTTGATGGGAGGGGATTAAGGGGAGGGTGATACGCACATCCAAAACACCTTGTGCGTTCGCCCTGAGGGAAATCGAAGGAGAACGGACACCCCTCCCACCGCGTTGACACTGCTACGACCCCGCAGGTATATTTGGAAGGCTGCCTCCCACTTGAGACGGCCCCGGCAACGTAGCTCAGCGGCAGAGCGGGCGCTTCATAAGCGCTAGGTCGATGGTTCGAACCCATCCGTTGCCACCAGACTACCGATCAGGAACATCCCGTGAAGATGACGACCTTCGAATCCGAAGAAGCCAAGGGTATAATGATGGCCCTCCTGGACTCCCTGCGCGGCGAGGTGGAGGGGCAGGGTGACGACTTTGCCGAAGTAGCCTTCCAGGCAGGCAAGTTCGAGAGCGATGCCAGCGGCGACAGCGCATACGGCCTGGGCGCCGTGATCCTGACCCGGGACCGGGACGTCATCGACACCCTCCAGCAGTTCCTGGAGGATACCCTGCGCACCTGGTCATCGGCCGGCACCCAGCCCAAACCCAACGTCAAGGACGGCCCCTAGGCCGCACCCCTCCTCCACCGCCCTCCCCATCCTCAGGTTCTCCCTCGGTTGCCCACCGCCCTGCCGCGCTGCTCAGGCTTGCGCCCATTTAGGGGCCTACCTATAATGTATTGGCGAACAGCAGTCGATGGGCGGTTAGCTCAGTGGTTAGAGCGCCTCGTTCACACCGAGGAGGCCAGAGGTTCAAATCCTCTATCGCCCACCATACTTGCGCCCGTGGGCGCTCCCTGAGATGGATGCTGTTTGCGGTGGCTGCCCATGTTAAGGGCAGGAGTGCCGAGGTGGCGGAACGGCAGACGCGCTACGTTCAGGGCGTAGTGCCCGTACGGGCGTGTGGGTTCAAATCCCACCCTCGGCACCAAAAATGTCCCCAGCAACGAGGGAACAGCTAGTGCGCTTGTAGCTCAGTTGGATAGAGCGCATCCCTGCGGAGGATGAGGCCGTGGGTTCGAGTCCCGCCAAGCGCGCCATGAACATCAGTACCGCCTCGGACCGATCGCAGGTCCACTACCCCCAAGCAGAGGCAGCGGGCGAGGCGTATGCGGGTGGTTAGCTCAGCTGGTTAGAGCACCTGCTTTACACGCAGGGGGTCAGAGGTTCGAGTCCTCTACCGCCCACCAGACTTGATAAAATCAAGAACCTTTGCGCTCAGATTCCAGTTGGCCGTGTAGGTCATCGGGCCGTGCATCATGGGCTGATGATTCAAGTGGCTACACAGGGACCAACGAAGGTATGGTCCTTATACCAGATGATAGGCAGCTATCCCTAGCGTCAAAAGGACAAGGATGAAGATCGCCGTCAATGCGTTCTTCAAGGCGACGTGAGCCACCGCCATACAACTGACCTTCTCGTTTACCACCCACTCATTCCAATTCAGGTGGTTGACTTGGAGATTCAACAGCCGTATCCGATAACTGGTGTTGGATTCACCGCTCTGAGGAACGATGACGTCTGGAGACAATTGCTTGTACCCTCTTCGCACAAGACCATCCACGGTGGCCCACAGCGAACGCAGAATCTGGAAAGCCACATATAGGACAATGAAAACGGCAAACCACGCTAGGAGCCTGGCATCCTCTTTGACCGAACCCAGGGTTGTGGCAGCAGCTAGACTTGCGGCGACTGCCGTAGAGAGTACAGAGGTCAAGGTGAGCAGGGCTAGAAGCTTAGACTCCACGACCCTAGAACGCTCTTCCATCTGGACTAGGCGAGATGAGAGGATGCTGGTTATCTCGTCTAGACTGTCAACGTGTTCGACACTGAAGATGTCTTGATCTTCAGGAGCGGGCTCTGCATCTCCTGTGAGATGTGGCCATGCCCAATCCGGTATGCGGTCATATAGTTTGCGAATTACACTCAGCCGCATAGCCATGCTGCAATCCGGTCAGAGATGGGTAGCCCCAACTGGTCTTCAAGCCAGAGCCACTCCCCATTAGGATTTATCTCGAAGAACACATAAGTTCCGTCTGGCGTAAGTGCGAAGTCCAAGGCCCCGAAGGCCAAGCCTAGGTTGGACACCAGACTTAGGCACAGGCGAGCGAGTGATGAGGGCAGGTCGTGCGGCCTATGTTCCAAATCAGGGTCATCAGTTGCTCGCCAGTCCACTCTGCTAGATGCCCGGCCCTGGGATAGGATTTCGGCGGCGAATACCTCATTCCCAACCACTGTCACGCGGATGTCAGAGGATTTCTTTACCTCCTCTTGGAAGATGACGGGAGCAAGGCCTAATCCACTGAGGTCTTCAATATCGTCCGAAGCTAGTGCACTTGTAAAGATCGCCCGGTTCCCATCAGTGCCTTTGATGTAGCCGGAACTCACGGCCTTGGCCACCAGCCTGTTCTCCAGGGCAAAGCCTTTAACCGCAGTCTCGTCATTGGTTACGATGGTGCGCGGCAGTGTAAAGCCAAGTCGAGTAGCTATCGCGAGTTGGTAGGGCTTTCGTTCTGCAAGCCAGATGGCCTGAGGTGGACTTAACCAGCGTTGAGTTGGCAGCGTTGCCAGGGTGCCCTCTAAGAACATCCTCGCCTCTCGTTCACAGAATTCACTACTGCCGCGGTCCAGATCTGCGGGCAGATTCGGAGCCACGTTTCGCCTATACCATACGGACTTGACATGCCCACACGAAATGCGCATATCCCCATCAGAGATAGAGAGGCCCCTCTTCGGATCGAAGCTCGCGTGGACCTCGGACGGGAACCGGTCCGTATCTAGCCTGAAGAAGGGAACGCCCCGGCGCTCCAAGGCCGCACCTACGTACAGGGGTGCTAAGTCGTAAGATGCTGTTACAAGGAGAACGGTGTTAGCGGTCATCAGTCGTTTCTCTCGCAACCCTGGTTGATATAGTCCCTGGGTTCGAGTTGGACTTCGCCTCATCTTTGGCGGGAGCCTTCGCGAATTTGGCTAGAAACGGTTCATTAGCGGACATGAAAATGTCCTCCTTTAAATCTCAGGATCGTAATTCGAATTCTTGGAACCGGCGATTAACGAGGCACTGTCCAGCAACTCCCCCAGACCGTGCCTACATACTTAGGTGGGGAGCTACCGTGTTAGTTGTCATCGGTCGTTTCTCGTTCCACCTTGGTCACGATAGTACGCTTCTCCGACGTTGGGTTTGCTGAGGTGGACTTCGCCTCATCCTTGGAAGGGGCCTTCGCGAATTTTGCTAGAAAAGGTGCATTTGCAGACATGTATCCTCCTTGGTATCGTTATCTCACCCTAAGGCTCCGGCTTCGCTAGCGTGCAATACCTTACTCGATTTGGACCTTCGGCTCTTGCGACTTGCGCTTGATTTCTTCTTGAACCACATACTGAGAAGCCTCAAAACTATCAACGAGATCGAATCCCGCATCAGTTACTCCAAATATCTCACCGTCTGAACTGTCATCTTCGACTACAAGTCCAGAGTCGACGAGTTCACTCAGTGCCCGCTCCCAACTCGTTCCTGATCTCAGGTCTTCCAATCCCCCAAAGCTCTTGCCGTTGGCTTTGATTACCGTGCCGTTTGGCGAACGTAGTCGCTGTATGACACGCAGGTTGCTGTCCATCGCTTCAATCAGAAGATTTGCTGCGTCTCCTGAAATTGCCACGACACCACCATATGTAGGTATCTTCCCTACGCCGGCGGCCTTTGAACTGGCTTGATGGAGGAAGTCCAATGCAGCTTGAAAATCCCCTGCCGAATGCCAGTCAGTCCCGTCTAGGTTAACTGAGCAGCCTGCTTGCCGTAATCGTAGTGCAAGGTCCTGACGCCGTTCGGAAGTGTTATCTAGTCGAACCGTGTGCCGTCCAGCAATGTCGCTGAAGGGCCGCAGGGTGCCTAATTCCACTAAGACGGTCCGCCGCGGATCTCGCGCCATTGCCATACCTGCTTCAAATAGCACATTCGGCCTAGCTTGACCCGCGACTACGGTCTCTTGGGGAGACTCACCCGATTCCCAAAGTGGGCGTCTCAGCCGTGCTTCGTCGTCAGGAGTGAGAAGAACTACGACTGCCTGTGCACGGGAGAATGCAGCGTCTAAGATCTCGCCGATGTATGGTGAGGCGCTAGCAGTGGCCCGGACAGCCTCGGACCATTCCAGAGGGTGCAGATCTATCGCTTTCAGGAAGTCGAAGAACGCGTCGCGAGCTACGTGATTCCTACCATGAACTACGAAGACTACACGGGGATCTGCTGAGGAGGTAGGTTCTCCTTTATGGGACTGCTTCTCCAATGCCAATCCTGGAGGACCGACGATGAATTCATTGGTGACATCAAGCATTTCATCTTTGGGCAGCTCCGGAAGAATGCCCAATCCATGATCCGTTCGGTATATCCTGATACGATGGAGATCTTCAACTGAGACCAATCTCCCTCGAACTACTATGGTCTCCGCCCTGCCATAAGGAGTGATGAAACGCCTTTCAAGCTCTTCAAGCGAAAGGTCGGTCTCATGTTCCACTCGTCTGTGAGGTGACTCGAATGTCTTTGGCGTTATCTCCACATGATACACAGGCGTCAATTCACTTCGACTCCTCTGTCTTCATATTCCGGTACAGTCCGCGTGTCTCGCGACAGCACCAGGTTGTTTCTATCAACTGACGATGCTTCGTCTCCCTCCCCTATGCTCCCTTGGCCCAGGGTTCTAGTTTGTCCAAGATGTCCATGATACTTTCTCCTAAGTAGTGGTCTCCTCCACCAGACCAGAAGACAGCTGCATACATCAGACTCCCGATCAGTAGAGCGGAAGCCCACTGTCGGTGCCATACGCCTACGATTGATCGTGCGACTACCGGGACGTAGAAGATGGACCATGCAATCAAGAAAGTCAGACCAAGGGCAGAACCATTTTCCGACACAGTGCGGACAACCGGCCAAAAGCCGATAGACAGTCCTATAGAGGCCGATAAGAAACCTACCCAGGAGCCAGGTGGCCCCATCACAAGGTATCGCGCAAAGCGGTCGGTACGGAACTGGCCGTACTGGCGCGCCGCGATCTTGAGGTCTTCCCCTTCATCCTCCAAGTAGACAACACAGGCTACGCCGACCTGAGGTGGGCTTTCACCCTCGACAAGATGCTGATGGAAAGGAATCGGCTGGACACGCCCAAAGGCCTTGCGATACTTGTGACTTACCGCCAACCCACCGACCAATACAGCCTCTGGGTCAACGAGAAAATAGTCATTCGGCCCTCGGACCGTTAGCATGATTCTGTCAGTTGGGGTATTCACGCTTGCTCCGACACCGTAATCGTGGAGGCAGTGATCCGGACCGTGTAGTGAAACACTTCATTCAGGAAACTCGCCCACAACTCGCCGTCGTGTGACAGATCGTCAAGTAGGAAGGTCTTGACGATCCCCAACCTGTTCAGGCGTTCTCTCATCTCCGATGTAACGATTCCCGCCACCAACATATTCACGCAACCGGGAGGAGTCTCTTCAAAGCTCTTCTGTATGGCGCCTAGCCGCTCGAGCGCGCCCGCGGGGTCCTTGCCGCCTTTGATTTCAATCGTGGCGACTGTAGTGGATTCGTCTCCTACGCTACGACTAAACTCTATGTCCGGCTCTGAGCCGTAACGCATGGAGTAACCACCGGGCAGCTCGAATCGGGTCTCTTCATCATTGCGTTGAACGATTAGTCCTTGGCTCTCCAACCACTTCTTGATCCTATCCTTGATTAGTCGTTCGGCGTCCTGACCAATCAGGTTCCGGACTGTCCCGTCTAGTCCGATGCCCATGTTTGCAATGATGTTGCGATAGCCATTCTCGAGTGTCCATCCATTCGAGCCTTCAATGATTGAGGAGATCACTGCGTTGTATAGCCGTGCAACTCGTAGAATGTGTGGCTCACGCAGTATGGTCCTTCGAGTCTCATCCTCCCAGGAATCCACAGCCCCTGCTATCTCCGCCACACGCTTCCGGGGCAACAAGGCGATTCCTCGGTAATACTCGGAAGCGCGAGGATTCTGGCGCAATAGGTCGGGATGGGCGAATACAAGCTTCGGGTCTATATCCGAGGATGTGACGTGCTTCCACGCCGCCTCGCTGATCATGAGGTCGGGTAAGGGAAGAAAGTTCAATTCTCCCTCGAAGTTGGCGATGGTCCGGCGCAAGGCCACATCGGTTCTCTGCCGGATTCTCTCTGCGATTACGGCAGAGCGCCTCTGTGCATCATCCAGCTTAGCCATCTTCTCGCACCCACCGATAAACGCACTTGCGCAATTCTCTTCGCCCAAAGCGTCCCATCTGTTGGCTGGAATTCCCCTTGCCACGAGGCAGCGTCCAGATGTGTGTGCACCTGAAACCGCTTTGTTCGGCATAGTCCGATAGGATGAGGTCGACGGGTACCTCTTCGCCGTGGTACTGCACGTTGTCGTTCACCATGAAAACAGTGCCGCCAGGTCGTACCAGTCGGCCCAATTCACTAATGACTACGGCCATTTCGAAAAAATACCCTTCGATGAGGCGTATTACGTGCGGATTGCTAAGCTCCTTTACATTGTCCTTGAGGATGGCCAGGACTTCATGAATCGCACGCTGGTCTTCATATAGCCTGCTCGCCGCATCGAACTGAGACGAGCCATCATATGTAGACTCTAGGAATTCCAGCTTGGGCTTGTTCTCCACGGTCGCAGATAGCATGCTCTGTCGGAGTGCAGAGAACGCCTTCTGATCATAGCCTAGCCACGCAAGTTCAAGGGCGTACGTCCTGGTATAGTCGTATCGATTGGCGTATGGGGGAGAGGTGATCACCATGTCAAAGGAGTCGTCGGCCAGCAGCCTGAGGTGTTCGAGGCTGGAGCCGGTGATAAACTCAGGTACTCCCTTGCCGTACCGCTCTTTGAGAGGGTCAATGTCCTCCGATATCTCAGCTAGGCGGGCTTCCAGAGCATCCACGAGCGGCAAGATCGGGCCTTTGTTTATTCGGGCTCTGAGCTTTCGCCCCGATCGGTAGTCCCACCGCAGGTATTGCCCATCCTTGCGTGTGTAGCTCACGGATTCGAGGACACTCATGCAGGCTAGGTTGAGCATGGCTCGAACGTCGGGACTGTCTACGCCACTGATGTACTCTCGGGCTTTGGCGAGTCCCTTCTCGGTTTCCGCTGGGAAAGCGGACTCAGTGATTCGAACATGACGAAAGGAGTGCCTACGGTCGGCTTCTCCACCTGAAGCCACGTGCCTAACCAAGGACTGGGCTGCGACTCCAAAGGCGTTGCGACGCAACCCGTTGGCTGCAAGAGCGATTGCGTTGCCAGTCATTACGCCCACTGGAATGATCTCAATGCCAGTAGCCTTCAGACCTCTTCCTGCCGCGATGAGCGGCGTGGTGCCGATGCCTGCGAAGGGGTCAAGGACGGAGCTTGGTTGGGCCTCGTCCAACAATCGCTCCACGAGTTCTAGGGAGAACCCTTCCTTGTACTTTAGCCAGCGGAATCCCGGCACATCTCGATTTCCTTGGTACGACACAACTTTGCGAGTCAAGTTTGGGTCCACAGATAGTCTCTGCTCGAATCGCTCATGCAGGTAGCGACGTTCCTTGACGCTCCCACCATTGGGGGACTCAATCGGCGTCCAGCCTTGGATTCCTACCATATCCCGAACTACCCTCTATGACTCCCGGATGGGGTTAGATGTCTCGACCACTGCCGAGGGAAACTCAAGAGGAAGCCTCCCTTGTCCACTCTCCTCGATGAATCTCCGCAAGGCGTAGCGAACCACAAACGCTAGTGTCGCATCATTCCGACCCGCTATCTCTTCCAAGGCCGCTCGTTGACCGGGTCCGAGGGTAATGGTGAGTCGGGTTTGGTTCCCGGCAGAATCGTCGGAGAGCATGTCTTACCTTCTCCCTGATGTATCTTGCATCATTATGATGAGTGAAGGTGAGATAGTCAACGGGCAGCGACTTGTCAGGTCCTCGGTTATGCGCTCCATCCAAGGGAAGGGCAACCGATGGCCGATTCTGACAGACTGCGGGTGCCCACCGAGACCCTCTTTTGCTACTCTCAACACATGGCGATCTCCGAACGACAGCTGCTCGACGCCCTCAGCCGGACGCCCTTCGTCGATTCGACCGAGCTGGCACTCATCCTGGGTGAGCCTCACACGACGGTCCACCGAAACCTAGCCGACATCCTGGCCGAATGCATCGTGGGCAGGCTGAGTCACGGCACCGCACACCTGCCGCCGAGCCAGAGATACCACTTGACGGCCCAGGGCGTCAGGGAGGCTGCCGAGTTTCTTGGCTTCGACACACCCTCGGACTTCGTGCGGTCCTACCCCATGTCGAGAGAGTGGCTTACGCTGCTCTTCCGCAGGATGGACGCGGTGGCCGGCGTCTACCGACTCGCAGCCTCGATGTCCCCCGGCATCGACGGGCTACGCACCCGCGTCGAGTTCCACCGCAGGGGGCGCTTCGACGCCACCATCACGCTCCACGACGGCAGCAGCTTCGGCGTGGTTCGCCAAGGCCTCGCGCTACGGCGCCGGTCACTCTACGACCGGCTGAGGCCCATAGCGGAGTACGACTACAGCCGACGCCCCGGAACCGTTCTCATCCTGGTGCCCAGCGTGTGGGAGGAGAGGCTGACGACGAGGTTCTGCGACGACCGGAACATCGACGACTGCTACGTGGCCGTGGAGTCCAGGGCCGCGCTGGAGAGCGAAGACCGCCGCCTTTGGCGCTGCACGTCGTTCGTGATCGGCAGCCCGTTCTTCTCGCTGAAGGGCGTGGTCTCCCGCGCCACCCCCGGCGGGTCACGCACCCAGTCGCCGGAGCGGAAACGGGCGTCCCTGCCCCATCCCGAGCGCATGACGCAGGCTTCGCCGGCCTTCGGCGTCAGCCCGGCTGAGAAGCGGACGCTGGACATCATCACCGACCACCCGATGATCCCCCGGGAGCACCTGGCAACCTGGATTGGCGTCTCCGAGGGACGAGTCAGCCAGATGATGCGCAGCCTTGTGAACACCTGGGGCCTCGTGGAGCGACACGGCAAACGGGGAGACACCCGCTACACCCTGTCCGACGAGGGCATACGCTACGTCACCCACCGGGACCGGGCCGAGTTGCCCACCACGCGGGGCATCTGGAGCACGGAGCTCACCGCCGACAAACAGGGCCGCAGGCGGCACGTGGGACACCGCATCGAGACGTGGGCGAGGCAGACAAAGCACGTCGACGGCATCACGTGGTTCCTCTCGAAGCTGGAGGCGGAGACCCGTGCCGACCCCGACAGCGAGTTCCGGTGGTCCGTACCCACCGCCAGGTCCGACCGGGCCTACAACTGGGGCCGCTCCGCCATCGCCCCCGACGCCGTGGGGCACCTGGTGGCCCGGGGCCTCCACGTGCCGTTCTACCTCGAACACGAGCTGCGCGCCCGCCACCCGCAGGGAGTCATGGCCCGCCTGAGACCCTACGAAGATTACTACTGGTCGCCGGAGCACAAAGAGGACCTGCCGCCGTACCCGATCACCCTGTTCGTCGTGGACACCGAGGAGGTGGAGGAGACCTACGTGAGCACCGCCGCCAACATGTACCGCATGTCGCTGCCCATCCTGGCGTCCTGCACGCCCGTGCTGTCACGCAGCGGGATACTGGGGGAGTCCTGGCGCCCCCTGTGGGCGCCGTCCTCCCCCCGGCTGAGGCTGTCCCAGCTGAGCGATTACGTCTACGACCCGCTGTACCACCGTATGCGTCCCACCCGTCCTGTAGAGGCGTCCTATAGGGGGCGGAATAGATAGCGTCGATGCAACGCTATCTGCCCTCCCTGCCGTCTGGGGGGCGCAAAACGGTACAAGTTGTACCTTCGGCTGGGCCTCGAAATACCCAAGACCGGTCATATTCCCCTGATTCAGCTACGAAACGGGCTGCAACGTCCTCGACCGGTCAACGGTAAAAAATGCAAGTTGGGGAGAAGCTGTGCTAAAGTTAGGGCGCTCTCCGGAGATGCCGGAATTGCACTTTTACCACCCTGACCGGTCAGCCGATCATGGGGGATGTAGGTACGGATGCGGGTCTGAAGCGTCTTTGAGGAGCAAAATCGGCGCTTCGGCGGCGTCCGCGGCCCATGCTGGCCCACCGGATATTGCAGGAATTGAGGTGGGGGTGCATGACGCGAAATGGGGTGGTGGGTAGGAGCGGACATTTCGGGCCACGCAGGTTTGGATTTATGCAACATTTCGGAGGTTTGGCCGAAAATGGTGACCGGTCGCTGTCAAGGGCCGGTTCCACCGAAAGTTGCAGAATCGGCCCACCCCTGTAGAGGACGAAGATGACCTCTCGGAAGTCGAAGACGAAATCGAAGGCCGGAGACGGCAAGCCCGACCAGAAGTGGGTCGTGGAGTACCTCGTCCAGCGGGAGGGTCAGCGCAAGACTGCGGCTCTTCTGGGAGTCAACCGGAAGACGGTGGCGCTGGCCCTGAGCAAAGAGCGGTTGACGGGCAGGATGACCCTGGCCGTGCAACGGTTCATGGCCAGCCTGGACGATCCCGATGGGGAGAGGGCGAGTCCCCTGGACAGGCTGGAGGCGAGGATACAGGTGGCGCTGGAAGTGGCGCACGAGCTGGCGGGGATGGTGGAGAGCTTGACACAACGCGTGGAGGCTCTGGAGGCGGCGCAGCGGGAAGACGATGCCGGAGGCCGGGCGTCGGATGCGCCCGACGCCGAGGGCCGTGGCCTGCGTCTGTTCGACCGGTGGCGGAGACGGAGAGCGCGGGACGAGGACGAGAGCGATGGCTGAGCGGGTGCGCTGGGTGGCGAAGGCGGAGGCGGCGCGGGAGATGGAGGTCTCCATTTCGACCCTCGACCGGATGATACGGAGGGAAGAGGTCCAGGTCCGAAGGGAAGGCCGTAGAGTCTACGTGCGGATGGAGGGGCCGGAGCGCGCGAGCGACGAGGAGTTGCTGCGTCGGGCTCTTGGTCGAGAGGACAAGCTTCAGCGGAGGCTGGTGGCGTTGGACCAGCAGGCACAGGCGTTGGAGCGGGAACGGGACGAGGCCGTGTACGCCGCATCCGCCGACCGGCAGGCGTACGAGGAGATGGAGGGTGAGTACCGGAAGGAGCGCGACGCCCGCAGAAAGATGAGGCGGTTGGCCGTTAGGCTCGGCCTAGCCGTTGTCGTGCTACTCGTGATCGTCGGTATGCTCACGTGGCGACTGTTCACGTAGAAATTGTTGATCGACGATCCTTGACCAAGCATACGAAGAACCGCTAGAATGACTCATGCAGACTCTAGTTATGACTCACAAGGAGTGTGACGTGAACCAGTTAACGGTCAGGGGATTCGACGACGAACTGAGCGCCGCTATGCACGGCCTTGCCAGGCGGGAGGGAATCTCCCTGAACCAAGCGGCGCTGAGGCTCCTGAGGAAGGGAGCGGGGATAACGGATAGCAAGAGAAACCCCAACGCCATAGGGTCTGCATTGGACGACCTGTTCGGTGTATGGAGCCAGGATGAGGCGGACAGCTTCGACAGCGCTCTTGCGGTCTTCGGGACCGTGGACGAGGCAGCGTGGGCATGAAGATTCTGCTGGACTCCAATGCCTACTCCGCGTTCATGCGGGGCAACGAGGAAGTGAGAGCCCTCATACACGACGCCGAGGAAGTGCTGTTCTCCGCTATTGTGGTAGGCGAGCAACTTTTCGGCTTCCGGCAAGGGGCGTACTACGAGCGGAACCTTGCGCAGCTTCGATCCTTCCTCGAACGTCCCTACGTGTCCTTCGTTCCCGTGGGTCCGGTGACCGCCGACCGTTACTCACGTGTGATGACCGCATTGAAGGCTAAGGGGCGGCCCATTCCGACAAACGACGTCTGGATTGCGGCCCACGCGATGGAAACGGGCGCCGACCTGGTATCGGCGGATCGCCACTTCGAGCACGTTGACGGGATAGTGTGGACACCGATAACAACCAACTGAAACCAAGGAGGAATCGACATGAAGAAGAAGCACCTACAGCCCCTAACGCCGGCGGCGCTCTACGCCAGGGTGTCCAGCGATAGGCAGGACGTGGACCTGTCCGTGTCCGCCCAGCTGCGGGCGCTCAAGGAGTACGCGAAGGCCAACGGCTACTCCGTGGCCCGCGAGTACGTGGACGAGGCAGAGAGCGGCCGCGTCGCCGACCGGCCCCAGTTCAGGGAGATGATCGAGGAGGGCTCCAAGCCCCAGGCCCCTTTTGACGTGATTCTCGTCTGGAAGTTTTCGAGGTTCACCCGCAAGCGGGAGCACGCCGTGGCGTTCAAGTCCCAGCTGCGGCGCAAGGGCATCAGAGTGGTGTCCATTACCGAGCAGGCCGAGGACAACGCCACCGGCAGGCTGCTTGAGGGCATCATCGAGAGCGTGGACGAATACTACAGCGAGAATTTGGCCCAAGAGGTCGTCCGAGGGATGAGGGAGGCCGCGTCGAGGGGTTTCTTCCTGGGCTCCAAGGCCCCCTTCGGCTACCGGAAGATCAAGGTGCAGGACGGGGCGAAGGAGCGCCCCACTCTGGAGGTAGACCCGGCGACCGCTCCTGTAGTGAAGGAGATATTCGAGAAGTCCCTGAGCGGCCACGGCCTCAAGGAGCTGTGCAAGGAGCTGAACGACCGGGGCGTCACCAACCGGGGGAAGCGCTGGTACAAGGGCGGACTCCACTACGTGCTGCGGAACGAAGCCTATACGGGAACAGCAGTGTGGGGGCTCAAGGGCAAGAACGAGAAGTCCCAGGACCCGGTGAGGGTCGAGGGAGCGTGGCCCGCCCTGGTGTCGAGGGAGCTTTACGACTCCGTTCAGCAGGCGATGAGCGAGCGCGCCCCCAAGGTGCAGAGGCCAGCCAGGGTGGGAAGCCCCTATCTCCTGAGCGGGCTGCTGAAGTGCGGGGTGTGCGGCAGGCCCTACTCGGCCCAGGGAGCCAAGAGCGGCCAGTTCGCCTACTACATCTGCGGGACGTTGTTCAGGGAAGGAGCGGGTACGTGCAGCGCCCGCTACCTGAACGCCCCCAGGCTGGAGACCTTCGTGGTGGAGAAGATACGGGAGCGCATCCTGACCGAGGAGACCATCACCGAACTGGTGCAGCTTGTGGCCGAGGAGATAGACGCGATGGCCGGAGAGCTTGCCGGCAGGCTGGAGGTCGTCGAGGCGGAGCTATCCGACGTGCAGAGGCGTCTGGGGAAGCTCTACGAGGCCATCGAGACCAGCGACCTGACCCTTGAGGTCCTGTCGCCCCGCATCATGTCCCTGCGGCACCGCGAGGAGCAGCTGGAGGCTGCGCGGGAGGACGCCGAGACCCGGCTGGAGCAGCGCAGGGTTGCTCTGCCCGACACCGAGGAGATCGTGGAGTACGTGGCGGACTTCCGGGACTTCCTGAAGGACGGGACGATACCGGAGAAGAAGGCGCTCATCCGCAACTTCGTTGAGGGCATCGAGGTGGTGGGAGACGGTGCGACTCTGACGTACACGGTGCCCATGCCGAGCGACGGAGTGACCAGGGAATCGGCCTCGGTTCTTGATTTCGTCAAGTCCAGCCCACCAGACTTGACGGTAGACAGAACCGGGGCGTGGAGAGCCACCTCCTCGGCGTCCCTTCCGCCTATGGGAGCATCCTCCGGCATAGGTATGGTGTAGCGCAGCAAAGCATTCCCCGGCATCACCACGATCTCTTTCACGAAGGACTCGATGAAGGCCCTGCGCTCCGTCAGTTCGCTCTTGTTGAGGAACATGCTCATGTCCTGGGCATAGGCCGTGATGGTCTCCACGTCGTCCAGCACCTCCCTGCGTTGGGAGAGCAAGGCCCTCGCTTCCTGCGCCGACGCCTCCAGCTTCTCCTGCCGCTCCCTGTGGTCTCTGATGCGGGGCTTGAAGTCCTCGATGTCCAGGTCCGTGGTCTCCGCGAGGTCGTAGAGCCGTCCCAGCCTGCGCTTCACGTCCTCAAGCTCCGACTCGACGGTCTCCAGTTTCTGGCGCTGCTCCCTGGCGATGCCGTCCATCTCCTCGTCCACCAGCTTCACCAGCTCCCGGATGTTGGACTCGGTGAGCACGTTCTCCCTGATCTTCCCCACCACCATCTCCTCGAAGCGCCGTGCGTTGAGCCTGGGAGTCTCGCAGGCGTGCCTGCCCCGCTTCATGATGGACTGGCAGACGTAGTAGGCGTACTTGCCGCTCTTGGCGTCCTGGCCGGAGAGCGCCCCGTCGCACGTCCTGCACCTGACCATCCCGCTGAGCAGGTAGGTGCTGCCGACCCTGCGTGGGTGAGTCTTCCTGGGTGCGCGTGAGCGCATCCGCTTGTTGACCCTCTTGAACTGGGCCTTGGTGACGATGCCCGGAAACGCCTTGTCCACTCTGACCGGCTCGGCCTTGTCCTTCCCGCCGACGCCCCAGAGGAGGGTTCCCGTGTAGGCTTCGTTGCGGAGGATGATGTGGACGCCGTTCTTGGACCAGAGCCTGCCGGTGGGGTTGGCGATGCCCTCTGCGTTGAGGGTCTGGGCGATGTCCAGGATGCCCCTTCCCGACTCGGCCATGGAGAAGATGCGCTGGACCACGGGAGCGGTGGCGGGATCGGGTTCCAGGGTGGGGCGCTTCTTGGGCCCGTCCTGTACCATGCGCTTCTGGTAGCCATAGGGCACCCTGCTTGCGACCCAAAAGCCTCTGGAGGCCGCTTCCCGCATCCCCCGCCGAACTTCCTCGGCAAGATTTTCGCTATAGAATTCATCCACCGACTCGATGATGGCCTCCATGAGCCTGCCGGTGGCGGAGTCGTCGGCGTGCTCGGTGATGGAGACGACGCGGACGCCCTTGCGCCTCAGCATGGACTTGAAGGCGACGGCGTGCTCCCTTTTGCGGGTGAAGCGACTAAATTTCCAGACCAATATCTCCGCAAACGGGGCCTCCGGCTTGCTGGCCTCGTCCAGCATCTTGCGGAACTCCGGTCTGTCGGCGATGCGGCCGCTCTCGGCCTCGTCGATGTACTCCCGTGCGACGGTGTAGCCGTTCTTGTCGGCGTAGTCGCGCAATGCCCGCAGCTGGGCGGCGACGGACAGGTCCACGTCCTGCCGATCGCTGGATACCCTGGCGTACAGGGCCACGGGGGTCGGGGTTGTTTCGTTACTCATGCCTGTCCTCCTTCGTCCTGGTCGGTCTTTGCAACCGTGCGGGAGCGCAGTCTCTCCAATCGCTCCCGTCTGCGCCACTCCCGCTCCTCCATGAACAGGCGTATACCCTGCCGGAGGAGCTCGCTCACGGAGAGGTCGTCCTCGCGCATCACCCTCCGCACCTGGGCTTCCATCTCCGGGGGCAGCGAGAACGTGATGGTCTTGGATCGTCGGGTATTGGTCGGCATAGTCTCTCTAGGCTCGCATTCTATGTTGCATTGTCTTACTCTACACTATCGGACGTCCAGCTTCAACTGCAATAGCCGTGGACAAGGCCGGACTCATGGCCTTCCCATGAAGGCATGGCTGGGTTCCATCACGTCGGGATTGCGCCAGGCTTTGCCCAGCGGCCCCATCTTCTCCAGTCTCTCCCTATGCGACACCCAGAGCGGCAGGCTGACGCCGGAGTGCTCCATCTCCTGTCTGGCAACGCGGAGGAAGTTGGCCTCGGCCAGGGGGTCGTCGAAGACGATCAGCACCAGTGGGTGATGTCCGTGGTCTTCCAGGGGTCGGTTGGAGGAGTAGTAGCGAAGGTAGGGCTCGAGACGGGCTGCCATGGTGGAGGGGTTCACCGCCCTGCGCTCGTACTCTAGGAAGAAGGGCATGGCGCGTTCGTTGGCGTATACGATGCCGAAGCCGTCGGGATGGACGGAGCGGAGGCTGCGGCCGTACCGGAAGTACCGGACGGCGTGATGGGGTGGCGCAACCTGCACCACACGGTAGCCCTTCGTTCCCTTCGCCTGCCGCTCCAGCGCAGCCATGAACCGGTGCACCGCCTGGGTGTGTTCGATGGTGCGGGCCAGGGGACGGCTTCGAGCGCCCGGCAGGTCTCGCCAGGACAACGGGGGATGTTCGTCCATCGGCTCGACGCTCCAGCGGCGTACGGCAGTGCCCACGGAGGCCCGGTCCCTGCGGGCCAGGAGGGCCAGCCCTCCATCGCTGAGGGCATAGCGGCGCTGGCCTGCAAAATTAGCCGGCGCGACCAAATCCAACCTGTTCAGACGCGCGGCCAGCCTCCACGTACGGGAGTCGGAGAGACCAAGGATGCCCGACAGGTCTTCGATGGTGACCAGAGGCCAATCGGCGAGGCAGTCCAGCATCCGCTTCTCGGCGGGCTTGAGGGCGGCGGGGAGCAGATGGTCGGCGGCGTCATCGTCAATATCGCTCAGGTCGGCGTCGTCGGGCAGAGAGAGCCTCGAAGTTGGTCGTTCCCAGGGCAACGTACCGCCCGTGCGTAGGCGAGCGAGTATCTCGCTGATGGACATGAGTCCGGGAGTGGACGCTCCGTGCCACACCCTATCTTCGTCCGACAGGCTACCTGCCTCCCGCTCAAGGGCCAGGTACACCGGGCCGGGATAGGGGCTCAACAGCCGCCGTGCCTGGCGCAGCCTCGGCTCGTCGGGCATGAGAACAAGCAGAGCGCGGGGCCTGGGCTGCTCCTGGTCCAGGGTACGGCGCACCCGGTCGGAGAAGGATGTCCGGTCGGCGGTGGGACCCTGCCGCAGCACGCCGAAGGTCCGGTTGTCGGGGAGCAGCATGGCGGCGTCCAGCGGGGCGGCGCGATACCACCTGAAGCGGGGAGGGCCGACCGCGTCCGCCACCGCCGATGTCAGCCGGTAGACAACCGCCAGAGCGTCCAGCCGTGCCAGGAGGATGCGCCGCCAGTGGGCCGATGCCGGATGCGTCCGCAGAAGACTGTCGATGCCGACCCCGCTCTCCGAGGCCAGCGACCGCATCCCCTCTGCTGTGGCGTACCAACGCCTGGTGGTCGTTGTCAGGGGAGAGGCGTGGCGTATGGAGCCCGCCAACCCCTTCCGCCGCAGCTGGCCCAAGACGTGGCGGGCCGTGCTCTCGGCCATGTCCGATACGGCAGCCAACTCCAGGTAGTCGAGGAAGGGCATGGCCGCCAGGGTCCCCAGGGCCAGCCCTTCTCGTTCTCCTAGCCTCATTCAACTCTTGTCTGGCCGCCGCCGGAACCGACGGGAGCGTCCTGGTTGCCGCCCCCGCGCCGCTTGCGGGGCCTCTTGTTCTTCTTGGGCTTGGGCTGGCTTGCCGTCCCTGCCCCGTTGCTTGTGTTAGAAGGGGGCGGATTCCCACCCGCCTGCTGCTGCCTCTGTTCCTCCTCCTCACGCTCCAGTTCATCCCGGTACTCCTGCGCCATCTTGTCCACCTCTTGGTCCTGGGAGGCGATGACCTCAGCCGTGGTCGTGTACGTCTCGGCCCGCGCCTTCACCCGCTCCTCGGCCTCTGGACTCCCCGCCTCGGGCTCCCGCACTCCCAGGGAGTAGGTGGGCTGTCTCAGCCCGTCCACCGTGGCCCGCACGTAGCAGTGGTGCGTCGGCAGCGACACCAGGTCCTCCTCGTCCAACCTGTCCCTGTCCAGCTCTCCTATCAACTGCCGGGCGTCGGACGCCGCCACCTGGAACACGGCAAGGCACCCCACGTTGGCAAGGAGCGTGTCCTGCATGGTGTCCGACATCTCCTTCAGCCTAGCAAGGCTCTGGGTGGCCAGGATGAACGACGCCCCAAACTTGCCCAGCTCGGAAAGCATCGACTCGTAGTCCACCCCGGGCATGGCCTGCATCTCGTCCACCACCACCAGAGCCCCGCGCCTCTCCCCAGGCGGCAGGCTCCCCTGCTCCCTTATCACCGCGTCCGTCAGGTTGAGCAAAGAGCCTCCCACCAGGCCGGACACGTCCTGCCCCGCAGCCGACTGGGAGGTGGCGACCAAGAGCACGCCGCCCTCGGCTATGACCTTCCGCAGGTCCAGGGTGGAGCGGCGCTGCCCCAGGATGGCCCTCGCCTTCTTCGACGTGGCGTAGTAGGCCAGGCGGGTCTGCACCGGGGCGACGGCGTCGGCCTTCAGCGTACGGGTCCAGTTGCGGAAGTCCCTGGCCCACCAGCCGATGACATAGGGGTCGGACACCCTCCTCAGCACCCGGTTGCGGTACTGAAGGTCCGACAGCATCCGCAGCCCGTCCAGGATGGTGCACTGCTCGTCCTCCTTCGTGTCCGGGTGGGTGTTGTACTCGTGCAGGCTCTTCACCGTGTGCTCCAGGATGGACTGCATCCTCGGCCCCCAGACCTGGTCCCACAGCCCCTTAGCGATGCGCACCACCGAGTCGGCCGTCCGGTCCCGGTCGGGGAAGATGCGGGCGTCCAGCAGGTTGATGCCCGGCGAGCGCTCCTCGTCTTTCAGGTCGATGAGGTACGTCCTGTCCACGATCTCCTCGGGCACGTGCCCCAGCAGGGAGTTCACCAGGTCGTCGTGGGGATCGACGACCACGATGGCGTCCTCGTTGCGGCCCGCCGCCTTCTCCCGCATCTTGTGGACCACCAGGTGGTGCATCAGCGTGGACTTGCCCATGCGAGTGCGGGCCACGTAGAGGTGGTGGCGGCCCATGGCGTCGGCGGGGAAGTGCACCTTCCTCGGCTTGCCGACAACGGTGTCTCCCACGTAGGCCCCGCCGGAGCCGTTCCTCGACGTGGGGGACAGCGCCTTGGCTCCGGTGCGGGCCACCATGGGCAGCTGGTCTCCCGCTCCCAGTGGGTGCCACAGGGACGCCAGTTCCCGCACCCCCAGCACGTTCCGGCCCGCCAGCAGGCTCCGCGCCGGCGGCACCGGCTCGGTCAGGGGGACCGCCGGGCGCACCCTGGTCGCTCTGAAGCTGGCCCCGGCGGGGTTGTTGTAGTGGCTGTAAGCAGCGGCCACGTTGCGCAGGAGCTCCCTGGCCCTGTTCTCGGTGCCGTGCTCCGACAGGACGGCGGTCACCTCCAGCTGGGCCTCATAGGCGAGTTTGGAGACCTTCTCCTTGATCATCACCGGGTCCTGGTACTTGCCGCCGGAGCGCCACTTCTTGAACCGCCATAACGCCCACCCCGCCAGGGCCGCCAGGGCCGCCACGCCAAGACCCAGCAACACCGCCTTCCACGTCTCGCCCCGCTGCACCCACAGGTAGCCCTGGAGCGCCGGCAGGGCCAGCAGCGCCAGGATGGTCAGGGTAGCCGCGTTGGTGCGGTCGATCCGGGGCTGGGCGGAGGAGGCGGACGTGTTGGGGTCGTAGGCGGGCCTGGGGTTCGTCTTCTCCTGGTGGGCGGCGGACCAGTCCGAGCCCAGGGACGACAGCCGCAGCCGCGCCACCAGCCGCTCACCCTCCTCCAGGTCGGACAGAGAGCCGATGACGGAGATCAGCGGGTCTGAGCCGGGGTCCAGCAGGTCGTCGTCACGGTAGGGGCGCAGGGGCAAGTACTCCGGCCCCCGGAGCCGCAGGTCCATCGACCACGCCTGCTCTCCCTCGGCCAGCCTGAGCGGGTCGTCCTCCGGGGCGATCTCGTTCACCCTGGCCTGGGGGTAGTGGACGCCCACCTGCTGGCGGACGAAGGAGCCCTCTCTACAGCGGGCCAGCAGGGTGACGCCGTCCGCGTCTCCGGCAATCTCCAGCGAGAAGGGTTCGGGGACCGCGATGGACTCCACCAGGTTCTGCACGCCCAGCATGGTGCGCTCCCCGGAGCGGGGCGGCGTGACGGCCATCAGCTTGACGGCGGGCTTCTCCCCGCCCTTGAACAACTTGGCTATCGGATTGAGTTTCATGGTGCATATTCTCCTTATTGTCTAGCGTCACAGTGAAAAGAACGCATGAGCTATTATCGGCCATCCGACACGGGGAAAGCAAGGCCCAGATGGCCGCAGAGGACGCTCACGACGCACCGACTCGGCCCGGGCTCAGGCGGCGGGCCGAGGAGCCTGACGTGTCGGACTACAATCGCTCAGGGACGGCTTTCGCCCTGGGAGGGCTGTAAGGAGATTAGGAGCACATTGTAGAATACAATCTCGGTGATATTCGTAGCTGTTTGAAGAGGAATCCGGGATGCCTGAGGAGAATCCGGCGAGCAGTTTTACTGCGGGTCAGTGCTAAGTCTATTGTACTGATTGTATTGTAGTCTGTTGTAGTTTCTGACGCAAGGAGAAGCCAATGGTTGACCATGAGGAACCCAGCGTGGACGGGTCGAAGGGTGCTGGCGACGGCATGAGCATCCCTCTATCGGATGCCCCCCTATCGGACGAGCCTCTACTGGACCTGCTGGACGCTCTGGTGAATGACCGGGGCAAGGTGGCTGCGGCCGAGGCCCTGGGGGTGAACTACCGCACTATGGTGACCTGCCATGAGTCTCGTCACGTATCACGGCGGATGCGGAAGGCGTTGGCGGAGTTCAGGGACAAGCACGGTGACGGCGGAGATGAGCAGGACGATGAGGCCGGTGACATTGCGGAGAAGATAGCGGCGCTGGAAGAACGGGTGACGGCATTGGAGGGAGCGCATGGCGCCATGGCGGAGACCGTAGAGGCCCAGGCGAGACAACTGACGGAGTTGGAGCGCAATGCTGGAGGGTCGGAGGACGGGGCGGTGGAAGAGCAACGGGACCTGCAAAAACCTAATGCGGCGGATTATGACGATGACGGGCAAGGAACACAGTGGCGGCCTCCCAGACGGGAGCACGGACTACCCGACGCCGGTGTGGTCACGTCGGAGGAACAGCCCGACGAGGAGCACGCCTTCGGCCCGGCTGCCCCGTTGGTGGCGGAATGGCGAGGGCTGCGCACCGGAGGTGAGGCTTCGGGCGGCCGGGTTGACCGGGCGAAGGCTTCGGTGCGCCGGTGGGAGCTGGAGATAGCCATGCTCGGCGACTACGGCCTGACGCTGCCGCCGGAGACCGAACCCCTGGACGCTTCGCGCAGGGAGGACCACCTGCGGTGGCGGAAGGAGGCGCTGGCAGCGGCCTTGGCGAAAGCAAGGCGGCTGCGCTGGCTGAGGCGAGCACTCACCCTGGGTCTGCGATGGGGGTAGCCGACTGAAGTAGCTCAAGGCGCCCTTCGCCGTCGGCCAGCAGATCGGACAGTCCGCGGACAGTCCGCGGTGGACTCGGCTCTCACTCGGCTCTTTCCAAGCGATGGACGGAGGTGGTAGAATGCAACTCGTAGAAGAACGCTCTGTTGGAGGAGCCTCGGAGTGGATGCGCCGGTGTCGGTTGGAGATGGCGCAGGCTCCGGGCCGACTGTCGGGTGAGATATGACGACGCCAGACACATTCACCAAAACCGCAGAAGTGCAAGGCGGCTTCCGGCTGCCCGACCCCCCGCAGCGGGAACCGGATGAGATGACGCAGTACGACCAGCTCTTCAAGTACGGCTACTCCCACGCCCTGGCAGTGCATCTGGGCAACCCGGAGACCACCCTGGTGGAGGCGGACCGCTGGATAGTTGCCAGGCCGGAGTTCAACAAGGCACGCGCCCGGCGCCCCGACCTCTTGGTGGCCTTTGGTGTTGATCCCGAGGTGTATCGCCGGAGCAACGGGTACATCGTCTCGGAGCAGGGGAAGGCGCCGGACTTTGTGCTTGAGGTGGCGTCGGAGAGCACCGGAGCAGTGGACGTGGGGGCCAAACGGGTGGACTATGCCCGTTTGGGCATACCCGAGTACTGGCGCTTCGACGAGACGGGAGAGTATCACGGGGCGAGGTTGGCCGGTGACCGGCTGGTGGAGGGCCGATACGAACCCATACCGATAGAGACCGTGTCCGATGGAGTCCTCCAGGGATACAGTGCCGTGTTGGGCCTGAATCTGCGATGGTCGGATGGTGAGCTGCTGTTCTACGACCCCGCCACCGGGGAGCCCATCGCCAGCCTGGAAGACGAGCGGCAGGCGCGAGCGGCCGCCGAGTCCCGCGCCGACACAGAGCAAGCCCGCGCCGAGGCTGCCGAGGCCCGAGTCAGGGAGTTGGAGGAGCGGCTGCGTCGGCAGGGAGCGTAGCCTCGTCGGCAGACCGGTAGGGTACGGACCGACACAGGCATAGTTTCGCCCACCGCACCACCGGCGTTGATCCAGGGCAATTGCATCTAAATTAGTTTAGGCAGAGTATAAAATTGGGGTCAGTCTCATAAGGAGATTGGCCGATGGACAATAGTAGCCCTGCTTCGCTTACGGAGCATTTTAGCAGCCTCGATGACCCGCGTATAGACCGAACCAAACGCCACGAGTTGATCGACATTCTTACTATTGCGCTCTGCGGCGCCATAGCGGGAGCGGACAGTTGGGTAGACGTGGAAGCGTTCGGCAGGCGCAAGGAAGGATGGTTGCGCAGTATGCTGGAACTGCCTAACGGCATTCCCTCGCACGACACCTTCGGCAGGGTGTTCGCCAAGCTGGACGCTGAGCAGTTCGAGCGCTGTTTCACCGAGTGGGTGCTGGCAGTCAGTGAGGTTCTGCAAGGTGATGTGGTGGCCATAGACGGCAAGGCGGTGCGACGCTCGCACGATCGATACGTAGGGAAGGGCGCTATCCACATGGTCAGTGCTTGGGCCTGTGCGAGCGGCGTGACGCTCGGGCAGACCAGTGTGGACCGACGCTCCAACGAGATCACGGCGATACCCCGGTTGCTTGAGATGCTCGCGGTCGAGGGATGCATCGTGACGATAGATGCCATGGGCTGCCAGAGGGAGATTGCATCGAAGATACTGGAGGAGGAAGCCGACTACGTGCTGGCGGTCAAGAGAAACCAGGTACTCCTGCACGAGGGAGTGGTCGATGTCTTCGACCTCATCCGCAACTCCTGCTTCGACGACATAGACCACGACTACCACGAGACGGTGGATGCTGGTCATGGACGAGTCGAGACGCGCCGCTGCTGGACGGTGTCTGACCTCGGCAACGTCAGATACGTCGATGAGTACAGGCGATGGCCGGGGCTGACTACGCTGGCGATGGTGGAAGGTGAGCGACGCATAGGAGACAAGACGACGATGGAGTCGCGCTACTACATATCGAGCCTGCCCAACGATGCGAGTGCCTTACTCAGCGCGGTGCGCAGTCACTGGAGTATAGAAAACCAGTTGCACTGGTCGCTGGACGTGACGTTCAATGAGGACGGGAGCCGGGTGCGTAGCGGGAACGGGGCCGAGAACTTCTCCGTGCTGCGCCGCATGGCTCTGAATCTGCTCAAGGCCGAAAAGTCCACCAAGCGCAGCCTCGCAGGTAAGCGAAAAGACGCCGCCTGGGACAATGACTACCTACTCAAGGTCCTTGCTCAATAAGATGCGATTGCCCTGGGCGTTGATCTTGACAACGAACCCCAGATTGGCGGATGATATCTGCTGGTCGTTTGCGACACATATTGACATGAGCTAGAAACAGAGTGATCCAGCGCCCGCAGGGGTCGTGGCATAAGTCGGGCGACACAGGAGGTTCGACGACATGACCAACGCGCTGCGGAGCTTCACCCCCCCCCCCCCGGCATTTCGCGGGGTTCTCTTTCATTGAGGCGCCCCGCCAGAACCTTCCTCACGTTGACCCTGCTGGCGGCGGCGCTGTTCGTGCTGCTGTCTGGAGGGACTGAAACAGCCTCTGCGCAGCAGGCGACGCAGACCTTCGTCGCCAACACCGGCCAGGCAGACGGCACGAATGCGTTTTTGGGCAATGACTACGCTCAGGCGTTCACCACCGGCAGCAACGCCGCGGGCTACAGCCTGCGCAGCGTCGACGTGGAATTCTCCATCATCGACAGCAGCTTCAGCTCTTCGTCCCTCACCGCCAGCATCCACGCCGACTCCGGCGGGTCTCCGGGCAGCTCCCTCGGGACCCTGACCAACCCCGCCAGCTTTCCCGCCTCCACCTCGGACCAGACGCTGACCTTCACCAGCAGCGCGGGCATCGACCTTGCGGCGAACACCACGTACTTCGTGATGTTCGACATGGGCAGCAATCAGGCTCAAGCGAGTATAAGGTCGACGGATTCGGACAGCGAGGACGGCGGAGCCCTGGCCGGCTGGAGCATCGGCGACAGCACTTTGAGAAGAGGATTTGCCTCGACAGGCACATGGACCACCGAAGGGCCATCACTGAAACTCAGCCTCGGCGGCGTCAGCAAGCCTTTCCTTGTGAGCAACTTCGGGCAGGCGAACGGCGGCACCGGCAATTTCGTCCAGCACGACCACGCGCAGGCGTTCACGACGGGCGCCAACGCCGGCGGGTACACCCTGACGGGCGTCGACTTCTCGTTTCCGCAAATCAACGACGGCGGGCTGGCGGGGAAGCTGGCTGCCGAGATCAGAAGCGACAGCGGCGGAGCGCCGGGCGCGGTGGTCGCCACCCTGACCAAGCCCGGCACGATCGCCGTGGGCACGAACAGCTTCACGCACTCGGGCGTGGCGCTCGCGGCGAACACCACGTACTGGGCGGTGCTGGACGTCACCCTGGTCCTGTTGCCCGGCGCCAACACCATCCAGAACACCGCGTCGGACGCCGAGGACGCCGGCGGCGCGGACGGCTGGACCATCGCCGACGACGGCCACTACCGGACCTGGAACACCTCGGGCGCCTGGACCTCGTTCAGCCAGTCCCGCAAGATGACCATCCACGGCACGGCCGTCGAGACGGTCGAGACGGAGACCTTCGTCGCCAACACCGGCCAGGCGGACGGAGGCACCTCGTTTCTGGGCAATGACTTCCACCAGGCGTTCACCACCGGCTCCAACAGCTTCGGCTACACCCTGCACAGCGTCGACGTGGAGTTCTCCACCATCGACAGCGCCTTCAGCTCCTCGGCGCTGACCGCCAGCATCCACGCCGCCTCCGGCGGGTCTCCGGGCAGCTCGCTGGGGACGCTGACCAACCCCGCCAGCTTCCCCGCCTCCACCTCGGACCAGACGCTGACCTTCACCAGCAGCGCGGGCATCGACCTTGAGGGGAGCGCCACCTACTTCCTCGTGATCGACATGGACGCCGGCCAGAGTTCTTCGAGGGTACGCCTGACGGGTTCGGACGCCGAGGACGGCGGGGGCCTGGCCGGCTGGAGCATCGCCGACGGCGCCGGGACGAGAACGGCTTCCTCGACGGGCGCGTGGACCCCCAACGTATCATCACTGAAGATCAGCCTCGACGGCGTCAGCAAGCCGGAGCCGCCACGGGTGAGCATCCTTGGCGGCGGCGCCGTCACCGAGGGCGTCAGAGCCAGCTTCACGCTGACGGCGGTCCCGGCGCCCCCGGCAGACCTGCCGGTGAGCGTCACGGTGACCACGACCGGGGACTTCGGGTACGGGACCCTGCCCACCAGCGTCACCATTCCGGCCAGCGGGTCGGCGACGCTGGAGATCCCCACCGCCAACGACGACGTGGACGAAGCCCACGGCTCGGTGACGGTGACGCTGGTGGACGGGTCGGACTACGACCTGGCCACGTCGCTGGGGACGGCGACGGTCCGGGTGCGGGACGACGACCCGCCGCTGGTGAAGAACACCGGTCAGTCGAGCGGCCTGGTGCAGGGCCTGCACGTGGACCTGGCGCAGGGTTTCGACACCGGCGGCAACCCCTCGGGGTACACCCTGACCAGCGTGGACGTGGCCTTCAACCGGTCCACCGAGGACTTCGGCTCCAAGCTGACGGTCACCGTCCACAAAGGTGCCAACGGGGCTCCCGGCACGGTCGTGGGGACCCTGGCCAATCCCGCCTTCGTGAACCGGCAGGCCGGCACGTACCGCTTCACGCACCCGGGCGTCGCGCTCGAGGCGGACACCCGGTACTGGGTCGTGCTGGACGCAGCCGGACTCACGGAAGGCAACAGCCAGGTGAAGTTCACGCAGAGCAACTCCGAGGACGCGGGCGCTGCGCCCGGCTGGAGCATCAACAACGACGCTCGCATCCGCGCGCAGGGGGGCGGCAACTGGATCACCCTGGTCGGCGGCTCCACTCTGTCGATGGGAGTCAACGGCCGGCTGCTGCCCCACGCGGACGGTTCCTACACCGTGCCCCTGGACTGGCCGCTGAAGCCGCTCGGTCTGGGCGCGGGCGAGACGTTCCGGCTGCTGTTCATGACCGAAGACCACCGCGACGCCACCGCCGCCGACATCGGCGTCTACGACGCCCACGTGCGGGAGGCGGCCCGCGACGGTCACGCCGCCGTCCGGCGCTACGCCGATCACTTCCGGGTGGTGGGCTCCACCGCCGCGGTGGACGCCCGGGACCACACCCGGACCAACCCCAACAACGCCGGGCACACGGACGCGGAGGTCTGGTGGCTGAACGGCGAGCGGGTCGCGGCGAACAACGCCGGCTTCTGGTCCGACACCTGGGAGAACTGGGCGATGGCGGACCGGCGCTTCGAGAGCGGCGAGAGGAGCACCTCGAACGACTGGCCGTGGACCGGCACCCGCACCGACGGTGCGAAGGAGGCGAACCCTCTGGGCGCCAGCAACGCCCGGCGCGGACGGTTCTCGACCACCGACGCGGACACCGGCCCCATCAGCTACAACACCATCGCCAGCACCCAGGACCACGCCTTCTACGGCATCTCGCCCCTGTTCCGGGTGGAGCCCACGCCGGTGAACGCGCCGCCCGGTGAGCCGGCGGTGATGAGCAACCTGGGCCAGGCGGACGGCGCGGCGTTGACCGTGACGGCTGCCAGTACCGTACGTGACCGCGCGCAGTCGTTCACGACGGGCAAGAACGGCGGCCACTACCGCCTCAACAGCGTCGACGTCGAGTTTGCCGAGATCGGCGACTCCGACGCCGCCCGTGATCTGAGGGTACAGATCTGGGCCGGCTCCGGCGGCTCGCCGGGCAGTACCGCCGCCGACGTCCTGGCCGACCTGGCGCGCCCCTCCATGCCGGTGGGCAGCGCCGACCGGACCTTCACCTTCACCTACCAGGGCGACGACGGTTCGGGGCTGCGGCTGGAGCCGAACACCACCTACTGGGTGTACGTATACGACGCGTCCGTGCAGCCCAACAGCACGTACACCCTTCGCGCCACCGCGTCGAACTCCGAGCGCCTGCGGGGCCTGCGCCTGCCCGAGGGCTGGAGCATCGGCGACGGCCACAGTTCCTGGTCGCTCTACCCCAACCCCGCCGTCTCCTGGAGCACCCACTCCGAGGCGCTCAAGATCGGCCTGAACCTGGGGGCCGCCGACGCCTTCGTGCAGTTCCGCACCTGCGCGGGCACGATCTCGGGCAACGACTGCGACACGGGCTGGGTGGTCGCCAACTACAACAGGCACGACCCGCCGCCCACCATCACGCTGACCGAGGGCGGCCCGGCGGTGACCTACCAGTGGCAGGCGGTGGACCCCCACGAGCGCCGGCACTTCTACGTCGCCAGCCAGGTGGGTGAGCCGCTCAGCCACCACGGCGGCTACATCGGGCCGGGCAAACCGGACCGGGACCGGCTGATGTGCCACACCGGGAGTAGAAGCCCCTACAACCTGGGCGACCCCATCGTCGAAGGGCTTGGCCGGGATGGGATTCATTTCGGCTACGGCAGCACCGCCGGCCCGCTGCTGGACCGCCACGACGGCTGCCCCTTCTCGTCGCAGTCCGTCTACGAGAGCGACGCCAACAAGTGGCGTCCGGTGAGCCTCGCCGCGGGGCAGGACAGCGACGCCTTCGACCACGGGACGTTCCTGATCCACCGGCCCCACGCCGTCGGCCACAACTTCTATGAAAATGGCGTGCTGTACCAGGTGGGAGGCTTCGACTACCCCGAGGTGCGGGTGCCGCTCATCATCAGGGACGACGACGAGTGGGAGCAGACCCTGGAGTTCTCCATCGACGACGGGACCACCTGGACGTCCATCGAGGACGGCGGGCTCAATCTGGCCTTCCCGGCCTCGCTGAACACGGGGCGCAAGGCGCACTACTTCTGGGTGCGGACGAAGAACGACCCGCCGGCGGACCAGGACAAGCGCTTCTCCATCAGCGCCGACTTCGCCAAGCCGCTGTTGCGGAGCGGCACGTCGGAGTACTTCCGGTCCCACCGGGTCTGGTTCACCAGCCCCGCCGCCTCGCACCTGCACACCTTCAGAACTGACTCTGCCGTCAGCGCCGGCTCGGTCACGGTCGGCCGCACGCCGGTCCAGGTCGACATCCACGTCGGCGCCAACGTGGTCGGCAACGTGACCTTCCAGGTCGAGGGCTACAAGCTGTACGAGCGCAGCGACAACCAGATCTCGACGGAGACGCCGCCGAAGACGGTGCGCACCGACAGCTTCAGCTTCCACCGCACGCTGGGCTCCTGCGTGGGCTGCCAGCGGCTGCTGGGCGACCTGCCCGACCCGGTGGTGGAGCGCGTGGGCGACCTGAGCTACGCCAACCTGTCGGACACGGGCATCGACCTGAGCTGGCCGCAGGTGGTCGGCGCCGAGGGCTACGAGGTGCGCTACTGGTCCACCACCTCGCCCTTCCCCGGCGTCCCGGCCGACGAGGCCTGGTTCGGGGCCGAGCCCAACGACCCGGCCTGGAACATCCGCCACCTGGAGCCGGACACCGAGTACCGGGCGGTGGTCTACTACGCCGACCACGGCGCGACGCAGCTGAGCACCGCCAGCCCGGTGATCCGCTTCACCACGCTTGCGGCGGGCTCGCCCGTGGAGGCGGAGCCCACGTCGGTGATCGTGGAGCGGGTGCCCGAGGTGTCGATCAGCGCCGCCGGCGGGACCATCACCGAGGGCGAGGACGCGGTCTACACGGTCACCGTGAACCCCGCGCCCGACGCGCCGCTGGACGTCAGGGTGGGCGTGGCCGGCCCCGGCTCCGTGGTCGCCGCCCAGCACCTGGGCGAGCGCACGGTCAACGTGCCCACCGGCGGCAGCGTCTCGTTCACCATCCCCACCGTCGACGACACCGGTTGGGGCTCCAACGGGATGCTCGGCGCGACGGTGCAGTTCGGCGAGGGCTACCGGCTGAACAGGTTCAGGAGCTACGCCTCGGTCTATATCGCCAACAACGACCTCCCGCCGCCTCCGCCGGTGCAGCTCAAGCGCGTCTCCGACACCACGGCGACCGTCGCCTGGAAGCCGCAGGGGGACGGCGCGTCCTACCTGGTCGTCTGGCACGAGAGCTTCACGGGCGTCCCGGTCCTGACGGAAGTCACGACCACCGCCACCGAGCACCAGCTCACCGGCCTTAATCCGCAGTCGCATTACGTGGTCTCCGTCCTTCACGGGACGACCCAGCTGGACAAGATCACCGTGCGGACCCTGGCCGCCGGCGCGACGCCGAAGACCTTCACGGTGGACTTCGAGACGCCCGCGCCCAACACGTCCGTGCCGCTGATCAGCGTGACCGCCGACGGCAACGTGACCGAGGGCGGGGACGCGACCTTCACGGTCAGCGCCAACCCGGCGCCGGCTGCGGACCTGGACGTGAGCGTCACGGTGTCGCAGAGCGACGACTCCGGGATATCCATAGAACATCAGACGGTGACCATCCCGACGGCGGGCTACGCCACGCTGACGGTGGCCACCACCAACGACGAGGTGGACGAGCCCGACGGATCGGTCACGGTCACCGTCGACGGCAGCGCCAACCTCGACTACCGGGTGTCCTCGTCCCAGGGGACGGCCGTCGTGGTCGTGTCCGACGACGACGGCGGCTACACGGTCAACCAGGGAACGATCGCCAGGGTCAAGGAGCTGGCGTCGCAGACCCAGCACGGCGCGGCCCACGTGAACCGCTGGAACCGGGTGCTGCTGGCCTTCGGCGAGCACGACGGCACCGGCGTCACCGGCGGCCCGATGACGGCGGCCGAGGCGCAGGACATGGCCGACAATCACAGCAGCCCGGTGTGGGACCTGGTGGTCGTCGAGCTGACCGCCCTGGAAGCGGCGGCGGCACAGACGCCGCCGCCGCCCACGCCCGAGGTGAGCGTCACCGCGGGAAGCGGGGTGACCGAGGGCGGCGACGCCGTCTTCACGGTGACGGCCAGCCCGGCCCCGACGTCCAACCTGGCGGTGAGCGTGACCGTGTCCCAGAGCGGCGACTACGGCGCGACCACGGGCCAGCGGACGGTGACGATACCCACCACGGGCAGCGTCACCATCACCGTGGGCACCACCGACGATACTACCGACGAGACCGACGGGTCGGTGACGGCCACGGTGAACGCGGGCAGCGGCTACACGGTGTCCTCGACCCAGGGGGCGGCCACGGTGGCCGTGTCCGACAACGACGACGCCTCCACGCCGGTGGTGAGCGTCACCGCTGGAAGCGGGGTGACCGAGGGCGGTGCCGCCGTCTTCACGGTGACGGCCAGCCCGGCCCCGGCGTCCAACCTCGACGTGAGCCTCACGGTCTCGCAGAGCGGCGACTACGGCGCGACCACGGGCCAGCGCACGGTGACCATCCCGACTTCGGGCAGCGCCACGGTGACCATAACCACCACGGACGACGACGTGGACGAGACCGACGGCTCGGTCACCGCAACGGTGAACGCGGGCAGCGGCTACACGGTGTCCTCGTCCCAGGGCGCGGCCACGGTCGGCGTCGCAGACAACGACGATCCGGTCGTTGAGGAGCAGACGGGCTACACGGTGGACCCGGACGTGATCGCGAAGGTCAGGGAGCTGGCGTCGCAGACGCAGCACGGCACGGCCCACGTGAACCGCTGGAACCGGGTGCTGCTGGCCTTCGGCGAGCACGACGGCACCGGCGTCACGGGCGGCCCGATGACGGCGTCCGAGGCCCAGGACATGGCGGACAAACACAGCAGCCCGGTGTGGGACGAGGTGGTGACCGAGTTGACGGGGCTGGAAGCGGCGTCAGCGCAAACGCCGCCGCCGCCCACGCCTGAGGTAAGCGTCACTGCGGGCAGCGGCATCACCGAGGGCGGGGACGCCGTCTTCACGGTGACGGCCAGCCCGGCCCCGGCGTCCAACCTGGACGTCAGCGTGACGGTCTCCCAGAGCGCCGACTACGGCGCCACCACGGGGAAGCGGACGGTGACGATACCCACCACGGGCAGCGTCACCCTCACCGTCGGCACCACGGACGACGACGCCGACGAGACCGACGGCTCGGTGACGGCCACGGTGAACGCGGGCAGCGGCTACACGGTGTCCTCGTCCCAGGGCGCGGCCACGGTCGGCGTGTCCGACAACGACGCCGCCCCCACGCCGGTGGTGAGCATCACCGCTGGCAGCGGGGTGACCGAGGGCGGGGACGCCACCTTCACGGTGACGGCCAGCCCGGCCCCGGTGTCCAACCTGGACGTCAGCGTGACGGTGTCCCAGAGCGGCGACTACGGCGCGACCACGGGCCAGCGCACGGTGACCGTCCCGACTTCGGGCAGCGTCACCCTCACCGTCGGCACCACGGACGACGACGCCGACGAGACCGACGGCTCGGTGACGGCCACGGTGAACGCGGGCAGCGGCTACACGGTGTCCTCGTCCCAGGGCGCGGCCACGGTCGGCGTGGCCGACAACGACGCCGCCCCCACGCCGGTGGTGAGTATCACCGCTGGCAGCGGGGTGACCGAGGGCGGGGACGCCGTCTTCACGGTGACGGCCATCCCGGCCCCGGCGGCCAACCTGGCGGTGAGCGTCACGGTCTCCCAGAGCGGCGACTACGGCGCGACCACGGGCCACCGCACGGTGACGATACCCACCACGGGCAGCGTCACCCTCACCGTGGGCACCACCGACGATACTACTGACGAGACCGACGGGTCGGTGACGGCCACGGTGAACGCGGGCAGCGGCTACACGGTGTCCTCGTCCCAGGGCGCGGCCACGGTCGGCGTGGCCGACAACGACGACGCCCCCACGCCGGTGGTGAGCGTCACCGCGGGCAGCGGGGTGACCGAGGGCGGGGACGCCACCTTCACGGTGACCGCCAGCCCGGCCCCGGCGGCGGACCTGGCGGTGAGCGTGACGGTGTCCCAGAGCGGCGACTACGGCGCCACCACGGGCCAGCGCACGGTGACCGTCCCCACCACGGGCAGCGTCACCCTCACCGTGGGCACCACGGACGACGACGCAGACGAGACCGACGGGTCGGTGACGGCCACGGTGAACGCGGGCAGCGGCTACACGGTGTCCTCGTCCCAGGGCGCGGCCACGGTCGGCGTGGCCGACAACGACGACGCTGCGCCGGAGGTGGAGATAACCGTCACCGTCGAGGCCGCGTCGGCGGTTGAGGGCGACGTGCTGGAGTTCCGGGTGCGGCTGTCCGAGGCGTCCACCGAGGAGATCAGGATCAGATGGAACACCGCGCCTGCGTACCACCTGCTGGACGACCGGGCGCACATGACCGACTATCAGTACACGGAGGGTGAGCTGGTGTTCGCGCCGGGGGTGACGGAGCTGACGGCGGAGGTGTGGCTGGAGTACGACGACGATGAGGAGCCGGACGAGTACTTCGTGGTGGAGGCGTACCTGCCCGGGACCCTCTACCCGCCCGACGCCGTGGGAACCATGACCATCATAGACGACGACTAGTCCGGCCCGGCCGGACCGGCAAGAAGGTGCAAGGGGGGCCTCCGGCAATGCAGCAGGCCCCCCTTGCTCTGGCCGTGGGGCGGCTAGGTAATATACTAACGTGGGTGTCAGGATCGCCGGAGTGAAGTTGGATCACCCATCCACAATTCGAAAATGGTTCTGCCTATCGTCAACTCAGGCCCACCACGCTTGATAAAATCTAGAACCTTCACATTAAGGATCATGCTGAAGTTGTAGTCCAATCCTCAGCCCCATCCCGCTGACGATGGCCCACCGCAAGGGGCGGGTAAGGCTCCATGCTAACGACACCCGCCCATTCCCGACGTGTCCGCCTTCTCCGTCCGGTATCGAGTTGCTCTCGTTGAATTTTCGCCTTGGCCGGTCGGCTTCCTCCGTACCGCCACGCCATTGGGCTGTGCCTCGCCCCGGGTACATAACTGACCTTGAGCCGTCAACATCAGCATCTCTCAACTTGTTGCTCACCTGCTCCGGCGTGTGTTTCCTCTTCGCCATATCTCCCACATTCTATTGCCCAAGATTAACGCCCATCTTGGACCAGCATTTCGGGGGAAGGTCACTCCTCAAGAGTTACATCATCTGCGCAAATTCGAAAAGGCTAATTGCGGACTCGATCCGAATTTACTGTAGTGAAAGCGCCGACATTACACCAACGTCACACATATTGCCCCGCATCATAACGCTCAGCTTACATACCTTATGTACAATGATTTTGGCATACGCCCATCGATTCTCCTATTCCGGCCGTAGCCGGGCCGGTAAATGACCTTCAGGTTTAGGTTCCGACTATTGTTGTTGGTACATTGAAAGCTACTGAATGTTAGGAGGGCTGAGGTCGATGAACGAACGGGCTCCAAGATTATTGCGTCTCCTATTGCCTACGTGCACATGGACCGCCGTGCTGCTGCTGTTCGTTGCGGTAGCTGCCGCATGTAGTGACTCAATGGAAGCGACTCACACTCCAGAAATAGCTTCGAGTCCCGCCTCAGAATCGACATCCGACCCTGCTCCAGAGCCAACTAGGACTCCGACCCCCACCCTGGTCACGGAACTCGCGCCCGTCTCTACTCCAACATCAAGTCCGGAACCAACGCCTGCGGTCTTGGGGGATTGTCGTGACGGTATGAGGTTGCAGCATGGCGAAGGGTGTCGTTACACCGGCGGAGATAGCCCCCAAGCCAACGTAGTTCTGTCCGTGCAGCATGACGGAACGATCTGCCGTGAGGGAGGCCCGGCAAAGCAAGAGGTGGGCGGCGTCACCATCAATGTAGACAGCCTTCGTCTTTGTGTTTCCGGCGGTTTCGAAAGGGACGATGCCTTCCAAAGCGAAATTGCAGCCAGCGCCAACGCCGACGGGAGTTGGACCTTCTACGAGTCTAGACTTTCGGCTTCGGATGCTACTACACCCAGACCGGAGATTACCCCCGAGGCTGCTGTTAGCCCTACCGCCAGACCGCGTCCTACGGCCATTCCTGCATTGGAGTCTCTGCAGAACGTGTTCGAGTCGGGAGAGTCTATTCCCGACTTTCCATCAGATAGAGCCTACGCAGGAAACTTCAGGAACGGAGTCCAACTGACAATTGCCGGCGGAAACGTAGTCATTCAGATGAGCAATGGAGGGGTTGTCGAGTATAGTCACGCTACCTATAGGTGCGTCGATACTGTTAGTGCTAACTCTAAACTGACCCAGTAGCGCTAATTTGGAATTGACCCACCCCGATAGCGGACGCATCTTCGTCGGGAAACCGATTAGGAGGTGCAGCAAGTCAAATGATAGGAGGTGGGTTAGTGAGAGAGTTATACGAGTTGAAGGGCGATGGAAGCTCGATCCGAGGGATATCGAGGGAGTTGGGGATTTCCCGGAACACCGTGCGCAAGTACGTGCGCTCCGACGAGGTGCCCAAGGCCAAGCGGCGAGAGAAGCAGGGGTCGAAGCTGGACCCATACAAGGGTCACATAGATGGTCGGCTGTCGGCGGGAGTGGACAACTGCGTGGTGCTGCTGCGGGAGATCCGGGAGTTGGGCTACGACGGCAGCTATCCGACGCTGACCAACTACGTGCGGCCTCGGCGTCGGCCGCGTCAGCCCCGTGCGACGGTGCGGTTCGAGACGGCGCCAGGCGAGCAGGCACAGGTGGACTGGGGCAGCTTCGCCTATGTCGGAGAGGACGGGCGCAAGCACCGGGTCTGGGCCTTCGTGATGGTGCTGAGCTGGTCTCGGACCATCTACGTGGAGTTCGTCCGGCGCGCCGACGTGGCGACCTTCATCAGGTGCCATCTGAACGCCTTCGAGTACTTCGGTGGTGTTCCCCGCCGCTGCCTGTACGACAACGCCAAGGTGGTGGTCCTGGGGCGTGACAGGGAGGGCAGGCCGGAGTGGAACAGCCGGATGCTGGACTTCTCACTGCGAATGGGCTTCGACCTCCGTCTGTGCCGACCCTACCGAGCGCAGACGAAGGGCAAGGTGGAGAGCGGCGTGAAGTACGTCCGGGGCAACCTGTGGCCCGGTGTCCGCTTCACCGACGACGCAGACATGAACCGCCAGGCCCTGGAGTGGTGCGATGCGGTGGCCAATCGGCGAGTCCATGGGACGACGCACCGGGTCCCCCGAGAGATGCTGGCTGAGGAGCTCGCCCACCTGGGCAGCCTGCCGCCGCGTTCGGGCCTTGCGCCCTACATGCGGGAGGAGCGGAAGGTGGCCAGGGACGGCTACGTCCACTGGGAGAGGTCTCGCTACGGCGTGCCCTGGAGCTGGGCGGGTTCGACGGTCCAGGTGGGTGTGCGGGCCGGTACGGTGGAGGTCTGGTCGGGCGACGTGCGGCTGGCGGTGCATCCCCAAGCCCAGCGGACCGGTCAGCGCCTCACACTGCCGGGCCAGTGGGACGGACTGCCCGGCGGCGATGATCGTCCTCGTAAGGAAGCCGTGGCGGTGCAGATCCCTGTGGGCCAGGTGGAGCGCCGCTCCCTGGAGGTGTACGAGTTGGCAGCGGTGGGAGGTGGGCGATGATCGCGCTGGAACAGGCTCGCCAGCACCTGGAGACGCTGGGCCTCAAGCAGGCCGTCGAAGCCCTGGACAACTCCTTGGACGCTGCGGCCACCAAGAAACTGACCTACCCCGAGATGCTGGCAGAGCTACTCGGCGTGGAAGTGGCCGCCCGGAAGGAGCGGTACATGTCCACCAGGACGAAGCTGGCTCACCTCCCCTTCCACCGGACCTTGGAGCAGTTCGACTTCTCGTTCCAGCCCTCCATCGACGAGCGACAGGTGCGGGAACTGGCCGGCCTGTCCTTCGTCGCTGAAGCCACCAACCTGCTGCTCCTGGGACCGCCAGGTGTGGGCAAGACCCATCTGGCGGTGGCCCTAGCGCTCAAGGCCATCGAGAAGAGCCAGGGGGCCTACTTCGTCCGAGCCTACGACCTGATGGAGGACCTGAGGAAGGCCAGGGTGGAGAACAACCTCCAACGGCGCATGCGGGTCTACCTGTCGCCCAAGCTACTCATCGTGGACGAGTTCGGCATCTGGCCTTACGACCGGGACGCCTCCACCGCCTTCTTCACCCTGGTGTCGGCTCGCTATGAGCGGGGCAGCATCATCCTCACCTCCAACAAGGGCTTCGCCGAGTGGGGTGAGCTTCTGGGCGATACCGTCATCGCCTCGGCCATCCTGGACCGGCTGCTGCACCACAGCCACGTCCTCAACATCCGAGGCGAGAGCTACCGGCTTAAAGGCAAGAGGCAGGCCGGACTCTTCGCCTCCCATCAACTGCTATCGACATCGCCTGAAGCCGCTAGCTCCGGCGACGTCTAAATCCAACAGGCACTCTTGCTTGCCAGAAAGGAGGCGACTTAACGACAAGGTGGGTCAGTTCTAACTTAGCGGAAAAGGGTCAAATCTAACTTAGCATTGACAATACGGGTGGTTGCCGTATCGAAAATGGCATAGTTACCGCCGGGGCGATCCGAGTATCGGACGCCGGTAGCCCTAGTTCAAGCGCCAGCTCCACACCCACCGCAACGCCCACACCTGTTCCCACGACCATACCGACGGCGACGCCCACTCAGACTGCAACGCCCACATCGACGCCTACCCAGACGCCAGCGGGCCCGGCTGTAGAAATAGCCAACCTTGAATGCGGTGGCGAGCGGGTCTTTTCTGGCAGCAGCATCATCGACTATACGGTCACAGGTGAGATTCATGCGAACCGGGACTTAGAAAATGTGCAGGTCGGCTTCGGAGGCAGGTTCAGTGAGCACCAATGGGGTTGGTGGTGGACTGGGCATCCTGGAGCATCAGTGAATCTGGGCTCAATGTCTGCGGGCGAATCCAAGATCTTTGAAATCTCGTTTACTGACTCTACTGAACATCTCCAGTGCAACATTCACGCTGTGTGGGAAGAACCGCGTTGATGAGGCAAATCATCTGCGCCAGGTCGAAACTCCGGGATGGGCGCTTCCACAGGTGTTCTTCGCTGAGTGAGATGCACAGCAGGCTCGCGACAGACAACGTCCAGAGCCTCATGGACCACTCGCCGCTTATTGGGATGAGAAAGGCACGAGGAGAGAGTATCCCATGCATAGGCCCGCAATGAATCTGCTGGTGGTAGCCACTGCACTCCTGGCCATCGTCTTGGTCGGATGCTCCGACGAGACTGACCCTTCGCCAATCACGTCTTTGGTCACCCCCACACCTACCTTCGTGCTCACATCAACGTTAATTCCTGGGTCTACCCAGTCTCAGTCGACGCCAGAACTGACTCCAATGGCTACAAGTTTGCCAATAGCCTCGCCCGAACTGACGGCGAAGCCTACAACAGCGCCCACCGTCATGTTGCCAGACCCTCCTAAGGAGCCCATCGCCTTTAGTGAACTACCCTGGGAAAGTGCCCAATTGCAAAACCGGATTGCCCAATTCATCATCGAATATGGCTATGGCCACCCGACCGGTGTTGTATCGGGATCTATCTCATCCCTGTTCGAGGGACTACTACGCGGCGACATCGACGTTACCATGGAGGTATGGTTGCCCGCCCAGAAGCTGGCGTGGAACGAGGCCCGCAGCGAAGACCAACTCCTAGACGTGGGACAGAGCCTAGTTTCGTCTTGGCAATCCGCCTTCGTGATTCCGGCCTATCTGCAGGAACGGTACCCGGACTTGGACAGCGTCGAGGATTTGAAAGACCCGCAGTTCAAAAGACTGTTCCAGACCGCGGAGAGTGGCGACAAGGCCCGACTTGTGTCCTGCGTTATCAACTGGCCTTGCGAGAGAATCAACGCTGCCCAGATCGCGGGATACGGACTCGAGGACCACGTTCACGTTGTTAATCCTACAAGCGAGGCTGCGGCGAACGCTGACCTGTACGCCGCCTACGAACGAGGAGAGCCTTGGCTCGGCTACCAGTGGAGCACCAACGACCCGGCTCTCAAGCTTGAATTGGTCCGTCTGGAAGAACCTGCCTACAGCGACGAGTGCTGGTCGACTACCAAAGCCTGCGCCTATGAGGACGGCGCCATCCTGATCGCTGTAAACCCCGACCTGCCGCTGAAGGCCCCCGACGTGGTGGAAATGCTGGGCAAATGGGACTTCGACATTGACGCCTACAAGGCTATCGCCAAGTGGCAAGGCGCCACAGGAATTACAGACCTAACCTCCGCGGCTAATTGGTGGCTCGAGAGCAACTCGGAAACGTGGAGCGAGTGGGTCACCGACGACGCGGCGGCCAATGTCCAGGCAGCCCTCGACCACGGTGAAACAGCTGCAGGCTGGTCCAATGTGATAACCATGCCCAGGCCGGAACCCACGCCTAACCCGACGGCCACGCTAACCCCTGAGCCTATGCCAGCTGACGGCGTATGCCGCGTGGGTTGGATCGTCGGGCCTGGAGAGCGTTGCACCTACCCGGGAACCAGCGAGGAGTTCTCAGTCGATTCGTCCGGGCGGGGACAATTCCTGTTCTTCACCGCCGGGACCGGGATCGACGCTCGGAACACGACCATCAACGGTGTCACGTACAACTTCAAGGCAAGCAAGCAGGATGACGGAACCTGGATCATTGAGGCGGCGGGTGGAGGTGCTACCGCACCACCTACTCCAACAGCCACGCCCACACCCACTCAGACTCCGTCTCCAATTCCAACCGCCCCTATCGCCCCGATTGGCGTCATTCAATTCTCGCAGGAGTTGACCGCATCGCAGCGTGAGCGCATCACCAACGATGTGCGCTACACAGAGCGAATCCTGGCTGATCGTTTTGGTGTTGAGCAAGACCGCTACACACTCTATGTGGCTGAAGACTGGAGCGATGCGTACGATCTCTTGACGGAGCATGGGCTATCGCCGTCTTTCTCCCGTGAGCGACCAAGCGGTGGATGTCCTGGCATATCTAACCTGATCTTGGTTAACCGCAGTTGCTATAAGGATCCTTCTAAAGCAGGTGTAATGGTTGCCAATGCGGCTGTCAGAAGACCGCCCGGGCCTACGCCGCTCGATGACGATTTGTGGTGGGGATTGGTGACGTACGTCTCCCACGCAGCTCTTGGCCCTGAACGGGAAGCCGATGCCGTTGCCAGTTATATATCGAACTCACGTGCTTTTTCAGTTGCGCTGGCGGAGACCCGCAATCTCGAAATAGTCCTTGATACACGCCCACTGCAATACCTCGCAATCATCTACCTGGCCGAAACATTCGGGGACCAGAGCTTGTTTGAGTATTTCGAGAGTCGTGCGAGTGGAAACAATACTGATAATGCACTTGAGCACGCATTTGACTTGTCGTTAGAGGAATTTCACGAGGGATTCGAGTCATATCGTCGCATAGTCGCGCCACCGATCTCATCAGAATCGGAACGCATTCTTGTTCTAGGAGAAGAGGCGCTGGAAAATGTGGACGAGATTCGACGTATTGTATCGAACGTCGAGCAGTGGTTCGAGGAGAAATTTGCTTACCCCGCGGGTAACGCAGTGTGGAGAGTCGATTCGCGAGATCCCAGATGCGGCCTTCACGCATCGACTGCAATTTGGATTGGTAAGCAGTGCTTGGTAACTGCGTCTGTATACGCTCACGAGTACTTTCACCGCCTTCAGAGAGACTGGTCGACGCCAGAAGGAGAAGGATACGGGAGCAGTAGAAGCTATCCGACTTTCATGAGCGAAGGATCAGCAGAATTTGTCGCCTACATGTACATGGCTAGTGTGTCCGGGAATGCGTGGTCTGACATTAGAGCGAGTGTTGTGGCTCGAGCGAGTCGTATTGAAATCGCGCTTGATGATCCAACACTGGGAAATCATCCGACGCAGCCTGAGTACATTCTTGGCGCGCTGGCCACGGAATGGCTTGAGGCCCGCAGTGGCAAGTCGGTCGCTGACTACTATCACGCCCTGTCACAGCAGGAGCGGAGGGCAATGGAACGAGTCTTTCAGGAGTTCTGGGGAATCAATAGCGAGAACTTTTATCGTCAGTTCGCATGTTGGAGAGACCGAGGGTTTCCGATTGCGGAGGCTGGGAAGGAGTGTGTGACGCCATGAGGCATCGCCCGTTGCTAGTAGTCTCAACTACCCTGTACCGCCTGACCTTCCCCTTCTGCCGTTACCCCGCGCGGAGCAGGCAGGCCTGCAGGTGTCACCAGTCCCGAGGGCGCGTACTGGACAACACGGTTTGTCTCGGGCGTTGACATCGGCATCTCCCAGCGGCTTTAGCTCTTTGCCACTCTCAACACATGGCAATCATCGAACGACAGCTGCTCGACGCCCTAGGCCGAACACCCTTCGTCGAGTCGACGAAGTTGGCAGGCATCCCCGGCGAGCCGTACGCGATCGCTCCCCTTAAGGGGTCGAACCCTCCGCGAGAGTAGCCGTTGCGAGGACCACAGTTCTCCAAGCCACAATTCGAAAACGGTTCTGTCTACGGAGAAAAAACATCCACCAAACTTGGCAGAATCAGGAACTTCCGAAATTTCCTTCAGGCTAGTTGCTTTATGGCCTGCTGGGCAGGAAGCCTCATAATGGGCAACCTAACCTTCTGCAAGTCCGGCCAATAGGCTAGAACCGCTAGGGCAAGAAAGCCTCCCAACTGCATTGTAACGGCGGAACGATAGCATTTAGCTACTGCGATGGGTGAAGAAGTGACAAGAACGTGGAGACGTTGGGCCGTCGTCTCCTTGGTAGTCATCTGGGTGGTGTGCTGCGGTCTCGCAGTGTGGGGCTTTGGATTCACGCTCGTCATTGGAATCGGTGGATCTTTGCTGGTTGCGGCGGTCTTCCTATTCATATCGCTTAAGGTGTGGCCGCCCGAAGTACCGGCCCCCACCGCCGAAACTCTATGGACAATAGTACCGGCAGGGATTCTCGTGGTTTCCTTCCCACACCAAAATGCGCCTGGGTTTGCGCCTTTGTTGCTCGCCTTGTTTCTTTCTTTGTCCCCCGTGGCACGCCGCCTTGGTTGGGGTGGACCGGGAGGGACCGGTGGGGGTGGTGGAGGCTAAGTCACTGCTGACTGACGACTCCATGGCAGACTACACGCCACTGCGCCGCGCCAACTCGCAGGTGAGTATCCTCCACGCGCCAGAAGTCCAGCGTGTCCCCGGCCAGACCCGGCGGCTCTTCTCCTTACCGAGGGTATGACCGGGCGCTGGGAGTATGCGGCACGACACCCCTCGCCTATCGAAGCAACTCAATGGCGGCAGAGTTTCCACGATCCTCCGCCCAATTCAGAGGTGTGCTTCCCTCGTCGTTCTTCTCGTTGGGGTCTGCTCCAGCATCCAGCAGTTCCTGGATCACCGCCGGGTTGTCGTTGAGCACCGCGGCGTGCAGAGGCGTGTTGCCATCGTGGGCCTTCGCATTGATATCCGCCCCAGCGTCCAGCAGCGCCTGAATCATCGCAGGATTGCCGTTCTGTCTCGCCGCCCAATGTAGGGGCGTGTTGCCAAAGCCGTCGTCCTTCTCGTTGGGGTCTGCACCAGCATCCAGAAGCACCTTGAACACCCCCGGGTTCGGGTTCAATGCCGCCGCCATCAGGGGTGTCATGCTAAAGACAACGTTCTCCGCGTTGAGGTCTGCCCCAGCGTCCAGCAACCCCTGTATCACCACAGGATTGTCGTTCCGTATCGCTGCCACGAGCAGGGGCGTATTGCCATCGGCATGCTGCGCATTGGGGTCTGCGCCACCGTCTAGGAGCGCCTGGACCACCGCCGGGTTCTCGTTCCCTATTATCGCCACAAGCAGGGGCGTGTTATCATCGGCTCCCCTAGCATTGGGATCCGCCCCGGCTTCCAAGAGTGCCCGGATTACCGCCGGGTCTTCGTTTCCTATCGCAGCCATGCGCAGAGGCGTAATGCCGAATTCGGTCTTCGCCTCAATGTTCGCGCCGTTGTCCAGCAGCACCTGGATCACCGCCGGGTTGTCGTTGAGCACCGCAACATGCAACGGCGAAACGAGCCTGATCTCTCCGATTGCCGGATGCCGCACAGTGGCTACGGTAGTGACGTCCGCACCTTCCCCGAGCACTCTTTCAACATCCGCAACGCTTCCCGCCAGCGCAGCCTCGTGCAATGGCCTATCTTGTGTCACAACGGTCCACTCTGCGACATTCGAGGCCCCGGGTGTTGCGGCTGTACTCTCGCCAACCCTGGGGGCGGACTCGCTGGAACAGGCTGCGAGTAGGAGGACCAGTGTACCCAAGAGTCCACAGCGCAGAGCTGAACGGGAGAGTGTCAATGAAGGCGGCATTTCTATCATCTAACGGTTCAATGTTACACTCTAAGTCTGCATGAAAGTATATGGAAACTCGCGGCCGGCTGTCGATGAAGACGCAGGGCAGCCCGAGCAACACATCGACTCGCGCATGAGGCGCTACACTTGGTCAAGCCTAATCGTTACCTTGGGGGCGGAGGACTGACGCTGGGCCCATCGTTGCGCTATATTGGGGGGAGACACAAGCAGAGGAGAAATTGACATGGCAGCATACGTTATCGTTGACAACGAGATCACAGACCAAGCCCTCTTTGATGAGTACGCTCGGGGAATTACTCAGGTCACCGCTGCGCAAGGTGGGAAGTACCTGGTGCGAGGCGGCGCGACCGAGGTCGTGGAGGGCAACCGTACGCCTCACCGGGTAGTGGTTATCGAGTTCCAGGACCTGGACGGAGCCCACGGCTTCGTCAACTCCCCCGAATATGTTCGGCTCTCCGATCTTCGATCCCGGAGCAGTGTTACGACGACCTTTATCGTCGACGGAGTGTAGCGCCTCCGGCCCGCGGCTTGCCCGGCACCATAGGCACATATTGTTATCTTTCATATCCTTCCATTACAATGCCGCCTGGTTCCCCAAGCCCATATGTAATTGACATTGCCGGTCGCCGCTATGGGCACGGAGGGCAAAGACAGCGGCGCCTCTCCTACGAAGTCTGACCTCCCCGGCCAAGGTGCAGGGGGAATGGTGGTTGTGTGGGTAAGATCGAGGTGATGGTCCAAGCTCCTGGTACAAGACTGCGGCCCCTGCAGGGCAGCTCATGAGTCTCTTGTCAATTCTCGGGAGAGTGTTGACCGGGTGGTACGTCGTCCCGGTGCTAGTGGTCGGCTTGGGAATAGCGGCGGGTGTGCTGGCGTTCATATTCGTCTTTCCTGGAAGGCCCCAGGTCGGCGTGATCGAGATACCCTTCACCGTCCTGAACGAAGAATCGGCCTTCGTCATCAGTGAGCACCTGGAATACGCCCGCCAGGACGATTCCATCAAGGCTGTCGTCATCAAGCTGACCTCCCCGGGAGGGGCAGCCTCCGCCAGCGAGCAGCTGTATATCGAGACCCGCAGGCTGCGCAGCGAGAAGCCCGTAGTGATGGTGATGAAAGGACTGGTCGCCAGCGGCGGGTACATGATGGCCATGGGGACCAGTCACACTTATACGACCTCTGCGTCCCTGGTCGGGAACGTGGGAGTGGTCTCTTCGGTCGATCCGTTAATCCCGGCGCTGCCCGGCGAAGAGGTGGTGTTCAGCGGACCCCACAAGCTCACCGGGTCTCCGAGAAGGGACTGGCTGGCAATGGTGGACCAGCTCAAGTCGGTATTCGGGGAGATAGTGATCAGGGAGAGGGGAGACAGGCTGCGCCTCTCCCGGGATGAGCTCCTGGAGGCGCGCATCTACCCCGGCGTAGAGGCTGTGAGGCTGGGCTTGGCCGACGAGATCGGGAGTGACACCGACGCCATCGACAAGGCGGCCGAGCTGGCGGGAATATCCAACTACACCCTCGTCGATGTCAACCTGGAGGTTCAGGTAGATCTTGTGCGACAGCTCAGACGGATCATCGAACCCCTGGACAGCGAAGGGGACTCCGACCCGGCCGACACCCTCCGCCTGCTTTCCATGGAACTGAATGCTGGAGACCCCATACTGGAGGACGCTGGAGAAGGCGCCGGCAGCAGTGCATCCGAGCTCCATGGCCTGCGCAGGCTTCTCCTTGCCGGCAGATTGGAAGCCGGCCAGGAAGACCCTCTCCCCGATTTCCCCCTGGGCATAGGACGCCCGAATTTCTACTACCTGTACGTGGGATATGGCCAGTAAACTGGTCCTCCTTGTCCTGCTGCCCGTAAGCGCCGCCATCGCTTTCGGGATTGCCTTGGTGTTCTTCTACCGTGGGGGCTATGAGCCTCCTCCGCCGGTGGAGCTGCCCATCGAGGAGATAACAGCTCCCAAGCTTGCCCCAGGCGCCTTCGTGGACTCGCCCGTGCCCCAGGTCAAGAGAGGACTCCTCCTTGTTGACCTCATGCACGCCAACGCCTTCGCCAAGAACGAGATAATTACCTTAAGCGCCCGGGTGGCTGGCCGGGGGTACGAAGTGGAGTTCGCTGAGCCCGAGATTGCAGGGTTCGCCGACATCCGGGACTTCCCCCCAGAAGGCCTGCCACCCTTGGGACGCCCCATCGGGGTGGGAGGCGCCGCAGGGACCGACGGGCTGGCCAGCCTGGAAGAGAAGCTGCGGCGGGCCGACAGCTTCCTGGTAATCCTTCCCCAAGCTCCCTACTCCGAAGAGGAAGCAGTCCTGGTGGAAAACTTTGTGCGGAAAGGCGGAAAGCTGCTGCTGGTGTCCGATCCGTCTCGCAGCAGCCAGATTAACACCCTGGCTGCCCGGTTCGGCCTGGAGTTCCGTCCCGACTACCTCTACAACCAGGAAGAGTATGACCTGAACTTCCAGAACATCATCGTCAGGGAGTTCCAGCCTGAAGAGCTTACCCTCGGCCTGGGCGCAATCACCCTATACTCCGCAGGCTCGATCCGCTCCTCGGGCGCGGGACTGGCCATCGCCGGGGCCGGCACCAGATCCTCGGTTTTGGAGTCCGCCGACAGGCTGTACCCCATCGCCGAGGGCGACAGCCGCAATGTGCTGGCCATCGCCGACTTCACCTTCATGGTCCCTCCCCAGAACTCGCTGCTGGACAACGACAGGCTGATCTCCAACATCGCCGACTACCTGACGTCCAGCCAGCGGGAGTACGACCTGGCAGATTTCCCCCACTTCTACGAAGCCGACGCAGCCCAAAGCGTGGATATTCTGCTGGGGAGGCCATCCCTCTGGGATATAGGGACCGCCTTGAAAAACGGCCTGTCCAACTACCGGGTCTCCTCGCAGATCCGGGGCGTGGAAGACCTGAGCCGGGACACCCTCTTCCTCGGACTTTATGAAGATGCCATCTCTGTGAGCCAGTACCTTCAAGCGGCCGGGGTGCGCATCGACGATGCCCTGAGCACCCCCTTCGCCGAATCCCTGGACCCCGTGGGGACGTCCGTTACGGTGCTGGACCGGAACCAGGACCGGCATGTGCTGATCGTCCTCGCCCATAGTCCCGAGGCCCTTTATGGCGCCGTCGCCAATTTGCTTTCCGGGGATTTCAGAGGCGACCTGGTGACCGATTTCGTGGGAGTAAGCAGGTAGCTGATGAAGATACGAATGGTCTCCTTTATTTCGCTCATTCTGGGGCTGGCGTTGCTGGCCGCTTGCGGTGATAGACCCGATGCCCGCCCAACAGCATCGCCAACCGACCCGGCCCCGGACCAGGAGTTCATGACCCTTTCCCCCGGCGCCATGCGTGTCGTGAACGAGTTCACCGACCAGCGAGAGGCGATATATGAGGGGTGGGACCAGTTCCACCAGGACTTCGACACCTGGCGCACCGGGCTCACCTCATGCGACAGAAGCGCTGTGCGTACTGCCCTGCAGGGCTTTGCCTCCGATTTCACCGAAGTCACCGGGCTGGCTATGGAGCTGCCCCGGGCCTCCTCGACCAGGCACATGGCCGACACGCTCATCGAGGCCGCCGAACAGGAGGAGCGGGCCTTCCGCCAGCTCCGCGACCGGTGGCAGCCCGGCAACACGACTCTCTTCGAGATGGTGGAGCAGCAGCGCTCCGATTCCGCCCGCGCCCAGCGGAGCGTGGAAGATGGGCTGGCAGAGCTCAGGGACAGCCTGGAGTTCGGAACCGAGCCCGACCAAGGGGCAGAGCTGCGGGAGTTCTCCGAAGCCCTCGACGCTCTCATCCTCGACTGGAACGCGTTCCATGGCGACTTCGCCAGCCTGCACCAAGCCGCCGGGGGCATGAGCACCTCCCAGGTCCTTGACCAGCTCCAGGGCCTTCTGGCCCAGTTCTCCTTGATCGTCGAAGCGATCAACGGGCTGCCCTCGTCCGCCGCCACGGCCGGCATGGTCGCCATGATCCAGGAGGCCGCGGGAGCCGAGGGCAGGACCCTGCTGTCCATCCGGAACGGCTTGGCCGAGGCGAGCGCACCTCCGCCCACCGGTTCCCTCGAGGGACCAACCCCGGAGCTGCCCCCAACCCCTGCCGCAGGACCGAGGCCCGATCTGGCCCTGGAAGCCATGGTCCCCGTCATAGAGAGGGTCGAAGCCATGCTGGAGCAGGTCAGCGCGAGCATCGCAATGCCGATGGACAGAGAACCGGAAGTTATGCTCTCCGACATCGACGACTTCGATAGCCAGTACCAGGGCCTTCTGGTCCAGTGGGACGACTTCCACGACGGCTACAACGATTGGCGCAGGACCGACGGGGGCTGCGACCAGACCGCGGTGCTCCAAGCCCTCGACCGCTTCAACCTGCGCATGGGGGAGTTGGGCCGGCAGGTGCGAGACCTTCCCCAGTCCAGCTACCTCCAACCCATACACACCCTGCTGGTCGAAGCCCTGGCAAGGGAAGAAGGGTCCATCCGCGCCCTGCGCAACACCTGGCGCCCCTTCACCGTCGATGCCTTCAAAGCGGTGGACCAGGAGCGTCTGAACGCCGCCAGGCTGCGCCGCCAGGCGGACATCGCCCTCCAGGAGCTCCGCGACAGATCCTGACCCATCCCCTGTCCCCGGGGAGGCCATATTCCCCCTCTCCCCTGGTGGGAGAGGGCGGAGGTGAGGGGGACAGACCCCCCGCCCGTGCGTCCTGAGGGAACTCGAAGGGGATGCGGCCCCGGGGTGTGTATCACCCTCCCCTTAATCCCCTCCCATCAAGGGAGGGGGTGGTGTGCCCCGGAGGGGGACAAAATTCCCCCTCTCCCCTGGTGGGAGAGGGCGGGGGTGAGGGGGACAGACCCCCACCGTCATTGCGGCCTCCGCCGCAATCCAGGAATCACAGGCCTGGTACAGTTTGGATACGCCTAAGGGCCACCCCTCCGGTTCGTGATGAGCCTGTCCTGAGGGAACTCGAAGGGGCAAATCGAAGTACGAACCGGGGCCAACTAATAAGCGCAAGGTAAGCCTGGACCATTGCTGGATATCTTGAAGCTCCCCAAAGCCCATGGGCTGGCCATCCTCCTCTTGCTTGCGGTGGCTGCCCTTACTGTCCAGACGGACGACCGCCTGGCTGGACAGTCCCTGCCTGTCATCAGCTTGGCAGGTGTCGAGCCGTCCGGGGTCGTGGACGAAGGCCGGACCATCCGCATCACCCTGCGCATCGATGAACCCCTCCCGCCTGGGACAGAGCGTCTTCTGGGCGGTATCAGGGTCTGGGACTCCCATGATTCTGACCCGGGCGCCGACCTGATCGCTTTCGCCTTCTATCCCGGGGACACGGATGAAGTCTTGAGCTTCACTCCGCCTGTCGCCGATGACGACGGGGAAGTGCAGACGGGCCGGACAGTGCGCATCGACATCAATCCCCTATTCCCGGAGTACACGGTAGGGAGCCCCTCACAAGCTACGATTAGCGTGCGCGACCAGGACGACACCGGCGCCCCTACGCCTCCAGCTACCCCTACACCCACACCCATCCCTACGCCGACGCCGACGCCCGAGCCCACCGCTACGCCAACCCCGGGACCTTCGCCCACCCCAACGCTCAGGCCGACCCCCAGGCCCAGACCCACATCCACACCTACCCCGGCGCCCACCGCTACTCCGACGCCCACTCCCACTCCCGCGCCGACCCCGACACCTACGCCAACCCCCAGGCCTACTCCAACACCGACGCCCACCCCTGCGCCGACGCCCACACCGACGCCCACACCGGTCCCTACCCCAACGCCGACGCCCACACCAGCGCCCACGCCTACACCCACACCGACGCCCACGCCGACGCCCACGCCGGTCCCTACCCCAACGCCTACTCCAACTCCGACGCCATCACCGACACCTACCCTGGCCCCCGTGCCCACGCCTACGCCGGAGCCGACGCCGACCCCCACGCCCGAGCCCACGCCCAGACCCGTCTTGGAAGTAGCCTCAGCCTCCGTTGGCGGACCGGGCCTCCAGCCTCCCGGGCTCGCACTGGAAGAGCCCGCCGTCCCGGTGATAGGCAACGCCATACCCCGGATCAGAAACGCATTGGGAGGGATCGCGTCCAGCCCCCGGCGCCGCACGACGCTGATCATCATCCAGGCCGCCGCCAGCATCCTGGCCGCCGGCGTCTTCGCCCACCTTATCGTCCGCCAGAGCTAGGGCCAGCCCCCGGTTCCCCGTCATTGCAGCCCCCACCGTCATTGCGGCGCAGGCCGCAATCCAGGAAACCCATGCCTGGCACAGTTTGGCTACAGCTACGACCCGGCCCGCGGTTCGTGCTGAGGGAAATCGAAGTACGAACCGGGATTGGCGGGGTTTGTCCCCCTCACCCCAACCCTCTCCCTCCAGGGGAGAGGGGGCACAAAAATCCCCTCCCTTGATGGGAGGGGATTAAGGGGAGGGTGATCCTCTCCCTGGGAGAGGCCTTCCTCCCTCCAGCCGGGCCCCCACCGTCATTGCAGCCCCCACCGTCATTGCGGCGAAGGCCGCAATCCAGGAAACCCAGTCCACGACACAGGCCGGCTATGACTAAGGGCCAGCCCCCGGTTCGTGCTGAGCATGTCCTGAGGCTCTCGAAGGGGGAAGAGGGTGATACCCACCCTGGGAGAGGCCTTCCTCCCTCCAGGTGGGCCCCCACCGTCATTGCAGCCCCCACCGTCATTGCGGCGCAGGCCGCAATCCAGGAAACCCAGTCCACGACACAGGCCTGCTATGACTAAGGGCCAGCCCCCGGTTCGTGTTGAGCCTGTCCTGAGGCTCTCGAAGGGGGAAATCGAAGTACGAACCGGGATCTGCAGCCCCCCTCGGGGCCTATCCGAAGGGGAGAGGCGGCGTCTCCGGGGCGGTCACATGGGGCAGGGTCAGGATGAACTCCGTGTACTCCCCCTGCACCGAGTCCACCGACAGGTCGCCTCCCAGGCGCCGCGCCACATCAGCGGCGATGGGCAGCCCCAGCCCCGCGCCCGCAGCCCCCTCCCGCGTCGAGAAGAAGGGATTGAATATCTGGCCGATGACCTCTTCGGAGATGCCCGTGCCGTTGTCCCGCAACCGCACCTCCACCTCGCCGTCCACGATGCGAGTCGAAGCAAGCAGCCGGGGCTGGTAGTCCGGCCCCGCCGTCTCGCCCTTCTGCCTCATCGCGTAGCATGCGTTGGACACCAGGTTCAGTATCGCCTCGGTGAAGTCCCGCTCCACCAGCGACACCTGGCCGATGCCCGGGTCCAGGTCGTACTCCTGCTCCACCGTGAACTCCGGCCACTCGGCGATGAAGGTGTTGCACCCCACCTGCACCGCCGCCTCCACCACCCTGTTCAGCTCCTCCATGGCCGGGTCCCCGCCGGTGACCCCCAAGCCCCGCATCCGCTCCACGATAGCCAGTGCCCGCCCGCCGTTGGACAGCACCCGGTTCAGGTTCGTCGTCAGCTCCTGGCTGATGTCGTCCAGCAGGGCCGAGTCCGCATCGGACATCTTGTCCCGGTAGGTCGTCAGCATCTCCGACAGCTCGCTGTGCAGCTCCAGCGCCCCCTCGGAGAAGTTGTTCACGAAGTTCAGCGGGTTGCGTATCTCGTGGGCCACCCCCGACACCAGCTCCCCCAGGGCCGCCAGCTTCTGCTGGGCCACAAGGCGCGCCTGCGTCCGCTCCAGCTCCGCGTTGGCCTCCCGCAGCTCGGTGTACAGCTGCTCCACCAGGTTCAGCCTCTGCACCTCCAGCGCCTGCTCCCGGAACACCTCCAGCGCCCCCGCCAGCTCGCCGATCTCATCGCTTCCCACCTCGGGCACCGGCGTCTCCAGGTCGCCCCCGGCCATCCCGCGCATCCGCTCCGACATCCGCGACAGCCGGCGCACCATGCGGTTCCCCACCCACAGCCACGCCGCCAGGGTGGCCGCCACCACGCTTATCACGCTGATGGCCGTCAGCAACGTCCGCCCCTCATCGAAGCTGCCCACCGCCTCCTCCAGCGACTCCGACGAGTAGGCGCTGGCCTCCGTCGTCAGGGCCGACACCGTCGCCTCCAGCGCCGCGCTCGACCCGGCGAAAGACGCCGCCAGCCGGGCCTGCTCCCCTTCCAGGGCAAGCTGCTGACGCCGGACAAAGAACACGCCCGTCCCTCCGCCCAGGTCGCCCAAAGCTGGGTCGATGCCCCGGTCATACAGGGCAGAAAACTCATCCCAGAGCCCATCCAGCTCCGCGCTGTCCCCCGCCTCGAACGCCCGGCCCAGGACCGCCAGCGCCTCCTCCGAGTCGTCGCCGACCACGACGAGGCCGCCAAGCCGGGCACGCAGCGCATCGCCGCCCTCATAGGCATCGGCCAGCTCCCCGCCGTTGGATGCCAAGCCGTCGATGTCCTCGGCCAGGTCGTAGGCGGCGTCGCTCACCGCCTGCGCCTCGTCCGCCAGCTCCGGCAGGCTGCTCGCCCCGCTCAGGGCCGCCTCCAGCCTCTCCAGGGAGCTGTCCACCGCGCCGGCGAGGGAGTCCTGCGCCCTATCCACAGCGCCGCCTGGGGCATCCAGGGAGCTGTCCACCGCGCCGGCGAGAGAGTCCTGCGCCCCATCCACCGCGCCGCCCGTGGCTCCCTGCACCCCATCCGCGGCGCCTGCCGGGGAGATCTGGGCTGCGCCGCCGCCCGTCAGGACGCCCTGCCCGATGCCCCGCAGGCGCTCCGCCTCCCGGGCCGCCTCCCACGACGCCTCCAGGGCCGGCACCGACTCCGACCGCACCTTGTAGTTCAGGTTGCCGCTCTGCTCGAAGTAGTAAACGCCGACGCCAGCCGATATTAATGTAAGGGCCACAGCGAAACCCAGCGCCACGTACAGCCGGGTGCCGATGCGCCTCCACTTGTCAACAACAAACCGCACTAGGGGACCCTCACCTGCCTATATTCGGGTGCTCGCCCGCCCATGAGCTAGGGACACGGGGCTAGTATACCCCCTCTCCCGCCTCCCCCACCGTCACTCCCGCCTCCATCACCGTCACTCCCGCCTCCATCACCGTCACTCCCGCCTCCATCACCGTCACTCCCGCGAAAGCGGGAGTCTACGCCCCCTCTCGGTTCGTGCTGAGCCTGTCCTGAGGCTCTCGAAGGGGGAAATCGAAGTACGAACCGGGTGCGCTGTACACCACGGTAGGTTCCCGCTTTCGCGGGAACGACGGTAGGGGGTAGGGAAGGACGTTGAGTTGTTTACCGTCACTCCCGCGCCCCCACCGTCACTCCCGCCTCCATCACCGTCACTCCCGCGAAAGCGGGAGTCTACGCCCCCTCTCGGTTCGTGCTGAGCCTGTCCCGAGGGAACTCGAAGGGGGAAATCGAAGTACGAACCGGCGGCGCTGTACGCCACGGTAGGTTCCCGCTCCCCGTTTTCACGAGGACAGGTTTCGCGGGAACGACGGTATGGAGGCAGTGCCGCCCCCTCCTCTCCGTTCGCCAGCCCCCCCAGGGCCGTTGACACACACCTATGCCGCCATGTACTTTCGCCATAGAACATCAACCCCATCGCGTAAGCCCCATCCCATAAGTGCATTAAGCAAGGAGGTGCCCCATGGCCGGGTCGGTACGTGTGCTCTCCGATTCCCCCGGTTCCCATACCTCCATCGAACGGCTCGGCGGCGCCGACTTTGTGATGAAAGAGCTCGCGGCCTCGGAGAAAGTCCGCGCCGTCTACGACCTCCTGCGCGAGTCCCTGATCGAGAAGTTCCCCAACCGGTGGGCGGTCGTCAGCAAAGACGGCCTGGTGTCCGTGGACCCTACACTCCCCAGGGCCGTCGAATCAGCCGAGGAGCACGGCTTGGCGAAGCCCCACTACAAGATCGCCTACCTCAATCCCAACCCCCCCGTGCTGCTCCTATGATCTTTCGCCAGAAGAAACACCAGCTGAGCGGGTTCTTCCGGGCGGGCAAGGGGTACCTCTCCGCCCTCGTCCACTTCCCCCGCTGGGACATCTACGACCGCATCGACTTCCTCGTCGACACCGCCGCCCCCTTCACCTCCCTGAGCCCCGTGGACAGCTTCGCCATGGGCGTCCCCTACCGGGACCTGAGCTTCTCCCACGAGCTCCGGGGCGCCGGCGGGACCGCCCGCTACGCCGACGAGCAGGCTGCGCTGGTCTTTGCCACCTCCGGCGAGTCCGTCTATGTCCACACCATCCGCCTCCACATAATGAGGCCCACCGAAGGCAGCGAAAACCTCCCCTCCCTCCTCGGCGCCGACCTCCTCAACCAGTGGGCCACGACCTTCGACCCCCGCAACAACCTCCTCACCTTCGACCTGTAGCCCGCCCGGGGCACACAACCGTAGGTTCCCGCTTTCGCGGGAACGACGAACAATGGGGTAGGTGACGACGATGGATGTTTGCCGTCACTCCCGCGCCCCAATACCGTCACTCCCGCGGAAGCGGGAGTCTACGCACCCCACCGCAGACCACGCGCCGCACATCACGGTAGGTTCCCGCTTTCGCGGGAACGACGAACGATGGGGTAGGTGACGACGATGGATGTTTGCCGTCACTCCCGCGCCCCAATACCGTCACTCCCGCGGAAGCGGGAGTCTACGCACCCCACCGCAGACCACGCGCCGCACATCACGGTAGGTTCCCGCTTTCGCGGGAACGACGAACAATGGGGTAGGTGACGACGATGGATGTTTGCCGTCACTCCCGCGCCCCAATACCGTCACTCCCGCGCCCCAATACCGTCACTCCCGCGGAAGCGGGAGTCTACGCACCCCACCACAGACCACGCGCCGCACATCACAGTAGGTTCCCGCTTTCGCGGGAACGACGAACAATGGGGCAGGAACGACGGCAGGGGAGATCGCGCAGGCTGGAGTCTACGCCCCTTCCCCCATGCCCACTACCTGGTCATACAGGTCCACCCAACCAGGGTTGCTCTCCTCGATCAATTCGATCTTCCAAGCACGGTACCACCTCTTCAAGGCCTTCTCTCTTTTGATGGCCGACTCCATGGTTCCGTGCACCTCGTACCAGACCAAAAGCTTTACCTTGTAGTGCTTCGTAAATCCGCCAGCGCTTCCATTCTTGTGCTGCCACACCCGCTGCACTAGGTCCGATGACACTCCGACGTAGAGCGTCCCGTTGCGACCACTGGACATGATATAGACGCAGGGCTGCTTCATAGGATGGCCCGAAGGGTACTTGGCTGGACCGGCCTTACGAAAGGCTGGGTTGTCATCGGGCCCACCCTGGAACCCGGCAGCGCTCCGTCCTGGATTGCGGCCTTCGCCGCAATGACGGGAGGCCTTTTGTCGTAGAACACCCCTCTCAGGCATTGCATCCCTCACGGTCCCCCGCACCAGCAACGCTCACCGTCACCGCGGCCACTTCTTTCGTCATTGCGCCCCCACCGTCATTGCGGCCTCTTCCTTCGTCATTGCGGCCACTTCCTTCGTCATTGCGGCGTAGGCCGCAATCCAGGAAACCCAGGCCATAAACCAGTCTGGCCATGACAACACGCCGCCTACTCCAGGGTCCCCTGGTTTGAGCTGCCCTGGAACCCGGCAGCGCTCCGTCCTGGATTGCGGCCTACGCCGCAATGACGGGAGGCCTTTTGTCGTAGAACACCCCTCTCAGGCATTGCATGCCTCACGGTCCCCCGCACCAGCAACGCTCACCGTCACCGCGGCCACTTCTTTCGTCATTGCGCCCCCACCATCATTGCGGCCACTTCCTTCGTCATTGCGGCGTAGGCCGCAATCCAGGAAACCCAGGCCATAAACCAGTCTGGCCATGACAACACGCCGCCTACTCCAGGGTCCCCTGGTTTGAGCTGCCCTGGAACCCGGCAGCGCTCCGTCCTGGATTGCGGCCTACGCCGCAATGACGGGAGGCCTTTTGTCGTAGAACACCCCTCTCAGGCATTGCATCCCTCACGGTCCCCCGCACCAGCAACGCTCACCGTCACCGCGGCCACTTCCTTCGTCATTGCGCCCCCACCGTCACCGCGGCCACTTCTCTCGTCATTGCGCCCCCACCGTCATTGCGGCCACTTCCTTCGTCATTGCGGCGTAGGCCGCAATCCAGGAAACCCAGGCCATAAACCAGTCTGGCCATGACAACACGCCGCCTACTCCAGGGTCCCCTGGTTTGAGCTGCCCTGGTACCCGGCAGCGCTCCGTCCTGGATTGCGGCCTACGACGCAATGACGAAACACACACACATCCCCCACATATTCCTGAAATATTCGTGCAGAACAGGGCTTGAATATCCCTCGCATTGCTGGTATAAATGTAGGCTGCTATGGGGCTATACCCTTGCCCATAGCAGGGAAGATGTCGTTTGGCAACCGATATACGTTTGCTAACACTGGAAATAGGAACCTCACCCAAGGTATACTTTGACATAACCGCTCCTGCTGAAGGAATCCGGGTCGAGCAGGAGCGGTGGACTGCGGTGGACTATGGAAATCGTACCTAACCAACCCACCGGCATTGGGGGCAGCACAAGGCAATGACACAGCGCACAGCTACATCAGCCCCGGGCAGCACAGCCCGGCGCCGCGCCGCCCGCCGGTCGGATTCGCCATATGCGAGGCTCAACTCGTATATACTGAGAAGCCTCTTTCGGGATTGCCCTGACTCTTTGGAAGGTCGTCAACCTGGGGGAGGGGAAATGGTAACGAACAGAAGCCCGTAGGCCTCGGCCTATAGGCTTGCTGGCGATTTACGCCATGGCACGGTCCATTAGGAAATTCTAGTACAGAGGAGAGGTGTGCAACATGGTTACAACTTTCAAGGGCTTGGCAAACAAGTGGGTAGTCCTGGCCCTGCTCCTGGCATCCCTGGGAGCAGTGCTGGCTGTCACCCTGCTGCCCGCAGGGGCCCAGACTGCCACGATCAAGTTCGCGGAAAACAGCGAGGAAGCCGTCGCCGACTTCACGGCGGTGGACCCCGAGGGGAGATCGTTGGCGACATGGTCGATTCCAGATGCTGGCGTTGACCCCGAAGGCGACCTGACCGCCGACGACAATACTGACGGAACCCTGTTCTCAATAAGTTCAGCTGGTGTGCTGACCTTCAATGGTCCACCGAACTATGAGGCTCCCGCCGGTGGTACAGCCGACGACTCCAACACTTATGAGGTGGTGCTCGCTGCCACAGACAGCCAGCAAACGTCATACCAGAAAGTGGAAGTGGAGGTCACCAACGAGGAAGAGGCTGCGACCACGGGAATAGAATTGAACCTCGTCCAGCCGCGGGAAGGACAACCCGTAACAGTCGTATATACGGACGGCACGGGGAACCCCTTACTGACTGGCGACGGCATGAGTATCACTCCCGCCGCGGGCGCCACGAACTCCGGCATCATGGACCCTGACCAAGATAAGGACGGCGACACAACCCCCAACACCGCCATTTCCGCCGATGATGTGGTCTGGCAGTGGTCCAGGGGCTCAAGCCAGACTGGGACCTTTACAGACATCACAGAATCTGAAAACGGCACCCGCAACCAGATTTCCTACCAGACCATCGACGCCGATAGGGGCCGTTACCTGCGAGTGACAGCCACCTACCAGGACGGCCATGGGAAGGGGAAGACCCTGACGGCAACTTCCCAATTCCCGGTGGCGGCGCTCAGGGCCGACACCATCGCACCCAGCTTCCCCACGGACTTCGACAGCACCATGGACGGCGAACAAGGTCCATCTGCAGAGGTTGCCGACGGCGCTGGAGAAGGGACCAATGTGGGCGAGCCTGTCCGCGGCAGAGCCGAGAGCGGCGAGCGCCTGACCTACTCCCTGGTGCCAGATGATGGCGGGACCGCGACACACGCCGACCTGTTCCAGATTGACCGGGATAACGGCCAGGTGTCGGTGGGTATTGGCAAGACGGTAAACCCGTTCAGTGACGCCAATACAGCTGTACCTGGGCCCAAGCCGGTTGCTGCCGATAATCAGATCACGATTACCATCATGATCATTGACGGCGCTCCGCCTCACACCGGTGACGACGGCTCCACGCAGATACCGCATTCAGACACCGTAGACATGACGATCACGGTGAAGCCGGAAATTGACGAGCCCCCTGTCTTCACCGAGGACAAGACGTCCCATGAATTCAAGGAGGATGCAGCGGCCCTTCTAGTAGACGTCTTTGCTGCATACGACCCCGAGACGGCCACAGCTGCAGGTGTGGTGGACTTCGCGCTGTCAGGCACGGATGAGGATGCGTTCACAATCACCGGCGACATGCCAAATGCCGGCGAAGTCGAGTTTGCGTTTACCAGTCAACCGGACTACGAGGACCCCGATGACGCCAACAAGGATAATGTCTACGAAGTTACGCTGACAGCGTCCGCGACCTCAGCTGGCGAAACAGAGAAGAGCACCTCCATTGACATCACTGTGACGGTGGTCAACGTCAACGAAGCTGGAGTTGTGTCCATGAGCGCGAGGGAGCCGAGGATCGGAGTTCCCATCCGCGCAATGGTCGACTCGGACGACGACGGCCGTGTGACCGGCATTACCTGGCAGTGGGAACGAGACGAAGCTGGAACAGCAGGGACTCCCACGACCGATTGTGATCCTACTACCAACACTGCACTCGCATGGGAAGATGCCGAGGGCGATGGCACCACCTCGGCCACCTACACACCGAACAGTGATGACGACGGCAAGTGCCTGAGGGCAACAGCGTCGTACACCGACCCCCAGGGGCCCGGAACCGCCAATGTCGTATCGGAAGAAGCGGTCGAGAAGGCGCGCAACCTAGCGCCGAACTTCAGGGACGACGACAACATAACCTCAGGCATCCAGATCAATCCGCGCTATGTGGTCGAGAACGCTGCTGCGGACGCCCCTGTGGTACTCAATACCAACGGAACAGCCGCTAACGCAGATACGGCTCTCGACAGGGTTCTGGCCACCGACGCGATCGACGCCGACACTACAGACGACGATCAGATCGACTACTCCCTGAGCGGTCCCGACGCGGGGCCCTTCACCATCAACGATGACGGTGGCTCCCCTGGTGTGGGCGGTCAGATAAGCGTGAAGTCCGGCGCCAAGCTGGACTACGAGACCAAGCGGGTCTACATGGTGACGGTCACAGCCGCCGACCTGGAGGGCCTCAGCTCCTCCGTCATGGTGGTCATCAACATCGTCGACGAGAACGAAGGCCCGGAAATCAAGCAGGGCAGGCTGGCTGTCTCAGGCCAACCCCTCGTCCCCTACACCAGCATGAGCACAGACGATGTGGCCACCTATACAGCTGTGGGCGTTGACGCCTCCGGCGCAACCTGGAGCTTGTCGGGCGACGATGCCGGAGTCTTCAGCATCAGCACCACCGGTGTCTTGACCTTCAACACCCCGCCCGACTCCGGCAGCCCGGCGGACGCCAACAGCGACAACATGTATGAGGTCACGGTCGAAGCCTCCAGCGGTAACAGCATGGCCTCCAAGATGGTCACCGTGGTGGTCGGTATGGAGGACGCTGCCGCAGACCCGACCTCGCTGAACGATTTCACGAGCCGGCAGCGGTTTGACCTCAACGGCGACGGAATAGTGGATGCCAGCGAGGTCAGGGAAGTTCTCAGACAGTACTTCGCTGATAACTAGCCCCAAGAGCGGATGTGTGACGGATACACAGATGAGGAGGAAGTATATTGGTTAGGAGCATAGTAAAATCGCCACCGCTCTTGCTGGCAGCCCTCGCGGCGCTGGGACTGGCTATGGCGGTCGGGCTCTGGCTTCCGGGCCAGGCCGGCGCGCAGGCAACCCACACGGCCGACAGGTCCCTCTCCGCCACTGAGGTTATGCCCTCGGCAGAGATAACGGTAACCATCGAACACAACCAAGGCACCGGTGGGCTTCAGATCGTAGAGACCCTGCCCGACGACTTCGACTATGTGCCCGGGTCGGCCACTACCGAGGATGCCCCCCGTGTCAACGGACAGAACCTCGAGTTCACCCTGTTCGCTGAGCCGGACCCCTTCACCTACATGGTGACGGCCTCGCCCGACGAGGGCGACTACACCTTCGCGGGCACGGTCAACGTAGTCGGCGGAGTTGCCAACGATATCGGCGGCGACACCGATGTAACGGTCGCGGCCGACGCCGAGCCGGCGCCTACCGCCGCGCCCACCCCGGGCCCCACGGTCGATCCTTCCCTTAGAGGGGACCGCGGTCGACCAGGAGCCGACGGTGCTCAGGGCGAGCAGGGACCCCCGGGTGAAATGGGTGAGCAAGGCGAACCCGGACCCAAGGGCGACCAGGGTCCCGCCGGCCCCCGAGGTGCAGTGGGCCTCACCGGTCCCCAGGGACCCCAAGGCCCAGAAGGACCCCAGGGCCCACAGGGACCCCAGGGTAACCAGGGAATCCAGGGCAACCCCGGATCCTCGGGCGACCAGGGACCTCAGGGCAACCCGGGCAACCAGGGCGCCCAGGGACCCCAGGGCAACCAGGGACCCGCAGGTGAGCGGGGACCCGAGGGCAACCCGGGCAACCAGGGACCCGCGGGACCTGCTGGACCTGATGGCGCCGACGGAGGCGGAGGCTTGGGCCTCATCGCCCTGATCATCGCCATCGTGGCGGTGCTCCTGGCCGGCGGTGGCGCCTACATGGCCATGAATAAGAAGTAAGACTTAACGGAACGGGCTGGCGGCCAGTGTCGCCAGCCCGGCACCTCTCCTAATGTGGGGACGCAACGGGGTGAACAACCCACCCTTGGTGTGTCCCCACTGCTTTTTGCGCGGAATATCACCCTCCCCTTAATCCCCTCCCATCAAGGGAGGGGGGAGTTTTGTACCCCCTCTCCCCTGGTGGGAGAGGGTTGGGGTGAGGGGGACAGAACCGGTTCGTGCTGAGGGAAATCGAAGTACGAACCAATGGCGGGATCCCGGTAGTACGAGCCGGCCTTGCCACAAGCCTGTGCATCACCCTCCCCTTAATCCCCTCCCATCGAGGGAGGGGGGATTTGTGTGCCCCCTCTCCCCTGGAGGGAGAGGGCTGGGGTGAGGGGGACAGAACCGGTTCGCCCTTCGATTTCCCTCAGGGCGAACCAATGGAGAGATCCCGGTAGTACGAACCGGCCTTGCCATAAGCCTGTGTATCACCCTCCCCTTAATCCCCTCCCATCAAGGGAGGGGGGGATTTTTTACCCCCTGGCGGACATTCCCCCTCTCCCCTGACGGCGGACATTCCCCCTCTCCCCTGGTGGGAGAGGGCTGGGGTGAGGGGGACTGCCCCCCTCCGTCATTGCGGCCACTTATTTCGTCATTGCGGCCACTTATTTCGTCATCGCGGCCACCTATTTCGTCATTGCGGCGCAGGCCGCAATCCAGGAAACCCAGGCAGTAGACCAGGCCGGCCATGACAACAGGCTGCCCCAGTCCCGGTTCGTGCTGAGGGAAATCGTAGTACGAACCGGGCGCCAAAGGCCCCTGCTGTGAGCCACTCTGCAACCCGGCAATGCTCCGTCCTGGATTGCGGCCTACGCCGCAATGACGATTATCCTTGCACTGACGATTGCCCTTCGATTTCCCTCAGGCCGTGCAGCAGGTTATCATGGGGCCAGAAACAATCAGGAGGTAGCGTCATGGCAGACTACATTCCCTCGACCGCGGAGTGGGTGCGGGAGCAGGTGGAGCTGTACGAGGGCAGCGGCGGGACCGCGGGCACGACCCTGCGGGACACCGGGCTGCCCGTGATCATCGTGACCAACAAGGGCAACCGCACGGGGGGCATACGCAAGACGCCCCTGATGCGCGTGAGGGACGGGAGCAACTATGTGCTGGTGGGCTCCCGGGGTGGCAACCCGAAGAACCCGTCGTGGGTGTACAACCTGCGGGCCGACGGCAGCGTGGAGATACGCGACGGGCGGGAGGTGCAGGACATGCAGGTGCGGGAGGTGCAGGACGAGGGCGAGCGGGCGCGCCTGTGGGAGCTGGCGGTGGCCGCCTTCCCGCCCTACGATGAGTACCAGACCCGCACCACGCGCAGGATCCCCGTCTTCGTCGCCGAGCCCGCGTAGGCCTACCCTGGCCTATCACCCTCCCCTTAATCCCCTCCCATCAAGGGAGGGGGGAATGAGTCGGCGGTAGGGGGATTTGTGTGCCCCCTCTCCCCTGGAGGGAGAGGGCTGGGGTGAGGGGGACCCCCCCTCCGTCATTGCGGCCACTTCTTTCGTCATTGCGGCGCAGGCCGCAATCCAGGAAACCCTGGCCGTAGACCAAGCTGCCCATGGAGGACCGCCCCTCCGTCACTGCGGCCACTTATTTCGTCATTGCGGCGCAGGCCGCAATCCAGGAAACCCCGGCAGTAGGCCAGGCTAGCTATGACAACAGGTTACCTTAGTCCCGGTTCGTGCTGAGGGAAATCGAAGTACGAACCGGGCGCCAAAGGCCCCTGCTGTGAGCCACTCTGCAACCCGGCAATGCTCCGTCCTGGATTGCGGCCTACGCCGCAATGACGATTATCCTTGCACTGCCTAACATCGCGGCCGACGCACTGTCTCCTGGCTTGTCGGTTCGCCCTTCGATTTCCCTCAGGACGAACCGACAAAGCGCCGTCAGTCCAAGATCAGGGCTTACTGAAGGCCAGCCATGACCCACACCCCCTCCGTCATTGCAACCACTTCTCTCGTCATTGCGGCGCAGGCCGCAATCCAGGAAACCCCGGACATAGACCAGGCCGGCTATGACAACAGGTTCCCCCAGTCCCGGTTCGTGCTGAGCCCCAGAATCGTCGGTTCGCCCTTCGATTTCCCTCAGGACGAACCGACAAGCGCCGGTAGTACGGACCGGCCTTGCCATAAGCCTGTGTATCACCCTCCCCTTAATCCCCTCCCATCAAGGGAGGGGGGATTTTTGTACCCCCTCTCCCCTGGAGGACAAATCCCCCCCTCTCCCCTGGTGGCGGACATTCCCCCTCTCCCCTGGAGGGAGAGGGTTGGGGTGAGGGGGACACCTCCCCAACAGTATCCTCCCCCTCTCCCCTGGAGGGAGAGGGCTGGGGTGAGGGGGGCCAACCGGTTCGTGCTGAGGGAAATCGAAGTACGGACCGGGCGCCAAAGGCCCCTGCTGTGAGCCACTCTTGTTAGTGCTAACTCTAAACTGACCCAGTAGCGCTAATTTGGAATTGACCCACCCCGATAGCGGACGCATCTTCGTCGGGAAACCGATTAGGAGGTGCAGCAAGTCAAATGATAGGAGGTGGGTTAGTGAGAGAGTTATACGAGTTGAAGGGCGATGGAAGCTCGATCCGAGGGATATCGAGGGAGTTGGGGATTTCCCGGAACACCGTGCGCAAGTACGTGCGCTCCGACGAGGTGCCCAAGGCCAAGCGGCGAGAGAAGCAGGGGTCGAAGCTGGACCCATACAAGGGTCACATAGATGGTCGGCTGTCGGCGGGAGTGGACAACTGCGTGGTGCTGCTGCGGGAGATCCGGGAGTTGGGCTACGACGGCAGCTATCCGACGCTGACCAACTACGTGCGGCCTCGGCGTCGGCCGCGTCAGCCCCGTGCGACGGTGCGGTTCGAGACGGCGCCAGGCGAGCAGGCACAGGTGGACTGGGGCAGCTTCGCCTATGTCGGAGAGGACGGGCGCAAGCACCGGGTCTGGGCCTTCGTGATGGTGCTGAGCTGGTCTCGGACCATCTACGTGGAGTTCGTCCGGCGCGCCGACGTGGCGACCTTCATCAGGTGCCATCTGAACGCCTTCGAGTACTTCGGTGGTGTTCCCCGCCGCTGCCTGTACGACAACGCCAAGGTGGTGGTCCTGGGGCGTGACAGGGAGGGCAGGCCGGAGTGGAACAGCCGGATGCTGGACTTCTCACTGCGAATGGGCTTCGACCTCCGTCTGTGCCGACCCTACCGAGCGCAGACGAAGGGCAAGGTGGAGAGCGGCGTGAAGTACGTCCGGGGCAACCTGTGGCCCGGTGTCCGCTTCACCGACGACGCAGACATGAACCGCCAGGCCCTGGAGTGGTGCGATGCGGTGGCCAATCGGCGAGTCCATGGGACGACGCACCGGGTCCCCCGAGAGATGCTGGCTGAGGAGCTCGCCCACCTGGGCAGCCTGCCGCCGCGTTCGGGCCTTGCGCCCTACATGCGGGAGGAGCGGAAGGTGGCCAGGGACGGCTACGTCCACTGGGAGAGGTCTCGCTACGGCGTGCCCTGGAGCTGGGCGGGTTCGACGGTCCAGGTGGGTGTGCGGGCCGGTACGGTGGAGGTCTGGTCGGGCGACGTGCGGCTGGCGGTGCATCCCCAAGCCCAGCGGACCGGTCAGCGCCTCACACTGCCGGGCCAGTGGGACGGACTGCCCGGCGGCGATGATCGTCCTCGTAAGGAAGCCGTGGCGGTGCAGATCCCTGTGGGCCAGGTGGAGCGCCGCTCCCTGGAGGTGTACGAGTTGGCAGCGGTGGGAGGTGGGCGATGATCGCGCTGGAACAGGCTCGCCAGCACCTGGAGACGCTGGGCCTCAAGCAGGCCGTCGAAGCCCTGGACAACTCCTTGGACGCTGCGGCCACCAAGAAACTGACCTACCCCGAGATGCTGGCAGAGCTACTCGGCGTGGAAGTGGCCGCCCGGAAGGAGCGGTACATGTCCACCAGGACGAAGCTGGCTCACCTCCCCTTCCACCGGACCTTGGAGCAGTTCGACTTCTCGTTCCAGCCCTCCATCGACGAGCGACAGGTGCGGGAACTGGCCGGCCTGTCCTTCGTCGCTGAAGCCACCAACCTGCTGCTCCTGGGACCGCCAGGTGTGGGCAAGACCCATCTGGCGGTGGCCCTAGCGCTCAAGGCCATCGAGAAGAGCCAGGGGGCCTACTTCGTCCGAGCCTACGACCTGATGGAGGACCTGAGGAAGGCCAGGGTGGAGAACAACCTCCAACGGCGCATGCGGGTCTACCTGTCGCCCAAGCTACTCATCGTGGACGAGTTCGGCATCTGGCCTTACGACCGGGACGCCTCCACCGCCTTCTTCACCCTGGTGTCGGCTCGCTATGAGCGGGGCAGCATCATCCTCACCTCCAACAAGGGCTTCGCCGAGTGGGGTGAGCTTCTGGGCGATACCGTCATCGCCTCGGCCATCCTGGACCGGCTGCTGCACCACAGCCACGTCCTCAACATCCGAGGCGAGAGCTACCGGCTTAAAGGCAAGAGGCAGGCCGGACTCTTCGCCTCCCATCAACTGCTATCGACATCGCCTGAAGCCGCTAGCTCCGGCGACGTCTAAATCCAACAGGCACTCTTGCTTGCCAGAAAGGAGGCGACTTAACGACAAGGTGGGTCAGTTCTAACTTAGCGGAAAAGGGTCAAATCTAACTTAGCATTGACACTCTGCAACCCGGCAATGCTCCGTCCTGCATTGCGGCCTCCGCCGCAATGACGATTATCCTTGCACTGCCTAACATCGCGTCCGACGCACTGCCCCCTGGCTTGTCCGTTCGCCCTTCGATTTCCCTCAGGACGAACCGACAAGCGCCGGTAACCCCCACAGCTTGCGTGGGGGAGTGGGAGCAAGTACACTCGCCCCGTCCGGGATGAACGACATTGGAGGACCCTCGCACCATGCAGAAGCATAAGTCCGGCATCCGATTCACGCTATTCATCGCCCTCGCGCTCGCCCTGGCCCTCTCGCTCGCGCTGGCGGCCTGCTCCGACCCGGAGCCCACGGCGACGCCCACCCCGACGCCCACGGCCACCCCTACACCTACGCCTGAGCCGACGGCGACCCCCACGCCCGAGCCCACAGACCCGCCCGCCATGGAGGAGCCCACCGAGGCCCCCGCCATGGACGCCGGAGACGGCCTGCGGGGCTTCTTCATGGACCCGACTACCACCTTCCAGCATGTGGTGGACCGCATCTCCGAGGCGGAGACTGCCTGCATCGAGGCCGCCTTTGGAGCGGAAACCCTGCAGTTCATGCTCAACTTCCCCCTGCTGGCCGCGGGCAGCGACCCCACCGCCGCAGCGCCCCTCCTGGGCTGCATGACGCCGAACAACGCTGTGCTGTTCGTCGTGGCAATGCTCGATGCCCAGGCGGGCGGATGGGAACCGGAAACCCGCGAGTGCATCACCGAGCTCGGCCTGGAGCACCCCAACGCGGTGTTCCTCAGGCTGGGACTGGACGCCATGGTGGACCCCGACTCGACCGAAGAGACCCTGGACTTCAACATCCAGATCTACGAGTGCCAGACCGACGAGGAGAAGAAGGCCTTCACCGTGGCCCTGTGGATAGGGCTGGACAGGAACGCCGAGGGCACGGGCCAGGACATCTACGACCTGCTGACCGAGTCCGAGGCCCAGTGCGTGAGCGACGGGCTGCCCGCGGAGCAGTTCGCCGCCATGATGGCCGCCTCGCCCCTGGAGGCCACCCAGATCGGGCTGGCGGTGGCCCCCTGCATAAGCCTGGACACCAACCTGAAGATCTTCGCCAACGGAATACAGTGGGCCATGGGCGGTGTGCGGGATGAGACGCTGAGCTGCCTGGAGGAGTTCGGCAGGCAGAACCCGACATTCGTGGCGCTGCTGGCATCGGGCATCGAGGGCATACAGGCCATGCCGGCGGCCGAGTTCCTTGCCATCACCGCCGTGGGCAACGACCAGTACGCCTGCATGACGGCAGAGGAGGTCCTGCGGGTGCAGCAGGCCGCCGGCGCCGCCATGAGCTCCGCCCCGTAGGGCGGAGGCACCGGTTCGTGCTGAGGGAAATCGAAGTACGAACCGAGGCCTGCCCAGGCGGAACAAAACCCCTCTCCCCCCTGTTGGGACAATCCCCCCTCTCCCCTGGAGGGAGAGGGTTGGGGTGAGGGGGACCGCCCCTCTCCGTCATTGCGGCGCCCCCGGTTCGTGCTGAGGGAAATCGAAGTACGAACCGGAGACCCCCCGTTCGCCCTAAGGGAAATCGAAGGGGAACGGAGGGCGGCCCCTGCTGTAAGCCACCCTGGAATCCGGCAATGCTCCGTCCTGGATTGCGGCCTCCGCCGCAATGACGATTGTCCTTGCGCTGCGGAATATCGTGACGGACGCAGTGCCTCCTGGCTTGTCGGTTCGCCCTTCGATTTCCCTCAGGACGAACCAACAAGGTACCCCGCCTGCCTATCACCCTCCCCTTAATCCCCTCCCATCAAGGGAGGGGGGAGCATTGTGCCCCCGGCGGGAGGGGGATTTGTGTGCCCCCTGGTGGGACAAATTCCCCCTCTCCCCTGGAGGGAGAGGGTTGGGGTGAGGGGGACAGAACCCCTCCGTCATTGCGGCGCCCCCGGTTCGTGCTGAGGGAAATCGAAGTACGAACCGGAGACCCCCCCGTTCGCCCTGAGGGAAATCGAAGTACGAACCGGAGACCCCCCCGTTCGCCCTGAGGGAAATCGAAGGGGAACGGAGGGCGGCCCCTTCTGTAAGCCACCCTGGAATCCGGCAATGCTCCGTCCTGGATTGCGGCCTCCGCCGCAATGACGATTGTCCTTGCGCTGCGGAACATCGTGACGGACGCAGTGCCTCCTGGCTTGTCGGTTCGCCCTTCGATTTCCCTCAGGACGAACCAACAAGGTATCCCGCCTGCATATCACCCTCCCCTTAATCCCCTCCCATCAAGGGAGGGGGGAGTATTATGATCGCCCCGGCGGGAGGGGGGAGCATTGTGCCCCCGGCGGGAGGGGGGATTTGTGTGCCCCCGGCGGGAGGGGGATTTGTGTGCCCCCCGGCTTGCAAGGCGGGGTGGGAGCAAGTACACTGCGGCGCACCCAGAGCGACGGGGTGTAACAAAAGGCCACCCCTGCATGTCGGTTCGTGCTGAGGGAAATCGAAGTACGGACCGACATGACCGCCTGCGAGCTGTGTATGAGCGCGAACACGACCGCATCGACCCTCCGATTCGAGGCTGAAGAGAAGCCTCCACCGCTGTCCGCCCTCATCCTGGGCGTCCAGTCGGCGGCCCTGGTCGTCGCCCCCATCGCCCTGTTCCCCATCATCCTGGTGCAGGCCGTGGGCGGGACGGCGCCCGAGATCGCCTGGGCAGCCTTCGCCATGCTGGTGGTCAACGGCGCCGCGACCATCCTCCAGGCCTTCCGCATCGGCCCCATGGGCTCCGGCCTGTTCATCATCACCTACCCGTCGCCCTCGGCCATCCCCTTCTGCATCATCGCCCTCGTGGAAGGCGGGGCAGGCACGCTCGCGTCGCTGGTGCTGGTGACCGGCCTCTTCCAGATACTGGTGTCGATGAGGCTTTCCCTGCTCAGGCGGGTGGTGACGCCGGCCTTCAGCGGGGCCATCCTCATACTCTTGGTGATCACCGTCGTCCCCGTGGTGTTCAGGAGCCTGAACGATGTGCCCGATGGCGCCCATGAGGCCGCGGGCCCTGTGTGCATCCTGGTGAGCTTCGTCCTGCTGGCGAGCCTGCTCATCAGGGGCAGCGTGACGTGGCGCGTTTGGTCGTCGGTCATCGGGATCGCGGCGGGAGCAGTGGCAGGGGTGGCCTTCGGGATATTCGACTTCGACCCTGTGCGGGAAGCCCCCATCGTCGGGATGCCCCTGGACGGCTGGAACGGCATCGGCCTGAGCTTCGGCGTGGCCTTCTGGTCCCTGCTTCCCGCCTTCCTCTTCCTGGCCGTCATCGGCGTCCTCCAGGGCACATCCATCGCCCTGTCATCCCAGCGGGTGTCCTGGCGGGGCTCCCGGGCGATCGACTACCGGAGGGTGCAGGGCGTGTCCATATGCACGGGCTTGGGCAACCTGCTGGCGGGCATCACGGCCGTCATGCCCATCGCCACCAGCCCCAGGGGCACCGTGTTCACCCAGCAGACGGGGTGCGCTTCCAGGCACATCGGGATCATCACCGGAGTCATCCTGATAGCGGCGGCCTTCTTCCCCAAGTCGTGGGGCCTGCTGGTGGGCATTCCCGCGCCGGTGACGGGGGTGTTCCTGGTCTTCATGCTCAGCCCGCTGGTGGTGGAGGGCATGAAGATGATCGTGCAGGACAGCCCCGACTACGGCACCGCCATCGCCATCGGCGCGGCCATCCTGGTGGGTACGGGCATGCAGACGGGGTTCCTTTCGCTGCCGGTGGGGGACCTGTGGGAGAGCATATTCCAGCGGGCGCTGACGGCGGGGGCGGTGACCCTGGTGGTGCTCATGCTGGTGTCCGAGTTCAGGAAGCGGAAGCTGTGGCGCCTGCGGACGGAAGCCAGCATGGAGGCTTTGCCCCGCATCAACGGCTTCCTGGAGGAGTTTGCCAGGGGCAACGGCTGGGAGGCCCAGATGACGGAGCGGCTGCGGGCGGTGGCTGAGGAGACGCTGGGGATCATGGCTGAGCCGGGCGAGGACGCAGGCGAACCGAAGAGGCTGCTGGTGAGCGCCAGTGGGCACGGGAGCACGGCGGAGCTGGAGTTTGTGGGCGCGGCTGGCAATACCGAGAACCTGGAAGACCAGCTGACGCTGCTGGACACGCCCGCGCCCGAGTCGCTGGAGGTGGACATGGGAGGCGCAGGGGATTTCGTGGAGCGGGACACCTCGCTCCGCCTGCTGCGCCACTACGCAACCACTGTCACCCACCGCCAGTACCACGACATCGAGATCGTCTCCGTCCGCGTCACCTCCCCCTCCCGCCAGTAGGGCCCAGATTCCCGTGTGCGCGGGAATGACGGTGACTTGGAGGACCCGGTTCGTGCTGAGGGAAATCGAAGTACGAACCGGATTTGGCGGGGTTTGTCCCCCTCACCCCAACCCACCAGGGGAGAGGGGGTATCTTTATCTCCCCCCTCCCTTGATAGGAGGGGATTAAGGGGAGGGTGATACGTAGGCCTGGGAAGGACCCCTCAGCGAATGGCGATGGAACGCAGGAACTCCAGGGCGGCGGAGGCGCACTCCTCGGGCTTCTCCAGCTGCAGGAAGTGGGTCGCCTCGGGAAGGAAGTCGTAGTTGACGCTGAGGATGTCGGACATGTCCAGGGTGGGCAGGTAGGAGAAGGGCAGGGTGGGGTCCGCGCCGATCACCTTGACCGGGCACTCTATCTCATCGAAGTCCACGGCAACGCCATAGACGCTGGCGTAGTCGATCATCCGGGCCTCGTACTCCCGCGGGCAGCGCAGCTCGTAGCCGTCCTGATCCCCGGACTCGCGGAGAGTCGTCTCGGCCATCAGATCGAAGGCGCCGGGCACGAAACGCTGGAAGGGGGGCAGGAAGGACAGCACCTCGGCGAACTCCGCACGGCTGCGGAACCGGTCGGTGCGACGGCGGGTCATGCCGGCAGTTCTGATGGCAGCCTCCTCGAACTCCCGGTGGCTGCGCCCCGGCTTGCACAGGGGCGGGTCGAAGAGCAGGAGGGCGGCCAGGCGGCTGCCCTTGGAGGCGGACAGCAGGGACACCAGGGCGGACACGGAGTGGAACACGCCCACCTGGGTCTTGTGCCCGTAGTTATGCTCTATGGCTTCCAGGATGGAGTCGTGGTCGGCCACCAGGGTGGGAACGTTGTGCGTCTCCAGGGCGGTCGGGGTGTTCCAGCCGTGGTTCCTCAGGTCGTAGATTATGAGATCGAAGTCGTTGGTGAACCGGGACCAGAAGGGGTAGTAGAGGTCGATGGCCAGGCCGTTGCCGTGGCTCAGGATGAGCCTGGGGCCGTCTGGGTTGCCGTGCTGCCTCAGGACGATATGGGTATCGGCATCGACCTGGACTTCGCAGGTGGAGATGGGTTCGGGGATGTTCCAGACCCTTTCGCAGCTATCGGCCAACCTTCAGCCTTCCTCCGGTGGTGGGATGAGGCGGGCCGGAGGCAGCTCGCAGGCCAGGGCGGCGGCGTACTCATCGGTGCCGATGTCCTCGACATGCCAGGCTATGTCATGAAGGTGGGGAAACCTGAATGTCCCGGACGTAGCGCCTCGGCGGATGTCGGCGGGCAGCTCGAAGCCGGAAGGGTCGGTGGAGAAGCCGGTGCCCAGGGCTTTGATGAGGGCCTCCTTAAAGGTCCAGAACCGGTAGAACAGCGCCAGCTTGGCATCGCCATTCAGGGCAGCGAGATCGACCTGCTCCTGGGCGCCCATCACAGCTTCGATGAGGGCGTCCAGGCTGGGCTTGGGGACACGCTCTTCCACGTCGATTCCCAGGCCCCCCGACGGAGCGAGGGCGATCAGGCCGTGGGTGACGCTGTGGCTTACATTAAAGGCGACGCCCGACGGCTTGCCCGACACTACGGCGAAGGGCTTGCCGTGGTCAGACGCGGCAAAGGAGAGGTTCTCGTTGCTGCAGGTCAGGTAGTCACAGAGGACGGCACGGAGGGCGGCGCGGCTCAGAGCAAAGCGGCGTCGGGGAGCTGGCGTGAACCTTTGCCAAGCCGACTGCTCCTCCCGGTCCAGCCACCCATAGGCTTCCCTTTCATGAGCAGGATCGGGACTTAGGTCAACATGAAATATCGCAACGCCAGCCGTGGCTGGGAGGGGCTTCCACCATGGGCCTGCCAACGCTTGACATGGGGGGCTGGCGGCCGTCTCATCAACGACTGCCGTCACGAGGCGCCTCGCTTAGTTTTTGATCCTTGGAAGGTTAGCCGGCCCGCGTGTCGAGGAAGGCTATCAGTTCGCCCACCGTCTTGTACTTGTCGCAGTCCTCGGGAACGAAATTGACGTTGAACTCCTGGGCGACCACCTTGGTGAAGGCGACGAAATCCACCGAGCTAACGCCCGAGTCCCTCAGGCTGAGGTTCGGGTCCAGGGGCCTGCCACTGGTCCGGCCTTCGATCTCCAGGTTGTCGTCCACCAGTTTTCGCATGCGCTCTTCAGTCGTTGCCACCAGATATCCTCCAAGCTTCACTTATGTGAATTTACAGATTCAACGGACACCAATATAACAGCACCCGTAGCAATGTTCAAACAAGATGAGGCAGCCGCCGCGCACTATCAGGCTTGGCTGCGCCCCTGCACCCAGAAACTCCGACGCTGGAAGGGATACTGCGGGATCCCGATACGGCGACGCTCCTCGCCGGCAAAGAGGCCTGCAAAGGATATAGTGACGCCAGCCTCGTAGGCGGCGGCTACTGCCTCCAGGAAACTCCGCTCCAAGTCCTCCGAACCTTGGTCTGGACTGAGAAGGCCTTCGAGGAACACGGGGATCGGGGCGCCGTCTGCTTCCGGGGGCCAGCAAGAAGAGACGCTGGTGCCCTGACCGGAGGGCGGGCCTATCTCAACGACCAGGTCCACACCCGCGCTGGCCAGGGCGCTCACGCAGCTCCTGAAGACGTGGTCTTCATCGGACAGGCTTCTCCAGTGGGCTTCGTTCAGCTCGTCGGACCGCTGGACCGCGCGCTGGAGCACGTTGCTAATGAAGGTCACAGAGGACGACGCCATTTCCGGCAGGGCGAGCCCCGGGCCTGCCAGGGAGGCCGCGAGACGGCATCCATCCTCCAGGCTGAAGAGGCCCGCAGCCTGCGCCGCGGCGATCTCGCCATATCCCCGGCCAATCACCCGGTCCGGCTTGACCCCAACGCTCTCCCACAAGGCGGCGACGGCTGTCTCCATCGCATACAGGGCCGGGTACTCCCAGGCGGGATCTCGAAGGCTGCCTCCCGTGCCTGCTGACCCAAACATCACGTCCAGCAGCGACGCGCCTCGGACATCCCGCATCACCTGGTCGCACCGGTCAAAGACCGCTTTGGCGCTCGGACTGGTCCGGTAGAGGGCCTCGCCCATCTCCGGAGCAAGGCCCCCCTCTCCGGTGTACACAAAGGCTACGCTGACCGACGAGGGACGCTCCGACTCATCGGAAGGCTCTTCCGACTGGGCGACGGCCCTGAGCTTCGCCTCCAGCTCGGCCGCATCTCCAAAGACCAGACCGGACCGGTAGAGGAAGTGGGTGCGCCCCACTCCCGCCGTCCACGCCATGTCTGCAAGACGATGGTCTGCTCCTTCAGGGGAATGGGCCTGCCCATCGAGCCAGGACCGGTAGGACTTCGCCAAATCCCGCAGGGCGCCGGGGGACCTCCCCGACAGTGGCAGCAACCTGGCCGCCCTTTCGGGAACGCTTTCCCGGGGCTGGTTGCCGCTAACGTACCCGTCATAGCCTTCCAGTATTACGTGGGCGTTGGTGCCCGAGAGCCCAAAGGAGTTCACCGCCGCCAGTGGACGCCGGCCGGGGAAAGCGGGCCAATCCGTAACCTCGGAAGTGACCCGCACCGGCATCTTTTCCCAGTCGAAATTGGGATTCGGCTCTCGGAAGTTGAGGTGCGCCGGGATCACGCCTCGCTTCATCGCCAGCACAGCCTTCATCAGGCTGGCCATGCCCGCTGCCCACTCGGTGTGGCCGATGTTGGGCTTCACCGAGCCTACCAGGAGGGGACGGTCGGGTTCCCGGTCCTCGCCGTACACCGCAGCAAGGGCGCGAAGCTCAATGGAGTCGCCCAGCTCCGTGCCGGTCCCATGGGCCTCCATGTAGTCCACATCCGACGCCGACACACCCGCTCTCTCGAGGGCATCCCTGATGAGGCGCTCCTGGGCTGGCCCCCTGGGCACGGGAAGGGCAGCACTGGCCCCGTTCTGGTTGACAGACGAGCCCCTGATCAGCCCCCAGATCCTGTCGCCGTCGGCTTCCGCATCGCTGAGGCGCTTGAGCACCACCATCCCGCATCCCTCGCCACGGACAAAGCCGTCAGCCGATGCATCGAAGGCGCTGCACATGCCCGAGGGGGACAGCATCCCCATCTCGTGGTGGAAACGGACGAGCGCGGGAGACAGGGTAGCGTTCACGCCCCCCGCCAGGGCCATCCCCACCTCTCCCCGCTGGAGGGCTGCGGCAGCCTGATGTAGGGCCGCAAGGGAGGATGCGCAGGCCATGTCCACGGGCATAGCCGGGCCCTCGAGTCCCAGGACGAAGGCGATGCGACCGATCGCCAGACTGCCGGCGGTGCCAAAGTACAGGTCTTCCATCCCCTTGGACGAGATCACGTCCCGGTATTCGCTGGCCCCGATGCCAACGTACACGCCCGTCTGGCTTCCCCTCAGACTCTCCGGGTCGATTCCCGCATCTTCCAGGGCATGCCATGTGGTTTCCAGCAGCATCCGCTGCTGAGGGTCCATCATCCGGGCTTCTATGGGAGAGATGCGGAAGAACCTGTTGTCGAACCGGTCGATTCCTTCGACGAATCCTCCCCTTCTGTAGAGGATGTTGTCGGCAGCCGGGTCACCGATTACCCCTGTCCAGTCACCTTCGTCCCTACGGCCGTCGGACACTGCCACCCCGCCCGATTCCAGGAGGTCCCAGAAGGATGGCAGGTCCGGCGCACCGGGGAACCGGCACGCCATACCCACGATTGCTACAGGGTCACCCGTTGCCTCTCTTGTCACCCTGGGGCGGGCCGTGACAGGCTCATCAAGCGTCTCGGGGCTGCTGGTCCCAAGAGCTGAACCTAGCTCTTCGCGCAAATGAGAGGCCAGCGCGTTTACGTTGGGATAGTCGAATACCGCTGTATTCGATACCGTGCACAGGCCGGAAAGGGCCCGGTTCAGGCGGTTGCGCAACTCCACCGACATTAGCGAGTCCATGCCGAGATCGAAGAATCCTACCGTCGGAGCTGGAGGAGTAGGCATGCGCAGCACCGCCTGGACCTCCTTTTGCAGGAAGGAGACCAGCGCCTCCAGGGTCGTTGGCGCGGTGGCACCGCGGAGCTGGGCCAGCACATCTCCCGACGAGTCAGGAGCATCAGTCTTGTCGCCGCCGTCGGAGGAGAGCATCTCTTCCAGCAAGGGCGGACGTTCTCTCACAGCCTCTTCAAACACCGACCAGTCAACCGACATTACCACCGATGTAGTAGAGTCCTGGCGCACCAGCCTTTCGAGGGCTTTGATTCCTTGCTCCGGCGTAAACCATCGTCCTCCCAGGGCCGCCCGTCTGCGTTCGATCCTTTCCCGCTGTTCCGCCGCTTCTCCGATCTCCGACCACGCTCCCCAGGCGATGGCCTGCCCCGGCAAGCCTAATGCCCGCCGGTGTCCCGCGAGCTGGTCCAGGAAGGCGTTGGCAGCGGCATGGTTGGCCTGGCCGGGGTTGCCCATGACACCGACCCGGCTGGAAAAGAGAATGAAGAAGTCCAAGTCCCGGTTTATGGTAGCCCGGTGCAAGTGCCACGCTCCGATGATCTTTGGCCATAGGACCTGTTCGAAGCTAGTCCAAGTCTGGTTATCGAGGGCGGCGTCCGACAGCACACCCACGCTGTGGATAACCCCGCCAAGGGGAGACAGGTCGCCGTCTATGCGTTCCAGCATGGCGTCCATGGCTGAGGCGTCGGTGACGTCTGCCAACTCAACGCGGACATCGGCTCCGCGTTGCCTGAGGGCTTCGATGGCCTCTTCGGCGTCCGCGTCTGGGGGCCGCCGTCCGTTCAGCACGATGACTCCCGCTCCGTGGTCGGCAAGCCAAGCAGCTACGGCGCATCCGATGCCACCAAGACCTCCAGTGACAAGGTAGGTCCGGTCGGCACGGAGCCGCCCATTCATGATGGGCGATGGCGTCAACACTATCTTCCCCATATGTCGGGCCGATCGCATGAACCCCAGGGCTGCTCCCGCCTCGGCCAGCGGCCACCTGCTGTGGACGAGGGGTTTCAGTTGGCCCGCCGTAAGCTGCGCCATCACTTCTCGAAGGACCTCTCCAACCTCGCCGGGAACGGTCTTTTTCATAACGTCCAGCTCGAGGATCGCATAGGCCACGTCTGGGCGGAGCGCCGCCATCTCCTTCTCGCTGAGGATGTCTCTCCGGGCCAGCTCCACAAAGCGACCACCGTGGGCGAGACAGGACAGGCTGGCGTCGATGAAGCCTTCGCTGGTGAGGCTGTTGAGCACTACGTGAACGCCTTCTCCTCCGGTGGCTTCCAGTATCTCTTCGGCGAACTTTGTCTGGCGGCTATCGAAGACATGCTCTACGCCGAGGGACTTCAGATATCCCTGCTTGGGGGCGCTGGCTGTTGCGAACACCTCCGCTCCGGCGACCTGCGCAAGCTGGATGGCCGCCAGTCCCACACCGCCTGCGCCAGCGTGGATCAGCACCCGATCGCCGGGCTCCAGCCCCGAGAACTTATAGGAAAGGGCGGCCGATACGAAAGCGCTGGGAATCGTAGCAAGGGATGAAGCAGACATTCCTGGTGGCGCCGGCGCCACCAGCTCCTCTCGCGTGATTATCTCGGGCCCGAAAGCCCCAAATCCCAGGCCAACCACACGGTCGCCCACCGAGACGGTAGAGACTTCCCCGCCTACGTTGAGAACGTATCCGCACATCTCTCGGCCCAGGTCCCCTTCTTCGATGAAGCCGAGAGAGCGGAACACATCCCAGAAGTTCAAGCCGGTTGCTTCAACCGAAACGCGGACTTCCCGTGGTTCTAGGGTGCGGACAGGGAGGTTCTTGACCTCGGGACGGTCGAACACGCCTTTCTGGTTCGGGGCCAGCACCCAGTTGGAATCCTCGGGCAGGGCCAGCCGCTCCGTTGCCGCCCCGCGCCGTACCAGTCGAGCAGACTGGCGGCGCCCCAGCCGATAGGCGATGTGGTTCTCCAGGTCGGGATACAACAGATCATTCACCAAGTCCGACATCGGGACCGGTGTGGCTGGCTCCAAATCGATCATCCGGGGCTGGAGGTGAGGCGCTTCCAGGGCCACGACCTTGCCCATGCCCCAAAGGACCGAGCCCGCAAGCTCGCCGCCTTGTTCGCGCTCCAACACCTGCGACCCTCGCGTAAGGAACCACATGCCCTTTTCCGGTGTTACACCCGAGTCACCCACTCCCTGCACCATCGCCAAGGCGCTGGCGCCGACACGCTGCACATCCTCCCCTATCTCCCCGGTGGTCGCCTCTGGACCATGGCCCTCCATCCCATGGATGTGTACCATGCCACTGAGAGGCACATCCTTTGGCAGGCCTTCGACGAGGGACCGCCACGATTCCCGGCTCTGCATATTCACAACAGACTCGATAATCGCGTTGTCTGCCCCTGCGCGAGCGACACTATCCGAAACAGCTTCCCGCGCCAGCACGACCGTTTGGTTCCGTGCCGCCAGCGCCCCCGCGATCTCCTCGGCAACACCCCCGCGGTCTGACGCTAGCACCCACAGCCCCGGGGGCTCGGCGACCCGTGCCGGGCCCTGTGCCACGATGACGCCCTTGTCCAGCATCTCATAGGTGTAGGAGTCGTCCACCCCCAGGACCTCGGCCCCCTCGAACCCCGCATCCCGGAGGGCTTGACGCCACACCGGGGGGCCCGCCAGGGCATGGTTCGGGCGGTAGGAGTCGGCGTACCGCCACCAGCCGTCAAGCTGGCCGAAGGTAAGGTCCATCCAGCCCAGTCCGCGAAGGTTCTCGAGAGCCACCAGGTGGCCCGATGGGGCCAGAAGATCAAGGCAGTGGCCAAGGGTCTCCTCCAGGTACCGGGTGGCATGGAGCACATTGGAGGCTATCAAGATATCGTAGCCGTGGGAATCAAAGCCCTGGGCTATGGGGTCCCTCTCAATATCCAACGGACGGTACTCAATGCCGTCAGCGCCGAACCGCGCCTCCGCCTCAGCAAAGAAGCCTGCGGAAATGTCGGTGTAGATGTACTCGAAACGGCCCTCAGGCAGCTCCGGCAGCACCGATGCAGTAGCTGATCCCGTTCCCGCCCCCACCTCGATCACCCTGAGACGCCGTCCTTCCGGGGTGGCGGCTACCAGCTGCTGGATAGCGTCGGCCAGCATCCGGTTCGCAGCCCGTGCCACCGGGGCTTTCAGGTACAAGTCGGCGGCAGTCGGTTCGCCGCTGCTGAACAGCAGTGTCAGCGGGTCGGCTTGGCCTCGAAGCACCTCGGCGAGGGCCTTTCCTGAACGGAGAAACAGGCCGATCTCCGTCTGGCCGTCGGGATATGTGCTCGCCATCTTTGCTGCGTACTCTTCCAGGTCGCGAGGCATCGCATCCGGCAGCGAGGCGTCCGGTCCGATGCTGACGACGAACCCTTCCCCCTTCTCTTCCAGCACGCCTGACCTGGCGAGCATCTCGAGCATCCGCCGGAATAAGCGGCTGTGCTCCGGGAGGACGTTCAGGAGCTGCCGCAGCTCCTCAGCATCCACCTCTTCCCCTTTCACCCGCTGCCAACCCAGCTCTCCTAGCGTTGCGAGGCTGCGGGACCATGACCATCGCTCCAGGTCGGCCAGCAAGTCATTCCGGCCTTGGGGATCGACGCCCGCGTCAGACAGGTACGCAGTTGTTCACTGCGTACCTGCGGCTACATCGGCGGTCGAGGGGAAGAAATCTGCCGACTCTATTCCCGCTGGAAGGGCACGGTCCTGCCAGATGACCTCGTACAGGAGGTCATCTATCCCCTCGACCGCCGAGAGCAGCGCGGCCCGCGTAGCCCGCTTTACCGTGTACCCGCTAAGCCCACCCAGAAGCGCTCCGCTGGAGTCGTAGATGCGCAATTCGCCGCTGAGCACCTCCGCCGGCCCCGTCGACGATTCTCCCTCCTGGTCGGTTTCATTCATGCGAACGTGGCAGAGGATCCGGTCGGGAATACGGTCTGTCAGCCAAAGGCGCTCCCAGCCAAAGGGCAGGTAGGTTGCTTCTTCCGTGCCGGTACCCATGTTGCGCGCCACGCCGACGACCTGAAAGCAGCCGTCCAGCAGGAGTGGATGCACATCCAACAGGTTTCGCCCCAGCACCTCCGGCAGCGAGACCTCACCCAGCGCCTCCCCCGGCCCGGCCCAGCACCTTCCCAGTGTGCGAAACAGGGGGCCCAGGTCGATTCCGGTGGCGGACTTGGCGCGATAGTACGCCGGCACATCCGCCGGGGACAGGCGCCTTTTCAGCTCTTCCAGGTCAATTCGTTCACCAGCGTCCGGCAGTTGCGGATCCGACACTACCCGGGCCTCTATGTGCATCGTCCATTGATCGTCGGTCCCTTTGCTGAAGAGCTGGACCGGACGGAACCGCCCTTGCTCGTCGTTGTCGAGCACGATCTGTATCTTCCGAGTATCTTCGGCCGCAGCATCCCCCGAGGCCTCTTCAGCAAAGACCAAGGGGCTGTGGAGCTGCATTTCGTCCACCACACTCCATCGGCCACCTTCAGCGAAGGCAGCCGAGGCAGCCATGGCGCCATACAGAGCGCCCGGCGCTACAAGCCTGCCAAACACCTTGTGGTCGTTCAGCCAGGTCGGCTCCGAAGGGGACACCTCGTTTTCGTAGGTGACCTCACCGCGAGCGGACTCATGACGGGTGCCCATCAAAGGGTGCCCAGTGCGGGGGCGTTCTGACCTGGAAGTCTCTATCCAGTAACGTTCACGCTGGAAGGGGTAGCTGGGCAAAGAAACCCGGCGCCGGGATTCCCCTGCGAAAAGGCCCTCAAAGGAGATCTCCAGCCCGGCTTCGTATGCCTCCGCCACAGCAGAAACGAAGCTCTTTTCAGGTTCCGGCGACGAACCGGTCCGGGGTGGGCGCCGCAGGCTTGCCAACACAACCGGCGCACCTGAAACGGGCTGTTGCCCATCGCCGTCAGGCCAAGCCTGGCTAGCCATGGGGCCCAGAACCGCATGCGGGCCTGCCTCTACGATCACGTCAACGCCGAGGTGCGCCAACGCCTTGACACCGTCGGCGAAGGCCACCGGCTCCCGGGCATGGCGCTTCCAGTAGGCCGCGTCCAGTGCCATGTCCGAAGCCACCGGCTGGCCTGTGAGGTTGCTTATAACGGTAAGGGAGGGAGGCATGGTAGCCACGCCCTCCAGGTAAGCTTCTAGAGGGTCGAGGGCCGGGTCCAAGAGGGCGCTGTGGAATGCGCGAGTTGTGTTCAGCCGGCGTACCCCGATGCTTTGGGACTCGAAGCGGGCCGACGCGACTTCTACATCCTCTACGGGGCCGCTTATCACGATGTGGCTGCCATTGTCGGCGGCGATGCTCAATCCGACCCCGTTGGATGCAGAGTTCAAGGCTTCGACTTCCGACTCCACCCGCGACCTGGGGGCAAAGACTGCTGCCATTGCGCCCGTCTCCGTTGCGGACAGCAGCGTGCCCCTAGTAGCGGCAAACCGCATCCCGTCTTCCAGAGTGAAAACGCCAGCCGCCTGCGCGGCCGCTATCTCACCAACGCTGTGGCCCAGCACCACGTCGGGCTGAACGCCCACGCTCGACCATAGCGCAGTCAGGGCGCATTCCAGGGCATAAAGAGCGGGCTGTTCCCACGCTGTGTCGGACAGGTCCCCCTCGGCGCCCGGACGACCGAACATCACGTCCAGCAGCGAGACGCCCCTTATATCCCGGAACACTTCATCACACCGTTCCATGACTGCCCTGGCCACCGGCTCGCTATCGTAAAGGTCCTGTCCCATGCCCAGCCACTGGCTTCCCTGCCCGGTGTAAACGAAGGCCACCTTGGCAGGAGCCCGTGCAGGCGTACTCGGGCCGGACTCAGCCAGCGTTTCGAGTCGCTTCCTCAATGATGTAATGTCGTGGAACACAGCGCCTGTACGGCAATCGAGATGACTCCTCCCGACACTCGCCGTCCACGCCATGTCCGACAGCACCGTTCCCCAAGCTGCACTTTCGGAGCTGACAGACTCTTCTTGTTCTTCCAGCCAAGACAGATACGCCCTGGCAAGGTCCTTAAGCGCCGGCTCCGATTTTCCGGACAGAGGGAGAATCCTTGTGGTGCGCTGGCTGGGCTCCTCCTTTGGAAGTGGCAGGTTGGCCATCGTAGCGGGCAGGGAAACCGCCACTGCCCGCGAAGGGCCGGCTGCCTGGGGGCTCGAGGCCGACGCGCCATTCGGGCCAAGGTGCTCCTCCACCACGATGTGGGCGTTCGTACCTGTTATGCCGAAGGAGTTGACCCCTGCCAGGCGGGGCGAGCTACCGCGCCTCGGCCAGTCCATCATGGTTGATGTCACCTGCAGGGGCTGGTGCTCCCAGTCGAAGCTCGGATGGGGATCGTGGAAATGCAGGTGCTTCGGTATCACACCCTTCTTCACCACGAGAGCCGCCTTGATAAGCCCGGCAATTCCTGCCGCCGATTCCAGGTGGCCGACATTTGTCTTCACGGACCCGATCAGGAGCGGGCGATCAAGTCCGCGTCCCTGCCCATATACGCTTGCCACAGCGTCGAGTTCGACCGGGTCGCCCACCGCTGTTCCGGTCCCGTGGGCCTCAAGAAAGTCGATCTCCGCGGGTTGGACCTCCGCATCTGAGAGGGCGGTTTCCATCACCTGGATCAATGCAGGTGTGTGAGGGACGGTCAGGCCGACGCCGGTCCCGCCGTTGTTCACAGCCGAACCCCTGATTACCGCCCATATGGGATCGCCGTCAGCTTCCGCTTCACTAAGGCGCTTCAGTACGACGACTCCGCACCCTTCACCCCGGACATATCCGTTGGCAGACGCGTCGAAGGTCTTGCACTGACCGTCAGGGGACAACATCATGGCCTCGGCGCGAAGCTCGTACACGCGCCCGTTCATGATGGCCTGCACGCCGCCTGCGATGGCTAGGTCCGTCCTGCCCTGCTGGAGGTCCGCTACCGCGTCATGCACCGCTACCATGGCAGAGGCGCAGGCGGCATCGACAGCTTTGGCCGGCCCCATAAGGCCCAGTACGAAGGAGACCCGCCCGCTGGTTCCGTTCAGGTTGGTCCCGCTAAGGGCATAGAGACTTCCCGCGGCTTCGGTAGGTTTCATCGTATCCAGGACCAGCATTCGGTACTCATCGTTGCTGATCCCGGTGTAAACCCCTGTACGGCTCCCCTTCAGCGTGTCGGGACTTATCGAGGCGTCCTCAAGGGCCAGCCAGCTCAGCTCCAGCATCATGCGCTGCTGGGGGTCCAACAAGTTCGCCTCTACCGGCGAAATGCGGAAGAAAGAAGCATCGAACTGATCGATATCATCGACGAAAGCGCCGTAGCGACACGCTTCGTTCTGGACGTCCGGATTGCGGATGATGTTGCCGAGACGGCCGACGCCGGAACCGGGCACACCCTCCGTAACCGCGTTTCCACCCTCCAGCAGCAGACGCCAGAAGGACGCCAGATCCGGTGCGCCGGGGAATTTGCAGGCCATGCCAACGATGGCGATAGGCTCATTCATGGGGGAAACTCCCGTACTGCTCCCTTCCGGAGGCGGACTGATGCTTCCGGAATTTTAACATTCGGAGAAAGCACGGGACAAAGCAGGCCAGTATCCACCGCCTTCAACTCCCATGGCAGCTTCGGGAAGGGTGTTTGAGGAGGCTTGGGCCTACTCGTACCATCCCGATCCGAAGAGCAGGCCATCGTGGCGCACCGCCCAGGTGTGTTTCTGCCGGTTATCGCCAGTCTCGGGATTGATGAGCACGTAATCGACCCATCGCCCCGACTCGGTGGCTCCCAGCAGTTCGTCGCCGTAGAAGTATCCTGTGGCATCCACACGGAGGGCCGGGTCCCGGCCTCGGAACATCGGGTTATGGTGGCCTATGGTATAGCCGTTCTCATCTATGATGAAGACGTACCACTGGCCGTCAACGCTCTCTGTCTTGTTGTAGTAGTCCACCGTAGCTTCGCGTCCGATGGCGTTGTACAGGTCTATGGCTTGGCCCACCATAGCCCTGGTGAATGCAGGGGCGTCGTGCTTAGCAGGACCCTGCTCATACCAGCCGGACACGAAGGTCAAGCCATCGTATTCGACTATCCAGGAGTGTTTGGCTTCGACAGCGCCTGTGGCAGGGTTTGCGAAGTTGTAGCTGAACCAAGCGCCATCTTCGTCGGCGGCGCCTATCACGGCATCACCGGCGGGGAAGTCGTTGGGGCCAACCGTCTCCGATGAGTGCAGGCCAACATAGTCGGGAATAACAGCGTGGGCCAGCAGCACATCGTTCTCGTCGTAGATGACCATGTACCACTGGCCGTCGACACTTTCCATGGTGTTGTAGTAGGCAACGGTGGGGTCTAGACCCTCTGTGACGTACATGTCGATGGCTGTTCTGACAAAGTGCTTGGTGTATTCGGCGGGGTCCCACTTGGGCGGCGCGGCCGAGTCAACTCCCGCTTCTGAAATGGCGTCGGCGATTGCTGCAAGGGTGTCCTCATCCAGGGAGGGGACTTCACCTTGGGGTCCTTGAGGCCCCGGAGGACCCTGCTCCCCGGGAGGCCCAACCTCTCCCCGGCAAGCGACAATAAGCAAAACGAGGGCTATGGCCCATATCATGACAATTAGCGTGCGCAATGGTGCTCCTTCTGGTGGCATCTATCGTGATGGATAAGGTCCTGGCTCGCCCGGTCCCGTGACCCTGCCTGGCTGCCCGACGGATGGCTTTCAGTTCCCCGGTTCGTTGTTGTACCAACCGGATCCGAAGGTCACCCCATCGTACTTTACCACCCAGGAGCGCATGGACTCCATGCTTCCAGTTTCCGAATCTATAGCTTCCACTGCCACCCAGATGCCATCTTCGTAAAATACGTGAGTAACCAAGCGGAACAGGTACAGGTCCGTGAGGGTCCGTCCAATCAGTTCAGGTTTGTTGTGCCCCACTAACGTGCCGTTTCCGTCGGCTATGAAGGCAAACCATTCCCCTGGTACCGTCTCGGAGTCATTGTAGTATTCAATGGTCGCCTCCAGTCCTGCAAGGGCGGTCTCAGGGCCGGCGAAATACTCCAGGGTCTCATTCAACCCTGCCGAGCGATATTTGCCGACGGCGGCTGCTACCAACGACTGGGTAAATTGGTCTGCTTCGACAAACCAGCCCGATGCGAACAGCAGCCCACCGTGTCTCACCACCCAAACGTTCTTGATCTCGAAGCTGGCGAAGTCGCCACCTGGAACCCCGCTCTCCGGATTGCGGAAGACGTAGGAAACCCACTTGCCTTCTTCGGTGGCCGAAAGCATATCCTGCCCAAACGGGTAGCTGTTGGGATCGATCCCGAGGGGGCCCTTGAGGTCTGCGTTCAGGAGGCCCGGGTTGTAATGGGCGATGACTCTATCGTTTGCATCGACGATGAACACATACCACTGGCCATCAACGCTTTCGAGGCGATTGTAATAGTTCAGCGTGGCGTCAAGACCCTCCGAGTCGTACTTGCTGATGGCGTTCTCAACGAAGAATTTCGTGTATTCGGCAGGCGCCGACCTTAAGGGTATGGACGCGACCACGTTTCGCGCTATGCGTTGCACATCCGCCCGGCTAAGCCTGGGTTCACGCTCCACCGCCTCTGCGATAGCTTCAGCCACTATCTCTTCGATTTCCCCGCGGCTGATGTCTGGCTCAGGCTGGGGGAGGCGATAGCGGGGATCTTGAAGGAGCTGAATGGCATCATCCTGGTTGAGGCCTGGTCGCGATGTGGGGACCGCCGCGACCGCTGTGCTCAGCAGTTCCTCGATTTCCTCTTGGCTCAGTCCCGGGGTAGGGTCGAACATCTCCGCCATCGCCGATTCTACGATCTCCTCGACTTCTGCGCGGGATAGCCCCCGGTCCCTGTCGTCGTCCCGCTCTCCGCAGGCCGCCATCGGAATAGCGGAGAACACGATCAGTATCCCAACGGCTGACCACATTAGCTTGTTGCACATCATCGCGCCATCTATTTTACTCCGTATCTTGCTTCAGCCAAAATTCCTCCTTTTGGCCGAAAATGCAGCCTAATTACTGTTCCATAAATCAGAGAGACAGACGAGGAATTGTTGTAAGATTCGGGGCAGAGAGGGCGTGGCCCTCCTTTGCAAAACCCCGTCTGAAGTTCCGCTTCACCCATTAGGTTCGAGGGAATGATGTGACCAGTGAACCTGAAAGTCGCCGTTGGATGCCATTATCGCGGGCCCTGTTCAGGTTGCCCATCCTGGCGGCGGTTTGCGCAGTAATTTCGGCATTGGCCATTGCATGCTCGTCCTCGCCCTCCGAGGACCTCGCCGCGGGACAGGCGATATTCGCCGCCAACTGCGCCGTCTGCCACGGAGCTGGCGGTGAAGGCCAGCCCGATTGGCACATCAAGAAGGACGACGGCACCCTGCCGGCTCCACCCCTCAACGGCGAAGGGCACACCTGGCACCATGCCGACGGTCTCCTGTATCGGATCGTCAGCCAGGGCGGAGCCATCTCCGAGGGGCCAGACGTTCCCGGTTTCAAGAGCGCCATGCCGGCCTTCGGGGAGACCCTTACCCGGGAAGAGATAATTTCGGTGCTCAACTACATCAAGAGCTTGTGGGGAGACAAGGTAAAGGTGGGGCTGTCGATCCGGGAAGCCCAGGCTTCGGCCAGCCGGGATGATCCGTTCCCTTGAGGCACACCGCATTTGCAGGAGCATGAGACAAAGAAGAGTGCGGCGCCTTAGTTAGACACCGCACTCTTCTTTCTACGAAACGGCAGATATGGCGACTAGCCGCTCGCGCCTTCCCGAGGTAAAGAGGCACCTACCTGGATCTGTAGCTGGCGCGCCCTCTTGGCCTCCGCCTTTGGCACGCTGATCGTCAGGACTCCGTGCTCGTAGCGGGGCTCCACCTTGTCGGGGTCGACCGAATCGGGAAGGCGCAGCGCCCTGTGGAAGGAGCCTGTCCTGCGCTCGCGCATGAGGTAGGTCTCGCCTTCATCCTGGATTTCCTTTGTGGAGTGACCCTTAATGGTCAGCACGTTGTCCTCGATGGAGACCTGGATGTCCTTCGGCGAAACGCCGGGCATGGAGGCGCGGATCAAGGTGTTCTCGCCTTGCTGGGTCACATCCAGGGGAACAGCCCATGCCTCTATTTCAGGACTATCCTCGGAGTTCCGGGCTGAGGTTCCCATCCTTCGCCACATCCGGTCCATCGTATTCTGCATCTGCCGCAGGTCGCTGAACGGGTCCCATCGCTGAATCATTGCTTTTCTCCTTCTTCATTCTGCCTGCATCTTGGCTATCCTCGTTCCTTGGAAGACTATGGCTAGAACGAGTAGTACCTGACCCCCGCCTGGGGCACGCTGTAGGACCAGTGGCCGGTATCCGGCTGGTCCTTGCCTTGCGCTCGCTCCGCCTTCTCCACGGCAGCCTCAACCTCCCTGGCGAGCTTGGCGTTAAGCTCCCTTACGGCTGTATCGGGTCGTCGGTCCGTCTCGACAATCGCTGCCTCTGCCATGGCGAGCCTCCCTTGTTGAGGATATGAGATGAGTATAATCATTGATATAAGTTGTGTCAAGTAACAGCTATTAATCACATTACTAAACGGATATGAGCTTGACAATATGCTCACACCGGTGTATAAGGCACGCGGAGGCGCGATGAGACAGACCCGAGGCATCTACCTGATCAGCATGGTAGCGCAGACCCTGGACATGCATCCGCAGACTCTGCGCAAGTATGAACGCGCGGGTTTTGTCGTGCCCTTGCGCATGGGCACACTACGCACTTACTCCGATGAGGATGTAGCCCGGCTCAGGTTGATCAAGCATTTCGTGGACGACATGGGGCTCAACCTGGCGGGGGTGGAGATGGCCCTTTCGATGGCCGGCAATCTCCTGGACATGCGCGGCCGTCTCTCCAAGGAGTCGAGCAGATCCAAGGCCGCTGCCGACTCTCTCAAGCAGGTGGACCGGATGCTGGCGAGCCTGGGAGTCCACGTGGTCAAAAGAGAGGCCATTCAGGATGCAGCTTCCCCGGATAATCCCGAGGGCACATGGGTTGCGCCGGGCGCCGGAGAGACCATAGAGCTGCGCATCCCCGACTGAATTCCACCTGCTCTGTTTACGATAGCCTTTTCAGAATGAGGCTACGGCGAGGTCATCCAGGGCAGCGCCGGCATGACCAAGGTTACCCTTTCCATTCAAGCACCATTCGCCTTTGCGCGTCCGTCTCCGGGGACCTCGCCCAGGAGCTCAGGAGTCCCTTCCTCAAGTTCCGAATCTCATCCAGGGCCTGCTGGCCCGTCATGCCCCGGCGCACTAGGTAGCAGCCGACGACCAGCCCGGTCCGCCCTATCCCACGCATGCAGTGGACATAGGCCGTCCCTCCGGCGTCCACAACCCGGTCAATAGCGTCGAGGGCTTCTGCCATCTGGATCATGGTAGCTGTCGTCCGGTCCTTCACGGGCACTCTGTGGTACTCCACCGATGCGCCCAGCCTCCGGGCTTCTTCATGGAGAAGGCCTTCGTAGGGAGGCAGCTCTCCCTCTTCGGTAAGATCAAGGAACAGGGTAGCGCCCGCCTCAATCAACGAGCGTATCTTGCGCCGATTGCCCTTCAGCCCCTTGGGACCATAGACCAGAAGCGCCAGAACGGTGTCGAATATAGTCCTGATGGTCCGCCTCGGTCTCAGGGCTATCAGGGAACCGGGGTACTCGCCGGCAATAAGCTGCGGCGCTACCCAGTAGGAGAAGGGAATGGGTCTTGGAGGTGCGATGCTGACGTCCCACGCAAAGGTGGTGGAGCTGGGGGGACTCGAACCCCCTACCTCTTCAATGCCATTGAAGCGCTCTCCCGGTTGAGCTACAGCCCCACGAGGAATTTCAATATAGCAGAGCTTCCCCATGGGCGCAACGAAGAGGGTGCCTTCCCCTACCTTCGTTCCCGCGAAAGCGGGAACCTGCCTTGGCCGGCAGCAGGACAGTGAGGGGCGCAGACTCCCTCCCGCTTTCGGGGGAGTGACGAATTCAAGGCAGGAAGAGTGACGGTAGTTGGAGCGGCCACGCCTATCGTCACTGAGGCGAAGGCCGCAATCCAGAACGGCGCACTTCCGGGTTCCAGGCTGGCTCACACCCGGGGCTTTCGCCTGGTTTGTCCTGAGGGAAATCGAAGGGCGAACCGGCGTATTATCCCCCCTCCCTTGAGGGAGGGGATTAAGGGGAGGGTGATACGCTCTCCTGGGGCAGCTTCCCCATGTTGGTCCCCCTCACCCCCACCCTCTCCCACCAGGGGAGAGGGCGTATGTGTCCACCGCAAAGACGCCACTGTCCGTTCCTCTTCGATTTCCCTCAGGGCGAACCGCCAAGAAGGACGCCAGTCCGGAACGACGGCTTGAGGAAGGGTGGCTATGAGGAATCCTTGGCCGTCATTGCGGCGAAGGCCGCAATCCAGGACGGCGCTTTGCCGGTTTCCAGGATGGCTCACACCAGGGGCTTTCGCCCGGTTTGTCCTGAGGGAAATCGAAGGGCGAACCGGGGAGGTGGGGGTTAGCTGCTGGCTGGTGCTATCACATCGAAGCCGGTGTAGCTCCGAAGCACCTCAGGTATGACAATCGTGCCATCGGCCTGCTGAAAGTTCTCCAGGATGGATATGACCACCCTGGGCAGGGCCAAGCCCGACCCGTTCAGTGAGTGGACGAAGGTCGGACGGCCGCCTCCTTCGGGTCGGTACCGTATCCCCGAGCGGCGAGCCTGGAAGTCGGTGCAGTTGGAGCAGGAGCTGACCTCCAACCACTCCCTGCAGCCGGGCGCCCACATCTCCAGGTCGTAGGACTTGGCCGACGCAAAGCCAAGCTCCCCAGCGCAAAGCTGGACCACCCGGTAAGGCAGATCCAGCTTCCGGCACACAGCCTCGGCATCCTGCACCAGCTTCTGCAGCTCCTGCTCCGAATGCTCCGGCTCGACGAACTTGTACATCTCCACCTTGTCGAACTGGTGCACCCGCTTGATGCCCCGGGTGTCCCTGCCCGCAGCGGCCTTCTCCCGCCGGAAACAGGGTGTGTAGGCGGTGTAGTACAGGGGAAGATCATCAGCACCAAGGATCTCCTGGCGATGCATACTGGTGAGGGGCACCTCGGCGGTGGGCACCAGCCACAGGTCGTCCTCTTCGTCATGGTAAAGGTTGTCGCCGAACTTGGGCAGGTTACCCGAACCTTCCATGATCTCCCGCTTCACGATGGCCGGCAGGTAAACCTCCCGGTAGTTGTGCTCGGTGGTGTGAAGGTCCAGCATCCAGCTTATGAGGGCCCGCTCCAGCTTGGCCCCCATGCCTGTGAGAATGAAGAACCGGGAGCCGGCCATGCGTGTGCCCCGTTGGAAGTCGATGATGCCCAGGGACTCGCCCAGCTCCCAGTGGGGCAGGGGAGTGAAGTCGAAGCTCCTGGGTTCACCCCACTCCCGGACCAGGATGTTGTCCTCCTCACCCAAGCCCGTCGGAACATCATCTTCGGGCAGGTTGGGGATCTCCAAGAGGACGGCGTTGACCTCCTCTTCCAACTGGCGGAGGTCCCCCTCCATGAGCTTGATCCGGTCTCCCACGTCCCGCATCTCTTCCACCAGCTCCTGGGGGCGCTCCTTCATGCGGGACATAGCTTGGCTGGCTTCGTTGCGGCGGGCCCTGAGCGACTCGGTCTCCTGGATGAGGCTGCGCCTCTTTTCGTCCAGCTCTAGCACCTGGTCGATTGGGAACTCCTCCCCTCGCCTCGCAAGGGCTTCCCGCACTTTGTCCGTCTGTCTGCGTATGATGTCGATTGAGAGCATATCTAGGCTACTTCAGGGACCGCATCTGCGGAAACAGCAGCACATCCCTGATGGATGTCTGCCCAGTCAGGATCATCACCAGCCGGTCGATGCCCACTCCCAGGCCGCCGGTGGGCGGCATTCCCAATTCCAGGGACGCCAGGAAGTCCTCGTCCAGCCTTTCAACTTCGTCGTCCTGGTACAACCTGCGCATCTCCTCCTGGCCCAGCAAACGCTCCCTCTGCAGGTCCGGATCGTTCAGCTCGGTGTAGGCATTGGCGAACTCCATGCCGGCGGCATAAGCTTCGAACCTTTCAGCGTAGCCGGGCATATCCGCCTTCGGCTTGGCCAGGGGCGACATCTCGTCGGGGTAGTCCACCATGAAGGTGGGCTGCACCAAGTGGGGCTCCACCAGCAGGGACAGCAGCTTGTCCACCAGACGCCCCCAGCTTCCCTCGGCACGGACCTCCAGGCCCAGCTGCCGGGCCCTGGCCTCCAGAGCGGCGGCGGTGTTGTGCTCCTCGATGTCGATGTTCCCGTGCTTGAGTATCTCACCCCTCAGAGATAGGCGCTTCCAGGGAGGGGTCAGGTCGATGGTCTCTTCGCCGTACTGCGCCTGGCAGGTGCCCAGGGTCTCCATGGCTGCCGTGGAGACCATCTCTTCGACCATCTGCATCACATCGTTGTAGTCTGCGTAGGCTTCGTAGCTTTCCAGGGTGGTGAACTCGGGGTTATGGTCTTGGTCCATCCCCTCGTTTCTGAACACCTTGCCCAGTTCGTAAACCTTGTCGAACCCGCCCACGATCAGCCTCTTTAGGTAGAGCTCAGTGGCGATACGCAGGTAAAGCTGCTCATCCAGGGTGTGGTGGTGGGTGACAAAGGGTTTGGCAAAGGCCCCGGCGGCGATGGGTACCAGGACAGGGGTATCCACCTCAACGAAACCCTTTCCGTTGAGGAACCTGCGTATGCTGTCGATTATCCGGCTGCGCTGGACGAAGACCTGGGCAACCTCAGGATTGGAGATAAGGTCGGCGTAGCGCTGGCGATACCTCTGCTCGATGTCGCGCAGCCCATGCCATTTCTCGGGGAGAGGGTGCATGGACTTGGACAGGATCGTTAGCTGGTCCACCTCTATGGTGGCCTCGCCTGTGCGGGTGCGGAAGACGGGGCCGTGGACACCCACAAAGTCCCCCAGGTCCAGGTCCCGTACCAGATCGTAGTCGTCGCCCAGGACATCGCGTCGCAAATGAAGCTGTATTTTCCCATCGCCGTCCCGCATATCAAGGAAGGCCGCCTTGCCCATGATGCGGGAGGTGATCACGCGTCCGGCTACAGATACGGGGCTGGTGCGGGCGCCCTCTCCGGCGGATCCCTCCAGGTCAAGGAGAAGCTCAGCCGCCAGGCGGGTGGTGTGGGTGCGGGGGAACCGGGTTGGGTAGGGGTCTACACCCTTTTCGCGGATGCGCTCCAGCTTATCGCGCCGGCTACGAATAAGCTCATCTTCTCTTTCAGGCATAGGACGGATTCTGGGCCGGCTAGGCTATCTCAACTACCTCGAGCTTGATCTTCCCAGCCGGGATGTTCACCTCGGCTATATCGCCCACCTTCTTGCCAAGAAGGGCCTTCCCGATGGGCGAAACGTTGGATATCTTGCCCTTGGAAGGGTCCGCCTCGGTGCTCCCGATGATGCTGTACTGGTCCTTCTTGCCCTTCTGGTTGAGGACGGTAACCCTGGAGCCGATCTGCACCACATCCTTGGGCCCGCCATCCTCGGAGATTAGGACGGCGTTGTTGATCAGGTTCTCCAGGGTACGTACCCGGCCCTCGATGAAGGCCTGCTCGTTCTTGGCTTCATCGTACTCAGCGTTATCAACCGTCCCGCCGATCTCCTTGGCCTTCTGGATACGCAGCGCCACCCCTGGGCGTCGCTGGGTCAACAAGCTGTCCAGTTCATCCTTAAGTTTGGAAAGGCCTTCGGCTGTGAGATAAGTCGGTTGGGCCATGGCACACCTCTATAGGACAGGAACCGCATTGAGGGCAGTGGGGCCGGCCCCCTGGGAGGGGCCGAAGCTCGATTGCCTAGATTCTAATTCAAAGGAGTCGGCTTGTAAAGCAAAGATCATAGGGCGGACACCCTGCCGCATTCTTTGTGAAAAGTCTTGAAAATTAGTCAAAAGAAGCAACCAATTTGCTATTATGCTTGGTGCAACGTTATGTATAATTCCGCGTACCAATGATACGTGTGGTAGGGGGTGTTGCGAAGGGGAGGAGGTTGAAGGGCGCCAGGGTTGAAGGGGTCCGGTTTACGTCTGAGCGGGTGCGGGGAGCCATCTTCAATATCCTTGGTTCCCTTGATCTCGAGCCGGTGCGTGTACTCGACCTGTATGCCGGCTCCGGGTCCCTGGGCATCGAAGCGCTGAGCCGGGGGGCAATTTGGGCAGACTTCGTAGAACGCCATCCCAGGCAGTGCGCAACTATCAGGGCAAACCTGGCTGAAACCAACCTTACCGACCATGCCCAAGTGCACTGCAACGATGTGGAAAGGGCCATTGTCCAGTTACCCGGGAAGTACGACCTCGTGATGATGGACCCGCCCTACAAGCTGGATGGACTGGATGTGATTGTCGAAAATGTGTCCAACTCGGGAATATTCAACGAGGGCGCCACACTGGTGGTGGGTCATTCCAAACACCGCCCCCTGGCGTCTGAGTACAGCAAGCTGGTCAGCCAGGGAAGCTACCGCTACGGCGACAGCTTGGTCGAATGCTACAGATGGACGGCGGAGCCGTGACGATAGCTCTCTATCCCGGCACATTCGATCCCGTAACCTGGGGGCATGTGGACATCGCAACCCGGTCCGCCCGCATCTTCGAGCGTCTGGTGGTTGCGGTGTACGACACTCCTTCCAAGAACCTGCTCTTCTCCACCCAGGAGCGGGTGGCCCTGTTCCAGGATGCAGTGAGGGACCTGCCCAACGTAGAAGTGACGGAATTCACCGGGCTTGTGGTAGCCCGGGCCAAGAGTTTGGGTGCTCAAGTGATTGTAAGGGGGTTGCGCAGCGGGTCGGACTTCGATTACGAGTTTGAGATGGCCTTCATGAACAAGAAGCTGGCTCCCGATGTGGAGCTGGTCTGCCTGATGGCTAGTCTGCCATATCAATACGTTAGTTCCAGCCTGCTTAAAGAAGTTATCGCCCTGGGAGGCGATGTGGATTCCCTGGTGCCCCACCATGCGGTGGAAGCCATCAAGGAAAAGATGGCCCTGGAAGTTCAAAGCTAGAGAGAGGGGAGCAGTATTCGATGGATATCATCAACGTTATAGACAAATTGGAAGCCCTGGTTGACACCAGCCGGCGGGTGCCCACCACCCGGGCAAGGTTGGTAGATGCCGACAAGGTCATGGAACTCGTGGAACAGCTGCGCTTGGTAGTCCCCCAGGACATTCGCTCAGCCCAAGAGGTTATCGAAAAGAAGGACAACATCCTCAACCAAGCCCAGATCGACGCCCGCCGCACCCGCAACGAGGCTGAAGAGGAGTACAGCGCCCGGGTGGACCAGAACGAGATCGTCCTGGCAGCCCGCAAGATCTCCGAGCAGACCGTGTCGGAAGCAGAGCGCAAGGCAAGCCGCATGACCGAGCAGGCAGAGCTGGAAGCCAGGACCTCCCGGTCCGACGCCGACGCCTACGTAGCTCAGACCCTGCGGAACCTGGAAAATGAGCTGACGCGGATTCTCTCAAGCGTCCGCAAGGGGCTGGAGAGCCTGGGAGCCACCGTCCACGCCTAGAGGTACGGACCAGTAGGGCGCCCCAACGGGTGCCCGGTTTGCGCGCTGGGTGCTTCCAGACCACCCCCGGAGAGGGCTGGGTGGAAAGCACCCGGGAGTTCGGGGAAGCCTAGGTAAAGGCCGGGATGACTTCCCGGCCGAAGAGTTCGAGTGACTTGTGCGAGGTTGCGGTCGGCATAGGCCCGAACCTGTGGTTCGCACAGAAGATATCGTAGCCGATATTCTCATACTGAGCTTTTAGCTGTCGGATGACCGTCTCGGGGCTTCCCACCAGCGCTAGACCGTTCTCGATCCAGAAGTCGTAAGAGCTGTTCATCCCCTGGAACACTCGATCTATCTCCCTGTTTGACGGCGAGTCCTCGTGGCCCTTGAATCCCACGCTGGTCTTGGACAGGCCCTCCCTCGTCATGCGCCGTCCCTGCATCAGAGGCTCTTCCGCCTCAGCCCTTGCGATCTCGTCGGTCTCAGCCACATGCACGTTCCGCATCAGGAACGTCCTCGGCATGGGGCCATCGTGCTCACACTCCCGCCACTTCTCCCGGTAGTAGTCGAACTTCTCCGCGATCACCGAGTCCACGTCGATGTTCTGGGAAATGTGGTAGTTGTTCTTGGCGGCATACTCCAGCGATGTGGCGCTGTGGGCGCCCACCCAGATGGGCGGGTAAGGCTTCTGGAAAGGCTTGGGCACCGGTAGGGCCTCTTCGTACTTGAAGTACTTGCCCTCGTAGGACACGTACTCCTCGGTCCATGCCTTCTTGATTACCTCCAAGGCTTCTCCGGACATCTCTCGGCGCTCGTAGAAGGGCAGGTTCCACCGGATAAACTCATGCTCATGGACTCCCAGCCCGGTTCCGAACTCCAGCCTCCCCCGGGACAAGTGGTCCAGCATAGCCGCTTCCTCGGCCAGCCTCATCGGGTTGTGGAAGGGCAACTGGTAGATCATCACCCCCATTCGTATCTTGGTGGTGGCCCGGGCTACGGCACACAGGAACACGCTGGGCGAACTGATCTGGCCCACGTGGGAGTTCTGGTGCTCGATGGTGAAGTAGTAGTTGTAGCCGAGCTCTTCACCCAGCTGCACCTCTTGTATGTGCTCGTCGTAGATGTCGGCCGCTTCACCTTTGGCCATCTCGAATGCCTGGAAGCTGTCCCATATACCGAACTCTAGCTGCGACATGGTTATCCTTTCGGTGGGTATGTAATGCCCTCTCCGGCAAGGTTGGTCGTGAATCGCAGGCCCCGTTGGGAGCCCGCCGGGTTTATACCGCGGCTTCCTCCAGCACAAGGGGCTTGTTCGTGCGCTCCGGAGAGCGCATGATGGCCAGCCCTTCTTCCGCGCTTTCGGTGGAATTGCAGAAGTACTCGATGCGGATGCCATCGGGATCGGTGAAGTAGATGCTCGAGGTCATGCCGTGGTCCGTCAGGCCCTCGATGGGAACGTTGCACTCGTTGAGACGGCGGTATGTCTCCTTGAGGACATCAAAATCGGGCACCTGGACCGCCACATGGTTCAGCCCGATCTGGCCCCTGCTTACGGGCGCTGCATCTTCGGGCGCCTGGAACAGCGCCAAGTCATGGTGGATCTTCCCGCAAGTGAGAAAGGTGCCGATGTCTCTCTTGGACGACACTTCAAACCCCAGCACTTCGGTATAAAACTTGGTGGACTCCTCCACGTTGCTGACATTCAGGACAACATGCCCTACACGCTTCGGCTTGACCATGTTTTCCTCCCACTGAAGGCAGGGCTAGACAAAGCTATAAACCCTGCCTGATTGCCTAAGAATATAGCCAGCGCCTGGGGAAAAAGCAATCCCCGCCCTAGATGAGGAGCGGGGTCGAGAAGGGCTGGGCGCCGGGAGAGCGGATCAGCTCAAGGCATCCTTTATCTTGCTGAAAATGCCTCTGTCCCTCATCGCGGGATCGTTGGGTTTTTCCAGGGTCTCGGAAAGCTCTTCCAGGAGCTTCTTCTGCCGGGAGTCCAGGGAAGATGGGACCTGTATACGCACCGGCACGACAATATCCCCCCTGCGGTGCTCGTTCACCTGGTGAACGCCCTGGCCCTTGATCTGGAAGACCGCCCCCGGTTGGGTGCCTGCGGGAATCTTCAGTGTCTCGGTGCCGTTGAGGGTGGGAATCTGCACTTCATCCCCCAAGGTTGCCTGGACGATGTTCAGCGGAAGCTCGTAGATTAGGTTTCTGCCGTCCCTGGTGAATATCTCGTGGTCATTCACCGTGAGGTAGATGTACAGGTTCCCCGCCGACCCTCCGTTCATGCCTGCATTGCCTTCTCCGCTCAGGCGGATCTGGTTACCGTCATCCACCCCAGGGGGTATCTTCACTGATATCTTACGGTTCCGTCTCTCGGTCCCCCCGCCGTTGCACTGGGTGCACGGGGAATCTATGGTGGAGCCCCTGCCTCTGCAGGAAGGACAGGTTGTCACCTGGGAGAACTGGCCGAACATGCTGCGCTGGGAGCGTCGCACCTGCCCTGCGCCGCGGCAGGTGGTGCAGGACGAAGTGCCGGTGCCGGGCTCGCTGCAGGCGCCCTGGCAGCGCTGGCAGCGTTCCACCCGCGCCACCTCCACCTCCCGCTCGGTCCCGAAAACAGCGTCCTCAAAGTCCACGGTGAGACGGACCTGGAGGTCATCCCCGCGCTGGGCTGCCCGCTGCCGACCCCGGCCCGTGATGTCTCCGAAGAAGGAGTCGAAGATATCGCCGAAGCCGCCGAAGATGTCGTAGCCTGCGAAGTCCTGGGACTGGCCGCCGCTGACGCCGGCGTGGCCGAAGCGGTCGTACTGAGCGCGCTTCTGGGGGTCGATCAGCACCTGGTAAGCTTCGTTGACCTCTTTGAACTTACCTTCCGCATCGGGACTCTTGTTCCTGTCGGGGTGGTACTCCAGGGCTTTCTTGCGGAAAGCTTTCCGCACCACCTCCTCGGTGGCACCCTTGGGAACCCCCAGCACCTCGTAGTAGTCCCGCTTTGTCGTCATAAGTCAGTGTTTCAGAACCTCGCACTCAACTAGCCATTATATCACCAGGGATAACCCGACTGTAATTCCGCCTACCTGAAACGGGAGCTTTGATGGCTTTTCTGTCCCTCGGCTAAATCCCAGGGTCTGGGGCCAGGGCAAGCCTCCCGGAACCTGGGCCGGTCTTGTCGTATCAGACTCTGTGGTGTAAATAACAGGGTGAAACGTGGTCCGGGTCCTACGATGGGCCGGGGCCGAACCACCGACGATTAGACACAGAGGAGAATGACATGAAGATTCTGGTTACAGGCATGAGCGGCCGGATTGGCTCGGCGGTGCGCCGGCAAATGGAGGGGAATCACGAGATGTACGCCCTGAACCGCCGGGATGTTCCGGGAGTCCCCACCACCAGGGCGGACATCGCCGACCTGGATGCCATAAGGCCCGCCTTCGCTGGGATGGATGCTGTCGTGCACATGGCGGCGGGCTTCGATCGAGAGGGCAACGACCGCATGTTCCTCTCCAACCTGACCGGCTCCTACAACATCTTCGAAGCCTCCCGGGAAGCCGGCGTCAAGCGTGTCATATATGCCAGCTCGGGCAGGGTCATCTCCAACTACGAACGGGACGAGCCGTACAAGGCGATCGTGGAAGGCAGGTACGACGAGGTGCCCGCCAACTTCCCCATCATAGACAACCGGGCCCCGGTGCGCCCGGAGAGCTTGTATGGGTGCACGAAGCTGTGGGGGGAAGCGCTGGCCCGCTACTACTCGGAGACCTTCGACATGTCGTGCATCGTAATCAGGGTGGGGTACGTCAACGATGAGGACATGGCCAATTCCACCCGTCGCTTCTCCCACTGGTGCAGCCAGCGGGACATCGCCCAGCTTGTGGAGCGTTGCGTGGAAGCGCCCGACGACCTGCGCTTCGACATCTTCTTCGGCACATCGGGGAACAAGTGGAACTACCGGGATATAGAACACGCCAGAAGAGTCGTGGGGTACGCTCCGGAGGACAACGCGGAGGCTTTCCGGTAAATGACAATCGGCCCCCCGGTTGGGGGGCCGATTCCCTCACAGTTGCTCAGTTAAGGGTCGGGGCTGCTACTGCTCTTCGGTAGCGGCTGGCGGGGTGGGTTCGTAGGAGTCAACAACCCCGTATGACCCCACCGGCCCAAAGTTCTCGGCAGGTTCAACGACCCTGTAATATCCCGCCACCTCCGTGGTCTCATAGGAAGTCTCGGTGGACCTATATGAGTGCACCACCTCGTAGGAGTCAGCGGACTCTAAGGATTCCTGCGTCTCTGCCGACTCGTAGGAGCTCACCGGCTCTGCGGGTTCGTACGACTCGACAGCCCCATACGTGTTAACGGGCCCGACGGCCTCGTAGGCGACTACAGGCTCGGTGGCCTCGTAGGGAGCTACAGGTTCCGAGGGTTCGTAGAACTCGGCTGGCTCGAAAGAGCTGACCGGCGCTACGGACTCATAAGCGAACGCGGGCGCCGGGATGTCGTCGGACTCGACCGAGTCATAGGACCTCACAGCGCCGAAGGCCCAGGAAAAGTCGGTTGGGGACTCCGGTTCCTCGTCCTCCAAAATGCCTTCGTAGCTGCCTTCCGGGACCTCCACGATCTCTTCCTGGGATAGCTGGTGCCGCACCTTCAAAAGATGCCGCGGGAAGACCTCGTTGAACCTAACCACGTTCTCGAACATCCAGCCCCGTATCTCATCAAGCCGATGAGGTGGTTCATCGATGGAGCCTCCGGCGCTGACGCTCACGCTCCAGTCGCCATGGTCGTCGGTCCCGTCCCACGCCAAATCCATTCCCATCTCTGCTTCGATCTCCATCTGGGACTCCATGAGGAGCTCGAGGTGGGAGTCATCCCAGTTCCCGTTTTCGTGCAGCTTCAGGTCCACAGCTACCTCATTGGAATCGGTGAAGCGCATGTCGCACCAGACGTCGGACACGCCGAGGTCAACGATGCAGTGAAATGCATGCCCGTTGCCAGTTCCGAGGCTCAGTCCTGCCTCTTCCAGCTTCTGCTTCAGGGGCTCCCAGAACCAGTGGTACCTCTCTTCTTCCTCCCAGGCGCCGGACTGGTCTTCGGGCTCTACATCGGAGGAAGCGTCGATTTCGATCAGATCCTCCTCCCACTCTCTGGGAGAGGTGACCACATGGAAGTAGGGGGCGGGCCGGGAGCCATCGATTCGCCACAGCTCCACAGCGACTCCATAGAACTCGGTGTCCTCGTCCGTGCGCCGGTTGAGCATATCCAGGGCCTCTTTGTGCTCGCCCTTGAACTCCCTGGCGACCCAGATGACCACATCTGCATCGTGGACGGCGGCGCAGGTCAGTATTTCGCCGAAGTGGGAGTGTTCCGAGGGCTCCAGGTGGCTTTGGATAACTACCGGACGATCATTCGCCACATCCCAGGCCGGGATGTACCCTTGGCAGTCGTCCTCCAGGGTCTCGCGGGCCATACTTTCCAGCTCCAACCCCAGGGCTTGCCCAAGCAGTGAGATGTGCTCTCCAAGCCATGATGTGAAATGGTCGCCCTTTAGTTCCCAGACTTCCTTTAGCTCCACCCTCTCCAATAAACCCAATCCTTGCGAAGTTTCCACAGGCTAACTCCTTTCGACTACCGGTAAGTCAGTAAATGAACAAATACGAGTAAATGGTACATGGAAGCACGGGTGGATTACCTGCGCGCTCCCGCCGAGATTCGGGCAAATATTGGTATCAGCACCAGAGGCTTTGTGGGGCTTAAGCGGTACTACAGTAGAGGTTCGACAAGTTCAGGTGCTATCGGGCTGGACCAGTTCTTCCAAGAGGGGGCCAAAGGTCTTCTTGAAAAGCAAGAGGTTTTCGACCATCCAGTTTTGGATTTCAGCCAATTCACTCTCTCCTGAATTGATACTCCCCGGGCGCACTGTTTTGATCTTGCAGGCCCTCTTATTGTCCAACCTTTCCCACTTTAACTCACCAGTCTCGACCTCTATTGACTCTTTCCTGTCTTCCAGGGTGTCGAACAGGGACTCGTTCCAGTCTTTGTTTTGGCTATCGATGTACACTTCAACCCGTGCTTCACCAGCTCCAAAATTGACGCCATAGTGAACCCGCCAGCCATAGCCCGCTGGGAAAGCACGCCAGCTTTGAGTCCCTCCTTTGCGGGAATTCGTAAACCTATGCTGTTCTCTCAGCACCTCTACCAGGGCTTGGAAGAAATCCCTGTAGCGCTCACCTCTTTCACTTTCAATCAGTTGTCCCTTGATAGTCGATTTCTTTGTCTGCTTCCGCCAATCATTTGGCGCAGATACCACGCGGAAATGGGGGGCTGGAGGCGAGTCCTTGATCTTCCAAACTTCTATAGCCACGCCAAAGAAATCAATCTCGTCGTCGGTGTGACGATTAAGCAGATCCAAGGCTTCTCTGTGCTCATCCCTGAACTCCTTAGCAATCCATACGACCACATTTGCATCGTAGCCTGCGGCATAGGTCAGGAGTTGGCCGAGATGGGAATGGTCGGTGGGTCCCAGTTGATTCTCTACAATCACTGGTCGGTCCCTGCCCACTTCGCGGGCCAAAATATCCAGAGAAAAACCCCCCACCGGGGCCTCTGCGGATTGCAACTCAAGGTCCAGACCTAGAGCTTCCCCAAGCTCCGATATGTGTTTGGCGAGCCAAGGGGTGAAATCTCTCGCTTCGTTGGACCATATCTCGCGAGGTTCAACCACCTCTATTCTTGCCATCTCTTGTGACATCGTCATTTATTCGTTCTCCTCAATGTAATCTCACTCGCAGGCGTTGAGCAGCGTGTCCATGTGAGGGGCGTCGCACAGGGGCCAGTAGATGAACCAAACCTCGCCTGCGATGTCGTCTTCCCGTATCGATCCCCAGCTGCGGGAGTCCTGGCTGTCGGTGCGGTTGTCCCCCAGCACAAAGTACTCGTTCTCCCCCACCCTGCAGTTAGATGAGTGGGGAATGCAGAGCATATCTCCGAAGCGCTGGGACCCTCGCAAGTAAGGCTCTTCCAGCTCCTCACCGTTGATGAACACACGCCCATCCCGAATCTCGACCCGCTCGCCGGGCAGCCCAATGACCCTCTTGACGAAGTTCATCTCCGACCCGCCGCTCCTCTGGAAGACGATGATGTCCCCTCGTTGCGGCGAGCCTGCGAAGGGGGTGTATTCCGCCGCCCCCCGCTGGGCGTCCCAGAAGGGCACCAGGTTGGACAGCCTTTCGAGGTCCATGCGCAGGTAGGACAGCTTGTTGACCATCAGGTACTGGGAATCTTCCAGGGTCGGCTCCATGCTCTGCCCATGCACCCGGTAGTTCTGGGCGCTTGTCTGGATGATAAACAGAACGATCAGGGCGAGGACAAGGGCTTCCAGCATTTCTCGTACGATGTATGTCATAAGGAGAGGTGGGGGTTCCGATGCCAGGTAGCCGGATTATAGACCTGGCCATGTTTCTATGCCATTCCGGACGAACTGATATCCTTGCCATCCCCTTCTCGCAAGTATCACCATTCCTTGTCCCTACATCTCCAAGCTGGTACAATCCCACGTACCTGCATAGAGCCTCTCATTTCCAGCCCAACCTGGACGGAAACCCCTGGACCATTGAGCCACTCATGAAGATAGCGCTGGTTTCACCTTACGATTTCACATGGCCTGGAGGTGTCACCGCGCACATCTCCCAGCTTGCTCACCAGTTCTCCCACATGGGGCATGAAGTGGAGATACTTGCGCCTCACTCCCCAGCCAGGGACTCCGAGCCAAGTCTCAATTTCGTGCCCCTGGGGCGGTCCGTCCCCATACCCACGGGCGGATCCATAGCCCGGCTCTCCCTTTCCCTTTGGCTCCATCGCAAGACCAAGCGAATCCTGCAGGAGAAGAAGTTCGACCTTGTCCACCTGCACGAACCGCTCATGCCGGTCCTCCCGCTCACCGTCCTCCAGTGCTCCAACGCTGTCAACGTGGGCACCTTCCACGCCTTTTACGGTCGCTTCCGGAATTACGGCTGGTCCCACCGGCTGCTCAAGCGATGGTTCAACAAGCTGGACGGCCTGATCGCCGTATCCCCCGCAGCCCATCAGTACGTCAGCCGGTTCTTTCCTGGAAACTACAGGATCATTCCCAACGGCATTGATGTGGACCATTTCGCCACGGCCGGAAGGCCCCTTCCCGAGCTGCAGGACGGCAAGACCAACATCCTGTTCGTGGGGCGATTGGAGAAGCGCAAGGGCCTCAGGTACCTGCTGGAAGCCTTCGGGATGCTGAAGTGGGAGCACCCAAACGTGCGCCTGCTGGTCGTTGGCCCGGGGAACCTGGACAAGGACTGCCATCGAGTGCTGGGGGAGAGGAACCTCCAGGATGTTGTGTTCCTCGGAGGCGTGCCCTACCAGGACCTTCCCTCCTACTACGCCAGCGCCGACATCTGCTGCTCCCCCGCCACAGGCAGGGAGAGCTTCGGCATTGTCCTGCTGGAGGCCATGGCTGCGGCGCGGCCCATCGTGGCGACCTCCATCGAGGGATACTCCGGCGTTGTGGACCACGGTGAGCAGGGGCTGCTGGTACCCCCAAAGGACAGCGCTTCCCTGGCTGTGGCGCTGGGCCGGCTGGTGGATGACAGCGACCTGCGCAGGCAGATGGGGTCGGTGGGACGCCAGTCGGTTGAGCAGTACCGGTGGGAGAAGGTAGCCCGCATGGTCATGGACCACTATGAGAATCTGATGGGAGCCCCCGATGGTTCGGTTGCCGGGCAGAGACCGCTTTAGGTCTGGCGTCCTAAGGTACTTCGAGCTGCCGGGGGCCCGCCTGTTCCACCGCCTGGGCCTGACTCCAAACATGATCACCCTGGCTGGGTTCGGCATCTGCGCCGGAGCGGCCGCCCTGGTGGGCCTGGGATACATATGGGTTGCAGGCATAGTGTTCCTGGCCGGGGGCGTCCTGGACCTCTTTGACGGCGCCCTTGCCAGGCTTACGGGGCAGGCTACCCCCTTCGGCGCGCTGCTGGACTCGGTGATGGACCGCCTTGGAGAAGCTGTCCTGTTCCTGGGCATCGCCGTTTATATCCTGCGGGAGGAGTTCTCCGAGGAGCGCACCCTCCTCGCCATCGTGGCGGTGGTCCTGGCCCTCATCACCTCCCAGATGGTCAGCTACCTGCGAGCCAGGGGCGAATCCCTGGGTATCGACACCCGGGCGGGGCTGATGACGAGGCCCGAGCGGGTTGTGCTGCTGTCGGCGGGCCTGATAGCGGGCATTGCCAGCCTGCGACCCCTGGAGATCATCCTGGCAGTCATAGCCGTCGTCTCCTTCATAACCCTTCTCCAGCGCCTCTTCCTCGTTCGGGGTCGAGTGGATAACGTCGCTGATCCGTTGTAAACTTAAGTCAGTCTGTCGCATAGCGGAGGCCGGATGGCAATCATCCCGGACCAGGACCGGAACGACCTAAAGAGGGACCTCCGGAAGAACCTGAAGAACGATGTGACCATCAAGTTCTTCGGCCAGGGGTCCTCCCTTCTTGCCGTGCCCGGCAGAGAGTGCCGCTACTGCCCCCAGACCCAGGAGCTGATGGAAGAGCTGGCCGGCCTTTCACCCAAGCTGCACCTGGAGGTGTACAACTTCTACACCGACACCGAAGCGCGGGACAAGCTGGGCGTCGAGCGCATACCGGCCATCGTCCTTGGAGACAACGGAAGCTCCAGGCTGAAGTTCTACGGCATCCCCCTCGGCCCGGAGCTCTATGCCCTGACCGACAGCGTGAAGACCATTTCCCGAGGGGTAAGCCCCCTGACTATGGAGTCGCGCAAGAACCTGCGCAAGGTCAAGAAGCCGGTGCACATACAGGTGTTTGTCACACCCAATTGAGGTTACTGCCCCAGTGTGGCCAGGTTGGCCCACGCAATCGCCCTGGAAAACCCAAATATCACAGCCGATGTCATCGAGGTGGAGGAGTTCCCTAACCTGGCCCAGAGGTACATGGTGCGCAGCGTGCCCAAGACGGTGCTCGGAAACATCGGCCCCATGGCTGGCATCGCTCCGCCCATCCAGTTCGTGGGAGCGGTGACCGAGGCCCAGTTCGTCGAAAAGGTGTTGGAAGAAGGTGTGGGAGAATCCGAAGGCAGCACAAAATAGCCTGATGGCAAGCGTGGGGTGCAATTGGCACAGGAGATAACGGGAGACCTACAAGGCAAGGGACTGCGGGTAGCCATCGTGGTCGCCCGCTTCAACGACTATGTGACCTCTACTATGCTCCGGGGAGCTGTGGACGGGCTTTCCAGGCACGGGGTGGGGGATGACGACATCCTGGTCGCCTGGGTCCCCGGGGCCTTCGAGCTTCCGTCCTGCGCCAAGACCCTGGCTCAGACGGGCCGGTACGATGCCGTTGTCTGCCTGGGCGCGGTGATCCGGGGCGAGACGTCCCACCATGACCTTGTGGCCAGCCAAGCAGCCTCGGGTATAAACAGGGCCTCCCTGGATACAGGCGTGCCGGTGATATTCGGAGTGCTGTCGGCGGAGAACATCGACCAAGCCATAAACCGGGCTGGGGGCAAGCAGGGGAACGTGGGATACAGCTCCGCCGTGGCCGCCATAGAGATGGCCCGCCTCAACGAGGCCATCAAAGGCCTCGGCAGCGCATAGCCGCAGGATGTCCGTTCCCTCCCTTATGACATGCCGGGCCCTTACTGCCCGGCCTTTCTTTACTTTGGTGAGCAGGAGGCATCATGACCGCTGTCGATAGGCTGATGGAAGGCGCGGTGGATATCCACGTCCACTTCGCTCCCGATCCAAGGGTGGAACGCCGGGCCGGCGCCCTCGAGATTGCAATGAGCGCCCAGGCCGCAGGTATGCGGGGCATAGTCCTCAATAGCCACGAATATCCCGCCCACCCTGTCGCCTACACGGTGGCCCAGATGGTGCCGGGCCTCGCCGTCATCGGCGGCATCACGCTGAACCTGGAGGTCGGAGGCCTGAACCCCACGGCGGTGGAGGCGACTGCCGACATGGGAGGCCGGGTAGTGTCGATGCCCACCCATTCAGCCGAGGTTGACCGGAAGCGCCGGGGACTGGAGGGAGGGATCAACCTGCTGGACCCGTCGGGACGCCTGCTCCCAGAGGTGTACTCCATCCTCGAGACCATCAAGCTCCACGATATGGTGCTGGCAACAGGACACATCTCCACCAAGGAGAGCATGATCCTGGTGGATGAGGCCCGGGATCTCGGCATAAATCGTATAGTCATATCCAACGGCTCCACCATGTCCTTCCTGACGGGAATGACCATCGAGGACATGAAGTCCCTGGCCTCCAAGGGGGCCTACATCGAGCACTCCGTGCACGCCATGATGCCCCTGACCTACCGGCAGGCCCCAGAACAGCTGCTGGAGAGTGTGCGGGCCATAGGGCCGGAGCATTGCATCATCAGCTCCGACTTCGGACAGGACTTTCATCCCATGCCGGCGGAGGGGCTGCGCATGGGAATCGCCACGTTGCTGCAGGTAGGCTTGGAAGAGGTGGAGGCAGGCATCATGGTGAGGGAGAACCCCTCCCGCCTGCTGGGACTGTAAGGGGAGGAGATCACCCGCCTGACCCATTGTGGGTCTTCTAGGAGCGCGCTCCCCAAGAAGAGTAACGCCGGATGGCAGGGTCAGGGCGCGAATTAGCTATCTTCACCCAGAGGGCCATTGCGGCCTTGGCCGCCCGCGCCGACAGCCTCCACAGGACCTTCATCATGAGGTACAACCCCAGGAGGGCTGCCCGGCAGGCAATGGCTAGTAGAGCGAAGAAGCTTTCCGCTCCCTGGGTCATGTTTCCCGACTCCACCTGGGCTAAGGGATGAAAGTTCAGGCTTGTGCGATGTTCACGATAGTTGGCGTCGGGGACCCATTGTCCAAACTCGGCCGAAGGCGCCAATCAGGATCGGCTCTTCCAGGTCTGGGTGCTCTCGGCTGCATCGATCTGCTGTACGACAGCATCTTGGCTGGAGGCTCGGGCAGCAGGTCTCCTCAGAGAAAGCTTTCTGAAACCCCAACGCAGCATCCTGAAGACCGCCACGCCAAGTATGACGAAGATAGAGAGCAGAGCGGTTATCGGGTCGGACGTCGAACCCTGGCGGATCCTGTTGGCGCGGTATTCCCTTTCGTGCTTGTGGATCTCCGGCGGTAGAGGAGCCCCGGAAGGAATAAACATGGCACTCCTTTCTCAGGAAAGCGTGCGGTTTTGGCCCATTATATCAGAGCCGCTCGACTCGAATTTGATGCTGTAAACGCAGGTGGTGTCCTGCCTCACCCTGGCCCACTGGGCGGGCCGGTAGCCCACAACCCACGCGATGCCCGGCTCGCCCACGACAAGAGGAATCCTGTCTCTCCAATGCCGGGGCACCTTCCGGTCCACGTAGAAGTCCTGGAGTTTCCCGGCCCCGTCGCTCCCCAGGGGCTGGAACCGGTCGCCCGGCTTGCGGACCCGCACCTCCAGCGTTTCGGCTACAGCCTGGGCATCCAGGTGGGCCTCGAACGGATCGCTGGGAATGGGTGTGTCCGCCGGTGCTTCAGCCAGGGTCACCCTCCAGCCCGGTATGTCTGTGATTGCCCGACTACCTGCTTCCGGCAGAGCCAGCGGGTGGGTCCCTGCTATCTCAGGGAAAGGGCAGAGTGCTTCCGGGTCCTTCCCCAAGACCAGGCTGTCATAGCTCCTTACCAGTCGAAGGCCCTTGGGCAGGTTGGTTGTGGCCACGGATGAGCCGCCAAGCATGCGTACCATGGACAGAATGTGGGCTTCACCCAGGCGCCGCCTGCTGCCCGAAGCCTCCTCATAGGCCTTGGCCAGCACTAAATGCTGCATCAGGGGATGCAGGGCACCCAAGGAAGGCATATCCAGCGTCACACGACCATCCTGCACCTCTGCCAGGGACGCCCACGCCTCCGCCAGCTCCTGCTCCAGGTAGTCGGCCTCCAGGGCGGCTATGCGGGACAGCCGGACCAGGGCGCTTTTGATGTTGGGGTTGTACTCTTCCAGCGCGGGGAGAAGATGATGGCGCACCCTGTTACGCGTGAACCGCATCAGTACGTTGCCGGTGTCCCTTCGGCAGGTGATGTTGTTCTCGGCGCAGTACCGTAGGGCTTCCTCCTTGGAGACCCCCAGCATTGGGCGAAAGAGCGTGGCGCGCTTATCGCTATCCCGGCTCTTCCAATCGGAGAGCTCGACCATCCCCCGAAGACCCCGCGTCCCGCTGCCTCGCATGATGCGCATGAGGACGGTTTCGGCAAGGTCGTCGAAGGTGTGCCCCAGGGCGACTATGCCAAGGCCGGCAGTCTCCGCCACCTCCCCCAGGAAAGAGTAACGCACCTCCCTGGCGGCCTCTTCGAAGGATGAGACCCCCATCCTCTCTTGATACTCCGCCGGGTCGGCCTTGCCAATGGTGGAGGGCAGGCCGAGGCCGGAGGCGGCTTGGGCGACGAACCTGGCATCCACCTCGGCTTCGTCACCCCGGAAATCATGGTCGAGGTGGGCGACATGGAGCTCCAGGTTGGCCTGCTCTCGCAGGGCCACCAGGGCATGCAGGAGGGCCATGGAGTCGGGGCCTCCGGAAACCGCCACCACCATGCCGGTGTTTTCCCCGGGACACCCCAACCGGTGAAGGGAAGCCAGGACTTGAGCCTCGAGATGGTGCATCACAGCCTACCTGGGCCCTACTTGGGTCGGACAGCGTCCAGATGGCACCGCTCGTTGATGGTCAGCACCTGGGGGGAGCCTGCAGAGAAGGAAACGACGCTTATGGAAGCAAGGTCCACCCTCAGGCGGTGGAACATGGACAGAGGTAAGCCCAGGCAGGCGCACAGGATGGACCTGATGGCAAAGTTATGAGACACAGCCAGCACCGTGCCTTCAGCGTTGGCGTCTTCCATCTCTTCTATAGCACGCCAAGCCCTTATCTGAAGCTGGCGTATGGATTCGCCTTGGGGGAATACGACATCCGAAGGGTCCTCGCGCCAGGATTCGTACAACTCTGCATACTTGGAGCGCATCATCTTCCCGGTTATGCCTTCCAGCACGCCCAAGTTGACCTCTTTGAGCCCTTCTACGGGTTCAACGGGGAGACCGACATCCTTGGATATCATGGACGCTGTCATGAGGGTCCGGGGCAGGGGGCTTGAGAACAGGGCGGTAGGTTTCCAGGAGACCAGGGCGCCGGCGACCTGTCGGGCCTGCCCCATGCCCCTGTCGTTGAGTTCGACTTGGCTCTGGCCTTGAAACCGGCCTTCCCGGTTCCACTTGGTTTCCCCGTGCCTAACCAGTATCAAGCGCACTGTTGCGGCATGCTCCTTCCGGGGAAGCCAGGGGGATCAGATGCCCCGACGGCTTTTCACATACAACAAGATGCCAGCGCCGGTAACGAGCAAGGCGCCGCCCACAGCCAAGGGTATGATCCACCACAAGGCCGATAAAACGCTGGCGGGGGAGTCTTCGATTGTGAAGACTGATTCCGACGTGCGGGTTTCCTGGGCTGTCGTGATGTTCACCGTCGCCGTGTAATCTCCGCCGATCTCCGGAGGCGAGTAGATGATCGAGTAACCTATCTTACCTCCGCCGTAGCTCATAGCCGAGCCGCTGCTGCCTACAGAGATACCATCGTAGGCCACATTCAGCCGGGCGCTTCCCACCGAGTCGGGTTCCACACCTTCGGGCGGACCGCCGGTTACGTACTCTCCCTCCCCCGCAGGCAGGTTGATGATGATGCCCGTAAACCCGGACTCCCCTTCTGCTTGCCTTACCTCGAAGGTAGTAGATACGAAATCTTCCTCCATGCCTTCCAGGTCCACCTCTATGTCGATAGTTACATCTTCACCCTGGGAAAACATGGTCTGGCTGGCATCCCCACCCTTCGATGCCACCACATTCACCGACAGTCCCAGGGCTTGCCCAGGACGCAGCAGAAGAAGGGCTAGGACGAAACAGGCAACGAGTAACACGTAGAGGGGTAGGTATCCTGCCTGCTTCAGTTGAGTCATCGGGTTTCTCCTTGGTTGAGGGGGCGCTGATAGGAGAGCCTTCGGGCGGAACGCCAAGGTGTATCTAACTGCTGAACATATCATCTAGGTCAAAGCCAAGTCAACATCCTGAGACCTCGTTCCCTCCCTTTGTCTTGACAGCTACGAAGCCCTTTGCTAGCATGGCCGAACATCGGAATACGATGTATGCAATTTTTTATTCTGATCGACGACGCCGAAGTGGAACGGACAGCCAATGACCAACCGATCGACCAGGGGGCTGCACCCGGCCCTGTCCCTCCCATGTTCGCTCGCTATCAAGCCCACATCCTTTCGGGCCTCAGGTCGGCCGTGCCAGCTAATGAATATGATGCATCCGCTGAGCTGTACCGGATGATGGCTTACCACATGGGCTGGATGGACGCTTCCGGGCAAGATGTGGCAAGCTCCGCCACCCAGGGGAAGGCCCTCCGTCCCACTTTGTGCATGTTCGCCTGCGAATCGCTGGGAGGCGACTGCTCCAGGGCTGTGCCAGCGGCATCCGCGCTTGAGCTCATTCATAACTTCTCTTTGGTCCACGATGACATCCAGGACGGCGACGTGGAGCGCCGCCACCAGCCCACGGTGTGGTATCTGTGGGGCCAGCCCAAGGCCCTTACAGTCGGCAATGCCCTAAGGGCTGCGGCCGATGTGTCCCCTCTGCGCTTGGCGGAGGAGGGGGTGCCCCCAGCCAAGGCCCTCAGAGCAGCTCGGATTCTCACCGAGGGCTGCCTGTCCATGATCCAGGGCCAGTGCATGGACCTTTCCTTCGAAGGACGCCTTGACATCGGCTCGAACGACTACCTGGACATGGTCTCCAAGAAGACGGGAGCGCTCATCCGGTGCGGGACCGAGATGGGAGCCCTCATCGGCTGCGACGACGACGCCAGCGCAGAGCTCTACGCCAGCGCCGGGGCACACCTGGGTATCGCGTTCCAGGTACGGGATGATGTGCTCGGCATATGGGGCGACTCGGAGGTTACCGGCAAGGCTTCCGGCAACGACATCCGCCGCCGCAAGAAGTCCTTCCCGATTGTCTACGCGCTGGAAGCAGCCACCGGCGCTCCCCGCCAACGCCTGCTGGAAGCCTACAGCAAGGAATCCCCTGGCGAGGATGATGTGGAAGATGTGCTGACCATCCTAGACGATGTGGGCGCTGAGGCCCATGCCCACCGGATGGCGGTTGACCAGGGCGAGCAGGCGTCAGGGGAGCTGAAGAAGATTCCCGTAGAACCCTGGGCACAGGCCGAGTTTGATGACCTAGTGCATTTCTTGACCACCAGGCAGAGCTAGCTGAGTACTAACTGATGGTCGAATGTTGAGGCAACGAAAGGCAGACATGAAAACTTCCAAGAGACCCATGGAGCTATCCTTCCGGCTGGCTGCGTACATGTTGAAGAACAAACTGACACGCAGGAAGCGTTACCCGCTGGTCACCATGCTGGAGCCGTTGGAGATGTGCAACCTGGCATGCATCGGGTGTGGACGCATCCACGAGTACAAGCCCGTGATGGATAAGATGATGCCCGTCGAGGAAGCGGTAGCGGCAGTGGAAGCATCGGGGGCGCCCATCGTCTCCATCGCCGGCGGAGAACCCACCATTCACCCAAAGATAGACCAGATCATAAACGAGCTGGTACGGCGCAAGTACTTCGTGTACTGCTGCACCAACGGAATACTCCTGGAGCGAGTGCTCAAAAAGGTGCCCCCCTCCAAGTACCTGTCCTGGGTCGTTCATATGGACGGGATGGAGGAGCGCCACGATGAAGCTGTCGCCAGGGAGGGTGTGTACAAGAAGGCTAAGAAGGCCATAGAAACCGCCCTGGAAGGCGGCTACAGGGTCTGCACCAACACGACCATCTTCCGGGGGTGCGACGTCGAAGACCTTCACACCCTCTTCCGCACCATGACAGACATGGGAGTGGAGGGCTGCATGGTTTCTCCCGGGTACGACTACATCGATGCCCCCGACCACGACCTGTTCCTCACAAGGGAGGAGTCCAAGAAAGAGTTTGACAAGATCCTGGATGAGCGTTCCACCAAGGGGATGCGCCTGTACAACAACCCCTTGTACCTGGACTTCCTGCGGGGACGCCGGGAGTACCAGTGCACCGCCTACTCGAACCCGACCTACACCGTCATGGGATGGCGCAAGCCATGTTATCCCCTGGCTGACGAGCATGTGACCGATGTAAACGAGCTGTTCGACGAGTCCCTCTGGGACAAGTACGGAGTCGGCAAGGACCCAAGGTGCTCGGGCTGCATGATGCACTGCGGCTTCGAGTCGGCAACCGTCTTTCAAGCCATATCCAGTCCTAAAGACTGGGTGACCCTGGTGAAGTCCGGGGCCATAGGGAAGAGCGGGATTACCGCCAGCTAATAGCCGATTTAGGTACAGAGAGGAAGGCTCAAGCGTTGATAGCAGTTCTGGCATCCATGGAAAGGGAGATCTCGGCGGTCGCGAAGCTCCGCTCTGTGGAGAACTATCCGGGGGGAGTCCGGTTTGTAATCACCGGCGTCGGGAGGCAGAAAGTCGAGGCATCCCTGGCCGCGATGGATGAATGGGAGAACAAGCCTACGGGAATCATATCCCTTGGCTATGCCGCTGCCCTGGAAGAAGGGCTGGAACCGGGGGACCTGGTTATCGCCGACTTGCTGCAGGCGACGGGAGAGGAGTCTTTCTTTCAGGCAGACCCGGACCTTCTCGCCCAGGTACGCCGGGTGACGGAAGGGGTGCAGCCCCATCGCTGCCGCGTTGGCAGCTCGGTAACAATACACGGAGTCGCAACCAGTCGCGCCGAGAAACGCCTGGTCGCGGCGATGACCTCAGCTTCCATCGCCAACATGGAGGACTACTGGGTGGCCAGGTGGGCATTCGAACGGGGCATCCCATACGTAAGCGTACGCTCTGTGCTGGACACCCTTTCCCAAGAGGTGCCGGAGTTCATCTCAAAGCTGGCAGGGCTGAAGCTGCCCTTACAGATGATGGGCGTGGCCATACAGGGGATGGTTCGGCCCGAAAAGCTGGAGTCTCTGCTGAGGCTGTTCAAGGAAGACCGGCTGGCCCGCAGAAGCCTGAAAGAGTTCGGCATCAACTTCTTGTCGGGCAGTTATGGCGCCCACAGCTATGCGGCTACCTAGAATCATCGGCCCACTCGGGCTTGGGAGGTGCTACGGGGATGTTGGTCCTGGTAACGGGAGCTTCCGGATTCATCGGAGGCAACGTGGCACGCAGCTTCCTGGAGCATGGCTACGAGGTAAGGGCGCTGGTGAGGAAGGAGAGCAACACCCTTGCCCTCCAGGGAACGAGCATCGAGTTGGCTTATGGTGACCTTCTGGACCGGGAATCGGTCGCGCGGGCTCTCGAGGGCTGCCAAGCCCTCGTTCACTGCGCGGCCCTCTACACCTTCTGGGCCCGAGACCCCGCGCCGATCTACGAAGCAAACGTCGGCGGGACGAGGTTGGTGTTGGAAGAATCTATGAAGGCCGGAGTGGAAAAGTGCGTTTACACCAGCACAGTCTCCACGATTCACGCACCTGCGGACAGGCCCGGCGTCGAGGATGACTGGCCGGCGGAAGAGGAGATGGTAGGACACTACAAGAGGTCCAAGCACCGCGCCGAGGTGGTGGCGCGCAGGATGGGCGATGAGGGACTTCCCGTCGTGATTGTGAATCCAACGGCGCCCGTGGGTCCCTGGGATGTCAAGCCGACGCCCACCGGCCGCATAGTGTTGGACTTCATCCGCAGGCGGGTCCCCGCCTGTATCGACACGGGGATGAACGTGGTCGATGTGGAAGATGTTGCCCTTGGGCATGTCCTTGCCTTGGAAAAGGGAGCCCCGGGCGAAAGGTACATCCTGGGAAATGCCAACCTGACCCTCAGGCAGATGTTCGGAATGCTGCAGGAGGTGTCCGGGGTACCTGCTCCTCGCTGGAATCTGCCCATGTGGGTAGCTCTTGGCGCTGGGTACGTGGACAACTTCATTGAAGGCAGCTTAATGAGAAGAGAACCGGCCATTCCCCTGGAAGGGGTGAACGTAGCCCGCAAGCCGGTCTATGTGAAGTGCGACAAGGCAGCCCAGGAACTGGGAATGCCTCAGGGGCCCGTAGGGGAAGCCTTGGAGAAAGCGGTGGGCTGGTTCAGGGCCCACAGCTACGCCTGAGATCGATTTGGACCTTAGTTCCGTGGAAAGGACAAGTATGACTGTTGCTCCTGCGCTGACAAGAAAGATGGCGGATATGGAGCTAGCCGACGCCATCAAGAAGTCCCAGGACTACCTGCTGTCCACCCAACATCCCGAGGGGTACTGGTGGGGCGAGCTGGAATCCAATCCGACAATGGAAGCGGAGTACCTGCTCTTGACCTACTTCCTGGATGCTGTGGACAAGGAGCGCTGGACCAAGCTTGCCAACTACATCCTCCAGAGGCAGCAGGACGATGGGTCTTGGGGCCAGTACTATGAAGCCCCCGGCGACGTGAGCACCTCGGTGGAGTGCTATTTCGCCCTCAAGCTGGCGGGAGTATCCCCGGAGCTGCCGGAAATGAAGAAAGCTCGCGAATTCATTCTGTCTAAGGGGGGAGTGCCCGAGGTGCGGGTGTTCACCAAGATCTGGCTGGCCCTATTCGGCCAGTGGGACTGGAAGGGTACGCCGACGATGCCCCCGGAGTTGATGTACCTTCCCACCTGGGCTCCCTTCAACATTTACCAGTTCTCCAGCTGGGCACGGGCCACCATAGTCCCAATGACCATCATCCTCACCGATAAGCCCTGCAAGAGGGTCCCGGAATGGGCCTCCATTCAAGATCTTTATCCCGCCGATTGGACCGAAGACAGCTATAAGCTGCCCAAGCCCAAGGAACTCTTCAGCTGGCGTCGTGCCTTCTATTACGTGGACATAGTCATCAAGGCATACCAAACGCTGCCCTTCAAGCCTGGCCGAAAGCAGGCCCTGCGGAAGATCGAAGAATGGACAGTTGACCACCAGGAAGAGGACGGCTCCTGGGGCGGCATCCAGCCTCCCTGGGTCTATTCCCTGATTGCCCTCCACCATCGAGGATATTCCCTGGACCACCCCGTCATGAAGAAGGGCTTGGAAGGATTCGAGCGCTTTGCAATCGAAGACGAGGCCACTTGGAGAGTCCAGGCCTGCGTCTCGCCTGTTTGGGATACATGCCTCGTGCAGATCGGCCTGCTGGACTCGGGTCTGGCCCCCAGCCACCCTGCGTTGCAGGCATCCACAAAATGGCTGGTCGAGGAACAGGTGCACTCGGGCGGCGACTGGCAGGTCAACGTTAAGGACGTGGAGCCGGGGGGATGGGCTTTCGAGTTCGCCAACGACAACTACCCCGACGTGGATGATGCCGCCGAGGTCATTATTGCCCTGAACATGGCCCCCATGGAAAAAGAAGATGACGAGACCCGCAAGCAGAAAGCTATCGAAAGGGGCGCCCGCTGGATGCTTGCAATGCAGTGCTCCAACGGTGGCTGGGCTGCATTCGACAAGGACAACGACAAGAGCCTTCTCTCAAAGATACCCTTCAGCGACTTTGGCGAGACCCTGGACCCTCCCAGTGTCGATGTTGCTTCCCACGCGGTGGAAGCCCTGGCAAGGTTGGGCTACACAAGGGACGACCCAGCCATCGACCGGGCCTACAAGTACATCTTGGCTGAGCAAGAAGAGGAAGGCCCCTGGTTCGGCAGATGGGGCGTCAATTACATATACGGAACGGGGGCGGTCCTTCCGGCCCTGGAGGCCATCGGGGAAGATATGCAGCAGCCCTACGTCCGCCGGGCAGTAGATTGGCTGATATCTCACCAGAACGAAGATGGCGGCTGGGGAGAGAGCTGCGACTCCTATGTCGATGAGTCCTCCTGGGGGAAGGGACCCAGCACCCCTTCCCAGACCGCCTGGGCGCTAATGGCTCTTATGGCGGCGGGAGAGGCTGACCACATCTCAACCCAAAAAGGGGTCCACTATCTTGTAACCACCCAGAATGACGACGGCACCTGGGAGGAACCCTATTACACGGGCACGGGCTTTCCGGGTTACGGCGTAGGCCGGAGGCTCAAGGGCCTCCCTAAGCCCGGTGAGTCCGGATACCAGGGTGCGGAAATGGGTGCAGGGTTCATGATCAAGTACCACAGCTATCGCAACTGCTGGCCTCTCATGGCGTTGGGTCGTTTCCGCAACATGGCAAACCTGGCCCCGGGAAACCTGGGGGGAAATAGCAAGAATGGCTCCGTCCCCCCAAGCTTCAGCAAGCCGAATGAGTCAAAGGGATAGCATGGAGACCCGGATATTCTGCTTGCAGATGGAAGGGACTATACACCTCGGCACTTGTCAGAGTATCTTCCTGATAGAGCTGGACCATCCCCGATCCAGGGAAGTACCGGTGCAAATCGTCGGGGAATAAGGACCGACGTGGACGAGGCCCGCACAATCCCAGGGAATGCCATCTCTCTTGACAACGCCTTCCGGTACTGCGAACGGTTGGCGAAGACCCACTACGAGAACTTCACCGTCGGCTCCTTCTTAGTGCCCAAGGCCCTCCGCAGACATGTTCATGCCATCTACGCCTATTGCCGCTGGGTCGATGACCTGGGTGACGAGCCTTTCGAGCCCCTGGTGGAGTCCCTCACCAGGGCAAACTGGATGAATGAACAGGTCCGGTCCGGCACTCAGCCTCTGGGGGCCTATCAGCGTATGGCCCTCCTGGACAAGTGGGAGGAGGAGCTGGAAGCGTGCTTCACCGGCACTCCCACCCATCCGGCTATCGTTGCCCTCCAGGACACCGTCCACGTATTTGGCATTCCCAGGGAACCCTTCCTGAAGCTGATAGAAGCCAACCGCATGGAACAGCGGGCCTCCCGCTATCCCACTTACGAGGACCTTCTCTTCTACTGCGACCATTCGGCAAACCCGGTGGGACAGCTGTTTCTGTACCTGTTCGGGTACAGCGACAAGGAAATGCAGGAGCTTTCCGACCACACCTGCACAGCCCTGCAGCTGACCAACTTCTGGCAGGATGTGCATCGAGACTACGAGATAGGTCGCATCTACCTGCCCCTGGAAGATATGGAGAGGTTCGGCTACACGGAAGGCGAGCTTGCCCAGCACGTAGTCAACAGGAACTTCCAAGACCTGATGGCCTTCGAGGTGCAGCGGGCGGAAGAGCTGTTCCAGCGAGGCCTGCCCCTGGTGGGTATGCTGGAGGGCAAGGCCAAGACCGATGTTGCCCTGTTCACAAAGGGCGGGATGGCTGTTCTCGAGGCCATAAAGAAGCAACAGTACGATGTGCTGTCCCGCAGGCCCGCCCTGTCCCGGTGGAAGAAAGCGCGCCTGTTCCTGTCCACGTGGGCAAAGATGACATTGCGTGGATCCGCTGCTTGATTCCGGATCATCCGTCAACATGGTAAGACCCCGGACGTTGTAAGATGAGCGAGTTGACCGACGCCTACGAAGAGTGCCGCCGGATCACCCTCCGCGAGGCCAAGAACTTCTACTACGCCTTCATCACCCTCCCTCGCCGGAAACGTAACGCAATCTACGCAGCCTACGCTTTCTGCCGCATCTGCGACGACATTGCCGACGGCGATCAGTCTCCGGAGGCCAAGCTGGGTAGCCTGCAAGGGGTACGGGAGGACCTGGCCCATACCTACGCGGGGCGGGCGCAGAGCCCGGTGTACCTTGCCCTCGCCGACGCTGCCTCCATCTACAACATCCCCGAGCAGCACTTCCAGGATGTCATCACCGGCGTGGAGATGGACCTTACCAAGACCGCTTACCAGGACTTCGATGAGCTGTACACATACTGCTACCATGTGGCCTGTGTGGTGGGCCTGATTTGCCTTCAGGTCTTCGGGTACTCCAACGACAAGGCCCGGGACTACGCTGTGGATTTGGGCTTGGCTATGCAGCTGACCAACATCCTGCGGGATGTGAAGGAGGACATGGAGCGGGGTCGGGTGTACATACCCCAGGACGAGCTGGACCGCTTCGGATACACCCTCGAGGACCTGCAGTCGGGCACTATGAACGGGTCTTTCGTGGACCTGATGGCTTTTCAGGTAGAGCGGGCGCGCCACCGTTTCGTGGAGGGATTCAGGCTGCTTCCCCTGCTCTCCGCCAGGTCCAGGGGATGCCCGGCAGTCCTCGGCGCCCTGTACCGGCGCATCCTCGACAAGATCGAGTCCCGGGGTTACGACGTCTTCCAGGAGAGGGTGAGCCTGAGCCGGGGCGAGAAGGGCTGGGTAACCCTCCGCACCTGGGTGAAGAGCTTACTTCCCTCCCCATGAGCCTCCCTGACAGCCTCAAGCCCCACGTCATCGTACTGGGAGGAGGCCTAGCCGGCATATCCGCGGCCTGCCATCTCCTGGAGCGAGGCTGCCTGGTTACACTGGTGGAGAAGAGGCCCTACCTCGGCGGAAGGACCTTCTCATTTGACCACCATATCCAGGGAGAGAAAAACCCGTCCTTCCAGGTGGACAACGGCCAGCACGTCTTCCTTGGCTGCTGCACCAGCTACATCGACCTTCTAAAGAAGCTGGGCTCCCACGCCCAGGCATACCTCCAGCCCAAACTCCACGTGGAGATACGCAGGGCAGGAGAGCAGGGGAAGCCCCCGAAGACGTGTGCCCTGTCTTCCGTTCCCTTCCTTCCGGCGCCCCTCCACATCTTGCCCTCTTTCCTCCGCTACTCCCACCTGAGCATTGGGGACAGGCTCAGGGTGGTCTACGGCCTGCTGTGGGTCAGGCTCACTCGCCGTAATCGCCCCGCCCTGGAAGCCCAGAGCTTCCACCGGTGGCTCAAGGCTCACGGGCAGTCTGAAGATGCCATAGCCAGATTCTGGGACATCATCATCGTTGCAACCCTGAACGACGACTCCAGGAACGTCAGCGCATCCATGGCCCTGATGGTGTACCAGGAAGGTGTGCTCAAGTCCCGGAACAGCGCCAACATCGGTTTCTCGCGGGTGGGCCTATCGGACCTGATGGGGAGTCCCGCCCGGGACCTCATCCTGGCAGGGGGAGGCAGCATCTTCTCTGGCAAGAAGGTCTCCGGGCTCATCGTCGAAGACGCGGCCGGCGGGTCAGAGAAAACAGTCACCGGCATCGAGCTGGCCGACGGCGAGACCCTGCACGGGGACATCTACGTGTCCGCGATCCCCTTCGGCGACCTCGGTGCCATCCTGCCCCCCGATCTCGCCGATTCCCCCTATTTCAGGGGTACCCGTGAACTGGCAACCGCTCCCATCGTGAACGTGCACATCTGGTATGATCGGCAGGTTATGGACACCTCGGCCGAACCCTTCGTGGCTTTCCTGGACAGCCCTCTGCAATGGGTGTTCGACAAGAGCAAGATGCAGGGCGCCGACCCTGGCGATCCGTCGGGGCAGTACCTCTGCGTCTCCATAAGCGGGGCTTGGGACTACATGGACATGCCCAAGGCGGACGTCAGGCGCATCGTGCTGGAAGAGATGGAAGCGGCCTTCCCCAAGGCAGCCGATGCCCAGGTCAGGGATGTCCTGGTGATCAAGTCCCCGGCGACCTTTCGCTGCACTCCCGGCTCGGCGGCCCTCAGGCCATCGACCGTCACCCCGATCAAGAACCTGTTCCTGGCCGGCGATTGGACTCACACCGGCTGGCCCTCCACCATGGAGGGAGCGGTGCGCAGCGGCGCAGCCGCCGCCGAGGCCTCCTCCTCAGCGGTGTCCCTTGGGTAAGGCTGCCCTCATCCTGGCGCCCTTCTCCGAGGACGCCCTTGCCCGCCTGGGCAAATATGTCCGGGTCTCTTACGAAAGCTGGATGGACACGGGCGAGCTCCTCTCTCCAGACGACATGGTCCGGCGGATCAACGACGAGGGCCACAGCATCCTGGTGGTGGAAGCCGACTACGTGTTCGAGGAGGTGTTCGCCAGCGCCCCCAGGCTGGAGTTCCTCGGCGTGTGCCGGTCTAGCCTGGGACACATCGACGTCGATGCCGCCACCGAGCACGGCGTGCTGGTGGTGAACACGCCGGGCCGCAACGCCAACGCCGTAGCCGAGCTCACCATGGGCCTGATGCTCTCCTTGGCCAGGGGCATCCCCGCCTCCGGGCGCTACGTCTCCGAAGGCCGGTGGGAGGACCCTGTCGGTCCCTACACCCACATGCGGGGCACCGAGCTCGGCGGCAAGACCCTTGGCCTTCTGGGCTTCGGCGCCATTGGCCGTGCGGTGAGCAAGCGCGCCCGCAGCTTCGGCATGAAGGTCATCGCCTACGACCCCTACCTGGGGGATCCGGGCACGAAGCTGGGTGGAGCCCGCCTGGAAAGCCTGGAGACCCTCCTGGAGGCGTCGGACTACCTGTCCGTCCACACCCCTGACACCGGCGAGACCCGCGGCCTGGTAAACAAAGACAACGTAAGCCTCTTGAAGAGCGGGGTGAACATCATCAACACCGCTTCCTACTGGGCCATCGACGAAGATGCCCTGGTGGACGCCCTCCGGTCGGGCCAGGTGGGCGCCGTCGCCATGGACGTCCACCGCACCCACCCCATCCCGCCCAACAGCCCCCTGCTTTCCATGGGGAATGCTCTGCTGACACCCCACATCGGCGGGGCCACCGCCGAGACCATCCAGCGCCAGTCCACGATGATGGCCGAGGACATTCGCAGGTACCTCCGCGGACGCAGGCCCAGACGCTTGGTCAACGACTCGCTCTGGGGGCAGGTTGGCTAACCCCATCCTGGCCCTGGATGTGGGTACCAGCTCCTGCCATGTCCTCCTGGCCGATGACGAAGGCTCCAGCCTGGCAGCCGCCTCCTCCCCCATCGCCTACCACACCCCCGGGGACGGCCCAGAGCTGGCCCGGGAGTTCGACCCCAACCAGGTGCTGTCCACCCTCGGGAACCTGATCGCCCAGGTCCTGGTCCAGGCCCGCGTCTCCCCGGGGAGCATCGATTCAATAGCCATCACCAGCCAGCGCCAGGGCTTGGTGCTCCTGGACTCCGACGGCGCAGAGCTGGCCTGCAGCCCCAACATCGACCTCCGGGCGGTGTTCGAAGGGGCATCTATCGACGAGCAGCGGGGCGAGCAGGTGTACCGCACCACCGGCCACACGCCCTCTCTCATCCTGGCCCCGGCGCGCCTCGCTTGGTTCGAGAAACATGAGCCTGCCATTTTCCGGCGTATCGACGCTGTCCTGTCCGTCGCGGGCTGGCTAATGTACCGCCTGACCGGACGTAAGCTGGGCGAGCGGTGCATGGAGGGTGAGGCTGGGCTGCTGAACATCTCCTCCGGCGCCCGCTGCCACCGGCTGCTGGACAGCCTGGGCTTCCCCCGAGGCCTGCTGCCCTCCATGCCGGGAAGGGGCGCTCCCCACAGGTCCGCGGCCGGCCCCCTGGCCCAGGAGTGGGGTTTGAAGAAAGACGCCGAGGTCATACTGGCCGGCCCCGACACCCAGTGCGGCCTCTTGGGCATGGGCCTCGCCCAGCCCGGCGAGGTCGGCGCCCTCCTCGGCTGGAGCGGCGCCATCCAGGCTATCACCTCCGCCCCCTGCCTCCACCCCGACCGCGCCACTTGGGCAGGACGCTACCTGCTGGACGACCTCTGGGTTGCTGAGGCCAACCTGGGCGAGGTGGGCGCCTCCTACGCCTGGCTCAAAGACATTCTGCTGGGCCCCGACGCCCCCATCAGCCAAGCCGACGAGCTGGCAGCCTCCGCCCCCGAGGACAGCTCCGGCATCCTCGCCTGCCTGGGGCCCGGCCCCGAAAGCGCCTTCTCCGCCGGCCTGCGCCGGGGCGGCATCCTCTTCCCCACTCCTTTTGCCTATCGCCAGCCCACTGCCGCTGGCTTCTTCAGGGCCGCCCTGGAGAACGTCGCCTTCAGCGCCAAGGCCAACCTGGCGTCACTGGACCAGCTCACCGGCCGGCCCACGGACCTCCTCCATTTAGGAGGGGGAATGGCCCGCAGCGACACTATGGCCTCAATCCTGGCCGATGTCCTGGGTATTCCCGTTCGCCGCAGCCGTACCCCCCAGGCAACCGCCCGGGGCGCCATCCTCCGAGCCATCCTCCAAACCCGCTCCGATATCTCCCCGCATCAGTTGACAGAGATTGCGGGCGCAGAACATGATGATATCGTCCCCAGCTCGCCTGCAGAGGTGGCCCGCTACGAAAGCGCCTACCAGGAGTGGCTCGACGTGCAGCAACGCCTCGACTGGGAGTAGGCCCGGTCCAACCAACTACGTCCTATGTAAGGAGGCCATTGACCCTCAGGCTCGAAGAACGGAAGCTCCTCTGGGAAGTGGTCATGGAGCTGGCCAGGGAAGGTCTGGTCGCCGGCTCCAACGGCAACGCCAGCATGCGCCTGGACGATGACACCCTCCTTGTCACGCCCACAGGGACGTCCTACCGAACCATGACCCCCGAAGACCTCCTGATCATCGATATGGAAGGCGGGCCTGTCGAGGGCGACAGCATCCCCTCCTCCGAGACCGCCCTCCACCTGGCGATCTATCAAGCGCGCCCCGACGCCGGGGCCGTCATCCACACCCACTCACCCTACGCCACCATCGCAGCCGTCGCGGCCCTGGAGATTCCGCCCCTGGTGGACGAGGTCGTATATAGGGTCGGGGGGAGCATCCCCGTCGCCGACTACGCCTTCCCATCCACCGAAGACCTGGCCTCCAACGCCGTCGCATCCCTGGGTGAGGGCAACGCCGTCCTCCTCCGCAATCACGGTCTGGTCGGCCTGGGCCGCAACCCCTGGGAAGCCTTCGACCTGTGCCAGATGGTGGAGAGGCTGGCCCACACTTTCATACATGCAACCCTCCTCGGGAAGGCCCATCCCCTCCCCTCCGAGTACGTAGAGTTGGAGCGGGAGCTCTTCCTGATGAAACGCCGGGCCTCCGTCGCGTGATCCCGGGCGGGCCCACACAATAACGTTCTGGTGAAAAGGAGCCATGGTTAAGATACCCGCCTTCCTGCTGCGCAGGGTTTACGTCAAGGGAAGCCTCTCCAACGTCGAGGAGGGCTTCCAGTTCCAGCTTCTCAACTCCCTGGGCTCGGGCTATGCCCGGCGCATGCTCCCCCTCACCCTGGACGGTCGGGAGATACCCATGGAACAGTGCACCTTCCCCTTAAACGACAGCGCCTGTTCCTTCGACCGGGTTTCCAACGACCTGCCCTTCACCCTGGACGTGAACAAGACAGTCACCATTACCGTCCACGGCGAGACCCTGGACGCCAACCCTCACACGGTCGCCCTCAACTTCGAGGTTGCCGGCCTGGGCGAGCTCACCCTCGACTTCACAGACACCCCCACCGCCTGACGCCTCCGGCCATGAACGTAGCGGTCACAGGGGCGTCGGGTTTCCTGGGGCGGAACCTTCTCCCCATCCTCAGCGCCTCCCCCTCTATCGAAAGCATCATCGCCCTGGACGTGGCGCCTCCCGGCCCCGACCTGCCCAAGGTCGCCTACCGTCAGGTGGACCTCACCTCCCTGCCCGGGGACATCTTCGCCGGGGGAGGGGTCGATGCCGTCCTCCACCTGGCATTTCACCTGCGCACCGACCGCCGTCGCCGCCTGAGCCAAGCCAACATGGACGGCACCAAGGCCCTCCTGGAAGTCTCCCATAGTGCCGGTGTGCCCAACATCATCTTCCTCAGCAGCCACACGATCTACGGCTCCCACGCCCACAATCCCGTGCCCATCACCGAGGACACCCCGCCCGACCCCCTTCCCGGCTTCGGGTACGCCGAGGACAAGGCCGCCTGCGAAGAGATGGTGCTGGAGTACGCCGAAGCCCACCCCGACGCCACCGTCACCATCCTGCGCTCCTGCGTCATCCTGGGCCCGGGCAGCGCCGGCAGCTACGTCGCCCGCACATTGTTCAAGCCCGTGCTCCTGCGCCTAATTGGCTACGATCCTTCCCTCCAGTTCGTCCACGTGGAGGACCTCACCCAGCTTCTCCACCAACTGGCCACCCAGCCTGCGCCGGGAACCTTCAACGTGGCCGGCGACGGCCCCATTCCCTACAGCCGGGCGGCCCGCGTAGCCTCCAGCCGCCTGGTCCCCCTGCCCGTGGGCTTGGCGTATCCCCTGGTGCAGCTCTCCTGGCGCATGGGAATCCAGGGCGACTCCCCCGCCATCGGCCTCGAGTACATCCGCCACCCCATCATCCTGGACACCGCCAAGCTCACCCGTGCCACCGGCTTCCGGTTCTCCCACTCCTCGGAGTCCGCCCTCCGCGCCGCCTTTCCCGATTCATCTTCCCCCCTCCCTTGATGGGAGGGGATTAAGGGGAGGGTGATACCCCCGCTAGAGAAGGCCTGTCATTGCGGGACACATTATTCCCCCCTCTCCCCTGGTGGGAGAGGGTTGGGGTGAGGGGGACCAACACACGACTTTCGTCATTGCGGCGTAGGCCGCAATCCAGGACGGAGCATTGCCGGGTCCCAGGATGGCTCCTTTCCCTCAGTGAGTACTACGGTGGAGACCTGCCCTCCTTCGTCGGTTCGCCCTTCGATTTCCCTCAGGACGAACCGGACTTAGGCCTGTCATTGCGGGAGACATTATTCCCCCTCACCCCAACCCTCTCCCTCCAGGGGCGAGGGGGTATTGGGAGGGTGACCTAGGCCAGCCCCGCCGGTTCGTGCTGAGGGAAATCGAAGGACGAACCGGCCTTAGGCCTGTCATCGCGGGACACATTACTCCCCCTCACCCCAACCCTCTCCCACCAGGGGCGAGGGGGAATTGGGAGGGTGACCTAGGCCAGCCCCGCCGGTTCGTGCTGAGGGAAATCGAAGTACGAACCGGACTTAGGCCTGTCATTGCGGGACACATTATTCCCCCTCACCCCAACCCTCTCCCTCCAGGGGCGAGGGGGTATTGGGAGGGTGAAACACCCCGTCGCCGGTGCTATAATCGGGCGCCAGACCCAATACCCTTCCTTATAGGAGTACGCCATGACCACCAACAAGAAAGCCACAACCGTCGTCCGCGAAGCCTTCTTCCGTAAAGGCAGACCCATCTTCGGCATCAGCGCCCCCACCCCCTTCGGCGCCAAGCTCCTCGAGCGCGCCGGCTTCGAGTACCTCTTCATCGGCGGCGATGCCACCATGGCCCCCATGCTGGACATCCAGGGCACCGGCGAGATCGACATGACCACCTCCGTCATGCTCGGCAGGACCTTTGCCAACGCCGTCTCCATCCCCATCGTCATGGATGTGGACGTGGGCTTCGGCGGCCCCACCCAGGTCGCCAAGATCGTCCGCGAGTACATCCGCAACGGCGTCGCCGGCATCCGCATCGAGGATGGCATCGTCCGATACCTCCGCGACAAGGTCCAGGGCAGCGTCCACGACGAGGTGACCTCCGCCGAGGAGATGGTCCTCAAGGTGGAGGCCGCCTCCGATGCCCGCAACGAGCTGGACCCCGACTTCCTGATCATCGCCCGCAGCGACTGCCACTTCGCCGAGGGCTACCGGGGCGTCGATGAGGTCATCGAGCGGGCAAAGGCTTACAACAAGGCCGGCGCCGACGTCCTTTTCACCACCAGCGCCGTCAAGGCCCAGGGCGACGTCAAGGACCATATCCGCACCGTCGTCCAGGGTGTCGCCCCCATGCCCGTCTCCATCCCCGGCAACGACCTGGATGTGGACGAGGGGGCCGAGCTGGGCGTGGCCGAGATACGCTACCCCTACGAGCTCCTCCGGGCCATGCACTCCGCCGGCTGGGACCACATCGTGGACATCAAGAACCGGGGCGTGGCGGCCATCAACGACTGGCGGGAGCGCAACAAGGAAAACCCCTACCGCGCCAACCAAGCCTGATGCCCTGTCCCCGCCCCTCTTCGTCGTTCGCAACGCCTCAGAATTCGTCGTTCCCGCGAAAGCGGGAACCTATCCTGGCTCACCGCAAGGCAGGCGGCGGTTATGGGAGGCATAGACTCCCTCTTTCGCGGGAGTGACGGCAGGTGGCGGGCCTCAGGAAGGCTGGTTGTGACGACAACCCTCGCCGTCATTGCGGCGAAGGCCGCAATCCAGGAAAGTCAGGCCGTAGACCCAGGCCTCCCGACTAATTGCCATACCGCACCCCAGTTCGTCCTGAGGGATATCGAAGGGCGTACCGGGCCCCAGCCCTGGTATGAGCCACCCTGTAGCAGGCGGAGCTCCGTCCTAGATTGCGGCCTTCGCCGCAATGACGATCAGCGTTGAGATTGCCAAAGACGTCGCCCAACGAATGTCGGCACGAAAGCAGGCTGTCTGTGAAGACAACCCTCACCGTCATTGCGGCGGTCGCCGCAATCCAGGAAAGTCAGGCCGGGAACAGAATATCCTGTACTGTCGGTTCGTCCTGAGGGAAATCGAAGGGCGAACGGAGAAACTGCCCCCGTCGGGAGGGTGAATCTTGGCGGGGAATCCAGTTTGGGGCAGAAAGACGCAAAAATACCTTGACAATAAAAATGGTGTAGTGATAGAAATAGTACTGATCCTTCACTGGAAAGGGTTTCTTGTGTATTATTCTGCGTTGAACACTAGTCGCCGAACCCTGCCCAGTTCCGGAGTTGCGAACCGGAAGGATAGAAGTGGCAAGAATATTCCAGCTCTGGTGAACCAGGAAGCAAAAGGGGAGAGGAACTGATGAAGATTCAAAGGTCCAGGTACTTTCTAGGTGGAATAGGCGTACTGCTCCTGCTCTTAGTGGGCATATTGTGGGCAGTGGCTGCCGTTGCTTCTCCTTCCGGACAAACCCAGGGGACCATCTCGTTGGACGAGAGCCACGTGAGGTCCAACTGCGCGGCTGACGCGTCCGACTGCACGCTGGAGGTCGAGGTCGACGACGCCGACCTTAGCAAGCCTGTCCCTGTCGGCCCCGAAGAAAGCCGCACAGTGACAGTAGAGATAAACAGCGCAGTCAGCGCGGCCAGGTTTGGAACCCTGGTTGTCGATATCGAGGGAGGCGAGGCCTTCACTGCGCAGGACGCAGCAAACAAGGGGACCGTCCGAGTAAGCAACATGGACGACGTGCTCCCCATAGTGAGCAGCGTCTCCATTGACTACGACGAAAGCACCGGCATCGGCGACTCCAAGAACCCTGCCGTCGAAGTAACCCGTAGTGATCGGATCCGGGGCGGCAAGCAGCTAGTCGATCTGCAGCTCAACAGTGACTTGGCCGCTGGCAACACCATCGCCCTGTCCTACAACACCTCAGACGAAGAAGGCACCGTCGCCACGGTTGAGGGCGACGAAGGGACCATGTACCTGAACCTCCAGGAAATCCTCGACGGTGACCAGCCGGGCTTCCGCGACCAGGGCAGCTATGCTGGGACCTTCATCGTCGCAGATAAGGTGACCATAGACATCGGAGACATCAAAGGCGAGCAGCACCCGGTCCCCGCCGGACTGCGGATGGGAAGACTAGTCACTGAACCCATCACGCTTACTACTGCTTATGCAGACGGAGACACAGTTACCGTTACCGTGAAGAACCCCACCCTGCGGGACAACGACGATGACGGTGACGTTGCCGATGACATTAAGATCCTCCGTGGAGATATAGAAGACCCGGTTGTAGTCGATGCCGAAATGGGAGAGATCTCGTTCACAGCTACTGATGACATCGACGCCAACACCATCATCAGGATCAGCTACTACGGCGATGACCGCTTCGAAATCGACCTGCATTACGGCCCTGCGCGGGCAGACCTTACATCAGATGTCATCGATGTTCCCCAGCCCGGCAGCTTCGATGACCTGTACACTTTGCGAAACGCCACTAGGGACCGCATAACCCTCAGCGTAGAGGCGAACACGCCGTCCAACGGAGCGGTCCTGGCAGTATCCTACGCAGGTACCGAGACGATCTCGAACAGAGACGGAAGCATCGATGCCGGGGAGAGCTTCGAAGTTGAGCTCATGAACAGGTCCGACAATACCGTGCCCGCCGACTCTTCCATCGTCGTACTTAACGACGCAGGAGACACGGTCAGTCTGACCGCGGCAGCTGATGGAGATGACGAGACCCCGGCGAGTGTGACATTCACGGTGCCTACGGGCGGCGAATCTGTTGCGAACGGCCAGTCCTTCTACATACACTATCCCGACATGCTGATTGATGCGGCCTTCAACCCCCAGAACGCCTTGGATGCCGAAGAATCTCCTAGACCCATTCTTAAGGTCAATCCCGAGCCTGCGGGCGAGGTACGAGCCACCTATGATGATGCCTCGGGAGGCGATGATAGCGAGGTGGCCACCGTGGAGAACTTGGGACCGGCGGTGAGCAACTCGTCCCCGGCCAACGGCAGCGCCTTTGCCCCAGACAACGCTCCCACCCTGTCGGTCGTCATAACCGATATGCCTGCGCCACCCCTGGGGGCCGGCGTGGACTCTGACACAGTCATGTTCCGAGTTGATATCACTGGCGCCGATGAGCCTACTGGAGGCCTAGTCGTCACCGGCGACCTGAGCACCGACGGTGCAGGCACGGTTACAGCCACCCTGCCCCTCATAGATGACCCCGACAAAAGGACGGACTCGCTCAACATTAAGGATGGAAATATCCGGAACGTTAGCTGGTGGGTCGAAGTCGCTGACAAAGTCGGGAACCCGACCGTTAGCGATGCCAAGCCCGACGATGATGACGAAGATACCACCGACGATGTCGGGAACCAGCCCTACACTCTCGTGATAGACACCACACCCCCTGATGCGGTAGATAGCGACACGGTCACAGGCCAGTACTACGATGCTGAAGACAAGGAGATCAAGAGGAACCGGCGCAACAGCATTCGGCTGGCATTCGACGATGAAATCGCTGGCGACAGTGTGGACACCGACGACTTCACGGTGAACGTCGGTGGCACGGCCGTAGCGGTTGACTCGGTAAGCGTACAGGGCAGCGACATCTTCCTGACCCTGGCCGAAGACCTGTCCTCGGATGCGACCCCGACGGTGACCGTCGAGGCCACCGACGACCGGGTCGCAAACACTGCAGGAGTCGCGCTAGCCACGGGCGACATTGAGGTTAGTGACGACATCGACCCCGGCGTCAGCGTGGACCTGTCCGCAACCCTGAGCAAGGGTGAGCTGAGCGTGACGGTTGCCACCGACGAGGACATAATCAGCGTCCCCACACTTAGGTTGTACGACGGGGACGGCACTAGGATCCGCGCTGTGGGAAGCGCCAGGAGGACCTCGGCCACGGCCAACGAGTGGACCTTCGCCATCGATATATCCGGAGACGCCCATACCGATGGTGTGTACAGCATAGTTGCAAGAGCCCTGGACAGGGCCAGGAACGAGACCGAAAAGGGTAATGAGGACGCCTCGGATGACAACGCCATTACCTTTGAGAGAGACACCAACCTGGACGCCTTCAAAGTTGAGGATGACGACGACTTCGATACCCTGTCCTCGGGCGACCTGGTTGGACAGACTGACATCTACTACTTCGGCCTGAAGTGGAACGACTCGGACGAGTACGACGATGACAGCCACAAGAACGTTACCCTGACCAACGCCACGCTGAACTCGGGTGACGACGACGAGGTGGACCTGACCGGAGGCATCGATCCTACCGGCCCGGCGACCAGCTTCACCATAACGGCCGAAGGACTGCCTAACGGCGACCATACCCTGAGCGTCAGCGGTGTGGACGAGGCCGGGAACAAGCAGGAGAACGTCGAGATAGACTTCACGATCACCGAGCTCTCCTTCGATATCCAGCTGAGGCGGGGCATCAACCACATCTCCCTGCCCAGGAACCCGGCAAACATGGACATCAACGCGGTGTTCGGTGAAACGTCTCAGATAACATCGGTGTTCACCTTCACGGGTGGTGAAGCCATGGCAGCCTTCCGCGACGGCAGCGGCATGCTCGTGGGGTCCCTCACGACCATAGATGCCAGCCATGCCTACGGCGTGGAGTCCACGGGCAGCGTGAAGGTGACCATAGCCATACCCAACGCGAGGGCCGATCTGGCGCCGCCAACAGTGACGGTGAACCAGGGCTGGAACTTCGTGCCCGTGACCACCCTGGACGACATCAACGTAATCACTGCCCAGTCTGTGATGGACGCGGACGCGTACCTGGGCTTCGGATGGACCAGTGGGTGGACCTTCTCCAACAACCGGTGGACATCCATTGCTCCCGACCCCAGGAACGATAACTTCGACCTGTGCAACAATGAACTCCAGAGCGGTGAAGTACAGATAGGCAGAGGCTACTGGGTGTACTACGAAGGCGCTGGAAGCCTGAACCCAGGATCGCTGCCCAGAGCAAACTGCTCCTAGCAGGTCGACCCAATACCCAGACCCGGAAGAGGAGCCCCGCCGATTGGCGGGGCTCCTCCTTTTCTGCGACTATCTCCCTCCCTGTGATGAGGGGGACCACGGCCAGGGTGCCCCAACCCCCTTAACGGGAGTCGGCTAGGGGCAGGGTGATACGCACCCCAGAGAGACAGGAGCCCGCACCAAACAGGAGGTGGCGGATTAGACTCCCGCTTCCGCGGAAGTGACGGTGATTGGGGCGCCCGCCCCTTTCGTCATATCCGACCCTCCGGGGATTGCGTCCGCAATCCTTACTCACACCAGCCACGCTTTTCGTCATTGCGGCGTAGGCCGCAATCCAGGACGGTGCTCTGCCGGGTTCCGGGATGGCTCACACCACAGCGTCTCCCCGGCTCGCCCTTCGATTTCCCTCAGGACGATCCGGGGGCTGCTTCCACCTTGGAGTGCCTCAGTACAGGATCGGGACGAAACGGGGGATGCCTCAGGGGAGCCAAGGATAGCATGAGGCAGCCTGATTCCGGCCTGAGTTTCCTGGATTGCGGCCTACGCCGCAATGACGGCAAGGGCTTTAGGCACACACAGCCTTCATTAAGCCCAGCGCACAATACGCCTCCCCCGGTCCGCCCTGAGCCTGTCCTGAGGCTCTCGAAGGGGGAAGTCGAAGGGCTAACGGGGGAGGCGAGAGCCACAAGAATCCCCTCCCTTAACGGAAGGGGGCTAGGGCGAGGGTGCCCCAATAACTCCCCCCCTCCCTTGATGGGAGGGGATTAAGGGGAGGGTGATACGCACCCCAGAGGCAGCATCCCTATGTTGTTCCCCCTCACCCCAACCCTCTCCCACCAGGGGAGAGGGGAAATATGGCCACCGACTCTCACCAGGGGGGGGGAAATATGGCCAACGACTCTCACCAGGGGAGAGGGTGAATATGGTCAGCGACTCTCACCAGGGGAGAGGGGAAATACGGCCAACGACTCTCACCAGGGTGAGAATATGGCCCCGGTAAACGGAGGGGCGGTGAAGCCTACCCCGATCGGGGGAGGCCTCGGGGTTCGAGGAGTACGATACGCAGCTCGGCAGGGAGGCTGGTGGCGGAGATGGTGAGTCGGGGCTGGGGCGCCACATCGCGAAGGCCCATCTCCCGCAGAAAGTCGTCCACCGCGCCGAGGTCAGCCGAACGGGCCGGGGGAGCATCCTGCCTGGCAGGCTCCTCGACCTGGGCGGGTTGTGGCGTCGGCTCGGCAGGGGAAGGGGCGGCAGGGGCAGGCTGGGAAGAACCCATCAGCCCTTCGAGCCCCAGCTGTCGGATGCCCACGGTGTCCCCGGATGCAGGCTCAGGCTCCTGCGCGAGGTCAGTGGAGGGTTCCTCCTGGACGACCGGAGCAGCCGCCTCGGTGGGGGCCGGCGCCGCTGAGGCGAAGCGCAGGCCGGGAAGGCGGTAGTGCATGGGCACCACTACCCTGGGTCCCAACGCCCGGACCATCTCGGCAGCGCCGGGGGCATCGATAGTGCACCCTCCGCCCACGGGGATGAGGAGGATGTCCAGGGGAGACAACTCCTGTACCTGGCGAGGGGTGAGGCGGGCGCTGACATCGCCCAGGTGGCACACCCGCAGGCGTTCGATCTCGAACAGGTAGGCGGTGTTGCGCTTGGAAGGGGGGTCACCCGCGCCCTTGGGCGTCATGACGCCGGTTACGTAGATGCCCGATAGCTCGTACTCGCCCGGCCCGTCCAGCACCCTGGGCTCGCCGGCCAGGGCTTCCCGGCAGCTGTGGTTGGGGTGCCGGTGGCTGACGGTGGCCAGGGTAGGCGCCGGCTCCCGCAGCTCCAGGCCGATGGACGGCGGGTAGGGGTCTGTGATGATGGACGTCTCATCGGACCGGATGCGAAAGCACGAATGTCCCAACCAGGTTAAATCCAAGTTCTGACCTGCCTCATATTGTTTGTCGGTCCCTCACCCCAACCCTCTCCCACTGGGAGACTATTCTCCCCCTCCCTTGATGGGAGGGGATTCAGGGGAGGGTGATGCGCCCCAAAGGCGTAACGCAAGTATTGTCTACCCCCTCACCCCAACCCTCTCCCACCAGGGGAGTGGGGGCAATATGGCCTCTCCCGTCAGGGGAGAGGGGATAAAAAGGGCTGGGGAAGTATAGCTGGCAGGCAGGGGGGGAGTCAACGTTTTCAGCTACGATTATCAATTCAATATGTCAAGCAGCTTCCTTGACAGGGGTCGGGCATCGTGTTAACTTCCGTTAACTGCTTCGACACCCTGCCAACACCATGACCAACCACAGCTTCCCCAGCTACGGGGGCCTCAAGATGCGCACCGGGACGGTGCTCAACATCCTGGTGGATGAGTACATCAACACGGTGGCGCCTGTAGCCTCGGACGACATAGCCCAGCGCCTTCCCCGGAAGGTAAGCTCGGCGACCATTCGCAACGAGATGGCCGAGCTGGAGGACGAGGGATATATCACCCGCCCCCACATCTCCTCGGGCGGGGTGCCCTCGGACAAGGGGTACCGCTTCTACGTAGAGTCGCTGGTGGAGACGGCAGGCCCGTCGGCCCAAGCCCAGCAGGAGATACGAAGCCGGTTCAACCAAGCGGCGTGGGCCCAGGATGTGTGGGTGCAGCTCGCAGCCTCGGTACTAGCCCAGCTTACCAACAACCTGGCTATCGTCACCCTGCCACGCACACCCACAGCCAAGCTGAAGTACATCGACCTGGTGTACCTGCAGGAGTTCCTGGCCCTGCTGGTGGTGGTGCTGGAAGAGACCCGGCTGAGGCACCAGCTCATCCCCCTGGACGACGTTACCAACCAGAACCAGCTGTCGGAGATGTCCCTGCGCCTGAACGAGAGCCTTTCGGGCATGACCTGGGACAAGATCGGCGATGTCCAGATGGAGCTTTCACCCCTGGGCGAGATGGTGAAGGGGAACACGGCGGAGATCCTGCGGGAAGCCGACACTGACGATGTGCTGGAGCACTACGTGGACGGGCTTCGCCTGCTGCTGGACCAGCCCGAGTTCTCCGAGAGCGGGCGGGCCCAGGGTGTGGTTGAGCTACTGGAGGAACGGACCCTGCTGCGAAGCATCTTGGCCGAGGTGCCCGATGGGAGCGACGTAGGGGTGTATATCGGAGGGGAGAACCCGGCCGAAGCGCTTCAGCCCTACGGGATGATCATCAGCAGCTACGGGGTGCCCCACAAGATGTCGGGCACCATAAGCGTCCTGGGGCCGACGCGCATGGAGTACGGCAGCGCCATCGGGAGCGTACAGTTCCTGTCGTCCTTCATGAGCGACCTGGTGGTCGGCATACACGGCAACGGCTAGAGGCCGCGCCCCCCAGCCCCCGTTCGCCCTTCGATTTCCCTCAGGACGAACCGGGGGAGTACAGTTGCAGTAGCGTCATACCCCGCTTTCTTCTGCCTCTATGTCCGTTATGCCACGCTTTACGTCATTGCGGCGAAGGCCGCAATCCAGAACGGAGCGCTGCCGGGTTCCAGGCTGGCTCACGCCCATGTTGTCCGTTCCCCTTCGAGCGCCTCAGGACGAACCGGGGGAGTACAGTCTTGCGATAGCAAGCCTGCCTCAATTCCTGACTTTCCTGGATTGCGGCCTCCGCCGCAATGACGAAAAGGGTGTCGGCGCAGCCAACCCTACTGAAGTCCTGTCCCCTGCCGTCGTTCCCGCGCCCCCTGCGTCGTTCCCGCACCCAACATCGTGGTTCCCGCTTTCGCGGGAACCAGCCTGGCCAGAAGCACGGCTGTCCGTTTGCCCTTCGATTTCCCTCAGGACGAACCAATTACGCCGGGTACGGCAGCAGGGCATAGCCACTCTTTTCGGCGGGAATGACCTTTCGCGTAGCCTTTGTCTTGCATGACCTCCCTTCATCACGGCTGTCCGTTCGTCCTGAGTGAAATCGAAGGGCGAACGGATTCCACTGAGAGGCCTAGTCATGGGCCGAAGCTTCCTGGATTGCGGCCTCCGCCTCAATCCAGGACGGAGCTCTGCAGGGGTCCAGGCTGGACTCCCAGCACCTTCCAGTATTAGAGTGGGAAGCTAAGATGACGGGTTAGGTTTCCCCCTCACCCCAACCCTCTCCCTCCGGGGGAGAGGGGGACATTATTTCTACGAAGAGGTCGTGCATTGAACACCAGATATAGCATCGAGCACGCAGCCGAGGCATGCTGCCGCAGGGGACTTATCTTCGGGGAAGAGTCGGCCTCGGTTGCCGTATCCCAGGCCGGGCGGTTGGACGCCAAGGCCTTCCCTCTGCCCGGCGATGAGCCCCAGTGGCCCAGGGACCGGGTGTGCAACCTGCGCCACACCAAGCTGGAGATCGACCTGGATGTGGAGGCCCGCCGCATCTCCGGCGTGGCCACTCACACCCTGTCGCCCATCAACGACGGGCTGACGACCCTGGAGCTGGATGCCGTGGAACTGGACGTGGCGCGCGTCCGCCTGGACTCCGGGGGCGACCTGTCGTTCACCGCATCGGGTGGCAAGCTGAACATCGACCTGGGACGGGCCTGGAATGCCGGCGAGGAGCTGACTCTGGCCATATCCTACAGCGCCCAGCCTCGCCGGGGCCTCTACTTCAACGTCCCCGATGAGGCCTACCCGGGACGGCCCCGCCAAGTATGGACCCAGGGCCAGGATGAGGACTCCCGCTTCTGGTTTCCGTGCTTCGACTATCCCAACCAGCGGTTCACCAGCGAGATCATCGCCCGGGTGCCCGCCTCCTGGACCGCTATCTCCAATGGCCGGCTGGTGTCTTCCGAGGCCGAGGGCGACGGCAGCACCTTCCACTGGCTCCAGGACAAGCCCCATTCCACCTACCTGATGTCCCTGGTGGCCGGGGAGTACACAGAGGTCCGGGACGACATTGACGGCGTGGCCATATCCTACTACTCACCTCCCGGCCGGGAGGGGGATACCCGCCGGGCCTTCGGCAACACGCCCAAGATGGTGCAGTTCTTCGCTGACAAGATCGGCGTCCCCTACCCTTGGGACAAGTACTCCCAGGTGACGGTGGCCGACTTCATCTTCGGAGGCATGGAGAACACCTCGGCTACCACCATGACCGATGCCCTGCTGCACAACGAGCGCGCCCACCTGGACTACTCGGCGGACAGCATCGTGGCCCACGAGCTGGCCCATCAGTGGTGGGGCGACCTGGTTACCTGCCGGGACTGGTCCCACGGCTGGCTCAACGAAGGGTTCGCCACCTATTTCGACCTGCTGTTCAAGGAGCATGACCTGGGCCAGGACGAGTTCCGCTACGCTGTGTACCAGGACGCCACGACCTACCTGCAGGAGGACTCCGGCCACTACCGGCGCCCCATCGTCAACAACGTGTACCGCCAGCCCGTGGACATCTTCGACCGCCACCTGTACGAGAAGGGGGCGCTGGTGCTCCACATGCTCCGCGCTTACCTGGGGGACGACCTGTTCTGGAAGGCCCTGAACCACTACTGCACCAAGCACCGGGGCGGGAACGTGACCACCGACGACCTGCAGAAGGCCGTGGAGGAGGCCACGGGCAGGAGCATGGACCGGTTCTTCCGCCAGTGGCTGTACAAGGGGGGCCACCCGGCCTTCAAGGTGACCTACCAGTGGGACGAAGAGACCAAGACCGCCCGGGTGGGCGTGAGCCAGACCCAGGCCGCCGATGATACGACCTCCGTATTTGCTGTGCCCATCATCCTGGCTTACCAGACATCCCAGGGTCGCCGGGAGGTAAAGCTCGACATCTCCGAGGCCAACCAGACCTTCTACATCAGCGCTGAGGAGAAGCCCCTGATGGTGAGCCTCGACCCCGGCTACCGGTGCCTGAAGACCCTGGAGTTCGAGCTGCCCCGGGAGATGCTCACCTACCAGCTGGCCAACGACGAGGATGTCATCGGGCGCATCACGGCCGCCCAGGGGCTGGCCAAGCTGGAGGAGCCCAAGAGCGTAGAGGCCCTGGCCGAGGCGGTGAAGAACGACGGATTCTGGGGGGTGCAGGCCGAGGCGGCGAAAGCACTGGGGGTGATCAAGTCCCAAGCCGCCCTGGAAGCCCTGGTGGGCTGCGCCGGCGTCGCCCACCCCAAGGCCCGCCGGGCGGTGGTGGCCGCCCTTGGCAACTTCAAGGAGAAGGCGGCTTTCGATGCCCTGCTGCCCATCATGGGACAAGACGACAGCTACTTCGTGGAGGCCGAGGCGGTGCGGGCTGTGTGCAAGACTCGGGAAGCCGGGGCCTACGACGCCGTGACGGCGTCCCTGGGGAAGACCTCCTTCAACGACATATTCACAGCCCAGGGGTTGGCGGGCTTGGGGGACTTGCAGGATGATCGGGCCATCGAAGTCGCCAAGGAGTGGGCCAGCTACGGGAAGCCCTCCAGGACAAGAGAGGCCGCCCTCGGCTGCCTTGGCAAGCTGGGAGAGCAGAAGAAAGAGATTGCCGAGTGGGTGGCCGACCACCTGGACGACCCGTGGCTGAGGGTGCGAGCCGGGGCGGCCAGGGCGTTGCAGGACATCCGTGAGCCGGGGGCTATACCCGCCCTGGGAAGGCGCATCCCCAGGGAACTGGACGGACGTGTGGTGCGCCAGTGCAGGGAGGCCATCGCCGCCATCTCTGCGGGCCGGGACCGGGGAGAGGATGTGAAGAAGCTGAGGCAGGACCTGGAGTCCCTGGGCGAGGAAAACCGCAAGCTGAAGGACCGGCTGGAGAAGCTGGAGTCCCGCCTTAGTTGATCTCTTCCCCTCCTTGCCGCGGCGTTTCTCCCCCCTCCCTTGACGGGAGGGGATTAAGGGGAGGGTGATACCTAGGTGGGCAACCACCTCGGCAGGAAAGGGGGTAATCCCCCTCACCCCAACCCTTTCCCCTGGAGGGAGAGGGGAATATGAGCTTTCCAAAGGGCAAAGTGCTGGAAATAGACGCCTTGAGGGACTGGTGAATGGAAACGTTGTGTGTTACGCTCGCAAATTGTAAAATAAGGCATCTGTGCTATAGCACGTTCTAAGGGGGACCAATGGGAGGGTTCGACAGGGCATACTCGACCCAAAGCAACGCAAATGATGTAGGGAAGCGGTGGTGGGCGTCTCCCTTCCCGGCGACTATAGCCCTTATGCTGGCAGCCGTGCTGGCCCTGACCCTGGTGCCAGCTATCCTTCTTGCTTCCGGCCACAATATCAACGTTAACTTATCGGGCAGCGAGATCACCCTCACAGGCGACGACACTGCCGAGGTCACCCTCACCGTATCCTTGGAGTCCACGGATGCTGCTGAGGACCTATTTGGAACTGGCGATCAGCTTACGGTAATTATAGCCTCGGACGATGGGTACACTCTTTCGCCAGCAAACCTGGTATTCAATGACGGCACTGCAGCCTCCATGGATAGCGTCCTGTCCTTCAACATCGCCGATGCTTCCGCAAGAATACTGGAAGAGGGCGACGACCCCTGGATGGTAACCATAACAGCTTCCAATGGCGACGACTGCCCCGAGCGCCCTGCTGGTTCCTCCATCTGCAACGACCCCACCGGACAGGTCACCGTAGCGGTCATAGCCGAAGACACGCCAGTGGATGTTGAGGTGCCCGATGGCGCAGCCCTTACAGGCGACGCTCCTACGAATGGCACCGTTTCGTTCAGCGGGACCACGATGACCTACTCGCCGGACAGCAACATGCCCATCGACCAGGATACGGAGAACCTGGACTCCATTATGTGGCAATTAACCGATAGCAATGATGTGGTCACCAACTCCGGACGCGTGAACATCATCACCATTCCCATAAACGATATTCCCGAGCGCCGGGGGCCCATACCTTCGGTGACTATCCAGGCCGGCAGCGATCCGATCACCCAGCTAGTGGGAGGTCGTTTCGTGGACCTGGACGGCGATCCCCTCACCTTCAGCGCCCGCAGCAGCAACCCGGAAGTGGCAACGGCGGAGATTGTTGGCCGGCTGGTCAGCGTTACCCCCATCAGTGAAGGCTCGGCCATGATCACGGTCATCGCCAGGGACCCGGGCGGGGTGGTAGCCCAGATTAACCAGATCAGATTCTCCGTGACGGTCACGCCGGATGATACTGAAGTGGAAGAGCCTGTGGCTGCTCCGTACCCGACACCCAGGCCCACGCCGACGCCTTTGCCCACAGCCACGCCTGTGCTTCCGGAGCCCACTCCAACGCCGACAGCTACACCGGTGCCGACGGCTACACCGGTGCCTACTGCTACACCCATACCGGCGCCGACGGCTACACCGGAGCCTACGGCAACGGCTACCCCCGTGCCGCCGACACCGGTACCGACTCCGACACCTACACCTGAACCGGAGCCCGAGGACGAAGGTGGACTGGGAGTGATCTGGTGGATACTGATTGCCCTAGCCATAGTGGTGGTTATAGCTGCTGCCTCGGTCGGGTACGTCGTAATGCGGCGGTCATAGGGTCCCAGGAATAGGGCCGTAACTCCCTCTTCTTGTTGGGGAGGGAGCAGAGAATACAGACGCCATAGAAGACCCCTCCCCCCAAAGGGAGGGGTCTAGGACCCCAGCTACAACCTTCGAAAACCTGGGCCAGGGGTGACGATGAGGTGAGGAGGTGTTTGCAGAGATGCAACGGTCCATGTTAGTCCTTCCGCTGGTCCTCCTGCTAGTGTTTGCCTCCCTGGGCGCCCAGCTGGGCCAGGGCGCCCCTCCCGGACCACCGATAGGGTACTTCGGCACAATCACCATGACCGACGGCTCCAACCCTGCTGGCTATAACCTGATCGCATGTGTAAACGGGTGCGATGCTGACTCAGAGGGATGGGAAAGCAGGCCGGTGGAGATCGGGGCCAATGGGAGCTACAGCGCCCTGACCGTCGCGCCTCGCCCGGGTAACTTTAATGGCAGGCCCATTACCTTCTGGATCGTGAACGAGGGGGGCAGGATCCAGGCCACGGAGAGCATAAGCTTCAATTCCTCACCACCCCTGGGCAGGACCCAGGACCTGACCTTCGAGGATGCGCTGCCCGTGGCCCCGGAGCCCACTCCTGCGCCTACGGCCATACCGCCGACCCCCGTGCCTACACTGGAGCCTACCCCAGTGCCGCCGACACCCGTGCCTACGCCAGAACCCACCCCCGTGCCACCGACACCCACCCCGGAGCCTACGCCCACGCCGACACCGTCTCCGACGCCCAAGCCTACACCCACACCGGAACCTACGCCGACCCCAGAGCCCACGGCCACTCCTGTGCCGACGGCAACGACGGCGCCTACTAGCACTCCCGTTCCGGAGCCTACCGCCACGCCAGAACCTTCTCCCACACCGGAGCCCGAGGAGGAAGAGGGGGGCGGCACGAACGTCTTCCTGTGGTTGTTCATCGGCCTCGTGACCTTCCTGGTGGTCACGGGGGCAACCCTGTTCGCCTTCAGGAACCGAATACTGGGCCTGGAATAGGCATACCAGGCTAGCGGCCCCAAGAACAGCCTAATCGTGTCATTCGAGGGCTTGGGTGGAGGTTCACCCAAGCCCTCCGGTTTGTGGGCCGCTCATGCCGTCATTACCGGTCCCTAACGGGCATTGCGGCCCTAAGCCCTCTCATATCGGCCACCCCTTTCGTCATTGCGGCGGAGGCCGCAATCCAGGAAAGTCCGGGCTGGGACAGGCTGTGCTGTTGGCCAAGGTAGGTTCCCGCTTTCGCGGGAACGACGGTAAAGGGAAGTTCCTCCGGTTTGTACTTCGATTTCCCTCAGTACGAACCGGGGGCTAGGCACCCCCGGCAATGCTCCGTCCTGGATTGCGGCCTCCGCCGCAATGCCGAAATGCACGGACGGATTGTCGGTTCGTCCTGAGGTTGTCCTGAGGCTCTCGAAGGGGGAACCGGCAATACCTCTTATTGTCCGCCCGCACGCTGGCGCTGTGCTGCTATCCAACACAGGTTCCCGCAAGTGCGGGAACGACGGTGAGGGGCCCGTTGCCTTGACCCTGTCATCTCAACCTTGTATATAAGGGACATCCTTACGGAAGGAGCCTCTTTCTGCGTTGACCGGTCGTAAGCTGCGTTTCGGGGCTGTCCTGAGCTTGGGGCTCGGCGAGACCGCGGCCGAGGCCCGCTGGCTGGAGGAGCTGGGCTACGACTACTGCGGCTCGGGAGAGCACTTCATGCGCGGAGACCCACCCAGACCATCATCGGCTGCCCTTTCCGCCCTGGCTGTAGCTGGGGGCGCCACCGAGGCTCTCGAACTGGTGTCCTCGGTGATTCTGCTGCCTTTCTACCATCCCACGGTCCTCGCCAAGCTGACCGCTACTATGGACATCGCCACCAACGGGCGCTTGGTGCTGGGGGTGGGTGTTGGGGGCGAGTTCCCCGTAGAGTTTCAGGCCGCCGGCCTCTCGGTAAAACAGCGGGGAAGCAGGTCCGACGAGTGCCTGGAAGCCCTGCGCAGCCTATGGACGAGGCGGGAGGTTGACTACGAGGGACGCCACTTCAACCTGAAGGGTGTAACCATAGAACCCCCGCCACATCGGCAGCCCCACCCCCCGGTGTGGGTGGCTGGCCGGCGCGACGCCGCCATGAAGCGCGTCGTTCGCTTGGGAGATGGCTGGCTCCCCTACCTGTACAGCCCGGAGCGGTACCGCGCCAGCGTCTCCCACATAACCTCCCTGGCAGACGAGGCGGGCCGGGACCTGTCGCGGTTCACATGGGCCAACTTCCAGTTCATTTCCATAGGCGAATCCAGGGAGCAGGCAGCCGAGGCAGCAGCTTCGGCCCTGGGCGGCCAGTACCTGTACCAGGGGGACTTCCTGGATATCGTCGGGGGCTACTGCGTACTGGGTACCGCGGACGAGTGCATCCAGCGAATTCAGGAATATGTTGATGCAGGGGTGGAGCAGTTCCTATTCAACTGGGCATGCCCGCCAGAGGATGTGCCCCGGCACATCGAGACCGTCGCTAAGGAGATCATCCCGCATTTCCGGGACTAGCCATGAGGAGGTGACCCATGTCCGGTATCTGGCCCGGCGATATTCAGTGCGTGGCTATGCTGTCCTTCGACGTGGACGGGGTGTCATCCTGGCTCAGGCGCAACCCCGACTTCGCCAGGATGCCCAGCCTGATGTCCATGGCGGAATACGGCCCCAGCGTGGCCGCGCCCCGCATCCTGGACATCCTGGACGCCCATGACATCAAGGCGACCTTCTTCGTGCCCGGCTACGTGGCTGAGACCCACGAGGACCTGGTCAAAGACATCCAAGGGCGGGGACACGAAGTGGCCCATCACGGGTACCTGCACGAAGCTCCCGCCTCCATGAACGCCGAGGAGGAAGAAGAGGTGCTGCGGAAGGGCATCGATATCCTCCAGGGTTTGACCGGCCATCGTCCCGTCGGCTACCGCTCCCCCAGCTGGGAGCTGAGCGAGGCGTCCCTGGACCTGCTCTCCCGCTACCAGTTCGCCTACGACTCCAGCCTGATGGGCGACGATGCCCCCTACATAGTTGAGTCCGGGAACGGGCGTCTGGTGGAGATACCGGTGAGCTGGGTACTGGATGATGCCCCCCATTTCGTCCATGCTCCCTCGGCCCAGCGCACCAGCCCAATGAAGAGCCCCAACGAAGTGATGGACATTTGGCTGGCGGAGTTCGAGGGGTTGTACCGGTACGGGAGGGCCTTCCCCCTGACCATGCATCCCCAGTACATCGGACGCCCTGGGAGGCTGCTGATGCTGGAGAAGCTCATCTCCCGGATCTCAGCCTACCCCAATGTGGCCTTCATGCGGATGATCGACGTCGCGGAGATGTGGGCGCCGGCCTAAGGCTTCAAAGAGAGGACGATAGGCCTCTTTGGTGCGAGGCGGCCCCTATTCGCGTTGACACGTATGGAGGCGGAATGATACATTGATGGGTGAATTAGCAGCTTCGCTATGAAGCTGCCAACCATGCTTCCATGAGCCCAGGAGGACCGATTTGCCGCGGTACGATTACGAATGCACGGAGTGCGGACACACCTTTGAGCTGAAGCAGAGCTTCGACTCGTCCCCCGAGGGCAGCTGTCCCATCTGCTCCGGCTTCTCCAAACGTAAGTTCCACGCAGTCCCCATCATCTACAAAGGCTCCGGCTTCTACACCACCGACTACAAGGGCACCGGCTACAGTCCCGCCTCCAAGGATGTGGACGAGGGCGACTCGGCGGGTAAAGCCCAGGCCGACGCCGAGAAGGCCAAGACCGACGACAAGCAGAAGGCCGAAAAGCTGATGGAGACGGCGGAAGCCGCCAAGAAGGGGACCGCTATTTGAGGCTCCTCCTCCAGCGCGTAGCGCACGCTTCCGTTAGCGTGCAAGGGCTGGAGGTTGGCAGTATCGGCAAAGGGCTCCTGGTGCTGATCGGGGTGGCCAGGGACGACTCCCAGGAAGACATCCGTTACCTCTCCGAAAAGCTCCTAAATCTGCGAATATTCGCCGATGATTCCGACAGGTTCAATCGCTCTGCCTTGGATGTTGGGGCAGAGCTTCTTGTTATAAGCCAGTTCACCCTCTACGGCAGCACCCGCAAGGGCAGACGGCCTGACTTCACCCAAGCAGCCCTTCCCGCCGATGCTGAGCGCCTCTACGGCGATTTCGTGGAAGCTCTCCGCGATTCAGGCCTCCGGGTGGAGACGGGACGCTTCGGGGAGTATATGCAGGTGGAGCTGCTGAACGACGGACCGGTAACCCTTATGCTGGACAGCGCCGAGCGTTCCCAGCCCCGCCGCGCTAGGCAGACATCCAGCCCCGACCCTGGAAATAGCCCCTGAGATATGCGATCTGCCCACCGTGGGAAATGTTGTCGAAGATCATGACCTCCATGGCATCTCCCACGGAGCGGGGTTCGGCAACGGGCGGAATGACCTTGACCACATCCAGATCGGAGTCGGCCAGGGAGGACAGGTACTCCCGGGCGCTGGCCCGCACCGCTTCCGAGTAGGCAACCAGGTCATCCTTGGACGGGACGGTCCACTGGGACACCTGCTCGGCGGTCCAGCCCACACCCCGGTTCTCGGGGTCCTCGCTCATGCCGAACCTGCCGTACCAGCCGCCGTCGATCCAAACTTGGGGCTTGGACTGAAAGCGGGTGTTGATGAAGGTGTCCAGCACCCGATACATGTGCCACATCAGCCATGCGACGGAGTTGCACCCTTCGGCGGGAATGGCTCCGAAGTTGGACTCTTCCAGGTCCTTGATGGCGTTGTCCACCGTGTTCCAGTTCCGTTCCAGTACGCTCAACGTTCTTTGGGGTGCTGCCAAGTTCCACCTCTTAGGTCAAGATTGCCGGCTATGCCGGGTCCTACTCGAACACCAAGTCCAGGCTGATGTCCAGGGCGTCGGGTGAGTGGGTCAGGCCTCCAATGGAGATCAGGTCCACACCCGTTTCGGCCACCGCCCGCACGCTGTCCATATTGATGCCCCCCGATGCTTCTATTACCGCCCGCCCATCCACGATCTCTACGCAGCGGCGCATCTCCTCGGGAGTCATGTTGTCCAGCATTATGATGTGGGCACCGCCAGCCAAAGCCTCCTCCAGCTCCTCCAGGTTGGTAACCTCCACCTCAACCTTGATGGTGTGGGATGCCCGCCCGATGGCCAGCTCCACCGTCTCCTTTAGAGAGATGCCCCGGGACCGGAGGGCTCGGATATGATTGTCCTTGATCAGTATGCCGTCGGCCAGGTTCTGCCGGTGGTTGAAGCCTCCGCCGGCGCGAACAGCGTACTTGTCCAGGTAGCGCATGCCGGGGGCGGTCTTGCGCGTGTCTATGATGCGGGGCCCTAGCCCTTGCACAGCTTCCACATAGCGGGCGGTAGCGGTTGCGATGCCGCTCATGCGCTGGAGAACGTTCAGAGCGGTGCGCTCGGCCTGTAGTATGCTGCACGCCCTGCCCGACACCCGGGCTGTGATGTCCCCCGACGCCAGCCTGCAGCCGTCGGTCGCCAGGGCTTCGGTCTGGAGGTCGGGGTCCACCCTCCTGAACACCGCCAGGGCCACATCCACCCCTGCCAGCACCCCGGGAGCCTTCGCTTTCAGCACTCCCACTCCGCGCAAATCCGGCGGGACTATATCCCTGGTAGTAGGGTCGTTGAAGGCTTGGTCCTCGGACAGAGCGTTGTCGATCAGGGCCTGGACTTCAGGAATATGCTGCAGCAATCGTTCCTCGATGGGTGTATTGGCCGATAGCCCTCCTGGCGGATAGGAGCTAGGACAGCCGGAGCATGTTCTCCAGGGCTATGCGGGAGTAACGGCGGGTGTCTTCATCCACGGTGATCCGGTTCACCACCCGCCCCTCCAGGAGCTCCTCCAGCACCCAAAGCAGGTAGGCCGGGTGGATGCGGTACATGGTGGAGCAGGGGCACACCACCGGGTCCAGGCAGAAGATCGTCTTGTCGGGGTTGGCTTGGGCCAGCCGGTTGACCAGGTTGATCTCGGTGCCCACCCCCCAGGTGCTGCCCGGTGGGGCTTCGTTGATGACCTGGCAGATAAGTTCCGTCGATCCGTACAGGTCCGCGGCGTTGATGACCTCCGTGGTGCACTCCGGGTGGACCAGGATGTTGATATCCGGGAAACGGCTCCTGGCCGCATCTATCTGCCGGGTGGAGAAGCGGGTGTGCACAGAGCAGTGGCCCTGCCAGAGCACAAGCTTGGCCCGGCGCAGGTCATCGGGGCTGTGGCCGCCCAGGGGCTTGAACGGGTTCCACACCAGCATATCCTCAGGGGCCAAGCCCAAGCTCAACGCTGTGTTGCGCCCCAGGTGCTGGTCCGGCAGGAAGAAGACCCGGTCAGCCCGGCCATAGGCCCACTGCAGGGCTTCCTGGGCGTTGGAGGAGGTGCAGACTATCCCGTCCTGGCGACCGCACAGGCCCTTTAAGCCGGCGGCGGTGTTCATGTAGGCCACCGGCAGGATCGTGCCGTGGCCGTCCAGCACATCGACCAGGTCGTCCCACGCATCCAGCACATCATCCATGGGGGCCATGTCGGCCATGGAGCATCCGGCAGCCATATTGGGCAGGACCACCTGCTGATGGGGGGCACACAATATGCAGGCAGTCTCGGCCATGAAGTGCACCCCGCAGAAGACGATGAAGTCGGCCTCGGGGCGCGAAGCGGCGCTTTGGGACAGCTTGAAGGAGTCCCCGCGGTAGTCCACATGCTTGATGATCTCTTCCCGCTGGTAGTGGTGGCCCAGTATGGCGACAGTTCGCCCCAACTCCCTCTTGGCCTCGGTGATCCGCTGGTCCAGGGAGTCCGGGTCCAGAGCCTGGTACTCCGGGGGTATCTGCTGCCACCGCACGTTGACCTTCAGCTCATCCAGCAGGGGTTGGGGCCTCAGGCTATCTTCACTGCGGCAGAAAGCCGTCTGTTCCACTTCGCTCAGGGGAACGGAGAGCCTTCTGGACGGATGTCTAACGATCGTGCTCACGCCTCGAGCCTCTCTCTATTGGCAGCCTGCATCATCAGGCCACCGCTCCCTGCAGCGACCACGGGCTGGTTCGCGTGATGCGGACATCCAGCATGTGTCCCAGTAGATCGCCCTCGTCTTCGATGAACACCAATTTGTCCGAGCGGGTGCGCCCCTGCCACTTGCCCTTGTGGTGGCCGTCCACCAGCACCTCTACCTGCTGTCCCAGGAAAGCTGCGTTGACCTTGGTGAGGATGTCCTCCTGGAGCAAGTCCAGGTTCTTGAGGCGGTAGTCCTTGTCCTCGGCGGACACATCGTCGGGCATGGACCGGTCGGCGATGGTGCCCGGCCTGGGCGAATAGGCGGCGGCGTGCACCTTGCTGAACTCCATGTCCTTGACCATCTGCACAGTCGAGTCGTACTGCTCCCGGGTCTCGCCGGGAAAACCTACGATGATGTCGGTGCTGATGGATGCATCGGGCATGGCGTCTCTGATGTCGGCGACCAGCCGTCGGTAATCGGCCGCCGTGTAGCGCCGGCGCATCCTCTCCAGCACCTGGTCGTCGCCAGCCTGCACGGGCAGATTGATGTGCTCGCAGACCTTATCCAGGCTGGCGACAGCCTCGATGATGTCCCGGGTCATAAAGCTGGGGTGGGACGTGAGGAAGCGGACCCTGAGCAGGCCATCGATGGAGTTGATGGCCGTCAGCAGGTCTGCCAGGCTGGGCTTGTCAGGTAGGTCGTACCCGTAGGCATCGACCGTCTGTCCCAGCAAGGTGACCTCCTTGACGCCGCGGTTGACCAGGGCGCGCACCTCTTCCACCACCTCGATCACAGGCCTGCTTACCTGGCGCCCCCGGCGGTAGGGAATGATGCAGAAGGTGCACATCAGGTCGCAGCCGTGGATGATGGGAACGTAGCTGCGGACCGACGGCTGGGGAGGCAGAAGAGGACCCACGCAGCCTTCCCAGTCCAACCCCAGGCGGTCTCCCACGAGCTCCAGGAGGGGACCGAACTTCTGGGGCTGCATAAAGGCGTCCACATAGGGAAAGCGTGCTTGTAGCTCGGCGGTCTTTGGCCCCACCATGCATCCCATCAACGCCAGGATGCTGCCGGGCTTACGCTGCTTGAGGGACTTCATGGAGCCCAGGTTCCCCACCACCTTGTCCTCCGCCCCCTGGCGCACCACGCACGAGTTGAGGACGATAACGTCGGCGTCCCTGGGAGTGGCCGCAGCCTCAAGGCCCATCTGCTCGAGTGCTCCTGCAAGGCGCTCGGAGTCCGCTGTGTTCATCTGGCAGCCAATTGTCCAAATATGATAGTTCTTCATGTGTTCTTCAGAAAGGAAGCCGGAAGCTGGCGGAGGGAATGGGATTCGAACCCATGAGCCCGATTTCTCGGGCTAAGCGCTTAGCAGGCGCCCGCACTAGGCCACTATGCGATCCCTCCCGTGTGGGCCAATATAGCAGAGCGGCATTTGGCTAATCAACCAACGTATGTGAAACAATTCACAGCATGGGCTCGGGACCAAAAGCGAGCCACGGGCCCTAACCCACTCCCGTCACTCTCGAGATAAGGGTCCTTTTCACAACCCCCCGGACACGACCCGACGCGGCGGCGGGAAGGGTAATAACCAAGGGTACAGCCACGGCTGTCCGTTCCCCTTCGATTTCCCTCAGGGCGACCGGACAGCCGGGTTCCCGCATGTTGAAAGGTCTCAGGTGAAGCGGCCCCTCGTGAGCTCTAGCTTTGCTGGGTCGATTCCACGGGCTCGTAGAGCACCCGGAACCCTATCGAAACGGCCACCGTTGCCACGCACACCCATAGGCCGGCCAGCATCACCGCCATTTCGATCCCCAGCGCATTCGCAGCGGCCCCCGCAAGCAGGCCTGCTATGGGCATCAGGCCAACGAACATGGTGAATACGGACGTGACCCTGCCCCGGACCTTGTCGTCCACGTAGAGCTGCACCATGGTGAGGGACATGATGTTGGACATCTCATCCACACCCCGGAGCAGGGCAAACACAACCAAGCTCAAGAGCAGCCAGGGCACCTGGGAGAAACCCACAAGCAACAACCCGGCCAGACCCGCCGTAACAAACATGATCCTGCCCTTGCCGGGGGTGTTTGCCAGGTGCACCGACAGCAGGGTGGCCAGGAAGCCCCCGATGGCGGCGGCTGTGTGCAGGAACCCGTAGCCCTCTGCCCCGGCGCCCAGCACCTCCTCGGAAAACACGGGCAGCAGGGTAAAGACCGCAACCCCGCCGAAGAGGGCCATTAGCAGCTCCAGGACAGTTAGCCCCAGGATGCGTCTCTCGGAGCGGATGTAGGAGAGCCCTTCCACCAGGTTCGCCAGGGGAGTTGACCTCCTCACCGCCTCGGTGTCGTGGGGAACGGGCTTCAGCGTAAAGAAGGGGAACATGCAGCCCCCATACACCACCGCCTGGGCGTACAAGGTCGCCTCAACACCAAACAGACCGATCATTATGCCGATGAAGGCCGGCGAGACGATGCGGAACCCCTCGAATCCCGTCCTATACAGGGCCAGCGCCGTCGGGAGGAGCTCCTTTGGGCACGACCGGGCCAGGTAGGTCCTCCTGACAGGGCTGCCCACGGCATACCCTATTCCGGTGAGGAACATGAAGGCGTAGATGTGCCAGTCCTGCACCTCGCTGTAGCGCACGAAGAGGGCGAAGGCTGAGGTCAGGGAGGCCATATACACGGACGTCACGATAAGGAGCACCCTTCCCTCGATGCGGTCGGCCAGCACCCCGAAGAAGGGGCTGAACAGTAGGGGCATGTACCTGACGCCGATGGCGAGGGCAACGACGGTGGCAGATCCGGTAACCTCGTAGGCCAGCCAGCCCACCGACACGAAAACGAAGGAGTTGCCCCACGACACCAGGATGGTGCCTGCGATAATCAGGCTGACGTTGCGTATCCGCAGGGCAGCCAGAGAGCTGGAGAATCTCTCCTTTAGCGCAGGCATTTTCATGGCTCATTCCAATGTAGTACCACTATCGCCGGGCGGTCAATGGCGGGCCGGTAGCCTTCGTTGACAGGTAAAGTACCCTAACCTAATATGAACACCGAACCAGACCTCATTGGTATCACCTTCGCCCTCTCCATTGATGGGAAAGGGCTGTTCAGAGAAGGATGGACGAGCTAGACGCCAGGATCATAAAGGTGCTCCAGACCGACGGGCGGGCCTCCAACTCTCACATCTCCCGGGAGGTTGGCGTGAGCGAAGGGACGGTCCGCCGAAGGCTCCATCACCTGGTCAAGGACGATATGATCAAGGTCGTCGCCATTCCCAACCAGGACCAAATGGGCAACGGCACCGCTGCCCTCATCGGTATACGCACCCATCCAGCGAGCGTCGAGGCCATTGCCGATACACTGAGCGATCTCGAGGAGGTCCACTACGTCTCCATCACTACCGGGGCATGGGACATCTTCATCTGGATGAGAGCCCAGTCAACGGAAGACCTGGGGGCCTTCCTGCGTAATCAGATCGCTGTCATTCCCGGGGTCATGCAGACCGAGACCTTCATAAATCTGTCCATAAAGAAGCGCACCTACGGGATGGCGATGTAGCGGGCCAATGGCGCCCCCTTGATCCCGGACAGCCCCATCCCACGCTAATCCCACATATCCGAAGTAGCAGAGGAGTCGCAAGATGGCCATCAGCATCGAGTCCAGCCCGGAGTTCGTAGCCAACACCTACCGGACCATGGAAGCCAACCTGGAGGTGGTCCGCAGGCGGCTGGGCCGTCCGATGACCCTCACGGAAAAGGTGCTCCTGTCCCACCTGGACGACCCCGAGTCCCAGGAGTTGGAGCCCGGAGAGAGCTACCTGCTGCTGAACCCGGACCGGGTGATACTGCAAGATGTGCTGGGCCAGACGGCGATGCTTCAGTTTATGCAGACCGAACGCCAGCGCACCGCCGTCCCCTCCACAATTCACTGCGACCACCTGATCCAGGCCCGCCAGGAGGGGGTCTCGGACCTGCGGGAGTCCCTGGCGGAGAACAACGAAGTGTACGACTTCCTGCGCTCGGCGGCTGCCAGGTACGGCCTGGGCTTCTGGGGGCCGGGCGCGGGAATCATCCACCAGGTCAACTTGGAAAACTACGCCTTTCCCGGAGCCGTGATAATCGGCACCGACTCCCACACACCCAACGCTGGCGGCTTGGGCGCCTGCGCCGTGGGTGTTGGCGGTGCCGATGCGGTGGAGGTGATGGCAGGTCTGCCTTGGGAGCTGCTGTTCCCCAGGCGCATAGGGGTGCACCTGACGGGCAGCTTGGGAGGCTGGACCGCCCCCAAGGATGTCATCCTGTACCTGGCCGGGGTGTTGACCGTGTCCGGCGGGACGAACTCCATCATCGAGTACTTCGGCCCCGGCATCGACTCCATAAGCTGCACCGGCCGGGCCACCATCACCAACATGGGGGCTGAGCTGGGCGCCACCACCTCCATCTTCCCCTACGACGGGCGCATGGCCACTTACCTGAGGGCTACCGCACGGGGGGACCTGGTACCCCTGGCCGAGGGAGCCGTCAACATGCTGCGCCCCGACGATGAGGTGCTGTCCAACCCGGCTCCTTATTTCGACCGCATAGTGGAGATCGACCTTTCCGCTCTTGAACCCCACGTGGTAGGGCCCCATTCTCCCGACCGGGCACGGCCCATCTCCCAGCTTGCCCGGGAGGTGCAGGATCCCGCCAACAGCTTCGTAGATGAGGTGTCCGCGGCCCTGATTGGAAGCTGCACCAACTCATCCTACGAAGATATGGGGAGAGCGGCCGACGTGGCCGAGCAGGCCCGGGCCCACGGGCTGCAGGCCGACGCTTCTCTCATGGTAACCCCCGGCTCCGAGCAGATACGGGCAACCATAGAAAGGGACGGCCAGATGGAGTCCCTGCGGGCCATAGGCGGGACGGTGCTGGCCAACGCCTGCGGTCCCTGCATCGGCCAATGGCGCCGCTCCCAGGAAGCGGGAGGCGCTCCCAACTCCATAGTCACATCCTACAACCGCAACTTCCCCCGGCGGAACGACGGCCAGCCGGGCACCATGAACTTCATCGCCAGCCCCGAAGTCACCGTGGCCTTCGCCCTGGCTGGCAAGCTCTCCTTCAACCCCCTGACCGATGCCCTGACCGGGGCTGGCGGGGAAGGCTTCATCCTGGAACCCCCGGGCGATGCCCCGGAAGTGCCCGAAAGCGGCTTCAGCCGGGGCGACACGACCTTCGTGCCTCCGCCCGACGACGGCTCCCACGTAGAGGTGGCGGTGGACCCCCAGAGTCAGCGCCTGCAAAGGATGGAGCCCTGGCCCGCCTGGGACGGCAAGGACTACCTGGACATGCCGGTGCTGGCCAAGGTCAAGGGCAAGTGCACCACCGACCACATCTCCCCCGCTGGGCCCTGGCTCAGCCTGCGGGGACACCTGGACAAGTTCAGCGACAACATGTTCATGGGCGCCATCAACGCCTACACCGGAAACGCCGGCAAAGGCTCGAACCAGCTTACCCAGGAGCAGGACCAGTCCTTCTCTGATGTGGCCCGCAGCTACAAGAAAGAAGGGCTGCCCTGGGTGGTCATCGGCGACGATAACTACGGCGAGGGTAGCAGCAGGGAGCACGCCGCCCTCTCTCCCAGGCTCCTGGGGGGCGTGGCGGTCATCGCCCGCAGTTTTGCCCGCATCCACGAGACCAACTTGAAGAAGCAGGGCCTGCTGGCGCTGACCTTCCAGGACTCCGCCGACTACGAAAGGATACGAGAGAATGACCGCTTGAGCTTGGTGGGCCTGGATTCCCTGTCCCCCGGCAAGCCGGTCACATGCCGAATCCGCCACGACGATGGGTCTGAGGAGGAGATCGGGTTGGGACACTCCTTCAGCGAACCCCAGCTCGAGTGGTTCAAGCTGGGGGCGGCGCTGAACCTGATGCGGGGGAAGTAGGGGCTAACCCAGCCCGTCCAGGCATTCCCCCAGGGGCTTGTGGATGCAGGTGAAGATGGGAGTGTCCCGCAGGGTGTAGGGCCGTGCCTTGGACTCCCTGAGCGCCATAACCAGGTCGAGGAAGTCCCCGGGACTCTCCGTCTCGAATCCCAGCATGAACTCCTGGTCGTCCAGCCCGAAGGAGTAACTGGTGCTGATCTTCACCGAAGGGTACTTGTGGCCTATCCGGAAGTGCTCGGACATGATTGACTGGCGCTCCTCTTGGGAAAGCTGGTACCAGTCGTGGGTCTTCACAAAGGGATAGACGAACAGGTAGGGTCGCCCCACTGTCCGCACAACGTCCCCGGTGCCGTCCTGGCCGGGATGGGTGTGCTCATCGACGTAGGGTGAGCGCCGGGTCATTGCCAGGTATGAGTACGGCGTCTCCAGGTATGTGCCCAACTCGGTACGGTTGGTCTGGGCTGCAAGCTGGTCCAGGAGCTCGACGGTCGGGCTGATGGCCCACAGCATGTAGTCCACGTCGCCCCTTGTTCCCAGAAGGGAGTAGCTGGCTATGCTCATTCTCTGGGACAACTCGCCGAGGACGGCCACGTATTCGGCCTTGCTCCGCTCTTTGTCCCCTTGGGGTAGCCTCTTCCATTCGGGGGCCACCTTATAGAAGCAGTACCTCACGAAATACCTGTCGCCGTTTTGAGTCATCTCTTTTCTCGTAGCTGCTGCAGCAGGCTAGTACAAAATGGCATTTGTCGATACCAACCGCTGTCCAGTAGGGTCCACGGCAAGGCGAAGCCCCTCTAAGGCGTATGCCCCCAGCAGGGCCGGCGCATTGTCCTCCCCGAAAACAACGAGGGTGATCTCGCTCTGGGCGCCGATTGTCACCCAAGCCCGTCCTATGTCCAAGTCAACGACGCGTCCATCAGCCAAATTGAATCCCGCCCGGGCTACCGGCTCGATGCCCAGCTCATTCAGAACAGAAGCGGGCAGCACAGTGTAGGTGGCTCCGGTGTCCACTACTGCATCCACATCTCTGAAACCGCCTCCGTTAAGGCTGGAAATCCGTATCGGCCAGCTAAACACGCCCATTAAGGACACCCCTTTCATCTCATATCCTAGCATACCAGCCGCCCCGTCCCAACCTGCTTAGGAAACATCCATTCTGGTACCATTTCCGTTTGACAAAAGTCGAGTGTGAAAGTAAACTATAGCCAACATGCGATTTGAGGACGACCTGTTCCACCTGTGTACCCGGCTCCTGATGTAGGAGCCAGGTTAAGCCCCTCTAGCGCCTAGACCTGCGCCCTATGCCCGGAATACTAGAAGAGCGCAGGTTATTTTTTTCCCATCTTCAGGAGGCCCCAATTGAGCACGGTAACCCAGCCCGACGCCCGCCCGTCCCAAGGTGATATCCACCAGAGCAGCTTGGCCAAAGCCCCATCCGCCAAGGGCGTGATCCCCTACATGGAAGGGGAGATAGTCGCCTTGGAAGAAGAGATCCGGGCTTTTCGAGCGGGCGAGCGGGAGGACTCCCAGTTCCTTCCCTTCCGCCTGCGCCAGGGTGTTTACGGGCAGAGGCAGGCCGACTCCCAGATGGTGCGAGTGAAGATACCCGGCGGCGTTCTCACCGAGCAGGCCCTGCGGGCGTTGGGTATCATCGCCGACAGGTACGCTCCCCTGAGGAAGGGGCACGTCACCACCAGGGAGAACGTCCAGTTCCACCACCTGAAGCTGGAGGAGTGCCCGGACGTGCTCCGTATCCTCGGAGAAGCAGGGTTGACCACAAGGGAAGCCTGCGGCAACACGGTTAGGAACGTGGTCGGATCCCCCACCGAGGGTGTATCCCCCGATGAAGTGTTCGACACCACCCCCTACCTGGCCGCATATGTGCGCTTCGCCGTGCGCCATCCCCTGACTCAGAACTTCCCGCGGAAGTTCAAGACCTCCTTCTCCGGCTGCCCCGACCGCGATACCGTGGCTTCGGCCATCCACGACCTGTCCTACATCGCCCAGGTGCGCCAGGTAGACGGAGTCGAGGTTCGGGGATTTAAGGTCATCGTGGGAGGTGCAACGTCTATCATGCCCCGCCTGGGGAAGCCCCTCTTCGATTTCGTCGGAGTGGAAGACTACCTCAGGGTGGCCCAAGCTATCTGGCAGGTGTTCGACAAGGCGGAAATGCTCCGCAAAAACCGGATGATGGCCCGCATCAAGGTGCTGATAGACCGCATAGGCTTTGAGCCCTTCAGGGAGATGGTTGAGGAAGAGCTGGCAGGCATAGGCCCCATCGACCCTGTGCCATTGATGGAGCTGGATGATGAGTTCATCGAGCACCCCCCGGCGCTCCCTGCCGGCGGCACCAACGGGAACCAGCCCCCGGCGGAGTTCCTGGAGTGGAAGGCCAGCAACACCTTTGCCCAGAAGCAGCCAGGCTATCATGTCGCATACGTCACGGTTCCCCAGGGCGATATCGATCCCGAGCAGTTCTCCGCGCTGGCCGACCTGGTAGCTAAGTACACCGGCGGGTCGGCCAGGGCCACTCAGAACCAGAACCTCGCCTTCCGCTGGGTGCCGGAAACCCACCTTCTGGATGTGTGGAAGGGCCTGAATGAGATAGGGCTTGCAGGCACTGGCGTGGACTCCATAGTCGATGTCACATCCTGCCCCGGGACCGATAGCTGCAAGCTGGGCATCACCTCTTCCATGGGCCTGGGAAGGGCCATCATGGATGAACTTGGCTCCTGGAACGGGCTGCTGGAAGACCCGGAGATCAAGAAGCTGCACATCAAGATGAGCGGTTGCCCCAACGGTTGCGGCCTCCACCACATAGCCAACATCGGCTTCCATGGCGCAGCCATGAAGGGCCCCAACGGCGTGCAGGTGCCAGCCTACGAGGTCTTCCTGGGTGGCGCTTACGGCATAGGTCGCCCCGAAGACACCCGCATCGGCGAGCGTCTCCCACGGGTAAAGGTGCCAGCCAAGCGAGTCCCACAAATGGTCCGTAGCCTCGCTGTGTACTACAAGGAGAACCGCCTCGACGCTGAGAGCTTCAACGACTTCCTGCAGCGGGTCGGCCTGGAATCCGTGGCGACCATCGCGCAAGAGTACTCTGAGGTCTCCCCCGTGGGTCCCGAATCCATAGACTTGTACATGGACTGGAGCCACACCTCGATGTACAAGCTGGAACGGGGCGAAGGGGAATGCTCCGCCTAGGAGATCGTCGTAGCTGTTAGCCGAAGACGGGCCCTGGAGCATGCCGATAGCGTGCTGGCCTATCCCAAGGCCCACGTGCCCGTAGTCCTGCGCCACACCAAGGGCGGTGTGACCCTGCTGCACCAAGGCAGGGCGTTGACCCGGTGCTACATCACGAGGACCGGGATGCGCGCCGCCCGCTTCACAGCCCACGCCCTGGGGGTCGAGGTCCCCGCCTTGGGAGAGCAGGTGCAGGCCCGGGTGTCCACCGGAGTGCTCTGGCGAGCCATATCCATCTCGTGCCTGGACATGCGAAAGCCTGAAGTACTACCCCTGCTGGAGCGCCTGCTGGCCGAAGCTGAGATGCAACGAACAGCATCATCTACGGAGCTATAGGGGAACTACTGAGAATTAAGGGAAGCCGGTGTAGCGGAAGCGCTAGCCCCGGAGCCACCTCTTGAAGCGCTCCCATGCCGACGGGTTCTCTTCGATCAGACGGCCTCGCCATCGCTTCTCGTAGCCCGACGATATCCCCGAGGAGCCTACGAAGAGCAGGAAATAGGCGACGACGAACAACACCAAGCCCGCTATCAGAAAGATAGTGAGGTTGCCGACCCCAAGGGTCCCGACTGTCAGCACAATGAGCAGCAGGGCAAAGCTGGCCAGCATGAGCTTTCCCAGGTTGAGCTTGAAACCGCGGACGGAGCGTCCCATGGAACCCAGCGGCCCGCCGCCGGACCCGCTCGAAGAGGAGCTCGACCTGCGTGAGTCCTTAGGCAGCACCTCTTCCACCTGCTTGAGGATCTCCTCAATCTCCTGCTTGTACTTGTCAGACATCTTCTGCCCCCAGGAGCGATTCTATCCTATTCAGCTAAAAGGGTCCTTCAGTGCACCTGAACTATCGAAGTCTTGGCGACGCATGAGGGCAATAGAGGCTGGAGGCCTCTCTATCACCCTATTCACTAATACAATATATCAGACGGCTGATGAGTGAGTCCAGAGACCTTTTCGTTGGTGAATAGGGCGTCCCTCTAGCTTCGGGTGCCGGCGTACTGCCAGCTTGGGTTGGCGTGCTCCGCCTCCACCCAGCCCGGCTTCTGGCGCCAGCGCAGGCCCTCGGGGTCGTCGGGCACCTCTATGCCCTCCCCTTCCGAGGTCTCCAGGCCGTTGGGGTGGTACACCAGCTCGATCATGTTGCCGTCGGGGTCGTGGATGTAGGTGTAGTGCTCGCCGTTGTCTTCCCGGCGCCCCTGGTAGGGGTCATCGCCTCCGATGTTCCTGCCCAGGCTGCTGTTGGTGGTGCGGCTGTAGGATATCTTCTCTTCATCCAGGTGGGCCAACATAGCATCCCAGTCATCCACTTCCAAGGCAAAGTGGACTGCGGGGACGAATATCGGCTCGTTCACCTCGCTGAAGTGCATCTCAGCCGTGCCTATGCGGAGCTGGAGTTGGCGCTTGTTCAACGCCGGGCCGCGGTCCAGAAACCGGGCGCCCAGCACCCTCTCGTACCACTCCCGGGTGCGCTCCCGGTTCGTGATCTGGATGTTCACATGATGTACCAGCTTGACTCTGGGCATTTCTGCCTCCTCATAAGGGGGGTTGCCGGGCTTGGCTCCATTATGTTTTAGATACGGAGGCAAGGGCAACCCCTGCCATTTCCCGCGGTTCGGCCTATTCGAGGACGGTCAGTGGATGGACTTGTCGTAGCCCTTCCATTCGGCTTCCCGGAGGACGTACTTCTGCACCTTGCCGGTAGCTGTCTTTGGCAGGTCGCCGAACTCCACGTACTTGGGGGCCTTGAATCGGGCGATGCGCTCCTTGCAGAACTCGATTATCTCCTCGCCGGCCACATCTTCACCGGGCTTCCTCGTTACGAAAGCCTTGGGCACCTCTCCCCAGCGCTCGTCAGGCACCGCCACCACACACACCTCCAGGACGCCGGGGTGCTCCATGATTACCTTCTCCACCTCCTGGCTGGAGATGTTCTCGCCCCCCGAAATGATTATGTCCTTAGCCCGGTCCTGGAGCTCGATATACCCGTCGGGATGGCGCACTGCCAGGTCGCCCGAGTGGAACCATCCACCCCGAAAAGCCTCTTGTGTGGATTCGGCGTCGTTCAGGTATCCTGACATCACGTTGTTGCCCCTCATCACCACCTCGCCGATAGTCGCGCCGTCGTCGGGAACATCCTGCATATCGCCATCCACCACCCTCAGGTAATCACCGGCACTCACGTAGGGGACGCCCTGCCTGGCCTTCAGGCGGGCCCGCTCCTCCGTGGCGAGGGCCTGCCAGCCGGGCTGGACGGCGCAGATGGTGTGAGGGCCGTATGTCTCGGTCAGGCCGTAGAGGTGATGAATCGATGCTCCCATACCCTCCATTGTGCGGATGACCTGCGGGGAAGGGGGAGCGCCAGCGGTGGCGATGGTCAGGCCCGACAGATCCTGGCCCTCGGCGGCCGGGGACGAGTACATGGATATCAGGACAGTAGGCGCCCCGCACATGTGGGTTACTCTCTCCTCACGGACCAACCTGTAGATGTCCACAGGGTCCGGCCTGCGGAGGCAGACGTGGGTCCCGCCGGCGGCCGTGACCGCCCATGTGTAGCACCAGCCATTGCAGTGGAACATGGGCAGAGTCCATAGATACGTGCTCCGGGAGGACAGACCCATCTCAATTATCTCGCCCAGGGCGTTGAGATAAACGCCCCTGGCGTTGTACTGCACCCCCTTGGGCATGCCGGTGGTGCCCGAGGTGTAGTTGATGGCGATGGTGTCCAGCTCCGAGGTCAGGCCAGCATGGTGGTTGCCGGAGGGCGCCGACTCAAGGAACGACTCGTAGTCGGGGCCGGGAATGTCCTCAGCCTTGGGCGAGGTGTCCACGACCTGCACATAGGCCAGGTCTTTGCCCGTCCCAGCCATCACCTCCCGGACGACGGGGGCGAACTCCGAATCGAAGACCAGCACCTTGGCGCCCGAGTGGTTGATGATGTGGGTGACTTCCCGGGCCGAAAGCCTGTAGTTGATGGCCACTAGCACCGCCCCGATGCTCATCGGGCCGTAATGGGCTTCCAGCATGGCGGGTATGTTGGGCAGGAGAAAGGCTACCCGGTCCCCGCGCCCCACACCCAGGGACTTGAGTGCCCCGGCCAAGCGATTCACCCGCTCGGAAAGCTGGCGGTACGAGTAACGCAGGTCGTTGTAGATGACCGCAGTCTTGTCCGGGTACACCCGGAGGCTGCGGGCCAGAAAGCCGGTAGGATCCAAATCTTGATACCAGGCGGCACCCATCATCTTCTCCTGGCCATCGAAGATTCCTAGGGGCGGTTGCTTGCGCAGCCCGCCCACGGGACAACCCAAATGATATTAGCCGACCTTCCGTGGGTCAACGATATAGTAGATGGTGGTCATGAAGCCCAATCGTAGCCGACGGACAAGGCCTCTGGGCGGTCACTCTGCCTCGTCCGTTCGCCCTGAGGGAAATCGAAGGGGAACGGACAGGCCGAGGGGGCAATTTTATCCCCCCTCCCTTGATGGGAGGGGACTAAGGGGAGGGTGATACGCCCCAGTCTGCCGGTTCGCCCTTCGATTTCCCTCAGGACGAACCGGGGGAGGAGGGACGAAGGGACAGGACAGGCTCGGGGCGAGGGGGATATATTATCCCCCTCTCTTGATGGGAGGGGATTAAGAGGAGGGTGATACGCCCCAAACTCGCGCTTTCGCGGGAGTGACGTTGAGTCCGTTCGTCCTGAGGGAAATCGAAGGGGAACGGACTACCCGTCCGCGGCTTCCTGGATTGCGGCCTCCGCCGCAATGACGGAGGAGCGTGGGTCAGGACTGACGGGTCCTTGCCGGTTCGTACTTCGATTTCCCTCAGCACGAACCGGCAAGAGCAGCATGGCCGTAGGCAGCCTACGCCCCGTCGCTGCGGTCCTTCCACCAGGCGCGGAGGCGGGCGGCGGCTTCCTTCTCATGGCCCTCCTGGGAGGGCTCGTAGTACCTCTTGTCCTTAAGCGAGGCGGGCAGATAGTCCTGGGGAACGAAATGGTCTTCATAGTCGTGCCCGTACTTATAGCCCTTGCCGTAGCCCATGCCCTTCATCATGCCTGTAACGGCGTTGCGCAGGTGCATGGGCACGGGCTCGGAGGGCGACTTCCTCACCTCATCCCGCACCCTGTTCAGGGCCGCGTAGGCGGAGTTGCTCTTGGGTGCGCTGGCCAGGTATATGGTAGCCTCGGCCAGGGGGATGGCCCCCTCGGGCATTCCTATAAAATGGACGGCCTGCTGGGCGGACACGGCAAGGGTCAGGGCGGCCGGGTCGGCCAGCCCGATGTCCTCAGCCGCCAGGATGACCAGCCGGCGGGCTATGAACATCGGGTCCTCTCCCGACTCGATCATGCGCACAAGCCAGTACATAGCCCCGTCGGGGGATGAACCCCGGACGGACTTGATGAACGCCGAAATGGTGTCGTAGTGCAGGTCCCCGGCTTTGTCATACTGCAAGGAGCGTCGCTGGAGGGCATCCTCCATAAGGGCGAGGTCAACCACCAAGCCTCCGTCGGCGCTGCAAGCGCGCACAGAGGCTTCCAGGCCGTTCAGGGCGGTCCTGGCATCGCCGTTGGAGATGCTCACAAGGTGCTCAAGGGCTTCATCATCGAGACTGACCCTCAGGGCGCCCAAGCCGTCCTCCTCGTCGGCCAATGCCCGTCTCACGATGGCCGACACATCCTCCTTGCCCAGGGGCTGCAGGGTAAACACGCGGCACCGGGACAGGAGGGGCGGGATCACCTCAAAGGACGGGTTCTCGGTGGTCGCCCCGATCAGGGTGAAGGTGCCATCCTCCATGTAGGGCAGCACCACATCCTGCTGGGCCTTGTTGAAGCGATGAATCTCATCGATGAATAGGATGGTCTTCTGCCCATACATGCCCAGTCTCTCGTGGGCCTTTTCCACGATACGCCGAAGGTCAGCCACACCCGAGGTTACGGCACTGATGGGTTCGAAGTGGGCGCTGGTAGCACCAGCGATGATGTGGGCCAGGGTGGTCTTGCCGCTGCCGGGGGGACCCCACAAGACCAGGGAGGGCACCTGGTCGGACTCGATGGCCCGACGGAGCACCTTGCCCTCTCCCACGATGAGGTCCTGGCCGACCAGGTCCGAAAGGGCCTTGGGCCTCATCCGCCCGGCCAGTGGCGCCCCTCGCCGCTGCTTCTCTATGCGGTCGTGCTCGAAAAGCTCCATGGTGCGCCCCCAAGTGGGCCCAGTCTATTACACCCCCGTTTTGTTTACCAGCCAGCGGTAGGGGTAGTAAGATTCCGGCGTGCCAACGCCTTTGGGAACCTGCCATATAGCCCGAAAAGAGCGACCGGCGTGATTGACGACGACTTGACGCTGGACACCCGGCCCCCTGGGGTGCCCTGGGGTGCAAGGCACGTCGTCCTGGGCGTGCTTCTCTTCATCGCCTGCCTGCTTATCGCGATCTCCTTTTACGAGGGGGCTAAGTGGGCTCTGGGCATCGACCCCAGCCTGGAATACGACCTGGTCAGCCTGGGGATAATCATTTCCGCCCTCATGCTTGTGGCCGCGTGGGCCATGGGTCCGCTCTCCCACAAGACCTCCATCATCTCCCTGGGCCTGGGGCTGCCGAGAAGGCGAGCGCTCTTCTTCATGGCCCTGCCCATCCCGGTCTTCCTAGCCAGCTTGGCATTTACCTTTGCCTACACGCTGGTCGTATCGGCCCTGGGATGGCACGCCCTAGAGCCACCCTCAACTCCTCTGGGTGATATCGAGATCGCCGGCGCTGTCTTCATCCCTGTATTTCTGTTAGTGGCGATAGTCGCCCCCTTTGCCGAGGAGGTGCTCTTCCGAGGGTTCATCTTTCCTGGCATTTCCAACAGCTTCGGCCCGCTCAAGGCTGCCCTGGTGACCTCCGCCCTCTTTGCTCTCGCCCACCAGCAGCTCGGAGTTATGGTCCCCATCTTCGTAACGGGCCTCATGCTGGCTTGGCTGTACCACCAAAGCAGCTCCATCTGGCCTTCCTTCATCGCCCACGGAGCGCAGAATGCCCTGGCTTTAGCCGTTATCGCTTGGGGGATGGGCTAGAAGGGCGTATAATGTACTTCACCGTTGGGAAGAGGGGACCTTAGCGGAAGATGGAAACGAATGATCCAGGACCGTATAGCTGCCAGGTTCCGGCGTATGCAGGAGGAGGACCGCACCGGCCTCATCGTCTTCTTGACTGTCGGCTGCCCCGACCTGGAATCCACCCGGCAGCTGGTCCCCGCACTAGCCGAATCGGGGGCTGACTGCATCGAGCTGGGGGTACCATTCAGCGACCCCCTGGCAGAAGGCCCGACCATCCAGGCATCCAGCTTCACCGCCCTTCAGAACGGCGTCACCCTGGGCGACTGTCTGGAGCTGGTGGCAGACCTGCGCCCCAGGGTACCCGATACACCCCTGGTCCTGATGGGCTACTACAATCCCATCCTGCGTTACGGACTGTCCGACTTCGCCAAGGATGCAACCCAGGCGGGAGTGGATGGCCTTATCGTCGTAGATTTGCCCCCCGACGAGGCTGGTCCCCTGATGGAGCTGTGCCAACCTGCAGGCATCCACGTAATCTCCCTCCTGGCTCCTACCAGCACCGACGAGCGGATCGCTTCAGCCTGCGACGTCAGCTCCGGGTTCATCTATTGCGTCAGCTTGACGGGCGTGACGGGGGCGCGGGACTCCCTCTCAAACCGGGTGTTCCCCCTGCTGGAACGGGTGCGTGAACACACGTCCCTTCCGCTGGCGGCCGGGTTCGGCATATCGACCCGGGAGCATATAGATTCCCTGGGGAAGAAGGCCCAGGCCGCCGTGGTGGGCAGCGCCCTGGTAGAAGTTGTCTCGCAGTCCCCCAGGGAGAAGATGGTCGAAAACGCCAGCCGGTTCGTCGCGGCTCTGTCTGGAAAGGCGAGTCCCTGATGAGCGTCTGTCGGGGCATCAGGGGTGCGACAACCACCCCGGAGAACACCAGGGAGGCCATCTTCGCCGCCACCGAGGAGCTGCTGCAGCAGATGGTGGCAGCCAACGATATCGTCGAATCCGATGTTGCGGCTATGTTTTTGACCGCTACCCAGGACCTGAACGCAGCCTTCCCCGCCACCGCCGTGCGGAGGATGGGTTGGGAGAAGACCGCCCTGTTGTGTAGCCCTGAAATCGCGGTGCCAAACAGCTTGTCCAAGTGTATCCGCGTACTTATACTTGTAAATACAGATAAAGGTCCTGACGACCTCGTACATGTATATCTCAGGGATGCAACTACCCTGAGGAGTGATAACGAATAGGGATTTTCGAGAACGGATGGTCCGGCTGCTAGAGGCTCCTGTATGGCCTTCCAAGGGTTGAGGGTCGGAGCGGGATATCCAACGCCCCCTAAGCCAGCACACTGTACGTTCCTGTAGAAAGGAAGACCGGCAATGATTGTGGTGATGCAAAGGGACAGCACCCAGGCGCAACTGGAGGGGGTAAAGGGGCGGATAGAAGGTCACGGGCTGCAGGCCCAGGTGTCGGAAGGGGTCGAAAGGACCGTCGTAGGTGTATTGGGCCAGACCTTCCGCGAGCTCAAGGATGAGCTGGAGCTACTCCCCGGGGTCTCGGAGGTGGTACTCATCTCCAAGCCCTACAAGCTGTCCAGCAGGGAGTTCAAACCCGAGGACACCATCGTAAGGGTTGGCGACACCTCCATCGGCGGCGACGAAGTGGTCGTCATGGCCGGCCCCTGCGCAGTGGAAAACGAGAAGCAGTTGCTCACCACGGCCTATGAGGTAAAGAAGGCCGGTGCACAGATACTTCGAGGAGGAGCTTTCAAGCCCCGCTCGTCGCCCTACAGCTTCAGGGGGATGGGTGTGCAGGGCCTTCAGCTTCTGGCCAAGGCCCGGGAGGAGACAGGGCTTCCCGTCATAACCGAGGTTATGTCTCCCGAAGATGTGGGAATGGTCGCCCAGTACGCCGACGTCCTGCAAATCGGCGCCCGCAACGCCCAGAACTTCAACCTTCTGGATGCGGTGGGGAAGGTACGCAAGCCCGTTATGGTCAAGCGAGGCTTCGCAGCATCTTACGAAGAGTGGCTGCTGGCTGCGGAGTACGTCCTGTCAGGGGGCAACAGCCAGGTCATTCTGTGCGAACGAGGCATTAGGACCTTCGAGACGGCCACGCGCTTCACCCTGGATCTAACCGCCATTCCGATGATAAAAAACCTGAGCCATCTACCCATCATCTCCGATCCAAGCCACAGCACCGGCAAGACGAACCTGGTGCCGCCGATGGTCCTGGCTTCGGTAGCATCGGGGGCCCACGGCGTGATGGTAGAGGTCCATCCCGACCCTGCAACAGCTATGTGCGACGGAGCGCAGGCCCTGACCTTCGAAATCTTCCACAAGACCATGGGGCAGCTTAACGACGTAGCCTCGGCCCTGGGCATGGGGCGCGTCAAGGTGGCCGTTTAACGAGGCGCAAACCCTGGGCTCCTGACCCTTGTCATTGGCCCGATTTTGCGCACGAAAACCAGTCCCTGGGAAGGGCCACCCTAGGCGTCAGTTTGACGCTCATGGGTAGCTATGCTAACATCGCCCCAGGTCCGGCGCTTCCATCGTCCTTCCCCATGGGCTAGCCGCCCTCCACTTTCCGCCGGTTCGCCTTGGCCGGACCTAAGGGGTGTTCAGGTCCCGCATGAGAGTTCACGAAGAGTTCGCCAAGGTTGCATCTGAAGTAAACACCGCCTTCACCATCGGAATCTTTGATGGTGTGCACCTTGGCCACCAGCACCTCATCAGCCAGCTACGTTCCATGGCCCTTCCGGAGGGCCTCGTCCCCGGCGTCCTGACCTTCCGTAACCATCCTCGCTCCGTGTTGGCCCCCGGGGCCGACGTTGCCTACATCACCCCCCTGGAGGAGCGCATTTCCCGGCTGCGCACCGCGGGAGTCGAAAAGGTGGTGGACCTGGAGTTCACCCTGGAGCTTTCCCAGCTCAGCGCACGGGAGTTCCTGGCCCTGCTCAGCAGCAACCTGAAGATGCGCGGCTTGGTGGTGGGGCCGGACTTTGCCATGGGGCACAACAGGGACGGCACCATTCCCGTTATCGAAGGAATCGGAGCCGAACTGGGGTTCTGGGTGCGGACTGTGGACCCCTTGTACTTGGGGGAGGGCGTCGTCAAGAGCAGCGTCATCCGCCGGGCCATAGCTGGCGGCGATGTGGCTGGGGCATCACAGCTCCTGGGGCGCACCTACTCCCTGACCGGGACCGTGGTGCATGGCGAGCGCCGGGGAGGCACCCTGGGATTCCCAACGGCAAACCTGGAGCTGGCTCCGACCACCATGGTCCCAGAGAACGGCATATATGCAACATGGGCCACAGTAGACAGCGTCCGCTACCCTTCGGCCACCAACGTGGGCGTGCGCCCAACCTTCGGCTCAGGGCCCAAGCTGGTGGAAGCCTTTATCATGGACTTCGACCAGGACATCTACGGGAAGGCGCTGACCCTGGAGTTCGTTGAAAGGCAGAGGGAGGAGCTGGCCTTCGGGAGCGTAGATGAGCTGGTGCGACAGATGAACCTGGATGTGGAGCAGGCCAGGGACATCCTCGCTGTGGCACAGACAGCCTAACCAAGAAGCTAACCGACCATGACATCCGCCAACAAAGCATCCATCCCCGACCAGGGTACCCAGCAAAGGATACTCCGGCGGGGTGTCAGCGAAATCATCGTGGAGTCCGAGTTCGTCCGGCTCCTGCAATCGGGCACATCCCTGCGCCTCAAGATGGGCTTCGACCCCAGCCGACCGGACATACATCTGGGACATGTGGTGGGTCTGCGGAAGCTGAGACAGCTTCAGGAGCTGGGCCACCAGGTGATTCTGATCGTGGGCGACTGGACAGCCCAGATAGGAGACCCCAGCGGTCAGTCGGCCACCCGGCCGGTGCTCACCCACGAGGAGGTCGTGGACAACGCCCAGTCGTACATGAAGCAGTTCTTCAAGGTGATCGACAAGCGACGCACCCAGGTTGTGTGGCAGAGCGAATGGTTCGGCAAGTTCAGCCTCGCCGACGTTATCAACCTGACCGGTCGTTTCACCATTGCCCAGTTCCTGGAACGGGATGACTTCGCCCGGCGCTTTCAAGCCCACCGCCCAATAGCCATCACCGAGCTGCTCTATCCGCTGCTGCAAGCCTACGATTCGGTAGCCATCACATCGGACATCGAGTTCGGAGGCACCGACCAGAAGTTCAACCTGCTGGTGGGCAGGGAGCTGCAGGGCATGATGGACCAGCGACCCCAGCAGTGCTTCCTGATGCCCATCCTGGTTGGCACCGACGGCAGCCAGAAGATGAGCAAGAGCCTCGGCAACTATATCGGGGTGGATGAGCCTCCCAGCGAGATGTTTGGTAAAGTAATGTCCCTGCCCGATACGCTGGTGCTGGACTACTTCAGGTTCCTGACCGACGTTCCCGAAACCGAGTTGGAGGAGATCTCGAAGGCACTGGAAGATGCGTCGGTGAATCCCATGGAGTTCAAGAAGCGCCTGGCCGAGGATATCACAGCCCAGTTCCACACCGCCCAGGAGGGACAGAACGCCCGGAGCAACTTCGAGCGTGTGGTTCAGGGCAGGCAGGCCCCCGCAGACGAGGACCAGTACGTGCAGGTGCCGGTGATTGCGGGCACCTCCACATCCGATGTGGTGCGTCTGGCCTTTCCCGAGTCCAGCCGGAGCCAGCTCAAGAGGCTCATCAACGAAGGGGCGGTGGAGGTAGACGGCGCCAAGATCACGGGCGAGATCGGCCATAAGCCGGGCCAGACCATCAAGCTGGGCCGGCGGCGCTTCATTAAGACCATCGAAGCATCCTAAGCCCCGCTTCCAAGACCAGACAGCAAACCCCGAGGAGGAGATGTGAAAGTTCCCCAGCAAAACCTGCGGACTCCCGGTCCAACCCCCTGCCCCGACGAGGTGTTGGATGGGATGAGCCAGCAGATGATCAACCACAGGGGACCCGAGTTCCGGGACCTCATCAATGGCCTTACCGACAAGCTGGGCCGCATCTACATGACAGCGGGTAAGGTGTACATTCTCACCGCCTCGGGCACCGGCGCCCTGGAAGCGGCGGTGGTGAACACCTTGTCCCCCGGAGATAAGGTGCTGGCGGTCAGCATCGGCTACTTCGGGGACCGGTTCGCCGACATTGCCCGGATCTACCAGACTGACGTGACCAAGCTGGAGTTCGAGTGGGGCACCCCCGCAGACCCCGACGTCATTCGCAAGGCCCTACAGGATGATCCGGGCATCAAAGCTGTGCTGGTTACCCACAACGAGACCTCCACTGGTATCACCAACGACCTGGAGAGCATCGCCCAGGTGGTTAAGGGCGAGTTCGGAAAGCTGCTCCTGGTGGATGCGGTCAGCAGCCTGGGGTGCGTTCCCTTGCAAACCGACCAGTGGCAGTGCGACGTGGTCTCCACAGCCTCCCAGAAAGGCTTGATGGTGCCTCCCGGCTTGTCCTTCGCCAGCGTCAGCGAACAAGCCTGGGAAGCCTACAAGGCATCGACGATGCCCCGGTACTATCTCGACCTCGGATCGGCCCATCGCTACCTGGACCGGGGACAAAACCCGTTCACGCCCAACGTAGCCCTCTTCTACGGCCTCGACGTGGCCCTGGACATGATGCTGGACGAGGGCATGGAGAGCGTGTACCAGCGACACAGGGGGATCGCCGACTTTACCCGCGCAGGGGTGCAGAAGCTGGGCCTAACCCTCCTAGCCGACGCCGCCCACGCTTCAAACACCGTCACAGCCATCAACAATCCCGAGGGCGTGGACTGCGCAGCCTTGGTGGAGATGATGAGGACCGAGCACTCGGTGGTGTTGGCCGCCGGGCAAGGCCCTCTGGCAGGCAAGATCTTCCGCATAGGACACATGGGGCTGGTCACCCGCGAGGACATCCAAGAGGTGCTCAACGCCCTGGAAACTTCCCTGACAAAGCTGGGACACCAGCTTGTGCCATCGACTTAAGGGCGGTGTCCAATGCCTAAGATTCTTGTTGCAGACCCCATCGCCCCCGAAGGCATCGACCTCCTGAAGTCCCGGGCCGAGGTCGATGTGAAGAGGGGCCTCAAGGCCGAGGAGCTTATCGACATCCTCGGCGACTACGATGCGCTGATCGTGCGCAGCGAGACCAAGGTGACCGAGCCGGTGATCGCAGCCGGCAAGAAGCTCCAGGTTATCGCCAGGGCAGGCGTGGGCGTGGACAACATCGACCTGGAGGCGGCAACCGGCGGCGGAATTGCCGTAGTAAATGCCCCGGCGGGCAACACCATCGCAGCCGCGGAGCACACCATGGCCCTCATCCTGGCGGCCGCCCGGAACGTGCCCCAAGCCCACGACTCCCTCAAGCAGGGCCGATGGGAGCGCAGCGCTTTCATGGGCATCGAGGTACGCAACAAGACCCTGGGCATCATCGGCCTGGGACGAGTGGGTTCCGAAGTTGCCCGCAGGGCACGCAGCTTCTCCATGCGCCCCATCGCCTACGACCCCTTTGTGTCCCCCGAGTACGCCCAGATGTCGGGGGTCGAGCTGATGGACATGAACGAGCTCCTCAGCCAGTGCGACTTTCTCACCCTTCACACAGCCTACACCTTCGACACCCACCACCTCATCGGACCAGAGAAGCTCGCCCTGATGAAACCCACCGCTTACATCGTGAACGTAGCCAGGGGCGAACTGGTGGACGAGAATGCCGTCCTGGAAGCCCTGGAAGGAGGACGCCTGGCGGGGGCGGCCCTGGATGTGTTTTCCACCGAACCCCCCACCAACACCGCCTTGGTGGACCATCCGAAAGTGATCGTAACGCCCCACCTGGGGGCATCGACCCGGGAGGCCCAGAGAGAGGTGGCCCTGGAAGCGTCAGAGCAGGTGCTGGCCGTCTTGAGGGGTGAGCCTGTCCGGAATATAGTCAACGGCCCCTTCCTGCCTCCCGAGGTGCACGCGGTTATAGACCCGTACGCCCCGGTGGCTAACACACTGGGCAAGATCCTCATCCAGATGTCCGAAGGGCGTTTGGTGAACCTCCATATTACCTACGAGGGGGAGATCGCCCAGCACGATACGGCCGTGCTCAAGTCGTCGGTGCTGGCAGGTTTTCTCACCCCCATCTCCGAGGAGCGCATCAACGTCATCAACGCACCCACCATTGCCGAGCAGCGCGGATTGAGCATCACTGAGCGGAAGGTCAAGGAGATACCCGAGTACGGCAGCTTAATCACTGTCGGGATCAACACCACCTCCGGCAGCATATCCCTGACGGGCGCCTGCATCAGAAACGAAGCCCATCTTGTGCGTGTAAGCGACCACTGGTTGGACGTGGTGCCATACTCCCCCTACATGCTCTTCATCGAGCACCAGGACATGCCAGGCTCCATCGGCGCCGTGGGCAACATTACCGGCCAGAACGACATCAACATCAGCTTCATGGAGGTCGGGCGCATCAGCCCCAGGGGGAGGGCGACCATGATTGTGGGATTGGATGACCCTGTCACCACCAATGTTCTTGACCAGTTACGGGCGCTGCCGCACATCGACACCGTCCGGCTGATCAGGATGTGAGCCCCGCATATCTTGATCCTCTCCGGGGTGGGTGGAGGCCCAAGAGGGTGACGAAGTGGTACAGATAAGGGAAGCCACCGCCAAGCTGCGGATGCTGCTGGCCGAGATCCGGGGGCGGGAAGAGCAGATGGATGCCATGGTCCGCCAGTTCAGCACCCAGCTGGCTCGCATGCCGCGACAAGCCGCCTACGGCAGGGCTTCCCTGGACGCAGCCCTCAACTCCATGAACGAGATCCAGGAGCGCCTGGACTACGCCAAGGCCACTAGGGAGCACCTCCTGGCCATCAAACAGCAGATTACGGCGGAGCTGGAGGCCCTTCAGATCACCCAGCAGGTAGAAGCAGCCAAGGAGTCCCTGGGCCAGCTAAAGGCCAAGCAGGCTTCACAAGGGGCACTCGACGAGGCAGAGCAGCAGGAAGTCCGCAAGCTGGAGGGTTTCATCGCTGAGTACAGCAAGGTGGCTGAGAGGGCGATCACCGCTTCCCTCGAAGACCGATAGACAAGCCCCGCCCCAGCCGGTGGTATGGTGCCAGCAGAACTGCAGTCTGAACTAGAACATTTGAAGATGCATACACCTCGCGATTTTCCAGTGATGTGCGGATGGCCTTGATATGTTTAGCGGAGCTGACTGGTCAACTGAACTCCCACCGAGCGATGTATTTAGTGATTTCGATAGAAAGGAACGAAAGCCCGGTATTCCAGAAAGATGAAATAAAGGGAACAAATCAACTACTGCTCTGATGCCGTTTACCGCTTCCATATTGAGAAGTCGTGAAAGTAGGTCGTATGAGGCGGGTATACCACTAGGCCTACAGTGCCTTTAGTCTGATTAGAATATAGTAAGTGCCCATTTCTTGACACACAAATACTATTGAATATAATCATTTAATCTCAAATCATGTTGTGTGTGATATGAGCCCCATTTATCGTATTCAAGGAAATGCACATGGTGTTCAATAGATTTGCTATAGCCCCAGCCACTCAATACCACTATGGGGCCTTTCCACCAAGACAACTGGACTACTCCAAGATTGCTGCTCCGCTGGCAAACGCAGCAGCATCTGTTGCTGGCTATGATCAGATGCTAAAGGGCATACCCAATGCCCGGCTTTTCTTGACACCACTGTCTCATCGAGAAGCGCTGTCTTCGTCACGCATGGAAGGCACTATTTCCACACTTGATGAATTGCTGATGTATGAGGCTAACATTGCCGGAGACCAAACTGCCGAGTCCACCAGGCAGGACACCCTTGAAGTCCATGCCTATCGTAGTGCAGTGAACCAAGCAGAGGCTATATTGAGGAACGGGGATGACTTGTCGCCTGCTCTCTTGTGTAGAGCCCACAAGACCCTGCTTGGGCGAACACGCGGCCATGAGAAGGCTCCGGGAGAATTCAAAACTGAACAGAACTATCTGGTTGATATGGCTACCAGACAGATACTCTTCACACCTATCGCGCTCACGCACCTGGATGAAGGGCTTGCCAAGCTGTTTTCATATATATCTGATTCCGAAGACCATCCACTAATCAAGACTGCAATTGCACATGCAGAATTTGAAGCTCTACACCCCTTTAATGATGGTAATGGTCGAATTGGGCGTATTCTCATAACGCTGATGTTGTGGCAACTGGGGTTATTGTCGGGGCCAAACTTCTACATCAGTGGATACCTCGAAACTAGGAAGGACGCCTACATTGAATACCTGCGAGCCGTATCAGAAACGAATGACTGGACGTCGTGGTGCGTGTTCTTTTTTGAAGCAGTCCGCGCTCAGGCAGAAATCAATCTGAGCAAGGCAGAGGAGATAACGGCGCTATACGACACCATGAAGGAACGTTTTCGTCAACTATTGTCTTCACAGTGGTCTATCAATGCATTGGATTTCATTTTTGCGCATCCCGTATTCAGAAACAACATTCGCAGTTCTCAATAGGCACCAAAGGCTCCGGCACTCTTGGTCTGTGGACTTGCAGCCGCCCCCTTCCAAGTGAGTAGGATATACCAGCATGCAGGGCCGGCCGCGCAGAGCAGACAACCATGGGGTCGTCGGACTGTTCGCCCCGGTGTGCTATTGACGCATATCCGGTCCAGAGTTCTCCAGAGTTCTTTTCAAGCGTTGGACGGTGTAGTAGAATGTGGCTCGTGGAAGAATACCTTGTTGGAGGAGCCGAAGAGTGGTTACGCCGGTCCGGCTGGCCGGAGTTGGCGCAGGCTCTGGGCCGACTGTCAGGTGAGATATGACGACGCCAGACACATTTGCCAGGACGCCGCAGGTTCGGGAGACTTTCGTGTTTCCGGACCCGCCGGAAGACCCGGAAGACAAGATGACCAGCTTTGACCATCTGACGATCACGGGAAGCGCGCACTACCTGGCGATACACTTGGGGAACCGGGAGACGACGCTGGTGGCCGGAGACCGCTACGTCAGTCCGATAGTCACCGGGGACATGGCCGGACTGCGATACCCGGACCTCCTTGTAGCCTTCGGGGTGGACCCTGAGGCGTACCGCAGGAGCAACGCCTACGTTATCTCGGAGCAGGGGAAGGTGCCGGACTTCGTGCTGGAGGTGGCGTCGCGGAGCACGGGCCGGGTGGACGTGGGGGAGAAGCGCGATGACTACGCGCGGTTGGGGATCACTGAGTACTGGCGTTTCGACGAGACGGGGGAGTATCACGGGGCGAACTTGGCCGGGGATCGGCTGGTGGAGGGCCGATACGAACCCATACCGATAGAGACCGTGTCCGATGGAGTTCTTCAGGGATACAGTCCTGCGCTGAACCTGTACCTGAGGTGGGAGGGTGGAGCTTTGGTGTTCCACGACCCTGCGACGGGGCGTCCCATCGCCAGCCTTGAAGGCGAGCGTCAGGCGCGAGCGGCGGCGGAAGCTCATGCAGAGGCGCAGCAAGTCCGCGCCGACACAGAGCAAGTCCGCGCCGACACAGAGCAGGCCCGCGCCGAGGCAGCCGAAGCCCGTGTCCAGGAGTTGGAGGAGCGGCTTCGGGGCCAGGGAGCGTAACCCTTTGGCGCGCCCGCGCCCGCGTCTTCCTCTAATAGACCCTGCGACCCAGTCCGGCCGCAGCCCCGAACCCGAGAAAACGATCCTATTGACAACGGCATAGAAGATAGATTATGGTCTTGTCGCGTAAAGATATATAGCATCAATACTGTATCAGTAACGAGGCTGCATCGTTGGCAATTTGGACTCCTTGGCAGCGTAGGGAAAATCCTGTAGAATCGGGGCCGCAGGCAGATTCCGCCTTCGCCTTTTTTGTTGGCCAATAATGAGACTATGTATCATCACAGGCATGGGTATGCAAGTCAACAACGACGCTGCGTTGGCTGACGCTAGGTCCTGTCCCGGCAACCACCGGAATCGTGAAACAATCCCTGTGCCAACCGGCGCCGCGCCAGCAGGCGGAGTAAAGTGCCGTCGGGTCCAATTCCGCCTGGGCTCCAGAACCGGGCAGCAAGCCCCCCCCCCCCCCCCCCCGACTCTATCCTCGGGCAAACCCGCATCGGGTAGCTTTTCTCTGCTGCCCGCCGGCTTTTCGCGTTTGACAGCCGATGCCTGTCGCCGCGTTCCTTTCCGTCAGGAGGTTCCCCTCCGCTGGTGAAAGCGTGTCAGTAGCGGCCAACGTTCTGGCCAGAAGTATGTGCCAATGCAGGATACCCGAACGCGCCCTGAGCGCAAGGCAAAGAACAACGAACCAACTCGATCTAGATTTCGAAAGCAAGGAAGCTAGGAGAATCAATGAACACCTTTACCAACGCGTCAATGCCCCTGAAACTCTTCGGCGTCGTCCTGGCGCTGGCTCTTGTAGCGGTGGCCGCCCTGTTGGTCACCCCTACTTCGGCGCAAAGCCTGGACAACACCTACCCTAACCCCCAGCCCTGTGGCGAGGGTGCCGCCAAAGCCAACCAACCCGAACCCCACGAGGTGACCATCGGCCACTTCGCCCTCTTCGACTCCTACTGGCGGGTAACGGCCCGCAACCAGCGAGACGATGCGCCCAACGCCGGCGTCCTCCATACCAACCTCTGCCCACCAAAGATGACCCAGGGGGATGGTGACGATGCTACGGAGGTTCTCACCCGCTCTATCTCCAACATCGACATCGGTGAAGCCATCATGCACGTGCTGGACAAGCACAAGGTGGATGTTGTCGCCACCAACGCCGAGGCGACCGACGGCCAGTTGTCGCTGGAAGAATATCCTGAGGTCCGCAAGGCACTGGGCCTGCTCGGACCAAACGACGAGCATCTGCCAGTACCCGAAGGAACCCAGGTCTGGTGGCTGAAACTGGACGACCCAGATACGCAGGACGATCCGAACACGCAGGAAAAGGAGAATGACGAGACCTCGGACCTGAGCCTGGGATTTTCCACCGCCCTGTTCGACCACAAATACTGGCTCACGAGCGCCCACACCGATGAAGATGGCAACGCCCAGCCCATGCCGATGCGCTACAAGTTCGAGGTGGAGCGCTACCAGGGCGAGAACCCGGCCGAAGTGCCCCACTTCTTGGCCTACGAGGCCCCCGAATCGAGCAACGCGAAGCAAATGGCTGTTTGGAACAGCATCAGGCCCGACATTGACGACGATGACATGACGTTGGACCCCGGCGAGTACCGAGCCCTGCAGTGGATCTTCACCAAGGCCGGAACCTACGAGTTGTCGGTCCACCTTCAGGGCTTCGTACGCAAGACGAAGCTCACAGCAAACCCTAACCATCCCGATTACGTCGAGAACTGGAGACCCATCAGCGGCAAGGTCGCCGAGACCGGCGAAGTGAAGCAGTACACCATCCAGGTCGGCAGCGAACTCGTGGAGATGGAGCCGCCGCTGTTCGGCGTCAACCTCAGCGTTGCCGAGAACTCCCCAGGCGGTGTCAAAATCGGCGATCCGATACCTGTCTATGAATCCGAGGCCGAAACCCTCAAGTACAGTCTTGGCGGAGACGGGCATGCCAACTTCAAGGCGGTGGCTGTCACCGACCCCCGCGGAGCGGCCCGTCACGCCGTCCAGATAGTGGTGGCCGACGGCGCCAGCCTGGACTACGAGACGAAGGCTTCCTACAACCTCACCCTCAGCGTGACCGACAACGTAAACCACGAAAACCATCCCGACGACACCGTGGACGACACCCTGGCTGTCAGGATCGACCTGGAAGACCAGTCGCCCGGGGTGGACCTCCAGGTCGACCGGGGAGTCCTGCCGGTTGGCGAAACGGTGAACTTTATCGCCAGGTATGAACCAACGCCGGGGCGACGCGATCAGGCGTTCACATACCAGTGGGCGGAGCGGACGATAGAGGGCGGAGAGGTTAAGTGGCATGCTATCGACGCTGGCGTGGCGCCCAGCTCACCCACATGGTCCGTTTCGCAATCGAGCTCGATGAGCAAGACGTACCGAGTGTCTGTGGTGTTGGTGGTGGGGGATGACCCCAAGCCAACCTTCGTGGACTCAAGCGGCGTCGAGATCCGCTGGGTAAGCAATTAGCTGGACCCGACTAGCCGGGCGGCGGAGACTTACCGCCGCCCGGCTAAAGTCCCTTCGGGTCTCATATCACATTCATGCAAATGCCTGCTACAACAACAGTTCGCACTTTCCTGCGCCTGGCGATGGCGATTATCGTCGTTGCCATCGCGGCGACGACCACAAGCCCAGCCCACGCCCAGTCGACGCTCCCTTTCGACCTGACTATTACCTCCAAACACGACAAAGCGCCATCCTCGTGGGAATTCTTTGTGACCAACAACGGGGAAAATATGGCCCGTTCGGTGAAGGTGCAGGCCGACTATATTCTTGACTTCGGCAGTGAATTCAAAGTCGTCGATACGGAAATATGGACCATCCCGGAAGTGCGACCTGGGCAAACCGTAGACAGTGGGGGCGTTAGTCTAGGGATTTACAGGGTGGAACTTCTTCGTGGCAGGCCAGCAGTGCCGATGAGGATATATGCCGAAATCATCGAGTCGTATCCATTGGAATCGCCAGGACTCCATTTCAACAACGCCACGGAGGGCTGGAGGATCTGGAGCGGCAGCAACATCTATTCCTGGACCAACGGAAACACCGGCGTTGCGGTTGAAGAACTATCCGAGCGGTTTCCGCAGGTGGGAGGAGCAACGACCTTCACAGTGCGGGCCATGAATGCCAAGGGAAGCACTCCTCCTGGTGGTTTCGAAAGCCATGTTCAGCATAATGTACAGGTCGAAATCAGTCTTTCGGAGGGTTTAGCCTTCGCCAATACTCAGCCGCAGGCGCCGGACGGCACGACGTTTGATCCGCATACCGGTATCTGGGACGTGGGCACGCTGCGGCCCCACCCGAGAACCGGCCTAATAGACCTGGATTTGCCGGTGGCGGTCAACCTCACCGCCGACAGCCTGGAGTCCCTGCCCCTGGAACAGCGGTGCCTGAAGGCGGAGGTGATCAGGGCGGTGCCAAGGTTCGCACTCAACCCCTCGAAGCGAGCCAACGACACCGCTACCGCGTGCCTGGGCGAAGAGCCTAAGTTGCTGTTGACCAAGGGCGAGGTCATCCTGTTTCGCCCCTACGACTGCGTCGGCGTCAGTCCCGGATTCCGCGGCTGCCCCAGCACGGACATGGTAGAGATGCTTGCTCTGACTCCCGACTACGAGACCCTGAAGCCGGAACGGATTCTCGTCCACGTTCGGGACCATGTAGGTCGCCAGTATGACCCCCACTTCGGCAGCGTCACCGACGGCAGCACGATCTCGTGGCAGACGGGGCGACACCACCCCAGCAGCTTGCTACCGGTGGAAGGTGTATACGTCAAATACACGAGGTCCGGGTTCAACCGCCGTATAATGGACTGGGCAAGTCTGGCCCGCACCGTGACCGTGTCCGGCCTAGACGGCGCGACGGCTCCTGGGCGGGTCAAGGTTCGCTTTGACAGCCGATCTGGGAATGTCTTTTTCGACCCGAATCCCACACATACGAGGGCCTCCATTACCCTTAGTACTCCAACCGATTTTATACAAGGTACGTTCCTCGAGTTCTCGACCTTGGGGAGCTATGTAGTAGATTTCAAGGTGGATGCGGTCCGTGACGACCCCGACATGACAACCCACACTGCTACTGGCACCACCATCTTCCATGTGGGGCCGATCACGGAGTTGGAGGTGCAGGATGGCGGTGAGGAAAGTGCCTTGGCGGCGGCCGGACAGACGGCCTACACCATCCTCGCGGCCAACAACGGACCAGACGCGGCTGGGGCCGTGCGGGTAACCCTCACAGGCGTACCCCAGGGCGCGGAGGCCATCGTCAGTGGCAGCACCAAGCGCGTGGACGACGAAGAGGTCAGCGGCAGTGATGGTACGTACACGCAGGGCACCTGCGTAGACGGCCTCTGCCGGGCGGTCTGGGACCTGCGTGAGTTGCCCGTTACCTCTGGCCGGGCCGGCGGCGGCCAGTTGCCGTACCCGACGCTGACCCTGATCGCCCCGGACGGCGTCCCCACTCCGGACATCCAGGCCACCATCGCCAGCGCCGAAATCTACTCGGTTACCATCGACGGCACGGTCCACTCCACTCCCTACTTCGACCACATCGATTGGAACAACACGGACACCATCGCGGCGCTGCCGGGCACGGGCGAAGGAGCGCCGGGAACGCCACAGGACCTGCAAGCGCAGTTCTACACCGTTCCATTCACGACCGCCCTAGTGTGGTGGACCGAGCTTGAGTCGGTGAACGGCTTTCCCGTGTCCCGCTACGAGGTGTTCACGGAGCGACCGAACAGCGGAGCCTGCCAGGCGCCGAGTACGGACCAAGAGGGAGAGCGGCTCAAGGGAACGACGTACGTGGACCGCCGCGCGAAGGAGGGCGAGCTCACGTGCTACTACGTGCGGGCGGTGAATGAACTGGAGGTTCCCGGCTACTGGTCTGGGCCAGTGATAGCGACCGGCGAGATCCCTGGCCAGCCGCGACTATCGGTGGAGGGCGGCGGTCCGGTCAACGAGGGCAACGCCGCCCAATTCACGGTCAGCGCCTCCCCGGCGCCCGCCGCCGGAGAACGCCTCACCTTCCACTACACGGTGATCCAGCGGGGCCGCTACGCAGCCGCCGGCGACCTGGGCCGGAAGGAGGCGACCATAGGCAACAGCGGCCGCGCCACCATAACCGTCCCCACCGTGGGGAACGATACCGACGACGCCGACGGGGAGATATTCGTCACCCTGAACAACGGCGAGGGCTATACGGCGTCTTCGGACCGGTCGGCCAGTGTCGAGGTGAGGGACGACGACAATCCCGAGGTGTCCTTCGCCGACGACCCGGCCACGGCCACCGTGAGCGAGGGAGATGGCACTTACGACGTGGTGGTCAACCTGGTTCCGGCGCCCCATGCCGCCACCAGCATCAACTACCAGATCGGGGGCGTCGCCGAGGCCGGCGAGGATTTCACGATCGGCGGCCTGAGCAACGGCTTCGGGACGGTCACCGCCGGCCCCGGGCAAAGCAGCGTTCCCATCCGGGTGCGGCTGAGCGACGACGGTACGAGCGAGGATGATGAGTGGGTGGACATCTACCTGCGCGCGGGAGAGAACTACGACGTGGGAACTCCGTCCCGCTACACGCTGACCATCACCGACAACGACGGCCCCGGGGCGCAGTTCGCCCGGGCCGATAGCGAGGTTGGCGAGTCCGACGGGAGCGTGGGCGTCACCGTCAACCTGGTCCCGGCGCCCACCGAGGACGTGACCATAAACTACACCCTTGGCGGCGGCACGGCTCAGAGCGGCGACTACAGCATCGAAGGCTTAACCGGCTCTTCCGGGTCGGTGACGGTCTCCGCCGGGATCAACAGCGTCGACATCCCTGTAACCATCAACCCCGACGGCGACTCCGAGCCCGACGAGACGGTGGTGCTGACGCTGGGGAACGGCTTGGACTACACCGTCGGGACGACTCGGACGCACACGCTGACCATCCTGGACGACGACCGGCCGCGGGCGGAGTTTGCCTCCGCTGAATCCACCGTCGTCGAGGCGGACACCACGCACCCCGTGACGGTCAATCTCCGCCCTGCCGCGCCCGCGGGCGGCCTGACCCTGAGCTATGGCGTGAGAAGCACGGCCACGCGCAACCGGGACTACCGCGCCTCCGGCACGGTGCAGGTTTCGGAAGACGCCGAGAGCGTTGACATCCCGGTGTCGATCATCCACAACGGCGAAAGCGAGCCGGACGAGACGGTGGAGCTGACGCTGCGGGTCGGCTCGGGAAACAACGTGGGCGAAGAAAGCGTGCATACGCTGACCATCACGGACAACAACCTGCCTATGGTCGCCTTTGAGACGGCGGAGGCCAGCGTGAGTGAGACGGGCCGCACGCACCGGGCGGTCATCACCCTGGACCCGGCGCCCCACGAGGATCTCACCATCGGCTACACCGTTGACAGCAGCGGCACGGCCACGGAGGGAGTGCACGGCCAGCACGGCCCAGGCGACGACTTCACCATCCGTGATTCAGGCACGGTCACGGTCCCGCGCGGGCGGAACCAGGCCTTCGTGCCGATAACCATCCTCAACGACTCGGACGCCGAGGGCGACGAGACGCTGATGCTGACGCTGACCGGCGGCGACGGCTATGCCCTTGATACGTCGGCGAACATCTACGAGCTGACCATCCTGGACGACGACGCGCCGGAGGTATCCTTCACGGCGGCCTCGGGCGAGCCGGGCGAGGGCGCCGGCACGCACGTGGTGCGGGTCAGGCTGGACGGGCAGACGGACAATCCGGTGACAGTGGGCGTCAGCGTCAGCTTCCCGCCCAATATCGGCTCTGACAACACCGATGACAACACCGATGACAACACCGATGACCACAGCGCCATTCCCGGCAGCGTTACGATTCAGGCGGGGATGCTCGAAACCGAGATTACGGTGACCATCACCGACGACAACCTCAACGAGGCCGACGAGGTGGTCGTCCTGACTCTGGAGCCCGGCACGGGATACTCCCTGTCGCAGGACAAGCCCACGGAGTACACGCTGACCATCGTGGACAACGACGCGGACGAGAACACCCCGGTGGCCAGTCGCGACCATCCCCATGCCCACGGGCAGGGCTCGACACAATTTGAAGTCTACGAAGGCCATACGCGGATCCCGACGTGGTACGTGACCAGGGACTTCGCGGAGGATGTGATCTTCCAGTACGTCGGCGGAACGGCGACCCTGGACGAGGACTTCCGCTTGTTCAACATAGACGGTCAGATCGAGAAGGTGGGCGACACCTTCACGGTCCGGTCCCTTGAGTCCCCCCACGACTCCGACAGGGAAGAGGGCCTCCGTTGGGCCAGGTTCACGTTCGACCCGATACGAGACCAGGAGCGGGAAGGCGGCGAGACGGTTATCCTCCGGGTGCTGAACGGCCCGGGCTACACCGTCGAGGAGCCCACCGAGCTCACCATCACCATCATTGACTAGAAGCAACCGGCCGGCGTCCCCACGGGGCCATGGGCTGAATGCGGCAGTTCGGCTGCCGACCATTGGACGCCAACGCGCCGGTGCTGATGCGGACTTGGTGAAACGCAAAGAGAGCGGGATACATGCCGGTAGAGAGGGAGGCCATCCAATTCGGATAGCCTCCCTCTCTTGTACCTAAGCGGTCGCCGCCCCCGGCCGCATCAGCAGTGCGGCGTAGCCCGGGGCCACCACGTGGTCCACCGACACCTTCCCTGCGCCGTCGTATCCGGTGCGGAAGGCGTACTCCACCTCCGCGCCCCAGGGCACGCGCCCGCCGACGCGCACCGCTCCGCCCCTGGCCGTGCCGTCCCTGCCGCGAGCGCCGTGCACCACCATCCCGCTGCGCTCTCCCTTCTTCCAGCCCAGCACCTTCAAGGCCACGGGCATCACCCGCTCATCGGCCTTCGTCCGCCGGAACAGCGCCCCGTGCAGCTTCCTGAGGACCACGGCTGACGGGGTGCTTCTGCCGTTCATGATCTGGGAGAGGTGGCCGGAGCTGATGCCCGCCCTACGCGCCACCTCGTTCTGGCTGACGTCGAGCTCCTTCATCCGGTCCCAGACGGCCTGTTGGTCGAGGTTGGGACACTGGGCGGACGCGACCTTCGCACGTCCCTCAAGCACGGCCTCGACCCTGGCCTGGAGCTTCACCCCCATGCTACGGTGCCCTCTGGACACCTGGCTGAGGTACCCGGCGGACACACCGACCTTCTCGGCCAGCTCCCTCATGGTTAGTCCGAGGGCGCGGGCGGTCTCCCTGATGAAGCTGCTGGCCTCACTCTCGATCACGTCACCCTGGCGGTTGGCGCACTGTGCGGGGGCGACCCTGGCCGGAGCGTTCAGGACCGACTCGATGCTGGCCTGCACCTTGGGTCCCATGTTCCGGCGTCCCCTTGCCACCTGCGTCAAGTACGAGTAGCTCACTCCCGACCGGTCGGACAGTTCCAGCATGGTGATTCCTATCTCGCGTGCGCGCTCCCGGATGAAGGTACTTTCTGCATCTACCTCGCGGGTCTGTCGGTAGACGATCCCCTGCCCAGGGACCTCTCCCAGGACGGCCATCGCCTTCTCCCGCAGGTTGGGGGTCCAGGGCTTCTTGCCCGTGCCGACCTGGGAGAGGTGGCTTGCGCTGACGCCCATCAGGGCCGCAAGCTCCTTCAAGGTGAGGCCGCGCTTCCTGGCGGCGGCCCTGAGCTCGCTCTCCGGCCTGCCCCTGCGCTCGGCGGTCGCCGCCGCATCCGTCGTGGTTGCCGTCGTCATGTCGCTTCTCCTTTGAATGAAGAAGCGGGACGGCCCACCACCCCCGTGGGGTGGAGACAGTCCCGCTCGAATTGGTTGTCCCGAATGCCGGGACTGTCTCCGTGGGTATTTGTGTTGTCGTTGCGGCCGATGGCCGGCTGCGGCGTCCTCCGTGTCGCTGTACTGGGCAGGCTCTACGTGGGGAAGCCGTGTGCGGGCAATGTCAATGCCCGTCGTGAATTGGGCATAGTTCCTCCTGGGTGGGTAAGTGGATGGGTGGTGCGGGACCGGGTCCCGCAAGCAAGGGGCGGAGCGGTCAGGCTCCGGCGTGGCAAACGATGTGGAGAGTCGGAACGAGGGGAGCGCTAGCTAGCGGCGCACTCGGCCCAAGCAAGCAGGTGTAAGAAGGCAGCGCGTCCTCGCAGGGGTTGCAAGAACAACCGCGCCGCCGATGCGACCGAGGAGGGTGCGGAGAGCCGGGTCAAGGGCAAGCCTTCGCTAGAGCCTGCCTCGTACTCGATACGAGAGGCTGGAGGCCCCGGAGGCTGCGCCCCGAAACGACCTTGCCGGGCCGCCAGCGCATCCCCAGGACCGCCGCGACCTCCAGCGTCCCGTCGCCGTGGGCTACCAAGGCGGCTGCTCTCCCAACGCCCTGGCTGTAGAGCATCGCGCCCTGGCTGCCGAACCGCCGCTTCACCATCTGCTTCCACTCGGAGAAGGCCCAGCGGACCTCCCTCGGCGTGGCCCCAGCCACGTTCACGTCTCCCAGCGCCGCCAGCGCGTTGTCGATGTCCCCGGCCTGCCTGAGCCGCCGAGCCTCGTGGATGGAGCGGGTTGCGCTCCGCTCAACCGGGTGAGTCTCCGTCTCCCCCGTGAATCCCATCGCCGCGAACACCCGGTCCACCAGCTCCTCCAGGCTGCGCCGGGGCCGCATCGTCTCTGTGGTCTCCATCGTCCAAGTGCCTACTGCTGCCGTTGCCGTCGTCATTACGCACCTCCTTGTGCATCTGCTTTGTTGCCGTCGATCCGCGCCCGGTTTCGGGCAAAGAAGAAGGGGCCGACTCCAAACCGGAGCCGACCCCTATGGTTGGGACGGGCTATGTGATCTTCAGGACCGTCAGCGGAGGAATCTCCTCGACAGTCGCCGCGCTTGCTGTATCAACGTCAGCAACGCCCCTACGGTGAACGCGAGGACGGCGAGGATCGCCGACTCCGGGCCATGGCCGAGGAGCAGCGGCACGGCGAAAGCCAGCGCCGCAACTGCGTACGATTCGAGCCGCCACCGGGGCCAGTACCTGATCCACCAGAGCCTGTCAATCTTCCCGTCCAGGGGCTCGTAGGCCCACCGGATCGGCCATCCTGCCTGACCACCGAGGGCAGAAGCAGCCACCTCCGGAGAACAGCCACCGGTGTGGCAGCGCGCGTCTATGCCCTCGCCATCGGGTCTCTGCCGGAACACCAGGCCGTCGTCCCTCAGGCTGTGGCACGTCGCCGTCGTCCAGAACCAGCCGTCGTGGAACCTGACCCGATGCGGCAGCCGTTTGGCGACCCACAGCGCGCTCGGCCCCACGTAAATCTCCTTCACGTCCAATCCCGTCGTTTCGTCGATGCCCGTCATTGCCGATTCCATGTGTCCGTCACCTCCTTCTCCGATGTCGTGTGTCCGCAATGCTTCCATGCCTTCTATGCCTCCTTCGTATGCTTGAACTTCGAATCCGCTAACTTGGTGAACTTTCCAATGCAGGCTCCATCCCGCATCCCGGCTGAGCGTGAATCGGCCAGCATGGGGGAGGAGGCGGTCAGTCCTGGGGCGTAAGGGCTCCGGGACAGCCGCGCATTCGTGAGTGCCTGGCCGACTTGCGACGGGCGCACTCCGGCCTAGGTGTCCGAGGGGCGGAAGCGAAACTCGCCTCTGCCGCTGCGAATGTGTCCCTCCGGGGTTTGCCTTCGGGAGAGCGCGATGCTCAATCCCTCCGGTCTGACCCCCTGGGTGGCTTTCAGAGAGCGCGGTGCTCGATCCTACGCAGCCGGTCCCGGATTCGGGGGACGGGAACCCTCCAGGTTTCTCGGCAGGAAACAACTGGAAAAGCCTGAAACTGACTCCATTATTGCCGAACAATTGAGCGGATGGAAGGGTTTCAGGGTCACAGCGCCCAAAGTGTTCTGTTCAGTTCCACGAAACCCTAAGCGCGCCGCCCCGGCCACCAGCGGCTTCGCCACAGGCCGCACGTGAGCGCCTTCCACAGCAGGTATCTCCACGCCAGCGCCCTGCGGACATCGACGAGGGTGTCCCTGCGCCAGGTGAGCTGTGTGCTTCGGTAGAGTCCGTACAGCGGCTCCGTCTCCGGCGGAAGGGTCATCCCGTACTCTTCGAGCAGGGCAACCTCCAGGCTACGGACCCGTTCCTCGGTCTCCAGCCAGGCCAGGCCCTTGCCTGTGCCCACGTGCCCCGCCTTCCAGATTTCGCGCCACTCCTCGATGAGCGGCCACGCCGCGCCGAAGACCTCCTCGTCGTCGGGCGCGGGCTCCTTCGTCACCAGCTCGGGGTACAGCCGCCTCGGGTACCTGGCCCTCGCCGACGGCTTGTCCGTCGCCGGGGCCTTCTCCGGCGCGTCTCCGGTTGCGTCCTGGGCCTCTGCCGGTTCCGCCGTGGACTCTCTCGTGGTCTCCAGGCGAGTCAGCTCTCCCTCGATCTTGGCCAACGCGCGGCCCTGCTCCTCACCCAGGGTCTTGACCTCGCCCCTGACGACATCCAGACCCTCGTGAAGCTCCTTCGCCAGCTTCTCCACCCGACGCTCCAGCGCGTCGTGACGCTTCCGGTGACGGGCGGCGGACGACCCCACCCCATCCCGGAGGCCCCGCTCCAGGGCTTCCCTGAGCCGCCACGTCATTCCCCCGCCATCCATGCAGGCCCCCACGGTCCGCCGGTCTATTCCCAGCGCCCGCGCCGCTCCCTTGCGACTCCCTTCTCTTCGCACCACCTCGTGCAGCAGGGCCATGAGCCTCTGGACGTGCTCCTCTTCAGCGTCTCTACCTTCAGTCCCGACCACCTCACTCGCTTCCATCAGTCCCTCCTCCGGTACAACATGTACCCGTTTTGTACACGGCTGCCGACTCTCTCAGGGTGTACAACATGTACCGCTTCAGCTACGGACGATGTACCAGCCAGTCGCAACCGGTCCCTGACAAAAAGTGTTCGCTCTTCACGTCCTGTAGGGGCTGCTTTCCCCCTGTTCCAGCTTTGAAAACCGCCCAGATGTACAACATGTACACGGACGCGTTTTCCTGTACTACCCCATGACATCACGGGAGGCCCCTTGGCGGGGTATCCCCTGGAAGGGGCTATCACGAATGAAACGGTTGCACGGATGAATACCCCTTCCGAGGGATAACGCTCGTCTTTTCGGCCCTCCACACTCGATGGCAAATCATCGCGATTCCACCCGTGAGGAGGCGTCAACTTGGAACGGTACTCGACCATCCGGCGGACCCTTAGAAGAGCCAGGAGGCTGATCCCTCTGGTCGCCGCGCTGGTGTTGGCGGCGCTTGTGTCCATCCCCACCAGCAACCTCGTCCTGGCCCAGTCTCCCCCCGCTAACGAGCTAACCCTGGTCAACGAAGACCGGGAATTCGTGGAGCGCAAGAAGGGCGGCGAGTTCGTCGCAAGACCCATCTTCGACCGCGAGCTTGAGGACCTCTTCTACGCCGTCCGGGACGCCGACACCGGCGACTGGATATCCGCCATGTACCGCGTCCGGGGCGGCGAGAAGAAGAGAAGCGACGGCTGGGAGTACTCCTGGGAGTACCCCAAGCTGGACGAGCAGCCCGACCTCGACCCCGACAGGGCCTACCTGCTGGTCATGCTGGCCCACGCCGAGGACGGCAAGCGTGGAGACTTCTACGCCGTCGTCCCCATCCACGAGCCGGGACGCATCTGGGACAAGATTCTCTCCGCCCTCAACCCCTCCCGCTGGGCCAGGGCCGCAGCCGGGTGGGTGATCGAGGGGGTCCACGGGACGCTGTGCGGGGTTGTTGAGCGGGCCTCGGGCGAGGACGCCGCCAACTGTGAGGGGAGCTAGCCCATGAGCGACATCCTCACCGGGACTCCCGAATCCCTCACCTACGGACACGACCTGGTGCAGCAGGCGTGGATGGTCGTCTGGGCCGTAACGTCGGGCGCATTGGTCGTCATCCTGGGCTGGATGGGGCTGACTCTCATCGTGAGCGAGCACTTGGGCAGGTCTCAGGCGGGATGGCGGGAGATGGTTCCCCGGCTGGTGCTGGGACTGGTGGCGGCGGCGTCATCCCTGTGGTGGTGCGCCCTGGTCATCGACGTTGCCGACGCCGTGTCGGGCTTCGTCGCCGCATCCCTCGGCGTCACCGCCGGAGACATGCTCCGCTCAACCCTCAAGACTCTGCTCACCGCCGTGAACGCCGGGAGTGTGGGGATGGCGTTGCTGCTGGCCCTTCTCTACCTGGTCTACGGCTTCTTCGTCCTCTACGTCATCGTGCAGATGATCCTGCGCCTCGCGCTGATAGACATTCTCTTGGCTTTGGCCCCCATCGCCTTGGGGCTGTGGATTCTGCCGCACACGGCGGGCTGGGGCCGCCACTGGCTCAGGCTGTTCATGACGACGGTGTTCCAGCAGGCGATCCAGCTCATTGCGTTGGCCCTGGGGTTCGGGTTCCTGAACGAGGTTGCTCAGATAGCCGCCTTCGAGCCGGTGCAGGACCTGGTGTGGAAGCTCTTGATGTCGCTGGCCTTCGTCTACATGGCGACCAGAGTGCCGTCATTGCTTGGGAACGCCGGGACCTTCGACGCCTGGCTGAGCACCCTCTACTTCGGAATGAACCTACCCGCGTCGATGGTGCGGTCGGCCCGGACCATCGGGCTGATGGCCGGGGGAGCGGCGGGAGGACCGGGAGGCGTTGCGGTTGGCGCGGTTGCGGCCAGCGCGGGGTTGTCGGCTGCGACGAGCGGCGTCAGCTCGGCGGCTTCGATGGCCACCCCATCGGGCGGCGGGGACATGGGCGGCGATGCCCCCAGGAGCGCCAACGAGTGATTTTTCAGAGAAGACGAGAACCCATGAGGCGCGGGCGAAGGAGCCCGGCCGAATCGAGAACGAGGAGGTGGGAGCGATGTGCAAGTAGATGGGCGAACGGAACCGATAGAGGCGAACAAGAGACTCCGAAACGGAGAGTGAGAGGAGAAAAGTAATGGAAGACCTGACTCAGACCATATCGAACCTGGTGGGCATCCTGCTGGGGATCGTGGGAGTCGTGGGCGTGGGCTTCTTCATCTACGGGGCCTACCTGTACCTGACGGCCAGCGGCGCGCCCCACCAGATGGAAAGAGGCAAGAGCGCCATGATGACCGCCCTGGCGGGCATCGTGTTGGCGATGGTGGCCTACGGCGTCGTGGAGCTGGTGATGAACGCCGTCGTCGGTTCCCCTGTGGACGTCACCGTGCCCGATCCGACCCCGGCACCCACGCCTGACACCAGCAGCTAGGCGGACGCGAGAAGGGAGAAAAAGACATGAGAGAACACGAGGTACCTACCCACGTGCAGGCCGAGGACAGGGTGCTGCTGTGGTTCACCTTCCCGCAGATCGTGGCGGTGGTAGCGGTGTGCGCCCTGTCCTACGGCGCATACCGCTACGCCCCGGTGGGGCCGTCCGAGGTGAGGATGGCGATTGCCGTCCTGTTCGGGCTGGCTGGCCTCGCCGCCGTCGTCGGGAAGATCGGCGGGCGGCTGCTGCCCCTGGTGGCCGCCGACCTGCTGAAGTACCGGCTGGGGGCGCGGGGCTACGCAGGTCCGGTGTCCCAGCTGGTACGCCCTGAGCCGCACGCGCCGGTACAGCCGGTGAAGAGCGGCCCCGGCCCGTTGAGCCCGATGGCTCGGCGCGCCGGAAAGACTCTCAGGAGACTGCGCCGCAGGAAACGGAAGCGCAACGGGGAACGAAAACCCTTCCGTCCCCACTGCTGGTTCGGCAAGCGCCGCCGGAAGGAGAACAGGAACAGCCAGAGCCACGGTCTGAAAGGTTGGATAGCGGTGGTGGCCGTCGTCGCAGTGGCGGCGGTCGCCACCGTCCCGCAGGCCGTGCTGGCCGACGGCCACGAGCCGTGGCGGGACGAGATCGACTTCGAGGTGACGGAGCCGGTGGAGGGGCGGCGGATATTCGTCGAGGCCCTGACCGTTTCAGACGACCGCGCCGCCGTCACCCTGCGGGCGGCCACCGACCTGGACATCCGGGTGCGAGCCTTCGGCGGCAGCCAGGGCACCACCCTGCGCTTCTGGGGGTCGGCGTCCTTGGACGAGGGAGAGCGGATCGACTACTCGCTGCCCCTGCATGGTTCCACGCCGTCCTTCACCGTCTCGTGGGAGGACACCCTGGGACAGGCAGGGGCGGTCACCATAGAGCACGACCGCATCCCGTACCCGCTCCCTAAATTCGAGGGAGAGCTGTGCAATCTGCGCATGACCTCCCTGGGCTGGAAGCCGGGAACAGTCAGCGGCGTCATCGAGTCCGAGTGCGTTGCCGCCATTGAGCACTTAGTCGATCTACAGACGGTGGCGGGACACGAGAGCGTCACCGAGACGGCGCTGATGGAGGCCGAGGTGACGGCCATCGCCGGGACGGTCTCCGCCGCGACCGGAGCAACGACCGCGAGCGTCCCATTCGTCGCGGACGGCGAGACGAGCTTCATGCTCGCCGTTCCGATGGGTCAGGCCATTCACGCCCTGAGTGTGGACGTGAGCCTTGAGGCGACCCTCAGCATCCCCATTCCTCCGCTGACGACGCTCACCCACCACCCGGGGCGGACGGAAGAACGCACCGAGACGGTGAGCCTGTGGAGGCCGGGAATGACCCGGACCGTCAGCGAGACGATCACTGTCACCAACGAAGACGGCACGACCACCGAGCACGTCATATCGGCCACTCTGTCTATACCCGGCGAGACGGTTCAAAAGGACGTGACCCTCACCATCGTTCACCCGGAGCACGTAAAGGCAGAGACGACCGACCGGACGCCCATCGCCAGGACCCGCAGTGAGTCCCTGTCGCTGGCCTCCGCCGTCGGGTCCGACGACCCGTTCACAACCCTGACGCTGCCGGAGCCTGAGCCGGAGGACCCGCCCGCCGAGCAGACGCCTGCTAGTGGGCTGCGCAACTGGTTCGACCTGCTGGGATGGGAGTGGCCCTGGTGAGGCGGGTATGGACGGCAGTCGTTCTGGCCGGGGTGGTGCTGGCGACCACCGGCACGGCCCCGTCCTCGGAGGAGCAGGCCATGCTCGACGCCTTTGACGCGGTGCTCACCGCGATGGCCTACGCCGCCGCCGGGCTGTGCGTCTTCGCCATCGTCTGGGCGGGATTCGTCCTGATGGCGGAGGGCGCGGAGGAGCGGGGCGGGGGCAGGGCCAGGACCGCCGTGGTTATGGCGGTGGTCGGCCTGGTGCTGGTGCTCTTGGCCAAGGTCGTTGCCGCCCTGCTGAGGAGCGGCATCGTCCCGTTCCCCATCCCCTAGCACAGAGGAGGACACCGAGTTGAACAAGCTGATTGAACGAATCACGAGACGAAAAGCGGCGGCTGACACCACATCGGCCTCCGAAGTCCAGGAGACGACCCCCAAGCCTCCTCCCGACCTTCCCCTCTTCTTCATGGTGTCGCACCTGGAGGAGGACGGCCCGGTGCGGCTGGACGGGGTGAAGCTGGGCGCGTGCGAGGTGATGGGGCTGGAGATCGACGAGCCGAAGCTGGGGGCCTTCGCAGGGGCGCTCAACGCCCTCGACTTCCCTGTCCAGCTTCTCATCCGCCAGCACCCGCCGCGCCTTCAAGGTATGCGGGAGAAACTGCGAGAGGCCCAACCTCAGGACCTCCCGCCGCAGACGAGGGCCGCCGCCGAGTCGCTGAACCGGCTGCTCACCGACCTTGAGACTAGGGACGGCATCCTCGACCGGCGCTTCTACGCCGTGTGCGAGCACGCTCGCATCGACGAGCTGCGGGGCCTGCTGGCGCGTGCCGGACTCTCCGTCCATCCACTGAAAGGACGCCAGCTTCGGATGTTTTTTGTAGCGGCCGCCCTCGGCGGCACGCCCGCCGGCGTGGACGAGAGCGAGGAAGTCGAGGTGCAGGTCAACCGCAGAGACATGCGCATCGGAGACCGCCTGGTGCGTTCCCTCCACCTGGGCAAATGGCCGAGGTCGCTGGCCCCCGGGTTCCTCCAGGGGCTGATGGCGGCGGGAGCGCCCATGGACCTGTCCATCCACCTGGGGCCGATACCGGCGGAACAAGCAGCCCGCACCCTTGAGTGGCAGAAGGTGCGCTTCGAGTCGGCTCAGTCCCTGTCGTTCAAGCGGGGCCGCACCATGTCCCCGGAGGCGGAGATCGCCCTGGAGGACGTGACAAGGCTCAGGGACGAGGTGCAGCGGGGAAGAGAGCGTCTATTTCATTCCTCATTATCCGTGACCCTGCACGCGAAGGACGAGGACGCGCTGAAGGAGATGACGCAGCGTGCCAAGGCCCACTTCGCCGCGACCCTGGGCAAGCTGGACAACCTTGCCTTCCGCCAGCGCGAGGGTTTTCTGTCCACGCTGCCCCTTGCCCTGAACGCCGTGGCCGAGTGGCGGACGCTGGATACGTCGTCCCTTGCTCGCCTCTTTCCCTTCTCGCCACCCGACCTGGACACCCGGAGCGGCACCCTCTACGGCATCGACATGCGGGCCTGCTCCCCGGTGGTCTACGACCCCTGGGACGGCACCCACCTCAACGCCAACACCGCCGTCCTCGCAAGATCGGGAAGCGGCAAGTCCTTCGCAACCAAGCTCGGCGTGCTCAGGGGATTGACGCGCGGCGTCACCGCCTACGTCATCGACCCTGAGGGGGAGTACGCCGACATGGCGAGGGCGGCGGGAGGCAGGGTTCTCTCCCCAGGTGTCGAGGGCCAGGGCATGAACCCCTTCGTCATCGACCCGGGGGACGACGAGGAGCTGCTCCAGCGCATCGGGAGCCTCCGCCGCCTGATTGAAGTCATGGTGGGAGAGAGCCTGGGCGCGGAGCGAAGGGCGTCCCTCGACCACGCCCTGGCGGGCTACTACGCCCAGCACAGGGAGCGCACCGGCTTCCGAGACTTCTACAAGTATCTGGAAGGTGAAGCCCCTGACATCGCCCACCTGCTGCGGCCCTTCGCCACCGGCAGCCTGCGCAACCTCCTCTCCGACGAGGGGGACGACCTGCTCGGCAACGAGGCGTTGGTGACCGTCTTCGACCTGCGGCTGCTGGAGCCGGAGCTAAGGCCCGCGGCGGCGATGGTCTGCACCGAGACGGTGTGGGCAGCGGCCGCCCAGAACCCCAAGCCCCGCCTGCTGGTGGTGGACGAGGTGTGGAGCATCATGCAGCACCCGGAGGGCGCGGCCTTCATGGTCAGCATGGCGAAGCGGGCAAGGAAGCACCGGCTGGGGTTGCAGTTCATCACCCAGGACGTGCAGGACCTGCTCAGCGAGGACTCTTCGAGGACCATCACCGGCCATTCGGGAAGGGCGCTGCTTCAGAACGCCGCCTTCAAGCTGCTGTTGCAGCAGGACGCGGCGGCCATAGGAACGGTGGGCGACGCCTTCGACCTGCCACAGGACCTCCAGCGCTGGCTGCTGTCCTGCCCCCGTGGTGACGGGCTGCTGCTGGCCAGGGGGCACCGCTTCCCGGTCCGCATAGAGGCGACCCCGGAGGAGACGGAAGTCATTGAATGGAGGCCGGGAAAGCACTAGCAGAGCGAAAGGAGACGAGACAAATGGACAACGGATACAGATGCGACTACGAACCGACCGAAGCCCCCATTAGTGAGAGGAGCACAAAGATGAAGATGAACCCGATGAAGTGGCTGAAGGACGACGAAGGGAAGAAAAAGCCGGTGCTGCTGGCGGTGACGCCGCCGAGGAAGGACGAGCGCACCATGCTGGGCGTGGAGAACATGCTCCAGTCCATCGCGGTGCCGGAGCCCTTCTCCCTGGAGCTTGCCGGGGACGCCGACGGCGTGACGCTCCTGACCCGCTGCCTGGACGACCAGGTGGTGCGCGGCCAGATCGCCGCCCACTACCCCCAGGCCCGCATCGAAAGGGTGCCGATGGATGAAGACCCGCTGCGGCTGGGGGAGGGGGAGCAGGCGTGGGGGATGACGATCCGGGCCGACGGCCCGGAGTACGTCCCCATCCGCACCTTCCGGGATGACGACCTGCTGGACCCCGGCTCCGACCCCATCATCGCCCTGCTGGGCTCGCTGTCCAACCTGCGCGAAGACGAGCGCGTGGTGGCGCGGCTGATGCTGAACTCCCTGGGACCCGACTGGTCGCAGCACCACCAGGAGAAGGCCCACAGGCCCGCCGTGGAGCAGCGGCGCGATCCGTCCTACACCTACCAGACCAGGCCCCTGCGCATGGACGGGGTGACGATGGCCGTTCTCGGCGTGGGCACAGTCGCCGCCCTCCAGGGCTACCTGTGGGTGCAGGCGGGGCAGACGTGGAAGGCCGTGCTCCTGGGCATCGGCGTGAGCGCCGGACTGGCCGCCGCCGGTTGGCTCTGGCACAAGTGGAAGAAGTCCCGAAACCGGGTGTACGACCCGAACCTCATCAAGGAGAAGGTCTCCCGCGTCGCCTTCGCCGGGGAGATACAGGTGACGGCGATCCTGCCCGCCGACGCCGGACCCAGGCGCGCCAATGAACTGCTGGGGCAGGTCGCCGCAGCCTACCGCCACTACGACCACCCGGCGGGGGCCAGGCTCAAGGCGGGCAGGGTGAGGCCGGTCGTCCCCGATCCGGAGACGCTTCACCCCGCAGGCCCCGGCCTGTTCGGGCGGCGCAGCGTCTTCGGGATGCGCGAGGCGGCGGCCCTGTGGCACCCGCCGGGAGCGCGTGACGAGACTCCGTTGGTGGGGCGGTCGGGGTCGAGGGCGCTCATTCCCTCGGCAAGGAACGTGAAGGGCGGCGCGCTGGTGGGCGAGACCACAGCCGGAGCGAAGAGGGAGATCCGCTTCCCCGACGACCTGCTGCGCCGCCACCACCTCTACGTCGCCCGCACCCGCATGGGCAAGTCCACCCTGATGCACCACATCGTCCGGCACAAGATGGAGGAGAAGGCGGCGGGCAGGGACCCGGACGCCATAGTAGTCATCGACCCCCACGCCGACCTGGTGGAGGGCATCCTCCAACACGTGCCGGAGGAGATGGCCGACAGGGTGCGGCTCATCGACCTGGCCGACGAGCGGGGAGCGCCCGGCGTCAACCTGCTGGACACCCGCGTCTTCTCCGACCGCGACCGCACCGCCGACTCGGTGGTGCGCGTGGCGAAGGGCCTGTGGGACCAGTGGGGGCCGAGGATGCAGTCCATCCTGGAGCAGACCGTCAAGACCCTCCACGAGGCCAACGAGCAAACCGACGCCGACGAGCAGTACACCATCCTCGACGGCCTCAAGCTGCTGTCTGCGGACAGGAGGTCCAGGGGCGAGGCCTCGTCGGAAGACCAGAAGTTCAGGGACAGGGTGCTGGCGAAGGTGAGCGACCCCTACCTCAAGGACTGGTGGGAGAGGGATTTCAAGAACTGGACCCACCAGTATCGGGCCGAGGCGCTGGCCCCGGTGCAGACCCGCCTCAACTACTACGCATCCTCCAAGCGGGCGCGGGCCATCCTCGGCCAGCGCCGCTCCACCATCGACCTGCGCAGGACCATCCTCGACGGCGGCATTCTCCTGGTGTCCACCGCCCAGGGCACGGCGGGCCGGGACGTGGCCGCCCTGGTGGGTTCGTCGATCCTCAACCTGGTGGACGCCGTGATCCGGGAGCAGGGCAGCCTGCCGCCCGACAGGCGCAGGGGCGCGCTGGTGGTGGTGGACGAGATGCAGTCGATGCCCGGCGTGGACTACGAGAGCATGTTGTCGGAACTCGGCAAGTTCGGGGCGTCGTTCGTGCTCGCCACCCAGAGCCTGGCCAAGCTGGACGACCTCTCCCGCACCATGCGAGACACCATCCTTGCAAACGTCGGCTGCCTCGCCGTTTTCCAGGTGGCGGGCAGCGACGCAAGGCAGCTTGTGTGGGAGCTTGGGAAGGAGCGGGTGACCGAGGACGACATCACGTCGCTTCCGGTCCACCAGTGCTACGTCCGCGCCACCGTGGGGACGGAGCGGATGGACGCCTTCTCCATGGCGGTGCGCAAGCCGGAGCCGGGAGACGTCGAAAGGGCTGCCCGCATCCGCGCCGCCGCGTCCTCCTACGTCACGGCGGCCAGGGACATCGCCGCAGGGAACGCGGAGTGCGACGGGAAGCAGGAGGAACAGGGGAAGGCGGAGAACGGTCAGGCCAAGGCCGAGCACAGGAACCCGAAGCAGCCTCCCAAGAATCACAAGGGACGCTCTCCGGGACGCTCCCGGAACCCCAAGCCGTCGAAGCCGGAGTCCGGCGACGGAGCGTCCTCGTGAACCCCAACGACCGCACCCTGCTCTTGATGCGGCGGCTGGCCTCCATGCCGTTTCTCGACCGGCTGGAGCTGGCCGCCGCGTCGGGAACGCCCGACCGCTCCACATACGACGCCGTGGACGATCTGCAACGGGCGGGCCTGGCGGCCTCGATCCCCCACGCCACCGACCTGCTCAGGGCTACGCGGCGATACCATCTCACGGTCTCAGGGCTACGGATGTTGGCTGAAGCCGACCGCCTAGCGATGGACGAAATACTCAGCGAGTACCCGGTCTCCGCCCAGTGGCGGCGTATCCTCATGGAGCGGCTCGACGCCGTGGGCGTCATGTACCGGCTGGCGTCGTCCATCGCCGCAGAGACGGGACCCATCCGGCTGCGCTGGTACAGGGCCGCGCCCCTGGACGCCGCCGTCGAGCTCGCCAACGGCAGGACCCTCGGCATCGTCAGGCAGGGGCTCACGTCGGACAGGACGGGGTTCTCCAAGCGTCTCTACCGGCTCGGCGAAGGGCCGCTGCCCGGAGCCGTCCTCATGCTCGTGCCCGACGAGGTGCGGCTGAGGCACGCCCGAAGGACGCTGGCCGACTCTCACTTGCCGGCCGTTCTCGCCCTGGAGCGGGACGCGGCGTGGGCAGGCCCGTCGGAACCCGTCTGGCGCTTGCCCTCCGTCGCCGCCGCCCTCGGCCTGCGCTACGTCCTGTCGTCCTACCTCGAAACGGGCGGACGGCTGATCACCGAACCGGAGCCGTCGCGGGCGACCCTCCCGGAGGGCCTCATCCTGGAAAGCCCGGGGACGCCCGACTGGCTGCTGCCCGCCGTGCTGAAGCCCGCCGGGAAGCGCGTACTCGACCTGCTCTACGACTGGCCGGGCATAGCCCCGGGCGACCTTCGCGGGCTGCTCAGCGTCTCACGCGGCCGGTTCTACGAGATCGTTGCGCCCCTGGCCGACGCCGGGCTCGTCGAGCGGGTCGCCATCAATGGCCGCCGTCTGGCTGTCTCCGACCGGGGATTGGCACTCCTAGCGCGGAGGGACCGCACCTCGGTGGGCGCGGCCAGGAAGCGGTGGAGCGTCGCGCCCATCGACCTCAAGACACCACTGGAATGGCGCAACGTCTCCGGCAGGAGGAGCCGCCAACTGCTCAGGAATCTCGATCACACGGCGGCGGTCCACGGCTTCGTTGCGGCGCTGGCGATGCAGTCCCGCTCCCTGGGCTGGGAACCGGCGCAACTGGACCCGCCCATGCGGGCCGCCAGGCACTTCCGCCAAAGGGGCAAGCTGCGCTCCGTCCACCCCGACGCCTTCGGCGTCCTGCGAAGGGACTCCACGAGGTGGCCCTTCTTCCTGGAGTGGGAGCGCCGCGCCGTGCGCCCATCGACCATGGCGGCCCGGCTGGCCCCCTACCTGCGCTACTACTCCTCCGACAGGCCCGCCGACGACCACGGCGCACAGCCCGCCGTCCTCGTCGTCCTCCGCGACGACGTCACCGCCATCAACTTCCTGCGGGTGGCGAGGGAGCGGATGACGGAGGCCCGCGTGGAGGTGCCCCTGCTGGTGTCCCACGAGGGGCTGCTTGCGCGGGAGGGGCCGCTGGGACGGGCATGGCGCACTCCCGATGGGTGGGAGACCATTCGCGCTCTTCCAAACAGTTGAAAGAAGAATACGAGAGAGAGGTAATGAACCATGCGTCTGTACTACATCGACGAGTCCGAGGGACCGACCCGCTACGTCCGCTCCGCCCTGGGCGTGGACGCCGAACGGTGGAACGACCTGTTCGCCGACATCCAGGAGTGGCGGAAGGAGCTTCGCGAGGGCTACGGCATCCCGACCGACAGGGAGCTTCACGCCTGCGACCTGCTGGCGGGACGCGGGATGCTGGCCCGAAACGGGGAAATCCACGAGCGGCTCTCGCCCAGCCAGGGGGCCGAGGTCTTCAGGGAAGGGCTGCGACGCATCGAAGAAGCCGCCCGCATCGGCGGCGTCGAGGTCGTCAACGTCTGCCTGAGAAAGTCCGACGTGAAGGGATACGAGCGGGTCAGCCTCGACCGGCTGCTCAACCGCATCAACGCCTCGGTCAGGGCGGCGGGACGCCACGCCTTCCTCATCTTCGACGAGGGCAAGGAGCGGATGATCACACGGGCCTATAGACGGCTCAGGATATTCAACCCCGTGCCAAGTCGGTACGAACTTTGGGAAGAGGGCGAGCGGACTCGAAACATCCCCGTGGAGAACGTCATCGGAGGCCCAGCCTTCAGGAGCTCCGACTCGGACCACCTGCTCCAGATGGCCGACCTCGTCGCCCACGCCCTGCTCAAGCAGGAGGAGGAGCCCGTCCCCAGAGTGGAGACCCGCGGCATCCGCGAAGCCTTCTCCATACTCGACAAGGCCCTCAACCGGAGAGCGTCAGGGCACGATCCCCAGGGCATCGTCAGGCGATGAGTGGAGGCAGGGGCGGGTCGTTGGCCATGTCACAAGGCCCGCGCCCCTATTCCTCCGCTTTCTCTCACTCCATAGGGAGGGGCGGCTGAAGCCAGGCCATCTCCTGCGGCACCCCGAAGTGCTCCGCCACCTCCCACAGCTCGCTGAGCCCCTCAGCCATCGCCTCGTCCACGTCCATCAGCAGGGCGCGGGCGAAGTCCTCCGCCTCCCGCTCGAACAGGCTGCCCAGGCTGGTGTGGTCCCGTATCCACAGGTGATTGCCACTGTGCAGCAGCCGATGGCCTATGGCGTGGGCGATCACCCAGCGCCGCCAGCGGACATCCAGCCTCTCGGCCACGCCGATGTACCGGTCCATCTGCATCTCCTCCTGCACCTCCAAGGGCCACGGCACCACCTCCAGCCCCAGCACGTTGGCCACGGTTTCGGCGTCCACTCGGCCCGACAGCTTCAGCTTTCGCCGGAGCTCTACGGCCTTCCGCTGCGCCCGCTTCATCTCCCGTTTCTCTCCGTCCTCCGCCGCTGCTCCCGCACGAAGCGGATGAAGTTCATGATGGACTCGATGTCCTCCATGGGCAATCCCTCGATGGCGTTGCGGAAGGAGACGTCGGCCTCCTTCAGTATCTCCGCCTCCACCACGTCACGGCCCAGCAGCCAGTCGGTGCTCGTCTCGCACTGGTAGGCCAGCTCCAGCAGGTGCTCCGGGGTGGGCTTCATCTTGCCCGACTCCCAGGACCAGACGGCGTGGGGGCTGACTCCCACCAGTTCGCTCACCTGCTTCTGGGTGAGGCCCACCTTCAGGCGCGCCTCCTTGATGCGGGCTCCGATGCTCTTCCAGCGGTAGCCCGGGTCTACGGTCATGGGTTCCAGCCTCTCTTGGTCAACGCTCATAGGCAGCAGTAACTCTCACTTAGAAGTATCGCACAGTTGTTCTTGACAAGCTACTTGCGATATGATTACACTATATCATAAGTGTAGCTTAGAGTACAGGAGACTATCTTTCCCCATGAAACGCACCGTCGTCCTGCTCAAGACGAGAGCCCTCTGGGAGCGGCTGGCAATGCTCGACCGCTCCCAGAACTGGCTGGCCCGCGAACTCGGCATCAGCCCCGGCTACCTGTCCTACCTGGTCAACACAGGCCGCGCCCCGTCCGGGCGCATCAGGCGGCGGATGAGGACGGTCCTGGGAGTGGAGGATTTCGATGAGTTATTCGAACTGGAGCATCCCAATGACGACAGCGCTTAGCTCTCCCCGCCTGCCAGCGTATCCCGGCGATCCGGTCATCGACGGCAGACTCGCGCCCTTTCTGAGCGGGGAACTGCCCGACGACTTCCCCCAGCGTCTCATCCGCCTCAAGCTGGCCAGCGACCTCACCTGGGAGGAGTTCGCCGACGTCCTGGGCGTGGAGCTCAAGCAGGTGCTGCGGTGGACGCAGGGAACCAAACCATCCGGCGGGGCTCACCACTCCCTGGTGGAACTCGCGCCGTGGATACCCGGCGGGCTGGAAATCCTCATGGGAGAGGGTTTCCTGGACCCCCTCAGGAAGGAGTAACGCATGTCTCGCAAGCGAGGAAGACGACAGAAGACGATACGGGTCCTGACCGGCGACTTCGGCAAGGGACTGGAGGACTTCAAGGAGGCGTCCGGGCTGCCGTGGGCCGAGATCGCCCGGCTCCTGGGCACCAGCACCCTCAACCTGTGGCGATGGCGCAATCGGGGCGTCCTACCCAACATGCACCACCTGCTGGCCCTCCAAGAACTGGCCGATAGCAGGGGTCTCGGCCACCTGCTCCCGACGGCCAAGCTGCTTCGGCCCTCCCAGCACCCGTAAGGCGCTCCACCCCTGGCATAGGGCCACGCCTCGTCCTCCAAGGCCCTGCGATGCTCCCCGTCGAGTTTCATGCGTGAAATCCCCTTCCGAGGGATAACGCTCGTCTTCCCCACCGCCCACACTGACAGGAGCACGCCTGTTCGCTATCTGAAGACGAGCCCCGCCTTCGGCGTCGAACATGCTGAACACGCCACGAGAAGTTGCGATCTTGAGAGACACCAAGCACAGGACGAAGCGGCGAGACCGCGAGAGCGACGCCCCGGATATGAGGGTTGTCGGGATCGACTTCAACCCCGGTCCCGACGCCGAGGAGCGATTGCGCCGCCTGTTCACCATCCTGGTGAGGCTGGCAGACGACGAGATCCCCGCCCTTGGCGCGGAGCATCAGGTGGACGAAGGCGGCGAGGAGCGCACCGAGGTTCTCCCCACCGGCTCAAACGGTCTCGAAAGTCTGCCGCCACACTGTTGATGCTTATTATGCAAGTATGTTATGCTGAAGCATCATGAGAACCAGAACCACCATCTCCCTTGACGACCGGCTCGCCAAGCAGGTGCGCCGCGAGGCCGAAGCCCGCGGCATCAGCATGAGCGCCTTCATATCAAGGACGCTCGACGACGCGCTCAAGCGCCGCGAGCCGTCGGAGCCGCCGCCCTTCCGGCTGGTCACCGTAAGCGGCGTCCACGCCCGCCCCGGAGTCGATCTCGACCGGACCAGGGCGCTCGACGCGCAGGAAGACGAGGCCCGGTTCGGGCGCGGGAGCCGCTAGTTCGAGATGCTGCTTCCCGACGTGAACGTCCTGATCTATGCGCACGTGGCGGACTCGATCCCCGAACACGCCGAGTATGCGGATTGGATCACCCGCCTTGCGACGGGGCCTGAGCCCTTCGCGCTCTCCGTCCTCGTCCTTTCCGGCTTCGTTCGCGTCGTGACCAACCCCAGGGTCTTCGACCCGCCTTCCACTCTCGACCAGTCGTTTGCCTTCGTGACCTCCCTCGTGGAGCGTCCGACCGCGCGCATCGTGGGACCGGGACCCGACCATCTGGACATATTCGAGAGGCTGTGCAGGCAGTCTGGAGCCGCAGGGAAGCTGGTCGCCGACGCCCAACACGCCGCCATCGCGGTCGAGCACGGCTGCACGATGGTGACCACCGACTCCGACTTCAGCCGATTCCCAGGACTCAGGTGGCAGCACCCGCTCGGCCCCGGCGGGCCGTAGCGCATTTTCGCATCTGCGGCGCAGGCGCGGCCTTGGCGCAGGAGTCGCGTCGAGACGGGAAGCCATGCGGTCCAGGCTGGCAGGCTCGTTTCGAGGTTCCACTGAAGAAATACCTACCAATAAGGAGGCACTCATGGCGAGAAGAACCGATAGAAACGTGCCCAAGAAGCGAGCGGCCATCTATGCCCGCGTCTCCGACAAGAGCCAGGCCGAGGAGGACAAGACATCCATCTCCGAGCAGATGGGCGACATGGAAGCCTACTGCGAGGAGAGGGACATGGCCGTCGTGGCGCGCTATCAGGAAGTCGGTCGGGGCTGGTCGAAGAAACGCCCGGAGTTCCAGAGGATGCTCGCCGACGCCAGGATGGGGCGCTTCGACACCATCGTATGCTGGAAGTCCGACCGGCTCAGCAGGGGCATGTACCCCGCAGCCGCACTCATGGAGGTCGTCGAGGCGTACCGCATCGGCATCGAGGCCGTCATGGACGCCATCGACATGAAGACCTTCGGACTCATGGCGGCCATCGGCAAGATCGAACTGGACAACTTCAGGGAGCGGGCCTCGATGGGCAAGCGCGGCAAGGCCAAGCAGGGCAGGCTGCCCACCGGGTCGCCGCCCTACGGCTATCGCGTCGACGAGCACGGCAACCCCTACGTCTACGAGCCAGAGGCCAAGTTCGTCCGCCGAATCTTCCGGCAGTACGCCGACGAGGGCATGACCGCTCCCGCCATCGTCCTGGGGTTGGAGCGGGACGGCGCGCCCCTGCCGCCCAGGTGCTCCAAGTGGCGTAAGGAACGAGTCCACGCCATGATGAGCAGCGAGACCTACAGGGGCACCTACTGGTACGGCAAGAGCAGCTGGGTGACCACCGAGGACGGAACGAAGGGAACGAAGAACCCCAAGGACACCTGGATAGGCATCCCGTTCCCGCCTCTCGTGGATGAGAAGACTTGGGAGCGGGTGAAGGCGCGCAAGTTCAAGCGGTTCAGCCACTCCAAGCGCAACACCAAGACCTTCTACCTCCTCCAGCACATGGTCAGGTGCGCCGAGTGCGGGTTGTATCTCCACGGTAGGGCGCAGAGCAAAAAGTCCCAGTACTACAACGGGAAGCGCTACGCCTATACCCTCGACCCTCCCCACCGCTACTACCGCTGCGGCGGGATGACATCCCACAAGCTGGAGTGCCGTAGACCGGGCTTCATCAAGGCCGAACGGCTGGAGGAGTTCGTCTGGGGCGAGGTCAAGCGAATGTTGCAGAACCCCGGCCTCATCGTCGCCGGCATCGAGTCTCTGGGCGCTCAACAGGACGGCGGCTGGGAGAAGGCGATCGACAGGGCCGAGCGCGAGCTCAACAGGGTCCAGTCCGAGGAGGACAGGGCGATCAGGCTGTACGTCTCCGCCAAGATCACCGAGGCCCAACTCGACCACCAGCGCAAATTCATCACCGAACGGCTGGAGACGCTCCGCAGGGAGCTGGACGACTACCGGGCGCAGCAGGCGGCGCTGGCCGAGAAACGCATCCTCATGGAGAATATCCTGGCCTGGGCCAGCAAGGTCGGAGACCGTCTCGACGAAGTGCCCGACGAGCAGCGCAAGGACATCCTGAAACTGCTGCTGGACCAGGTGGTGATCGACGGCGGCAACAACGTCCGGTTCACCCTCGGTATCCCCGCCGAGGACTTGGTGTCAGTTAAGTACCCCGAATCAACTACTTTACCCAAGGTAGTGGTATTCCCAAACAAACAGCCCACCAGTTCTCACGAATACTCTTGGAAGCAGATCTGCTTACCACCATTGAACCACCATCTGGGCGACGTCCTGGAATCTATGCTTTTGAGCCACTACTGGAGGTCGTCCGAGTATAGGTGGATTGGACGGCAACGGGAGCTAGAAACTGCGAGCCTATTCGGAAACGTTAGGCTGTTGTGGTCATAAGCACTTAGGTCCCTTAACGTCAGGCAGAGCCCGGCAGGCTTCCTAGATGGAGCCGTCCAGGGGATTGATCACCAAGCCCGTCGGCAGCTTCGGGTAGAAGAAGGTGGACTTGGGCGGGAGCTTCTGATCAGCATCGATTATCTCTTTGAACAGGTCCAGGGGGAAGGGCTTCAGCAGGAAGGCCATCTGCAGCTCCCCGCTAGCCAGCCCCGCTGATGCCTCCTCCGCATCATGCACATAGTCGATGCTTGACCGGCTCGCCTCGGCCAGGATGGGGCGCAGTATCTGCTCCTCCAGTATCCAGGGCTCGGAGTCAGCCATCACGCCCCCGTCCTCCAGGTCCACCCCCGGCCTCAGCTTCAATATCTGGCTGCCCCTGCCTCCGGGATCCATCATGCCCATCACCGGGCCGCCGCTCCCCAGCTCCTCCACCTTTGCCAGCATGGCCCCAAGGTCGGCGCAGGCGTCCTGGGCCTCGGGCACCGGATTGAAGTACTTCCACAGCTCGTACCGCACCTGGGCTAGGGCCGAAGGCTGCAGACCCTTCAGCACCCTGTGGTAGGGCAGCACCTTGAGGCCGGGATCATCGAAGGCGACGAGACCCATCATGACGTAGTTGCAGGCTGTATCGTCGGACAGGGCGCCGCCAGCCTCCTCCCGCCTTAAGGCCCTGTAGTTCAGGGCTGTCTCGTAGCGGTGGTGACCGTCGGCGATGTATATCTCCTTGGACTCCAACAGGCGGGAAATTCCCGCAGTCACATCTCCCTCTTCGACCACCCACATCCTGTAGCCCTGCATGCCGGGGTCCCGGAAGGCGACGGCTGGGTGGCCGGACATGATGCGGTCAAGCAGCGACCGAATCTCGTGAGATGGGTCGGAGTACAGGGACATTATTGGGCTCAGGTTGGCGGCGCAGGCGCGGATGAGGGCCAGGCGGTCCGCCTTGTCGGCATCCCTGGTGAACTCGTGGGGCAGCACGATCCTTCGCTCGTACTCCTCCAGGCGCACCGCCGACATCAGTTCCAGGCGCTGGTAGTCCCGTCCTTCGTGGGTGAAGGTGTGCTCCACCAGGTAGAAGGCTGAAACCGCGTCCCTGCGCAGTACTTCCTGGGACAACCACTGGGTGAGCATGGCGCTGGCGCGGGTGTAGCGGTTGTCGTCCGGGGTATCGCCGGGGTGGCGGGCGCCTGCCTCCAGCCGGATGATGTTGTAGGGGCTCCGTTCGTACAGGGCGTCCTGCAGTTCGGGAGGTATGGTGTCGAAAGGCGGACATACCACGTCTCCCATCGACGGGATGCCCTGGGAGTCGTAACGTATGCCTTTGAAGGGGCGGACTACAGCCAAGGTAATCCTCCGGGACCGCCGAGCTACCCGGCCCTGCCGGCAGCTACCTTGCTGCCCGGCACGGCGGACGCGAAGTGGGGCATGATCTCCCGGGAGAACATGTCGAGCTGCTCCCGGAACTCGGTCCAGGGGGTACCTTCGGGCCAGTGCAGGATAATGTGCTCCAGGCCGGGATACTTGTCCTGCAGGTCTTCCAGGAAGTCTATGAAGCCCGCCGCCGGGCCGCAGTACCATGCCTTCTGGTCCACTCCATCCTCTATATGAGGCACCCTTGCGGGCGCTCCCGGAGTGCCCCAGGGCCTGCCCTCGTCGTCCGAGTAGCGGACAAACCCAAAGGGCGCAAACCACTTGTAACGCTCATCGTGGCTGTGGCGCACTGCCTCCATGGCTTCCTGCCGGGTATCGGCCAGGTAGAAGCCAATGTTGAGGCCCATGTCCTGGCCCAGCTTCAGGTCCCGTCCGTACCTGGCAGCGGCTTCCTGGTAGTCGTGGAACAGCCTCTCCACCAGCTTCTCGCCGGTCAGCCCGACCATGGCCTTGAAGCCCTTGCTGGCTATGTACTCCAAGGTGCGGGCGCTGGCAATGGGCTGCCATATCTCCACGGGCTTGTTTACAGGCTGGGGCACTAGGGTGACTTCCTCCACGTCGTAGCCCCTGTAGGGTACCCTGGCGGGGATAGTGTAGTGCTTGCCCTCGTGGGAGAAGGAGTTCTCGTTGAAGGCCTTGAGGATGATCTCCATCTGCTCTTCGAACAGCTCTTTGTTGGCATCGTTGTCTATGACGGGAGCGCCGAAGGACTCGACCTCCCGGGAATGGTAGCCCCGTCCGACCCCGAAGATGACCCTGCCACCCGTCAGAACATCCGCCATGGCGTAGTCCTCGGCCAAGCGGATGGGATGCCACATGGGGACGATGTTGAAGGCGCAGCCGAACTTCAGGTGCTGGGTTCGGGCAGCCAGGTAGGTGCCCAGCAGGATCAGGTTGGGGAGGCACTCGTAGCCCTCCCGCTGAAAGTGGTGCTCCGCAGTCCAGAGGGCGTAGAACCCCCGCTCGTCCATGAACTGGGCAAGCTCGGTGGCGTGGCCCAGGGATTCCACAAGGCGCTCGTTGGGGTAGGTCCGCTCGTCGGCGGGGGTGCCCTCCCTGCCGATGTTCTCCAGCTCGATCTGGCCTACGTACAGGACTGAGAACTTGTCGATCATGGGCAAATATCCTTAGCTGGTCTGGGGAATTGGCGATGGGGGTCCGTCCGCCGGATACGGCAAGCCCACTAGGGACTAGCCAGATTGGACGTGGCGATTATACCACAGGCCCCCGTATATCCTGGTGCTCGGGTTCTCGTACACCACTTCGGCCATGCCCGACTCAACCAGCGCGTCGAACTTCTCCAGACCCTCGGTGGGGTAGTAGGACCGCTCCAGCTGGCCAACTACTATGAAGCTTACCCGGTACTCTTCCAGCAAGCGCAGGGCCTCGTCCACATCCTCGGTTGCGTAGATGGTGCGCACATCCCGGCGCCGGTCCTGAATGGCGTCGGCGTACTTCATGCGCTGCTGGGTCTGGTGCCAGGGCCATCCCAGAATCGTCGGAAGGCCGGTGTAGTTGGCGATGCGCGCGCCCCAGTGGTACTGATCGGTGTGGGCTTCCAGCACCACAGGCGACCCCTGGACATTGTCCTGGAGCCACTCAATAGCTTGGTAGTCCCAGTTATGCTCGATGAGGGAGCCCGTCGTCCGGTCGTTGTGGAATGTCGTGCTCATATAGCGCGCCCCGTCCAAAGTGAAGCTGCTTGTATCGAACCTGTCGGCCAGCCGGTCCCTGGTTCCCAGGACGGTGTAGAAGAAGCTGGAGCCCACCAGCACCGCCAGCACAACCAGGAATCCTCCCCTGATGATGCTCATACGTCCTACACGAAAGACCCCCTGATCCTTCAGGAACCAGAGGATGCACGCCGAAGCCAGCGCGAGGAGCACCCACACCTGCACGTAGAACTTGAACTGGGTGTTCATCCTGCCGATGTCATCCTGCACTCGCACGAACTCCACTCCCAGGGCGACGAGCAGCGCCATCGCTGCCAGGGCAACCGCAAAAGCCATATAAGGGTTCCAGCCTGCCTCACGCCGGGCCAGCTTGACTGCAGTGAGACCCAGGACGAGGAGGAGCAGCACCAGGAAGGCTGACGTCCAATACTGGGCGGCAGCCAGATAGGCGGCGATCAGCAGCCAGACCGCCCCTGCCAGCCCCAGCGACGGCAGCGTGTCCGGCCATCGGGGTACCGGGAACCTCCGGGACTCCCGCATTCCTGTTACCAGGGCGGCCACTCGCCCGGGGACAGCTCTCAGGGCATCCCGCTGGACATATGCCAGGAAGGCGGCCAGCAGGAATATGAACAGCCCGTGGATACCCATGAAGTTCAGCAATGGCGTTTGCCAGCGGCTGACCTCGAACCCCAGGGGATACGGCTGGTAGCTGGCGTGGAAGGGCAGGAACAGCAGATAGCTCAACAGTCCCGTTGCAACAGCCAGGGAGAGGAACAGCAGCGCCTTCCTGCCCGGCGTACCGTCCCGCAAGAGCACCCCTACTCCGATGAGGGCCACCGACAGGAGCAGGTAGGTTGGGTAGTCCCAGCTGTTGATAGCCCACAAAGAGCCGACGGTCCCCGCAAGGACCACCACCACGCCCGCCGTCCATCCCGGTCCGGCTCTCTTCAGGCCCACGGCCAAGCTCAGGGCCAGGCCGAGGGTCAGGAGGGTAAAGGGAATGGCGACCAGGTGGGCGTGCAAGTCGGCGAACAGGAAGGTAAAGTAGGGGAACTCGGTGATGTGGGGGCTTATGGACGGAGTGTTCCTCAGGTCGGGCAGCCAGAAAGTCAGGGCCGACGGCGTCACTTCCGGCAGGGAGGGGATCATGCGGCTGCTCCTCCAGAAGTCCGACAGGTACTCCAGGGAAGGTAAGGGCGCGCCGGTGAAGAGGAGGTCCCAAGTCCCCTTGACCACTTGGGCGATTCCATCCAGGTTGCCGATCACCCCGACGAATAGAGCTGCTAAGAGACCTGCCCCCACAGGGCCCCAGAGGACCCGGTTCCCAGCCTCCGCGCCGGAGGCATCCCCAGTCCTAAGGCGGTGCAGGCCCGCGGCGACGTTGAAGACCAGGGAGTAGGCGGCTGTGACCGTCAGCGCGAACAGCAGTGGAATCGCGAGGTTGTAGGCCACCGACGGCAGGATGCCCGTGGCCCTGATGAGGGTCGCAACGATGAATTGCCCGAAGTAGTAGTAGTTGAGGTAACCGCCCGCGTACCAAGGGTCGTAGGGGGGCATGGTGGTCGAGCGCAGCACAGCGTTCAGGTAGGCGAAGTCCATGGGTTTCTCTCCGCCCCGGTAGAAGTGCCACAGGTCGGGATTGGCGGCCTTAAGCGCTACGAAGGCCAGGAAAGCCGCCAGGAACAGCGCTTCGGCAACCAGCAGCAGCTTTATGTTGCCCCTGACGAAGGAGATGAACTCCCTCCACCGGAAGGCCAGCACCAGGGCCGACAGCGCCGCCACCGCAAGGATGCCCACCAGCACCGACATCCGGGAGAAGCCCATCCATCCCGTGCTGGCCAGCATCCAGGCCACGTAGCTCACGCCGAGGATTCCCAGCAGGCGGGCAAACACTATCCCCCGGTCGGGCAGCGGCCTGAACAAAAAGGTCGCCAGGGGCAGCGCCGCCAGGAATATAACCTCTACTATCAGGAACCAAGCCAGCACAGGCACCCGGTTGGTCCAGCTTTCCCTGGGGATGATCTCCGAGAAGGTGCCCCCGGACTGCTGCACCTCCTGCTGTTCCGGGGATAGCATCAGCCCCGGCGGAGGGTCCTCCACCTCCACCAGTAGCCGAAACGTCTCGTTAAAGGACAGCCTATTCTGGTTTCGGAAGAGCAGCACCTTGGGATGGTCGTAGTTGATGACGTTCTCGTCGGCGTAGCCCAGGTCCAGAGAGACCGGCGCGTGCTCTTCTTCCACCAGTGCCTCAGGTTCGGGCAGGCCCGGCCTGCCATAGGTGTCGTCCACGAAAGCCACACCGAGCAGCTGCGGGTAGGATGTGAAAGAGCGCTCCAGGTGGTACCCCAGGTTGCCGGAGAAGAGCTGCCGGTAGTAGTTGGAGGTCAGGGGATAGCGTTCCGGGACGCGGGCGATGCTGCCGTAAGTACGGCTGCTGTAGAAGGCCAGGTAGTCGGAGGAGGCCAGCTGCCGGGCCAGGACTTCCATCTTGTCCACGTTGTCGGGTTCATAGCTGACAATCTGCTCCACATCGTACCGGCCAAGGTTGCGGAGGGGTTCATCCCAGTGGTTGTCGGTAAGTATGGCCGAGCCCCGGGGCACGTTGTCGTTGATCCACTCCGAAGCCTGCACCGCAGTATGGGGCCTGGAGTAGATGCTTTCGAAGGCCAGGGCATAGAAGGCTGTCGTCGCCACCACAACCACGATTACGCCGGTGACGATGCGGGGCAAGTGGGGCCTCAGGACAGAGGCAGCATTAGCAAGTACGGCGCCCTCGGAGGACGCCTCATCCCGACGCCTCCTGGCCCACGCAAGGGCGGTGAACAGCATCCCCGATCCCATGAGCACCAGGAAGGGCACTACAGGGAAGATGTACCGCAGGAACTTGGTCTCGAAAAAGGCCAGCAGGACGATCGACGGCACCGCCCAAGCCAGCAGGAGTATCTCCCCCTTGTGTCGGTCCCATCCCCGGGCGGCCTTAGCCATGGTGAACAGCAGCCCGCCCCAAGCAACGATGCCCAGGGGAATGCCCAGCCCCCAAACGGCGACCTGCCGAATCTCGTACAGCAGGGGTGTCTCTCCAACGTACTGGAGGGTGAAGGGCACAATGCCCGCTGTCCGCGCCACGTTCCTGGCTTGCCAGACTTGGTCTCCCACGAAGTTGGCTATGTCCAGCAGGGCATAGGGTGTCACCAGGAAGAAGACAACCAGGGAAGCGGCCCCTCCGGCAAGGGCTTGGGGCAGCACCTGCCGGATTGCGGTGTCCGGTGACGAGCCGGGGGCAGACCGCAGCACACCGTGAATCCTGAACAGGTAAGCCAAGAGCAGAGGAAAGGCCAGGGGCAGGACGCTGACCTTGGTGGCCACCGTCAGCCCGACGAGGGCCCCCAGGAGCAGGGAGTCCCGCATCCGGCCCCGGTCCATGACCCGGAGCATCGCCCAGAAGGATGCCAAGAGGAAGAAGACCAGGAAGGGTTCGGGGCGGTAGAAGTGGCTTATCTGGATGTGAACCACCGCCAGGGCCGTAAGGCCGGCAGCCAGCAGCCCGGCGCCCTGGCCGAATATGCGCCTCCCCAGCAGGAAAACCATGAGAACGCTTCCCACGTCAGCCAGAGCCGCCAGGGTCCGCCCAACGTAGGACATGTTCTCCAGGGTGCCGAAATCGCCGAATGGCTCCAGGATGGACCGGAACAGCACCAGCAGATAGATGAGTACGCTGCCCAGGGGGAACCAATGGGGATTCAGGGGACTGCGATCAGCGTCGAGAAACGTCCCAAGGCCGGGAACTCCCGCCTCCATGCCCGGGTTGTTCCGGTAGCAGGAGCCATGCTCGTAGCCCTGGGCTTGGGTGAGCACATCGTACATGCAGTCGGCCCGCATGTAGATGGAACGCTCGTCGGGGTGGTAGCCATGGAAGCTGTCCCAGCCGATGCCGTACAGGCGCAGCCCCAAGGCCACAACCAGGATGAGCAGCAACAGGAGAGAAGAAGCGGGCACCTGGGGAAGGCGGACCCACCCAAGCTTGTCCACTAGCGCCCTCGGAAGAGGCAGGTTTCCCTGGTACATTCCCTGGGCTTAGAGTCCTTTGTCCACCATGAAAGCGCACAGGTCAGCGGTGCGACAGGAGTAACCCCACTCGTTGTCGTACCACCCCAGCACCTTTACCATGTTGCCCTCCATCACGATGGTCGAGGGGGCATCGAAGATACAGCTATGGGGGTCGCCCTTGAAATCGGAGCTGACCAAGGGCTCATCGCAGTAGCGCAGGATGCCCTCCAGCCCGCCGGATGCGGCTGAGCGAAAGGCTTCGTTGACCTGCTCCACGCTCACTTCGGCTTCCAGGTCGGCCACGAAGTCGGTGACCGACACGGTGGAGGTGGGGACTCGGAATGCCATGCCGTGCAGCTTTCCGTTGAGCTCGGGCAGGACTATGCCCACCGCCCGGGCCGCTCCTGTGCTGGTGGGCACGATGTTCTGGGCTGCAGCCCTGGACCGGCGCAGGTCGTCGTGTACCTGGTCCAGTATCTTCTGGTCGTTGGTGTAGGCATGTACCGTGGACATCAGGCCGTGCCTGATGCCGAAAGCATCGTTGAGCACCTTCACCATGGGGGCAAAGCAGTTGGTGGTGCAGGAAGCGTTGGACACCACCTTGTGCTGATCGGGAAGGTAGCTCCCGTCATTCACGCCCAGCACCATGGTCAGGTCTTCGTTGCGGGCGGGGGCTGAGATGATCACCTTCTTGGCCCCACCCTCCAGGTGGGCGGCCGCCTTGGTGGCGTCGGTGAAGATTCCCGTCGATTCCACCACCACATCCACGCCCGCCTCAGCCCAGGGAATACGGGCCGGGTCCCGCTCAGAGAAGACCCTAACGTCGGCGCCATCGATTATCAGGCTGCCCTCCGATGCTTCGACGCTGCCGGGATAGATTCCGTAGTTGGTGTCGTACTTGAACAGGTGGGCGTTGGTCCTGGCATCGGTGAGGTCGTTGACGGCCGCCACGTCCAGCTTCCGGGGGTACCGCTCCATGACCGCCCGGGTTACCTGGCGTCCAATCCTGCCAAACCCGTTGACGCCGATCCGTGTAACCATCGAAACCCTCCCTCGACTTGTCCTACAACTGCTCTTCTGCCATCTATATTATAGTGAAGCTCCCTGGGTTCGGGAACGGATATGGGGGAAAGCGTCCATTCCGGCATAGGTGGCCTCATCCCCCAGCTCAACTTCTATTTTCAGCAAGCGATTGTACTTGGCCAGGCGCTCGGAGCGGCAGGGAGCGCCCGTCTTGATCTGGCCCGTATTCCATCCCACAGCCAGGTCTGCAATGGTCGTGTCCTCCGTCTCCCCGGAGCGGTGGCTCATCACCGTGCCCCAGCCCGCCGCCTTCGTCATGGAGACAGCCTCCAGGGTCTCGGTGAGGGTACCTATCTGGTTGGGCTTTACTAGCACCGCGTTGCTCGCCCCATCCCGGACGCCTATCTCGATGCGGCTGGGGTTGGTGGTGTAGAGGTCGTCGCCCACAAGCTGCACCCTGGCCCCAAGGGCCCGGTTCAACTCTTTCCATCCGTCCCAATCGTCCTCATGCAGGCCATCTTCGATGCTGATGATGGGGTACTCGTTCGCCCAGGTGCGATAAAGGTCGATTAGCTCAGCCGAAGAGAGGCTGCGTCCTTCGCAGGCCAGGTTGTAAATGCCGTCGCCATAAAACTCCGAGGCCGCCGCATCCAGGGCGATGAAACACTGCTCGCCGGGCCGGTACCCCGCGCCTTCGATGGCAGCGCAGACCAGCGCCAAGGCATCCAGGTTGGCCGAAAGGCTGGGGGCGTAACCCCCTTCATCTCCCACGTTGGAGCCAAGCCCCCGCTCCCGCAGCAGTTTTCCCAGGGTGTGGTACACTTCGGCGCCGCATCGCAGGGCTTCCGCAAAGGACGGCAGGCCTGCGGGAACGACCATGACCTCCTGGATGTCGATGGAGTTGTGGGCGTGCCTCCCGCCGTTCAGTATGTTGAACATGGGAACGGGCAGACCGGTCGGCCCGCCGGCAGCGATGTGGCGGTGAAGAGACATCCCCTCGGAGGCCGACGCAGCCTTTGCCACGGCCATGGAGACCGCCAGCGTCGCATTGGCCCCAAGCTTGGCCTTGTTGGGTGTGCCGTCCAGCTCCACGAGGATGCGGTCGAGCGCCTCTTGGTCTCCGGCGGGGACGTTTCTCAACGCAGGGGAGATCACCTGCTCCACGTTTGCCGCGGCCTTGAGCACTCCCTTGCCACCGTACCGGGCATCGTCCCCGTCCCGCAGCTCCAGGGCCTCATACCTGCCGGTGCTTGCCCCCGACGGCACCATGGCCCAAGCCGATGAGCCGTCGGACAGGTGGACCGTCGCCTCCACTGTGGGGTTCCCCCGGGAGTCCAGCACCTCCCGGGCTGTTATCTTCTCCACCGTTGCCCTAGCCATCGCGGCTCTCGGCGGCTTGGAGGGCTTTCTCGACAGCATCCAGCGGGTCCTTGGCCGGTATGATGCCTGTGTCCGTTGCGCCGTCCCTGAAGAGAGTCCAAGTCTCCAGCCCGATGACGGGTATGCCCACTCCCAGGGCATGGCCAATCTCGGACAGGGTCCCGTAAGCCCCGTCCACGGCGATAACCGCCCGCCCCGTATAGACGACGATGGCGTTCCGCGCGTAACCCATGTTGGTCAGGATGGGGACATCGACCCACGAGTTGGCCGCCCCGTGCTCCCTGCCGGGCAGGATTCCTATGGTGGTGCCCCCGGTCTCCTTGGCGCCCCGGCAGACCGCTTCCATGACTCCGCCAAGCCCCCCGCACACCACGGCAGCTCCGCGCCTTCCCATCTCTCGCCCCACCTCCTCGGCCAGGGCAAGCGCCTCAGGGGTAGCTTCGGAGCCACCGATCACGGCGATGACGGTCTTGGGGAATGTCATATCCACACCTCGGGGAGGCGGTTATGCTCGACACGCAAAAAGCGATGCCTCCGCCCGGTCAGGGGCTGGGAGGCATCGAGTGTTTCTTGGAAAGGCCCGTCCGTCATATCAGGAGACGGCGACGGGCAGGGGAGGCTTCAGGCTGACGTTCAGCACCCGCTCGCACCAGTGGGCCACTCCAAGAAGCTGCTCCTCAGCAAAGCCGGGCGCTATAAGTTGGAGGCCCAGGGGCAGGGCGGTGGGATGCAGACCTGAGGGTATGGCGATGGTGGGCAGCCCGGAGTAGCTCCAGGGTATCTGGAAACGCCGGTCGCCCGTGGTGGCCCGAGTCTTGGGGGAGGGCCCTGGGGTCGCCGGGGTCAGCAGCACATCGTAGTTGGCGGCTATCTCCTCCATGTCCCGGCGGAACTCTCTTCGCAGGCGCTGGGCTTGGACGTAGCGTACGGCAGGCACCAGCCCACCGGCTTCGATCTGCAATCTCTTGCCGGGGCCAAACTTTTCTGTCTTCTCCAGGAAGGTATCATGGTGGAAGGAAGCGCTGTGCACCCTGCCCAGCACACCGTGGGCGGCATGGGCGGTGGCAAAGCTGGCCGGGAGCTTCACATCCTCGACGACAGCCCTGGCTTCCACAAGCTTCTCTACCACCATGTCGGTGTGCTCCCGCACCCCCTCATCGGCATTGACTTCGAAGTACTCGCGAAGCCTTCCGATTCGTGGAGGTTTGGACCACGAAAGGGCTGCACCGCGATAGTCGCCCACCTTTTCCCGGGATGAGCTGGGGTCGTTGGGATCGTAGCCCGCAACGGCCGCCAGCATGATGGCCGCGTCTTCGACGTTCTTGGCCAGTATCCCCACATGGTCTCCGGTGAAGCTGTAGGGCAGCATGCCGTAGAGGCTGACCCGGCTGTAGGTGGCCTTCAACCCGACTATGCCGTTATAAGAGGCGGGCCGGAGGGTGGAGGCAGAACCCTGGGAGCCGATGGCTATGGGACACATCCCCACAGATACAGCCACGGCTGAACCAGTGCTGGAGCCGCCCGGCGTGCGCTCCCGGTCCCACGGGTAGTAGGTGGAGGGCGGGTCGGCGGCTGCGAACTCGGCGGTGGTGGTCTTCCCCATGATGACAGCGCCCGCTTCTCTCAGCCGGGCGATCACCTCGGAGTCGTAGTCAGCCACGAAATCTTCGTATACGCGGGAGCCGGCGGTGGTCTTCAGCCCATCGGCGTGGAAGATGTCCTTTATAGCTACCGGGATGCCGTGCAAGGGTCCCTTGTATTCGCCCCGGGATATCTCTTCCTCGCACTTGTGGGCAGCCCCCAGAGCGCCCTCACGGTCAACGTACATCCATGCTTCCAACGAGGGCTCCAGCGCATCTATGCGCTCGAAGAAGGCCTGGAGGAGGGTTACCGGGGAAAGCTCCCGCTCCTTGATCTGTGCTGCGGCTTGGCCAACTGTCAGGTCGTGAAGGTTTGTCATGGGACACCTACCTTGAAATCTGGCAACCTCAAAGTCGATGGGTGACGGTATTCAAACAGGACCCGCTAGTCCTTGAAAAAGAAGGCGGGCTCTTCTTCCTGGCGGGGAAGGTTCTGGTTGAGCAGCCAAAGGTTGCCCCCGGTCTCTTCCAGGGAGGCTTTCAGGGCTTCGGCCCGCTCAGGTCCCCACACAGCCACAGCCTGCTCCACCAGTTGGGCAACGATCTCTTCCTTGGACAGCTTGGGGTCCATCGAAACCATGTCAACTCCTCCGAGGGTGTGCTTCGAGAAAGGGTGGAGAGTCTGGGGACAGCATATCCTGTAGCAGGTAGGAGGTCAAGGAATGCCGGGGGGTCTAGCCGGCTATGGCGAGGGCTTGGGTGGCGGCTTCGATGGCCTCGACTATGGGGAAGGGGTACACACCAACGAAGATGGTCCCCAGCACCATCGCCGCCAGCACACCCAATAGCAGCGGGGAAGGCTTCTGGGCCAGGATGATCTCCTGTCCATCCTCTCCCGTCTCCTTCTCTTCGTCAGCCTGGTCCGGCTTGGGCTCGATGTACATCTGCCGCATGACGTTCAGGTAGTAGTAGAGGGAGAACAGGCTGTTCAGCACCGCAATTCCCGCCAGCCACAGCATATCCTCGTTGGCGGCTGCGTTGAACAGGTAAAACTTGGTGGCAAAGCCCGCGAAGAAGGGCAGGCCGGCCAGGGAAAAGAGGCCGATGGAGATGGACGCAGCCAGGAAGGGATGGCTATCCGCCAAGCCCGCCATATCCTTGATCTCTTCCTTGCCCGTCATATTGAAGAAGGCGATCACCCCGACGAACACAGCCATGCTGGTGAATGCGTAGCCGACGATGTGGAGCATGATGCCGTTGGACGCCAAGTGGGACAGGGCGGCTATGCCGACCAGCAGGTATCCCACCTGCCCTATGCTGGAGTAGGCCAGGAGCCTCTTCACGTTGTGCTGGGCCATGGCGACCAGGTTCCCCACGGACATGGTGGCAACAGCGAGCACCGCTATCAGTATCCGCCAATCATCGATCGCCGGGGCGAAGGCCTCAGAGAACATGCGGAGCACCAGGGCAAAGGCGGCCGCCTTGGAACCGACGGCCAGGTAGGCGGTTATGGGCAGGGGCGCTCCCTGGTAAACGTCGGGGGCCCACATGTGGAAGGGCACCGCAGCCATCTTGAACCCAAGACCAACCAGCATCAGGCCAAGGCCCACCCACAGGGCAGGGCTGACATCGCCGGCGTTGGCCAGGAAATCGGCGATATCCACGAACCTGGTGTCCAGCACCGATGTGTAAACCATGCTGATGCCGAACAGGAGGAAGGCTGAGGAGAAAGCGCCGATGAGGATGTACTTGATGCCCGCCTCGTTGGAGAGGGGATTGCCCCGCAGGTAGGCCACCATGATGTAGAAGCTGAAGCTCATCAGCTCCAGGGCGATGTAGGCGGTGAGTAACTCTCCCGAGGCCGCCATGATGTTCATGGCCAGGATGGCCATGAGGATGATGGCGTAGTACTCCCCCTGGCTGGAGAAGCGGGCCTTGACGAAATCTATGGAACTGAGGATGACGACGGCACCCAGGACCATGAAGAAGGTCTTGAAGAACAGGGAGTAGGCATCGACATGGAATAAGCCCCCGTACATGAGCTCATCCCGGTCCCACAACAGCAGCAGGGACAGGACTGTCAGCCCTATAAGTCCCAGGACGCTTATCCATGCAAGCCAGTGCTTCCTGCCCTCGGCGAGCAGCAGGTCGGCGGAGAAGATGACGATAGCCAGCCCTGCCAGCAGGAACTCGGGTAGAAGCAGATGTAGGTTAGCAGTTAGGGACATTTCTCTTATCCGGAGCCCAGTATTCCGGGAATCTCGATTACGCCTGCATTGATGACGTCCATCAGGGGCAGGGGCCAGACCCCGACAAACAGCAGGACAAAGGCCAGAAGGGCGGCGGCGCCCAGCTCAACACGGCTGGCATCGGTCAGGTGCTCCCATTCGGGCCGGATTGGGCCGAAGAACACCTTGGCCAGCAGCCTGAGGATGTACACGGCCGTTATGGCGGCGCCGATAACCCCTATCACCGCCACGGGCAGGTACGTCTTGAAGGCCCCCACAAACACCAGGAATTCGGCCACGAAGCCGCTCAGGCCCGGCAGACCCAGGGAAGCCAGCCCTGCGACGGCGAAGAAGGCGGCTGTCATGGGCATCCGCTTGGCCAAGCCCTCCAGGACTCCGACGTCCCTCACATGGGCCCGGTCGTATATAGCGCCCACAAGGGCGAAGAAGAGGGCTGTCATTATGCCGTGGGAGAACATCTGCAGCACCGCACCGCCCATACCCAGGCGGTCCAGTGTAGCGATGCCTATGAGCACGTACCCCATGTGGCTCACGCTGGAGTAGCCCACGACGTACTTCAGGTCGGTCTGGGACATGGCCGACACCGCGCCGTAGAAGACGTTCACAGCCCCAAGCCCCACAAGCACGGGCAGCCACGTCTCGGCGCCCTCTGGCATTAGCTCCAAGCCCACCCGGATGATTCCGTAGGCCCCCAGCTTCATCAGAACGCCGGCGTGGAGCATGCTCACCGATGTGGGAGCAGCCACGTGGCCGTCAGGCGACCAGGTATGGAAGGGCCACAGGCCCGCCAGCACCCCAAAGCCCACCATCACCAACGGGAAGAAGAGGTTTTGGAAGTGCTTGTAGCTGTCGTTGAACTCTACGCTCCGCAGCTCCTCCAAGGAGAAGGTGGGAGTGCCCGCCTGGTAGGACGCCCAGAACATCGCCATGATGGCAACCCATACCAGGACGCTTCCCGCCACCAGGTACAACGTCAGCTTCATTGCGCCGTACTCTTTGCTGCGGAAGAAGGTCCCGAAGTCGCTGCTGCTTCCCCAGACACCTATCAAGAGGAACATGGGCAGCACCGCCAGCTCGTAGAAGAAGAACAGGAAGAACAGGTCCATGCTCACGAAGGTGCCGAAGACGCCTGCTACCAGCATCATGAGGAGCACCAGGAAGTCTTTAGGCCGGTGCTCGATGTTCCAGGCAATCAGGGTTGCTGCGAACATGACGATCCCGGTGAGCAGCACCATGGGGGCCGATATGCCGTCCATGCCCAGGCTGAAGGTAATGTTCATGGGATGGTCCAGCCACTTGAAGGACTCCCTGAACTGAAAGCCGCCGGCCGAGTAGTCGTAGGCCGCGAACAGCACGATGCTCAGGATGAGGGTAGCGACGGACAGCAGGATGGCGAACACCTTGATCTCTCTTCCCCTGTGAGCAGGGAAGAAAGCCAGGATAATGCCCCCCAGGAGGGGGATCAGTATGGTGGCGAACAAAGCCATCCTACAAAGCTACTCCATCACTCTTGATCTACCTGGTGGTCAACAGCCACCAGAATAAAGCTACGAAGATTCCACCTATGACCATGCCAAGGGCGTAGTTGTACATCCGCCCCGTAACGTGGTAGCGGATAATGCCGCCGGACCAGCGGACGCTCTTGGCGGGGCCATCCACGCCCGTATCGTTGACCACGATCCGGTCGAAGAGCGCCACCACCTTGGCTACCAGCAGGATGATCCTGTCGATGGTCCACTGGTAGAGGTCGTCCAGGTAGTACTTATTCTCGATGATGCGGTTCAAGCCTCCAAGACGGGCTTTAAACGGATCCAGCAACGTGGACCCTTTTCCGTATGCCGCCCATCCCAACCAGAGGGCGACCAGGGCCAGCAGGGCCGACCCGATCCCCAGGATGTAGTTGAACTCGAAGGCGTGGGCCTTGTCGAAGAAAAGGAAGGTGCCAAAGCCTCCCGTGTCGGTCACTCTCAGGGCGATAAAGCCCACCACAGCCGCTGGCACTGCCAGCAGGAGCATGGGACCAGTCATCACCCAGGGAGACTCATGGACGTGCCGGTTCTCATCCTTCAGCTGCCCGAAGAAGACGACGAACAGGGCTCGGGCCATATACAAGGCGCTCAGGAAGGCGGCGATGAGGGCAAAGGCCAGCAGGTAGTTCTTGTGGTCCAGCACCGCCAGCAGCATCTCATCCTTGCTCCAGAACCCGGCCAGGAGGGGCGCCCCAGCCAGGGACAGGGCGCCGATGGTGAAGGTCAACGCCGTTACGGGCATCACTTTCCTCAGGCCCCCCATCTTCCGTATGTCCGTTTCCTCCTCCATACTGTGCATCACGCTTCCGGCGCCAAGGAACAGCACCGCCTTGGAGAACCCGTGGGCCACCAGGTGGAATATGGCTGCGGTGTAGCCGAAAGCACCCAGGGAGAGCATCATCAGCCCAAGATGGCTCACCGTGGAGTATGCCAGTATGCGCTTCAGGTCGGTGACGACCAGGGCTTGGGATGCTGCGATGAGGGCGGTGATCAAACCGATGACGGCAACCACTATGAGCGCATCGGGGGCTGCCTCGAAGATGGGGAAGGTCCGTGCCACCAGGAACACGCCTGCCGCCACCATCGTCGCTGCATGTATCAAGGCGCTGACGGGTGTGGGGCCTTCCATGGCATCGGGCAGCCAGACGTGCAGGGGGAACTGGGCCGACTTGCCCATCGCCCCCAGGAAGAGGAGCAGGGCCGCCAGCGTGAGGGTGCCCTGGCCGATCTGCCCTGCCGCGGCAGCCTCGAATGTTCCCGACATGCTGAAGGTGCCCGTCTGGTCGAAGAGCAGCAGAATCCCGATGAGCAGGCCCACGTCCCCGATGCGCGTGGTGATGAACGCCTTCTTGGCCGCCTCGCTGGCCGACCTGCGCTCATACCAGAAGCCGATGAGCAGGTAGGAGCAGAGGCCCACCAGCTCCCAGACCACGTACAGGAGCAGGAAGTTGTCCGCCAGCACCAGGGCCAGCATGGATGCGATGAACAGGGAGTGGACAGCGAAGTACCATCCCAAGCGAGGGTCGCCCTTCATGTAGCCGAGGGAGTACACCTGGATCATGAGCCCGACCAGGGTGACCATCCCCAGCATTACGACGGACAGGGGATCGACGATGATTCCCCAGACCAGCTCGACATCCCCGGCGGTGAACCACTCCATGTTGAAGTTGCAGGTCGCCTGACCGAAGGCCTTGGAGCAGTCCGCCCCCAGGAATCCGACCAGCACCACCCAGAAGACGACAAACCCGCCCCCGATGGCCAGGATGGATATCCAGACGCCACGACCCGGGAGGAGTCTGCCGAAAAAGACGATCAGGAAGAATGCGATGAAGCTGAAGGCTGGGATCAGCCATGCTAGCTGTGCAAGGTCCATCGGGGGTACCCTTAAGCCTCCGCTCCGCTAGAATCGCTGGCTCTTACCACTTCATCAAGTCCACTTCGTCCACGTTGACCGTGGACTTGTTACGGGCCAGCTGGAGGATGATCGCCAGGGCCAACCCCACTTCGGCCGCCGCAACGGTGATCACGAAGATGGCGATGATCTGCCCGACAAAGGCCGAGTCCAGGAAGGCGGCCGCGGCAATCAGGTTGATGTTTACGGCATTGAGCATCAGCTCGATGGACATCAGTATGAGCACCGAGCTGCGCCGGGCCAGCACCCCATACAGGCCGATGGAGAAGAGGGCGACGGAAAGGACCTGGAAGAATTCCAGGGACATCAGCCCCTACCCCCCGCCCGGGCGATGATGATGGCCCCGATAAGGGCTACCAGCAGGACCAGGGATGCGACCTCAAAGGGCAGAGCCCAGTCGGTAAACAGGGTTTCGCCCAGCTTGGCAAGGCCGGGACCCTCGGGTTCGGCGTCGGGGCCGGGCTTCCAGAGAATGGCAGCCGTTACCACGCCAAATACGCCTCCCGCGGCCAAAATGGCCAGGGGCCACTGCCGGTTGTCGGATATTCGGGGGTACTCCCTGCTCCTGGTGAGCATGATGGCGAAGAGGAGGACGATGATGATCGCTCCTCCGTAAATGAGCACCTGCACCAGGGCCAGGAACTCGGCGAAAAGCAGCAGGTACAGCCCCGCAACAGCCACCAGGGAAAGCAGCAGGAACAGGGCAGCGTGCACCACATTCCGTGTTGCTACAACTCCCAGGCCACCCCCGAGGGCCATGGCGGCCGCGATCCCAAAGAGAACTTCGGTCACTACAGGCTGCCCTCGCCCAGCGCCGCAGGTACGTTCATCACCTGCGGCAGCTTCTCAGCTATTGCGCACCGCCCCCAACTGAACAAAGCCGGCATTCTGCTATTTGAGCTCCAGCTCGGTCTCGGAAAAGAGCTTGCCCTTGAGCTTGTGCTCTTCGAAATCGTGGTCCGGCTCTACGATGTACTTGCCACCCTCGGCGGCCCGGGCGGTGCCCGTTACATCTTTCGCCTGCTGATAGAGCATCGGCTTGGATATGACCACATGCTTGCCATCCAACGCTGCGTCAGCCATAGCTCCCTCCTTTTAGAACCAAGATGTTGTTTGTGCCTACTGTCCCTGCGCTGGGCAGGGGCTTAAGCGCCAGAGTCACCGGTGGCTGCCGCCTCCTCAGCCTTGGCTTCACTCTTCTTGGCCAACTCCGACGGCGGCACCCAGGCAGTATCCCGCTGGAACTGCTTCCCCATATCCAGGAGAGGCTCAAGGTCAACCCGGTCTCCGTTGCGTTCGTACACGCTCAGCTCATGCTCGTGGCTCATCACGATAGCATCGAAGTTGCAAACCTCGACGCAGATGCCACAGAGGATGCACCGGTTCAGGTTTATCTCGAAGGTATCGACGATCTTCTTGCGGGTGCTCTTGCCCTCCTGCTGAAGGGGGTTGTCCTTCATGGTTGCGCTCATGCACAGGGTCGGGCAGTTGCGAATGCACACCATGCAGGCTGTGCAGTAGGGCTCGTCAACCTGGTAGTCCCAGGTCAATGCCGGGAAGCCCATATACCTGGGCTGGATGGGCAGGTGCTGCTTGGGGTACTGGGCGGTGACAGGCCTGCGCAGCCCGTTAAGGGTAGAGCGAATGGTGACCATCATGCCTTTGAGTCCACCCAGCATCGGTTATGCTCCTCCAGCCTCGAGCTTGCGCTTCAGGTTGGCTTGCTGCTGGCGCCTGTACACCTCGGCCACCCGTGCAGCCGGGCGGGAAAGGTGTTTGTACACCAGGTAGGCTATAACCACGGTGCATGCCAGCGACATGATGGTCGCGACCCACCAAGGCCAACCATAGAACAAATATATAGCAACTATCACTATGTTGACAAAGGATAGGGGCACCATCACCTGCCAGGCGAAGGCCATGAGCTGGTCGATGCGGAGCCTGGGGAAAGTCCCCCGTACCCAGAATATGAGCAGCACCACAAAGTAGGTCTTCACCAGGAACCAAAGCCAGTCGGGGAGGAAGGGTCCATGCCAGCCACCCAGGAAGAGCAGCGCGGTCAGGGCGGCAATGACAAAGGTGTTCATGTACTCCGCCAGGAAGAAGACGGACCAGTGGGCGCCGCTGTACTCCACAAAGGGCCCACCTACGATCTCCGATTCGGCAAAGTAGATGTCAAAGGGCGTCCGCCCAAGCTCCGCCAAGCCCGCTATCAGGAAGATGACCAGCCCTAGGGGCATGATCACGGCGTAGGGGATGTTGGTGAACCCGGCTTCATCAGGATTGTCGGATTGGACCCCGGGGAATTGGAAGTTGGAGATCTCCCGCAAGTCCAATGACTGGGCGAGCATGGCCACAGAGACAACCACCATGATTATCGGGATCTCGTAGCTGATAAGCTGGGCGGCCGAGCGCAGCCCGCCAAGGGTGCCGTACTTGTTTGCCGAACCCCAGCCGGCCAGCACCAGACCCAGGATGGTTACCACCGAGAAGGCCACTATGTAGAAGAGTCCCATGTCCAGGTTCCGTACCACCAGGTTCTCGGCGGCGGGAATGGTAACCCAGAGCATGAAGGAGGGTACGATTACGATAAGGGGAGCCACCCAGAAGACCGTTCTGTCTGCCCAGGCTGGGATCAGGTCTTCCTTGAGCACCAACTTCAGTGCGTCGGCCACAGGCTGAAGAAGGCCCATGGGCCCCGTCCTGGTCGGACCAAGGCGGCGCTGCAGCCGGCCAAGGAACTTGCGCTCCAGCCACGTCAGGGACAGCACCACAACCGACAGCGCTGTGAACAATATCAGCAGCGCCAGGGCGATCAGGCCTATATCAAGCGGCAGGTCGAATCTATCGGGCACCGGTATAGCTTCTCCATATACTCATCGTCTTGCAGAACGGGAACGCCATCAGCGGTCCACCTCACCAAGGACTATGTCCAGGGACCCCAGGATAACCACCGCATCAGCCACCCAGGTGTCCTTGAGGAGCTCTTCGAGGGCGCTCAGGTTGCAGAAGGACGGGGGTCGGACCTTGACCCTGTAGGGCTTGTCGGAGCCGTCGCTGACCAGGTACACCCCGATCTCACCCCTGGGATTCTCGGACCTTACGTAAACATCGCCCTTCGGCGGGCGGATTAGACGCCTTCCCATCGCAGCGATGGGGCCGGGGGACATCTGCCGAAGGGCTTGCTCGATGATGCTCAGGGACTGGTAGATCTCCTGGACACGCACGTAGTAGCGGTCCCAGCAATCTCCGTCCAGCCCCACGGGAACATTGAAGTCGAACCGGTCGTACACCGAATAGGGGTCTGCGATGCGCACATCGTAGTCCACTCCGCACCCCCTGAGGCACGGGCCTGTCAGGCCATACTGCACAGCGGTGTCTGGATCTATGACCCCCACGCCCTTGGACCGGGCGATGAACACTTCGTTGTATGTAAGGAGCCTGTCGGCTTCTTCGGCATCCTCCCGGAGCATGTCAAGCACTTCCCGTACCATGGTCTCGAAATTGTCGGGGAGGTCTTCCTTGATTCCTCCCACGCGGAAGTAGTTGTGCATCATGCGGGCGCCGCTGACGGCTTCGAAGAAGGCTTGGGCGCGCTCTCGACCCCTGAAGGTGAGCATCACCGGGGTCATTGCCCCTATGTCCAGCCCGAAGGTGCCCACAAAGAGCAGGTGGCTGGCTATGCGATTCAGTTCGCACAGGATGACGCGAACATATTCAGCCCGCTCCGGCACCTCCAAGCCCATGATCTTTTCAACGGCGCGGCAGAACACCAGCTCATTGTTGAAGTTAGAGATGTAGTCCAGCCTGTCGAACAGGGTGATGATCTGGTGATACTGCTCGCCTTCACAGAGCTTCTCCGACCCACGGTGCAGATAGCCTATATGGGGCACAACGCGGGTAATCTTTTCCCCGTCCAGCCACAACTGCATCCGAAACACACCGTGGGTGGACGGGTGCTGCGGCCCCATGTTGACCATCATCTCCAGGGACTCGCCGTCGGCGTTTATGTCCTGTACGTTAGTTCCTACCATACTGAGAACTACTCGCTCACCTGGCCATTAGCCTCGTTGGTGGCCCTGAACTCCAGCACCAGCTCGGTGCCTTCATCCACTCCAGGATATCCCGCCCGGGCCAGCCTCTCTTCCAAATCGCCCTGTCCTTCCCGTTCCTGTATCCAGTTGATGAACCTCTCGATTAGGTCGTCTTGGGCCTCTTCCAGGCTTTCTCCACTTCCGCTGAGCTCCAGGGCATCCACGGCAGCCTCGAACATGCCATCGCGGTACAGCACATTCCCGGAGAGGCTGAGAGTCTTCACTTGGGAACTAGAATTCCTGGTAGTCATGGAAGGGGTGCTCTTTTCGGCCCGGGAATCCTTCGAATCCATCGTACAGCAGCAGGGGCTGCAGATAGGGATGGCCCTCGAAGTTCACGCCGAACAGGTCGTGGGCTTCCCGCTCATACCAATCGGCCGCCCGCCATACAGGACACACGGTCCCGATCTGTAGGTTCTCATAGGGCAGGTCCGTCTTGAGGATCAGTTTGTGGCCCTGGTCCATGGACAGCAGCACATACACCAGTTGTATGTACTCCTTGTAGTCCACGGCGCTAAGGCAGAGGAGCATCTTGAAGGAGAGCTTGGGGTCGCCCTTGAGGGTGGCGCACACCCCGGGAACATCCTGGGGAGCCACCTGGATGGTGGGGATATCTACCGAGGCCCCGGCTTCTACCTCATGGCCCGACAGGGTTTCCTGAAGGAGCTCCTGCAGGGCCAATGCGGCAGGGCCAAGGGCGCCTTCGGATTCGGGGCTGTGGGCGGCCGCCCTATCTCCCTCTGCCACCGCTTCGCGAGTCCCGCATTATTTTCTCCTGGAGCTTCATCAGGCCCTGCATCAGCGCCTCGGGCCTTGGGGGACATCCCGGAACATATACGTCCACGGGAACCAGGTGGTCCACACCCATCACCACCGAGTAGGAGCGATAGTAGGGACCCCCATTAGTCGCACAGCTGCCCATGGCAACCACCCACTTGGGTTCGGGCATCTGTTCGTAGAGCAGCTTGATCGGCTCACCCATCTTCTTCACGACGGTGCCGGCTACGATCATTACGTCCGACTGCCTGGGAGACGGCCACGTTACTACACCGAAACGGTCCACGTCGTGGTGAGCCATGTGAGTGGAGATCATCTCAATGGCGCAGCAAGCCAAGCCGAAGGTCAACGTCCACAGGGAAGACTTCCGGGCCATGGCAAAAAGCTCTTCGGCCTTGGCGGTTACCACTCCCGGGGCAACCTGGTTGAAAGTACTAGGGGCGGGGACGTTCCCGCCGGTGCTTATTTCCACCATTCCAGTACCCCCTTGCGCCAGCCATATACGACAGCGAATGCCAGCACAGCCAGGAATATCATCATCGCGTAGAAGGCAAGGTTGTTGCCCAGGAAGACCACCGCCCACGGGAAGAGGAACACCGCTTCCACATCGAAAATCAGGAACAGGATGGCAAAGACGTAGTAGCGGATGCTGATTTGAGACCAGCGAAAAGGCTCAGGCTCTATCCCGCACTCGTAAGGGGTGAGCTTCCGGTCCGAATGCCGGCGGGATGACAGAACGCGGGAGCCAACGAACATCAACGCTATGGCAACGAAACCCACGATGGCTGACAGGATTACGGCAGCCCATCGGAAGTCAAAGTCTGCTGGCATTCACGCTCCTCTGGAGATAGAGCCGCACGGTCTGTCCCGGCTGTCCAATAAGCAAGCAGACATGCGGTCGATAGCCTCTTTTCGGCGGAGGGTAGGATACCATCGGCCCCTCTTGAGTGTCAACGGAACCGAGATCGAGGGTCCAATATGTCATACTTGGATGGACTGTCAGCGGTTGACAGTGGTACCTGTCTATACCAAGATGGTTTAGAGGTGCACGATGGTTGTTGCCGATTCTCCGTATCGGAGGCAGTCGTACATTTATTGGGAGCAGGCACTGGAAGAGCTTGCAAAGGGTGATCTACGTCAAGCGTCGGGAAAGGGCTGGCGTGCAGCGTCCCAGATGGTAAAGGCAGTTGGTGACCACTACAAGCTGCCACATAGTGGGCACAGTGCACTGAACGTTGTGGTCTCCCGTCTGAACGACGCCCAGCTCATCAATGATTTTGGATTGGCTCAAACCCTTCACCAGAATTTCTATGAGGGTTGGCTTGACCAAAAGCAGGTCCAACAATACCTGGACGCCGTTGGTGTGTTCATTAAGGCATTGGACTATACCGATTTTGCGATAGATGCCTGACAATAGGCGTCATCATGGTCACAGGAGTGCGATTGCAGAAACAAGCTTTCATTGGCCTTGCCGCAATTGTAGTTGCGGGGGCCCTCGCACCTAGCCAGGCCAAAGATGCGTTGGCAATATTGTGGGAAGCCCTCACATTGCCCTTCTAAGGCACTTTGGAACTCCCACCCACAGCCTCAAGCACCGGCCTGTCCAGCCTAACCTTCGAAGATTAGGGCCCAGTCGATACTTGGGCGGATATCCTTGGCGCTAACCCGCCTGTAAGGCCTCTAGACGATACCCTCTGCCCTCATCTTGGTCAGCACACCCTCGAAGGCCTCCAGCGTCCGGCCCACTTCCTTTTCGGTATGTGTGGAGGAGACGATGAATGAACCACGCCCCATGAGGTCGATCCCTTCGTTCATGAATCCGCGCTTGAGGGCGATGGTCTTGGCAGGGGCTCCAGCGGCCTTGATTTCCGAGTGGGGCATATCGCACACCTCCCGGTCGCAGCCGCAGTCTTCCAGTGTCATGTGTATCAGGGATGATATGCCATGGGCATGACCCGTCACTTCCAGCCGGGCAAAGGTGTCGTTCAGCCCCCTCTTCAGAGCAGCGGCAGCTTCATCGGCCCGCTGGTTGATGGGTTCGTTGGCTATCATCTCCAGGCAAGTCGCGCCCGCCGCTGCCGAGAGAGGGTTGGCGTTGAAGGTGCCGGGGTGGGCGATGCGGCTTCGGGCGTTCCAGTCGGGATCGTCCTTGAAGGCGATCATGTCTATGATGTCAGCCCTGCCTCCTACAACGCCGCCGGGCAGACCGCCGGCAACGATCTTCGCCATGGTGGTCAGGTCGGGATCGATGCCGTACTTGCCCTGGGCGCCGCCAGGGTGGATACGGAACCCGGTAACCACCTCATCCATGATGAGGAGAACCCCGTAGGTGCGGGTAATCCGACGCAGGTCCGACAGGAACTGGGGCACGTTCAAAGGTAGCTGGCCATAGTGGGCGCCGGTGGGCTCCAGGATGACCGCCGCGATGTCGTCGTCCCGGGAGAGCACCTTCTCGACAGCATCCAGGTCCGGCGGAATGACCACCATGGATGACGACGTGACTTCAGGCACGCCGGGCACCGTGCGCCCAGCCACACTCACCGCATAGTCGTGCCATCCATGGAAATGCTCGTCGAACTTCACAACCTTGGACTTGCCCGTGTAGGCCCTGGCCATGCGCAGCGCCATCAGGGTTGCTTCCGTCCCGGAGCTGTGACAGCGCATCTTCTCCACAGAGGGCATCAGGTTCTTGATAGCCCTCCCCCAGCGCAGCTCTTCCTCGGTGTTGGCCCCCAGGTGCGTCCCACGGCCCACCTGGTTGGCAACGGCGGAAGCTATTGCAGGGTGGGAGTGACCCAGGATCAGGGCGCCGTGCCCGCTCACGTAGTCCACGTACTCATTCCCGTCCACATCCCACTTCAGAGGCCCTTCGCCATGAGTAACGTATATGGGGAAGGGAGTAACGTAGCGGTTGTCGTGGGTGACCCCTCCCGGAAACATGTCGTTGGCCTCCTGCTGGCGGCGGGCGGATCCGGGGTGTTTCTGGACGTACTCTTCAAGAATAGTTGCCATGGGCGCTCCTTTCGTCCGGGGTCTCATTTGGGGTCATAGAGTGCAGCTTGGGAATTGATGTAGGGATGATATAATACCTTCCCTTGCCGGACAAGCACACCCGGAGTTCGAACGACCTATGTACAGCTACCTGGACCACCTGGAATGCACCGTCTGTGGTGAGACCCATCCCCATGACCAGCCCATCCGCACCTGTCCCTCTTGCGGCAAGGTGCTGTTTGCCCGCTACGACCTTCCCAGGCTGAAGCGGGAGGTCGACCGCAGCCAGTTCGAGACTCGCTCCGGCTCCATGTGGAAGTTCTCCGAGCTTCTGCCCGTCCAGGATCCGGACAAGGTGCTGTCCCTGGGCGAAGGGGACACACCCCTGTTTCAGGCCCCCCGGCTGGGGTCTAAGCTGGGAGTGTCCAACCTGTACATCAAAGACGAGGGCCTTAACCCAACGGGCACCTTTAAGGCCAGGGGACTTTCGGCAGCCGTTTCCAAGGCCTACGAGCTGGGCATAACCAAGGTGACCATACCCTCCGCCGGGAACGCCGCCGGCGCCGTAGCGGCCTACGCCGCCAAGGGAGGCATGGAGGCCCATGTCTTCATGCCCAGGGATGCCCCGGACGCCAACAAGATCGAGTCGGAGATCATGGGCTCCAACCTGACCTTGGTGGACGGGCTGATCAACGATGCGGGCCGCCTGTCCCGTGAGAGGGCTCAGGCCGAGGGCCTGTTCGATCTATCGACCCTCCAGGAACCCTACCGGGCCGAGGGCAAGAAGACCATGGGCCTGGAGATAGCCTTGCAGCTGGGTTGGAGGATGCCCGATAGCATCATCTACCCCACTGGGGGAGGCACCGGGATCATCGGTATGTGGAAGGGCTTCCACGAGCTGCTGGAATTGGGTTGGGTCGAGGGCAAGCTGCCCAAGTTCATCGCCGTACAACCCGAGGGCTGCCAGCCCATCGTGAAGGCCTACAACGATGGCGCAGACATATCCGAGCTTTGGCCCAACGCCAGCACCATAGCCGACGGTCTACGGGTGCCCCACCCCTTCTCCGACTACCTGATCCTCAAGGCCATTCGCGAGACCGGTGGCACAGCATTGGCGGTAGCCGACGGCGACATGGTGAGGGCTATGCGGGATGTGGCATCGGCAGAGGGGTTGTTCATATGCCCCGAGGGCGCAGCGACCCTGGTAGCCCTGGAGCGTCTGATGGAAGACGGCTTCCTGGACCGTGACGAGAAGATCGTCCTGCTGAACACCGGCTCCGGCTACAAATACCTGGACCTGCTACGAAACTAAAGGACCCTTCCAGAACGCTAGTTAGGGGCGGCCTTACCCGGTTTCCTGGTCCAGCTCCCGAAGGAAGCGCTCCACCTCGGAGGACAAGGGAGGTGGGGCAGTCTCTTCTTCCGGTTCCTTGTCCTCCTCCCGCTGGTCGTACTGGCCTTCCAGCTGCTGGAGGACCGCTTTCAGTTCGGGGTTGCGATTAACCGCCGCCGTAAGCTCGGCATACTGGTTTTCACCCCGCTTCCGGTCAGCCAGCTCTATTGGAAGCTCGTACAGCGAACACAATATCTCCATCAGCCGGGCCGCGCCGGAGTAGTCCTCTTCCAGCTGAACGTACTGGGGCAGGTGCACTACGAAGGACATGTGCTCGATGCCCATCTTGCGAGCTTCCTGGGTGATCAGGGTGGTGATGCTGGTGGGACCCTGATAGGTGGTTTCCCGCACCCGCAGCTTCCTGACCTCATCGATCAGGTTCTGGGCGCTGGCTGAGCCCGACACCAGCAGGGGCCGGGTGTGGGGCACAACATCATACATGCCACCCAGCAGGCAGTACCTCTTCACATCGAACATCTTGAGGATTTCAACCACCGAATCCACGTAGCTTTCGCCGCTCATGTGGGGCTCCCGCATGTTCAAAAGGAGGAAGTCGGGGCCTTCTTCGCGCTGGGTGTAGCCGATAGTGCTGTTGGGCAGAATTAGCTGGCGGCGGTCCCCGCTTATCCTGGTACGAGGACGGTAGCGGGTAAAGTCAAAGTAGTTTCCCGGCCGGGACAGCTTCCCAATCTGGCGGGCCGAGAAGTGCCTCTCCAGCCGTGCCAGCGCCAGGGTGCCAACCCTGCCCACGTTGACCCAGGGACGGACGATTGCCATGGCGTGGGGTTCTCGAAGTTCCGGAAGGGGGTCGGTTAGCTCGAAACCGCCGATGTTCATAGCTTTATCTTGCCAAAGGCCCCCCTCTTTTGCAATCCCGCGAACGGATGGGGCCACAGCGTATCGAGGTCTAGGGAATGACGGCCAGAGCCTCTATCTCGATGAGAAGCTCCGGGTTTGCCAGGGCGCTTATCTCCACCAGCGTGCTGGCCGGATAGCCGTCCTTCCAGAACTCCGATCGCACCTCGTGGATGTGGGCGAAGTGCTCAGCTACGTTGGTTACGAAGACTGTCACCTTGACCACATCGTCCAGGGTGGCGCCGCCCGCCTCCAGCACATCTTTCAGGTTCTCCAGCACCTGGCGCGTCTGGGCCTTAATGTCGCCCACGCCAACTGTGTTGCCGTCGGCGTCGCGGGACACCTGTCCCGACGCAAAGATCAGGTGCCCACCCGAGGCCTTGATTCCCTGGGACATTATCCCAACGGGCTTCGACACACTAGAAGATTCGAGCACGTTCTTGGCCATTGCTAAACCTCCCTGCTGGGGTTGTGGGAATGTGAGCGTGTCCCGTTAGGGGACTACCGCCACAACCTCTATCTCTATAAGGATGTCCGGATGGGCCAGGGACTTCACCTGCACGAAGGTGCTGGCCGGCCGGGTCTCTCCAAAGTAGCCTTTTCGCACCTCTGTCACCTTGGGCTGGTCCTTGATGTCGGTAACGTAGATGTTGGCTTTCACCACATCCCGCAGTGTGGCGCCCGCCTCTTCCAGCACCGCAATGATGTTTGCAAATACCTGGTGGGTCTGGGCTTCGATGTCGCCCACGCCAACTATCTCTCTCTGAGCATTGCGGGAGGTCTGGCCGGAAACAAAGACCATGTTCCCTGCGGGAACCTTGATGGCATGGGATATCACCGCATTGGGAATGGAGACCTTGGGGCTGGTTATGATTTCACCTGGCATACCATCTCCCTTTCATCTATAGAAGATCAGACTCCTCTGAGTCGCCGGGCGGAGGCTGGTGGGAATACTACAGGGCCTGCCAGTAGCGCCGGTCTTGCAGGCGGACCACCCTGCCAAAGCCGGGAGCCGGAAAATGGCCCGCTGCGATCAGCGTGCCCTCCCGCTCGGCCTCTTCCACCAGCTTCCTTCGGCTGACCCGCGCCTGGTCCGGGTCCAGGTCCGCCCTGGAACACCACTCCCACTCCTGGACCTGGGCTGGGCTGTGGAGCGCATCCCCGGTAATGACGCCCTTCTCCCCCTGTGAGGTGATGAGGACGCTCATATGCCCAGGCGTATGGCCGGGCGTGGGCAGGGCGGTAAGCTCGCTGTTGATTGCGTACTCCCCCTCCACCACATCCAGTATGCCAAGCTCCTCCAGGGGCCACAACTTGGTGGAAGCTGTGGGGAAGCGCTCGGCGTACTCGGGCATCCTGGTTGCTTCCCAGTCCTTCCGGGACAAAACGTACCTGGCGTTGGGGAAGACGGGCAGGTATCGCCCGTTCTCCGACACCATGTTCCAGCCTACGTGGTCCCTGTGGAGGTGGGTCATCACTACTACATCCACCTCGTCGGTGCGTACTCCGGCAGCTTCGAAGCTGTTCAACAGCTCCCCCCACGAGCTCTCGGGCGCATCCTCGGGCATGGGACCCATGCCCGTATCCACCAGGACCGTGCTCCCTTGGGACCTGACCAGGTAGGATGCCAGGTTCAGGCTGACTTTGTGGTCCGGGGTAAGGTCTTCGGGGTAGCGATCCCAGTTTTCTTTGGGTATGGACGGGTAGAAGTTGCACAGGTCGAACTCCAGCTTCCCATCAGAGAAGGAAGCCACTCTAACGTTCCCGACGGTGACCTCGTTTTCAGCCATGGCGTCCCTCCCCGGGTTGGCGCAGTCGCCGTTTCCATATGTTGGATGCCTTGTTTGGGATTCTATTGTCGAGGGAGGGCAGGGTCAATTCGCCTACCCCTGCTTGGGGCGGTGGTACTTGGGTAGGATTTCCTCCCCGAAGAGTCGAAGCTGCTCCAAGGCTTCCCCGGGAGGGCACATCGGGCGCATGACAAACTTGGTTGCGCCAGCCTCGAGGTAGCGGTCGATCATGCCGCAGATGTGCTGTGGGGTTCCCAGGGCGCTGTATCCGGTGAAGTGGGACTCGGGCCTGGATCGGGTCACGTAAGGCGCGGCCACTTCTGCCGCCAATTCAGGGTCCGGCGAGATGTGGTATCCGATGAGCACCCCGATGTGGTCCTCATCCACGCACCGATCGAACTCTGCGGCCGTGGCGAAGACCATGCGCACGCCTTCAGCCACCTCTTCGGGCGTCGCCGAGGACACCAGCCACCCGTCTCCCAGGCGCCCCACCCTCCTCTGGGCGGCGACGGTCCTGCCTCCGATCCACAGGGGGATCGGCTCCTGGACCGGCTTGGGATTCACGGTAACATCGTGCAGGGAGAAGAACTTCCCTTCATGGGTTACGTTGTCCTCGTGCCAGAGGCGGCGCATCACTTGCATAGCTTCGTCGGCCCGCTCGCCCCTGTTGGACTTGGCCACACCGCAGGCTTCGTAGTCCCTGGGGTCATCCTGTCCCAGGCCGATGGCAGGCAGGCAGCGCCCGCCCGACAGGTAGTCCAGGGTTGCCAGCTCTTTTGCGAGCACAACGGGGTTGCGAAGTGGGAGCTGGAGGACGCTGGTGCCAAACTTCATCTTCTCGGAGTAGGCAGCCACCATTCCCATGGCGACCACTGGCTCCGGGCCGGCGCTCTGGCCTACTACCCGGTCCGAAAGCCAGATGGAGTCGTACCCGTACCCATCGCCCACCTCTAGCAATCCGCGGAAGTATGCGACTCCTTCTTGGCCTTGGGGGAATGCGCCGGGCATGTAGCCTATTCGAACGGTCATGTGTCCTCCCTTCCGCAGGGGGATGATACTCACCCTCAAGTACCGGACCTGCCGGTTAGGCCAGGTTGAGCACCTTCTTGGCGTTTTCCAGGAGAACCTTAGGTTGCACATGCTCCCTCAGGTCCAGGTGTTCGATGTCCCGCAGCCACCGTTCCGGCGTGATGTAAGGGTAGTCGGAGCCGAAGAGCACCTTGTCCTGGAGGCGAGTGTTCACCTCCCGCTTTAAGGGTTCGGGAATGAAGCGGGGGGACCACCCCGACAAGTCCAGGTACACGTTGGACTTGTGCAAGGCGACGGCGATCTGCTCCTCGGTCCAGGGCCAGGCCGGGTGGGCCATAATCACCGTAAGGTGGGGGAAATCGGCGGCAACGTCGTCGATGTAGGGAATCGGCGCGCTGTATTTCAGCTTCAGGCCCGAGCCACCGGGGGTGCCGGAGCCCGCACCCGCAAACCCGGAGTGGAACAGCACAGGTACACCCAGCTCCGACGCCTTGGCGTAGAGAGGGTAGAAGCGTGTGTCGTTAGGGTGGAAGGCTTGGTGGACGGGATGGAGCTTGAGCCCCTTGAGACCAAGGCTGGTGACTGATCGCTCCAGCTCCAAAACGGCGGCGTGCCCCTTCCATGGGTCGATGGAGCAGAAGCCGATGAACTGGTCAGGGTGGGCTTTCACGATCCCCGCCACGTAGTCGTTGGTATCGGGAGGCTCCCCGGTGGTGGTCTCGGTGTCCACCGAGAAGATCACCCCCATGATGTCCAGCTCCCGGTACTTGTCAGCCATTTCGTTGGCATCCTCGGGCACCGAGGAGACTCTGAAGTAGCTCCTCAGCTCCGCTTCAATGCCGATTTCTGGAAGGCCCGGCTGTCGAGGAACGTGGACGTGCATGTCGATGGCTTGCATTGCGGAAGACCTGCCTTGGCTTTGGGATGCACCGATAAGCTATCACCAACACGATACCCTGTCCAATGTTGAGGAGAAGGGGATGGCTAGAAGAGGTTGGGGCGCTGCGGGAGCGTGGCTGCTCCCTCGTAAGGTTCGTCTGCAGGAAGGTTGGGCTGGGCAGCGGCCTGGGTAGCCAGCCGATCGCAACGCTCGTTCTCCCGGTTGCCCGAGTGTCCCTTTACCCAATGGTAAGTCAGGTCATGCCCTTCGCACAGATCAAGGAGCCTGGCCCAGAGGTCGGGATTTATCGCCGTTTCCCGTTTGTTGCGCCTCCATCCGTTCTTCCTCCACTTGACGGCCCACCCCTTGGCAAGGGCATCGACAACGTACTTGGAGTCGCTGTAGAGCCTGACTTTACATTTCTCATTAAGTGCGGCCAGCCCCTCGATGACAGCCAGAAGCTCCATGCGGTTGTTGGTGGTCCTGCGATAGCCTCCCGAAAGCTCCTTGCGGTGCTCCCCCGACAGCAGCACCACGCCATACCCGCCGGGGCCGGGGTTGCCCTGGCAAGCGCCATCGGTGTAGATATCGACCTCGTTCATCACAGCGGAGTGGAGCTACCCGTTTTCCGATGCCCCGTCAGTCCTGTACAAAGCGTCGGCCACCTCACGGATCCTGGCAAAGCTGGCCGATGCATAGTCGCTGGATTCATATTTTTGGATTTGCTGCTCCTTAAGCCCCATGCGCTCCGCCAGATCTTTTTGCGTCAGCCCCTGGGATATTCGGGCTTTGATCAGGACATCGGGTAAGCCGGCAACCACGTTCAGCCCTTCCATCCGAAACTCGCCCTTCTTCAGGGCCTCGTACTCTGCCAGCTCCTTCTCCAAGTCTGCCAGCTGGCTTCGCACAGCATTTATGCGCGCCTTGGCAATTAGGGGGTGTACCCCCTCTCCCGGATCCAACTCAAGGCGCTCCAGGGTCTGCGAGAAACGGTCCGCCTGGGCTTTCGTTATCTTGTACTGCCGTTCGTTCTTTATCATGTCAGGTCTCCCAGGTCGATGGCGATTATCCCCTTCGGTTCCCCTTCCTCCCTATCCCTTTGGAAGAAATCAAGAAATGAGAATCCATCGTCATCCGCAGTTATGGAGGCAGGAAACAACTCACCCAGGTATCTGCCTTTCTGAGTAGCCCTGCCCGGATCGAAGGTCAGCAGCGTCGGATCCAGGAGGTTCGGATCGACCCCTTCTTCCTCCCAGCAGGCATCAAAGTCGTTCGGGAACTCCTTGCGGGTAACGAAGCTCCCGTCAATGTACACCCTCCGGCAGCCTGCCTTCTTCAGGTCGTTCAAGGCATCCTTGAGGCCAGCCATAAGTCGCTCTCTCCACAAGTTGCCCCCGAACCTGTCGGCAACTTCTCCCCAGCTTGCCAGGTGCACCCCTGCAGGCAGGAGCCCCCTGACATCAAACTGCGGTATCACAACACAACGATATCATTGTCTTAACCTCGCGTCAAGCACCCTCGCGACATTCCTGCTAGTAGCATATTCGCCGCCAACCCTATTCGGCATCCAGCGGGAGCATGGTTATAACGGGGCGGCGGTTGGCAAGGTACTCGGGCGTCACGAACGATGATCCTGAGCCGAACTCCCGGGTGCACTCCTTGACCACATCGAACACCTCGGGCCTGAAGGTCAGAAAGGGCGGAGTGATCTCCTGCTCCAGGGTCTGGCGCATCAGCGTGCCGCTGAGGTCCTGCTTGCTGTCGCGATGGCCGCACAACCCTTCGTAGGCTACCCCTTCGCAGGTGGGGCAGTGCCACCACTCCCCCATCGTTACTGGCACGATGCCAATGGGGGTTATCTCCTGGAATATCTGGTGGGAAGCCCTGGGGTCGTAGAAGGAGCCTACGCCCGCATGGTCCCGTCCGAACATGTGGTGAGTGCAGCCCATGTTCTTCCGCACGATGGCGTGGAACACCGCTTCTTTCGGGCCGGCGTAGCGCATGTCCCACATCAGCACTGAAGTAGCGTGCACGCCCTCTGCAAAGTAGCCGGCATTGCGCAGGGCATCCTGGGCCAGGACGATGGCTTCGTCGATGTAGTCCCCGACACGCTTTTCTCCGATGACCGCGCTTACCAACACACCATCGGCGCCCGAGGCGAACCAAGCTCCCTTCATGAACCCCTCGTGGCCCACGTGGGGCACGTTCCTGGTTTGGTGGGCCACTACGCGTTCCCACCCTTTGTCGGCAAGCATCTTCCTGAGCTGGGCGGGAGGGTACCAGAAGCGGTCGAAGGGAGGGTTAACCCTGGGCTCGTTCACTAGGGTCACCTTCCCGCCAACGAAACGGTCCTTAAGGTTGAAGGTGCGGACAACCCCTGGATGGCTCAGGTCCGCCGTCCCGTACACCCGCTGGGCCATGTACTCCAGGTCGTAGGAGAAGACCTGCTCCACCCCCAGCGTTGCCAGTGGCTGCTCCTGGTAGGTCAACAGCAGGGTATCTCCTTCGACCAGGGCCAAGCTATCGACCTCCTGCCGGGGTATATCCAGTACGATGGGGATGCTCCAGACGTACCCGCTTGCCAGGGCCATCTTCTCCAGCACAGCATCCACATCCTCCTCCACCATGAACCCTTCCAGGGGGGAGAAGACGCCGTAGGCGATGTTGATGCACTCCCGGGCTATCTGGTCGTTTACGGCTATGGACTTTCCGACCCCATTAGAGAATGCGGAGAGGGGCTGAGGGGCTACCCGTTCGATGAGCCGTCCACCGTGGGGCGATAGTGTGTTATCGACCATCTTCTCCTCTATCGCTGGACTCGATCTGCGGCAGGCCAAGCAAGAGCTGCTGCCTGGGTGGGCACCATTCTAGTAACCGCCGAGATACGGCACAAGCCAATGACTAATAGTCCCGATGGACGCCTCAGCGTTGACCCTTATAGTAGGCGCCAGATACAATCCCACCGTGCTAGCCATCGTCTTCTCCCTCCTTGCCGCCGTCGGGTTCGGATCTGCCGCCGTCTTCGCCCGCCTCGGCCTGCAGGGAATGAAGCCCGCAACCGGCACTGCTATCTCCCTGGTGGTCAGCTTCCTCCTCACGGCCATCCTGGCCCTGTCCATCGAAAGGTCGGCGGTCTTTACCCTCCCGGCCATGGCATTTCTGTGGTTCCTGGCCCTTGGCATCGTGAACTATCCTCTAGCCAGGTTCATGAACTACACGTCGGTCAACCTTGTGGGAGCCTCCCGGTCCGCGCCCATCATCGCCACCGCTCCCTTCTTCTCGGCCGTCCTGGCCATCCTTTTCCTTGACGAGAAGATGAACTTGCTGGTGGGGTTGGGGACCGCCGCCATCATGGTTGGGTCCATCCTGATCGTGTTGGAGAGGACCCGTGCGTCTTCCTAGTCTGAAGATGGGCGACCAAAGCAAGGCCCTGGGCTTCGCCATGGCCTTGGGCGCGGGCTTTTGCTACGGCGCCACCACAGTCATCGGCAAGAGGGTTGTGGAGGAATACTCCCACCCCCTCCTTGTGTCCGCCTTTGCCCTGTTGTTCGGCATGGTCATTATGCTCGCTCTCACTCACGTCGATGTCCCACGGGCAGTATCGAGATCCAGGCGCTCTCTGTTTCCCATACTGCTGGCAGGGACTTCCTCGGGGGCTGGCGTAACCTTCACTTACTTCGCCCTCAGCCGTACCGACGTTGTGATCGCCTCTCCCATAATCTCCAGCGCCCCCCTGTTTACCCTGGTCCTTGCCTACCTGGTGCTCCGGGGACTGGAGCGGGTAACCTGGCAGCTGGTCCTGGGCACCCTCATGATCGTCGGGGGAATAACCCTGGTGGTCTTCGGCAGGTAGGTCCTACGGGCCGCAGGCCGGATCCGGCGTCTGTCCTACTCAGCTACCGGCCCCGCATACACCAGGTCAGCTATGGCATTTAGGGTGGCGGGACCGATCCCACTCACCTCCACCACTTCCTCCACCGAGGAGAAGGGGCCAATCTCGTTCCTGTAGGCTACGATGGCGCCGGCTTTCACCTCCCCGATGCCCGGCAAGGCTTGGAGTTCTTCTGCGGAAGCGGAGTTCAGGTCGATCCTCCCCACCTGGCCCTGCGGTGCTGCGTCAGGAAGAGCGTCAAGCGTCGGTTCGGAGACGTCTGGTGTACAGCCGTCATCGACGGAGGGGACATGGTACTGGGAACCGTCCCTCACCCTGGCCGCCAGATTGACGCACGAAAGCTGGGCGCCCCACAAGGCCCCGCCCGCCGCCTCCACCGCATCCTCCACCCGGTCTCCAGGAGCCACCACGTACACTCCCGGGGCCGCCACTTCCCCGCTCACGTACACCTTCAGGGTGGGCTGGGGCGTGGGCGCAGGAAGCCGTACCTCCACGCCCCGGGAGCCGGAACCGTCGTCCAGCCCCCGGTATAGTATCACCCCTCCTGCCGAGAGGATGACCACCAGGAGCAGCGCCAGTGTGATCAAGGCTGTTTTCTTGAATGTGTCCATAGGGAAAGTGGTATTGCTTGAAGAGTTTCGACTGATTATAATACCCTAGCCCCGGTACCAGACAGGAGGTGGCCATTGAGCGGGGATCCTTACGCCTTCCTCAGAGGTGAGTACGTTCCCTTGAGCGAAGCCAAGGTGGGCATTATGACCCATGCTTTGCACTATGGGACAGGGGTCTTCGAAGGCATACGGGGCAACTGGAACGCCCAGGCTGGCCGCGTCTACATCTTTCGCCTCCGCGAGCACTACGAGAGGCTCCTCCAGGGCTGTCGTCTCATGATGCTGGACATCCCCTATTCCCTCGAGGACCTGTGCAACATCACCGTGGAGCTGGTGGAGCGCAGCGGATTCTCCGAAGATGTGTACATCCGCCCCCTGGCCTACAAGAGCGCCGAGCGGGTGGCCAACCTGAAGCTTCATGAGCTGGACAGCGACTTCTGCCTGATGGCCGTCCCCTTCGGCAACTACCTGGGCTCCGACAACCTGCGGTGCTGCACCTCGTCCTGGCGCAGGGTTGACGACCCCATGATTCCCGCCCGCTTCAAGATATCGGGAATATATGTGAACAGCATCCTGGCCAAGACCGAAGCTACCTTGGCGGGCTTCGACGAAGCCATCCTGCTCAACCAGGATGGGCATGTGTGCGAAGGCTCCGGCGAGAACCTATTCCTGGCCATAGACGGCAAGCTTTACACCCCGCCAATCGAGGATAACGTCCTGCCTGGAATAACCAGGTCCACGGTGATGCAGTTGGCCCAGAGCGAGCTGGGCTTGGAGGTCATCGAGACCCGCATAGACCGCAGCCAGATATACATCGCCGACGAGTGTTTCCTGACCGGCACTGCCGCCCACGTAACCCCTGTGGTCGAGGTGGACAGCCGCAAGATCGCCGACGGCGGGGTCGGGCCCATATCCGCCCAGATCCAGAAGCTGTACTTCGATGTGGTCGTCGGCAACGTTCCCAAGTTCCTTCACTGGTGCACCTCTGCTACCCCCCGACTGGTGGGTGTGTAGCACCCAGGCTGCACAAAGCCTGCTCCCATCAGGACCCGTTACTCTCGCCCTACTTTCGAAGGAAGCGTAGTCGAACCTCCATGAGTTGGTTCCTGGCTATCATCATCGGTTACCTTGTCGGGTCTATTCCAACCGCCTACCTTGCCGGACGCCGCGCCATGGGCAAAGACATCCGGGAAGAGGGCGACCGAAACCCCGGTGCAGGCAACGTCTATGTGTCCATCGGGCCCAGGGCCGGCCTTATGGTGGGGGCGGTGGACATCGGCAAAGGGGTTGTCGCCGTGCTGCTGGCTAAGTTCCTCATCGTGGGCGGGGGCAATGGACTGGCCATGGCGGCCGGAGCGGCGGCCGTGGCGGGGCACACGTGGCCCATATTCATGAAGCTGAGGGGAGGCCGGGGCGCCGCAACGACCGTTGGTGTGTACTGCGCCCTCTTCCCCATACCGGCCCTGCCCATCAGCTTGGCTTGTCTAGCTCTGCTCCCCTTCGTCAGGAGCGCCACCCTCGTCCTCGGGCTTATTATGGCGCCCATGCCCCTGCTGGTGTGGCTGTCGGGGTACCCTGTAGCCATCACCATCTACACCATCTTCCTTCCCATGGGTGTTGGCGTGCGCCACCACCTGACCTCCAGGAACCACGGCAGGGAACTCCCGCCTCCCACCTATGACCAAGAGGTGGAAGATAAGATGCTGCCCGATGGAAGCCAGCATTGGTAGCTTCCTTCTCCCTGGACTACTTCATCCTGGCGTATATAGCCGCCATGGGTGTCCTCCAGATGATCGCCTCTCGTCGGGACTTTCGCGGTATGCTCCTAGTTCCGGCGGCGCCCGTAGCCTTCCTTTTTGGCCTTTGCGCCGTAGTAGCAGCATTCACATGGTTCTTTGCATCCGAGTTCAGGAACCTGTCCGACACCGAAGGGGGCCTTGACGGCAACCGGGCTGCCCAGATGTTCTGTTCCGCCTCGTCCCTTGCCGTATTTACAACCTTCGTCCTTTCGTCCCTGGTCAACCGCACCCTGGGTAGGGGCGAACAGGCTCCCGCCCCAGGCCTGGATGCCCTGGGACACACCACCTACCTCCGGGCCTTTGGCGTGAGCCTGAAAGCGCTGTGGAAGCGCTCCTGAGCATCGACTCCGCCATCATCACCTGGCTGAACCAGTGGGTGGGCAAGTGGGGTGTGCTGGACAAAGCCGCCGAACTGGTGGTCAGCGACTACCTCATACCCACCCTCCTGTCCCTGGCCCTCATGTCCACCTGGTTCCTGGCCAGGGACGCATTGGACCGGGCGGCCAACCAGAAGGGGGTGCTGGTAGCCCTGCTGGGGGTGTGCATCTCCAACCTGACGGTCCTGATAATCAACCAGTTCTACTTCCGGGACCGGCCCTTCGTGGACCATGACCTGCAGCTGCTCTTCTACCAGCCCACCGACTCATCCTTCCCGGCCAATCCGGCGGCCGTCGCCTTTGCCATAGCCTTCGGTGTGTTCCTGTACAACCGGGCTCTGGGCGTTGCCCTGGGAGGGCTGGCATCCTTGTGGGTGTTGTCCCGGATGTACTCCGGGGTGTTCTACCTGTCCGACGGCCTTGCGGGCGCCGCCATCGGGGTGTGCATCACCTACGTCTTCTCCGTGCTCATGCGCCTCATAGAACCCCTGCCCACCACGGTCCTCAGCGTCATGCGCCGCTTCCACCTAGCGTAGGGGAATACCTGCCGGTCATACGTCCCTTGAACTGCACCGGCAGGTAAGCAATGGCAGCCTGTCCCCTCGCCCTTGATGGGAGAGGGTTGGGGTGAGGGTGATCGCCCCCCATACCCGATGCCCTATTTTCTCCCCCTCATCCTAACCTTCTCCCTCCAGGGGAGAAGGGACTGCCCCCTCTGTCAACAAGCCCATGAGACCCCCCAGGGCCTATGCTATGATGAGTCCAGCTATGCCCCACCAGACCGAACCCAACGTCAACGTAGCCCTGGGCAACCTGCTTCAAGCCATGATGCCCAAGAGCCTAATCCTGTCCGAAAACACCCAAACCATAGTTGGCTCAAAGGGGAAGCGCCCCGACATCCTGATCACCGCTCCCGGACGCTCCCCGGTTGTGATCGAGGCAGAGTACATGCCGGCGGCCACCGTTGAGAAGGAAGCTAATGAACGCCTGGGGTTAGAGGTGGCGTCCAATCCGCGCATCATCGAAGCCTCCATAGCTCTCAGATACCCAGAGGCCATCGGCAATGCCCATGACCTGGCATCCGCCCTATCGTCCGCCCAGCTCTCCTACTCTGTTTTCACAGAGGGATCCAAGGATGTGGGTCGCTTTCCCGAGTCTGGCTGGCTGGACGGATCCGTCGAGGATTTAGCGGACATGGTACGCCTGGTTTCCGTCCCCCAGAGGGCAGTGGACCAGGCGACCAACATCCTGCAGGAAGGCATCGAAAGCGCCGCCAAGCTGTTGGATGAGCTGAAGGAGGCCAAGCCCGGCATCACAGCGTCCATAGCCCGCCTCCTGGGAATGATCGATGTGCCCCAGACCCGGCGCATGGCCTGCGCCATCATCGCCAACGCCCTGGTCTTCCATGAGCGCATAGTCGGTATGCATCCCGAGGTCGAATCCCTGGCCAAGGTGTGCGGCGACGATGTTCCCAATCCCCAAGGGAGGGTGCTGGCCTCTTGGGGTGACATACTGAAGATCAACTACTGGTCCATCTTCGCCATCGCCAGGGACATCCTGCAGCAACTGCCATCAGGAGATGCAGCATCCATCCTGCGGGAACTGAGGGACACCGCCCAGTCCGTCGATGCGACGGATGTGGACAACGCCCACGACCTGACGGGGCGGGTATTCCAGAGGCTCATCGCCGATCGCATACCTGGCAACCTTTTACACCCTCCCCGCCTCAGCCGCACTGCTGGCCCGGCTGGCCGTCGCCAAGATAGAGGGCGTGGACTGGGCCGACCTGGAGTCTGTCCGAAAGCTGCGCATCGCCGACTTTGCCTGTGGCACGGGGGCGCTACTGTCGGCGGTCTACGAGCAGGTAGCAGCCCGCCATGAACGGGCCGGCGGAGATTCTGCTGCCCTTCACAAGGTGATGATGGAAGAGGTTCTGTACGGCTGTGACGTCATGCCCTCGGCCGTCCACATCACCGGCTCGACCCTGTCGGGAATGGAGCCGTCGGTGCTCTTCCAGAACTCCCACCTGTACACCATGCCCTACGGGAAGCAGAAAGATGGGAGTGTAAAGATTGGCTCCCTGGAGCTGCTCCAGTCCTCCAGTGTGCTCACGCTATTCAACACCAGTGATCCCGCCCTTAGCACGGGCAGCACAGGAGAGGAGACGGCTGCCCAAATCCTCGCCGACATACCCGACGAGAGCTACGACCTCGTGATTATGAATCCGCCGTTTACCAGGTCGGGGTCGGATTGGGAGGGGAGCGAAAGGGCCGAAGACTACATCAAGCAGTTTAGAGGGCTGAGTACCGAATTAGTCACCCAGAAAGAGATGGCGAAGAGTCTTGGCCTGTACACAAAGGACACTTGCTATCACGGTTATGCTGGAATCGCATCTGCGTTTGCGGCCCTAACTCACAAGAAGCTTAAACCGGGTGGCGTCGTCGCCCTGGTTTTGCCTTTATCCGCTGCCAGTGGTGTCTCGTGGGAAGGGGTAAGAAAGGTGCTCGTCAAACACTATGCCGGCTTGGAAGTTTTGAGCATTGCGTCGAATGGCTACCGCATGTCGTTCTCATCGGATACGGGGATGGCAGAGTGCTTGTTGATTGGCCGCAAGCTAAGGCCAGACGAAGCAACTCACGACGAGGTGCACTTTACATCGCTCAGGCGTAGGCCCCCAGATTTCGAGCATGCAAGCTCGATGGCTAGCAAGATACAGAACGAAGGGCAGGTCAGACGAATTGAGGATGGGCCATATGGGGGGACCCACTTGGCAGTGGGAGAGGAATTGGCGGGAGAAAGGATAGTATCTCCCCGAGAACCACATGGGGGGAACTGGGGACCAGTGCGGATGGGTGACTACTCACTCGCGCAAACCGCCTACGCTTTGTCTAAGTCCAGGCTATGGCTTCCAGGTGAAGGGAACTTTCGAGAAATCAAGGTACTGCCACTAGGCGACGTAGGTAAGCGTGGCTCGTATCACATCAACATCGCTGGTTCCACCGGGCCGTTTATCAAGGCCCCACCTAGCCCAACAGCAACTTACCCCGCTTTATGGAACCACAGCGCGCAACAGGAAACTAGAATGGTCTGTATTCCTGACTGCCAGTTGCTGGTCAGGCAAGGAATGGAAGATAAGGCCAACGCTGTTTGGGCTTCCGCCAGCCGCACCCACCTGAATCTTGACTACACCTTTGGATCGCAAGCCCTGGCCATCGCTTTTACCGACCTGGAGTCTATCGGCGGAAGAGTATGGCCTAACGTCATCTTCTCGGACAACAAGTACGATTACGCTTTCTCGGTATGGGGGAATTCCACTCTAGGCTTACTACTGTACTGGTGGCACTCGAGTCGTCAGCAATCTAGCAAGGCAAGCGTCACCATTACCACCGCGGAGTCACTACCTGTGTTGGACTTTCGCGCTCTCACAGATGCGCAGCTGCTCGTGGCCGAGACTATCTTCGAGGAGTTTCGGGACAAGGAGTTAATGCCTGCTTACCTAGCCGACGCTGACCCAAACCGCGCTTTGCTGGACCGGAGGGTGGTCTGTGACCTCCTGGGCTTCGATGAAGACACCTACAGGGCTGTTCGCCGCCTATCCGCCAAGTGGTGTGCCGAACCCTCGGTCCACGGCGGTAAGTCCCGCCCCAAGAACGCCAAGCTGGTCATATCGCCTCCGTAGTTCGATCACGGTGGGAGTGGTCGATTGGCCACTCCAAGTTAAGCCATTCAGCAGGTAGTAGGAGGGAGAGTTGGCAGACCTCCGGGAGTTCCTCAAGTCTGAGGCAATGAGGGACGTAATCAGCATCCTAGACACCGCTTTCTTGAGCGGTAATGAGCTACATGCTGGGTTCAGAGGGATGCAGGTAGCCAACAGGGCGCTGATAGCTCACATTGGGATTGAAAGGGGTCTCAAGGATGGGTTGGAAAAGGCTGGTTTGTCATACCCCAGGAATGCTCGTGAGGGACACGATCTACCCCATTTGTATGGACTCACCAAGCAGATAGATGGCGGGAATTGGTCAGCAGTTCTTGCGGAAGCGTTTGACGATGCAGTTGCGTTCTACGAGTATGACCTAGAACTGGTTCCTCATGTCGCTACACTGGAAAAGTATTTCGAAGCTACAGGTACTAGCCAAGACTTTATGCAGATGAGGTACTGGCTCGAAGATAGCTCCTCAATCGACGACTCATCGAGCCCCGCGCCTCTTGTTATGCTCCATCTTCACAAGGAAATACTTGAGGCACTGTGGCCTCTGTTCGCATATGACCAGAAGCGCCTCGTGTCAATGAGGGTCGAGAACGTCGTAGCTAACGCAGTAATGTACGTTCTCGGGTACGCCGAAGGAACCCCCGAAGAGCAAGCCTCTAAGGAGTTACAGCAATGGCTGAAAACCAAACCCAGCTTTAGGCACGCACTTAAGGAAGCTGTGCAAAACGGCTACATAGTGGCGGGTGTTGGCGAGCTTGGGGGACAGAAGCTCCAACAGGCATTCGAAAGTTTAAGAGCGCAAAGTAGCACTTCACCCTATCGTTCCCCGTCAGCGGATCCTGCGGTTGCTTTCTACGTTACCACCTGTTTAGACCTGCCAGCAGGTTACCAGCCTAAATACCCAGATGCCCAAGTGTCGATTAGATGGCTTCACGAGAGCCAAATCATCGCAGAAGTGCTTTCTCCTGCCGGAGAGCCTCTAGGGCACATACGGAAGCATATCAATAGCAGATGGTTCGGCGCCCCATACATAAAGCAAGCTATCTTCAACAAGGATTTCGAGGACGTTAAACGCTTGATGGTCGACCAGCAATGCGAGCCGGTAATCGTAACTCCGGAGGGACAAGCAGCGAAGAAGTTGTACGTCTACTCGGCCGACCACTCCTTTTCATCCATCGGAGTGCGAACGTACTCAGGTTGGTCATCCGACCCAGACTGTCCTCAAGAGTTCGAGGTCAGGTTCTGGGACTTGAACCACTATCTGATGTCGGGTCAGCCAGTAAAAATCACTTCAAAGCTCGGAGAAGAGTCGCCGTATAGGATGCGTCTTGATGGTACCGTGTCTAAGGTGGCAGCTCACAAGGTGTGGATTTCTGGAAGGGGAATGTTCGACCTAGCTGAGAAGTAACTCCTCTCTCATGTGCCGAGCACACTCGTCATAGCACCCCCCCATAGGCCTTGCCCCTACCCCTGCCCGTCTCCGCCTCCTTCCGGGAGAAAGCCGGTATCCAGTCCGACGTAGTTCTGGATTGCGGCCTCCGCCGCAATGACGATGGTGCGGTAAGGTCTCCCGACAGTGGCGAAGGGACGAAGGACTTATTTGCGGGCGGCGACCGACTCCTTCAGGCAGTTGAAGAAGTTGTCCATCATGCGCTGGTTCACGGTGCCCAGCAGCCTTTGGCCCACCCTGGCGATGGTCCCGCCCACCTGGGCGTCGCCGTCCACCTGGATGGTGGTCTTGTTCCCGTTCTCCAATAAGGAGATGAGGGCCTCGCCCTGGACAAATCCCGGCGAGCCTCGCCCTTCCACCCTTAGCTTGTAGGATGTGGGCGGGGCTTGGTCAGCCAGGGTTATCTTCGCCTTGTAGGACGCCTTGATGGAGCCTACGCCCACGTTCAGAGACGCTTCGTACTGGTCGTCTCCCAGGGGGGTCAGCGCCTGGCAGCCAGGCATGCACCCGGCAATGACCTCCGGGTCCAGGATGGTGTCCCAGACCTTGGCGACCTGCGCATCAAAGGTGTAGCTGCTCTTCACTTGCATGTGTAGGGGACCCCTTATCTCATAGCTGGGCAAAGTATAGCATCAAGGTAGGGATTTTGGTTGCTAGCCTAGCCGTCATGCCCTAACATGTACCCTGCGTTGAGACTGGGACGGAACACGGCCCCGGTACCGGAGTGATTTTGCATGACAATGAGACAGGTGGAGCTTCGCTATAACCCTGCCGAGATAGAGCAGAAATGGCAGGAGCGGTGGCGAACGGACGATATCTACCGGGTGCGGGACGACGACCCCCGGCCCAAGTGGTACGAGCTTACCATGTACCCCTACCCTTCGGGCGACCTGCACATAGGCCACTGGTACGCTATGGGACCGTCGGACTGCCACGCCCGCTTCCGCCGTATGCAGGGGTACAACGTCCTCCATCCCATGGGTTTCGACGCCTTCGGCCTGCCTGCGGAAAACGCCGCCATACAGCGGGGGATCCACCCCTACTCCTGGACCATGGGAAACATCGAGAATATGCGCGGACAGCTGGCATCCATGGGACCCGTGTACGACTGGGACCGGGAGCTGGTTTGCTGCTACCCCGAATACTACCGCTGGAACCAGTGGTTCTTCCTAAAGATGTACGAGAGGGGCCTGGCATACCGCGCCAACGCCCCGGTGGTGTGGTGCTCCTCCTGCAACACGGTGCTGGCCAACGAGCAGGTGCTCAACGGACGCTGCGAACGCTGCGACACCATCATCACCCGCCGGGACCTGGAGCAGTGGTTCCTGCGCATCACCTCCTATGCAGAAGAGCTCCTGGACTTCGACGGGCTCATCGACTGGCCCGAGAAGATACTGATCATGCAGCGGAACTGGATCGGGCGCAGCGAAGGTGTGGAGATATCCTTCGACCTGTCCCACCTGGGGCTGGAGGCACAGGAGATTCGCACCTTCACCACCCGCATCGACACCATCTTTGGCGTCACCTTCCTGGTGCTGGCGCCGGAGCATCCCCTGGTGGAGCCTCTGACCACCGACGAGCACAGGGCCGAGGTGCAGGCCTACGTGGAGGATGCCAGGCGCCAGACGGAGATCGAGCGCCTGGCCGCCGAGAAAGAGAAGACGGGGGTTTTCCTGGGCTCCTACGTGGTCAACCGACTGAACGGCGAGAAGGTCCCAATCTTCATCGCCGACTACGCCCTGATGACCTACGGCACAGGGGCTGTCATGGGTGTGCCCACCCACGACCAGCGGGACTTCGACTTCGCCAAGAAGTTCGGCCTGCCCATCAGGGTGGTCATTGCGCCCCCCGGCTGGGCCGGCGAGGAGCTGGAGGAAGCCTACCTGGAGGAGGGTGTCCAGACCAACTCCGGCGCCTTCGACGGCATGCCCAACGTGCGAGGCAAAGAGGCCATCGCCGACCATGTAGAAGCCCAGGGTTGGGGTCGCAGGGCCATCTCCTACCGCCTGCGCGACTGGCTCATCTCGAGGCAGCGCTACTGGGGCACACCGATACCCATGGTCTATTGCACGGGGTGCGGCGTCGTTCCCATACCCGAAGAGGACCTGCCGGTGCTCCTCCCATCGGACGCCGAGTTCCTCCCCACCGGCCAGTCTCCCCTGTCCCTGGACGGAAGCTTCATAAACACCCCGTGCCCCCAGTGCGGCCGTCCGGCCACCCGGGAAACTGACACCATGGACACCTTCGTGGACTCGTCATGGTACATGGAGCGGTTTACCAGCCCCGGGTACGACAAGGGGCCCTTCGACCCCCAGGCCCTGGCAGAGTGGATGCCCGTGGACCAGTACACCGGGGGGGCCGAACACGCCGTCATGCACCTGCTCTATGCCCGGTTCTTCACCAAAGCCCTCCGGGACATGGGCTTGGTGGAGTTCGGCGAGCCCTTCCGGCGCCTCTACAACCAGGGCATCATCCTTGGAGAAGACCACGAGAAGATGAGCAAGAGCAGGGGCAACGTGGTCAACCCCGACGAGTTCGTATCCACCCTGGGAGCCGATGCGGTCAGGTGCTTCCTGATGTTCCTCGGCCCCTGGGACCAGGGAGGCCCCTGGAGCACCTCGGGGATCAACGGCACCGCCCGCTGGCTGAACCGCCTCTGGGAGCTGTGCCAGCAGGACCCCAGCAGTCTCGATGAAAGCCCCACAGACGAGACGGCCGTGCGGGACATCCAGCGCAAGCTGCACCAGACAATCAAGCGGTGCTACGAGGGCTTGGACAGGTTCAGGTTCAACACCACAATCTCCGCCATGATGGAGCTGTCCAACGACCTGAACCGCGCCTGGAGCGACGGGAGCGTGGAGCCGGCGACGTGGCGGGAAAGCATCGAAAAGCTGCTCCTCATGCTGGCGCCGGTGGCTCCCCACCTCGCCGAGGAGCTATGGGAGCGCACAGGACACTCCTACAGCATCCACCAGCAGCTCTTCCCTGCCTGGGATGAGGAGTTGGCCGCCGAGGAGGTAGTCACCCTGGTGGTGCAGGTCAACGGCAAGCTCAGGGACAAGTTGGAGGTTCCGGCGGACGTTGCCGAGGAGGAGGCCAAGAGCCTTGCCCTGGCCAGCCCCAAGGTCCAAGCCCACCTGGGGGACAAGCAGGTGGCCCGCACCATCTACGTGCCCGGCCGCCTGGTGAACGTCGTCGCCAGCTAGCAGGCGGGCGGTCTCAATTTGACAATATTTTGTCAGTTGTGTTAGCGTGAAGCCTGTACCCCCCCTGCCAGCTAGGTGGCAGGGTCGAGACCGCCCCTCTAAGTGGGCGGTCTCTGTCTTTTTGCGCCATGCGGACTAGTTTCTACATCGACGGCTTGAATCTCTATTATCGCGCAGTTCGGAAGACTCAATTCAAATGGTTGGACCTCGGTAAGTTAGCGACACTGCTATTCCCTGAAGACGAGGTCCAGTCAATTTCCTATTTCACGGCCCATATCCTTGAGCAACCCAACAATCCGGGAGCGCGGTCCCGCCAGTTAGTCTACCTGAGGGCCCTGAGAACCATACCGAACCTTACCATCCATCTAGGTCAAATGAAGGAGCGAACCAAAATACGTCCGCTGAAGAAGGACCCATCGACATACGAGGAATTCCTGGATGTGGAAGAGAAAGGGTCGGACGTAAACCTGGCCACACGTCTTTTGCTGGATGCTACTACCAGGGACTACGAGCATGCGGTAATAGTATCTAATGACGCTGACTTTGCAGATGCGATGCGGGGAGTTCGGGATGAACTAGAGCGGAAAGTTTCACTAGTCAGCCCGGAAACCGGAAATGCACCCATTCCCAAGAAACTAGAGGACGCCGCGACCTATGTCAGGAAAATTCGTAACAGCCTCTTGAGAGAAAGCCAATTCCCTGACCAGCTATCAGATGACAAAGGGGTGATCTCTAAACCGCCTGAATGGTAGTCCCGACGCCCCTTGGTAGTGTCATGAGAATGAGTCCCCGTATTGAATGCTTTTTCGGGCTGCCTATACGCCTTGGCCGCCGTCGATGCCGATGCACTGGCCCACCACGAAGGCCGCCTCTTTGCTGCATAGCCATGTGATGATGCCGGCGATCTCCTCGGGTGCGCCCGCCCTGCCCAGGGGGATGGACTTCACCCGCTCCTCCCACACTTCGCCCCTGGGATAGCCATACAAGCTGTCGTTGCGGGCGGTGTCGGTGGTGCCTGGCGCTATGCAGTTGATCCTGATGCCTTCAGAAGCCACCTCCTTGGCGGCGATGGCGGTAAAGGTGTGCAGGGCAGCGCAGGCGGTGGCGTAGGCCGAGCCTCCGGGGCGGTTGGTGCGGGTCTCCACCGACGAGATATTGACGATGGCGCCCCCATCGCCCTGCCTCAGCATCACCCCCAGGGCAGCTTTCGTGCACAGGAAGGTCCCCGTCAGCTTGCTGTCGATGACCTGCCGCCACTCATGTTCGCGTATCTCGGCGACGGGGTTCAGGGCCACTGTCCGGCCCGCACCCGCATTGTTGACCAGGAAATCTACCCTGCCCAGCTCTGCCACGACCCGGTCAACCATGGCCTGCACCTGTGAGCCGTCGGACACATCCACGATCAGGGCAAGGGAGCGCCGGCCCAGGTCCCGGGCAGCGGCAGCGACGCTCTCGACATCCCTCCAGCCGGCGGCGACCTCATCGAGTGGATAGGTGGAAGGGTCCCTCCCTGTGCCCGTCACGACGACGTCGGCGCCCATGCGGGCAAATGCTAGGGCGGTGGCGTGGCCGATGCCACGCATCCGACCCGCCCCTGTGATTACAGCTACCCGTCCGTCAAACTCGCCCATATGGGTACAGGCCTCGCGTACTACCGGGCGGTCCAGCCTCCGTCGGCGACGATGGCAGAGCCGGTGATGAAGGATGCTTCGTCGGAGCACAGGTAGGCCGCTACATCGGCCACCTCTTCAGCTTCCCCGATGCGCCCCATGGGTATCTGCTGAAGGCGCAGGCGCAGCACCTCTTCGGGGTTCCCTGCCTGCGCCCTGCCCCGGCGGGCCAGGGGTGTGTCTATAGGGCCCGGACAGACAGCGTTGACCCGGATGCCGTCCCTGGCATGGTCAAGGGCCAGGCACTTGGTCAACTGGACAACCGCGCCCTTGGTAGCCGGGTACACCGCCGAAGCGTCGGCCCCCACCAAGCCCAGCTGGGAAGCAGTGTTGAGGATGACGCCCCCTCCCTGGCTGATCATGATGGGGATAGCCTCCTTGCAACCCAGGAAGACGCCCTTGACGTTCACGGCGAACAGCCGGTCGTAGGTAGCTTCGTCGATGTCCAGGATCGTGCCCCGGGCGCCCAGTCCGGCGTTGTTGTACAGGATGTCCAGGCGTCCGTGAGCCTCGATTGCCGCCTGCACCATCTGCCGTACCGAGGAGCTGTCGGAAACGTCGGCATGCACCGGGACGCACTGGCCACCCTCGGAGGCGACCATGCCGGCGGTTTCCGCGACAGCCTCTTCCTGGATGTCGGCGGCTACCACGAGGGCGCCCTCGCGGGCGAACTTGATGGCCGATGCCCTGCCGATGCCAGATGCTGCCCCGGTGATCAGGGCAACCTTGTTTTCCAGTCTCATACCTCTGCTCCTGGAGGAAGGGTGACCGCCACTAGGCCCACCACTAAGATAGCGTGCTATCCAGGCTTTCCTTGACCTCTTTCAGAGAGTCAGCCATTGTGCGGGGGGGATAATCGGGGATATCACCATCGTGATAGACCTTGAGGGAAACGAATGTCGGCCCAGGGCCTTCCATCACCTCTTCCAGGCTGTACATCAGGTCTTCCAGGTTGTCGAACTCGTAGATTCGGGCATAGCCGCCATCCTCAGCCAATGCCCCGAAATTGATGTTGTCGATGCCAGGGATGGGAAGGCCGTCGGTGGAAAGGTGGTCTCCGTCCTCCATGACGAAGTGCACCAGGTTCGATGGCGCTGCGTTGCCTATGGTAACCAGGCTGCCCAGGTTGGTCCTCAGCAGGGTGCCGGAGTCCAGAACTACGACCTTGCGTTCGGGTTGGGCGATTGCCAGCCCCAATCCAACTCCCGGGGCCTTGTCCATGCAGTCGGAGAGGTCCAGGTCCAGTTCTCGGCGTCCGGAGATGCTGCCCCACTCCCGGAGGGCGGTAGTGGCTGAAACGACCAGGGACTCCCCCCGGTGTTCGTTAATGAGCTGCATCCCCTGTTGCGAAGGAATCACGAATCCCACTCCTGGAGCAATGGATAGGCCCTATTGTTGTGGTGCAGAGGTCGCCGACGGCCCTAGTCGGGTGTACCTCCCATATCGGCCTTGTGGGCATTCACCATTATCCACATACCCACCGGGATGAGGATACCCCCTAGCACAGCCACAACAAGAGTCTCGTCGAAGACACCCTTGAATAATAGCAGGAATCCTCCTGCAACCGTTCCGATTCCCAAGAAACGACCAAGGAGGACTCGCGCAAATATCTTCAGGGGGTTCGGGACCTTGGGACCAGGGTCGTCGTTCAGTCGGCCAGGGCTCCCTGCAGGTCCTTCATTGCGATCTGGGTTGTCCGGCTGGGCCGGTCTCGGAACTGCACCGGAGTGTTTTCGATGACGGGAACGATCTTCAAGCAGACCAGGGTCGGACCCTTCTGCTCTAGAATGCCGTCCAAGCTGGTAGCCAGGTCCTCGGTGTTATCGATCTCGTAGACCGAGGCGTAGCCGGCCTCCCTTGCCATCCCTGCGAAGTTGGTATCCCCGCTTCCAGGAACCGGCTGTCCGCCGGTTATGGCATACACGCCGTTCTCAAATACAAAGTGGTAAAGGTTCTCCGGGGCTTTGTTGCCGACGGTCACCAGAGATCCCAGGTTCATGAGCAGGCTTCCGTCCCCATCGACCACCAGTACTTTGCGGTCGGGCTGGGCAAGGGCCAAGCCAAGGCCCAGAGAGGAAGCTTTGCCCATGGCGCCGCCCATGGGGAAGTCCAGGTGCTCGTTCTTGCTCACGCTAGGCAGACCATGGTGCACGTTGTTGGCGCTCATGGTGGTCAGGATGATCGCGTCGTGCCGGTGTTCATCCAGCAGTCGTACCGCATCGATGTTTTCTATTGCCATTTGTTTTGACCTCCAGCATTCATAAGGGCACCAGTCCGGTGAGCCGGGAGTTATGCTCCGAATTCGGTGCCCACCAGCACTGCCACCGGCTTGGAAGTGCGGTCAGCTTCTTCCATGGCCAGGGAGATGCGGTTGGCATCCTCGTCGGTCTCCACAAGGTAGAAGGTGATCCCCCATGCATGGAGAATGTGCTCTATGAAGCGGGCCGCTGAGTCCCGGCACACACCATGCCTGTCCCAACCACGGTATCCCACCAGCATAACCAAGGGGTTGTTCACGTCCAGGCCCAGGCCTCGGATGGAGTCCCCCGACTCGAAGATACCCGTATTCTGGATCAGACACACGGGCCTCTTGCCTCCGACCCACAGGCCTGCCGCAATTGCCATGGTCTCGCCTTCGCGACACACAGGCACCAGGTCCACCTCAGGGTCTTCGGTCAGCTGCTGGTACATGAAGTTGGTCTCGCTGTCGGGCAGCCATACCACATGGGTAACCTTGTTCTTCTTCAGCTCCGCGATGATCGAGGCTGGATGAAGCACCGTTTCCTGCTGCATTCCTTCTCCTTTCAGCTCCCGATGTTCCCGGGAAGCTGGCCGATAACGTCCCATATTATATGAGAGGCCCCTTGTGGGGTCAACCGAAACACGGGTCTTCCGGCCTGCCGCCGTGAGAGGTTGGCAAATACTACTCTGATTGACACGAATATCTTCTGGCAGGTAGTCTGGAATCAGGAAGCTCCTGTGTCAGCCGGATGACGACCCTACCTTGGAGGTTTCAGGGAACGCCCAAGCCGGCGAGTTCGTCGATAGACAAAAAACCCATCTCAAGGAGCACGTTATGCCGGTAGTAACCTTCAATGGCCCCATCGGCGCCGGCGGAAACGAAATCGGCCTGAAGGTGGCAGGGATGCTGAACGCCGATTACGTGGACCGGATGATCCTTTCTGAGGCTGCCAAGCGCATCGGGTCTTCCGTGGAAGTGCTGCACATGAAGGAGCAGCGAACGGTGCAGATGCGCGACCGCATATCCAACTTTCTGCAGACCATGCTGGAACGCTCCGCCATGTCCGGCGCTGCTGGCGAGCCCTACTTCAGCGCAGGAATGGAGTACCTGCCCTCGGAGGAGTACTCGGAGCTGGTGCAGGAACCCCAGACCGCGGCCCAAAAGCTAAACGATGACAGGGTCCTCGAGGTGACTTCGGCGGTCATCAAGGACCTGGGCGAATCAGACAACGTAGTCATCATAGGACGGGCATCCAACATAATCCTGAAGGATACGCCGGGCGCCCTGCACGTTGGTTTGGTCACCCCTACCGACCTGCGGATCAAGACCATAATGGAACGGGAGAACCTGAGCGAGAAGGAAGCGGAGAGGTACGTTACCGAGACCGAGAAGGCCAGGGTGATGTACTACAAGAAGTTCTTCAAGGTTGACCCGGTCACTCCGCACCTGTACCACCTCATCATCAACACGGAGTTGATGGACAGCGACGCGTCGGCGGAGGTCGTAATAGCGGCGGCCAGAAGGATGTCCGAGTCCGCTAAAGAGGGCGCCTCCAGCCCCAGCTAGAACCTGGGTAGCTCTAGGGCGTCACGCACCGCCCGCAGCAGGGTGTCCTCTTCCTCCAGGAAGACGGTCCTAGGATCAAGGACCACCTGGTCCCCTTCTATGCGACCGATGATGGGTGTGCTGTTGTCCCTGAGGCGCTTTATCACACCCTGGCTCTTTCCCTCTACGCCTTGGCAGTCCAGCGACACCACCCAGGTATCCAGGGTTTCTCCAGGGAGGCTTCCTCCGCCTATGGTGGACCTGCCTTCTTCCACCGCTGCCCTGCTACCGATGATGGTCTGCCAGTGATAAGCCCGGTCCTCCAGCTCTCCGACCGAGGTGTTGATCATCCGCCAGATGGGCACTTTGGCCAAGGCTTCCCCCCGAACATAGTGGAGGAGGGTTGCGGCCAAGCCCGCAAGGCTCACCTTGTCGATGCGCAGGGCCCGCGCAAGGGGATGGGACTCCAGCTTCTGAATAAGCTCCTGCTTTCCGACAACTATGCCCGATTGGGGACCCCCTAGCAGCTTATCGCCCGAGAAGAACACAAGACTGGCCCCGTCTGCGATGCTCTCCTGGGGAGTAGGCTCCTGGGCAATCCCGAACTCCCGCGTGTCCAGAACGCAGCCGCTGCCCACATCATGGAGCACCGGGATTCCGTGGCGGTCCCCGATATCAGCCAGCTCCCTTACCGAGGCGGAGTGGACGAATCCATCCACACGGAAGTTGCTGGCGTGCACCTTCAGCAGACCGCCGGTATTCTCGGTGATGGCCGCCCGGTAGTCTTCGGCATAGGTGCGGTTGGTGGTGCCCACCTCAACCAGGGTGGCCCCGCTCTGGAGGAGCACATCGGGAATACGAAAGCCCCCGCCGATTTCGACCTCTTCGCCCCGGGAAACGATAATTTCCTTCCCCCGGGCCAGGGCCGACAGTCCCAGGAGCATAGCGGCTGCGTTGTTATTGACCACCAACGAAGCCTCAGCCCCTGTCACTTGCCTCAAGAGGGGCGCCACATGGGCTTGGCGTGATCCCCGTTTGCCTGCCTCCAGGTCCAGCTCCAGGTCTGTATAGCCCTCCGCTGCCTGGAGCATGCCTTCTATGGACTCCAAGCTAAGCGGCGCTCGGCCAAGGTTGGTGTGCACTATAACGCCGGTGGCGTTTATCACGGGTCGAGGATAGACCTGGTCGAGGCGGGCCAAGCTGACGGCAACGGAGTCGGCCACCTCATCGGCAGAGGGCGGCGGCCCGCCGCTGCGGACACTGCTCCTGGCTTCTTCGATGCGCTCCCGGACGAGGTTCACAACCAGGTCCCGGCTGTACCCCTGGGCAAGCCCGCGTATGGTCCTGCTGGTGAGGACGCTATCTACGCTGGGGAGGTCACGAAGCTCCATACCAACTCTTTCTCTACCTGTGGAAGGGGATGGAGGGCCTCAAAGTCGGGGCTAGGGGGTCCTGATCTCGCGGGCAACCAGCGAGCCGTCAGCGTCTCGTTCGAAGCCCACCAGCACCACCAAGCCCACCTGGTTGGCCCCCAGCTCCAGCTTTGTATCGCTATCCACCAGGACCACTCCCTGGGCCCCGGATATGGACCAGGAGCTCACGATGAACGTGGCGCTGCCCACCAAGGGCGATGCGATGTCTCCCTCGGGTTGTCCCTCATCGGGTGAGGTCTCGGCATCGCCGGTCGCGACCGACGCCCCAGGCAAGAGGGCCACGTTGGATGCTATCGGAGTGCCGTCGCTGCTTCGGGTAACCGAAACAAGGACATCGGCGCCAACTACTTCAGCGCCCTCTTCCACCGTCGCATTCGGGGCGACTTCCACATCGGTGGTGCCTATGGTCCAGGTGGTCCCCACTACGCCCTCAAGGGTGCCTCGGACCCCCTCGGAGATCCGTTCGGCTACAAGGGCGCCGTCAGATACGGCGCCTTCCACATATATGGTCCCCACGGACGCCGGGTCCACCAGCAGAACGGCAGAAGTGGGTATCAGCACTGTCACGCCATCCACTGACATCCGGGACAAGGATACGGACTCCACCTGCCCGCTGATCCCGGCCATGACCTGGGAAGCCAGGATGGTCCCGTCATCCTGGGCTGACCCTTCTACGAAGATTACATCGCCGACTCTTGGGACAGACGGCAGGGACACAGCCGTGTTGCCGGTCAACATTACGGCACGGTCTCCCACAGTCCACAAGTTGCCTGTTACTTCCTCTATGGCGCCAACCAAAGCGGCGGAAGGCGTGATGGGAACGAAAGAGGGCTCCTCCAGGAACTGGAACAGCTCCGCGTCTGAGGAGAGCAGAACAGTGGTGTCTGTGGACAGGAATTCCCTGTATGCTTCCAAGCTGCGCTGGAAGGCGAAGAACTCGGGGTCCTGCTCCAGCGCCTGGGCAAATATTTCGATAGCCCGGGCCTCACCTTCACCCCTGGTAATGTTGGCCTGCCTTTGGGCATCGGCAAGAATAATGGTGCGGTCTCGTTCGGCCTTGGCCCGTATCCTGGCATCCTCCTCTGCTCCAAGGGCACGGGTTTCCCTGGAGATGCGGTCTCGTTCCGCCCTCATTCTGGCAAATATGTTGGGCAGGGCATCCTCTGGGAATTCAGCCCGCTTGATCCGCACATCTATGATCTCGATGCCGAAGTCCTCCCCTTGGGGCCCAACCTCAGCGTTGGCCTCTACAACCACTTTGTCGAGTATCTCCTGACGGGAGTTGGTGGGTATCACGATATTGGTGCCGGCCTGGGTCTGGCCTCCTATGATCTCGGCCCTGGTGCGGAGGGCAATCTCCTCTTTTAGCTTATTGGTGACGATGCTCCCGATCCTGTCTCCGGCGCCGTTCAGCGTGCGCAACTTCTCAAAGAACTTCCGCACCTCGGTAATGCGGTAGCGGCTGTAGGCATCGATAACCAGGTTCTGCTTCTCAACATCATTCAGTATCCGGGGCGGCGTATCGATGCGAAGAACACGCCTGTCGAACCGGTTGGCCGACTCCAGGAAGGGCGCCTTTACCTTTAGGCCGGGCGTGGTGTGTATCTCCTGGATCTCTCCGAATCGGGTTACCACCACAAGCTGGGTCTCGTCAACGGTGAAAAGGGCTTGGGGGCCCAAAATGGCCAGGAGCAGGACTATAGCAACGGCGGCGACAGCGTACTTCATGCTAGCTGCCTCCCCCGGTGGCCTCGCCCGATGGCGTGGGTTGAACGTTGGCGGACCCCGGAACGTCGGGAACGGGGACGATTTGGCTTCCGGAGTTGAGGATTATCGATCCTTCGACGTCTGGGGAAATCACGAACTTGGTGACGCTGGACAGGATATCCTCCATCGCCTCCAGGTACAGGCGCTGGCGGGTTACATCCTTGGACTTCTGGTACTCCCGCAATATGGACAGGAAGCGGGACGCTTCACCCTCCGCATTTGCGATTCGCTCCTGCTTGAAGGCTTCGGCAGCCTGAGTGATTCTTGCTGCCTCACCTCGGGCCCTGGGGATGATGTCCCGCTCGAAGGCTTCTGCCTGGTTGATCAGGGTGTCCCTATCCTGGCGGGCTCGGTTCACATCCTGGAAAGCATCCCTCACCTCTTCGGGGGCCGACACTTCCTGCAGGAGGACCGCCGTTATCTCGATTCCCGCTCCATAGTTGTCCAGGATGTCCTGGAGAAGGGAGAGGGTGTCTTCCTGTACCTGGGTCTTGTTCTCGGTCAGCACATCGTCGATGCTGCGCTGGCCCACGACGAGGCGCAGGGCAGCCTCGGTGGCATCCTTCAGGGTGCGTCCCTCGGGACGGTCGGGGGCGATGTCCTTGTCTCCCCGGGTGGCGATCGTCTCACCGGGGTCAGCTACCTTGAACAAGAAGTCTTGCAGGTTCTTGATGCGGTACTGGACGACCAGGGGCACATCCACCAAGTTCAGGTCACCGGCGATCATCTGGGCTTCCTGGAGGAGGACCGCCGGGGATATGGTCCTGCCCTCCTCGGCGAAGCCCAGCTTCATTTCGCGGATCTCTTCTACGGACTCGATGTTCTTGGTGCCGATGGGCGCAGGCCACCACCAGTTGAGACCTTCGTCGGTCACCCGGCAGCACTTGCCGAAGGTGCGGTGTACCGCCTGTTCGCCCGGGCTTACCTGGTAGATGCCCGTAGCCATCCAGGCGACGAAAGCAACTCCCAGGAGGCCAAAGATCAGATAGGGGAGGAAGTTCCGGCCGCTGGCGCCGACGTTGCCCGCTACACCGCCACCAGGTCCCTGGCCCAACCCGCCGAACCATGCTTTGACCCGGTTGATTATGCGGTCAAGGTCAAATTCGGGCTCTCTTTGTGGGGGACGGTACATCTGTTAGCTGCCAGCCCATACTGTAGTGTCGGCCCATGCCGGTGCGCCAGAGATTCTAACACGAAGCAGGACCGATTGCATTAAGGCTCCTCCCACCTGTTACTATGTAATGAAGTACGTCAACGAGAGGTCCCGCTCTCCCCTCTTCCTTGTAGGAGAGGCTCAGGGCGACCGGAAAACCCGAGGAGGACAGGTATGGCAGCCAATGGGCTGGATGTAAGGACAGGGCAGGACATTACGAGGTTGCAGATAACCTGTGAACACCAGAGCGGCCTGCTTTACATGGTGCCTGGTGAGAAAAGCTGGGTGTGCAGCCAGGAGATGATGCCGGCCCATGCGCTGGCAGGCTTCCTGGGCGAACTGGTTGAACTTGAAGATTCCAGGGTAAAGGCGATGATGCAGAGATGGGGGATATACTTCCGCCGCCTACCCCTAGAAACCGACGATGAGGAGAGTGCCGACTAGGGAGCAGCCCCCGTCTTAGAAGGGCTGGGCTTCGGAAGCGGGCGTCCCTAGTGGACTTTTTGAGGGCTTTAGCGGCACGAGTAACATAAATCCGATCCCCGAATAGGTGTTAAGTTTGCGGAGTCCAGTCCGCTAAGCGTCACCCCGCCTTGATGCTACGTAGGGGCAGCGCCTCCGTTTCCAGCGTGTGGAGGTCCAGGCGGTGGGATGCCTGGTCAATGTCGAAGCCGACAACCTCGCCATCAGCATCCATATCGACGTTCAGCCCATCTACGACCTCGATGGTTTCCGCTCCTGGGCCGCTCTTGAACTCGACATACAGGCTATCAGTGTCTGGGTAGTAATGAAGTTTCGTGCTTAGTCATCCTTTCGGAAGCGCCGGTCCAAGAAGGCGTTGTTTATAGTCTCTCTATCCGCCAATGTTCCTAGTCAAACATAGTGAGGAGCGGACACTCCAGGCGGAGTCGGGCACCAGAGGCGGCACTTCGCACGCCAATAGTTACTCGTCATTGGGACGGACTAATTCGATTGTCCCTTTGGGGCCGTCCAGGGCCAGTATTAGCTCACCAAGTACATCCATGCCAATTAAGGCCAGCACGCTGCTGGTTCTCTTCAGGGGCAAAGCAGCGAAGGTGGTTGCCATCGTTATGTCCCATTCGGGAAGGTGCAGCAGCCCGGTATATTGGCGCGCCAATCCTTGGCCCGCTACGCCAACTATTTGCGTAGGCGTGTCGGTTTCAGGCAGTCCCAAGCTCAGGGCAAAGTCCAGATCCAGGACAGATACTTGAGCCCCCGTGTCAATCAACATTGGCCCACCCCCCCCAAGGGAGCCGTAGTTGCGAGGCTTAGTCCCCCTGAGCTAGCGGTGACCTGGTCCACATGCCCAACGATGCCATGAACCAGGGGCTGGCTATCGTGAACGCCGGACAGGAGCACGATTCACACGTATCTTGGGCAGCGACCCTTCCAGCTCATGACCGATGCGCTTCACAAGGCAGACCTGCGACGGGAATAGCTCCAGTGCAACCTCGGAAGCCTCCCTGTTGGAGCTATACACACCTATAAGCCTATCGTCAGAAACAACAGCCCATTTCCCGAATGATTCCGTCTCCAACGCATCTCGTATCGTCTCGTAGAAAACGTTCTGTCGTTCCAAGGCATCCCTTGCATCCTGCATGTCTCACCTACTTTGGCTGGTACGCTACATTGTAGCCCGAAGCCAGCAGCCTTCCAACCGCCACTACTATCCCCTCCGGCTATCCAAATGCATCCCGGTACTGCAATTGGTTTTAGGGATGAAGCCGCCGATTGAGGTTTCAAGACGTCGCAATACCAAGACCTGCGGAAGATGGCATCTCATAAACCAGAAGCAATGTCTCCAGCCGCAGAGACGGTAAGCCCCAGCCTAGGAAGGCTGGGCTTCGGAGGCGCCCTGGTCCTGGCTGCTGGGCATGGTGGGGTTGGGCTGGGGGAATGGTCCCGGGGTGGGGGCTATGACTGGCGGAGCCGAGGTTTCCGGGGTTGCCGAGTCGGCCACCGGGGCGGGGGCCTCGGGTTCGATTGGCAAACCGTCGAAAAGGCGCTTCAGGTCGTCGCCCTCAACGGTCTCGTTCTTGATCAGGTAGTTGGCTACTTCATCCAGCTTGTCCCTGTTGGTGGTCAGGATATCTTTGGCCCGGGCATAGGCCTCGTTAATCAGGGCCTGCACTTCCTGGTCTATGTCTTCTGCCACCTTGTCGCTGTAGTCCCGCTCTTCGTGAATCTCCTTGCCCAGGAACACCAATTCTTCCCTTCGTCCGAAGGTGCGCAGGCCCAAGGTGTCGCTCATCCCGTACTGCTTGATCATCCGGAGGGCGATGCGGGTGGCGTTTTCCAGGTCGTTGCTGGCGCCGGTGGTGATTTCGTCGAACACGATCTCCTCGGAGATACGTCCACCCAGCGAGGTTGCCAGCATATCTTCGAACTGGTTCTTGGTCATCAGATAGCGGTCTTCGTCGGGCAGGAGGCGTGTGTAACCTCCCATGCCTCCCCTGGCCACGATGGATATCTTGTGGACGGCATCGGCGTGGGGGAGCTTCCAGGCTACCAGGGCATGACCCGCTTCGTGATAGGCGGTCATTTCCTTTTCCCGGGCGCTGATGATGCGGCTTTTGCGCTCGGGGCCGGCAATTACCCGGTCGATGGACTCTTCGAACTCGGTCATGCCGATGAGCTTCTTGTTGGCGCGGGCGGCCAGCAGGGCGGCCTCGTTGACAAGGTTGGACAGGTCGGCGCCGCTGAAGCCCGGGGTCTGCTTGGCAAGTACCTCCAGGCTCACGTCGGGGCCCAGGGGCTTGCCACTGGAATGCACCTTGAGAATAGCCGTCCTGCCGACCAGCTCGGGAAGGTCCAGCACCACCCGCCGGTCGAATCGACCGGGCCTCAGCAGGGCGGGGTCCAGGATATCGGGCCGGTTGGTGGCTGCGATGATGATGATGTTCGTGTCCGTATCGAACCCGTCCATCTCCACCAGTATCTGATTCAGGGTCTGTTCTCGCTCATCGTGTCCGCCTCCGACGCCGGCTCCCCGGTGCCGTCCCACAGCGTCGATCTCATCGACGAAGACTATGCAGGGAGAGTTACGCCTGGCTTGGTCGAAAAGGTCGCGCACCCGGGCGGCTCCGACGCCTACGAACATCTCCACGAATTCGCTTCCGCTTATGGAGAAGAAGGGCGCGCCGGCTTCCCCAGCCACAGCCTTGGCCAAGAGGGTCTTCCCTGTTCCCGGCTGGCCCACCAGCAGCACTCCTTTGGGAATGCGGGCGCCCAGGGAGAGGAACCTCTCCTTGTACTTCAGGTACTCTACGACCTCTTCCAGCTCCTGCTTGGCTTCTTCTACGCCAGCCACATCGGCAAAGGTCACGGTGGACCTGTTCACCATCCACAGCTTAGCCTTGCTGCGCCCGAAGCCCATAGCTTGGTTGCTGCTTCCCTGGGCTTGGCGCATCATGAACAGGATCAGACCACCGAAGAAGATGAGCGGCAGGAAATTCAGAAGGATCCTGAGGAAGCTGCCAAAGCCGCTGCTGCCCTTAGCATCTATAGTGATGCCGCTGGTACCCAGCTCCACACCTTCGGACCTGAACAGGGTCAGGATGTCCGTGTCCTCCGGTAGGCGGCTCTTGATCTCGCCGGTGGCGGTGAACACAGTGAGGTCTCTGTCGCGGACCTCGATCCTCTCTATTGCCCCTTCCTGCTTGGCCAGCTCGATAACCGTTGAGATGGGCTCCTCAGTGGTGCCTCCAAAGCGTCCGCCGACGTAGTACAGGAAGACAGCGATCACCCCGACAACGAGCAGCAGCCAGAGGAAGCTGTTACGCATCAGGGCACACGATTAGGCAGGTGAAATGAAGGCCCGAGGAGGGGGACGGAGGTGTTCTATCCATAGTGATACTATATTACACCAGCTTTGGAAAAGCAAAAACGCATCCCATCCTGATTGCACCAAAACTGGTTGACTCACGTCCCTGAATGCCTTCGTCCACGCCGAGACGTTGTGAATTTTGTAACAAACATTTAACAGCTTCGAAAAGGTTCTGAAACACAGCGCCTTTAGATTGGAGCGTGGGGAAGACCGGTGCGGGCGGGAGACTATGTGTCCCGGACCCTGATATCACGGAGATAAGCAAGGTGCTGAAAGAACAGGCTGAAGCCAGGGAGTTCGTCCTTTGGACCGCCAAGGAGAACGGGGTGAAGTTCATCCGCCTCTGGTTCTCCGACATCCTGGGCAACCTGAAGGGCTTTGCCATCACGGTGGAAGAGCTGGAGGATGCGCTGACCCAAGGTGTTGGCTTTGACGGCTCGGCCATCGAAGGTTTTGTGCGCATCCACGAAAGCGATATGGTCGCCATGCCCGACCCCACCACCTTCCGCATACTGCCCTGGCGCCCCCGGGAGCACTCGGTGGCCCGGATGTTCTGCGACGTTCTCAGCCCGACGGGGGAACCCTTCGAGGGCGACCCGCGGCAAGTGCTGAAGCGTAACGTTAGCAGGGCGGCGGACATGGGATTCACCTACTACGTGGGGCCGGAGCTGGAGTACTTCTACGTGGAAAGCCCCGACAGCCCGGAGCTCCTGGACCAGGGCGGCTACTTCGACCAGCTCCCCTCGGACTACGCCAGCGACCTGCGCCGGGAAACGGTTCTCAGCCTGGCCGACATGGGAATCTCGGTGAAATACTCCCACCATGAGCGGGCGCCCAGCCAGCAGGAGATCGACCTCCAGTACACCGACGCCCTAACCATGGCCGACAATGTGATCACCAGCCGCCTGGTGATCAAGGAAGTATCATCCCGCCACAACGTCTATGCGACCTTCATGCCCAAGCCGGTCTTCGGCATCAACGGCTCCGGTATGCATACCCACCAGTCGCTGTTCCGGGGCGACGACAACGCCTTCTACGACCAGGATGATCCCTACAAGCTGTCCCACATCGGCAAACTGTTCGCCGCCGGGCTGATGCGCCACGCGCCGGAACTCACCCTGGTGACCAACCAGTGGGTCAACTCCTACAAGCGCCTGGTGCCGGGCTTCGAAGCCCCGTTGTACATCTCCTGGGCCCGCAACAACCGGTCGGACCTGATTCGCATCCCCGACTACAAGCCAGGACGGGAAGATTCGGTGCGCATCGAGTACCGCGCCCCCGACCCATCCTGCAATCCATATCTTGCCTTCAGCGTCATGCTGGCCGCCGGGCTGTCGGGCATCGAGAAGGAGTACGACATCCCCGAACCGGTGGAGGAAAACGTCTTCGAGCTGGGAGACGAGGAACGGGAGTCGCGGGGAATCGGTATGCTGCCCCGCAACCTCTGGGAAGCCATCTTGGCCGCCGAAGGCAGCGACATACTTCGCAACTCCCTGGGGGACCATGTGTTCCAGGTGTTCATCCAGAACAAGAAGATCGAGTGGGACCGCTTCAGCTCCCAGGTAACCAACTACGAGACGGGACGCTACTTGCCCATGCTGTGAGCGACAGACCCGCCGCACTCCTGCAAGAAACAACGCATATCCGAAAACAACGGGAGGCCAATCCAAATATGGGGTATTTGCTTGAGCTCCGGAAGCAGGGGCTCTATGATCCCGCCTTCGAGCACGATGCCTGCGGCGTCGGGGTGGTCGCCGATATCAAGGGAGGCAGCTCCCATTCCATCATCGAAAAGAGCCTGGAAGTCCTCATAAACCTGGGCCATCGAGGGGCCTGCGGCGCCGACCCGGATACGGGTGACGGGGCTGGCATTCTATTCCAGATGCCCCATGACTTCTTCGCCCGGACCGCGCCCAGCCTGGGATTCGACCTGCCTCCGCCAGGGATGTACGGCGTCGGCATGGTCTTTCTTCCCTGGGACCGGGATGAGTGCGCAACGTGCCAGGGAATCGTCGAGAAGGTAGTGGCCGAGGAAGGCCAAAGATTCCTGGGATGGCGGGATGTTCCCGTTGACCGCGATGCCATCGGTTCCCACTCCCGGCAGGTGGCCCCTGTCATAAAGCAGGCCTTCGTGGCTGCAGGGCCGGGCATCGCCGATGAGTCCGATCTGGGGCGCAAGCTCTACGTGATTCGCAAGCGGATAGAGGCCAGCGACGCCTCCCTGGACCTGAAGAGCCAGGGATGCTTTTACATCCCCAGCTTCTTCACCAACCGAATCGTCTATAAGGGGCTGCTCCAAGCCCATCAGATACCGGGCTTCTACCTGGACCTGCAGGAGGCCGACCTGGATACGACCTTCGCCCTGGTGCACTCCCGTTTCAGCACCAACACCCTGGGGTCGTGGCCCCTTGCCCATCCTTACCGCCTGCTTTGCCACAACGGCGAGATAAACACCCTGCGGGGCAACCAGAACTGGATGGCTTCCCGCCAAGCCATGTTCTCCTCTCCCCTCTTTGGCGACGATATGCAAAAGCTGTTCCCCATAATCAGGCCGGGACAGAGCGACACAGCCTGCCTGGACAACGCCCTGGAGCTGCTGCTGGCCACCGGTCGCTCCCTGCCCCACTGCCTGATGATGCTGATTCCCGAGGCCTCGGGGCACCTGGTGGATATGCCCCAAGAGAAGCGGGACTTCTACGAGTACCATGCGGCCCTCATGGAACCCTGGGACGGGCCTGCCCTGCTGGCGGTCACCGACGGCATCCGTGTGGGCGCCATCCTGGACCGCAACGGGCTGCGCCCCTTCCGGTACCTGGTCACCAAGGACGACCTTCTGGTCATGGCCTCGGAGGCGGGAGTGCTGGATGTCCCGCCCGAGGATGTTGTATTCAAGGCCCGCCTGGAGCCGGGCCGGATGTTCCTGGTTGACCCCTCCCAAGGCCGCATCATCCAGGACCAGGAGATCAAGGCCGAGCTGTCCCGGCAGAAGCCCTACGGACAGTGGCTCACCGACAACGTCATCGACCTGGACGACCTGCCTGTGCCCCAAAACGTGCCGCCAACCGACTTTGACAGCCTGCTGGAGAGGCAGAAGGTGTTCGGATACACCCTGGAGGACATGCGCATAATCCTGGAACCCATGGCCTCGACGGGTGCGGAACCCGTGGGTTCAATGGGCAACGACACCCCCCTGGCGGTGCTGTCGGACAAGTCTCCTCTGCTGTTCAACTACTTCAAGCAGCTTTTCGCCCAGGTGACCAATCCCCCTCTGGATGCCATCAGGGAGGAGCTGGTTACCTCCACCAGCAGCTTCATCGGCTACGAGAGCAACCTGTTCGAGGAGACTCCCGAGCACTGCCGGCAACTGAGGTTGCCGGAACCTATCATTACCACCGAAGAGACGGCCAGGATACGCGGAATGGACTCGGGCCCGGTCAGGTCGGCCACCCTCTCAACCCTCTTCCCCATCGACGGCGGCGACACAGCCATGGAGGATGCCCTGACCCGCCTCTGCAGTGAGGCCAGCGACGCTGTGGTCGACGGCGCCAGCATCCTCATCCTCTCGGATCGGGGCGTGGACTCCCGTCACTCCTACATACCTTCGCTCCTTGCCACAGCGGCTGTCCATCACCACCTGATCCGGGAGGGGAGCCGTCCCAAGGTGGGCCTCGTGGTGGAGTCCGGAGAACCCCGGGAGGTCGCCCACTTCGCCCTCCTCATCGGCTACGGTGCAGGCGCCGTCAACCCATACCTGGCCTTCGAGACCCTGGAAGACCTGAAGCGCGCGGGCATCCTGGCAAACGGCTCGGACCCCAAGGGCCCCGAGAAGAACTACGTCAAGGCTGTTCACAAGGGTGTGGTGAAGGTGATGTCCAAGATGGGCATCTCCACCATCCAGAGCTATCGCGGCGCCCAGATTTTCGAGGCGATAGGCTTGGGCGACGACATTATCGACCAGTACTTTACCGCCACCCCATCCCAGCTGGGAGGCGTCGGGCTGGATGTCATCCAGGAAGAGACCATCTCCCGGCACCGGCAGGCCTACCCGCCTCAGGCGATGGCCGCCACCCTAGACTTGGAAGTGGGCGGCTACTACCACTGGCGGTGGGATGGCGAACACCACATGTTCAACCCCAACTCCATCGCCAAGCTGCAGCACTCGACCCAGTCCAACAGCTACGCCACATACCAGGAGTTCGCCGAGCTGGTGGATGGACAGAGCAGGGATTGCGCCACCATCCGGGGACTCCTGGGCTTCAGGGAGGGCGTCCAGCCTCCTGTGCCCCTGGACGAGGTGGAGCCAGCTTCCGCTATCGTGAAGCGGTTCGCCACCGGCGCCATCTCCCTGGGATCCATTAGCAGGGAAGCCCACGAGACCCTGGCCATGGCTATGAACCAGATAGGGGCGCGGAGCAACACCGGTGAAGGCGGCGAGGACTTCCACCGCTTCACCCCCGACCCCGACGGCAGGTCCCGCAACAGCGCCATCAAGCAGGTCGCCTCGGGGCGATTCGGAGTGACCAATAACTACCTGGTCAACGCCCGGGACCTGCAGATAAAGATGGCCCAGGGGTCCAAGCCCGGCGAGGGGGGTCAGCTTCCCGGCCACAAGGTGGACGAATACATAGGCTGGGTGCGCCACACCACACCGGGGGTGGAGCTTATCTCGCCTCCCCCCCACCACGACATCTACTCCATCGAGGACCTGGCCCAGCTAATCTACGACCTGAAATACACCAACCCCAGCGCCCGGATTCACGTGAAGCTGGTGTCCGAGGTTGGCGTGGGCACCATCGCCGCCGGCGTATCCAAGGGACACGGTGACGTAGTTCTGATCAGCGGGGACAGCGGCGGCACCGGAGCTTCCCCCGAGTCTTCCATCAAGCACGCAGGCCTTCCGTGGGAGCTGGGCGTAGCCGAAACCCAGCAGGTCCTGGTCATGAACGACCTGCGTGGGCGCATCGTCGTCCAAGCCGATGGCCAGCTCAAGACAGGGCGGGACGTGGCTATCGCCTGCCTGCTGGGGGCCGAAGAGTTCGGCTTCTCCACCGCGCCCCTCATAACCTTGGGATGCATAATGCTGAGGAAGTGCCACCTGAACACCTGCTCGGTGGGCATCGCCACCCAGGACCCAGACCTGCGGGCACGCTTTGCAGGCAAGCCTGAGCATGTGATCAACTACTTCTTCTTCATAGCTGACCACCTTCGGGAGATCATGGCCAAGCTGGGCTTCCGTACGGTGGCGGAGATGGTGGGCCGGGTGGATGTGCTGGAAACCGAGGCGGTCATATCCCACTGGAAGACCCGGGGCATCGACCTATCCCACCTGCTGCACATGCCCCAGGTTCCTGAGGAAGTGGCGACCCACTGCGTCCATGACCAGGACCATGGCTTGGAGCTGGTCATCGACAGGGAGCTGATCGCCAAGTGCGCCGGTTCCCTCAAGAACGGCTCCTCCACAAAGCTGAGCTACCCGATACGCAACCACCAGCGTACTGTGGGCGCCATGCTGAGCGGCGAGGTCTCCTTGCGCTACGGAGAGGACGGCCTTCCCGACGACACCATCCAGGTCGAGTTTAAAGGCTCCGCCGGACAGAGCTTCGGCGCATTCCTGGCCAAGGGAGTGACCCTCCTCCTGGAGGGCGACGCCAACGACTACTTCGGCAAGGGCCTGTCGGGCGGCAAAATCGTCGTCTATCCCCCTGCGAATTCCAGCTTCCGCCCGGAAGAGAACGTCATCGTCGGCAACGTGGTGCTGTACGGCGCCACCGAGGGCAAGATGTTCATCCGAGGCGTGGCGGGCGAGCGGTTTGCGGTGCGCAACAGCGGCGCCGAGGCTGTTGTGGAGGGTGTCGGGGACCACGGCTGCGAGTACATGACCCGGGGCACCGTCGTGGTGCTGGGCCCGACGGGACGCAACTTCGCCGCCGGGATGAGCGGCGGAATCGCCTATGTGCTCGACGAGGATGGCACATTCCACCAACACCACAATCCTGAGATGGTGGACCTGGAGCCGGTGGAGGATGAGCAGGACAGGCGGGGCCTGAAGGCCCTGATCGAGGAGCACCAGCGGCAAACCGGCAGCGGCAAAGCCCAGCAAGTTCTGGACGACTGGGAACGCATGCTTTCCAGGTTCGTCAAGGTGTACCCGCGGGCATACCGACGGGCCTTGGAAGAGGCAGCCGCAGCCGCGCGGGAGGGCGCTTCTCGTGGGTAACCCGACGGGTTTCAAGGAGTACCGCCGGCAGCCACCGGAGCGTCGGCCCGTCCAGGAGCGCATCCTCGACTACGACGAGTTTTACAAGGAGTGGCCTGAAGGTCGCATCCGGGAGCAGGGGGCCCGGTGCATGAACTGCGCTGTGCCTTTCTGCCACACAGGCTGCCCCCTGGGGAACATCATTCCCGACTGGAACGACCTTGTGTACCGGGGGCGCTGGCAGGAGGCCGTCGCCTCCCTGTTATCGACCAACAACTTCCCCGAGTTTACCGGGCGCATCTGCCCAGCCCCCTGTGAGGGTTCCTGTGTGCTGGCAATAAACGAGGAGCCGGTGACCATCGAGTACATCGAGAAGGCCATCAGCGACCGGGGATTCGAGGAGGGCTGGATCGCAGCCCAACCTCCAGCGGTGCGAACCGGCAAGAAGGTCGCTGTGGTGGGTTCGGGGCCTGCGGGCCTTGCCGCAGCCCAGCAGCTAAACCGGGCAGGGCACCACATAACAGTATTCGAGAGGGACAACTACATCGGCGGGCTGCTGACCTTGGGCATCCCCGACTTCAAGCTGGACAAAGCCATCGTCCAGCGCAGAGTCGATCTGATGGCCCAGGAAGGTATCGCGTTCCGCACAGGCGTCAACGTGGGCTTCGACTACTCGGCCCAGGAACTGACGGAAAACTTCGATGCTGTATGCCTGGCCGGGGGAGCTACCCAAGCCAGGGACCTGGATGTTCCCGGCAGGGAGCTGAAGGGCATCCACCTGGCCATGGAGTACCTGACCCAGCAGAACAAGCTGCTGGCTGGAGAGTCCGTCAGCCCCGGCGAGCGGATCACCGCCGAAGGCAAACGGGTGGTCATCCTGGGCGGAGGCGACACAGGAGCGGACTGCCTCGGTACAGCCCACAGGCAGGGCGCCGAGGTGGTCTATCAGTACGAGCTGCTGGATGCGCCTCCGGACAGCCGTAGCACCAGCAATCCCTGGCCCCAGTGGCCCATCATCATGAGGTCTTCCGCTGCCCACGAAGAGGGCGGTGTCCGTGACTACAGCATCCTGACCAAGGCCTTCTCAGGACGAAACGGGCAGGTGGAGAAGCTGCACGCCGTCAGGCTGAAGTGGGTGCCAGGAGGTCCAGGCGGCCGGCCTGTAATGGAAGAGATACCCGGCAGCGAGTTCGACCTGGAAGTGGACCTCGTGCTTCTGGCTATGGGCTTTCTTCACCCTGAGCACGGCGGGCTGCTGACCGACCTTGCCCTGGAGCAAGATGCCCGAGGCAACGTCAAGGTGGACGCCCAGCGGATGACCAGCCAGCCGGGTGTCTTCGCTGCGGGAGACATGGCACGGGGGCAGTCCCTGGTTGTGTGGGCCATCGCCGAAGGTCGGGAAGCCGCCCACCACATGGACGCCTACCTCATGGGCTCCACCCAGCTCCCCCGCTCCCTCCGCTAAGCCGCTCCCGCTTGCGGTGAGGCCTTTCGACATACTCGGGACATGCTCTCTACCATCCCCGACGGTTCGTCCTGAGGGAAATCGAAGGGCGAGCGGACGGGGCGGGTGGCCCCCTCATCAGGGAGTTCCTTCATGGGTAGCCTGTTCCCAGCCTGAATTTTCTGGATTGCGGCCTCCGCCGCAATGACGAAGGGCGTTGGCGGTTTAAGTCAGCGCTTCACGAAAACTGGGTAGGACAAAGGGCCGCATCGTCATTGCGGCGGAGGCCGCAATCCAGGACGGACGTTGCCGGGTACCGACTAGGTTTGAACGGCAAGCTGGGCATTGCGGAGCGCGGCCTGCCGTCATACTGCCCCGTCCGTTCCCCTTCGATTTCCCCCTTCGAGAGCCTCAGGACAGGCTCAGGGCGAACGGACGGGACAGACAGCCCTTAGTCACACCCAGCCTGTTCCTGGTCTGACTTTCCTGGATTGCGGCCTCCGCCGCAATGACGGTGCTGCCTCTTGTCTTACCTAGCCTTCCTGAAGCTATGACTCACACCGGCCACTGCTCCCCCCGGTAGGCCATCTCCCAGAACAGGTACTCATAGCGGAAGCTGGTCAGGTAGGTGTCTTCCATTTGCGCAATTTCCGAAGGGCTGGCTTCCTCGGCTAGCTGGTCGGCCTTGGAACGCGCCCACATGGCCAGGGCAACGTAGTCGGGGTCCGTGTACATGTCGATCCATTGGGAGTAGAGGGGCGCATGGGCAGGCTTGCCCTTCCTGGACAGGTGCTCGCCTATCTCCCAGTACCCCCACTGGCAGGGCAGGAAGCAGGCCGCAAGCTGGCCGTAGGAACCCTGGTGGGCGACGTTCAGCAGGAAGTTGGTGTAAGCCATGGTGGTGGGCGCCGGACGGGTATCCTCCAGGTCGGCGGGAGTGATGCCGAACTGGGCGCAGTAGCTCCGGTGCAGGTCCATTTCGACGTTCAGGGTGCCGTCCAGTAGCTTGGCGAACCAGCCCATGGCCTCCAGGTCGGGCGCCCTGGCCGATGCCAGTGCCAGCATCCGGCTGTACTCGATCAGGTACACGTAGTCCTGGCAGATGTAGTACTTGAACGCCTCGACGTCCAGGCTTCCGTCGCCGATTCCCGTTATGAAGGGGTGCTCAAGAATAGCCCGGCGTATTCCCGAGGCTTTAGCTTCGGCATCGTCTGCAAATCCCAATCCAGCACCTCCAGGGTCGGTATTTCCGAGCCTCCTGCCGGAGAGATTACCACAGGGGGCGAGGCTTCTCAGGTGCCTTGAAGACCAATGAGTTCGGCAGGCTTGCTGTGGCGAACAGAGAATCGGGACCATGAGGCTGGTTATTGGATGTTGACAACCGGATTTTGACTTGATATGGTGTATCGTTCTCGAAAATGGATAGGCAAGACACAAACGGCAATAGTCGATACATAGTATCAACAAAAGGCTTGGAATACCAAGCACCGAACCTGATGGCGGCGCTGGAGGACCGAGGCCATAGAGCCACTGCTCCCAGAAAAGCGATAGCCAAGCTCCTGGAGCAGGCCGACGAAGGCTTTACGGCGGAGGCGATCAACGAAAAGCTGCCGTCAGTGGGCAGGGCAACGGTATTTCGGACCATCAAACTCTTCCTCGAGCTGGGAGTGGTATGCAAGATTCCCATGATGGACGGGTCCCACCTGTATGGCCTTACTCGTTCCGTCTGCTTGGAATGTGGTGCGATGGTTGAGTTCAGGGCGGCTACGCTGAATCGGCCTCCAGGGGCTATGGGTGCCAACTCCAATGGCCAAGCTGTCAACCACCACATCGAGTTGCACGTGACCTGCGACTACTGCCGCGTCGACTGGGGCAAGTAGGGAGTCTACTCAAACAGGCTGAAATACCAGTATCGCGAGACGTTAGCTGATACGCAATATCATCGCAAACTGGAAGGGGGTGCGTCAGCCCCCTATGGCAATCTGATAGCAGAAGGAGAACTTGGAGTGCTAGTGACACAACATCTCAGGAGACCCTTTGGAAGTCTGGTCCAGATTCTAGCTTTGGGCCTTGTTATATTCGGTATGGCTTTTCTGGTTGCCTGCACGGGCGGCGAGGATCCGACGCCTACCGCTACGGTTACAATCGACCAGCCAACCCAGGAGGCGCCAAGTCCAACACACGTACCCACCAGCACGGAAGCTGCTACAGCCACGCCCCCTAGGGAGCCGGTCCAGGTAGTAGCAACCTCCAACATCGTAGCTGACTGGGCCGAAGTGGTCGGTGGGGATAGGGTTGAAGTCTTCAGCCTGCATGAACCGGGCAGCGATCCGCACAACTTGGTACCAGGAGCTCGCGACGTCGCCAAAGTGGCCGCCGCAGACGTTGTGTTCTCCGTCGGTCTCAGCCTCGAGGCCATCTGGTTGGGAGACCTCGTGCACAACGCCAGTGCAGATCCCTCGCGAATAGTGGCCCTTGGTGACAACGTCGACCCGCTGGAGTTCATGGAGATGGGAGGCCACGGCCACGACGACCATGATGACCATGGCCACGAAGACGACCACGACGACCACATGGAAGCGGGTGAAGAGCACCATGAGGGTGACGATCACCACGATCATATGGAAGAGGGCGACGACCACCACGACGACCACGAGGAGGTGCCAAAAGGGCGCCTGCTAATTGCGGATGGGGAAGAAGCCCACCTCTCCGTCATTGATCTTTTGACCGATGATGTTGACAGCGGAATCTTCGATGTAGCCGCGCCCCAAGCGACCGTCAAGGCGAGCCCGACTCACCGCTACGGCATCGTCCTATCTCGCGGGCCCGAGGCCGGCGACGATCGTATCCACATCTTCGACGGCGGTGTGTTCCTCGTCCCGCACGGCGACCACTACGACCTCGTAACCCAGCCAGTGTCACGCCACCCGCTCGAAATTGTCGAAGAATGGCCGGTACACTACGTCAACAGCCACGGCTGGACCACGATCTTCGCCGACACCAATGGCCACGTCATCCTGATCAACGAGGAAGAACTTACCGCCTCGGGTGGCGACTACGAGCCGATCGTGCTTGAGGCCGGACCGCAACATGGCGCGGCGTTCGTCATCTCCGATGACCACGTCATTCTCAGCACCAACAACCCGGCCTGCACCGAGTTCATCCCGGGGTCATGGGAGTGCTTGCCCCTCGGTGTTGAGGTGCGCACGTTCGACAACGAAGTGGTCTACGACGCGGGCGCCTGCCCTAACCTGCACGGCGAAGCGCACAACGATCACGGCGCCGTCTTCGGCTGCTGGGACGGCGTGCTTTTCGTACATGCGCACGACGGCGAGTACGAGCATGAACTCATCCCCTATCCACCGGAGGCTGGTGAAGAAGGGGAGTTCGCCATCGGCCAATACTACGGACATCACCACAGCGACCACTTCTTCGGCCAATCGACCCTCTTCCCTGACGGACAGTGTTGTGATCAGGGCGGCGTCTGGCTGGTGGACGTTGGACGCGGCGAAATGCACGAGATACTCTCTGAGCCCAGCGCTTCGGCTGCGTTCTCAAGCGATGGCGAAACCTTCTTCGTTCTCGCCGCTGACGGCGTTCTGCGCGCATTCGACGCTCATGACGGCGAACTGATCGAGACCATGCAGTTGGTCGACCCGTTCGAGATGGTGTTCGGAAGTCCCTCGCCCTCAATTGTCGTCGTTGGCGAGTGGCTCTACGCCGCCGACCCTAATGGCGGGCATGTCCTCGGGGTCCACCTCGAGCACATGGAGATCGAGGAGGAGTGGGAACTCGGCGGCGCGCCGTCGAGCCTGGCGTTCCTCGGCGTCGTCGACTCCGGCAGCGAGCCCCATGATGACCATGGTCACGAAGAAGATCACGACGACCACGGCCACGAAGACGAGGACGACCACGGCGATCACATGGATGCAGGCGACGACCACGATGACCATGGCCATGAAGGACACGACCACGGTCCCTTGGACCCCCACTTCTGGTTCGATCCGAATCGGGTGAAGATCGCAGTCAACGATATAGCAGCCCGGCTTTCGGCTCTGGACCCCGCGGGCACAGACTTCTACTTCCAAAACGCAGCAGACTACGCGGAGCAGGTTGACGAGCTACACTCCTGGATCCAGGAGCAGGTTGAACAGATACCGCCGGAGCGCAGACTGCTGGTCACATCCCATGACACCTTCGCCTACTTTGCAGATGTCTATGGGTTTGAAGTCATCGGCGCCCTCATTCCTTCCCTGGCGCCGGATGTGGAGCCATCGGCGGAGCACCTCGCGGGACTGGTAGAGGTGATCCGGGAGCGCAATGCCCCAGCAGTCTTCAGCGAAACGACGGTCAGCGGAAAGCTGCCGCAGGCCTTGGCCCGGGAGACCGGGGCGGTATTTGTCCAGCTCTATGCCGACTCTCTGGGCGAAAAGGGCAGCCCAGCCGGCACATACCTCGGCATGGTGCGAACGAACGTGGAACGCATGGTCGAGGCATTGAAGTGAGCAAAGAGCGCGCCTTTCGCTTCGAGGCGTGACCCCCGGGCTTTAAGGGAGCACGGCCCTGAGCCGAGCTCCCTTAAAGATTGCCGGGAGAGCCTGTGTAGCGAAAGGCGGGAATGCTAATAGCAAGGAGGGGATATGGTGGAGCTAAAGGCCTATTCGGTAAAGCTGCGGAAGATGGTGGACATCAAGGACCCGGAGCTGGTGACTTTGAAGAATGGACGGAAGGCCATCCGGGGTGTCGCGTCGGAAGACCCGTCCAGCAAGGTCATCAGGATCGTGAACGACGAACAAGCAGAAGAGCTTCGAGGGAAGCTAGGCTAATAATGGCCGCCCCGACTATACCGGGGTGATATCGAAACCTCTGCTCTAGGGTCCAACGGCTGTGTGGGTCCTGGGTGTCGAACGGACCGCCAGCTACTTGATTATGGCCGCGGCAACAGCTTAGAACTTGCCGCGGCTGTTCCCATTGGTTTCAGATCTTGTATCCCCCACTCCCACCCCCGCGGTTGCTTGGGCTTGGGGGCGGGGATGCGCCGGCAAGGGCGTGCTGAATTAGTGCTCTCTTAAGCGCAAGGACCCATCGGCGAAGTCTGCCCCTAACTCGGGTACACCGCTCTTGAGTATTGCCTCATGCACATTGCTCCGGGAGAGCATCCCCGCCCATCCTAGGGCCGCGAGTTCGATCTGTTTAGATCGGATATGGTAGGGTGCCAATGAATGCCAGCAGGTTAGAGTCCCCATCCCATCTTGGTTGTCCATCGAGCCAGAGGAGCACAAGAAAGATGTAAAATCCCGTGCATAATGACCCCCGATCCCCTGAGAGGCGCTTGGACCTATATGCGCGCTCGCCGAATAGCAACGGCTGGCATGCTTTCGTTAGCGATTGTCGTATTGCTAGTGGCCTGTGGTGTCCAATCGTCAGCACCGCCTACCCCCATCTCGACCCTGACAAGTGCTTCTCCGACCAGTGACCCCCAAACAACTGTCACTTTGGTTACAGCTACGGCTCCTTCCACTCCTGTTCCAACCTCCACGTCCTCGCCTACAGCAACGCGCACTCGTGCGGCCACCTCTGCACCGACATCAATGCCCACCAGCACAGATACCCTTGCCCCGACACCAATTCCAACGGCAATTCACATCCCTGCTCCAACACCAACCCACACGCCGGCCGCAACACCCAATAAGACGCCCTTGCCCACTCCAACAGCCGTCACTGCAGCTTCCTTCAGCGACCAACTTGGCCAGATTGCGGAAATCAACCTTGAACTGGCAGAGCAGGTTGCGACCTATGGCTGGGTTGCAGACGGAGTAACGGGAGATGAGTGGATTCCGCTGGCCAAGATCCGCTCTCTTGCTAAGGTAGATGTGGAGGTGGCCAAGCTGGTGTCAAACCAGGCGTGGGTAGCCGACGGCGTCACCAAGCACGAACGGAACGGGATGTCGTACATCACTCGAATCACCGAATACGATCCGCAATTTGCAATGCAGGTCCTGCGCCAGCCGTTCATGGAGCCTCCCTTCCGGCACCGAGACGCCCTGGGGTTACAGGGGCTTGCCCACCTGACGATAGAAAGTCCGGGTGATATAGCGACCATGGTCGCTAGGCCATGGTTCGAGGACGGTGTGGACGAATTGGAGGCCTCACTCTTGAAGGTTATGGGATTCGGAATTGATGGAGACTTCCGAACGGCTTTGATCGATGCTCACTTCCTCTCGTCTGAATCTATCACCCTCCCCTTGGCCGGTGTTGTCGATCTTGTTGCAATCAGGCATACTCCATTCCCCTCTGAAGACAGCACACTTGTCGCCATGGAAGAAGGCATCAGGGCCATTGAAGGCCTCATGGGTGCACCCTTCCCCATGAACAACGTCATTGTGTTGGTGGTTGACCCGAGCATATGGCCGAGGGAGGCATCTGGAAGTGTCGTGGGCGGTTGGGAACCTGGATTCGATTCTCGCCACATATTGGTTAGCAGCCGAGACCTCTTTGATGTCGAGTGGGTCAACTACAAGAGCGTCATCTATCACGAACTGGGTCACTTCTACACCCCATTCACCCCCAGGTGGTTGAGCGAAGGCGGAGCAGAGTTCTTGATGGCGTACACCAGGGACAGGGTCGGCATAGAGAGCATCGAAGATCGACTTGCCTATCTGCAGTCGCCTGAGGCCGAAGCCCAGTGCGACAAGGAGAATCTCTGGCAGCATATGGATGACTATAGGCCGGACTTGTGCGACTACTACCTCGGAGAGATCTTCTTGCTGGCGATGTACACGGTTTTGGGCGCAGATGGTGTATCGACGGCCATGAAAGATCTCCATTCTCATGTCGTCAGAAATCTGTCGAGTCCACATGTTGACTTGATTTACCTGGCATTCGCGAAGTACGCCCCTCCCGAGAAGCTGGAGGATTTCCAGGCAGCCTACATCCGATACTACGGCGGGCCCATCATCGCACTTGGGCCTCCATTCCCGCACCGGAGGACCGCGCTGTCCGCACTCTACAATGCGACCAACGGTCCGAGTTGGGCGACCCACGAAAACTGGCTAAGCGACATGCCTCTCAGCTCGTGGTACGGGGTGACAACCGGCGAAGCTGATCAGGTCGCCGGGCTTGTGCTCGGATACAACGAGTTAAGAGGCGAAATACCTCCGGAGCTTGGCAGACTTACCAATCTGGTTGAGTTGGACCTTTCGTCCAACGAATTGACCGGGCCTATTCCTCCAGAGATTGGCAGTCTGACGAATCTGAGGGTGCTGGCCCTTAGCGGAAATCAGTTCACAGGGGAGATTCCGGCCGAACTGGGTAACCTTATCGAACTGGAAGACCTGTTTATCGGCGATAGCCAGTACACCGGGGGAATACCGCCGGAGCTCGGTGGGCTCACCAAACTCGAGAGGCTGTATATAGTAGCAGCCCAATTGAGCGGAGAGATACCGCCGGAGGTGGGGGAGCTTACCAACCTCCGGGGACTGCGCCTGGAAGCCAACCAACTAACGGGGGAGATTCCACCGGAGCTTGGCCGTCTCACCCGGTTGTGGCGACTCGAACTCCATGACAACCAGCTAATCGGAGAAATTCCACCAGAATTGGCAGACCTTACTGGATTGGGGCTGCTTGATCTCTCGGGAAACCATCTGGATGGAGAGATACCCCCGGAGTTGGGGAGCTTCCCCAACCTCACAAGAGCGCTGGACCTGTCGATGAACCGCTTGGTTGGCGAGATTCCTTCCGAGCTTGGCAGTCTGACCGAGGTTGGTCGACTCGATCTCTCGGGGAACCAATTGACTGGAGAGATACCGCCGGAGCTGGGCCAACTCGCCGAATTGAGCAACCTCAATCTATCTCAGAACCAACTGAGCGGAGAGATACCGCCGGAGCTGGGCCAACTCAGCGAACTTTGGAGGATGCGTTTGTCAGGGAACAATTTGGTCGGAGAGATTCCGACGGAACTTGCCAGGATTACGGTGCTGAAGACGCTAGACCTTAGTCAGAATCAGCTGACCGGCGAAATCCCGGTTGACTTGGGCAACCTTCCTGACCTGGAAGAGCTGTACCTCAGCGGGAATCAATTGACCGGGTGCATACCTCAGGAATTGCGAAATGTGCCAATGAACGACTTTGAGGAGCTTGGCATACCATTCTGCGGCGCTGACCTTTAAGTTCCTCACCTGTCGTTTGTGTAGTCCGGGTCCCAGCGCTACTGCCACCAAATTCAAGGCTCGTCTAGAGGCTGAGGAGCGCTGCCCGCGGTTGCTTGGGTTTGGGGGCGTGTAATATCATCCTGGGTTCCGTCGATTATTCCGGTGATGAAGGGGTGCTCCGGGACGGCCCCGCGTATCCCCGAAGTCCTCTCTTGAGCACCATCTGGGAACCCCAAACCGGCATCTCCAAGGGCGTCAAGTCCGGGCAACCTGAGAACTAGGCGGGAGGATGGCAAACCCACAGTGCGGCGGGGGATAGGGTGAGGAATGCGACGACGTCATCATTCCACACCCATAGGCTAGTAATTACCTCTCTCCACCCCTGAACAAATCACTGACTTTACCGCAGGTGGTCATTCCAAATCCCTTCCAATATAATTTCGTAAATTGCTGATAGGGGCTGCTAATGACAGATTCGTCGATTCTGGTTCAGAAGGCTTTGGCGATACCTGCCAAGGTTCGACAGACATACCTACTTGACATCCCTGAAGTTCAATTACATCACCACCTCTGTAGGCTATTAGAAAGCATGGAAGCAGGGGCTCGGTGCGAAATCACCCACGGCAACGACGAATACGGACGTGACATCGTGCTAAGGCGGTCTTCACCGTTTGGCCATGAATACATAGCAATAGTGGTTAAGCGAGGTGATTCCAGGGGCAAGGTTAGTGGGCGAACCGCAGGTCCAGTGGATGAAGTCATTTCCCAGGTAAATCAGAGCGTCGCTCATCCATGCCGCTTAAAGGAAATTGAAGTTTCCCAAGTTCCAATCACAGGAGTATGGGCCGTTTTTTTTGGTAGGCTGACGACCAATGCCACTAACAGGATTTTGGAAGAGGCACCTGCAACAAAGTTCAAGCCCTTCACTATTGGCTGGCTTGCAGATTCGTTCGCCCAATACTACCCAGAAGTGTTCTTCGCTGGTGACGCCAGCACCTATCTTCAAGAAAAGGTTATCGAATTCGAAACTCATCACGATCTTTCGCGGCGGCCCCAGAATCTCTCTGATTGGTATGTGGAACCCTCGGTGGCAATCAGCCAGATTGACGCCAGCACATTCAGTGAGCGCCTCAAGAGCGCTCTAAATCTTGGGCGACTCTCATATCAACAGTTTCGCTCAAGATTGAATTCTCCCAACCATTTTGTCTTATCTGCAGCCCCAGGACTTGGCAAGAGCACGTTACTACGGAAGATTGCTCTCGACCTTTACCGAGAAGCGTTAACTAGAACGGCGTCGCTTGGAGCGAATTTGGCTCCAAACACACTGCGAATACCAATCTTGGTACCAGCAACAGAACTGGCCAAATACCACGACCCGGAGCTCTTTTTACATGACCATTTACCCCACGGAGACGCACGCAAGCCATTTTCAGTTGCTTGCTTGCTGGTCGATGCACTAGATGAGGTAAAACAAGATGAGCAAGCTTCGACGCTGTCTTTTGCCTACGATCTAGCGAAGACGCTAAATTGTGCCATGGTTGTATCCGCTCGTCCGGTGCATGTGGTTCGGGCGCTCGCCGACGAGTCATCACTGCGACTGCCGGTAGTTCAACTATTGCCCTTTCATTACAACCAAGCAATGCAGCTAATAGATCGATTGGTGCGTGATTCCCAGATCATCGAAATCTTGAAGGAGGGAATCGCCAACATCCAGTCGCACATGGCTCTCAGTCCCCTCTCCGTTTCACTGTTGTTGGATATAGCGGAGGCTGAACGGGAAGTCCCGGGAACAATCGGCGAGATTTTTGAACAATACATGGACATTGCCCTCGGTAGATACGATATTGAGCGTGGTATCGAAGTAGTATTTCAATACTTCATCAAGAAACAACTCTTGTCAGAACTTGCGTGGCACGAATTCTTCGAGAAAGATCGGGTCACCATAGGACAGAGTGAATTCGACAGTTTTCTAAACACCTATTTCGACGTCCGTGGACTTGATGAAGAAATGATACCTCGGATGAAGGCCGATATAGATCGATCTGGATTAATTCGCTTTAGTGATGGCGTGTATTTTGCTCACCGATCCTTCTTGGACTTTTTTGTGGCGCTCTACATAAACAGCCATAGCAATGAAGTCCCCAACATTTCAAAGTGGTTGGCTGAAACCTACTTCACCGACAAATGGTCGGAAGTGGGATTCTACTTTTTTGCACAAAAGCGAGAGCTGTACCCCGATTTCTTGACGGAGGTAGTGACACAGGAAAAAGAGAACGTCGATTATTACTTGCGGAGATTCATGATCGGCAGAATTCTCCAAGCTGGTTGGCTGTCCCCTTCAGCCACCAAGGTAAAGGGCATTGAGGTGGGAATCTCTAGTGCACCGAAACTATTCGATTTGATTTCCAAAGAGATGGACAGCGATGCACCTAGAATGGTCCCTTACGCCATTGTGGCGGGATATGCTGAACTTTCCTACAGCAGCAGAACCTTGCATCAGGAGGTGTCTGGAGTCGTAGCTCGTTTAACACAGAGCGATTCTCTTGATGACTTTCGTAGAGCCATTAATCTGTTGTGGGCCAACAGGACACGTATTTCAATCGAGGACGCAGTCGCACAGGCCGAACAACTACTTCAGCAAATGGCTCGCTTGGAGAAGGCTCAGGAGCTACCTATGGCAGACAAGGTAATAGTCTTCCTTCAACTCGAATCCATTGTCGAACAAGACAGGAATCTTCAGGGCAACATCGCTCGCAGGCTTAGGAGGCTTCGTAAGACGCAAGCCGGTACAATTAAGAAGCTAATTGGTGCCTAAATTGAGGTGTTCACTACTTGTTGAAGCAACCTCTCACCCCAAGATTAGTCATGGCAGGCCCGGGTGGACAGAGGCACAATTACAGTGCCGTTGGACCCCACATCTCTGTCAAGCACATAACCCGAGCATCTCCTTAATTCTTCGGAGCGACTCCATCACACAATCACTCCCTGTTTAGGGTAGGGCCGACGGGCGTCGAACGGACCGTCAGCTACTTGATTATGGCCGCGGCAACAGCTTAGAACTTGCCGTGGCTGTCCCCTACGATGCCGCCTTTGCCCAACTCCCTTAGCTGCCCGCGGTTGCTTGGGTTTGGCGCTGTGTAATATCATCCTGGTATCTGGGCTGGGCCCGTTTTGATAGCAGGTAGATATGCCATTGTCCCGGGCACAACTTATCCGTGAACTCCAGGGAATCGTCGGAGCGGAGAACGTCATCTTCCATCCCGACGACCTGCTGGTATACGAGTATGACGGCTCGGTGGACAAAGCTGTGCCCGAGGCTGCCGTCTTCCCCGCCAACACCGAAGAGGTCAGCCGGGTCGTAGCCCTGTCTCACCGGGAAAGCATCCCGGTTGTGGGCCGTGGGTCGGGCACCGGCCTCAGCGGAGGCGCCATCGCCTCCCTGGGGGGCATCCAGGTTGTGCTTACCCGGATGAAGGCCATCCTGGAGATCGACGAAGAAAACCGCCTGGCCGTAGTGGAGCCGGGGGTGATAAACCTGGACCTGGACAAGGCAGCCCGGGAGCACGGGATGCGCTACGCTCCCGACCCGTCCAGCCAAAGGGCCTGCAGCCTTGGGGGCAACGTAGCCGAGAATGCCGGCGGGCCCCATTGCCTCGCCTACGGGGTAACCACCAACCACATCCTCGGCATGGAAGTAGTGCTGGAGGACGGCTCCGTGGTCTGGCTGGGGGGCAAGGCCCGCGAGACCCCAGGATACGACCTCCGCGGGGTCTTCGTGGGTTCCGAGGGCACCTTCGGGCTGGCTACCAAGATCGTCGTCCGGCTCCTTCCCGTGCCCGAGTCCGTCAGCACCATGCTGGGTACCTTCCCCGACATCGACTCGGCTTGCACCGCCGTCTCCAGCATCATCGGCCAGGGAGTCGTTCCCGCCGCCATGGAGATGATCGACTCGGTGTCCATCGGAGCTATCCTGAACGTCACCAAGGATGTGTTCCCCGCCGACGCGGGGTCCGTGCTGCTGGTGGAAGTGGAAGGGCTGCAGGAAGAGGTGGAGGAGACCAGGGGCGGCATCGAAGCCGCCATGTACGACACCGGCGCCATCGAGGTGAAGACCGCCACCGACCCGGCGGAGCGGGAGCGACTTTGGCAAGCCCGCAAGGGGGCTTTCGGCGCCCTTGGCACCCTGGCCCCCAACTACTACCTGGTGGATGCGGTCGTGCCCCGCACCCGGCTGGCGGACATGCTGGCAGAGGTGGACAGGATCGCCAAAGAGCACGACCTGATGGTGGCGAATGTGTTCCACGCCGGTGACGGCAACCTCCATCCGTGCATCGCCTTCGATGAGCGGGTACCCGGAACTCTGGAGCGGGTGATGCACGCTGGCGGCGAGATGCTCGAGGTGTGCGTCGGAATGGGGGGCACCCTGTCGGGGGAGCATGGCGTGGGCCTGGAAAAGAAGGCCTACATGCCCCTGGTGTTCAGCGACGATGATATGGATGCCATGATGCGGGTGCGGAACGCCTTCTCCCCGTCAGCAACATTCAATCCGGGCAAGATATTCCCCGGCGGGCCGGAGCACACGGGCCCGGTCCAGGGGCAAGCTGGCATGAGGGCGGCCCCCGGCGACTTCATATGATGGCCTCCGCCAACAACCCCCAGGGACTTTTCCTCCCCCGATGAGCAGCCCTGCAACGGACGCGCCCGGAAGCGAAGCCACGCCGACCGAGATGCTGGCCCGCTATACCGTCGATGGCATGGTGCCCGGCGAGGTTGTCCTTCCTGACAGCATCGAAGAGGTCTCCCGCGTGATGTCAGCGGCCTCCGCGGATGGCCGCTCGGTGCTTCCCATGGGAGGGGGAACCCTGGCTTCTATCGGAAACCGGCCCCGTGAATATGACCTGGCACTGGGCACCTCCAAGCTGGCCGGAGTGCTCTACCACGAACCCGCCGACCTGGTCGCTTCGGTGCAGGCAGGGACAACGGTGGCAGAACTGCGCTCCTCCCTGGCAAAGGGCGGACAGACCCTGCCCCTGGACAGCCCGTTCCCTGATCAATCTACCATCGGCGGAATAGTCGCCACGGGCTACTCGGGGCCGTCCCGTCTCGCTTTCGGTGAGCCCCGGGACTGGCTCATCGGGATCAAGGTGGTGACAGCCGACGGGGGGGTCTCGAAGGCCGGGGGGAGGGTTGTCAAGAACGTCACCGGGTACGACCTGTGCAAGCTGTATTCCGGGTCGCTGGGCACCCTGGGTGTAATCGTGGAGGCCAACTTCAAGCTGACGCCTCTCCCCGACGACCATGCGACCATCATCGGAGCGTTCGACGGTCGGGGAGACGCCTTCCAGGCCGCCAGCTCCCTCCTGTCGCTGAGCTACCACCCCCACTCCCTCGTGCTGATCGACGCCAGCTTGGTGGGCCAACTCGGCGAAGAGACGCTGCCTAACGGCAAGTTAGTGGTGCTGGTGCGTCATTCAGGCCGGCGCTCGGCGGTGAAACGCAAGGTGGAAGACACCACCAGGATTCTCCAGGACAGTCATGGCATATGCGCCGAGACTCCGTCCGGGGACGACGAAGCGTTGTGGCAGAAGCTGATCGACCTTGACTGGAGGAGAGACGGCGGGCCGGAGGTGGTGCTCAGGGCATCTATGCTGCCCTCCCTGGTCGCAGGGTTCTGGGAGGCCTTCAAGCACGACACCCATCCCGGCCTGCAGCGGGGCATGTCCGCCGACCCAGGGATGGGCATCGTGAAGCTCTGCTATTGGCTCGACGGCACGGGCCCAGACTCGGAAGAGTTGGATAGCCCTATACTTAGCATGGTGCAAGCTGCGCCAGGGAAGGCGCGGGAACTGGGCGCCAACCTGGTGGTGCAGCGGTGTCCCCCTTCAGCAAAGGCGCGCATCGACGTGTGGGGAGAGAACATAGAAGGCCTGGAGGTTATGCGCCGAATCAAGGAGCAGATGGACCCATCACACACCCTGAACCCCGGGCGCTTCGTTGGAGGGCTGTAGCTTGGAAACCCGCACACCCCTGCCCCTCAACAGGGAGCGTGGCTTCATTGGCATCGACGTCCCGGCGGAAGCCGACCTGTACCGCTGCGTGCACTGCGGCCTGTGCCTGAGCGCCTGCCCCACCTACACCGAGCTGGGGCTGGAGACCGAATCCCCCAGGGGGCGCATCGCCTACATGAAGGCGGTGAACGAGGGACGCATGGGCATCAGTGAGAGAGTCGCATCACACTGGGAGCTGTGCCTCCAGTGCCGGGCTTGCGAGGCCGTGTGCCCCTCGGGAGTGCCCTTCGGCAGGATCATGGAGTACAGCCGCAGCCAGCTCCGTCGCAGCGGGAAGGGCTCCTGGACGCGCAACCTGATAGCAATGGCTTTCCTGCAGGGCATCCTCCCTCGACCGTGGCTGCTTAGGGGAGGTGCGGCCCTCCTGCGGGCCTACCAGCGTTGGGGCATGCGCCGGCTCCTCCACACCATCGGCGTATTCAGGCTGATGCCATCGACCCTAAGAGATATGGAGGGCGGTCTCCCCGACTTCTCGCCCCGCTTCTTCACCACCAGCCGGTCCACCTACCATGCCCAGGGGACCAGGCGTTGTACGGTCGGGCTGCTGAGCGGATGCGTGATGCCCTTGGTGCAGGGCCCCACCATGGAAGCTGCCGTCCGGGTGCTCACCCGCAACGGGTGCGATGTCGTCGTGCCCGTTGGCCAGGGGTGCTGCGGCGCCCTGAGCCGCCATGACGGCAGGATGGAGGAGGCCCGCAGGATGGCCAGAGTCAACATCGACGCCTTCACCTACGCGGGAGTGGAGAAGGTGGTGGTGGCCTCCGCAGGCTGCGGCTCTTCGATGAAGGAGTACGGCGAGCTGCTGAAGGATGACCCCGAGTACCGGGACCGGGCCGCCCGCATGGAAGCCATGACGGTGGACATCACCGAGTTCCTGGTAGGACTTCCCTTCGACCACCCCGATGGGAAGGTGCGCATGAAGGTGACCTTCCAGGACCCCTGCCACCTGGCCCACGCCCAGCGCATAGTCCAAGCCCCCAGGACCATACTGAGGGCCATTCCAGGGTTGGAGATCTCGGAGATCAACGATGGGAGCAAGTGCTGTGGCGCCGCCGGGATGTACTCCATCACCCATCGCCGCATGTCTCGGAGGCTGCTGGACTCCAAGATGAAATACATCGATGCCACCGGGGCCGAGGCGGTCGTGACGGCTAATCCGGGGTGTATGATCCAGCTGGAGTCGGGCTTCCGGGACAGGGAAAGCGACCGGCGGGTGTACCACGTGGTGGACATCCTCGATGAGTCCTACCGCCGGGAAGCGCAAGGCGGGCAGCATACACAGCTATAAACCCGCGAGTTGTCTACAACGGGCGGCAGCATTTCGTCGGTAGAAACAAGCATAAAGGGAGCGTGTTGACACTCGAAAACGAACCCACCAAACCAGCCTGGTTATCCGATAACCTGTTCCCCTTCCGCAGTCGATGGTTTACCACCCCCGATGGCCACCGCATGCACTATGTTGATGAAGGTACAGGACCAGTCATCGTCTTCCTGCACGGGAACCCGTCCTGGTCCTTTGAGTTTCGTCACCCCATCGGCGAACTGTCCCGTGATTTCCGTTGCATTGCACCGGATCACGTCGGATTCGGGCTCTCTTCACGCAGCGAACAACGGGAAGACCATCATCCAAGGGCGCACGCAGATCGGTTCTCAGCTCTGATGAGCCATCTCGATTTGAATGACTCCACGCTGTACATGTCCGACTGGGGAGGGCCTATTGGCCTGAGCTTCGCCTGCGATCAGCCTGAACGAGTGGCCGGGCTGGTAATTGCCAATACCTGGTGCTGGCCTGTGGGAAGCGACCTACACTTCGTCTTCTTCAGCAAGTTCATGAGCAGTCCTGTGGGACAGTTTCTGATTAAGCGCCGCAATTTCTTTGTGAATGACGTAATCCCCAGGGCCGTGGGCAATAAGTCGGCGCTTACCCCGGAGGTCATGGACCATTACCGCAACGGTCAGCCTCCCCGGGGAAGACACGCCTGCGCGGCACTGCCGGGCCACATTGTGGGGGCCGGCGCGTGGCTGGGCTCCATCTGGGAGGCTGGAGAGACTTTTCTGAACAAGCCGACCCTGATTCTCTGGGGATTCAAGGACATCGCCTTTCGACGCAAGGAGCTGGAGCAATGGACGGCCGAACTGACCAATCCCGAAACCCATACGTTTGATGATGTCGGCCACTTTGTCGCGGAGGAAGCGCCTGAGCGGGTCGTGCCTCTCATTCGAGAATTCGTAGGGCGGATAGGGAGCTAGAGGCCAATACCTCTGCTGAGCGCAGACAGTCGAAAAAACGCACTAGGACAAACTAGAGACTAACAGGGCTGGCCAGATGCTAACCTGCAGCCGCGAAGGCCTGCTGGGCAGCGCCTACGCCTGCGCCGTAGGCCACCTCGTAGCCCTCCTCGGGGAGGATGCGCTCCAGGGCCGACAGCAAGGCCAGCACGTTGCTCTCCTCAGCCGATCCGCCCATCACCCCGATGCGCCAGACGTCGCCGGCGATCTGGCCCAGCCCTCCGGCGATCTCGATGTTGTAGTCGTTCAGCAGCCGGCTCCGCACCTTTGCCTGGTCCACGCCCTCGGGGACCACGACGGTGGTCAGAGGGTTCAGGCGGTAGGCTTGGTTGGCGAACAGGTCCAGCCCCAGGGCCGTTGCCCCCGCCCTCAGACCTGCGGCAACCCGGGCGTGACGGGCCAAGCGGTTGTCCAGGCCCTCTTCCATCGCCATGCGCAGGGCTTCCCGCAGGGCATAGATCATGGAGATGGGCGCCGTGTGGTGGTACTGGTGGCGGTCGCCCCAGTAGGTCTGGAGGGTGGACAGGTTCAGGTAGAAGCTCTGCACCTGGCTCTCCCGATCCTGCATCACCTTCACAGCTCTGGGCCCCATGCTTATGGGCGCCAAGCCCGGCGGCGCGCCGATGCACTTCTGGGTGCAGCTATGGCACACATCCACATCCCACTCGTCCATATCGACCAGCTCCCCGCCGAGGGAGGTCACGGCATCGACGATCAGGAGAGCGCCGTAGCTGTGCACCAGGTTTGCGATCTCCGGCAGGGGATTCAGAATTCCAGTAGAGGTCTCGCCGTGTACCACGCTGACGGCCTTGACCTTGTCGTGCTTCTTCAGCTCATCTTCCAGGGGGGTCAGGTCGGGGCCGATGGCATCACCCCACTTCAGCTCCACCTTGCGAACATCGCCTCCCACCCTGGAGGCGGTGTCGGCTGCCCGGTTGCCGAAGTGGCCGTTTACCACGGTGATGACGACATCTCCCTGCTCGACCACGTTGCAGAAGGCCGCTTCCACGCCCGCAGAGCCGGTGCCCGATATGGGCAGCGTGAGGGGATTGGAGGTGTGGAACATCATCTTCAGCATCTCCATCACATCGTCCATCACACCCACGAAGTACGGGTCGAGGTGCCCGAGTATGGGCGCGGACATGGTCTGGAGCACCCTGGGATGGACGCTGCTGGGACCTGGGCCCATCAGGATGCGGTGGGGCGGCCTGAACTCTTCCAGATAGCTGTTCATATCACCTTCCATAGTACAGGCAAGCCAGCAGGTTGCATCGCCGCCTGCTGATTGCCCTGGGATCGTGTCTTGTGGGTTCCGGACCGGTTCGGGGGCTGCTAGGTTACCGGGGAAGCGCCCCCGTCTATGTTAACTGCTATGCCTGTCAGATAGCTGGCCCGCTCGGATGCCAGGAAGGCGATCACATCGCCGGCTTCCTCGGCCTCGCCTATTCTTCCCAGGGGAAGATCTCGGGCTTCCGACATCTGGTCGTAGAACTCATCCAATCGCAGGCTGGGGTTCTGTATGTTGGCTTGGGCAAAGCGACGTTCATGCTGTCCGCTCTTGATAAGCCCGATGCACACCGTCGTTACCAGGATGTTGTCCTTGGCAAGGTCCTTGGACAGGGCCTTGGTGACGGCTATGCCCGCTGCCCTGGACACAGAGGTGGGCACCGAGCTGGCCCCAGGGGCCTTGGCTCCCAGGTTGGTAACGTTGATGATCCGGCCCCCGCCCACTTTGCGCATGTGGGGAATGGACTCCCGGGCAAATCGAATGGCCGCCCAGAGCTTCAGGTCGAAATCGGCATGCCACTCATCATCGGTTACCGATTCGAAGGGGTGGGCTGCCGACTGGCCGGCGTTGTTGACCAGTATGTCGAGGCGGCCAAAGGTCTGGGTCGCGGCCTGAATCACCCTCGATATATCGCCGGGGTCCGCGACGTTGGCCCTGATCGGCAGCACCGTTCCCTCGGTGCGTATCTCGATCTCCCGGGCTGCATCCTGAAGGACATCTTCCCGTCGCGCGCATATGACCACCTTGGCGCCTTCATCGCACATGCGCCAAGCTGCTGCCCGGCCGATGCCATAGCTCCCGCCGGTTACTATGGCAACCTTGCCCTTGAGACCCAAGTCCATTGGTCCATCTCCTACACTGCATCAGGCAGTATTGTCGGGGAAGATTATATCACCCTTGCCAGGAAAACTATCGGCGGCCGTCAGGGCTTTCGCAGCTTCTGCATCGCGCCTGGGAGCCGGGGAAGCATGTCCGAGGCCAGCACGCCCGCATCCCCCATAGCCGAGCGAAGCTCTTCGCCCACTGCTGCGTGGAGGTACACCCCACAGCACGCGGCATCTACAGGCTCGGCCCCCTGGGCCAACAGGCCGGCTATCATCCCCGCCAGCACATCTCCTGTCCCTCCCGATGCCAGGGCAGGGTTGGCAAAGGGGCTAATGGTGCAGCGCCCGTTGGGCGCCGCGATGACCGTGTACGCCCCCTTGAGGACCACCGTCTGCCCCCAACGCTCCGCCATCTCCAATGCTATGTCTTCTCGCCGGGCCTGCACCTGGGACACCGGTATCCCAGCCAGGGTGGCCATCTCTCCCGGATGGGGCGTAAGCACCACAGGATAGGAGACGGTCTCCCACCAGTTGTCGATCTTGGCAAGGTTGTTCAGCCCATCGGCATCCACCACCGCCGGGATGGCTGGCTGGGGGTGCTGCAACAGCACCTGCTTCACCAGCTGAACCAAGCCGGGCGAGGAGCCGAGCCCGCACCCCAGCACCATGGCGCTACACACGGCGGCAGCCTCCCTTATGGAAGGCGCGGCGTCAACGTGGAATCTGCCTTCTATGTCGTTCAGGACAGGGCGCTGGATCACCTCGGTGAGCTTGGCGGCCACCTGGGGATAGATGCACTCGGGGGATGCCAGGGTGACCAGCCCGGAGCCCACTCGCGCCGCTGCTTCGGAGGCCAGGCAGGCCGCGCCGATGTACCTGCCGGACCCCGCGACCACCAGCGTGTGGCCGAAGGTGCCCTTGTGGGAAAGGGTTGGGCGCTGGGGGAGGCCTCCGGCCGCTAGCTGTTCAGTCAGCAGCTCGGCGGATATCCCGGCGTCCAAGCCGGGGGGAACGCCAATGTCCGCGATGTGGAGCTCGCCCCGCACCTCGGCGCCGGGGAAGCGGTAGTGGCCCATCTTGGGAAATCCAAATGCGATGGTGTGGTCAGCCCCCGGGCAGGCGGGGTCCACCTCGCCGGAATCGGCATCCATGCCGGTGGGCACATCCAGGGCAACGGTCACCATCGCCCTGCGCGAACCGCGGGCGTCGCCCAGGGCCAGCATCACCTGCTGTATGACGCCCTCCATGGGCCTCGCCCGGCCCGTCCCCAGCACCCCGTCAAGTACCAGGGAGCAGGACTCCTGCTCTGACTGCAGGACGGCACCGTCGGGGTCGTCGGAGGCAGACACTAGCCTCACGCCTCGCCTTGCAGCCTCGGCCAGGTTCGGGTCGTCAGCGGGCCTTTCCGACACCATGTAGGCGGTCACTCTGGCGCCCCACCGATGGAGGTGCCGGGCGGCCACCAGGGCGTCGCCTCCGTTATTGCCCGGGCCGACTAGCGCCAGGACCCGCGACCCGGCGGTGGGGCTGAGCAGGGAGGAGCAGAAGCGGGCCGTCGCCAGCCCTGCATTCTCCATGAGAGTGGATACGGGCACGCCGGCAGCGACGCTCGCCTCCTCTACCTGCCTCATCTGGTCAACGCTGAGTATCTTCATCCTTGCGATGCCCCACAACGAAGGCCACGGCATACTCCCGGGAATGGGACATGCTGAGGGACAGCTCCTCGACGCCCAGGCGCTGGGCACGCCGTTGAGCGCGGTCGTGGAGCAGGATGTGGGGGGCGCCGCTCTCCTTACGGGCGATCTCGATGTCCTTCCAGCCCACGCCCCGCACACCGGTGCCCAGGGCCTTCATGGTAGCCTCCTTGGCTGCGAAGCGGGCCGCCAGGTTGGCCGCCCGGCCGCGGCAGTAGGAGATCTCGCCAGGGGTGTAGATGCGGCGGAGGAACCTCTCTCCAAATCGTTCAACCACCTTGCCTACCCGGGAGATCTCGATGATGTCCACGCCGGAGATCAGCATGGGGCCGAAGCTTTGTCGGCGTTCAGGTTTTCCAGCACCTTGAGGGTGGAGTAGGTACGGTTCAGGGTGTAGAAGTGGAGGCCGGCCACGCCATTACGCCACAGGTCTTCTACCTGCCTCGAAGAGTGCTCGATCCCTATCTCCCGGACCGCATTGTCGTCCTCGGCATACTGCTCCAGCTTGGCATCCAGGTCATCGGGTATGCGTGCGCCGCAGAGGGAGGCGAACCGCCGTATCTGGCCTGTGCTCAGGATGGGCAGCACTCCGGCGATTATGGGTACATCTATGCCCCACCGCTGGGTGCGCTCCATGAAGCGGTAGTAGTCGTCGTTGTCGAAGAAGAGCTGGGTAACCAGGAACTGGGCGCCGGAATCCACCTTCTTCTTCAGGAAAGCCACATCGGCCTCCAGGTTGGGAGACTCCAGGTGTCCTTCGGGGAAGCAGGCGCCGCCCACCGCAAAGTTGTGATTGTCGCGGATGTGCTCGATAAGCTCCGAAGCATACTGGTAGCCACCTTCGGGGGGGACGAACCTGTCCTCCCCCCGGCCCGGGTCTCCCCGCAGCCCCAGCACGTTCTCCACCTGCGCCGGACCCAGCAGGTCCAGGGCAGCTTCAACCTCTTCCTTGGTCTGGGCAACACAGGTCACGTGACACATTACCTCCAGGTCCGTTTGCTCCTTGACGCGCCTGACGATGCCGATGGTCTTGTCCCGCGTGCCTCCTCCTGCTCCGTAGGTCACCGAAACAAAATCGGGGTCCATCTGCCTGAGAATGGGGATGTTTCGAAACAGGTTCTCGGTCCCCTGCTCAGTGTTGGGCGGGAAGAACTCGAAGGAGATGGTGCGCTTTCCTGATTCAAACAGATCTGTGATTTTCATAGCTACATTACGATCCGTGGTTTCTGGATTAGGCCCCGACCTTTGGCTAAGGCCTCTCTTGGAGGAGGCGAGCTAACCGAAGTGGGCGAGGGCTGCCTTGTAGTCCTCGGTGGTGTTGAGGTCGAAGAGCACCTCTGGGTTGCCCGTCTCCAGCCTCAGGGTTCGGTCTTCGTGCCTTCTCACCAGAGCCTTCAAGCCTTGATCCCCCTCCTCGATCTCCATCACCTCGGGGACCAGGGAAGGATGGAAGATTATGGGGTGCCCGCCCTTGCCCCGGTATGTGGGAATGGTCATCAGGCACGGGGCACCTCGCCCATCCTGGTGACCCAAGTGCTGCTCCATGATGGAACGTACGCACTCGGGCGTGCGGGGCTGGTCCACGTTCAACACCAGGATGCCTGCGGCTTCCGATGTCTCGTCTTGGAGAGCGCTCATCCCGGCCTTGACCGAGGTGGTCTTCCCCTGGCGGTAGTCGGGGTTGTTCACCCACTCCACGCCCGGGACTCCTTCCAGCAACGCTGAAAGTTGGGAAATTTCATGTCCAAGAACGACCATAGTGCGGGCGACTCCGGCTTCCTTAAGGGAGCTGACCTGGTACTCGATGAGACTGGAGCCCTGGAAGGGAAGAAGCGCCTTTAGCTGGCCCATGCGGGTGGACTCGCCTGCCGACAGAAGAAGGGCGTGGATGGCACCTGCCGAATGTGGACTGGGGGACGCCACCGGCTGTCCTAGTCGGACATTACCCCAGCAGTCTGTCCCTTCCCCACCGCGCGGTCGAAGTACTTGCGGTCCATCTTCATGGACCCACCGGAGCCACTGCGACGCTCCATGATGATTTCAGACATGATGCTCACCGCCAGCTCTTCGGGGGTGAGGGCGCCGATGTCCAGCCCGATGGGTGCATGGACATCCTTGAGCCTCTCCACGGGTATGCCCTGCTGCACCAACCTCTGGTAGATCATGATGGTCTTGCGCCGGCTCCCCAAGAGGCCCACGTACCTTGCGGGCGTGCGCACCGCCGACTCCAGGGCAAGGTCATCAAACCAGTGGCCCCGGGTGGCTATGAGAATGAAGGTGTTGGCGTTGACCGGCACCTGGTCCATCGCCCTGGTGTAGTCGGGCACCACGATGGTGTCTTCCGCCCCCGGGAACCGCTCGGGGTTGGAGAACTGGGCGCGGTCATCCACGACGTAGATGCGAAAGCCCAGCATGAGAGCCAGGTCGTAGGTCGCTTTGCCAACGTGCCCGCCCCCAACAATGACCAGGGTCGGCGGAGTTGTGAAGCCCTCGACGTATATCTCAGCGCCAAGGCGCGTGGCGATATGCTCGTTGTTGCCCAGGTCGGCAACCCTGCGGGCACCTTCCAGGGCTATGTCGTCCAACTCTCCATCGCCCAAGCTGCCGAAGACCGCCCCGTCTTCCTTCAGGAGCAGCTTGGCTCCCTGGACTCCTCTGCCACCATCGGCCTTGATCAGCGTCGCCACCGCCACGGGGTTCCCGCTTTCGTAGGCGCCCAGCATGGCATGGCCGTAGTCCAGGAACTCCTTGGGGTCCCAGAATGGCTCCAGGAAGAAGTACATGGTGCCGCCGCAGACCAGGCCGTCCCTAGCTGCGATATCTTCGTTGAGCAGGTAGTCCTTGTACTCTGGCCCGCTCTTGCGCCTCAGTATCTCCTTGGCTGCGAACCAGATGTCCCCTTCGACGCAGCCCCCACCCAGGGTGCCGACGCCGCTGCCATCCTGGCGCACGAGCAGCTTGGCCCCAGGCTTCTGGGGTGTGGAGCCCTTGGTCCTGACGACCGTGGCGAGGACGCAGGGCTGGTCCTGTTCCAGCAGGTTGACGGCTTCTTGTATAGCTTCTCTCATCGTCTGTCCAAAGGTACGCTATCTGCCTTCATGTTACCAGAGCAGGCCCCCAGATTCAATTTAGGGGGCGACACTCTCACCCCGTCCCGTCATTGCGGCTTAGACCGCAATCCAGGAAACTCAGGGGGTGGGACAGGTCGGGCCTGACTAGAGGCCGGCCCAAGATGTCCGTTCGCCCAGAGGGAAATCGAAGGGGAACGGGCAAGTCGAGGTGCCTTGCGCCCGCCACCATTCCTCACACGGGCCACGTCTTTCGTCATTGCGGCCTCCGCCGCAATGACGAAAGACGTCGCTGACAGAAGCAATGGCCAGGGATGAAGTGCGTGGAAGAGGGAGTCTTATGGCAAAAGGCCCCTCGTCATTGCGGCGTAGGCCGCAATCCAGGAAACTCGAGGGCTGGGGCAGGTCGGGCCTGACTAGAGGCTGGCCCAAGTTTTCCGTTCGCCCTGAGGGAAATCGAAAGGGAACGGACAGCGGTGCTGGGGGGCAATAAGGAAGGGCGGCCGAGTGGCCGCCCTTCCTTGACCGTTGCTAGTGTACCGGCTGGCTACTTCCCGTTGCCGTTGTCCTTCAGGGCCCAGAAGACGTTCTCCGGCGTCATGGGCAGCTTGTTCATCCTCACACCGGTCGCCTGGTAAATTGCGTTGGCGATGGCGCCCGGCGGTGGCACGATGGGGACTTCCCCAACGCCGCGGGCCCCGTAAGGCCCCTCGGATGCCGGCTTCTCTGTGAGGACTATGTCGATCATCGGCAGGTCCAGGGCCGTCGGCATACGATAGTCCAGGAGGGAGGGATTCCTCATCACCCCTTTGTCGTCGTAGTGGTAGTACTCGTACAGGGACCAGCCGATGCCCTGGACGGCTCCACCCTGGATCTGGCCCTCCACCTGCACTGGGTTGATGGCGCAGCCCACATCCTGGAAGCAGGTGTAGCGGAGGAGCTTCACCTTGCCCGTACCCGGGTCCACCTCCACGTCCACCACGTTGGCGCCAAAGGTAGGGGCGCTCTGCACCCTGGTTACCGACCCTTCTCCGCAGACCGGGCCGTCGCCCCGTCGCACGCTGTTGCGGGCTACGTCGAACCAGCCCATCGCCTGCTCGGGGTCATTCTTGACCCAGAAACGCCGGTCGGCGTACTCAATGTCCTCGGGCTCCACCTTGAGCTGCTCTGCGGCGTGGGCTTTCATCTGAGATATGGCGCTTTCGGCAGCCCTCTGGATGGCTATGCTCTGGGTCCAGGTGGATCGGCTGCCCGCGCTGAGGTCGGTGTAGGGGGCCGAATTGGTGTCGACCACCCGTACGTTCACGTCCTCGATGGGAATTTGCAGCTCTTCGGCCGTCATCTGCTTCATGGTGGTGCGTATGCCGGTGAGGTCCACCTGGCCCGTGGTCACCGTGACGGTGCCGTCTGCATGAACCATGATCACCGAGCTGGACGTCAGGGTAGCACCCAGCCAGAACCCTACGGCCAAGCCCCGGCCTCGGTTAGGCCCTTCCAGCGGTGAGGTCCAGGAGGGATGCTTCTCTATCTGGTCCAGCATCTCCGTCAGGCCAATGCTGTTGAGGGGGCGGTTGTTGGTCATCAAGTCGCCCTCTACCACGGCGTTGTGCTTGCGGAACTGGAGGGGGTCCATCCCGATTTTCTCGGCCACCATGTCCATAACCGTCTCGACGGCGAAGCCCACCGGGGTGCCGCCGGGAGCGCGGTATGCCTGCACCCTGGGCTTGTTGGTCACCACATCGTAGGCTTCCAGCTTCATGTTGTCGCACTTGTAGGGACCGAAGGACACGACGGTAGCGCCGGCTATGGGAGAGCCGGGGAAAGCGCCGGCATCGTACAGCATGCGAACGTAGCAGCCCGTGATGCTCCCGTCGTTCTTGGCGCCGACCTTGACCGTCAGGTGGGCCGGGGAGCCGGGTCCGGTGCCCCGGAACACCTCGTTGCGGTCCATCACCATCTTGACGGGAGCGCCTCCGCTCTTCTTGGACAGAAGGATGGCCAGGGGCTCTAGGATGGTGTAAATCTTCCCGCCGAACCCGCCGCCGATCTCCATGGGGGTTACGATCATCTTGTCCTGGGGGAGGTCCAGCAGGGCGCTGAGCTGGCGCTGGACGTTATAGGTGCCCTGGTTGCTGGTCCAGATGTTTACGGTGCCGTCGCCATCCACCCGGGCCACGCAGGCCTGGGGCTCCAGGTAGCCTTGGTGCACCATCAGGGTGTCATAGGTGTCCTCCACCACGACGTCGGCATCCTTCCATGCCTGGTCCATGTCCCCCCGACCGTCCTCCAGGTAGGTGGCCACATTGCTGGCCTTTGTGGGAGGCTCGCCCAGGGTCTTAGTGAACAGGTCCTCGTGCAGCAGTGCTGCGCTGTCATCCATGGCCGAGACCACATCCGCCACCGGCGGCAGGACCTCGTAATCGACCTGGATGAGGCTGGTGGCGTACTCGGCGATATCCAGGCTGGTCGCCGCAACCACGGCAACGGTGTGGCCGTCGAACAGCGCCTTGTCGTGGGCCATGGTGAGCTTCTGTAGGTCCTTCAGAGCGATCATCAGCTCGCCGCCGAAGGATGTGGCGGTGTCGCTGGGGACGGGCAGGTCCTTGTGGGTGATCACCGCCTTGACGCCCGTCACCTGCTCAGCCTTGGAGGTGTCGATGTTCTTGATGCGAGCGTGGGCATGGGGACTGCGCAAAGCCTTGGCGTAGAGCATCCCGGACATGAACACGTCTGCACCATATTGGGCACGGCCGGTTACCCGTTCCAGGGCATCGGCCTTTTCGACTGACTGGCCTACGTACTTTCGGTCCTGGACCGTTGCCATAGCTCCTCCTTACTTCTCGGTGATGGACATTATTGCTTTGATGATCTTGTCGTACCCGGTGCATCGGCACAGGTTTCCGGCAATTCCCGTTCTAAGCTCCGTCTCCGTGGGCTTGGGATGCTTATCCAGGAAAGCCTTGGCCGACATTATGAATCCTGGGGTACAGAAACCGCACTGCAAGGCGCCGTGTTCCATGAAGGCCCGCTGCACGGGATGCAGCTCGGCCCCGTTGGCCAAGCCCTCTATAGTCGTCACCTCGTGCCCATCGGCCTCCAGGCCAAGGGTCAGGCATGAGTCGACAGCCTGGCCGTCGATGATGACGGTGCAGGCGCCGCAGTTTCCGTTGCTGCAACCTTCCTTGGTGCCCGTCAGCCTGAGCTCATCCCGGAGCACCTCCAGGAGGGTCTGCCACGGCTTTACCAGCACCTCTACTTCTTCCCCGTTCACCCTGCATTGCAGGGGCGCTTTTCTAATGGTCTGCTCCACGTCTGCTCCTTACATCCCGAGATCGGCAAGGCAATGCTCCAGGGTCCGCTGGGTGAGCACCTTGCACAGCTCTTTGCGATATTCGACGGAACCGCGAACGTCGGAAATTGGACTGGTGGCGTTGGGCGTCAGGTCCGATGCGGCCTTCACCACATCCGCAGTAAGCACCTGGCCCTCCAGGGCAGCTTCGGCATCCTTGGCCCTGACAGGCGTCGGGGCTACCGATGCCAGCGCTATGCGGGCTGTGGTGCAGCGTTTGGAAGCTGGGTCCACAGCGATCATGCTGGCCGCGCCAGCTACGGCGATATCCATCTCCTCCCTGGGAATGAACCTGAGGTAGCGCCCGCTGCTGTTGGCAGGCGGGGGAGGAACGACTATCTCCAGAAGGAGCTCGTCGGCTGCCATGACGTTCTGACCGGGGCCGGCGAAGAACTCCGCAATGGGCACCTCTCTGCGCCCATTGGACCCCACCACTATGCACCGGGCGTCGTAGGTGAGCAGGGGCGGTATGGTGTCGCCCGAGGGGGCCGAATTGCACACGTTGCCGGCGATACTGGCCCGGTTTTGTATCTGGGTCGAACCGATAAGCCCGCAGACTTCCTTGATGGACGGGTAGTGCTCCGCCACGGGAGCATACTCCCCGGTGCGGGTGCAGGAGACGCCGGCCCCCATGTGCAGGCCCTCGCCCGGTATGTACTCCAGGCGCTGCATGTCAGGGATGTTCTTGATGTCCACCACAAGGCTGGGGGTCCTGCGCCCCACCCTCATCTGGTCCACAAGATCGGAACCTCCGGCCAGGGCGCGGGCGTTGCCGCCTGCTCCGGCCATAGCTTGAACAGCTTCGTCCAAGGTGCGCGGGGAAACGAAGGCAAAGGGGCGCACCGATCACCTCCTAAGCTACAGAAATCTTCCCCATTATAAGGGCGGCCGATGGGCGTGGCAATACGCCGTCAGCGTTGACAAGGTAGAGGCTGTAGGCTTACAATCCTGCTACAAGCGGCCCTTGCAATGGGGCATGTTGCAGTACAGAGGGGACTAGTAACTTATGCTGAGAATTCGACTGCGCCGCGTCGGTAAGAAGGGCAGGCCCTACTACCGCATCGTGGTGGCTGATTCCCGGGCGCCCAGGGATGGCGCCTTTGTGGACTGGATAGGGCAATACGACCCACTGATGGACCCCCCCGCCGTAGTGCTGAACGAAGAGAAGGCTGTCAACTGGCTGAACAAGGGCGCCCAGCCTTCGGAGCCGGTGCAGCGTATCTTCAACTGGAACGGAATCTACGAGAAGGCTAAAGCAGCATGAAGGAACTGATCGAGTACATCGCCCGGAACCTGGCCAGCCGCCCCGACGACGTCGTGGTCACCGAAGAGATGGAAGAGGACCGGGTTGTACTTAAGCTCGAGGTCGCCGAAGAGGACAAGGGCAAGATCATCGGCCGCCAAGGCCGCGTCGCCCAAGCTATGCGCATCCTCCTCCGCGTCTCCGCCGTCAAGAACGGCACCAAGGCTGTGCTGGAGATAGTCTAATCCGGCCCTCCCCTCCGGAGCCTCTTTCACCCCCACCCTCAAGACCACCCATGGTTGCACCCTCGCCCCTCCTAGCCACTCCAGGCCAACCCTGCCGCCCCGGTCCCTCCTGGAGCTTACCCTGTGAATGACCCCGACGTTCCCATTGGGCAGGTGGTGGTCGGCAAAGCCATCAAACCCACCGGAGTGCACGGTGAATTGCAGATAGAGATCATGTCCGACGTTCCGGACCGGTTCACAGTCGGGAAGGCAGTCCTGCTGGACGGCATGAAGCGCCGGATACAGAGGACATCTGCGGTCCACAAGGGTCGGATCAACCTGAAGCTGGAGGGCATCAACGACCGCGACGAGGCGGAGGGCTTCAGGGATAAACTGCTGACCATCCCCAAGGACTCGATACCCGAGCTGCCCGAGGGCACCTTCTACCACTACCAGATCATCGACATGGATGTGCTGACCCCTGCAGGCGACAGGATCGGGAGCATCGTCGATGTGCTTCCGGTAGGGGACAACGATGTGTACGTCGTCCGGGGAGACGGAGGAGAGGTGCTGGTGCCGGGCCTGGAAGATGTCGTCCTGGAAGTGGATACGAAGAAGAACCGCATGATCGTCGAGCTGCCCGAGGGCCTGTAACGCCGTAGAAGGGGGTCGCCATGCCCGTTGAAATGCTTCTGCCTGAGCTGGCCGACCTGGTCTCTCCCGATGAAGAGTGGGAGGAGCTGGGCTCGGGGTACCAGTTGGCCGAGGGGCCGCTGTGGTACCGGGAGGGCGGCTACCTGCTCTTCAGCGATATACGGAACAACCGCCGGATGCGATGGACCCCCGGCCAGGGGGTGAGCGTGGAGCTTGATCCCTCCAACTTCAGCAACGGAATGACCAGGGACCCTGAGGGCAGGCTGGTCTTCTGCGAGCAGTCCCTGCGCCGGGTCTCCCGCATGGAGGCCGACGGGAGCACTACCATCGTCGCCGACAGCTTCCGGGGCAAGCGGTTCAACAGGCCCAACGACCTTGTCGTGCGCTCCGACGGCGCTATCTACTTCACCGACCCCATCACCGGCGGAATCGAGCCGGAGCTGGACTTCCTGGGCGTGTACATGGTGCCCCCGGACCTCAGCGAGGTGCACCTGCTGACCGACGAGATTCACTTCCCCAACGGTCTGGCCTTCTCGGTGGACGAAAAGCAGCTGTACGTCAACTCTTCCAGGGTGGGGCTGATCCATGTCTTCGATGTGGCCGACGACGGCGGTATCGAGAACGGCAGGGTGTTCTGCCAGGTGCAGGGGGAAGGCGAAGGCAACCCCGACGGGATGAAACTGGACCTGCAGGGAAACGTTTATTGCACGGGACCCGGCGGGTTGTGGATCATCGACCCTGCGGGGTGCCACCTGGGGACCATCCCAGTCCCCGGCGACCACGCCACCAACTGCGCATGGGGCGGGGACGACTGGATGACCCTCTTTTTCACGACGTTCTACACTCTGCGTCGCATCCAGATGAAGGTAGCCGGGGTACCGGTTCCCAGGTAGGCCCGGGGACTAGGCTAGTCGGAAGAGGGGAGCTGCCGGGGCTGCTGGATCTCCATCTCCTCGTCGCAGCACATCACGACGCCTTCCCCGGTCTTGGTGCAGAGAACCATGGTGCCGCACTTGGCGCAAACATATCGCTTGCCTAGCTGATTTGGCATAGTTGAGGCGCAGGTTGGCCGCTCAGCCCTTCAGCTGCATGGGCTGATCGCAGCAGGACATGGTGCCCGGGCCCGCCTTGGTCACGATGAACTCGGAGCCGCACACCGCGCAAAAGTAGCGTTTGCCTGTTTGGTTAGCCATTGAGAAGTCTCTCCTGGAACGGGCACTGTCAGTGGGCGATTATACGGAAGGGCGCTGAACCCAGTCAACGCAGTGGCTGGGGCTAGGGCAGCAGGGGCAGCAGCTCCTCGGAGATAAACTGGAGCTTCTCCAGGCGGGCCTGGTGGTCTCTGGGCAGGTTCAGGAAGCCCATCCCCAAGTACCGCATTCCCATTTCGTGGTAGCAGCGCGAGATCGTCTCGGCGCAGTCCTGGGGGCTTCCCACGATGGCCCAGTCTTCCAGGCTCCGGTCGGTGGACAAGCCCAGGTCGACGGTGGTGCGCTCCTGCATGTTCCAGCCCCCGTACATGTTGGCCTTGCGCTCGGCGGCTGCCCGGGCCTCCGCCAGGGCGGTCTCCCGGTCCTTGGCGATGGCCATTACCCTCTGGGCGCCCAGAAGCCCGTCGGAAGGGGCGCCCTTCTCCGCGATGGCTTCCCAGTAGTACTCGGCCATCTGCGCCACGTCGGTCCACGCTGGCTGGGGGCCCAGGAGGCAGGAGTCGGCCTTGAAGGCGGCCCGGCGGCAGGCTCCCCGGCTCTGGGCAGCGATCCAAATGGGCGGATGGGGGTCCTGGAGGGGCCGGAGAGCCATCTTGGCGCCGTGCACCTGCCAAAAGGCGCCCTCGTAGTTGGCTTCCTCGCCAGACCAGAGCAGCTTCATGATCTCCAGGGACTCTTCGAAGCGGGCAACCCTCTGGGACCGGGTAGCTCCCACAGCCTCCAGCTCCACCTCCCGGTAGCCGATGCCCGTCCCAAGCACAAAGTTGCCGTTGCTTATATGGTCCAGGGTGACGACCTGCTCTGCCAGCTCCACGGGATTGAGCATGGGCAGGAGGGCAACGCCAGTGATCAGCTTCAGGCCCGGCGCCTCGGGCGCCAGCCGGGCCAGCAGGGGCAGGGGCTGCATCCATACGGAAGGGTAGGACACCCAGTGCTGGGGAGCGTAGAGGCCCATGAAACCCCATGCGCCCGCCCGGCGGGCTACGTCGGCAACATCCTCGACTTGCTGGTGCATCGAAGAGTTGGGGTCATCGACGAAATCCTTAACGTACAGCGCAACATCCATTGGGGAATCCTTTCCGGGCTGGGAAGCGGTTCACCGGCTCCACAGGACGTAAAGAGCCATTATACTCCTACGCCCTCAGCCATACCGGCATCCCTACCGTCATAGCGGCGGACAATATACCCCCTCTCCCCCGGTGGGAGAGGGTTGGGGTGAGGGGGAACAACACAGGCTGCCCCGTCGTCACTCCCGCTTTTGCGGGAGTCTACCCCCGTCGGTTCGTCTTGAGGGAAATCGAAGGGCGACCGGACAGGGAGGTCTGGCGGTAGCTACCCTGCAGCCAGCAATGCTCCGTCCTGGATTGCGGCCTCCGCCGCAATGACAAATATCCTTGCGATGATGAGAGACGTGGGGGACGCAAGGCCCCGAAGGGCGCGGGGGCCTACTCCCACTGTCGTGCCATGTGCCCGGGATGCCGGTTCGTCCTTCGATTTCCCTCAGGACGAACCGGCAGACCCGTAACGAAAGTTCAGGACATTAATAAGGCGGGGTGTGACGAATCCCTTGCCGTCATTGCGGCGGAGGCCGCAATCCAGGAAACTCAGGCCAGGAACAGGTCGGGTGTGACTAAAGGCCAGTCTGAACAACAGGTTCGTCCTGAGAGAGTCTACGCCGGTCATAACAGTGGACAATATTCCCCCTGTCCCCCGGTGGGAGAGGGTTGGGGTGAGGGGGAACAACACAGGCCCCCGGCTGGCGTCTCACGCTGCACTTAATCCCATTCCGTCAAGGGAATGAGGAGAGAATGGTGCGCCCAATCAGTCTATTGGGGAAGGGTTGGGCTATGCCAGCATGACGTTGTCTATGAGGCGGGCGCGCCCGATGCGCACGGCAGCCGAGACCATAGCCGGAGAACGGACGCTGTCCATCTCCTCCAGGGTGTCGGGGTCGGCGATGCTCACATAGTCGATGGCGCCTACGAGAGGCTCTGCCTCCAGCATGCTCCTCACCACAGCGCGCAACACTTCCGCCGACCGCTCGCCCCCGGCACACAACTCCTGTGCCCGGGATAAGGACCTGAATACGGTGGGGGCGGCCCGCCGCTCTTCCTCGGACAGGTACACGTTCCGGCTGCTGAGCGCCAGGCCGTCGGCTTCCCGAACCGTAGGCACCACCCGCATCTGTACGTCCATGTTCAGGTCGGCCACCATCCGTCGTATGACCGCCACCTGCTGCCCGTCCTTCTGGCCGAAGTAGGCCACGTCCGGCTCGACGATGTTGAACAGCTTGCTGACCACGGTGGCGACCCCCCGGAAGTGGGAGGGCCGGTGCTCTCCCTCCAGCCGGTACGCCCTATTGGGAAGGTCTATCCAGGTGGCATACCCCGGCGGATATATCTCCTCTGCCGGGGGGGCGAACACCAGGTCGGTGCCTTCCGACTTGAGAAGAGCCAGGTCCCGTTCCATGTCCCTGGGGTAGGCGCCGTAGTCTTCGCTGGGCCCGAACTGGGTCGGGTTCACAAAGATGCTGACGACCAGCACCCTGTTTTCGCTGCGAGCGCGCCTGACAAGGGCAAGATGCCCTTCATGAAGGGAACCCATGGTGGGGACCAACCCCAGAACGCCCTCGCAGCTCCGCCGGGCGGCCCTGAAGCCTTCTATGGTCGTGAGTAGTTGCAAGCTATACAGACCCCGGCGCCGGCGCCCTACCGCTGGGTTTCAAGGCCCTCCAGGACGCTCTCATCCATGGAGAAGCTCTCATCCAGGGAGGGAAAGCTCCCGTCCCTGACCTGGGAGGCGTAGGCGGCCATTCCCTCGGACATTAAGGCGGCCGCCTGTACGTAGCGCCGGGTGTGCTTGGGAACGAAATCGGTGTAGAGGCCCATGATGTCGTGAAAGACCTGCACCTGCCCGTCGCAGTGGGGCCCTGCACCAATGCCGATGGTGGGGATGGACAGCCTCTGGCTGATCTCCCGGGACAGCGGGGCAGGCACCAGTTCCAGCACCACCGAGAAGGCCCCCGCGTCCTGGAGGGCCAGGGCATCGCTCATCAGCTCCCCAGCTTCGCCCTTGTCCTTGCCCCGCACCCGGTAACCGCCGTACTCGTTCACCGACTGGGGAGTCAGCCCTATGTGCCCCATCACCGGTATCCCGGCCTCCACCATGCGGTGTACGCTCTCTGCCACCCGTGCGCCGCCTTCCAGCTTCACCGCATGAGCATAACCCTCCTGGAGCAGGCGTCCACCGTTGCGCAGGGCATCCTCGGCGCTTGCCTGGTAGGACATGAAGGGAAGGTCGCCGACTATCAAGGCCTGCCGGGACCCCCGGCTCACAGCCCGGATGTGGCTGATCATGTCGTCCATGGTCACATGGATGGTGGACTCGTACCCGAGCACCACCATGCCAAGGCTGTCGCCCACCAGCAGCACAGGTATGCCGGCGTCATCGGCGATGCGCGCCGATGTGTAGTCGTAGGCTGTCACAACGGGTATCCTCCGCCTCTCCGCCTTCATCCTGGCGATGTCTCTAACGCTGGTGCGACGCATTCTTCGGGTCTCCTCCTGAGTGTGTCTGGCTTGCGGCCGATGCGACCGTCATGAAATCGATACGCGACCCTTGGGGCATCTACCGGTCCTCCAGCAGACCAGCAAGCTCCCCAGCCATGGGGGAGGATGGGTCCGGCCCAGCAGCCGCCAGGGAGTGACGGGCTAGGCTTCTGTACAGGGGCGCCAATTCAGGAAGCCGTTTTTCCAGGGCGCCCAGGTGCTTTCCCACGGTTTCCGCGTCTCCCCGGACGGCAGGGCCTGTCAGGCTGGCGGCCACGCCCGCCGAAGCTATGTTGGCCAGGGTGGTCTGCATAATGGGCGCGATTATGGGCAGAGCATCCTCTTCCGGCACACCCAGCTCCCTCCACATATCCACAACCACCTTGGCCAGGGCGGCCAGGTGCCCGCAGCTCATCGTCGCTGAGGCATGGTACAAAGCCCGGTCCCGGGCATCGATGTGCACCACTCTACAGCCCAGAAGGCCGGCCAGATCTTCCAGGTAGCCGGCCAGCCAACCCGTACCTTCGACGGCTACTCCTGCCCCGAGGAACCGCTGGGTCGCATCCTCGTATGTGTTCACGCGGGCGAAGGTCTGGTAAGGATGAAAAGAGCCGATGGCAGCACCCTGCCTGGACGCCCCCTGCAGCACATCCAGGGTGTGGGCGCCGCTGCAGTGGACCACCCCTTGGCCGGATGGCCAGCGCACCTGGTCTGCAACCTGGGCGATGGCGGAGTCGGGGGTTGTGATGAATACGACATCGGCGCAGTCGGCGGCTTCCTGAGGGGATGCGACCTTCCGGCAGCCATCCGCCAGGGCTGCCAAGGCTTCTGCCGACTTGGCACTGCGGCTGCTGACAACGGCAACGTTGCAACCGTGGGACTTCAAGCAGAGGGCCAGCGCCCTGCCCAGGGTGCCAGCCCCGATTATGCCGATGGCCGGAGCATCCATCCTACAGCTCCCCTACTGCCGGGATGCCGCCCATTCCCACGGCAGATTGCACAGCCCGCACCACCGCCTCGGCAACGACCTGGGTCGCAGCTGCGCCAAGCTGGGTGAGGTTGGGTGTAGCTGAGACGGCGCCCGTAGCCAACGCGAATATAGAGTCCCCGTCGGACATGGTGTGGCACGGTCGTATGGCGAGAGCGAGGCCGTCGTGGCTGACCCTCGCCAAGTAGTGGGCTTCATCCTTGGTAAGCGCAGCGTTGGTGGCTACGACGCCGATTGTCGTGTTGCCTCCAGGCTGGGCTTCTGCAGGCTCCGGGCCTTGGAGGATGGCCTCCACCGGGTCCATCATCCCGGCGCCCTCCTCCAGCCTGGGACCTGCGATGACCTTCCCACTGGCAGGGTCGCACACCCCGCCGTAGGCATTGACAGCTATGATCGCCCCGACCCGCACACCCCCCGGCAAGTCATAGCCGGCGGTGCCGATGCCTCCCTTGATGGCCCAGCGCATGCCCCGGCCCTTAGCCACGCTTGCTCCCGTGCCGGCGCCTACGCTGCCCTCATCCACAGTCCCGCCCGATGCCCTCTCGCACGCTGCGTAGGCGTCCTGGGGGCCGGGCCGTGCGGCATCGGACAGCAGGTTCAGGTCGAAGATGATAGCGGCGGACACTATGGGAATGACTCGCCTGCCCATGATGTAGCCAACCCCCCGCTCTTCCAGGTACTGCATGACTCCCGCCGCAGCGTCAAGGCCGAAGGCGCTCCCGCCACTCAACAGCACCCCGTGCACCTGCTGAACAAGGCGACCGGGGCCCAGAAGGTCCGTCTCCCTGGTGCCCGGCGCACCCCCCCGGACGTCAACGCCGGCCACCGCCCCCTTGCGGCACAGCACAACGGTGCATCCGGTGCCCCCGGCCAGGTCGGTGTGATGCCCGACCTCGATTCCACCGATCCGGGTGATACCGCCCATCATCGTGTGAACCCGCCGTGGGCAAAAAGATTAGCACCTTCCCGGCACATGGGAAGGTGCACAAAAAAGGTTCCTCTATTTTCGCCGTCCCGGCCGGTAACGGTCCGGGCAGCCCCAAGACCCATCAACTAGCTCACCCCCGGAAAGGTAGATGGCGACTACATGATACCACCCCACCGGAGGCCGTCAAGCTTCAAGGCCCAGCCCTAGGCCGCCAGCACAGCTTGAACATTCTTGAATCCGCATCGCTGGAGTATGCGGAAGATGGTGCGCTGACTGATGTCGAACCTGGCCGCCGCTTCGGGCACCGTCAGCCTCTGCATCCGCATTGCGGAGAGCACCTCTTCATCCCGCTCCCGACGCTTTTCCCGCTGGAACCATTCCGGATCATCGTACTTACACATTGGTAGAGGGCATCTCAAGCACGATGGTGAGACCTCACACCCATCATCCCGATAAGGAAACTCCTCGGGCACCGCATCCAGGACTGCTGCCGAACTGCGCTGTACCATATCTACACCTCGATCCCGTAATGTGATACTACGGGATAATAGAATATGTGTTCTAATAATGCAAGAGAATTTCGACATAATTAGAACGAGTTTTCTAAATTGCTAACAAGTCGGGGAATTTTCCTACCCTCGGCAGACCGGGGAAAGTTGCGTCGAGGCGTCTACTGCCGCAGAATGTTCCTGTCCAACTCCCCCGGCCCCTGAGGACCAATGTGCTGGGGAGCGGGAAGGGGTGCATGCAGGACGACACGTTAACTTCCGTGCAACGCTTTCTGTTCAGGGAGGCCCGGCTGCTGGACAGCCGGGAGTTTCGCCAGTGGCTGGACCTTCTGGACGAAGACCTGATTTATCGAATGGTCTCCCGGCGGTTCAGGTACCCATCCTCCAGCAAGGCCCTGGCCGCCCGGGACAGGGACCGGCAGCGCGCAATGGCCGGGCAGGTCGAGAACGAGCTTTCCCTCATGGAGGAGACCAAGAACTCCCTGGCCCTGCGGGTGGAGCGCCTGGAGACCGGAATGGCATGGGCTGAAGACCCGCCGTCCACCACGAGGCGCACCATCTCCAACATAGAGGTGGAAGGGGGCGGGTCCGACGCTGAGGTGGTCGTGTACTCCAACTACGTGGTCTATCGCACCCGGGGAGGGCCCGAGACGGACCTGTACGTGGGAGGCCGGGAAGACTTGCTGCGAAGGGGTGACGATGGCTGGAGGATCGCCCGCAGGAAGGTCGTTCTTGACCAGAGCAGCCTATCCGCCAAGAACATTAGCACCTTCTTGTAACGGGCGCTGCAGACGTAGCTCGTCGCATTGAAACGGGCGCCTTTGATACCTCGGATAACTTGTCATGCATACGGCGCAGGTGTTATAAAGGTGTGCTAGTCGACACTTTCGCAGGAGACCTTGGTGGCCACCCGCCTCTTAGACCGAATTAACGATCCAAAAGACCTGAAAAACCTGACCCACCGGCAGTTGGCCCAGGTAGCCCAGGAGGCCCGGGATACCATCATATCGGTGATCACCCAGCGGGGAGGCCACCTGGCTTCCAACCTCGGTGTCGTCGAGCTCACCCTCGCCCTTCACCGGATGTTCGACAGCCCCAAGGACAGCATCGTGTGGGACACCACCAACCAGACCTACACCCACAAGCTGGTGACGGGACGGCGCGACGAGTTCCAGAACATTCGCCTCGAAGGTGGGCTCTCGGGTTTCGGCGAGCCCATGGAAAGCCCCCACGACACCCTTTGCGCTGGTCATGCCGGCACAGGCCTTTCCATTGCCCTGGGTATCGCAGAAGCTACGTTGAACCGGAACATCGATTCGTGGACCGTGGCGGTGGTGGGAGATGGGGCCATGACTTCCGGCTCCAGCTTCGAAGCCCTCAACAACATCGTCCACTTGAACCCCGAGAAGCTCATCATCATCTTGAACGACAACGGGATGTCTATCTCGGAGAACATCGGCTTCCTGACCAACTGGCGCAAGCGCGTCATCACCCATCCCGAATATGCTCCCATGGTGGAGCGCATGAAGGCCCTCTCCAAGAAGGTGCCAACGGGAGAGATGATGTACCGCCTGGTCAAGAGGTTCAGCATGGGCTTGGACGGACTCATCGTTCCCACCATGTTCTGGACCGAGATGGGCTTCCAGTACCTGGGCCCGGTGGATGGGCACGACTTCAAACAGCTGGAGGAGACCCTGCAGCAGGCGAAAAGCTCATCCGGCTCCGTCCCCGTGGTGCATGTGGTGACCCACAAGGGACACGGCTACGAGCCCGCCGAGGATGACCCCGTAAAGTTCCATCAACCCAGCTCTCCCCTGGGGGATACATCGGGCGCTCCCACCTATTCCAAGGTGTTTGCCCAGACCCTGGGGAGCCTCATGCGGGAAGATGAATCGGTGGTGGGCATCAGCGCGGCTATGCTGGAGGGCACAGGCTTGGCCGAGGTGCAGCAGGAGTTTCCCGATAGGGTGTTCGATGTGGGCATAGCCGAGCAGCACGCGGTCAGCATGGCTGCGGGCATGGCGTCAACCGGGCTCAATCCCTTCGTTTCCATATACTCCACCTTCCTACAGCGGGCCTTCGACCAGGTGTTGCACGATGTGTGCCTGCAGAACCTTCCCGTCACCCTGATCGTGGACCGCGCCGGCATCGTCGGTGAAGATGGCAAGACCCACCATGGTGCCTTTGACCTTTCCTATCTGCGCTGCCTCCCCAACGCCGTAGTGGCAGCACCCATGGATGAGGACGAGCTGCAGCACCTGGTGTACACGGCGTACAAGCATCGCGGCCCCTTCGCCATCCGCATCGCCAGGGGCGCCGCCATCGGCACACCTCTAAGCGACGAGCTGAAGGAGCTGCCCCTGGGCAGGGGTTCGATAATCAGGGAAGGGCGCGACGTGGTGATCTTCGGCTTGGGGAAAGCTGCGGCGGCGGCTCTGGAGGCGGCCGAGAAGCTGGCCGACTACGGCATAGCCTGCGGCGTGGTCAATCCCATCTTTGTGAAGCCACTGGACCTGGACCTGCTCACTCATGCGGCCCGCAGCACGGGCAAGATAGTTACCGTAGAGGAGAACGTCCTGGCCGGAGGATTCGGCTCGGCGGTGTTGGAAGCCCTGGCTGAAGCCGGTCTGGACCATATCCCTGTTCACCGCATCGGTATGCCTGACGCCTTCGTGGAGCACGGCACAGCATCGGCCCAGCGTCAGAAGCTCCACCTGGATTCGCAAGGTATCGTCGAGCAGGTGCTGGAAGCCTTCTTCTCCGATGCAGCCTTGTCTCAGGCAAACAAGTCAGCTCGTTAGGCGGGCTGTGGCCCTCAGTCCCTGAGCTCCCGGGGAAGCACAAAGCTCACGTCCTCATCCACGCCGTCAATGGTGGTCACCGAATCGGGGGCCAGCGCGTCGATCACCGCCAGCACCATATCCTCCGGGGTAGATGCGCCGGATGTGATGCCGACCCTCGCCACACCATCGAACCACTCCATGTCCATCTCATCGGGGCCATTGATCAGGTAGGCCCTCACCCCGTTGGCTTCGGCCACTTCCCGCAGGCGATTGCAGTTGGAGCTGTTCTCAGCGCCTATTACCAGGATAAGGTCGGTCATTTGCGAGAGCTGCTTTACCGCCTCCTGCCGGTTGGTGGTGGCGTAGCAAAGGTCGTTTCGCACAACCACGTCGGAGAAACGTCCCGTGATCTCTGATATAGACTTGCTTGTGTCATCGACCGAGAGGGTAGTCTGGGTCAGAACCGCTACGGGCGTGCCCTCTTCCCACCCGGGCAGGGACGCAAGGTCCCGATCGTCCATAAGGTGCATGTTGGTCTGGCCCATGGTGCCCCGGACTTCCTGGTGCCCATGGTGCCCGACGAGGATCAGCTTGCGACCGTCGTTGGAATAGCGCCTCGCTTCGTTGTGCACCTTGGTCACCAGCGGGCAGGTGGCATCTATGATGTGCAGGCCGCGACGCTGGGCTTTCTCAAAGTCCCCGGGAGGGGAGCCATGGGCGGAGAAGACCACGGTGGCGCCTTCGGGAATATCGTCCACATCCTCGACGGTCCTGGCGCCCTTGCTTTCCAGGGACTGGACCACATAGGGGTTATGGACTATCTGGTGTTTGACGTAAACGGGGGGAGAGTACTTTTCGAGGGCTAGCTCGACGATGTTGATGGCCCGCACCACCCCGGCGCAGAAACCCCTCGGTATACCCAGGAACACTTCCAATTTCGGCCTCCTGACGTAAGCCGGACAAAGTGCCTAACTGTTACTACAGTTTCGGATCGCTTTACAACCTGATGCTGAATGGCCCCAAAGTATCAGGTGTGCCGTTGTATTGCAACTGAAGTATCACCCCAGGATGCAGAGGCAGACATTTTCTTCTGGGGAGCGTTCTGCCTGGAATTGTGACGAAAAGCACTAGGATTTTTTCAGTTCCCGCAAACTCGTTGCAAAACTGATGCATTTTTGATTTTGGAGGCGCATAATATTTTGCGCAAGGTTATCCAAATCTACGAAAGGCTACGGCAATGAAAGTCAGGCGGTCTCCCGTCGGTAGGATCTTCAGGGGCATGAAATCGCGTCACCAGCCCCGTGACGAAAGCAGTTTTAGCAGCAATTGGCAGATGTTGAACCAAGTGGCCGCCAGCATACAGGGAGAATCGTGGTACCAGATGATTCACCCTGCCCAAGGCAGAAAGCCGTAGACCGAACCTTCTCAGCAGACTGCGGGGGCTTCCTCTTCTAGAGGAGCCCCTCTCCAGCTAACCGAAGCCCAGGGCTTGACGGATCTCGTTTATCTGCCCCAGGTGCTCTCGCCAGTGGCCCAGTAGGGCGCGCTCAACCAAACTTCCGGCTGTGCGTTCCTCGTGAACGTCGGCCCTGACCAGGTGGACGGGTGCAGTGCTAGTCTGCAGGTCCGCATCAGAAGCGGCAGACAAGCTGGCCTCCACCTGCTCCAGCAGCTCTCTCAGGTCCTGGCGTAGGTCGGACAGGTCACTGGACTTCCGCTCGGTCGTCAGGTTGGTCATGCTGGAGTGGATGACGATCTCTTCCCTGTTCCCCTCCAGCACCTTTTTGAGGACCGATCCCATGCCCCCTGGAGGTGTATCCAGCAGGTGGCAGACAACTTCCCGGATGGACCACTCCTCTTCGGAGTCCTTCCAGTCCAGGCAGTAGTCCATGCCGTCCAGCATCTCCGAAAGCTCATCCTTCAGGGCCCCTACCTGCTCCAGGTACTGCTCCTTCTCGCCGCTCATAGCTGCTCCAGGTCAAGATTCCTGATTATCTCCAGAGTCCTCTTCCGGGTGTCCTCCCGGCTCAGTGCGATCTCCAGGGATGCCCTGAGAAGCCCAAGTGGGGTGCCCCCGTCGTAGCGGGTCCCCTCAAACCGCAGCGCATACATGGGCTGCTCCTCCAGTAGCAAGCCCATGCCATCGGTAAGCTGTATCTCGCCGATAGCCCCGGGTGCAGTGCGTTCCAGGCAGGAAAACACCTCGGGCATAAGGATGTACCTGCCTACCACCGCCAGGTTGGAAGGAGCATCCTCGGGGGCAGGTTTCTCGACCAACCCTCTGACCTTGTAGATGCCCTCATCCACCTCATGGGCATCCACTACACCGTAGGAGCTGACCGCCTCCCTGGGCACCTCCTGCACCGCCACTACGCTGGCTCCGTACCGCCGGTACACCTCCAGCATCTGGCAGCTCACGGGCACATCCCCCACGATCACATCGTCGGGCAGCACCACGATAAATGGCTCATCCCCGACGGCCTCCTTGGCTGTCAGCACAGCATGGCCCAGCCCGAGCTGCTGCTCCTGCACTGCCGTGGTGACCTGGGCCAGGGCGGAGATGCCTCTGATTATCTCCGCCAGCTTGGCAGAGCCCCCGACGGCCAGACGCTCCTCCAGCTCGGGCGACGGGCGGAAGAACTGCTCTAAGGCCGCCTTCCCAGGGGATGTGACCAGGACTACCTGCTCCACCCCGGCCTCGACGAGCTCCTCCACGCCGTACTGGATCATGGGCTTGTCCAGGATGGGGAGCAGCTCCTTGGGAACAGCCTTGGTGGTGGGAAGGAAGCGAGTGCCCAGTCCAGCGGCGGGAATGACAGCTTTACGTATCGGCGCCAGTGTTGCCACGGGGGCTATTCTACCATTCGTTTCGTAGCCCCATCACCCGCACCGTCCCAGGCCCCAGGGGAGGCCTTCGCATTGACAGACCCCAGCGCGGGAACCTACCATGAATGGTGGAGCTGTGCTAGACGGGGAGCTAGCGGTGCCCTATACCCGCAATCCGCTGCAGCGGGGTTGAACTCCTCTCCAAGGCTTAGTTGGTAGGCCTCTAACCGCACTGGGCAGTGCTGATAGCTGGGTCCCGCGCGACGGAGGTCTGTGAACCCCGCCAGGTCCGGAAGGAAGCAACGGTAAGCAGAACCCTTCGGGTGCCGAGGGAGTGCCTGGCTGGAGTTGTCCCTGCAGCTACGCTCATCAGCTACGGTCGAAGAGGGGTGCACAGCTTCCAACTTATGGTCAGTCTCACCAACAAGACCCCCTCGCCACGCAAAGCCCTGGGACAGCACTACCTGCTGGACCAGGACGTCGTACACACCATAGTCCGAGCCGCAGACCTGACACCCTCAGACATCGTCGTCGAGGTTGGTCCCGGGCCTGGGACATTGACTAAACACCTGGTCGCCGGAGCTGGGCGGGTCGTGGCCATCGAGATCGACCCTGCTCTGGCGGCGGCACTGCCCCGTAGGCTGGGCAAGCCATCCAACCTGGTCGTCGTCAACGATGATGCCCGGAAGGCGGACCTGTCCCAGATTACTTCCGAGGGCGCCGGCTACAAGATGGTCTCCAACCTGCCCTACTATGCAGCCGCTCCCATCCTGCGGCGCTTCCTCGAGGATTGCCTTCCCAAGCCGTCGGTTATTGTGGTGATGCTCCAGAAAGAGGTTGCCGACAGCATCCTCGCGGCCGATGGGCGCATGAGTCTTCTGGCGGTGGCCGTGCACCTCTACGGAGAGCCCACCCCTGTCTGCGATGTCCCCGCCAGCGCCTTCCGGCCGAAGCCCAAGGTCGCCTCTGCGGTGATTCGCATTGACACCCTGCCTCGCCCTGCGGTGGATGTCGATGACCTTGCCGGGTTTTTCGACGTGGTGAGGGCTGGGTTCGCCGCCCCCCGGAAGCAGCTCCGCAACTCCCTCAGCCAGGGGCTGGACGTAACGCCCCAGCAGGCCTGGGCTTTCCTGGAGAAAGCCGAGCTGGATCCAACCCTCCGGGCTGAGACCCTGACCCTCGTCCAGTGGGCTGCGCTTCACCGGGCTGTCAGCGGTTGGAGGGCCACTAAAGGCGCTGATGGAAGCTAGGGCCTACGCCAAGATCAACCTGACCCTGGAGGTGCTGGGACGCCGGGAGGACGGCTACCACGAGGTCAGGACTATTCTGCAGACTATAGACCTTGCCGACAGCATCACTTTCGAAGAAGCGTCCGAGCTTTCGGTGGAGTCCTCGGACCCGTCCCTCTCCTGGGAAGACAACCTGGTGTGGCGGGCAGCCGATCTGCTCAAACGCTCCACAGGCCACCCCGGCGGGGCCCGCATTCGCCTGGAGAAGCGCATTCCCATGAACATGGGACTGGGCGGGGGAAGCAGCGATGCGGCGGTAACCCTCCTGTCCCTCAACACCCTCTGGGACCTGGGGCTGGACCACGCCGCCCTCCAAGGACTGGGGGCGTCCCTTGGCTCCGACGTGCCATTCTTCCTGACAGGAGGCACCTGCCTGGGAACAGGCCGGGGGGATGAGACCTCCCCGCTGCCGGCAGCACCATGCTCCTGGGTCGTTCTGGTATGCCCCAAGGAGGATGCAACCACGTCGGGAGCACCCAAGACGGCCCACATGTACTCCCTGCTGGAGCCTGGGGACTTCTCCGACGGCAGCCACACCCGGCAGATGCTGGATGCGCTGGAGGATGGCAGGCCAATAGACGGCCTGCTGTTCAACGGGTTCCGCCGCGCCTCCCAACAAGCATTCTCCGAACACTCCGCCATAGAACGTCTTATGGTCGAAGCTGGAGGCCGGAATGTGTGCCTTGCCGGGTCGGGACCGGCCCTTTTCGGACTGTTCTCCCACGAAGACGAAGCTCGACGGGTACATATGTCCTTGAAAGAAAGGGGTCTTCGGGCGTACTGTGTGCCTACGGTGCGACCATCATCTTGGCCTGCCCACCATAAACCGGGCAGGGGAGGAGCCAAAAGCTAGCGCATGGAGCTACTCTTTCTCAGCATAACCATAGACATCGACCCGGACCTGTTCACGATAGGCTCCCTGGTGCTCACCTGGCACGGCTTTTTCACCCTGGTGGCGGTCGCGGTGGCGACTTTCTTGGTGGGCCGCTGGGGCAAGCAGCAGGGGCTGGACCAGGACTCCATATACACAGTGGCCGTATGGGCCATCATCGGCGGGATCTTCTTCTCCCGCCTAACCCACGTCATCGACCGGTGGGGCGATGTGTACAGCCACGACCCCCTTCAAGCCTTCCAGGTGTGGACGGGCGGTGTGACCATCTACGGGGCTATCCTGGGCGGTTTCATTACCGGCGGGGGATACATGCTGATCAGGAATCATCCCGCGTTTCTGGACCGCTGGAACAAGTTCTTCCCCGGCAAGATGGAAGAGGCCCCGCTGCCCCCGGTAGGACGTTTGGCCGATATCGCCGTCCCTGCCCTGCTCATCGCCATGATGATCGGTCGCATCGGCGACATCATCAACGGCGAGCATGTAGCAACGCTGACGTCCCTGCCCTGGGGCGTGATCTATGCCCATCCCGCCAGCCCCAGCAACATCCAGTACGGGCTGGCGGCCAGTCACCCAGCTGTGGCTTACGAGATGATATGGAACCTGGGTGTCCTGGGGATAGTGTGGCCCCTGAGGAACCGGCTCAGGCCCTACGGGATGCTGTTCGCCTTGTACTTGTCCCTCTACTCCATTGGGAAGTTTCTCATCAGCTTCCTTCGAATCGCCGATGGGCCCCAGGATTTGTTCATGGACAAGGAGTGGGTCTGGAGCATGGGAGAAGCCCACTTCATAGCCCTGGCAGTGCTGGTCATAACCGTCCCCGTCCTTCTGTATAAGGCCCAACTGGTGCAGCCGCCAGCCCGGCCGAGACGCTCGCGTGGAGGCGGAGACGCCGAACCGTCCACCCCGGAGGACCAGGGCTCGGCCTGACCTCCCACCGACCAATCCCCCTCTCCCCTGGCGGGAGAGGGTGGGGTGAGGGGGAAACCCAATACGTCATTGCGGCGAAGGCCGCAATCCAGGAAATTCAGGCTGGGATAAGGCTGGATGAGACGAAGAGTCCCCACATTCAGTTCGCCCTTCGATTTCCCTCAGGACGAACCGACGGGCCACCCCCGGCGGGCATTTCACCCTCCCCTTAGTCCCCTCCCATCAAGGGAGGGGGTTGATCTGCCCCCTCTCCCCTGGCGGGAGAGGGTGGGGTGAGGGGGAAACCCAATACGTCATTGCGGCGAAGGCCGCATCTGCCAAACCTCGGGATTGGGACTGGCGGGCCACTGCAATGCCCACAGTAATGAAGGAGCCAGCCTGGAACCCGGCAATGCTCCGTCCTGGATTGCGGCCTTCGCCGCAATGACGAAAGGCTGACTGGCACCATCAACGTCACTCTCGCTGGCCCCACCGTGACTCCCGCAGTCCTATGCCGTCACTCCCGCGGAAGCGGGAGTCTGTTCACCCCTACCACCTGTCATGTCAGTTCCCCTTCGATTTCCCTCAGGGCGAACGGACAGGGCTTCATGAAGGCCGGGCGTGGCGAAACCCCTGCCGTCATTGCGGCGAAGGCCGCAATCCAGGAAATTCAGGCTGGGATAAGGCTGGATGAGACGAAGAGTCCCCACATTCAGTTCGCCCTTCGATTTCCCTCAGGACGAATCGACGGGCCACCCCCGGCGGGCATTTCACCCTCCCCTTAGTCCCCTCCCATCAAGGGAGGGGGGGATAATGATGCGCCAAGGCCCTCCCTGGAGAGGTTGGCGGCCCTACCGGAAGCGGGGCATGATCTCCGAGCTAAGCAGCCGGAGGGAGGCTTCCGACTGCTCCTTTGACACAAGCCCCCGGTTGGTGAGCATCAGGTTGCGGGCCCCGGCATCCCTCAGCATGGCGACATGTTCCGCCACCCGACGGGGAGACCCCAGCAGCACCTCGGGGGCATCGGGGTCTGGACTGCTGCCATAGGCCGACCGGGGCAGCGGAGGAGGCGGTTTCGGCACAGGTTGGTCGGTAGGGTTCCAGCGCACCCGCACGTCGGCCATGTATCTGCTGGCCTCGTGGAAAGGTCCCAGGAACTCGTCCTTGGCCTGCTCGTCGGACTCTGCTACGTGGCACTCACACCAGAACCATATCCGGTCCAAGTTCGCTTCCACCGCGGCTTCATCGAAGCCCGATGCCAGCATGGTATCGCGGTACAGGTCGAGAGTACTGCGCAACACCGGGACGGAGCGGTACCTGAGGAGCACCGGGCGCCCGATCCTGGCCATGGCTGTGATGGAATCTTCGCTGATGCATGCCCTCGCCAGGGGCGGATGGGGCTTCTGGTAGGGGCGAGGCCGCAGCAGGGGGAAGGACACCTGCCAGTACTTTCCCTGGAAGTCCAGGTCCTCGGTGGTCCACGCCTTCACCAGCAGCTCTTCAGCCTCGTCCAAGCGCTCCAGCCCCTCGCCAACGGTTGTGCCGAAGCCCACGTACTCGAAGGCGTTGTAATTGGAGCCCCGGCCCGTCCCGACGACCAGGCGTCCGTGGCTTAGCACATCCAGCAGGGCGGTCTGGATGGCAAGGTGCACCGGGTTGTGCAGGGCCATTTCGACGATCCCCATCCCCAGCATGATCCTCGATGTGCGGGCAGCCACCGCCCCCGCAAACACCAAGGGGTCCCCGTACGCCACCTCGCCGACGAAGTGGTGCTCAGCCATCCAGATGGCATCCAGCCCCAGGGCCTCGGCCAGCTCAGCTTCCGCCAGGCAGTCGTCTATCACCCGGCTGTCCTGGGCCGGGTCCAGGGATGTGGGATAGAAGAAATGGCCGAACCGCATCTCATCTCCTCGGGGGTGCAGGCTTACTGTAAATCACCCTGGGAGACACCGCAAGCCGACGGGGCTCCCGTGACTCGCACAGTCGAGACCGTTGTGCAAAGCGGGCCAAGGCTGCCCGTTCCCCTTCGATTTCCCTCAGGGCGAACGGGCATGCCCTCCCCGTCATTGCGGCGGAGGCCACAATCCAGGAAACTCAGGCCAGGGACAGACTGGGTATGACGAATGACCGGCCCGAGCTATCGGTTCGTCCTTCGATTTCCCTCAGGACGAACCGGGGGAGGCTCCTGGTGGGAGCCACCCTGCAGCCGGTGATGCTCCGTACTGGATTGCGGCCTCCGCCGCAATGACGATTATCCTTGCAATGACGAATGACCGGTCCGAGCTGTCGGTTCGTCCTTCGATTTCCCTTAGGACGAACCGGGGGAGGCTCCTGGTGGGAGCCACCCTACAGCCGGCGATGCTCCGTCCTGGATTGCGGCCTCCGCCGCAATGACGATTTTCCTTGCAATGACCAAGAGCGCTCCCCTGTCCGTTCGCCCTGAGCCTGTCCTGAGGCTCTCGAAGGGGGAAATGGAAGGGGAACGGACAGCCCCAATGGGAGAAGGGACATGTTGCTTCGTTGATGGGGTCATGGGCGGGTGTTAAGATACGCCTGAAGGTCGGACCCCTACGGAGGCGCTCAATGGCAAAGCTCCTGGACGGAGCATCCCTGTCGAAGAAGCTGCGGGATGAGGTGGCCGCCGGCGTGCTGGAGATGCAGGAGAAGCACAACGTCACCCCCGGGCTGGCCGCAGTGCTGGTGGGCGACGACCCCGCCTCGGCCATCTACGTCCGCAACAAGCGCCGCGCGTGCGATGATGCCGGGATGGTAAGCGAGACCTTCAACCTGCCCGCCTCCTCATCCCAGGAGGAGCTACTCGCCCTGATCGACAACCTCAACGCGGATCCCCGCTACCACGGCATCCTGGTGCAGCTTCCCGTGCCCGACCACATCGACGAGGATACGGTCCTGATGGCCGTCAGTCCCCAGAAAGACGTGGACTGCATCCATCCGACCAACCTGGGTAGGTTGGCCCAGGGCAATTCCCCCTTCGTACCGGCCACGCCCGGCGGGATACAACAGATACTCATACACAACGACTGCGACCCCTCGGGCAAGCACGTTGTCATCTGCGGGCGGAGCAACATAGTGGGCAAGCCCCTGGCCATCCTGCTGATGCAGAAGAAGGAAGGGGCCAACGCCACGGTCACCCTTTGCCACACCGGCACCAGGAACCTCCCGGACCTGACCCGGCAGGCCGATATTCTGGTAGCTGCCATTGGCAGGCCGCGGGCCATCACGGGCGACATGGTTAGAGAAGGCTGCGTGGTGATAGATGTGGGGATCAACAGGCTGCCCGACGACACCCGCAAATCGGGGTTCCGGCTAGAGGGGGATGTGGACTTCGAGTCTGTGTCCGAGGTCGCCGAAGCCATAACCCCGGTGCCCGGCGGGGTGGGCCCTATGACCATCACCATGCTCCTGATCAACACCCTGACCGCGGCCCGCATCAGTATCCACGGCGAATAGCGACATAGCGCTCAGCCCCCGGCTTTAGACACCCTCCAATGAACACCGGCGACTTCGACTACCACCTGCCCAAAGGCCTCATCGCCCAGTCCCCCCTGGAACCCCGGGACAGCTCGCGCCTGCTGGCGCTCCATCGCCAAAGCGGGAGCTGGGAGCACAGGCGCTTCACCGACCTGCTGGAGTATCTGCACCCGGGAGATGCTTTAGTGGTGAACACCAGCAGGGTGTTCCCGGCCCGCATCTACGTCCGCCAGGAAGGTTCCGAAGGGCGCATCGAGCTTCTCCTGCTGCGCCAGATGGAGGGCGATGTCTGGAAGGCCATCGGCAAACCCGGAAGGAAACTGCGTCCGGGCCGTCGCATGGAGGTCGAAGGCAGCGATGGGGGTTGGATAGATGTGCTGGATGTGGACAGGGACGGCATCCGGACCGTGCGCCTCTCTCCGGGCCTATCCCTGGAGCAGGCGGGCAACCTTGCCCTGCCTCCTTACATCCACGCTTCTTTGGAAGACGGGGAGCGTTACCAGACCATCTACTCCAGGGATACGGGAAGCGTCGCGGCCCCCACTGCGGGGCTGCACTTCACCCAAGGCCTGCTAGATGCGATCAGCGCCAAGGGCGTGAGCGTGGTCCAGCTCACCCTCCACGTCGGCCCCGACACCTTTCTGCCCGTCAGAAGAGACGACCCCCTGGAGCACAAGCTGCAGGGCGAGTTCTTCAGCATCGACGAGGCCTCAGCGTCCAGGATAAACGGAGCCAGAGCCAGGGGCGGCAAGGTGGTTGCCGTGGGCACCACGACGGTCAGGGCGTTGGAGCAGGGCGCGCTGATCTCCCAGCAAATGGGGTCGTCGGACCTGCTGCCGTCGGCAGGGATGGCCAACCTTTACATCCTGCCCGGGCATCGATTCCGCATGGTCGATGCCATGGTGACCAACTTCCACCTGCCCCGCTCGACCCTCATCATGCTGGTCAGCGCCTTCGCCGGCAGGGAGCTGGTGCTGGACTGCTACCGGGAAGCAGTGAGGGAGAAGTACAGGTTCTACTCCTTCGGCGACGCCATGCTCATCCTGTAGCCATCCCTTTGCCCCCTCTCCCTTGGAGGGAGAGGGCTGAGGTGAGGGGGAACCTACCATTGCCAAAGCACATTTGTCCGTTCCCCTTCGATTTCCCCCTTCGAGAGCCTCAGGACAGGCTCAGGGCGAACGGACAGCTTCATCCGGGTTCCCGTCACAATCACGGTGCTGAGTGTCGGCCTTTCCTGGATTGCGGCCTCCGCCGCAATGACGGCAAGGGTTTCGTCATAGCCAGCTCTTCAGAGGCCCTGAGTACTCCGGTCGTGCTTTTCGTCATTGCGGCGAAGGCCGCAATCCAGATCGGATCCCTGCCGGGTTCCAGGATGGGATATGGGCGAAATCACGACTACGGCTGTCCGTTCCCCTTCGATTTCCCTCAGGACGAACCGACGTTGGGGTGTAGACTGACGCTTTCGGGGGACCGCCTGGGGGGAGCTACCCGGGCAGCTGGAGGAGCTGGAGGACGTTGCCGTCGGGGTCCAGCAGAGTGGCGATCCAGCCGCCCCACTCTTCCTGCTCGGGCACCCTGATGAACTCCACGTTCTGCTCGGACAGCCTCTGGTACAGGCCATGGATGTCGTCCACCTCCAGGTGCACCATGACCCTGAAAGGGTCCCTGGACTGCCCCGACACCCGGTCGTGGAGGCCCAGGTTCAGGCGGGCGCTGCCTAGCTCAAAGTTGACGAAGTCCCCGTGGTCGCTGCGCATCTTGAGACCCAGGGTGTCGCGATAGAAAGCAACAAGGCGTTCCAGGTCGTCGGTCCAGAGGGTGACTCCTGCCAAGGCGTTGATCATGGCCCTACCCGGCCAGCTCCCGGACCTTGGCGCCAGCGTCGGGCGCGGTCACGATGGCCTCTCCAACCAGGGCCGCATTCACCTTCATGCCCTTCAGCTCCCGGATGTGCTCGGCGGTGCTGATGCCGCTTTCGCTGACTATCACCTTGCCCCTGGGCACCTCCCCGGCCAGCTGGCGGGTCACGTCGATGTCTGTATGGAAGGTGCGCAGGTCCCGGTTGTTGATGCCGACGATCTCCGCCCCGGCGTCCACGGCCGTCTCCAGCTCTTCTGCGGTGTGCACCTCCACCAGGCACTGCATCCAGAATTGCCGGGCCAGTTCAACCAGCTCCTTGAGCTGGGCCGGTTCCAGTATGGCGACGATCAGCAGGATGGCGTCGGCGCCCCACGCCCGGGACTCGTACACCTGGTAGGGCTCGAACACAAAGTCCTTGCGGAGGATGGGTGTGCCGTGAGACGAGGTAACAGCCTTGACCTCGGCCATGTGCTCCAAGCACCCCTGGAAGCGGGGGTCGGTGAGCACCGATATGGCGGCCGCGCCGTTCTCGACGTAGGTTGAGGCCAGCCTGGACGGGTAGAAGTCGGGGCACAACAGGCCCTTGGAGGGGGAGGCCTTCTTGATCTCGCCGATAAGCCGAACCCGGTCGCCCAGGAGCGCCCCCGACATGTTCAGGGGGCGGCGCTGGTCGGCAATGGCAGCCTCCAGGTCGGCCAGGGGAACTTCGGTCTTCCTGGAAGCAACCTCATCCCTCTTGAGGGCTACTATTTCGTCGAGGATGGTTGAACTTTGCATAGCTGTTCAGGACCGCTACGCTTTGGAGGCTTGCTCCGCAGCTAACTGCTGGCTCAGGGCTGCCAGGTTGTCGACGCACCTAATGGCCGCGCCGCTGTCGATGGCCTTCCGGGCTGCATCCACCCCCTCGGCCAAGCTGGCGGCGGCGTCCCCCACCACCAGCATAGCCGCCGCGTTCAGGAGCACCACATCTCGCGCGGGGCCGTCGCCTCCCTGGCACACCTCCCGCAGGATACGGGCGTTGGCGGCCCTGTCTCCTCCCTGGACTGCACCTGTGGGGGAGGCGTCAAGCCCCGCATCGGAAGGAGAGACCCGGTAGTGGCGGATGCCCCCGTCCCTGACCTCCCACACCAGGGTGTCGGCACCCAGGGTGAGCTCATCCAGCCCGTCCTCGCCGTGCACCACCATGGAGTGCCGGGATCCCAGCAGTAGCAGCACCTGGGCCATCTTCTCGGCGATCTGGGCGTTGGGCGTGCCCACAATCTGGTTCTGGGCTCTTGCCGGGCAGGTTAGGGGACCCAGGAAGTTGAACACTGTCCGTATCCCCAACTCCCGACGCACGGGCACGGCGTGCCTCATGGCGGGGTGGTATGCGGGGGCGAACATGAAGCCGATGCCTACCTCTTCGATGCAGCGCTTGACCTCTGCCGGCCCCAGCTCTATGGCAACGCCCAGCTCCTCCAGCACATCGGCGCTGCCGCAGGAACCCGAGGCGGCCCGGTTGCCGTGCTTGGATATCTTCACGCCCGCGCCGGCGGCCACGAATGAGGCTGCCGTCGATATGTTGAAGGTGCCTTTGCCGTCGCCTCCGGTGCCGGCGGTGTCCACCAGGAACCCTTCGGCCTCCACCCGGATGGCCTTCTCGCGCATGACCGCAGCCATGCCGGCCATCTCCTCGGCGGTCTCGCCCTTCATGCGGAGGGCGACCAAGAAAGCGGACAGCTGGGCAGGGGTGGTCTCGCCATCCATGACCTCGCGCATCACGCCCGATGCCTCTTCCATGCCCAGGCTCCGGCCTTCCACCAGCTGGTCTATAGCTTCACGGATCATTGTTCAAGCATTATATCTGCGGGGCACGTAAACTTCATTAAGGACTGCGGGAAACAGCTTCGAATCTCGTCCAGGCGCAAGTCCGACAGGGTCCCGCTGGGAGGTGAGACGCCAACTCCAGGATGACGAATCGGTTAAAATGGAACTGAAATGTGCGGACGTTACAGCCTGATCGCCGACCTTCGGGACCTTCAGTTCCGGTTCTCCTTCGAGGAGTTCCAAGACTATGGTCCTTACCACAACATCGCTCCCACCAGCCGGGTGTTAACGGTCCGAGGCAGCGGCCCCCGCCGGGCTGAAGTGATGCGCTGGGGCTTGGTGCCCTCGTGGGCCAAGGAGCTCTCGGTGGGGTCCCGGATGTTCAACGCCCGGAGCGAGACTGTGGCGGAGAAGCCGGCCTTCCGCACCGCACTGAGGAGGCGTCGCTGCCTGGTGCTGGCCGACGCATTCTATGAGTGGCAGAAGACTCCCAACGGCAAGCGTCCGATGCGCATAGCCCTAGCTTCTAGTGAACCTTTTGCCTTTGCGGGGCTGTGGGAGACATGGAAGGACCCATCGGGCACGGTCATTCCTAGCTGCACCATTATTACCACCGCGGCCAACGACCTGATCAGTCCCATCCATGACCGGATGCCGGTCATCCTGCCCAGAGAGATGGAGGAGTTGTGGCTGGATGAGCAGGTGCAGGAACCGGCGGTGCTTACAGACCTGCTGCGGCCTTATCCCGCCGACGACATGGTGGTCAGCGAGGCGGAAGCCCTGAACCGCCCCGCCGGGAGGCAGGAGCCTACGCAGAGCACCCTGTTTCCCTAGCCCTGCCCCACCACGTCCAGGAAGTTCTGGAGGAGGGACTTGCCTGACTCGGTCATGATGGACTCGGGGTGGAACTGCACCCCTACAATGGGCAGCTCCCTGTGGCGCAGGCCCATGATCAGGCCGTTGTCGGTCCAGGCGGTGACCTCCAGCTCCTCAGGCAAATCCTCCCGGGACACCACCAGGGAGTGGTAGCGGATGGCCTCCAGGGGGTTGGGCAGCCCTGCGAATAGGCCCTTCCCGTCGTGGTGTATGGCGGAGAGCTTGCCGTGCATGATCTCCCCCGCGTTGACCACGGCGCCCCCGAATGCGTAGCCGACGCACTGGTTGCCCAGGCAGACACCCAGGGTCGGCACCACACCGCCGAAACGCTTCACCAGGTCGTTGGAAATGCCCGCGTCCAGCGGTGTGCCGGGGCCGGGTGAGATGATGATGCCCCGGGGAGCCAGCGCCTCCACATCTTCCAGGGTGATCTTGTCGTTGCGGTGCACCACAATCTCGGCCCCCAGCTCGCACAGGTACTGGTACAGGTTGTAGGTGAAGCTGTCGTAGTTGTCGATGAGGAGGATCACGACAGCCCCTCGGCCTTGTCTATGGCCCGGAGCAGGGCGCCGGCCTTGTGCTGCGTCTCCTCGTACTCATCCTCGGGAGTGCTGTCGTACACAATTCCCCCGCCCGCCTGGACGTAGGCCACCCCGTCCTTAATGACCGCCGTGCGCAGGGTCAGGGCGGTGTCCAGGTTGCCCGAGAAGCTGAAGTAGCCAACAGCCCCGCCATAGGGCCCCCGGCGTTCACCTTCGATCTCCGATATCAGCTCCATGGCCCGCACCTTGGGCGCGCCGGACACTGTGCCGGCGGGGAAGCAGGCCCGCAGCAGGTCATAGACCGTCATGTCCGGCACCATCCGGCCCTCGACGTGGGAGACCAGGTGCATGACGTGGGAGTACCGCTCCACATCCATTAGCTGGGTGACCTGGACGGTGCCAGGCTGGCTCACCCTCCCGATATCATTTCGTCCCAAATCCACCAGCATGATGTGCTCCGCCCGCTGCTTCTCGCTGTTGCGAAGCTCATCTTCCAGCTCCAGGTCCTCCTCCTCCGTCCTTCCCCTGGGGCGGGTGCCCGCTATGGGGTGAGTGGCTACCAGGCCATCCTCAGCCCGGGCCACCGTTTCTATGGACGCGCCGACGATCTGGAACTCGCCCATGTCCAGGTAGTACATGTAGGGAGAGGGGTTCACCGAGCGCAGGGAGCGGTATATCTGGAAGGGATGGGCCGCCGTCTTGCGGGCAAATCGCTGGGAGAGCACCACCTGGATGATGTCGCCGTTCACGATGTGCTCTTCGGCGCGCATCACCGCTTCGCCGAACTCCTGGGGGGTGAAGTTGGACGTTACTTCCGATCCCGTTCCCCCATTCTCCGGGGCTTGCATAGTACGAGGAAGCTCCAGGGGAGAGGAGAGCCTGTCCACCAGCTCGTCGATCTTTCCCGCGGCATCTTGATAGGCCTGGCTGACATCCCCGTCCAGGTGAACGTGGCTGACCACCTTGATGTTGTGCTTGATATGGTCGAAGACCAGCAGGGTGTCGTAGAACATGAAGACCGATTCGGGAAGCCCCAGTGGATCGGCAGGGGCATTGGGCACCCGCGGCTCGAAGTACCGAATGGTATCGTAGGCCAGGTATCCCACAGCCCCTCCGTGGAAGCGGGGCAGGCCCGCCACGGGCACCAGGGTGTACCTGTCCATCTCAGCCTTGATGGGCACCAGGGGATCCACAGCCCCTTCGGGCTGGCCAGCCCCCGTCTTCATCACCTTGTAGGGCTCGGTGCCGATGAAGCTGTACCGCCCTTGACGCTCGCCCCCCTCTACGCTCTCCAGCAGGAAGGAGTAGGCCCCCCGGGCAGCTTTCAGGTAGGCTGAAACGGGGGTCTCCAGGTCGGCGTCTATCTCCCTGTAGATGGGCAGCAGGTTGCCGCTGCCCGCCAGGGCCTCGGCTTCCTCGATTGTGGGATAGTATGCGCTCATATTCTTCCGGCCATATAACGAAAAATCCCGCCCTCAAGGGGCGGGAAGTTCCCGCGTTGCCACCCTTAGACCAGCAGGCCGGATAATACCTCCGTACTGCTCGATCTAACTCATCCGATGCCAGAATGCCATGCATCCCGGACACCGCAGACCTTTAACGGGGTCAACCCGGCCCAGCTTTGCCTGTCCACGGCTGTTCCTATCAGCCCACGTTCAGGCTTCTTAGCTTGCAGCTCTGAGGCCCATTCAGCTTCCGCCTGCAGCGCCGGTTCCCACCATCCAGCCCCCTATCGGGGCTTTCCCCGGCTCTCTGAGCTTCGGTCGGAAGCCTACTACTCCTCTTCCCAGCTGTTAAGTATCGTTAACAGTATAGGCCTTCTAACGAGCGCCGGTCAATGAATCGTAGCTGTGCAAACAACGAAAACGTAGCTTCATGTCGCGACGGACTAACGTTTGCGCAAGACCAGGACGTAGTCGTCGTCGATGCGTTCCTTACGGGGCACCTTGATGAAGTGGTTGATGATTCCCGACACGAACCAGGAGTCCACCTGGTAGCCCAGTATCGGGGCAATATCCAGCAGATAGCGCCACGTCTCGAAGGTGTGGCCCCTAACCTGGTTGCACCCAGTGGCTATGACGTAGTGGCGTCCCGTCTTGAGGACGCGGCGCACCTCGACCAGGTTCTTCACCATGTCCTGTAGGAACTTGAAGGCGATGTAGGCCCTCCTGGGGTCCTTTTCGTAGATGGACTCGATCACCTTGTCGGCGCTGGCGATGCCCGTTCGCTGCAAGGAGTCGTACTCCTCCTTGAAGACCGTCTCGGTACCAACGTGCTGACGCTTAAGGTCCACCAGGGAGCCATTGGCAAGGCCGAGCCAGTACATCTCCAGCTGGTGGGTGCGCGGGTAGTCAACAGCGTTGGCGTAGGGCGGAGAGGTGAGGGCCAAGGCGAAGGTCTCTTCCGGGTAGTCGGACAGGTCCGTCGCGCCCTGACCCACAGGTATCTCTACCGCAGCCGTCGACGCGAGGGCGCCCAGGGCCAGCATGCCCTCCACGCTGCCCTCCAGCCTCTTTCGAAACAGGCTCAGGGCATAGCCTGGCGGGACCTGCTTGTTCAGCTTTTGCCTGATGACCGTCCTGGTGCAGTTGTTGTCGGCTTGGGACACCTGCCGGATGATGGAGGAGAAGGTCACCAGCAGGAAGTCCCGGATAGCCGGGGCGCAGTCCAGCCCGGTGATCGCCCCCTTCAGGAAGCCCAGCTCCTTAAGGGCGTGGGGCAGGAACCAGTTGTCCCTGTAGGGGAAGTCGGGGATGTCGCCCACGTCCAACGAGTCGTCATAGGCGTCGATAATTTCTGCAAGGCGATGGGCAGCCCCCCGCAGGTCTTCGCCGTTTAGAGGTGTAGTCTTGGCCCTGGCCAGGAATCGGGAGAATGGGTCGATATCGACCCCCACGCTGGGCCGACCAGCCAGCATCGCCTCCAGGTTCGTGGTGCCGCTGCCCATGAACGGATCCAGCACCAGCTCTCCTGGCTCGCTGAAGCGCTGGATGATCCAGCGGGGCAGCTCGGGGAAGAACTTGGCCGGGTACTTGTGAATGGCGTGGGTGTAGGAGCGCTGGTCCCGGCTTATGAACAGGAACCGCTTCCCCGCCTTGCCGAAGTCCAGGTCGATGGGGATGTCCCCTTCGATGCGGTCCGGCAGGGTGAACTGCCCGGGGTCCGTCGCAAGGCTATGCTTCCCGGATTCCAGGGTCTGCTGGGCCCTGGTGGACATCAGCCTCCCCCGCCGCCCGTAGAGACGCCCGGCTCGGTCATCTTGGCGGGGTCCAGGAGCACATCCAGCTCAGCGTCGGTGAGGGATGTCTTCGCCTTGGCCATCTCCCTGATGGTGCTCCCCGTCTTCGCAGCCTCCTTGGCAACCTCGGCTGCCTTGTCATAGCCGATGGCCGGGGAGAGGGCCGTCCCCAGCATCAGGCCCTTCTCCACCATGGCAGGGCCGACGTCGGTGGCCTGCAGGCCCTTGATGCACTGCTCCGCCAGGTTGTTGGCCGAGGCGGCTAGCAGGTCGATGGACTGGAGCAAGTTGTGGGCGGCCACGGGCATCATGGTGTTCAGCTCGAAGTACCCGCCCTGGCCTGCGAAGGCGATACTGGTGTCGTTTCCCACCACCTGGGCCGCCACCTGGATCACCGACTCGGGGATGACAGGGTTGACCTTGCCCGGCATGATGGAGCTGCCCGGCTGCACCTCGGGAAGGTCCAGCTCCCCCAGGCCCGCCCTAGGGCCGGCGCCCATCCACCGGATGTCGTTGGCTATCTTGTGCATGCTTATGGCGATGGTGCGCAGGGCGCCGCTGGCCTCGACCACCGAGTCCAGGGTGTTCTGGGCTTGGAAGTGGTTGGAGGTTTCCCGCACCTTTACGCCCGTGAGCTCCGTGAGCAGGGCGCACACCCTCTCGGAGAACTCGGGATGGGTGTTGATGCCGGTGCCCACGGCGGTGCCCCCCAGGGCCACCTGGGAAAGCTCTTCCTGGGCATGCTCCAGCCTGCGAAGGCTCTCGGCAACCTGCCCTGCAAAGCCCCGAAACTCCTGCCCCATGCGTATGGGCGTGGCATCCTGGAGATGGGTGCGTCCGGTCTTGATGATGGGCCAGAACTCTTCCTGCTTCTCCTCCAGGGCCTCGTGCAATGCCCTGAGAGCCGGGACAAGGTCATCCTGTATCTGCACGAGGGCCGACAGATGGATGGCCGTGGGGATCACATCGTTGGAGGATTGGCCCATGTTGACGTGGTCGTTGGGATGGACCATGCGGGAGGTCCTTTCGCCGCCCATGATCTCCGTGGCCCGGTTGGCGATGACCTCGTTGGCATTGGTGTTGGTGGATGTTCCCGAGCCGGTCTGGAAGATGTCCACGACGAAGTGGTCGTCCAGGGCGCCGTCGGCCACCTCTCCGGCGGCCGCCACGATGGCTCCTCCGACATGGGCTTCCAGCAGGCCCAGGGACATGTTGGCCCGGGCGGCCGCCAGCTTGATGGTAGCTAGGGCGCGGATGAAGCTTCGGGGAAAGCGCAGGTCGCTTATGGGGAAGTTCAGCTGGGCCCGCCTGGTGGATGCGCCGTAGTAGGCGCTTTCGGGGACTTCCATGGGACCCATAGAGTCCCTCTCGATGCGGACGGGTTGGTCGGCGGTCACGCTCGACACCTCCTGGCAAGAAGAGTTAGTGCAGCGTTGATTTTATAGCCCCCGAAGCTCCTTGGGTAGGGCTGGGGTGGCGCAGGCATCCCGCGGTCTTACGAAATAGGGGGTCTGGAGTCGGACTGCTCCGCTCAGGACCCCCGGACGCCCACCAGATGGCCGCTGACCACCAGGCGGTGGTCGTACACCAGCCTGGGAACGCAGGTCACCATGTGGAGAACGGCTCCTCCCGGGTCCAGGCCGGCGTATTCCGGATTAGCTTCTTGGATATCGGCATAGCTAAGGGTCAGATCGTGCGCTTCCAGCACAAGGGACTCGGTGATCTGGTACAAGAAGGCGCCTGAGCTGCTGAAGACCTCGACGTACACCTCGTCTCCCCGGCGCAGCATATCAGGGATGGTAGGCAGGTCGCGAAAAACGTTGCCTTCTCCCGCCACGGGGCTTTCCAGGTGCCCGAAGTACCAGGAGCTGCCCGTCTCTCCCGGGTTGGAAGCCTGGGGGATGTGTCCAACCACATTGTTGGGAGTCTCATATGCCCGGCTATCGCCCAGGTCTATGATCTCCAACTCCTTGACCTCCGAGTCCACTCGTATGGAGGTAATGACGATGCGCTCCGGGTCGGTCAGCGAACCCGCCAGCGACCCCTGGGAGGCGTCCACAGGCACATATCCCTGGGGCCTTGCTCCCAAGGAGGATGAGGGGTCGTACTTCCCAGGGTCTTCCCAAGCGTATGGGCTGATAAGCTCCCCGGGATAGGCCTGCTGGGATGCGATCGTTTCGTCGGAGAGAAGGGAGGGTTGGATAGGCAGATCTACCGTCGGTGCAAGGATGTTCGTTGGCGGAGTCCGGGTCCCCACGTCCGGTACCTGGACCTCTTGGGAATGCGCGACGGTGGGGGGTTGCTTTACGTTGAGATCGTCCAGGCCCGCGCCGGCTTGGGCTGCGTAGATGTAGTATGCGGCCGCTAAGGCGATCAGAATGACGCCGGGGATGATGAAGAGGGCGGCCCAAAGGTGGGGCGATTTATTCAGGAACCGGAAGGGTCCGGGCAGGTTGTTGCCGCCCATCGGCATACCCCACAACTCTTAGAAGCTATACGTGGGGCTTCCTACCCGTGATCGTCGGAACGGTTAGAAGCCGACCCCTTCAGCATACAGGTAGTAAGCGAACCCCGATGCAAGTAGTGTAGCACCGGCCACCACCAGAAGCAGCCCTGCATTCCGGAGGAACCTGTGCATGTACCTATTTCGCATTATCAGGTAGTCGTAACCTATTTCCATATCCCATTACCTCTCTTAGCTCGGTATCCTGGCGCTGACATTTGACGGGAAGGTGGGCAAGCTAAAGAGACCCACCCCCCTGGGTTAACGTTACGTGCCATCAAGTTACACAGCTGAGTCAGCGAGATCTGGGCGAGTGCATTGCACCGCTGGAGATCGGCTCGTTCAGGTATATATCGCCATTCCGAATCTTGATGTTGAAACCACATTCGGGATTGATACAGACCCAGGCTTTGTAATGGACGGCAGCTCCTTGGCTGCCATAGTCGGACAGTGGTACCAGTTGGCCCACATCGCATTTCAAGCACTTAGGAGTGCCAGTGTCTCCCACCGAATCTTCCTCCCTAGCCAGCGTGGAAAAAGACTAGCACTTGTCTAAAAAAAGGCGCAAGGTACTACTTTCCCCTGATTTCGGGAATTCTTCAATGTTATGCCAACTTCAAGGACCAGACTAAAAGCGCGGTCCATGAAGCGGCGGGGGAGGGTAACCGGGAGGTGGGTTACTCCAGGAAGTCTCTGAGCCTGCGGGACCTGGTGGGGTGCCTCAGCTTCCGCAAGGCCTTTGCTTCGATCTGCCGTATGCGCTCTCGCGTCACCCCGAACTCCCTGCCGACCTCTTCCAGCGTGCGGCTGCGGCCATCTTCCAGGCCGAAGCGGAGCTGGAGGACACGGCTTTCCCGCTCGGTCAGGGTGTCCAGCACTTCCTGGATCTGCTCCTTGAGCATCTGGTAGGAGGCAACCTCCGAGGGTGCCGGAGCGCTCCGGTCCTCGATGAAGTCACTCAGGTGGCTGTCTTCCTCTTCTCCTATGGGCGTCTCCAGGGAGACCGGCTCCTGGGAGATCTTGAGTATCTCCTCCACCTTTTCGGAGTTGACGTCCATGGCCAGGGCGATCTCTTCGGGGGTGGGCTCCCGACCGTACTCCTGGAGGAGGCGCCGGTGCTGGCGCATCAGCTTGTTGATGGTCTCCACCATGTGCACCGGGATACGGATGGTCCTGGCTTGGTCAGCTATGGCCCGGGTAATGGCCTGGCGTATCCACCAAGTGGCATAGGTGCTGAACTTGTAGCCCTTGCGGTAGTCGAACTTCTCCACAGCGCGGATGAGCCCGATGTTCCCTTCCTGGATCAGATCCAGCAGGGCCATGCCGCGTCCGATGTACTTCTTGGCGACGCTCACCACGAGGCGCAGGTTGGCCTCGGTCAGGTGTCCCTGCGCTCCCAGTCCCTCTTCCTTGATGCGGTTCAGGTAGCGCTGGAACACACGCTCCATCCGCTGGAGCTCCTGGTAGTCGTCTCCCCGGTTCACCATTGCAGACAACTGGTCCAGGGTGCAGTCCTCGAGCACATCTATGACATCGGTGGGCAGCACCCAGCTATTCAGCGAAAGCTGCACAACCTGCTTGCTGACCTCCTGGTAGTCCAGCCCGGTTTCTTCGGACACAGCGTCCAGCATCTCCGGCTTTAGCTCCGCATCGATGGCCGCCCGCAGCATGGGGTGGTCTGTTATCTGGGAAAGGGTCATCCCCCTGGCCAAGCCCAGGTTTTCGGACAGGGCATTCACCAGGGACGAGGCTTGGCTTATCTGCTGGAGGAGCATGACGCTTATCTCCCAGGCGTGGGGCTGCCTGCCGTACGCCTCGGACAGCATCTTCTCCATTCTCTCGATATGGCGGCCGCCCTCCATCTTGCGGGCAAGGACCCGTTCATCCTTGGAGGTGAGAAGGTTGACCCGGCCGATCTCCCGGAGGTACATGCGCACCGGGTCGTCGAGCACCTCCGCCCCTTCGACATCGTGCTCCCACTCCTGCTCGTCGCTGTCCGTCTCAGCATCTTCAGTCCCGTTGGCCGCCTGGGTTGCAACCGCCGTTTGGCCGTCCCAGCTCTCTTCCGGCTGCTTGGTGAATACAGGCGCCTCTTCTTTAGCCTCTTCGGCAACAACCTTGGAGGCGCCAACCTGCCCCACCACGCCCAGGATGTCCTCGTTGGGCCTCTCTTCTTCAGGACCTACCAGGTTCTCCAGCAGGTCGTCGGAGTTGGTGCGACGGTTGTTCCTTCGTTTCATCATATGAATACTCTCGCTACCTCAGATGCCAGGATAGGTACCCTGCACGAAATCGCCGGTTCGAGGACGGGGAGGGCCCGCCCTTTGGAAATTGCCCTAGGGCTGGAACACCTGTCTTATTCGTTCGTTGGTGTCCAGGATGGTGTCCTGCTGATCCTGCAGGTCGTCCAGGGATGCTTCGTTCAGCCTGAGAGCTTCTTCGTGCTTTAGCTCCCGCAAATAACGCTCCTCCAGACGGCGGATGCAATTTGAGAGGTCTGACTCACGGACCTTGCGGTCCATCGGGGGTAGGGTCTTCCCCAGCAGATGATCCAGGTGGACGCTTAGCTCATCATCAAGCGCCCATTGCAGTGATTCCAGTGTGGAGCATTTTGTCCAGTTTGTAAACACTTCTCGGTTTTCCACACGACGAAAATGCTCGGGCCTCAGTCCCAGGGCCGCCTCGGTCAGCCAGTACCCATCAGAGTCCACCTGAACATCGCCCGCAACCCATTCCCGCTCCTGGAGCAGAAGGGCGAGGCAGTGCTCTTCCATAGGATCATGCTCCAGGCGATCGAAGGGCGTCGCCGAAGCCTCGGGCTGACGCGCCCTCCCGCCCCTGGGTGCATTGCGCGGGCGGGATAGCTCCACGCTTGCTTTCAGCGTGGCTTCGTTGACACCGAGCATGGATGCCAGCTTCTGGAAGTAGTGGTCCTGCTGGAAAGGGTCCGAGGTGGCGGATATCAGGGGCATCAACACCCCAGCCATGGCCGATTTCCCGCCGGGAGTGCTCATGTCGACCTTGGCCGCCTCGGCGGAGAAGCGGTAGTCCAGCAGGGGCACAGCCTCCTCTATGAGGCGGGGCCAAGCTTGGGAATCTTCCAGCACCACCTCGTCGGGGTCCCGTCCGTCGGGGAGCACCATCACGTTGATGTCCGGCACCTCGGAAGTAGCATAGGGCCGGTTGGTGGACCTGCTCTTTCCCTGGTGCACCGCTTCCCAGAGCACCTGCAAGCCCCGAAGGGTGGCTTCCTGCCCCGCCGCATCGGCATCCAGGGCGAGGGTGACCCTTCCCTTCTCCCCCGACCCGGGCCGGGGCAGCAGGCTGCACACCTGGGACACCTGCCCCGGGGCGAGGGCTGTGCCCATGGATGCCACAACGTTGGCGTAGCCGGCCTGGTGGCACGCCACAGCATCCACGTAGCCCTCGACGATGACTATTCCCTGCTCCCTGGCGGCATCCTTGGCCAGATGGATCGCGTAGAGGATGGTCCCTTTGTCGAACACAGGGGTCTTAGGGGAGTTGAGGTACTTGGGATCGGAGCCGTCCATGGAGCGACCGCCGAATCCCGCCAGCTTGCCGTCGGCGTCCCGTATGGGAAACATCAGCCGTCCCCGGAACAGGTCCCGGTACACATCTCCCCGGCCCTTGGTCACGAGGCCCGCCAGGGCGATCACATCTTCCCCGAATCCCCGGGCTGACAGGTGGTCTTTCGCGGCGTCACCCCCGGCGGGGGCAAGGCCGATCTGGAACTCCTTGATGGTGCCCTTGCTGAGGCCCCTCTCTTCCAGGTAGGCCCTGGCTGCGGCGCCTGCCTTTGAGGTGGCCAGGAGGCTGCAGAAGTACTCGGCGGCTGCCTCGTTAACGTCGTGGAGGGAGTTCCGCTCCTTGCGGCGTCCGGGATTCTCCGACAGGGCAACTCCGGCCTGCTGGGCAAGCTGCTTCAGCGCATCGCTGAACTCCAGGTTGTTGATGCGCATCAAGAAGGAGAAGATGTCTCCCCCATCGGCGCAGGCCCCAAAGCAGCGCCATGTCTGCCTTTCGGGGAAGACGTGGAAAGAGGGGGTGCGTTCGCTGTGGAAGGGACAGTTGGCCTTGTAGCTGTTCCCTGACTTGGTCAGGGGAGCGTAGCCGGAAACCAGGTCGACTATATCCAGGCGGCCCTTTATGTCATCCACCACACCCATACATCTCCATTAAAAGGCATGCTTTGCCAATATTCCACCCCCAAAGCACCCAATCCTCCGGACGCCGCTCAAACCAGTTCCCTCGAGGGCCGAGGCGATCCGGGGGTGGTTTCACAAGCGTCGTTTCAAGTATCATCTATAATCTGGCAGTACCCCCGGAGGAGAATCGGTCCTATGCAGCAGCGCTCCAAGTTCGGCATCTATCTCAATGCTAACGACCGCAAGGTTGTCCGCATAAACTCACCCTACTGGATACCTGAAGAGCCCGACTGGGTGTTTCTCACACCGGAAGTTAACGCGACGCTGGTCCAGATCAGGGAGATGGCCCAGGAAAAGGCCCTGGTTTCCGACGCCGGGGAGATCACCTGGGGCAGAATCCCCCTGAAGGACTAGGTCTTGCAGGAATCCCCTCCGTCTTCCGCCCCGGAAGTTGAGTCACCCCGCAGGCGCAGGCTCCAGCTTCCCCCCGCCCTGCAATACAAGAGCTTCCGCAACTACTGGCTTGCCCTCCTGGCATCGGTCACCGGCTACCAGATGCTGGTCAACTTCTCCCTGCTCTGGCTCATCTATGACATCACCCACGATGCCCGATTCGAGGGGTACGTGGGCCTGTCCATAGCTATCCCGGCTATAGGACTCAACCTGTTCGGCGGTGTGTTCGCCGACCGGCTGGACCCCCGGAGGTTGGTGGCGATCGCCCAGCTCCTAACAGGCACGGTTGCGGTGGCCCTGGCGGTCCTAGTCATGATGGAAATGGTCAATCAGTGGCACGTCCTGGCTGGTGCATTCCTGATCGGCTCCATGCAAGCCTTCGACATGCCCAGTAAGCAATCCATATGGCCTCGTTTGGTGGGCAGGGAAGCTCTGCCAAACGCCGTGGCCCTCAATTCGGTGATTTGGACGGGCACCCGCATAATAGCTCCCACCATCGCCGGAATCATCATCGGGCGCACGAGCATAGCGGCGGCTATCTTCGTCAGCGCCACCGGCTTCTACATCCTCTCGGTGGTCGTCCAGACCCTGAAGTTCCCATCCACTGACAGGGTCGCCGGTTCGGTGTTCCGGCAGATGCTGGACGGATTCGCCTTCATCAGGGCGAATCCCGTCTTCCTGTACCTCATCGGGATGACCTTTTTCAACAGCATGTTCGGCATGTCCTACATCTTCCTCATGCCCGTATTTGCCAAGGAGGTGCTGGATGTGGGAGCGGAGAAGACCGGCTGGCTCTTGGGAGCGTCGGGGGCGGGCGCCCTTAGCGGGACGCTGATCGCCGCCCAGATGGGCAGCCGGCTCTGCGACGCCAAGGCCCTGATGGGGGGGAGCATATTATTTTCCCTATTCCTGATGACGTTCGGGTTGGTCAGCCATCTTGGCTCCTACGAGCTCGGGCTGGTGGTGCTCTTCTTTGCCGGCTGCAGCAACAACATCTACCTGATGTCGGTGATGGTAAACCTCCAGACCCGGGTTCCCGACCGCTTTCGGGGCAGGGTTATGGGATTCTTCACCATGACCTGGAGCATGATAGCGCTGGGCGCCTTCCAAGCCAGCTTCTTTGCCTACTACATCAGCCCGCCGGCCGCCATCGCCATCGGAGGCGCGCTTGTGATCGCCTTTGTCCTGGTCCCCGCACTGGTCAACAAAGACATTCGGAGCCTCGCCCCCCTGGCCAAGGAGTGAAAAGGCCGCCCCGGGCTGTCCGTTCCCCTTCGATTTCCCTCAAGGCGAACGGACAGGGCCTCAACGAAAGCCGATGCCTTAGTAAGGGTGGATGTGACGAATCCCGCGCCGTCATTGCGGCGAAGGCCGCAATCTAGGAAAGCCCGGCACTGGGACAGGCCGCCTGCGACTGAGGGTCATGCCGCATCCCCCCGTTCGCCTTTCGATTTCCCTCAGGACGAACCGGTGGCCTACCCCTCGTAAGCGCCATCCTGGACCCCGGCAATGCTCCGTCCTGGATTGCGGCCTGCGCCGCAATGACGAATAGCGCGGCCCTAGTGAGGAGCGCGCGGTAGGAGATGCCTCTCGGCTTTTCGGTTCGCCCTTCGATTTCCCTCAGGACGAACCGGTGGCCTACCCCTCGTAAGCGCCATCCTGGATGCCACCAATGCTCCGTCCTGGATTGCGGCCTGCGCCGCAATGACGAATAGCGCGGCCCTAGTGAGGAGCGCGCGGTAGGAGATGCCTCTCGGCTTTTCGGTTCGCCCTTCGATTTCCCTCAGGACGAACCGGTGGCCTACCCCTCGTAAGCGCCATCCTGGATGCCACCAATGCTCCGTCCTGGATTGCGGCCTGCGCCGCAATGACGAAAACCGCGGCCCTAGTGGGGAGCGCGCGGTAGGAGATGCCTCTCGGCTTTTCGGTTCGCCCTTCGATTTCCCTCAGGCCGAACCGGTGGCCTACCCTTCGTAAGCGCCAGCCTGGACCCCGGCAATGCTCCGTCCTGGATTGCGGCCTGCGCCGCAATGACGAAAAGCGCGGGTGCCTTACTCCTGGGCGCCGGGGATGGCGTAGTAGCCTCGGTAGCTGGGGGGCAGCAGGGCAGCGACCCTGGCCATGATCATGTCGGAGAGGTTCTCCAGGACTGGCCTGCTCAGCCGGCCCTCTACGATGGGCAGGGTGAAGGGTTCCCCAAAGGTGACCTTCATGGTCGTCGCGGGAAAGGCGATACGCCAGAAGCCGGGGATGTTCTCGGTGCCCGTGATGGCCACGGGCAGTATGGGGGCTTGGGAGCGGGCGGCGATGTAGGCTGCGCCCGGATGCCCCCGCTTCATCCCGCCGTCAAGGCTTCGGGTGCCCTCGGGGAAGATGCCGATGACCTTGTCGCTCCGGAGGAGGCCCATGGTCCACCGCAGAGCCTCCACGTCGGCCCCATCCCTGGTTGTGGGATGTACTCCCACGGACCTAAGGAAGTAGGACGACACCGGGCTGGAGAAGAGGCCCTCCTTGGCCATGAAGTGCAGGGGGCGCTTCATGCTGGCGACCAGCACCGGCGGGTCGGCGTTGCTCAGGTGGTTGGACACCACGATCAGAGGCCCCTTTGGGGGCACCGCTTCTCTTCCCTCGACTTCCCACTTGCTGAAAAGGGAGAAGCAGACCTGGGCTAGCGACTTGCCCAAGCCGTAATAGAACCCCATTACTTATCCCCCGTTGCTATGCGCATAGCTTCCTGCACCACCTGGCAGAGGGTCTTGTCGTCGGTCTCCAGCACCACGGCATCGGGGGCGGCCTTCAGAGGGGATGCATCCCGGCTTTCGTCCCGGTGGTCCCGGGCCAGAAGGTCGTCCAACACCTCCTGGAACTCCATGACCTTTCCCTGGGCCAGCAGCTCCTCGTACCTGCGCCGGGCGCGCACCTCGGGAGATGCAACGATGAACAGCTTCAGGGGAGCGTCGGGCAGCACAACGGTGCCTATGTCCCTTCCAACCATTACCACCGGCCCTTCGTCAGCTATCTGCTTCTGCTGCTTCACCAGCGCCGAGCGCACAGCCGGGTAAGTGGACACCTGGGAGGAAGCCAAATCCACCTCCGGAAGGCGCAGCTCCTCCCCCAGGACCTGATTGCCGATCACCATGGACGCGCCATCATCGGCGCTGGGCCGGATGGCATTGGCCTGAGCTATCCTGGTGGCCGCTGCTTCATTGTCGGTTCCCGCCCCTTGCTGGAGAGCCAGCCAGCTCACAGCCCTGTACATCAAGCCGGTGTCCAGAAACCGGTATCCCAGCTTCTCAGCCAGGGCTTTGCCCAGGGCAGTCTTCCCGGCAGCTACGGGGCCGTCTATAGCGATGGTCTTGGGTGCTTCCATGTTGGGAAGAGGCGGCCCTGGGGTGAATGGGTGGGTGCGGATGGGGCGCCGGTGGAGGGCATTATACTACAATACCCTTCCTATCCTTGGACTCTTGCCGGTGAGGTGACCTACGCTGCACAGGAAGCGGGTCTTTGCATTCGGTGTGTTGGCCTTCCTTGCCATGTGCATTCTGGCGGGGCTGTACGACACCTTCCCTGGGGATGCGTCGGCTCTGAAGTGGCTTCAGTCCCACAGAAGCGGCTTCCTGGATGATGCCGCCCGGGCCGCTTCCCTTCCCGGCAACAGGCTGGTGGCAGCCCTTACCATCACGTTTCTTGTCCTGGCCCTCCTGGGCTTCCGGCGGTGGATGGATGCCCTGATGTTCGCCACTGTCCTGATGCCGGTGTTGATTAACGTGGTGCTGAAGGAGGTCATCGAACGGCCACGGCCCGACATGACCATCCTCATCTCCCAGCCGACCAGCCCCGGCTTTCCCAGCGGCCATGCCGAGTACGCGGCCCTGCTCTTCCTGCTGCTGTTCTACCTCGCAGGCGAGCTGGTCGGGCCTCGATGGCTGCGATGGCCCCTCAGGATGGTGCTGGTCTCGGCCATCCTGGCGGTGGGCGCATCCAGGGTGTACCTGGGGGTGCACTGGCCCAGCGATGTGCTGGGCGGGTACCTGCTGGGCGCTCTGTGGGTGTGGGCGGTCCTGTGGGCCCGCAAACGGCTCACTTTCGGCAGTCGCCGAAGCTAGGCCCCTTCTTCCCCCGGATGCTAGACTCGGCCCTGATAGCCGCCCTGCGGCGGCTCTGTAGGGTGGGACATGAACTGGCTGGACATCGCAATAATCGTATCCACGGGCGTGCTTCTCCTGCTGGGGTGGAAGCTGGGAGTACTCCACCTTGCGGTGGTCGCCGTGGGCGCCTTCCTTGGCATCACCCTTGCCAGCCGGTTCAAGGACGAGGTTGAGCCGGCCTTCTCCGCCCTGGGCTTGGGGGACAACTGGGCTGAGGTCGCATCCTTCATCGCCATCTTTCTTATAGCGCTGGCTGCCGCCCTTGTAGCCGGGTCTATGCTGCGCTTCATGTCCAGCCGCCTCAAGATCGGCTGGGCCGACAACGCCATCGGGGCAGGCCTGGGGTTGGTCGTCAGCCTTGCCGTTTGGTCCACCCTGTTATCGACAGTGCAGAGCCATCCTGTGCTCGGGCTGGAGGACACGGTGGAGGGTTCGGCGCTGGGCACCTTTCTGGCCGACAGGTTCGACCTGGTGCTGAAGGGCATCGGCTTTATCCCCGACGACCTGGGGGAATGACCTCCCCGGTTGAATCCTCCGGGAGTGGCATTATAATAGTCCATCATGTTGAGTTCTTCGGTTCTGGTACTGAACCTGAACTACGAGCCCATCAACGTGTGCAATGTGCGGCGGGCTGTCGTCCTGCTCAGCAAGGGCAAGGCCGAGCTGCTTGAGGATGGCCGGGGAGAGATACGCTCCGCCAAGCTGAGCATGATCATCCCCTCGGTGATCCGCCTGGTGTACCTGGTGCGCCGTCCCTTCGTCCAGCGGAAGCTCTCCAAGAAGGAGGTCTTCCTTCGCGACCGGTACGTTTGCCAGTACTGCGGTGTTCAGATGAAGGACCTTACCCTCGACCATGTGAAGCCCCGGCGCCAGGATGGTGTGCACAGCTGGGAGAACATAGTCAGCGCCTGCGGTCCCTGCAACCGACGCAAGGCGGGACGCACCCCGGAGGAGGCCGGAATGCGCCTGATGCGCATACCCAAGGCCCCCTATCCCAGCCCCTACTACCTGCTGCACAACCGCACCATCTACGATGAGTGGCAGAAGTTCATTCCCTGGGCACAAATGGGAGTGCCCGACTGACCCGGGTCCCCGCCAGCTCTTCCCAGAAAGGAGCAGCTAAGCAATGACTACACGAGCGCCGTTTCTACGCCAGGCCTACGGGGCCTACGCCCACAGGGATGTTCCCGATGAGGATGCAGACCTGGCCCACGTCGGCCCCGGCACCCCCCTGGGCGAGTACCTGCGCCGATTCTGGCAGCCCGTCGCGCTATCCTCGGAGCTTAAGGATGTGCCCGTAAAGACCCGCATCATGGGCGAGGACCTGGTCGTGTTCCGCGACAAGAGCAACCGGGTCGGGCTGATGGAGCTTCATTGCTGCCACAGGGGGACCTCCCTGGAGTTTGGGCTGGTGTCCGAGAAGGGCATCCGGTGCTGCTACCACGGCTGGCTGTTCGATGTGGACGGCACCATCCTGGAGACCCCGGGGGAGCCGCCGGACAGCACCCTCAAGGACCGTCTGTTCCATGGGGCCTACCCCGCCAAGGAGCACAAGGGCTTGGTGTTCGCCTACATGGGGCCGCCGGACAAGATTCCCCCAATGCCCAAGTACGACACCCTCACCGTCGACGGTGAGCCGGGCTACCGGAAATGGGATGTCGAAGGGGGCAAGTTCCTCCTGCCCTGCAACTGGCTGCAGGTGAAAGAGAACAGCATGGACCCCATCCACACCGCCTTCCTGCACACCATCATCAGCGGCGCCCAGTTCACCGAGCAGTTCGGCGTCCTGCCCGAGCTGGACTACATGGAAACACCGACGGGCATGGTCTATATGGCTACCCGGCGCATCGGCAACTACGTCTGGGTGCGCATGAAGGACTTCATCCTTCCCAGCCTTCACCAGGTTGCCCCAGACACCGAGGATGCCAGCCGGGCCCACGAGTTCGCCCGCCCGTGGCTGACCCAGTGGGGTGTGCCCGTGGACGACAACAACACCATGAACTACCGGCTCCGTCACTACACCGACGAGGAGTGGGAGCGGGGCGAGAAGCGACCTCCCGTGCAGACCTTCGGCCAAGCATGCGACCGGCCCTACGATGAGCGCCAGCGGGTGCCCGGCGACTACGATGCCCAGATGAGCATCCACTGGGGTATGTCCCGTCACGGCCTGGAGCACCTGGCCGAGACGGACCGAGGCGTCATAACCTTCCGCAGGCTGATACGTAACGGCATAGAGGCCGTTAAACGTGGGGAGGACCCGCCCGGGCTGGTGAGGGACGGGGACAAGATCATCCGCACCTACGCCAACAACACCGTGCGGGAGGTCCAGCCGGCAGCCTCTGAGGAGGAGGACCGGGAGCTGCTCCGCAAGATCGCCAGGGAAGTGGCCGAGCAGTACGTCAGCGAACCGCCGCCCCTGTAACTCTCCAATCCCCCTCACCCCAACCCTCTCCCCTGGGGAGAGGGGGCATCATTTTCTCCCCCCTCCCTTGAGGGAGGGGATTAAGGGGAGGGTGAACCCCACCACAGGCTCAGCCTTGCTCACACCGGTCACGTTTTTCGTCATTGCGGCGAAGGCCGCCATCCAGGAAAGCCCGGGACTGAAGCAGGCTGGATGGGACGAAGCAGATTTCCGCCTGCCCGTTCTCCTTCGATTTCCCTCAGGACGAACCGACAGCCCAGGCCCGCCGTACGGCGGTGGGCCGCTAGTCCAGGAAGCGCATAAACACCTGGTTGCTGAGGAACAGGCTTCGCTCGGTCAGCCTAAGCACACCCCGGTCGTTCTCCAGGAGGCCATCCCGGACCAGCTCCCTCACCTCGTCGGAGTAGACATCCTCGGGGAGCCGGCCGTAGCGCCTGCGGAAGCTCTCACCATCGAGCCCTTCCAGGAGCCTAAGGCCCAGCACCATGGTCTCGGCCATTGCTGTCCGGCTGTCGATGATCTCGCTGCCCGCCAGTGGCCCCAGTTGTTCCAGCATCTCCCAGTTCAATCCTTCCTCGCGGGACAGCGTGCCCGGCTCCCACTGACGGGAGCGGTCGATGTAGAGGCGGGGCGAGGTCACGTCCCAGAAGCGTCGGCCGTCCAGAGAGGAGTGGGCGCCCGGCCCGACGCCCAGGTAGGGGCCGTTCTCCCAGTAGGCCATGTTGTGAACGCACTGGCGCCCCGGCGTGGCCCAGTTGGATATCTCGTAGTGGTCGTATCCTGCAGACTTCATAGCCGTCCTGGCGTGGCCGTACATGTCGGCGCACAGGTCGGCGTCGGGCGTGGGCAGGCTGCCCTCATCGACCCACCGCTTCAGCGGAGTGCCCTCCTCCAACGTGAGGCAGTAGAGGGATATGTGGTCAGGCGCGAGATTCAGGGCAGAACCCAGGGTTAGCTCCCACTGGTCCAGGGTCTGGTTGGGGAGCCCGTACATCAGATCGACGTTGATGTTGGAACAGCCGGCGCTGCGGGCCAGCAGGAAGGCCTCCCTGGCTTGGTCCGCTGTATGGCGTCTCCCAAGCATCTGCAGGAGGCCGTCGTCCAGGGCCTGCACGCCTATGCTGAGGCGGTTCATTCCCAGGGATAGCACCGACTCCAGGAATGCATCCGTCACATCGCCCGGGTTGGACTCCAGGGTGATCTCGGCATCATCGACAACCTGGAAGCTGGTGCGTACGGCTTCCAAGATGGCCTCGATCTGGCTCTGGGCCATGTAGGACGGCGTGCCTCCCCCGAAGAAGATGGTGTTGGTCCTGGGATGTTCCAGGATCCCGCCCCACAGATGGACCTCCCGCACCAGGGCATCTACGTAGGGGGCTTTCATATCTTCGATGCCTTGGTAAGTGTTGAAGTCGCAGTAGGGGCACTTGCTGAGGCAGAAGGGCACGTGCATGTATAGGGAAATACCGTCGGGGTACCTGGCGGGTCCAGCTGGCGTCGCGGCCGTCATGGTGACCTACACGTTAAACAGGATGTTCATGACGTCGCCATCCTGCACCACGTAGGACTTGCCTTCAAGCCGGAAGCGGCCCTCCTTCTTCACGTTGGCGATGGAGCCCCAGCGGGCCAGGTCGTCGTAGGTCACCACCTCCGCCCTGATGAAACCCCGCTCCATGTCCGTGTGTATCCTGCCAGCCGCCCCGGCGGCCCCGGTGCCCGCCCTGACTGTCCAGGCCCGCACCTCGTCGGGGCCCACGGTGAAGAAGGAGATCAGGCCCAGGAGCCGGTACGATTCACTCACCACCATATCCAGGGCCAGCTCTCCAACATTCATGCTGCCCCGGAACTCGGCTTCATCCTCGGGCGGGAGTTGGGTCAGCTCCATCTCAAGCTTGGCGCAGAGGCTCAGGGCTGAAACCATGGACGATTCTGGTCCCTCTTGGACCCACGGCGATAGGTCGAGATGGCCATCCAGTTCCTGCTCGTCGGCATTGAAGACCAGCAGCAGGGGTTTGCCCGTAAGAAACTGGTAGTTGGAAAGTAGGGCATGCTCGTCGCCGGACAGATTCTGTTCCCTCAGGGGCGCTCCCGCCTCCAGCTTCTCCCGTACCCTGCCCAAAAGGTCTGCTTCCTTCAGCAGGTTGTCCCTCTCGGCGCCCCGTGCTCCCTTCAGCGCTGAGTCGATACGGTCGATGCGCCGTTCCAGGATCACCAGGTCCGAGAGGGCCAGCTCCCCCTGCATAGCATCCACATCCCGCAGGGGGTCTACGCTGCCCGACAGGTGGGGCACTGCAGGGTCATGGAAGGCCCGCACCACGAGGATGAAGGCGTCGGCGCCCTGGAGGAGGTTGAGGTACTGGCCTCCGATACCCTGCCGGTCGGCTCCTTCGGCAACCGCCGGAACATCCCAGTAGGTGACCTCGGCATGGACCACCTTCTTGGGACTGTAGATGGAGGCCAGGGTGTCCAGCCGGGCATCGTGCATTCGGGTGGTCCCCACCAGGACATCCTGGCGGGAGCTGCCGGCAGTAGAAGCCTCGGACCTGCCCCTGGTCAACGCCGACAGCAGGGTGCTCTTGCCGCTCTGGGGGAATCCGATAATCCCGATTTCCACGATCAGTAAGGATACAAGCTGTTACCGGAGGCCCACAAGGGCCGGGAGCAGTCCACAGGCTACGCTTGGGAACCGCTACGCCGGCCCCGTCCAAGCCGGTAACTCAGGAACAGGACTCCGACCATAACCGCCACAAAGAGCACGCTGCCAGCCACGATGGCGATGATAACGGCTACGTTGGGGCCGCCGGGCTCCATCAGGTTGACTTCCACGCGGGCATCGGGGTCGTCCAGGTACTCCAGCTCCTGCTCATCCAGGGCGGTACCTTCCTGGAGGCTCTTGAAGACGACTTCGCCTAACCCTTCGATCGATGCCAGGGCGCCCCGAAAGTCACTTCTCAGGACCTTCAATACGATGTAGGCCCGCTCCTCCCCGTCGTCGATGGTCACCGACACCCGTTCCAGATCTCCACCGAGTCTATTCACCAAGGCTTTGATCTCCTCTGCAGAGGCGGAAACGTCGGTGGATTCCACGTCGAGGCTCGCCGATGGAGGGGTACCGGTGGTAGCGCGGGAGAGCAGGGAGATGTGTATGGTAGACAGGTCTATCCTGCTCTGGAGGAAGTTAATCTGTCCCTGGAGTCTCTCGATCTGGGAGCGCACACGGGTCAGTTCCCGCTCTATCCCCAGGACGTCGGCCACGCTGTCCGCTCTCTCCAATAGTGAGAGGAGACTTTGCTCCTCGCGGGTGGATGCATTCAGACGGGCCTTCAGGTCGATGAACTCCTCGGTGACATCTTCGCTGCTGATGTGCTGGCTGGGCACGTCACCCAGCCGCCCAAGCTGCTCCACGGCGGCGTCGAACCGGTCCTGGGGCACTCTCACGGTTATGCTTGCGCTCTGCCGGTTACCCACGCCCGATGTGGAGAGGTTTTCGATAAAGCCTCCGTGGGCCTCGGCAATCGTCCTGACGCTGGCCGTTGCCTCGGGCACAACATCCACCTCTATGGACATGGAAGCGGTGGATATCACATCTCGCTGGGCATCCTGGAACTGGGCCGACGATGTTTCCACCGCCAGCTCCTTGCCCTGGGCTTCGAAGGCTCCCGCCATCGCCATCTCAGACTCCATGGTTTCATCCATGCGGACCAGGCGGCCGTCGCTGGCATCGTCAAGAGCCGTATCCGAAAGGAATATGGCATCCAGAGATTCTTCCTGCGGCGAATCACTTCCCCCACAGGCGAAAGAAACGATGGCGATCGCAAACAGCGCCAGCAGCAATATTTTCTTCATGACGGTGTACCTCCTTCTGCGCGGCGGACGCGCCACATCAGAAGCTAAGACGGATAGACTTTCTTGAAAGTTCCGGCATTCCCCACCCTACACGGCTGACGAGCACACCGCCCTACTGCTCGGGCTGCAGGTTGCCTTCTCCTTCATCCACTATGCGGTAGGTTGAATCTACCACCTTGGAGGAACCGCCTTTGGGGGAGCCCTTGGATGATTTCGATGGGGCCCGCCAGGGGGCGTAGTCCGCCACCACATGGGCCGGGGCAAACCTGATGAGGACCCAGACGGCTAGGAAGAGCAAAAGGACATCTTCAATGAGGCCAACGCCAAAGGGAAGCACATCGGGAACGATGCTGACAGGAACAACGAAATAGACCAGGGCTGCGGGGACAAGAAGCTTCAATAGCAGCGGGACCCTGGAGTCGAAGGTTAGCCTCCACACCAGGTACGCGGTCCTGAGCATCCTGGGCAGGACGAGTGGGGACAGCATCAGGAGAATCTGAATGATCAATCGCCACGGCATCGAAGTTCCCTCACGCTCTCTTCCTGATTATGAATTATAATCTTCCCCATCCTGACTTTGAAGCGGTCCCTTTGCCATGCCCAGCTATGTGATCTACGGCGACGGTTACCTGGTATCCCGGGCGGTCAAGGATATGGAGGTCCAGGTCGGCCCTCCCGAATCCCTGGATGCCAACTGCCATCGCCTGTCCGGCGACCAGGCCCACATAGCTGAACTCAAGGGCATGTGCGCGGCCGTTCCCTTTTTGGCTGACCGCCGCCTCGTGATCGTGCAGGGCCTGCTGGAAGGGTACGAAGGCTCGTCCGGCGGACGGCAAGGGGCTGGCGCCCAGGTCAGAAGAAGGGGCCAGGGCGGGCAGGACCGGAAGGACCTTGGGGAGTGGGCAGGATTGGCGGAGTACATAGGGGAGGAGATGCCCCCCACCACTCTCCTGGTATTTGCCGAGCCCAAGCTAGCCCACAACAACCCCCTGCTGACCAGCCTCCAGGGGGTATGTCAGGTGCAGGAGCACCCGACTCCCTCGGGAGAAGGGCTGTCCCGATGGATACTGAAGACAGCCAACGACAAGGGCGCCCAGATAACGCCCGGGGCCATCCGCATCCTTGGTCAGCTTGTCGGCAACAACCTGTGGATGCTCGACAACGAGCTGGAAAAACTGGCCCTCTACGCCGGCGACTCCTCCATCCAGGAGTCCCACGTCAATCTGCTGGTCTCGGAGGCGCGAGAGTCCAGCATCTTCGCAGGGGTGGATGCCCTACTGGATGGCCGTCCCAGCAACTGCCTCAAGATCATGCACCGTCTCGTCGCCGATGGGGCGGAGTTTCCATATCTTGTCGTCATGATCGCCCGCCAGCTAAGGCTGGTGACCCTGGCCAAGGACCTGTTGGATAGCGCCTGCCCTCCCCAGGAGATAGGACGCCGCCTGCGCATCCCCCATGAGTTCGCCCAGCGCCGTACCCTGGAGCAGGCGAGGCGCTTCCCATGGCCTGCGCTGGAGCAGATGTATGCCGCGCTTCTGAAGGCGGACCTGTCGGTGAAGCAGGGGGATGTCCCGCAGGACGTAGCGTTGGAGTTGATGGTGGGCGAGATGTCCACCTTCGTATCCAAGGCCCGCGGCACCCCGTCCAGGAGCAGGAGCTAGGCGACTCCTGCGGCGCTCACGCTCTCGTGGGGGTTGTAGCAGGCCACCCAGTGGGCAGGGTCCATCTCCACCAGGTCCGGCTTGGGTTCGGTGCGGCACTCGTTTATGGCCTTGGGGCACCTGGGCAGAAAGGGACACTGGGCTGGCAGGTTCAGCATGTCGGGGGGGTTCCCACCTATGGGAGCAAACCTTCGCTCTTCCCTGTCCATCCTGGGTAGGGAGCTCAGCAGGGCGCCCACGTAAGGGTGCCTGGGCGAATGGAACAGGCTCACCACGTCGGTGTACTCTACGATGTCTCCGGCGTACATGACGGCAACCTGGTCCGCCATCTGGGCGACCACGCCCAGATCGTGGGTGATGAGCACCATGGATGAGCCCTGATCCTTGCAGTAGGACTTCAAGTACCGCAGAATCTCGGCTTGTATGGTCACATCCAGGCTGGACGTGGGCTCGTCGGCTATTATCACCTTGGGCTTCAGTGCAAGGCCCATGGCCAGCACAACCCGCTGGCACATTCCGCCGCTCAGCTCGTGGGGGTACCGGTACACCACCTCCCTGGGTTCGGGCAGTCCCATCTCCCGCAGGGTTTGAAGGGACAGGTCGGTAGCTTCCCTTTTTGACATTTCGGTGTGGGCTAGTATCTCCTCCTCCACCTGGTTCCCCACCCGCATCACCGGGTTCAGGGCAGCGCGGGGGTCCTGGGGTATGAAAACGATGTCCTTCCCCCTGATCCTGCGCAGCTCATCGTCACCCGCCTGCATCAGGTCCAGACCTCCGAAGGTGGCGGACCCGCTCTCGACCCGTGCGGTGCTGGGCAGCAGCTTCAAGACAGCCAGGGCGATGGTGCTCTTCCCGGCGCCGCTCTCTCCCACCAAGCCCAGGATGCTGTCCTCCTCCAGGCTGAAGCTGGCGCCGTTGACAGCCTTGACCTCTCCTTCACCGGTGATGAAGCGGATGACCAAGTCTGTTGCTTCCAGCACGGCGGCCATCTAGCTCCCTCCAACGCCGGCGATGGTGGGCGCATCTCGGAGGCTCACAGCTTGGTACAAGCCGCCCCTGATGGCCCTAATCAGGTCCCCGACGTTATTCACCTGGATATCGAACCTGGTTGCTGCGGTGCCGACGTGCTTCGTCCGATGGGCGTCGCTGGAGCCTATCATCCCGAGGCTCATGCGTTCAGCCAGGTCTGCCACAAAGGCGTTGTCACCTTCGGTGCCCCTTCCGTTCAGGCCCTCCACAGCATCGCACAGACCGAAGATGGGGTCGGCGCAAGCCTGCTCCACCATGCTTGCATACTCGGCCTCCAGGTGGGCCCGCTCCCTGCGGTACCTGCGGCGGTAAGGGTGGGCTGCGATCATGACTCCGCCCGATTCCTCGACGAGCCTCCGCAGGAAGACGGGCTTATGCATGCCGAACAGGTAGGAGTCCAGCCCGAAGACCAACACATGGCCGGCGTCGGTGTTCACCTCGCACCCGGGAATCACCAGGAAGCTGTGCTTGGCCGACAGGGCCTTCACCTCGTCGGGTTCCCAGAAGCGATCATGCTCCGTCAGGCAAATGCCGTCGAGGCCCGCCTCCTTGGCAGCTTCGATTAGCTCATCGGGGGACATGAAGCTGTCGTCGGAGCTGGGGAAGGTGTGGGTGTGCAGGTCGATGAGCACTACACAGCCTCCGGCGCTCCTGAGAAACCCCCGGGGAGGCACGAGACGGGATAGTTGAAAATCACTTGGAGTCCTTGGGAAGGAAGGGGATGAGCTTCTCGGCGAAGGAGGCCATGTTGCGGCTCTGCACCCAGACGTGGCCATTGCCCTGGAACTTCATCACCAGTCCCTCACCACCCACAACCAGGGACCGGAGGCCTCCCACCTTCCCGATTGAGTACTCCACATCGTCGGAGAAGGCAACCAGGTGCCCGGTATCCACCACCAACTCCTGTCCCGGCGACACGGCCACCTGCTTGATGCCCCCGTAGGAGTCCACGTAGATGGTGCCCCGATCGCCCTCGGTGTAGGCCCGTAGAAAGAAGAGGCTCTCACCGCTGAAGAACCCCCGGAAACCCTGGAACTGGGTGTCTATCTGGACGTTGGGGATGCAGGCCAGGAAGGATCCCGACTGCACGAAGAGGTTTTCCGAGCCCTCCACATCGAAGGGAACGATATCTCCGGGTGAGGTAGGTGCAAGGCTCACCCATCCACCCTCGGTGCCTGCCGTAAAGGTGTTCACGAAGAAGGACTCGCCTCCGATCATGCGCTTCAGACCGCCAAACAGGCCTCCACCGCCCATGCCCGTCTTCATCTCCACACCCTGCTGGGCTACCAGCGCCCCCGGCTCCGCTTTGACCGCCTCCCCGGATTCCAGCTCGACGTTCAGCAAAGCATAGCTGGCTTCAAAATCGATGGATGTTTTCATAGCTGCTCCTCAAGCGTCGTTCTACTAGGAGAATGATAGCAGATTGCCCGGGGCCATGTGCCTCCTTTGGGCCTGCCAGCGTCAGGCGAACAGGTTCACATAGCTGGTGTACATGAATGCCCGATTTCTGGAGCGCTCGAGAATCTCCACCAAAATACCCGACTGCTCCATGCGCTGCATCAAGTTGTTGGCTGCAGGATAGCTGGTCCCAGTAATGGCCTGCACTTCCTTCACGGAGACCACCGGGTGCCGGTAGAGGTGCTCCAGCACCCGGTGTCCATTGCTGGCAGCCCGACCAAAACCCTCGGTGATCCGGTTGCGGTGGTCCTCCCGAAGGGCAAGAACACGACGCGCTGTCTCCACCGCCTGTTCACCCACCTCGATCACCCCTCTCAGGAAGAAGGTGAGCCATCGTTCCCAAGTTCCTGCGTCACGCACAGACTGAAGCTCTTCATAATACTCTTCCCTATGCTGCCTGAAGTAGTGGGACAGGTACAGGACAGGCTTCTGAAGCACGCTATTCTCACAAAGCAGGAGCGTTATGAGCAGCCTCCCAATCCGGCCATTGCCATCCAGGAACGGGTGAATGGTCTCGAACTGGGAATGGACCAGCCCTACCTTTACCAGCAGAGGCAGAGAGTCATCTTCGTGTATGAAGCGTTCCAGTGCCCCCATAGCCGGGAGCACTTCCAAGGGCGGCGGCGGAACAAAGGCAGCTTCGTTCAGAGTGCATCCCTGTGGACCGATCCAGTTCTGGCTGACCCGGACCTCGCCAGGATTCAGCCCGGAGCCACGCACCCCTTGCAGCAGGCGGCTGTGTATCTCGCGAACCAAGCGAACGGACACGGGCAACTGGGAAAGCCGTTCAAGCCCGTGGTTCATCGCTCCAACATAGTTGACGACCTCATCCACATCCTTCGGCTGTTCCGGCGTGAATACACTGGCCTCCGCTGACAGAAGGTCATGGAGGGAACTTTGAGTTCCCTCAATCTGGCTCGACAGCACCGCTTCCTTGCGAACGTACATATAGACGAACAAGTCGGGGTTGGGCAGCGTGTAAATGGAACCGTCCAGGCGACCGAGCACCTGGTCCGCCTTGGACAACAGCGACTGCAGCTCCCCCGACATGTCGACCGGAGGGCCTGGGGGCAGCGGCGCAGGAACAAAGGCACGGTAGCCTCCCACTTGTGGGACGTACTGCCCGGCCCTGGTTGGAGTCGTATCTAGGCCATTCATGTTGGGATCTCGTACCTAACTCGAGAATTCGGTGCATCTTGTTAAATGCAGCATTTAATATATCACAAAAAGAGACTCATATTAAAGGCAGCCTTTAACATGGACTGAGTCATTACGTTATATTAAAGGCTGTCTTTAATAAAGATTGAGTCGTCGCAGTATATTAAAGGCTGCCTTTAATACCCAGTACGCGCTGCGAGGCCGTCCAAACCACTGCAATCCTGTTGTGCGTACCATTGACACGTATTCTGTCCGACAGCTACGCTGGCATCGCTGTCAGAAACCTCCGGGAGGGCAATTGGAGCCTGTCACACCCATGTTGGCGCCCTTCCTGCAAGGCGGCTGGCAATCACTCTTGAGAGGACACACATGGCGCTTCGAATCGCACTGATGCTTGTCGTATTGGCCATCGCCTCGATGACCCTCGCCGCCTGCGGCGGGTCGCCGGACCCCACAAACACGCCCCCACCGACGGCTACCGCCACCCCAATTCCAACGCCTACACCCGAACCCACTCCCACACCTAGGCCAACAGCCACACCTGTGCCAACACCCACCCCGACCGTTGCTCCAACCGCTACATCAGCGCCTGAGCCGACTGAACCCGCCGACGTAATGGAGCCTCCCGGCATGGGCGAGGGCATGGACATCCCCGGCAGCGCGATACTGGCATCGTTCACTGATGATGAGGTCGCCTGCGTCAGAGCCGAGCTTGGGGACGAGCTTTTCCAAGCCATCTCGGAGCAGCCGGTGTCGGCTGCCAGCCCGGATTTTGAGTTCCCCTACCACTGCCTGGGCCAGGAGTCGGCGATCGGGCTGACCATTGCCCTGATGTCCATGCAGATCGGGGGACTCACGCCTGAGAGCCAGACCTGCCTACAGGGCTTCTTTGCGGAACACGGCGTCGAACCCGAGGGGGAAGACCTGGCAGCATTCATTGAATACAGCCTGATGTTCACCCTCTGCCTCACCGACGAAGAAGCCGAGGCCCTGGCTGACCCTACGGACCCCACCGCGGCCTTGCCCAAGCCTTCCGATCTGCGCTGCATAGCCGAGCACACGGACGTCGGGACCCTGGCTTTGGTCGTTGAAACGTTCCTGTTCTCCTTTGGAGGCGAACTGGGGGGTGAACCGCCTTCACAAGAGGCGATGGAGGCCATGACCGGCATGATGGTCGCAGCCCAAGCCTGCGGGCTCGACCTCACCAGCTTTGGCACACCCGGATAGGGACCACCTGCTCCTTCGAATATACCACCGCCTCCTGGAGGCTTATGGCCCCCAGGGGTGGTGGCCGGCGGACACGAAACTGGAAGTGGCGCTGGGGGCCATCCTGACCCAGTCGGTGGCCTGGAGGGGCGTTGAGCGTGCTCTTGCCAACCTTGAGGAAGCCGGGTGCACCTCCCCCGAAGCCCTTCAGGCCATCCCCGAAGGGGACCTAGCCAAGCTGCTCCGGCCGTCGGGCTACTTCAATGCCAAGGCCCGGAAGGTCAAGGCCTTCGTACACCACTTTTGGAACCACTACAACGGCGACCTGGACGCCATGCTGTCGCGGGACCCGGTGGCCCTACGGGCCGAGATCCTCTCCATCTACGGCATAGGCGAGGAGACCGCCGACGACATCGTCCTTTACGCAGCGGGGCATCCGTCCTTCGTGATCGACAGCTACACCCGGCGGATAATGCAACGTCTGCGGATTTCGCCCTCCACCAACAGCTATGCCAGCTATCAGGCGGTATTTCATGACGGCCTGCCCGCCGACGCCGCTTTGTTCAACGAGTACCATGCCCTCCTGGATGAGCACGCCAAGGCCGCCTGCCGCAAGGAGCCCCTCTGCTCGTCCTGCTGCCTTCTGGACTTGTGCCCCACCGGCGCCGAGCGCACGACGAGCAGCAAGCCAGGTTGACACCCCGGGCGTGCCCGGATAGAATATCGGAAATCGATGTATCTAGGCCCGTAGGGGAGCTTGGATTAGCCAGGCTGAGAGGGCGGACGACCGATTCCGCCGACCCTTGCGAACCTGATCTGGGTAATGCCAGCGTAGGGAATTGGCAACGGTGCACATTGGTGTCCATGGATTAGAAGCTGCCACTCCTGCTGGCGGCTTCTTGATTTATGGAATCGACGCACGCCAAGATACGTACCACCGGCATCCACAAGGCCTTCGATGAGCAGGGCTCTTGGATGGCTGCCCTGGCTGGGGTGGACTTCCACGCCAACGACCGCGAGTTCGTCAGCATCATCGGCCCCAGCGGTTGCGGCAAAAGCACCTTGCTAAACATCATCGCCGGTCTAGACCAGCCCGACTCGGGCACGGTGGAGTTGAACGGCGCCGTCACCACGCAGCGGCTTGGGTCAGTGGGGTACATGCAGCAGAAGGACCTGCTGATGCCCTGGCGCAGCGTGCTGGACAACTGCATCCTCGGCTTGGAGATTCGGGGCGTTTCACGGCGGGAGGCACGGTCCAGGGCGAGGGCCCTCCTCGGCCCCTTCGGACTGCAGGGCTTCGAAGGCTACCTCCCCTACGCCCTATCCGGGGGGATGCGCCAGAGGGCGGCCTTCCTACGGACCATGCTTCTGGATCACGACGTAGTCCTTCTGGACGAACCCTTCGGCGCCCTCGATGCCCTCACCCGCTCCCACATGCAGTCGTGGCTGCTGGGCCTCCGGGAGGAGCTGGCCAAAACCATAGTGCTGGTAACCCACGATGTGGATGAGGCTGTGCTCCTGTCCGACCGGGTCTATGTGCTGTCGGCAAGCCCGGGAACAGTCTGTACCGTGGTCGAAGTCGGGCTCCCCAAACCCAGGAGCATGGAGATGGTGGGGGACAACGCCTTTATTGAGCTGAAGCTGGAGCTTTTGTCTTCACTGGGCAGCCTGGGGAGCCGGACGGGATGAGGCGCACACCCGGCATAGATAGCGCAGAGAGGGACGCTGGCCCCTACGCGATGAACGGGGGGAGCAACGGCGTTCGCTCCTCCTTGGGCCGGTGGGCGCCCGTGGCTGTCATAGCAGTCGCAGCCATCGGCATATGGGAGGCAGTAGTAGCCCTGGAGGATATCCCCAACTGGAAGCTACCCGCTCCTTCCGCCGTCGGAGAAGCCCTCTGGGGAGACCGGGCCGACCTTGCCCGGCACACCTGGGTGACCCTGGAAGAGGTGCTGATAGGATTCGGAATCGCCCTTGGCGCGGCGCTGCTGCTGGCGACCCTCATCCACATGTCCCGGACTATGGAACGGGTTGTCTATCCGCCGGCCATCGCCTCCCAGACCCTGCCCATAATCGTCATCGCACCCCTGCTGCTGGCTTGGGTGGGATACGGCCTCCAGCACAAGGTCATCGTCGTCGCCCTTATCTCTTTCTTCCCCATACTGGTCAACACCGTTGACGGCCTCAGGTCCACCGACGGGGACCTGCTCAACCTGATGCGGGCATTGGGCGCCAACCGGTGGCAGATGTTTCTCAAAGCCCAGGTGCCCCACGGGCTGCCCTACATGTTTTCGGGAATCAAGATAGCTGTCACAGCCAGCGTCATCGGGGCTGTGGTGGGCGAATGGGTAGGTTCCAGCGAAGGGCTGGGCTACGTCGCCCTAAGGTCCAAGTCCCAGTTCCTCACGGAACGGGTGTACGCAGCCATCTTCCTGCTGGGCGCAATGGGTGTGGGGCTGTTCCTTGCGGCGGGGCTGGCCCAGCGAGTCATGGTGCCCTGGCATGGTCGCCAGCGCGGAGGTCCAAAAACATAACGGAATGAGAGGTATCATTATGATGCTCCGGGGAAAGAAGTGGTTCCTGTGGCTGCTAGCGCCGATGCTCCTGTGGATTGCCCTTGCCTGCGGAGGAGAGGATCCTACTATGGTCCCTCCGACGGAGACGCCTACCGCGGCCCCCCCCACGGAAGCGCCCACAGAAGTTCCGCCTACAGTGGCGCCGACGGTAGCGCCCACCAAGGTCCAGTTGGCTTTGGACTGGTACCCCAACGCCAACCATGCCGGTCTTTACGTGGCCATGAGAAAGGGGTACTTCGAGGATGAGAACCTGGAAGTGGAGATGTACACCCCTTCGGACCCGTCGACGGTGAACGCCACCGTGGCCGCCGGGTCCGACGACTTCGGCATCAACTACCAGCCCGACGTTCTCATCGCCCGCTCCCAGGGAGTGCCAGTGGTGTCCGTGGCCGGGATCGTGCAGCACCCCCTGAACTCGGTGCAGAGCTTGGCTGCATCGAACATCACGAGGCCCAGCGACCTTGTGGGCAGGAAGGTGGGCTATCCGGGGATTCCCACCAACGAACCGCTGCTGGACACCATGCTCAGGTTCGACGGCGTTGAGGAAGGCCTGGACGCCGTGGAGCTGGTCAACGTGGGGTTCAACCTGGCCGAGTCCCTGATAGACGATCGGGTGGATGCCTGCATCGGGTGCTACTTCAGCCACGAGTCCATCCTGATGGAAAACCGGGGGTACCCGGTGAACGTCATGCGCCTGGAGAAGTTCGGCGTGCCCGACTACTATGAGCTTGTGCTGGTAACCAGCGAGGATATGCTGGAGGAGAACCCCGGGGTCGTGCAAAGGTTCGTCAGGGCTGTAACCCGGGGCTACACCGATGCCGCCAACGACCCTGACGAGGCCATAGAGATACTCCTCAGCGCTGCCCCGGCAGGGATAGACGAAAACATCGAACGCCCCGGCATCAAGGTGATTGCGCCCCTTTGGACCGAGGGGGATCCCGTGGGCTGGCAGACGGAGGAGAAGTGGGCCAACTTCGCCCAATGGCTGCTGGACAACGGCCAGGTGGAGGAAGCCGTCGATGCGAACGCAGCCTTCACCAACGAGTTCGTGGAGGAAGCCAGCGGCCGGTAGGCGGCGTCGCACCCCTGAATTTGTCCCTTCTCCCCCATGGAGGGCAGAAGGTTAGGATGAGGGGATGTGCCCCGGGGCCTTCCCTTGAGGCTGTCCGTTCCCCTTCGATTTCCCCCTTCGAGAGCCTCAGGGCAGGCTCAGGGCGAACGGACAGGCCGGGGATCGGGAGTGACGGCGGTGGGGAGCGAGGAGAATCTGATTGGAGGTTGCGCACATGAGCAGGAGCGACGACCTGCGCGGAAGCACAGGCCCGCTGTGGGAAAAGACGGTGTTTCATCCATTCGTGACGGAGCTGGGGGACAGCACACTTCCCGGCGACGTGTTCAGGACCTACTTCGAGCAAGACCATCTCTTCCTCAAGAGCTGGATAGCCCTCATGTGCGCAGGCATCGCCAAAGCCCCGGACTTCGATGGCGCCCGCCCCCTGGCGGCATTTGTTCACCTGGCCCTGGGAGGTGAGGAAGGGCTATTCCAGCGGTACTTCCGCGAGGAAGGAATGTCCCCGGAGCAGGTTCGGGGCCTGGAGCACAAGCCGACCACCCTGGCCTACTGCAGCTACCTGGACAAGATCGCCCACGACGGGAGCTACCACCAGATCATCACAGCCCTCCTGGGCATCGAGTGGCCCTACCTGGACTGGGGAAAATGGCTGGCAGGGCAGGGCAAGCAGCCGGACAACAAGTACTACCAAACGTGGATAGACCTCCACGCCGGCCCCGATCTGGAGGGTTTCGTAACGTGGATGCGCCGCACCCTGGACGAAGCCGACATCCCTGATGCCTCGGGCCTGGAGGAGGTGTTTGGCGCCGTTCTCAGGTACGAATACCTTTTCTGGGAGATGGCCTTCAGGGGAGAAGAATGGCCGAAGTAGGGAGGGTTCCAAGGGCGCTGACCATTGCGGGCTCCGACTCCGGCGGCGGGGCCGGGATTCAGGCCGACCTGAAGAGCTTTGCCTCCATGGGCGTGTACGGTTCGTCGGTGGTGACGGCCATCACCGCCCAGAACACCATCTCCGTTACCGCTGTGCACGAGATACCGACCGACATGATCGCCTCCCAGGTGAGGGCTGTCCTGACCGACATCGGGGCCGACGCCGTGAAGACCGGCATGCTCTCCAGCAGCGCCATCATCGAGACCGTCGCGGGGGAGCTAGAACATTTCCGGGTGAGCCGGCTGGTGGTTGACCCGGTGATGGTTGCCAAGAGCGGCGACAGCCTGCTTCAGGAGGAGGCTGTCGATGCTCTGCGGGACCGACTGCTGCCCATGGCGGCGGTGGTGACCCCAAACATCCCCGAGGCCGAGGTGCTGACGGGCACATCCATTTCCACATCGAACGATGTGCGCCGGGCGGCTGTCCGGATCATCGATATGGGCGCCCGCGCGGTGGTGGTCAAGGGAGGCCACCTGGAAGGGCCCGCCGTGGACACGCTGTACGACGGCAGGGAGTTTCGGGAGCTGACCGCCGAGCGCATCGACACCAGGAACACCCACGGCACCGGCTGCACCTTCGCGGCTTCCATAGCGGCCGGGCTGGCCAAGGGGATGGAGGTCCCCGACGCGGTGGCTGCGGCTAAGGAGTATGTCACCGGGGCGATCCGCCAGAGCTTCCAGGTAGGCGAGGGGCACGGTCCCCTGAACCACTTCTACCGCTGGTGGTAGCCGGCCGCCAGCGCTAGGATCTGCCGTACACTTCTGGGTTACAGCAGACGACCAGCTCCTTCCCCTTGACCCCGGCCAGCAGGTTCCTAGCGGCCAGCATGCACATCGCCCTCCTGGCCCCATGGGAGGCGCTTCCTACGTGGGGCGTGATCACGAGGTTGTCCAGGGTCAGCAGGGGGTCGTCGGGGGAGATGGGCTCCGGCACGGTTACATCCAGGCCCGCCCCGGCTATGCGGCCCTCCTTCAGTGCCACGTAGAGAGCGGCTGGGTCCACCACAGGACCTCGGGCCATGTTGATCAGTATGGCCGAACGTTTCATGGCCGACAGCTCCGCCTCTCCGATGAAGTGGTGCGTCTCGGGCGTGAGGGGAACGTGTAGGGTGACGAAGTCCGATTCGGCGAGAAGCTGGGGCAGGTCTGCGTACTGCATCTCGTACTGGGCCTCCAGCTCAGGCTTCCTGCTCCGGGCGGCGTAGAGCACCTTCATGTCGAACCCACGGGCGCGCTTGGCCACCTCCAAGCCTATCTTTCCCATGCCGACGATGCCGATGGTTGCCTCGCTGATGTCTGCCCCCAGCCAGTGCATGGGATGGAAGGCGAGCCTCCAACTTCCTTCTCGCACCCACCGGTCCCCTTCAGCCACCCTGCGGGCCGTGGCCATCAGCAGGGCGAAGGTGTGATCGGCGGTGGACTGGGACAGCACCCCGGGCGTGTGCCCTACGGGAATGCCCCGCCGGGTTGCCTCAGCCACATCGATGTTGTCCGTGCCGGCGGCCATCTGGCTCACCACCATGAGGCGTGATGCGCCATCCAGGACATCGGCATCGATGGTGTCCATGATGTTGGTCAGCACCCCGTCTGCATCCGCCAGCTTTGCCTTCAGCGTGGCAGGCGGTGGAGGGTAGTCGTCGGGCCAAACCTCCATCTCCGTTTCAGCGCTTATGGCATCCAGGGCATCGGGATGGATGCGCCTTGTGACAAACACCTTGGGGCCGGGCATGAGATAAGTCCTCCTCGCTGGAAAACGGGCTGGCGGCGCCTCTAGAAATATTGTAGCCAAGGGGCCGACGGGTATGCCACAGGACGGCCAAAATTAATTGTTGACTAAATAGGTCAACTTTAGTAGCATTTAGATAGCGAAAGTCAATCCATCAAAGGGGCAAAGGGGGGCCGATGGCGGCGCCTAAGACTATCTCCCGGGAGACGGGTCTCGGTGATTCGGGATACAAGTACGGCTTCGTGACCGACGTCGAATCCGAGGTCATACCCCCCGGCCTCAACGAAGATATCATCAGGCTCATCTCCGAAAAGAAGAACGAGCCTGATTTCATGCTGGAGTGGAGGCTCCGCGCATACCGCCACTTCCTGACCCTGGTGGAGCAGGAGCAGGTGCCCCAGTGGGCCAACGTGGACTATCCACCCATCGACTTTCAGAAGATCGTCTATTACGCAGCCCCCAAGCCCAAGGTAACCCTCAAGAGCCTCGATGAGGTGGACCCGGAACTGCTGGCCACCTACGAGAAGCTGGGCATCTCCCTGGAAGAGCAGAAGCGCCTTGCAGGGGTTGCCGTGGATGCGGTGTTCGACAGCGTGTCCATCGTGACCACCTTCAAGGAGGAGCTGGCCAAGCACGGCGTAATCTTCTGCTCCTTCTCCGAAGCTGTGCAGAACTATCCGGACCTGGTGAAGAGGTACCTGGGCTCGGTGGTGCCTTACGCCGACAACTTCTACGCCGCCCTGAACTCGGCAGTCTTCTCCGACGGCTCCTTCTGCTACATACCCAAGGGCGTACGCTGTCCCTACGAGCTGACCACCTATTTCCGCATCAACTATGCCGAGTCGGGCCAGTTCGAGCGCACCCTGATCGTGGCCGACGAGGGCAGCTACGTAAGCTACCTGGAAGGCTGCTCGGCACCCCAGCGGGACAACAACCAGCTTCACGCCGCTGTGGTCGAGCTGGTGGCCCACGACAACGCCGAGATCAAGTACTCGACCATCCAGAACTGGTACCCGGGCGACGAGGAGGGCAAGGGAGGCATCTACAACTTCGTCACCAAGCGGGGTCGCTGCCAGGGCATCAACTCCAAGATATCCTGGACCCAGGTGGAGACGGGCGCCGCCATCACCTGGAAGTACCCCAGCGTCCTCCTCCAGGGGGACAACTCCATCGGCGAGTTCTATTCGGTAGCCCTGACCAAGGGCTACCAGCAGGCCGACACCGGCACCAAGATGGTGCACATGGGCAAGAACACCCGCAGCACCATCATCTCCAAGGGCATCTCGGCGGGTCACGGCAGCAACACCTACCGAGGCTTGGTGCGTGTCAACTCCAAGGCGGACAACGCCCGCAACTTCACCCAGTGCGACTCCCTCCTCATCGGCGACCAGTGCAGCGCCCACACGACGCCCTACGTCGAGGTGCGCAACAGCTCCGCCCAGCTGGAACACGAGGCCTACACCTCCAGGGTCAGCGAAGACCAGCTCTTCTACTGCAACCAGCGGGGCATGTCCACCGAAGAGGCCAACGCCCTGATCATCAACGGGTTCTGCAAAGAGGTGTTCCGGCAGCTTCCCCTGGAGTTTGCCGTGGAAGCCACTAGGCTTATGGAGGTCAACCTGGAAGGAGCGGTAGGCTAATATGGCCCTCGACACTCCCGTCCTGGAGGTGCGGAACCTCTGGGCCAACGTGGCCGATGCGCCCATTCTCAAGGGAGTCAACTTCCGGGTCATGCCCGGAGAGGTGCACGCGATCATGGGCCCCAACGGCTCGGGCAAGAGCACCCTGGCAAACGTCCTGGCGGGTCATCCCCTCTACGAGGTCACAGAAGGGGAAGTGCTGTTCCGGGGAGAAGATCTTCTGAACATGCCCCCGGAAGAGCGGGCCAGGCGCGGGTTCTTCCTTTCCTTCCAGCACCCCATTGAGATCGCCGGGGTCCGCCTGGACCAGTTTATGCGGGCCTCTTACAACGCGGTCCGAAAGAGCAGGGGCGAGGAAGAGCTGGATGCCTTGAAATTCGACCGCCTGGTCAAGAGCAAGTCCAGGCTGGTGGATCTGGACTCGGCCCTGATTCGCCGCTCCGTAAACGAAGGATTTTCGGGGGGCGAAAAGAAGCGCACCGAGATACTCCAGATGGCCATCCTTGAACCCACGTTAGCCATCCTGGACGAGACGGACTCGGGCTTGGACGTGGATGCGCTGCGAGTGGTGGCCGAGGGCATCAACCAGCTGCGCACCACCAACAACGCCGTCGTCGTCATCACCCACTACCAACGCATCCTGGAATACATAGTCCCCGATGTGGTCAACGTCCTCAACAACGGGCGATTCGTGAAGTCGGGCAGCCGTGACCTGGCCCTGGAGATAGAAACCCGGGGCTACGACTGGATTCAGGAATCGGAAGACCGGGTTGGGGTCGGCCCCTAGCACACGTACCACCTCCATGCAGCAGCAGACCGCCTACGAAGCACCCTACCTGGAGGCCTTTGACGCCTTTCAGCGGGCGTACGCATCCGGGGACCCTGCTTATATTCAGACTCACCGCCGGGAGGCCATCGAACGATTCGGCGCCATGGGCTTCCCCACCGCTCGCAGGGGCAACGAAGCGTGGAAGTACACCGACGTCGGCCCCCTGGCCCGGATACCCTTTCGGCTTCTGGACCCGTCCAAGAGCACGCAGGTGAAGGCTGGCCAGCTAAGGACAACGTCCTTCGGCTCTGCCGAATGGCCCAAGCTGGTGTTCGTGGACGGTGCCTATAGCGAAGAGCTATCCAGCCTGCCGGGATCGCCCAACGGCGTCACCGTATGCAACCTGGCCCAAGCTATGACCCATCGCTCGGAAGTGGTGGAGCAGCACCTTGGCCGGCTGGCCTCTCAGGAAGAGAACGGGTTCACAGCCCTGAACACTGCCTTTGTCCACGACGGCGCTTTCGTCCATGTGTCCAGAGACTACGAGGCCGAGCAACCCGTCCTGATAATGAACCTGTCCTCGGGTAAGCAGCCCGACAGCGTAAGCCATCCCAGGGCGCTGATTATCGCCGAGGAAGGCTCCGACGCCACAGTGGTCGAGATGCACTCAGCCCTGAAGTCGAGCAGGCACTTCACCAACGCCGTCACTGAAGTCGTGGCTGCCCCCGGTTCTTCCGTACACCACTTCCGGGTGCAGCGCCAGAGCCCGCAGGCATACCACATCGCCACCATAAAGGCGGAGGTGGGCCGCGAGGCCTACTTCGACTCGGCGGCTGTGGACATGGGCGCATCCCTTGCGAGAAACAACCTGGGCGTGGTCATGGCTGGCGAGCAGGCCAACGCTGCTCTGAACGGCCTGTACCTGGTGGGCGATGCCCAGCACGTGGACAACGAAGTTATCATCGACCACGCCTCCCCAAACACCAACAGCCGGGAGCTGTACAAGGGCATCCTGGACGGCAAGTCCCGCTCGGTGTTCCACGGAAGCATCATCGTCAGGAAGGACGCCCAGAAGGTTAATGCCAGCCAGGCAGACAAGAACCTGCTCCTTTCCGAGCAGGCGGAGGCGGACACCAAGCCCGCCTTCTGGATATATGCCGACGATGTAAAGTGCGGGCACGGGGCCGCCAATGGCCAGCTCGACGAGAACGCTCTGTTCTATCTGCAGGCCAGGGGCATCGACAGGGCCTCCGCCCGGGCCATGCTCATCCGGGCTTTCGCCAGGGAGATCATTCAGCTTATAGACCTGGCCCCGCTGCGGGACTACATAGACCGCCAGGTGGTGAAGGCCATTCCTCAGCTGCAGTTGGGCGCCGCCTGACCGCCATTTTCACGAAGGGAACGTGCATATATGGAGCTTCAGTACTATCCGGTAGCCAAGGTGGACGAGCTGCCCCCCGGGAGCACCAAGCGGGTGCGCCCCACCAAGGGCGAGTACCTGCTGGTGTGCAACGTGGAAGGCGAGCTGTACGCCATCGAGGACTTTTGCACCCATGACGGTTCGATCCTGGGATTCGGGGAGATGGACGGCAAGTTCATCGAGTGCCCCCGCCACTTCGCCAGGTTCGACGTTACCTGCGGCGAAGCAACCGGGTTCTGGAAGCATCTGAAGCCCGTGCCCACCTTCCCTGTGCGGATAACCGACGACAACATTGAAGTCGGACTGAAGGCACGATGAACCCAACGGTAGGCTGCAAGGGGGCGCTGTGTTAGACGTAGCCAAAATACGGGATGACTTTCCCATCTTGTCCAAAACGGTTTACGGGAAGCCCCTGGTCTATCTGGACAACGCTGCAACATCCCAGAAGCCACGCCAGGTGATCCAAGCCCTGGTGGACTACTACGAAGGCTACAACTCCAACGTCCACCGGGGAGTCCACGCCCTCAGCATGGAGGCTACCCAGAGGTACGAGGAAGCGCGCCAGAAGATCGCCGACTTCATCGGGGCGGGAAGCTCCGAAGCGGTGATATTTGTGCGCAACACCACCGAGGCCATCAACCTGGTGGCCGGCACCTGGGCCATCGCCAACCTGAAGGCGGGCGACGAGATTCTCACCACCGAGATGGAGCACCACAGCAACCTGGTGCCATGGCAGAAGCTTGCCAAGGAAAAGGGCGTTGTGCTCCGCTTCGTGCCCGTTACCGACCAGGGCACCCTCGACATAAGCGACCTGGACTCCCTGCTGAACGAGCGCACCCGCCTCGTGACCTTCAACCACATGTCCAATGTGCTGGGCACCATCAACCCGGTGGACGAGTTGACTAAGGCCGCCCGTGCAAAGGGCGCCCTGGTGCTCCTGGACGGGGCCCAGAGCGTGCCTCACATGCCCGTGGATGTGCAGGACCTGGACTGCGACTTTATGGCCTTCTCGGGACACAAAATGATGGGCCCCACGGGCATCGGCGTCTTGTACGTCAAGCCCAGCGTCATGGACCAGATGGAGCCCTTCCTCAGGGGCGGGGAGATGGTCAAGCAGGTGTGGCTGGAAGATGCCACCTGGAACGACCTGCCTATGAAGTTCGAGGCCGGCACCCCCAACATCGCCGACACCATCGCCCTGGGAGCCGCCGTGGACTACCTGCAGGCCCTGGACATGGCCCAGGTGCGCCAGCACGAGACCCAGATCACCGCCTACGCCCTGGAAGCCTTCCGCGAGCTCAAGGAAGACCTGGAGATGTACGGCCCCGAGGACCTGAACATCCGTGGAGGCATCGTTTCTTTCTACGCCCATGATGTGCATCCCCACGACTTGGGGACCATGCTGGACCGGGAGGGCATTGCCATCAGGGCTGGGCACCACTGCGCCATGCCCCTGGTACGGGACCGCCTGGGGAAGGCGGCGACCGCCCGGGCCAGCTTCTACGTCTATAACACCGAAGAAGAGGTGGACCAGCTAGTTGCGGCACTCAAGCAGGCGCTGAGGTTCTTCAAGGGCCGCACAGCCTAGTCCAGCCGAAGGGCGCCCCGATTTCGGCGGCCCGTAGCCCGATCTGACGAGGTTTAACGAACAGCATGCAGCAGTTCCCCATGGAAGAGTTGGACGAGCTTTACCAGGAAGTGATCCTGGACCACTACCGCAACTCCCGCAACAATGTCCCCCTTCCCTCGCCGGACATTGAGTATGACGGCTTCAACCCCTTCTGCGGAGATGAGGTAGTTCTGCAGATCAAGCTGTCCGATGGCGCCGTCCAGCAGGCAGGCTTCCACGGCCAGGGTTGCTCCATCAGCCAAGCTTCGGCATCGATGATGACGGACCTGCTGAAAGGCAAGAGCCTCGAAGAGGCGGTCGCCCTGTCCGAGGTGTTCCGGCGAATGATGTCGGGGCAGGAACCTACGGAGGAAGAACTGGACATGATGGGCGACCTGGAGGCCCTGAAGGGGGTCCGCAAGTTCCCCGTGCGCATCAAGTGCGCCCTGCTGCCATGGGCAGCCCTCGAAGACGGGATCACCGAGTACCGCGCCCAGGGGTAGAACACAAACCCGTCCCTTCTCCCCCATGTAACACCCTTGTCGTTCCCGCGAAAGCTGGAACCTACCACGGACCAACTTCGGCTGTCTATTCCCCTTCGATTTCCCTCAGGACGAACGCATTGCTCGAGATGGCTTCTAGCAAAAACCCAACCTGTTCGCTGTCCAAGTTTCCTGGATTGGGGCCTACGCCGCAATGACGGCAAATGACGGCAAAGGGTAGAGCGACACCCCCCACATTTCGCACACCCGACGACTATCGTCGTTCCCGATTTCGCGGGAACCTACCGCGCATCGTAGCACAGAGACAGGAATGGCCATGGTCAAGAGCACAGCTTCGGTTGTCCGCTCGTCCTGAGGGAAATCGAAGGGCAACGGACATCCGGGCCTTAGCACGGCGGTGGGGGCGTAGACTCCCACTTTCGCGGGAGTGACGCAAGGGGCGGCTAGGGTGACGGGAGCGGTGGGAAGGGGCTAAGAGGAGGGTGAAGCGGGCAGGTCCAGCTTCAGCAGGGATGCCAGGTTGCGGGTGGTTGCCTCTGCGACCTCTTCCACGCTGATCCCCTTGAGCTCCGCCAGCTTCTGTGCAACGTCCCTTACATGCCTGGGCTCCGTCCAGTTGTGCCGGTACTTCTTGAAGGGCTGAGGGGCCGCATCGGTCTCCAAAACGATGTTCTCCAGGGGCAGGTCCTTGGCGACCTCCTGGAGGTGGGGCAGCCTGAGCAGGGGACGGGCCAGGGAAACGAAGAAGCCTCCGCAGATGGCTTCCCTGGCCGTATTGTCATCATCCTGGAAGTAGTGCATCACGCCTCCCACATCCCCTGCGCCCTCTTCTCGCAGCACCCTGAAGACATCGGAGTGGGAATCCCGGGAGTGGAAGATTACGGGCAGTCCCAGGGCCTTGGCCAGCCGTATCTGCTCCCTGAACATCCGGTGCTGGCTGGGAACATCGGGGGACTCGGGGAGATAGTCCAAGCCGATCTCGCTGACGCAGATTACCTTGGGGCTGCTCCTGGCAAGCTCTTCCAGGTCCGACAGGAGCCTTTCATCGCCGGGCATGGAGGTCTGCACTTCCATGGGATGAATGCCGACCCCCGCATACAGCGCAGCGTGCTCGCCGGCCATGCCGACGCAGACCCTGGAGGAGTCCAGCGTGGTGCCCGCGCAGATGATGGGGCCTACCTGGACGCCCTCCGCCCTTTCCAGGATTTCGGGGATCTCCTGGGCGGGGTACTGGTCCAGGTGGGTGTGGGAATCGGCTAGGATCAACGCTGCATTCCTTGTACGTGTTTGTACGGCTACTATATACTAGCCCGAAAGAGGCTACAAGAAACGGCATTCAACCTAAGGGGGCAACATCCACTGCCACGGATAAGCACCTCTCGGCTCCCCATCAAATGGCTCCGTAACACCCGCGTCCAACTTGTCCTGGGGTTTGCCGTAAGCGGCGGACTGGGCTGGCTGGTGGTCAGAGGTATCGATTGGGGTCTGGTGCTGGAACAGTTCCAGACCTTCCCGATCATATGGGCTTTCATTTCCCTGGGGACTGTGGTCGTATCCAACGTACTCCGGGCCTACCGGTGGAGGGTGCTATTCATAGGTGAGCCGGTTTCTTTGCTGCGCCTCTTCATGGTGCAGAATACCGGCATCGGTCTGAACAACGTTGTGCCTATCAGGGTTGTCAGCGAAGGTGTCCAGTTCGCCCTGCTGACCATGCGCTACAAGGTCAATAACGGTGTAGCGCTGGGCACCATGGGGATCGAGCGCCTCCTGGACACGGTGATAACGGCCAGCCTGCTGATGGCTGGCCTGATCCTCATCCCCGACATAGCTCAGGCCCGCCCCTACGTGATAGGAGCCTTCGTCTTTGCAATCTTGTTCGCGCTGGCAATACCTGTGTTCGTAAAGCTGGCAGGAATGGGCTTCTTCAGCCGGATCTCGCTACTGTCAGCCACGGTCGATTACCTCTCCCAACTGAAACAGGCCAAGATCGCCCTGTTCCAGTCCTTCTTAGTCACCCTTGCCCACTGGCTGCTTTTGGGGCTGGCCGTGTGGATCCTCGCCTTCGGAATGGACCTGGGAATCAGCCCCGTTGTGGCAACCCTGACCATCCTGGGGACCTTGTACTTCACCACGTCCGTCCCCTCCCTCCCCGCCGGGCTGGGCACCTTCGAGTTTGCCGTGGTGTATGTGCTCAAGTTGTTTGACGTGGACCAAGCCTCGGCCTTCAGCTTTGCCGTCGTCATCCATGCGGTGACCTTCCTTCCACCCATCGTGGTGGCCCTGGCCCTGTTCAGCTCCCTGGGCCTGCATCCCTTCAAGCGGACTGTTCAGGGGACCGAGATATCGCCTTCCCCGGTGCCGGCAACTCCGGGAAGCTCCGGAGACGAATGAGGCGGACATGGCTCATCCCCTCCGCTCTCGCCCTGCTCCTGATTGCTTCCGCCTGTAACGGAGCTACCCCCACACCTACACCATCGCCCATACCGACCAAACCTCTGCCTTCAGCAACCTTGGTACCGTCTCCCACCCAGCAGTCCACACCCACCCCCGCCGGCGTCCGCGGGGGACGGCTGACCACCCTCACCCAGGTCAACATACCCCACCTGGATGTCCACCAAGAGGTGCAAGAGACCCTTGCATCCATGGGGCCGGGGCTGGCCTACAGCCGCCTGCTGCGCCTGGCAACGGGCCCCGAGGGCGAGTTCCCCCAGCCCAGCCTGCTGCTGGAGTGCGACCTGTGCGAAAGCTGGGAGGCCCTAGACCCGCTGACCTACAGCTTCAAGCTGCGGGAGGGGGTACGCTGGCATGACGTGTCCCCTGTTAACGGGCGGGAACTGGTTGCCAATGATGTTGCCTACAGCCTGGAGCGCCTTCGCACGCCGGGCTGGCCCAATGCCGGCCTGCTCCGCAACATTGATCGCATCGACTTAGTGGACAAATACACTCTGAACATATCCCTGGCGCCGGACTTTCCCGATGCCGATTTCATGGTGTCACTGGCCGACGGCCACGCCAAGGTGGTTGCCCCCGAAGTGGTGGAGATCAGGGGAGACCTGAAGGAAGCCGAGGTCATCGGCACCGGCCCCTGGAGATGGGAAAGCGCCAGGGAGGATGTGGGCACCCTGCTGGAACGCAACGAAGCCTACTTCGAGCCGGGCCTGCCCTACGCCGACGAGCTGTTCATCCGCGTCATGGGGGGCAGCGACGAGTCCCGGCTGGCGGCCTTCGCCACAGGCGTGGTGGACGTTTACAGGCTGCCTCCCGGGCTGCGATCGTCCCTGGAGAACGCTGGGGTGCCCTACAACTCCTTCTCATCCAGGCGGGGCGGGTCCGGCCTCGTCTTGACCATGAACACTTCGGCTCCGCCCTTCGACGACCTCCGGGTGAGGCAGGCTGTGCTCCTTGCCCTGGACCCGTGGCGAGACCTGGAGACCCTGTGGGCCGGCCAGGGCTACGTGAGCGCAGGCATCCCCGTCCGGAGTCCCCAGTGGCTCCTGGGGGAGGGCGAGGTCCGGGGGACGTACCTGGCGGCGCCAGAAAGGGCGAGAAAACTCTTGGAAACCGTCGATCCTGGGGAGCTTACGGGTTTTGGGCTTGATGTGGGAGACTTCAGCGACCTGCACCTGGAGTACGGTCGCAGCATAGCCGAAGAACTGCGGTCCTTCGGGTTCGACATCCCGGCAGACCCCCGGTTCCTCACGCCTCCCGAGTACCGCGACAAGGTGTGGGTACAGGGGGACTACCAGATCGCCGTGGGGCCGCTTCCCCCTACGGTCACCACCAACAGCTACCTGCTGAACATCCTCCACAGCTCCTCGGCCCTCAACGTGACCCGCCACGCCGACGGGGCCCTTGACGCTCTGATAGCTGAGCAGGCGACAGAGCGGGACCCGGCCGCCAGGGGAGATCTGGTGCGCGAGATACAGCGCAGAGTGCTGGAGCAGGCCTACATGGTGGCTGCGGTGACCGACGGGGACATGTGGGTCTTCCACCCCAAGGTCAGGGGCTTCCATCCCAACACCGCCGCCTCCGAGTACTTCTTCTGGGCAAAGACCTGGCTGGAGGAGTAGGCCGCCTATCTGCTCAGCAGGGGTATCCCGAGCTTCTTCGCCAGCACCGCCACAGCCAGCACCGCCGCTCCAGCGGCCACCATGAACACCGCAGTAAGCACCCAGTCCACAGCCGCATCCCTTACCATGGACTGCAGCACATCGCCGGCTATGTTCACCAGGCTTGCGGGAGCTTCATCGCCGGAGTCCTCCAGTATCTCGCGGACCCATGTGGGCACCTGTGACGGAATCAGGGCCCTCATGACGACGCCGAAGATCAGGCCGATGCTTCCCACAGCCATCGCAATGCCCGCCAGCCAGAACAGGCCCGACGACACCCGGGGCAGATGGACCAGGACAACCAGGATGGAAGCCAGGGCAAGGACCGCCAGGACTACGGCTTCTCCCTGGCTCACCCTGCTCGCGAAGCTGCGCGCATCCTTAAGCCCCCAGTCCTCCAGCAATTCCTCCCTGGTCACCCCTTCTTCATCGGCCGCCCACTGCACCAAGTCCAACATCGTTGGCTCGCTGCCGTCCCCGGGGTCCAGCAGACGGCCCCGAATCTCCTCCGTTGATTCTTCGATCAGGGGCCCGGCGATGCTGCGGCTGGCCAGCTTCATGTAGCCCTTGACGTCCCCGGCGGCCAGCAGAGCATCGATCTCATTCTCCTGTGCATCGAGGTTGTCCAGAGACTCCTGGGAAAATCTCCCCTCCCCGTCCAAGGACTGGACCGCCTCCTCATGGGCCGTGCCTACTAGAGCAGTAGGGTCATCCAGCGTGGGTATCGATGAGGGCAGCCGTCCCTCGGCGAGGTCATAGTAGATGACCTCCAAGCGGGCCTCCAGCTCATCCGGGCTTTGCACCGGGACCTCCGGGACCTGGTCGATCCGCTCATCCATGTAGTCCAGGAGTACCGGACCAATCCGCTCCAGCGGAGGGCCGAGGTCGATCTGCAGACTGAGGGTGTCTTCGTCCCCATTCAGGTACCCGATCAGGGACTCAATGGATGTCTCCACCTGCTCCTGGACATATTCCGGGGGGATTATCTCCCTGATCAGGCGAGCGAAGTCTTCCCTGGACTCGACCCCGATTCCGCCGACAAAGTCGGTCCCGAACTCCCCCATCCCTTGTTCGAGGAGCCCCTCGTCGTGGGAGAGTGTGAGGACCATCTCGCCATCTGAAGATTCGTTGATGCTCTCGTCGGCAAAACTGATGGTATAGGGGCCGGAGCCGAAGTCTATCCAGGACTCCCCCATCCCTTCATCCAGTAGCACCTCGTCGTAGTAGCGTTCGTAGATGCGGTTCTCGGCAAAGCTGGCGGTGTAGAAGCCTGCGTCGAAAAGGTTGCCGGAGATGGTGCTGCTGAGGAGATAGGCCAGGAAGACCACGAGGATGACGAAGGTCAGGACCAGTGTGGCGAGGATCCTGATTGTGCCTAGTCCGTAGATGGCGTGCGCTCCGCGTTTGGTGGGGCGAGGCCAGGCTTGTTCCCTTCGGCGTCCCGCCGGGCAGCTTTTCATCATGGGCTGTGGCTCTCCTAACTGTCAACCCGATCCGGCTGGGGGGATTGTCCCCTCTCCCCTGGAGGGAGAGGGTTGGGGTGAGGGGGAAGCGTCTTGTCTCGGTTCGCCCTGAGGGAAATCGAAGGGCGAACCGGGCCTACCTAAGCATGCGTTTCACCCTCCCCTTAATCCCCTCCCATCAAGGGAGGGGGGAGAAAGGGTCCTCCGGAGGGGGGCAAAATACCCCCTCTCCCCTGGAGGGAGAGGGTTGGGGTGAGGGGGATTTCGATCCGTCATTGCGGCGAAGGCCGCGCGGTGTCGGATCGCCCTTCGATTTCCCTCAGGACGAACCGATTGCTCGGCTCTGCGTCTAGTCACACCCAGGCTGTCCCAGTCCAGGGATGCCCGTTCACCCTGAGCCTGTCCTGAGGCTCTCGAAGGGGGAAATCGAAGGGGAACGGGCAGGCCCAGCGGGGCCGGGGGCCTGGACTACTCCTCGCGGTAGTGGAGGGTGGCTCGAAGGCCGGTCTCCGTCTCCATCTGGGTGTTCCAGGACACCGCCTCGTCCACCCCACCCACGGGACCGGCGCCGTCGGGCCAGACGAGGTACGCGCTCCCACCCGCACCCGGCGCCGGGGATGCGATGGCTTTGCCGGCAGTGGTGATGAACCGAGTGCCCGTGCCGAACCAGAAGTACACCCCCGCCGGGTCGGTGGCAAGGCCATAGCTCAACACCTCCAGGGAGATTATCCGGATCTTCTTGCCCGCGGCGGGCGTCGCCAGGGTGGCCCGGTTCACCGAGGTGGCGCCTATGGACGCCGTGGCCGACCTGACCTCGCTGGCCCCCGGCATAGCCGCCAAGGGCAGCAGAGGCATGTTGTCCCTGTACAGCTCGACGATCTGGTTTCCCCTGGCGGTGGCCCTGAAGGTGCGAACATCGCCCTCGCTGCCCGTCCGAGGAAACAGGTCATCGATGGTCCCGCCTATCTGCACCGGGTTGCCCACGGCCCGGGAGTTGCTGGGGGCCGGTCCCGATATGAGCACCCGGCCAACGGAATCCACCAGAAGGTAGATGTTGTCACCGTCGTCCACCTCCGATGGGTTGGCCCGGTACCTGGAGCCTATCCTTATCAGCCGGTCCGAGGTGCCCACCGGTTCATCGTGCTTGCCTTCAGGGTAACCGCTCATCGCTGCTCCTTTCGATGCTGACTTTCGCCGTGGTTTCTTGGGCCGGCTATGCCACGCCGGTGATGTTGTACTGCATGGCTGTGTGGGTGGCTGTGGCGCGGTTGCCCGACCGCTCGGCGAAAGCCAGGCGCATAGACACAACCATCACGTTCTGCCTCTTCTGGATGTCCCGCTCGGTCTCGATGGACAGCTCCCGACGGAAACCCACCCTCCACTGGGTGCGGTTCAGCAAGAGCAGCCGGCCGGTTGTGCCCGTGCTGCCGCTGGTCACCTTGCCGTCGATGTCCGCCAGCTTCATCTGCTCGGACACCAGCACGGGAATGCCCTCCACGGCGCCGAGCTGGCCCGTGAGCAGGGTGGCGTTGGGCCCCAGCTTGTCCAGGGTGCGGAAGTTCTCGGTGCTCAGGGCCCGGATGTAGGTGTTGGGATCGGTGATGTAGGCCAGGTCCGACGGCCTCGCCCCGTACCTGCCCAGCTTCACCCGGACCTCGTTAAACATATCGTCGGACACGCCCGCCCCGTGGTTGTTGGCTTGGCTGGTGTTGTCCACCAGGGGCAGGTGCAGCAGGCCATCGAAGCCGATGAGCCAGTGACCCTTGCCCGCGTCCGAGGCAGCTATGGTGGCCCCGTCGGCATTAATGTTGTTAGTGACAGTGGTGTCGGCGTTTAGCAGCAGGTCGTCGATGACCTCGGCGGTGTTGCGCACCAGGGAGCGCCGCACCTCTTCGGCCATGGCGATCACCGCATCTTCGTCCAGGCTCAGCGACCATGGCACCTGGCCCACCAGCTCGTAGGCGGTCAGGGTCTGCTTGCTGGTAGCCAGGGCGGTGGCCGTGGGAGCCACGTTCTCTGCGCCCGGGTACCAGTTCACATCTCCAAGCTGCAGGGGGATCTCGAAGGGGTTGGTGGGCATGTCCACCCTGGAGAACAGGGACAACACCATGGTCTCCAGGTTGACGTCCATCCAGAGGGCCGCGGCCTCCTGGGTGGAGACCAGCTCATCGCCTGAGCCGCTGGTGGTGCTGTCCATGGCGTTCTTGAGGGCCATGTCCCACTCCTCCAACATCCTGGGGTTCAGGCCGCTGGGCTGGCGCACCTGGGCGTTCAGCAGGCTCCGCACCAAGGCAAGGTCCAGCAAATCCAAGCCCTTGTACTTGCCGAAGGGCACCCTGGCCTGCTCCGGGCTCCTGTGCTGGGCCAGGATGGCCTGCTTCTCGGCCGCCTTCCAGCGCTCCTGGATGCTCTTGATCTGCCCCGCGATGCGCTCGTTCTCCTCTTTCAGGGGCTGCACCGACTCCTTGATCCGCTCATCGTAGAAGCTGCGCACCTCGGCAACCTCTTTCTTGATGACCTCCAGTTCCTGTGTTCCTATAGACATCCTCTCCTCCTCGTATTTGTTGGATTCAATTGCCGTATCGCTTCCAGCACCCCTTCCAGGTCCATGTCCGGCGCCTCCCAGTGGGGGTACTCTCCCTCCAGGACTGCGCCGTTCATCCCTTTGCGAAGGGCGTTCTGGTTGGCGGGAACGGGCGCTGCGCTGATCTCCAGGAGCTCCTGGCTGATGAAGTTTATGCCCAGCACATGGCCCGTCTTTGCATCCCTGCGCATCTCGAACTCCAAGGGCCGGAAGCCCACCGACACACCCTTCTGGTAGCCTCCCTGGTACAGGGCGGCGATCTGCTGGGCGAACTCGGTGGGAGCAAACCTGATGGCTGCCAGCAGCCTGCGGGGCTCGCTCCACACCTCCAGGGCCTTACCAATGGCCGGCTGGCTGTAGTGGTGGGCCCACAGGAAAACCGGGTTCTTCATATAGGCATCCAGCTTCCAGCCAGCCTGGAGGATGACATCGCCGTGGCGGTCCTCATCCTCGGTGGATGCCACGAAGGTCAGGGAGCCTGCCATTTCGCTTCCAGCCACACCGTCTTGGGCCTGGGCGGACCATTTCCTGATGCTGGGAGCGTCCGAGGTGCCATGCCTGTAGCCCTCCAGCGCCTCCATTAGCTGCTCCCGTTCCCACCTTTCTCCGTCGTGAACCATGTCTCCGATACCCTCCCGAATCAGGCAACAAAAAAGGACAGACCCTTGAAGGTCTGTCCCATCAGGCGCCATCGCTGGCGTCCAGTTCAGGCTATCCCCGCCGCCGGCAATGGTCAACGGCGGGTTGTCAGGGTTACTCCAAGGCCTCCCCTTCATCTGCCTGGAAATCATCGGGCTGGCTCCTCTGCCCGCGGGGGAAGCACAAGCTGAGGGCCTGCCTGACGGTGCCGGCCCGGACGATGCGAATGCCGTCCCCGCCGGACTGCCTGTCTGCCGAACTTGCAGGCACAAGGCACCGGCCGAACCCCAGCCGGGCCGCTTCGTCCAGACGCCTATCCGTCTGGGGTACGTTCCGCAGCTCGCCGCTGAGTCCCACCTCGCCCAAGGCTACCAGGTCCGCGGGTAGGGCGGTGTTGCGCAGGCTGGAAGCGATGGCCAGGCAGACTGCCAGGTCTGCCGCCGGCTCGTGGACGTCCAGCCCTCCCACCACGTTCACGATGATGTCCTGGTTGGCAAGGCTGAGGCCGATGCGCCGGGAGAGCACCGCCACCAGCATCAACAGGCGGTTGTAGTCCACGCCGTTTCCCACCCGCCTGGGTACGCTGAGGAAGGACGGCGATGCCAGGGCTTGTATCTCCAGCATCAGGGGACGGCTCCCCTCCAGCACAGGGAAGACCGCCGAGCCGACCGCACCCTCCCGCCTCTGGGATATGAGGGCGCGGGAGGCATCGTCCACCTCCCGCAGGCCATCCCCCGCCATCTCGAACATCCCCACCTCGTTAGTGGAGCCGAAGCGGTTCTTCACGCCCCGCACAATGCGGTACGCGCTCAGGCTTTCGCCCTCCATGTACAGCACCACATCCACCATGTGCTCCAGCACCCGAGGCCCCGCCAGCGCGCCGTCCTTGGTCACGTGGCCGGCCATGATCAGGGGTGTAGAGCCAGTCTTGGCCCACCGGGCCAGCTTCAGACCGCACTCCCGCACCTGGGATACGCTGCCGGGGGAAGAGGACGCATCCGCGGTGTGCAGGGTCTGCACCGAGTCAATGATGACCAAGCCCGGGCTGAAGCCGTCCAGGCGCTCCATGGTCTCATCCACGTCGGTCCCGGAGAAGAGGTACACATCCCGGCCGCTCAGGCCCAGCCTGTCGGACCTGAGTTTGATCTGGTGGGCCGATTCTTCCCCGGTGACGTAGGCCACCTTGCCGCCTCTGCGGGCCACGTGTTCGGCGGCCTGCAGGAGGAGGGTGGACTTGCCGATGCCGGGCTCACCGGCCATCAGCACGAGGGAGCCACTGACCAGGCCGCCGCCCAGCACCCTGTCCAGGTCGCCGAACCCGGTGGGGATGCGAATACCGTCCTCGGGGGACACCTGGGCCAGCTCCTGGGGCGGCGCTGAGGCGCTCGCCTGGCGCGGGGATGCGCTGCTGCGCTGGGGCTTGGGGGCTTCCACCAAAGGAGTGCGGTCACCGCAGGCGGGGCAGAAGCCCATCCACTTGGCGCTCTCGTGGCCACAGCCCTGGCAGAAGAAGGTAGTAGAACCAGCCCGTTCCTTTACCACCCGAACCTGCCTTTCACCCTCAGCCCCCACCCCCTCTCCCCTGGAGGGAGAGGCCGCCGTAGGCGGGTGAGGGGGATCAATATGGGGACGACGGCCCTCGGAGGCGTATCACCCTCCCCCTAGCACCCTCCCCTCAAGGAAGGGGGGATAGAGTTACCCCCTCTCTCCCCAGAGGAATTTGCTGGCATTGTAACGCAAGCGGGCGCGCCCGTCGCCCGAAAGGTGTCATTCGGGGAAGGTCTCGGCTGAATCGTCGGGAGGGATGTCCGAACCCCACGGCCCGGCTGTCGGTTCGCCCTTCGATTTCCCTCAGGGCGAACGGGCAGCCGTGAGCAGCCTGTTCCCGTCCGGACTTTCCTGGATTGCGGCCTCCGCCGCAATGACGGTGGGCGCCGAAGGGACGGCAGGGGGGTTGCGTATCACCCTCCCCCTAGCCCCCTCCCATCAAGGGAGGGGGGATAGAAACGCCGCCTGGCTGTCCGGTCCCCTTCGATTTCCCTCAGGGCGAACGGGCAGATATCTATTGCCCTTCCCGTCGCGCCGTCGCGCCCAAAAGGAAGAGGCTCCGATTCTCGGAGCCTCTTCCTAAACCATCCGCAGTTAAGTGTCCTAAGCGGCGGCGGCCATCTCCTTGACGCGGATGACGGTCTCGCCCTCCTCCACATCCAGCACCGCTTCGTCGCCCTCGTTCATATCGCCGTTCAGCAGCTTCTCGGACAGCTTGTCCTCCACCACATCCTGGATGAGACGGCGCAGTGGCCTGGCGCCGAAGCTGGGGTCGTAGCCCTTTTCGGCCAGGTAGTCCTTGGCGGCCTCGGTGAGCTCAAGGGTGATGTTCTTCTCGTCCAGCTCCGAGCGCACCTGGTTCATCATCAAGTCCACGATGGAGAGGATGTGCTCCTTGGACAGGGCATGGAACACCACGTTGGCATCGACCCTGTTCAGGAACTCGGGGCGGAAGAAGCGCTTCACCTCGTTGAGCACCTTGTCCTTCATGGCTGCGTAGGCGTGCTGCTCCGTCTGGGCCTCATCGGTCTTGATGGAGAAGCCCAGCGCCGTCTCCTTGCGGATCAGGTCGGACCCCAGGTTGGAGGTCATGACTATGATACAGTTGCGGAAGTCCACCCTGCGGCCCTTGGCGTCGCTCAGGTGGCCGTCATCGAATATCTGGAGGAGGATGTTGAACACCTCGGGGTGGGCCTTTTCGATCTCGTCCAGCAGGATGGCGCAGTAGGACTTGCGTCGCACCGCCTCGGTGAGCTGGCCTCCCTCTTCGTAGCCGATGTAGCCGGGGGGCGCCCCGATGAGGCGGGCGACGGTGTGCCTTTCCTGGAACTCAGACATGTCCAGGCGCACCATGTTCTCTTCACTGCCGAACATGAACTCGGCCATCGCCCGCACCAGCTCCGTCTTGCCCACGCCGGTGGGGCCCAGGAACAGGAAGGCGCCGATGGGACGCCGGGGATCCTTGAGGCCCGCCCTGGCCCGGCGCACCGCCTTGGCGATGCTGACGATGGCTTCCTCCTGCCCCACGATCCTCTTGTGAAGCTCCTGCTCCATGTGCAGGAGCCGGGATGTCTCTTCCATGGCCAGCCGGGTCACGGGAATGCCCGTCCACATGCTGACCACCTCGGCCACATCTTCGCTGACGACGGCAGGACGCTCGCTCTCCTGCTCTTCGTGCCACTCCTTTTCCAGGGACTCCATCTTCTCCACAAGCTGGAGCTCCCGCTCCCTTAGCTCGGCTGCGTACTCGTACTGCTGGGAGGCGATGGCATCGTCCTTTTCCTTGCGCACGTTCTCCAGGAGCTTCATCGCCTCTTTGACGGAGATGGGGGTCGTGCTGCTGCGCAGGCGCACCCGGGATGAGGCCTCGTCGATAAGGTCGATGGCCTTGTCCGGCAGGAAGCGGTCCGAGATGAACCGGGCAGCCAGGTTGGCCGCTGTCTTCAGCGCATCATCGGTGATGTCCAAGCGGTGGTGCTCTTCGTAGCGGTGCCTGACACCCTCCAGTATCTCCTGGGTCTCCTGGACCGAAGGCTCGACCACCTGCACCGGCTGGAACCTGCGCTCCAGGGCCGGGTCCCGCTCCACATGCTTGCGGTAGTCGTCCATGGTGGTGGCGCCGATGCACTGGATCTCGCCCCTGGCCAGGGACGGCTTGAGGATGTTGGCGGCGTCCACGGCGCCCTCAGCGGCGCCGGCGCCAACGATGGTGTGCATCTCGTCGATGAAGAGGACGCAGTTGGAGGAGCCCTTGATCTCCTCGATCACCTTCTTCAGTCGCTCTTCGAATTCACCCCTGTACTTGGTGCCCGCCACCAGCGCGCCCATGTCCAGGGTGACCAGCCTCTTGCCCTGGAGGGTCTCGGGGATATCTCCCGAGGCGATCTTCTGGGCCAGCTTCTCCACGATGGCAGTCTTGCCCACGCCGGGCTCGCCCATGAGCACCGGGTTGTTCTTCGTGCGCCGGCTGAGTATCTGGATGACCCTCTCCATCTCGTTTTCCCGTCCGATGACCGGGTCCAGCTTGTTGGCCCTCGCCGCCTGGGTCAGGTCGATGCCAAGCTGGTCCAGCGTGGGCGTCCTGGTCTGCTGACCGCGGGTGCCATAGCCCGAGCTGGTGGGGGCGCTCTGGCTGAGTATCCTGTGGGTCTCGGAGCGCACCTTGTCCAGGGTTATCCCCAAGCTCTCCAGCACACCCGCAGCCACGCCCTCGCCCTCCCTCAGGAGACCGATGAGCAGATGTTCGGTGCCGATGTAGTTGTGGTTCATGCGACGGGCTTCGTCCACAGCCAGCTCGACGACCTTCTTCGCCCTGGGGGTGAGACCGATCTCACCCTGGACGGGCTTTTCGCCCCGGCCGATTATGAACTCCACGGCGGACCGCACCTTGGTCAGGTCGATGCCCAGGTTGGCCAGCACACGGGCGGCGACACCTTCGGTCTCGCGCACCAGTCCCAGCAGAATGTGCTCGGTGCCAATGTAGTTGTGGTTGAAGCGCTGCGCTTCTTCCTGGGCTAGGGATAGGACCCTGCGTGCTCTCTCGGAGAACTTCTCGAACCTGCTGCCCATCTATCGCACCTTTCGTTTAGGCAATCCCCTTGGAAGCCGTCATCCTGGTAAAGCTGCTTCTCCGTTAACGACCCTGATTGCCCGATCCAGAGGCTCCCGCCATCACCCCGGTGAAACCCTTCCAACCCGGACAGTCGTGACAATCACATACGCTGGAAGTTTTCTGGGGGCGGGAGCCTGCTAGGTGATTATAGCTTAGGTTGCCCTCCAAAGTAAAGGAGACCGGTAACTCCTTACGCGGGTTTGGCTGACGAATAGGGTTTGTGAAGGAAGTAACAATCGCGACGGCCCTACCACTTTAGCACAACGCCCGACCCAGTAAAAGGGTGTGACATTCGCCCCTCGTCATGAGGTGTAAAATGGGTCTCCTGGAATTCACTTCCGTGGAGGACCCCACACAGGACAACGAGGCAGAGGAGAGACTATGGACGTAGCGAAGCATCAGCCGGGAATGTTCAGCTGGGCCGACATGCCCGTACTGGACATAGGCAAAGCCCAGGACTTCTACACCCGGCTTCTGGGCCTCAACGCCACAGCCAACCCCGTCGGGCCGGACATGACCTACGTGATGCTGGACAAGGATGGCAAGAGCTGCTGTGCGCTGTACAACGTAAGCCAGGAGGCTATGAACGAGCGGGGCGGCCCCTGGTGGATGAGCTACTTCACCGTGGAGGATGTCGACGCCAGCGCCGAAAGAGCGAAGGCGCTGGGAGGCACAATCGTGTACGGGCCCGTCGATGTGTTCGACGCCGGACGCATGGCCATCATCATCGACACGACGGGGGCTGCATTTGCCATATGGCAGCCCAAGGCCAACATCGGGGCTGAGGTGTTCGGCGAGCCGGGGGCATTGGCTTGGAACGAGCTGTACACCCACGACGTGGATAAGTCCACCGCCTTCTACGGTGGCCTGTTCGGCTGGAACCCCAACGCCGTCAAGGCCGCCGATGGGAGCGACTACACCATGTTCGACCTGGGCGGGCAGCCTGCGTGCGGGATGATGGCCATCCGCCCGGAGTGGGGCGAGATGCCTTCCAACTGGTCCATCTACCTGGCCGTTGAAAACCTGGAGGCGTCGTTGAAGCTGGTGGAAGAGATGGGGGGCAAGGTCGTCAGCCCGGTCATGGCGGTGGAGAACGTGGGGCGGTTCTCCTTCATTCAGGACTCGACAGGGGCCTACCTGTCGGTGATCCAGATAGCCCAGGGGTCGGGGTAGGAAAAGAAAAAGCCCCCAGGCAGTGACCTATTTTCCCACCTCGTCGCCGGGGCAGTATCGTCAGCGCTGGAGCGTTTCACTTCCGTGTTCGGGATGGGAACGGGTGGGTCCGCTCCGCTCCAACCACCAGGGGACTTCTAACCCTTATTATGCACCCTAGGCCGCCCTTTGGCAATAGGGCAAGTACGAAAGACCGTCTTGCCAAGGGGAGGAGAGTCTTGAACACCCTCGTCGTTCCCGCGAAACCTGTCCTCGTGAAAACGGGCAGCGGGAACCTACCTTGGCACAACCGCGGCCAAGCCGTTCCCCTTCGATTTCCCTCAAGGCGAACGGCCTGAACGGGTCGGAGAAGGGCGTAGACTCCCGCGGAAGCGGGAGTGACAAGGTGGGGATGCCCTACGCGCTGGCGGGGGCGGGGGTGGTGTGCTGGTGAACTTCCATTGCTTGGGAAGGGTGCTCGTGGTCTGCGCAGGCGACCCAGTGGTAGCCGCCCTCGAAGTACTCCTTCTTCCAGATGGGCACCATCACCTTAAGCCGGTCCACCGCCTGGTGACAGGCCATGAAGGCTTCGTAACGGTGGGGAGATGCCACGGCCACCACCAGGCTGATCTCGCCGATGTCCACCCGCCCGATGCGGTGGGAGATGGCGATATCTTCGATGTCCCACTCCCCCAGGAGCTGAACCCTGATCTCCTCCAGCTTCTTCAGGGCCATCTCGGTGAAGGCCTCGTACTCAAGGTGGAGCACCTTGCGGCCCTCGGCGTAGAGCCTGGTGGTGCCCAGGAAGGTCACCACAGCGCCGTTGGTCTCCTTGCGCACCTTGGCGGTAACCTCATCGGGGTCCAGCACATCGTAGGTGATGACGACCATGGGGCTTCCTCCGCTGACCGGGGGTATGAGGGCTATCTCGTCGCCTTCTTTCAAAGCAATCTCACCCTCGGCATACTCGGCGTTGACGGCGGCCACGATCTCAACCTTGGGAGGGGCAAGCTGAGGGTACCGGGCCCTGATCTCATCCACGGCGCCGGCGAGGGTCGCGCCTTCGCGCAGATCAAGGGTGACGCGCTCGGTGCCGGCCCTTTCCCGGTACAGCGCAAACAGGCGAACATCTATCTTCATAGACTACCTCGGGGGGCAAAACTACACCCCATCCTACGGACAATCATATCTGCCAGCTAGGGGCTCTGTCCACCCGCGGGGGTTTATGTCCCCCCTCCCTTGATGGGAGGGGGCTGGGGGGAGGGTGATACGCACCCCTGGGACGGCGGCCCTGCCTCCATACCGTCGTTCCCGCGAAAGCGGGAACCTACCCAGGCACTACTTAGGTCAGGCGGTTCGTCCTGAGGGAAATCGAAGGGGAACGGGCAGCGGGGTTGGGGGGTGTAGACTCTCGCGAAAGCGGGAGTACCGATAACCGAGGCAGCAACGTATTTCGTCATTGCGGCGAAGGCCGCAATCCAGGACGGAGCACTGCCGGGTTGCAGGATGGCTCCCAGCAGCGCAGCTGACACTACAGTGGAAACATGTTCCCCTCGTCGGGACCCCCAAGTTCGCCCTTCGATTTCCCTCAGGACGAACCGGCGGGGGCGGGGGGCCTTTGTCCTAGTAGGCCTGGTGCCTAGCCTGGGTTTCCTGGATTGCGGCCTCCGCCGCAATGACGAATAGGGAGGCTGATAAGCCATGGCTGTGGACGCGATGCCTCCCCGGGCCGTCCGTTCGTCCTGAGGGAAATCGAAGGGCGAACCGGCGGGGGCGGGGGGCCTTTGTCGGAGTAGGCCTGGTACCTAGCCCGGGTTTCCTGGATTGCGGCCTACGCCGCAATGACGAATAGGGAGGCTGGCGAGCCAGGGCTGTGGACGCGATGCCTCCCGGAATGTCGGTTCGTCCTGAGGGAAATCGAAGGGCGAACCTGGAGGGGCGGGAGGGCCTTTGTCGTAGTAGGCATGGTGCCTAGCCCGGGTTTCCTGGATTGCGGCCTCCGCCGCAATGACGAATAGGGAGGCTGATTAGCCAGGGCTGTGGACGCGATGCCTCCGCAGTCCGTTCCCCTTCGCCTTCCCTCAGGGGGAACGGACGGAGGGATGGGTGGCATTCCGGTTGTGGTAGACTGGGTGCCCTAACTCCCCCTTACCCGCCTACGGCGGCCTCTCCCTCCATGGGAGAAGCAAACGGTGGGAAGAAAGGAAAGGGCCGCACAGGCATGTTGACGAAGGTGCTGGAAGGCAAAGTTGCGCTGGTGACGGGGGCCGGCAGCCCCACAGGCCTGGGCAGGGCTATGTCCGAGGCCCTGGTGCTCGCGGGTGCAAGGGTGGCCATGGTCGATGTCAAGGGCGACTGGCTGGAGCAGAGCGCAAACGATGTGCGGGAGCTGGCCGGGGACGACGCGGTGATGGCCATCGAGGCCGACGTCTCCGATCCAGCCTCAGCCGAGGCCGCCGTTGGCAGGCTGATCGACACCTGGGGCCTGCATATCCTGGTCAACAACGCCGGCATCAACCCGGGCACCGTCGGCCTGGGTCCCACCAGGCCGGTCAACACATGGGAGAACTCCCTGGAGGCCTGGAACAAGGTCATTTCCGTCAACCTGTCCGGCCCCTTCTACATGACCAAGGCAGTCATCGGCCACTTCCTGGAGCAAGGCTGGGGGCGCATCATCGGCGTGACCACCAGCTTTGAGACGATGATCCGCAAAGGCAATGCACCTTACGGGCCTGCGAAGGCGGGCCATGAGGCCTTCATGGCTACCATCGCCAAGGAACTGGACGGAACGGGCGTTACAGCCAACGTGCTGGTGCCGGGCGGCCCCACCAACACTGCCATGATTCACGACGAAGCGGGGTTTGACCGGGAGGCCCTGATCCAGCCCGACGTTATGCGTTCGCCGGTGGTGTGGCTGGCATCCGACGCCTCCGACGGCGTCAACGGGCGCCGGTTTGTGGGATACCTGTGGGACGACTCGCTGCCCCTGGAGGAGGCGATAGATAAGGCCGGGAACCCTACGGCTTGGCCCAACATGCGCCGTTCCTACACTGCGCCGGGCACTTAGCCCGGCGGCTCGTCCTAGGTCTGGCCGGGAGGGCCCGCCATCAGCTCCGCCCAGCGCCCGTAGAAGCGCCGGTGGAAGCTCTCGCTGATCCGGAAGTCGCTGGCATAAGCCATCAGGTCCTCGTCGAAGCTCTCATGCCCCAGCCCCATCTGCATGTTCAGCTCCAGGTCACGGGACACCGCCCCCCGGCAGGTGCGGGTGCACTCCTCCCAGTTGTCCATGTCGTCCTGCTCGAAGGTGCCGGCGGGACCAAAGCTGCGGATGCTCATCAGCCGGGTCGCTTCCTTCACATGTTCTGGGGCGTTGGCATCCACGAACACGTAGGCCTGCACCTCCACATGCTCGGGTCCCCTGGGCTGCCACACCCGGAATGTGTGCGACGTAGCCCGGAGCATGGAGAAGTTGGGGAAGATGGTGCCGACGATGGGGTTCAGCAGCTCCCGCCTCGGCCCCAGGCGCTTCTTCACCTCGGGCAGGATGGATTCCTCATACTCCAGGATTTCGGGCACCGGCGGGTCCTTGACGTCCGAGGGGCCTATGGTCTGGAAGCCGTGCCCGCCGTCGCTGGATACCACGTTGCCCCCGCCCGTGCTGGCGGGAGGCACGCCGGCGCCGATGCCCACCCTGATGGCTGACAGGTGGGTCCAGAAGGTGTGGTAGTTGTCCCCGCCGAAGCTCTCCGAGGGGAACTTCCAGTTGCACCCGATGTTCCACCGGTGCACACCCCCCACCACCTCGATTCCCCCCTCCCGGCGGTCGAAGAAGTTGTCCAGGTACCAGGTCATCTCCCCCAAGTAGTCCACCAAGGGAGGGGCCGCTGGATCGAAGGTGGCAAACACCAGTCCCTTATAGCTGTCCACCTGGGTGACGGGCATCAGTCCCCAACGGCCCTGCTCCAGCTCCCTGTAGTAGGCATCGTCCAGGTTGGGCACCGCCACCAGCTTGCCGTCGTTGCCATAGGACCATCCGTGATACGAGCAGGTGAAGGATGCGGCGTTGCCGTCTTCCGCCCGGCAGAGGCGGTTCCCCCGGTGGCGGCACACGTTCAGGAAGGCGTTGACCTTGCCGCCGTCATCTCGGACCACCAGCACCGGGTCTTCCCCCATGCTGGTGGTGATGAAGTCGCCTGGGTGGGGGATCTGGCTTTCGTGGCAGAGAAACAGCCAGCAGCGGGCGAAGATGTTCTCCATTTCCCGCCGGTAGATGTCCGGCTCGACGAAGATGCGTCGGCTGACCAAGCCCCTTTCCGCATCCACCAAGCTCTCCGGGGCTTCTGCCACGGTGCACCTCCTGCCCGCGTTTTGGCGGGCGCTGGCTTTGGAGGCTGTATAGCACACCACCCCAGGAGCGTCAACCGAATGGGGCTGTGCCGTTGGCAGCGGCGTCCACGGGTGGGTATCATCGGGTATAATGCGGTCAACACCCCTCCCCGATAGCCGGCTGTCGGGGAAACCGGTCCGGGAGGTAAGCCGTTGGCTGTCCTCGAGACGCTGATACGTGAGCTGTCAGTCACCCAGGGAATGCTGTGGGTGGTCGGCGGCGGCGAGGTGGTCAGCGAAAACTCCTCGGTGGATATGCAGGAGCCCGACTTCACCGACGGCTACGCCACAGTGCGGGCTGAAGCATGGCACTTTCACCTGAACATGGGGTCGGTGTCCGGCATCCAGTTCGTACAGGCCGAGGACCACGGCGTCCCCTACCTCTACTATGTGCGGTTCTCCGACACCGGGGGCGAGACCCTGGTGCGCTGCTACTTCCCCAACCCTTACATGGACGACGATGACAACCCAGCCGAGTTTCAGCCCGAGAAGCTAGAGCGGTTCCAGGAGATGCGGGACAGGTACGTGGGCCAGGAAGGCGTCACCTACGTCGAGCGCCCCAGGGGGTCCTGAGGCAAGCAAACCCCGACCCATAGAGCCACCCACACAGCCAAAGGAGGTTGGCCCCAGCCATGTTCGATAAAGCAGCATTGGACAAGCTATTTGACGACCTGCGGGGCAAGTACGGAGAGCAGGGCGACTGGGAGGACATCCTCCGGCAGGCCCACCTGGGCGTGGCTTACTCCGACGCCAACGTTCCCCTGGCCAGCAAGGACATCGACCCCCGCGTAGTCGCCGCCATCGAGCAGCACAAGCCGTAAGGCATCCCCCTATAAGAGGCCAGATCGGTTGCAACGGTCTGGCCTCAACCTTTTTGTGATGCTCCAATTGTAAAGAGCGGTCACGTGGAACTCCAGAGTTTCATTTGCCTTATCACCCGCCCACAGGGTGGTCAGGGTTGAGTTCCGGGCGAAGGACTGGCGTCGAATCCAAAGGCTAGTGCGATTCAGCCGGCACCCCATCATCCGGGCGCTAGGCAGGAACAGGAGGCCTTATCCGTGGTAGTGGTTGTCTTGTCGTCGCTAGGACCCGTTTTTCCTGATCCTTATCCTTTTGTCTATATGTTAATCACTGCGGTTGCTGCTGGAGCGCTTGCCTTCTTTATCGTTGCTGGCATGGGGTTAACATCCCTCACTCACCGCAGGGCTCTCAGGAACGGCATTGTTGCATTCATAACCATTTTCCTGCTGGTATTCTCGGCTCTAGGCTGCTATTACTCCTTTAGGGATTAGGACATATTAATCTTGCTACTTTTGGCCCTCCGTCCATCCCCCCAACCGTCGTTCCCGCTTTTGCGGGAACCTACCTTGCCCCAAGTGTCCCCGTCCGTTCCCCTTCGATTTCCCTCAGGGCGAACGGACAGCCCGCGCGTTCAGCATGTAGGCGTTGCAGAGCGCAGACTGCCGCTTTCGCGGGAGTGACGGGATTTGGTGCGGCCACGCCTTTCGTCATTGCGGCGAAGGCCGCAATCCAGGACGGAGAATAGTCGGCCGCACGACGGCTCCAAAATCACCGTGGGCATTCCAGTGGACATTCGTTTGTCACACCCCGCCGTCCGTTCGCCCTGAGGGAAATCGAAGGGGAACGGACGGCCCAAGTCAGGTTTTCGTAACATTCGGCCTGCTCTCAGCCTACCCCTCCTGGATTGCGGCCTCCGCCGCAATGACGGTCAGGGGATTCGCAACAAGCGGCCTTAGGTTCGTCCTGAGGGAAATCGAAGGGCGAACCGAGCCCAGGGGAGAAGGGACAGGCCTCCGGTCACGTCAGTGCCACCGGCGCGTTGACACCCCGACGCCCCAAAGCCTAGGCTGGAACCGACTAGGGACGGACCCTTACACCATCTCCAGCTGAAGACCCTGGCACGGGATTGTCGTCGCAGATCCCGGCGCCAACGGCTCTACAACAGGTGGGGTGGAGGGTCCGTCCCTATCTTTATTTCCCAGCTAGCCGAGGTAGATGATGTTAGTGGACAGCCAGCGCTGCCGCCGGTGCAGGCACCGGAGGTTGATCAAGCTCCAGAAGATGCGGGACGACGACCACGACGTTTACCGCTGCGCCGAGTGCGGCTACATCTTCAGCCCGCCCCCGGACCAGGAGCAGGACGCCGGCCCAGGCGCCCCCGGCGGGTCCCGCCTAGAGCAACCGGGGCCTCGGAGAACCTCCCTGTGACCCAGCCGAAGAAGCCCCTCTACACACCCTCGGACGACCACCGCGCCTCCCCCGTCGCCTTCGCCAGGGAAGCCCTGGGCGTCAGCCTGTGGAGCAAGCAGGAAGAGGTGCTGGATGCCCTTGGCCAGGGTCCCAGGGTGGCCGTCAAGTCGGGCAACGGCTTGGGCAAGGGGTTCTCGGCGGCTGTGGCCCTGCTGTGGTTCCTCTGCTGCCATGATCCGGCCATCGTGCTCAGCACCGCCCCCACCTTCCGGCAGGTGCGCCACGTCCTCTGGCGGGAGGTGCGCAAGCTCTACAACAGCGCCCCCTACAGCTTCGGCGCCAAGCTCCTGGACACGCGGCTGGAGCTCTCCGAGAACCGCTATGCCCTGGGCTTGTCCGCCGACAGCGATGAGGAGTTCCAGGGGTTCCACAGCCCCAACATGCTCATAGTGGTGGATGAGGCCGAGGGTGTGGAAGAGCCCATCTATGAGGCCATAGAAGGGGTGATGACCTCGGAGAACTGCCGCCTGCTCCTCATAGGCAACCCCACGACCATGGGAGGCTCTTTCCGGCGGGCTTTCTACCAGGACCGGGAGCTGTACCGCACCATAACAATCTCCGCCCTGGAAAGCCCCAACGTGGTGGAAGGCTCCTCGATCATCAAGGGCTTGGCCACCAAGCGGTGGGTGTCCGAGAGGCAGCGGGTGTGGGGAGCCGAGAACCCGATCTACCAAGCCCGGGTGCTGGGGGAGTTCCCCGACCAGGGAGACGACACCCTGATACCCCTGTCCTCCATCGAGCAGGCGACGGAGCGGGAAGCTGTGCCCTCGGACCCAGGCAAGCCCCTGGTGCTGGCGGTGGATGTGGCCCGCTACGGCTTCGACGCCAGCGTTCTGCTTAGGAGGCGGGGGATGGTCGTGGAGGAGATACACAGCTACCACTCCCTGGACACCATGAAGCTGGTGGGGCACATCGTGGACGCTATCGACCAGCACAAGCCCGACGACGTGGTCATCGATGAGGTGGGCATAGGCGCGGGCGTGGTGGACAGGCTCAGGGAGCAGGGCTACAACGTCCAGGGCGTGAACGTGGGCAGCGCTGCCCTGGACCATGAGCACTACGCCAACCTGCGGGCGGAGAGCTACTGGGATTTGCGCCAGCTCCTGCTGGACGGGTGCGTCGCCCTTCCCAGGGACAACGAGCTGGTAGGCCAGCTCGCCGCCCTGAAGTACAGCTTCAACAGCATGGGCAAGGTGCTCATCGAGTCCAAGGACGACATGCGCCGCCGGGGCGTGCCCTCGCCCGACAAGGCCGACGCCCTCATGCTGGCCTTCCTGGCCAAGCGCCGCAAGGTGAAGCTATGGGGATAGACAGCGGTCCGAAAACACCAACCGAGGCAAAGCTATGAACAACGGTCATTCCGGCGAGAATTCCCTACTGAAGTCGGCATCCCGATGGCTTGCGGACAGGCGCATCCTCCCACGGGTAAGGAAGGCCAACCGGGCAGCTGCCGCCGAGGTGGACGGGCGCAGGGACTTGTGGGGTGGCAGCCCCCAGTGGGCCCTGCCCGCCTACGGGGGCTACTACGCAACCTCCGTTGCAATCCACTCAGCCATCAGGATCCGCAGCCAATCCCTCAGCCGCCAACGCCTCCTGGCCCTGCAGGACGACCTCCCAGTGCCCGACCACCATCCGGTGCAGGTGCTGTTGGACAGGGCCAACCGGTGGACCACCCGCGGCCAGCTTTGGACAGCCATCGAGACCAACCTGTGCCTGTGGGGGTCGGCTTTCCTGGCCCTGGAACCCGACGACGAGGGCCGAGTGGAGATCTGGGTGCTCAGATCCGACCGGATGAAGGTGATTCCGGACAGGGAGCGCCACATTCGCGGGTACGTCTACGTCGGCGCCAACGGCGCCGTCCCTTACACCGCCGACGAGATCGTCTGGCTGCGCTACTACAACCCCCTGGACGACTTCTCCGGCCTCTCCCCCATCGCTCCCCTGAGGTTGTCCATCGACATGGGCATGGATGCCTTGAAGTTCAACCGCAGCTTCTACCAGAACTCGGCCCGACCCGACCTGATCCTCACCACGGAGACCAACCTGTCCGACCAGGAGGTGACGGCCTTCTACCAGCGCTGGGAGTCCCGCTACCAGGGACCGGCCAACGCTCACCGCCCTGCCATTGCCAGCTTCATCAAGGATGTGAAGCCCATCGGCTTCAGCCAGCGGGAGATGGAGTTCGTCCAGGGGCTACGCTGGAGCCTGGAGGATGTCAGCCGGATCTACGGCGTGCCCCTGCCCCTGCTCTCCGACTACCAGCGGGCCACCTTCACCAACATCAAGACCGCCGAGCAGCTATTCTGGCGCAACACCATGATCCCGGAGATGCGGTTCATCGAGGAGCAGCTGGACCACAAGCTGCTGCACCAGCTGGGATACCCGGAGATCGTGCTGCGGTTCGAGACCAGCAACATCGAAGCCCTGCGCCAGGATGAGGACAGCCTGGTCAACCGCCAGTCCATGCTGCTGGACCGGGGAGTGCTGACCATCAACGAGGTACGGCGCTCCCAGAACCTCCCCGACGTCCCCTGGGGCGACGCCCCGCCCGCAGGGTGAGGGCAGGTTCCCTCGAGTGTCGACCATTGTTCAATCTGGGCCCGGGCCACCCGTTCGTCCTGAGGGAAATCGAAGGGGAACTGGCGTCACAGCACTGGAACAGCCCGTGTATGGCGAATAGCTACCCCGTCATTGCGGCGAAGGCCGCAATCCAGGAAAGTCCGGGCAGGGACAGGTACACCGTTGACGATAGGCGCTGCCATCGGTTCGCCCTTCGATTTCCCTCAGGACGAACCGACTGCCTGAAACCCGGCAATGCTCCGTCCTGGATTGCGGCCTCCGCCGCAATGACGGCTTGAAGTCCCCTCATCCTAACCTTCTCCCCTGGTGGGAGAAGGGACATAATCTGACCCCCTCTCCCTCGAGAGAGAAGGTTTGGGTGAGGGGGAGAGGCCCGCTAGGGCCAACCTTGCCGTTCGCCCTTCGATTTCCCTCAGGACGAACCGACTGACTGGAACCCGGCAATGCTCCGTCCTGGATTGCGGCCTACGCCGCAATGACGAAAGACGTTTCCGCCCCTGCCGCCGTCAATCCCGCAGGCTGCCCGCCCAGGGTGAGCCGCCCGCCCGTTCGCCCTGAGGGAAATCGAAGGGGAACGGGCGGGCCAAGGTGGGAACCTCCCGTCATGGAAGGGCCAAAAGGCAGGCGCGGGGATTGCAACCTACATGGGTTGGGCTTAGAATCAAGCTTTCTCATTCACTGCCCCAAGAGGCCTAGTTGCAACAAACCGACAGAGAAAGCTCCACGGATTTAAGAGAACGACGCGGTTTCGTCTTAGGCAGCTTATCTCTAGGGCACGGCATCTCCCACCTCTTCTCCCAGGGTTTCCCTCTCCTCCTCACCGAGATATCGGCCGCCATGGGATTCAGCAACGTGCAGAACGCAAGCGTGTTTGCGGTGCGGCAGGTGGGGTCCGGGTTCATCAACCTGGGCGGCGGGCCCCTGGTGGATATGTTCAAGTACCACTGGGGCCTGATCCTGACGGGCTGCATGCTATTCCATGGCGTCACCTTCGCCCTGATGGGAGCCACGCCCAACTACGCTTTCCTGGTCGTCGTCTCCCTGCTATTTGCCGTTCCGGGTTCCCTGTGGCACCTTCCCGCCGCGGCAGCGTTATCCCAGCGGTTCCCCGACCGGCGGGGCTTTGCCGTTACCCTCCACGGCTTCGGGGCTAACATCGGCAACGTCCTAGGTCCCATAATGACGGGGGGCGTACTCGGGCTGATCACCTGGAGGCCCACCTTCTTCATCTACGCCGCCCCCTATTTTGTCGCCACCCTACTGGTCTGGTGGGCCCTAAAGGGCTTGGGGCATTCGGGAGGAGACAGCGGCCCAACCAAGACCATGGGCGCCCAGTTCCGGGAAACCGCCGGACTGCTCCGAAATCCCTTGATAGCAGGGCTGGCAATCGCAGCTATGCTCCGCACCATCGGGCTGAGCGCCGTAACCAACTGGACTCCCTTCTACCTGAAGGAACCCCTGGCAGAGGGCGGGCTGGCCATGGGAAACCTGGAGGCCGGCATCTTCCTAACCATCCTCACCGGCATAGGCATCCTGTCCACCCCGGTCCTGGGTGAGCTTTCGGACCGGTACGGACGCAAGATGGTGATGATGCCCGGGTTCATCGCCGCAGCCATTCTGTCGATGCTGGTGGTACCCGCGGGAGAGTCCAGCAGGTGGGTGCTGGGACTGGTGCTGGCGGCCATGGGAATATTCGCCTACTCCCTCCACCAGATACTGCAGGCATCGGTCCTGGATGTGGTCGGCAGGGGCACCGAGGCCAAGGCCATAGGCCTGCTGTTCGGTTTCAGCGGGATGCTGGGCATAGCCACACCCTTTATCGCTTCGCTCATTATCGACAACTACGGGGGCTATGGCTCCATCTTCTACTACGCCGGCATCCTCACGGCAGCGACCGCCCTGATGGTGGCCATACTTCCCTTGAAACGGTGACCTTAGGCAGCCAGTATCCTCAAAAGGGAGCCTAGATTGGCAGAAGCTTCCCCCACGGTATCCACAGATGTCCGCAGCAAGCGAAGCTTTGTCCTGGGCAGCTTGTCCTTCGGCCACGGGGCCTCCCACCTGTTCGACCAGGGATTCCCCTTGGTGCTGACGGAGATCTCCGCCACCATGGGGTTTGGCAGTTTCCAGCAGGCCATCATGTTCGGTATTCGCCAGGGAGGGTCGGCGCTGATCAACCTGGGAGGCGGGCCGGTGGTGGATATGATGAAGCCCCGCTGGGGGGCCATCCTGACCTGCTGCATGATCGGCGCCGCGGCTGGGTTCATCTTCATGGGAGCGTCCCCCAACATTTGGGTGCTGGCCATTGCGGTGGCTGTGTTTTCCATACCCGGCTCCCTGTGGCACCTACCCGCAGGGGCAGCCCTGTCCCAGCGGTTCCCCGACCGGCGCGGCTTTGCCATATCCATTCACGGCTTCGGCTCCAACGTAGGCAATGTGATCGGTCCGATACTGGCCGGCGCCCTCCTGGGCATACTCCTCTGGCGCTACGTGTACTACATCTATGCCATCCCCTGCCTCCTCGTGGCAGCCTTTGTCTGGTGGTCTCTCAAGGACCTGGGCAAGTACGGCAAGGCCACCGAGCGCATCCGGCTGAGCGCGCAGTTCCGGGAGGCTTTGGCGCTGCTGAAGGAGCCGGTGGTGGTGGGCCTTACTGTGGCGGCTATGCTGCGGGGCATCGGGCTGGATGCCATCTTCAGCTGGACCCCCTTCTACTTGAAGGGCGCGGAGGATGGCCTGGGCATGGGGAACGTGGAGGCGGGCTTCTATGTTGCCCTCGTGACCGGAATGGGCATAGTATCGACGCCGGTACTGGGGTCCCTCTCCGACCGGTACGGACGCAAGGCTGTGCTGGTCCCCGGGCTCGCCCTTGCAGCAGTCCTGTCCTATGTCGTCGTTCCGACGGGGGACAGCCTTCTTCTCATCCCCATATTTGCCGCGATGGGGCTCTTCAGCTTCGCCCTGCACCAGATAATGCTGGCGGCTGTGCTGGATGTGGTGGGCCAGGGGACGGAAGCCAAGGCCCTCGGGCTGATCTTCGGCATCAACGGCCTCATCGGAATAGGGTCTCCCTTTGTCGCCTCGGTCATCATCGACCAGCTGGGCGGGTACGGCACCATGTTCTACTATGCGGCAGCCCTGACCGCCCTGGCTGCGGTGCTGGTTGCCTTCATTCCTATGCGACTGCGACATGCCCCGGTCCCAGAAAGAAGGTGAGCCTTGACGACGGAACCTGAAGTCAGAATCAGGCAGGCCGACTCCGGCGACCTGGAAACCATTGTGGACATGGTGGCGGCCATCACCTGGGAGACAGAGGGGCAGATTCAGGACAAGGAGCGCCTGATCAAAAGCACCAACCAGCTCCTCGACAACCCCGCCAGGGGCTTCTGCCTCGTGGCCGACGCCGGCGGGCAGGTGGTGGGTATTACGGTCGTAACCTACCTCTGGAGCTACTACCGCAGCGGCACCACCTGGTGGCTCGATGCGGTATACGTGCACGCCGACTGGCGCCGCCGGGGAGTATTCAGCCTTCTGTATGACCAGGTTCTGCATTGGGCCAAGAGCAGCCCCGACTCCATTGGCATCGGCCTGCGGGTGGTCCATGACAACCACGTTGCCAAGGCCGCCTACGCTCGCAAGGGGATGTCCGAAGCTCCACCCAGGCACGAGACCTACTACGCCAGCTTCGATCAATAGCTGAGCGCCAAGGCCCGGTGCTATACTGGACAGCGCTACTCCCCTTCCGAGGAGGTTCCCGTGGTTACTGCATTTTCCGCTGTCGGCCAATCTGTCACCAGGGGTGAAGGCCCCGACAAGGTTACCGGCCAAGCCCGCTACACCGCCGATGTGCTGCTGCCGGGAATGCTCTGGGGCAAGGTCCTTCGGAGCCCCTTCCCCCACGCCAGGATCGTAAGCATCGACACATCGAAGGCCAAGGCGCTGCCCGGCGTACACGCCGTGGTGACGGGACAGGATATCCCGGACCGCAGGGTGGGCCGCAGGCTGAAGGACTTCCCTGTCCTTGCCCGGGACCGGGTGGTCTTCGTCGGCGAAAAGGTGGCCGCCGTTGCGGCTGAAACTCCGGACATCGCCGAAGAGGCGCTGCTGCTCATCGACGTGGAGTACGAAGACTTGACGGCGGTGTTTGATCCCTTCGAGGCGATGCAGCCCGATGCCCCCGTCCTCCATCCCGACCTGGCATCCTACATCGGCCTTCCCGCCCCCGCCTCCACCATCGCCGAAAACAACGTCTTTGCCCACAACGTCTGGTCCAAGGGTGACATCGAGCAGGGCTTCGCCGAAGCGGACCTGGTGTTCGAGCACACCTTCACAACCCAGATGGTGCACCAAGTGTATATCGAGCCCCACGCATGCGTCGCCAAGGTGGAAGAAGATGGCCGGGTCCAGATGTGGATCAACAACAAAGCCCCCTTCACCCTCCGCACCCAGCTTGCGGCCGCCTGGGATATGCCCGAGTCCAACATCACCCTGAACGTGACCAGCATCGGGGGCGACTTCGGGGGCAAGGGCGACTTCATGGACGGCCCCCTCTGTTACTACCTGGCCCTCCACTCGGGCAGGCCCGTCAAGATGGTCATGGACTACATACAGGAGTTCCTGGCGGGCAACCCCCGCCACCCCACCCACATCACCCTGAAGTCGGGCCTCAAGAAGGACGGCACCCTGGTAGCCCGGCAGGCCCGCGTCGTGTTCAACAGCGGCGCTTCCGGGGCATTCAAGCCCGGCGTGTTCATCCGGGGCGCAGACCATGTCTGCGGCGACTACAACATCCCCCACACCCGCATTGACAGCTACATGGTGTACACCAACACCGTCCCATGCGGGCACATGCGCTCCCCCGGCAAACCCCAGGTCATCTACGCCGTGGAAGCCCACACAGACATGATCGCCCGGGAGCTGGGAATCGACCCGTACCAGTTCCGCATGCAGAACTCCCTGCGGGAGGGGGACTCCTCGCCCATCGGCGAAGAGTACGAACACATCAGGGCCACCGAGTGCCTGGAGCGGGCCGCCGATGCCTCCAACTGGAGCGCCCCCAAGCCAGGTCCCTACGTAGGCCGGGGAATGGCCATCTCGGACCTTCCCCAGGGCACCGGGGAGTCCACGGCCAAGGTGGTGCTGGACGCCGACGGCAAGGCCACTCTCATGATGTCCCTGTGGGACACGGGCACCGGCGCCCACACCATCTTCCGGCAGATGGTGGCCGAGGTGCTGACCATCCCCGTGAACCGGGTCGAGTACCTGACCCAGAACACTGATGCTGTGCCCTTCGATTCGGGGTCAGGCGGTAGCCGGGTCACCTACACATCGGGGCCGGCAGTCGTGGGCGCCGCCAATGAGCTTAGGGACCGTCTGATTGCCCGGGCAGCCGAGCTTTACAGCTGCTCCCCAGACGATGTTCAGCTGCGCGACGGCAACGTCATCACACCAAGCGGCCCGGTCTCGGTTCAGCAGGTGGCCGCCCAAGCCTTCGCAGCCGATGAAGAGCCTCTGTCGGGAGAGTCCACCTTCGCCTCCAAACCGCCGGAGATAACGTCCTTCTGCGTTCAGGTGGCCGAAGTGGAGGTGGACCCGGAGACGGGGCAGGTTGACGTCAAGAAGATCACCACCATCCACGATGTGGGCACCGTCCTGAATCCCATGGCCCATCAGGGCCAGATAGACGGCGGCACCATCATGGGCTTGGGCTACGCCACCATGGAGGAGATGCTGGTGGAGGACGGCCGGGTGAACACCCTGAGCATGGGGGACTACAAGGTGCCCACCATCAGGGACATCCCCGAGCTGGTCACCGTGCTGCTGGAGCCAACCCCGGGGCCTGCGCCCTTCGAGAGCAAGGGCATCGGCGAGAGCGCCAACATCCCGACGGCCGGGGCCATAGCAAACGCTGTCTATGATGCCATCGGCGTGCCCATAACCGACCTGCCCATCACCGCCGAGAAAGTGCTGGCCGCCCTTAAGGCGAAGGGAAGTTAGGAATGCCTCACGGCTGTCCGTTCCCCTTCGATTTCCCTCAGGACGAACGGACAGCCTGGGGATCGCCATCTATCGTCGTTCCCGCGAAAGCGGGAACCTACCCGGTCGGCCGGTTCGCTTTTATATTTCCCTCAGGACGAACCGGCGGCAGGGGCAAAGATCATGAATCAACTGAAGTGGCGGAGGTAGTCCATGGCTAGCAAGCTGGTGCAGGGAGATAAGTTCCCAGCGATGACCCTGAACCTCACCGATGGCCGGACAATGCAGCTTCCCGGCGACATGTCCGGGCGCTACCTGGCCCTCCTCTTCTACCGCGGCAAGTGGTGACCCTACTGCCGCCGGCAGTTAGCCAGCTATCAGGCAAACCTGGAAGAGCTTCAGCAGCTGGGCGTGGAGGTCATCGGCGCCACCGTGGAGGACAAGGAGACTGCCTCCGAGACGGCCCAGGAGGATGGGCTTACCTTCCCCTTGGCCTACGGCATCACCGAAGAGGATGTGCGGGAGCTGGACCCGTGGTGGGCCGAAGACCACCGGGGCAAGTACCTTCAGCCCATGGAGTTCCTGCTGCTGAGGGGAGGCACGGCTTTCGGCTCGATGTACGCCTCCGGCCCCTTGGGGCGAATTGCAATCGAGCAGGTGCTGGTCTCTGTGCGGGGTAGAGAGAAGCGCAGGCTGGAGCAGGAAAGCGGCTCTGGTCAGCCTGCCGCCAACAGGTAGCTAAGCGGCGCCTACCGCTGCTCGGCGTAGCTGTCGCGAGCCCGGGCGATGGAGGCCTGCCGGGCCGCCATAAGCTCGGTGGTCCGGTCCCTTGACCACTGGTTGGAGATCTCCAGCCCAGTGAGGCTGTTCTGGAAGTGGGGCATCACGTAGCGAGCCATCAGCTCGTAGCTGTTCAGGATGGCCTGCCGTGGCGCCCAGTCTTGGGCCATCACCAGCAGCCCGCCGAACCCGCCGCTGCGCTCCATCAGCTTCTCGATGCCCGCGATGCAGTCATCAGGCGTCCCGATGATCCAGTGCCCCAGGTTCGCCATGTGGTCGATGATCTCGTCCACGGGCAGGGGCTCTTCCGGCTTTCTGCCTATGGTGTCTTCGAAGTACTCCCTTTGGAACTGGCCCGCCCCCTGGCGCGCTTCGGCAAAGGCCTTCTCCCGGGTTTCGGCCAGGTGCACCGGAATGGACAAGCGCCACTCCTCACGATTGACGGTTTTGCCATGCTTGGCAGCCGACTCCTCCGCAACATCCCACAGGTAGGAGAGCTGGGCCTCCCCCGACGAGTCCCGGGGAATGCTGGCAGACAGCACCGCCGCGCCGTGCTTGCCCGCAAGGGCGACGCCCGATGGCGATTGTACCGAAGCCACAGCAACCGGAATGTGGGGCTTTTGGTACGGGCGAAGCTGGAGCACCGCATCGTTCAGCTCGAACCAGTCGCTTTTGTAGGTGATGGGTTCGGTCTCGTTGAACAGGCGCATGATGATGCTCAGGGACTCGTCCATGCGCTCCCTCTGGAGCTCCGGGTCGATGCCCAGCATGACGGCATCGGACACCAGGGCGCCCGGACCCACGCCGAGCATCACCCGTCCCCGGGTAAGGTGGTCAAGGAGCACCATGCGGTTGGCTACCATTAGGGGATGGTGGTACGGGAGGCTGATTACGCCAGTGCCCAGCCGGATATGGCGGGTGCGGTCGGCGGCTATGCCGATGAATATCTCGGGGGAGGCGATGGTTTCCCATCCCGCGCTGTGGTGCTCCCCTATCCAGGCTTCGTCGAAGCCCAACTCATCCAGTCGCTGGATAAGCTCCAGGTCCCGCTCCAATGCCAACGTAGGATTGTCTCCCAGACGGTGGAAGGGGGCCATGAAGATTCCGAATTTCATGTGAGTGGGATGTGCCATGATGGAACACTCTCCTCGGTTCACTGGACGCGCCCCGGCACACACGTTCGGAGCGGGTGGGTCCCATTGGGCAGATTATAGCCCCCACCCCAAGGGCGGGCAAGCTGGGCCAGAGGCCCGGCGCTCGCCTTGATGACATAAATGCGCATTTCCCGCTTTGGATTGCCTATCTGTCCGGTTGCATTTGATTGGGGCGGATGTTATACTGGCTGCACACGCTCGACCTCGTTGGGAGCCCCGATTTTTCGGGGCTTTTAATTAGGTGCAGGGAGGCGGTAAGCGGTGAACCAGTATGCGGGGGTGACGGAATAGGGTAGAGACAAGGACCACCGCAAGCCCCATCCTTCTAAGGGAGCCAAAGGTAACATGAAAAGCGATTTTTTGATTGCTCTTACCCAGTTGGCGGCGGAGCGCCACCTGCCCAGGGAGCAGGTGGTGTCAGCCATCGAGGTTGCCCTTGCCTCAGCTTTCAAGAAGGACAGCTTGAATGTCGGCCAGAACATCTCCGTCAAGCTGAACCCCAGCAGCGGCGAACCGGTCAGCGTTTATGCCCTAAAGCTGGTGGTTGAAGAGGTCGAGGACAGCCAGCGCGAGCTGAGCTTAGACCAAGCCCGCAAATTGAAGTCCGACGCCGAGGTAGGCGAGGAGATCGCCACCGAAGCCTTGTCTCTGCAGTTCAGCCGCATCGCCGCCCAGACCGCCAAGCAGGTCGTCCTGCAGCGCCTCCGGGAGGTGGAGCGGGACCTGATCTTCCAGGAGTTCATCGACCGCACTGACGATGTGGTCTCCGGCGTCGTCGATCAGATAGAGCCGGGAAGGGTAGTCGTAATCGACCTGGGCCGGGCGCAGGCCATCCTCATCCCCGAGGAGCAGGTGCCCACCGAACGCTACCGCAAAGGCCAGCGCCTAAAGGTTTACGTGGTCGAGGTGCGCCGTTCGGCCAAGGGACCCGAAATCCTGGTATCGCGCAGCCACAAGAACCTGCTCAAGCGCCTCTTCGAGATCGAGGTGCCCGAGGTGTTCAACGGGGTGGTGGAGATCAAGGCCATCTCCCGGGAGGGCGGCTCGCGCAGCAAGGTCGCCGTCACATCCCGCCAGGAAGGCATCGACCCCGTCGGCTCGTGCATCGGAATGCGCGGGAACCGCATTCAGAGCATAGTCAACGAGCTGCAGGGCGAAAAGATCGATGTGGTCCGCTGGGACAAGGACCCGAAGGTGTTTCTAGCGAACGCTCTCAGCCCCTCGGAGGTCATCCACGTCGAGATCAACGAGCAGGAAGGCTCGGCCCTCGTTGTCGTTCCCGAGCGCCAGCTCTCTCTGGCCATCGGCAAGGAAGGACAGAACGCCCGCCTGGCCGCCAAGCTCACCAATTTCCGGCTGGATATCCTGAGCATGACGGAATGGGAGACCCTGCGGGCCGAGCGCCAAGCTTCAGAGGAAGCCCGTCGGGCTGCAGCGGCCGGCGCCGTAGTCGAGGAGCCCGAAGCACCCGAAGTCGAAGCAGTCGCATCGGCGGATGAGCTTGTCATCACCGACGAAGACCTGGCCGTCGAAGAGCTGACCCTTGAGGAGCTGGAGGAGATCACCAGGCCGGAATCGTCAGAGCTGGAGGTGGCCGTAGCCGCCTCGGTAGAGGCTCCAGCCCTGGATGAAGAGGCCGAGGAGAGCGTCGAGGGCCAGGACTCCGGGCTTAGCCCCGAGGAGTTGGCCCTGCTTGCCCTCGAAGAGCTGGAAGAGGAAGACGAAGAAGAGGACGAGGAAGACGAAGAGGAAGACCAAGGCATCCAGGCCGAGGTGTGGACCCTCCCGGCCGTTGCTGCCGGGGCTGGGCAGATACGCTTCGCCGAGGATATTCTGGGCGACTTCCGCGGTGGCGGTGGCGGCCGGAGAGGCCGGGGAGTCCAATCCGGTAAGGGCAAGAAGGGCGCCCGAGGCAAGAAGGGAGCCCGCACCACAGTGGTGGAAGAAGGCTCCTCGTAGCATGACGGCGCGCACGAAACGTCCGGTCCTCAGGAGGTGCGCCGCCTGCGGTGAGCAATCGCCCAAGGGCCAGCTTGTACGCATAGTGCGCACCCCCCAGGGCAAGGTACAAGTGGACCCCTCAGGGAAGGTCTCGGGTAGGGGCGCCTATCTATGCGCCAACCCCCAATGCTGGAATCGGGGCATCACGAAGAACCGGTTAGACAATGTGCTCCGGTCCACGATAAGCAAGGACGATAAAGAAAACCTTCAGAGCTACTTCAGGGAGAAGACTGAGCTGGCTCTGGCTGGGAGCGCTCAATGACAACTGCCGGTCGGCGCACATCTGCTCCCGATGCTGCAAGGCGGAGCCCCCGGGGAGATAAGCGCTCCCCGGCGCGCAAGGCCGCGCCCAAGGTGTACGTTATTCCCGACACCCTGTCGGTGAAGCGGCTGGCGGAGATCACCCAGATAAGCTCCGTGGATGTCATCAAGCAGCTGATGCGCAACGGCATCATGGCTTCCATGAACCAGCTGATCGACTACGATGTGGCAACCCTGGTCACATCGGCCTTCGGCATCAAGACCAGGCGGGAAGAGCAGGGCGCCGCAGGCGCTGGTGCGTCTACGGACAGCAACGGAGAGGTGGACACCTCCGCCCTGGAGTCCCGTCCCCCGGTGGTAACCATCCTGGGGCACGTGGACCATGGAAAGACCACCCTGCTGGACACCATTCGCAAGAGCAAGGTCACCGAGTCGGAAGCCGGGGGCATTACCCAGCACATCGGGGCCTACATGGTCAACTACAAAGACCAGGACATCACCTTCCTGGACACGCCGGGCCACGAGGCGTTCACCGCCATCCGGGCCAGGGGAGCCCAGGTCACCGACGTGGCAATACTCCTTGTCGCGGCCGATGACGGCGTTATGCCTCAAACGGTGGAGGCCCTGGACCACGCCAAGGCTGCAGGCGTTCCCACGATCGTAGCTGTCAACAAGATAGACAGGCCCGACTCCGACCTGGATAGGGTGAAGCGTCAGCTAGGAGAGCAGGGACTGCTCCTGGAAGAGTGGGGAGGGGACACCATCGTGGTCCCCGTTTCCGCTTTGAAGGGCGACGGCATCGATGACCTGCTGGAAAACATCCTCGTTGTCTCAGAGATTTCCGAATACAAGGCCGACCCCAGCAAGCCCGCAACAGGAACTGTGGTGGAGGCCAAGCTGGACAAGAACCGGGGTCCCCTGGCAACCCTGCTGGTCCAGTCCGGTACCCTGCGGGTGGGCGACTACGTGACCGCAGGCACGACGGGAGGCAAGGTCCGGGCCTTAGCGTCGGACGTGGGCAAGAGGCTCACGGAAGCCGGCCCATCTACGCCCGTCGTCATGATGGGGTTCAGCGGCCTGCCCGAAGCTGGCGACATCTTCTCCGTGGCCACCAGCGAGAAGGCCGCCAAGGATCTGCAGGACGAGCGACTGCGCCAGAAGGAAATAGAACGGGTCAGCATGCGCGCCCTGACCCTGGAAGAGCTTCAGTCGCGGATGGACTCGGGTGAGGTGAAGGAGCTCAACCTGGTCCTGAAAGCCGATGTCCAGGGCAGCGTGGAAGCCGTCTGCCAAGCCCTGGAGCAGCTCAACGAGGCCGAAGCCCGGGTGCGCATCCTGCACGCAGCCAGCGGCACCATCACCGAGAGCGACATCCTGCTGGCTTCTGCTTCCAATGCCATCGTCATCGGGTTCTCCACCACCACCCAGCCGGGCATCGACCGCCTTGCCGAGCGGGAAGGTGTCGAAGTACGGCACTACGGCATCATCTACCACCTCATCGAAGACATAGAGAAAGCCCTGTCCGGCATACTGGAAGCCACGTACCACGAGGTTGTGCAGGGACGCGCCTCCATCCGGGCCATCTTCCCCATGGGTCGGAGGAACAAGATCGCCGGCTGCATGGTCACCGATGGGCGTATCACCCGGGGTTCCATGGTGCGGGTTACCAGGGACGGCCAGATCATCCACGAAGGCACCATCTCCAGCCTCCGCCACTTCAAGGAGGAGGTGAACGAGATCGCCAACGGGTATGAATGCGGCGTTGGGCTTGCCAACTACACCGAGTTCCAGGAAGGGGACGTTCTCGAGTCCTACCGCCAGGAAAAGGGCCGGGCCTGAGGCCCGCTCCGGACTCTACACCACCTCCCTTCATCCCATTCCGCTTCCCCCTATAGGATATCCCACCCATGACCAGGCGCACCGACCGCATCAACGGCATACTACGCCAGGAGATAAGCCAGCTTGTGTCCCGGGATCTGAACGACCCGCGGCTGACGGGCTTGGTTACCATCACACGGGTCGAGACCTCCGAGGACTTGCACTACGCAAAGGTGTACGTCAGCATCATGGGAGACCGGGATGCCAAGGATGTAGTGCTCCAGGGCATGGGGTCAGCCAGCGGATTCATCCGCAGGGAGCTGCGCTCCCGCCTGACCCTGAAGCACATCCCCGAGATCAGCTACTACCTGGACGACTCCCTGGACCAGGCTGAGCACCTCCAAGAGCTCATAGACAGGATTGGCGACGGACCTTCGTCCCAAGCGACATGAAGAACAACATAAGTCCCGTCAACGGATTCCTGAACATATACAAGCCCCCCGGCCCCACTTCCATGGATGTCCTGCGCCAGGTCAAACAGCATACGGGGCAGCGCAAACGAGTGGGGCACGGAGGCACCCTGGACCCCCAGGCCGAGGGGGTGCTGCCCATCTGTTTCGGCCAGGCAACCCGGCTCATGGAACTCCTGGTCGATAGCGGGAAAGAGTACCGGATGGAGGTGCGCCTCGGTGCCACCACCACCACCTACGACGGCGAAGGGGAAGTGGTGGACACCGCGCCAATGCCGGACCTGACCCTGGAGATGGCTGAGGAGGCCCTGAAGGCCTTCAGGGGGACCATCCAGCAGGTTCCCCCCATGTACAGCGCGCTGAAGGTGGAGGGGAAACGCCTCTACAAGCTGGCCCGGTCAGGGATCGAGGTAGAACGGCAGCCCAGAGCTGTGGAGATCTACAGGTTGGAGATCCTGGAGTTCGCATACCCAACCCTGGTGCTGCTGGCGGAAAGCGGCAGGGGGGCCTACATGAGGTCCCTCGCCCATGACCTTGGCCAAGCCCTGGGGTGCGGCGCTTACCTGAGCGGGTTGGTGCGCACCCGGTCCGGCGCCTTCAAGTCCGATGATGCCATCGCCATGGAAGACTTTTCCGAAGAGGCGCGGGATGAGTGGCAGCGCCACATGTACCCCGTGGACTACCCCCTCCTGGACCTGAAGGGTCTCACCCTCGGCCGGGACGCCGAGAAACTGCTCAGGGCGGGCCAGTCGGTGACCTTGCCCCCCAGCGTGGGTGCCTACGTCCGCTACATGGAGCGCCACAGGGCCTACTCCCAGGATGGACGCTTCGTGGGAGTGGTGACCTTCGACCTCCCCAAGAAACGATGGCTTCCCCACAAGCTCTTCAGCCTGGCATCTCCGTCCCCCTACGCCCCGAATATTCGCGACGAAGCATAAGAATTCCCCAAATCGCCATTTTCGTAGCTGCTCAGCTACGAAAATGGGCCTCCTCAACCCGCGGAGTCTCAAAAAATTATTGGCTGCCAACTTGCATCACTTGACAAAAAGATATTAGCTATGCTAGTTATAGCTAGAGCGTAGCTGTGACTGATGGGAGGGAGACGTAATGGACGCATATTGCTTCAAGTGCCGTAGCAAGAAAGAGATCAAGGGCGCTCAGGCGGTAACACTCAAGAACGGCAGGCCCGCAACCCAGGGTACCTGCGCCGTCTGCGGTACCAAGCTCTACCGTATCGGCAAGGCCTAAGCCGCCCTACACCCCCAGGGAGGACGGCCCTGTTACGGCGCCCCCTCCCTGGGATTGACAATCCCCTGAACTTTGGGCCTCTGACCTTAGTTCCGCTCTGGATTCGGAACGGCGGCTAGGTAAGCTCGCTGGGTAGCTTGGGCCGCGGTGTTCATTGCCACAGTGAAACCCCTACCCACAAGGCCGATTCGTTTTGCCCTGGGTAGGGGTTACGTGTGTGTTTCCTTAGTGTTCGATCGAGGCTGCGGGCCTGCTAGGCTTGCTGCCTGGGCTCCGCGTACAGCTTCGGCAGCATCACATCCCGCCACTTCAGGTTGTTGGGGATGATCTCATCGATAGCCCGGGCGCCGTAGTAGCTGGTGCCCACGCCCGGCGGGTCCCCTCCGTCGGCAACGGTGCGGGCAGCCTGCAGGAGCAGGCGACGGGCGCTCACCACTGCCATGTCGCTGGTGGACAGCACCTCCAAGGATCGGTCGACGATAGCCCCCATAGCTTCCTGCACAGCCTGATCCTGGGTGTTGATGCCATCTATGCCGGTGAACGTCTCGGTCTTCTGCACTTGGCGGTCGATCATCCAGCTATTGCCCTTGTTCCGTATGCTCAGGTAATCGGGTCCCACGTCGCCAGGTCCTCTGCCCAGTTCCCTTTCGATCTCCTCGCCTATGACCAGGGGATGCTCGTCGAAGCTGTAAATCCAGTTGTAGATCATGACGTTCTGGTCGTCGGTGGGCACCCACATGTGCCCTGCGATGATGTTGTGCCAGTCTCCCCCTTTGAACCGTAGCTGCTGCGGGCGAATCTGGTGGAAGGGCATGATGAAGTGGTAGGTGCGGACCAGGGTGGATTCGTTGGGCACATCGCGAAGGCCGACGTACCTGTACCCGTAGTCGGTGATATCCACTTCCAGCGTGGGAGGCTTGGCATTGACCAGTTGCGTATCCGATCCGATGCCCACGCGGGTGGTGTTCTTGGTGAGCAGGCGGTGGAGGATGGGGGCGTGGGCGGTGTCTATGCCCCCTTCGAGGGCTTGCAGCCAGTTGCACTCCTGGCGGTTCTTGGTCACCAGGCGGTGAGTGTCGGGCACCTGGGTCCACTCGAACCGCGGCGCTGCCGGCATCCTGTCCTTCGGCCCCATATAGGCCCAGATGACCTGCCCCATCTCGACGGCCGGGTAGGCAGTGAGCTTCACCTCGTCCTTTAGCTTGCTCTCTGCCGGCTCGTTCATCATGTCGACGCAGTTCCCGTCCACATCGTATTTCCAGCCGTGATAGACGCACCGGAGGCCGCACTCTTCGTTGCGTCCCAGCCATAGCGAGGTGCGCCGGTGGGCGCAGAACTCGTCCAGCAGGCCGATGCGCCCCGAGCTATCCCGGAAAGCGATCAGGTCCTCCCCCAGGAGCCGCACCCGCACCGGCGGGCAGTCGGGCTCGGGAATCTCGCTGGACAGGCAGGCAGGTATCCAATAGCGTCGCATCGCATCACCCAGGGGTGTGCCTGCGTTGGTGCGAGTCAGTATCTCGTTATCTTCACGGGTGAGCATATCTCCTCCTCTGCCTTGCCACTGCGGCCGGAGGGCCGTAGCTGGTCCTTGATCGACTAGTCCTGAGGTATCTTGAGGGTATAGTATCGCACATTTCGAAAAGCCCAAGTATCTCTTCAATATGCTTGAGGGTGTTGCGCCTCGGTAAATGTAGCGGGCCTGGTATCTGTTTAAGGATAGACACATCGGGCGAACAGGTCCGGGAGCTGTCCGGCTGCGAGGCGCACAAGGATCGAGGTGTCAGTCCCGATACCTGTACGGATCATATCCCTCGTCCCTGAACTTGCGGATGTCAAAGGTCGGGGTGCCGGGCGGAATCTTGTCCCGGAGGGTGCCCAGCTTAGCGTAGTCTATTCGGCGGGGGCGCAGGAGAAAGCCATCCGGGCCTTCGACCAGCTCGATCTGGTCCCCCGGCTCGACACCCAGGGCTTCTAGCACTCGTGCGGGGAAGGTTACCTGTCCCTTGGAAGTGCCCTTAACTGACATGGTGCGTCTCCTTACCAGAATCATAATCTAGTAGGGAGTCCAATCAAGGGGAACCCAGCCAGCCTGCGGCCCGGCAGCTAGCCTTTGATCTCGATGAGAAGGTTCTGCCACGGGACCTGGCTGTCGTTTATCACCCGGTGCACCTCGGGCCCAGCATGGTACGTCCACCGCCCGGGCTCGAAGGCTACGTCCTCTTCGGTGCCATCCTCCAGCTCCCGGATAAGGTGCTCGCCTTCTACCGACACTGTGACGTAGTCCCATTCATGGAGGTGCCAATCGCTGGCATCGCCGGGCGCTATCTCCAGGCTCCATATCTTCACCTTGTCGTTCTCGAACAGCACCCTGGTAGCTACGTCCCCCAAGGGCGCATCCCCCCTAGCCACAGGTCTCCCCCTCATATATGATGTACGACGTTTGCTTGGGCAGAGGCTAAGATGCCCTATGCGCCAATGTCAAGGTTAGGAGGGTCCAGTGGAGGTTCCGTCCGTACAAGTACGGGATGTTTTCAAGACCTACGACACAGGAAAGATAAAGGTGGAAGCCCTTCAGGGCGTGGACCTGACCGTCGAGAAGGGCGAGATGCTGGCCATCATGGGCCCCAGCGGCTGCGGCAAGACCACCCTCCTGAACTGCATGTCCGGGCTGGACACTGTGGACCAGGGAGAGTTACTCATCGAGAACATGAGGCTTCACGAGCTGCCCGATGATGAACGCAGCGACTACCGGGCACGGCGCATGGGATTCGTCTTCCAACTCTACAACCTGATCCCCGTCCTGACGTCGGTGGAGAACGTCGAGATGCCCCTCCTGGTTGCGGGGATGAACCCCGGGGAGGCCCGCCGCAAGTCGATGGAACACCTTGACATAGTGGGTCTTTCCGACAGGGCGCACCACCTGCCCGGCGAGCTGTCCGGGGGCCAGCGCCAGCGGGTTACTATCGCCCGGGCCTTGGTGAATGAGCCAGCCATCATATGGGCCGACGAACCGACCGGCGACCTGGACAGCGAAACAACCAACGACATCATGGACCTTATGTGCCGCCTGAACGACGAGAACCGCCAGACCTTCGTTATGGTGACCCACGGGCAGGATGTGGGCGAGCGGGCCCACCGCATTGTGCGCATGCAGGACGGCAGGGTGGTGGATGACGGCACATCTTCCCTCACAGCCCGAGGGCGTGCAAGGTCCAAGGGCTGAGGGGCGGGTAAACAATGGATGAACTCTTCGGCCTATCGATGAACTACATAGCGGCGACCATGTTGATCGCCTTCCTGGCTATCATGCTGGTCGTGGGCATCCTGGCGTGGCGCAACCGCGTCATGCTGCGCCTTGGCCTGCGTAACATACCCCGCCGTAAGTCCCAGTCGGTGCTCATAGTGGTCGGCTCCATGCTGAGCGCCGTGATTATCACCGCAGCTTTTGCTACAGGCGACACCATCAGCAGCTCCATCCGCAGTGATGCCATCGTGGAGCTGGGGAACATCGACGAGGTCATCACCTCCTCCGAGGACCCCCAGGGGTTCGGACAGCCCGGTCCGCCCTACTTCTCCCAGGACGAGTTCCTTGGGCTGGAGCAGGCCCTGCAGAGCTACGACCAGATCGATGGCTTGATCCCTCACATGGCCCAGACTGTGCCCGCCTTCAGCCAGACCACCTCTCTCAGCGAGGGACGGATGCGGGTCACCGCACTGGACCCGTCCAGGATGGAAGGCTTTGCCCCCCTGACCACTCTTGACGGGGACGTCGTGTCCGTAGAGGGACTTCCAGACCACAGCATCTACCTCAACGAAAAGGCCGCCGAGGAGCTGTCAGCCCAGGCGGGCCACCGCCTCACCCTGCACATAGGCGGGGAAGCATCCGATTTCGGCGTTGCCGGGGTTGTCCAATCGGGAGGCATGGCTGGTGAAAGCACCTCCTCCACAGCCCTGATTTCCCTGGAGCAGGGACAGGAACTCTTCGCCCGCCCAGGACAGATCAACATCATATCTGTCTCCAACCGGGGAGACTCCCGGAGTGGAGCCGACCTTAGCCGGGACGTCACCAAGCGTCTACGGGGACTGCTGGCCGACGAGGCAGTGGCCGCAGAGTTGAAGGAGCTGCTTGCCACACCTGAGCTGCTAGCAGCAATCGACGAGCTGAGCGCTGCGCCCCAAGGGGTCGCCAGGGAAGAGCTCAGCGTTCTTCATCGCGAGCTGCAGTCGCCGGAAGTGTCCCAGGACCTGCTGGATGTCCTCTCAAACCCCACTGTGGAAGGCGAGGTGCTGTCGGCAATAGAAGGCTTGCCCATTCCGGATGATCGCAAGTGGGCGATGTTTGGCGAAGCCTATGATCTGTTCGAGGACCTGGCGCCTCTGAGGGTGTTCGAGATCAAGCGTTCCCTGCTGGACATCGCCGACGTGGCCGGAAGCGGGATCACATCCCTGTTCGTGATGTTCGGCCTCTTCTCCATCATGGTGGGCATACTGCTCATATTCTTGATATTCGTGATGCTGGCCGCCGCCCGGCGCACCGAGATGGGCATGGCGAGGGCAGTGGGGGCGAAGCGAAGCCACCTCGTCCAGATGTTCGTATTCGAGGGCACAGCATATGACCTGATGGCTGCTGCCGTGGGGACCGCGCTGGGCTTGGTGATCAGCTACGGCATCATCGGCCTGCTCAACTACATCATCGGGCGCATCGACGTGGACTTCTCCTTCACCTACTCGGTGCAGGCCACCAGCATAATCGCCGCTTTTTGCATGGGCATGATCATCGTCTTTGCCACCGCCGTGGTCTCGGCGACCAGGGTCAGCCGCATGAACATCGCCGAGGCGGTGCGCGGGGTGCCCGAGAACATCGTCCTGGGCGGCGAGCCGTCACTGGGAGAGCGGGCAAAGCTGCTGCCCATATCCCTCGGGCGTCCGCTGGTCTTCCTGTGGCAGGGCCTCACTTCCATAGCTCGGGGCAGGTTCCTGCGCGGGACTCTCCGCTCCCTCGCCAGCGTGCTGTGGGTTATCGTCTTTCCCATCTGGATCGTGGACCTTGCCGTCTCCGTCGTGCGCTTTTCTCTGCCATACCTGCGCCGGGGTTGGCTGGTCTTCCTGATTGGAGCAGCGCTGTACTTGGGGGGCGCCTATAGCTGGAAGTCCGCGGCGGCATTCACCCTGGGCATGACCCTGATGATCCTGGGATTCGGGCTCATGATGCGCCTCCTAGTGGCAGAGCGGCCCCTGTTCACAGAGGTGTTCGGCCTGCTCATGGCCCTGTCCGGTGTGCTGCTGGTGCCCTACGGCATCTTGAATGGACAGGCGGTGGTCATCACCATAGGAGCGCTTCTCTTGATTTCTGGGGGGGCCATGGTCCTTCCCCTGATCAGCGGCAAAGTGCCCCGCAGGCCCCAGACCATTGACCGCCACGCTTTCACCCTCGTAGGGGCGCTGGTGCTGGCCTTCTGGCTGCTCCCTGAGGACGTTGGGGAGCACTGGGTCGGGGAGCTGGACGGCGATATAGAGATGTTCTTCATCTCCGGTATCTGCATGGTGGGCGCCGCGGTGTGGACGGTCATGTACAACGCCGACCTGTTGCTGCGAGGCCTCACCATCCTGACCTCCCGGGTAGGGAAGCTCCGCCCTGTGGTGGTCACCGCCGTCGCCTACCCGATGAGCGCCAAGTTCCGTACCGGCCTCACCCTGGCCATGTTCTCCCTGGTGATATTCACCATGGTGGTGATGTCCCTGCTCAACGACTCTTTCGCCAACACCTTCCGCGATACCGAGCGAATAGCCGGCGGTTGGGATATCGAAGGGAGCGTCACCTTTACAAGCCCTATAGATGACATCCGCGCCTCCATTGACGAGAGTTCAACTCTATCCTTAGACGATTTCGATGCCATCGGCGGCTACACAAATGCGCCCATTGCAGTCAGGCAGCTAGGGGCGGAAAGCCAGGTGTGGGAGAGCTACGCCTTACAGGCCTCGGACGACGAGTACCTGGCTGCAACCGAGTACGGAATTCGAACTGCTATCCCCGAATACAGGGGAGACGCAGAGGCTGTGTGGGAAGCCCTGCGCCGAGACCCCAATCTTGCGGTTATAGACTCGGGGGCTGTCGAGCAAGCCGACCAGGACTTCAACGATGCAGGCAGCTTTATCCTGGAGGGTGTCTCTCCGACCTCGGAGCTGGAGGCCCCCATAACCGTGGAGGTCTCGGAGATTTTCACCGGCTGGGAGCGGGAGTACACCATCATAGCCATCCTGGACCCGGCGGCCGACCCGGCGGGCATCATAGCATCCACTGCCGGCATCGATGTGCCCGCGGCGCCTGAGATACCCATAACCACCTACAGGTTTATGGTGGCCGAAGGGATCGATGTGCGGGAAGTGTCCAAGAACCTGGAGGTCGCATTCCTGGCCAACGGCATGGAGACCGATGTGCTGGAAGACCGGGTCGCCGAGGTGGTCTCCTTCCTAAGGTCCTTTTACAACCTGTTAATCGGGTACATGGGCCTTGGACTGATCGTAGGCATTGCCGCCCTGGGTGTCGTGTCCATGAGGGCTGTGGTGGAGAGGCGCCAGCAGATAGGAGTGCTGCGGGCATTGGGCTATCGCCAGCAGATGGTCCAGCTTAGCTTCCTGCTGGAGTCCTCATTTGTGACCCTGTTGGGGGTCGCCATCGGCGTGACCCTGGGATTTGTCCTCTCCAACAACCTAGTAACCGGGTTCGAGGACCAGCTGGAGGGCATCAGCTTCTCCGTGCCCTGGATACAGATCGTGGGCATCATCATCGCAACCTACATCTTTGCCATGCTGACCACCTATTTCCCTGCCCGCCAGGCATCCCGGGTCACTCCTGCCGACGCCCTAAGGTACGAATAGCGGACCCCCGGACAGGGCCTGAGGCCGGGTTGTCCTGTAGGGGATTTCTGCTAAGATGTACGTTAGCTCATTTCTGGGAGGCATGATTTGTCTGTTCATTTCGAAGACGGCGAGATGCAAATCATCAAGATTCCCCACATGGGCATGCTGGACAACAACGGCTACATCCTCACCTGCCTCCGCACTGGCGAGAAGGTGATCATCGACGCTCCCGACGAATCGGAACGGCTGGCCGATGCAGCGGGCGAAGGCCCCATCAAGGCCATAATCATCACCCACAGGCACGGTGATCACACCGCCGGCCTGCGCGGACTCAAGGAGCGCACAGGAGCGCCCGTGGCTGCCCATCCCGACGACGCCCCAGCCCTCCCAATGCCCCCCGACATACTCCTGCAGGATGGTGACACAATGTCGGTGGGCAACCTGAGCCTCCTTGCCATGCACACCCCTGGCCATACGCCCGGGGCCCTGTGCTTGGTCATCGGGCAGCATGTCTTCTCCGGGGATACCCTGTTCAAGGGAGGACCCGGGCGTACCGGCTCCCCAGATAACTTCAGGCAGGTGAAGACCAGCATAGAAGACAAGCTCCTCCCCCTGGAGGACGCCACGTCCGTCCTCACCGGCCATGGCCCGGACACAATGATCGGCGATGCCCGCAAGGAGATCGCCGTATTCAACTCCAAGACCCATCCCGACGACCTGTGCGGTGATGTGGAGTGGCTGAAGAGCTAGTGGTGGCCTATTGGCAGCCCATAGTCGGGGCGGGCACTCAAGGCTTGACTTCAACCCCAAGACTACAGCGACACACGCTAGGGAGATGACATGTACCAGAGGACTGTGCTTGACAACGGGCTCCCCGTTCTAACATCAACGATGCCCAACATCCACTCGGTTTCCATGGCCCTGTTCGTGGGGGCCGGGTCTCGCTACGAGACCGACGACATGGCCGGCGCTTCCCACTTCCTGGAGCACCTTCTGTTCAAAGGCACCGAGGGCTGGCCCACCGCCCGGGAGGTCAGCGAGGCCATCGAGGGCGTCGGCGGGGTGATGAACGCCAGCACTGATCGGGAGATGACCATCTACTGGTGCAAGGTGGCCCGGCCCCACTTCCGCACAGCCCTGGCTGTGCTTGCCGATATGCTGGTGCACCCCATCATCGACCCTGAGGAGCTGGAGAAGGAGAGGGAGGTGATCCTGGAGGAGCTCCGGATGACCAACGACTACCCTTCCAACCGGGTGGGCCTGCTAATCGACGAGACCCTCTGGCCTGACCAGCCCATGGGGCGCGACGTAGGAGGCAGCCAGGACTCGGTCAAGGCCATCACCCGGGACCACATCATGGAGTACATGGGCACGCAGTACACACCCGGGAACGTGGTGGCCGCCGTGGCAGGAGATGTGTCCCACGAAGAGGTGGTGGACCTGCTGAACGACCTGCTCAAGGACTGGAAAGAGGCGGAACCCATCCCCTGGTTCCCCGTGGAGGACACCAACGGCTCCGCCCCCGTAAGGGTGGAGCAGCGCAACACCGACCAAGCCCACCTGTGCCTGGCCCTGCCGGGGCTCCCCCAGGACCATCCCGACCGTTACGCCATGACCCTGATGAACGTCATGCTGGGCGAAGGCATGAGCAGCCGCCTGTTCCTGGAACTCCGGGAGAAGCAGAGCCTGGCCTACGATGTGCACAGCTCCATCAGCTTCTACCGGGACTGCGGTTCCATGAGCATCTACTGCGGCGTGGAGCCTAAGAAGAGCCACGGCGCTGTGTCCGCCATCCTGGAACAGCTCAAGGGCCTCCAGGACAGCATCCCCCAGAGTGAGCTGGACAAGTCCAGGGAGCTATCCAAGGGGCGCTTGATGCTGCGCATGGAGGACAGCCGCAGCGTGGCTATGTGGCTGGGCGCCCAGGAGAAGCTCACGGGCAGGGTGCACACGGTGGATCAGGTCGTCGCCTTGATGGACGAGGTCACGACCGAGGATGTGGAGCGGGTGGCAGCCGATCTTGTGCGAGACGAGCACCTGAAGCTGGCTGTGGTGGGCCCCCACCGCAGCGATCGTCCCTTCCAAAAACTCTTGAAACTCTAAACTCCCCGGCCCTTACGACCGTTGACGTTTTTCTCCCAGCCCTAGTCTGTTAAGTGCAGTTCTAATACCCAGTCGGCGCGTCTCGAATGGGGATCGCTGTTTCCGTACGAGAGCGTCGGTAGAACGGCAGGCTTGCCCTTGGGTCGGTCATACCCTTACTTGCACCGTCTGGACGACAGGCTTGACTCTCAATACCGCCTGAGTAATTGGATTTTGGTTCAGCCCTTAACGGTTCTGACATGGGGCGCTTCGGTGTGCAGCCCATGTCCTTCTTATTGCAGGTCACGTTGTTTCGTCAGCGTTCCCAATGCCCAAATCGGGCAATGGCATTCCCGTAAACTAGTACGCTTTCTGAGTAGGGATGTACAGGGTCAATAGTACGCAACAGATCCATGACTCTAGGAACGATGGCATTAAGCCTAATCTCCTGGTAGTGCTGAGCGCTGTCGTTACGCATCTCCAATTCACAAGCGTTGATACCTGCTACCCGAAACAGGACCTTTTGCTCCGGCGGGTTATCGCCAGTGGAAGTTGAATTAACGACTTCGAAGGCATCTCCCATGACCTGTACTACTTGGGTGTTCAAAAATACGTGATACACATTTTGATGTAGAACCGTAAGGTAGTTGACTTCACCGCCATTGAAGAATGCTTTCATCAAGAACGCCCTTAGCAACGCCTTCCGTTGAAACCGGTCCTTTATCTCCCGCATGGGAGTGCGAAGTCGGACCTTGGATGCATTCGGATCCTTTCTGTAATCTTCGTAAGACGGCGGGAATGTATCAATGCAGTGAATCAACAGTTCACCGATACCGTTGAGGGCTTGGAAACCATCGTCTGTTTCAAACCGACTACGGCTATAGAGAAACACCTGCCACTTTTTCTCGCCTGATTTCAGGGAGTGGGCATCACCGGCGGGGTCGATGACGTCCTTCTTGGCATGCGGGTCATTTCGATAGTCCGATGACAGTCCGATTTCTTGAGCAAACGCCAAAGCATTGTCATGCCCTCTTTGCCTTAGCTCTCTTCCCTGCTCTGAACTCCCACCTCGCCTACGCACGAGCATCCCGCCAAATCAGAAGTTCATGAGACTTTTTGATATACGAATTGCCATTTCGATGGACCCTGTTTTCTCCTATTCGGGTGTCACCTTGCCCAAATGTGTATTGCCATTTCGGGCTGAACATCTCACAACCTGCGTACCAATCCCGAATCGTCTCGCAGTCGTTGTAGGAAAGTATGAATCCGCCGGGACGAGCAAGCAGCAGGTCTCGCAAGGTCTCATGGTCAAAGCCCACATGGTGCACCGGGAAGTTGCGGTGAGGATACATGCCGGTAAACGTCTCGCCATCACCTAGGTAGTAAGGCGGGTCGCAATACATGAAGTCGTTCGGATGTTGCGGAATAGAATCCTTAAAGCCCCCGAGTCGAACGGAGAGGTTGGACGCTCTAAAGTCCCGAACCTTGCAGATCATGGCCTCGTAGCGGGCGGGAGCCAAATATATATCAGAGGGCCAACCAAGGAAATGTGGACCATATGAGGTATTGGAGTTGAAGTAGTAGTGTGAGGCCAAGTCCTTAGGAATTAGTCTTTCTTCCTTCGTCCAGTGGCGATATAGACGTTCTTTGACTACCTTGAAGGTACTCCTTGTGGGTTCGAAGGCTTTCAGAGACCAATAAAGACGCTCAGGGTAACGAAGCTGTTCCTGCCAGTAATTCACGAGGATATCGAATACGTCGTATCCCACAACTTCAACATCGAGTTCCTTTGCTACAGCCACTTCAACAGAGCCGCCGCCGATAAACGGGCATATAAGTCTATTAAGGTTTCTTGGCAATCTTTCAACTATGTAACCTACGGCTAGGCTCTTGCCTCCGGCGTATCGGAGGGGAGACCCTAAATAGCGCTTATAGGTCTGCTTCCCTCGGCTCCTCAAGTTGAAAAGGAAAGCGTCATGCTGCGTGGTAGGGCAAGCGTTCAATGCCAGCACCACAGTCACACCTCCTCACTCTATCCCCTGCAGCAATTGTGCATATGAACCTGCCAAGGTACCGGAGGTCCATCGCTTCGCTATTGACTGCACAGCCATTGTACCGATAATGACAACCCCTTCCCTATGGCAGGAATTATGCCTTCCCACAATTTTAACGGCGATTTGGCCTAGTCGTTAAGGCTGATATAATGATCGAACGCGTCAGAAACCATCCCGTACATTTGCACTAGCACGCTTCTCAAACTACTAGCTAACAATGCCCCGCCCTGTGGTGTTCTCAGAGCGGTCCTGTGCGAATGAACACTCCATCGGCTCAATATGTCCTTTGGTAAACTTGTTCTCCATGGGTATCGCTCCGTAAATGGCTAGGCCTCAGCTTGGTTATCGTTCCCAGAAGTTCGATCCACCTCAACGCTATTGGTGTCCCGGCTCTAGCTCTTGTGGGATGTTCGCTTCTTTGCATTTACTAGCACTTTATCTCAAATGGTTTATGAGGTTGAGTAGCACACCATGAGATTCGCCTCAAGCGGCTATTGTCACACGGGTATATAATTCCATCTCGAAAACCCAGCCCTTTGCACTAAGGGGGTTGTGGGGCCAGGCGCGCCCTGGAGTGCTGAGGATATGCGTGACTCTGCAAATGGCACATTAACCGCGGCCACACACGGGCGCCCCATCTCCGGGCGCGACGCCTTCCTGGCCGCGCTTAAGGCCCGCGGGAAGCAGGGCTACAAGCGATACGTAGGCTCCCCACTGAGGTATGCGGGTGGGAAGAGCTTGGCCGTGGGCTATGTGGTAGAGCGGATTCCCAAAGACATCAACCGGATCGTGTCGCCCTTCATCGGCGGCGGGTCAGTCGAGATCGCCTGCGCCAAGGAGCTGGGGCTGGATGTCGTCGCCTACGACCTCTTCGACATCCTGTGCACCTACTGGCAGGTCCAACTTTCCGATCCCGAAGCCCTGACAATACGCCTGCGCCGGTGGGAACCCACCCAGGAGACCTACCGGGAGGTCAAAGAGCGCCTGCGGGCCCACTGGAAGGGTGAGACAGCCTTGGGTGCCCCGGCTGAAGTGGCGGCCCACTACTGGTTCAACCACAACCTGTCCTACGGGCCGGGCTTTCTGGGATGGATGAGCCGCATCTATGAGGACCCGGTGCGCTACGAGAGGCTGCTTGGGCGGATCGAGTCCTTCGATTGTCCCGCTCTGGAAGTGCATCAAGGCACGTTCGAGGAGACAATCCCCCGGCACCATGGCGATTTCCTGTACTGCGATCCCCCCTACTACCTGAACGGCGATAGCCGGATGTTCCGGGGAATCTACCCCCAGCGCAACTTCCCAGTGCATCACAACCGCTTCGACCACATGGCCCTGCGCGAGCTGCTAGGACAGCATCTGGGGGGGTTCATTCTCTCCTACAACGACTGCTCAGCCATCCGTGAGATGTACGCGGACTATCCCATCGTAGAGGTGGGCTGGCAGTACACGCTGGGCCAGGGAGAGACCCGCATAGGGAAGAACCGCATAGAAAACGGCGCAAACCACCACGTCAAGAGGTCCCACGAGATCCTGATCATCGGAGCGCGGACGTGACGCTGCTGACAGGGTGGTGATTCAGAGACTGAGAGGGAAGGTCCGGAGAGGATATCGCTAGTGGATCAGCCCGCCGGCTTGAAGTAGGGGATGGAGATCTGGTCGGTGGCGCGGACGAAGGTGACCTCCACAGCCATGCCGATGGACACATCCCGGGGCGGGCATTCGACGATGTTGGTGAACATGCGAACACCCTCCTCCAGCTCCACCAAGGCCACCACATAGGGCACATCATCGGCGAAGCCCGGCGTGCGGTTCTGGCTGGTCACCGTGAAGGTCCATATGGTGCCCTTGCCGCTGGACTCCACCCACTCCACTTCCGTCGCCCAGCAGAGGGCGCAGATGCCCCTGGGGTACCACTGGAACTTGTCACAGGACGGGCACTTCTGGACCAGCAGCTTGCCTTGACGGCAGGCCTCCCAGAACCTCCTGGTCTCTCCCGCAACCGAGGGCAGGGGTTTCGTCCACTCAGGCATGATCAGTCCTTTCCCAGGATGACTGTGCCGCCGCTGTGGCGGGACCCGATGGTGCCGCCGGTGCCGTGGGCCAGGGCTATCTTGCAGTCCGCCACCTGCCGGGGTGTTCCGGCGAACTCGTTCCTGAGCTGACGCGTCGACTCCAGGAGCAGGAAGAGCCCTCGCATTCCAGGATGGTTGGACGACAGGCCTCCCCCGTCGGTGTTTATGGGCAAGTCGCCTCCGACCATGAGCCTGCCGCCAGTCACAAAGTCCCCGCCCTCACCCTTGGCGCAGAAGCCCAGGTCCTCCAGCGTTGTGAGGACGGTGATGGTGAAGGAATCGTAGATCATGGCCATGTCGATATCGTCGTGGGTCACCCCCGCCATGGCAAAGGCAGGCCCCGAGCTCTGCTTGGCGGCCAGGTAAACCAGGTCCCTGTTTCCCGCAGCCTGGTGAGCGAGCGCTTCTCCCACACCCAGCACCCACACCGGGGCCTGCCTGCAGTTGCGGGCAACCTCCGGGGATGCCACCACCACCGCTCCCCCGCCGTCGCTGATAACACAGCAGTCCAGGATGTGCAGGGGTGAGGAGATCATCCGGGAGGACAGCACCTCATCCACGCTGATGGGATTGCGGAACATGGCATGGGGGTTCATGCCTGCGTGGTGGCGCATAGCCACCGCGACCTCCGCAAGCTGCTCCGACTTGGTGCCGAACTGGTGCATGTGCCTCTGGGCCACCATGGCGTACAAGCCCACGGTCGTCAGGCCGTACAGCTCCTCGAAACTGTCGGGCGAGGCCTCAAGGGCGCTGCGCCCGAACCGGCCCACTCCGCCGGTGCCGACGGACACACCCCCGGACCGGGCCAAGCTACCGTAGGTGATCAGGGCGCACTTGATGCGTCCCGCAGCGATGGCGGTCACCGCATGGGAGAGGTGGAACTCGAAGGAGCCTCCCCCCACCGAGGTGTTGTCCACGTAGCTGGGATTGATGTTCAGGTAGTCCGCCAGGGCAAAGGCGCTCATGCGAACGCTTGTGGAAGAGGTGAACAGGCCGTCCACATCGTCCTTCGTCAGCCCGGCGTCTGCGACGGCTGCGATGGCACTCTCGCCCTGTATCTGCAGCTCGCTCTTGTCGGGGGCGTAGCGGGTGGGGTGCTCGTTGATGCCGACGATGGCGGCCGACTTCCTCAAGTCGGGCATAGAGACCTCCTTACCTCAGACGGCGGGGCGGCAATATCATAGGTTGACCTGCTGAGGGTGTCAATAATTGAGACCTCTGCTGCTGCTAAATTCCTACTTGACGCAAACAACCGAGCGCTGCTGCATGCTTGTTGAACAATACGTTGTATGTTATTATAGCTTTATGAATGAAGTTCAAGAAAGGCTTCAGGCCTTACAGGAGAAAGGATGGACTTTAGCTGCCATTGCCGACGCGTTGGGATTGACCGTTAATGCAATCGTGAAATGGAAGGCAGGAGACCGGACTCCCAACAACCGAAGGTCGATATTGGAGCACTTGGACAGATTGCTTCAAAAGCGTCGGGTCCCTCGGCAACGACGTTATCAGATGTCTAACAGGTTTCTACGTAGTCCGGCCTTGCGAAACGCGCTCTATAGGTCAGCAGATGGCAAGTGCGAACTCTGTGGTACAGAGTTGCCCGATGACTGGCACGCAGACCACCTAGAACCTTGGGTAGCTACGCACAACACTAACCTTTTCGGCATGGCGGCATTATGCCCAGATTGCAATCGAAAAAAGGGAGCAACGATGTATAGCTCAGCAAGCATTAACTTGGATACTCCTCCGATGCGGCCCGGTCAACGCGCTGCAATACAAGTTATTTGGGACATTGTTCGAACCCGCAGAAAATCCTCAGCGACGATAGTGCTCCCAACGCGCTACGGGAAGTCGGATGTCATCCGCGCCAGTGCCGTGGGGCTAATGGCCGACAATCTAGCAAGCCGAGCAGTAATCTTGGAGCCTGGCAGCAATCTTGTGACTCAGATCCTGGACACAGCCAGCATTCAGGTCGCCGTCGACCGGTACTCGCTTCCGTTTGGCCATGGACTACACACTTTTCCTGTCCGGGACACTCCGCGCCGACCTTTCCCCCCACGGTTTGCTCAAGGGGCCCACTTTATCGCCATGACTACCCAAATGGCAAACAGCAACCGGGACTTCTTTAAGGAGTGGATACTAGAAGAGAGGCGACGACATGGGTGTCCACCTGTCTGGTACATAGACGAGTGCCACACAGGGAGCCGTGACAACGAATGGGGCAAGACGGTACGCGCACTACAAGACGCCGGGGCGTTCCTTGTGTTGCTAACCGCAACCCCTTACCGCACAGACCAGAGCCAGGTAGAGGGATTCCAGTACAAAGAAGTTGGGCGTGACACCCTCATTGCCCGCTTGGGAAGCGAGTTGTGGGAGCAAGAGCGTATCCGCTACGAACTCACAGCGGACCACATTACCACCTTCAAAGAAGCGTGGGATGAACGCCCTCAAGCCCTTTGCTACTTGGCCCGAGTCGCCATCGAAGCCCCTCTTCGCCGATATCAGACTTTCACAGGCGAAAGTCGGGGAAATCGGTTGCTCTCTGAGTTATCGTATGCCGACGCTCTCCGAACCTTGTCTCGGCTGGTGAGAGATGACGATTTTGTACGGGAATCTGCTGAGTGCTTCATAGAGGTTCTAGGCAACCGGCGTGCTGTGTTTGAGGAGACTGCGGGAATGGTGTACGTTGGGAGTGATGCCATAGGCGACGAGGCCAATGCCCATGCCATGCAGGTGGCGGACGCTCTCCACGAGATAGACCCCGATTTGAACATCATTATTGCCACGTCGGCGAACGAGGACGCCGCCGAACGCCTTGCAGCCTTTCAACAAGGTGAAGGGGATGTGTTGATAGTCAAACAAATGGGAGGCGTGGGCATGGATGTGCCCCGCGTGAAGGTCTGCCTTGACCTTTCGACAGTACGAACCTTGAACGCATTTGTGCAGCGCGTGTGCCGAACGGCGACCATGTGGAATCCAACCGGCGATCCTGAGGACATGGTGAGGACAGCGACCTACATCACCCCGGCAGACGCTCCCGCTAAGGAGCTTTGGAATGAGTTTGTGGAAAAGGAAGGCGGGAACGCGGAGACACGGGTTACGCTCGAATATTTGGGCGAACAGGAAGAGGCGCTCCGCAATCCCCAGCTTAACCTGCCTGACACTTTCGTGTTGGCCGAAGGAACGGCCGTAGGGGAGATGGTCGATTCCCAACAGCGCAGTGCGCCAGGAGAGCAATGGTCTGTTGTTCAGAAGTTGACCGGAATCCTGCCTGAACTCACGAAGACGCGCACTGAGCCTGAGCTGGCCAATATCCTCACCGAGAATCGCATCGTCTTTGGCGACGAGCCTCCTGCGTCGGTGCCAGTAGACAATGCGTCTCAAGTAACGCAGGCGCCGCGGGTGACAAATCTCTACAGCGACCAGAAGGCGGCCAGGAATGTGGTCAACCCGCTTGCGCGCCAAGCTGCCCGCAAGCGGCAGGGCGGGGGTGCGTTGGATGAGCATTTTGGGGAGATCATCAAGGCCGTCTACGTGGACCACAAGAAACGCTGCGGCCTACCATGGAAAAGCGGAGCTTCCTTGAAGGACTTGGGCGTTCAGCAACTGCGTAAACTGGCGGACTCTATACGGGGGGAAATAGAAAGTTGATGCGCAAGGTAGTGATCACCGAGCAAGATGAGGCGCGCTCAAGCGGTCCGATTGCACTGAAGGAAGCAGGCAGTCCGGCGTGGTGCTGGCAACTGCTTGCTGCATTGCAGACGCAGTGGCGCGCCCTCAATGTCGACTACGAGCTCTACATGCGCACATGGGCTGATGCAGAGTCCTACGAGGTGTGGAATAAGGTCCCTTACGACAACCCGTACGGCAGCAAGGAGAGAATGCTGGAAGCCTTGGAGATCGGCGATATTCCAGAGGCTAAGGCACGCGTCGTCGAGAAGGCGATGACAGCGCAACCTCTTAATTCTCACGGTAGCAATCAGCATGGGCATGATGACGTTACGCGTGTAACATCCTCACGAGGCAATCGGACCGACTACCTCACAGCCCGTATAGCGCGAGACCGTCCTGACATATGGGAGCGTATGAAGCACGGGGAGTTTAGCAGCGTTGCAGCAGCAGCGCGGGAAGCCGGGATACATCTTCCCCAACCCCGGCGCACGGTGTCATTGAGTGACAACGTCGACCGCCTCGCCCTTAGATTGAGGCAACACTACACCGCGGAGCAGATTCAACGTATCGCTGAGCGGCTGTTGGCTAAGGAAGATGAGTCCGTGCCTGGTTCCACGGCAGATTAGCCGACCATCGGCGCCCTTCCGCTATTTTCAAGACGGGATTGGTTGCCAACCCTAGGCGAGGTCTTAAGCAACCCGCTGTGGACACAAACGCATTAACGCTTCCCAGCACCGGAGGACAACTTCGATTCGCATTGCTGCAGGCGATTAATCGCGGGAGTCTTTCTTGCAGAATCAAAACGAAGCTCGGGGACAGAGCGCATGCCAAGTGGAATACTGTAGTGGTGAGTAGCGTCTTGCTGTGATCTCCGTGCCACATCGTCCGTACATTGGTTCTCGCCATGTATGCCTTCATTTTCACCCTTGTGTTGAAGGGACGTTTTTTGACGCAAGGGGTCTCGCTGCCTTAGCGGTCTTGCATAACTCCTGTAATTGACACTCTTGGGGGCTGTGACTACACTCGACACCAACAACCCCTTCTTCACTCACCCCCTATACACAGGCCCCAGATGGAGGCGTATCATGGCCGACGTGAAGCTGATCTCTGCTGACTCCCACGTAACCGAACCGGCTGACCTGTGGGAGGAGCGACTGGAGAAGAAGTTCAGGGACCGGGCCCCCCGGATGGTGCACAACCCGGAGAACATGAGGCCGGGCTCCTACCTGCTGGTGGAAGGGGTGCCGCCCATCCACATGGCCCAGGGCACGGGCGCCGGCAAGAAACCCGAGGAGCTTCCCCAGTTCTTCCAGGAGTCCACCTACAAGGATGCCCGGCCCGGAGGCTGGGACCCCGCTGAGCGCATCAAGGACATGGACATCGACGGGGTGGAAGCGGAGGTGATCTACACCACCCTGGGCTTCAGGTTGTTCTGGCTCACCGACGGCGAGTTCCAGAGGGCCTGCTTCAAGGCCTACAACAACTGGCTCGCCGAGTACTGTTCCTACGCCCCCAACAGGCTGGTCGGCTTGGCCATGGTCACCCTGTCGGACGTCGACGAAGCGGTGAAGGGCCTGCGCCGGTGCGCCGGCATCGGACTTAGGGGCGCTATGATATGGGCTTCTCCCCCCGACGACATCCCTTACCACGACTCCCGCTACGACCCCTTCTGGGATGCTGCCCAGGAGCTGGGGATGCCCCTGAGCCTGCACAGCATCACCGGTTTCGGCCCCGAAAGCCGCCTCATGGTGAAAGACCCCATCGACCGCTACGTGCGCTCGACGGTGCTCTGCCACGAGGTGCAACGCTCCCTCACCACCCTCATCTTCGGCGGCGTGATGGAACGGTTCCCCGACCTCAAGTTCGTGTCGGCCGAGAACGAGGTGGGCTGGCTCGGCTACCTCCTCCAGCGCTTGGACCAAGCCCAGGACGAGTACAAATACCTGTACCCCACCAAGCTGACCATGAAGGCCAGCGACTACTTCCGCCGCCAGTTCTTCGCCACCTTCATCGACGACCCAATGGGCATAGACCAGCGCCACAGCATCGGCGTGGGCAACATCATGTGGTCCTCGGACTACCCCCACACCGTCTCCTCCTGGCCCAACTCCCATGAGGTGGTGGACCGCCACATGGTGGATGTCCCCGAGGACGAGAAGCTGGGCATCATACGGGGCAACTGCGCCAAGCTGTACGGCTTAGACGTGGCCTAGCATTGTCGCTGCGGGAAGGGCCCTTACAGGAACCGTTGGACTCCCCAACCTCCACCATCACCTTGCAGGTCAACGGCGCCGAGCACCGCCTGGAGGTCGAGCACCGCTGGACCCTGCTGTACGTCCTGCGGGAAGTGCTGGACTTGACCGGCTCCAAGGTTGGCTGCGACAGGGCGGAGTGCGGGGCCTGCACCGTTCTCCTGGAAGACCTCCCCATATATGCCTGCCAGATGCTGGCGGTGCAGGCGGCCGGGCGGCCTATACTCACCGTTGAGGGCCTCGCCCACGAAGGCGCCCTTGACCCGGTGCAGCAGGCCTTCCTGGACGAGGACGGGGGCCAGTGCGGCTACTGCAGCCCCGGCTTCCTCATGACCACCAAAGCGCTCCTGGACTCCAACCCGGACCCCACGGAGCAGGAGATCAAGTTCGCCCTGGCCGGCAACCTCTGCCGATGCAACGCCTACGGGCGCATCATAGCTGCCGTAAAGACAGCGGCCTCTCTGAGGAAGGCGTCTTGACCCTGGATGTGGTCGGGCACAAGGTGGAGCGCCGGGGCCTCCGGGAGAAGCTGACCGGCGAGGCCCGCTACTCGGCGGACCTTAAGCTGCCGGGCATGCTCTACGGCGCCGTCCTCCGCAGCCCACACCCCCACGCCAACGTGATGAGCATCGACACCTCGGCGGCTTCCAGCCTGCCCGGAGTCCATGCCGTCGTGACCCCCTTCGATGTCCCCGCCGGGCGGATCGACGGCGACCTGCCCATCCTGGACACGCGGGTGCGCTACGAGGGCGACGAGGTTGCCGTCGTGGCCGCCGACTCCCCGGAGCGCGCCTCCGAGGCCCTGCGCCTGCTGGATGTCGAGTACGAAATCCTGCCCTTTGTGCTGGATGCCGACGCAGCCATGCACCCCGGCGCCCCGGAGATACATCCCGGCGGCAATCTGGTGGGCGGCCAGCCCATTTCCCTGGAGCGGGGCAACGTCGAGCAGGGGTTCGCCGCGGCGGACCTCGTGCTGGAGGAAGAGTACCTGGTCCCACCCCACGGGCCCGCAGCCTTGGAGCCCCGGGCGGTGCTGGCAAACTGGGAGGACGGCAAGCTGACGGTTTGGAAGTCCACCAGGGGAGTCCATCCCGACCGGGCGGCCCTGTCCAGGGCCCTCCAGATTCCCGAAGCGGAGGTCACGGTCATCGGCCCCTACTTGGGCGCAGGCTTCGGCAGCAAGGATGAGTCCCGCACCGCATCCCTGGCAGCCGTTCTCTCCCAGAGGGCGGGCCGCCCCGTGCGCATCGAGTTCGGGCGCCGCGAGGAGTTCGTCTCGGGGCGCACCCGCCACGGCGCTCGTATTCGCACCAAGGTCGGCGTCAAGGCCGACGGCACAATCACCGCTGTCCACACCACAGCCTACGTGGACTGCGGGGCCTATTCTGCTTCAGGGCCGGGGGTCACCCGCCGCCTGGGGCAGGGCAGCCTGTACCTGTACCGCAGCTCCAACGCCCGCTACGACGGCCACCTGGTGTACACCAACCGCCCCGTGGGGGGCTCCTACCGGGCGCTGGGCGCGCCCCAGGGCCACTTTGCCCTGGAGAGCACCATGGACCGGGTGGCCGAGACCCTGGGGATGGACCCCCTGGAGTTTCGCCTGAAGAACCGTGTGCCCCCGGAAGGACAGCCGGGTACCCGTACCACGCCAGCCGACACCATCGTGGACACCCAGCCCGTGGAGGGTGGCATCCCCTTCTCCAGCAACGGGCTGGAGCAGTGCCTCCGGGAAGGCGCGTCTGCCTTCGGATGGGGCGCGCCGAAGCAGGCCCTGCCCGACCCTGCCCGCAAGATCGGGCGGGGCATGGCCATGCTCATCTACCGGGGAGGGCCGGGGAACCTCTCCTCAGCTGAGGTCAGGCTCGACAGGGACGGACGTATAAGCCTGCTGGTGGGCACCATGGATGTGGGAGAGGGGGCCGAGACGGTGCTCGCCCAGCTTGCCGCCGAGACTTTGGGCGTCGGGTATGCCGACGTGAACGTGGTCTCCGCCGACACCTCCCTCACGCCCACCGCCCCAATCACCGCCGGCTCCACAGCCACCTTCTCCACAGGAACGGCGGTGGTGCAGGCCGCCGGGGAGCTGCGGGGGAAGATCCTGGAGCTGGCGACGACGGGCCTGGAGGTCAGCGCAGACCAGCTCGAGGCCCGTGGTGGGCACATCTATGTCCAGGGGGCGCCCGAACGGCGCATGTCCCTGGGTGAAGTGGCCCGCCACATCCCTGGCGAGCATCTGACCGCCTACACCGAGATCGTGCCCGGCAGCACCGACTACATCGTCAACACCTTCGGCGCCCACTTCGTCGAGGTAGAGGTGGATACGCTTACTGGGAAGGTGTACATCCGTCGCTACGTCGCCGCCCACGACTCGGGGCGCATCCTCAGCCCCACGGCCGCCCTGAACCAGGTCGAGGGCGGCATCAGCCAGATGCTGGGGTACACCCTGTCCGAGGAGCTGATCACCGACGGCCCCACGGGCATCACCCTCAACGGCAGCTTCCTGGAGCACAAGTGCCCCTCCATCCTGGACTACAACGACATCCAGGTGATCTTCGCCGACATCGTCGATCCGGTGGGTCCCATGGGGGCCAAGTCCCTGGGCGAGCCTCCCTGCGCCGCAGTGGCCCCTGCGGTGGCCAACGCCATCTACAACGCCATAGGTGTGCGCATCAAGCAGCTGCCCATCACCCCCGACGCCATCCTCCACGCCCTGGACCCCTCGGCTGGAGGGACGCCATGAACCCCTTCCAGTACCGGGAACCCTCCACCATGGAAGATGTCGTCGGCCTGCTGACCGCCTACGGGGATGCCCAAGTGATGGGCGGGGGCATCGACCTGCTGGGGGAGATGAAAGAAGGCGTCGCCTCTCCGGGGGTACTGCTCAGCTTGGTCGGCATCCCAGGTCTCACGGAGATCAGGGAAGGGCCCGAAGGTGTGGTCATCGGCGGGATGACCACCATCACCGCCATAGAGCACCACCCGGGCATACGGCGTCGCTACACAGCCCTGGCCGAGGCTGCCGAGAGGCTGGCGACGCCCCAGATACGCAACGTCGGCACCCTGGCCGGAAACCTGTGCCAACGTCCCCGCTGCTGGTACTACAGGAACGCCCTTACGCCCTGCCTGAAGCGGGGCGGGGACACTTGCTACGTCCTGGAGGGCTACAGCAAGTACATGTGCGTCGCCGGTGGGAGCGGGTGCTACATGGTGCACCCGTCGGACGCCGCGGTGCCCCTGGTGGCCTTCGGGGCCGATGTCAACTTCGCCGGGCCCGCCGAGGACCGCACCATGCCCCTGGAGGAGTTCTTCACCGGCCCCGAGGTGGACATCACCCGGGAGAACGCCCTGGAGCGGGGAGAAGTCGTGGAGAAAATCGCCCTGCCTGAGCCCCCTCCTGGCACCAGAAGCATCTTCCTGAAGGCCCAGGAGCGGGTCGCAGGAGGGTTTGCCCTGGCCAGCGTGGCCACGGTGGTCACCCTTAATGGCGATGCCATCGAGGCCGCTTCCATCGTGCTGGGAGGCGTTGCGCCCACGCCCCTGCGGGCCAGGGAGTCCGAGGCCTATCTGGTGGGTAAGGGGACTACCGATGTGTCACCGGACCAAGCTGGCGCCCTCGTCCTGCCGGACGCCCAGCCCTTCCAAGATAACCGCTACAAGGTCACCCTCGCCCGCAACCTGGTCACCCGCTCCCTGACCCGCCTGCTCAGCTCCCCCTGATCCTAACCTTCTCCCGCCAGGGAAGGAGGGATCTAAGATTCCCACCCGCAGCCTTTGACCCCACCAATTCCCCCCACCCTTGATGGGAGGGGATTAAGGGGAGGGTGATGCGCCAGCTAGAAGTTGGCGGCTCGGGCCTGTCCGTTCCCCTTCGATTTCCCTCAGGGGGAACGGGCACCATTTCTCCCCCCTCTCTTGTGTTAGTGCTAACTCTAAACTGACCCAGTAGCGCTAATTTGGAATTGACCCACCCCGATAGCGGACGCATCTTCGTCGGGAAACCGATTAGGAGGTGCAGCAAGTCAAATGATAGGAGGTGGGTTAGTGAGAGAGTTATACGAGTTGAAGGGCGATGGAAGCTCGATCCGAGGGATATCGAGGGAGTTGGGGATTTCCCGGAACACCGTGCGCAAGTACGTGCGCTCCGACGAGGTGCCCAAGGCCAAGCGGCGAGAGAAGCAGGGGTCGAAGCTGGACCCATACAAGGGTCACATAGATGGTCGGCTGTCGGCGGGAGTGGACAACTGCGTGGTGCTGCTGCGGGAGATCCGGGAGTTGGGCTACGACGGCAGCTATCCGACGCTGACCAACTACGTGCGGCCTCGGCGTCGGCCGCGTCAGCCCCGTGCGACGGTGCGGTTCGAGACGGCGCCAGGCGAGCAGGCACAGGTGGACTGGGGCAGCTTCGCCTATGTCGGAGAGGACGGGCGCAAGCACCGGGTCTGGGCCTTCGTGATGGTGCTGAGCTGGTCTCGGACCATCTACGTGGAGTTCGTCCGGCGCGCCGACGTGGCGACCTTCATCAGGTGCCATCTGAACGCCTTCGAGTACTTCGGTGGTGTTCCCCGCCGCTGCCTGTACGACAACGCCAAGGTGGTGGTCCTGGGGCGTGACAGGGAGGGCAGGCCGGAGTGGAACAGCCGGATGCTGGACTTCTCACTGCGAATGGGCTTCGACCTCCGTCTGTGCCGACCCTACCGAGCGCAGACGAAGGGCAAGGTGGAGAGCGGCGTGAAGTACGTCCGGGGCAACCTGTGGCCCGGTGTCCGCTTCACCGACGACGCAGACATGAACCGCCAGGCCCTGGAGTGGTGCGATGCGGTGGCCAATCGGCGAGTCCATGGGACGACGCACCGGGTCCCCCGAGAGATGCTGGCTGAGGAGCTCGCCCACCTGGGCAGCCTGCCGCCGCGTTCGGGCCTTGCGCCCTACATGCGGGAGGAGCGGAAGGTGGCCAGGGACGGCTACGTCCACTGGGAGAGGTCTCGCTACGGCGTGCCCTGGAGCTGGGCGGGTTCGACGGTCCAGGTGGGTGTGCGGGCCGGTACGGTGGAGGTCTGGTCGGGCGACGTGCGGCTGGCGGTGCATCCCCAAGCCCAGCGGACCGGTCAGCGCCTCACACTGCCGGGCCAGTGGGACGGACTGCCCGGCGGCGATGATCGTCCTCGTAAGGAAGCCGTGGCGGTGCAGATCCCTGTGGGCCAGGTGGAGCGCCGCTCCCTGGAGGTGTACGAGTTGGCAGCGGTGGGAGGTGGGCGATGATCGCGCTGGAACAGGCTCGCCAGCACCTGGAGACGCTGGGCCTCAAGCAGGCCGTCGAAGCCCTGGACAACTCCTTGGACGCTGCGGCCACCAAGAAACTGACCTACCCCGAGATGCTGGCAGAGCTACTCGGCGTGGAAGTGGCCGCCCGGAAGGAGCGGTACATGTCCACCAGGACGAAGCTGGCTCACCTCCCCTTCCACCGGACCTTGGAGCAGTTCGACTTCTCGTTCCAGCCCTCCATCGACGAGCGACAGGTGCGGGAACTGGCCGGCCTGTCCTTCGTCGCTGAAGCCACCAACCTGCTGCTCCTGGGACCGCCAGGTGTGGGCAAGACCCATCTGGCGGTGGCCCTAGCGCTCAAGGCCATCGAGAAGAGCCAGGGGGCCTACTTCGTCCGAGCCTACGACCTGATGGAGGACCTGAGGAAGGCCAGGGTGGAGAACAACCTCCAACGGCGCATGCGGGTCTACCTGTCGCCCAAGCTACTCATCGTGGACGAGTTCGGCATCTGGCCTTACGACCGGGACGCCTCCACCGCCTTCTTCACCCTGGTGTCGGCTCGCTATGAGCGGGGCAGCATCATCCTCACCTCCAACAAGGGCTTCGCCGAGTGGGGTGAGCTTCTGGGCGATACCGTCATCGCCTCGGCCATCCTGGACCGGCTGCTGCACCACAGCCACGTCCTCAACATCCGAGGCGAGAGCTACCGGCTTAAAGGCAAGAGGCAGGCCGGACTCTTCGCCTCCCATCAACTGCTATCGACATCGCCTGAAGCCGCTAGCTCCGGCGACGTCTAAATCCAACAGGCACTCTTGCTTGCCAGAAAGGAGGCGACTTAACGACAAGGTGGGTCAGTTCTAACTTAGCGGAAAAGGGTCAAATCTAACTTAGCATTGACACTTGGCGGCCTCTGTCTCCCCCCTCTCTTGGCGGCCTCTGTCTCCCCCCTCTCTGGGCGGCCTCTGTCTCCCCCCTCTCTGGGCGGCCTCTGTCCCCCCTCCCTTGATGGGAGGGGATTAAGGGGAGGGTGATACCCGCCGTCCACCGCCGTCCTTTCGGTTCGTCCTGAGGGAAATCGAAGGGCGAAAGGCGCGGCTGGCCTTTCGTCATTGCGGCGTAGGCCGCAATCCAGCCCGGAGCACTGCCGGACTACAGGATGGCTCTCGGGCCCGTCCATTCGTCCTGAGGGAAATCGAAGGCGAACGAACGGGCCGAAGGAGCACCGTTTCAGCCCCTCCCTTGATGGGAGGGGATTAAGGGGAGGGTGATACCCGCCGTCCACCGCCGTCCTTTCGGTTCGTCCTGAGGGAAATCGAAGGGCGAAAGGCCAGCCGCGCCTTTCGTCATTGCGGCGTAGGCCGCAATCCAGAGCGGAGCATTGCAGACTTCCAGGATGGCTCTATCGCATTGACAAGCCTGTCTGTTCGCCCTTCGATTTCCCTCAGGACGAACCTCCAACTGTAGTTTTCTCCTTAGAAAGAATGTTGCCCTCAGCTTGCCTTTGTAACTACAAGTTCGTAGTATGACTGGGGATGGCGGCGCTCGCGTTGGACTTGGGGCCAGGAAACGAACAGAGGCCAGAGAGGATATCGGGCGCGCAAGGCCACCAGACATGAGAGAGAGGCATATGAAGAAGGACATTTCTGATCTGCAGTCCGATGTTCAGTCCCAAATACGAGCCCTGGAGGCTCTGCCCGATGACCAGATCGACACGATCGACGCTCCGGAGATTCTCGACTGGTCGGACTCCAGGCGCGGGGTCTTCTACCGGCCCGTAAAGCAGCAGATCACGCTAAGGCTCGACGCGGATATCATAGCTTGGTTCAAGGCCCAAGCCCGGGACGGTCGCCGCTACCAAACGGACATCAATGGAGCCCTCCGCGAGCACGTACAAAGGACCGCGCGCTTTGCGAAGTAGAGGGGGCGCTCAATGGTGACGAGTTGGCTCTTGGGCGTTCTTGGGGTATGAACACCTTGCTTCGAAGCGCAACAGCCCGGAGTGTCCTGGCCCTGTGCATCCTCATGGCCCTTGTAGCCTGCAATACGCAGGAGGCACCGCCGACCGCGACGCCGACTCCCTTCACGACCCCGACAAGAGCAGACATTCCTGTCGAAGCTGGTTCTAATGGGTTGGGGGAAGTTGTGATCGAAGCGGACCACCCACCTCCCTTCGTGGGAGCAGCCCAGCCTTCCCTTGAGCAACGCATATGGCAATCCGATGTTGTGGTCAGAGCAACCATGCTGTCCACCGCAGATGGGCAGATACGGTTCCGGGCTGTAGAGTACCTCAAGGGTACTGGGGACAGCACCTTCACCGTAGAGGCCGACACAGGCAACCGCAACGCTAACTGGGACGGGCAGGAGGCCCTCCTCTTCCTCACCGTTCCAACGACTCTGAGGTCCGGGGTGCGCGGAGACCCCCGGCGCAGCATGGGCAATACGGATACTTCAACCTCACTGTTCCACTTCACCGATGCCTACATGGAAATACCCCCTACTGGCGACCTGCCGGATGGCTACACCATCGACTCCAACAACCCGGCCTGGATTCCTGCCAGCACCACCACAGGGGGCAACGGGGGACGAGGGGAAAGTGACCCAACCAGAGCGTACATCACCCAATCCCGAGCACCCGACGGAAGTCCGAATCCTACAGCCACCCTGACTGATATTAAGGCCGAGATCGCCTACCAGGGAGCAGAGAGCACCCGCCCATATGCATACTGCATGTATTGGAGGTTGTACGACATACAGTACTTCAGGGACTACGAGACATACCACAGCGTCCCGGAACCCATCGGCTCTATCGAAAGAGAGATCGATGCAGGGCAGCCAAGAGGGACTCCCCTATACATTCTCAGTCCCGGATTAATCGAAGCCTACCTGTTGGATGAGTCCCTCCAATACCATCAGCAATGGATCACGGGAAATGATGCTGAGATGTTTGTTTCTCGCATAGAGGATGATGACGAGATTGGCCACAACGGCTTCTCGACCATCATCGAAACCGCCCGCCCTCTGCCTTCTGGCACCTACACCTTCCGGCGTCACCTGGTGCCGAACGTTGATCGGGCCTGCAATTACGCAAACGAGCGTTTCAGCGAAGGCATACTGTTCACAATCACCGCTATCGCCCCCGACGGTTCAGACGACGTCGTGCACGAGGCCCTCTTCGACCCTGTATCGCTCCCAGACGGCCTAGGCTTCAGCGCAGACGGCGGTGTCTTGGATCCCAGCGAATTCAACACCTTTAACCTGGCCACCCAGATCACGAGCTTGGTGGCGACAGGCGACCTGGTGACCATGAGCCTCAACCCTTACGCCGACCTCACCTTCGACACCTTGGACTTCATAGGATTGGACGGGGCCGTGGTGGCATCTCTGTCGGACGGTACTGGCGATGCGACGACCGGAACGATCACCTGGGAAGCGACCGCCCCCTGGAGCTCGGGCGACCAGCTGATGCTGAGGATCACCGCACCCGTTCCCTGACCCGCCCGCTCCAGCCCTCCTACTAGGCCTTCGCCGCAATGACGGAGGGCCGTCCCCCCTCATCCTGACCTTCTCCCGCCAGGGGAGAAGGGACTTTGGTTGCCCGTTCCCCTTCGATTTCCCCCTTCGAGAGCCTCAGGGCAGGCTCAGGACGAACGGCCGGCCGTGCCTAGATTCCCGCGTGCGCGGGAATGAGGGTAGGGGCGATAGCGCCTGTGTGTACCGATGCGATATAATCCCTACAGCCCTGCTATCAGGGCGCACTTTGCCAACGGAGGCCATTGATGCAAGCAGATGTCGGACAGCAGGCCCCGGACTTCGACCTACCTTCCAACACCGGGGAGCGCGTAACCTTGAGCCAGTTCAAGGGCGAGAAACATGTAGTTCTCAGCTTTTACGTCTTTGACTTCACCGGTCTTTGAACGACCCAGACCTCCTCGTTTGGCCGGGCATCCGGCCAGTTCGCGGAGAAAGATGCCCAGGTACTGGGCATAAGCACCGACAGCCAGTTTTCCCACCAGATGTGGGCCACCAGCCTGGGGAACGTGCCGATTCCCCTCCTTTCCGACCGCCACCCAGCAGGGGAGATGATCAAGGCCTACGGCCTGTGGAACGAGGGCCGGGGGACCGCCAACCGGGCCGTCATCATAGTCGACAAAGAGGGCATCGTCCGCTTCAGGAAAGAGTACGAGCATCCCACCTTCCCCCTGGCAGAGGAGATACTTCCCGAGCTGGACAAGCTGGGATAGCAGCCCTTCCGGGAGAAGCTCACCTTGGCTGACCTGTCCCAAGGAGCTTTCCGAGAAGGCGACCTGGCCCTCCTCATCGACCGCCGGGGCCGGCGCTACCAGGTCACCCTGGAGGAGGGCCGCCTCTTCGAGACCCACGTGGGGACCCTGCCCCACGCCGAGATAATCGGCCAGCAGCAGGGCACTTGGTGCCGCACCTCCAGAGGCCAGGTCCTGCTGGCGGTCAAGCCCACCTTCTCCGACTACATCCTGGAGATGCCTAGGGCCTCCCAGGTCATCTATCCCAAGGACCTCGGCGCCATCCTTCTCTACGCCGACATCTTCCCCGGAGCCACCGTCCTCGAGGCGGGACTGGGGTCCGGGGGCCTGACGTCAGCCCTCCTCAGGGCTGTGGGCGAGTCGGGCCGGGTGACCACCTACGAGATCCGGGAGGACATGGTGTCCAGGGGACGCCGGAACATCGCCGCCCTTGCAGGTGACGCTCCAAACCACACCTTGAAGATGGGCGACATCTACGAACAGATCGACGAAACGGACGTGGACCGGCTGGTGCTGGATGTTCCCGAGCCCTGGCAGGTCGTGCCCCTGGCGGCCGGGGCCCTGGCGCCCGGTGGGGTGTTCCTGAGCTTCCTGCCGACGGTGCTCCAGGTCCACCAGCTCGTGCAGGCCCTGGAGGAGGACGGGCGTTTCCAGCTTGTGCAGACCTTCGAGACGCTCCAGAGGCCCTGGCACTTTGCCGAGCGCAGCGCCCGCCCCGACCACCGCATGGTCGCCCACACGGGCTTTATCACCACCGCCCGGCTGTGCTCCCCCAGGGGGCGCTCAGAGCCAGCGTCACAAGAGTAGCCGCCACCATCACGCAAGGAGGTTGCCCATGGACAGGGAAACCACCCTGAAGGACCTGAAGGAGTTCGTGAAGACGGACATGCTGATGAAGCACCTCTTCGGCGTGGAGGCGGTGATGCGGGCCTACGCCCGCAAGCACGGCGAGGATGAGGAGATGTGGGGCATCGCGGGGCTCCTCCACGACTTCGACTGGGAGATCGTGCCCACCCCCGAGGACCATCCCCACTACGGCGCCAACCTGCTGCGAGAGCGGGGCTACCCCGAGTACATGATCCGGGCTGTCCTGACCCACGGCAACCACACGGGCATCGAGCGGGAGAGCCTGATGGAGCACACCCTGTTCGCCGTGGATGAGCTGTCGGGTTTCATCCGGGCGGTGACCCTGGTGCGCCCCAACAAGAGCCTGGATGAGGTCACCGCAGGCTCGGTCAGGCGGAAGATGAAGGACAAGGCCTTTGCCCGGGATGTGAACAGGGACGACATCTACCAGGGCGCCGAAGAACTGGGCGTGGACCTGGATGAGCACATCGCCTTCATCATCGAGGCACTGAAGCCCGTGGCGGAACGGATAGGCCTGAACACCGGGACACCCCAGCAGGGCGGCTAGCGCCCAGGCTGCCCACCCCCATTGTTGTAGCTCCAGTCCTGCCCAGCGTGGGCGTAGCGCCCCTCTAGCAGGGGGATGTGGTGCTCGGACCGCAGGGGTAGGGGCAGGCAGTCCAGGATGCTCGCCGCGTCGTCCGAGCCGTCGATTCCCCACAGGCTGGGGGCGCCGATATTCTTGCCCTGCACCAGAACCTTGAAGTCCCCCAGGCCTCCCGCCCTTGCCAGGTCCAGCATGCCCATGGAGTTGGCTTCCACCAGCCTCTGCTCCAACCCCTCGGCCCGCAGACGGCGCAGCAACCGGTTCAGCCCCAGCGCACGGAGAAAGTGTCCCTGCGTTGCATAGCCCAGGGTCTCCAGCCCGTGCTTGCGTCCCTGCAGGGCCAGGGATGTGAAGTCCACATGGGAGGTGATGTCCTGGCTACCGACGCGGACGTAGGGGTCTGAGGGCTCCGTGTGCCGGTAGTAGCACCTTATCGTTCCCCTGGGGCCTGCCATAGACCGCAGCTCATCGCCCGAGTCGCCATAGTCGATGGTCAGGACGAACCCCCGCTCCAGCGCCCCGGCAACCCCTTGGGCCCACCTGCCCGCAGCCAGGTTCACCTCGACCACCTTACCCTCCTCCAGGGCGATGCCCGCCTCGTTCAGGCGCTCCCCAAGGGCCGGGGTGGACGGCTCTCCATACTCCTCAGCCAGCGTCCCGTCGCGGACCGTTACGTACATCTCCCGGAGGTGCCCGTCGGCCATAGTGACCCGGTGCACGGGGAAGGCGTCCACCAGCTCGTTGGACAGGAAGCAGCCGACGATGCCCTTGAGCGGGACCCCCTCGGAGGTGATGCGCTCCACGCCTCCCGGGCGGCCCGGGGCCTGAGAGCGATCGAGGCACAGGTATCTCAGGGAGTCCCGGAACTCACCGGGCAGGTGGGCGCTGTATCTCTGGAAGTCCCTTCCCAGCAGGCCATCGGCCCCGCCCATCTCCACCACCCAGAAGGGATGCGGACGCTTGAGGAGCTGCCAGAACTGGAATAGCTGCAGGGACAGCAGCGCAGCGAAGGCGGGGTGGGCCCCGGCGGCTGTGTAGAAGTTCTCGTGGGGGCTGATCGAGTGGCGGGTGCTGTAGAAGCCCCCTACAGGCCAGTAGAGGGCGACCTCCATGAAATCGGCGAAGGTAATCCGGCCCTGCTCTGCGATCCGACGGCGTATCTCACCTTCGGCGTCCATGGGCCTACTCCGGGACTGCGCTTACCCCCGCTGCTCTATGGGCACGTACTCCAGGTCCATGGGGCCCTGGTAGTCCAGCAAGGGCCTGATGAGGATGTTGTCCCTGTACTGCTCCACGCACTGCAGGGTCCAGCCGGGTATGCGGCCCAAGGCGAAGATGGATATGAACAGGTCCTCAGGGATGCCCAGCAGGTTGTAGATGGAGCCGGCGAAGAAGTCCACGTTCACGAAGATGCCCTTTGCCCGGTAGGGCACCATGATCTGCTCCTCAAGGTACCTGAGTATCTGGTGCCAGTGAGGCTGGCCCATCTTCTCTCCCAGATCCCGAGAGCGCTCTCGCAGGTGCCTGGCCCGCGGATCCTCAGCCCGGTACACCCGGTGGCCGAAGCCCATCACTCGTCCCCCACCATCCAGCAGGTTGCGGGCATACTCGTCGGCGTTCTCAGGCTGGCCGATCTCCATGGCCATCTTCATTACTTCTTCAGCAGCGCCGCCATGCCACGGCCCCTTCAGGACACCTATCCCCGTCACCACGGCGGAGTGAAGGTCAGACAGGGTAGAGGCCGCCACCCTCGCGCCGAAGGCCGACGCGTTGGAGCTGTGCTCGGCGTGGAGGATAAAGTCCACATCCATCAGCTTCTGGGTCTCTTCGTCGGGCACATCCCCCGACAGCATGTACAGGAAGTTGCCTGCATGGTTCAGGTCCGGGTTCGGAGCCACCGGCTCCAGACCATGGCGAATGCGATGGTGGGCGGCGACTATGGTCGGCCCCTGGGCAGTTAGGCGAACACCTTTGCGAAGGGTCGCCTCCTCCGAGATGTCGTTCACCTCAGCCTCGAACGCCGAGAGCGCGGATACCGCCGTCCGAAGGGCATCCATTGGGTGGCTGTTAGCCACCACCCGGATCACATCGACCACCTGTTTAGGAATCCCCCGGCTGGCCCTGAGCTGTGCATCGAAGGCATCAAGCTGGCTCTGGGTGGGCAGCTCCCCGTAGAAGAGCAGATAGACTATCTCCTCGAAGGTGGAGCGCTCGGCGAGGTCATGGATGTTGTAGCCCCTGTACAGGAGCTTGCCGGCCTGGCCATCCACAAAGCTGGCCTCCGATGTGTCAAAGACAACATCCTTCAGGCCACGCTTGATGTCCGCCTTTTCAGAAGTCACCTCAGCTCCTCCTTGCTGCCCAAAGAGATATCACAAGAGATACTGAAAGCGATGCTAAAGAACCAGCCAAGTTACCAGGGTGTGGCGCATGTCCCTATCTGACAGACCGGTTAGGCTATGCTGACCGGTCCTGGGTTGCCTGTAGGGGAATGGTACCATCGGCCCATAGGGGTGTCAACTTGGATTACACGGAACGCCGGCCCTATGATCGCTAATGGTATATTAGGTAAATAAGGTATATAGAAGGAGTTTTAGAGAGCTCAGCAGTAAGTGTGTGGACAACGGGGAATATGTGCCTGAGGACGAAGACTCGACTTCTACCTAAACAGGGCGGAGTTGGGGAAAACTCCCAGCAGAGGCGGGGCTGGCTGTAATGACGGCCGGGGGCTGGAACCATTGCGCCACAATAAGCGCCTAGTTTTCCCCGGGAATGGGCGGGTTATCCCCGTTCTACTTCGTCAGCTCAGCCCTGAGTCGCTGGCTTAGTACCGCTATCTCCGATTCGATGAGGTTGGTCGGATCGATGGTCAGCTCGTCGGGGTCGCTCAGGCCTCCGAAGTAGATGGGCGGGTCGCCGTCGGCCAAAGTGCTGACGACCTCGTCCTTGCTGGGCCCCTGCCAATCATGACCGAAGCGGATCACGGCCGTCGGGATGAAGTAGTCGAAGTCGTCCAACTCGATGGAAACGGAGATCCCCGGGATCTCCACGAGGGCGTCGACGACTGGCTGGAGGAGGCTTCGGTAGCTGGCGAACTCGGTGTCGTCGTCTTCCTCAACGAACAGCTCCAGGGCTGTCACGAGCCCCACGATCTCTTCTTTGGACACCTTCATCGGGCGGGCGAGGAACTGGTTGGGGTTGGCTTGTGCAGCGGCCGCTGCGATCAGGTCGGCCCGCCCGCAAAGTATGCCGGTACCCTGGGGGCCCCGTATGCCCTTTCCCCCGCTGAACACCACCATGTCGGCGCCCTGGTCCAGGTAGCGGGTCAGGTTGGCCCTGGGGGGCAGCATAGATGCGCCATCTACGATGACGGGCACATCGTGCTTATGGGCGATTCGGCACACCTCTTCCAACCGCATAGCCCGCCGGCTCAAGTGGTTGGAGAACAGGTAGGCTACGGCAGCAGTGGACTCGGTGATGGCGCCCTCCAGCTCCCATGCCTGGGTGCGCCGTCCGTCTCCCACACCGACCAGCTTGGCGCCGCCCGCCCGGTAGGCTTGGTCGTAGGCGAACCTGTGGCAGTTCTGGATGATTATCTCGTTCTTCATACCGGTGGTGTCTGGGAGCTGGCGCATCCTGAAAGGGTCGGCGCCGGCGATGCACGCAGCAGCCTGAAGGACCAGACCGCCGGCGGCCCCGCTGCACACGAAGCCCGCTTCAGCGCCGGTCAACTGGGCGATGCGCTCGCCGGCCCGCTGGTTCAGGTCGTTTACTTCCACCATCACCGTGGCGGCCCTGGACATGGCGTCCAGCACCTCCGGGCGGGTACGGCTGCCTCCGAGCCGGGTAATTGGCCCACCGGCGTTGATGATGGGGCTGACGCCCAAGCCCGAGTAGACGCCCGTTGGATCCCACTGGCTGGTTGTCATGAGACCCTCCTAGTTGGCGTTGGCTACCACCAGATTTTGCCCCTGGCCTGCTCTTCCATCTCGACGTAGTCCTTGGTCCATAGGCCGGTGCTGAGGTACTTCCAGCCACCGTCGGCCAGCAGGCAGACGATGTGGCCCTGCTCCATGCGCTGGGCCATCTTCATGGCTGCATACACCACCGAGCCCGATGAGACGCCGGCGAAGATGCCTTCCAGCCGGAGAAGGTCCTTGGTCATGTGGAAGGCGTCGCTGCTCTGCACCATCATCCTGGAGTCCAGCAGGGACAGGTCCAGGATGGGCGGAATGAAGCCCTCTTCCAAGCTGCGGAGGCCTCCGATGACATCGCCCAGCTCGGGGGCCACGGCGACTATCTTGAGGTCGGGATTGTGCTCCTTGAGGCGCCTCCCCGTTCCCATCAGGGTCCCGCCGGTGCCCAGTCCAGCGACGAACATGTCCACCTCGGGCAGGTCCCGGATTATCTCGGGGCCTGTCGTGTCGTAGTGGGCGCCGGGGTTGGCCGAGTTTCCGTACTGGTAGGGCATGAAGTACTTGTCGCCGTCCGCTTCCATCATCTCTTGGGCAACCACGATGGAGCCGTTGGTGCCCGATGCCCCATCGGAGTAAACGATGGATGCGCCGTAGGCTTGCAGGAGGTGAGTGCGCTCAGCGCTGACGTTCTCCGGCATCACCACCTTGACCTTGTACCCCTTGAGTCCGCCCACGAAAGCGAGGGATATGCCCGTGTTGCCGCTGGTGGGTTCCAGGATGGTCTTGTCGTAGGTGAGGGACCCGTCCTCTTCCGCCTTGTCCAGCATGTACTGGGCGATGCGGTCCTTGACGCTGCCGGTGGGGTTGCTTCCCTCCAGCTTGGCATAGACATGGACCCCCTTCTTGAGGTCCATGTTCTGCAGCTCCACCAGGGGGGTGTTGCCGATGGTGTCCAGTATCCCGCTGGGCATCTTAGCCTTTGTGCATTCCGTTGTCGGCGGGGGCCGTAACCCCGCAGAACACCTCGTAATCGATCAGCTCCGTCACCGTCGGGTTGTCGCTGCAGAGGGGGCACTTGGGGTTCTTGGGGATGCGTACCTGGCGGAAGTCCATGCTGAGGGCATCGATGAGCAGCAGGCGGGATGAGAGGCTCTCGCCGATTCCCAGGATCAACTTAAGGGTCTCCACCGCCTGTATGCTGCCCACCAAGCCCGTCAGGGCGCCCAGGACGCCGGCTTCGGCGCAGTTGGGCACCATGCCGGGAGGAGGAGGCGACGGGAAGAGGCAGCGGTAGCAGCCCTTGCCGGGCAGGTATACCGTGGCTTGGCCGTCGAATATGAGGATGCTTCCGTCCACCAGGGGAATGTTGGACAGGTAGCAGGCATCGTTGATCAGGTACCGGGACGGGAAGTTGTCTGCCCCGTTGATCACCACATCATAGTCCCTGACAATGTCCATGGCATTCTCCGACGTCAGCCAGGTGTCGTGGGCAACGACGTTGGTGTCCGGGTTGAACTGGTGGATGCTGTCCGTTGCAGACTGGACCTTGGACCTGCCCACATCGTCGGTGTGGTGGAGGATCTGCCTCTGGAGGTTGGATACGTCCACAACGTCGAAGTCGGCGACGCCGATGGTACCCACGCCCGCCAGGGCAAGGTACACCGCCGACGGGGAACCCAGGCCGCCCGCGCCGACTATCAGCACCTTGGACTCCAGCAGCTTCCGCTGTCCGCGGCTGCCCACCTGGGGCATGATGATGTGTCGGCTGTAGCGCTTTACCTGGTCGGGGGTCAAGCTAAGGGGTTGGGTTTGTGTCTGGGTCATTTGTGCGCCTCCTGTGCTTTCGGACAAAAAACATGCGCCCTCTCCATCTAACTTGAGAGGACGCAGCCTGTGCAGTTCTTATGTGGCCGGCATGCCCTCTACATCAGAGGGCGCAAACACAAGTGAAAAAGGTCGTCTTCGAGTCTCATTCCGCCCTCTAATGTATCCCAGCAGGTATCCGAGTGTCAAGGTAGATTAGGTACGGGGCTATGCGGCGGCGGGTGTCTCTGCCCTTGCCTGGTGTCCTCCCTCGGCTGCCATCTGGCGCTGGCGGTCGAGCAGGTCTGCAATCGACGTGGAGCTCAGCAGGTCCTGGATGGCTTCGTCCACCGTCTGCCAAATGCTCCGCTGGGGACAGCAGACCGACAGGGTGCATTCGTTGGGTGCGATGAGGCAGTCCATGGACGGGGTGTTGCCCTCAAGGGTGGACATGACCATCCACAGGCTGATCTCCGAGGGGTTCTTGGCCAGCATGTGGCCCCCGGACGGGCCGCGGCGACTGGTGATGAGGCCGTACTTGTGCAGGATGGTCAGAAGCTGGTCAAGGTAGGCTTGGGGGATAGCTTGCCTGGTGGCGATCTCGGCCGTTTGCACGGGTGCGCTCCCGTAGTGGTCGGCCAACTCGACCAGTGCCCTGACGCCGTAATCGACGCGCATCGGAACTTTCATCGCTCCTACCTCCGGCAGGGCCCTTTGGCAGATTCTAGCACCCTGAGCACCGCTTAGCAACGCCGGGGCAAGACGCCGATGGGGGAGTTCGACGCTGGCGTGTCCAAACCGGGCCGTTCTTCTCCTTCGAAATTCCGACACCTTTGCATGACGGCGGCGGCAACGTCAGCCTGACGGTGGCAGGCCTTGACGCTGACCGTTGTCGGGCAGTAACGTACTTAGTTGACCACCATCAGTGGATGAAGACCAAAACCCTGGGAACGGACCGTTGGACCATCCCGGGGAATTAGAAGGGACACAAAGTGGCAAACAGGATCACCCTCTCGCTGGAGACCCGCACCATCATGGGCAAACAGGTGAAGAAGCTTCGCAAGGCCGGTACTGTGCCAGTGCACCTGTACGGCCCCTCCATCTCTCCCAGGTTCCTCCAATGCGCCACCTCCGACCTGCTTAAGGTGCTGGTACAGGCCGGCAGCAACACGCCCGTATTCGTCACCCTGCCGGACAGCGGGGAGGAGCACCTGGCATTTGTGCGGGAAGTGCAGTGGGAACCGCTGCGGGGCACCCTGCTCCATGTGGACCTTCTGCAGACGGAGGTCTCCCAGAGGATCTCCGCCGAGGTTCCCATCCTGCTGGAGGGCGAGTCCCAGGCGGCTCGGGAAGCCGGGGGCACCGTCGGCCAGGTGCTGCGCACCCTCAGCGTGGAGGCCCTGCCCCTGGATATGCCCGGCGACCTGCGGGTGGATGTCTCGGTGCTGACCGACGACAGCAACGTCCTGCGGGCAGGGGATATTGGCCTGCCAGGGAACGTGACCCTGCTTACCGACCCCGAAGAGATGGTTGCCCGCATAGAGCTTCCCGTGCGTGCGGAAGAAGTGGCGGTGACGGAGGAAGCGGAAGAGGCTGCGCCCGAGGAGACCGAGGAAGAATCGGAGTAGGCAGGTTCTTCCGACCAGCCGGTCAGCTGGGCAGGACCGAACCGACGAACCCGGGGTAACCCTGGAGGAACTCTCCTGCGCTCACGGCCCGCTTCCCCTCCAGCTGGAGGGACGACAGGGCCAGCACACCATCACCAGTTGCCACGCCGATGCCAAAACCCGGGTCGGAGTCCACACTCCCGGGCTCCCCTGCCCCCCTAGAGCCTTCGACCACGCTGGCAGAGAGCACCTTCAGCATCTTGCCTCCCCAGGTGGTGTAAAGGCCCGGCCAGGGGGTAAAGGCCCGGCATCGCCTCTCCAGGTCCCGCGCGGCTAGCGTCCAGTCAGCTTGCCCGTCGGCCTTCTCAAGTTTACGGGTCGTGGTAGCCAGGTCATGGTCCTGGGCTTGTGGGCTGATGGTCCCCTTGAGCCAGCCGGGCAGTACCTCGGCCATCATGTCGGCCCCCAGCTCGAACAGCTTCTCGGTGAGCTGCTGGGCTGTGGCGGAGCCCGTCCAGCCCCAAAGCTCCCGGGCCGCCAGCACGGGGCCCGTGTCCATGCCCTCATCCAGGAGCATGATGGTGGCGCCCGTCGGCTCCTCTTCTTCCAGGATGGCTGATGCTATCGGTGAGGGGCCCCGGAACCTGGGCAGGAGGGATGGATGGATGTTCAGGCATCCATGGGGGGGGAGTCCCAGCACTTCCGGGGGAAGGAGCTTTCCATATGCCGCCACCACCACCAGGTCAGGCGCCAATCGGGCCAGCTCTTGCTGGGCCTCGTCAACTCTGAGGGAAGCCGGTTGGAACACCTGGAGGCCGCTGGACAGGGCAGATGACTTGACGGGCGTCGGCTCGGCGCTCCTGCCCCTGCCTGCGGGCTTGTCCGGTTGGGTGTATACGCCAACCACCTCGTGGTCCAGGGCGAGGATGGCATCGAGGACCCCGACGACGTAATTTGGACTGCCCATGAAGACGATTCTCATAGCTGCTGAGGCTGATTTCGATATTTGCTCATGACAACTAAACCATTGACCAATCGTATTTACAGTATGCCATAATTATAGCATTAGGCGTGAAAGAGACCGGCAACCGGCGACGAATTACGTCTTTTTTAGAACGTTACATCTGTCGAAACCATATAACTTGTCTTAAAGAATTACTAGAAATGCCACGAATTTGGCATCGGATTTCAAAATTGAGGCTTTCCCGCCTTGACTTCCCTTGGGCTGGGTTTGTTATCCTTTGCGAGTCAGTTTTCCGGGTAAGTCGGACCGGAGTCCCTCAGGGTGCGCCGACAAGCCCGTTGGTGGAGTTCCAGCGACCCGTAGGATCCTCTAGAGGCGGGTTTTCCGCTGGAACTTTTAGAAACCTTGTAAGTCCCTAGTTGAACTTTGTCTTTTGGCCTGCGGTCAGGCCAAATTCGGTGCCAGGGTGGTGGGATTGTGGATGCAGGGGCCGCTAATACGTGGAAGGCAGTCTTGGGAGATTTGGAGCTACAGGTATCCAGGCCGATATTCGACACATGGCTAAGGAACACCGTCGGAGTGTCCATGGATGGGAATGTGCTCTCCGTCGAGGTGCCGACCTCTTTCTCCAGTGAGTGGCTGGAGCAGCGCATGTACCATCTCATCCAGAAGACAGCCACCAAGGTCGCCGAGACTCCCATGGAGGTCCGGTTCAGGGTGGCCGGGGGCGGTATAACGATCGAGGGCCACGACGAAACACCGGTCCACGATCCCGAAGACCGGCAGCCAGCTCCCCGGCAGCAGGCGACCACCTTGAACCGGAAGTACACCTTCCAGCGCTTCGTCGTAGGGCCGTCCAACCAGCTTCCCTACAACGCCGCCATGGCTGTGGCGGAGTCTCCCGGGCTCGGATCGAACCCCCTCTTCATATATTCCGGCGTCGGTCTGGGCAAGACCCATCTGCTCCAAGCCATAGGCCAGCACTGCATCGCCAAGGGCCACCGCACCCTGTACGTAACCAGCGAACGCTTCACCAATGAGTTCATCGCCGCCATACGAAGCAGGACCACGGAAGATTTCAGGGCCCGCTATCGTAACTTGGACGTCCTCCTCATCGACGATGTCCAGTTCATTAGCGGCAAAGAACAGACCCAGGAAGGTTTCTTCCATACATTCAACGACCTGCACTATGCAGACCACCAGGTGGTGCTGGCGGCAGATCGTCCTCCCAAGGCGATGCACCTGCTGGAAGACCGGCTCGTTTCCCGGTTCGAGGGAGGCTTGGTAGCTGATATCCAGCAGCCCGACCTGGAGACCCGCTTCCTCATTCTGCGGTCCAAGGCGGACCTGCTGTCAGTCAAGATAGATGATCCCATCATCGAGTACCTGGCCCAAGTTGCTCAAACCAACGTTCGGCAGCTGGAAGGAAGCCTGAATCGGGTTGTTGCTTATGCCCAGATGACCCGGGAACCTATCAGCCTGCAGCTGGTGTCCCGGCTGGTCGCAGACCTGGTCCACACCCCCGATCGCCGGGCTCTGGACGCCGACACCATCGTGGATGAGGCGGCCGGCTACTACCACATGGCTGCCGAGGACCTGCGCGGTCCCAGCCGCAAGAAGGATGTGGTCAGGGCACGGCATGTGGCCATGTATCTTCTTCACGAAGAGAAGGGCATGAGGGACACGGATATCGGCAGGCACCTGGGCAGGTGCGATCATTCGACTGTCAGCAGCGCCTTGCGGAAGATCAAGTCCCAAATCAACAATGATGTCCAGCTTAGGCGCGACATCCTGGCAATCAAGGAAGCCTTATACAGCTAGCCGAAAGGAGCTCCTCTCTTTAGAGCTCCTCAGAATAATGCTGGTGGGAGTGTGTACCCCCGCGCGGGGATGGGTAGTGTGGTGAGCACTATTCTGGGGAGCTCTAAGGGGAGGAGCCTCTGTTCGAGCTTCTAGTGATACTGCGCCCGTAGTCCTGGATCGTTGGCCTGCTTACCCCGGGTTCTCTTTTGTCTTCACGCCGGGCCTTGTAAGTGGGACGCATTCTCAAGTCGTTCTCTAAATCTGGGTCTCCCGCTGCCGAGATACCACAGGGCCTGGAGACCCCCGTGTTAGAATAGAAGGGTACCCCAACTCCCCCGACTTGGCGTAGCTAAGTCCCTTACAGCTTTTCCCGTAAATGCCCATAAGTGACTCTAACCGCTCCCAACTGCCATTAAACGCCCTTAGATGATTGACACCACGAGAATATCCGTAAAGGCTGGAGACGGCGGCAACGGCTGCGTCAGCTTCCGCCGCGAGAAGTTCGTTCCCCGAGGAGGCCCCGACGGCGGCGATGGAGGGCCTGGTGGCAACATCCTCCTGTACGGCGACCCTTCCTTGAACACCCTCCTACACCTCAAATACCACAGCACATGGCGGGCCAACCGGGGCGGGCACGGCGGGGGCCAGAACAGGAAGGGAGCCAACGGACGCCCCATCAGCATTCCGGTACCTCTGGGCACCGTGGTGCGAAGTGTAGGCCCCGGCGGGGTGGAGAGCTTCATGGCGGACATCACCGACACCGTTCCGGTCCTGGTTGCCCAGGGCGGCGAAGGGGGGCAGGGCAACGCTCGATTTGCCACCGCCACCCGCCAGGAACCGGTCCTGGCCGAGAGGGGAGCGTCCGGCGAGCACCGCGTCTTGAACCTGGAGCTGAAACTCCTCGCCGATGTGGGCTTGGTGGGCAAGCCCAACGCAGGCAAGTCAACGCTGCTATCTGTGTGCTCCGCAGCCAAACCCAAGATCGCACCCTATCCCTTCACCACCCTGGACCCGGTCCTGGGCGTCGTCCAGACCAGGGACCGCAGCTATGTCGTCATGGAGGTGCCCGGCCTGATCGAAGGCGCCCATACGGGGGCAGGCCTGGGCCACGAGTTCCTGCGCCATGCTGAGCGTTCCCGCCTCCTCCTGCACCTGGTGGACGGCACCGCGGAGGACCCCCTGGCCGATGTCCAGCAGCTCAACGAGGAGCTGAGCGCCTTCGACGCCGACCTGGGGAGCAAGCCCCAGGTGATAGTGGTCACCAAGCTGGATATCCCCGAAGCCAAGGATGGCATGGCCAGGGTGAAAGGCGCCCTGGAACCCCTGGAGTGCCCGGTGTTCTTCATCTCCGCAGCCAGCGGCGAGGGCGTGGACGCCCTGCTCAGCAGCACCTTGGGAATGCTGGATGCCATCCCCAAGAATACGGATGACTCCGAATCCCCCGATGTCCCCCTGCCCTCTGCCCGTTCCCGTCGCAGGTGGGACCGGAACTTCCGCGTTTACAGGGAGGGGAAGACCTACGTGGTAGAAGCGCCCAGGGTCGAGAGGCTGTTGGATATGGCCAACCTCAAGGACTGGCGGGCGATGGTGCAGGTGTGGAAGGAGCTGGAGACGCTGGGCGCCGTCAAGGTTCTGGAGGAACAGGGGGTGGAGCCGGGCGACACGGTGCGTATAGGAGAAGTCGAGCTGGAGTGGTACTAGGGTGAAGGTAGGGATCCTGGGAGGCACCTTCGACCCTATCCACAACGCCCACCTGATGTGCGGAGAGGAGGCCCGCAAGGAGTTGGGCCTGGATCAGGTGCTGTTCGTGCCCGCCGGGGAGCCCTGGATGAAGGCCGGCGCAGAGATATCGCCGCCCCAGCATCGCCTGAACATGACCACCCTGGCGGTACAGCCCTATCCCGCCTTCCGGGTCTCATCGATGGAGATCGACCGGCCCGGACCGACCTACACCGTGGACACCCTGGCGGAGCTGCACGGGGAGGGGGAACCTGGTGCCGAATACTACCTGATTCTTGGGATCGACGGCCTCCGCACTCTGCCGCGATGGAAGGATCCGGCTCGCATCATGGACCTGTGCACCCTGGTGGGTGTTCCAAGGCCCGAACTTGGGGAGTATGATATAAGCGCCCTGGAGGTTATCCGTCCGGGCGCATGCCGGGAGATCGTGATGCTGGAGCATCCTGTGTTGGAAATCAGCAGCAGCAGGATTCGAGAGAGCATTGCCCGGGGGCTTGGGGATGTGGATGGTGTCCCACCCCAGGTGAAGAAATACATAGATGCCCATGGCCTGTATCGAGACGGGAGGTGAGGTGGCATCCATATCAGAGCAGCTTCTAAGCCTCGCAATAGAGGGCGGAGCCCTGCAGTACGGGGACTTCACCCTGTCTTCGGGATTGAAGAGCAAATACTACTTTGACGGCAGGCTTCTTAGCCTGCATCCCGAGGGCGCCCATCTGATCAGCCAGGCGCTGATGCCCATCATCAGGCAATCGGGCGCGGTGGCCATCGGCGGGCCCACCATGAGCGCCGTCCCCATCGTGGCAGCCGTCGCCATGGCCAGCCACCGCGAAGGGTCGCCTATACCGGCCTTCATAGTGCGCATGACCGTGAAGCCCTACGGCACCGAGCGTGGGGTGGAAGGTCCCCTGGTGCCCGGCTCCAAGGTCGCCATCGTCGATGATGTGTGCACCTCCGGGTCTGCCATATTTCATGCCATCACGGCAGCAGAACGGGAAGGATGCACCGTGGCCAAGGTCATTGCCATAGTGGACCGCCGGCAGGGCGGGAGCGACGAGATCAGGAAGCGGGGATACGACTTCGTGGCCCTGATGGAAGCTACGCCCGAGGGCGATGTCCAGGTAGTGCAGCAGGACACGTGACCTTGGCTGGAAGCAGCATCCGCGTAAAGGTAGGAGAGCACTGGTACACGGTGGAGATCAAGGACTTCTCCTCCACGCCGTTGGAGGTGAGCGTCGATGGCGAGACCGTGTATGTCGAGATCGAGAGCCAGCGGTCTCCCGATCTGCCTACAGCCACATCCCCTCAGGTGAGGCAGCCCAGGCAGTCCCAGACCCCTGAACCCGTTGCAGCGCCCGGCGCTTCCGGGAACGTGATCATCTCCCCCATGCCCGGTAGGGTTGTGGCCATCAAGGTCTCTCCCGGCGATTCTGTCTCCGCAGGGCAAGAGGTATGCGTGGTCGAAGCCATGAAGATGGAGCAGAGCATCCGCGTCCACCGTGAAGCCACCATCAAGGCTGTCCGAGTCAAGCCCATGGACCAGGTCGGGGCAGACCAGCCCCTGATAGAGCTGGAGTAGGGCGGGACGCTTCCATGTCCCTGGAGGAGCAGGTTAAGGGCTGGACCCGAGAGCTGGGATTCGACCTGGTAGGCATCGCCTCCGCCGACAAGTTCGACGACCACGAGTCCATCACCTTGGAGCGCATGGACGATGGACTTATGGATGGCCTCCCCTGGTTCACTCCGTCCAGGGTGCGCCGGGGCTGCACCCCCGATGAGCTGCTGCCCGGCGCCAAGTCGATCATCACCGTGGGTCTCAGCTACTATGTCGATCAACCCTTGGACGCGTCAACGACCCCTGCCGGCAAAGTAGCCCGTTATGCCTGGGGCGACGATTACCACAAGGTGATGAAGAGGAAGCTGAAGCTCTTGGCGGAGAAGCTTTCGGCAGAGCTGGACGCCGGCGCCCACAGCAGATGGTACGTGGATGACGGCCCCATGCTGGACAGGGCGGCCGCGGCCCGGGCGGGCATCGGCTGGTTCGGAAAGAGCACCAATCTGCTAACCCGCACGCACGGATCCTGGGTGTTCCTCGGCCAGCTGGTAACCGACGTCAAGCTGGCCCCCGACGAACCCCTGAAGAAGACCTGCGGGAGCTGTGTGCGCTGCATTGATGTCTGCCCCACGGGGGCCATCATTGCCCCCAACGTCCTGGACAACCGGCGCTGCATCTCCTACCTGACCATAGAGAACAGGGGGGCAATACCCAGGGATCTGCGGCCCCTGGTGGGCGACTGGGTGTTCGGGTGCGACCTCTGCCAGGATGTGTGCCCCGTCAACTTCAAGGCGGCCCACTCCGGGGAGGAGGCCTTCAGGGCTGTGAGATTCGATATGCTGGACCTGGCGCAGATGCTGGAGCTGACCGATGAGCAGTTCCGGGAGCGGTTCCGCAACAGCCCCATAAAGAGGGCTACCAGGACGGGAATGCAGCGAAACGTGTGCGTCGCCCTGGGGAACTCCGGCGACCCCGGGGCAGTGGCTTCCCTGGCCAAGGCGCTGACGGAAGGAGACACCCTGGTGCGGGGACATGCTGCCTGGGCCTTGGGGCAGATCGGCGGAGAGGAGGCCGCCCGGGGACTTGAAGAGGCGGCCCGTGTCGAGGCTGACACTGACGTCCGGGATGAAATATCAGCCGCCCTGGATCAGGCACGGGAATAGGTCGGGTCAGGTAGGCCGTTACCCGGCTAGCTGGACGGTGCTGCGGTAGCCGGAGCGCGGATGGGGCGCTGTCTCCTGCGGGAAGCCTTGGCCTTCAGCTTGCGCATCTCCTCTTCCACCAGCAGGAAGTCCCGCTTGGGCAGCAGGTGCAGGTCGCTCTGGGCGAAGGCGATGTACCAGTCCTCGGGCGCCCACCTGCGGACGTACTCCAGCCGTGGGGCAAGCTGTTTCGCATCTATCTCCCGCTCATCGTCCAGGACCAGGCCGGCCTTGATGCCCACCCGGTATTTCCAATCGGTGGCCCCATCCTTGTGCCATGTGGGCGTTGTATCTTCGTAGTACCTTGACGTGACGGTGGCCGTTGCCGGAAAGCGCCGGGATGTTCCCACATAGAAGAGTATCCGGTCCCCCGGCTCTACCCGCTGCACCTTCCGGGGGTGCTGCCCCTTGAGGGGCTGGGCTGTGAAGCCCATATTTTTGGTTATGTGATAGTTATCCGGGGTGGTTACTATCATCCAGTAGTTCTTGGCCATGGTTGTCCTCTAGGTGTCTTCTATCGTCCAATTTTAGCACAGGGTCTTCGGGGCCTTCAGCCCGCCAACCTTACGATGCTGTAGGCGTATCGGAACAGCTTCGTTGCCTCCTTCAGGAAGGTGACCTTGTCCACCTTCTTGTCGGGGGTCACGTGGCTGAACAGGGAAAACTCGGTGAGGGTCACATCGCCCCTGGACTTCAGGGCCTCTGCCAGGCGCCGGGACTCCTCTACCGGCACAAGGTCGTCTTCCAGGTCGTGGGCTATCAGCACCCTGGCTTTCAGGCTGCCTATGGTTGACTTGGGAGAAATGCTGTCCAGGCGGGCCCGGTAGGACGGGGAGAGCTGGGACACCAGTTCCCGGGCATCCTCGATGCTGAGACGGTGCCCCGTGCCCGTGCCTGCCATGGAGCGCAGAAGGCGGAATACGATGTCGCCATCGGCGGACAACCCCTCAGGGACCTCCGTCGCATCTGGCTCACCTTCCAGGAACAGCTTCGTAAGCGCCTGCCGGTCATGGTCGGCCTCCAGGGCATCCACTCCCTGGGTCGCCATGACCTCTTTGGACAGATGGTTGGCTTCCCAGGGGTCCTGGTCGTCGTGGAAGGCGCTGGTGTGGCTCGCGATCTGGGCCATTACCTCGCCGATGTCGTAGTAGGCCCCGAAAGCGCTGAGGAAGGCCACCTTGTCGTTAATGCGGGGGTCCGAGGCCGCCAAGGCCAGCACCGAACCCCCCACGCAGAACCCGACCATGGCAAGCCTTTCGGCGTCCACTTCTTCGATGTCCGCCAGCCGGTTGAAGGCCTCCACCATGTTGCCCGGCTCTTCGGGAGTGATACGCTTGTCCATCATCGCCCTGGACCACGGGAACAATGCTATGAACCCCAGGCGGGCCAGCGCCGATCCCAGGTTGACTACCCTGGGGTCATCCTGGGGCACCGGAATTATTCCCAGGAACACCAGGATGCCGGCCCTTTTCCTGCCGCCTCCGGGCCGATAAAGGTCTCCTGACCCCTCACCCTGGGAGCAGGTATAAGTCACCTGCTCCCGCACCGGCGCCCGGGTGAGCCACTGAAGGGGCTTGGCCGGCAGAGGCAGCACCTGGGTGACGAACAACAGGGTCTTTACGAAGGAGCGGGGACCCCTGGGCCACGGGAGGATAAGCATTGCAACAAACAGGGGAAGCAGGGCGACAAACACAGCCCGAATCACCCATGAGCTAATCTGCGACTTCATGGACAGCCTCGCCCCTCCCGTTCTTGCTAAAGTTCCCGGTAATTGATAACACAACGAGGCCTTCAGAGGACAGGCGCTGCGCCATCGGCTATGGGGCAATCGGCGCCAGGAGGGGGCCTCGGACACCTATGCTATAATGACATAGCTCTGAACAAGGCTACCCCCGCACACATGGCCCATCCCGGGCCATGCTGCTTCCAAAGGAACTGCTGTCGTGGACCAATCTGCCAGACCCTCTATAGCCGTTGCTCTTAAGCAGCGCATCCTTGTGATGGATGGCGCTATGGGTACGTCTATCCAGAAGCAGGGCCTGACTCCCGAGGACTTCGGCGGGCTCCAGTACGAAGGCTGCAACGAGTACTTGGTGCTCACCAAGCCCGACGCCATAGCCCAGGTGCACCAGGAATTCCTGGATGCGGGGGCGGACATCGTGGAGACCGATACCTTCGGCGCAACATCGGTTGTACTGGCCGAGTACGAGCTGGCCCACGAAGCCCGGCGCATCAACCGGGAAGCGGCAGCGCTGGCGAGGCGGCTATGTGATGACGCCTCCAGCCCTGAAAAGCCTCGCTTCGTCGCCGGCTCCATGGGGCCGACCACCAAGACCATCTCGGTTACCGGCGGCGTCACCTTCGATGAGCTGGTGGAGGCATTCTATGAACAGGCCCTGGGCCTCGTGGAGGGGGGCGTGGATGTCCTGCTGGTGGAGACCTGCCAGGACACCATGAATATCAAGGCGGGCCTGGATGGTATCGACAGGGCGCTGGCAGAGCTTGGGATGGACGTTCCCATAGCTGTGCAGGGCACTATCGAAGCCATGGGCACCCTGCTGGCCGGGCAGGATGCCGAGGCCTTCTACACTTCCCTGGCCCACCGGGACCTGCTCTGGATAGGCTTCAACTGCGCAACCGGCCCTGACTTCATGACCGACCACATTCGCACCCTGGCCCAGCTCTCCAGGTTCCCCGTTGCCTGTGTTCCCAACGCCGGCCTTCCCGACGAAGACGGGCGCTACAACGAGACGGCGGAGAAAATGGCCGAGACCGTCGGCCGCTTCATCGAGCAGGGTTGGGTGAACCTGATAGGAGGGTGCTGCGGCACCGTGCCGGAGCATATCCGGTTGCTGGTCGAGACAACCCTGGGGAAGGAACCCAGGAGCCTGCCCAGCCCGCGGGAGACTCGTATTTCGGGTATTGAAGCCCTAGTGGTGGACGAAGACACGCGCCCCGTCATCGTCGGCGAGCGCACCAACGTCCTGGGCAGCCGGAGGTTCCGCCGCCTGATCGCCGAGGGCGCTATCGACGAAGCAGGCGAGGTGGGTCGGCGCCAGGTGAGAGGAGGCGCCCATCTCCTCGACGTGTGCCTCCAGGACCCAGACAGGGACGAGACGGCTGACATCCTGGGTTTCCTGGATGTGCTGACCAAGAAGGTCAAGGCGCCCATCATGATCGACTCCACTGACGCCAATGTCATCGAAGCGTCGTTGAAGCGCCTGCAGGGAAAGTCGGTCATCAACTCCATAAACCTGGAGGACGGGGAAGAGCGCTTCCAGAGGGTGGTACCCCTGGCCCGCCGTTATGGCGCCGCCCTGGTGGTCGGCTGCATCGACGACGACAAAGAGCAGGCCCAGGCCATCACAAAAGAACGGAAGCTGGAGATTGCCCTGCGCTCCCATAAGCTCCTGACGGAGAAGTACGGAGTTCGTTCCGAGGACATCATCTTCGACCCCCTGGTGTTCCCCTGCGGAACGGGCGATGAGAAGTACGTTGGGTCGGCCGCCGAAACCATCGAGGGCGTACGCTTGATCAAGGAAGCCCTGCCCGAGTGCAAGACAGTCCTCGGCATCTCCAACGTGTCCTTCGGACTGCCCCAGGCGGGCAGAGAAGTGCTCAACTCCGTCTTCCTGTACCACTGCGTCCAGGCAGGGCTGGACATGGCCATCGTCAACTCGGAGCTGATGCAGCGTTTCACCTCCATACCCGAGGCGGACCGCGTCCTTTCCGAGGACCTTATCTGGTTCCGGGGAGAGGACCCGGTAGCGGCCTTTGCGGCCCACTTCAGGGACCGGGTTGTTAAGTCAACCACCGAGGAGAGGCAGAGCTTGCCCCTGGATGAACGCCTGGCGCTGGCCATCATAGACGGCACCAGGGAGGGTCTGGCCGAGGACCTGGACGAAGCCCTGACAGCCCGGACGCCCCTGGAGATCATCAACGGCCCCCTGATGGCGGGGATGGATGAGGTGGGAAGGCAGTTCAACGCCAACCAGCTCATCGTTGCCGAGGTGCTCCAGTCGGCCCAAGCCATGAAGTTCGCCGTAGCTCACCTGGAACCCCACATGGACCGGCTGGACGACGCGGCCAAGGGCAAGGTGGTGCTGGCGACGGTTAAGGGGGATGTACACGACATCGGCAAGAACCTGGTGGAGATCATCCTGTCCAACAACGGCTACCAGGTCGTGAACCTGGGTATCAAGGTGCCTCCCCAGGACCTCATCGAAGCCTACCAGGAGCACAATCCGGACATCATCGGCCTCTCGGGGCTGCTGGTGAAGTCGGCCCAGATGATGGTGGAGACGGTCCAGGACTTCCGCGGAGCAGGGGTTGCCTGCCCCGTGATAGTGGGCGGCGCAGCCCTGAGCAACAGGTTCACCCGAATGCGCATAGCCCCCGAGTACGACGGGCTGGTGACCTACGCCCAGGACGCCATGGCGGGGCTGGCCCTGGCCAACACCATCCTGGAGGCCGATGAGCGGGAAAACCTAGCGGCCTCCCTGCGCAGGGAAACGGAAGAGCTCCTGGAGGCCAGGAAGGCGGCGGAGGACGCCGGGCAGTCGACTCCCTCCCGGCAGGCTTCCCCCGTCCAGGTTACCCACGACCATCCCGTCGCCGTTCCGCCGGACCTGAGGCTGCACGTGATCAAGGACCGGGACCTGTCCGAGATATTCCTGTATATAAACCCCCAGATGCTCTACGTCAGGCACCTTGGCTACAAGGGGCGGTTCGCCGAAGCCCTTGCCGAGGAGGAAAAGGCGGCCCTGGACCTGCGGGAGTCGGTGCGCCAAGTGGAAGACCGGATGCTGGCCAGCGACGACATCCGCGCAGACGCCGTCTTCAAGTTCTTCCCGGCCCGGTCCGACGGCCAGACCCTGCTCATCTACGGCCCCGACGGCGAGACGGTGCTGGAGAGGTTCCACTTCGGGCGCCAGGGCGGGGGCGAGGGCCTGTGCATCGCCGACTATGTTGCGCCCGTGGACTCGGGCCGGATGGACTACGTAGCCATGTTCACGACTACCATCGGGCCTGGAGTGCGGGAGTTGGCCGATGCCTGGAAGGACGAAGGGCGCTACCTGGAGTCTCACATCCTGGCGGCCCTGGCCCTGGAAGGGGCGGAGGCCTTCGCTGAGGTGCTCCACCAGCAGATACGGCAGATGTGGGGGTTCGCCGACCCTGTGGACATCACCTATCCCCAGCTCTTCCGTGCCCAGTACCGGGGACGACGCTACTCCTTCGGCTACCCGGCGTGTCCCAGGCTGGAGGACCAAGAGCAGCTTTTCCGGCTGCTGGATGTCGCGGGCAACATCGGCGTGGAGCTGACGGAAGGGTACATGATGGACCCCGAAGGCTCGGTGTCAGCCCTGGTGGTCTCTCACCCCGACGCCAAGTACTTCAACCTGGACGAATCGGACATCAACCGCCTGGAGCAAGAGCTAGCGGGCTAAGCTGCCGCTCCGGTCCCCTGGAGGGAGAAGGTTAGGATGAGGGGGAGCGGACCACACCGTCATTCCCGCGTGAGCGGGAATCTAGGGCCTGAGCAGCAGGTTCCCCTTCGATTTCCCTCAGGGCGAACCGACTGCCGTAGACCCGCATCAGGTGTACACGCGGCGTGGCGCAAGGCCGCCCCGTCATCACAGCTTCTCCCACCGTCATTGCGGCGAAGGCCGCAATCCAGGAAACCCCACTCCAAGCCAATGCTCCCCACTGACTTGTCTATTGCGATAAATGAGCCAGCCTGGGGCCCGGCAATGCTCCGTTCTAGATTGCGGCCTACGCCGCAATGACGAAAATCGCGGGCTGCCCTTACCGTCATTCCCGCGCACGTGGGAATCTGGGCTCACCGCTGTCGGTTCCCCTTCGATTTCCCTCAGGGCGAACCGACTGCCGTAGACCCGCATCAGGTGTACACGCGGCGTGGCGCAAGGCCGTCCCGTCATCACAGCTTCTCCCACCGTCATTGCGGCGCAGGCCGCAATCCAGGAAACCCACTCCAAGCCAATGCTCCCCACTGACTTGTCTATTGCGATAAATGAGCCCGCCTGGGGCCCGGCAATGCTCCGTCCTAGATTGCGGCCTACGCCGCAATCCAGGAAACCCCGGAATTAGACCAGGCTGCCCCTTGGCGTCATTTCTGCTTACGCAGACCCTTGTGTAACCCGGGGCTGTCCGTTCGCCCTGAGGGAAATCGAAGGGCGAACCGAACGCGAGCCCTGATGAAAGACCGCAATCCAGGAGAGTCAAGCCGGAGTGGAGGCCTAGCTACCCCTGAGCGCCGCGATGACCTCCGCGGCGTGGCCGTTGGCCTTGACGGCGGGCCAGATGCGCTCGATGTTCCCCGATTCGTCGATCAGGTAGGTCATCCGGTTCATGCCCATGTAGGTGCGCCCGTACCGCTTCTTCTCGCCCCACGCCCCGTAGGAGTTGGCGACCACCTTCTCCGTGTCGGCCAGCAGAGGGAAGTTCAGCTCATACTTGCCCACGAACTTCTCGTGGGACTTCACGCTGTCGGCGCTGACGCCCAGCACAACGGCCCCCAAGGTGCTAAGCTCGTCCGAGGCATCGCGGAACCCGCAGGCTTCCGTGGTGCAGCCGGGGGTGTCGTCCTTGGGATAGAAGTAGAGCACCACCTTCTTGCCGGCCTGGTCCTTCAGGGCGATATCCTCGCCAGTTGAAGCGGGCAGGATAAAGTCCGGCGCCTTATCTCCGATGTTCAGGGACACGAGTCCACCTCCTGGATATGATGTCCAGCCGGCCCGCTAGCGGGTGTCGCCGCCGGTAGCGCCTTCCAGGGCAGCCTGGGCGGCGGCGAGCCGGGCGATGGGCACCCGGAAAGGAGAGCAGCTCACGTAGTCCAGGCCCTCCTGGTGGCAGAAGGCAACGCTGGCCGGGTCGCCCCCGTGCTCACCGCATATGCCCACCTCCAGGTCGGGCCGGACGCTCCGTCCCTTCTGCACCCCGATGCGGATCAGGCCTCCCACGCCCTCAGGATCGATGGTCATGAAGGGATTGGAAGGCAGGGTTTCATCCTGGATGTACTGGTTCAGGAACTTGCCCTCAGCGTCGTCCCGGCTGAAGCCATAGGCCATCTGGGTGAGGTCGTTGGTGCCGAAGCTGAAGAACTCGGCCACCTGGGCCACATCGTCGGCGGTCATGCAGGCCCTGGGCACCTCCACCATGGTGCCGTACTTGTAATCGACTTCAGTGGACATGGTGGACTGTACCGACTCCGCAACGCCGGTCAGATTGACCTGGAGCTGCTTGAGCTCGTTCACATGGGAGATGAGGGGGATCATGATCTCCGGGTGCACCATGATCCCTTCCTTGATGAGGTTGGCGCTGGCGGTGATTATGGCCTCCACCTGCATCTCGTAGATGGCCGGGAAGGTCAGTCCCAAGCGGCATCCCCGGTGCCCAAGCATGGGATTGGCTTCCCGCAGGGACTCCACCAGCTGGAGCTGCTGACGGTGGGGGTCCACCTCGCCGTCGGGTGCACCCTGGGCCTCCAGGGTGACGATCCGGCGCACCAGGTCCTCGTAGCGGGGCAGGAACTCGTGCAGCGGGGCGTCCAGCAGGCGGATGATCACCGGGTGATTGCCCATGGCCCGCAGGATGCCGGTGAAGTCCTCGATCTGCAGCCCCTTCAGGTGGTCCAGGGCCTCGTAGAAGGTCCGGACGCCGTCGGGCTGGCCGGGCAGGGGGGCGCGCCTGGAAGCCTCGTCTGGGTTCTCCTTGGCCCACGCAGTCGCCTCCTGGGCGTTGACCAGCATCCGCCGCACCACCTCCACCCGCTCGGGCCCCAGGAACATGTGCTCGGTGCGGCACAGGCCGATCCCCTCAGCCCCCATAGCGACGGCCCGCTGGGCGTCGGTGGGCGTGTCGGCATTGGCGAACACGCCCAGCCTGCGGTACTCGTCGGCCCAGCCCAGGAGCACCTGGGCTTCGTGCACCTCGTCAAGCTGGGGATGGAAGGTGGGGATGGCGCCCGCCAGAACCTCGCCGCTGGTGGCGTCGATGCTGATGTCATCCCCTTCGTTGATGGTGTGCCCCGAGGCGGAGCAGGACCTGGTCTGGATGTCCACCTGCAGGGCTTCGCAGCCGACCACGCAGGGCACTCCCAGCCCTCTCGTGACCACAGCGGCGTGGCTGGTCACGCCGCCGCGGCTGGTGAGCACACCCTTGGCGGCCAGGATGCCGTGTATGTCGTCGGGCTTGGTCTCGGGCCGGATGAGGATGACAGGGATATCCTGGGCCGCGGCCTCGGCGGCCCGGGTGGCATCGAAGTAGGCCTTGCCCGTCGCCGCGCCCGGCGACGCGCCGAACCCCGTGGCCATGTAGGCATTGCCGGCCTGGGCCCTTGCCCCTTCGTTGAAGCGGGGCACGAATAGCTGGGACATCTCCTCGGGCACGACCTTTTGCACCGCTTCCTGGCGACTGATCAGCCCCTCCCCCACCATCTCCACGGCGATGCGGACGGCCGCCTGGACGGTGCGCTGGGCGTTGCGGGTCTGGAGCAGGTACAGGCGTCCCCGCTCGACGGTGAACTCGATGTCCTGCATATCCCGGTAGTGGTTCTCCAGGTGCCCGGCAAATCCCGTCAGGGAAGCGTGGGCCTCGGTGTGACGGTCCGAGAGCACTGAGAAGGGTTCGGGGGTGCGTATTCCGGCCACCACATCCTCTCCCTGGCCGTTGACCAGGTACTCGCCGTACAGCTCCCGGGCGCCGTTGGCTGGGTTGCGAGTGAAGAGCACGCCGGTGCCGCTGTCGTCGCCCAGGTTCCCGAAGACCATGCCCATGACGTTGACGGCGGTGCCCCAGGTGTGGGGTATGTTGTAGTGGTCGCGATAGCTTATGGCCCTGGGGCTGTTCCAGCTTTGGAACACCGCCTGCACCGCCTCGAAAAGCTGCTGCTGGGGGTCCTGGGGGACATCCCGCCCGGTGTTCTCCCGGACCGCGGCCTTGAAGTCGGCGATGACGGCACGGAGCTCGTCGGGGCTAAGCTCATGATCCAGGGTCTTGCCCGCCCGCTCCTTGTGCCCGGCGAGGATGATCTCGAACTGGTAGGCCTCCATGCCGAATACGATGCTGGCGAATATCTGCAGGAAGCGCCGGTAGGCATCGTAGGCCGGGCGCTCGTCGTTCATGTGACGCGCCAGGGCTCCCACGTTGTCGTCGCAGACACCCAGGTTGAGGATGGTGTCCATCATACCGGGCATGGATATCCTCGCCCCGGAGCGCACCGACACCAGCAGGGGGTTGTCGGTGGAACCCAGTTCCCGGCCGAGGGTGACCTCCAGCCCGTGGAGCTTCTCCTGCACCTGGTCCCACAGGCCTGCGGGAAGTTCATGGTCCAGGTCGTAGTAGTCGAGGCAGGCTTCGGTAGTGATGATGAAGCCCGGGGGGACGGGGAGCCCCAGCTTGGCCATCTCGCACAGATTGGCCCCCTTGCCGCCGAGGAGGGAGCGCATGGAAGCATCGCCCTCATCGAAGCTGTACACCATCTTCTTGGACTGAACCATATTCAGGGACCACCCTTTCTAGATCGTAGTTGATACAACCTGGATAGCTTACACCCATTGCCCGACGCCGGTATAGGTGAGAGCATCCGGCGATTCGCGCATGTTCGATGATGTGCCCCCGTCCTTGAGGGGGACGCACGGTTGGTGGTAACATCTACCTTCAGGGAACGACTGCGTCTGAAGCTGGTTTTAACCAAGGAGGTTGCTGCGTATGCTCCCCGACACCTGCCGGATGGCTTTCAAGGAGTGGGCGGTGGTGGTCCAGGCCCTGGGCCTCGGGGAGCAGGTGCTTCTTCTGCGCAAGGGGGGCATCAGCGAGGTGGGCAAACACTTCCGTGTGGAGCATGACCGGTTCCTGCTCTACCCGACCCTTGAGCACCAGAAGGAGGACCTCCTGAAGCCTGCCCACCGGGACAGGCTTGCCAAGCTCCTGGCCGAGGGCAATGATGCCAGCACGATCACCTTTGGCTGCTGGGCCCAGGTAGAACGGACGATAGAACTTTCGGAAGAAGAGCAGCTTCGCTCCCTGTCCCCCCACCACATCTGGTCCGACGACTACGCCCACTCCCGCCTGCGCTGGAAGCCCCGACATCCCCTGACAGCCTTGATTCTCAGGGTCTATCGCCTGTCATCCCCCGAAGTTGTGCCATATAAGCCCCATTTCGGCGGATGCAGGTCCTGGGTGGACCTGGAGGAAGATGTGGCACTGGGCAGCCTCACGCCTGTGCTGGATGATACCCGCTTCGCCGAGCAGGTGCGGGCCATCGAGATTGCGCTGAACACGACCGCCAGCCCTGTAGCCTGAAATTGCCAAGCCGGGAGCGGAAGCCAGTCCCGCATCCCATCCCCGGCTCTGCCCATCGGAGGTACCTTCCATGAAATACCGGAACTGTCCCAGGACAGACCTTGAGCTTTCGGAGGTGGGCTTCGGGGCTTGGACCGTAGCCACCGACTGGTGGGGCACGATCCAGGAGCCCGACGCGATGAAACTTCTGGAGTCCGCTTTCGATCTGGGAGTGAACTTCTACGACACAGCGGACACCTACGGCAAGGGCTATGGCGAGGAGATTCTGGCCAAGGCCCTGAAGCATGAGCGCCACAACATCGTCATAGCCACAAAGTTCGGCTACGACTTCTACGACAGCATCGAGCGTATAGGACACCAGGAGCGCACCCAGCGCTTCGAGCCCGACTTCATCCGCTACGCCTGCGAGCAGAGCCTGAGGCGCCTCAAGACCGACTACATCGACGTTTACCAGCTCCACAACCCCAGGGTGGACGCCCTGGAGAAGGACGAGGTGTTCGACCTTCTGGACACCTTGGTCAAGGAAGGGAAGATTCGTTACTACGGCGTGGCCCTGGGGCCCGACATAGGGTGGTACGAGGAGGGTGAAGCGTCGATGAGGGAACGCCAGGTGCACACTCTTCAAATCATCTACAGCATCCTGGAGCAGGACCCGGCCAAGAGCTTCTTCCCCATAGCCGAGGAGGGGGATGGCACCGGGCTGATCTCCCGGGTGCCCCACGCCTCCGAGGTGCTGACGGGCAGGTTCACCGACCCCCCGGAGTTCGATCCCAGCGACCACCGAGCCCACCGGAAGCACGAGTGGATGACCGAGGCCTTACGAAAGGCCAGGCAGGTGTACTACCTCGGAGAGGACACGGGACGCACCATGGCCCAGGCGGCCATCAAGTTCTGCCTCGCCCAGGGGGCCATCATGACGGTGCTGCCCAACATCACCAGCATGGAAGACCTGGAGGAGTACGCCGCCGCCCCCGAGACCCCGGACCTGACCGAGGAAGAGTCCCGGTTCATCGACGATCTGTGGGAGAACGAGTTCTACCTGGAGGAAGCAGCCCCCGCCCCCGTCGGCGACTCCTAGGCAGGCCTAGGTTCCCCTTCGATTCCCTCTTCGAGAGCCTCAGCCCTAAGCTGTCCGTTCCCCTTCGATTTCCCTCAGGGCGAACGGACACAGCCCCGTCATTGAGGCGGAGGCCGCAATCCAGGAAACCCAGGGACTGGGGCAGGCTGCCCTTGGGGTGCATCTCACCCTCCCCTTAGTCCCCTCCCATCAAGGGAGGGGGATTTATTTCCCCCTCACCCCTGGAGGGAGAGGGCTGGGGTGAGGGGGAAATAAGCGATCCGACTCCTGGCAAGGCTCCGTCCTGGATTGCGGCGAAGGCCGCAATGACGAAGAACGTTGCCGACCCAATTACCGGCACTCCCACTGCCCTATGCCGTCACTCCCAGGGAAGCGGCAGTCTACGCCCCCCACCACAGCCCGCATGCCAGTTCGTCCTGAGGGAAATCGAAGGGCGACCGGCCAAGTGTACTAGTGCTCCTGACCATCGCTCTCTCATCATCGCGTTGCTTCCTGGCCAGGGAGTTACGCCAAGGGCCCCTGTGGGGTACAGGGATGGGTACATCCAGAATCGTGATAGAATGGTCTCCGTAGTACCACCCGTGGTACCGCTTGACTCCAATTGTTAAAGGAGAAGCCGTTATGCCTCCGAGCTGGGTAAACATGAATGTACAGGGCCAGAACATGGAAGGGTACTTGACCCAACCCGTCGAGGATGGGAAGTACCCCGCCGTGGTAGTTATCCAGGAAGTCTGGGGTGTGAACTCCCACATCCAGTACGTCACAGACCGCATGCCCTCCCTGGGATACGTCGGCCTCGCGCCGGCCATGTTCCATAGGGAAGGCCCCATGACCATCGGCCTCCACGAAGAGTTCCCGACAGCCCTGGAGCGCCTAGGCCGATGCACCGACGACGGCATCATCGCCGACGTCCAGGCGGCCGTCGATTACCTGAAGGCCCAGCCCTTCGTCGATGGCGACCGCATCGGCATCGTCGGGTTCTGCTTCGGCGGACGCGTCAGCTACTTGTCCGCCTGCGCAGTCTCCGGCATTAAGGCCGCCTCGGTGTTCTACGGCGGGCGCATCCTGGCTCCCCTGGGCGGAGACGGCCCCTCGCCCCTGGAGAGGACGGCCAACATCAACTGCCCCGTCCTGGGCCTGTTTGGTGAAGAGGACCAGAACCCCACACCTGCCGACGTGGATACCATAGGGGCTGAGCTCCAGAAACAGGGCAAGTCTTATAGCTTCCACATGTATCCCGGGTGCGGCCACGGCTTCCACTGCGATGCCCGGCCCAGCTTCAGGCCCGAGGCCGCCAGGGATGCATGGAACAAGACCATCGCCTTCTTCGACGAGCACCTGAAGGGATAGGCCTTCCCCCCGGCGAGTCCGGAGTCCAACCCAAAGCCCTTGCACCGACGACGGGGCCGCTCCTTCCCAAGGTGGCGGCCCCGGTGTAAGATAGGGCTGCCAATTTACAGAAAGGGGCAAACGATATGTGCGCAACCTGCGGATGTGAAACGGCAAAGCCCAAGCCTGAGCCCAAGCCCTCCAAGTAGGAAGGCCCAGGTCGGCGTCGAGCGCCCGGCCCATCGTCTCACACCCTGACAGAAGCCGGGCGCCCTGACGGTACTTCAGACAACGACGAAGAGATTCCAGGAGATAACATTGTCGGACATTCTCCAAGGTAAGGTTGCCATCGTCACCGGCGCAGGCCGGGGAGTGGGCCGCGGCGTAGCCAGGCTCATGGCCCAGGAAGGCGCCAGCGTGGTTGTGGTGGACCCCGGCGTCAACGTGGACGGCTCGGGGTTCGACGCCTCCTTTGCCGAGCAGGTAGCCTCGGAGATCAGGGGCGAAGGGGGCACCGCCGTTGCCTGCACCGAGTCGGTGGCAACCATGGAGGGCGGCGAAAAGATAATCCAGTCGGCCATCGACAGCTACGGCAAACTGGATATCGTGGTCACCTGCGCGGGCATCCTCCGGGACCGTATGATCTTCAACATGACCGAGCAGGAGTGGGACGATGTGATCGCCGTCCACTTGAAGGGCACGTTCACCGTGGTCAAGCACGCCTGCATCCTGTTCCGGCAGCAGAGGTCCGGGCGGATTATCACCTTCAGCTCCCAGTCGGGCCTCGTGGGCAACTCGGGTCAGGCCAACTATGGCGCCGCCAAGTCGGGAATCGCTGGCTTCACCAAGGTGGTGGCCCGGGATATGGGCAGGTACGGCATCACCGCCAACTCCATCGCCCCCAGGGCAGCCACCCGCATGATCGGGGCCATTCCCGAGAGCGCCAACGAGATTAGGGCCCGGGGCGGCGTTTCCGGCCTGTCCGAAGAGGGCGAGCTGGAGCAGCTCGACCCCGACGACATCGCCCCCTTCGTGGCGTATCTGGCCAGCGACTACGCATCCAACATCAACGGGCAGACCTTCCTGGTGTGGGGCGGCGAAGTGTCCCTAATGTCGCAGCCCAGGCCGGAGCGGTCCATCTACAACCCCGACGGCCACTGGCCCACGGAGGAGCTGGCCCCCTTGGCGGCCGGCTACCTGACCAAGGACATCCCGAACCCGGCGCCCGCTCAGCCTCCCCGCTAGCTAACAGCGTCGGGCAATTCCCGCCCCGCAAGATCAATGCAGATACAAGGAGCCTGATATATGGCTGGTCTGGTGGAAGGCAAAGTAGCGATCGTCACCGGTGCAGGACGAGGCATCGGGCAGGGCATTGCCAAGCTGATGGCCCAGGAGGGCGCCAGCGTGGTGGTGGTCGATCCCGGCGTCAACGTGGACGGCTCTGGAGGCGATACATCCATCGCCGAGCAGGTCGCCTCGGAGATACGGGACTCCGGAGGCTCCGCCGTCGCATGCACCGAGTCGGTCGTCAGCATGGAGGGCGGAGAGAAGATCGTCCAGACCGCCGTGGACAGCTTCGGCAAGCTGGACATCGTGGTCACGGTGGCAGGCATCCTGCGGGACCGCATGGTTTTCAACATGACGGAGCAGGAGTGGGACGATGTGATAGCCGTCCACCTGAAGGGCACCTTCACCGTCGTCAAGCACGCCTGTATCTTGTTCCGCCAGCAACGTTCCGGGAGCATCGTAACCTTCAGCTCCACATCGGGCCTGTACGGCAACTCGGGGCAGGCCAACTACGGCGCCGCCAAGGATGGCATCGCCGGCCTCACCCGGGTGGTTGCCCGGGACATGGGCAGGTATGGAGTCACCGCCAATGCTATATCCCCCAGCGCAGCCACCCGCATGACGGTGAGCGTGCCAGACGAAGCCCGGGAGCTCCGCACCCAGCGGGGAATCGGCTCCGGTGGAGGCACCGTCGAGGCCATCCGAGGCGAGCCCGAGGACATTGCCCCCTTTGCGGTGTGGCTGGGGTCGGACCAAGCCAAGCATGTAAACGGCCACATATTCCACGTCGCCGAGGGCTTGGTTACGCTGCTGAACGAGCCGGAGCCCGTGAAGACCATCCACAAAGAGGGCCGCTGGACGGTCGAGGAGCTGGTGCGGGTGGTGCCCGCCACCCTCGGCTTCGAGATCTACAACCCGGCCCCCGCCCCGCCACCTACCACCTAGGGGGGGTCTTAACGGTGAATTTGGTGTCAGTGGTTGACGAGTAGTAGCATTAGTGACACTATTATGCAGGGGCACCGGTAGTCAGGGAGGTGCCCGAAGTCATCGTGAGGTTGGGGGAGGAGAATGGCTGACTACTACACCTACCGCGTAACCTGGTCTCCTGAAGATGAAAGTTACCGCGGTTTCTGTGCAGAATTTCCGACGCTAAGCTGGACTGCTTTGTCGCCCGATGAAGCTTTCAGCGGAATTCGGCATCTAGTCAGCGAAGTTCTAGGGGATATCCGGGAGTCGTTGCCCGAACCGTTGGCCAAACGCAGTTACAGCGGCAAGTTCATGGTGCGGGTCCCTCCAGAGACCCATCGGGAGCTTGTTCTCCGGGCTGCGGAAGAAGGGGTCAGCCTGAACCGACTGGTCAATGCGCGGTTGAGCGGACGCAGCTCAGTAGCGTAGCGGCCCGGGAAGGGTCCGGTTCTAAGCCCCGGCGACTTCGAGGCTTCCTTCAGATGCATGGAGGGGTGGCCGAGCGGTCTATGGCGGCGGTCTTGAAAACCGCTAACTCCTTGCGGGGTTCGTGGGTTCGAATCCCACCCCCTCCGCCAGTATTTCCGGGACTGAGTTTTCGTTGCTCATTCACAATCGTTGACTTGTGGGCCTTGCCTTCGTTTGCCAGAGAGTTCACAGTGAGTGGTAGATTAGAGGTGCCGATAGCATAGAGTCGCCAGCCTGGATTGGCAGTCAGCTTTGTTAGTACCGACAGAGCCGAAGATATACCATATACTCCATGTTGACCGCCTGGCTTCTGTAGTTGAGGACGGGTATCTGTGGTCGGATGCAGAGGCGCGCAGGCGGGGAGTAGGTGGGACCACCATTGGCATGAACAGCATTAAACAAGCCCGCCTCACGAAAGGGTTAGACTGTCGTCCGGGTCTGAGGGTGGGTGACTGCGTCCCCTTTTACTTCTGTCCCCGTTCCGTTATGCTCTATGTTCTCCACAAAGCAAACAACTCTGAGCTGGTTTACCGTGATGGACAAGATGATATCGTCCATTTGCAAGCCGAATTGCATCAGGGAGTTGCTTGGGCTGATTCCAATTACAAACGTTGGGCTTTTACGTCAGCTAACGCGAGGGCCAACTATGCTGAGGACTACTGTAACCTCGGCGAACTTAACAAGCTCGACTGGGATGCCATAACAACTCGAGAATGGATGGGCCGACAGGAGAGAAAGCAGGCAGAGTTCCTAGTCGAGGAGTCCTTTCCGTGGGAATTGGTTACCCGGATTGGCATCAGCGCACGAAGACTATATGATACCGTTCAAACGGCATTGCGAGGAGCAACTCATCGACCACCTGTCGAGATCAAGCCGGATTGGTACTACTGACCAATGGGAGGGCGGCATGATCGAGCGCAAGACCGGAGATATCTTTGAGGAAGATGTCGAAGCGTTAGTCAATAGCGTCAACTGTGTGGGAGTTATGGGGCGGGGAATCGCACTTCAGTTCAAGAACCGGTTCCCTGAAAACTTCAAAGCTTACTCGCAAGCGTGCAAACGCAGCGAGGTTATGCCCGGCCGGATGTTCGTCTACGAGACTGGCGCCTTATCTAACCCCCGCTTCATCATTAACTTTCCGACCAAGCGCCACTGGCGCGGCAAGAGCCGTATGGAGGACATAGAGACGGGGCTCCAAGCTCTTGTCCAAGAGATCAGAGAACGGAAAATTCGCTCCATTGCCATTCCTCCTCTTGGCACCAATCTCGGCGGACTGAATTGGAATGATGTTCGCCCTCGCATAGAGACGGCATTGGCGTCTATGGATGACCTAGCTGTAGTTCTGTACGAGCCGGGAGGCGGGCCAGCGGATGACCGCCCCAACCGTTCCAGTAATGTCCCTCAGATGACCCTTGGCAGGGCGGTATTGGTGACTCTGATGCACCGCTATCTGCGTGGCTTGCTTGATCCGTTTGTGACCCTGTTGGAAGTCCACAAGCTGATGTACTTTATGCAGATAGCTGGCGAGCCTCTATCGCTGAAATTTCAGGAAGCTCCTTACGGCCCGTACGCCGAGAATATGCGACATGCCCTGCGAGCAATCGAAGGACATTTGCTCTCGGGTTATCGAGATGGAGGAGATGCGCCCGACAAGGAGCTTGAGCTTGTGCCGCGTGCTATCGAGGATGCGACTGAGTTTCTTGAACAGCATGCAGAGACGCGCGGTCGACTACAGAGAGTGTCGGAATTGGTGGAGGGTTTCGAGTCGTCTTTCGGACTTGAGTTGCTGTCGACGGTACATTGGGTGGCGGCAGAGCATCCTGAAGCCGAAGACAACCAGATCATCGACTATGCCTATGCTTGGAACATCCGTAAGCGCCAATTCTCGGAGCGCCAGATAAAACTAGCACTTAAGGTGCTCAGGGATAAAGGGTGGCTCAAGCAGGTTGTTGCCTAACGCTACAAGGCTAGTGTGGTACCTGAGCGCGCTTATGGTCTAGGGTCATTGAGGTAACATGGGAACGAAGCGTCGTCAGGAGAGCGACCGCACTTCTCCCCTTAAGCCGCCAGGATCCCGAGACTACATTGCACGATTCGTTCGCCGCGGTTGACTGCCCCCGCCCCCCCCCCGGTGGTCGCTTTGCGCGATTGACGCGGGTCCCTGTAGTCCTAGTCCTTCTCTAACCCTCCGTTCTCGCGGGAGTTGGTGTCCTCCACGGTAGTCAGGTCTAGGTCGACATATGCTACAGTGACAGAAGTGCTCTAATTGTCATCAAGTCAACTACCAGGGGAGACGAGGCGGGATGGTTGCTACCAGCCGGGAGCGAGGAGCGGTCCAGTACAAGCTGGACAGCTTGCTGGCCGACGACCGTCCGAAGCGCTTCAGGAACGCACCGAAGATGACCCGTGGGCAGGCAGCCCTGGTGGGACTGATGCACCGTTATCTGCGGGGCTTGCACGACCCCAGGGTCACCCTCCTGGATGTTCACAAGCTCATGTACTTCCTGCAGCAAGCAGGAGAGCCCCTGCGGTTGAAGTTCCAGAAGGCCCATCATGGCCCATATGCTGAGGAGCTGCGCCAGGTCCTTATCGAAATGGATGGGCCTCTCATAGCGGGTTTCCGGGACGGAGGGGGCGCGCCGGACACAGCGCTGAAACTTGCGCGAGGCGCCATCAGGGACTCGACCGCTTTCCTCAAGAGGTTCCCGAGGACCAAGGGCCGTCTAAGGCGGGTGGCGAAGCTTATCGAGGGCATAGAATCGGGCAGCGCCCTTGAGCTTCTGGCGACGGTGTACTGGGTAGCGACGGAGCATCCGTCCAGCACCGACGAAGAGATCATCGCCTACACGTATGCGTGGGGCCCGAACAAGCGCCAGTTCACAGGGCACCAGATAAAGCAGACCCTGAAGGCTTTGCGGAACAAGGGCTGGCTGGAGCAGGTAAGCGTCTAGCCCCCGGGCAGGGCAGCAGGCTAAGGAGCATTCGCCATACCGGGCGCGCCCGTTATCCTTCTGTCCCCCAAGGGTTGCACGGGACGATTGTTGGGGCCGCCGCCCAGTTTGAGAATACCATCAACCTGGGCTTGGGAAATGGTCTGCGTCTGGTGCATCACGTACCAGTCGACCGGCTCGTCGCACGGGGGCGTCGTCTTGGAGCCGTCGTACCGGTAGTGGCCCACATCGCCCGGCATGAATAGAGCAGCGTCGAGGCTAAAGCCCTCCTCCACGTTGCTGCCCGCTGCGGGCGCCGCGTCCAGCATCTCCTGGGCGGCGCGGCTGGGCGACCCCAGCGTGTGCAGCAGGCCCACAACAGCAAGGTTGCCACTGGGGTCGGCGTGGACCAGGTGCAGCTCCGCGGCGAAGCTCTCACCGTCGATCAAGTGCTCCGAGGGCGAATGGAAGTGGGCCTCCTTCAACGCATAGGTTCGCTGCCCCGCCGTCAGGGAGTTACCGGGCCCGAATTCCACGTGGACAAAGAGTCCGTCGTAGCGGATGGACGTTGTTTCGCCGCTGTATTCAAAGGAGATGGGTGGGGCATCGCCGCTAACGTAGCCGGCGATGTCGATGGGAGACTGATACTTGCCGTTGGCGCAGGTCACGAAGTCGTCGGACAACGATGCCCAGTGCTCCGGCGCGCCGGCGCCGGAATAACCCCACCTCACCAGCTGGTCGGGCTGCAAGCCATCCCCCAGAGCAAAGGCGCCACTAGGCACACCCCGCCCGGACCATGGCTGCCCTTGGCTTTCTCCGCATCCTGTAGCAACTATCTGTCATTGCATAGGAGTCCTTACGGTTCCATTAGGACCTCCTACAGGCCGAGGTGGCGCAACGGAGGCTTAGGACAATGTCACCTGCCTAAGAGAGTCGGTAAATCTGCCGACCTGCTCAATGGTATGAAACGATCCCTTTAGACCTCGAGAGCCTTTTTTCTCCTCGTCAGAACTGCCGGGCCATGAAGACACGTCCCCTTCCTCCGTATTCGGCGGAAGCCACTTTCGCAATTCATCAAAATCAACGCCCAGGTAGGCCTGTAGCCGAGTTGCATGTACCCTGAATCCCATACGGCCATTCTGATCGTGGGGGTATGTGTCCACGATCAACACTGTTCGTACACCGCCGCCGTCTATTCGCAACCGATACCACACTCTATTGCGATACGGTTGGGCGGAAAGAATACCTCGTACAGCGCTTCTCATTTGGGCGTACAGGTCCCCTATGCCGTTGTCACTAGCTAAGGCTTGAAGTCCGTTAACTGTGCCGAGAGGGGGCCTTCCGGATGTGTGTTGAGACTTGGGCTCCGCTTCCTCCGGTTCTATCAAGTAAACCTGAGCCAATATACTTCTGCCAGAATTGTCTTTGAAATGCTGTATTGTGGCCACATTGATCGGTACCCGAAGTCTAGACAAGTAACGGACGATTCTTTCGGTAGAGTCGTCCATTGATTCGGCAACGATCAGAGAACGATGTCTAGTGTTCAATTCGTTTGGTATTTCTTTCTCAAACTGGTTCTTAAAGGCCTCATCCAAGGCATCTTGATTGCCCAGATACTTATTGGCAATGTCCCTTATTTGGTCGTCCGGGAGGTCGCATACCCAGTATGCATAATCTAGGGCCTGAGCAACTACGTCTCTTGGGGTTTGGCCCTTTTTCAACTCGACCACCACTGAGTCCCCATTGCTGTCCAGGCACAATAGGTCTATCTCCTTGGCAAAGTCGGTGCGAACTTGCCGACCAATCACCAGCAAATTAGGATCAAGTAGCGAGACGTCACTTTCCAACCAGTTCTCCAAATGCTCCTCTAGCTTGATCTTGTTACTATGTATTTCCCGCGGTCTGTTGTCGTCCGCTACTTCCCAGACACGAATCTGTTGCATAAGGCCCTCCTGACTGGATCGTGGCGGGGGATGACTTTATGATGCTCACCATTGGTCTCCGTAGTTACCCGCACATGAGAGCCTCTCTGGCGGGTTGCCCTGTACCCCAAACGTCGAAGCGCTCGCTCCAAATCAACCCCGCTTACATCACGGGGCAGTTTCACAATGCTAGGACTTCGTCGCGTACGAAATGGAGACGAATCACGCCGGGGCGTTTCATCGTTTCATCAAAGTAACACTCGACAGCTTCCCTGACGTTGCGGCGCAACTCCTCTATCGTTTCGGCCTGGGTATGAATGCCGTATCCCAGAGCGCTGGCCGAATATCCGCCGTCTATTTCGTCCTCATTGACTTCAAATATGACCTCGGACATGGTGGACACTCTGCTCTCCCTCCTCGCAAGGTTGAGGTTGACGGATGCTATCTCTGGACAGCCCTTCGCGTTCCATCCCATGGAGCCGCAGGGTCTGGGCGGTTCCCATTTTTGGTGGGGGCGCCAGCTTCCCTTAGGATAGCCGCCGGCACGTTATCTCCGCGCTGCTGACTTAAGGGTGATCCCCCCGATTACAACCGCAGCAATGCCTATAGCGACTTGTATTATCGAGAACGATCCGGCGGCTCCAAAGGCAAACATGATGAACCCGCCAACCACAAACGCCGCACCGACTGCCAACCCTGCTTTCATCTATATGCTCTCCATTGCATGTTTGTGGGCCACTATCATCGTAGGGAAGGCGGGAGAAAGGCCGCCCCCTACGGCTCGAGGCGGACGTTGTCGCCCACGCGGAGCTTGCCGCCGTTCAGCACCATGGCCAGCACTCCCCGCCTCTCTTGGAGGGCCTCCTGCAGTCCGGGTCGCAGCATGTCCATCCGCCCGCAGGGCTCGCAGAGGCCGGTGGCTTCCAACGTGACATCATCGCCTATGAAGAACACGTTCCCCGGCTTGACCGAGGACAAATCGATGCCCTCCAGGGTGATGTTCTCCTTGATCACGCCGGTGGTCAGCGCCAGCATATCCAGGGTCTCCTTGTCCATCAGGAGCACCTGCCGGGGGTTGCCTTTTTCGGCGTGCCGGTCCCCCTCCAGCCCCACGCCGGAGATGGCGTTGGCCTCCTCTACGGGGGACATGGGTTGACCGCTCTGGGTGCTGATCTGCAGTGCAAGTACCTTTCCCTGTTCCATCGGTTCACCTCCATGTACGAAGGGGGATTGCTCTTAAAGATTATAGGTTGGGGTGATAGAATTGTCATTGCCCCGGACCTGCTGCCACCCACCAAGGAGCGACATGCCTCACAGCTACCTGAAGGTCGATACCCGCGACGGAGTGCGCACCATCACCCTGCACGATCCCGATACCCGGAACGCCTTGGGACAGGAGATGGCCGAGGAGCTGATGGAGGAGCTGGACAGGTTCGAGGACGACCCCGAAAGCCGGGTGCTCCTGCTGACCGGGACCGAGCCGTCCTTCTGCTCTGGCGCCAACGTGCGGGGCTTCAGCAAGGACATTTCCGAGCAGGGCAGCGCTCCCGCGCCCGACCCCCTGCCCTGGGGGGACATGGAAGCCCAGCTTGCCAGCAGGGAGAGGACCGACCGCGCCCTGGCAGCCCGGGTGCCCCTGCGCATCTACGAGCTCCAGAAGCCGTCCATCGCCGCCGTCAACGGTCACGCCGTGGGCGTCGGGATGGGCCTTGCTCTGTCCTGCGACATACGCCTGGCCTCGGACAAGGCTGTGTTCTCCGAAGCCTTTGTCAGGATGGGGCTGATCCCCGGCGATGGGAGCTGCTGGCAGCTTCCCAAGCTCATAGGGCTCAGCAACACCCTGCTCCTCCAGTACACCGGCGACCGCATCGACGGCGCGGAAGCCTACCGCCTGGGCCTCGTAAGCAAGGTGTACCCCGACGACCAGCTCATGGATGCCGCGTCCGAGTTGGCCAATCGTCTGGCCCAGGGCCCCGTCCGCTCCATGTCCCTCATCAAGTACCTGGTGCACAAGTCCCTCGACCTCAGCTTCCGGGAGAGCATGGAGCTTGCCCACACCGCCCAGCAGGTAGCCAGGAGCACCGAGGACCATGCCGAAGCGGTACAGGCCTTCCTGGAGAAGCGCCCTCCCGCATTCAAGGGACGCTAGCCTCGCTCCCATAGACCGGGCTTTCCTTGCCACGCCCTTCCCCTGGTAGTACTATACCCGCAACTTTTCCCAGGCACCTCCAGGTAAGCATCATGTTGAACAGCCCGTACCGCTACACCCGGTGGGATGGCTCCCAGAGCATCTTCGGCGCCGATGCTGAAGAGGTGATGGACCACCTCTCCAACGAGCTTATGGCCCACGGCGACCTGATGCGCGCACTCCGGGAGATGATGCGTCGCGGCATGCAGGATCGGGATGGCCAGCAGATGCCCGGACTCCGCGACCTGATGCAGCAGCTACGGGAACAGCGCCAGCAGCGCCTGGAACAGTACAACATGGACTCGGTCATCGAGGACATCGAAAAACGACTGGAGGAGGTGCTCACCCGGGAGCGGCAGGGCATCAACCAGCGCCTGGAGGATGCCCTGGAGCAGATACGCCAAGCTGAGGGGGCTGAGCGGGCCGAGATGGAGTCCCTGAACGATCTCCTGGAGCAGCGGGCCCTGCGAAACCTGGATAAACTGGATGCCCTGCCCGAGAGCACCGGAGGCGCCATTCGCGACCTCCTGGAATACGACTTCATGGACCCCGAAGCCCAACGCCTGTTCCAGGAGCTCCTGGATATGCTTAGGGGTCAGGCTGCCCAGAATATATCCCAGGACATGCTGAACAACCTCCAGAACATGTCCCCCGAGCAGATGTCGGCCCTCCAAGAGATGATCCGGGAGCTCAACCGGATGCTCCAGGAGCGGGCCCAGGGCGGACAGCCCGACTTCCAGGGCTTCATGGACCGGTTCGGGGACGCATTCGGGCCTAACCCGCCCCAGAGCCTGGACGAGCTGCTGGAGCAGATGATGCATCAGATGTCCCAGATGCAGTCGATGCTGGAGAGCATGTCCCCCGAGGCCCGGCGGGAGATGGAGGAGGCTCTGGCAGCAGCCATGGACCCTGGCCTGGCACGGGAGCTGGCCCAGCTGGCCTCATGGATGGAGCAGCTGATGCCCATGGACGATCTCCGGCGCCAGTACCCCTTCCTGGGCGACGACAGCCTGACTATGGACCAGGCCATGGAACTGATGAAGCACCTCCAGGAGAGCGACGAGATGGCCCGCGCCCTGCAGGAAGCCATCCGCACCGGCGACCTGGACGAGGTGGACCCCGACAAGCTGGCGGAGCTGCTGGGCGAGGAAGCCCGACGTACTTGGGAGCAGCTAAACGAGTTGCTGGAAGCCCTCCGTGAGGGAGGCTACATAACCGAGGGCGACGAGCCTGCCCTGACCCCCAGGGCGATTCGGCGCATCGGCCAAAAAGCCCTGCGTGAGGTGTTCCTGAGCCTGCAGAAGGACCGACTGGGCGACCATGAGCTTACGAGACGGGGCGATGCCGGAGACAATCTCACCGACACCAAGCCCTACGAGTTCGGCGACCCCTTCCAACTGGAGCTGCAAGCCACCGTCAAAAACGCCGTCCTTCGGGTAGGGCCGGGCACGCCGGTGGAACTGAGCAAGAAGGACCTGGAGGTGTACCAGAGCGAGAGCCAGACCAGGGCCGCCACAGTGGTGCTCCTGGACCAGAGCCGCTCCATGGGTATCTGCGACAGCTTCTACGCCGCCAAGAAAGTCGCGATGGCCCTGTACGCCCTGATCCACATGCAGTACCCCAGGGACAGCCTCTACGTCATCGGCTTCTCCGACTACGCCCGGGAGATCAAGGAGGAGGACCTGCCCAAGGTGGCGTGGAACACCTGGGCGCCGGGCACCAACCTCCACCACGCCCTCATGCTTTCCCGCAAGCTCCTATCCAGGGAGAAGGGCTGCACCAAGCAGGTGCTCCTGATCACCGATGGCGAGCCAACGGCCCACCTGGAGGGAGACCGGTCGTATTTCAGCTACCCGCCCGCATACCAGACCATCATGGAGACGATGAAGGAAGCCCGCCGGTGCACCCAGGAAAGCATCATCATCAACACCTTCATGCTGGAGAACAGCTACCAGCTTGTGAACTTCGTGGACCAGCTAACCCGCATCAACCAGGGACGCGCCTTCTACAGCGCCCCCGACCGGCTGGGGGAATACGTGCTGGTGGACTACGTGAACAACCGGCGCAAGCGCGTCAACGGCTAGCTTTCCCGCGCGGTCCACTTTCCTCAGGCCACACCACTCTGCAACCCGCATCATGGCACGCCTGCCTCCCATGCGGCCGTACGGTCGCCCTGAGCCTGCCCTGAGGCTCTCGAAGGGGGAAATCGAAGGGGAACCGGCCTGGGGACCTCTCGTCATGGGTAGCCGTGTCGCAGGCTGAAGTTTCCTGGATTGCGGCCTCCGCCGCAATGACGGCGGAGGCGTTTGTTACATCCGGCCGTTCCCTGCCTGTGCATCTCTCCCCACTCCCCCGGGGTAGACGCGTCTTTCGTCATTGACGCGCTATTCGTCATTGCGGCGAAGGCCGCAATCCAGGACGGAGCGCTGCCGGCTTCAGGGTGGCTCCCGTCAGGGGGATTGGCTCGGTTCGTCCTGAGCCTGTCCTGAGGCTCTCGAAAGGGGAAATCGAAGGGGAACGAACCAGGAAAGGGCGAACGGGCTTGGAGTGGTGCCCAGCGCTAGCCGGGAACCAGCTCGATGCGGTTCTCGTAGCGGCGAAAGTCCGAGATGTTGAACGTCAATAGCCTGCCTTCGCCATGAGTAAGCATGGTCGCCACGATGTTGGCGTCGTGAATCTGACGTCCCCCGACGGGGACCTCCCTGCACATGGCCACGAGGTGTTCGGTCACCGCAGGGCCGTCCTCTAGTACCTCGAAGCTGCCAATCAGCCTGCTTACGTCGTCAAGAGCTTCCTGGAGGGTGATGGCCACCGGCCAGATATCCGGGCGAGTGACGACGGCCAGGTATTCGCGTACTACCTGGCGGCTAATCCTCAGAGGTTCTGGGTCCAGGAAAGCGCGTTCCAGGCTGGCCCTGGCAGAGTCATGGTCCGGGGCGCCGCGGACACGCGCTTTGACGAGCACGTTGGTGTCTATGAACATAGGGAAACTTAGACCCTGTCCTCGTAGAGGTCCTCGCGCCTGAGGCTCAGGCCTTCCGGCCAGACCGCAGTGGGATGGATGGGCCAAGCCTCGTCCAGGGAAAGCCTCCTGGATACGGGTTTGGGGCGTGTCCGCCGAAACAGCAGCGTCTCGGTGTCCATATCAACCTTCGCCGTCTCCCAGCCGGCGATGCTCCATGCCAGGGCGTGGCTGTGGCCGCTGGCGCCCCTCTGGTTTCCCCACCAGGGGCGATGGAGCCGTGCTGACGGGGGCAGATTGAAGCCGATGACGGCTTCGAGCTCGTTGAAGGAGGTCCTCCATTCAGCGACCTTGAGGCTGCTCAGGTGCGTGTACAACCTCCGGTACTTGCCCCGCATTACCATCTCTCGGTACATTTCCAGTTGGTTAACGGCCATGGGAGGCTCCTTCGTCCGGGCTTGATGGGGAAAAGGTGACTTGGTCTGTATTGTAGTTAGTTAGTGAAATTACTGCAAGCTCCGGGGCGTGTTCAGCCGGTTCGCCCTTCTATTGCCCCCAGGACGAACCAATAAGGGAATCATTCTTCACGCGTGGTCGTGTCGCAGGCTGGGTTTCCTGGATTGCGGCCTCCGCCGCAATGACGGCAGGGGCATTTGTCACATGCAGACGTTTGCTGGCAGTTCGTCCCCTACCCCATCCCCCGGGGTAGACGCGTCTTTTGTCATTGACGCGTATTCGTCTTTGCGGCGAAGGCCGCAATCCAGGACGGAGCGTTGCCGGCTACAGGATGGCTCCCGTCAAGGGGGATTGGCTCGGCTCGCCCTTTGATTGCTCCCAGGACGAACCAATAAGGGAATCATTCTTCACGCGTGGTCGTGTCGCAGGCTGGGTTTCCTGGATTGCGGCCTCCGCCGCAATGACGGCAGGGGCACTTATGCAGGAATTGTGGAAGGGTTCCGATGAAGGGGAAGCAGGCCGAGGGCCTGTGAGTGCAGGGGCAGAGTAGGGCCTACGCTTCCTTGGATAGGTTGGTCAGGAACTCGGCGTTGTTCTTGGTGCGACCCAGGCGCTCCAGGATGCGCTCGGTGGCGTCGGCGGCGTTGGTCGAGTCCGTTGCAAGCAGGGCAATCATACGCCTCAGCAGATAGACCTGCCTGAGGGTGGTTTCATCGAAGAACAGCTCCTCACGCCTGGTCCCGCTGCGCTGTATGTCTATGGCTGGGAAGAAGCGCTTCTCCGCCAGCCGCCGGTCCAGGTGCAGCTCCATGTTCCCGGTGCCCTTGAACTCCTCGTAGATGACCTCATCCATGCGGCTGCCGGTGTCCACGAGGCAGTTGGCGATGATGGTCAAGCTGCCGCCCTCTTCCACGTTCCGGGCTGCGCCGAAGAACTGCTTGGGCGGGTATAGGGCCATGGGGTCGATCCCACCGGAAAGAGTGCGTCCGCTGGTGGGGGCCGACAGGTTGTAGGCCCGGGTGAAGCGGGTGATGCTGTCCAGCAGGATCACCACGTCGCGCTTGCTCTCCACCAGTCGCTTGGCCCGCTCCAGGGCCAGCTCGCCGATGCGGCACTGGTCGTCCACCGACTCGTCGAAGGTGGAGGCAAACACTTCGCCCTTCACTGAGCGGCGCATGTCCGTCACCTCTTCGGGCCTCTCCCCGATGAGCACCACCATGATGTCGGCTTCGGGGCAGTTGTTGGAAACCCCGCGGGCGATGTTCTTCAGGACGGTGGTCTTTCCGGCCTTGGGCGGCGACACGATCAGGCCCCGCTGCCCCAGGCCGATGGGGGCGAACAGGTCCACCATCCGGTTGGTCAGGTTGTTAGGTTCCGATTCCAGCTCCAGTACGATCTGCCGGTCGGGGAACACGGGGGTCAGGTGCTCGAAGGAGCGTCGCGAGCGCAGGTCCTCGGGCTCCAGGCCGTTGACCTGCTCAACCCGGACCAGTCCAAAGTAGCGTTCTCCCTCCTTGGGGGGTCGTACCTGGCCGGCCAGGGTGTCGCCGGTGCGCAGGCCGAAACGCCTTATCTGGGACTGGGAGACGTACACATCTCCCGCGGCTGGACGGAGCCCTTGCTGCCGAAGGAAACCATAGCCTTCGTGCATCACATCCAGGACCCCGGTGGCCATCAGGCCCCGCTGCTCCGAGCACATCTGGAAGACGCGCCCGAGCACATCTTCCCTTCTAAGGTTGACGAGGGGAGCGCTGTCTTCCAGGCCCAGGTCTTTTGCAACTACAAGGAGCTCATCCTTGCTTTTGCGCTCCAGCTCGCCAATATCAACTGCTTGTTCCGTTGTCACAGGGTCACCTCTCAGTGGAGTTTTTTGGGGGTTCCAACGCCTTCGGCGGTAGGAGTCCGGGGCTCTTCAAGAACGTCCGAACCGATCATTTCGAAGCTTTGTTCCAGTCCTGCAAGAATCGGGCCTGCCCGGCATCGGTCATGGGATGCTTCAGCATTTGCCCAAAGACCGTGAAAGGCATGGTGGCAATGTGTGCGCCGGCCTTGGCAGCCTGAATGCAGTGCAGGGGATGGCGGAGGCTGGCCGCCAGCACCTCGGTTTTGATGTTGTACTGGCGAAAGATGTCAACGATGTCCCTGACAAGCTGCATCCCGTCGTGGCCGATGTCGTCCAGCCGTCCCACGAATGGGCTGACGGCAGTGGCGCCGCAGTGGGCGCCCAGCAAGGCTTGATTGACCGAGAAGCAGAGGGTCTGGTTCACCTTGATGTTGTCCCTGGTGAGGGTTGCCATAGCTTCCAGGCCCTCGGAGGTGCTGGGCAGCTTCACCCAGGGGTTGGGGATCCACTCGGCAATGTCCCGGCCTTCGCTGATCATCCCTTCAACGTCGGTGCTGACGACCTCGACGGAGATTGGCCCGTCGATGATGTCGGCGATCTCCTGGACGGCGGCTTTGTATGCGCCCGCAGCCCCTATGCCTTCCTTGGCGGCAAGAGAGGGGTTGGTGGTCACGCCATGCACCGCACCCAGGCGGGCGCCCTGGCGTATCTCATCTATGTTGGCGGTGTCCAGGAATATCTTCATCGGCTTTCCTCCTTCGCGGGTCTCGGAGGGACTGTGGTCGATTGGGAAGATGTTGCCGGGTATTGCATGACCTTGAGGAGTGGCGGTGTGGAGGGAATCAGCACTAACTGCACACTATCTGTCAGCTTGACGCTTCACCGTTCAGTTCTAAGGGCACCTGGGAGCCTTCCCTGAAGGTGGTCTTGGCGGCGCCGATGAACTCTCGGAAGAGGGGATGGGGACGGTTGGGGCGGGACAGAAACTCGGGATGAAACTGGACGCCCACCATGAAGGGATGGTTGGCGGTTTCTACTATCTCCACCAGCTTGCCGTCAGGAGAAACCCCGCCGGCCATAAGGCCGTGGTTTTCCAGGGACTCCCGGTAGGCGTTGTTGACTTCGAATCGATGCCTGTGCCGTTCGGTAAACGTCTCGACGCCGTAGGCCCGGCGCGTAATGGACCCCTCCATGGCTCTGCAAGGGTAGTCCCCCAAGCGCATGGTGCCGCCCTTGTCGGTGATGGAACGCTGCTCCGGCAGGATGTCGATGACCGGGTTAGGTGTGGAGGCATCAACCTCCGAGGAGTTGGCGTCGGCTATTCCCAGCACGTTTCGGGAGTACTCGACCACCATTACCTGAAGGCCCAGGCACAGGCCAAGGTATGGGACGCCGTTCTCCCGGGCATATCTCGCAGTCTGGACCATGCCTTCCACGCCGCGTATGCCGAAGCCTCCCGGCACCACAATGCCGCTGGCGTGCTTCAGCAGGTTGTCGGGGCCTTCTTGCTCAATCGTCTCGGAGTGCACCCACTCCATCTCGATATCCCGATCATGGTACAAGCCGGCGTGCTTCAGGGCTTCATTCACGGATATATAAGAATCGGGGAACTCCACGTATTTGCCCACCAGGGCGATGCGCACCTTATCCCTGGGCTGGTTCATCTGCTCGACCATGTTCGACCAGTCGCCCAGGTCCTTGCTGCCTCCCTCCAGGTTCAGCGAACTGGCCAGCAGGTCTCCCAGCCCGTGCTCCTCCAGGATTAAGGGCACCTCGTACACACGGGGGACCGTGGGCAGGGGGATGACCGCTTCCTTGGGCACATCGCAGAAGAGGGATATCTTGTCCTTGATGCCCAGGGGCATTTCGTGGTCGCTGCGGCAGATTATAGCGTCGGGCTGGATGCCGAGGCTTCGGAGCTCCTTGACGCTGTGCTGGGTCGGCTTGGTCTTCAGCTCGCCCGTCGCCGACATGTGGGGCAGCAGGGTGCAGTGTATGTAGAAGACGTTGTCTCTCCCCACCTGGTTGCGCATCTGGCGTATGGTCTCCAGGAAGGGAAGGCCTTCGATGTCCCCCACCGTGCCTCCGACCTCTACCACGACCACCTCGGCTTGGGACTCGTCGGCCAGGTCGGTAATCCTGGACTTGATCTCGTTGGTGACGTGAGGCACAGCCTGGATGGTCCCGCCCAGGAAGTCCCCCCGGCGCTCCTTGCCCAGCAGGGACACGTACACCTGGCCGGCGGTAAGGTTGGAAGACCTGGTCAACTCCTGATCGGTGAAGCGTTCGTAGTGGCCCAGGTCCATGTCCGTCTCACCGCCGTCGCGGGTGACGAACACCTCGCCGTGCTGATAGGGGGACATGGTGCCCGGGTCCAAGTTGAGGTAGGGGTCGAGCTTCATTATGGAGATGGAGACGTTACGGCTCTTGAGTATTCGCCCGATGGAAGCGACGCTGATGCCCTTGCCCACCGAGCTAACGACTCCCCCGGTCACAAAAATGTACTTGGCACCCATGTACTAGTAGCTGCGTTTTCGCATAGGGGAAATGCTACACCATCTTGGGGAAACGTAAGGGGAAGCATGGAGGGCGGACGGGGTGGGAGGAAGCCATCCGGTATCATCTTAGGCCCCTTATCCAGATGTTGTCAAGTGCAAGAAGTTGCACTATCGGCAGAAAACGACAGGGCGAGGTTAAGCGCAACCTCGCCCTGTCTTAGTTCCCGCTCGGCTGTCTTTTCGGTTCCGGTTAGTCCTTTACGGGGAACCAGTCCTGCTTCCAGGGCCACTCGCCGTCGGCGTCGTCGAAAGCGGGCTTGCCCTGGTCCAGCCGGTCCCGGTAGGGGCTGGTCACCGGCTCCTGGTATGGATAGATGCCGCCTTCATAGGCCTCGGCGCCAAGCTTGAAGTGCTTGGCCTGCTCCATCGTCTCGATGAAGGGAGCATTCATGTCGTACAGCTTGTCGTAGGTGGGCCTGGGGCCAGCCTTGGAGACGTGGCCGTACAGGGGACGACCTACGATCTCTTCGCACATCCAGACGCAGTCGATGAGCTTGTCGATATCCACGCCGGTATCGATGCCCATATCATCCATCATGTGGAGAATATCTTCGCTGGGCGCCTGTCCGGTTGCCCGCCCGGTGCCGCAGTAGGGGCATCCGCCGAAGCCGCCGATGCTCCCGTCGATATCCAGGGTGTCTTCCTTCTCCAGCACCCGCAGGGCAGCGTAGGCGGAGGGGAGGGCCATGTTGCGCCCGTTGTGGAAGTGCATGCGGAAGTGCTTGATCTCGGGCCACCGCTCCTTCACACGGACGATGCTCTCCTCGACCTTGTCCGGGCGGCACCAGCTCATCGGGTCGCCCATGCTGACGCTTTCAACCTTGATGTTGGCTTCATCCCAAAGCTGGTGCTGCTTCTCCAGCATGGTCATCAGGGCATCGACGGGGAAGTCGCCCAGGAAGTTGGAACCCCAGCTGGCGTTGGTGCCTATGCCTGCGGCTTCCACGTTGCGCTCCTGGGCCTGGGCGACGATCTGAGGCCAGCGCTCCATCTCCTGCATCTGGGAGCGGTTGGTGTTCCTGCGAACGAACACGTCGCACATGTGGCACTGCAGCCTGGGGTAACGGTCCCGCTCGATGGTCAGAGGAGGTGAATACTCCTTGGCTCGCTCGATGCCCCGTGCGTTGAGCGCCAGGGCTGTGTACTTGACCCCTTCCTTGGGATGGAATTTGGTCACGATCTCGTCGATGCGGGCCATCTGGGGGGTCCACTTGGGGCTTACGAAGGAGCCTACGACGATGTGCTTCAGTCCCGTCTCAGAGAGGGCGTCCAGAAGCCGGACCTTGTCTTCGACGGGGATGTTGGCATCTTCGATCTGCATGCCCTCCCGCATTCCTTCTTCCTTGTAGTTCACGGTTGGCCAGTCGCTCACTTGGTACCTCCTACTTGCGGTGGTCCGCTGGGATAGCTCCCCGCCCACCTTCCGCCACCGCCCTAGCTTGGGCGGATTTTAATTGCTTGCCTGGAGGCTGTCAATGAGGAAACCGTCCGTCCCAGGGCGTGAAACAAAGGGGATTTCGGGACCGCGGAGGGGTTCTATTGCACCCAAGACTCGGGCAAAAAGCCTAGCGCATGAGGCGGATTACGCCGACCACCCTGCCCTGGACTTCCACGTTGTCCGCGTGGGAGTAAATGGGGTCCATCTGCTCGTTGGCAGGCTGGAGCCTGACCATGTCCCCTTCCCAGTACAGGTACTTCAGGGTGGTCTCGTTTTCTTCCTTAAGCCGGGCCACCACCATGGCCCCGTTGTTGGCTTGTCGGGCGGGCTCGATCAGGACGATATCCCCGTCGGCCACCAGGGCATCGATCATGGAGGTGCCCCGGACCTTCAGGGCGTAGAGGTCCCTCTTGCCACTGACCATATCCGGCGTTATCTCGATGGTGTCCATGGGTTCGCCGGACCAGCCTTCGGCATCCAGGGCCAGGGCGGGCTCCCCGGCGGCGATGTAGGCCAGCACAGGAATACGGGGCAAGCTGGAGGCGTGGCCACGGGCCATTCCCACCAACTCTATGCCCCGGGCAACGTCGGGCCGGCGCCGTATGAAACCCTCCTTCTGAAGCAGCCTCAGGTTGTAGTCCACCACCGAGGTGGAGCTGATAGAGCAGGCCATCTGTATGTCCCGAACCGTCGGCGGCATTTCGTTCGCCTCCATGAAGTCCTTTATGAACTCCAGGATGCGCTCCTGCCTGGGAGAAAGTTTCTTCCTGCGTGGCATGATCATGACGTGCCTCGAAACATGTGTTCTGGGCGGAGACTAGCAAAGCCGCTAGGCCATGTCAACACGCCGTTGACTAATCTGGGAGGAAAATCAGGGAAGGGTTGCGGGGGCGCTTAGGAGGAACCGGGGGCTTGTAGGTTGTGGAGCTTGGCCATGAGGCGGGACTTCCTGCGGGCGGCGTTGTTCTTGTGGAGGATGCCCTTCGTAACGGCCTTGTCCAACGCGCGAATAGCTTGGGCCACTGCCGGCTCGGCGGCTTCGGCCTCGCCATCCCAGACAGCATCCAGCGCCTTTCCCATAAGAGTACGGGTTGTGGAGCGAACGTGGCGGTTCCTCAATCTACGCCTCTCGGCGGAGCGGGCTGACCTGGCGCTGGGCAAAGCATCCTCCTCGGCAGTCAAAGCAAACTTTGGACATTATAGACTATTTCGTTAGCGGGGTGAAGGGGTTGGGGCGTCCGTGTTACTACGAGTTGCGCTGATCACCCCTCGCACACCCTCGAGCTTGTTGAACAGGCGGGCAAGCTGGTCCACCCCGGAGGTGTACAGGGTGAGGGAGATGGTAGCCGTGCCGTCGGAGTTCTCCGTCGTCACCACCGAAGCTATGTTCACCTTGTCGTCGGACACCAGGGTGGTGATGTCCTTCAGGAGGCCCACCCGGTCCCACGCTTGGATGTCCACCCTGACGGGATAGAGGGAACGGGCTTCTCCCCAGTCCACGCTCACCAGGCGCTCGGGCTCATCTTCGTTGCGCAGGTTGGGGCAGCCGGTCTTGTGCACCGTCACCCCTTGGGTGCGGGTGACGTACCCGATGATCTCCTCGCCGGGCAGAGGATTGCAGCACCTGCCCATGCGGATGAGCAGGTCTCCCACACCCAGCACCTGGACGCCGGTGGTCGGGCTGGATATCGGCAGGTTGGACTGCGCCTTCTTGGTCGTCTTCTCCTGCTGGGTTGTGAGGCGGCCCACCAACTGCACCTCGGATATGTTCCCCGATCCCAGGGCAGCCAGAAAGTCCTCGGTGGAGTCGTAGCGGAAAGTCTTGGCGACCTCATCCTCGTCCATGGTGACGTTCAGGCGCTTGAGCTCCTTGCGCAGCAGGTCGCCGCCCCGCTGAATATTTGCGCTCTTCTCCTGCCTCCGGAACCACTGGCGCACCTTCTCCTTGGCGCTGGCAGACCGCAGGTATCCCAGGTTGGGATTGAGCCAGTCCAAGCTGGGCCCGCGGGCGACCTTGGTTGTCAGGATCTCGATGGTGTCCCCGTTCTGGAGCTGCCGGTCCAGGGACACCAGGCGCCCGTTGACCTTGCCTCCGATGCACCGGTGCCCCAGCTCGGTGTGTATCTTGTAGGCGAAGTCCAGGGGAGTGGACCCTGAAGGAAGCTCGACGATGTCGCCCTTGGGTGTATAGACGAACACCTGGTCCTTGAACAGGTCGGTCTTGACCGATTCCAGGAACTCCTCGGTGCCGCTGACCTCCCGCTGCCAGTCCAGGAGCTGACGGAGCCAGGTCATCTTGTCTTCGAAGAGCACATCCCCGGAGCTGCCTTCCTTGTACCTCCAGTGGGCGGCCACGCCGTACTCGGCGACCTGGTGCATCTCGTAGGTGCGTATCTGCACCTCCAGGGGATTGCCTCCCTCGCACATAACCGTCGTGTGCAGGGAGCGGTAGCGGTTGTCCTTGGGGCTCCCTATGTAGTCGTCGAACTGGCCCGGCATAGGGTGCCACAGGTCGTGCACCAGCCCCAGGGCGTTGTAGCAGTCGGCCTTGGACCTTACCAGTACCCGAACGGCGTACAGGTCGTGTATCTGGCTGAGCTCCATTCCCTGGGCTTGGTACTTCAGCATCTTCTTGTAGATGCTGTAGATGTGCTTGGGGCGGCCGACCACCTGGGCCTCCAGGTTGGCCAGCTCAAGCTGCTCCCGGAGCACATCCACCACGTTTTCGATGTAGGACTCCCGCTCCTGCCTCCGGGCCGCCAGCATCTTGGAGATCTTGTGGTACAGGTCGTTTTCCAGGTGCCGGAAAGCCAAATCCTCCAGGCGCCACTTGATGTTCCATATGCCCAGGCGGTGGGCGAGGGGGCCGTAAATGTCCAGGGTTTCCTGGGCTATTGCCCGGCGCCGCACCTCGGGCAGGGCGTCCAGGGTCTCCATGTTGTGGAGGCGGTCGGCCAGCTTGACCAGCACCACCCGGATATCCTCGGCCATAGCCACCAGCATCTTGCGCAGGCTCTCGGCCTGAATGCTGTCCTCGGTGGAGTTGGCAGAGCTTTCGTGGGCAAGGGTCTTGGCGTCCATACGGTTGAGCTTGCTGACCCCATCAACCAGCTTGGCCACATCATCGCCAAAGGCTTCCTTTATGTCGCCGTAGGTGACACCGCAGTCCTCCATGACATCGTGAAGAAGGGCGACAGCGATGGTGGTGACGTCGAGGCGCAGGTCTGCCAGGAAGAGGGCCGTTTCCAGGGGATGTTCTATGTAGGGGCCACCGGACATGCGGGTCTGTCCGGCGTGGCTCTCTGTGGCGAACTCGCAGGCTTTCTCCACCACAGCCACCTTGTCGGCGGGCAGGTAGGTGCCAACCTTGGAGATCAGCTTTTCCGCGCTCTCTGCAACGGTCGTCATAAGACTTCCCTTGTAGCAAATCATAACCTTGGAGCACCGGGAAGTCTAGGAGGGCGGGACGTCCTTAAGTTGCGAGTCTGGAGGGTTGTTCAGCTCGCCGCGTATTGACAGCCCAAAGCAGACGGTTTATGAAGGTCTAAATCGCCGAGGAGCTTGCTCATATGACCCTCTACCAGGTGGGCATAGAACGAACATTGGTGTGCTGGATCTTGGTCGATGCGGAGGATGAAACGGACGCCCAAAACCAGGCTGAAAATACTGATCCGTATGCCCTCGACTGGAAGGAGGCCCAATACGAGGTCTTTGAGGTCGAGGATATACTGGGTGAAATAAGACCTGTGTGAGCATCGTGGAAGTCGTTACAACTCCAACATTTGACTGGCTAGCTGACCGAATCTCTTCCTGCACGTCTCGAGTGCTCATCGGGAGCCCATTCGTCAACGACGGCATTTTGTCGCTGACCAGTCTGGTATCCAGGAATGTCCCCCGGATTCTGATTACGCGAACCGACCTGCGAGACTTTGCTATGGGAGCCTCCAATCCTGGAACCCTTTGTAAGCTGGCGACGGATGGGGTAGACGTCCGCAGCTTGATCGACCTACACGCAAAGATATACGTGTTCGACGACAAATGGGCCTTGGTGACTTCTGCAAATGCGACGAACTCAGGGATGCGTCGCAACATTGAGTGCGGCTTGGCAACACAGGACAGGCGGGTGGTGAACCGTCTAGCCAGGTCTTTGCTCAGGGGACTAGGGGCCGAAAGTCCTCCCAGAAGGATGAAACTGGAGAAACTAGAGGCCTTGCAAGCCCAAACTAAGATGGTCAAGGCAACTGTTCTCTTGCCTAAGGTTACTGCGCCGCTGGGCGACTCCGTTGAGGCTGAGGCCACCTTTTCTATCGCCGACCCCAGAGCCTTCCTTCAATCCGACAGCGGTTGGCTGAGGCTTACCCTTCAAGGTGTGCTAGCGATGCCGGAGGAAAACTTTCAGTTGCAACAATTGATCTCCGAGTGTCAAGCCGAGGCATCGAGGCGGTACCCCAAGAATCAAAACGTAGAAGCGAAGCTCCGTCAGCAGTTGCAGGTGCTTCGGGATAAAGGCATAGTTGAATTTCTCGCGCCGGATCAGCCAGGTCACTATAGGCGCACGATGAGTTGATGAGGACGCGCCTCTCTCGTATGGCCTGACCCTACTCTTCCTTTACACTCCGTTGGAAGCTGGGGTATTCTCCACCCTGAAAATGGCTATGCAGCACCGGGCGCCCAGGGGAACGGCAGATATCCTGCCCTCGGACCAGAAGTACTGGCGGTACATCGAAGGTAAGGCCCGCGACCTGTCCCGCAGGTTCGGGTACTCCCGGCTGGACACCCCCGTCTTCGAGGACTCCGGCCTGTTTGTGCGCTCCGTGGGGGAAGGCACCGACATCGTCGAAAAGGAGATGTACACCTTCCTCGACCGGGGCGGCGACTCCAACACCCTGCGCCCCGAAGGCACCGCGCCTGTGTGCAGGGCCTACCTGGAGCACGGAATGCAGAACCAGCCCCAGCCCGTGCGCATGTACTACTTCTGCCCGGTGTTCCGCTACGAACGTCCCCAGGCGGGGCGCTACCGGGAACACCACCAGTTCGGGGTGGAGGCCCTGGGAGACGGCGACCCTTCCGTGGATGCTGAGATTGTGGAGCTGGCTTGGTCCCTGGTCGGCGCCTTGGGCTTGGAGGACACATCCCTCCTGGTCAACAGCATCGGCGACAAAGAGTGCCGGCCCGCCTACATCGACAAGCTGAAGGAGCACTACACCCGGGCCAAGGACCAGCTCTGCCGGGACTGCGTTGACCGCCTGGACCGAAACCCCCTGAGGCTACTGGACTGCAAGCAGGCATCCTGCCAGGGACTGGGCATGGAGGCTCCCCGCTCGGTAGACCACCTGTGCCCGGATTGCCAAACCCACTGGGAAAGCTTCCAGCGCTACCTGGACAGCATGGGATTGCCGTATAGAATCGACCACCACCTTGTGAGAGGGTTGGACTACTACACCCGCACAGTTTTCGAGATCCAGCCCAAGGAAGAGGGTGGGCAGAGCACCATACTGGGCGGCGGCCGGTACGATGGCCTAATCGAGCAGATAGGCGGGAAGCCGACTCCCGGCATAGGGTTCGCCACGGGCATGGAGCGCCTGGTGCTCAACCTGAAGCGGCAGGAGGTGCCCGTCCCCGACGAGCCGTCCCCCGACTACATGGTCATCAGCGCAGGTGAAGGCACCCGGGACGCCGCCCTGGAGCTGGCTGCCAGGATTCGCCGGGCCGGGAGCGGGGCCATCCTCAGCACAGCCGGCCGGGCCTTACGGGGCCAGCTCCGCCAAGCCAACGCTCTGGGAGTGCGCTACGCTGTCATCCTGGGGGAAGACGAAATCAGCAAGGGCGAGGTGACGCTGCGTGACATGACCAGCAGCGAGCAGGAGGCGGTCCCGGTGGACACCTTCCTGGCCAAGCTGGACTGCGGTCGGTAGCAGACGCTTACCGCGCCGACGGAAAGTCCGGGTCTCGCTTCTCCTGCAGGGAATCCAGCCCTTCCTTCACATCGTCGCCGAAGAAGCCGAGCATCTCCAGGGACAGGGAGTAATCGAAGGAGGTGTGCTCTGCCATCCGCAGCCACTGGTTCAGAGCGCGCTTGGTCCACTGGATCGCCGGCTGGGGCCCGTTGGCCAGCTTCTGCGCCACCTGCATAGCCGTCGGCATCAGCTCGTCGTGGGGCACCACCTTGCTCACCAAGCCGATGCGCTCGGCCTCCGTGCCGTCGAGGAAGTCGCAGGTGAGCAGGTAGTACTTGGTCTTGGCCATCCCGCACAGCAGGGGCCATATCAGGCAGGCATGGTCTCCCGCCGCCACACCCAGGCGCACATGGCCGTCGGTGAACCGGGCTTTGTCCGATGCGATGGAGATGTCGGCCAAGAGGGCTACGGCCAAGCCCGCTCCCACCGCCACGCCGTTTATGGCGGACACGATGGGTTTGTCCAGGGCAACCATGTTGTGGACGATGTCCCGGGCTTCCTTCATGCTCCTGGCAATCTCCTGGGAATTGCCCACCGTCCCCCGCAGCCCGTTCAGGTCCCCTCCGGCGGAGAAAGCCCGGCCCGCGCCGGTGATCAGGGCCACCCGCACCTCGGGGTCGTCGCCAATGTCCACCCATATGCGGCTCAGCTCATAGTGGAGCTGGGCATTGGTGGCGTTCAGCACATCGGGGCGGTCCATGGTCAGCAAGGCGATATTGTCTTTCACCTCCACCCGGAGGTGCTGGTAGCTTTCGTAGCCGGGCATAGCTGTCTTGCTCCTGTTGTTGGGATTTGTGTAATGGTTCTCGACCGATGAGGGTCAGAATTTGGGCTGCTCTTTGGCCTTGAAGGCGGCGATGCCCATAGCGGGATGGGGCGAGGTGGCGGCGTGCTCGACGAAGTAGCTGGTCTCCCGGGCAATCCCTTCCTTCAGGCCGGTGCGGTCTCCCTCCAAGGCCAGTTTCTTGATCCGGGCAAGGGCATGCCTGCTCTTGTCCCTGAGGCCTGCCAGCAGGCCCTCCAGCTCCCCCTCCAGGGCGTCCACGGGTACCGCCCGAAGCACGAGCCCGGCTTGCGCAGCTTCAGCGCCTGTCAGCCAGCGTCCTGTAAAGAGCAGCTCCAATGCCCGCTGGCGCCCGACCCTGATCGGCAGGCGCTGGGTGGACCCTCCCCCCGGTATGAGGGCAAAGTTGATGTGCTGGTCCCCGATCCGGGCATCCTCGGCGGCGATGACAATGTCGCAGGCCAGAAGAATCTCCAGCCCGCCCGCGAGGGCGTAGCCGTGCACAACCCCGATGACGGGGATGGGCAGCTCCTCCAGGGCGAAGAGCATCTCGTTGAACCTGCCCAAGTACCCGGACAACGCCACCCGGTCCTCCAGGATGCCCTGCATGTAGGTGAGGTCGGCTCCCGCGCAGAAGGCCCTGCCCTCCCCCGACACCACCAGGGCCTTAACGTCGTCCATTGCCGAGACGGAGGCGAGGGCTTCGATGACCTCCTCGATCATCGCCGGGTTCACGGCGTTCAGCTCGTCGGGGCGCGCCAGGGTCAGCCTGGCCACCCTGTCATCTGCTGCCAGCTTGATGCACTGGAAACTCACATTCCGGCTCCTCGTGGTTGCTTCCGAGCACCAAGTATAATGCTGTCGCGGGCCGCCACCAATGGCCTATTCAGGCCCGCGAGAGGTGAAGCGTCTTGGAAAACATGCACTTCAGCTGGGTGATTCCCGATGTCCTGGCCGGATCGCGAGGGCCGATGGGCCGGGAGGACCTGCTCTTCCTCAAAGCCCAGGGTGTGGGGGCGATCCTTCGCATGGAGGAGCGCACCATCTCGGGAGAAGGAGTCGGGCTGGTCGATATGGCCGAGTTCGTGCCGGACATGACACCGCCCCTGCCAACCCAGCTAAAGCGCATGCTGGCATTCATTCATGAACAGGTTGAGCAGGGGGTCGCCGTCGGCGTGTCTTGCTATGCCGGAATTGGACGGACTGGGACCGTGCTGGCGTGTTACCTGGTCGATGAAGGGTATGATGCCAGGGGAGCGGTGGAGCGCGTCCGCGAATTGAGACCCGGCTCCCTGCAGACCCCCTCCCAGGTGGCTGCGGTGTTCGACTACGAAGCTGGCCGCTAGCCTGTTCCGACCCCGTTCAAGGTAGGTCCGACAGCCTTGGGATTTCTTGACGCTGTAGCTGGCCTGTGATTTACTAGACCCCGAAGCCCCCTAAGAATTCATGCCCTAACGAAGCTATCAAGATTCCGAGGGATGGATGCCATGCACTACGGTCTCACCATGGAATGCGATTACAGGTATGGCACTACCGCAGTAGATGCTTTCGATGAGGCTTTCGACCAGATGCAGGCTGCCGAGGACTGGGGGTTGGATGGGGTGTGGCTGGCCGAAAGACACTTTGCCGCGCCCAGGGCTGAGCTGGACCTGCAGGGCACCGGCATTCCGTCGGTGGTGTCGGCCCCGCTGATCATCGCCACGGCTATCGCCGCCCGCACCGAGCGCATCAAGGTCGGCGTGGCTGTGAACGTCCTCCCACTGGCCCATCCTGTCCGCATGGCCGAAGAGATAGCCACCCTTGACCATATCAGCCAGGGACGCTTCGAGTTCGGCGTTGGGCGCAGCGGCTTCGCCCGCGCGTACCAGGGCTACAACATCTCCTACGATGAGAGCCGGGACCGGTTCCGTGAGTGCCTGGAGGTGATCCTGGCCGCGTGGAGCAACGAGTACTTCTCCTACGAGGGCCAGTACTACCAGTACCACGATGTCTGTGTGATACCCAAGCCCCTCCAGAAGCCCTACCCGATGCCTCGCATAGCGGCCACCACCAGGGAGACTTTCCCATTTGTGGGCAAGCAGGGATATCGTATCTTCGTTGGCCTGCGGGGGATGGATGTGCCCGAGCTTTCGGCGGCGCTCCAGACTTACAGGGATGCCTGGCATGAAGCTGGCCACGAGGGCGATGGGGATGTGATCCTGCGCATTCCGGTATATGTGGCTGACACTGGGGAAGCGGCCTTGTCGGAACCCATGGACAGCACCCTCCAGTCCTACAGGCGCCTTGGCGCCAACTACTCCAAGTCAACCAGCCTGCCCGGCGCAACCGCCAATGAAGACCGGGCTGGCCGAGGTGAGAAACTGGGGCAGATAACCTACGACGACCTGCTGAGGGACCGACTTGCCTACGGCACGCCTGATGAGGTGGCCACGAAGCTGAGACACCTGACGGAAGAGTTGAAGCTGTCGGGGGTGATAGCTGAGGTGAACGTCGGAGGCAGAAACTCACGGGACCGGGTGCTCAACTCCATCAAGCTCTTTGCCCAGGAGGTGGTCCCCCAGTGCCGGTAAATGGGGGTACTATCCCAAAGCACCCAGCTTCTTAAGGCCTAAGCAGTGTAAGATGAGACCAACGGCAGGGTCTCATCTTCTTTTTGGCCCTGGGGCAGTCTCGAACCTATGCTAGAACACGTCAGAAACTCAATCGCGTCCAGCCCCTCCTACAAATGGTGGGCTTTCGTCGCCCTGGGCATAGGGACATTCCAGTCGGTTGTCGCCCACAACAGCATAATTGTCGTCCTTCCCGTCATCGCCGACCACTTCGATACGGACATGTCCACCGTCCAGTGGGTTGTCCTGGCTGAGCTCACCGTGCTCAGTTGCCTGCTTGTGCCCATGGGCCGCCTGTCGGACATAGTTGGCAGAAAGCAGGTTTACACAATCGGGCTGGTAGTCTTCCTGACAGGACTGACCTTGGCAGGGATCTCCAACAGCATCACTTCCCTGGTGCTAGCCAAGACCCTGCAGGGGATAGGCTCGGCCATGAGCCAGGGCACAGCTATGGCAATGATCGTCTCCAGCTTCCCGGGCGCCGAGAGGGGGAAAGCCCTCGGGCTCAACATGAGTGTTGTCGGGACGGGGGGGATAACGGGCCCTGTAATTGGGGGCATCCTGGCGGGCACCCTGGGATGGCGCTGGGTCTTCCTGGCCAGCATTCCGGCGGGGGTCGTAGCCCTTATAGTAGCTTATGTGGTCCTGGACTCCCGCCTCTACGCCAGCGACTCCCAACAACGCCCCAAGTTCGACTGGCTGGGCGCCGCCCTGTCCACGGGGACCCTTTTGGCCCTGCTGCTGACGATTACCAACGGGAATCGACTTGGCTGGGACTCGGCGCCGATAATCGGTGGGGCGTTGGCTTTCGTAGCCCTGACAGCCACCTTCACCTGGTGGGAGCTAAGGACGGAAGTCCCAATGCTGGACCTGAGGTTGTTCGGCAGGCGCCTCTTTGCCATGGGTGTGTCGGCCGGGTTCATCAGCTTCATGGGCATGCACTGGATGCGCTTCGTGATGCCCTTCTACCTGCACGGCGTTATGGGATTCAGCATCGCCCAAGTGGGGCTGATCATGGTGCCCAACGCCATTGCCATGATCCTAATGGGGCCTCTGGCGGGAAGGCTCTCGGACCGCTACGGCTGGGGAAGGTTCAACGGGGCAGGTTCCATCATGTCAGCCAGCGGGATATTCCTGCTGGCCTTCTTCGTGGACAGGTCGGCCCCCCTGAGCCTGATTATCCTCGCAATGGTCCTACAGAGCTGCGGGACGGGGATATTCAACTCTCCCAACCACACCTCGGTGCTGAGCACCGTTGACTCCGGCAGGTACGGGGTGGTCTCGGGTCTCCTGAGCCTGAGCCGCACATCGGCCCAGACGGTCAGCATAGCCCTGGCAACCGTAGTGGTCACCCTGAGCATGGCCGCCGCCGGGTATACGGTGAACATCGGCGACATACTGGACTCCCAGGAGCCGGCGCTGCTTTCCTCCTTCACCCAAGCTACGGAGGTCGCTTTGCTGGTCTTGGGCGGTTTCCTGCTCATCGCCGTCACCTTGTCCATACTGAAGGGCGGCCGTCCCGCGTCGGTCACCGCCGGGGCTGCCCACGAGGCGGAACCGGCACCTGCCACTGGGGCCCAGAACTCCCCCGCTGACTAAGGAATCGCCCGCGCCCACTCGCCCATGTGTCGGCGGCACAGCCCCCGAACCCCCGCGACTCCCGCTTCCCTATCGGTATGCCCTTCGATTTCCCTCTTCGAGAGCCTCAGGACAGGCTCAGGACGAACCGACAAGGGCCGCAATCCAGGAAACCCAGGCCAGGGGCAGGCCTCCCCCCACTATCGTCACTCCCGCGGAAGCGGGAGTCTACGAACCCTCGGCTGTACGTTCGCCCTGAGCCTGTCCAGAGGCTCTCGAAGGGAGAACGGACAGGATGCCCTGACGGGAGCAACCCTGTAGCTGGCATTGCTCCGTTCTGGATTGCGGCCTCCGCCGCAATGACGAATATCCTCTCGATAGTGAAAAGCGTGTGTGACACAATGCCAGAGAAGGCCGTCCATGACCAAAGGCCCACCCCGTCATTGCGGCGAAGGCCGCAATCCAGGAAACCCAGGCCAGGGGCAGGCGCCCCACAACGAAGACCCTCCCGACGCACCGGTGCCCTACATTCACAAACGAAGCGCAACACCTTCTTTGAGGTGGAAGCCGAGAGGGTCCCGCCGCGGTTGCGGTGTGTAGGGCTTCCTCTTATACTCTTACGGGCGAATCAGCAGGAACCAGCTACACCCCACCACGATAGAGAAATCACTTAATGCAGCAGATCGGGCGGATCTTTTCGGGAATGCGGCCCACGGGCCGCCTCCACATCGGCAACTACCTGGGCGCTCTCCAGAACTGGGTCGATCTCCAGGACTCCTACCAGTGCATCTACTGCGCGGTGGATATCCATGCTCTCACCACCATCTCTTCCTCCGAGGAGACGGGCGACATTGCGGGCAACATCGAAGAGATGGTGCTGGACTGGTTGGCTGCGGGGCTGGACCCGGAGCGCAGCATTCTGTTCGTCCAGTCCCACGTCCCCGAGGTGATGAGCCTCCATACCCTTCTCAGCATGGTCACCCCTTTGGGCTGGCTCATGCGGGTGCCCACCTTCAAGGAGAAGGTGCGCCAGATGGGGGAGACCGATGAGACGGTGAACTACGGGCTGGTGGGCTACCCCGTCCTCCAGACGGCCGACATTATCCTGTACAAGGCTGATGCGGTGCCTGTGGGTGAAGACCAGGTGCCCCACCTGGAATTGGCCAGGGAGATCGTCCGTCGCTTCAACCACATGTTCGGCGAGACCTTCCCCGAGCCCCAAGCCAAGCTCACCGAGGTGCCCCTCATAGTCGGGCTGGATGGCCAGCAGAAGATGAGCAAGACCCTGGACAATCATGTCGACATCGCCCTCACGCCCGAGGACACCCAGAAGCGGGTGCTGACTGCCTTCACCGACCCCAAGCGCACCCACCGCAACATCCCCGGCACCCCCGAGGTGTGCAACGTCTATTCCCTGCACAAGACCTTCACGCCCCCCGCCGACGTAACCACGATTTACGAGGAGTGCACCGGCGCTGTGCGGGGCTGCGTGGACTGCAAACGCGAGCTGGCCGGCAACATGAACACCTACCTGGCGCCCTTGAGGGAGCGACGAGAAGAGTTCCGCGCTCGCCCCGGCTACGTGAAAGAGGTGCTGCAGCATGGCGCGGAGCAGGCCCGCGCCATCGCAAGGGACACCATGGCGGAAGTCAACGAGAAGATGGGCTTGGCCTAGCTTCGTCCCATGAGCGCCCAGAGCATCGATATTCCCCGGTCAGCCAGCCGTCTCCCAGCCTTAGATGTGGCGGTGGAGGCTGCCAAGCGAGCCGGGGGACTGCTGATGGAGCGCTACCACTCGGAGAAGTCCATCAGCTACAAAGGCCGGGCCGACCTGGTTACCGATGTGGACCTGGCGGCCGAAGGGGAGATACTTGCCCTGCTGCGGGAAGAGTACCCCGGCTTCGGCATCCTTTCCGAGGAGTCGCCTGCGGTAGCCAGCGACTCCGGGTTTACGTGGATCGTCGATCCCCTGGATGGGACGAGGAACTATGCCCTCCAGGTGCCCCACTTCTGCGTCATGGTAGCCCTGGCTCACGGCAACGACCCAATTATCGGCGTTACCTACGACCCCTTGCGGGAGGAGATGTTCAGCGCAGAGAGGGGCAAGGGCGCCTTCATGAACGGCACGGCGGTGGAAGCCACCCAGCGCAGTTCCCTGGACGAGTGCGTGCTGGCCTTCGAGATGGGCTACGTCGACGACATGGCGGCCAAGGCCCTGAAGCTGGTCGGCGGGCTATGGCCCAACATGCAGGCGGTGCGGGTGATGGGCTCAGCGGGCTTGGGGCTGGCCTACGCCGCATGCGGGCGAGTGGACCTCTTCTTCCACCATAAGCTTTCGCCGTGGGACATAGCCGCGGGCATCATCCTGGCCCGGGAGGCAGGCGGCCTCGTTGTGGACCGGTACGGGGGCAACCGGTGCCTGGAAGATGGAAGCGTCATTGCATCCAGCCCACGCATTGTGCAGAGCTTCTTCGACGCCACCGAGGGGATGGACTGGCGTCAATAGCCCGGGGAATCTCCCGGGTCACCAAGGACCACAACTGACCCTGGTAAGGGGAAAGCGATGGCAAGGTTGGTCCGGCTGAATAGAGAAGACCTGGATGACGCCGATGTCGCGCATTTCGACAAGATAGTCGAGCTGCGTGGAGGCGCCGGCGGCCTGTACAGCCTGCTGCTCCACAGCCCAGCCTTGGCTGCGCGCATGGCAGCCACCGAAGCTTACGTCAGGTTCGACTCTCCTCTTCCTACAGCTCTCAAGGAGATCGTGATACTGGCAACCGCTCGCGAAATCCGTTCCCAGTACGAGTTCCAAGCCCATGCCAGGTTGGCTCGGCAGGCCGGCGTGGCCGACGAGGTAATCCGTTCCCTTGCCCTTGGAGAGGACCCGGAGGGGCTATCCGACGAGGAGAAAGTGGCATTGTCCTACGCCCGAGAGCTGCTTCAAAGGGGCAGCATATCCGGGCCTGTCTTTGAAGCTGCGGCGGAGCGCTTCGGACGACGAGGCGTCGCAGAGCTGTCCGTGATAGTCGGGCACTACCGGATGATAGACCTGTTTCTAACGTCCCTGGAGGTGGAGCTGGCGCCGGGAGCGGTGCCGGAGCTGCCTCTCACAGGGTGAGACCGACGAGTACCATTCAGTAGGATTTGAGGAGGTTCACAATGGCGCGCATACCCGATGTTTCCAGGGAAGAACTGAGCGCTGAAGAGCAGGGTTACTACGATGAGATAGTGGAGAGCCGCGGGGGCATCAGGGGGCCTTACGGCGTCCTGCTGCACAGCCCCAAGCTGGCGGCCTGCGTGGCTGCCACCGGCACCTACGTGCGCTTTGAGGGCGATATGGACAACGCCCTGCGCGAGGTGGTGGTGCTTGCCACAGCCCGTGAGATAAAGAGCCAGTACGAGTTTGCAGCCCATGCCCGCTTGGCCAGGGCGGCAGGGGTCGCCGAGGACACCATACAGGGCATTGCCAAGGGGACAGCTCCCAACGGGCTGGCGGGGGATGAGGCCCTGGTGGTCAGATACGTCCAGGAGCTGCTGCGGGACCACAAGATTTCCTCTGCCTCTTTCGATGCTGTCAAGGACCGGTTCGGGGTGAAGGGGACCGTCGAGCTGACCGGGCTCATCGGCCACTATATGCTGGTCGGTCAGGTGCTGGCGGCCTTCGCCGTGGAGCTGACCGAGGGCATGGTAGCCGAAATACCCGAGTAGAGATATCTTGACCCTCCGTCAAGGGCCTCCCTATAATCCACATGTGAAGAAGAATTCCGGTTCTCTTCAACCTCGGGCTGCCGGCGATCGTCCCAGGGAAGAGTGCGGCGTCGTAGGGGTGTACGCCCCCGGGCGCGATGCTGGGCGCGTCGCCTTCTTCGGCCTCTTCGCCCTTCAGCACAGGGGTCAGGAGAGCGCAGGAATCGCCGCTACCGACGGCTCTTCCATCCGGGTGCATACCGACATGGGACTCGTCACCCAGGTCTTCCGCGAGGAAGAGCTGCGCCCCCTACAGGGTACGATGGCCATAGGCCATACCCGCTACTCCACCACCGGCTCCAGCCAGGAGTGCAACGCCCAACCCTTCCTCGTCCAGGGGGTTCACGGCCAACTGGCCCTGGGACACAACGGCAACGTTGTCAACGCGGCCGAGCTCCAGGACCAGCTCAGGAAGGACTGGGGCTGCACCTTCGCTTCGTCCACCGACTCCGAAGTCATGGCTTACCTCCTGGTCAACGCCTCCGGTCAGACCTGGGAGGAGCGGGCCGCCTACTTCATGCGAAACGTGCAGGGCGCCTACTCGGTTGTGGTGCTGACCAAGGACGGCGTGATGGGTATGCGTGACCCGATGGGAGTGAGGCCCCTCTGCATCGGTCGCCTGGATGAAGGCTGGGTGCTCGCATCGGAGAGCTGCGCCCTGGACCACCTGGGGGCCACTTATCTCAGGGATGTGGAACCCGGCGAACTGGTGTACATCGACGACAACGGCCTCCAGTCATACGTATGGCAGGGGGGCAACGGCAAGCGGTCCCTATGTGTGTTCGAGCTTATCTACTTCGCCCGGCCCGACAGTACCATGGAAGGCAGCTTGGTCTATTCCAGCCGCAACGCCATGGGTGCCCAGCTTGCCAGGGAACATCCCGCCGATGCCGATGTCGTCATCGGTGTTCCCGACTCAGCTGGGGCGGCCGCCGTCGGCTACGCCCACGAGTCCAACATCCCCTACGGCGAGGGCTTGGTGAAGAACCGCTACGTGGGACGCACCTTCATCGAGCCGGACCAGAAGCTCCGGGAACTGGGCGTCTGGGTCAAGTTCAATCCCCTGATCGAGGTGATCAAGGGGAAACGCATCGTGGTGGTCGACGACAGCATAGTTCGCGGGACCACCACTCCCCACGTGGTCAGCCTGCTGCGCCGTGCTGGAGCCGAGGAGGTGCACATGCGGGTGTGCGCCCCCCCGATACGCCATCCTTGCATCCTGGGGGTGGATATGGCGACCAAGGGTGAGCTGATCGCCTCCCACAAGAGCAACGACGAGATACGCAAGTTCATCGGCGCCGACTCACTGGGCTACCTCAGCGTGAAGGGGCTGCTTGAAGTGGTTGGCGGCAGCTCAGGCGGGTTCTGCGACGCCTGCTTTACCGGCAAGTATCCCATCCCCGTGCAGCTGGAGATGGACAAACTCATGCTGGAGCACCAGTAGCCGGTTGCCTCTCACCTATCCTACCAAGCCGCTGAAGCATCACATCCTGAGGGCGGGGGGCTGACCGTGGCTGACAACCCGTACCAGGCAGCGGGGGTGGACACCGACGCCCTGGCCCACATCAAGGACCGCATAGCGGGATTCGCCCGCCTGACCCACGGCCCCGAGGTACTGGGGGGCGCGGGCGGCTTCGCAGGGCTTTTCCGACTCCAGGGCTACGACAACCCCATCCTGGTAGCCAGCACCGACGGCGTCGGCACCAAGCTGAAGGTGGCTTCCCTCCTGGGCCATTACGAGTCCCTGGGCATCGACCTGGTCAACCTGAACATCGACGATGTGCTCACCCAGGGCGCCAAACCCCTGTTCTTCCTGGACTACGTAGCGACCAGCGACAAAGGGCTGGAATGGATCGACACCCTGGTGCGGGGCATGACGTGGGCCTGCCGGGAGGCCGGTTGTGCCCTGATCGGGGGCGAGACCGCTCAGATGCCCGGCGTGTACGCCGAAGGCGATTTCGACCTCGCGGGGTTCATCGTAGGCATCGTTGAGGAGAAGCAGAGGCTCGATCCCTCCACGGTGGAGGCTGGCGATGTCCTGGTAGGCGTGCCCTCCAGCGGTCTCCATACCAACGGCTTCTCCCTGGTCCGCAAGGTGTTCGGCATCGACGACAACCCCAACGTCCTGTACGAACACCACCAGGAGCTGGGCCACTCCCTAGGAGAGGAGCTTCTGATACCCCACCGCTCCTACTATCCGGCCCTGTCCGGGGTGCTGGGCAGCATCAAGGCCATGGCCCACATCAGCGGAGGCGGCCTCCTGGAGAACATGCCCCGGGCTATGCCTCCGGGGCTGGCTGCCCGGTTCGATTTAGGCAGCTGGCAGGTCCTGCCGATCTTCACGATGCTTCAACACCGGGGAGAGATAGACCCTGCCGAAATGTACCGGGTCTTCAACATGGGCTTGGGCATTGTCATGGTGTGCCCCCAGGACAAAGTAGAGTCTGTGCTGACCGAGGTGCCCGACTCGGTGGTGGTGGGCGAGGTGGTGGTGCAGCACGGCGATGATGGGGTTATACTGGGTTCCCTGCCCCACTAGGTACAGGATATCTCTGCGGGAGGGAGCCCCTTGCGAGCCATCATCAGCATCTACGACAAGAGCGGAATCGTAGATTTTGCCCGCCGCCTGGCGGAAGCCGGTGTCGAGCTGATCAGTACCGGGGGCACCTACAAGGTGCTGTCCGAGGATGGCGGCCTGCCCGTACAGCAGGTCTCCGACGTTACCGGCTCCCCGGAGATACTGGACGGGCGGGTGAAGACCCTGCACCCCCGCATACATGGGGGCCTGCTGGCCCGGCGGGACACCCCGGAGCACATGACGGAGCTAAAAAAGCAGGGCATTCAGCCCATCGATTTAGTTGTGTCGAACCTCTATCCCTTCGTAGATACGGTGAGCAAGCCGGGCGTGGAGCTGGATGAAGCATTGGAGAACATCGACATTGGCGGGCCTACCCTCATCAGGGCGGGAGCTAAGAACTTCCCGTCTGTGGCGGTGGTCGTCGATCCGGCCGACTACCCGTGGGTCGCCGATCGCATAGCGGGGGGTGGGCTGAGCCAGGAGGAGCGCCAAGGCTTGGCGTTCAAGGCTTTCCAGCACGTTTCCACCTACGACACCGCCGTCGCCGCATACCTGGGCGCCAAAGCGGATAGCAAGGATGGGGCTGGCGGCGAAGAGATGCCCCAGGTGCTGGACCTGTCCTACCGAAAGCACCTAGACCTGCGCTATGGGGAGAATCCCCACCAGAAGGCCGCCTTGTATGTGGCCGGGGAAAATGACGGAGGCTTGGCAGGAGCAAGCCAGGTCCATGGCAGGGAGCTGTCCTTCAACAACTTGCTGGATGCCGACGCAGCTTGGCGGACGGCCACCGATTTCGAGGGCGTCGCCGTCGCCATAATCAAGCACACCAACCCCTGCGGCCTTGCTGTCTCCAGCGACCAGGTTGAGGCCTACCAGCGTGCCCTCGCCGGAGACCCGGTGTCGGCCTTCGGTGGAATCGTGGGCTTCAACTCCATCGTCTCCGCCGCGACGGCCAGGGAGATGGGCAGCGTCTTCTACGAGGTGGTGGTGGCCCCAGGCTATGAAGAGGAAGCCCTGGAAGAGCTGAAGAAGAAGCGAAACCTGCGAATACTGGTAGCTGAACCGCCTAAGGATGAGGGCGACTACGATCTGCGGCCTTTGTCGGGAGGGCTCCTGGCCCAGTCCCAGGATGTGCTGGCCGAGGATGCGTCATCGTGGAAGGTCGTCACCAAGCGGCAGCCGGATGACCGGGAGATGGCCGACCTGGCTTTCGCCTGGAAGGTCGCCAAGCACATCAAGTCCAACGCCATCGTGCTGGTCAAGGACCAAGCCCTGGTTGGCATGGGAGCAGGTCAGCCCAACCGCCTCAACAGCGTCCACCTGGCTGTGCGGGCGGCGGGAGATGCGTCCCCGGGAAGCGTCCTGGCGTCCGATGCCTTCTTCCCCTTTCCCGACGGCGTGGAGCTGGCGGCCGAGGGCGGGGCCACCGCCGTCGTCCAGCCTGGAGGCTCCATCCGGGACGATGAGGTCATAGCGGCCGCCGACGAAGCCAACCTGGCCATGGTGTTCACCGGCGTGCGCCATTTCAAGCACTGATTCTAGCTTGACACCGGTTTGCCGCAACAAATAGGGTTAGTCGGAGCCAGGAAGATAGTGGAGAGAGCGGGGAGATGGCAGACACTGTAGATTTCGTTATTCCGGTCTATAACGAAGAGCATGATCTGCCCCGCAGTATCGACATCCTCAGCAAGTTCCTGCGCGAGAACCTGCTCCAGAACCCCTGGCAGATAATCATTGCCGACAACGGCTCTACGGACAACACCCGCGCCGTAGCCGATATGCTGGCCACCCGCCACACCAGCGTTGTCAGCGTGCACATCCCCCAGAAGGGCAGGGGGCGCGCCCTTCGCCAAGTATGGCTGGAAAGCAGCGCCGATATCCTCAGCTACATGGATGTTGACCTGTCCACGGACCTGTCCCACATTCCCCAGCTTGTAGGAGCTATCGAAGAAGGCGCGGACATCGCCATAGGAAGCCGACTCTCGAAGAACTCCAGGGTCACCCGCTCCCTCAAGCGCGAATTCATATCCCGCTCCTACAGCACCCTGATTCGGATGATGTTCTTCACCCCCTTCCGGGATGCCCAGTGCGGCTTCAAGGCCATCACCCGCAGGGCCGCCCAAGCCATCATTCCCCAGGTGCAGAACAACAACTGGTTCTTCGACACCGAGATGCTGATAATCGCCGCCAAGAACGGGTACCGGATACGGGAGATTCCCGTGAAGTGGGATGACGACCCCGATTCCCGGGTGCGAGTGGTCGCCACGGCATGGGAAGACATCAAGGGCCTGATGAGGCTCAGGTTCAAGGGTGTGCCCCGCCCGACCGCCCCCTAAGTCCCCAACCCCCGGTCTCCCATTCCCTGCCGTGTCCGGCATCCCCCCAAGGTGTATACTGCCAGCACTTCCAGTCATCACCCAGGAGGAGACGCCATGAAAGTCAGCCGCATTCATGAACAGGGTCCACCGGAGGTCCTGAAGTACGAGGACAGTCCCGAGCCTTCGCCCGCCGAAGGTGAAGTGCTGGTGAAGGTGGAGGCCATCGGCGTCAACTTCACCGATGTCAACAGCCGGTCCGGGGCCAGCCCCGTTCCAGCCCTGCCGGCAGTCCTGGGGCGGGAAGCCGGAGGCGTGGTTGCAGCCCTGGGCAGCGGGGTGAGTGGGTTCCAGGTTGGGGATGCTGTTGGATGGTGCGGCGTTACCGGTTCATATGCCGAGCAGGTGGCAGTGCCCTCCGGCGCCCTGGTGAAGCTGCCCCAGGGAATAGACACCAGGACCGCGGCGGCAGCCCTTCTCCAAGGTATGACAGCCCACTACCTGGCTTTCAGCATCTGCTCCTTGGGGTCCGGGGATGCGGCGCTGGTTCACGCCGGGGCGGGTGGCACAGGCCTGCTCCTGATCCAGATGGCCAAGCGCACCGGGGCGACCGTCTATACGACAGTCTCCACCGAAGAGAAGGCTGCCCTGGCAAAGGAAGCAGGGGCGGACGTGGTGATCAACTACGCTACCGAGAACTTCGCCGATAAGGTCATGGAAGGAACCGGCGGCAAGGGAGCCAAGGCTGTCTTCGATGCTGTGGGACAGACCACCTTCGACGGGAGCTTGGCTTCCCTGTCCCGCCGGGGCTACCTGGCGCTGTACGGCCAAGCCAGCGGCCCGGTGCCTCCCGTGAGCCGGGCCAGCATCCGCAGCTCCTCCTACCTGACGTGCCCCACCCTGGGCGACTACACCGCCACCCGGGAAGAGCTGGAGTGGCGCTCTTCCGAGGTGCTGGGATGGGTCGCCAGCGGCCAGCTTAAGCTGCGCATCGGGGGCACCTTCGGCCTGTCCGAGGCCCATGAGGCCCACCGCCAGCTCCAGGGCAGGGAGTCCACAGGAAAGCTGGTGCTGGTCCCCTAGCATCCATGAAGGCTGTCATCTTCGACATGGATGGCGTCCTCGTAGATAGCGAACCCATCCATGCGGCGGTGTTCGACGGTATCCTGGCCGACGAGGGCTTCGACTATTCGCCGGAAGATGTGCTGGAAGAAGGGTTGGGGAGGACCTTTCCATCCCAGATGGGGGAGCTGATTGGCCGCCTTGGCCTGGACAAGCCCCTTGAGCACTACGCCGCCCTGTTCGAGGAAGGCATTCTACGTCGCTTGTCGGAAGAAGCTGTGCCATCCTCAGGAGCAGCCAAACTGCTGGATGACCTGAAGGGTCGAGGGTACAAGCTGGCGCTGGCTTCATCTTCGGCCAGCGGGATCGTGCATGGCACGCTGGCGCTACTGGGCTTCCAGGACCGGTTCGAGGTCATAGTGTCCGGCGACATGGCGGCGGCCAGCAAGCCTGCCCCGGACATCTTCCTCCTGACGGCCCAAAAGCTGGGTGTCCAGCCGGGAGAGTGCATCGTCGTCGAAGATTCCCCGCGGGGTGTGGAGGGTGCCAAGAGGGCGGGAATGTTCGTGGTTGCGGTGCGCACCGACCCGGTGCCCGAGTCCGAGATAGCAGGCGCAGACAGGGTGATCAACTCCCTCGACGAGTTCCCCTGGGATGTCCTGGGAGCTTAGGAAACACCTCAAATACAGCCCGTTGTCCCCTACCGTCACTCCTGCGACAGCGGGAATCCGGGGGATAAACGGTGCCCCCTCGCCCCTGGAGGGAGAGGGTTGGGGTGAGGGGGCAGGCCCCTCCGTCATTCCGGTGTCAATGCTAAGTTAGATTTGACCCTTTTCCGCTAAGTTAGAACTGACCCACCTTGTCGTTAAGTCGCCTCCTTTCTGGCAAGCAAGAGTGCCTGTTGGATTTAGACGTCGCCGGAGCTAGCGGCTTCAGGCGATGTCGATAGCAGTTGATGGGAGGCGAAGAGTCCGGCCTGCCTCTTGCCTTTAAGCCGGTAGCTCTCGCCTCGGATGTTGAGGACGTGGCTGTGGTGCAGCAGCCGGTCCAGGATGGCCGAGGCGATGACGGTATCGCCCAGAAGCTCACCCCACTCGGCGAAGCCCTTGTTGGAGGTGAGGATGATGCTGCCCCGCTCATAGCGAGCCGACACCAGGGTGAAGAAGGCGGTGGAGGCGTCCCGGTCGTAAGGCCAGATGCCGAACTCGTCCACGATGAGTAGCTTGGGCGACAGGTAGACCCGCATGCGCCGTTGGAGGTTGTTCTCCACCCTGGCCTTCCTCAGGTCCTCCATCAGGTCGTAGGCTCGGACGAAGTAGGCCCCCTGGCTCTTCTCGATGGCCTTGAGCGCTAGGGCCACCGCCAGATGGGTCTTGCCCACACCTGGCGGTCCCAGGAGCAGCAGGTTGGTGGCTTCAGCGACGAAGGACAGGCCGGCCAGTTCCCGCACCTGTCGCTCGTCGATGGAGGGCTGGAACGAGAAGTCGAACTGCTCCAAGGTCCGGTGGAAGGGGAGGTGAGCCAGCTTCGTCCTGGTGGACATGTACCGCTCCTTCCGGGCGGCCACTTCCACGCCGAGTAGCTCTGCCAGCATCTCGGGGTAGGTCAGTTTCTTGGTGGCCGCAGCGTCCAAGGAGTTGTCCAGGGCTTCGACGGCCTGCTTGAGGCCCAGCGTCTCCAGGTGCTGGCGAGCCTGTTCCAGCGCGATCATCGCCCACCTCCCACCGCTGCCAACTCGTACACCTCCAGGGAGCGGCGCTCCACCTGGCCCACAGGGATCTGCACCGCCACGGCTTCCTTACGAGGACGATCATCGCCGCCGGGCAGTCCGTCCCACTGGCCCGGCAGTGTGAGGCGCTGACCGGTCCGCTGGGCTTGGGGATGCACCGCCAGCCGCACGTCGCCCGACCAGACCTCCACCGTACCGGCCCGCACACCCACCTGGACCGTCGAACCCGCCCAGCTCCAGGGCACGCCGTAGCGAGACCTCTCCCAGTGGACGTAGCCGTCCCTGGCCACCTTCCGCTCCTCCCGCATGTAGGGCGCAAGGCCCGAACGCGGCGGCAGGCTGCCCAGGTGGGCGAGCTCCTCAGCCAGCATCTCTCGGGGGACCCGGTGCGTCGTCCCATGGACTCGCCGATTGGCCACCGCATCGCACCACTCCAGGGCCTGGCGGTTCATGTCTGCGTCGTCGGTGAAGCGGACACCGGGCCACAGGTTGCCCCGGACGTACTTCACGCCGCTCTCCACCTTGCCCTTCGTCTGCGCTCGGTAGGGTCGGCACAGACGGAGGTCGAAGCCCATTCGCAGTGAGAAGTCCAGCATCCGGCTGTTCCACTCCGGCCTGCCCTCCCTGTCACGCCCCAGGACCACCACCTTGGCGTTGTCGTACAGGCAGCGGCGGGGAACACCACCGAAGTACTCGAAGGCGTTCAGATGGCACCTGATGAAGGTCGCCACGTCGGCGCGCCGGACGAACTCCACGTAGATGGTCCGAGACCAGCTCAGCACCATCACGAAGGCCCAGACCCGGTGCTTGCGCCCGTCCTCTCCGACATAGGCGAAGCTGCCCCAGTCCACCTGTGCCTGCTCGCCTGGCGCCGTCTCGAACCGCACCGTCGCACGGGGCTGACGCGGCCGACGCCGAGGCCGCACGTAGTTGGTCAGCGTCGGATAGCTGCCGTCGTAGCCCAACTCCCGGATCTCCCGCAGCAGCACCACGCAGTTGTCCACTCCCGCCGACAGCCGACCATCTATGTGACCCTTGTATGGGTCCAGCTTCGACCCCTGCTTCTCTCGCCGCTTGGCCTTGGGCACCTCGTCGGAGCGCACGTACTTGCGCACGGTGTTCCGGGAAATCCCCAACTCCCTCGATATCCCTCGGATCGAGCTTCCATCGCCCTTCAACTCGTATAACTCTCTCACTAACCCACCTCCTATCATTTGACTTGCTGCACCTCCTAATCGGTTTCCCGACGAAGATGCGTCCGCTATCGGGGTGGGTCAATTCCAAATTAGCGCTACTGGGTCAGTTTAGAGTTAGCACTAACACCGGCGGAGGCCGCAACCCAGGAAACCCCGGGACTGGGCCAGGCTGGCTATGATGAAAGGCGTGCCCCCCGGTTTGTTCTGAGGGAAATCGAAGGAGAACCGACAGGAGCGCCGGTGAGTTGCGAGGGAAAGGATCGGCCCCTTGACAAAGGCCATCCTGTATCCCGACAACGCTCCGTCCTGGATTGCGGCCTACGCCGCAATGACGAAAAGCGGGGGTGCCCCAAATACCCCCACTCCCGCGAAAGCGGGAATCCGGGGGATAAGCGGTGCCCCCTCGCCCCTGGAGGGAGAGGGTTGGGGTGAGGGGGCAGGCCCCTCCGTCATTGCGGCGGAGGCCGCAACCCAGGAAACCCCGGGACTGGGCCAGGCTGGCTATGATGAAAGGCGTGCCCCCCGGTTTGTTCTGAGGGAAATCGAAGGAGAACCGACAGGAGCGCCGGTGAGTTGCGAGGGAAAGGATCGGCCCCTTGACAAAGGCCATCCTGTATCCCGACAACGCTCCGTCCTGGATTGCGGCCTACGCCGCAATGACGAAAAGCGGGGGTGCCCCAAATACCCCCACTCCCGCGAAAGCGGGAATCCGGGGGATAAGCGGTGCCCCCTCGCCCCTGGAGGGAGAGGGTTGGGGTGAGGAGGACAGGCCCCTCCGTCATTGCGGCGGAGGCCGCAATCCAGGAAACCCCGGGACCGGGCCAGGCTGGCTATGATGAAAGGCGTGCCCCCCGGTTCGTCCTGAGGGAAATCGAAGGAGAACCGGGGGCGTAAAGTAAGCCACGGTAGGTTCCCGCGAAAGCGGGAACGACGGAAGAGGGAGTGGGGAAGAGCGACTCTGGGCTGTGTCACCCTCCCCTTAATCCCCTCCCATCAAGGGAGGGGGATATGCTGTCCCCAGGCGCGAGTTTCTAAAGGGGGTAGGGATAAGGGCAGGGCTAGCGGGTGTAGACTGGCAGGTAGCCCGGCCGGTAGTCGCGGTCTTCCCATGAATGGTCGTCGGGGTCCCAGACGTAGGGCAGGTGGACCATCTCCCCCGGCGTTGTCATGGCCTCCATCGCCCCGAAAGCATCCTTCAGGATGGCGCGCTGAAGCTCTGGCTCGTTGGGCTTACCCGTTTGATGGCCCAGGGGGAAGTTGACGAACACCGAGCGGGGAGGCTTCACCGCCTGGGTGATGTCCAGGGCTGACGTCATGGACAGGGTGGGTATCCCCGCTTCTTCCACACCCCTGGCGATCAGCCCCACGGACTGATGGCACACCGGTCAGGCAGGCACCAGGAACAGCACACCCACCTGGCGGCTGAGCATCTGCTCCACCACCATGGGGACGACCTCGTTACGCACCCGGCGGGCTGAGTAGATGCCCCCCATCAGAGAATAGGCCGGGTCCGCCAGCTCCCCGATGGTGCCCTCGGATTCCAACTCCCGCAGCCTCTCCAAGGGGAACACGCAGTTGGGATCGACGCCGGCGTCGTCGGTCAGATAGCCGAAGTGGGACACCCGCAGCCGGGCGTAGTCCACATCCTTCGGTATCTCGTGGCAGGAAGTGTCGTCCTTGTAGTGGAAAGGAGCTTGGTCCTCCATGTGGATGCCGCCCGTGGACAGGAGGGCTACCCTGCTCTCGGCTAGGGGGGAACGTAGAGGCGTCCATGGAGCATCTTCGTTGACCACCCATCGGTAGGGCAGGTAGCTGGCATACATTTCCCGGGTGCGGGGGATGTAGTCGATGGGTGACATGCGCTCTTTTCAACTCCTACTGCTGGGGCTGCTTCATCACATCGCCCAAGCGGGCAGGCCGGGGCATCTCGTCGGGATCGACGGGCACCTCTATAATGCTGGGGACGCTTGCGTTCATCGCTTCCCTGAAGGCGTCTCCTATCTGGTCAGCCTCTTCCACCCTGATGCCGATGGCGCCGAATGAGCGGGCGTACTGCTCGAAGTCGGGGCTGCCCACATCGGCCCCAACGTAGCGTTCGTTGAATGCGTACTTCTGGTAGGCCTTTTCTGACCCCCAGCAGCCGTTGTTCATGATAATCGTGATCACGTTCAGGCCGTAGCGCACTGCCGTCTCCATCTCCTGGGCGTTGAACAGGAACCCGCCGTCCCCGTTCATGTTGACTACCGTGCGGTTCGGCAGAGCGAACTTGGCGCCCAGGGCCTCGGGGAATCCGAAGCCAAGTCCTCCCAGGTCCAGGGAGATGAGCAGGCTGCGAGGGTTGTCGAACACCAGCCTGTCCTGCCCGAAGGCGGGCGTCAGCCCGGCATCCAGGGAGATGATAGCGTCGGTGGGGATGACCTTGCGCAGCTCATGGTAGGCGCGCTGGGGTTTGAGGGGCATGGTGTTCAATGAGCCTTCGGAGTCCAGGCGCTCCCAGCGACGCCGGGAAAGCTCCTTGACCTCCTCCAGCCATTCGCCCCGGATAGGCGCTTCCGCTGCCCTGAGAGACCGGAGGAGCTGGGTGGCCACGCCCTTAGCATCGCCCTGGATGCCCACGGCGACAGGGTAGTTCCTGCCGATCTCGTTGGCATCGATGTCCACCTGGACTATTCGGGTTTCCGGCTGGATGTAGCGGTTGTCGTAGAAGGTGGTGCTGTGGGACAGACGGGTGCCCAGCGCCAGCAGCACATCGGCCTTGCGCACCGCCTCGGCGGCTTCGGGCGCACCCAAGCGTCCTATGTGCCCCAGGAACTGCGGGTGGTTGTTGGGAACAGCATCTGCCCGTCCATAAGATGTCACCAGGGCGGCGCCGGTGATCTCCGCCAGTTCCACAGCTTCCTGGGAGGCCAAGCTCCAGTCCACCCCGCCGCCGGCCATGATTACGGGCCGTTGCCCGGAACGGAGCACCTGGACAGCCCTCTCCACAAGATCTTCGTCCCCCTGAACCCGGCTCTGGCCGATGCGGTAGCTCCCAGGATCGAGGGCCGTGGCCTGCACCTCCGTGCCCACCATTATGTCTCTGGGAAGGTCCACCAGCACAGGCCCCATCTTCCCGGAAGTGGCTACCCGAAAGGCGTGCTGCAGAAGCTCAGGGATACGCTCGGGCACGGTCACCTGGAAGGCCGCCTTCGTGATGGGACGGAACAGGGACACCTGGTCGAACTCCTGGGTGGAGTCGCGGTGCTGGTGCTCCCTGGATGGCGATGGGGCCAGGATAACCATCGGAGAATGGGCAACGTAGGCAGCCGCCACCCCATAGGTCAGGTTGATGACCCCGGGGCCGTTGGTCACCAGGCAGACCGAGGGCCGGCCGGTAACCCGGGCATAGCCGTCAGCCATAAGAGCCGCTGCTTGTTCATGGCGGACACCGACGAACTGGATGTCCGTCCGGTCGTACATGGCATCCAAAATATCCAGAAAGGCGGCGCCCACAATGCCGAACACATGGCGTACGCCTTCCTGCCTGAGGGCTTCCACGACGGCGTGGCCGACGCTGGTTGTTGGAGACATGATGGTCCTCTTGGTACCTATGCGGAATGCCGGGTCAAAGAATGACAGGATTCAAGCATCCGCGTAGGTGCCTGTCAATAGGCTGTCCTGCGGCTCAAGGGTCGGGAGAAAGTGCTTCGGACAAACTTTGCAAAGAAGCATCAAAACTGTCCGGGAGACCTGAGACACGCTGTACTAATTGCGTTATAATGTTCACTTGTTCGGCGGACTGCCGCGGAAGCGCCGGTCTCCGAGCAGACACTTTCACTTCAGGAAAGGAACGGATCGGGAGATGCTGAAGTACAAGGTATACATCATGGTTGCGGTTCTCGTAGCTCTGGCGGCAACCCTCGCGGCGTGCGGTGGGGATGGCGATGGCGAAGAGAGCGGCAGACTACAGGCTGTCCAGGACCGCGGCGAGGTCATCTGTGCCAGCAGAAACGACGTCCCGGGGTATGGCTCCCTGGACGCGGCGGGGAACAACGTAGGCTTTGACATCGATCTGTGCAGGGCGCTGGCGGCCGCTGTACTGGGTGATCCGAATGCCATACAGATCAGGCTGATCACAGCTGCCGAGCGTGGGCCGACCATCCAGTCGGGTGAGGTTGACATGCTCGTGCGCACAGTTACCTGGACAACCTCCCGGGATTCCCAGTGGGGCAACTATGCCCAGACCATGTTCTACGATGGCCAAGGGTTCATGGTACGGGAGGACGAAGGCTTGGGCAGCGCCCTGGACCTTAAGGATGCCACCGTTTGTGTCACCCAGGGAACGACTACTGAGCTTAACCTGCAGGACTTCTCGAACCAGAACGACCTGAACCTAACCGTTCTGACATTCGAGGACACCGACGCGGTGGTCGCGGCTTACGACGCCGGGCAGTGCAACTCCTTCACCAACGACCGGTCCCAGCTTGCAGCTCTGCGCACAGCTCTGGCCAACCCCGGAGACCATGTGATCCTGCCTGAGACGATCTCTGAAGAGCCTCTGGGTCCCGTGGTCCCCCACGGCGACGACCAGTGGTTCGACATCGTCAAGACCGTGATGGGCATGCTCATCTACGCTGAGGCGTATGGGGTCACAATGGATAGTGTGCCGAGCTCCGCGACCGGCGACACCAAGGTTGACCGTCTATTCGGCTTGGGAGGCTCCTTCGGCCAGGACAGCCTGGGTCTCAAGGAAACTGTAGCCCAGGATGTAATCAGGGCCGTCGGCAACTACGGCGAGATATATGCCCGGAACCTTGGCCCCGACGGGATCAACCTTCCGCGCGATGGCGGGCGCAACGCCTTGTGGGCAGATGCCCCGTGCAGCGACTGCCCCAAGGGCGGCCAGATCTACGCAGCTCCTCTAAGGTAGCTGCAGACCTGTACTCTGTGTGAGATACGGAGGATACCCCCGGCTCCGGCCGGGGGTATCCTCTAACGTGCACCTACCGAGGGCCCCAGCCCAACAGCGGGAATCAAACTGGTGCTGAGGCTCCCCGGAGCTTAGTGCACATCCCGTAGTCAACGACCTATGCCCGCTTCGGGTAGAAGCAAACCATTAAGTCACCTCGACAAACTCGGCGCTGTTAGACTAGAATCATGCGCAAAACCGCTAGGTAGTCGAAGGTGTGACGCTCCCCAACCTTACCTACAAAGGCGTGCCCGTTTGGAGGCACGCTCAAGTCCTTCAGTGGACGGCGCAGATCGTGTCCGGGATATTGGTAGTTGTCCTGGTCACTTGGTTCTTTGCGAATATCGCCAGCGCCATCTCAAACCGAAACATCCCCTTCGGATTTGAGTTTCTTTCCAGGGAGTACCAGACCCCCATAGGTTGGCATCTGCTCCCATACGAGTCCTCAGACACCTTCCTTTACGCCTTTCTCGTCGCCGTTACTAACACCCTGTTTGTCTCCTTGGTCGGCGTGGTGCTGGCAACCCTCCTGGGCACATTCATAGGGATTGCTCGCCTGTCCGGCAACTGGATCCTTTCCAAGGTTGCCCTCGTTTACATCGAGTTCTTCCGGAATGTTCCTTTGCTGGTGCAGCTGTTCTTCTGGTTCTTTATAGTGCTGGCGCTGCCCAGCGAGCGGGATGGCTATGTCCTCGCAGACCGCCTGTACCTGAACAATGCAGGGCTATCCATTCCGTGGCTTGCGGTGAGCAGCGTTGGTTCCGCCCTGATCTGGCTTGGACTGGTCGTTGCCGCCATCGTCGCCGGCATACTGGTCCATCGCTGGTTGGTTGCCAGGGAAGTTCGAACAGGTTCGGCGCCGGACCCCCTGTTGATGGGACTTGCAACCGTTTTGGTGATCGGCGCCGTCGGCTGGGTCATTATCGCCTTTTCGTCAGGAACGGCTCCCTTTACCGTTTCGCTGCCTTCGCCCCAGGGGGACTTTGGTCGCATCTCAGACGGGTTCACCTTGTCGGGAGGGCTGATGGCGCTGATGATCGGGCTGGTCATGTACACAGCCTCGTTCATCGCCGAGATAGTGAGAGCCGGAATCCAGTCGGTAAGCCGGGGACAAATCGAGGCGGCCCGCGCTTTGGGGCTCTCAACTGCGAGGACCTTGCGACAGGTAACCCTCCCTCAGGCCATGAAGGTGATTATTCCTCCGCTGATCAGCCAGTTCCTCAACTTGACCAAGAACAGCAGCTTGGCAGGCGCCATCGGGTTTTCCGACCTTACTAACGTGGCAAAGACCATGACCCAGACGGCGCCTGCCGTATCCATATTCCTGTTGATCATGGCGGCGTATCTCGCCATGAGCCTGACCTATTCCCTCATCGGCAATCTGTACAACAAGCGGATAAACGTTGGGAGAAGGTAGGACTTGGCTTCTGAATTAAGACCCGCCGGCAACGTACCCCTTCCGCCTCCGCGCCTGGAAAGAGGCGCCGTCGGATGGGTACATGCCAACCTGTTTGCGACAAAGTTCAGCGGCGCCCTTACAGTGGTGTCCGCGTTGGTGATCGGTGCAGCGGCAATATTCGGCATAAACTGGATGCTGTTCAACGCCGACTGGACTGTCATCGGAGTCCTGGGCGGTCAGATGATAATAGGCCAGTACAACACCGAGGCCTCCTGTCCCGGCCAGAACTGTTTCTGGAGGCCCCAGGCGTCGTTGCTGCTGGTGACGGCCCTCCTGGGCATGATGTGGGCAGTTGCGGGAGGCGGGCTTACAAAACGTATCGCAATAGGCGTCGCCGTGGCCCTGGCTGCCTTTGCCTTGCTCCCCTACAGCTTCGAACGGATGGGCATGGATGTCCGCCTGCTGCTTGCAGCGAATATCCCCGCGCTGGGGATCGGATGGGCTATCGCCCGGTACACACCGTTGGGGACTTCGCCCAGGATTGCGCTGTCGGCCGTCGTCGTGTTCGTTTTGACCCTGCTCCTGCTCCGTGGAATCCCAGGCATCCCGGGCCTGCAACCGGTGTCGGTGCTCAACTGGGGAGGGTTGACGCTGAACCTGGTGCTGGCTGTGGGGGGCATCGCCTTCAGCTTTCCCATCGGCATTGCCCTCGCCCTTGGCCGACGTTCCCGGCTGCCTGTGGTCAAGCTGCTGTGCGTGGTGTTCATCGAAGTGTTTCGGGGCGTGCCCCTCATTACCCTGCTGTTCATGTCCCAGGTGCTGGTGCCGCTGGCATTTCCTGAGAACTTCCCCCAGAACTCCCTGTTCCGAGCGGCCATTGTCATAACCTTATTCAGTTCTGCATACATGGCGGAGAACATCCGAGGCGGGCTCCAGGCCCTGCACCCCGGCCAGGCTGAGGCAGCCCGGGCGCTGGGCCTTCCAAGCTGGCAGACCACCCTCTTCATATCTTTGCCCCAAGCCATCCGCAATGTGATTCCAGCCATCGTGGGGCAGTTCATCGCTTTATTCAAAGACACTACCCTGGTGTACATCATCGGTATGCTCGACATAGTTGAGATCAGCCGAGCCTTCACCCAATCAAACCCACAGTACCTTGCCGACACTAAGGAGTTGTTCCTCTTCCTGGGCTTGGTTTTCTGGGTGTTCACCTACGGCATGTCATATGTCAGCAGGCGGGTGGAAGAGAACATGGGAGTGGGACGCCGGTAGCTTAGACAGGAGGGACCATGGAAGCGCAAGAAATGAATAACGGCGCAGAAGACATCATCATCTGCCGGGATGTGCACAAGTGGTTTGGCAGCTTCCATGCCCTTCGCGGAATCACTACTACCATCGGCAGGGCCCAGGTCGTGGTGGTGTTCGGGCCGTCGGGGTCCGGCAAGTCCACCTTCATCCGCACCATCAACCGGCTGGAGGAGCACCAGCGGGGCCAGATCATCGTGGACGGCATCGAGCTCACCAACGACGTTCGCAACATCGATGCCATTAGGCGGGATGTGGGAATGGTGTTCCAGTCCTTCAACCTGTTCCCCCATCTGACCGTGATGGACAACATCACCCTGGCGCCGATAAAGGTGCGCAAGATGCCCAGGGACGAAGCACGGCAGGTCGCGTTGGACCTGCTGAACCGGGTGGGAATACCCGACCAGTCGGACAAGTACCCGGCCCAGCTGTCGGGAGGTCAACAGCAGCGGGTGGCCATAGCCCGGGCGCTGGCGATGCAGCCCAACATTATGCTGTTCGACGAGCCCACCTCGGCCCTCGACCCGGAGATGATCAAAGAGGTGCTGGAGGTGATGAAGGAGCTGGCAGGCTCTGGGATGACCATGGTGGTGGTGTCCCACGAGATGGGGTTCGCCCGTGAGGTGGCGGACCGCATGATGATGTTCGACCAGGGATCGATTGTAGAGGATGGGTCCCCCCAGCAGATATTCGAGGACCCACAGAACGATCGGACCAAGCTGTTCCTGTCCCAGATACTCTAGGCGGCGTTAGGAGAGGAGCTTTTTGGCCAGCCTTGAGGCATCTTCCAGGCTCGGCTGGAAGTGTTCTGGTGGGACATTGCGCAGGACGTTAAGCGCCCGCAGGGTGGTCTCAGGCATACCCTGAAGACCGATGATGATGCACTGAACTTCATTCTTCATCGCCGTATCGATCAGCTGCTCCACCACCAAGGCGGCGCTGTCATCGACGTAAAGGGTGTCGGAGAAATCGAGGATGACCACCTCATGCTCCCGTATGTCTGCCCCTATGGTGTTGTTCAGCTTGGCGGCTGATGCCACGGTGAAGCTTCCACGGAGGGCAACCAGTCCAACACGAGCGGAGAAGAAATCTTCGTCTGGCACCGAGTCCACCCCGGCTTCTTCATCACCCTCTCCACTTGCCAGGAAGCTGTGGTCCAGCAGGGGCACCGAAACCACGCTGTCCAGTTCCAGGCGCTCAAACTGGCGGGCGTTGGTGACTGCGGCTGCTATCATCCCCACCGCGACGGCGGTTACCAGGTCGAGGAACACGGTCAGTCCAAAGGTCAGGAGCATAACCAACAGGTGTTCTCGGTGGACTCGATGCATTAGAGCAACAAAACGCCAGTCCACCGTGTCCCATCCAACCTTTACGAGAATTGCGGCTAGAACGGCGTTAGGTATCTTGGCGACGTAGTCTCCTAGGAGCATCACCATCGCTGCCAGGATTCCTACCGCAAGCAGCCCCGCAAGGTAGGAGCGTCCCCCAGCCTGAATGTTTGCCACGGTGCTGGGCGTGGCTCCAGCTCCGGGAAGGGCGCGGATGAACCCGGCGAACACGGTGCCAGCCCCCTGGGCCAAAAGCTCCTTATCGGCCTTGTGATTGGTCCTGGTCATTGAGTCCGCTACCAAAGCTGTGAGCAGGGTATCTACGGAACTCACGAGGGCGATGACCAGCGCAGGTTCTATGGCCCTGACGAGGATTCCGGGAGAGACCTCAGGCAGAAGGAACGAGGGAAGATTGGTCGGCACAGAGCCAATCGCAGGCACATCGGTGAGCCACAGCAATCCCAGCAGGGTCCCTACCAAGAGAGCGACCAAGGTCGATGGCAGGAACCGTTGAAGCTTGGTGGGCCACAGGAAGGCGACGGCAAGGGTAGTGGCAGCGATTATAAGGGCCCCTGCTTCGAAATGGTTCACCACCTCCGGCCAGTTTTGGATGGTCCCAACGGGCCCGCCGGCAACCACAGGCGCCCCGAGGAAAGGCAGGGTCTGGACCAGGATAATGATGACTCCCACACCGGTCATAAAGCCGGAGATGACCGAGTAGGGTGTATAGGTCACAAAGCGCCCGACCCTGAGCATACCCAGCAGGATCTGGATGCATCCCGCCATGATGACGATTGTGAACGCCTCACCCAGGTTATCAGCGTGGGCTGAAACGATGACGGCGATAGCAACTGTGGTAGAACCTGTTGGCCCGGAGATGAGGCCCCGGCACCCGCCGAACAGGGCTGCGAAGAACCCTACGGCCACCGCTCCATATATGCCGGCGGCAGCCCCTAGCCCCGATGCTACGCCGAAGGCCAGAGCGACCGGCAGCCCGACCACTGCGGCAGTGACCCCTCCAAAGACTTCACCTCGGAGGGTTAGCAGGTCTTGCTTTAGCCTGGGAGACATTCGAGGGTTCTATTAGGCGTTGATGGCAATGGCTTCACTCACGATATTCTGTGGGGCCTGTCTCTTGATGAAGATGCCTGCGCAGAGGATGCGCAGGAGCGTTGGTGTCTACCGGAAAGACTGCCCCCATACAATACAATAGTATCTGCCCGTTATCCACATTGGGTTTATCTGGACATGGATAACCCCTTGGACATATACTTCTGCGGTGCAGTTCGACAGCTACGAACTAGACCCTGCGATTTACGATGAGATGTTCCTAGCCGATGGTACCATCAGGGAGCATTGTAGTCGACTCTACGAAGAGCTGACCCAGCTTTCGGCCGAAGAGACCAGGACCATCCAGGAGCGGGTTGCCCGCTCATTTCGGAACGAAGGCATCACCTTCACCGTTTATGGGGATGAGGAGGCTGACGAGCGCATTATCCCCATCGATTGCGTCCCACGCTTGATGGCCAAGTCCGATTGGCTCCACCTCGAAGCAGGGCTGACCCAACGTCTGAAGGCCCTGAACCTCTTTCTGGAAGATGTTTACAGCGGCTCCCCGGGAGAAAACGGCCGTGGAGAGCCGCGCATCATTCACGATGGAGTGGTCCCCGTCGATGTGGTGCGGGGCTGTCCTCAGTACAGGTTGGAAATGCAGGGCTTCTCTGCGCCATACGGCACCTGGGTTGCCATATGCGGCACCGACCTTGTGCGCACCAACCAGGGGTTCCAGGTACTGGAGGACAACCTCCGGGTCCCCTCGGGGGTCTCCTACATGATCGCCAACCGCAAGGCGGTCAAAGCCAACCTGCGCCGGCTTTATCGGACCTCCCGGGTGCAGGAAGTGGAGCACTACGGCCGGGTGCTGCTGCAGACCCTGAAGGAGCTGGCTCCTGTGGGGTGCGAGGACCCCACCATCGTCCTGCTCACGCCCGGAGTGTACAACTCAGCCTTTTACGAGCACATTTTCCTGGCCCATGAGATAGGCGCCGAGCTGGTGGAAGGCAGGGACTTGCTGGTCAGCGACGGCTATGTGTACATGCGCAACACCACAGGGCTGCAGCGCGTGGATGTGATATATCGTCGGGTGGATGACGACTTCATCGACCCCCTGGTGTTTCGCCCGGACTCCCTCCTCGGCGTTCCCGGGCTTATGCAAGCGTACAAGCAGGGCAACGTCAGCCTCGTGAACGCACCCGGCACCGGCGTCGCCGACGACAAGAGCGTTTACGCCTACGTTCCGGACATGGTGCGCTACTACCTTAACGAGGAACCGATACTGAACAACGTGGATACCCGGCTCTGCCGCAGGCCGGAAGACCTGGAATACACCCTGGACAACCTGCAAGACCTTGTGGTGAAGCGGGTCGGAGGCTCCGGCGGGTACGGAATGCTCATTGGGCCCCACTCGACGCCCCAGGAGCGAGAGGACTACGCCAAGGAGATGCGCTCCGACCCAGCCGACTTCATTTCCCAGCCCGTCCTTGCCCTTTCCCGCTCTCCCTGCTTCATCGATGGCGAGTTCGAGCCGCGGCACGTGGATCTGCGTCCCTTTATTCTGCACGGAAAGACCACCCGCATAGTCCCCGGCGCTTTCTGTCGGATCGCCCTGCGCCGGGGCAGCCTCGTCGTGAATTCCAGCCAGGGCGGGGGTGGCAAAGATTTCTGGGTCATGGATGAGTAGCTCCCGCCAGAGGGAGCTAGCTCTCAGCAAAGTGAAAATACGTATGCCGTCTCACCGTCTTGAGGAGGACGAGACGGAGGCAGCCCAGGGAGATTGCAGATATAGGAGGATGGGCAATTGAGTGCAATAATGGTCCCGTTTAAGCGCCACCGCGTTCTTGTGCTGGCGGTGCTAATCCTGCTGACGTTGGCTATATTCTCTGTGAGGCCGGCCCTCGCGCAGACCACCGGCGTCAACCCGGAGACCCAGTTTGTCCTCAACACCTTCGCCTTCCTTGCCTGGGGGGCATTGGTGATGTGGATGTGTGCCGGATTCACCATGCTGGAGGCCGGGTCGGTGCGCACCAAGAACGCATCGATGATCTGCCTCAAGAACATCGGCCTGTACTCCATTGCCGGTCTGGCCTTCTTCTTCATCGGCTACAACCTGATGTACACCGATGTCTGGCATGTCATCGGCTCCTTCCAATTGCTGTACGGCCCTTCGGATGCCGAACGCGCGTTGATCGAAGGAACCGGAGGGGCAGCTGAGGTAGTTGAGAACAACTACTCGGTGATGTCCGACTGGTTCTTCCAGATGGTCTTTGTTGCAACCACAGCTTCAATAGTTTCGGGGGCCATAGCTGAGAGGGTGAGGATGTGGATATTCTTCCTGTTCATCCTTGTGCTCACAGCGTTCATCTATCCCATCGTGGGAGCATGGACCTGGGGAGGGGGATGGCTGGCGGAGCGGGGCTTCCAGGACTTCGCCGGATCGACCATAGTGCATAGCACCGGCGGATGGGCCGCCCTTGCAGGAGTGATGGTCATCGGTCCCAGGCTGGGCAAGTTCCGGCGCGACGGCACCGCAAGGCCCACCCCGCCGTCCAACATCCTGTCGGTAACCCTTGGCGTATTTATATTGTGGCTGGGATGGTTCGGGTTTAACGGCGGTTCCCAGCTATCCCTGGGGACTGCCTTCGATGCTGTGGCTATGAGCAATGTTCTGGTCAACACCAACTTGGCTGCCGCTGCCGGAGTTGTGGTAGCTCTGGCGGTGTCCCGGCCCATCCTGGGTCGCATGGACCTGTTTGCGGGGCTGAATGGCGCCCTTGCAGGACTTGTTTCCATCACGGCGGGACCCGATATAGTTGACCACTACTGGGCGGTAGTCATCGGCGCTGTCGGCGGCGCTATCTGCGTGGGAGCCATCAAGCTCATGGAGATGGTCAAGCTGGATGATGTGGTGGGCGCCATCCCGGCCCACCTGTTTGCCGGCGTTTGGGGTACCCTGGCGGTCTGCATCGCTGCGGGCGGCCAGTTCCACATCCAACTGCTTGGCGTCGTGTCCATAGGCGCCTTTGTGTTCGGAGTGTCATACCTTCTGTGGTTCGGCCTGAACAAAACGATTGGACTCAGGGTGCCTCCCTCGGTAGAGAGGCTGGGCCAAGATGTTGCAGAACTGGGCATCGAAGCGTACCCCGAGTTTGTGCTGATGCCCGAGCCGGACGACGAGGCAAGTTAACCACGTGCTGTCTAGAAGCGCGCAAGGACTCTACTGGATGGGCCGCTACCTGGAGCGGGCGCAGCACCTTTGCGGGTTGCTGCGCCTGCAGTCGGAGGCCCTGGTGGACCGCCCAATCCGGGAGATATATGCGGGCTGGAAGCGGATCTACGACAGCATCGGCAGGGAGCCTCCCGGAGGCAGTCTTGCGCTGAGCGAGACCGATGAGTTCACCTTGGCCGACTCCTACACCCTGGCCGACGATCTGACCTTCGAGCGGTCGAACCCGGACTCGGTGTGGCGGTGCTTCGCCATGGGCCGGGAGAACGCCCGCCAGATGCGCAACAGCATCAGCGCCGATATGTGGACGTCGCTGAATTTGGCTTACCTCCGCATCCAGGATCTGTCCATCCAGGATATCTGGACAGCTCCCGAGAGCTTCTACGCAGAGACCTTTGCGGAGATCAACACATTTACCGGCGTGGCGTTCTTCACCATGTATCGGGACGACGGGTGGCATTTCCTGCAATTGGGGTCCACCATGGAACGTTCTCAGCTCCTGACCTCCCTGCTGTTGACCCAGCTGCTCAGCGAAGTCTCCGCCGAGGAAATCCTCGATGACGACTGGGCGACCCTGCTGCGTGCGTACCATGCCACCGAGACCTATAGCCGCAAGCACAGCGCCGAAGTCTTCGGTGATAAGGTGCTGGATTTGCTGCTCAACGATTCCATGCTGCCCAGGTCCCTGCGCCGCTCCATCGACCTGATGTCGGCCCAACTGAGTGGCCTGAAGCCCGGTCCTGATCCAGGGTCTAACGCGGCGGTCCGGCAGGCGGAGATTCGTCTCAGCAACCTGGTCAACCAGGACCTGGCCCCCCAGGGGAACCGCGCCGCCCTCTTGAGAAGGGTTAACGAACGGTGCCGGGAGCTTCACCAGCTCGTGTCTGCTTCCTACTTCAGCTACCCCTTGGAAACGCAACCGGCAAGCTGACTTGATTCACTCCCTGTGCGCTACCAGATAGAGCACATATCCCGCTACATCTATTCGACGCCGGTACAACGCTGTGCCATGTCCCTCTGCCTGGAACCGAGCACAGATTCAGACCAAAGGCTCATAGATTTCCGGGTTTCCACAACTCCGGAAGCCTCCCTGATTGAAGAGATGGATGTCTTCGGGAACACCAAGCACAGCTTCACCATCAACCGAATGCACGAGACCCTGGAGGTTGTGGCGCACTCAACGATTGACAAAGCTCCTTCAAGCACCCCCTCTAGTCCGTTGGGCGCGGGAGCCTGGGAGGAGGTCCGCTCGTGGGCAGGGGACTACCCTTCCTGGCAATTCATGCAGCCCACCCCCCTGACCAGCCCATCGCCCGCCCTTGACAGGTTCATCGGGGACCGCGGTATCTCCTGCGGTGATGACCCCCTGGAGTCGTTGCTGCGCCTCTCAGAGACGCTGCGACTCGGCCTTGAGTACGTGCCCGGGAGTACCAGCGTGGTCTCCACCATCGACCACATCATGGAGACCGGCCAAGGTGTGTGCCAGGACTATGCCCACCTGATGCTGACGATCGCGCGATGCTGGGGGATACCGGGGCGTTACGTGTCGGGATATTTGTACGGGAGCCGGTCCGAGTCGCAGTGGGAAGGGACCGCAACCCACGCATGGGTAGAATGTATGCTTCCCGAGGTCGGATGGGTTGGCGTCGATCCCACCAACGAGGGCCGTGTGGACGAACGGTACGTTCGAATCGCGGTCGGGCGGGACTATCGGGACGTTGCCCCAACAAAGGGGGTTCTGATCGGAGGCGGGGAAGGCACCCTGGAGGTCAGCGTCAAGATAAGCAGGGACAACACACCCCAGCACATCTAAGGGCGCAGTTCCACCAATCTACGGGCAGGCCCCGGCTTTGGGATGTCCGATCTGTGGTAGAGAGATGTGAAGATCGAATTGCATGACGAATTCTCCCTTAGGGACTGGCCCGGAGTCTGGGAGGACGGGGACCGGGCCAGGTTCGTGGCGCTGGCCGATGACCGCGATGTTTGGCTGAACCTGAGAGATCGTTTCCCCCATCCGTACACTTTCGCGGACGCGGAGGAGTGGGTTGCACTGCAGCAGGGCCGGGACCCGGTAGACAACTTCGCCATCTGCAACAGCGATGGGCCCATAGGCGGTATAGGGCTGACCTTGCGAGAGGGTGACCTGCAGCACTCGGCCGAGCTGGGTTACTGGCTGGGCAAGGCCTTCTGGGGGCATGGAGTGGCCACAGCAGCGGCACAAGAGGTCACCGCCTACGGGTTCCGGGAGTTAGGTCTTCTTCGTATCGATGCGCTGGTGCTGACGGAGAACATAGCTTCCATCAGGGTGCTGGAAAAGGCGGGATTCCAGCGGGAGGGCCTGCTCCGCAAGGTCGAGCTGAAGCAGGGCGTGCCCATGGACCATTTCCTCTATGCCATCCTGCGTGAGGAGTGGCAGGGCGGGTCGGCTACCGGCCCTGGAGGAGAGGCGCCTACTTGAAGCCGAGGTTGCTCTCCTTGAGACTCACGAAGCGTCCTCCGCTGCCGATCACCAGGTGGTCCAGCAGCTCCACACTCAGCAATTTCCCCGCCGAAACCAGGTGCTGGGTGATGCTGATGTCTTCCGGGCTGGGCGCAGGGTCCCCCGAAGGATGATTGTGCACAACTATGATTGAGGGCACGTTCTCCCGCACGGCAGGACGGAACACCTCAGCGGGGCGTACCACCGATGTGTTCACGTTGCCCACGTAGATCTCCTGGATGCCCAGCACCTCGTTCTTGGTGTTTAGCAGCAACACCTTCAGGTGCTCCTGCTCCAGGGATGCCATCTCGCCCATAAGCAGGTTGGCTGCATCCTGGGGGGAGTTGATGGTCGCCCGTTCGGCGGGGGCAAGGGACACCATCCGCCTGCCCAGCTCCAGGCCTGCCATAAGCTGGCTTGCCTTCGCCTCACTCAGCCCCCTGACAGCGCACACCTCGGAGAAGCCGGTTCGCCCCAGCCCGGCGAGGCCGTCGAACTGGGCAAGCAGGCGGGATGCCAGGGAGAGGACGTTCTCTCCCTGAATGCCTGTGCGAAGGAGAATAGCGATTAGCTCCGAGTTGCTCAGCTGTTTGGCGCCGTAGTGCTTCAGCCTTTCCCGCGGCCGTTCGCCCTGGGGCAGGTCCCGGATGGTCGGCTGGTATGTTGCTTCGGGAGTCTTTTCCACGCGCTCGCCATTAGTCAGGAGCATGCCTGATGATTGCCCTGGCATAGTACCCGGGCGCCGCCGGCCTTGAAAAGCAAGAGATGTCAGTGCTTGCCTTGGCAGGTGAGGAACAATGGCTAGCGTGGTTCCGTTTGGTAGCTGTGTCTGGCGTTTCCAGGCTCAGGCGTGTCGAGCCCTAAAGCAATCGGAGCTTCCTCAGACACTAAACAATTGACTACAATAGATAAACTATGGGCGTCTGGCGCATATTGGTACCAGTTGTAGTGTTCTTGATGTTGGGCGCTTGTCTCGAAGAACGTTCGCAACCCTTTCGTGCGCCTCCGCCTGAGCCTCTCCGATTTGGTTTTTGGGATGCCGGACCAGAGTTCATCGGCTTCACCAGCCTGGAGGAGCGCATTCTCCACTCCGATCTCATCGTGCTGGCGAAGTTGCGATCCATCACAAGCAAGGCAACACAGTCTCGCACCTGGAGCGGCTATTGGATGCCGGTGATCGTATATGAGTTCAGGGCACTCGAGTTTCTCAAGGGGGAAGGAACGAAATCGCTTCTGGTGAGCACTTCCTTCGGAGCATCGGGCGACTCATGGCGCTCGAACTACGAGCTGTACGAAACTGAGGAAGATGCGATAACGGCGGGGCTTCGTCATATCCCCACTCGCGACGAATCGTGGGACGAACACAAAGCAATAATCTTCATCAGCGAAGGGCAATTCTGGGGTGCTGATTGCATCGGTCCCGCATTCATTCTCTGTGAAACTTACCAATTCACACTGTCGGGACCAATACAAGCACCGGAATATCGGCTTGAGAGTCGTTTCAACAGGGCATGGCTGCCAGCTGTCGATGTCTCTTCCAGAGGGACGGATCAATTCATGCTAAGGCCTCCCACAGATGCCCCTGGGCTCGAGCCCCGAAAGGGCATCACTTTGGAGGATATCGCGCGGTTGATATCGGAGCAGGAAAAACCAATCAGTCGTGAATGGTTGGAGGAAATCTTGAAAGTAACCACCGAGCAGTACGACCGGTCTAGTACACAATCTGAAAGCGTTCCTTCGATCGCCTTTAGGTATGGGATCCCAACGAGCAAAACGATGGAAGAGCTACGTCAGTCGATTGCGGACCTGGACGCCTCGATCAGTCATGCCCATGAAGACGGCATATCCGGGTTTGAAGAATGCCTCGCCAACAAGTATGAGCGCGAAAGAATGAATCAGCAGGCGATCTACGAGGGAGGGGAATTGCTCCGCCATTGGTGGCAACACTACGTACCACCCGCCCCCGAGAACAAAATCCTGCCCTCCAGAGACCCGTCCGGGCTGAACGTCGTGGAAGAAGTTTGGGCCTATATTGCTGGTCCGTACGCGCCCGAGCTTAGGGACAAGTTGTGGTTAACTGGGCGAGATGCTGACCTTTTCCAGCTGCAACCCTATTCTGATTTCGACGAAGACTACTTGCAGTATCGGATCATACCCTCCGATGTGCTTGTACCAGGCTCCTATCAGTTCCGTTTGCATATACAGGAAGCTCACTTCCAGCCCTGCGGCTATTACGACGAACTCTCGGCTACCGACTACTATGTTGAGGTTGTCGCTCCCGTGGAATAGAAGTCACTCGACTCGCCTTGGGCCATTTGTGTGTTGGGCAACAAAGCCGTTCCAGGTCCGTTAGAACAACGGCACCAGCTCCGTTCAATTTTGGGATTTGCTACTCCAGAGTCTGTAGACGCCAGACACCAAAAACAAAACAAAACCGCTAGCGTTGCGTCAATTGACTAGGGTCTGCTTACGAATATAGAGTTACCCTTCGCACCACCATGCCAAGGAGTGGGGGATATGCCCGAAGGCGAGAGAGTAAACATCTATATTGATGGAAGCAACCTGTATCACACACTAAGGGAAACGGTGGGGCGAACCAACGTCAACCTCGGGAAGTTTGCCAGCAAGCTGGCGGGGGAGCGAAAGCTAGTCAGAACCTACTACTATACTGCCCGGGTTGACCAAACCAAGGACCCTCAAGCCTATAAGAATCAGCAGAAATTCCTCGAAGCATTGCAAAGGATCGACTATTTTGAAGCGTACTTGGGAAGGCTGATCTATCACCCCAACTGGCCAACCGTGCCGCCGCACGAAAAGGGCATAGACATCAAGATTGCGACCGATATGCTCGTCCATGGATTTCGCGGCAACTACGATACCGCAGTCTTGGTTAGCGAGGACACCGACTTTGCTGACGCCGTGCAAGCTGTGAAGGACCTAGGTCGCCACGTCGAGGTTGCTCTGACAAAGGCCAAAGGTTCGCAAAAGTTGAGGGAAGTGGCGGACCGAACAGTAGTGATGAACAGTGATTTCCTGTCGGACTGTTGGATGGCCTGAAATAAACAAAGGGTTGCAAGAGCAACCCTCTGGTGCTAATCGCCTTAGGTTGCAATGCAAACTAAGGGGGCTAATACGCCTAATTTATATATCATTGTCGTTACTACTGTCAACGGTTCTCGCAGTAACTGCTGTAGGGTATTTTGGGAGCTAACTCACCAAATGTAGGGAAAATATATGAGCAACCCGGGACAACTGACGGCGGATGTGTTGTTGGCCCAGAAAGAAGGGCTGGGCGATGCCTGCCCTGAAAACCTGGACCTCAGGGTTTACCGCGCCATTAGCTGGATCAGGCGGGCCGAGATGGCCCATGATGATCCCGACGTAGCTTTCGTCTGCTACTGGATCGCATTCAATGCAGCCTACGCCGAAGATACGTCGGACACTGCTGAAGCGCCCGTAAGGGCCCTCATCGAAGCATACTTCGAAAAGATCCTGAGGCTGGACACGGGACGGGCCATCTACAAGGGGATATGGGACCGGTTCTCCGGGCCGGTACGTGTCCTGCTGAACAACCAGTTCGTTTTCCAGCCCTTCTGGAAGCACCTTAACGGGGTCCCGGGGAACACTGAATGGAAGAAGCGCTTCGAGGATTCTCAGGCCCTGGCAGGTAAGGCCCTCGTCAGCCAGGATACTTCCATGATATTGGCGATGATTTTCGACCGGCTTTATGTGCTGAGAAACCAGATCCTGCATGGCGGGGCTACGTGGAACAGCAGCGTAAACCGTAGCCAGGTGAGGGATGGGGCCACGATCTTGGGGTTTCTTGTGCCCACCTTCGTCAAGGTGATGATGGACCACCCTGAGGAGCTTTGGGGGGCAAACTACTACCCGGTGGTGAACCCATGAGTCCGAGAGGGTAGCAATCCCCGGGTGCGAGACTTCAGGCAGCCTAGTACATGTGGGCTTGAACTGACGAGGAAACCAGCATCTCGATGTCCTGGATGGACTGGGACATGGCTTGCCCGATGAGGTCCAGCTGGCGTACCTGCTTGATCCTGTCCGATGCTGTGTCCAGTTCTTGCTTGGTCAGCAGCTTATCGAATATGCCGCATGCATCGGCCAAACAGATTATCACCACATCCCGGGGGTCGGGGATGGAGTCGCTGAACAGGACCTCCATGATGCGGCGTTTTACCTCGCGCTCGGCTTCGCCCTTAACAGCCACGTAGCGCCTGGACTTGAACACCCACAGGAAACGGTCATCCCGGCGCTCCAGGATGCCGTTGTCAACGAGCCGGCCGAGGGCATCCTCGCGGATGCTGTCCGCGTGGCTGGCAGTCTGCTCCACCCAGTACTTGGCATCGCGCTGCTCATTCGCCGCAATATCGGCCAGGGTCGGGTCCAAGAGGCTGTCACCGATGGGGGTCTCATCCACCAGCACCAAGTTCTCAAGGTCGGTGTCGATGCGATTCTCCAGGGCCAGGTCCATAAGGACCCCACCGGCAAGGGCATAGTTCAACGACCAGTAGGGCACCCTTGCGAAAGTGCCGTCCTTGTCGTTGAGCAAGAGCAGGATTATTTCCTCGGCGAATCGCAGCAAGTTGACTTCCTTCCCTACCCAGCGCTTTCGATCCAACTCCCAGCCACCGCCTTCATGGCCTGACGGTCGCAGGAAATTCACCTTTATGATAGCTTAGGGGGCGTTTCGTCCGCAAGCCCTGCCGATACGAGAAACGGGCGCCCGGAACGTTCTTCAGAGACACCGGGCATTGTATAATGACGGGCGCCGTGAGCTTTCTCCCTTCACTTATGCTGGCAGTCGATGGCCTCTGATCAAACCGGGGTAGAAGCCCCTCCCCGGGAGACTCTGCGCCGCTTCCCCCGTACGTTCGCTGACCTGGGAAACGTCTTCTATGGTTGGAAGATGATCCCTGTCGTCTCCTTCCTGATAGCTGTCATGTCCCTGGGGGTGTTCCAGGGCGTGGGCACCTATTTCGTGGCCTTAGAGAGGCAGTTTGGTTGGAGCAGGACAGCCCTGTCAGGGGCCTTCGCTTTTTCCAGAGCAGAGGGTGCTGCCATCGGGCCAATAGAGGGTTTCCTCATCGACCGTTTCGGTAGCCGACGCATGATACTCATAGGTTTCTCCATCATGGGAGCCGGCTTCATATACCTGTCCCGCGTTGAAGAGATTTGGCAGTTCTACCTGGCCTTCATCATCCTCACCCTGGGGTCCGGGCTGGGGGGCTGGCTGGCTTGCATCACCATCGTCAACTACTGGTTCATAAGAAAGCGTTCCATTGCTATGTCGTCGGCAATGTCCGGCATCCATATCGCGGGTCTGCTGGTATCCGTCCTTGCCGTCGTGGTAGACACCTTTGGCTTTCGTAACGCTACCGCGGGCATAGGGGTGTTCATCCTGTTGTTTTGCCTACCCATGACCAGGTTCATTCGCAATCGTCCTGAGGACCACGGGCTGAAGCCCGACGGCAATGTCCCCCAACCGGCAACGACCGGGGGGCCGGGAGCCTTCGTTGGCGAGCCGGAATTCACTACAAGGCAAGCGCTTCGCACCCGAGCCTTCTGGATAATCGCCTTCGTGCACCTGTCCTCCAGCGTGGCCATAGTCTCCCTGGCCCTGCACCTTATTCCCAAGCTGACCGATATGGGGATGTCGCTGAGCTCCGCCGGTATTGTGGTGTTGACCTATACCGCCATCGCGCTTCCCTCTCAGACCGTTGCAGGGTACATAGCGGACCGGATGCCCAAGACGGCTGCCATATTCATATTCATTGCTTTCCAGGCTGCGGGCATCATGGTGATCGCGTTGGCGGAAAGCCTGCCCATGGTGTACCTGTTCGCTGTGCTGTACGGCATCGGGTTCGGCGGCCGGGTGCCCTTGTTGACAGCCATACGAGGAGACTATTTCGGGCGCAAGTCCTTCGCCACCATCATGGGGTTGTCCCAGCTGCCCAACAACCTTGGCATGATCGCAGCGCCTCTCTTTGCCGGGTACATGTTCGACACCACGGGATCCTACTTTATTCCCTTTACGGTGTTTGCGGGGCTGACAGCCCTGGGAGGTGCCGTAATCTGGTTTGCCGTCAGGCCCAAGGCGCCCATGCCATCGTCTCGCCCATAAAGGAAAGCCCGGGCATGAAGGCCCGGGCTTTTCGAAAGGGCTGCGTTAGATGGGTTGGGGGACTAGACGCCGGCCTTCACTGCCTTGAAGCTGGGTATCACCTTCTCGGCGAACTGGAGCATCTGGTCCTGGAAGCCCGACAGGGGGCACAAGGGTGTGGCGATAATCCAGGTTGCCCCTGAGTCCACGAACTCGCGCACCTTGCTGATGCACTCCTCGGCGCTGCCCAATGCGGCGGCCTGCCCTACCAAATCCTCGGTGGGAGCTTGGCCGGTGGTGCTCTGCTTGTCGGGGCGCAGCTCCACGGCTGCCTCAGCCTCGGCTGCAGCCCTGCCCCGGTCCGCGTTCATGTTGAAGCCTACCTCTACAACCCAGTCGAAGCCGCTCTGAATGTCCCGGTTCACCTCTTGGGCGTACTGCTGCACCAGGGGACGCTTCTCAGCGAACTCCGCAGGTGTGACCATGGGCACCGCCCACGCTTCCCCGGAGCTGACGGCGCGGCGAAGGGCCGAGTCGTGACGGCCGTTCACCCAGGTGGGGATGGAGTTGGGCACCGACTTCCTGAGGGTCATGTTCAGGTTGGTCGTCTTGTTGAACTCGCCCTCGAAGGAGACGTCATCCTCGGTCCACAGCTTGGCAACCAGGTCCATGCCCTCGGTGTTTCTCATAGGCCGCTCGGGAAGGGCGACGTTCACCGCCTCCAGCTCAATAGGGTATCCGAACCCCGAGGCTGTGCAGAAGATGGCGCGCCCGTTGGAGATGTGGTGGACGCTGAGCATCATGCTGCCCACGATGGAGGCGTTGTACAGGGGCATTGCCAGGGGATAGGGCCCCAGTTTCACCCGGTCGGTTACCGCTGCCGCCGCCGCCAGGAAGGGGAAGGCGTTGATCGATGGCGCCAAGCCCTCGGGCGGGCTGGAGATATGGTCGCTGGTGTGTATGGAATCGTAACCTGCTTCCTCCGCACCCCGGGCCAGGGACAGCAGCTCGCTTCCTGAAGGCAGGCCCTGGGTCCAAGTACCACCCATCAGAATGCCAAATTTCGTATCGGGCATGTTTCTACTCCTCTGCTTTGGTCGAATTGGCCGGAAAGAACAAGGGAAGTATATCTCCCTACGGGATAAAGTCAACGAAAGGCGGGCACGCCGGGGCGCCTCTCGATGGCCTTTGTCAGCCCCGGCAGAAGGGCTCCCCAAAGCTTCAGAGGCTTATCCGCCGCTAGGGTAGATGGCGGTGCCGGGATTGAAGGCCGCCCATGCAAACCAGAAGTGATTGCCATGGACGATCGGTGTCAGCATCTTGCCGGCCAGCTCCCCTTCCACCGCATGTCCCAGGATGTTCCAAGTGCTACCGGTCTGGTCATCGACGATGCGTCCGTCTTCGTGACTGAAGGTCATCGCCCTTCCCTCCAGGGCGGGGTCGAAAACCCCAGTGGCGCCCACATCCTTGGAGAAGGCGAACAGGTCCGAGTCCAGGGCCGACCTTGTGCCGTCCTGGAAGAAGACGACGATATCCATTCCGCCGACCCGGTGGCTTATGACCCGCTCCTCTTCCAGGGTGGAGAAGGGGAAGGCCATAGCTGCGCCGTCTATGGTCACCGCAACGACCCTTTCCTTGGGACGCAGTCGCCCGTCGCTCTCCCCGTCGAACAGGAAGGGGTCGGTGTTTGGGATGTCGTATTCAGGGTAGGGATTGGTCCCGTACTCCCGCCGGAAGCCGGTGTCGTGGGAGAGCGCCATCCCGTCGGGGTAGGCGTTTTTGAAGTCCTGCCAGGACACGATGGGGGCCGAGAGAAATCTCAGCTGCCTTCCGGCAAGGGTGCCAACCACAGCCTCCCCGGTGAACTGCTGCCACCAAGACCTGGTCTGTCGGTCGTACATCACAAGGTCGCTGTTGCGCAGGTTGCCCGTTGTGCCGAAGTCCAGTACCACCCCTTCCAGGGTGCGCTCGAAGGCGATGGCCGAATTGCAGAGGGGGCAGTAGGTGATCACCACCGGCACCCCAGCAACCACATCATTGACGATCTCGTGGAATATCATTATCTGCAGGGGATAAGCCCGCGCCTCGCCATCCAGCTCGAAAGCCATCACCGGCTCCTCGTTATCCAGGTGGAAATTGGCCTCGTTGGGGGTGACGAACTTGGGGTTGTCGATGGGTGGGATGCGGTCGGGGGGTGGGCCGCCCGATCTGAACTCGTTCAGGGGGACCGTGTAACGGCTGAAGTCCGTGTCGCGCCAGTAGCTGGTGTTGAACCGGGCGCGCTCCAAGGCCCTCTCATAGTCAGGGTCCGGCTCTACCAGGGGTTCGAGAACCGCAGGGGCTGGTGAGGTGACCCCTTCGGTTGGGGAGGTCGTTGCCCCCGGGTCCTGGGTAGTCGGCGCCGCCCTAGTCCCTCCGGGGCCCTGGACGCCCGGCGCTTCCCCTGTGGCGGTCCCGTCCGCCGTACTATCCGCCCCGCATCCGGCAATGAGGGCGACCACAGCCACACTTATCACTATGGCCATGACCGGTCTCCATAGCTCGTTCCTGACTCTGCTATACACCTGGCTCATACCTATCCTCAACGTGTTCTACGAAAAGGGTACTTCGTTGACTTGGCTGCGTCCAGATGGTTACGATACCCCGTGCATTCGATGCTCCCAGCCCAGCATCCTTGATGAATCGTTAGGCTCGGAGGTGCGTGGAGAGATGGCCGAAGGCACCACTTCTGTGGTCATCATGGGAGCTACCGGGGACCTGACTCAAAGGCGTCTGCTGCCCGAGCTGTTCAATCTGCGACGCAAAGGGCGCCTTCCCGAACACTTCAGCATCGTCGGGTACGCCCGCTCCGACTACTCCGACGAAGCCTTCAGACAGTACTCCTGGGAGAAGATATCGGAGATCGGGTCCCTGAGCGCCTCCAGCGAAGAGTGGGAAGAGTTCGCCCGGCACGTTCACTACGTCCGGGGAAACGTGGGCTCCGAACAGGACATGGGGGGCTTGCTGGACCGGCTGGTGGCGCTGGAGGGCGACCTGCGGCCCTCCAATCGCCTGTTCTACCTCTCCATTGCGCCCAGCCTGTACGAGTCGGCCATTCGAAGCCTCACCACCTGCGGGATCGCCAGGGAGGACACAGGCTGGCGCAGAGCAGTCATCGAGAAGCCCTTTGGCCGGGACCTGGCATCGGCCCAGCACCTGAACAACATCGTCCGGGAGCTCTTCGCCGAGGGGCAGGTGTATCGCATCGACCACTATCTCGGCAAGGAAACGGTCCAGAATCTTCTGGTGCTCCGGTTTGCCAATGCGGTGTTCGAGCCGGTGTGGAACCGCAACTACGTGGACAACATCCAGATCACCGTTGCCGAAGACCTATCCGTGGGAGACCGGGGAGGCTACTACGACGGGTCGGGCGTGGTGAGGGACATGGTGCAGAACCACCTGCTCCAGCTATTGTCCATCGTAGCCATGGAACCCCCCAGCGCAATAGATGCCGAGTCCCTGCGGGACAAGAAGGTGGAGGTGCTGAAGGCGATCCGGCGCGGATCCGCCGCCGAGGTTGCCTCCAACGCTGTCCGGGGCCAGTACATGGGGTACCTCAAGGAGAATGGAGTGGCGCCCGACTCAACCACACCCACCTACGTAGCCATGCGCCTGTATGTGGACAACTGGCGCTGGCAGGGAGTCCCCTTCTACTTGCGGTCGGGCAAGAGCCTGACCTCCAAGGTGTCAGAGATTTCCATCCAGTTCAAGGCGCCTCCCCACGTGATGTTCTCCCTGGGGGGTGAGGACCGCTCCTCCTCCAACATCCTGTCGGTGTGTGTCCAGCCCAATGAAGGGGCCCACCTGCGCTTGGATGCCAAGATCCCCGGGCAGGACTTGTCCCTGAGGCCCGTGGACATGGAGTTTCACTATGACGATGCCTTCAGGGGGCACGAAATCCCCGAAGCCTACCAACGACTGCTGCAGGATGCCCTGGAGGGGGATGCCAGGCTGTTCATCAGGAACGACCACATAGAGGAGGCCTGGAGCATAGTCGATCCCCTCCTGGAGGGGTGGGAAAGCCCCAACGCTCCGGCCCTTCAATACTACTTGCCGGGGAGCTGGGGTCCCGCCGCCGCCGATGAGCTTCTGGCACGGGATGGACACAGGTGGCTCCACCTGTGCGGCGACGCTTAGGCTACTCCGGCCGATAGCCCAGGGAGCGCAGGTACTCCAGGTCTTCCTTAGCCAGGTCGGCCGTCTCCAAGAGGTCGGGGCGGCTCTCCAAGGTCCTCAAAAGGGACTGCCTTCTCCGCCAGCGGGAAATCTCTCCATGGTTGCCCGATAGCAGCACCGGGGGCACCTCGGCGTCCCGGAAGCTCTGGGGCCGGGTGTAGAGGGGATGCTGCAGCAGGCCGGTAGTCAGCGAGTCTTCGGAAACGCTGTCCTCAGACCCAACCACCCCTGGGACCAGGCGCACAACTGCATCCACCACTACCAAGGCAGCCAGCTCGCCGCCCGTCAGGATGTAGTCGCCGATGCTGATCTCGTCGGTCGCCAGGTGCTCCCGTACCCGCTCATCCACTCCCCCGTAGTGGCCGCAGATCAGCACCATCCCGGCCTTGCCAGCCAGCTCCTCGGCCACGGACTGGGTGAAGACTCGCCCCTGGGGAGACAGGAGAATCACTGGCACATCGTTGCCATCTGAAGGGGCAAGGTCCTCCAAGGCGGCTTCGACGCCGGCAAATATGGGCTCAGGCTTCATCACCATGCCAGGACCGCCTCCGTACTGGTAGTCGTCGGCAGTCCTGTGGGGGTCGGTGGTGTACTCCCGGATATCGTCGATGGACACGCTCACCAGCCCGCTTTCAAGAGCGCGGCCGATCATGCTGGTGTGCAGGGGAGCGTGGAACAGGTCGGGGAACAGGGTCAGGATGTGAATCTTCATCGCATGACAACCGGGGTTCGGCTGCTCAGTCGGGACCGCTCCCCTGACCCTGAGGCTGGGTGGGATGCCCCTGGGCATCGCCGCGGAGGAGCTGGATGGCGTGGGGCAGTACGGGCAGAATGACCTCCAGGCACTCGACGACACCCTTGGGGCTGCCGGGCAGGGCAACTATCAGAGTGCTTCCCCGGGTCCCGGCCACTGACCGGCTGAGCATAGCCATAGGCGTCTTGCTCAAGGTGCCTGCCCGCATAGTTTCCGCCAAGCCGGGCACCTCCCTGTCGAACACCATCCTGCACGCTTCGGGGGTCAGGTCCGTGGGCGCCACGCCCGTGCCTCCCGTGGTCACGATCAGGTCGAGCCGGTCATCGTCTGCCCAGCTCTTGAGACGGTCGGTGATCATGCCGGTGTCGTCGGAGACGATCTCGTAGCGCACCCGTTCGTAGTCGGGGGCGGCCAGCATTTTGGAGATGGCATCCCCGCTGGTGTCTTCGCGCTGGCCGTGGAAGCCTGCGGTGCTGATGGTAAGGATACCCAACTTGAACAAGTGGGCCTCCGGGCAGTCTTGATGATGATTTCATGTTAGGAAGCCAGCTATACGCTGTCAACCTAGGCTTCCCACTCCCATCCTTTCCAATCCGAGATTGGGGGAGTATCCTACGAAAATCCGAACCGGAGGTGGTGCTTGCCTCCCAGGGGCATATCGTCCTACCGGCCGGCGGTCATGGGCACCGAACACATGATCGCTACGGGCAACTACCTGGCCACATCCGCCGGTTTCCAGGTTCTCCAGCAGGGTGGCAATGCCATCGATGCGGGGGTTGCTTCGGGCATCGCCCTCAACATCACCATTGCGGAGCAGACCAACATCGCGGGCGTCGCTCCCATCATGGTGTACATGGCAGACACCGGCCAGGTGCACAGCATCACCGGCGTGGGTCCCTGGGCCAAATCAGCCGAGCTGGACAGCTACATCAAGAGGTTCGGAGGCACCATTCCCCGTGGGATGGCCCGGGCCGTCGTACCCGCGGCCTGCGATGCCTGGCTCACCGCCCTGGAACGCTTCGGCACCATGACCTTCGAACAGGTTGTGGCCCCGTCCATTGAGCTGTGCGAGAAAGGCCTGCCCGTCCCTCGAAGGATGGAGCGGATCATCGAGATGCAGGAGGAGTTCATCTCCGAGCATCCCACCTCCGCCGCCGTCTTCATGCCTGGGGGAAGATGCCCGCGGCTTGGCGAGCGCCTCCGCCAGGAAGATATGGGACGCACCTTCCGGAGAATGATCGACGCCGAGCGGGGCAGCGCCCACAAAGGCCGGGAGCAGGGCATCCGAGCTGCCCGGGACCTGTTCTACAAGGGAGAGATCGCCGAGGAGATGGTGCGCTTCTGCCAGGAGCAGGGAGGCCTCCTGGAAATGGATGACCTGGCAGGCTACCAGGCGCAGGTGGAAGCTCCCCCATCAACCAGCTATCGCGGCTACACTGTGTACACCAACGGACCGTGGTGCCAGGGCCCGACGCTGGTGCAGGTGCTGAACCTGCTGGAGGGGTTCGACCTTCAGGGAATGGGCCACAACTCGGCCCAATATGTTCATACCATCGCAGAGGCCGTAAAGCTGGCCTTTGCCGACCGCCACCAGTACTACGGCGACCCGGATATCGTCGAGGTGCCAATCGCAGGCCTGACGACCAAGGAGTACGCCGACCACAGGCGGGGTGGGATAGATGCTAAAGCAGCATGGCCCGAAATGCCTCCTCCGGGCAACCCATGGCCCTTCGAAGGAAAGAACAGGGCTGTGAACGTCATTCCAGCCGTGCCCAAGTCGGGAGTCCCGGAACCCGACACCGCCTATACCTGCGTGGTGGACAGGTGGGGCAACGCCTTCTCCGCCACGCCCAGCGACGCCTTCACCAGCACGCCTATCGTCCCGGGAGTCGGCGTGTCCATATCCGGCCGCGGGGGACAGTCCTGGCTGGACCCTGAGAACCCCAACTCCCTGGGTCCCGGCAAGCGTCCCCGCATGACCCCCTGCGCGGCCATGGTCTTGAAGGACGGACGCTTGTTCATGCCCTTTGGCAGCCCTGGAGAGGATATGCAGGTACAGGCCCAGGTGCAGGTGCTGCTGAACATAGTGGAGTTCGGCTTCGATCCCCAGCAGGCTGTGGAGGAGCCCCGCTTCCGCAGCACCAGCTTTCCCAGCTCGGGCTGGCCCCATCTCTACGCCCCTGGCGAGCTCAGCGTGGAGGGACGCATGGACGCCGAGGTGGTTCGGGCGCTTCAGGATTTGGGACACAAGGTCTATATGCGGGATGATTGGATGCTGATCGCAGGAAGCCCCTGCGCCATCGTGGCGGACCATGAGCGCGGCGTCCTGATCGCCGGCGCAGCCCCTCATAGGGAAAGCTATGCGATGGGCTGGTAGAATAGTGAGTAGCAGTATGTTTGGGGGATACCACGGAAATGCTTGAATCATTGAACAGATTACGTTTGGCAGGTTGGACGCTGATTATCACCGCTGTTTTGTTGGCGGCTGGCGCTTGTGCAGGGTCCAGCGAAGGGGAGCCGGCGCCCAGCTTCAGCTTCCCAGCCTTCGGCAACGAGAACTATGAGGCCGGCGAGGAGATCAGCCTGGAGCGCTTTCAAGACAAGATGGTTGTGGTCAACTTCTGGTACCCGTCGTGCGCCCCTTGCCGGGAGGAGATGCCCGACCTGGAGGAAGCTTCCCACAAGTACCGGGACGATAGCGTGATCGTAATTGGAATCCAGCTCGTGGATGTGGACCCGGCTGAAGAGGGCCAGAAGTTCATTAACGAGCTGGGCATCACCTACGCCATCGGCCCCGACCCCGACGGCGAAATCTTCAAGCAGTACGATGTGATCAGCTTCCCCACCACCTTCTTCCTGGACCGCAGCCACAACATAGCGCGCAAGTTCGGAGGCTTCCTTTCAGCCGATGCCCTGGAGGAACAGATACAAAACTTGCTCGAGGCGGACAGGGCCGGGTAGCTTCTCTTCCAGGGAAGGATGCCCCGGGTAGCCTTGATTCTGTCGACGCGCAATTGTAGAATATGCCGTTGAAAGCCAATCGCAAGGATCGTTAGAAGACCATGGACGCACGCGCGCTACTAGGCGCCACAGACAACCCCAAGGTGCAGGAGTTCCTCCCGGGAGATACCGTCAAGGTGAACTTCCGGGTCCGTGAAGGTGAAAGGGAGCGCATCCAGGGGTTCCAGGGTGTGGTCATCCGCAGGCGGGAAGGCGGCATTGGAAGCACCTTCACCGTCCGCAGGGTTACCTACAACATCGGTGTGGAGCGCACCTTCCCCCTGCACTCCCCGCTGCTGGACTCGGTGGAGGTCGTCCGGCAAGGCGCGGTCCGCCGGGCCAAGCTGTACTACCTGCGGGGCCTTTCGGGCAGGGCTGCCCGCATCAAAGAACGCTCCCAGTTCGGCCCCAAGGGCAAGAAGGGGTCCTCCTAGGACGAGTCCTTCAGGCATCCGGTCCCGGCGCCCAGGCCTTTCCCCGCAACTTTCCCCAAGACTTCTTCCTGTTCCCCGCTACCTCCTGCGTGTGAGGATCTGTTGCCCCTTGCGGCCGCGCCCCCGCATGCCTGATCCTCCCGTGGAAGTGGACTGGGCATGAGCTACGTCGAAGTTGCTGTCGATGCCCCCATGGGGCCTAACAGGACCCTGTCCTACTCGGTGCCGACAGGCATGGATGCCGAGGAAGGGCAGTTGGTGTGGGCGCCCCTGGGGAACAGGCTGGTCAAGGGCATCATCTTCGAGAAGGCATCCCAAACCGACGCACCATACACCAAGGACATCCGGTCCGTTGTGGGCCCCTGCCCTCTGCTCACCCAAGCCTCCCTGGACCTTGCCCGGTGGATCAGCCGACACTATCTATCGTCCCTGTACGAGGCTGCAGCCCTGCACCTGCCCCACCAGTTCGAAGGCCAAGTGCGCTCCTACATGCGACGGTCCCCTCCCTTGGACACCGACGGAATTGGTGAGAACGAGCAGGCTGTGCTGGCAAAGTTCGGCGATGCCGAAGAGGTCGCAGACAAAGACCTGCTGAAGGGCTTGGGGAAGAGCTACGTCAGCGTCATCCGGCGGATGCTGGCCAGGGGCGACCTGACGCGACGCTGGGTACTGCCCAGACCCAGGACGATCCATCGCACCACCTCCTATCTGCGCCTCCCCCTATCTACCTGGGAGGGCCCTAGCTGCTTGGCAATGCACGTGGACATGACGGGGAAAGCTGCCGATCTGTATCACTACCTGCTGGAAGCAGGAGGCAGTGTTCCCACGGTTACAGCCAACAAGAATTTCGGCGTATCTGCCGTCAACACCCTGCTCACGCAGGGACTGGCTGGCCGGGAGTGGGTGCGGACCGAAGAGCGCCCGCCCGTCCAGAACCTGGCGGGCCTGGGAACGGAAACGGTGGAGCATCTCACTCGCTATCAGGAGGAAGCCCTCTCCTCCATCACCTGCGGCCTTGAGGGCGTCTCGTCCGAAAGGCAGCACCTGCTTTTCGGCGTAACGGGCAGCGGAAAGACCGAGGTGTACCTGCGGGCATTGGAGCGGTGCGTGTCCCAGGGCAGGCAGGGCATATTCCTGGTGCCGGAAATCGCCCTCACACCCCAGACCCTGCACCGGCTCAACCAGCGCTTCCCCGGCAGGGTCGCTCTGCTGCACAGCCAGCTCACTCCCCGGCAGCGCCTGGACCAGTGGTGGGGGATCAAGCATGGCAAGTACGATGTGGTGGTGGGCCCTCGCAGCGCCGTCTTCGCTCCCGTGCCCAAGCTGGGCCTCATCGTGATGGATGAAGAGCACGAGTGGACCTACAAGCAGGTCGATGCAGCACCCCGTTATCATGCCCGGGAGGCGGCCCTGAAACGGGCGGCCCTGGAGGGGGCGGTGTTCGTAGCCGGTAGCGCCACCCCCGATGTGTGCACCTACTTCCATGCATCCAGGGGTGAAATGGCCCTTCATAGCCTCCCTGACAGAATAGCCGCCGGACAGTCGTCTCTGGCGGGAAGCTTGGCTGAAGCCCAGGTGTGCGACATGCGGGAGGAGCTCAAGGCGGGCAACCGGAGCATCTTCAGCAGGGTGCTGGCCGATGGGCTGGCCGAGTGCCTGGGGCGCGGCGAGCAGGCTATTCTGTACCTGAACCGCCGGGGCGCCTCTACCATCGTCCAGTGCAGGGACTGCGGCCACATCCTGAAATGCCGTAGCTGCGGCTCCACCCTGGCTTACCACACCACCAGCAGGAAGCTGCTGTGTCACCTGTGCAGCCGGAGTTCCAACCTGCGCCGCACATGCCCGGACTGCGGAAGCGAGCACATACGCTACCTGGGCTTGGGCACCCAGCGGGTCGTGGATGAGCTGGACACCCTCCTTCCGGGGGTCCGAGTGCTCCGGTGGGACCGGGATGCTGCCCCGTCAACCGAGGCCCATCAGCGGATACTGGGCGAGTACCTGAATGGGGAGGCCCAGGTGCTTGTGGGCACCCAGATGATTGCCAAGGGCCTTCACCTGCCCAACGTCACCCTCGTGGGCGTTGTGCTGGCCGACGTGGGAATGAATCTGCCCGACTACCGGGCCGGAGAGCGCACCTTCCAGCTCCTCTGCCAGGTTGCCGGTAGGGCCGGCAGGGGGGCGGCTCCGGGCAGCGTGATCATCCAGACCTACAACCCTGAGCATTATGCCGTCGAGGCTGCCGCCGCCCAGGACTACCTTGAGATGTACCGCCGGGAGTTAGACAACCGCCGGGAGCTGCGCCAGCCTCCCTTCTCCGACCTGGTCAACATGGTATACACCCACACCAACCCCGGCGCGTGCCAGAAGGAGGCTGAGAGGCTGAAGCGGGCCTTTCTTCGCAGGATAAGCGCCGCGGGCCTTACCGACATCGATGTGCTGGGGCCCGCCCCGGCCTACAGGGAGCGCGTCCGGGGCCAGTTCCGCTGGCACCTGGTGCTGCGGGGCCGGGACCTCCAGAGCCTTATCGAAGGGACGGTGCTGCCCGACGGCTGGACCCTGGACGTCGACCCTATAAGCACCCTGTAGCCTTTCGCCTTTGACCCGCCGGCCGGTTCGCCCTGGGGGAAATCGAAGGGCGAACCGACAGAACAGGCGGTGGCGAGGGGGCAACCTTATCCCCCCTTCCTTGATGGGAGGGGATTAAGGGGAGGGTGACGCGGCCCCAGACTCCCGCTTTTGCCCGTTTCCCTTCGATTTCCCTCAGGGCGAACGGGCAAATGCCTCAGGGGGCCGGATGGGTGCGCCAGAGAGGCCCCCGCAGGACTTTCGTCATAGCCGGCCTGGTCTACGGCCTGGGATTCCTGGATTGCGGCCTCCGCCGCAATGATGGCGGGGGTCTGTGGTAATTGACGGCGTTCTCCGGCATTGCGTCCCTCTCCGTCGCTCCTCTTGCCGGTTCGTCCTGAGGGAAATCGAAGGGCGAACGGGGGGTCTATCCCTCTCATCCCAGCCTTCTCCCGCCAGGGGTGAGGGGGCACGATTGCTATGCAAGGGCCCCTCTCCAGCTTTACACCCTCCCGTAGGTACAGCTATAATCGAACTTAGGCCCTGTCTTTCGCCGGACGGGCACCCAGGGTCCAGAGTTGCCTGCGAGGTGCATGCATGGCCCGCCTTCCCATGAGGATCGTGCCGGACTCCATACTGCGTACAAGAGCAAAGCGGATAAGCAACATCACTCCGTCCCTCCAGAAGCTCATCGACGAAATGGTGGAGACCATGCATGATGAGGATGGCGTGGGCATAGCCGCCAACCAGGTGGGGGTATTGCAGAGGGTGTTCGTGATCCAGCTCCCCGAAGACGAGGAGCCCCGCGTATTCATCAATCCTGAAATCACGCGACGGGAAGGCGCCCGGGAGGTCACCGAAGGCTGTCTGAGCATTCCCGGATACCGTGGGATGGTGACCCGCTCGGAGAAGGTGCGGGCCAAGGGCCTGGACCGGAACGGGAAGCTGGTCCGCATCAAGGCCGAGGGTCTGCTGGCCCAAGCCCTGGAACATGAGCTGGACCACCTGAACGGCACCCTGTATGTGGACCACCTAGTCGAAAAAGATCAGATCTGGAAGCTGGACCCCCACGATGAAGAACCCGACGAGAATGATCTGTCGGAGAATCCTGCCGTGGAGGCCGCTTCCACCGCATAGTCCCGGACACCCTCCGTATCTTCGCTGAATAACTGTTGCTGAACCATAACCTCCAGAGGCCAAGGATCCTTGGCGACCTAAGAAGCATCTTCGAAAGCTGCTCCGTGCCTTCTTTTCTCGTCGGGGGCTTTCTCCGTGATGCCCTTCTCGGCAGGCAGACCTGCGACATCGACGTGGCTATCCGGGCCGACGGTCCCATGCCCCTGGCCGAGGAGCTGGCCCGGCGTCTTGGGGGAACCTTCGTGCCTCTGAGCCACGAGCACCATGTCGCCAGGGTCGTGGTGGATAGCCCCGATTACGGGCGCCGGAACGTGGACCTGTCGGGCATCCAAGGTTCCCTGAAAGACGACCTGCTCAGGCGGGACTTCACCATCGATGCCCTTGCCCTCCCCCTTGACTGCTGGGACAGGCCCGATTGGCTGGACTGCATCATGGACCCCACGGGGGGCAGGGCTGACCTGGACAACCATGTCATCAGGGCTATAGGCCCTAAGGTGTTCCGAGATGATCCGGTGCGCCTGCTACGGGCGGTGCGTCTCTCAGCCCAGTTGAGCTTCCACATAGACCCGGAAACGTTAGAGCTTATGCGCCCGGACTCCCCCCTGGTTGCCAACCTAGCTGGGGAGCGAGTCCGGAACGAACTCTTGGCCATCCTTGCCTCGGAAAATGTCAAAGATCACCTGCGCACAATGGACGACTTGGGTCTGCTTTGCGCTATAATCCCCGAGTTGCAGGCCGCCAAGGGCGTGTCCCAGCCCAGGGAACACTACTGGGATGTATTCGACCACTCCATCGAGACGGTGGGTGCGCTCGAAAGGGTCCTGAGCCCGGGAACCCGGAACTCTGGGTCGGATGCGCTGGCGAGCCTGGTACCTTGGAGTCCGGAGATAGATGAGCATTTTGCTGAAGAGGTCAGCGACGGCTATACCAGGGCGACCATGCTGAAGATGGGCGCCCTGCTTCACGATGTGGCCAAACCCCAGACCAAGATGGTAGACCCCAAGGGGAAGACCCGGTTCCTCGGACACCACAGCATTGGTGCTGAGGTATGCCGGGATATTGCGGGACGCCTCCGGGTCTCCAATCGCGGGGCCGACATGCTGGCCACCCTGGTAGACAACCACCTGCGCCCCACCCAGATGTGCCAGGGGGGCGCCATGCCCACCCACAGGGCAATTTACAGGTACTTCCGCGATGTGGGAGATACAGCCATCGACACCCTCTACCTGAGCTTGGCCGATCACCTGGCTGCCAGGGGACCGACGATCACCATGGACGGCTGGAAAGAGCACATAGACATAACCGAGCATATTCTGAACGTGGGGACCAAAGAGCAGGCCCCGGAGAACATGCCCCGACTCATAACGGGGCACGATGTGATGCGAAAGCTGGGGCTGCAGCCCGGGCCTCTGGTTGGCAAGATCTTGGAAGAGGTCCGTGGCGCCCAAGCTTCGGGGACAGTCAGGGACGCCGACAGCGCCCTCGTGCTGGCCCGGAGCTTGGCATCCGATAGCCCATCGAGCGACGCAACGGAAACCCCCTCGGGAGCTCAAGATGCGTAGAAGGGGGATCCAGGTATTTGTCCTGGTTTCCGTACTGATAATCTTGTCAGTGGTCGCCCTCGTCCTGGATGAGCTGCCCTTCAGCAACGCCGCTGGCGGCGGCCCCCTGGGTCTGACCCTGGGCTTGGACCTGCAGGGAGGCAGCCTCCTCATCTACGAAGCTGAGCTGCCGGACCAAGCCAGCGTAACCTTCGCCACCCCCGTGGAGCAAGCTGATCTGCAGGCCCTCCTGGCCGAGGCCGGTCAGGACCGGGCTACCACATCCCAGAGGGAGTACACGATCACGGGCATATCCCTCGCCGACATCTCCGAGGATGAGCTGCGGAGCAGCATAGAAGTCCTGGGGGTCGTGGACCAGCTGGAGCTTACCGACGGCACCTTGGAGTTTACCCTTACCAGGGGAGCTGCCGAGGAGGCGACAGAAGGGGCCAGCACTGGAGATGTCACTGAGACGTCAATCGAGGAGGCATTGCGCTCGGTCCTGAACACCCTGGGGTACGTGGACGCTGTGCTGGAGACCACCGGGGAAGACAGCTACCGGATCAGCGGGCTGCGGGTGGAACCCCGGGCTGAGGAGCGGATCAGCTTTGCCCTGTCCCAGCTGTCGCCCACAACTCTATTCGAGCTTGATGACACCACACTGGAGGTGGCCTTTGAGGACACCCTGGCCCGCTTCGAGGTGCAGACTGCCCTCAACAACATCGCCCGCGATGCTGATGTCCAGGTAGCTGCCCAAGTTTCCTATGATCTGCAGGAGCTGTCCATCGCTCCCGAGGACCAGGAAGAGTTCGAGGCTTCCCTGGCTACCCTCGCCACCCTGAGTAGCGTCAACGTCGAGGTCATAGAGCCCACGCCCGACCAGATGGACGGCGTCAGGAACATCATCGAAGACCGCATCAACGCCCTGGGGACCACCGAACCCATAATCCAGAACCTTGGTAATGACCGGCTGGTCGTCCAGATACCAGGCGCTGAGCCCAGCACAATAGAGATGACCTTCAGCCCCATACCGTCGGGACTGGATGTACGAAACGCCCTAGCCGCCCTGGGGCGGACCGATGACTCTGTGGGTGCCCCGGAGATTAACACCTACTCCATCACTGCCCCCGAACCATTTACCTCCGATGAAGAGGCCCTGCTCCAGCAAGCCATGGCTCTGCTTGGAACCCTGGGGTCTTTTGTAGTCAACGAGGACCGGACTGAGATCCTGATAACCTACCTGCCGCCTCCCAGCAGGGGTGACATCATGGGCCTGCTGGATGATGTGGGGGTGGAGGGCTATAGCCTGGAAGCCCCGGCCATCAACCGGTTCATCGTCCACCTGGATGACCCCCTCAGCGACGCCTTCCACGAAGAGATAAGGACGGAGCTTCAGACTATCGATTCCCAGTTAGTCAGCTACTTAGCTCAGGGTGGCTTCGAGAGGGCCAAAGGGCTGATCCAGCAGACCGCGGAGCTGGAGATTAGGGAGCGTACCTGCCAGGATGCCGCCTGCCTCTCCTTTGTCGATTCGGACATCGGCTTGACAGGTCGGGACCTGGAGCGGGCCTTCCGGGGACGAGACCCCACGACCAATCTGCCTGTGGTCAACCTGCACTTCAACAACCGGGGAGCATCCATATTCCGGGACCTGACTACCCGCCTGGCCGGGGATGAATCCAAACGGATATCCATCTTCCTGGACCAGAGGGAGATCAGCGCCCCTGTAGTCCAAGCCGCAATCCTGGACGGCAGGGGAGTTATAAGCGGTCTCAACGATGAGGAGGCCAGGGACCTGGCCATTCAGCTTGAATCGGGACGCTTGCCGGTGCCCCTGGAGCTGATCCGGGAAAACACCGTCGATGCCCTCCTGGGGGCCGATTCCCTGCGCAAGAGCCTCATCGCCGGCCTGATCGGGTTGGGCTTGGTGCTCTTGTTCATGGTCAGCTACTACCGGTTCGCGGGCTTGGTGGCAGGGGTTGCCCTGGTGGTCTATGCGGCGATCATCCTGGCTATCTTCAAGGTGCTGGGCATAACTCTTATCCTGTCGGGGCTTGCGGGACTGGTGTTGTCCATAGGTATGGCGGTGGATGCCAATATCCTGATCTTCGAGCGGATGAAGGAGGAGATGCGCGCAGGGCGCACCCTCAGCTCGGCTATGGAGATAGGTTTCCGGCGCGCCTGGCGTGCCATACGGGACAGCAACTTCTCGACTATCATAACTTGCCTGATCCTGTTCCTGTTCGGCTCCCGCCTGGGCGGGGGAACACCGGTGGTGACCGGGTTTGCCATAACCCTGGGCATCGGGGTGGTGGTCAGCATGTTCACGGCGTACACCGTGAGCAGGAACCTCCTCCAGATATCATCCTTGACCCCCTTCGGAAGGTACATGTCCCTATTCTCGCCGGAGCCTCGAAGGCAGCCGGGCGTTGCAGCAGGGAGAGACAGGTAAATGGATATCGTAGGAAACAGGCGCTGGTACTTCCTCATCTCCGCCCTGCTTCTGCTGCCGGGGATCATATCCCTCATCATTCCGCCTGCCGTTAGGCCCGGAATCGACTTCACCAGCGGGACGGCCATAACCATAGTGGCCGACAGGCCCATCTCCGAGTCCGACCTCCGCACTGCGTTCGCAGATCTGGGTCATCCCGAAGCTCTCATACAGAAGACCGGCTCTACCACAGCCTTCGTCCGCACCGATGTGTTGGAAGAGGGGGTGGTCCAGGAGGACGGCACCTCGGTCTCTGAGCTGTCCCTGATGGAAGAGGAGCTGATGGAGCGCCTGGGGATAGATGTCCAGGAGGTGGATACGGTCTCCTCCATCGTGGCTGCGGAGACGGTGGTCTATGCCATCATCCTGGTGGTTATTGCCGCTGGGGGCATACTTATCTACGTTACCTGGGCCTTCCGTTCCATCCCCAACTCCTTCCGGTACGGCGTTGCCGCCATCGTAGCCCTTGTCCATGACCTGCTGCTCATCGTTGGCATATTCTCCATCCTGGGGAAGGTGATCGGCCTGGAGGTCAACGCTATGTTCATCGTCGGCCTCCTCACGGTCATGGGGTACAGCGTCAACGACACCATCGTCGTCTTCGACCGCATCCGGGAGAACGTGGCCCGCAACGTGGACCGTCCCCTCGCCGGCGTTGTAAACGCCAGCATCATGGAAAGCATGGGCCGTTCGCTGAACACCAGCATGACAACCACCTTCGTGCTGCTTGCCCTCCTCCTCTTCGGCGGTGCTACATTGCGTGAGTTCCTGCTGGTGCTGGTCATTGGAGTACTGATCGGGACCTACAGCTCCATATTCATCGCCAGCCAGTTCCTCGTCGCTTGGGACCGGGGAGAGATCAGGAAGGTGTTGAGCAAGCTGAGGCTGGCCCGCCAAGCCAGCGAGGCGTAACAGGGTCTCCCCCACTACAACCCTCACGGAGGCTTACTATGAAGGTGGGCGCTCATGTGTCCACGGCCGGGGGCCTGGACAAAGCCATCGATCGGGGAGTGGAGATAGGTTGCGAGGCCATCCAGATATTCGGCTCCTCCCCCCAAGCCTGGGCGTACAAGGCCCCTCCCACTGAACAGACAGACGCTTTCCGGGAGAAGGCCCGCGAGCAGGGCATCGGCCCGGTGTTCTTCCACGGCATATACCTGGTTAACCTGGGCTCAGCCGATCCGACCCTGGTCGAGAAGGGCATCGCGTCTCTGATCAACTACATGCACCTGGCGGCCGAGATAGATGCGGGAGGGGTGATATTCCATCCCGGCAGCCACAAAGGGGCCGGGTACGAAGGCATCGTGGAGCGCGTCATCGGGGCCATCGAGCATGTGCTGGAGAACAGCCCCGAAGGGCCGTACCTGACCCTGGAGAACACCGCCGGGATGGGCCAGCACATCGGCGCCAAGCTGGAGGAGCTGGGGCGCATCATCAGGGGCGTCGATGATGCCCACCGCCACCGCCTCAGGATATGCCTGGACACCCAGCACTCCTACGCCGCCGGCTACGACGTAGCCACCAGGGATGGTCTGGAGGCTATGCTGGCCGAGTTCGACGAGACCATCGGCCTGGACAGGCTGGCGGCTGTCCACGCAAACGACTCCAAGTACGTTCTCGGGGCCGGGGTGGACCGCCACGAGAACATCGGACAGGGGTACATCGGCCTGGAGGGCTTCGAAAACATCATCGCCAACCCTGCTTTCAAGGACGTTCCCTTTTTCCTCGAGGTGCCCGGGCTGGAGGGCAAAGGCCCCGACAAAGAGAATATAGATATCCTGAAGGATATGCGCTCCCGTCTCGTCCCCGAGGGCTGATGCACCTGTCTCACCCGGAGTTCCACGACCTGGTGCGTCGGGCCTACGATGAGCTGCCCGATGAAATAATGGCGTCCATCGAGAACGTCGCCATCCTGGTGGAGGACTGGCCAGGCTGGGAAGACCTGGAAGATGCCGGCATAGAGCGCAGGGACCAGCTCTTCGGCCTGTACAAGGGAGTCCCCCTTCCCGAGCGTGGCGAGTTCGTACCCATGCTCCCCGACAGCATCACCCTCTTCAAGAGGCCCATCGAGCTGGTGTGCGCCACATGGGAGGATGTGGTGCGTGAGGTGAGGACCACCCTGCTGCACGAGGTGGGCCACTACATGGGCTTCGGTGAGGAGGACCTGGAGGAGATGGGTTACGGCTAGCGTGTCTGCTGCGCTTGTGCCACCCTGAGACCCGTGTTATAACCTTTGCCAGCACCCGACACCTGTGCCGATACTTCCCGGCTCGGTGCAAAACGTTCGGAATCCCGTAGAGGCCTAAAGCAGACATCCAACTAGAGCAGCATAGGAGGCTACATGGCGGACACCAAGATCACCGTTAGAATGAACGGGTCCTACTGGGTGGAAGGCCCCTTCGACCTGGTGGACCAGGACGGGAACGCCTTCACCATTCCCGAAGGCGAGAGGGTGGCCCTTTGCCGGTGCGGTCTATCCCAGACCAAGCCCTTCTGCGACCTGACTCACCGTAACGAAGGTTACCTCTTCGACGCCCCGACCAAGGCAACCTAGTCCAGCGTACAGCGCCTGTAGGCGAAGCCCCTAGCCCCGGTGTATGGGGCGGAGCTTGCCGATGGCGTGGATTCGTTCCTCGGCTAGCCGGTCGGCGGCCTGGGACGTGCTGACGCCCTCCCGGCTGGCAATGTCCAGAACCTTCTCCATGGTCTCGTAGATGCGCAGGGTCTTCTCCCTGGCGCGGTCTTCGTTGTACCGGGCGCCCACCTCGCAGGAGACGTTAATCACCCCGCCGGCGTTGATGATGTAGTCGGGGGCATATACTATTCCCCGCTTTTGCAGGGCCAGACCGTCGTCGTCGGTCAGTAGTTGGTTGTTGGCGCCTCCCGCCACAATGGCGCACCGCAGGCGGGGGATGGTGTCGCCGTTGATCACACCCCCCAGGGCGCAGGGGGCGAAGATGTCGCACTCCTGGTCGTAGATGCTCTCCCCAGGGACGATGGTGGCCTCCATCTCGCGGGCCTTGTCCAGGGCGGCTTCGTTGATGTCCGTCACCACCATGCGCGCCCCCTCCTCCCGCAGATGGCCGGCGGTGTGGTAGGCGACCTTGCCGAAGCCCTGGAAGGCCACGGTCCTGCCGGTCAGGGAGTCGGTGCCCCACAGGTGCTTGGCGCAAGCTTTCATGCCCATGAAGACGCCCAGCCCTGTCATGATGGATGTATCCCCGCTTCCCCCCTCGGACACTGGCAGGCCCACTACGTGGCGCGTCTCCAGCCGGATGTACTCTAGGTCCCGTATGGTAGAACCCACGTCGGTGGTGGTGATGTATCGCCCCCCCAGGGAGTCCAGGAACCGGGCGTAGGCCCGCACCATAGGCTCCGACTTGTCCTTGTTGGGGTCGGCCATGATGATGGCTTTCCCCCCGCCGAAGGGCAGGTCGGCGGCCGCTGACTTGTAGGTCATGGCCTTGGACAGCCTGAGAACGTCGGTAAGGGCATCCTCTTCAGACTTGTGGGGCCAGATGCGCACCCCACCCAGTCCCGGGCCCAGGGTGGTGTTGTGGATGGCTATGAAACCACGAAGGCCCGCCGATTCTTCTGAGAAAGCCACCACCTGCTCGTGCCCGTTGTCACGCATGTAGCTGAGAACGTCCATATCCGACCTCCTTAGGGCAATTATAGAACAGAGGCCTGCCTCCCTATAGCGGGCTGTTGGCGCAGTTGCGGCCCACTTCCCAGAGCCGAGCCGGACGTTCCCCTGCGTTGACGGCCTATGGGCTGCACCATACAATACCCTCTGTTCCAAGGGCAGGGCCTGTTCCTGCTATCATTCACAACAGTTGGGAGGAGCCATGAAGCTAGTATTCTTCGATGATTTCCGTCTTGGCGCCCTGAAGGGCGACAACGTTGTGGACATTAGCGGCGCCGTAAGCGGCGTGGTCCACACATCCCCCCAGGATCTGATAAACCGGGTCATTGCCGACTTCGGCAGCCACAAAGGGGCCATCGAGAAGGCCATCAACGACTCGGCCGGAGTGCCCGCCTCCCAGGTGAGGCTCCGCGCGCCCCTGCCTGAGCCTGCCCGCATCGTCGCCATGGCGGTCAACTATATGGAGTACGGCACCCGGGAGCGGGCCGCCGACATCGACGCTTTCCACAAGTCCCCCAGCTGCGTCATAGGCAACGGAGACACCGTCGTGCTCCCAGAGTGCCAGGCAACCATCTTCGAGGCTGAAGCTGAGCTGGGCATCGTCATTGGCAAGACAGCCAGCAGGGTGCAACCCAAGGATGCCTACGACCACATCTTCGGATACACCAACTTCATCGATGTCTCGGCCCGGGGGTTCCGTCCCGAGAACCGGGGCAGCTTCTTCTGGGGAAAGACGTGGGACACCTTCGGGCCCATGGGTCCCGCCATCGTCACCGCCGATGAGATTTCCGACCCCATGAACATCAACATTCGCAGCTGGATCAACGGCGACCTGTACCAGGACTACCCGACCAGCGACATGGCCAACGCCATACCCAGGATCATTGAGTGGGTGAGCTGGATAACCACCCTGAAGCCAGGCGACATCGTTGCCGCCGGCACCAACCATCAAGGGCTTTCGGGAGTGCAGAACGGCGACCGCATCGAGCTTGAGACCGACGGGCTGGGCAGGCTGACGGTGCATGTGCGCGACGACCTCAACAGGAAGTGGGAACGCACGACGCGCCACGACAAGACCCCTGAGCAGATCCAGGCCATCGCAGGCCCGGCGCCCCTGGACCGCATCGGCGGCTAGCTAGTCCCCTCTCCCTCGATGACAGCCTTCACCCCCTCCCTTGATGGGAGGGGACTAAGGGGAGGGTGATAGCCCCCGCCGCCCGTTCGCCCTTCGATTTCCCCCTTCGAGAGCCTCAGGACAGGCTCAGGACGAACGGGGCGGGAAGTAGGGAGCGTAGACTTCCGCTTCCGCGGGAGTGACGGTAATCGGTGGTAGCCACACCTTTCGTCATTGCGGCGAAGGCCGCAATCCAGGACGGAGCATTGCCGGCTTTCAGGCGGGCCACGTCATTCCGATGGGCATATCAGTGGGGAACTTGTCCGAATCCAGGAAAGTCCTGGATTGCGGCCTCCGCAGTAACGACGGCAAGGGCTTTCGTCAAACCTCGCGTTCCTTAATCCCCGACTTCGTTATGCCCCCGTCCGTTCGCCCTGAGGGAAATCGAAGGGGGACGGACGGGAGAGAAGTGGATTCGAAGCTTCGTTCCCGCGAAGGCGGGAACCTACCCGAAGAGGTCCTTGAGCTCATCCTCCGACGAGCGGGCGGCGGAGCCGTCGCCGGTGCGGACGCGGGAAGGTGTCCTGCTCAGCTCGGCGTAGGAGTCGGCGGACCCGAACTCCCGGGTATGAACCACCACGGGCATGGGCACAGCATGGCCGTATATGAGGGCCTGTTGCTTGGATTCCAGCCGGGCTAGGACCGTCCGCAACTCCCGGCTCCCCGGCGCTCCTCCAAGAACAGCATCGATGTCCCGCTCATTGTCCAGCAGGCACACCAGCTTGGTCCCCACCTGGCTCATCACCTCCTGGTCGATGCCGCCGGGACGCTGGTCGATGACCATCAGGGTGACGCTGTACTTGCGCAGCTCCCTGGCGATGATGCCGAAGATGGTCTGGGAAGCGAGCCCGGGACTGAGGAACTTGTGGGCCTCCTCGATGGCGATGACCAGGGGCCGCGGGCCGGGGCCGCCGGTCCCCTCCGCCTCCTCGTGGCGCTGGACGTACCTTTCGTGGATGCGCCGGGTGAGCAGGTTGGCCACCAGAATGTAGGCGTGGGGGTCGTTGCCGTAGCGCCCGAACTCCAGCACCACGTGCATCCCCCTGTCCAGGTGCTCCAGAATGCGCTGTACCGAGTCCCTTTCGGCCTTGGAGACCATGAACTCGTACCGCTTGAAGCGGGACAGCCGGTTGTGGAGGGCGGCAAGGGCTTGGGGCTGCACGTTTATTGAAGACGACAGCTCCGACAGGTCGTCCCGCCCTCCCATGCCAAGGAACTCCTCCAGCCACTTTCCTGCGCCCAGCTTCTGCTTCAGGTTGTAGGCGGCTTGGGAAGCCACGTCGGACAAGCCCAGGTTCTCTCGCAGGGCCTCGATGTCTTCGGGCTCGATGTCGCCGTAGCTGATGCGCACCACCTCATCGGGAGACAGCCCCCTCTGGCGGGAGCTCTTCTCATCCAGGGAGAACACAGCAACCTTGGAGCCGAAAAGCTGCTTCAGCCCCTTGACCTGCCTGTTTCGCTCGGAATCCCGGCCCTGCCAGCCGTACTCGCTGTGCATGTCGAAGATCAGGGTGGAAGCCAGGTCGCTCTGTAGGATGCCCACCAGGAGCAGGCGGGTAAGGAACGTCTTGCCTGTCCCGCTCTTGCCGAATATGCCCATGGAACGCTCGGTAAGGGACTTCAGGTCCAGGCACACCTTCGTTTCCATGTCCAGGGGGTTGCCGATCCAGAAGTGCTGGTCATCGGCGCTGCCAAACACCGCCTGCACATCCCGTTCCGAGGCCAGGAACGCGCGGGCAAAGTGGGGAGGGATGGTCTTGGCAGGGGCGGGCGAGTCCGAATCGCCAAGGACGGCGGGCATGGTCAGGGAAGGAAGCACCGCGATGGAGCCGAATACGGCTGTGCCGCCCATGACCTCGGAGATGAATGGGTCACTAACGTCGGGCAGGTTGTACTTCATGCCCGGGCTGGCAGCCCCCAGCTTGACGTCGGTGACCACACCGAAGAAGCGCAGCTTCTCTCCCTGCAGGGTCACGAAGGTGCCGACCTTCACCTCCTCCACCGAGGTGGCCGGGTCCAGGCGCACCTCCACACCCTGTCCCAGGGAGCCATCGACAACGAGGCCGAGGGGTGTGCCCATGCCGTTCACGGGGACAATCTTCGCAGCATAGCGTTTACCCTGGGAGGCTCCGCCGCCAGGAGCAGGGCCAGCACCTTGCCGGAACCCACCAGGAAGGACCTGGGGTCGGGATGGTGGACGCTGGCCAGGCGCAGACACGATGCGACCACCTCGTCGGAAACAGCTTGGCTGCCCCCGCTCGATGCCATCAACAAATCAAGGAATCCTGGCGAGTGGGTGAACTCCTGGACCTGCCGGGGGGTGCAGGAATGCACGAAGGCATGGATTCGGGGCGGCTCGGGGGGAAGGTGGTGGATGAAGGAGCCTCCCTTCTCGTAGCCCACCACGGCAGCCTCGAACCGGGTGCACAGCAGGTGCTCAAGCTGGGGGTTCTCCCGGTAGATGTCATCTTCTCGCTGGGCTTCGGCGCCCCGCGCGATCACAGGCCTTCCCGGCTCCAAGCCCTGGGTGTCGATACCCGTCAGAACGCCATATATCCGGGAAGACCCGTCTCCGGCATCGCCGTGGCCTCCGACGCTCACCAGGGATCCCAGCGGGGGCGCCTCGTAAAGCTGGTAACACTGGGCCTGGAATCGGTGGGAGGCCGATTCCACCACCTCGCCGACCCTCTGGGGGGCGGAGCCGTCCGTGGAGTGGTGTGAGCTCATAGCCAGCGGGTCCCTTTGGAACGGTTCTTCTCCGAGGTGTAGACGGGCAGGTGGCGGCGCTCCAGGGCAGCATCTACCATTTTCCTGAAGGTCTCCCTGTCCTGGCCGGTGACCACCGCTTGCTCGTGGGCTTCGGCTATGGCTGTGGGGTAGCCCATGCCCCTGCGCACCTGGTCCATGACCAAGGTGTGGCTCAGGGCCAAGCTGTTCTCATCGTGGGCAACCCACTGGGGGACTTCCACTCGCCCTATCTCGCTGCCGGTGTTCAGGTAGTAGAAGCACACTTGGTGAGGTCCGTAGTCCTCCAGGGACACCGAGGAGTTGGAGCGGTAGATGCCCGACCGCTCGCCGGGGGCCAGGTGCTCCTTGAAGATGTGCCTGTCCAGGAGGCCGTTGGCGTTGTCGCACGGGCTGCAGGCGGACCGGAAGCTCGTGCACGATTGCTGGCAAATATCGTCTCTTTGCTGGCACAGGGCCAGCCTCAGGGTGTTCACCACCTCGGTGGTCTGGGGCAGGCTCACGTAGGCGGCCAGGACCAGGGAGCGATGTGCGGCTTGGGCCTGCAATCGGTCCAGGGCGGGCATGAGCATTTCGCCCAGCAGCTTCTCCCGCAGGAAGGGAGGATAGCCCCGGCCAGCCAGGCCCCACATGACCAGGGAGCCGTCCAGCAAGGCCAGCAGCGGCAGGGCAGGGTCCGCGCTCTCGGCGGCGTCCGCCAGCCCTTCCACCTCCTTGACCGCCCGCAGCATTCCCAGCACTGCACCCTGCACAGCTACCGAATCGTTGGAGGTAGTGGATGGGGCGTTCAGGAAGATGTCCTCCTCTGCGGCGTAGAGGGACGGTTGGCTGAAGAGTCGGGCGCCGGGGTTCGACCCATAGGTGAAGACGCATCCGCCTATGTTGATCAGGTAGCACCGCGCGGGGAGATGCCTGTCCACGTCGATGTGGGAGCCGTCCACCGAAGCCACGCAGAAGTCGGTAGGCAGGCCTGCGGGCTGGTACCGGGCATCCAGTGCATCCTCGGGTGTTGCGCACAGAAAGGGCCTAGTCGTCCTGGAAGCTTCCACCCTGCGGGCCAGCTCGGCAGCATCAGCGGAGGCCAGGGCGGCCATGAGCCGGCCAACCTGCTGGGTGCGGGAGTAGGTGGCATCGGCCAGGTGCCCAGCCATGCTGTCGATCTGCGCTGCCGTTTTTGCTATGTCCAGAGCCAAAGCGCTTGCCTAGTTTCCCCCTCTCCCTCCAGGGGAGAGGGTTGGGGTGAGGGGGATTTCAAAGTTGCCGTCGCTCATTGCAGCACCCGTTCGTCGCCGACCCGGCGGGTGATGCGCTCCTGGTCCAGGTGCTCCAGCAGGGGGAGGATGTACTTGCGGCTGGAGTTGAACATATCCCGGCCATCGCCAACGGTTATCTTCCCGGTGGCCTTGGTATGGGCGATTATCCGCTCGACCATGGTCTTGTAGGCCTCCGCGGAGAACACCACGGAATCGTTGACCTTGACCACCTTGCCTTCATCTATGAGCAGGCCCAGCACCTCCCCGTCGAGGGGCAGGTCTGTGGGAGGCGAAAAGGGGTCCGATTCCAGGGAGTGGACGTACCCGTCGGCCAGCTTCTGCTGGGCTGAGGACAGCGTGGGCGCATGCTGGGGAGTGCGCAGCACGGCGCCATCCTCCGCCAGCACACCCTCTCCGGCAAGCTGCTCCACCACCAGGGGAAAGGCGCCCTGGGCGATGGTCAGGCGGCTGCGCATCTCCTCACGGGGCATACCCCTCCTCAGGGGGTACTGTCCATGGTACTGGCGAAGGACATCCGAGGCGCGCCGGGTCAGGGTGCTCCAGCTCTCCCTTGAGTACACCGTCGAGTCGGGCGATGCCGGGGCGTTCCCCAGCACAACCACCTGGCCTTCCTCGGCAAGGCCTGCGACTTCGGAAAGGACCTCCTCCAGGGGAAGGTTGGCCTTCTGGGACAAGCTCTTCAGGTCGCAGGGGGCCCACTGCTCCACCGCCCCAGCGACGGCATCCAAGCCGCTGCCCGCCTCCATGGCGGCAAGCTGCTCCAGCACCGAGGGAATGTTCCGGCGGTGACGCCTCCTGGGTTGAGGGTCGATGATCGTTCCTCCGCCCAGGGTGGTGTCGGCTGAGCGGATGACGAACAGGTCGCCCTTGACGGCAGGCACCGGTTCCTGCAGATGGAGCTGGGCCCACCCTTCCTGGCCCGCTCCCAGGACGTCGGCATCCAGCAGGCGCACCCTGGCAGGGGCCTCGGTGGTGTACAGGTGGAAGGTGATGTTCTCGTTGTGGGAGAGGGACTGGCTGGCGCCCTTCAGCATTTTGATGCGGGCGTCCATTCTGTTGGTAAGCTGGAGCCAGCTTCCCGCAGTGAGCATCTCGCCCCGCTGCACATCGTGCCTTGACAGGCCCGAGAGGTTCACTGCCAGGCGTATGCCCGGCTCGGCGCGCTCCGTCTTCTTCTGGTGGCTCTGCAGGCCTCGGATGCGCCCCCGCTCGCCCGACAGGGCAAGGCGCACCTCCTGGCCGACGCTCAGGGTGCCGTCGATGAGGGTGCCGGTGACGACGGTGCCGAAGCCCGCCACGCTGAAACACCGGTCCACGGGAAGCCTGGGGCGTCCCAGGTCCTTCCTGGCCTCGGTTTCGTCTAGCATGCTTTCGATGGTGGCGATGAGGGAGTCCATTCCCTCGCCGGTGTACGCGGAGACCACCTGAATGGGCGCACCGTCCAAAATGGTGCCGGCCACTATGTCTTCCACCTCGGCCTTCACCAGCTCCACCAGCTCCGGGTCCACCATATCTGCCTTGGTGATGACCACGAGTCCCCGCTTGATCTTGAGGATGTCCAGGATGGCCAGGTGCTCCCGGGTCTGCTGCATCACGCTCTCGTTAGCGGCCACCACCAGCATGGCTAGGTCGATGCCTCCCACGCCGGCCAGCATGTTCTTGATGAAGCGTTCATGGCCGGGAACATCCACGATGCTCACCTCCCGGCCTCCGGGAAGGGACATCCAGGCGAAGCCCAGGTCGATGGTCATCTCCCGTTCCTTCTCCTGGGGGAGTCGGTCCGGGTCTATGCCTGTGAGCGCTTTGACCAGCGTGGACTTGCCGTGGTCAACGTGTCCGGCGGTGCCGATGACGTACATGGACGGTACCTTGAGCGAGGCTGGAGTCAGGATAGCATCGGGTATGTCGGGAATCAAACGAAGGGAAGGGGCCGTGCTGGGGCTTGGGATAAGTGGGCCCCTCTCCCCTGGCGGGAGAGGCCGCCGTCAGGCGGGTGAGGGGGAACAACATGGAACAGGCCGCCCCTGGCTGGCGAATCACCCTCCCCATAATCCCCTCCCGTCAAGGGAGGGGGGGATTTGTTGGCGCGCCGTGGAGTAGAAGGGAAGCAAAGTTGTTGGCTCGGCCTTGCCCAACTATACTCTGGGCCGACAAGGGCACGATGGACGCAGGTGGAGCCTAGGGCTAGTGGGAGGCCGAAGTGGCTATCAAGGTAGTGAGCTGGAACATCGCCACGTGGCACGAGCCGTGGCGTGAACTCGTGGATATGGATGTCGACGTCGCGCTGCTGCAGGAGGCCACTCCGCCGCCGGAGGATGTTGTCCGATTGCGAAAGGGGAAGCTACCGCCTTCTGAGGCGGCCGGTCCCCTGGACATCGGCCCGCGAGAGGCTTGGGATTCCCACTCGTGGAACTCCGACTGGTGGCATGGACGTTGGAAGGCTCTGTATAACAGATGGCCCATGGTTGTAAGGCTGTCGGACCGGGTTCAGGTCGAGTGGTTCAAGCAGGTGGGTCCGGCGTGGCAGGAACTGGCGGCGAACGAGATCGCTGTTAGCGGCATCGGGACGATAACGGCGGCCCGGATCATCCCGCGAGACAACTCGGTAACCCCGTTCATAGCTGTCTCCATGTACGGCCAATGGTTCTCAGTACATCGGAGCGTCAAAACGTCCTGGAGCACCGGTTTCGCGGACGCTTCCGTGCACCGCATCATCTCAGATCTCTCAGCTTTTATCGGGCACGAGGACCCCGGAACCCACCGCATCTTGGCAGCAGGCGACCTCAACATCTACCACGGTTATGGGGACGGAGGCAGACCTCCTTACTGGGAGGACCGCTATCGCTCCGTCTTCGAGAGGATGAGGGCCATTGGCCCAGAGTTCATAGGGCCGCAAGCGCCAAATGGACGACAGGCTGAGACGAAAGCTTGGCGCGAACCTGAGGACTCACGTAACGTCGTAACTTTCAGCCTTTACGGTAAGAATATAGAAACGGCAAGCAATCTTCAGCTCGACTACGCCTTCGCCTCCAGGGGTTTCCATGAGAAGGTCAGCGTGCGGGCCATGAACGCCGTCGAGGAGTGGGGGGCCAGCGACCACTGCCGTCTGCTCATCGAGGTGTCGGGGTGAGGCGTTCGCTTCTGCGCCCTAACCCATCGCGTTGATCTGGCTGTAGCGGAAGCAGTCGGTGGTGTGGTCGTTGACCATACCCACGGACTGCATCAGGGCATAGCAGATGGTGCTGCCGACGAACTTGAAGCCCCGCTTCTTGAGGTCCTTGCTCATGGCGTGGGACTCGGCGGTGTGGGCAGGCACCTCGTCCATGGAGCGCCATGTATTGACACGGGGAGCGCCTCCGATGAAGCCCCACAGGTAGGCATCGAAGCTGCTGAACTCGTCCTGGACGGACAAGAAGCTCCGGGCGTTCTGGACGGCCGCAGCTATCTTGAGCCGGTTGCGGATGATGCCCGCGTCCTGCAGGAGCATGTCTATCTTGTCCTGTCCGTATGAGGCGATCACACGGGCATCGAAGTTGTCGAAGGCCTGCCGGTACCCGTCCCGCTTCTTCAGGATGGTCTCCCAGCTCAGCCCCGCCTGGGCGCCCTCCAGCAGGAGCATCTCGAAGAGAGTGCGGTCGTCGTGCACCGATACCCCCCACTCCCGGTCATGGTAGGGGTAGGAAACGAAGCTGCTCACCCAGGCGCAGCGCGTCAGCCCGTCGGACGACGGGTGCTCTCCCATGTCAGTAGCTTGCTGGATCATATTCATCTTGCTTAGCTGTCACCCTCACCCCAACCCTCTCCCTCAAGGGAGAGGGGATCTAGATGGTCTAGCGGTCCTGCCAGCGTTTCTTTTCCCTGGCCGGGAGGGCCAGCATGAACGACTCCAGCGCCAGCCTCGGGTTGGCGTTGCTCTCCAGGGCTTCGATGGTGTCGCGGATGCCGGTTATGGTCTTGACTGCCTGCTGGGTGGTCACCTGTTCGGCCGCTTGACGCAGCCCGTCCATCTGGTCGATGTTGCTGACGTGCTCCTCGCCGCCCTCTTTTAGCAGCAGGACATCCCGCCACCATCGTAGCCACTGCTCCAGCTCCCCCACGGCATCCTGCCGGTCGCGAGAGTAGCGGGTTGCCAGATCCCCGCCGTAGTCGAAGCGCTCCTCCAGGGTGGCGGACGCAAGCCGGGCGATGCGCTCCACCTGGGCGGTCCTATGCTCCATGACCGCAGGTTCACGGGCGGCCGCAAGCGCCCAGCCAAGGCATCCCCTGGAGAGCCTGGCCAGCACTTCTGCTTCCTCCGGGGCCGCCGCGCCCGAGGAGGTAAGCTCCTCTGCCACCTCAGTGATGGGCAGGGGATGCAGCTCGATGCGGTGGCACCGGGAGCGTATCGTTGGCAGGACGACGTCCTCTTGGGCCGTCAGCAGGAGGAACAGCACCTGGTCGGGGGGCTCTTCCAGCACCTTTAGCAGGGCGTTGGCGGCCTCGGTGCTCATCTCCTCAGCGCCGTCGAAGATGTACACCCGCGTCGTGCCCTCATAGGGCTTCAGGCTGGTCTGGTGCTGAAGCTCCCGGATCGTGGAAATGCTGATCTGCCTCCGGGATGCGCCGTCTGCCTCGCTGGCTGTGCTAATGAGCTGGACGTCGGCGTGGCTGCCGGAAGCGATGCGCTGGCACTGGGTGCAAGAGCCGCAGGGGGCATCCTCGGCGCTGGTGCAGTTCACCATCTGGGCGATGTTGAGCGCAAGGGTGCCTTTGCCGATATGGGGCGGGCCGACTATCAGGTAGGCATGGGGCGCTCGGCCGTCGCGAAAGGCGCGGTCCAACTGCTCCACCAGCGCATCGTGTCCCCGTAGCTGCCACACGATTAGGGTGTCCTTAGGGGTAGCTGTATAGGCCGAGGATGATGGTCCGGATCAGACCACATCGCACAGCATCATGTCCTGGTAGCTCTCCCGGCGGCGGATAAGCCGGGCATCGCCATCCTTCACCAGGACTATAGGCGGGCGAGGGTTCAGGTTGTAGATGCTGGCCATGGCCAGGCAGTAGGCCCCGGCGGCGGGAATGGCGATGATGTCGTCGGCCTCCACGGGGGGAAGCTTGACGTCCCGCACCAGCACATCCCCCGACTCGCAGTACTTGCCGGCGATGGTGACCAGGTCCGTGGGTTCGGTGTTGAGCTTGCCGGGCACGACCGCTTCGTAGGCGGCTTCGTAGAGGGCGGGGCGGATGTTGTCGCCCATGCCCCCGTCCACCGATATGTACTTGCGGACGCCCGGAATGTCCTTCACTGCGCCCACCCTGTACAGGGCCACCCCCGCCGGGCCTGTGATGGAGCGCCCCGGCTCGATGACAAGCTGGGGCAGGTCCATCCCAAGGGACTGGCAGGTGTCGGACAGGGTGCCGGTGATGGCTTCGGCGTACTGGGCGATGGTGGGAGGCTCCTGGTCCCTGGTGTAGGCAATGGCGAATCCGCCTCCAGGACTGAGCTCCTGGAGGTCCAGCCCGTCCTCCCGGAGGCGGGATGCGAACTCCAGCACCACCTCCAGGCCCATCCGATAGGGCTCAAGCTCGAATATGGGCGAGCCCAGGTGGAAGTGCAGGCCCTTCAGCTTCAGGTGGGGTGAACGCAGCACCTTGTGCACCGCTTCTTCAGCCTGCCCCGTCTGTATGGGGAAGCCGAACTTGCTGTCCAGGATGCCCGTGGTGGTGTGGGCGTGGGTGTGGGCATCGACCCCCGGTGAGACCCGCACCAGCACCTCCTGCGTAACGCTGGCTTCGTCGGCGATCTGTTCCAGGAGGTCTATCTCGTGGAAGCTGTCCAGGGCCACCGTGCCTATGCCCCATCGGACGGCATCGTGAAGCTCCTGGGGACCCTTGTTGTTGCCATGGAAGCAGACCGATTCGGCAGGATAACCCACCGCCTGGGCAATGGCTAGCTCGCCTCCCGACACCACATCCAGGCCCAGCCCCTCCTCCATGAAGATGCGGGCCAGGGCGGGATTGACGTAGGCCTTGCAGGCGTACACCACGTCGGTGTTGGGGTAGAGATTGCGGAACTCGTTGACGAACTCGCGGCACCGGTTCCGCAGCATAGCTTCGTCGAAGATGTACAGGGGGGTGCCGTACTCCTCGGCCAGGGCTGCAGCGTCGCAGCCACCAATGAGTAGGCGGCCGGCAGCATCGGCGGTAGCAGTCTCAGGAAAAACGTTGGCTGGGAACATACCAGGAAGCCTTCCGCATCTAGGGTGGATTCATCGTAAGGAGAAGGGCATCAGCCTGTCAAGGAAGGGGATTTACTGACGGAAGAGTTCTGTCTGGAAGGAGTTGACCAGATAGGGTACACTGTCCTCTATAGAAGAGGGCAAGTTATCGGTAGACACAGGCTCTCGCCACCTGCATGGAGTAAGGATGACGGATATATCGCTGCTCAAACACGAATCGGACAGATACCGGGAGCTACACGAGGAGATGGTTCGCCTGTATGAAGGCAGGGTTATCGTCATGAAGAATGGAGTCGTGATCGGAGACTATGCCGACGAACGCTCCGCTGTCATAGAGACTCGAAAGACTCACCCTATGGGCACGTTCCTAGTCCAACGAGTGAGTAGGGACTACGCCACGCCATCTATGACTCTGCACTCCCGGTCCCTGGCACCTTCTCAACCGCATGCTGGATCCGAGTAACGCTCGAAGCTTCACAACGACGAGTACGGGCGGGTTACTGGCGCAATTAGTCAACGATTGCAGAGTATCTGAGCCTTGGGACCCGGAAAGTGACGATCCCCCGCCTATAGAAAAGACCTTCCAAGGACTGTGGGACACGGGGGCCACTGGGAGCATGGTATCTCAGAACGTCGTCGATTCATGCGGACTGGTACCTGTTTATACAACTGATGTCTATCATGCAACAGGGATTACTCATGATGTCCCGGTTTATGTTGTAGATATCCTTCTAGCCAATGAAGTTAGAGTAACAGGCGTACTGGTTACTGCAGGGAACTTCCAAGGAGCAGATGTGCTTATAGGCATGGATATCATCAGTCTGGGTGATTTGGCGATCACAAACTGGAACTCCATAACCAAATTTACATTCCGGGTGCCTTCGATAGGTCACATCGACTTCGTGGAGGAAACTAATCGGGCGGTGCAGAGTCGGACCACGAACCCCAATCGTGCTGAACGTCGTAGGAGGCAGCGTGGGAACTAGGACTTCTTATTCACAGGTCAACCGTGACTCTCATGAGTTTGCCCACGTGAGGCTCGTCTGAGTTAACGGAGTAGAGAATGTGAACCCCCCTACCGCGGTATGACCGGCAGGAGGATGTGGGAAGGGTAGGAGGCGGAGTGGCAGATAGTCTGCTGGGCGGCTTGGCCGACGCTCCCTTCGCCAAAACGGCCGCCGGTGTTCAGGTTGCGGTCGAACCGGGGAAAGTTGCTGCTGGATATCTCCAGGCGCACCCTGTGACCCGCCTTGAACAGGTAGCTGGTGGCGCACAGGTCGATGCTGTACTTGTATACCTGGTTGGACACTATGAGGGAAGGGGATGACCGGGAGTCCCTGTAGCGCGCCCGGATGATGCCGTCCTGCAGGTTGCGCGCGTAGCCGTCGGGCTGCACATCCACCAGCTTGGCGGTGAAGTCGGTGTCCAATGCCGTTGACCCTGCGTAAAGCTCCACCACGATAGGCCCGGTGACCTCCATCTCCTCCTGTAACGGCTCCGATGTGTACACCAGCACATCGGGCCGGGACTCCACGGACCGCTGGTCGAACACTCCCTGGGGGATGATCAGCGTGGCCCCACCCTGGGTCGGCACCGGGTCCGCCGGGTCGTAGACGTATGAGTCGGCTTGCTCCTCCCCGGGCTGCTCCAGGGAGAGGGTACCGCCCCCATCGGCGGTGTTGGCGTCGCCCCGGCTGTGCAGGTAGAAGGGTGTGTACCTGGTGCGGGCCAGGGGCCACTCCCACTCCCGGCGCCACTTGTTCTCCCCCATGACGAACAGGGACACCGGCGGCTCATCCATGAAGCCCGTCCGCTGGTCCTTGAGCCAGTGGTCGAACCAGCCAAGCTGCATCTCGTGTATGGACACCACCGCATCCAGGCCGAAGTCGGCCTCTCCCGCGCCCCTGGAGGTGGGTACGCTATAGGGAAGCAGGTGGGCCCAGGGACCGATGAACAGTTTCTGGCTGGCACGGGCAAGGGGGTCGGGACACCGCTGGGTGATGGCTGAGAAGGCGTTCAGCGCGCCTTCCAGGAAGATGTCGTACCAGGAGCTGATGTGGAGCATGGGCACTGTGATGCCTACCAGGTTGTCCAGCAGGTTGATGCTCCTCCAGTAGGGGCCGTCGTTGGCGTTTGCCATGTAGTCGCCGAAGTAAGGGGCGGCATCTTTGAGACGCTCGATCCAGTCGTTCAAGGGAAGGTGGGCGTACGCCTCGGCGGTGAGGGGCATGGCGAAGTTGTTGCCCGCCTCCACGTAGCTGTCCATGATCGCTATCTGGTCGCCTTGGCCCTTGCGCGCCAGGGTGTTACGCCCCTTGTGGATGGCGTAGGGCACCATCCATCCCCACTCCATGGCCCCTCCCGTGTGGTACACCCAGCTATCGTGGAAGCTGGCCGAGGCCGATATAGGGGACATGGCCTTCAAGTGAGGCGGGAGGGGGTTGCTCTGGGCCAGCAGGTACTGGGTCGCCCCCAGGTAGGACTGCCCGATGGTGCCCACCTTGCCGTTGGACCAGGGCAGGCCAGCGGCCCACTCAACCGTGTCGTACCCGTCCCGAGCTTCGTCAACCAGCGGGTAGTAGTTGTCCCCGTCGGACTCGAACCGCGCGCGGCAGTCCTGGTTGACTACCACGTAGCCGTGGCTGGCAAAGAAGCGGGGAGAGCGGGTCTCGTCGTTGGATGTGGACTCCTTGCCGTATGGTCCCCTGTTGACCAGCACCGGGAAGGTGCCTGGGGAGTCCGGCCGCAAGATGTCCGCCTTGAGGACGGTCCCATCCCGCATGGCTGCCGGCACGTTCTTCTCGATGATTATCTTGTTCTGGTCCGCCAGGGGATTCACCATAGCCCCTCTCTTTCGTAGCTGAAGGTGCCACCAGCATATTGCCCTGCCCCAGGTGCGTCAACAAAGCTAACCTAGGGGCGGGCAGTGACATCGGACCCTGGACAATATGCGAAACATATGTTCTAGTGATGATATGAGAGAGGTCTTCTGGTGAACGCAGTCGTATATACGGAGAAGAACGCCGCAAGTGCGCTGAACCGGGTTCAGGGGATGGACTTCAAGTGGTCCTTGAACCCGTACCAGGGGTGTGCCCACGACTGCCACTACTGCTTTGCCCGGCGCTACCACTACCTGATGGACCTCAACCCCGGCAAGGACTTCTCAGGCTCGGTGCTGGTAAAGACCAACCTGCCGGATCTGCTGGCCTTGCAGATATCCAAGGCCTCGTGGAAGCGGGAGACGATAGCCATCGGGACCTCGACGGACCCGTACCAGCCCATCGAGGGGAAGTACCGGCTGACCCGCCGGTGCCTGGAGGTTCTGGCAAGCAAGAAGAACCCTATGTTCCTGGTCACCAAGGGTACCCTGGCTCTCAGGGATGCTGACCTGCTGTCCCAGCTTTCCGTAGAGGCAGAAGGCGCCCTGTGCTTCAGCATCACGACCATGGACGAGGACATATGGCGCAAGCTGGAGCCGGGCACACCCCCTCCTAGGAAGAGGCTGCAGGTGCTGGAAAAGCTGGTCAAGGCTGGGGTGAATGCTGGCGTGCTCGTGGCCCCGGTCGTGCCGGGAGTCACCGACGATGAAGCGGGGCTGCGAGAGGTGGTCCGCCAAGCTGCCGATCACGGCGCCAGGTTCCTCAGCGGGAGCATCCTGCATCTGAAGGAAGGCACCAAGGGCCACTTTTTCAACTTCCTGGAAGCCAACTACCCCAGGCTGGTGATGCCCTACAAGGGGCTGTATCCGGGCGCCTACCCTCCGCGCCGGATGAAGGAGCAGGTATGGAACACCATCAACGACCTGAAGAGCACCTATGACCTCCATGACCGGCCCCCCAGGTCGGCCCGGACCCCGGCCCCCTACCAGTACGAGCTGGCCCTGGCCTAAGCCACCGCCGGCGTCTATGTCCCTTCTCCCCCGGCGGGAGAGAGATTAAATTGCCCCCTCGCCCCTGGAGGGAGAGGGTTGGGGTGAGGGGGACTCCACGCCCCTACTGGTTCGCCCTGAGGGAAATCGAAGGGCGAACCCCTCGCCGTCATTGCGGCGGAGGCCGCAATCCAGGAAAGTCTGTTACGGGAACAGCCCTCTTGTTGGAATGCCCTAGGGGATGTGGGAGGCCAGCCTGGCATCGGGCATTGCTCCGTCCTGGATTGCGGCCTTCGCCGCAATGACGAAAAACGTTGCTGCCGTGAGGAAAGTTGTGGGGCGCAATGCGTGGGAATAAACTGCTCATGACAGACCACCCTCCCCGTCATAGCGGCGAAGGACGCAATCGAGGAAACCTTCGGGGTGGGAGAGGTTGCTGCTACCGTCACACTCGCGAAAGCGGGAGTCTACGTCCCCACCACCGCGCTGAGAGCCTGGGATATCCGTTCCCCTTCGGGAGCCTCAGGACAGGCTCAGGGCTAACGGACATTAGAGATGGGGCTTAAGGATATTCCTGGGGAAACTGGGGCGGTTGAAGTGCGAGGGGCTGCATGGTCGGGGTGAGTGGATTCGAACCACCGGCCTCCACGTCCCGAACGTGGCGCGCTAGCCGCTGCGCTACACCCCGCAGCTAGCCGATTATAGCATAGAGGCAGGGTTGACTCCCTTTTGGGGCTGGGGTAGTATCCGCCTGTCGCTCCAGCTTTCCCTTAGCTTGGTACACAGAAAGGAACCGCGTGTTATGACCCAGCAAGCAAAGAAGGCCCTCACCCCCGAGGTGGAAGCGATGATAGGCGTAGAGGGGCCGGTGGTGGAGTGCTGGGGGGTGGTGGACAAGGAGTACCTGAGGCGCTTCTCCCAAGCCGTCATGGACCCGGACCCACGCTACTGGGACCCGGGGTTCGCGGCCAGCACCCACTACGGCGAGCTCATCGCCCCGCCCATCATGGTCAGCTACATGTCGGGCAGGCTTCCTCCGTCAGAGGAGGACCCTATCACCCGGGCCTTCAAGGAGAACCCCCACTCCGACGGCATAGGCGGCGTCCGGCGCCAGGGTGAGCTTCCATCCATACCCACCGACCTGGTGCGGGTGCTGAACGCCGGGAATGGCCTGGAGATATACAAATACCCCAGCATCGGCGACAAGGTCTACTTCCAGAACAAGTACTCGGATATACGAGAACGAGTGGGACGGGATGGAGAAGCCTTCCTGATCGTCACCCGGCAGACCATCTTCCGCAACCAGAAGGGCGAGGTGCTCTGCATCACCCACGCTTCGTCGATAAGGCGGTAGCCCAGGGTGCTGACCGCACCAGACGCGCTAACCTGATCAAGAAACCTATGAGAAGAGGTTTACGGCCATGGAACTTGAAGAGCTACTGAAGCTGCCACCGGCGGAGATGGCCCAGCACAACGAGAGGCCCAACTCCGAGGCCCTCCGCAACAAGCAGCAGCTTTACTTCGACGATGTTGACGAAGGCATGGAGCTTCCCAAGTACATCTACGAGCCCACACCGACCCACCTTTTCCGGTGGAGCGCCGCCATAGAGAACTGGCACCGCATCCATTACGACTTGGACTTTGCCATCAACCATGACCGCCTGCCTAGCATACTGGTGCAGGGTTCATGGAAGCAGAGCGTGGTGCCCCAATACCTGAAGGACTGGACCCTGCCCGGCGGGTGGCCCTGGAAGGCCGATTTCGAGCACAGGGCCATGCTGGTGCCCGGCGATGTGCTGATAATGTGGGGCAAGGTCACTGGCAAGAGAGAGCAGGGAGGCATGGGCTTGGTGGACCTGGAGATCGGGATGAAAAACCAGGAAGGCATCGAGAGCATGCCCGGCACTGCTACGGTGGTGCTTCCCATCCGAGGCGGGAAACCCATACCCTACCCCTTCGTTCCCCCCGAAGATTAGTGACGCCCGTCCCCAAGGTTTAGCCGCACATACGATGGCCGGGGGCGGTTCTTGCCCGCGCCCCAGAGGAGGAGCCTATGGCCAGGTTCATGGCCCTGCACACAGTCCCCGATATGTCCCAGGAGAAGTTCGAGAGCGCCTTAAAGGACGTGAAGAACTGGCGGCCCGACCGGCGCACCACCATCGTGAAGATCTACTGCAACCTGAGCGATGGAAAGATGGTGTCCGAGTGCGAAGCGGTGGAGCAGGCCCACTTCGAGGACTGGCTGAACCAGGTGGGCTGGCCCTACGATTCTATCCACAAAGTGGACCTGGTGCACCAGGTAGGCCATATCTGGGCGGTGTGATCCTCTGCCCCAGCAGCAAGGCTATCGACGGAAGGTGGAAACATGCCCAGAATGACCGGGGCTGAAGCGCTGGTAGGTTCCCTCGTACGGGAAGGGGTCGAAGTGGTCTTCGCCCTTCCCGGTGTGCAGATCATGCACATATATGATGCCCTGAGCAAGGAACCCAGCATACGCCTGGTCACCGTCCGCCACGAGCAGGGTACCACCTACATGGCGATGGGTTACGCCCGCACCACCGGCAAGGTGGGAGTAGCCCTGGTCGTCCCCGGGCCCGGGGCTCTGAACGCCTCGGCGGGCTTGGGGACAGCCTATGCCTCATCCCTCCCCGTGATGCTCATAAGCGGCCAGATGGAGCGGTCGGCCCTGGGTAAGCACAAGGGCGCTCTCCACGAGGTGCAGGACCAGCTGGATGTGTTTCGACCCATAACCAAGTCCGCTGAGCGCATCCTGGAGGTGGACCAGATACCCGACGCCGTCCATAGGGGGATGACCATCGCCGCCAGCGGACGCCAGCGTCCCACGGAGATAGAGATTCCCTGGGATGTTCTTCCCCTCTCTGACGATGTGGAACTCCCAGAGCGGGCTATAATCACGCCTGCCCAGCCCGACCCGGCCAAGGCTAGGGATGCGGCCCAGGTGCTGGCGGAAGCCCGGAACCCGATCATCTGGGCAGGCGGCGGGGTCATCAACGCCGATGCCTCCGAGGAGCTGACCAAGCTGGCCCAGCTCTTGGGCGCGCCGGTCGTCACCACCCCCGAGGGTAAGGGAGCCATTGCCGAGGACCAACCCCTGTCCGTAGGCGCCTTCTATTCGGGACACGGGGCGGCCTACCACGCCATGGCCAACGCCGACGTCATCCTGGCCGTGGGCAGCCGCCTGCATCTGACGCCCAGCGTACCGTGGGCCTTCACCTCTGAGCAGAAGCTGGTGCAGATAGATGCCGACCCCGATGAGGTCGGCAGGAACCACGAAGTCGCCGTTGGCATCGCCGCGGACGCCAAGCCCGGCCTCGCTGCCCTGGTTGGGGAGCTGGAAGGGCGCACCTTGGCCAGCCGGTGGACACCCCAGGATGTCGATGCCATCAGGGAGGCCACCCGAGAGGACATCAGGAGTATGGCTCCCCTCCAGGTGGATATGGGTGAGGTGATCCGCGAAGAGCTGGATGATGATGCCATCGTCGTCGGCGGAATAACCAACGTCGCCTACTGGTGCCATCTCTCCTTCCCGGTGCTGAAGCCCCGCTCCTACGTGACCTCTTCCTACTTCGCCACCTTGGGGTACGCCTTCCCCACCGCCGTGGGCGCCAAGATCGGCAACCCCGACAAGCAGGTCGTGGCCCTGTGCGGCGACGGCGGGTTCATGTTCGGCATTCCGGACCTGGCCACGGCTGTTCAGGAGGGGGCCAACCTGGTTGCCCTGGTGTTCAACAACGGGGCTTTCGGGGCATCCCGGATGGACCAAGGCACCCGTTTCGAAGGGCGTTACTATGGCACCAGCGTCCACAACCCCGACTTTGTGAAGATGGCCGAGTCCTTCGGGGCCTACGGCATCAGGGTGGATGATCCCTCCACCCAGCTTAGGGGCGCATTGCGAGATGCCCTGTCCAAGGACGGTCCCGTCATCGTCGATGTGACCATGCCCCACCTGGCCCCGCCCTTCCAGATCCCGCCCCACGGCACAAACCGGGCCGCCGGCTAACTCACCCCCGCGTCTCTAGTCCTCTTCCAAGCTGATAGAACCTCCTCGGGCAACACCTCCTTGGCCGTCGTGTAGTATTGTTGCCAAACACACATGGTTCCAAGGAGGTGCTCAATGCTCAGATTTTCTCTCCGGAAGGGTCGGGTAGGTGTCCTGGAGGTGGCCGGTACCATAGGGGGACGCTCCTCCGTCTCCGAGCTGGCCCAGACGATAGATGGCATCCGCACCAGCCGCCGGATTAAAGCTCTCGTCCTTGAGATAGATTCCCCCGGTGGCAGCGCCTCAGCTTCGGAGATGCTCTACGAGTCGGTAAAGCAGGTCGCCAGCCGGAAGCCGGTGGTTGCCTACATACGTGGCACCGGGGCGTCGGGCGCCTACTACCTTAGCTGTGCCGCCCACAGGATCGTTGCACTTCCCACCGCTCTGGTCGGGTCCATCGGAGTGATCTTGGTCCGGCCCGTCATGGAGCAGATGTTGAGCAAGCTGGGTGTCGGTGTATCGGTGTACAAGGGGGGGCACCTGAAGGACATGGGAAGTCCCTGGCGCCAGCCCACCGACGAAGAGGAAGAGAGGCTACAGGGACTCATCGGCGAGATATACGGCAACTTCGTGGGTGTGGTAGCCCGGGAGCGCAACCTGAAAACGGAGGATGCTGAGGCGCTGGCCACCGGCGAGATCTACACCGGCAGGAAGGCTTTGGAGCTGGGGTTGATCGACGAGGTGGGCACCGCCCCTCGGGCTGTAGCTATCGCCGCATCGATGGCTGGGATACGTCCCAGGTTGCAGTGGGTGAAACCCAAGCGCCCCCTGCTGGAGCGAATGCTGGGCCGGATGGGAGGGTCAAGCTCGGCCCTCTACCTTGTCCAAGAGATGGAGCGGGCGATGATGGGGGGCATCTACTACCTATCGCCCTCTCCTGCGGTGGCAGGCTCCAGGTGGGATACGTAGGTGAGGTGCTAGACTTCTTCTTGCTTGACCCTTTGCCACAGCTCCTCTTTCCGGTCCAGGGGAAGCTGCTCGAAGTCCAGCCCCTCCCGTGAGGCCATGGCCTCCATGGCTGTGTACCGGTTGCGGAACCTGTTGTTGGTGCGACGCAGGGAGTCCTCGGCCTGGATGCCCAGCCAGCGGGCCAGGTTGACCACCGAGAACAGCAGGTCTCCCAGCTCCTGCTCCCTCTCCTCGGGAGTGGAGGCCGCCTTAAGCTCCTCCACCTCTTCGGATACCTTGTCGATGACGCCGGAGATGTCCTCCCACTCGAAACCCCGGCGGCTCACCCGGTCCTGCAGAAGCTGGGCATGGGCCAAGGCGGGCATACCCGCCGGGATGCCATCGGTTGCTGACTTCCGGTTGCCCTCCAGGGCTTTGAGCTGCTCCCAGTTGCGCTCCACCTCGTCGGCGTCGGACGCCTTGGGTCCTCCGAACACATGGGGGTGCCGGCGCACCAGCTTTTCCCGTATCTTTTCGACTACGTCGGCCATGGCGAAGCTCTCCGATTCGCTGGCGATCTGGGCGTGGAACACTATCTGCACCAGCACATCCCCCAGCTCCTCGGAAAGCTTGTCAGGGGCATCGTCGTCGATGGCTTCCAGGGCTTCGTAGCACTCCTCAAGCAGGTTCCGCTTCAAGGAAGCGTGGGTCTGCTCCTTGTCCCACGGGCAGCCTCCCGGCCCCCTGAGATGGGCCACTACTCTCACAAGCTCCTCGAAGCCCGAATTGCTGGTCGTCATCCTTCCACCTTCCCCACAGGTCTTGTTGCCTGGAACCATATAGCCACGCATTGTTGAAGGTCAAGGAAGCTAGATGATACCGTTGGGCTATGAGAGCCAAGCTGAAACCCCTTGTGCGCGTCGCGCCCTCCGCCCTCTTTGTGATAGCGGTGTACCTGCTCCTGATCACAGCCAGCGTGACCTACGCCGTCAACGAGCTGCGCCTATATGGCTACGGGTTCGACAAGTGGGACATCTCGCTGAAGACGGGCATCGAAAGAGATGAGCTGGGTTCCATCGCCCACCAGATCCGGGCCTACTTCAACTCCCGCACCGAGCCCCTGGAGATACGGGCAACTATCTTCGCCGAGGAGCGGGACCTGTTCAACGAGCGGGAGACCATCCACATGAAGGATGTGAAGCACCTCATCTGGGGAGTGTACGTGGTCGGCGGGCTGTCCCTGGCTTACCTGCTGGGGAGCGTTGCGTTGGGATTCCGGCGCCGGGGCCGCTCCTACACCGTGCCCCTGGCCCGGAACCTGCTCTGGGGCAGCGCTGTCACCACAGCCTTTGTGCTGGGTGTGGGTCTGGCGGCCTTGGTGGGGTTCGACCGGCTCTTCCTGTTCTTCCACCAGGTCAGCTTCACCAACGATTTATGGATGCTGGACCCCCGTTCCGACTACCTGGTCATCCTGTTCCCCGAGGGATTCTGGTATGACGCCACCATGTTCGTCGGTCTTCTGGCCGTGATGGGAGCGGTTGTGATAGGCACTGCTTCAGGCGGTTACCTGTTTGCTTCCCGCATGAGGGAAGACCGGGAAGCTCCACAGAGCGGCGCCAGCTCAGGGAACGACGTGGAACAGGGTGCCCAAGGCGGTGGCGTGGGAACCTGGGAACGAATAAGGAGGCTGCTTTCTGGCAGGTCTCGCTGAGGTCGGGGCTAACCCATGGCGCAGGCGCAGGATCCGCCCGCGCAGCCGCCACATCCACCACCCGCACTGGGAATGTAGCTCAGCTCGCCGTCATCGGTGGTGACGGCTGCCGAGAAAAGGGAGATGCGCCTCTTGGCCTGCTGACTGCACCGCGGACACTCAGCCCCTTTGGCGCTCATCGACTGAAGCAGGTCGAAAGTGTGGTCGCAGGTAGCGCATATGTACTCATATATGGGCAACTGATACCTCGCCGCCAATGCTATCCCAGCCTCAACTTCATCGTCAAGGAAACCGGGGACACAGGGCGCGCAAGAGGCATCCCGTCCCGCCACAAGGTTTCCTGGATTGCGGCCTGCGCCGCAATGACGAAAGGGGTGTTTGTGTCAACCGGCCTGTCCCAGCCTCGGACTCCTCGCGGTTCGTCCTGAGGGAAATCGAAGGGCGAACCGACAAGCCAGGAGCGTTGAAGCTGGCACGATTTTCGCCTTGTCAAGGATAATCGTCATTGCGGCCTGCGCCGCAATCCAGAGCGGAGCATTGCTTGGTTCCTGGGTGGCTCCGTCAGGCCCCTGGTTCGTACTTCGATGTCCCTTAGCACGAACCAGGGGGTTCCCTTATGGCGAACCGGGGGCGCGTCAGGACGGGAGAATGTGGGGTGTGTCATGGCCCTTGGTCAAGAGCAGCCTGTCCCAGCCCCGAGGTTTCCCGGATTGCGGCCTGCGCCGCAATGACGGGGCCCGTCTCGTGGTATGACGCGGGGTCTTTGCTATATAATATGACTACCCAGATGACCGCACCCAAAAGCAAGACTCGGGGTGTAGTGTCGTCCCGGACAAGGAAGAGGAAGTGCCCGAAGAATCCGTCCTGATCGCTCAACCCTCCGGCCTGGAGACCATGTTGGCGCCCGGCGAGAAGGTGCTATCAGAATGCGGGTCGCTCTTCGCAACCTCCCGCAGGCTCCTGCGTCGTGAGAGGCAGGGAGGCAGTGTGATCTTCGAGGAGCTATCCTACCAGCAGCTCACCGGCGTCGAGGTGGTTCGCAAAGCCAGCCATCCCATCATGGCCCTGGGAGTCCTGGCGGTGCTCGGGGCCATCTTCATGACCATAACCGGACTGATATTTGTCACAGCCTTCCTGGCTGTGGCCGGGGGCCTTGCCATGGTGCTGTATGGCTCCAAGGGCCACAACTCCTACTACCAGCTCCATGTCGATCAGCCTCCTCCCGGGCAGACCCCCGAGCCTCCCACGGAACTGGAAGTAGCCCTCGATCGCATCAAGACCGCCTTCGGGATCTCCACCGAGAAGGCGGATAAGCGTTGGCAGCTGGACTACGTAAAGGGCAGGAGCTTCATTGCCACCGTCCGCACCATCCGGGGCGACCTCCCCGAGTTCTAGGCCCCGTCCCCTCCCTGCCCCCAACCCCTCTTTCGTTGACAAGCTAGCTCCGTTGGCTAATAATTTAGCTAGCTGAAACGACTCTCTGTCGCAGGATTTACCCAGCAATCCCCATCATGTTCAAGGAGTGAGCCCCATGGGTGTAATGAGCAAAAAGGCTAGGGAGATTTTCTACCGAAAGGGAAAGCCGATCACCCACATAGCCAGCGCCCCTTCGGTGCACGATGCCCGGATGTATGAACGGGCAGGGTTCGAGTACATATTCCTGGGAGGGGATGCCACCTTCGGCATCATGCTGGGCATTCCCGGCACCTACCTGGACATCACCGAAAAGACCTTCATCGCCAAGTATTACGTCAACGCGGTGAACATCCCCGTCCTTATGGACTGCGACGAGGTGTGCGGTCGCGGCCCGGCTATCGTGGAGCGGGCTGTGGAGAAGTACGTCGATATCGGCCTCGCCGGCATGGACATCGATGACAGGGTGGTGTTCGAGGTTCGCGGGGCCGCCCGCACCGAGCGGGAGCATGGCATCTCCGAGTGCGTGCCCGTAGAGCAGATGGCTGACGTAATCGGCGCGGCCAAGGATGTTATGAAGTCTCAGGACCCTGACTTCGTCCTAAGGGTGCGGTGCTACGACTTCCATGTGGGCACACCCCTGGAAGACACAATCAAGCGGCTGCAGGCCTATGAGCAGGCCGGGGCCGATGTGTTGTACTTGGGAGGCGTGGAGACCCCCGAGGACACCAAGAAGTGCCTGGATGGCCTGAACATACCCTGCACAGTACCAGCCACCTGGATGACCTACGATCTGGCCCGGGACCTGGGCCTTTGTGAAGTGCGCCGTCCCTACGAGCTCGAGATGGTAATGCACTCGGCCGGCTGGGAGTTCCTCCAAGACTTCAACCAGCGGAGCTTCGCCGCATCCGACGACCGCAGGGAACAGTACAAGGACAGCCCCTACATGGCACACCAAGGCGCGCTCTTCCCCGACAGGGATGTGCTGGGCAACCCCACAGGCTCAGGGGGAGGTAAGCCTGCCCAGTAGCCTTCCAAGAAGGCTTGAACCTTAACAAAACTGGGGGTGACTTATGAGGAACGGAATAAGGATCGTCGACATGGACACCCACGTCCAGCCCACCGTGGATGTGCTGGAGAAGTACGTGGAGCCCAGCTTCCGACCGCGCCTATCGGAATTCGATCAGTACCGGCGCACCCGGGAGAACTACCTGGGAACCACCACCACCCTGGCTGTGGGCCCTATCCCCTATGACCGGATGCCTGGAGAGGCGCCCAGGGAAGAGGACACCAAGGCAACCCCCGGCGGACGCGGTGGCAACGAGGGACGCTCCCACTCCATGCATAGGGTACCTGTGCAGCCCCAGGTGCAGGACGAGAACGTGGAGGGCCGACTTCAGGATATGGACCTGGAGGGGCGGGACATCGATTTCCTGTTCCCAGGAACGTCCATCACATCCATCACCGGTCTGCCCGACGTGACCCTCTCCGAGGGCTACTACAGGGCCTACCACCACTACATGCAGATGTACTCGGCACCCGCCCCTGACCGGCTGAAGAGCGCCATCCAGGTGCCCGGCGCCGACCCGGAATGGGCGGTGAGCGAGATCAAGATGTGGGGCAACGAAAAGTGGGTGGCAGGCGTCTGGGTGCACCTTAAAGAAGGCCTGCCCGTGGACCATCCGGACCTGGAGCCTATCTGGGCCACCATGAGCGAGTACGACCTGCCCTCGGTGCACCACAGCTTCTACATGGAGCCTCCCTACTTCCCAGGCTACAAGGATGTCTGGGGCAATGCCGTGGCAGCCCGCACCTTCGCACATCCCTGGGGCGCATCCCGCCTGTTCGCCTACATGATCCTGGGTGGTCTGCTGGACCGCTACCCCAACTTCCGGGCCTTCGCCTCCGAGGTGGGTCACGGATGGCTCCCCAACATGCTCCTGCGCCTGGGCTTCAACAAGAGCTACCTGCAGGGTGCATCCAAGGACCTGAAGTACACTCCCTTGGAGTACGCCCAGATGGGGAAGATCGCCTGCGCCGCCGAGCCTTTCGAGGGGCCGATTATGACCAAGGCCACCATCGATGTGCTGGGCGAGGACTGTCTCATGCACCAGTCCGACTATCCCCATGGGCAGTGCTGGTTCCCGGAGACGGCCCAGGAGGTGATGGACTGGGACTTCTGGCCGAGCCTGGGCCCCAACGCGCTGGAGAAGCACATGGCCGGCAACGCGGAGAAGATGCTCCGCCTGAATTAAGCTCCGGTCCAACAATCGACGGAAATGAGGGGGCCAGCCACGACGGCTGGCCCCCTCTTATTAGGCGCGGCGACGCTCGGCGGCCGCCAGGCGCACCTCGCCACCCAAGCCGCGGAGCCTGGGGCTGCGGAAAGCCAGGACCCAGATGAAGCTGATCAGACACGCGCCGCCCACGGCTACAGCGAGCCTGGGATGTACCGTGTCGGCGATGCTGGTCAGGACGATGGACCCCAATGCGGGCATGCTGAAGGTGATGCTGAAGAGGCCCATTATCCGGCCCCGTAGATTGTCGGGCACCAGCATCTGCAGGGACCCCATTATCGACACCAGGGCCAGGGAGTTGCCCACACCGGCAACAAAGAGGATGGGAACGGACAGCGCAAACCAGGGCGATAAGGCAAACAACAGAAAAAAGGCTCCCGAGGTTGTCATGCCAAGGACGATGAGCTGTCCCTGCCGGTAGGACTCCCTCACAGTTCCGGTGATGATGGTCCCGATGACAGCCCCCAAGCCAAAGGCGGCAAGCATGAAACCCATGCCTTCGGGCCCTACGTCCAGCATCCTTTCGCCGGCGAAAACGGGCATCATGAAGAAGGCGATGGACATACCGAAAAATCCGTTGAAATAGGATGTGCTCAGCAGGATGGCGAATACCCCGTGGGTACGGGCAAAGCTGAATCCGTCGGCGATCTCCCGGAGAACGTTGCGTCTTTGCCGGTCCAGCACCGGTATCTTGAGGGTCTGGGCGATGATGGCCATGAAGATGAAGGTGCAGGCCCCGACAGCCAAGGTGGTGCCGATTCCGACGGTGGCTACCAGTATTCCCGCCAGGGATGGCGCGATTATCCCCATTCCCTGCCAGGCGAAGTTGTGCATAGCCACCGCGCTGGGTATGTCGTCCCGCGGCACCAGCCGGGGCAGTATGCTCTGCCGGGCAGGCGAGTCGAAAGCTTGCACGGCCCCGACCAGGAAGGCAGCGACCAGCACATGCCAAGGCTCCACTAACCCCCTGAGCGTGAGCACCATGAGGGCCAATACCACGCAAGCGGTGAAGGATTGGCACGTTGCGATAAGGACCTTCAGGCTTACGCGGTCGGCGAAGGCGCCCCCGAACAGGTTAAGGGTGATGGAGGGTATGGCCAGCGTCAGGCCCACGTACCCCAGGTAGATTGCCTCCTCGGTCAGATCGTAGATCAGCCAGTTTAGGGAGAAGCTGACCACCATCATGTAGCCGGTCACCGAGGAGACCAAGCCAGTCCAGTACAGCCTGAAGTCCCTGTGTCTAAGCGCCGAGATAGCCGAGAACCGGCCCAGGAAGCCGGGCATGGAAGTTGTTGCCAAGGTTAGGGTGTGCCCCCGAATCTAATTGCGATTAGCTGACCCCCGCGCCTCTCCCGCCTAGTTGACCTTCAGGCTGTACACCTGGGCAGCGGTGCGCCATTCGATCTGCTCCCGTTCGGCGGGGGTCAGGTTGGCGTCATCCAGGGTCTTCTTTCGCATGGAGTATAGGTCGGTGGGGTCGGACAGCCATCTCCACGTGGGAGACCAGTCGGACCCGAACATGATCCTGTGGGCGCCCAGCCTGTCCACGGCGATGCGAATATGCTCTCCGATTGTGCCCACGGTGTCGAAATAGACGTTGGTGTTGCGCATGGCGACCGAAAGGGCGGTGTCGAAATGGTGCAGTCCCCGCCCCATCTTTGTGAGTACGATGGGCAGGTCCGGGTACCTTCCGGCTATCTCGTCGGTCCACACCGGGTCCGAATAGAACAACCCTCCCGGAAACTGGGACCATCCCGTCGGGAACTGGACTGGCAGCTTGAACCTCGCCGCCACATCCAGAAAGGGTTTCAGGTCGTTGGCGATCCTCTCCGGGTGGGTCGCCACCGTGTATCCGTCGGCGTGGGTCTCGCCGATCCCCACCATGTTTGCCATCTCCACGCACCGCACTATCTCCGCGGCCGCATCTTCCCGGGCCTTTTGGAGACCCGCATCCTCTGCCTCTTGGGTCCAGGGGTCCAGCGCCCTGCGCTGGCTGGGCGTGTTGTTGGGGAGGTAGATCAGCCCGAACAACCTGCCGGGATGCCTGGCTACCTGCTCCGCCGTGGTATCGTTGGTGCCCCTGCCCGGCGTGAGCTGGACGAGCCCCTTGTCGATGCGTGCTGGTCGAAGTCGGCCACCAGATCGTCGGATATATCCACAGGGTCTTCTATATGGCGGGCTTGGAACAGCTCTGGGAACCGGGAGTTCAGATTGATTACATCTTCGATGCGCGATACCTTGTCCCGCAAATCGGTAAACGACCGACCTGCGCCTACGAGGTGTATGTGGGTGTCTATGATCATGGCATCGCCTCCATGCTAGCTATTCCCCTATCCCAAACACCTGCTCTGCTGTCCTGCATTCGATCTGCTCCCGCTCGGCGGGGGTCAGGTTGGCGTCGTTGAGGGGTTTCTTGCGCATGGAGTAGAGGTCCATCGGCTCCGTCACCCACCGCCACGTGGGAGACCAGTCCGAACCGAACATGACCCTGTCGGCCCCCAGTCTGTCCACCGCTATGCGAACATGCTCGCCGGTGGTGCTGACGGTGTCGAAATAGACGTTGGTGTTTCGCATAGCCACGGCCAGGGCGTTGTCGAAGTAGTGCAACCCTCGGCCCATCTTGGTCAGTATGATCGGCACATCTGGGTACCTGCCCGCTATCTCGTCGGTCCACACCGGGTCGGCGTAGCAGAGGCCCCCCGGGAACTGGGACCATCCGGTAGCTATCTGGATGGGCAGCTTGTACCGGGATGCCACATCCAAAATGGGCTTGAAGTCCCTGGCGATGGCTTCGGGATGGTCCGATACGGTGAACCTCTCCGCATGTATCTCGGCTACTCCGACCATGCCTGGCATCTCTACGCACCGCTCTATCTCAGCGGCCGCCCACTCCCGCGCAGCCGTTAGTCCGGCGTTCTCTGCCTCCTCGGACCAGGGGTCCAAGGCCCGCCTCTGGCTGACGTGATAGCCGCCGACGTTGATTAGCCCGTAGAGGGTGCCCTTATGATCGGCAGCCGTCTGGGCAACGGTCTCGTTTGTAGCACGTCCGGGGGTGGTCTGGACGACGCCCTTGTGGACGCCATGGCGCTCCCAGTCTTCAAAGAGCTGGTCCGATATATCTATCGGCTCCTCGCTCAGGCGGGCCTTCAACAGGTCGGGGTAGCGGACGTTGAGGCTTACCACATCCTCGACCCGCTTGATCTTGCCCGACAGGTCGGAAACCGATGCTGAAGCGCCTACCATGTGGATGTGGGTATCGATGATCACGGTTCTGTCACTCCTTCGGAGGAGTTAGGACCCCAAACACCGGTGTCGAAAAGGAGCAGATGCCCTCGGGTGGATGTCTATCTAGAGGGGGATGGCTTCGCCGTCGGCCCTGGGGTCTGATGCGCCGGCGAGAATGCCACGCTCATGGTCGATGGAAAGGAGGTTCACCCGGCCGAAAAGGTCGGCGGGCGTGGTGGTTATCTTGTGCCCCTTGGACTGCAGGCCTTCGATGGTCTCGTCGGGCAGAGGAGCGTCCTGCTCCATCTGGAGCACGTAGTCGTCTTCGACCGTCCGGGGATTGGTGCCCGGTGTGCTGTTCCACCGGGGGGCATCCACGGCCTGCTGCAGCTCCATGCCGAAGTCGATCAGACTCGTCAGGACCTGCACGTTGCTCTGGGGCTGGTTGTCGGCGCCGGGGGTGCCCCCAACTATCACCGGGAGGTCATCCTTGAACACCATGTAGCAGTTGAGGGTATGCATGGTGCGCTTGCCCGGGGCGATGGTGTTGGGATGGCCTTCCTTGATGTAGAAGCTGGTGGCCCGGTTGTTCATCAGGATGCCCGTGCCTTCGACGATGAACTGGGAGCCAAACCCGGCAAAGATGCTGTGGATGTAGGAGACGGCATTGCCTTCCGAATCGACGATGCACGAGTAGGCGGTGTCGTTGCCAGCGGCCACGGGCGCCTGGGCATCTATGCGGGTGGTCGCGGCGGAATTATGGTCGATGCGCTTCCGCTGCTCCTCAGCGTGCTCCTTGGACAGCAGCCTTTCCAGGGGCCAGGAGACGAAGCTTGGGTCGCCGGCGTAGGTGTTCCGGTCGGCGTAGGCCAGCTTCTTTGCCTCCACCATCAGGTGCACGCTCTCCGGGGTGTTGTGCCCCAGGGATGCCATGTCGAACCCTTCCAGGATGTTCAAGGTGGACAGCACTATGAACCCCTGGGACGGGAAGCTGGTCTCATAGATGGTGTGTCCGCGATAGGTGCCCGAAAGGGGAGGCTCCTGAAACTGGGGAGTCTGGTTCGCGAAGTCCTCCTGGGTAAACAGGCCGCCGGATGCTTGCAGGCCCTTGATCAGCTGCCGGCTAAGGCTGCCTCTGTAGTACTCGTCGGCGCCCCCTTGGGCGACCTTCTTCAAGCTGGCTGCCAAGTCCGACTGGACGAGGACGTCCCCAGCCTGGTAGGGCTGCCCATCCTTAAGAAGGACGCTTGCCGTGGAAGGGTACTCCGCCAGGGTCTCGGCGAAGATCCTGAACTCTCTGGCGATGCGCGGGGTGACGGGATAGCCGTCTTCGGCGTAGCCGATGGCCGGCTCTATCAGCTTGGCGAAGGGCATGGTGCAGTATTCGCGGTGCATCGTCTCCCAGGCGGCGATGGAACCGGGCACGGTTGCCGCCAGGGGGCCTGTTCTGGGGACGAACTCGTGGCCCTTGGACTGGTAGTAGGCGGATGTGGCCCCGGTAGGCGCCACGCCGCTGCTGCTCAGGCTGCGCAGCCTGGCCTTGTTCGAGCCCTTGGGAGGCTGGTAGAAGATAGCGAATGTGTCCCCGCCGATGCTGCACTTGGATGGCAGGGTGACCGCTTCCACCGCCGCCAAGGCCAGGGCCGCATCGAAGGCGTTCCCACCCTCCTGGAGCACCCTTATGCCTGTGGACGCTGCAAGGGGAGATGCTGAGCACACCATCCCGTTACGGCCATAGACTGTGCTGCGTGAGGGACGAGATGGAGCCAAGGGGACACCTCCTGAAGGGGAAGGGTGGAAGCTCGGACTGACCGAGTATATTTCTGAAGGAAGGTCGTAGTCAAGGGTAACGCACCCTCGCCAGCTATGGGGAGGACCTCCTTTCAGGTGTGCCCGTCGATTCGAGTGTGCTAGAATTGGCCCATCCAGTATGGCTTCAGGACCCTGCGCTACGGGTCCCCCATGACAGAGCAGCAATTAGGAGGCTTGATGTTCGAGCAGACCGATATGATGCGCATAGTGGAGAAGTACCGGGGCGATGCTATCGTTGTCGCCGCCTACCGCTCCGACCCTGCGTGGGCGAAGATCACCACCAATCCCCACCGGGACCTCCCCTTCTGGAGCGCAATGGGAAAGGGATCATCCATGGCCCTCGGCTTGGCCCTGGCCCAGCCGGACATCAAGGTCATCCTCTTCGACGGCGACGGCAGCCTGCTGATGAACCTCGGATCCCTGGTGACCATTGGAGGGGTACTCCCCAAGAACTTCTACCACTTCGTCATGGATAACAAGGTCTATGCCACCACCGGTGGTCAGAGTGTTCCCGGCAGCGGGCAGGCTAGCTTTGCAGACATGGCCAGGGCTGCCGGGTATCCGCGGAGCTTTGAGTTCGAGAACCTGGAAGACTTTGCCGGCAGCGCCGAGGATATCCTGACCCAGGATGGGCCGGTCATGGTCAGCGTGAGCATCCACCCCAGCATCCGCACCCACGAGGAACGGGTGGAGCAGATGTCGGACCCCCATAGGCGCACAAGCGGCAAGGCCATAGCGGAGCTGGTCGCGGAGTTCGGGGCATCCTGATAGGTTGACACCTGACCCAAAGGACCCCTGGTCCACTCTTGCTTATGCGAAAGGAGCGATCAAGTTGTCGGATGTGAAGTTCGGTACCCGTCTCGGAGCTAATTGGCACAACGGCATCCCGTCAACCCAGGAGTTTCTCGACATACCCCGGAAGTGCGAGGAGTGGGGGTACGACTTCGTGGTGGCGGGAGACCACATCGCCGGAGGCAGGGCTGGCATCGCCCCCATCGTCCAGTGCTTCCCCGTTCTGGCGGCTGCCGCGGCTGTCACCCGGAAGATACAAGTGGCCACGTGTGTGCTCCAGCTTCCCATGTATAACCCCGCGGTCGTTGCCCGCAGCATGCTGACCATAGACTTCCTGTCCGGCGGCAGGGCGATAATGGGTATCGGTGTGGGCGGGCAGTACCCCAACGAGTGGGAAGCCGCCCAGCAGAACATCCATGACCGGGGCAAGCGGGCCGATGAAGCCCTGGCCATCATCCGGCAGATGTGGACGGAGAACCAGATCGACCATCATGGACGCTTCTACGACCTGACGGACATCTCCATGGAGCCCAAGTCCCAGGCCCCCGACGGCATTCCCATCTGGGTAGGCGGCAGTTCCGATGCGGCCCTGCGCAGGGCGGCCAAGTTCGGCGACGGCTGGACCTCAACGCAGATGAGCTCGGCCCAATGGCAGCAGAACATGGAGAAGGTGCACGAGTTCGCAGGAGAGATGGGCCGGGACATGAGCAGCTTCCAGGGAATACACAGCCTCGGCATCCGCATCGACAAGGACCGGGAGAAGGCCCGGAGCGATGCCCGTGCCATTCTTGGGGATGGAGGCCGGGTGCCCTTCGATGAGCTGGTGGAGGACTACGTTTGCGCAGGGGATGCGGAAGACTGCGCCAGGGTGATACGGAAGTTTATGGATGCCGGGGCCAGCTGGTTCATGCTCAGCCCCATGGGCCAACTCGATGACCTGATGCCCCAGCTGGAGCTGATCGCCCAGGACCTGATCCCAAAGTTCCGCTAGGGGCGTTCTATACCGGGGAAACCCAGGGTCTTTGTTCCCTTAGTGGGAGATGATGTAAACAAAAGGCAGGGTAGGACACATCCTACCCTGCCTTCTTTTGTCGAAAGTAGAAGTTTGACGCTCTAGTGTTCTTGGCCGTCGTGGGTCACCGCGATGACATCCATGCCGACGTTGGGGACTTGGCTGGGGCGGTAAACGTTGATGAAAGCCCTTGCAGGCCTTACACCGGTGAAGTGGGTCTCGTACACCTTGTTGAACGCCTCGAAGTGGGCCCTCTGCTGGGCGGGGTCATCACCCACCGTCAGGTAGATGGTTGCCTTGACCACATCATCCAAGCTGGCCCCCGCCGCCGCCAGAACAGCCTTGATGTTCTTGAATAGCTGCTCTGCCAGCTCAGGTATATCTCCCGCCACCCGCTGATTCGTAGCCGGGTCGATGGCCCCCATGGATGCCGTGAACACCATGTTGCCCACCTTGACCGCCTGGTTGTAAGGCCCCTGGGGGGGAGGTCCCTGGTCGGTATGTATCCGCTCGATATGGTGCATAGTCCACCTCTCAGATTTGCGATATGGGCAAAGGAGCCGTCGATGGCACCCTGGAAAGAGGCCAAAGTCTAGCACGCACCCCTAGCAGCGTCAAACGAAGCGAGGATGTTGGGGAATCAGGGTCTATGTCCTGTGTTTCTGCCGAAAGTTGCGCGGTGTGTTGGCGAATTTCGGCTGGTATCAACCCTATAATCTTCCCATTCTCCTCCGAAGGAGGTTGGCAATGGGCGCAGTCAAGAGCTTAGCTGGCGTTTACATGATCCTTGTGGGAGCTGCGGTGGCTGTCCACTTCATCGTCACCCAGTTCTATGACCCCTTCCTCGAAGATACGGCCCTTACTGTTTGGCGCATCATGGATCCGCTGATGGTGGCCGCTACAGCCATGGCCTTCGCCTCTGCAACCTGCTGCAAACTCCGGATCGACGGCGGCCCGGGAGAGCCGGTTACCCGCGGCTACTTGGAGAACCAGGTTGGCTTCTACGTCTCCGGCGTGATCCTCTTAGCGCTGCTCTGGAACTGGATAGGCGTTGAGTTTGTGGAGCCGAGGAACGATGATGGGCTGGTATGGATCGTCATCGACTCCATCCTGCCCTTCCTGCTGTGCACGGCTGGCTACCGCCTATTCCGCAGCGCCAGAAGCTAGGCCCCTCTTATTTCGACCCACACAGCAATGCGTGGCGGCTTCAGGAGGCCATTGCTTTAGACCAGGCTGTCCGTTCGCTCTAAGGGAAATCGAAGGGGAACGGACAGCCCGGGCCTGGGTTACAAAATGGGCTCCTTAGGGGGTTATGGAGGACTCACCCCTTCTCGGAGCAGGATAAGCTTCTGCCTTTTGACCCTCAGGCGTACCGGCTGTACAATGGGGCCAGCATTGAGTGGACAATGCGTCTGCCAGCCCCAAGAAAGGAGATAGCTATGGCAAGGATCAAGCATATCGCCCTCAGGGCCGACGACCCCGCAAAGACGGCCGCCTTCTACAAAGAGGTCTTTGGACTGGAAGAGGTAGGGAAAGCCCGCACCGGCTTTTACCTGTCCGACGGCTACCTGAACATCGCCATCCTGAGCAAGCTGGAGACCGCCCACGGCGAGACTCCCAGGGATGTGGAAGGCTACACCGGCATCGACCACTTCGGCATCCTGGTCGATGACATGGATGAGACCTGCAAGAAGCTGGAGGATGCGGGTGCTGAGTCTGCAATTCCGGCAGTCAACACAGCCACCCAGACGAACGCCGACGGCAAGTCCTACTTCGAGCTGAAGTACAAGGGCCCCGACGGGCAGATATTCGACATTAGCGCCGATGGTTGGGTAGGCGGCAACTAGCAGACCTGCCCGCCCTGGATGGGCTTGTAATCTAATGCCCTCTACCGCTCGGTAGAGGGCAGGGTACCTCAGGCCGGAGGAGCTAGCGCCAAGCCCTGGAACCGAGGGTTCGGTTCATGACTTGGCCGCGCCTTCCGGCCTCTTTCCATGCTCCCGGTCCCCGTTCACCAAAGTTCTGGCCGAGCATCGCCCCTTTGGACATGGATATCAGGAGCGCCGTTCCTATGGCTGACGCCAACTCCTTATCATGATCGCCGTTGGACTTCTCCTCATTGGTTTCGGGGCCTCCCAAGCTCGGACCGACCGAGGCAAGGAAGTCGGTGTGGTAAGTGCAGTCAATGAAGGTGGGATGGTCCACGATCCGGCTGAGAAGGGTGATGTTGGACTTTATGCCCTCCAGCCGGAACACCCTCAGGGCATCCAGCAGATGTTTCCTGGCTTCCTCCCGGTTCTCTCCCCAGCAGATCAGCTTGGCGATGATGGACTCGTAGTAGGTGGTCACCTCGTAGTTGGGACGCAGAGCGCTATCGACCCGCACATGCTTACCCGAGGGCACATGGTAGTTCTCGATCACCCCTGCCGTGGGTAGGAAAGTGACCGGGTCTTCAGGATAGATGCGGGTCTCGATGGCGTGCCCGTTGCACTGAACATCTTCCTGTTTGATGGGCAGCTCTTCGCCGCAGGCCACCCTTAGCTGCAGCTCCACCAAATCCAGGCCGGTAATCATCTCCGTCACGCCGTGCTCTACCTGCAGACGGGTGTTCATCTCAAGAAAGAACATGCCCCCGTCGGGGGAAACGAGGAACTCGATGGTCCCGGCGTTGGTGTAGCCGACGTGTTTGGCAAAACGGACGGCGTAGTTCCAGAGGCGCTGCCTCTGCTGGACCGTCAGCTTGATTGCCGGGCTTTCCTCTACGATCTTCTGGTTCCTTCGCTGAATGGAGCAGTCGCGAGCCATCAGGTGGACCAGGTTGCCGTGCTCGTCGCCCAGGACCTGGACCTCTATGTGGGAAGCGCCTTCCATGTAGCGCTCGAAGTAGAGGGTGCTGGACCCGAAGGCGCTGGCTGCCAGTTCACGCTGCTGGTGGACCACTGACTCCAACTCCGCCAGGGACTGGATTATCTTAATGCCGATTCCCCCGCCGCCTCCGGCGGCCTTTACCATGAGGGGAAAGCCCAGAGACCAAGCCATGTCGGTGGCGTGGGCGTCGTCGATGGCTTTGCTGGAGCCGGGCAGAACGGGCACACCCGCCCGCTTGGCCATCCTGCGGGCCTGCAGCTTGTCTCCCATCTTTTCGATGACCTCAGGCGAAGGCCCCACGAACCGGATCCCGGCGTCCTCGCAATCCTGGGCGAAGGGAGCGCTTTCCGAGAGGAAGCCGTAGCCAGGGTGCACGGCCTCCGCGCCCGACTGAAGGGCGATCTCGATGATCTTGTCCTTCTTCAGATAGCTGTCCCTGGGGGCGGCCCCTCCCAGCAGGTAGGCTTCGTCGGCCATCTGAACGTGCTGTCCCTCCGCATCGGCTTCCGAGTAAACAGCCACGGTCTTGATGCCCATCTGTTCACAGGTGCGGATTATCCGGCAGGCGATTTCGCCTCGGTTTGCAATCAGCAGCTTCTTGAACATGCGTTAACCCTCACTTCGCTTCCCCAAGGGCCGTTGACACATAGTCTCGTTATACTACCGAGCGCCCCTTCTAAGCTAGGCGGTCCAGGAACGTCCTGGAGCGGATTTCTCTGTCCAGCCAGTACTTTAGCGTACCTGACAACAGGGTTGTCAACTCCCGGGTCAGCTGGGGTTCCAGCCTGAGGGAACAGGCCTCTTCCAAGCTGGAATTACGGAAGTAGCGGAGGGCTTTGAGGGCGTTGACGGACATCTGGTACACCTGCTGCCCTTTCATGCCGCACGATGGGCAGAGGGTGCCCCCAGCTTCGGGGCTGTACAGGTGCTGGCCGGGCTGCAGGGTGTCCCGGCATTCCACGCAGAGCTGAAGCTCGGGCATGAAGCCCGAGTGGTCCAGCACTTGCATCTCGAAGTAACGGAGAATGTGCTCCCTGGGAGCGCCCCCGTGCAGCGCGCGCAGGCATCCAACGAGAAGATGGTACATCTCCGGGTTGGGACTTCCCTCGGCGCCGAAGCCGTCCACCACCTCGGTCATATACATCCCGCCGGTAGCTCCTTCCAGCTCCATCCGCAAAGCAGGGAAGGATTCGACAATCTGGGCTTGGGACACTATATCCAGGTTTCCGGGACGGGCACGGTTCAGGGTGAGGTCAACGCAGTTCAGCACTTCCAGGTGTCCCACCAGCTTGCTGGAAGGCTTGCGGGCGCCATGCACCACGGCCCGAAGCTTGCCCCATTCCCGTGTGAACAGGGTGACCATCAGCCCAGCCTCCATCATGGGGGCGGAGCGGATGACGACCCCTTCCGTTCGGAATGATCTTGGTCGGCTCACGGCCCTAAAGTTCCTGCCTTCCCTGGAAAGCCCGGCTCAGGGTGACCTCGTCGGCGTACTCCAGGTCTCCGCCTACGGGAAGGCCCCGCGCCAGGTGGGTGACCTTCACGGGGAGCTGCCCGACCTGCCGGCGTATGTACATCGCCGTGGCCTCCCCCTCCAGGGTGGGGTTTGTGGCGATTATCAGCTCCTGCACAGAGGCGCCGTCCAGCCGGGAGATAAGCTCCTTCAGCTTCAGGTCCTCGGGGCCGACTCCGTTCATGGGGGAGATGACCCCATGAAGGACATGGTACAGGCCTCGGTAGCAGTGGGTGCGCTCCATGGCCAGCACATCCAGGGGCTCCTCTACGACGCAGACCTGGGTGGCATCCCGGCGGTCGTCGGTGCAGATGGGGCACGGATCGGTGTCGGAAAGGTTCTGGCACCGAGAGCAGAAGATGACCAGGTCTTTCACCACGGAGATAGCTTCAGCCAGCATGTGGGCTTCATCGGGAGGCAGCTTGATGATGTGGTATGCGAGCCTTTGGGCGCTCTTAGAGCCAATTCCCGGGAGCTTGTTCAACTCCTGGATCAGCCTCGCCACCGAAGGCGCTGCGGAGGGTACGGGCCAGCCGGTCATAGGTGTCCTAAGTCCTTAGGTCAACCCCGGGAGGTTCATGCCTCCGGTCAGGGTGCTCAGCTTTTCCGAAGCTGCCTGTTGGGACTTGTTCAGCGCATCGTTGACCGCAGCAACCACCAGGTCCTGGAGCAGCTCCACATCTTCCGCAGCTTCCGGGGCAATCTCCACCGACTCTACGAGCTGCTTTCCGCTCATGACCACCTTGACCACCCCGCCGCCTGCGGTGCCTTCCACGCTCATGGTCTCCAGCTCCTCCTGCATCTGCTGGAGCATGTTCATGGACGGCTGGGCCGGAGCGCGGTCCTGGGACCTCCCCTGCTGGCGCTTGGCTTGGCGCCGCATCTGCCGGTTCATCATTCTACCCGTTCCTCCAAAATCCGTCCTCCCCAGTTTAGCACCGCCCGTACAAGGGGGCTCTGGTCCGGCCCCTGGGTAAATGCGGCCGGAGCGCCCTCGGTCATATCCAACTTCAGCCTGTAAGCTGTTCCAAGGGACTTGACCATCGCCTCCTCTATTGCGCGTATGCCCTGGGGGTCGTCCAACTCTCCTTGCATGCGCTCCAGGTGGGACTTATGGGAGAAGGCGATGACCAGGGTGTCGCCATCCAGGTACTGGTTCTTGCAGTCCCGGAGGAGGGCCCCGATGTTGAAGCGCTTCCCTTTGTACCGGCTTAGGGCTCTGACAAGGGAAGACCACTGGGGCCCCGTCAGCCCCTCGGAGGTGCCGTTGCTCATGACGGGAGCCGCGGGCACGGGCGCCTCCGTCTCGACCCTTGGTGATTCGACCTGCGCCGGAGGAGGCCCTGGATCGGGCCTGGCAGGCTCGGCGATGGCGCCGCTCGGTACAGGCCTGTCACTCGATTCCCTTGGGGGAGGAGCGACCGTCCTTGTGCTCGGCGCGGTCGAAGAAGGCTGGGGCTTGGGCGCTGGCTGGGGTGCTTCCCGGGGAGCGCTATCCAGGCTGATTTCGACTACCGCCAGCTCGAGGGGCAGAGGAGAGGGCGAGTCCAGCTTCATGTTGACGGGCGCCAGGTGCTTCAGGCACAGCATGGTGGATGTTATCGGGGTCTTGGTTGCCAGCTCTTCCAGGGCCTGGGACGTTTCGGATGGTATCTCCAGGGAGTCCCGGGAGCCGCACTGGAGCAGCAGAAGGGACCGGAGCAGGTCCACCGCCTCTTTGTGAAGCTGCCGCAGGTCCACCCCGTCCCATGCCGCCCGGTTGATGGATGCCACGGCCGCCGAAGTGTTGCCCATGAGCAGGTAGTTGATAAGCTCCAGGGCCTGCCTGCCATGGCCGAGCCCAAGCATCTGGTTGACCTCGTTCACCCCCACCGTCCCACCGTAGGAGACCACCACCTGCTCCAGCAGGTTCTCCGCATCACGGAGACTGCCCGAGGAGAAGTGGGCCAGTATCTTCAGGGCGGAGGTGTCGGCCTCGATCCCCTCCATGTCGCATATGAGACGAAGGCGGTCCAGCATGCTCTCGGAGGTCAGCCGGCGGAAATCGAAGCGCTGGCACCTGGAGATGATGGTGGGAAGTATCTTGTGGGGTTCGGTGGTGCACAAGATGAACACCACATGGGGAGGAGGCTCTTCTAAGGTCTTCAGGAAGGCGTTGGAAGCATGCTCCGTCAGCATGTGGGCTTCATCGATGATATAGACCTTGTAGCGGCCCTCCACTGGGGCCAGGTTCACCTTGTCGCGGATGTTGCGCACCTCATCGATGCCCCGGTTGCTGGCGGCATCCATCTCGATGAGGTCCATGAACCGCCCCTCCTGGACGGCAACGCAGCGGGAGCAGCTTCCGCAGGGCCTGCTCTCCTCGGGGCCGGTGCAGTTCACCGCCTTTGCCAGGATGCGGGCTGTGCTGGTCTTTCCAGTCCCCCGGGGGCCGCAGAACAGGTAGGAGTGACCCACCCTGCCATGAGTCACGGCATTGGCCAGGGTCGTGGTCACATGCTCCTGCCCCACCACCTGGTCGAATCCCTGGGGACGCCACTTGCGATAGAAGACCTGGGTGCTCACAGCGCATCAGGCCCGAATAAGGCGGTCATTATCTCCTGTTCCCTGGAGCGCATGGCGGCGCTTTCTGCATCCTCGACATGATCGTACCCGAGCAAGTGCAGGGTCCCGTGCACGACAAGATGGGCCAGCTCCCGTTCCCTGGGGTGTCGGGCATCCCGGGCCTGCCTTTCGGCCTGAGGGAGGGAGATTATGACCTCGCCCAGATGTTGGGGCTCCTCGGGCATCAGGAAAAAGCCTGAAATATCGGGTGCCGGCGCGGGAGGTTCCTCTTCCCCTTCCCAGTGGCCCCCATGACCGGTGGAGAAGGAAAGAACGTCGGTCACTTCGTCCAGGCCTCGGTACATGCGGTTCAGCTCCTTCAGCATCGCATCATCGCCAATGACGAGACCCATCTGACAGGCGGTGTTGGGAAGGGCGTTGGCGAGGGCGCATTTGGCGATCTTACGTAGCCAGGCTGGGGTTACCTCGCCTCTGTAGCTTGGGGAAATTGTGACATCGACCCGGGGGATTGGGGCTTTGCTCATGGTCAATCCCTGCAGCCGACATGATAGCACAGCCCCCCACCCCCATCAATGACGAATTGCCCTGCTTCGCCGTTGGATAAGCGAGGCTCTCACGACCGCATTTGCCGTAGGCGTCGCAGGCTCGCTATAATGGGCTCAAGCAATTTCAGGTGATTTCCGGCTAGGGCCGACCAGCCCCGACCCTTTGTGGCTGGCGATCATCCCGATTTGAGACGGCAGGAGCATCGAGATGGAGTACCGAATTCGCTGTCCCTACCATGAAGCAGACGAAGTTCTTGAGGTGCCGGGGGACCCTCAGTATCATGAAGGTCAGGCTGAGTGCTCTCCGGCTCCTGGTCTAGCCCCCCGTCCCCTCAAGATCAGGATCATCCACGGACTGCTGATAGATGCAGCGCCCGTGAAGGGCCACAGCTCCCACGGTTCCTGATCGCGTGCCTGTACAGCTTCCTGCCCCGACGCTTCCCCATCGTGGAGTGCCAGGTAGTCTCTGAACTCCTGGTAGCTGCCGAACCCCGACATCGTCCGTACGAATTCCCCCAGGGAGGCGCTCATCTCCCGCAGGCTGTCCACTTCCTGCCCAATGGGGCTGACCGACGCCGGGTTATCGGCATAGGTGCCGTAGAAGGCGAAATAGGCTTGGTTCAGCTTGCGGATCGGGTACCCCTCCTCCACAAACACCTGGCGCCGGGACTCCATGTACTCTTCCGCGGCCTCGATGCGTCCCTGCTCCAGCAGGTCGTCCACCCTGAGCCGGGTCCCGTGCATCTCATGGCGGAAGTCGAAGATGTCCTCCTCCGCAGCCGGTGAGTCCTGCGGGGTTTCGCCCCTGGCGGGCTCCTCATAGGGCTCGCCCGTCATGGCTGAGTAGGCCCGCAGGCCCAGCTCCCGCCCCGCCAGGGATGCGGCCGTCTCGTTGAGGGTGGTCATCTCGGGGCTGCTCCAGTAGTTCCACCCCAGGGGCCGCAGGAACCAATAGGTGTGCAGCCATTCATGGGCTGCCGTTATGGCGGCTCCGCGAAGACCAGAACCCTGGGTAACCACCGAGGGGTAGGTGGCCACCCCGCCTATCCCCTCCACCAAGGCCGACAGGTCCTCCCCCTGCAATATGGTGTCTTCCAGGGCCTCCCTTTCTTCAAAGGACATCCCCGGCTTGAGCAGGATGGACCTATCGACGCGGATGGTGTGCCTGGGAGAGGTGGTCAGCAGCAGGGGCGGGCTTTCCAGGGCTACATCCACGGGTGGCAAGAATATGCCCAGCCATCCGTCCAGGCCCTCATCCCTGGCGACTTGGCTTATGTAGGATTCCAGGGTTTCTTCCACACCAAGCCGGAGGTTGGCGCTACGCTTCCTCGCATCACTGAGGCTCTCCCCATCATCGGGAGGCGGCTGCCCTTGGAGCAGAGATTCTTCCTGGGAACGAACCTGACCGCTCAGTTCGAAGAACTCGTGGACGTTTTCCAGCCGTTCTTTTTCGCTGGTTGACCGCCACGGGAAGTAGCTCAACAGCTTGTGGGTCCACTTGTCGGGAAGATGGGTAAGCTCCCAGTACACAAGCTGGTGCTGGTGCGGAAGGATGGCAAGGTCCAAGGCTGACAGCTTGAGGTCTCCGTTGCTGCCAAAGACCAGGACGAGGGACAGGAGGAGAGTGGCAACTGCTCTCGAAAGAAGGTGCATACGCCTTTGCACAGGATAACATAGCGACTGCGTTTCGAGGTCCCTCCCTGGGGGAAACCAGGCACCTTGGCGTTGGCGTTGCGCCCCGTGCGCTAATTTGGCTAAAATGGGGAACAATTCTCGGACGCCCTATATACCGGCATTGCCGGATATCACCCTGGCCTTCGCCGGTGCCCCACCCGATGCGATGCTGAAGGGAGAACATTTCTAACATGGCGGACATCAGCAAGATACGGAATGTGGCAATTCTAGGCCATGCCGGGGCGGGAAAGACTTCCCTCGCTGAGGCCTTTCTCTTCAACACAAAGGCGGTGAACCGCCTCGGCAACGTACAGGACGGCAACACGGTCTCCGACTACGAGCCCGAGGAAACGAAACGCTCAACCAGCATTCAGACCAGCCTGCTACCCTGCATCTCCGATGGCTACAAGATAAATGTGCTGGACACTCCCGGGTATGACGACTTCGTCAGCGAGGTTATCGCCGCCCTCCGTGTGGTGGAAGGCGCGATCATAGCTCTTCCGGCGTCGGCGGGCGTAGAGGTTGGCGCCATCCGGGCCTGGAACCAGTGCGCCGAGGCGGGCATACCCCGCATGTTCTTCGTCAACAAGATGGACCGGGAGAACAGCGACTTCCAGCGCTGCCTGGAGGACATCCGGTCCAACTTCGGTCGCGGCTGTGTGCCCTTCCAGATACCCGTGGGGTCTGAGCAGAGCTTCAAAGGGGTGGTGAATGTCCTGGACCAGGGCGCCGAAGCGCCTGCCGAAGTAGCCTCCCAGGTGGAAGAAGCCAGGGATATGCTCATCGAGGCCGTCGCCGAGACCGACGACGACCTTGCCACCAAGTACCTGGAGGGTGAAGAGCTGACCCAGGAGGAGATAACCGGGGCCATTCGAGAAGCCATCCTTTCCGGAAACATCTCTCCGGTCTTCGTGGGTTCATCCACGATAAACATAGGGGTGGAGGAGCTGCTGGAGGGCGTCAAGGCTTACATGGCCTCTCCCGTCGAGGGAGCAAAGGTGCCCCTGGTGGACTCGGACCTGGAAGCGTCTGCCGATGCCGGGTCCGGCCCGCTGGCCGCCTTCGTCTTCAAGACCACTGCCGACCCCTTCGTGGGCAAGCTGTCCCTGTTCCGGGTGTTCAGCGGCACAGTGAAGAGCAACTCCGAGGTGTGGAACGAGGCGCGGAACACCTCCGAACGTATCGGGCAGGTCTATACCATGCGGGGAAAGAACCAGGAGCAGACCGCCGAAGTGGGAGCAGGCGACATGGGGGCCCTCTCCAAGCTCGCCGCCACCGTTACGGCCGACACCCTCACACAGAAGGACAAGCCCACCGTGGTGAAGCCCATAGACTTCCCCTCGGGGTTCTACACCATGTCTGTCCAGCCCAAGTCCAAGGCCGATGTGGACAAGATGTCCATGGCCCTGACCAGGGTGCTGGAGGAAGACCCCAGCCTGAACCTCACCCGGGAGCCCAACACCGGCGAGACCCTGGTCTCCGGCTTTGGGGAAACCCAGTTGGAAGTGGCCATGGAGCGGGTGAAGCGCAAGTTCGGCACCGAGCTTGAGCTCCACCTGCCGAAGGTCCCCTACAAGGAGACCATAAGCACCATGACCAAGGCCGAGTACAAGCACAAGAAGCAGACCGGTGGGCATGGCCAGTACGGGCATGTGCTGCTGCGCCTGGAACCCATGAGCGCCGACCAGACCTACGAGTTCGGCCAGGAGCTGGTGGGAGGCTCCATACCCAAGGAGTACGTTCCCTCTGTCGAAAAGGGCGTGGTGAAGGCGCTGCAGGAGGGTGTCCTTGGAGGCTTTCCGGTAGTGGGGGTGAAGGCTGTCCTGTACGACGGCAGCTTCCACGATGTGGACTCTTCGGGCATATGCTTCGAGATCGCTGGCTCCTACGCTTTGCGAAAGGGCGTGTCCGAGGCGGGCCCCAAGCTGTTGGAGCCCATAATGAGGCTCTCCGTCAGAGTTCCCGACGCCTTCAACGGCGATGTGATCGGCGACCTGAACAGCAAGCGTGGCCGGATAATGGGCATGACCCCCCAGAACGGCGAGACGATCATCGAGGCCGAGGCGCCCCAGAGCGAGCTTCTGCGGTACGCCACCGACCTACGCTCCCTGACCCAGGGCCGGGGATCGTTCGTGATAGAGTTCGACCGGTACGAGGAAGCGCCCGCCCACGTCACTCAGAAGGTCACCGAGGAAGCCAAGAAGGCCAAGGAAGCCGCCCGGGCGTAGAGGCCCAGGCAGCGTCCCTGACCGGTTACGTTCGGATGTAGATGGCTGCCTGGGGCAATATGAACCAGGGAGCCCGGAAAGTCTCACTTGGGATTCTCACGGGTTTGGTGTCAGCCTTCCTGGCCGTCGTGACTGCTTGGGCAATGCATGGTTACGGCGATTCGTCCCATGACGTATCCGCCCAAGATCAGCAGATCCAAACACCCACACCTACTCCCACCCCCGGTCCCTTTCCACCCACCTCTCCCGTTAGAGGCATTGCAGGGGACCTATGGGCCGATGTGGTCATAGGTCAGCCGAATTTCGCACAAGTAGCGGTAAAGAGCGTGGTGCCGTTCAAGGTAAACAACCCCACTGGGGTGGTCGTGGACCGCTCGTTCAATCCGGGAAGGGCTTACGTTTGGGACTCGGCCAACAGTCGTATACTCGGCATTGACCTAGCGAAGTGCTACGAGGACGCCGGACCTTGTTCCGCTGACGTAGTCATAGGCCAGCCTTCCGGATACGACCATGCCGCCTGCAATGGAGATAACGGCGTTCAGAATTTTCCGGTCCGAGCGCTCCCAACCGCTGAGACCGTGTGTGGCATTCCAGATGTTTCTATTAGTCCTTGGGAGGGATATTCACTTGTGACGATGGCGGTCGATAATGACGGAGATCTATACGTGCCTGATTCCTATAACCACAGGGTACTCAAGTACAACAACCCCTTTGAGACTGATTCTGTTGCCGACCAGGTTTGGGGTCAAGCCGACTTTTCGGGAATGGTGTGCAACAGGGGTACCCTTCAAGCCCCAACTAAAGAGTCCCTATGCTTTCACTCAGACTCGATCAGGTTCACGTTGAACCGATATGGGGTTGGAGTTGAAATTGACGATGATGGCAACATGTGGATAGCCGACGTTGGCAATAATCGAGTTCTTCGATTTCCGGTCCATCCAGATACAGGCGAAATTGCCCAGTCTGCTGATCTGGTCATAGGCCAAACAGATTTCGACGTCGCGATGCCCGGAAACTCACTCGACAAACTTCATGCCCCATCCGCGATCAGGTTCGACTCCAATGGATGGCTGTATGTGGCTGACACAGCTAATGATCGAGTCCTGATATTCGAGCCTCCCTTTACCACTGGACAGTCGGCAACGGCGACGTTCGGGTCCGAATTCCACCACCCTTCCTCCCTCGAAGTGGACCCGCTAGGTCGAGGAATATGGGTCGTGGATGCCGGAAACCACATGGTTGAGCTTTGGGACAACGAAGGTCGCTCAGTGGTTCATGTGTTGGGAAAGCACTCCTATCAGCCTGATCGCAGGTGCGGACCTTCGCTGGGGGGAGTTCCAGGTGGTGTTCACTTATGTTTTATCGGCGGGAGCATTGCAATTGACGCCGGGGGCAACGTTCTCGTTCCTGTATACCATGCTGCGGCTGACGTTTTTCGTTTTCCTACGTTGGCCACGCAAGCCGATGGTCACGGGTACAGTCACCCGGACAAGCGGCTTTTCTACCCACCATTTGAGGACAATTTCAGGGACAGAAAGGGGATCCACTCGGCAAGAGGGGTAGCAACGTGGCAGGACCAGCTCATAGTTTCTGACATCAAGAGATTGATGTTCTGGAATGGACTGGATTCGCTGGTCAACGGGCAACCCGCGGACGGTGTGGTTGGGGACGAATTTGCCGTTGGGGAATGGGCGTATTGCTGTGGCAGGATCAAGGCGGACACGGCTGGCAGACTATGGGTCTTGTCTTTCGAAGGTACCCATTACCTTGACGTGTACCAACTCCCGCTGACTGAATACTCCGTCCCATTGCATACGATATGGAAGGATAAGGCTGTTTTCCCAGTACTCGGAATGGGAGAGGAAGTCGCACTGGGACGCGGGATTCACGGAATCGCACCTGTGGGGAACGGCGAGGCCCTCTGGATAAGCGATACAGACAACCACCGTGTGCTCCGAATTCGCAACCCACTGACTAATCCGGTCGTTGATGTGGTGCTAGGGCAGATGGATGCAAGTGGTAACCAATGCAATCAAGGTAAGTTCCCCGCAGCAGATCCGTTGGCGTTCGAGAGCGGAGGTAACCCGAGCCTGCTATGTTTCCCTGGTGCCCTGGCTATAGACAGGAAGGGAAACCTCTACGTTTCTGATCACGCATTGGAGGTCAATGGCAATAGGCGACTTCTGATCTTTTCGGCGGAGTCAATGCCCAGCGACAATCCTGATGCGATCTTCGCGCCTTGGGCCACGAAGGTCTTTATCCGGTCGACTACCACTAGCAATAACGTGTGGGTGGATCCATGGGAACTTGGGCCAGTTATTCAGCAACCAAGTCGTCCCTTTCGAGACGGTCTGTCAGCTGCTTCATGGGAGCCTGCTTTCGATAGTACCAATAGGATGGTAGTGGGATATAACGCATATGTGGGGCCCAGTTTTGTAGGCGTCTACGACGACCCTCTCGGGCAAGACATGCTCCCTTCATCGTTTATACACGACTTTGTTTCCATGGCCTACACAACAATTTTCGACGTCGAGGACAACCTGTATGTTGGCGACATCAATCGTGCAAGGGTGCTCATCTATAAGGACCCTTTCAATAACAACCCGGAGCCCGGAGCCGAAGTCCCTTCACCAGATCCAGCGCCGCTACCGGAATATCCTGCCGCCATTACGGATGTCAGCCCTAGTCCGCCTTACTGCTTGTCACGCAACTCGCCTAGAGAATACGAGACCACCCTGGAACTTGTGGTGGATGCCCAGCCGGACCTGCGCGACCTCACGCTTGAGTTTCGCAAGACCACTTCACGGCATAGGGAGTATTTGAGCATTGGCGATGTGCCGATACATGAAGGCGAATCGCTGATCACCCTCGACCGGAAGGATTTCTGGCAGCACCTCTGGCCGCATATAGACAGGGTGACAATGACGGTTAGAATCCTCGAAGGTGGGCCGAATGGCACCCCCATCTCCAATTGGTCACCAGCATTTATCGTGGCCGGCGATTCACAAGCCTGCGGTATAGCCTTGCCTGCTCCCACCCCCACGCCTACCCCCACACCTTTGCCGACGCCCACGCCTACCCCCACACCCTCTCCCACACCTATCCCGACTCCAACCGCCGCCCCCACACCTACCGTGACCACTATACCTACGCCGACGCCGGTGCCATCGCCGACTCCCAGCCCAACGCTCTTGCCGACCCCAACAAATACTCCTACTGCGGCGCCGTCGCCGACTCCCACAGCAACCGCGCCGTCACCGACTCCCACAACAACAGCCCCAGTAAAGCCAACGCTTGTCTCCACTCCTCCGCCAGCAGTTCCACCTGAGACGAGCCCTCCGGGATCGACAGATGGCTCGTCGCCGCTGGTTTGGTTTGTTGTGGGGCTAGTGGTCCTGCTCGGACTTGGAGTCGCGGGTATCGTGCTTCTGAGGCGGCGCCAACGAACCGGGAATGAGAGTTAGTGCCACCTCCAAAGCCGGGCTCGACCTTGGGCGCTTTCCCCCTCGCTCTTTTGCTTGGGAAACGTGTCTCGTTCACATTGACACCGGGAAAGCCCCATCTATATATTTCCCCCTGCCCCGCTTACACCAGCGGGCATCCCGGAGTAACTTCCGTTTGCTTATTGACCGCTTTGTACAGACCGACAGCTAGACCTACTTCTTTTGTACTTTCCCTCTTTTGGGGAACCAGGAGGCCCTTGGATGCCAGCTAGCGCTAAGCCTCGGACCATCAAGGCTCTGCGAGAAAGCCGCTACAAGGTCCTGCCCGTCAGGGAGGAGCTGCGCAAGAACTTGGTGGCCAAGCTCCGCAACAGGGAAACCCTGTTTCCTGGCATAGTCGGCTTCGACGATACGGTTATGCCCCAGATGCAGAACGCCATCCTGGCAGGGCAGGATATCGTCCTGCTGGGGGAGAGGGGCCAGGCCAAGTCCCGCCTGGTGCGGATGCTGGTAAGTCTGCTGGACGATGAGGTCCCGGCCATAGCTGGCTGCGAGATCAACGACAACCCCTACGATCCTATCTGCAGAAGCTGCCGCGACTGGGTCAAGAAGGACGGCGGTAAGGTCGAAATCCGATGGATACCCCGGGATGAACGCTACTCGGAGAAGCTGGCCACCCCCGACATCTCCATCGCCGACCTTATCGGCGAGGTGGACCCCATCAAGGTGGCCGAAGGACGGTACCTTTCCGACGAGCTGACCATTCACTACGGCCTCATTCCCCGCACCAACCGGGGCATCTTCTCCATAAACGAGCTTCCGGACTTGGCCGAGCGCATACAGGTGGGAATGTTCAACCTGATGGAAGAGCGGGATGTGCAGATACGGGGTTACCGGATACGCATGCCCCTGGATGTGTACACCATCGCCACCGCCAACCCTGAGGACTACACCAACCGGGGCCGTATCATCACGCCCTTGAAGGACAGGTACGGCGCCCAGATCAGGACCCACTACCCCAAAGACCTCCGCGACGAAATCGCCATCATGGAACAGGAGCGTTCCACCTTCGAAAACGAGAAGGACATTAGCGTCCCGCCCTACATGAAGGAGATCGTGGCAGAGGTGACGTCCCTGGCCCGGCGCAGCCCCGACATCAACCAGAGGTCCGGCGTCAGCGTTAGGGTATCCATCGCAAACTACGAGACCCTCATCAGCAACGCGGTACGCCGTTCCATTGTCCAAGGGGAGAAGAAAGCCAGCCCCAGGATAAGCGACCTGCCCTTCATCATCGCCTCCTTCTCCGGGAAGGTGGAGCTTGAGACTTTCGAAGAGGGCAGGGAGTCCAAGGTGATGGAGGACCTGTCCAAGAAGGCGGTCCTCAACGTGTTCGGAAGGTACTTTAACGTGAACGAACTGGACGGCGTGGTTCAGCGGTTCGAGGAAGGCATGGAGGTCGAGGTAGGCAGCGACCTGCCCTCCCCAAGATACGTGGAGATGCAGAAGCAGATGGGCGAGCTTGGGGAACACGTAAGAAGCTTGGGAGCGGGGAAGCGCCCCGAGCTGGTTGCTTCAGCATCCGAGTTTATCCTCGAGGGGCTGCACTTAAATCGCAGATTAAATAGGGATCAGGTGGGTGGAAGCTTTCGTTACAGGAGCTAGTCGTGCCCGACTTTCGGTACTCCCGTTGGGATGGCGCCCAGCAGGTCTTCGATCTGGATGGCGAAGATGTGATGGAGCAGTTGTCCGAGCACCTGGTCAACCACAGCGACATTTCCAAAGCCCTGGAGGCCCTGGCTAAAGACGGCCTGAGGACCAAGTACGGCCAGGATGTGCCCGGTGTCGATGAGATACTCCGCCGGCTGAAGTCCCTGGAACAGGACATCCTGGACCGCTACAACCTAGACCACATCCTTGAGGACCTCGAAGGACGTATCTGCAGGATTGCGGAAGCCGAGAGGGCAGGGATAGACCGGCGTCTGGAACATTCCAGGGAACGCGTCATCCCCGAGGCTGGCGGCTCCTCGTCCCCGACCCCTGAGCAGATGGCCAGCCTGCTGGACCACCTGGAGCGGATGGGGTCCCGCAACCGGGAAACCCTGGACCATCTTCCCACCAACCCCGCCGAAGCCATCGAACAGCTAAGCGGGTACGAGTTCATGGATGATGAAGCCCGGTCGGACTTCGATGGCCTCATGACATCCCTGAAGCAGCAGGTGCTTGAAGCTACCTTCAAGGGCATGCTACAGGGCTTGGGGGAGGGAGCCTCCCAGCAGATGTCCGGCTTGAAGCAGATGCTCCGCGACCTGAACGCCCTTCTTGAAGAACACCTGGATGGCAGCAGCGCCGACGCCCGGTCCATGTTCGACCGGTTCATGGAGAAGTATGGCCCGTCCCTCGACTTGGAGAACCCATCGTCCGTAGAACAGCTGACAGACCTCTTGCAGCGCCGAAGGTCCCAGATGGCCCTGCTGTTTCGGAGCCTACCGGCCCAGCTTCGCGAGCAGCTGGACTCGGTAATAAAGTCCGTCCTCCGGGACGATGGCCTGCACCGGGAAATGGCGAGGCTATCCCAGCACCTGCAGCGTCTATCTCCCACTTCGGAGCCGCCTGCTGGCTTGGATTTCAGAGGGGGCCAGGATGCCGGCCTGGAGCAGGCGTTGCAGCTTCTTCAGGAGCTGCGGGAGCTGGGAGACCTGCAGGCGGGGATGATGAAGGGGGGCCAGGGCGCGGGAGGTAATGTCGATGTGCCCCTCTTGCAAAAGCACCTGGGGGAGGAGATGTGCCAGGCTTGGGGCCGGATGCGCTCCCTTGCGGAGGATCTGGAGAAGTCGGGATACCTCCGCACAAGAGAGGGCCGGCTGGAGCTGACGCCCAAGGGAGTGCGGAAGATCGGCCAGAGGGCCCTGCAGGAGATATTTGGGGTTATTCGCAAGGAGCGCAACGGCGCCCATCGCACCCTTGAGAAGGGCGGAGGCGACCCATCGGAAGACACCCGCCCCTACGAGTACGGCGAACCCTTCAACCTGCATCTGCAGCGCACCCTTCTGAATGCGGTCCTGCGCTCTCCGGGCACACCCGTGGACTTAGTCCCCGAGGACTTCGAAATCCAGCGATTGGACCAGATCTCTTCCACTTCAACCGTCTTGATGCTGGACCTGAGCTTGTCCATGGCCACGCGGGGCAACTTTCCCGCAGCCAAGAAGGTAACCCTGGCTATGGACAACCTGATACGCACCCAGTTCCCCCACGATTCCCTCCACGTCGTGGGGTTTTCCACCTTCGCCAGGGAGGTGAGACCTGAGCAGGTAGCGGACCTTGCCTGGGACCAGTTCGATCCCTACACCAACATCCAGCACGGCCTGTCCACCGCCCGGAAGCTCCTTGCCGGCGCCAGGGGCAGCACCAAGCAGATAATCATGATCTCCGACGGGGAGCCCACGGCCCATACCGAGGGTGACGAGCTGGTCTGTCAGTACCCCCCGGCCCCCCGCACCATAAGCGAAACCCTGAAAGAGGTCAGGCGTTGCACAAGGCAGGGGATCACCATCAACATGTTCATGCTGGACCGCAACTCTTCCCTGGTGCAGTTCGTCAGCCAGATGAACAAGATAAACCGGGGCAAGGTCTTCTACACCAGCCCCACCAAGCTGGGGGAGTATATCCTCGTGGACTACCTGACCAGCCGCCGCAAGCTGGTGGCATAGAGGCGCTCCCGACCGTGGCACGGTGAGGGGAGGGCCCCTGAACTGCCGGTGACGCTGGGTCGGGGTGATATAATTGGGAATGTACAAATGCTACGTGGAGGGGTGAAAAACACCTGATATGAACACCCTCAAGACCTTCGTACTTATGCTCGTCATGACCGGGCTCCTGCTGCTGGCGGGAATGCTCACCTTTGGCGTCAATGGCGTTATAGTCGCAGCAGGCATAGCGATGGCCCTCAACTTCTTCGCCTATTGGAACAGCGACAAGATAGCCCTGCGCATGGCCCATGCCAAGCTGATTACCTACGAAGAAGACAAAGAGCTGCACCAGCTTGTCGAAGAACAGGTGCAGCGGGCGGGCATACCTATGCCCAAGGTGTACGTTATCGAGGATGACTCGCCCAACGCCTTTGCCACCGGGCGCAACCCTGCCAACGCCACGATTGCGGTAACCACGGGCATCCGACGTCTACTGAACCGGGAAGAGCTTAGCGGCGTGATCGCTCATGAGCTGGCCCACGTCGGGAACAGGGACACGCTGATAATGACCATGGTGGCGACCATGGCTATGGCGATAGGATTCATCGCTATGGCTGCCCAGTTCGCCATGTGGTTCGGGGGCTTCGGCCGCGGTCGTGTCGGTGGCGGTGGGGGAGGCGGTTATGGAATGATCGTCGCCCTGGTCGGCCTGCTGGTAGTGGCCATAGTTCTGCCGCTGGTTGCAACCCTGGTGCGCATGTCCATCTCCAGGGCCCGGGAGTTCCAGGCGGATGCCACCGGCGCGCGCACATCGGGCAACCCCAATGCCCTTGCCAGCGCCCTGGAGAAGCTGGAGATGGGCACCAGCCGTAAAGCTATGGAAGTGAACAACGCCATAGCGCATCTTTACATCGTCAACCCGCTGAAAGGCAAACATGTCGGGGATCACCAGGTAAGCGCCCTGGGTGGAGGCTCCGGAATCTCCGGCCTGTTTTCCACGCATCCCCCCATAGCCGAACGCGTACGGCGTCTGCGGGACATGCGCGCAGATTGGTAGAGAGCCCGCTTTGACACAAAAGACCGTCCTTGTGACCGGCGGCGCCGGCTTTATCGGTTCCCATCTCGTTGACAGGCTCATCTCCCTCGGACACCGCGTCGTTGTGGTAGATGACCTCAGCTCCGGCAGGCTGCAAAACCTGGACCGAGGCGCGGTGTTCTACCACACCAACATTAGCCATCCGTCCGTAGAGGAGATCGTCCGGAACGAACAGCCGGACATCATCGCCCACCACGCTGCCCAGATCAGCATCTCCGAGTCGGTGCGGGACCCCATCAGGGATGCGGAGATCAACATCCAGGGGACCCTGCGCCTCATGGAGCTCTCCCGGCGATATGGAGTTGGCAAGTTCATCTTCGCCTCCTCGGGAGGAGCGCTCTACGGTGAGCCTGAACAGAACCCGTGCAGCGAGCAGCATCCCGTCCGGCCGATTTCCCCATATGGTCTATCCAAATTTTCGGCCGAGGGCTACCTGGGTATGTACCACAGCATCTACCGGCTCCCCTATGTGGCCCTCAGGTACGGCAATGTTTACGGTCCCCGCCAAGACCCCCATGGAGAGGCAGGGGTTATCGCAATATTTGCCCGCGCCATGCTGGAGGGCAAGCAGCCCAAGATATACGGAAGCGGGCGCCAGGAGCGGGACTTCATATACGTGGATGATGTCATCGACGCCAACATTGCGGCTATGGATGAAGGACAGGGCGAATACAACGTAGGCACAGGCACCCCAACCTCCGTAAACCAGATCTTCGAGATGCTGAAGGGAATCCTGAAATACAGGTGGACCCCGACCTACGGGCCTGCCAAACCTGGGGAGGTGTTCAGCATCAGCCTGGACAGCTCCAAGCTTCAGCGCGAGATGGGGTGGATGCCCAAGCTCTCCCTGGAGCAGGGCCTTGTCCAGACCGTCGACTACCTCCGCAGCTCTATAAGGAGTACCACCGTCGAAAGGTAGGCCCCCATGCAGTCTACAGCGACGGACTACGATGTTGTCATCATAGGCGGCGGGGCCGCGGGTCTCAGCGCCGCCATCTACACCTCCCGCGCTTCGATGAGGACCCTCATCCTGGACAGCATCGGGTGCGGCGGCCAGATACTCACCACCGATGTTATCGAGAACTACCCGGGTTTCCCCGACGGCATCAAGGGCCCCGACCTGTCCATCGCCCTGTGTACCCAGGCCAAGAAGTTCGGCGCAACAATGGAGCACGACCAGGTCCTGGAGGTTGGCAGCCTGGACCAAGATGTCAAACAGGTAACCACCTATTCAGGCACCATCACCACCAAGACCTTGATCATCACAGCGGGAGGCTCACCCAACAAGCTGGGCGTCCCGGGCGAGCTGGAGCTGGCCGGCAGGGGTGTCTCCTACTGTGCTGTGTGCGACGGCAACTTCTTCCGCGGGCAGGAGGTGGTCGTCGTGGGGGGAGGCGATGCGGCCCTTGACGAGGGGCTGTACCTCAGCAATCTGGCCAGCCAGGTGACCCTCGTCCACCGGCGCGATGACCTCAGGGCAAAGCCCATCTCCCAGGAAAGGGTGCGGCAAGACCCCAAGTTCAAGTTCCTGTACAGCCATGTTGTGGAGGAGGTGCTGGGCAGCGACGGAGTCGAGGGCGTCAGGGTGAAGGAACTGAAGACGGGCGAGGTTTACGACTACCCGACGTCAGCAGTGTTCATATACATCGGGTTTCACTCCAACACCGGATTCCTCGGGGACCAGGTGCCCACCGACATCGCAGGGCACATCTACACGAACATCGACATGGAGTCCCAGGTCCCGGGGGTGTATGCCGCCGGCGACATCAGGGCTTCGTCCTTCCGCCAGCTTGGCACCGCTGTAGGCGATGGGATAACCGCCGCCCTCGCAGCCTACCGGTACCTCAACGAAGGCTAGACACTCCCGACCGGCGCCTACTAGCCGAGCCCTGACACTTCCCTGGCCAGCAGGGTGATGCTGGCCAAAGCGACCACCACCAGCACCACCTGCCTGAGCTTCTTGTCGTCGATGTGTTTCGCCATGAAGGATGCCGCCACTACCCCCAGCACCACCATGGGAATCAGCTTCAAGAGGGTATCGACCCGCTCCTCGGTGTAGAACCCCATGACGGCATACAGCACGGCAGCCACGATAGCTACCACCAGGGAGTAGAAGGCGATGGAGGCCCTTAAAGCGTTGACCCCCCACTTCTGGTTGACAAGGTAGAGGACTACCAGGGGTGTGCCCACTCCCAAGCCCGTAACCAGCATCGCGCCAAGGAATCCGAAGATGGGGGTGGTAAGGGCTGTGCGGGTGAACGGCCGTTCCAGCTTCAGGGATATGGGTATGAGGAGCAGCAGGATGAGGATGGCGATGGCGATGCGCAGAGCGCCCGGGCTCACCGAATCGAGGATCAGCACGCCGACGGGAACCCCTGCTACGCCAGCCAGCACCATGGGCAGCACATCCCGGATGGACAGCAGGCGCCAGGTGCGCAGCAGCACAATGGCCAGGATGGGGATGGTCAGGCTGTTTATGGTGACCACCACGCTCTGGGGCTCCATGATCAGGAGCAGAGGGGGCGATAGCACCATTCCAAGGCCGAAGCTGACCAGCCCCATCACCATGGAGCCGGCAAGCACGACCAGCAGCGCCAGAGCCAGCGCTCCTCCTGAAAGCATCACATCATCCTGTCGCAGATATGGTCCGCCCGGCGAGGGCCGTTAGCGAACAGCCCCGAATGCCGGAGGTACGCCCTTGCAAAGCAGAAAGCACCGCCGTTCTAGGGGTCGGTGCTTTCCTGGTAGAAGTCAACTAAGGGGCCGCGATTGGGTCCCCGGTTAGCTGCCGATGAAGTCCAGCTTCTCGAATCGGCCGCCTACGATGGGCACGCCATCCAGTCCCATCCAGTCCTCCAGGATGGTCGAGTAGAAGCCTCTGAAGTCGTAGTTGGGGACCAAGTCGCCCGTCTGCAGGTCCTCGGGCTTGAGGGACGGGTACTCGCTGTAGTGGCCTCCCTGTACATGGTCGCCGATGACGAAAGCGACCCCGCCCGCACCATGATCGGTGCCTGAGCCGTTGTCATGCACCCGGCGTCCGAACTCGGAGAACATGACCAGAACCACGTTGTCCGCAGCATCGTGCTCCCTCAGGTCGTCGAAGAAGTCCCCCACGGCCGCTGATACATCCCTCCAGAGCTGGGCATGGACGGGAAGCTGGCTGGCATGGGTGTCGAAGCTGGCGTGGGAGGTGTAGAGGATCCTGGTGCCCAGGTCTGCAAGGTGCACCTGGGCGATGTCGCGCATCTTGCGCCCGATGGACGAGGGGGCGTATTCCACGCTGGAGGAGTACTGCTCCGGGGCCGTCCGCAGTATGTCGGCGCCCATCAGGGCATCCAGACCGGTGCGCCCCAGGTAGTCCATCACGTAGTCGCTCCCGATGGTGGGGGCGTACATGTTGGCAAACCGGTCCAAGGCGGTTGCCCGCTGGTCTTCGGCCATGCCCGTCAGCAGGCCGTAGGTGGCCAGGTCCGACACAGACGCAACCGAAACGCCGGGCAGGACCAGCGCCCTGGGAAGCCCGGCGCCGAAGTTCACGGCGGTCAGCACGTTCGCCTTGTTCGGATCGATCTCGCGAACTACGCGCCCCAGCCATCCCTCGGTGCCGACCTTGTCGGGTTCGCAGGTGTGCCAGATATCCATGGACCTGAAGTGGGAACGGGGTGAGTTTGCGTACCCGACGCCGTGCACAATGCCGACCTTGCCTTGGTCCCACAGCTCCTTTATGGGGCCCAGGCTGGGATGAAAGCCGTGGTCGTCGTCCAGGGGGATTAGCTGCTCTTCGGGCACGTGCACCAGCGGGCGATTGTCCCAGTAGAGGGGGTCGTTGTAGGGGACGACCGTGTTGAGATAGTCGTTCCCTCCGGTGATCTGCAGCACGACAAGGACGGGGGCCTTGCTAGTGGATGCCATTTCATGCCTCCTGCTCCGGGGAGATGCGGGAGCCTGGCCGCCTACGGGGATATCATGTCCGACAGAGGCGCTCAGGGGGGAACACCCTTCCAGGCCAAAGGGTGGGTGTGATGCCCCAATTTTAGTTTTGGCTGTGTTGTGGTGTCAAACAACGCGTCCGGCGCACGTTCGTTGACCTAGTTGCGTCGGCCCATTAGAATTAAAGGGTCCTGGCACCACCCATTATTGTGTTTCCTTCGGGAACATCATCTGCAAAGTACGTCATCACAGATCTGGGAGCGCGACCTTGAGCTACGAAACCATCCTGGTGTCCAAAGAGCGTGGAGTGGCCACCATTACACTGAACCGCCCCGAAGTCCTCAACGCCCTCAGCTTCCAGCTAACGTCTGAATTGGACGATGCCATCGCCGACGCCGAACGGGACGATGCCGTCGGCGCCATAGTGCTGACAGGATCCGGGGACAAGGCCTTCTCAGCCGGAGGAGACATCCACGAACAGCGACGGGATGCGGTCGAGCTCACCGAGGAAGAGGATGAGAGGCGCAAGGCCATCAGGTCCGGCTACAGCTGGCACCTCGCCAACAGCGTAAAGCCCACCATCGGCGCCATGAACGGTCTGGCTTACGGCGGTGGATGCGTGGTCGCCACCTCCATGGACATCCGGGTTGGCTGCGAGCGAACCAAGTTTCGCTTCCTGGCCGCCGCCTATGGGCGCCTGAACTGCACCTGGACCCTGCCCATGCAGGTGGGCTGGCCTGTCGCCAAGGAGCTGCTCTTCACGGGCCGGATTGTGGAGGCTGAGGAAGCCTACCGCATTGGCCTGCTTAACCACCTGGTGCCCGCCGATGAGGTGCTGGACAAAGCCACGGAGATAGCCGTGACCATAGCTGAGAACCGGGCCGAGTCGGTGCAGGGCGCAAAGCACCTCCTCACCACCAACATCGGCGCCACCTGGGAAGATATGTGGCGAAACGAGCGGGAGATCCTCTCCACCAAGGTCAAGGAGATGGGAGTGGAGGAGGCCTTCAAGGACTTCCTCGCCCGCAAAGGCCGGTAGCTGCCGCCAGACCCCCCCCCCCCGCCCTTTTCTTCGTCACTCCCGCAAAGGCCTGCAGACGCCAGGCGGTTCGTCCTGAGGGAAATCGAAGGGCGAACCGATACGAAGAAACGCCGCCCTGTCATTGAGGCTACCCCTACCGTCATTGCGGCGGAGGCCGCAATCCAGGACGGAGCATTGCCGGAGTCCAGGCAGGCTACTTGATCGCGGTGGTCACTCAGGTAGGAAGTCTGCGCCCACAGCGGTTCGTCCTGAGGGAAATCGAAGGGCGAACCTCTACGATGAAAGATCGCCCTGTAATTGCAGCTACTCCTAACGTCATTGCGGCGTAGGCCGCAATCCAGGTCGGAGCGCTGCCAGAGTCAAGGCAGGCTACTTGATCGCGGTGGTCACTTGAGTGGGGGGCCGGTCCCAGTCCCTGGGTTTCCTGGATTGAGGCCTACGCCGCAATGACGGCAAGGGTTTCGTCACTCCCCCGCAGGCGGGAGTCTATGACCCCACCCCGCCGTTAAACAATTGTTAAACAAATTCCTCCGTCTTTGCGTTAGCATGTGGGACATCGACATGGTAACCTGACCTCGGAGAGAGCCATTATGGTCCAGGTACCCCGCACAGCCGCAGACACGGGGGAATCTCCAAATATGACAACCACACGGGCAGAAGCGCCGGCTATGACCAACATCAGGATATCCGTCGGAGACGACCTTCCATCCCGGAGGGACTCCGCGCCTCCCGATGGTGGACCGGCCAAGCTGCAGACCATTGGGCTGAGCGTCAGCTACGGCAACGTGGTCGCCCTGCGGGATATCAGCATGGCCATCGCGGCCAACCGGGTTACCGCCATCATTGGCCCATCGGGCTGCGGCAAATCCACCCTCCTCCGGTGCTTCAATCGTATGAACGACCTGCTGCCCGATGCCTCGGTGGAGGGCAAGCTGCTCTTCAACGGCGAGGACCTCTACGCACCGGGGGTGGACCCCACCGAGATCAGGTTCCGCATCGGGATGGTGTTCCAACGCCCCAACCCCTTCCCCAAATCCGTGTATGACAACGTTGCATTCGGGCTGCGTATCAACGGCTTCAAGGGCAACATGGATGACATGGTTCAGCATGCCCTGGAACGGGCGGCCCTGTGGGATGAGGTAAAGGACCGCCTCAAGAAAGGTGGCCTGACCCTGTCCGGCGGTCAGCAGCAGAGGTTGTGCATCGCCCGCGCCCTGGCTGTCGAGCCCGAGGTTATCCTCATGGATGAGCCCTGTTCAGCCCTGGATCCCATCGCCACCCTGGCCATCGAAGACCTTATTCGCTCCCTGGCGGGCACTTACACCATCATCATCGTCACCCACAACATGCAGCAGGCCGCTCGTGTCTCCGATGAGACAGCCTTCCTGACTGCGGGGCCCGACCAGGGGGGCTACCTGGTAGAGCACAGCAACACCCGCCAGATATTCACAAACCCCCAGGACGAGCGCACGGAAGCATACATAACGGGGCGTTTCGGTTAAAGCCCATCTATCCTGAAGTCCCAGCCGATGGCCGGTCTGGGTAAGGGAGGTTAACGTGCGAGTCAGATCCGGGTTGGACCGCCAGCTCCAGATGCTCGAGGACGAGGTCCTCATGATGGGGGGGATGGTAGAAAAGTCCATCGCCCGGGCGGTGGATGCCCTCTCCCGGAGGGACCTGGAGGAGTCGGAACAGGTCATCAAGGAGGATGACCTGATAGACCGCAAGCGCTTCGACATCGAAGAGCGGTGCATCGACCTTATAGCCACCCAGCAGCCCATGGCGACGGACCTGCGTATCCTCATCGCCATGCTCCACATAACCGTCGAGCTGGAGCGCATGGGGGACTACGCCGAGGGGATCGCCCGCATCAGCCTTCTGATGGGCGAGGAAGCCACCCTGAAGCCCCTTATAGACATCCCCAGGATGGCTGAGAAGGCCCAGGGGATGCTTCATAAGGCCCTGGATGCCATGGTGAACAGGGACACTGTTTCAGCCAAGCAGGTCTGCTCCGAAGATGATGAGGTGGACGACCTGTACGATCAGATATACAGGGAGCTGCTCCTGTTCATGATCGAGGACCCCAAGACCATACGGCGGGCCACCTACCTTCTGTGGGTTTCCCATGACCTGGAGCGGATTGCGGACCGGGCCACCAACATCGCCGAGCGGGTGATTTACCTGGTGACCGGGAAGATGGAAGAGACGGGCGCTTCCAAGTACTAATCTTCGAGTGAGGCTGGCCTACATGCTGAGGGGGCCCTAAAGGCCCTCTCTTACGTTGAAGCGCCCCACCGAAGTGGACCCACCCTTGTAGAACAGGTGGAGGAAGTTGCGGCGGTGGGCCCATGCGTGGGCCCTCTTCAGGACCGGGTCGGGAATGGGGCCGGCCTTCCTGGTGATTCGGATGGTCTCGTAGCCCGGCCCTGCGGCGCAGTTGGCTTCCAGAAGATAGACGACCTCGCAGCCCTCGGATTCCAGCAGCAGCTTCAGGGGTTCATAGCCGTCCATCTTGCGGCTTGGAGGGCGGTAGATATAGAACTCGGTGCTGCCGATAAGGTCGTCGAAATGGTCGTCGGCCACACCCTCGCCCCGGCCGCCTCCCTGGCGCATCTGCCGGCGGGTGTACCCCTTGTCGCGGACGTTGAAATCGGAGACCACTATCAGCCCTCGCTCTGCGGTATCGAAAGGGTTGGCTTTAGCTTCCAACCGCCGCCTAGCATAGCATAAGCGACGGGCATTCTCCCATCTGCGGACGAGAGTCGTCCCGGCTGCCGCAGTAACGGGGACTGCTGAAGAGTGCTAGGATGAATCAAGCTGCTACACCAAGGTTCTTTACCACATTGGCTTTGAAAAAGGCTATCCTGCAGACTTCTACACCATTCTTCGCTTATGAGTAACTGAATGTTGACTCAAAATAGCTTCTTCAGCTTTCTGGTTTTCTCGGCCCTGGCCGCTGCAACGCTCGTCCTCTTGTCGGCGTGCGCCGTTGCCATTCCCCTTACGGAATCCGAAGAGGCGAAGCAAGCCAAGGAAAGGGAATGGTTGGCTGCTTTCTACGATGCCACGGGCGGCGGGGAATGGACGAACAATGCCCGATGGCTCACCGACTTGCCTTTGGAGGACTGGCATGGAGTCCAGTACTACAGCGTCGTTAGGCCTGCTCCCGGTCCCGGAGATAGGGTCCAGACCGTGGGAGGGGTTGCCGGGCTAAAGCTGGAGAGCAACGGCCTTACGGGCCGGATACCTGCCGAGCTGGGCAACTTCAATTTCTTGTCCGAGCTATATCTCGGCGGGAATCAGTTGACCGGGGAGATACCTGCCGAGCTGGGCAACCTGGACTCCCTGACACGCCTCGACCTGGCAGGGAACCAGCTGAGAGGCGGAATCCCGGCTGAGCTCGGCAATGCCCGCGCTCTGTCATATCTGTTCCTGGGGGAAACCGGTTGAGCGGGGAGATTCCCTCCGAGCTGGAAGACCTCAGGGACCTTATCGCATTGGACCTGAGCAACAACAGCTTGACCGGGAATATCCCGGATGAACTGGGCAGAATCGGCCGATTTTCGTATCTTGACCTCAGTGGAAATCAGCTGACCGGAGAGATTCCTTCCAGGTTTGATGGCCTGCACCGGTTGGACCTCCGCGACAACGATCTGACGGGGAATATCCCGGCCACATTCGGCAGGTACGGAGGCATGAGAGAGCTATTCCTTGGCGGGAATCAGCTGTCGGGGTGCATACCCAGCGGGCTGCGATCCGTCCAGGAGAATGACTTCCTGCGCCTCGGTCTGGACTTCTGCGGCGAGGGGCCTTTACTTCCTCCAGGCAGCCCTGTGGCTGCGATGGTCGCCCTCTACAACTCCACAGGCGGGGGGAACTGGCTCGACAACACCAGCTGGATGAATGCCACCAAGGATTTCCGGGGTTGGTTTGGTGTCAGCGGATCCCCTGTAAGGAGCCAAGCACCGGGCTACCTCGGGCGGGTACAAAAAATATCCCTCGGTGGAAACGACCTAAGGGGGGAGTTGCCCCCGGAGATGGTCGACTTGGCGGACCTGATGTACCTGGACCTCTCAGATAACCACTTGACCGGCGAGATACCTGCCGGGTTGGACAGCATAGAGCAGCTCATCGAGCTGGACCTAGGTGGCAACACTTTGAGCGGGGGGATACCGCCAGAGATAGGAAACCTGGGCAGGCTGAGGGAGATGCGCCTTGACAGCAACACTCTAACCGGGGAGATACCGCCTGAGCTGGGCAATCTGACTGGGCTAGCTGAGCTGCGCCTTGAGGAGAATCAACTGACTGGGGGAATACCGCCCGAGTTGGGGAAACTTACCGGTTTGGGGGTGCTTCGCCTGGCGGGGAACCGGCTCACCGGGTGCATCCCGGACCGCTTGGCCCTTGTCCCCGACAATGACTTGTGGGAGCTTGGGCTACCTCTCTGCAACGGACGGGTAATTCCCGAGCCTCCTCCGTCTTACCACGACAGGACCGCACTGGTCGCCCTGTTTTACGCCGCTGGCGGGGAAGAGTGGCTGGACAACACCAACTGGTTGTCCTCTGAGCCAATCCACGAATGGTACGGCGTCGCCACCGACCCACAGTCAGGCAGAGTCATATGGCTGCGACTTGGCGAGAATGAACTGAGCGGGACCATCCCGCCCCAGTTGGGTGACCTAGAACATCTCCAGACTCTGCACCTCCAGAAGAACGACTTGACTGGAGAAATACCGACGGAACTGGGTGGCCTGGGATCGCTGGAGTACCTAAGCCTTCACGAAAACGGGCTGAGCGGGCAAATTCCGGCTGAATTAGGCAGTCTTCTCAGCCTGCAATCCCTGGCTCTTTCGGGAAACACCCTAAGTGGGCCGATACCTCCCGAGCTGGGAGCCCTATCATCGCTGGACCGGCTGTTCCTTGGGGACAACAACCTAAGCGGCGAGATACCGCCCGAGTTGGGCGAGCTCAGCGTATTGCGCAACCTGAGCATTCATAACAACAGCCTGGGAGGCGGGATACCTGCCGAGTTGGGCAACCTCCTTGATCTGGAACTCCTGCGCCTCCAGGAGAACGTTCTGACCGGCGCGATACCTTCCGAGTTAACCAACCTCCAATCGCTGAGTGCCTTGGGCTTGGGCGGGAACCCGCTCACCGGCTGCATACCTGTTGGGCTGGAGGCGGTCCCAGAGAACGACCTTTCAACCCTTGGTCTACCATCCTGTACGAATGAAGCCCTTCCACGCGATGAGATCAAGCCGGGCCTGCTTGCTCTATACAACGATACCGGCGGCGATAACTGGCACAACAACACAGGATGGCTTACCAACCTTCCGCTGAATCAATGGTACGGCGTCACGGCTCGTGTTTGGCAGCGCTCCGACGGCGGACCAGTTTTCGTCGTCAATGCGCTCGAACTTGCAGAGAACAACTTGACCGGTGAAATACCGCCTGAGCTTAGCGGCATGACCGCGTTGACCAAGTTAGACCTTAGCGGGAACAACTTGACCGGCACGATACCGCCGGAGCTTAGCGAATTGAAGTTCTTGGCGAAACTGGACCTCAGTGGAAACAACCTATCCGGCCAAATACCCGGTGCGCTGAACCGTCTCTACAGCTACGGAGCGCTGGGCCAGCTGTTCTTGAGCGGGAATCAGTTTACGGGGTGCATTCCGAACGCATTAGCGTCGGTGCTGGGCAACGACTTCCCGAGCCTAGGTCTGCCCTTCTGCTAGCCGCAGGAAAGAACTCACACTCTCTTGGGCCCCGACCCGCGGCAATCTTGGATTGTGGTATCACTGCCCACCTGAAATTGTTGACACTGATTTCGTTTGTTGGTACACTTTCCCGCTAGTGCCTCTATTGGCAAAGGAACGGTTATGCCAACAGTAAATCAGCTGGTGAGAAAAGGTCGTACGAAGGTCCGTAAGAAGACCAAGTCCCCTGCCATGCACTGGCTCCAGAACTCCTTGAGGAACAAGGTAACCTGGGGCCCGGGCTCACCGCAGCGTAGAGGGGTTTGCGTCCAGGTACGGACCATGACGCCCAAGAAACCTAACTCTGCACTGCGCAAGATTGCCAGGGTGCGCCTCACCAATGGTTTCGAAGTTACCGCCTACATCGGCGGTGAAGGGCACAACCTCCAGGAGCACTCCGTGGTGCTTCTGCGGGGAGGCAGGGTCAAGGACCTGCCGGGTGTTCGTTACCATGTGGTGCGTGGTGCCCTTGATTGCGAAGGCGTTAGCGACCGGAAGCGGGGCCGCAGCAAGTACGGCTCCGAGCGACCCAGAAACCGCTAGCTCCCCTCTCTTCTACGGTATCACTGCCTAGCCCAAACCTGAGGACCTGGAAGATATGTCTAGGCGCAGAAGGGCTGAGAGGCGCGTTGTGCCTCCCGACCCGAAGTACAACAGTCCCGAGTTGGCCCGCTTCATCAACAAGATTATGAAGTGGGGAAAGAAGAGCACTGCCGAGCGGGTGGTGTATGGGGCGATGGAAGTGGTGGAGCGGGATACCCGTAGGGAACCCCTTGAGGTGTTCCAGCAGGCTTTGAAAAACGCGACACCTCTCCTGGAGGTCAAACCCAGGAGGGTGGGTGGAGCAACCTATCAGATTCCAACGGAGCTTCGCACCAACCGCAGCGAAGCCCTCGCCATGAGGTGGCTCATCAGGTCGGCTAGGGCCCGCAAGGGCATGCCCTCGACCCGGAAGCTGGCAAACGAGCTGATGGATGCCTCGAGAGGTGAGGGTGCTGCAGTACGCAGGCGGGAAGAGCTCCACCGGATGGCCGAGGCCAACAGGGCTTTCGTCCATTACAGGTGGTAGCATGTAGCTTTCCGCCCAGGGCGCCGGGTCTCCTCAGAGAGTCAGTTCCAGCGGCAGTATGCAGTCATGTCCGATAAGTCTCCTATAGATAAGATACGCAACATAGGTTTCATTGCCCACATCGATGCGGGCAAGACCACCGTTACCGAGCGGGTGCTGTACCTTGCCGGGCGGATTCACCGTGTGGGCGATGTGGACGAAGGCACCACAGTGATGGACTGGATGCCCCAGGAAAAGGAAAGGGGCATCACCATTACCTCGGCAGCGACCACCTGTTTCTGGGACGACCACAGGATCAACATCATCGACACCCCCGGCCACGTGGACTTCACCGCTGAGGTGGAGCGCAGCCTTCGGGTGCTGGATGGTGGAATCGTGGTGCTGGATGCCGTAGCCGGCGTTCAGCCCCAGTCCGAGACGGTGTGGAGGCAGGCGGACAAGTACAACGTCCCCAGGATATGCTTCGTCAACAAGATGGACCGCCTGGGGGCCAGCTTTGACCGGACCATCGGTACCATTCGCCACAGGCTGAAGGCCAACGCCGTTCCGGTCCAGCTCCCCATCCAGGAGGATGATTCCTTTCGCGGGGTCGTTGACCTGATCCACGGGCGGGCACTGGTGTACGAGGACAACAACGGCATGGCCCCCCACGAGGAGCCCATCCCCGACCGCTACCAGGATGACTACCAGCAGCACCGGGATGCCATGCTGGAAAAGATCGTCGAGACCGACGATGCCCTCATGATCCGGTACCTGGAAGGGGAGACCATAGGCGTAGACGACCTGATGGCGGGGCTGAGACAGGCTACCATCACGGGCCAGCTGATCCCCGTCCTGTGCGGCACAGCGCCCACGGGCCGAGGCATTCATCCGCTGATGGACGCCATCATCAGCTATCTCCCGTCACCTGCTGATGTTCCGGCGGTCACGGGAGTCCTGGCCCACAACGGCCAGGAGGTAGTCCGAGAAGCCAGGGAAGACACCCCAATGTCAGCCCTGGCTTTTAAAGTTACCACCGACCCCTTTGTGGGCAGGCTGGTTTACCTCAGGATGTACTCGGGCTCCGTAAAGTCGGGCGCATCCGTCGTCAACGTAACCAAGAACTTGAACGAACGCATGGGCCGGGTGCTCCAGATGCACGCCAACCGACGTGAGGAGATCGAAGAGGTGGGCGCGGGCAACATCTGCGCAGCCGTCGGCCTGAAGAACACCTTCACCGGCGACACCATCTGCACCAAGGAAGCACCCGTGATCCTCGAACCCCCCAAGTTCCCCTCCCCCGTGCTTTCGGTAGCCATCGAACCCATGAGCAAGGCCGACCAGGACAAGCTGAGCGATGCCCTGGACAAGCTGGCGGAAGAGGACCCTACCTTCTTTGTCCAATACGACCAGGAGACGGGCCAAACCCTGATTTCCGGCATGGGCGAGCTGCACCTGGAGGTCCTGGTTGACAGGATCCGCCGGGAGTTCCACGTAGGGGCCAACGTCGGAAAGCCCAAGGTGTCCTACAGGGAAGCGATCACAACCTCTATCAAGTCCGAGGGCCGTTTCGTTCGCCAGTCGGGCGGGCGCGGCCAGTACGGGCACGTCTGGTTGGAGATAGAACCGGCCGAAGCGGGAGAAGGGTTCAAGTTCGAGAACCGCATCGAGGGTGGGGTCATCCCCAGGGAGTACATCCCCGCGGTGCAGGCAGGGGTCAAAGAGGCCCTGAACAACGGCCCTATAGCGGGATATCCCATGGTGGATATCAAGGTGACCCTGTACGACGGCAGCTTCCACACCGTGGATTCGTCGGAGATCGCCTTCAAGGCGGCCGGGTCCATCGCCTTCCGGGACGGCGTCAGGAAAGCCCATCCTCAGCTTCTGGAACCTGTCATGGACATGGAGGTCGTAACCCCCGGTGAGTTCCTGGGTGATGTCCTGGGAGACCTGAACTCCCGCCGTGCCCAGATACGAAACATAGAAGGACATGAAGGCATACAGGTGGTGCGGGTAATGATCCCCCTGGGAGAGACCTTCGCATACACGACGACGCTGCGTTCGGTAACCCAGGGCAGGGCGACCTACACCATGGAGTTCCGAGACTACGAACCTGTACCCGAAGGTATGGTTCAAGGTATAATCCGTGGTGTTTTCGCTTAGGCAGGTAGGTAGATAGGAAATGACAACCAGCCGTCAAAAAATAAGGATTGTCCTGAAGGCCTTCGACCATAAGTCCCTGGACCTGTCGGCAGGCCAGATCGTGGACACAGCCGAGCGCACGGGGGCGGTGGTGCTGGGGCCTGTTCCCCTGCCCACCCACATCCGACGCTTCTGCGTCATCCGATCACCCCACGTGGACAAGGACTCGAGGGAGCACTTCGAGATACGGACCCACAAGCGACTGGTAGATATAGTGGAACCCACATCCAAGACTATCGACGCCCTGACCAGGCTTAATCTGCCGGCGGGCGTCGATATCGCTATAAAGCTGTAGAAGAACATGTCAGGCACCCCGGAGCAGCGGATTTGATCAAGGGTTTGTTGGCAACCAAGATAGGGATGACCCAGGTCTTCCAGCCCAACGGGCGGGTGGTACCCGTTACCGTTGTGCAGGCTGGGCCATGCACCGTCACCCAGATCAAGACCGGCGACCAGGACGGCTACGAAGCAGCCCAGGTTGGCTTTGGCACCGCCAAGAACTTGAACAAACCCAGGCGGGGACACATCGGCAGGGGAGCATCCTACCGGTACCTGCGAGAGATGCCCGTGGACTCGGTGGAAGGCCTTAATGTAGGCCAGGAGTTCAACGCGGGCGACCTGTTCGAGGTCGGCGAGAAGGTCGATGTAATTGGCAAGTCCAAGGGCCAGGGATTCCAGGGCACCATGAAGCGCCACGGCTTCGGCGGAGGCCCCCGGACCCACGGCCAGTCGGACCGGGCCAGGGCCCCCGGTTCCATCGGCGCCACAACCTACCCCGCCCGGGTGCTCAAGGGCAAGAAGATGGCGGGGCATATGGGCAACGCACGGGTCACCGTTAAGGGCATAGAGGTGGTCCAGGTCGATGCCGAGCGGAACCTGCTCCTCCTGAAGGGCGGCCTTCCGGGAGCGCCCAACAGCCTGCTCATGATAAGAAAGGCGAAGTAGGCGCCCGGAGGGGGCCTGCAGGAACCAACGGGAAGCTGGGATGGAAGTACAAGTAAGAAATCTAAAGGGTGAAGTGGTGGACACCGCCGAGGTCAGCGATGGCGTATTCGGCGTCCCCATGAACAAGTCTGTGGTGCACCAGGCGTTGGTGATGTACCAGCAGAACCGCCGCCAAGGCACCCACCAGACCAAGACCCGCGCCTACGTCTCCGGCGGGGGCCGGAAACCGTGGCCCCAGAAGTACACCGGACGCGCCCGGCAGGGCAGCACCCGGTCTCCCCAGTGGCGACACGGCGGAGTCGCCTTCGGGCCGCACCCCCGGGACTACACGAAGCAGATGCCCAAGAAGATGCGACGCTTGGCCCTGAAGTGCGTCCTCTCGGACAAGGTACGAGGCGGGCGAATGATCGTGCTCGATGACCTTTCCATGGACGCTCCCAAGAGCAAGGCCATGAAGGAGATATTGGGCAACCTGGGGATCAATGCATCGGCCTTGGTCGTCACCGAAGAGCCCCAAGCCAACGTGGTGCGCTCGGCCAGAAATCTGCCCAAGATATGGACCCTGCCCGTGGACCTGCTGAATGCCGAGCAGGTGCTGAAGCAGGAAAAGATGGTAATCACCCTGGATGCTCTCAGGAGGGCCGAGGAGATGCTGGCCGCCGGTGAGGGAGAGTTCCGGGTTTCCGAGGATGGCGGCGATGAAGCAGAATGAAGTGATCGTCAAGCCCCTCATCACGGAAAAGAGCACCATCGCCCAGGAAAGCGGCAAGTACGTGTTTCACGTTGACCCGCGGGCAAACAAGGTTGAGGTAAAGCAGGCTGTCGAAAGCGCCTTCAGCGTCACGGTCCTCGACGTCAACATCACCAAGAACCGGGGCAAGATGAAGCGGTTCGGCCCCCGCATGAAGAAGACACCCGACATCAAGAAAGCTGTGGTCACCCTCAAGCAGGGGGACCGTATCCAGATTATCGAAGGGGTCTAAGGGAGTGCCTTTAAGAATACCTAATCCCAAGACGCCCGGCACCCGGGATGCTGCCCTCCCGTCTTTCGAGGAGGTCACCACCTCCAAGCCGGAGAAGTCCCTGCTCCGTCCCAAGCGCAACACCAGCGGTCGGAACAACCGGGGGCGCGTCACTCTGCGCCATCGGGGCGGCGGCTCCAAGAAGATGTACCGGGTCATCGACTTCAAGCGGGACAAGGTGGGCGTTCCCGGCAAGGTAAGGTCGGTGGAGTACGACCCCAACCGCTCAGCCCGCATAGCCCTGATCGTCTATGCCGACGGCGAGAAGCGCTACATCCTGGCCCCTCTGGGCCTGGAGATAGGCGCCCGCATAGAATCGGGGCCCCGCGCCGAGATCAAGCCTGGAAATACCCTACCCTTGCGGAACATCCCGGCGGGCACCCAGGTGCATAACCTGGAGATAACGCCGGGCAAGGGAGGCCAGCTTGTGCGCAGCGCAGGTGTGGCGGCCCAGGTGCTGTCCCGCGAAGACCCCTACGTGCTGATCCGCCTCCCTTCGGGCGAGGTGCGCCGGGTGCTGGTGGACTGCCAGGCTACCATCGGGCAGCTCGGCAACCCGGACCACAAGAACATCAAGCTGGGGAAGGCCGGCAAGACCCGCTACCGGGGGCGAAGACCCCAGGTGCGCGGTGTGGCCATGAGCCCCAGAGACCATCCCCACGGCGGAGGCGAGGGTCGTTCGCCCGTGGGCATGCCGGGTCCCAAGACCCCCTGGGGCAAGCCTGCTCTGGGCTACAAGACCCGCAAGAAGAAGAAGGCCAGCACCAGCCTCATGGTCAGAGGAAGAAGGAGGAGGTAGGGGATGTCCCGTTCTACCAAGAAGGGCCCTTTCGTGCATCCCAAGCTGGCCAAGAAAGTGGAAAGCGTCCAGAGGGCTGGCACAAAGTCGGTCATCCGCACATGGTCCCGGGCATCCACCATAATGCCCGACATGGTCGGCCTGACCATAGCGGTGCATGATGGCCGTCGCCATGTGCCCGTCTTCATCACAGAAAACACCGTGGGACACAAGCTGGGAGAGTTTGCCCCCACCCGCACCTTTCGGGGGCACGTGGCCCGCTCCGAGAGGACGACCCAACCCCGAGGCGGGGGACGCAGGTAGATGAACGTGGCTGCTCATTTCGAGGAGGACTCCAGGTGCCCGAGGTAAAGGCAACGGCAAGGGATGTCGGGGCTTCACCCAAGAGGCTTAAGCCCATCACCGACCTGGTGCGGGGCAGGCCTGTGGAGGAAGCGTTGGACACGTTGAGGCTCCTGCCTTCACCGTGGGCCCGGACTGTGTATAAGGTCGTCAGGTCGGCGGCCGCTAACGCAGAAAACAACCTGCTCATGGACCCGGACAACCTGGTTATCGTCAAGATAGTGGCCGACGGGGCTCGCTCCCTGAAGCGCTTCCGTCCCCGGGCCAGGGGACGCATAGGGCGCATCGCCAAGCGATCCAGCCACATCACGGTGGTTGTAAACGATGCTGAGGAGGTGTCCTAGGTGGGACATAAGACCCATCCTACGGGCTTTCGCCTGGGGATCGTAAAGGACTGGCAGACCCACTGGTACGCCCCCCGTGGCCGGGACTACCGGGAGCTGGTGCTGGAGGACCTGTCAATTCGCAATGGGATCGCCAAGGAGTACGAGGGATTCGGCAACGCCGGCATTGCCCGCATTGAGATCGACCGGGGCTCCCAGGACATAGTCATCAACGTGCACTCGGCCAGGCCGGGCATTCTCATCGGACGGGATGGAGAGCGGGTCAAGAAGCTGCGCTCCCGCCTGGAAAAGCTGACCGTGCGGCGCATCCAACTGAATATCCTGGAGATATCCCAGCCGGAGCTGAACGCATTCCTGGTGAGCCGCAACATCTCCGACCAGCTGGAGCGAAGGGTCTCCTACCGCAGGGCTATGCGCCAAGCAGCCCAGAGGGCTATGCAGGCCGGCGCCCAAGGCATAAAGATCAGCATCAAGGGGCGCATCACCGGCGCGGAAATCGCCCGCCGGGAAAAGCTCATGGATGGACGCCTTCCCCTCCACACCCTCAGGGCCGACATCGACTACAGCATCACTGAAGCCAGGACGCTGATGGGACGCATCGGCGTGAAGGTCTGGATATACAAGGGCGAGGTGCTGCCTCCGCCGCCAGAAGAGATCGCCGAAGAGCTGGAGACCATAGAGGTGACGGTGCACGCCGAGGACACCCCTACAGTAAACCTCGAGGAATTAGCCGATGCTGCAACCTAAAAGAGTCAAATACCGCAAGATGCACCGGGGACACCGGAGAGGCGTTGCCACTTCCGGGAACTCGGTATCCTTTGGGGAGTATGGCCTCAAAGCCATGGAGTGCGCATGGATCACAGCCAGGCAGATTGAGGCCGCCCGTATCGCCATCAACCGCCATATGCGTCGGGGAGGCAACGTCTGGGTGCGCCTGTTCTCGGACAAGGCTGTCAGCAAGAAGCCGGCAGAGGTGCGCATGGGAGGCGGCAAGGCCGCTGTGGACCACTGGGTGGCAGTGGTCAAGCCCGGCCGCATCATGTTCGAGGTAAGCGGCGTCCGGGAAGAGGTCGCCATGGAAGCCCTGAGGCTGGCATCCCACAAACTGCCCATCGCCACCAGGGCGGTCCGCCGGGATGGGTCCGGCGATATAGCCGAAGCTTAACCAGGTCAACGGGAGCGTGCCGTAGTGCGACCGCACGAAATACGAGAGATGGACAATGAGGAGCTCAGAAGGTCCCTTGAGGAGTCCTACAGGGAGCTTATGAACATCCGCTTCCGCCTGGCTACCAAGCAGATGGCCAACACTTCTCAGGCAAAGTACGTGAAGAGAAACATAGCCCGTCTGAACACCATCATCAGGCAACGGGAACTGGGAGAATCTTAGTATGGCAAAGGAGTTTCGAAAGGTCAGAGTGGGCCGCGTCATCAGCACCAAGATGGACAAGACAGCCTTGGTTGAGGTCCGTTGGCAGCAGCGCCATCCCATCTACAAGAAGAGCCTCCGGCGCATAACCAAGTGCTACGCCCACGACGAAGGCAATGAGTGCCTCCTCGGTGACCTTGTTCGCATCGAAGAAACCCGTCCCATCTCCAAGACAAAGCGCTGGAGAGTATTGACCATACTGGAGCGCCATGAGGTTGCGGAGGTGAAACCCGTCGAGCTGGACCAAGCTGTCCTGACCGAAGCTTTCGCGCCCGCAGCTGTTGCGGAAGAGACCGAGGCGGAACCGGCGGTTGAAGTTGTCGATGAGGTCGAAATTGTCGAGGATGAGCCTGTCGTAGAAGAGGCAGTCGAGGAGCCTGCGGCTGAGGCTGAGCCTGTCGTAGAAGAGGCAGTCGAGGAACCTGTGGCTGAGGCTGAGCCTGTCGTAGAAGAGGCAGTCGAGGAACCTGCGGCTGAGGATGAGCCTGTCGTAGAAGAGGCAGTCGAGGAACCTGCGGCTGAGGCTGAGCCTGTCGCAGAAGAGGCAGTCGAGGAGCCTGTGGCTGAGGCTGAGCCTGTCGCAGAAGAGGCAGTCGAAGAGCCTGTGGCCGAAGCAGAGCCTGTCGCAGAAGAGGCTGTCAAAGAGCCTGTGGCTGAGGCAGAGCCTGTGGTTGAAGAGGCTGTCGAAGAGCCTGTGACCGAAGCTGAGCCTGTGGTTGAAGAGGCTGTCGAAGAGCCTGTGGCTGAAGCTGAGCCTGTGGTTGAAGAGGCTGTCGAAGAGCCTGTGGCGGAGGCAGAGCCTGCCGTAGAAGAGGCAGTCGAAGAGCCTGTGGCAGAAGCCGAGGCACAGCCTGCCCAGGAAGAAGCCGAAACAGACCCCGAATCGGAGACAAGGCAATGATCCAGACCTTTTCCCGACTAGTAGTAGCTGACAACAGCGGGGCCCGGGAGATCATGTGCATAAACATACCGGGCTCCAGCCGTCGCCGGTACGCCTCCATCGGTGACATCATCGTGGGCGCGGTCAAGGAAGCCGCTCCCATGGCCGGGGTAAAGAAGGGCGAGGTCGTACGGGCGGTTATTGTCCGCACAGCCCAGCCCCACCGGAGGCCCGACGGCACCTACGTGCGCTTCGACGACAATGCCGCGGTGCTGGTCACCGGCACCAATCCCCGGGGAACTCGCATATTCGGCCCCGTGGCACGGGAGCTGAGGGACCGCGGCTACATGCGCGTCATCTCCCTCGCCCCGGAGGTTGTGTGATGAACATCCGCAAGGGCGATACGGTGCTGGTCATCGGAGGGAAGGAGAAGGGCCGCCGGGGTAAGGTGGAAAAGGTTCTTCCCGAGGAAAACAGGGTGACCATCGAGGGGTTCAACCTGGTTGTAAAGCATATGCGCCCAACGGGCCAGGCAAGGCAGGCGGGAAGAATCCAGAAAGAGTCCCCCCTTCACATGTCAAACGTAATGTTGGTCTGCAACAAGTGCAGCAGACCAACAAGAGTCAGGACCAATCGGCTGGATGACGGAAGAAAGGTACGGGAATGCCAGAAGTGCAGGGAGACGATCGACTAGAGGAAGCTCCCTCCCCGGCGGACGAGGGTACGGCGGACAACGCCGCTGCGTCCACCGAAACCGGCACGGAGCAGGCCAAGCCCGCCAGGGCAAGGGCCCCTCGAAGTTCGTCCAGGGCTCCGCGGGGAACATCGTCGAGGAGCTCATCCGGACGAGGCAGCAGGTCTGCTGCCGCAGCTCCTGCCGCTGAAGGTGAAGCTGTCCCTGCCAGCCCGCCGCCCCAGGTGAGCGCTACGCCCAGGCTTAAGGAGTTTTACCGGACCGAGGTGGTGCCGGCTATGCTTCAGGAGTTTGGGTACAAGAATGTGGTGCAGGTGCCGAAGCTGAAGAAGGTGGTTGTGAATATAGGCTTGGGAGAGGCCCTGACCAATCCCCGGGCCATGGAGAGCGCGGCAAAGGATCTCAGCACCATTTCGGGCCAGAAGCCGATCATCACCCGGGCCAAGAAGTCCATCGCAGGCTTCAAGCTCAGGGAGGGAAACCCCATAGGTATGTGCGTCACCCTCCGTGGCACACGGATGTACCAGTTCATGGACCGCTTGCTCAATGCGGCCCTTCCCCGTATCCGGGACTTCCGGGGGGTGCCCGCTACCAGCTTTGACGGACGAGGCAACTACTCCCTGGGTATCCGGGAGCAGATTATCTTCCCTGAAATCGACTATGGGCAGATCGAGCGCATACGCGGACTGCAAATAACGATCAACACCACGGCAAGGACCGATGCGGAAGCAAATCGCCTCCTTGCGTTGATGGGAATGCCCTTCGTCAGGCAGAACTGAGGTAGTTGTATTGGCTAAGAAATCCAAGATAGCAAAGTGGAAGCAGCCCCCTAAGTTCCCGGTGCGGAACCATAACCGGTGCAACCGCTGCGGCAGGCCCAGGGCCTTCATCCGCTACTTCGGGCTGTGCCGTATATGCATGAGGCAGCTGAGCCTCCTTGGGGAGCTTCCTGGAGTGCGCAAGGCCAGCTGGTAGAAGAAGATGAACGCTAGAGAAAAACAACGCATTGCCGGGGGGCAAAGATGCCGGTAACGGACCCAATAGCAGACATGTTGACCCGTATCAGGAACGCTCAGCAGATGCGCCATGACCACTTGGTCATGCCCGTCTCCAAGGCCAAGGTCGCCATCGCCAAGATACTGAAAGAAGAGCGCTTCATACGGGACTACGACCTGCTGCGGGGCCAGCCCCACCCCCAGCTACGCATTCACCTGACTTACAGAGAGAACAAGGGCCTGCCTATAACCGGCCTCAAGAAGGTCAGCAAGCCCGGCCTCAGGGTCTATGTGGGCAAAGGCGAGATCCCCAGGGTGTACGGAGGAGTGGGCATAGCGATATTGTCCACATCCAGCGGCATCATGACCGGCAAGGAAGCCTGGGAGAAGGGGATAGGAGGAGAGCTGCTCTGCTATGTCTGGTGATGTAACGACACAACGTCGAGAACGCACCCTCTCCAGGATCGGACGCAAGGCCATACCTATCCCAGCCGGCGTCCAGGTGACCACCGAGTATGGCCAGATCACGGTCAACGGGCCGAGGGGGACCTTGGTCCAGGCCCTTCATCCCGATGTGACCGTCCGGGTGGAAGATTCCCAGGTAGTAGTCGAAAGGTATTCGGAGCGCAAGTTTCACCGCTCCCTCCATGGCCTCACCCGCAGCCTCGTGGCAAACGCGGTTACAGGGGTGTCCGAAGGCTTTCAGAAAACACTCGAGCTGATGGGAGTGGGCTATCGTGCCCAGCAGTCAGGCGATGGCGTTGTGCTAAACGTCGGGTACAGCCACCCCGTAGAACTCTCCCCCTTAGAGGGAGTCACTATTACCGTCGAAGGGAATAACCGCATCCACGTGAGCGGTATGGACAAGCAGAAAGTGGGCGAAGTGGCGTCGAGGATACGCCGGGTACGGCCTCCCAATGCCTACAAGGAAAAGGGAATCAAGTATTCCGACGAGGTGCTTCGCCTTAAGCCCGGAAAAGCTGCAGCCAGGAAGAAGTAGAGGACCGGACAATGCCCAGGGATAAAGATGCGCGAAAACTGAGGGTCGTCAGGCACCGTAGGGTGCGCAACAAGGTGTCGGGCACCCCCCAGCAGCCCCGTTTGTGCGTATTTCGAAGCTTGAACCACATATACGCCCAGGTGATCGATGACAGCGTCGGATTCACCTTGGCTTCCGCTTCCAGCAAGGAGGCGGAGGTGGTCCCTTCCAGCTCCAAGGCAGGTAAGTCGGAGCGCTCCAAGCTGGTGGGCACCGCCATCGCCCAGAGGGCCAAGTCCAAAGGAATCGATAAAGTAGTCTTCGACCGTGGCGGTTACAAGTACCATGGTCGCGTGAAGATGCTAGCAGAAGCGGCTCGTGAAGGAGGACTGACCTTCTAATGGTAAGCTTGCTGACCACTCCTACGGAATCGTCATTCGACGTCAACACCCTGGTACTCAACGAAAGGGTGGTGTACACCCGCCGTATTGCCAAGGTGGTCAAGGGAGGAAGGCATCTCCGGTTCAACGCCCTTGTAGTCGTCGGTGACGGCGAAGGTGTTGTAGGCGCGGGACTGGGTAAGGCCCTGGCTATTCCCGATGCAGTCAGAAAAGGCAATGCCGTCGCCAAGAAGAACCTGATACGGGTCCCGATAAAGGGCAGTACCATTCCCCAGGCAACCACCCTGAAGAAGGGTGCTTCCCTGGTGTTGATCAAGCCCGCGCCACCGGGGACCGGCATCATCGCCGCCGGAGTGGTGAGGGCGGTGCTGGACCTGGCCGGAGTGAAGGATGTAGTCGCCAAGTCCCTTGGCTCCCGCAATCCCATAAACGTGGTCTATGCCACCCTGGAGGCCCTGAAACAGCTCAAGGATCCGGACGAAGAGATCGCCCGCCGAAAGGCGCCCCGTCCCGCCCGCTAACCCACCTATAGCAGGAACGAACCATGGGAAGTCTTAAGATCACACTGAAAAGAAGCTACGCCGGCTCCACTGAAGCCCAGAGGAGGGTCGTCCGCTCCCTCGGGCTGCGGCGCTTGAACCAGACGGTGGTGCACCAGGATAGCCCCACGATCCTTGGCATGGTCCGCAAGGTCAGCCATATGCTCCATGTCGAAGAGGGGACCGAAGGGCAGGACGTGCAAGGAAAGGACGCCTAGCCATGATGGAGCACGAGGTAGCGCCCCCTAAGGGAACCAGAAGGAAGAGGAAACGCCTCGGGCGCGGCGACGCCAGCGGCCACGGCAGCTACAGCGGTAGAGGCATGAAGGGCGCCAAGTCCCGGTCCGGCCCCGGCCCCCGGCCCGGCTACGAAGGCGGCCAGATGCCCCTCATCAAGGGACTTCCCATGAGGCGGGGATTCACCAATATCTTCAAGAAGCAGTTCTCCCTGGTCAAGCTGGAGAGCTTGAACCGCTTGCCCCAGAACTCGGAAGTCACCCCGGAGATCATGGTGCAGGCGGGTCTCATCAAGAATCTCAGGCACCCTGTGAAAGTGCTGGGTAACGGCGATCTCCAGGTGCCCCTGACCGTGTATGCCCAGAGGTTCACCCATTCCGCGAGGGAAAAGATCGAAGCCTCCGGAGGCCGGGCAGAGGTGATCTAGACATGATGACCCGGGAGGCGGAGGGACCTCCGCGATTATTCAAAGCAGCAATCGATGCCTTCCGGATCCCGGACCTTCGAGTCAAGATACTCTTCACCTTGGCCATGCTGGTGGTGTTCCGCCTTATGGCCCAGGTTCCCCTCCCTGGCATTGATCAGGCCGCCCTTGATCGCCTACTAGAAGGCAACACGCTTTTTGGCCTCCTGGATGTGTTCAGCGGCGGCGCCCTTGGCAACATGAGCGTGGCCGCCCTGGGCGTCTTTCCCTACATCACATCGTCTATCGTCATCCAGTTCCTAACCCCCGTCATACCCCCGCTTCAGCGCCTCTCCCGGGAGGGAGAGCTGGGAAGGCAGCGAATCAACCGCATCGTTCACTTCATGACCGTGCCCATTGCGCTGGCTCAGGGCTTCGGGCAGCTTCAGCTAATACAGCAGGCGGGAGTTATCGAGAACGTTTGGTCCGGCCCCGGCACCAGCGGCGACCCCCTGGCCACCGTTGCTATGCTGGCTTCCCTCGTCGGCGGGACCATGTTCCTGGTATGGCTGGGCGAGCTCATCACAGAGAGGGGCATAGGCAACGGAATATCCCTGATAATCTTCAGCGGTATCGTCGCCGGCTTTCCTGGCCTGATACAGCAGTTTGGCGACCAGACCAACGCCCTCGGAATGCTCTGGCTGCTGATCTTCGGCTTCGCCATCATCGCCCTGATCGTGGTCTTCAACGAAGGGCATCGCCGCATCCCGGTGCAGTACGGACGGAGCATCTTCCGGGGCGGCAGGATGTACCGGCAATCGGGGGCTACCTACCTTCCCATACGGGTGAACTCGGCAGGCATGATCCCCCTGATCTTCGCATCCTCCTTGGTGATTCTGCCCGGCACAGTCGCCAACTTTGTTGGTGTGAGGGGCGATTGGATCGGGTCCGTAGCCGACTTCTTCGTGGGGCTGTTCGATCCCACAAACGTCATTTACTGGATTCTATTTGCCCTGCTGACAATCGCCTTCGCCTTCTTTTACACGCTGATAGTGTTCCAGCAGCAGAACCTGGCCGAAAACCTGCAGCGAAACGGAGGCTTCGTCCCCGGCATACGACCGGGGCAGCCCACCCAGGACTACCTGAACCGGGTGATCCTGCGCATCACCTGGGGTGGAGCAATCTTCCTTGGGTTCATCGCATTCGTGCCCTACCTGGCCTCCCTCCTCACCGATATTCAAGCCCTGATACTGCCCAGCATCAGCCTGCTGATCGTCGTGGGAGTGGGGCTGGACACCCTGCGCCAGCTAGAGGCCCAGCTCTTGATGCGAAACTACGAAGGATTCCTGCGATAGGGGCACTCCGGTGAGGGATAGCGCATCGAAAGGCAGAAGCCTCATCGTACTCCTGGGTCCCCCCGGAGCGGGCAAAGGTACCCAGGCGGAGATGCTGTCCCGTGAGATGGAGGTGCCCTACATTTCGTCCGGGAACCTGATGCGGCACCACCAGGAGGAGGAAAGCCCCCTGGGTCGGAAGATTAGGGGCTACACAGACCAGGGGCTCTTGGTGCCCGATGACATTGCCATCGAAATGGTGCTTAGGGAGGTCATGCCGCCGAGAAATCCCGGCGGATTTATCCTCGACGGATTTCCCAGGAACATCCACCAGGCGGAGGTGCTTGACGAGTCCTTATCCCGCCAAGGGATGAGCATCGACCAGGTTGTTCTCATAAAGATAGATGATGTCGAGGAGTTGGTGCGCCGGTTGGGTGGGCGGGTAGTCTGCCGAAAATGCCAGGCGCCTTACAACCTCAATGGGGCTGTTCCCGGCTCAGACGGAGTCTGCCAACTGTGTGGTGGAGAGCTTTACACCAGGCAGGATGATGTCCCGGAAACAACGAAGGTGCGCATCAAGGTGTACGAGATGCAGACCCAGCCGCTGATCGAATATTACAACCGCACAGGCAAGCTTGTGGAGATAAAGGGTACCGGCAGCGTGGATGATGTCGGCAGGAGGTTGGTGGAAAGCGTTCGGGCTTAAAACATCCAGCGATGAACCCTCTTCCAAAAGGTAGGCGTTTGTCGTAAAATATACGTTTGTCCGGTCAGACGGTCTCGAATCCCCTTTGGCAAACGCCAGTCGGCCCGTACCATACGCACTAAAATGAACAACACAAAGAAGATAACGACGGCATCCAACTCTCCGTCCACCTACTCCGGCGGGATAACAATAAAGTCCGCCCAGGAGATGGAGTCGATGAGGGCCGCGGGCAAGATCGTAGCATCTACGCTGACCTTGCTACGGGACTCGGTAGAGCCGGGAATAACAACCCTTGAGCTGGATGCCATCGCAGAACGCAATATCAGAAAGATGGGCGCAGTCCCCGCCTTCAAGGGTTACCATGGGTTTCCAGGCTCTATATGCGCCTCCATAAACCAGCAGATCGTGCATGGCATTCCGGGCAATGAGGTGCTCCAGGAGGGCGATCTGATCAAGATGGATGTGGGAGCAGTGTACGAGGGTTTCATAGGGGACGCAGCCATAACCGTAGGTGTGGGAGCCATTTCCGACGAGGCCAGGGAGCTTATCGACGTTACCCGACGCTCCCTGGAAGCCGGAATAGCGGCCGCCACCCACGGTGCCCGAACAGGGGACATAGGAGCTGCCATCGAGGGTTACGCTGCCGAGCGTGGCAGCTATGGAGTGGTGCGGGAATACGTAGGACATGGAGTGGGCAGGTTCCTGCACGAGGAGCCCCAGATACCCAACTACGGGCCCGGAGGAAGGGGCCCAATGCTCCGCAAGGGAATGTGCATCGCCATAGAGCCGATGGTAAACCTCGGTGATTGGCGCACCCGCCTTCTCGAGGACCAGTGGACCGTCGTCACCTCTGATGGTAGCCTGTCTGCCCACTTCGAACACACCATCGCCATCACCGATGGAGAAGCAGAGGTGCTTACCCGGCAAAGCTAGTCTTGCCCAGCTGTGGGTGAGACATAAGTATCGTCCAGAGGAGCCATGGCCAAGAAAGAAGCAATAGAAGTCGAGGCGACGGTGACGGAAGCCCTGCCCAACGGCATGTTCCGGGTTGAGCTGCCCAACGACCATAAGGTGCTGGCCCATGTGTCGGGCAAGATACGCCTTCACTTCATTCGCGTGCTCCCGGGCGACCGGGTGCTGGTAGAACTTTCTCCATACGACCTGAACAGAGGGCGAATTACCTATCGCTTCAAATAGGTGCGGTAATGAAAGTAAGAGCTTCAGTAAAGCCCCGGTGCGATCGGTGCCGGATCATAAAGCGCAAAGGCACGGTACGGATCATCTGCGCCAATCCTCGGCATGCCCAGAGGCAGGGCTGATTCAGGGAGGGATGCTATGGTACGAGTAGCAGGCGTCGATATACCTGACAACAAGAGGGCCGATGCAGCCCTGCGCCACATATACGGCGTGGGCCCTACCTTTGCAGTGCAGATCCTGGACAAGGCGGAGGTCATCGGCACGCCAAGGCCCAGGATGTCCGAGCTTTCCGAGGCCCAGATAAACCGCATACGAGAGATCGTGGACCAGGACTACAAGGTCGAAGGAGACCTTCGCCGGGAAGTCAACGGCAACATCAGAAGACTGATCGAGATAGGTTCCTTTAGAGGACTGCGCCATCGCCGCGGGCTGCCCCTCCGGGGACAGCGCACCCGCACCAACGCCCGGACCCGCAAGGGACCCAGGCGGACTGTGGCCGGACGTGGACGTCGCACAGGCGGGAAGAAGTAAAGGAGGCTAATGCCTAGACCAAGAAGCCGGCGTCGTGAACGCAAGAATGTTCCCAGGGGTCGGGCCTATATCCACTCAACCTTCAACAACACCCTGGTAACCATAACCGATCCCCAGGGTGCTGTTATCGGCGCGGCAAGCTCCGGCACCGTGGGCTTCAAGGGTTCCCGAAAGGGGACCGCATTTGCAGCCCAGAGGGCGGCTGAGCAGGCAGCCCGCCGTGGCATGGACCAGGGTCTTCGCCAGGTGGAGGTGTTCATCAACGGCCCCGGTGCAGGAAGAGAAGCAGCAATTCGTTCCCTCCAAGCGGTTGGACTGGTCATCACCAGCATCAGGGATGTCACCCACATCCCCCACAATGGCTGCCGTCCTCCCAAAAGGCGCAGGGTTTAGGAGGAGCGATGGCACGCTATACAGGACCTGCATGCAGGCTTTGCCGTAGGGTTGGAGAGAAGCTCTTCTTGAAGGGTGAGCGGTGCTACACACCGCGTTGCGCCATCGAGAAGAGGCGCACGACACCAGGAGACCACTCGGGGCGCAGGCGCCGGGTTTCGGACCGGGGCCTGCAGCTGAAGGAAAAGCAGAAGGCTCGCTACATGCACGGCGTGATGGAAAAGCAGTTCAGGCGCTACATGAGCATGGCCTTCAAGAAGCCGGGCGTTACGGGCCAGTACCTGCTGGAGCTATTGGAACGCCGGCTGGACAACACAGTGTATCGGTTGGGTTTCGCCGAGTCTCGAAGGCAGGCCCGGCAGCTGGTGCTGCATGGCCACTTCACCGTCAACGGCCGCAAGACCAATATCCCCTCCTACCTGGTGCGGACCGGGGATGTTATAGCATGGGTTGAGACCCGCAAGGAAAAGGACTTCTACAAAGCCCTCGTCAGCGGTATACCCAAGAGGCCGGTCCCCACCTGGCTGACTCTCGACATCGACCATATGACGGGCACGGTGATCAGCCAGCCCGCCGAAGAGGACCTGGAGTCGGGCATCGATACCCGTCTCATCGTAGAGTATTACTCGAGGTAGTATTAGCAATGCTGGAAACCTCACTCCTTTCCAAGGGAGTCACCCCCCACAGTCCCGAGGCCATCTCTCCGGAGATCAAGGTGCTGGAGACGGGGGACAGGTACGGGAAGTTCGCCATCGAGCCTCTGGAACGGGGATATGGGATAACCATCGGCAATCCCATCCGTCGCATCCTTCTCAGTTCGGTGGAAGGGGCTGCCGTTACCTGGGTCAAGATCGACGGCGTACTCCACGAGTACTCCACAATCCCCAACGTCAAGGAGGGGGTGATGGAGTTCCTGGTGAACGTTAAGGGGATACGAATTCGCTCACGGGCGGCCCGGCCGGGCAAGATGCGCCTGGACATACGAGGCGAAGGCAGGGTGTGCGCCGGCGACATCGCAACATCGGCGGACTTTGAGGTGGTCAACCCGGAGCTGCACCTGGCAACCCTGGACTCCGACGATGCAACCTTGGTCGTGGAGTTCAACGTCGAGCCGGGCAAGGGCTATCAGCCGGTGCCCCAGGGCGATGCGATGCTCGGGCCCATGGTTGGCGTCCTTCCGGTGGATGCCATCTTCAGCCCCGTGCGCAAGGTCAACTACGCCGTGGAGCGCACCCGCGTGGGGCAGGTAACCGACTACGAACGCTTGGTGCTGGAGGTCTGGACCGATGGCACCATCACCCCCGCCGAAGCTATAAGGGCATCGTCGGATATCTTGGTCAAGCACTTCTTCGCCTTTGCCAACGTGGGGAAGGAGAGGGAAGCCGGTCCCGAGAGGCCGACAGGGATGGTATCCCCCGAGATTTACCAGACCCCTATCGAGAAGCTTCAGCTTTCACCCAGGACCCTCAACTGCCTGAAACGTGCCCACATAACCCGGGTGGGACAGGTGCTGGAGATGACCAACGAAGAGCTTCTCAAGATCAGGAACTTCGGTGAGAAATCTCTCGGTGAGCTGCTTAGCAGATTGAAGGAAGATGGCATGCTCCTCGGGGAGTCCGCTTCCGACGATGAGTCCACCGCTGGTGAACAGGCGGGCGTAGCTGGGACCTTCGTAAGTGAGGATGACTCCCTCGCCACCGATGAGGATGAGGTGTTCTGGGATAACATGGAGGAAGAAGAAGACCATCCTGTTGCTAGAGCGCCGAAGGCCAGAAGGCGGGTCTATAGCGAGGACGACGACCCCGAAGACGACGATGATAATGATGATGACGACGACTTGGACGACGACGATGACGAAGACGAGTAGGAAGTACCATGGTTAGACATCGAGTAGCTGGGAAGAAACTAGGCAGACCAAAGGACCAGAGAATCGCTCTGCTCCGGAATCTGGCGGCGGACGTCATCCGCCATGAACGTGTCACTACGACACAGCCCAAAGCTATAGAGGCCCAGCGCTTGGTTGAGAAGCTCATCACCCATGGCAAGGAAGGGTCGCTGCATCACCGCCGCTTGGCCCTATCCCAGGTGCCGAATCTCCTGGTAGTCAGGAAGGTGTTCGACGACCTTGCCACCCGGTATGCCGACCGTCCCGGCGGCTATACCCGCCTCATCAAGCTGGGACCGCGAAAAGGGGATGCAGCGCCCATGGCCGTCCTGGAGCTTGTGTAGCGTCCAAGTCCACTTACCAAGACCGTGCGAGGGGATGGAGATTCCCCAATGGTCAAATGAAAGGAATAGTAGAGGGCAACTCCGACCAGGATCCGGCACGCAGGATTGCCCTCCTGGTAGAGTACGAAGGCACCAGGTACAACGGGTTCCAGCTTCAGGCCAACGCTCCGACGGTTCAAGGGGAGCTGGAGAAGGCGCTGAAGGCTTTAACAAGAGAGGATATCAGGGTCAGAGGCGCCAGTCGCACCGACGCAGGCGCCCATGCCAGGGGACAGGTGGTCGATTTCGCAACGTGCGCCGGCTATCCGGTGGACACCTTTGTGAAGGCCCTGAACTGGCACCTACCCGAAGACATAAAGATCAGAGGAGGACGAGAGACACCATTCAGCTTCCATGCAAGGAAGAGCGCGGTTGCCCGGATGTACCGCTACACGCTGCTGAGCAGCCCGTGGCCGTCCCCGTTGCTCCGCACCACCACCTGCTGGGTGCGCTATCCGTTGAACATCGCCGATATGCAAGAAGCCGCCTCCACCCTGGAAGGGGAACACGACTTTTCGGCATTCACCACAACCCTTCCGGCCGGAAGGTCCCCTGTCAGAAAAGTCAGCTCTTGGACAGTGCACAAAGAGGGCGACCTGGTCCACATCGACTCTGAAGCCAACGGGTTCCTGCCTTACCAGATACGGCGCACCAACGGGCTGCTGGCGGACATAGGACTGGGGAAGGCCCCCACAGGGGCGGTCAAGGCAGCGCTTAGCGGGGAAACAAAGGCGATGGAACAGCGCTCCTCCCTACCAGCCAGGGGCCTTTGCCTGATGCATGTGAAATACGAAGAATGCCTCTTCTGCAATAAGGACACCTATGAAGCGCAATAAGTCATTTATGGCCAAACCCTCGGACATCGACCCCCAGTGGCACCTGGTGGATGCCACCGGGCAGACCCTGGGCAGGCTGGCTACCCGGATTTCCCGCGCCCTCCAGGGCAAGGACAAGCCCACCTACACCCCCCATATGCTCACCGGCGACTACGTAATTGTTGTCAATGCCGCCAAAGTTCGGGTCACAGGTCGCAAGACAACCCAGAAGACCTACTACAAGCACAGCGGGTACGTCGGCAACCTGAAGACCTACTTGCTGAAAGATTTGCTGGAAACCCACCCGGAGAGGGTGATCCAGCTTGCCGTCAAGGGTATGCTCCCCAAGACCAACCGAGGAAGGGAGATGCTGGGGCGTCTCCGCGTTTACAAGGGGGAGTCTCATCCCCATGAAGCCCAGCAGCCGGTAGAAGGCAAGCTGGTAGTCACTTAGATCGTCCAAGGCCCATGCAGTCAAGGGAGGTAATCTAGTGGTCCAAGAGAGCGCCAGGGAAAGGTACTACTACGGGACAGGCAAGCGTAAGACGGCCATCGCCAAGGTCCGCTTGTACGTAGCCGCAGCCGGGGGCGCCACATCAGCGGCGGCCCAGTACCAGATTAACAGCAAACCCCTGGACGAGTACTTCCCGTGGCAGTCATGGCAGAACAGCGTGCAGGAACCCCTGCGGGTTACCGGCAACGTGGGCAAGTTCAACGTGGTTGCAAAGGTGTTGGGTGGAGGCATCTCTGCCCAGGCGGACGCCGTCCGTCACGGAATCTCCAGGGCCCTCGTGGTCTATGACGAGACCCAGAAGCCTATCCTCCGGAAGAACGGGCTTCTGACCCGGGACGCGCGCATCAAGGAAAGCAAGAAGTACGGCCTCAAGCGCGCCCGCCGCGCTCCCCAGTACACCAAGCGCTAGACCACCCAGCGCCCCTCTTCCAGCAGCCCCGGTCCCAGCCTTAGTAAGGCTGGCCCATCCGTTCCCGGACGTAGGCTATGGGGGTCACCGGCGATGGGTCCACCCCCTGCAGTATCGCCAGGTAGTAGCTGGTGTAGTCCCCGATCAGCGTCGTCGTGAGCATCTGGGCCAGCGGGCTGCCAGACACACCCCTGATGGTGTGATGGCGTATGGAGTCCCGGTCAAGAAGCTCCCTGGTAACTTCGTATCGCCTCGCCATGGGCGGCGATATGTCGTAGGGCTCCAGCAGCAACGCCGTCGTCAGGTCCTTCACCGCATCGGGCAGCGAGAAGCCAACTACCGCGTTATGGTGGGCTTCGGGTAGGGACTCGAAATAGGCGGGCACCTTGGAGTTCTCGTTGAACTGGGTCTTCCACCGCCGTGACACACCCGAGTAGATGCCGGATCCGTATACCACTATCAGCCGGTTGTGCAAGGCTTGGGCCAGCTGCTTGGCCGGGTTGTCCGATAAGGGAACATCCTCGCTAAGGGTAGGCAGCAGCGAGTCCACGGCAGCGAAGGCATCCTCGAAGCCGATGCTCTCCCCATCGAGAAGCTCCAGCTTGGCCAGGAGGACGGCAGGCACGATGAAGCTGTACCCCAGCGCGCTTCTCGGCTCCCCCTGGTAGTCGATCTGGAAGAAGGGAAGGGAGCGGGCTTGGGCTTCCCGGCCCAGGGCGCCTCCGCCGGAAACGGCTACGATGGGCGCGCCCTGGGACGACGCCTGCTGGAAGGTAGCCAGGGTCTCCTCGGTGTTACCGGAGTAGCTGCAGGACAGCACCAGCGTGTCCTGGTCCAGGGCGTATGGTATCCGGTATCCGCGGATGACGATGATGGGGACAGCGGGCGAGACGGAAGCAAGGTCTGCCAAAAGGTCTCCCCCGATGGCAGAACCTCCCATCCCGGCGACCAGCACCTGCTTGCAGCCTCGTACGTCCAGGGATAGGGGAAAATCCGAGGCTTCCCGCCAAGCCCGTCGGCACTGGTTCGGAAAATCCAGCAAGCGTTGGCGAAGCCCCGATGGGTCGATTCTGGCATATATTTCCTGGCCGTCGAGGGCGCCCAGCATCATCCTTAGAGCCTCCTAGCGTGCCCGAATTGGCCGGTCCGGCTGCCTGGGGGTCTCACAACACCCCCAGGTGGGCCCCAGCGTCGTCCAGCATGTCCTTGACATGATCAGGGCTTTTGCCCTCGGCATAGATGCGAAGCAGGGGTTCGGTACCGGAAAATCTTACAGCCAACCAAGCCCCGCCGGCCAGAAGGAACCGACGCCCATCCAGGAAATCGGAAGAAACGACGGGAGTGCCTCCCAGAAGGGTCCATTTTGCCCCTTCCAGCTTGGCTTGTATTTCCGGGCGGCGTTCGGGGGCAAAGGTGACGTCCCTGCGCTGGTAGTGGTGCTCTCCCACTATACGGTATAGCTGCTGGAGGAGCTGGGAGGGCGACTGACCGGTCGTGGCCATGAATTCCAGGAAAAGCAGGCCGCTGAGCACACCATCCCGCTCGGGGATGTGTCCGCGATACCCGTACCCGCCGCTCTCCTCTCCACCCATCAGGGCGTCTTCACGGAGCATGGCGGTCCCGATGTCCTTGAAGCCGACGGGGGTCTCGATGACGGGCACCCCGTACCGCTCCCCCAGCTTGTCGATCATGGTCGTGGAGGTAAGGGACTTGATCAGCGAGCCCCTTTGCCCCTTCCACTCCAGCAGGTAGTAGGCGATGAGGGCGAAGGCTTGAAGCGTGGAGAGGCATACGCCATTCTCGTCCACAACCCCCAGCCGGTCGGCATCGCCGTCCAGGGCAATGCCGACGCTGGCCCCCTGTTCGACTACCGCCTGGGACAGGTGGGTCAGGTTGGACGCTATGGGCTCCGGCTGACGTATCCCCGGGAAGGCCGGGTTGACCTCCCCGTGAATCTCCAGGACCCTGGTGGCGTCGTCTCCAGCGTCATCGGCAAGAAGCTGGGCCAAGTAGCCGGCCCCCGCCCCGTACATGGAGTCCACAACGACGTTGAGGCCCGACCGGCGTATCAGGTCCAGGTCAACCAAGCGCCCCATTTGCGCCCGGTAGGCTGGGCCTGGGACCATGGTCTGGATAAGCCCAGCATTCCGGGCCTCCTCCAGGGGCAAGGAGGAAACGCCTCTCACCTCTGCCCCGGCGATCTCCTCTTCCAAGCGGGCTATGACCTCCGGCGATGCGCTGCCTGCATAGCTGGGCTTGTACTTCAGGCCGTTCCATGCGGCCGGGTTGTGGCTTGCGGTGATGACGCACGCCCCGGCGGCGCTGTGCTGCAGGATGCTGTAGCTGACGGCGGGCGTGGGCGACGGCTCCGCTGACAGGTAGGTACGGATGCCGTTGCCCGCCATCACCTCAGCAACCCGTTCCGCAAACTCCCTGGAGGCGAAGCGGGTGTCGTAGCCCACAACCAAGCCTTGGCGGGCGATTCCTTCCTTCAGCAGGTAGGAGGCCACGCCCTGGGCGCAAAGGGCGACATTGCCGAAAGTGAACTCGTCGGCGATGATCGCCCGCCAGCCATCGGTGCCGAATCGTATATTCCCGGCCATGCCGCCCTTTCGGAAACAGGATATTCTGGGGCTGTCCCGGACCGCGTCTAGCTTCTGAGGCCCGCTTCCGCTCGGAGGAAATCAGCCTTGTCTGTTCGTTCCCACGTAAGGTCAAGGTCGTCCCTGCCGAAGTGGCCGTAGGCAGCTACCTGTTTGTAGCCGGGCCTCCTCAGACGCAGGTCCTCGATGATGGCCCCGGGACGCAGGTCGAAATGCTTGGAAGCCAGGTCCTGAATCACCTGGTCATCAACCTTGCTCGTTCCAAAGGTCTCCACGCTGACGGAGATGGGGTTGGCCTTGCCGATGGCGTAGGAGACCTGTATCTCCGCGCGGTCCGCAAGTCCTGCGGCCACCAGGTTCTTTGCAACGTACCTGGCGGCATAGGCGGCGGAACGGTCTACCTTCGTCGGGTCTTTGCCTGAGAAAGCCCCTCCTCCGTGCCTGGCGATTCCTCCGTAAGTATCCACCAGGATTTTCCGGCCCGTCAATCCGGTGTCGCCCATGGGCCCGCCTATTACAAAGCGGCCGCTGGGGTTGATGTAGAACAGGGTGCGGTCATCCAGCAGCTCTGCGGGAATCACATCCTTGATCAGCAGGTTGATGAGGTCCTGGGTCATCTTGTCGTTGTCCACGTCGGGGTCGTGCTGGGCGGCGATGATGACCGTATGCACCCGCTTGGGGACTCCGTAGGAGTACTCTACGGTGACCTGGGACTTACCGTCGGGCCTCAGGTAGGGGAGCACCCCGTCCTTGCGCAGGGCTGCCAGCTTCAGGCACAGCTTGTGGGACAAGCTCATCGTCAGGGGCATCAGCTCCGGAGTCTCGTTGCAGGCGAAGCCCACCATCATGCCCTGGTCGCCGGCGCCTATCTGGTCCAGGTCTTCCCGGTTGCTGGAGTTGGAGCCTCTGTGCCTCAGCTCCAGGGACTGGCTCACGCCCGCGCTTATGTCCTTGGATTGCTCCTGTATGGAAGCGACCACGCCGCAGCTCTTGTAGTCTATGCCGAATTCTGCGTCGGTGTATCCGGCCTGCTTCAGCGTGTCCCGCACTATGAGGGGCACATCCACGTAGGTGTCTGTCGTAACCTCTCCCATCACAACCACCAGTCCGTTGGTTACGCAGGCTTCGCAGGCCACGCGCCCTTCGGGGTCCTCCGCCAGCACCGCATCCAGCACCGCATCCGAGATCTGGTCGCACAGCTTGTCCGGATGTCCCTCGGTAACCGACTCCGAGGTCAGAAGATAGGATGGTAGATCCATAAAGGTAGATGCCATTTTGGTTATCCTCCTCGTTTCTAGGTTCCCTGGTCCCAGCTGTCCAGGTATTTCTTTTGTTCGGCAGTGAGAGAATCAATCTCGATGCCCATCGACTTGAGCTTAAGCCGGCCCACTTCGTCGTCGGTTTCCCGTGGCACCGGGTAAACGCCCGGCGACAGGGAACCCTTCTTGGCTACCAGCATCTCCACGCTGAGGGCTTGGTTGGCGAAGCTCATGTCCATAACCGCCGACGGGTGTCCTTCGGCGGCCGACAGGTTGATAAGGCGCCCGTCGGCCAGCAGGAAGATGCTCCTCCCGTCCCTGGTTTCGAACCGCTCCACGAAAGGCCTCGCCTCCTGCCTGGAAACGGACATAGCCTCCAGGGCGGGGATATCTATCTCCACGTTGAAGTGACCGCTGTTGGCCAGGATGGCGCCATCGGGCATAACGTCCAGGTGCTGCTGTCCAATGGCCTTGTAACCGCCGGTCACGGTGATAAACACCTCTCCCGTCTTGGCCGCCTCCACGCTGGGAGCCACCGCAAAGCCGTCCATAACGGCCTCCAGGGCCCGTATGGGGTTCACTTCCACCACCGCGACGTTGGAGCCCATGCCGCGGGCCCGCATCGCTACGCCGCGACCGCACCAGCCATACCCGAACACAACGACCTTGCGTCCCGCCCACAGGATGTTGGTGGCCCGGGTGATGCCGTCCAGGGTGCTCTGGCCGGTGCCGTACCGGTTGTCGAAGAAGTGCTTGGTGTCCGCTTCGTTAACGGCGACTATGGGGTACTTGAGCTTCCCCTCTTTGGCCATCGCCTCCAGCCGTATGACGCCCGTGGTGGTCTCCTCGGTCCCTCCGATGATGTTGCCCATCAGCTCCTGGCGTTCGGTGTGCAGGGTGGTGACCAGGTCCGCGCCGTCATCCAGGGTTACCTGGGGTTCCTTGTCCAGGGCTGCGTGGATGTGCTTGTAGTAGGTCTCGTTGTCTTCCCCCTTGATGGAGTAGGTGGGTATGCCGTACTTCTCCACCAGGGCGGCTGCTACGTCGTCCTGGGTGCTCAAGGGGTTGCTGGCGCACAGCGTCACGTCCGCCCCGCCGTTCTTCAGGGCAAGGGCGAGGTTGGCTGTCTCTACGGTAACGTGCAGACATGCCGCTAACTTGGCCCCCTCCAGGGGCCGCTCCTTTTTGAACCGATCGCTTATGAGCTTGGTCACAGGCATCTCTCGAGCTGCCCACTCGATGCGGGCTACCCCCGCCTGCGCCAAGCCCGGGTCCTTAATGTGGCCGCGCTCTCCTAACTCGCTCAACCATCTCCTTTCTGTTTCGTCTGGGCGCAATTGCCGCAAGAAAAAATGATATTCATCCGAAGATGACTCCCTCCCGCCACGCCAACACTTCCGTCTCTTCCAAAGGATCGAAACGGACCATGTCGCTCAAAGCCCGGAACCGGGCTGTAGTCTCCGCCCTGTTCAGCTTGTGCAGTCTATCCACGCTGAAGTCCTCCACTGCGAAGGACCCCATCACCGAGCCCAGGATGCTGGCCCTGCGAAATCCCCGGTCGCTCAGATCGTTGCTGTAGGCCAGGTAACCCATGAACCCGCCTGCGAAAGAGTCGCCCGCCCCCGTCGGGTCTTTGACCGACTCCACGGGGAAGGCCGGCGCAGCGAACACCGAATCGCGGGTGAACTGGATGACGCCGTGGTCTCCCCGCTTGACCACCGCCATGCGGGGCCCCAGGGACAGCAGGTAGTGGGCAGCCTTCATCACGCTGTTGCCTGGGATATGCGGGCCAGCGAACATCCGGACCTCGTTTTCGTCCATGAAGACCACATCGACTTGTTTGATCACCTCGGCCAGGGCTTCGGGTTTGGTGTCGATCCACAGGTTCATCGTATCTATGGCCACCAGCTTGGGCCGCTCCTCCATCTGTTCCAGCACGTTCAGCTGGAGCTCCGGGTCTATGTTGGCCAGGAACAGGTAGGGCTGACGCCGGTGGTTGTTGTCCAGCTCCGGCCGGAAGTCCACGAATACGTTCAACTGGGTGTCCAGGGTGGTGCGGCTGTTCACATCGTCCATGTGGTACTCCGCAGACCACCTGAAGGTCTTGCCGGGCAGGGTTGTGAGGCCGGACAGGTCCAGCTGGTGGTGTCGCAGGAGGGTCAGATGGTCTTCTTTGAAGTCCTCCCCCACCACGGCGACCAGGTGCACCTGGGCGAACCTGCCTCCGGATACGGAGAAATAGGTGGCGGAACCGCCGAGGGAATCCTCCCGGCGCCCTGCCGGCGTTATAACGCTGTCATATGCAACGGAACCCACTACCAGAATCGACATCCCTAGCTGCTACCTCCATTCTTTACGAGACATGGGCGCTTGCGATAACAGCTAAGGGTCGCCTCCGTAGCTGGTGGGATTGCCTGCCTCGATCCAGGCCGGAGTGCCGTCCTCGATGTTGAACAGGTTCTCCGGCGAATAGCCCATGGATGCGGCCATCTCGCAGGCAAGGCCGCTGCGGACACCCGCCGCGCAGATGAAGAACAGCTTCTTGTCCGTGGGAAGCTCATCCATCCGTCCCAGCAGGTCGTCGATGGGGATGTGCATAGCCCCGCTGGCGTGGCCCGACACCCACTCATCATCCCGGCGGACATCTACGATGGCCGCCTCTGCTCCGGCCTCCTCCACCAACCGCGCCGCCTCATTGGAATCCACCCTGTAGAAGGGTTCACCTGGGTCTTGTCTGGGCATGTCGGCCCTCCTTGCTTATAGATACTTCTCCACCAGGGGCCTCAGTCGATCCTTCAGCTCCTGGGGAATCCTGTCAGGGGCGGTGATTATCGTGTCCTTCAGCGCCGATGCGCACGGACAGGCCTGATCCAGGGGAATGCGGGTGACTATGGTCCTTAGGACCTCCTTGGAAACGGAGATGTTCTTCATCAGGTTGGCGACCACCATCTCGACGGTCACCACCTCGGTGGCCTCCCGCCAGCAGTCGTAGTCGGTGACGCAGGCCAGGGTGGAGTAGCACATCTCCGCTTCCCGGGCCAGCTTGGCTTCGGGGAGGGCGGTCATGCCGATGATGTCCGCTCCCCAGGAGCGGTACACGGCGCATTCGGCCCTGGTGGAGAAGGCAGGTCCTTCCATGACGACCAAGGTGCCACCCAAGTGGGCCGTAGCCCCGACCTCTTGGGCGCATTCGTGCAGCATGCTGTTCAGGGGGGAACAGAAGGGGTCCGCAAAGCCAATGTGGGCGGCTATTCCGTCCTCGAAGAAGGTGTTGTCCCGCAGGCGAGTGCGGTCGATAAGCTGGTCCGGCACCACCAGGTCCAGCGGGGCCATCTCCTCCTTGAGGCTGCCCACCGCGCTGATGGAGATTAGCCATGCCACGCCGATGCTCTTGAGGGCGTAGATGTTGGCCCGCACCGGAAGCTGGGTGGGATTGATGCGATGTCCCCGGCCATGGCGAGACAGAAAGGCGACCTGTCGCCCCTCCAGGGAGCCTACCATGATACTGTCGCTGGTCTTGCCGAAGGGCGTGTCCACATCCAGCTCCTGGACGTCGGAAAGGCCTTCCATGTGGTACAGGCCGCTGCCGCCCATGATGCCGATGAGGGGTTCAGCCACGAGCACCTCCCTGGCCCTGGGCGACGGCCTTGGCAAGGTTCTCCGCGTAGGGCGCCTTGATAACCCCTTCCTCGGTGATGATGCCGGCGATGTATGTGTGAGGGGTGACGTCGAAGGCCGGATTGCGTATGCCGATTCCGGGAGCGGCGGTGCGAATGCTGCCCAGGGTCGCCACCTCGTCGGGATGGCGCTCCTCGATGGGTATCTCGTCCCCCGCCGCGAGGGTTAGGTCAATGGTGCTGGTGGGAGCGGCAACGTAGAAGGGCACCCGGTTCTCCTTAGCAAGGACGGCCACTTGGTAGGTGCCTATCTTGTTGGCCACGTCGCCGTTGGCGGCGATGCGGTCGGCGCCCACGATGGCGCAGCCCACTTCGCCCCGGCTCATGAGCAGGCCCACCGAGGAGTCCACCACCAGGGTGGCCGGAATGCCAAGCTGCACCAGCTCCCAGGCGGTAAGGCGCGCGCCCTGCAGGAAGGGACGGGTCTCGGTGGCGAACACCTGGAACCGGTTCCCCTCTTCCCAGCTTGCCCGGATCACCCCCAGGGCGGTCCCGTAGCCGGCCGTTGCCAATGCCCCGGTGTTGCAGTGGGTGAGCACCGACCCGCCGTTGGGAATGAGGCCCTTGCCCTCGCTTCCGATGCGCCGGTTGGCCTCTTCATCCTCGCGCTGTACCCGGTGGGCTTCCTCCAGGAGCAGGTCGGGGGCCTGCGCGACATCGTCGATGCGCTTGGCCAGGCGTAGCATCCGTTCCACGCCCCAGGTGATGTTCACCGCCGTGGGCCTAGCCTGCCCGATGCGATGGGAGGCCACTCTAAGGGCTTCCAGGAAGGCTGCCTTGTCCGTTGTGTTCGCATCCCTGGCCGCCATGGCCATGCCGTAGGCTGCCGCCACACCGATGGCCGGCGCACCGCGCACCTTCATGCGCCGGATGGCGTCAATGACCTCGGCGTAGGTCTCCAACTCGATATAGTTCGTTTCCAGGGGAAGGGCAGTCTGGTCAAGGAGCTTGAGCTTTCCTGCTTCCCACTCTATGGCCTTGATTTCGGGCATTGCACCAACCTTGGATTCTTGCGATCAACTACTTCTCACGGGAGGAGAGAGGAGGCGGGTGAGGGCGAGCTTCCCGACTGCGGATGGGTGTGAAACCGAAACAAAAAAGCTTCTCGTGAGAGAAGCTCATAGATTTCTAAGGCCACCCTCATCTTTCCCCGACCATTCGGGGCCGGAATTAGCACCGTGTCGCACTACGTTAAGGATTAGGGCGCAGTGTCGAACCGGTTGCTCGGCTTCGCAGGGCCGTTCCCTCAGCCATTCTGGATAAGGTAGGTCTACTTATTCGATTGTTTTTCGGCGCGACCGCATCGGTCAGGCCGAGTTTTCATACTACAGGCAATCGTATATGGTGTCAACCGAAGGGCCCGCTCAGAGGAAGTGCAAGTGTCCCAAGCCTCGGATCAGAGTCGCTGACTGTAGTCGGCGCGTTTAACCTTGCATCCGAGCTTCCGAGGAAAATCGTGAATAATGTTCCAGTGTTGGAGAATATCTTGCCCCAACAGGGACGGTAGGGGGAGGGCATCTGGGTTGAGAGGGGGCATGGCTATCTTTATATCGATTTCATATCCTCGTGCATACCAGCGCCGAAACACCTCATCTGCAAACATCACCCGCGCTGGCGCCACCCAAAAACTGCCAACGCCCCCAACGCCGCCCCTCTCGAGGATGGGCAGGTTGAGATTGATCAGATCTTGGTGGTCGATGCCGAGAGCTTCTGCGGCGTCATGGTAGCTAAGGACTGAGTCGTACGCCCCGGTATCCAAGAGGAATCGAACGGGACCCGACGCATCTAGCGGAGAAAGGCCTAGAAGGCCTCGTACATACGGTCGTCTAAGGGTCTGGTCGAATGTGCCTGTGATCAATCTGCATGGCCCATCACAATATGAGTACGGTGGGGTTAGTGGACATCAGCTCTACCACGGATTCCCCCCTGGGTATCTCCCTTTCGTCCATGACTTGGAGCAGGGCTTGGAAGGAGACTGCAACTGCCTGGATTTCACCATCATAAATCGCTATCCACTGGTCCGGGTACTGCGCGGTCAGTTCAGTACGTTCATCATGCAGCCGCTTCATGCTATTGGAGAACCGACGGAAATCCTCCTTGATCTTGCGGGGGCCTCCCATCTGATTCGTAATTTGTTGGAGGTCTATTGTGTCACTCACCACACCACCTCCTTAAGCCTATGGTGTACTCAACTATACCGGGGAGAGAACCTCAAGGGTAGCTTACGGACGATGCGAGAGAAGTGCAACTTCCCTTTGTCCGGGTGAACCCTCCTCCCGCCATCCTCTCTTCTGGATTCGCACTGCGTAGTCGTGTAACATCCCTCCGATATTTGAGCAGCGGCCCGGACATGTCCTAGAGGCGCCGTATGCCCAGACGAAAAGGAACAACGATTGAGATTTCTCACCGCTTTCGCCATAAGCAAGCGGACGGTCACCATGCTGGCCATAGTCATGGTCCTGGCTGGGGGAGTGTTCGCCTACAACTCCCTCAACGTAGAGCTCTTCCCCGAGATCGAGTTTCCCCTTGTGGCGATATCGACTTCCTACCCGGCTGTCGGGCCCCAAGCCGTCGTTGACGACGTTACGTCGCCCATCGAGACCGCCATTTCCGGCACCGATGGCCTGGAGTCGGTCCAGTCCACCAGCTTCGAGGGCAACTCCCTGGTGCTGGCCAACTTCCGGTACGGCACCGATATGGCTGAAGCCGAGAGCACCATCGAAACTGCGGTGGGCGGCATCGCATTTCCTCCGGGGGTGGGAAAGCCCGACGTAGGGCGGTTCAACCCCGACCAGGTGGCAGTGCTCCGGTTCAGCGTGATCGCGGAGCAGGCGACCGACGACCCCTCCGGCTTCGCTCCCCAGCAAGAGGCGGTTTCCACGGTCCAGGACATCCTCCTACCCGAGCTCCAGGCCATAGATGGTGTGATGCAGGTGCAGGTTGCCGGGGAGCTTCTGCCCCAGGTGCGCGTATCTGCAGACCCGGAGCGCCTCCAGGCCAATGGGGTGTCCCTTGCCCGGGTTGCCGCTGTCCTGGACGACAACAACACCTCCGTACCGACCGGCCTTTTGACCAGCCCCGACGGGGCAATGCCGGTGAAGACCCTTCACGTCCTGAGATCCGTCGAAGACATCCGCAGCTTGGTGGTGGGGTTGTCCCCCTCGGGGCCGGTCCTGCTGTCCGACGTCGCCAGCGTGGAGCTGACGAACGAGTTCCCCACCAGCATCTCCCGGACCAACGGCAGGCAAGCCATTAACGTTTCGATCATCAAGGAGCCCGAAGCCAACACGGTAGAGGTAACCAAAGCGGTACGGGAGCTGCTGGAGGTCGCGCCTATACCCAGTGGCCTGGAAATCGTCATCGTCGAAGACCAGGGGCCCGAGATACAGGAGCAGATAGATGTCTTGCTTAAAGAGGCGGGGTTCGGCTTCCTGTTCGCCGTGACCGTGGTCTTCATCTTCATGCTCACCATCAGACCCACCATCGTGCGCGGGCTGTTCACCACGGTGCGCCCTACCGTCGTTATCGCCTTGAGCATTCCCCTGAGCGTACTCACCGGGGTGCTTCTCATGGCGTGGCAGGATATGTCGCTGAACTTCATGACCCTGGGGGGCTTGGCTATCTCCGTGGGGCGGGTTGTGGACGATGCTATCGTCGTGCTGGAGAACGTTTACCGCCACATTCAGGCGGGACGAGAGCGCTGGAGGGCTGCCCTTGATGCCACCGCAGAGGTGGGCCCGGCCATCTTCGCCTCGACCCTGACCACCATCGTGGTATTCATACCACTGGCATTCATCGAGGGGTTGGTAGGGGCCTTCTTCCTGCCCTTCGCCTTGACCATCAGCTTCGCCCTGGTGGCATCCCTGGTGGTGGCCCTGACTGCCGTTCCTGTGCTGGGAGCTTACCTACTGCGGCCGGGCGACCTTCCCGAAGGAGCTGGGGAGGAAGATGACATCGCCTTCGTCCACGAGACCTGGATGCAGCGGGCCTACACCCCTGTGCTGGGCTGGGTGTTGCGCCACAAGGCTGCCACGCTTGCGGGGACCGTCGTGGTGATCGGACTCAGCCTAGCCCTGCTGCCTCTCATACCCATCACCCTGTTCCCCACCGAGGGCGCGCGCCGCCTGGCAATCGAAATGAGCCTTCCCCCCGGCACCTCGCCCCAACATACCCTAGCCGAGGTGAAGGAGATAGAAGAACGGGTCAGCGACCTGTCAGAAACCTACACCTCCACTATCGGCGCCAGCGATTTGGGCATTATTGACGCACCGACGGGGCTCAACGAGGCCAGTATCCTGGTGTTGCTGCGTCCCGATGCTCCCGATGACATAGCAGACGTGCTCAGGCAGGAACTGAACAGACCTGACCGCACAGTCAGGATCACCGAGGAGATCGATGGACCGCCAACCGGGGGAGTCGATATCAGCATCACCGGGCCGGACTACGATGACATACGACTGGTTGCCCAGGAGTTGACTGCCTCCCTTGCCTCTGTGGACGGGGTGGCCAACCTGGAGAGTGACGTTGTTGAAACTCGCGACGAGGTAGCCGTACTGGTGGACCACTTAGCGGCCGCCGGCATCGGGCTTACCGCCCGCCAGGTTGGGTTCCAGCTAAGCGGATTTATAGCGGGCAGGGCAGTTACGACCGTCGAATTGGATGGCCGGGCAACGGATGTGGTCTTGTCAGGTACCCAGGAGGCCCTTGGAAGCCTCGACCATATCAGGGACCTGGTAATCGCCGGACCGGGGGGCACTGCGCCCCTGCATCAGCTCGCCAGTGTGAAGGTCCAGGAAGGTCCGGTCAACATCGTTCGCACCGATGGCCAGCGTTCTGCCAGCATCACGGGGGATACCATCGGGGAGGATGTTCAGGCGGTGGGGAACGAAATCGATGCAATTATCGAAGACCTAGCCCTCCCGCCGGGAGTGAGCGTCAAGAGCGGCGGGATATTCGCCGACATCGCCGAGGGCTTCCAGTCCATCATTCTGTCCATGGCCATCGGAATAGTCCTGATGTACCTGGTCATGGTGGCTGCCCTTGGGTCTCTCCGAAACCCCATCGTTATCGTCTCCAGCCTTCCCCTTGCCCTGGTTGGGGTGTTGGTGGCCCTGGTCGTCACCGACCGCACGCTGGGGCTGCCCGCCATGATGGGCGTCCTGCTGCTGGTCGGCATCGTCGTGACCAACGCTATCGTGTTGATCGCCTTCGTAGAGCAGCTCCGGGCCAAGGGCATGTCCGTGTTTGACGCCCTCATCATGGGAGGGCGCGTTCGCCTGCGCCCCATACTGATGACTGCATTGACCACCAGCTTTGCCCTGCTGCCCCTGGCCGCCTTCTCCGGCGGGACCGGCGGCATCATCAGCGCCGAGCTGGCCACCGTGGTCATAGGTGGGCTAATTACCTCCACCGCCCTGACCCTGATAGTGGTCCCGATCATCTACTACCTGTTCAACGAGAGCATCCCCAACCTGTTCCGCAGATCTGGCTGAGACGGGTCTGCCCTGATTCCTCCTAGCCCGGCCCGTAGTCGGTGATATAATCTCACGGGTCGGAGAAAGCTACGGCAGGGAGAAGAATCCTATGGGCCACACCATCGTGGGCATCGATGTGGGCGGCACGTTCACCGACTTTGCGGTGCTGTCCGACGGCGCCCTGTCGGTGTACAAGATTCCCTCCTCTCCAGCCGATCCCTCCCGCTCGGTGCTCCAGGGCGTCCAGGATCTGGGCGTGGACGGGGCCTCTTTCGTGCATGGCTCTACGGTGGCTACCAACGTCCTCCTGGAGCGTAGAGGCTCACGCACCGCCCTCGTCACCACCGGCGGGTTCGAGGATGTGCTGGAGATAGGGCGCCAGAGCAGGGCTGAGCTGTACAACCTGGACCTGGAGAAAGCGCCGGTCCTGGTGCCGACCGACCTGCGCTTTGGCTTGGCCGAGCGGGTGGAGTTCACCGGCTCGGCCCTCCAGTCCCCTTCCACCGACGAGGTACGCAAGCTGGCCAACGCAGTTGCGGCATCGGGTGCGGAGGCTGTGGCTGTTTCCCTGCTCTTCTCCTTCTTGAATCCTCTCCATGAAGATATGCTCCTGGAGGCCCTGCGGGAGGTAGACGACAACCTGTACTACTCGGTTTCGAGCCAGGTGCTCCCCGAGTTCCGCGAATACGAGCGAACGAGCACGGTCGTGGTCAACGCCTACGTCGGCCCTTCCATGTCCCGCTACCTGGGCAACCTGGAGGAGTCCCTGGGCAGCGGCCTCCGCATCATGCAGTCCTCGGGGGGCAGCATCACCGCTTCCCTGGCATCCCGCCAGCCGGTGCGCACCATCCTGAGCGGCCCGGCGGGGGGCGTTGTCGGCGCCTACTACCTGGGCGAGATGGCCGGCTATCGGGACATCATCACCCTGGATATGGGAGGGACATCGACGGATGTGTCCCTATGCCCCGGCAAGATCAAGGAGACCACCACATCCAACCTGGGCGGGTACCCACTCAGCGTGCCCATGATCGAGATCCACAGCGTCGGGGCTGGTGGAGGCTCCATCGCCCGCATCGACGAAGGCGGAGCCCTGCTGGTGGGGCCTCAGTCGGCAGGGGCGGACCCCGGGCCGGCCTGCTACGGCAAAGGCGACCATGTGACCGTAACCGACGCCAACCTAATCCTGGGAAGGCTCCAGGCCGACCGCTTCCTGGGGGGAAGGCTGTCCCTGGACGAAGACCGGGCCCGGGATCTGGTGGGCCGCCTTGCAGAGCAGATGGGTCTGTCTGTAGAAGATGCAGCCTCGGGCATCGTGCGGGTGGTCAACGCCAGCATGGAGCGGGCCATCCGGGCCATCTCCCTGGAGCGGGGCTACGACCCCAGGGAGTTCACGCTGGTGCCCTTTGGCGGGGCAGGCCCTATGCACGCCTGCGAGTTGGCCCAGGAGATGGGCATCTCCCGCGTGCTGATCCCACCCAACCCGGGCATCCTGTCCGCCCTGGGAGTCGCCATTGCCGACATTGTCAAGGACTATTCCCGCACCGTCATGCTGCGGGGGGACGACATCACGCCCCAACGACTGGAGCAGGAGTACCGGCTCCTGGAAGACCATGCCCGGGAGGACATGTTCAGCGAAGGGCTGGACCTGGACCGGGCTGTGGGGCAGCGAAGCCTGGATGTTCGCTACGTGGGCCAGTCCTTCGAGCTGAACGTGGACCATCCGTCCCGCTCCCGAAACTTCGTCCAAGCCATCGCCGGGTCCTTCAACAAGGCCCACCGGCAACGCTTTGGCTACTCGGACCCCAAGGAGCCTGTGGAGGTGGTGAACCTGCGCCTAAAGATGGTGGTGCCGGTGGAGAAGCCGGCTCCCTCCCCGGAGGCGCCCCAGGATGGCGGGTGGGCAGGGGCGGTCGCCGGCCGGAAGTCCCTGGTCTTTGGCGGGAAGAGCATGGAAGCGCCGATGGTGCTGCGGGAGCACCTGCACTGCGGGAACCGGGTCCCCGGACCGGCCCTTATTATCCAGATGGACTCCACGACGGTGCTCCCGCCGGGCTGGGAAGCAGAGGTGGACGGCTGGGGCAACCTGATAGCCGTCCCGACGGGCACTGGTTCGACCAAGAACTAAGAGCGAGACCCGTCTCTAAGGGAGAGCAACACGTCATCCCCTCTCCCACGAGGGGGTGCACGTAATCCCCTCTCCCTCAAGGGAGAGGGCTAGGGTGAGGGTGTATTCCTGTACACCATCCTTCTCAAGGAGAGAGGAAACTAACCGAGAGGCAGCTAGATGGTCGATCCCATAAGCTTGGAAGTCTTCAAGAACCTGTTCATCTCCACCTGCGAGGAGATGGGCGTGGCGCTTCAGCGTACAGCCTACTCCCCCAACATCAAGGAGCGCCGGGACTACTCCTGCGCCCTCTTCGACCCCGAGGGCCAGATGGTCGCCCAGGCCGCCCATGTGCCTGTGCACCTGGGGGCTATGCCCGCGTCGGTGGAGGCGGCCATCAGCCTGCACTCTGGCACCTTCGGCCCCGGCGACGTTGTCATCCTCAACGACCCCTACCTGGGCGGGACCCACCTGCCCGACATCACCCTGGTGGCCCCAGTGTACATCCGCAGCCAAGGCGCCCCCGTCCTGGTGGGCTACGTAGCCAACCGGGGCCATCACGCCGACGTCGGAGGAATGACGCCTGGCTCGCTGCCCTTGTCCACCGAGCTGTACCAGGAGGGCACCATCATCCCGCCCCTCAAGCTGGCCCGCAGGGGCAGGCTGAACCAGGAGGTGGTGGAGCTGATCTGCCGCAACTCCCGCACCCCTGAGGAGCGCAAGGGGGACTTGGTCGCCCAGTTCGCCTCCATCAGGGTGGGTGACCAGAGGCTGCGGGAGATCGTGGAGCGGTACAACGCCGACACCGCCTTCGAGCACATGGATGCCCTCCTGGACTACTCCGAGCGTCTGACCCGCGCCGCCATCGGGCGCATACCCGAGGGCACATACAGCTTCACCGACTACATGGACGACGACGGCCTTACCGAGCAGCCTGTGCCCATTTCAGTAGCCATCAGCGTGTCCGGCGACGAGATGGTGGTGGACTTCGAGGGCACGTCCCCTCAGCGTCCCGGGTGCATCAACACACCCCTGGCCGTCACCGTCTCGGCGGTTCTCTACTTGGTGCAGTGCATCTCCGGGGCCAGCGTTCCGCCAACCCAGGGTGTGCTGCGCCCGGTGACCGTCAAAGCCCCTGAAGCATCCCTGGTGAACCCGAAGCCCCAGCACGGGGTGGCAGGGGGCAACGTGGAGACCTCCCAGCGCATCACAGATGTGCTGCTGGCGGCCATGGCGCAGGCCCTGCCCATGCTGATTCCCGCCGCCAGCCAGGGCACCATGAACAACCTGCTCATCGGCGGCCATGATGCGGTGCGGGAGAAGCCCTTCGTCTATTACGAGACCATCGCGGGAGGCATGGGCGCGCGTCCGACCAAGGACGGGGTGTCGGCCATCCACACCCACATGACCAACACCATGAACACCCCCATCGAGGCCATGGAGTTCGTTTATCCCCTGCGCCTGAGGCAGTATGCGGTGCGCCGCGGCACCGGCGGCGCGGGCAAGTACAGGGGAGGCGATGGGCTGACCAGGGATGTGGAGTTCCTGACGCCGGCGCGGGTGACGGTGTTGTCAGAGAGGCGCAAGCGGGCCCCCTACGGCCTGCACGGGGGGCATCACGGCACACCGGGCGAGAACGTCCTCCTCAGGGGAGGCTATGAAGAGGTGAAGCTGTCGGGCAAAGAGGTGCTGGATGTGGAGCCCGGCGATGTGCTGAGCATCCGCACACCCGGCGGTGGCGGCTGGGGCACGCCGGAGGAGGGATAGGAGGCATTCTCATTCCAATCTTGGGGTCTCCCTAAGTGTGAATACCTCGTTTAGCCGATCCCCTTGAGTGTGAAACATCGCTACCACCAGGCGAATCCAGATGATCCTCCGACCAGTACCACTAAAGGGACGTAAAAGAGTGAGAGGCTTTGGCTGACTGTCACTTTCAATATGCTGTCGCATCGCCCATCGGGCAAAGATTCCTTCATCGCGAAATAGTCGTCTGATCCCGGTTCTCTGGGGGGTCCCTTCCTAACGGAGTTGTACAGTCGCCGAAAGCTACGTTCCTGTTGGAGAAAGCGGGCATCCAGTATCCACAGGAACAGAATGGCGAGTCCACCAAGCGCAGCAAACGGGGAACCGACGCTTGCGATGAAGGCCACCAGAGCTGCTGAAGCCGCTACCGCTGTAGACTTGATAGCAAAGGAGTTTCTACCTAGTCTTGCGACGATTGCCTGGATCAGCTTCAGGTGTTCTACCCGCGCCGTTTCTGAGTCCATACCTCGTCCAGCCTATCGTTTATCCTCTTCCATCTCCAGGGAATACGGTCATCAATGTGCGGAATGCCCTTATAGTTGTTTTGGCGGGCCCTCCTGGACAACACTTGGATGACTGGCTTATCCAGACTCTTCGCCATTTTGATTTCAACAAGAACCCCCGGGGCATTGTGTGTGTCCTGCCCAACGATTATCAGCACGATATCGCATCCCCGGATAGCTTTTCTTGCTTTGTCCTCCCAAACCTTCTCTTCGTAAGGTTCATTCAGAGATTTGTTGCTAATGGGGTGTTGAGCAAGGCGCTTTGCCTGCCCGTAGAACGAACCCTTGAGCTTATTGTCTTTGCCAAACTCGAAGCTGACGAAGACGTTTATTCTTGCCATTATTCTCCCGCTTGCTGACTCGACAAGGGGATTATAGAAGTGCTCTTCTAGGATGCAATTACATTCTCTTGGGCTCGCAAGTCACGCAAGAGATGACAACCTGCTATGGGAGGCCTTGGGGATAGCACCTCCAAAGATGGCATAACAAACCCAAGTAAATGGGCTGGCTAAGGGAAATTGACTACAGAGAGGCCTTTGCCTGCGCTCGATCTGCTTGCGCCCCTCTCTCCCTAGTCCACGTAGGTGGTTTTCGGGTTGTCGGTGGGGAAGACGGTGAACATCTTGGCGTCGCCCCCGGTGTTGTTGATGAGGCGGTGAGGCGTCCCCGGCGGGGCCAGCAGGGTGTGCCCCGGCTCGACAACGCGGCTCTCATCTCCCACCACCATCTCCACGCTCCCCTCCAGGAGGATGATGGCTTCGTCGGTGGGGTGGGTATGCAGCCTGAGGGCTGAGCCGTCGTGCATCACCAGCTCCCCGATGGTCAGGTTGTGGGCGCCCGCGGCCTTGTTGATGAACCTCCGGCTGGTGCGATCGCCCATATCCTCGGGGGGCGGGTCTGTCCTGTGATCGATGATGGGCATTTCTCCTCCTTCATCGTTTCTCCGGTGCGGCGATGACCGAATTCTATATCCGGCACACCCTCCGGGCAAGGAGCCTTGGGGTACGGTGAATCAATGCAGGGGCCAAGCGGATTAACCTATAATCTGGCCAAGGGCATTGGACGGGCTAAAGGCCTGCCAACTATGTCAAAAGGCCGTTAGTTTGAATTTCGGGTTCCGAAATACACAGGTCCCGCGAGGGAAGATACTCAGACCCATTGCCATCTTCCTGGTCTTCTTCTTGGCTGGAGTACTGGCATCGGCATGCAGTGACTGGTTGTCACCCCCGCCGCAGCCAACCCCAAGGCCGCTCCCCACGCCCACGCAGACACCTTCACTGACTCCCGCTCCGACCCTGAGCCCCCTGCCAATACAGACACCAACCGCAACGCTCACGCCGACCCTCTGGCCTACACCGACATCTATTCCAACGCCCACGCCAACCTTGGTGCCCGCACCAACGCCCACCGCTGAGGAGCTGCCGGTCATACCATCGCCCATACCAACTCCGGCTCCGACACCTACACCGAGTGCTCAGGAACTTCTGGTCGCCGAGTTGTCCGCGGTCATTCCGTGGATTGGTGAGCCGCCCGACTCCATTCATCTGGAAGCTAGGGAGAAGATTACAAGCACCTGGCTTCGAGATGCAGCATTAGGTGAGCTCATCACCCAAGCCCCCTGGGTAGTTGATGGCATTACCGACGCGGAATTGGAGGCCTTGGACGCGCTGGACCATGTTTCCCGTATTGATCCTGAGCTAGTGGAAGCCATGTTGGGCTTCCCCTGGGTTGCCGACGGGGTGGACTTCCACGAACAGCCCGCCTTTGTGGGGCTGCTAAATATAGGAGGGAACAGCATCGGGCTGATGAGGAGGCTATCTTCCTATGCCTGGGTGGCAGGGGGACAGGAAGAAACCGAAACACTTCTTGCCGACGTTTTCGACAGGCTGCGCACAATCTCAGACATAGATAGGGGAATGGCCGTGAGGATGGCATCCGCTGGATGGGTTGCCGACGGTGTCAACCCGACGGAATTGGTCCTATTGTCGGTGCTGCCCCGTTACTTCTTCACTAGTTCGAGTCGTAGCTTTGCTAGACCTATCGACCTAAGGTTGTTTGATGCGGTGGGAGAGCTGAACAATGCGTGGACAAATCAGACCCCGGACCCCCGTATTCTTGATGGGCTCGTCCACATACTCTCAGAACAATACTCTACCCGCGCCTTCAATCATGTGATATCGGAGCCGTGGTTGAGGAACGGACTCGATGCTATGGAGGCTGCCCGGACAGCAATCTTCTTGGCCACTCTCGGTGGTTGGAGCCTTTACTGGGTGCAAGCTGAAAGCCCTCTTGTGCCGAGTATGACGATTTCCCTGCCCCTCGCTGGAGATGTCAGGGTCTGGTTGGTTAATGCGAATGGTGTTGCGATCTCCGAAGATGCAATGTTGGAGGTCGTGGGAGAATCGGCACGCTTTTCCGAAGAACTCTTGCGGACGCCGTTTCCTACGACGGACATCATAATCGACATCTTGGACTCTCCATGGGCTGACAACTATGGACACTGCAGACATCACGGGACCCATATACGTTGGTCGGAGGATTGTGGCGTCCAAGATCTGGCCCGATTGGTAGCCCAATACTATTTCAATAAGGGGAATTCAAGTTGGCTCAATGGGGGCGCAGCCAATGTTGTCCAGGGTTACGTGGCCGACACTCTTGGTGTGGAGACCATTGCTGATCGCAGGGCACGTCTTTCGCAGGACGTTACGTATTGGGCTGAGGAAGAGGGACTCGAAAATGTGGCGCACTTTGTCCATTACGATCAACTTGGTGAGAACTGGGGATACCCAAGTAAGTTTGCCCACACCCCATATCAGCTTGGAGAACATCTCCTTCACAACCTAACCGACGTCATGGGGCAGGATGCGATGTCGGCAGCGTTGAGGGAACTGCATATTCCGGCAAGAACGTACTTTCCGACGTCCGGTCCAGACGGTACGGGGGAGACCCCCAATATTACCGAGGAAGGGATATACGACATCTTCTTGAAATACACTTCGCCGGGCAGGAAAGAGGAGGTTCAGGATGTATACAGTAGGCTCCACGGCGGGGCTTTCGTCTTTCCGAATGTAGTTTCAGATGACGACCACGGGGACCACCCCCTTAGAGCGACGGAGTTCTACGTCGGGCAAGCAGTGGAAGGTTCATTGGATTATCCTGTGGACTTGGACTTTTTCCGGTTTACGCCGGAAAGAGACGGCAAGTACATTGTGAATGTGGACCATGAAAGCTTGGGGGTCTCCGGCTTATCCCTCTACCTTTATCACTACTCTGGGGCTTACGTAAACGTGGCCGACGATCTAGTTCCTCAGCTGTGGACCTGGAAGTCCCGAAGGCAAACATTCTCGGGTCCCCAGATACTCTGGATGGCGCCCAGCTTCTCTGTGCGTTATTTCGCGGTAGAGAATTTTGGGGGCGAGACAGGCCCTTACACCCTCACTATCACCAAGGTTGAAGATGTTGAGGATGACCACGGCGACTCTCTGTCCAATGCTACCGATATATCGCTGGGAGCAAGTGTAGCGGGCGTTGTGGATGATGATTTCGACTTCGATTACTTCCGATTCGAGGTTGCAGAGGGCCGGAAGTACCAGATAGAAGTTATGCCCGGAACATTGCAGTATTTTCGTACCAGGTTGTTCACTTCCCACAATACGACTCCCGGTGATTGGAGCAATGTGTACCCTGACGACGAAGCGGATGGCCCCGGGGAATTTATGCGCACCTGGAGGGCGCCCGATTCCGGTGTGTACTACTTTGCCGTGGATGGCTACAACGAGAATCTCGGCACGTACACCATCAGGATTACCGACCTCGGCGGCTAGATGGCCTACCCCCGACAGAAATCCTCTGCGCGCCCCTAATGTTTTTAAGCGGGTTGCATCCAGGCGGAGGTTAGATCTCGGCGGCGGGCCTGCACGTCCCGCAGCAACCGGCAAGGTGCTTCAGGGCACCGTGCCCCAGTGCAATGCCACTGCGCCGAAGCCCCGGCGGGCATAGCCTACGTCCACCAGCCCCGCTTCCTTGAACCGGAAGGCCATTTCTTCCACCGTCAGGAACCCCTCGACGGACCTGGGCAGGTAGGTGTAGGCCTCTCTCTGGCCTGCCACAAGGTGACCCAGCAGCGGGACAAGCCTGTGAAACAGGAAGGGGACAACCAGCTTAATGGGGCCCTGGCGCACCGGGAAGGACTCCAGGGACACCACCCGGCCCCCCGGGATCACCACCCGAATCATCTCCGCAAGGCAGGCGTCGAGGTCGGGCATGTTCCGCAGCCCCCAGGCGGTAGTGGCGCAAGCAAAGGTGTTATCTGGGTAGGGGAGGGACAGGGCGTCGCCCACCATGAAGCTGCAGGGTGTCCCGCGAGCCTTCCGGGCCGCCTTTGACATTGCTGTGTCCAGCATCAGGGGCACCAGGTCAAGCCCGACGACATGGCTGATTCCCGGGGCGTCCGCCAAGGCAAGGGTCAGGTCGCCGGTGCCCGCAGCCACATCCAGGGCCACACCCTCCAGGCCCAGAGTTGCTTTCTTGACCACGGCCCTGCGCCAGCGGTGGTGCAAGCCCCCGGTCATGAGGGTGTTCATCAGGTCGTAGCGGGGAACGATGTTGTGGAACAGCTCCCCTACGTAGCGTCTCTGGGCCAGGGCTTCCTGCTTGTCGCGCCGCGGGGAGCTGCCCACAGCTAGTCCGCCGGCCCGGTGTACCGGTAGGCGTCTCCCATGTCCTGGTCGATGCCCACAGCCACCATGATGCGCCTCACAAAGAAGCCCACCATATCGTCGATGCTGGCGGGACGCAGGTAGAAGGCCGGCTCGGGGGGAAGCACCACCACCCCCATGCGCGCCAGGATGAGCAGGTTCTCCAGGTGGATGGCGTGCAGGGGAGTCTCCCTAGGCACGACGACCAGTCTGCGCCTTTCCTTCAAGCAGACATCGGCGGCCCTGAGCAGCAGGTTGTTGGCCATGCCGTGGGCGATCCCCGCCACGCTTGACATGCTGGAGGGCACCACCACCATGCCCCGGGTCGGGTAGGTTCCGCTGGCTATGGGCGCGCGGGTGTCTCCCACCGAGTAATCGACGAAATGGGGGTGCTCCCTCCACTGGGAAAGCACATCCTTGTAGGGTTCGTCCATCTCGTCCTGCCACACCAGGCGGGCATCGTTGGTGCACACCAAGGCTACGGGCACGTCCCTGCGCAGAAGCTCATCCACCGACGCCTTGGCGATCATGGAGCCGCTGGCCCCCGAGATGCCGACAACCAGGGGAGGCCCGACGGCGTTCTTGTCGTTCAAAGGAGCACCTCCAGCATGGTGAAGGCGAGGAGCGCCACCGCCACATAGCTGTTGACGGTGAAGAATGCTCTGTTGAGCTTGGACAGGTCACCCGGCTTCACCAGGGTGTGCTCGTAGGCCAGGAGGGCTGTGGCGATGCCCACGCCCGCGTAGTAGAAGACACCCAGCTCCATCCACACCCCCAAGGCTACCAGGCACCCAACCGTCACGAGGTGCAGTCCCCTGTACCACCAGAAGGCGCCCACCAAGCCGAAACGCCGTGGGATGGAGTGGATGCCGTACTTGCCGTCGAAATCGTAGTCCTGGCAGGAGTAGATGATGTCGAACCCGCCGATCCAGAATGCGACCGCGCCCGCCAGCAGGACCGCCTGAGGATCCAGGCTCCCGGTGATAGCTATCCATGCGCCGGCGGGGGCGATGCCGTCGGCCCAGCCCAGGATAAGGTGGCTGCTCCATGTGTAGTACTTGGCGTAGGAGTAAGCCACCACATAGACCGCTGCCACCGGCGACAGGATCAGGGTGAGGGTGTTTAGCTGGGAGGCGGCGAACATGAACACGCCCAAAGACACCGCCATCAGGGCGCCCATCTCCCAGGGTCTGAGCGTCCCTTTGGCCAGGTGACGCTCAGCGGTGCGGGGGTTGGATGCATCCTCCTTGTGGTGGATGAGCCGGTTGGAGGCCATGGCGAGGGTGCGGGCCCCGGCCATGGCGATGGTGATCCAGGCGAACTGCTCCCAGGTGGGCCATCCCCCGGCTGCCAGAAACATGCCCAGGTAGGCAAAGGGAAGGGCGAACAGGGTGTGCTCGAAGCGCACCGCCTGGATGAACAGGTGGGCCTTGTGCAGGCCCCGCAGGGGAGCGGCCAGGGTCATAGGCCGTACTCTGCCCACTTGCGGTCCACAAGGGCGATCACCTCGGGGGCCATGACGATGTCCGGTGGCCACTCCCTGCTGCGTCCGTCCATAGGGCCCTTGTTCGTGGCGTCGATGCCGATCTTGCTGCCGAACTTGGGCGTCGGAGAGGCGTGGTCCAGGTCGTCCAGGGGGCCTGTGGCAAAGAGGATGTCCTGGGCGGGATCCATGTTGTTGGTTACCCTCCAGGCGACCTCGGACAGGTCGTGGACGTTTACGTGGGCGTCCACCACCACGATTGCTTTGGCCAGGGACATCAGGCCCATCCCCCACAGCCCGTACATCACCTTCTGGGCATGGCCCGGATACTCCTTCCGCACCGACACGATGACCAGGTTGTGGAACACTCCCTCGGCGGGCATATTCATGTCCACCACCTCGGGGAGGATGGTCTGGATGATGGGCAGGAAGACCCGCTCGGTGACCTTCCCCATGAAGTAGTCCTCCATGGGAGGTCGTCCGACGATAATGGTCGGGTAGATGGGGCGCTGCCGGTGGGTTATGCAGGTAACGTGGAAGACGGGATAGGTGTCGGCCATGGAGTAATAGCCGGTGTGGTCGCCGAAAGGCCCTTCAATCGCCTCCTCGCCGGGCACGATGTAGCCTTCAATAATTATCTCGGCCTGGGCGGGCACCTCCAGATCGATGCTCCGGGCCTTGACCATCTCCACACCCTCTTCTCGTAGGAAGCCCGCCACCATGATTTCGTCCATGCCTGGCGGCAGGGGGGCCGAGCCCGTCCAGATGCTGGCCGGGTCCCCCCCCAGGGCCACCGCCACCTCCAGGCGCTCCAGACCCTGCCGGGCGCTGCTCCTGAGGTGGCTGGTGCCGACCTTGTGGGTCTGCCAGTGCATGGCGGCGGTGCGGTTGTCATAGACCTGTATTCGGTACATGCCGACGTTGCGGCTGCCCGTGTCCGGGTCCTTGGTTATAACCATGGGCAGGGTGATGTACCTGCCGGCGTCCATGGGCCAGCACTTAAGAATGGGGAAGCTGTTGAGGTCAATGCTTGTGCCGGTGTGCACGACCTCCTGGCAGGGTGCGCTGCCGACGCTTCTGGGCTGGTAGGAAGCTACGCGGGCAAGCTGGCCCACAGTCCGAAGCTTCTCCATGATGCCCTCGGGCGCGCCTTGCACCATACCCAGAAGCTCCCTTATCCGGCCCACCAGGTCGTCCAGCTTTTCGACCCCCAGGGCCCAGGCCATGCGCTGCTCTGTGCCATACATGTTGATGAGCACGGGGATGTCGTAGCCCTCCACGTTGTCGAATAGGAGGGCCGGCCCACCCTGTTTCACCACCCGGTCGCAAATCTCGGCTATCTCCAGCTCGCAGCTGACGGGGGTGGTGATTCGCTTCAGGTCACCCTTCTGTTCCAGGAAGCGGATGAAGTCCCGCAGGTCTTTGTACTTCATAGAAACTCGTTCATTCAGTGGGTCTTGGCATCTAGCTAAGCAACCCGGCCGGCTACCTCTGCTCTTGGCCAACTGCAGAGTACCCTACCCCTAGCCCCCACATTATAGCCCGTACCAAGCACGCCGGGCTAATGACCGTGTTGCCAAGCCCAGCCCCCTCGGACCGGAACCGTGTTTCGTCATTGCGGCGGAGGCCGCAATCCAGGACGGAGCATTGCTGGGTTACAGGCTGGTTTGATCGTCACGGTGGTTTTGCGTGGGCAACATCTTCCAGCCCCAGATTTTTCTGGATTGCGGCGAAGGCCGCAATGACGCCAATGGGTTTGTCACAGCCAGCGTTCCTCAAGTCCCGACTTCCGCCCGTTCGCCCTGAGGGAAATCGAAGGGCGAACGGAGAGCGCGAGCGTCGAGGCCCAGGATGCTCTGGCCTTGACAGGCAACGAAAATATCGTTAGCATCATGAGCATGAATAAAGAACCTAACTCAGCAGAAAAGATCATCCAGAGATTCGGAGGCCAGTCGGCCCTGGCCAACCTCATCGGAAAGCGCCAGAGCACCGTGCAGCACTGGGCCAAGACGGGCAGGGTACCATCCCAATGGCATGAGACCCTGATATCCCTGGCGCGCCAACGGGGCATAGCCCTGGAGGCGCGGGACTTCATATCCCCCGCGGCGCCCTACATCGAGCCTTCCGAAGGGCGATTGGGTGTGCTCATGGTGGGACTTGGTGCTGTGTCCTCTACCTTGATCGCCGGGGTGGAGCATGTGCGCCGGGGTATGGGCCTGCCCATAGGTTCCATCTCCCAGATGGCTACCGTCCGACTGGGCAAGCGCACGGAGCATCGCAGTCCCATGATCAAGGACCTGGTCCCCCTGGCGGACCTGGACCAGATGGTCTTCGGCGCATGGGACCCCATACCCGACGATGCCTACGAGGCTGCCCTCAAGTGTGGCGTCCTCAACCGGTACGAGGATATCGAGCCTATCGCCGACTTCCTCAAAGCCATCAAGCCCATGCCGGCCGCCTTCGACAGCGACTACGTCAAGCGGATCTCCGGCCTCAACGTCAAGTCCAGGGGATCCAAGCTCGACATGGTGGAAGCCCTGCGGGAAGATATTCGCAGCTTCAAGAGCGCTTACGGCTGCGACCGCTTGGTCATGATCTACGCCGCTTCTACCGAAAAATTCATTACTGAAGACGATCTACACCAGGACATTGAAAGCTTCGTGGGCGGGCTCCAGGACAGCGACGACCGGATCGCACCGTCCATGTTGTACGCCTACGCCGCCATCCAGGAGGGAATCCCCTTCATCAACGGCAGCCCCAGCCTTGCGGTGGACATCCCCGCATTGGAGCGTCTTGCCGTGGATTCGGGGGTGCCCATAGGCGGGAAGGACTTCAAGACGGGCCAGACCCTGGTGAAGACCGTGCTGGGCCCCATGCTGAAGGCCCGCATGCTGGGAATGGAGGGGTGGTTCTCCACCAACATCCTGGGAAACAGGGACGGCGAGGTGCTGGACGAGCCCGAGAACTTCCGCACCAAGGAGGAGTCCAAGCTGGGAGTGCTGGAGTACATCCTCCAGCCGGAGCTTTACCCGGAGCTGTACGGCGACGCCTACCACAAGGTGCGCATCAACTACTACCCGCCCCGGGGCGACAACAAGGAAGGCTGGGACAACATCGACATCTTTGGCTGGCTGGGCCGGCGGATGCAGATCAAGGTCAACTTCCTGTGCTCCGACTCCGTCCTGGCGGCGCCCCTGGTGCTGGACCTCGCCCTGTTCATGGACCTGGCCAAGAGGGCCGGGCTTGGGGGCATCCAGGAGTGGCTCTCCTTCTACTTCAAGAGCCCCCATCATTCCCGGGACCTTTACCCGGAGCACGACCTGTTCATCCAGCAGACCAAGCTGAAGAACACCCTGCGCTGGATGGCCGGCGAGGAGCAGATAACCCACCTGGGCATGGACTACTACGTAGAAGCGTAGGGGCGGGCGGCCTACGCACCCCCTCACCAGGGGCAGGTGCTCCAGGAGCCGCGGCCGGCGGCCTTGGCGCTCTGCCCAATCTGGGCGAACAGCCTGCCGAAGGGTTCTTCTGGGTGGTATATCCTGGGAATGGCGTGTCCCGTCCTCACAAGCTCGGCGTTTACAAAAATACCGTCCACGAACACGTAGCGCAGCAGCCTGCCGAAGTCGTCGCTATCCTCCGGTCCCCTTAGCAGTTTCACCCGCTTTCCTTCCACCAAGCGCCGGTTGAGGTCCGTGGCTGCCTGGGCGCCGCATTCGGAGAGTTCGCCCATCTCCGGCGTGTCCAGCCCTATGTAGCGCACTCGCTCTCCCGAAGCGAGTTCAATGGTGTCTCCGTCGATGACCCGAACGACCCTTGCGTTGACGAAGGCATCGCCCGGGTCGGGTGACAGGACATAGCCCGTGACAGAGGATGCCACCAGGACTCCCACCACCACTCCAGCGACAAAGGCGATGGTGATTGGGCGACCGGCGGCTCTCACCAAGACATGTAACATCTGAAGCCTCGGTCTGAAATGTTACAACCTGCCAAAGTCCGTATGGAAGTCCCGTTGCGCCGGTGGTACGATGGCTCAGTGAGGCTCGACGCAATATCAGCCTTGCTTTCGAGCGATACGAAACAGTGATGCTCCGTGCTTCTCAAAATAGATTCTTGGCGTGGGCCATGCTTGCCGTCCTGGCGGCGGGCTTGCTGGGCGCCATCACTGACCACCACTACGCAGACCGCCAGCCCTGGCACGACCACATTTTTTCGGCCGACGGCATGGCGGAACACACCCACCACTACGGCATTGGACACCAACATGCTGACCATAGCCACGGGCCCGCGCCTTCCGATGTTGTGACCATCAGCGCCAACTACGCCAGCGCCGGATTCTGGGCCTTGCTAAGCTTGGGAATCGCCCTGCTGGGGTACCTGATAGCCGTCGGCCCTCCTCCTCTTGAGCCAATGCGGCGGCTGGGAAAGCAGGGCGTGCCGGTAGGCGCATTCCTCCGTCAACCTCTCCGCCCTCCCGTATAGCCTCTTCCTTCCTTCAGGGGGATTCAATGGGGGAGCAACGGTGTTTGCTCCCAGGTCTCGTCGGGCGCTTTATTCCTGTCCCGAGACAGCATTTTTCTGTTGCCGCCATCGGAGCTGGTAATGAACTTCGTACGAAATGGTGGTCTGTGGCGTTCCTTCAGGGCGATGGCCATAGTCATGTCCGTAGCCTGCCTTGCGCTGGTGCTTGGTCAGAGCACGGTCCTGGCTAATGGCGCCACCAAGCTGGTACTGGAGGATGTGCAGGCAGGCCCTTACCTGCTGCAGGTGGGTATCATCCCCGGAAGCCCAAAGGTGGGGAACCTGCACCTGAGCATCGAAGTCTACGATGCCGCGTCCGAGGCGCCGGTGACCGATGCCAGGGTCTTTGTCTCCGCTGTCGGCCCTGAAGATGCCACCAACGTTCCATCGACAGCGGCCCAACGTCCCCTGACCGGGCAGAATTTCTACGAAGCGGACATTTGGCTGGATATCGAGGGCAGCTGGGTTGTGACCATGCACATAGATGCTGCCCAGGGCTTGGCCTCCCAGGATGTGCCACTGGAGGTGACCTCGAGTGGGATAAGCGTGGCGCTTCTGGCGGCGATTCTGGTGTTCATACTGGCGGTGTCCATCTGGACATGGGACAGGATTAGGGGCAGGCGACGGCGCCAACAACGAAAGCGATGACCTACAACGTTCGGAGAAAAAGGAATGAAAGCAAGAAGGGCCCTGTTGGGCCTTCTAGTCATGGCCTTGGGAACCTTGGCCATTGTCGCAGTTGCGTGCGGTGGTGGTAGTGAGCCGGAACAAAGGAGCATTAGCCTGAAGCTTGCAGATAACGTGCTGCAACCTGAGCGCATCGTGGTGAGCCACGAAGACACGGTGACCCTTGAAATCGAGGCCCACCAGGCGGGAGAGCTGCACCTGCATGGCTACGACATTACGGCTGATGTGGAGGCTGGTCAGGACCATGAGATGGAGTTCGTGGCCTCCCTGGAGGGCCGGTTCATAATGACCCTCCACCCGGAGTTCGCCTCCCTGTTTCAGTCAGGCATACTGGAAGTCCGGGACACCTTCAGCTACACCATCCCTGATTCCATGGCCGCCATGGCTATCCCCTATCACAGCCACCTGCAGCCGGAGCTCAACGGCTCCGTGATGGTGTCGCACGATGATGGACAGGAAGGGACAATCGAGGTGCGAATTACCGATGAAGGAATGCACCCCCATATGGTAGCTGCTGCGCCAGGGGCGACGATACGCTGGACCAATGAGAGCAGCGCTCTTCAAACCGTCCATGCCGGGAGCGCGGCCGAGCACGGGCACGACACCCATGGGGAAGGGTCGCATGGGGGCGGGGAAGCAGGCCAGGTCCAAGAGATAGAGATTGGTGTGCTGGAGGTGCACCCCAGGTAGGTCATTCCCGCCCTGAGAGGTGGGTTTGGAGGTCGAAAAATGATGCGTCCAAGGGTGCTCATGCCCTTGCTGTTGGTAGGGGCAGCTCTGCTGGCCCAGCCGGTGTACGCCCACGGCTTCGGCGAAAGATACGACCTGCCCGTTCCCCTTGGGTACTATGTTGTCGGAGCGGGTGTGGCTGTTGCCCTCTCCTTCGTGGTGGTGGGGCTTTTCGTACGAGGCGGATGCGGGACGTCCGGCCACCCCCGGTATAACCTGCTGAAACACCGCCCGGCCAGGGCCATCCTGACCAGCCCCTTGCTGATCGTGCCCATCAAGCTGGCATCGGTATTTGTGCTGGGTCTGCTTATCTTTGCGGGATTCTTCGGGGACACCGATCCCAGCGATAATCTGGCCCCCACCTTCATCTGGATCATTTGGTGGGTGGGCATGGGCTTTTTCGTGGCGCTGGTAGGCAACCTGTGGGCGCTGGTCAACCCGTGGGCCGCCATATATGAGGGCGCTGAGTGGCTCTACAGGCGATTCTCCCCCGAGGGAAGCCTGTCGCTGAACGAAAGGTATCCCGAGGGCTGGGGGATGTGGCCCGCCGCTATAACCTTCTTCTGTTTTGCGTGGGTGGAAAACGTGTACTCGGAAAACGACCTGCCCGCCCGCATATCCGTGATGGTCGTCGCCTACTCCCTGCTCACCCTGGGGGGCATGGTCTATTTCGGAAAGCACACTTGGCTCAGGAACTGCGAGGGATTCTCCGTGGTGTTCGGGTTCCTGTCCCGTTTCTCTCCCATCGAAGTGCGGACCGTTTCCCCCGATATGTGCGCCGATTGCGACGATCGGTGCTTGGACGAGGATGGCCGGTGCATCGACTGCTACCAGTGTTTCGAGGTATCGGCCGAGGAGCCGTGGGAGGACGAAGATGAGCCGCCGAGACCTACGATCTCCCCGCAAGATGGGCCTCCCAGGGAGCTGAGCATCAGGCCCTATGCGGTCAGCCTTGCCCGCCCGGAAAGGGTGGACAGCAGCATGCTGGCAGTAGTCATCCTTCTGCTGGCCACCGTGACCTTCGACGGATTCAGCGCAACCTCCGCATGGGTGCATGTGCAGAGCTTCGCAGCCGATGTGTCCCCTGGATTGAACAACCCCATCCTGAACAGCGTCACCATAGCCAACAGTCTCGGCTTGCTGCTGTTCCCCTTCGTCTTCTACGCGGTCTATCTGGCCTTTTCCAGCCTGATGGCCCGCATGGTGAAGAACACCTTCCCCGCCGAGAAGTTGGCGCGGGTTTTCGTCTATTCGCTGATACCCATAGCCCTGGCGTACAACATAGCCCATTTCCTGCCTCTGCTGCTGGTGTCGGGCCAGAGGATCATCCCGCTGGCGTCGGACCCCTTCGGGTGGGGGTGGGACCTGTTCGGAACCGCCCTGTACAACATCAACATCGGGGTACTGGGCGCAAGGACGGTGTGGTTCCTATCTGTGGCTGTGATCGTAGTGGGTCACATGGTAGCTGTGTACCTGGCCCACAGGATCGCCATGCGCACTTTCGACGAACGTCGGCTGGCCATCGCCAGCCAGTACCCGATGCTTCTGCTGATGGTGCTCTACACCATGGTCAGCCTGTGGATTATCGGTCAGCCCATCGTCGAATAGAAGCTGTCCGAATCCATGTCCAGGACGGGTACGCCTTCCTTGACACCCCAAATGGGCCAAATATATATTTGCCGTATAAATGAGCCTGCTCCCGCGGGGTAGGGCATTACCTCGGAAAGCTTGCGGGCTGGAGGTCGGGAGGATGAAGTGGCTGATGAGTACGATGTTGCTATATTGGGCGCCGGCACGGCGGGCCTCACCGCCGGGATGTATGCAGGACGGTACGGCCTCAAGACCATCATCATAGAGCAGATGATCCCCGGTCTTGGGATCATCAACGTGGAGAAGATCGAGAACTTCCCCGGATTTCCCGAAGGCATTGCGGGATCCACCCTGGCAGCCCAGATGCAGGAGCAGGCGATAGCCGCTGGGGCTGACGTAGCCCTGCGTCAGGCCACCGAGGTGAACCTCAAAGGGCCGGTCAAGACCATCACGACCGACCAGGGAGACTACACCGCCAAGTGTGTGATCATAGCCGCAGGCTCCAGTCTTAAGTCCCTTGGGATACCTGGAGAGTCGGAGTTCCTGGGCAGCGGTGTATCCCACTGCGCCACCTGCGACGGACCCCTGTTCATGAAGGAAAGCGTGTGCGTTGTCGGCGGCGGCGATTCGGCGGCGGACGAAGCCCTCACCCTGGCTGAATATGCTGACAATGTGTTTCTGTTTCACAGGGATGAACGCCTGGATGCCCAAAAGACGCTACGGGAACGGCTGGCATCCAATCCGCGAATAGAGCTGATGATGAACACCAGCGTCGAAGCCATAACCGGGCAGGAGACGGTGTCTGCGGTGGAGGTGCGCCAGCGCATCACCAACCTTACCCAGAAGTTCCGGGTGTCAGGGGTCTTCATCTACGTAGGGCTGGAACCCAACACCGCTATATTCAAGGATGCACTAAAGCTGGATGCGGCAGGCCACATCCCCGTGAACATAAACATGGAGACGAATGTGCCCGGCGTTTACGCCGCCGGGGATATCCGCCAGAACTCGGCATCCCAGCTCGTCAGCGCCGCCGGAGATGGAGCGACTGCTGCCATCGGGGCCTTCAGGTACATTAGCTCCCAGAAAGGCTCCGGAGGATAGGGCGGCGTCGTTCCGCAACTCAGCCTGTAGAATAGGTCAGGAGGGCAACATGAAGCCTACGTCCCGGCTCAGGGAGCTAATCAATTCGGGAGGTTTGGTGGTCGCGCCCTTCGTCCTGAACGCCTTCCACGCCAAGATAGCTGAAGCTGCCGGATTCCAGGCTGTCTATATGACCGGCTCCGGGACGTCTGCGGAGAAGGGCTTTCCCGACGTGGGCCTCCTCAGCCAGACGGAGATGGTGCAGAACGCCGGCTACATCGTTAATGCAGTATCCGTGCCCGTGGTGTGCGACGCTGACACGGGCTACGGCAACCCCATCAACGTGTGGCGCACCGTCCGGGAGTACGAAAAGGCGGGAGTTGCCGCCATCCACATCGAAGACCAGGTCTTCCCCAAGAAATGCGGCTTCTTCGAGGGTAAGGATGTCGTTCCCGCCGAGGAGATGGTGGAGAAGATACATGCGGCCCTGGACGCCCGCAGCGACCCCGACCTTGTGATCATCGCCCGGTCCGACGCCTACGCTGTGAACGGCTGGGAAGATACCGTGGCGCGCTGCCGGGCCTACATGGAGGCCGGGGCGGACATGGTGTTCGTCGATGGCATCAAGACCGTGGAGGACCTGGAGGCCTACGCCTCGGACCTGGGGGATGTGCCTCGGCTGTACAACGGCGACCTGCTTCCCACCCAGGAAGTAGATGCCATGGGCTACAGGATCATGATCTGCGGCAGCACGATCTGGCTGGTGTACAAGGCGGTGAAGGACGCTTTCGAAGAGCTTAAGGCAACGGGAAAGGTGGACCCGAACCGGTACGCCAGCAGGATGGAAGCTTCCGAGTTGCTTGGACTAAACGACATCTACGAGATGGAGCGCAGGTACGGCGTTTCCGGGGTCAAAGTAAGCTAGCTGCCACCTACCCGAACGCAACTCTCGCTCCTGAAGCCCAGTCCTCAGGTGATGTTGCTCGAACGCAGGTTCAACTGGGGGCGGGACCCCAACTCCACTTCGATGGTGAGACTCTCGGTCCCATCGCGGAGGATATCCAGGGTGATGCGGTCTCCGGGGCGGGCGGTGTGACCCAGATGGTCTATCAGGTCCTCCAGGCCATTCAGCGGATCGCCGTCTATCGCGGTGATGATGTCGCCACCCAGGGCGAAGGTCAACCCCTGGACTGATTGGGTCTCGCTGCTGCCCTGGAGGCCAGCCTTGTCAGCCGGGCTGTCAACGGCAACATCGGCTACAAGGACCCCGCGGGTATCATCGGGCAGGCCCATAAGTTCGTTGATCTGTGCGTTCACGGACTGGCCGGCGATTCCCAGCCACGCATGGTCGAAGCGTCCCTGTGCGATGAGCTCCGGCACCACCTGTTTGGCGGCGTTTATGGGAATGGCAAACCCTATTCCCGAGCTGGAACCGCTGCGAGTGGCGATCTGGGAGTTGATGCCAATAGCCTGGCCTGTGCGGTCCAGCAGCGGGCCGCCCGAGTTGCCTGGATTAACCGCAGCATCGGTCTGGATAACCCTTGGGATGGAAAAGGCGCTGTTCCCGCTGTTGATGGTGCGTCCCAGGGCGCTGACTATTCCGCTGGTGATGGTGAACTCCTGCCCAAAGGGACTGCCTATGGCGAGTACAAACTGGCCAACAGTAACGACGTCGCTGTCGCCGATGGATAGAGGCACGATCTCTTCGGGAAGCTCGTTGAGCTTTAACACCGCCAGGTCCGAATCGGGATCGAATCCCAGCACACGGGCCTCCAGCTCGGTGCCATCGGCCATCACGACGATCACCTCGTCGGCGTCGGCGACCACATGGTAGTTCGTGACGACGTGCCCCTCCTCATCCCAAATGAAGCCAGAACCCTCACCCCTTCGAAACTGGTCTTCAGGGGTGTCGAAAAAGAAAAGGGATGATTCGGGGGAGGCTTCTACTTTTTGGACCACGCGAATGTGGGTAATGGAAGGCAGGGATGCTTCGTAGATGTACCGGATGACGTGTTCCAGGGCCGCCACAGCGGCAAAGGGGCTGAACGCATCCAGCGGAGCTTCCTGGGCTGCTGTGGGAGAAGCGGTGGCCTGCTGGGGTGTCTCGGAAGGAGGCTCGGTTGCCGGTGAGGCGCCTTCGCAGGCCGCCGCAATCAGCAGGACAGCGATTGCCGCGGCGGAAGCCCAAAACATGGAGAAGGGTGCGACCCTCACGAGGTCACCTCGGGCCAACCGGCGGATCTTAGCTGGCATCCACATAGGTACAGGATAGCATAGGGGTATGTCCCAATTCATGAGCAAATCGTGAACACCTGGGGGCGCGCCTGCTAGCCCTTCTATCCGTTCTCTGCGTTATGGCCGCCAGCCACCGCAGCCCAGGCTCCACAGCGGGCGGTTCTGATATAATCCCGTCTGCCGGTCAGCTATGCATGGCCCGCCACCCCACGCGGGAGGATACCTTGGAATCTGCCCTCCACGGACTTCGAGTGCTTGACCTCACCCGCACCTTGGCCGGTCCCTTCTGCACCATGATGCTTGGGGACATGGGCGCCGACGTAATCAAGGTGGAGGAGCCGACCAAGGGGGATGAGACCCGGTCCTGGACTCCCTTCTGGGATGGGGTCGGCGTCCACTTTGCTTCCTTCAACCGCAACAAGCGCAGCATAACCCTGAACCTCCGGCACCCCCAGGCGGTGGAGGTCTGCCTCAAGCTGGCCCAGGACGCCGACGTGATGATCGAAAGCTACCGGGCGGGCACCGCCGACCGCATGGGCATCGGCTACGACAAGATCAAGCAGACCAACCCCCGTGTTGTGTACTGCTCCATCTCAGGCTTCGGCAGGACAGGCCCCCTCTCGGATCGGCCAGGATACGACCTGATCATCCAAGGCTACGGCGGCTTGATGAGCACCACGGGAGAAGAGGGGGGAGCGCCCCTGCGCGCCGGCTATTCGGTGGTGGACATCTTCACGGGCATGATGGCCTATGGCGCCATCTCAACCGCCCTCCTCGCCCGCGAACGCTCCGGCGAGGGCCAGTACCTCGAGGCATCCCTGCTGGAAGGCCAGATAGCCAACATGAGCTACCATGCCGTCGCCTACCTGGCCACAGGCCAGGTCCCCGTTCCCATGGGGTCCGCCCATCCCAGCCTTGCGCCCTACCAGTGCTTCCCTTCGGCTGACGACTATTTCATCATCGGCTGCGGCAACGACGGCTTGTGGCAGAGGCTTTGCCCGGCCATCGGCTGCGAAACCCTGGCTGACGACTCCAGGTTCAAGGACAACACTTCTCGAGTCAGAAACCGAGAGGAGTTGAACTCGATCCTGTACGACCTGTTCAGGACCAAGCCCGCCTCCCACTGGCTGTCCCTGATAGAGGAAGCGGGCGTCCCCTGCGGGCCCATCAACACCATCGCCGATGTGGTGTCCAACCCCCAAGTGCAGGCCAGGAACATGCTGGTCTCTGTGAACCATCCCCAAGCCCCGGACCTGAAGGTCCCGGCTGGCCCAATGAAGCTGTACGGGACACCTGCGACGGTCAGGCGCCATCCTCCCATGCTGGGGGAGCACACCGAAGAGGTGCTGGGCGAGCTGGGATACTCGGCCGAAGAGGTCCAGGCGCTGAGGCGTGACGGCGCCATCTAAACGATGCCCCCGAGTCGGAACCATGCGCTCCTTTCTAGCTGGACTCCTCCTGGCTGTTCTGCTCATCGCCGTTGGCTGTGCCTCTGAAGAGAAGGGAAGCATCCTCGTTTACACCGCCGCCAGTCTCGCCGATGCGGTGGAAGAGATAGCCGTCGGGTACACCGAAGAGACGGGGCTGGGCGTGGAGCTCCACCTGGGAGGCTCAACAGCCCTTGCCCGGCAGATCGTCAGGGGAGCGCCGGGAGATGTGTTCCTTTCGGCGGGGGCCGCGCCCATGGATGAGATGGAAGAGGAGGGTCTGATCGAGCCGGCCACACGACGGGACATCCTGACCAACCGCCTTGTGCTGGTGGGCAAGCCCTCCGTCGCTGAGGACGCAGGCATCGACTCTCTGGAGGACCTGCGCGGGGCACATGGGGTACGTCTCGCCATCGCCGACCCCGACCTGGCGCCGGCGGGGCAGTATGCCAGGGAGGCGCTGATGAACATGGGACTGTGGGAGAGCCTGGAGCCATCCATCCTTCCCAGCCCTCATATCAGGGCCTCCCTTAGCTACGTCGAGACAGGGAACGCCGACTTGGGCATTATCTACGTGACGGACCTCCGAGCAGCCGAAGAGGTGCAGGTGCTGGAAGAGATACCTCCCGATAGCCACTCTCCCATCATCTACCCCGCAGCGGCGCTGACTACGGGCAAGGCGGGCGCTTCCTCCTCCTTTGTCGAGTACCTGGCTGGCAAAACCGCAAGCCGGGTATTTCGGAGCCACGGCTTCACGCCCCTTCCGAGATAGGGTCGCCCGCACTAGAGCCTGGCTTACAGGCCAGCCTTGCTGTCCGGCGGGGTTGCTATAATTCCCGTCGAACCCTTTATCGCGGGAGCAGGCCGGGTGATCTCTACCGAAGAACTGCAGGTAGTTGCCCTTTCTCTCCAGGTGGCGGCCGTGGGGACCCTCCTGGCCCTCCCCTTCGCCCTGTGGATGGGGTGGTTCCTGGCGAAGTCGTCCCTGCCCGGGAAGGCTTTGCTGGACACCCTGGTGTCATTTCCCCTGGTGCTGCCCCCGGTGGCTACGGGCTACGTTCTGCTGCTGATAATGGGCCGGGAAGGCCCCGTAGGAAGGGCTCTGCAGAGCTGGTTCGGAATCGATGTGGTGTTCACGTGGGTGGCCGCTGCCCTGGCGGCGGGCTTGGTGGCCATGCCCCTGATGGTCAGGGCCATAGAGGTTGCCATGGCGGGGGTGGACTCGCGCCTGGAGTTCGCTTCCCGCAGCTTGGGGGCAGGACGTCTCTGGACCTTTTTCACCATCACCGCTCCCCTGGCCCGGCGGGGCATCATCGCCGCTGTGCTCCTTGGCTTCGCCAGGGGCTTGGGGGAGTTCGGCGCTACCATTGTGGTGGCGGGGAACATACCTGGGCGGACCCAGACCATACCCCTCTTTGTGTTCAACCGCATCCAGGTGGGCGACGATGCGGCCGCTGTCAGGCTCATAGTAGCTTCCATGGTGCTCGCCCTGCTGGCCTTGCTGGTGCACCAGCACCTGGTGCGACGGCAGCCTGCGAGATCGTGAAGCAGGCAGGAGTTTGAGAAACATGACCGATGGCTTCCTGGAAATAGCGGCAACCAAGAGGTATCCGACCTTCGAGCTTAGGGTCGATGCTTCGGTGCCGCCGGGAATCACCGCCATCTTCGGTCCATCGGGGAGCGGCAAGACCACGGTCCTGGACTGCATCGCGGGGCTGAAGCACCCCGAGGAGGGGGAGATATGCCTGAATGGGCGGGTGCTGGCTTCCGCGACCAGGAAGGTGCGCCTGAAGCCCGAGGAGCGCCACATAGGCTACATGTTCCAGGAAGGGCTATTGTTCCCCCACTACAGCGTCATCGACAACATCTCCTATGGCTACAAGCGCACCCCGAAGGAGAGGCGTTCGATCCAGCCCGAGCAGCTGATAGAGCTCCTGGATCTGGGGGGCCTCCTTGACCGCCGGCCTGCCAACCTGTCATCGGGTGAGAGGCAGCGGGTAGCCCTGGCCAGGGCGTTGGCCACCTCCCCGGAGCTCCTTCTCCTGGATGAACCCCTGAGCGCCCTCGACATGGGCCTGAGGGGGAGGATACTGCGGTACCTGAAGGCAGTGCACAGGGATTTGGCCATCCCCATGGTCTACGTGTCCCACGCTATCTCCGAGGTGATGGCAATTGCCGACATGGTGCTGGTGCTCTCCCACGGCAAGCAGCTCGCCTTCGACCAGCCCCGCAAGGTGCTCCTGGAGCCCTACGTCCATTCGCTGGTGGGGTCCGGAAGCTTGGAGAACATGCTTGACGGCCAAGTGGAAGAGCATCAGCCGGGCAGCAGCCTGACCTCCGTCAGATCGGGGGATGCCCTACTGTGGCTTTCCGGCATTCCCGGAGAGATGGCCCCTGAGACCCCCATCTCCGTCGCCATTCCTGCCAGGGATATCATCGTGGCCCTGGATGCTCCCAGCCGCATGAGCGCCCGCAACATCCTTCCCGGACGGGTGGAAAGCATCCACCCCATAGATAACAATGTGCTGGTTTACGCCGACGTGGGAACGACCATCATGGCGGAGATAACACCCGAAGCCCTGGAGAACCTGGGCCTGCAGGAAGGGCAGGATGTTTACCTGGTGATCAAGTCCAGCTCCATATTGGCCCTGGACTGACGCACGCACCTGAGGTAGTGGGAACCTTACAGCGGGTTCTTTTTCAGACGACGCCTAGGCGGACTTCAGCGTTTCCGCTTCAAGAACGACAGCCATCGCAACAAGCCCAGTCTCTCCGCCAGACCGCGTTCTCTCACCATCAGCCTGCTCTGCCTGCCCATGGGGGGATTTTTTGTCCACCGCCAATGAATATCAAGGGACGGCCAATACCAGGAACGCGGTAGTTTCGGCCCTTCGCCCATCTTGCGGTTCTCGTACCTTTCCCGCCGGTCTGGCGGAGGGATATAAGCCTTCAGTCCCACCGTGTTCCCCGATTCGTTGACCAGCTCCCACCACTTGCCCAGGAGATAAGCAGGCGGCTCCCACTCAGGGGTTGTCGGGATGTACGCCATCTTGACAAACCGGCCCATGTGCTTCTTGGTGAGGTCCTCGCGACCCCTGAAATGCCAGGATGTTCGATAGGCCCTATAACCCGGCCCACTAGACAGAATCTCCTGGCTGATACGAATCTTGTTCGGGTCTATTGTGCGCATATCTGTCGTCAGCAGTTGATGAACGCTGTCCGATGCAAGAGCAATAGTCGCAAGTATGTATTCGCCTGTCCGTTCGTCCTGAGCCTGTCCTGAGGCTCTCGAAGGGGGAAATCGAAGGGGAACGGACAGCCCGGCCTAAGTTGCCCAAGGGGTCCCGCTCAGGAACCCCCTTACCGGTGACCGTCCTTGTGCACCACCAGCAGCGAATACAGGATATCGTTGACCGGGGTCGGGACGCCATGTTCCCTCCCGAGGCGCACCACGGTGCCGTTCAGGGCCTCCAGCTCCAGGGGCCTGCCCAGTTCCAGGTCGGTGTGCATGGAGGCGTGGAGGTCCTTGGCTGTGGACTCCATATAGGCCATGATCTTGTCCACCACATCGACGTCCAGGCCTACGCCCTCTGCCCGTCCCACAGCTTCGATCTCCCGCAGGCAGGCTAGGGCCATTGACCGTGATTGGGGATCGGCCAGCAGTGGTTCCATGGATGCCCTGGATGTGCTCGTGACCCCGGCAAGGGTGGCGATGAAGATGAACTTGGTCCACAGGGCTTTGAGCACATCGTCTGCCAACTCCGAGTTGATCTCAGCGGCGCGGAAAGTCTCCTGGATGTCCAGGGCCCGCTGGGTCGAGGAGCCGTCGGCCTCGCCGAAGACGATGCGCACCACCTCCCCCACCTGCTCCACAACCCCCGACTCAGCCACGTGGGTCTCGATATAGGCAGCTCCCGGCAGAACCCGCTCCATGCCGTAGGCCCTGCCCACCTCTTTGTAGGCCTCCACGCCGTTTTGCAGGGTGATCACCGAGGTTGCGCTGCCCATCAGAGGCGCCATGCAGGGTATGGCGGCCGCGTTCTGGTAGGTCTTCACCGTCAGGAATGCCAAGTCGACGGGGCCGACCTCGGTGGGGTTGTCAGTGGCCTGTACGGGAACGTTGAAGTTGCCCCAGTTGCTGCGCACGTCCAAGCCCTTCTTGCGAATAGCATCCAGGTGCTCGCCCCGGGCCAGCAGAATGACCTCATTGCCGGCCCTTGCCAGGAGCCCGCCGAAGTAGCCTCCCACTGCGCCGGCGCCGACAATTGCTATTCGCATCCAGCACCTCCGGGGTAAGTGTGTTCCCCAAGATAGCTTAGCTAGGACGGGCTAGGCAAGCCAGACCTTGCTATGCCCATATCAAGGCTGTAAGCTCTAGGGATTCCAAAGCTGAAGCGTACCGGGACAGCCGCGAGGAGGTGACATGGCAAAGCTGACGGGGGGCCACGTTATGGTCAGGGCCCTTAAGCAGGAAGGCATCAAGAAGATATTCACCATCGTCGGCGATACCATCCTACCCCTCGTGGATGCGATAGAGGATGAAGGTCTGGAGTTCATCGACACCCGGCACGAAGCGGCAGCCATGCACATGGCCGATGCGTGGTGCCGGGTTACTGGAGAGCCAGCGGTTGCCCTGTTCACCGGAGGCCCCGGCTTCTCCAACGCCATATCCGCGCTGCCCAACATCTACACCTCCGAGAGCCCTGTCGTGTTCATCACCGGGGCTGCCGAGCTGCCCGAAAAGGGAATGTACGCCTTCCAGGAGATCGACCAGGTTGAGATCGCCGCCCCAATGAGCAAGGGGTCGTGGCTGGTGCACGACCGCCGGCGCATCTCCGATTACGTGGCTACCGCCTTCCGCACAGCTATGGGAGGCCGGCCGGGGCCGGTACACCTGACCATCCCCATCGACGTCCAGGAAGCCGAATGCTCCGAAGACGACCTGCCCGAGTACACCCCCGGCCAGTACCGTAACCGGGGACGCTCCCATGGCGACCCGGCCCTGATACGCGAAGCGGTGCAGATGCTCTCCTCGGCCAGCAAGTCCGTCATCATCGCCGCCAACGCCGCCCGCTACTCGGTGAGCACTGAGGCACTGCAGGAATTGGTGGAAGCCACCGGAATACCCGTCTTCACCGTGGAGCAGGCCCGGGGGCTGGTGTCCGACGACCATCCCCTGTGCTTCGGCTATGCCGATGGCGCACTGAACGCCACCGCCCGCCGGTTCCGTGAGGCGGACGCCGTGCTGCTTCTGGGGAAGCGCTTCGACCACCGCTACCGCTACGGCCAGCCCCCCTACTTCGACGGCGCTGCCAATCTCATCCAGGTGGACCCCTCCCCGGCGGAGATCGGACGCAACCGGGGAGTGTCCGTGGGCATCGTAGGCGACATCGGCGCGGTGGTGGAGCAGCTCACCCAGGAAGCGGGGAAGGTTTCTTGGTCGCCCCAGAAGCTGGCCCCATGGGTCGATCAACTCCGCCAGGACCGCCAAGCCTGGAAAGAGAACCTGGAATCCAATGCATCCGGCGAGCTCCCGATTCACCCGATGAAGGTGTTTAAGGAGATCGAGCACCTGACCGATGACGACTCGTTCATCATCTTCGACGGGGGAGACTACGCCCAGTGGGGACGCTCCTACCTGAGCGCCAGGAAAACGGGACACTGGATGCGCCTGGGTCCGCTGAGCCACCTGGGGTGTGGGCTACCATACGCCCTGGCGGCCAAGCTGGCCCAGCCTGAATCCAAGGTCTTCCTGTTCATCGGCGACGGCTCCATCGGCTTCTACGCCATGGAGTTCGATACCGCCGTCCGCCACAACCTGCCCATCACTGTGGTCATGGGCAACGACTCGGCGTGGGGCATCGACAAGAACTTCCAGCTTGCCTACTACGGGCGGGCGGTAGCCACAGACCTGAGGTTCGTTGGCTACGAGAAGATCGTAGAGACCCTGGGAGGACACGGCGAGTACGTGGAGCAGCCCGGGGAGATCGTGCCCGCCGTCGAGCGGGCGCTGGCGTCGGGGAGGCCGTCGCTGGTGAACATCAGGATCCGCTCAGCCCAGAGCCCCCTGGCCGACGCTATGGTAGCCCGCCGCCTCAGCGCCAAGGCGGGATAGCCTCTCGCGTTGCTCGACTCCGTCATAGGGGAGATCGCTGAATGGTTGCAGAGGTCCACGAAAGTAGTGCTGAGATTCGTGGCGTCCAGGTGCGATGGGCGGAGGTGGTGGTCGAGGGGCACATCGTCGAGCATGTGTTGAGCTACGATGTTGCCGAGGCTGAAGCTGTCTATGGTCGGCCCTTCGACGATGAGATGGACAAGCATATACAAATGGGTATGTTTGCCATTGACCGAATAGCTGCCGGTGAGACCATGGGGAAAGTCGCATCAGCGACCAGCTATGTGCTGGACGGCAAGTGCATTCGTACTGCCAAGATCGAGCATTGCCGAGATATCGAGCCCGCCAGTGCCAGCTGGACCATCAGGCGACCTGACGGCAGCGAGGTCCCCAAAGAACCGTGGAGCTGCGTCGTGGGAACGCCGCCGATTTCTCACAAAGGGCTGTCGGCGCGAGGGTAGCGTACCGAAGCCGAATGGGAGTCACCCTTCCTCTCAATTGCTACCTGCGCATAGCTTGACATTGACTGCGCAGGTGGTCAGAATGGGCGGAGATGTTCCCTACCATGGCGGAAATGTATCCGTCGCCAGTCTAAGGGACCGGCACCCACATCAGAAGGGGAGGTAGCAGGATGCTGAAGATAGGCCACAAGGTCAAGCGCCCCGGCAGGAACCACGGTGACGAACCCATCGAAATCAACGTTCCCGAGGAGCTGGAAACGGTCCCGGGGGTCAACCAGAACCAGGCAGATGTGGACTTCTACAGCCGCGAGTATCCCCTCGAGAGCCAGAACATCGAGCTGACCGCTGACCGGGAGTGGGTGTGGACGGTGTACACCCATGAGGTGCTGGAAGACCGGAAGCAGCATGACCGGCTCAATGGTCCCATCGTGGCAGCCGCCCTCAACACCGGCGAGATCGAGCCGACGGGCAAGGCCGATCCGGAAGTGGATGTGACCGACGCCATCAAGAGCAGGGCCAGGGAGCTGGGCTTCGGCGAGGTCGGCATCACCAAGCTGGACCTCCGCTACATCTTCAAGTACAAGAAGTCGTGGGCCAAGTTCCCCCATGCCATCTGCCTGGCGTGGGAGCAGGACTACGAGCCCACCCAGACAGCCCCCAGCATCGAGGCTGAAGGCCCCCACTTCGGCGTGTACAGGACGATGGGCGCCGTTGCCCTCGACCTGGCCGACTACATCCGCACCCTGGGCTACTATGCCCAGGTGCACAGCCCCAACGACAACAGCGGCGCCTACATTCCCATGTTCGTGGAAGCTGGGCTGGGCCAGTTGGGCGCCAACGGGCAGCTCCTGTCGCCTCACTTCGGCTCCAGGGCAAGGCTGATGCTCATCTCCACCGACGCCAAGGTCACCTACGACAAGCCCATCGACTATGGCATGCACGCCTTCTGCAACATCTGCCAGATATGCGTCAACCGCTGTCCCGGCCGGGCCCTCATGCGCGATAAGGTCATGTGGAGGGGCGTAGAGAAGAACAAGCTCATCTACAAGCGTTGCCGTCCCGTAATGGCCCAGTACGAGGGATGCGCCGTCTGCATGAAGGTGTGCCCCATACAGAGGTACGGCATGAAGCCTGTGCTGGACCACTACAACGAGACGGGACAGATCCTGGGCAAGGGCACCCACCTGCTGGAGGGATTCAACCTTCGGGACAAGGGCTACTACGGGCCTGGAGAGCTTCCCCATTTCGACAAGGAGTTCTTCTCAATTCCCCACGGCAAGTCCGAGGACATGGTGTTCGAGGAGTTCAAGGATAAGGTCGGCAAGGGGGAGATCCCCGAAGGGCCTGAGGGGGACGCTGAGCTGAGGCAGTTCAAGAACAAGGTGTCCCAGTATGTCACCCAGGGCGTCGTCGATATGATGACCCCGCCCGAAGAGGCGTAGGGTCGGTCCGGCTCGGCCGGAGGATATATTGAAACCAGGAGGGGCGGGTCTTCAAACCCGCCCCTTTTCGTTGTCGGCGGGGCTCACCACTGTTGTCCCCGTCCCTCCCGCCAAAGCGGAAGTCTGCGGTTCCCCTGCCGCCGGGAAGCGGGTTGTCCTGTCCGTTCCCCTTCGATTTCCCTCAGGGCGAACGGACAAGGGGAATCCTAGTGTAGCGAGGCCCCAGAAAAAGGCTCCCACCGTCATTGCGGCGCAGGCCGCAATCCAGGAAACACCGGAATTGGGACAGGTAGCCCAAGACGATGCCGGTGGCGATAAATGAGCCATCCTGGGACCCAGCAGTGTTCCGTTATGGATTGAGGCCTTCACCGCAATGACGAAAGGCGAGGCTGCCTCAATTACCGTCCCTCCCGCCAAAGCGGGAGTCTGCGGTTCCCCTGCCGCCGGGAAGCGGGTCGGCCTGTCCGTTCCCCTTCGATTTCCCTCAGGGCGAACGGACAAGGGGGATCCTAGTGTAGCGAGGCCCCAGAAAAAGGCTCCCACCGTCATTGCGGCGCAGGCCGCAATCCAGGAAACACCGGAATTGGGACAGGTAGCTTAAGACGATGCCGGTGGCGATAAATGAGCCATCCTGGGACCCAGCAGTGTTCCGTTATGGATTGAGGCCTTCACCGCAATGACGAAAGGCGTGATTGGCGGGAGATTGCTCAGGGTTTGGGTATGATGATGGCCCGCTGGTGGGTGCCTTCGCCGATCTTGGTTTCGCCGTCGTAGGCGTTGATGTTGAAGTTGACCCTGTTGCGGAACACCTCGGTGACCTCGGCCGTGGCAACTATGGTAGCGCCAAGGGGCGCAGCGGCGATGTGCCGGATGTTCACCTCGTACCCCACCGACACCTGCTCTTCGTTCAGGTAAGGCTCCAGGGCTGCACTGGCGGCCTTCTCCATCAGGTGGATCATGGAGGGGGTGCTGAACTTCTTCACATGCTGGGCGATGTTATGATCGGATACCACCGTCTCACTGCGGGCCATCAGGCCCGGAACTATCTTCTCACTAACCATCCGGCAATCTCCTGGCAGGCAATTGGGCTCCCCGTCACCGCCTTGGCGAGGGACCTCGGGCAGCTTCGGAACGCGCACCTATTCTATCTTGGGGGCAATAGTAATGCCACCCTCCCCTTAGGCCCCGTTCGGCTCTTCACCCCGCCGGTTCGTCCTGAGGGAAATCGAAGGGCGAACGGGGGGTGGGTGCCTCAGGACGAACCGACAGGCCCGGGCACCGCCCCGCCTTGAACAGCCAGCTTCCTTTGGGATATCATGCAGGCCGGTAGATGCAGCTATGAGTAAACGAGACTTCCTGTCCATCCTGGACTTCACTCCCGAGGAGATCAGCCACGTCGTCAGCAGGGCCGTCCAGCTGTCCGAAGGTCAGCCCAGCTCAGCCCTGGCGGGCAAGAATGTGGCCCTGCTCTTCGAAAAACCGTCCCTTCGCACCAAGGCCAGCTTCCTGGTCGGCATCCACCAGATGGGGGGGTACCCCTTCTACATGGGCCCCGACGAGGTCGGTCTGGGTGTGCGGGAGGCGGTGTCGGACGTAGCCAAGGTGCTCTCCAGCTATGTGGACTGCATCGTTGCCCGAGTGTTTTCCCACGAGCAACTGGAGGAACTGGCCCACCACTCCAGCGTGCCGGTGATCAATGCCCTTTCCGACTGGGAGCACCCCTGCCAAGCCTTGGCGGACCTGCAGACCATCTGCCAGCACAAGGGGACGCTCGAGGGGACCAGCATTGCTTTTATAGGAGACGGCAACAACGTCGCCCGCAGCTTGTGCTTGGGCGCTGCGTCCGTAGGTTCCTCTTTTACAATCGCCTGCCCCGAAGGCTACGACCTGGACCGGGGAACCCTGGAAAGATCAAGGGAGCTGGCCCCAGGAGGGGCGATAAGCTGTGTGCGCAAGCCAGGGGATGGCGTGTCCGGGGCCGACGTTGTGTACACCGATGTGTGGACCAGCATGGGGCAGGAGAAGGATGCCGCAGCCCGCATGGAGGACTTTGCGGGATATACCGTGGACTCGGCTCTGATGTCCCGGGCGAACCCTGGCGCCATTTTCATGCACGACCTCCCGGCCCACTATGGTGAGGAGGTGGCTGAGGGGATGCTGGACCACCCCCAATCGGTAGTGTTCCACCAGGCAGAAAACCGGCTCCACGCCCAGAAGGCCCTCCTGGAACTGGTCCTTTCGTAGTCATGTAGCGCAAGCCAAGGTCTATCCGGAAGCAAAATCCGCAGGAAACCTCCAATGCCCCTTCCACTTGTAGCTATCGTAGGACGGCCCAACGTAGGAAAGTCCACCCTGTTCAACCGCTTGGCGAACAGGCGGGATGCCATCGTCACCGACATCCCAGGCACCACCAGGGACCGGCTCCTGGCTGAGGTGGCCTGGGATGACTCCCGATTCATGCTGGTGGACACCGGCGGGCTGGAGCCCTATCCCCAGGATGTCCTCCGGGACCAGGTGAAAGCCCAGGTGGAAGCGGCTGTGGACCAGGCCGACCTCATCGTCTTCTTGGTGGATGTGGAGGATGGCTTGGTGCCGATGGACCTTGAGATTGCCGGCTGGCTCCGTCAAAGGAAAAAGCCCCTCATCCTGGCTGTCAACAAGGTTGATAACCTGAAGCGCCGGGCCTCTGCCGCCGAGTTCGAGCAGATCGGCCTGTCGGAGCCTGTGCTCATCAGCGCGTACCATAACCTGGGCATCTACGACCTGATGGAGCAGGTCATCCCAACCATCGGCGCTTCACCCGAAGAGACCGAGGACGCTCCCGAGGGCATGAGCCTCTCCATTGTGGGTAGGCCCAACGTCGGCAAGTCGATGCTGGTGAACGCCATCCTGGGTGAGGATCGGGCCATCGTCAGCGAGATTCCGGGCACCACCCGCGATGCCCTCGACACCCCCTTCCTCTATGGTGACAAGCCCGTTGTGCTAGTGGACACAGCCGGCATCCGGCGCCCCGGAAAGATTGGGAGGAGCATCGAGTTCTACAGCGTACTCAGGGCGATGCGGGCGGTGCAACGAAGCGACATTGCCCTGATGGTCATGGATGCGACGGAGCTGGCCACCGCCCAGGACGCCCACATCCTGGGGGATGTCTGGGATGAGTACAAGGGCATCATCGTGGTGGTGAACAAGTGGGACCTGGTGCCCAAGGAGGACCCGGGGGAGCGGGAGATCGCCGTGGAGACCATCCGCCAGCGCTTCCACTTCATGCCCTACGCTCCCATAACGTTCACCTCGGCAACCAAGGGGGAAGGCTTGGCTGAGCTGATGGCCCTGGCCTTTGAGGTGTACGGCGAACGTACACGACGGGTCCCAGCCAGCCGGCTGAACCATGCCCTGATGGATGCCCTGGGGGACCACATGCCCCCTGCTCGGAAGGGCAAGAGCCTCCGGATAGGCGATATACGCCAGGTGGACATCAACCCGCCAACCTTTATTGTGAAGGTCAACAACCCCAAACTGGTGCACTTTTCGTACCAAAGGTACCTGGAGAACCGGCTGAGGACCTCCCTGGGATTCACCCACACCCACCTGAGACTGGTGTTCAAGGGGCGCAGGTAGAGAGATGGCTGTCGTAGCTTTCAAGCTGGCGATAGCACCCATGGTGGCTGCATACATGATCATTGTGCCCCTCGTCCTGGACATGGACCAGACGGCAGTCCAGTATGTCTACTTCCTGCCCATCAGCTACCTTCTGGGTTCCATTCCCTGGGGTTACCTCCTGACCCAGACCATCAAGGGAATGGATGTGCGCGAGTACGGCAGCGGCAGCACTGGGACATCCAACGTGCTCCGCACCGCCGGCGGCGCTTTGGCTGCGGCGGCCCTGGTGCTGGACGCCAGCAAGGGAGTGTTGGCTGTGCTCCTGGCACGGGTCGTTGCCGATACAGAGGTTGCCCAGGTAGCCGCGGGGCTGGCCGCTCTGGTCGGCCACAACTGGCCCATCTTCCTGGATTTCAAGGGAGGCAGGGGTATTGCGACAGGTGTTGGGGGTCTCTTGATGATGTCGCCGTTGTCGGCGGCAATCGCAATAGCGGCCTTCCTCCCCATCACCCTGCTAACCAGGTACCTGTCCCTGGGTTCCATCTGCGCCGTGATCACCGCCTTCGTTGCGATGCTGGTACTGGTGATGGTCGCCGATACCTCATCGACGTTCCTGTACTACACGGGCATCGGGGGGGTCGTCATCATCTGGCAGCACCGGGGTAACATTCAGAGGATGCTCAATGGGACCGAGAACAGGCTGGGCAGACCTGCCAGGAAGATAAGCCAGCCGCCTGCAGAGGAAGGCCAGGAAGCCTAGCTTGGCCAAGGTCGCAATCGTAGGTTCGACCACCTGGGGCACCACCCTGGGGATAGTCATGGCCCGGAAGGGCATCGATGCCGTTCTTCTGGCCCGTACCAGCGAAGAAGCATCCCGCATGGAGTCGGAACGCCGGCATCCGCGCCACTTACAAGGCGTCTCCCTTCCCGACGGCCTGAGGGTGACGGGAGACCCCCAGGACGCCCTGGAGGGCGCGAGGATAGCAATACTTGCCGTTCCGGCTAAGGACTTTCGAAGCAACCTGCGCAGCGTCACTCCGTCCCTTCAGGGTGAGGTCGTTCTGTTGAGCGCCACTAAGGGGTTGGAGCCCGAATCGGCCCTGCGCATGAGCCAGGTGCTGGAAGAGGAGGCTCCGCCGGCCCTGCATTCCCTCTTGTGTGTGTTGTCGGGGCCCAACTTGGCCCGGGAGATTGCCGACGGCAGGCCGTCCTTCACCGTCGTCGCCTCCCGTTCTCCCGGCGCAGCGCTTGAAGTCCAGGAAGCCTTGATGTCTCCCGCCTTCAGGATTTACACCAACGATGATGTGATTGGCGTGGAGCTGGGAGGGGCACTCAAGAACACGATCGTTATCGCCGCTGGGATTTGCGACGGGCTGGGGTACGGCGACAATGGCAAGGCCGGCTTAATCACCCGGGGGCTGGCTGAGATAACCCGACTTGGAGCGGCGGCCGGGGCCAATCCTGCCACCTTTGCGGGACTGGCGGGCATGGGAGACCTGGTTGCAACGTGTGCAAGCCCCCTCAGCCGCAATCGCTACGTGGGGGAGCAGCTCGCCCTGGGACGCACCACCGACGAGATACTGGCTTCCATGACCAACGTGGCTGAAGGGGTGCAGACCGCCGCCGAGGCGCTGAAGATGGCGGGACGGCTTGGGGTGGAGATGCCCATAACACAGGCTGTGTACAGGGTGCTGTTCGAGAAGCTGGACCCTGCGGAAGCGGTGATGGAGCTCATGGGACGGCCTCCCCGTTCGGAGGGCAACGGCGCCCTCTCCTGATCCCGCAGACGCCTGACCCCGATCAGGCGCCCTTCACGAGGATGATTGCAGCCCAGTCGTCGGTTGTGGATACCTTCTCCGTGACAAATCCTGCATTGCCAAGGAATGCGCTGGTCTCATCGGCCTGCGCCGCCAGGAATCCCGATGCGATGAGCTTGCCGCCGGGCTTCAGGATTTCGTAGAGGGCAGGCCCCCGCTCTTCTATGGTTTTCCTGCTGATGTTGGCGGCCGCCAGGTCGAAGGAAGCCGGGGCGGCGGAGCGATGAGGGAGGCTGCCCCGCACCAGGGTAACTTGCTCGGTGAGGCGGGCATCCCGGAGGTTCTTTCGGGCGGCCCTCAGCGCCGTAGGATCGATGTCCATGGCCAGGGAGTTGCCGGCGCCCAGGCGCATCGCTGCGATGCTCAGAATGCCCGACCCGGTGCCCAAATCCAGCAGGCGCATTCCCGGCTTGACCTCCTCCTCCAGGGCCTCCAGCACCATCTTCGTCGTGGGATGATAGCCCGTCCCGAATGCCATGCCCGGGTCAAGCTCGATGACCACTTCGCCCTCGGCGGGTTCGTAGCTGATCCACGAGGGCTTGATGACCAGCCTCTTGCCGATGTTGAGCAGGGTAAAGTGGGCTTTCCAGGCCGTTTCCCAGTCGGAGTCGTCCAGCTCCTTCACAGTCAGCTTGGCCAAGGGCTCTATCACCTGCACCAGCTTGGTCCCGACCTCTATCTGGGCCATGCGGCGCTTGGATGTGTTCGGCAGGTAAGTGCGCAGCAACATCTGACCCGGCCCGGCAGTCTCTACGGAAACGCCCCGGCCATAGCGGCCGAACAGGTAGGAGATAGGCTCCACGTACTCGTAGGACACCAGGATGCTGAGTTCCTGCCACTTCATCGCTGTTTATTGCCCCTCGCCTGTTGGGGCCAACCGGTCAGCATCAATGTGGGCAGGAGCCTCTGGGAAGGCCGGTGAGCCGAGCGCATCTAGGCGCTTGTGGCCGCCGCCGCCTCGGGCTGGTGGGCCGGTTGGGCATCCAGCTTGAAGTATTCGACGGTGTTCCTGACCCAGATGCGCTCCTTCTCGTCCTCGGGAACGTCGGCGTATATCTCGTCGATAAATGACCGGGAGTTGGGCCATTCGCACTCGATGTGGGGGAAGTCGGTGGCGAACAGGATATGGTCCACGCCTATGTGGTGGCGCAGCTCCACGGCCACCTTCTCGTACTGGACGCTGAAGTAGATGTGGTCCCTCACGTACTCGCTGGGCAGGCGCTTCAGTGGCACGAAACCGAGCTGCTCCTGGGCCCAGCCGCTGTGGCGCTCATACCACAGGTCGGCATGCTCCAGCCAGAAGGGCACCCACCCCAACCGGGTTTCGGCGAAGAACATCTTCAGCTTGGGAAAGCGGTCGAACACGCCGGAGAGCACCATCTGCGTGATGCTGACAGCGGGGGGCAGCCCGAAGTTGGTGAGCCACTCCAGGAAGGGACGGCGCAGCCGGGACATCACCTTGGGGTCCTCCTTGGGGTAAACGAAGGTGGGGTGGTTGGCACGGGCGCCGGTGCGGTTGTAAGCGACGTGGCACGTCAGGGGCATGTCCATGTCCACGGCGGCCGCCCAGAAGCGGTCATCGTCGGCAGTGGGGTAGCCCTTAGCGCTGGGCAGCACACCCAGCACCACGCCCTTCAGCCCCAGCTTGGCGCAGTGCTCCATCTCGGTGATGGCATCATCGACGTTGGTCCAGGGTAAGACCCCCATGCCGATGAGCCGGTCCGGGGCTACGGGGCAGTACTCTTCCCCCAGCCAATCGTTGTACCCGCGGATGACGGCTTTGTACACCTCATCATGGCTGATGTTCCGCCACAGGACAGGCCCCGCAACCATAGCTGTAAAGAGCACTTCGGCGTCTATGCCATCGATGTCCTGCTCCTTCACGCGCTGCTCCGGGGGACCTACGCCCGCAGCCCCATCCACGGTTATGCCGAAGGGCTGCCACTGGGCCGCCGACCTGCCGGCCCGCAGATCCAGGAAGTTGGCTTCCTGCAGGGGCTGGCCCTCCACCAGGATCGCATCCCCGCCGTCGGGGAGCTTGACCGTGTGGGGCGCCCTGTCCCTGTATTTCTGGGGGACGCGATGCATCCAGGTCTCCGGGGTCACCTCCAGGTGCCCGTCGCTGGAAACAAGCCGGTAGTCTCGCGCCATAGGTACCTCCCGGCCCAAGGGCCTCAGGTGCTAAGTTGACCCTATCTTATTCGACCAGTCCTGTACATACAACCGCAGGCCGATCTTCTTATCACCCTCTCCCCTGGAGGGAGAGGGTTGGGGTGAGGGGAACCTCAATCCGTCATTGCGGCCTACGCCGCAATGACGAAGAGAGTGACGCAATGACGAAAGGCGCCGCTGCCTTGGTCTGCCGGTTCGCCCATCGATTTCCCTCAGGACGAACCGACAAGCAACCCTCGGAGAAGAGGTTCACCCTCCCCTTAGTCCCCTCCCATCAAGGGAGGGGGGAGCGTAAAAGGTCATCAAGGGAGGGTGGAATCTTCAGCCCCCTCTCCCCTGGAGGGAGAGGATTGGGGTGAGGGGGAACCTCTCTTCGTCATTGCGGCGTAGGCCGCAATCCAGAAAGCTCATGCGGTGGACTGACAGGGTGTGACGGAAGGCGTGGCTGCCTTGGTCTGCCGGTTCGCCCTTCGATTTCCCTCAGGACGAACCGACAAGCAACCCTCGGAGAAGAGGTTCACCCTCCCCTTAGTCCCCTCCCATCAAGGGAGGGGGATTGGGGCACCTGGTTGGGGATAACCTACATGCTGGCGATGGGCTGGAGGCCGAAGGCGGTCATGGTCTCCAGATAGTCCCTTATGCCGGCCTCCAGGTCGGCGAACTGGGGCTCGTAGCCCAGCTCCCTGCGCGCCCGGGAGATGTCGAACAGGGCGTAGCGCGGGTGGTTGCCTCCCATGTAGTCCAAGCCAGGTCCGATCTCCACATCCGCCCCCGGAATCACCCGTCCCAGGGCTTCGGCAAATGAGCCCACGTCGGTCAGACGCCCGCTGGAGATGTTGTAGAAGTTGGAGGGCACCTCATCGGCGAGGCAGGCCTTCACGATACCTTGAGCCGCGTCCTTGATATAGACGATGTCGTCCTTCTGTTCGGCCCCCTGCTTAATCCTGGTGGGCCTGCCCAGCATGGCGTTCTCCACAAGGGTGCTGAACAGGGAGAGGATGCCGTGGCGGGCCAGCTTGCCGGGGCCCCAGGTGTGCCCGAAGCGCAGGGCCGCGAACTCCAGCCCGTACCTCTTCTGGTAGGCGACCCCCACGTTCTCGCCCAGAATCTTTGCGCCCGGGTAAACAAGGTCGTTCTCGGGGTTGCGCACATGCTCCTCGGTTACGGGCGCGTAGGTGGGATGAAAGTGCTCTCCCGACCGGATCTGCCCGTACACACCCTTGGAGCTGGTGAATACAAAGCGCCGGATGCCCTTCTGCCTGGCCGCCTCCAGCATGTTTATGGTGCCCACGGCTCCCACCTGGAAACCCATGTAGGGGTCCGACTCGGCGTCGATAAGGTTGGCGGCGTGGATGATGCGGGTAGGACGGTACCTTTCGATGACGTAGAGGATATCGTCCAGGTTGGTGATGTCGCCCTTGGCTACGTCAATGGCCTCGGAGATGTCGGCCAGGAAGCTGAGGTCGGGGTTGCGGGACATTCCCACCGGGCGCAGGTTCTCCCTGACCAGCTGGCGCATGACCTGGCTGCCGATTACGCCGTATCCACCGGTTACCAGTACGTCGGACATGTAGCACCTCTGAGTGTCATAGAGTTGCTGCTGCCGGGGTTCGCAGCTTTGCGATCACCTCTTCGCCAAAGCGATGAAGCTGCTCGTCTATACCGTCGGGAGCGAAGGCCAGCTGGAAGGTGTCGACACCAAGCTCCAGGAAGTGCTCGATGTCGTCCAGGATCTGGTTGGGTGTTCCCACGAGGCCGCCGGGAGTCCCGTGCACCCAGGGTACCTTGGTGTCGGGGTCTTCCTCGCCTATGTAGCCGTACCCGCTGAGCACCCTGTGGATGGTGCGGGGGTCCCGGCCCGCAGCTTCCGCCGAGTCCTCCAGTGTTTGTATCTGGGAGGAGTAGCTCGCTTCGTCGTCGATCCAACCCTGGTTCTTCAGCCAGCCGTCGGCCACGGCTCCCGCTTGGCGCAGATTGCGTGGCTGGCCCGCGCCTATGAATATGGGAATCTGCCCGTTGAACGGCCGGGGTAGCACCCTGGCCCCGGCAACAGAGAGGCGCTTCCCTTGGTAGTCAAAGGGTTCTCCACCCCAGAGTCCGCGGATGATGGCGATGGCATCGCCCAGGTCGGTGATGCGCTGCCCCGGTGTGCCGAAGGTGCTTCCGTATGAGATGTACTGCTCCTCCATGCCGCCGGCGCCCAGTGTGAGGATAACCCGGCCCTGGGTGAGCTGGTCAAGGCTGGCGGCCATCTTGGCCAGGAGGGCCGGATTGCGCCAGGGGACGTTCAGGGTCGAGTGGGTGACCTGTATACGCTGGGTCTGCACACCAACGGCGGTGGCGGCCGTCCAAGCCTCGATGTTGTTGCCGGGCGGCTGGTCGCTGAAGGCGATGAAGTCGAAGCCGTTGGCCTCTCCCATCTGGCCGACGTGGACGATCATATCCCCCGGAATGGCCCTGGTGTGAAGGCCGAAGCGTACGGGGTTTGTGCTCCTGGCCATGCTACGCCTTACCTGTACCGGCTATGTCCACTGGGCGAATCCCCATCCGCCGCCCGTGCCGGCGGGAGAACGGTACACCGGAACGTAGTCCAGGAGGTCCATCTCCAGGTGCTCCAGGCCACCGGCGATGGTCACCCAGTTCATGGTCTCCGAGTTGCCCGAGTACAGGCGGTGCCTGGGCAGGTTTCGCAGGCCTGCGGCGTCCCTGGCCTTCATGGCATTCAGGGCCATCCTGTCCACCTCCTCGTCCACGACGAAGTGGCTGAGGCCGCCCGAGGCCACCAGCGCGACCCTTGCGCTGCCCTCCCAAGCCTCGATGGCGTCTCTAAGGGCCTGACCAAGGGCGTAGCAGCGCTTGGGGGTCACCTGGTTGGGTGGGTAGAAGGTGTTCTGGATCACCGGCACAATGGGGACGGGGTTGTTGTCCATCAGCCTCTTGACCACGAAGGAGTAGGCGTGGGGCAGGCCCTGGCGTCTCGGCTCGGTGGTTCGGTCGAAGTTGGGGAGGTAGCCCGAGGCGCCCACATGCCCTCCGTAGCTGTCCCGCTGGTAGCGGCAGTGGGCTAGGTCGAAGTCCGCGTCCCTGAGGTGCTCGATGAGGTGCAGGCCCAGGCCCGCATCCACCGGCACATCCATCTCCACGTCGCCGTAACCCCAGGCCGATGCCCGGGCCGAAGGCGGGGCGCCCTCGCCGGGAATCCTGGGGATCAGGCGTATGGACTCGCCCCAGTAGATAGCCAGGCTGGGCATGACATCGTCAAAGAAGAACTCTTCCTGGTCGTCGCCCACGATGACGACCACATCGGGCTTGGCCTCTGCCAGTGAGCGCGCAAGCTGCGACAGGGACTCCTGGATGGCGTTGTGTTGGGTGGTGAAGTGTTCCAGGTTGAGCCGATCGGAAATGGACGGGTTGGCCCTCTCCAGGAGCTGTTCGTAGGTCAGCACCTTGCCGTCGGGCGGGGCGGACAGCATCGGGTTTCTCTTGTCCCGCTCTCCCATGTCATGCCACAGGTCCGGCGGCAGGCTCATCATCGGGCTGTGGGATGATCCGATTCCCAGCACTACTTCTGCCATGGCTCCTCCTCTCGGCTTGGGAGTCCGTCCACCTACAAGTCAGTACAGGCGCGCTGCTTGCATATTCCCCGCGGGTGTATGTCCGGAGATAGGTGCTCGGGGTGTTTACTTGGCTTCTTTTCGGTCGGCGTCCACAAGCTGGAGGCGCCAGCCGTCGGGGTCCCGCATGTTGATGTTGGTCCTGCCCGTAGATTCGATAAAGTGGGGCGCCCTCTCGGGGGTTATACCCCTGCCAGTGATCTCCTGGTGGGTCTGCTGGGCGTTGTCCACCTTGAAGGCGATGTGGTTGACTCCCACGTTCTCTTCACCGGAAACCTTGTGTATCTCGATCACCGGCTGGTTCTCGCCAGGCAGCTTCAGCTCCGCCGAGCCTCCATGGTGGGAGCTCCTAAGCAGCACTTCGAATCCCAGCTTCTCGTAGAATGCTACGTGCTCCTCCACGTCCCGGACGATGATCTCTATATGGTCGATACCCAGCAGCATGTTGCCTCCTTGCCTTCCTGTGGGGACAGCTTAGTTTGCGTCTGTCCAATATACCATTCTCCCTTGCCCGATGGGGAGAGTTGCTGTGTGTCCCCTCACCCCAGCCCTCTCCCACCGACCAATTCCCCCAACCCTTGAGGGAGGGGATTAAGGGGAGGGTGAGTCACTCCGACAAGTCCAGCCTCCCTCCCGCCAGTCACGGTTCTTGTCATGCCCTACACTATTCGTCGTTCCCGCGAAGGCGGGAACCTACTGAGGATCTCAGCATGGCGATGAAGGACATAGACTCCCGGTTCCGTGGGAGTGACGGCAATTGGGGCGGTTACGTCTTTCGTCATTGCGGCGGAGGCCGCAATCCAGGATGGAGCATTGCCGGCTTCCAGGAAGGCTCCGATATTATGGGAGCACAAAAGCGGCCCTATCTTGACCGCCCGTTCGTACTGAGGGAAATCGAAGGGGAACGGGCGGGAGGCCTTCAGTTACCTCCAGCCCGTCCCACCTCCGGGGTTTCCTGGATTGCGGCCTCCGCCGCAATGACGGTGGGAGGCCTTGGTTATAGCCGGCCCTTCAGAAGGCCTGCTCTCGTCGGTCACGTCTTTCGTCGTTGCGGCGAAGGCCGCAATCCAGGACGGAGCATTGCCGGCTTCCAGGAAGGCTCCGATATTATGGGAGCACAAAAGAGGCCCTATCTTGACCGCCCGTTCGTCCTGAGGGAAATCGAAGGGGAACGGGCGGGAGGCCTTCAGTTACCTCCAGCCTGTCCCACCTCCAGAGTTTCCTGGATTGCGGCCTCCGCCGCAATGACGGGGGGCTGTCCCCCTCACCCCAGCCCTCTCCCACCAGGGGAGCGGGGGTATTTTCATTCTCCCCTCCCTCAAGGGAGGGGATTGGGGGGAGGGTGAAGCGCCCCCTACCTGCGATTGTGGGGCACCTACCCCACTGCTATAATCCAGCCCAAAGCTGACCCAAGTTGGAGGTGGAGCATGGCCGATTTCTATTCGGAGTGGCTCAAGAAGTCCGAGGAGGTCGAAAAGGCTGTAAACGAAGGTGTCCGGGTGGCCAGGAACAAGGACCTTCACTGGGAACGGACACGGCAGGACCATGAAGCAGCCCTGATGATCGCCCCCGAGACCGGGTTCCCCACGGCGGGCAGCCTGCTCATGAAGGCCAGGATACCCGTGGGCTGCCACACCGGCCAGCACTTCCACGGCGAGGAAGCCATCTACATAGATGAGGGCGAAGGGTTCCTGGTGCTGGACGATGAGAGGTACGATTTCGGGCCCGGCTCCGTGATCCACATCCCCTTCCGGTCTCCCCACCAGCTCTACAACACCGGGAACGTGCCTGTGGTGTACCTGTCCGCGCTGGCTTGGCACCTGGAAGCCTTCCTAAGTATGGGCAAGATGGAGCAGCTCCAGGACTGCGGGATGAACGACCCAACGGAGCTGGAGAACTTCCCCCAGGAGAAATCCCAGATGTGGCCCGTGGACGGCCGTCGCATTATCATGCGCAAGGACGAGCATGTGCTCACCACCCGTCCGGGACACGGCGCCACCTATTCCCTGGGGGGCACAGGCCGGGAGGGCACAGGCATGACCTCCAACGGCTTCAAGATGACCGCCGCCGGTATCACGTCCATCTTCGTTGAGAACCCCCACTTCAAGAGCCACAGCCACTCCCACCCCGAGGCCTACCTCTACTGTCTCCAGGGGGCGGGCTATTCGGAGATCGGTGGCAAGGAGTACCACTGGGAGAAGGGGGATGCCGTCCATGTGCCTCCGGGCATGATGCACCACCAGCACTTCAATCCCACCGACGGTGAGACGAGGGAGCTGCGCTTCGAGTTCGGCATCAGGTACTGGATGGTGGACCAGTGGCGCGGGTTCAAGACCGTGGACGATGCCTTGGTAGCTACCAAGATCGAGGAAGAGGGCCACGGCCACGAACATGGGCACGAGCATGGCCATGGGCACGGCCACGGCCAGCACGGAAGCTGAAGGACCGGCGTAGGAGCATAGCGCCTCATGCCTATGGTTGAGATACCGCCCAGGGCAACGCCCGACGGCGACGACGGCTACTTGGAGGAGCTGACCAAGGCCATCTTCCGGTCGGGTTTCAGCTGGCAGGTGATTCGCAACAAGTGGGACGCTTTCCTGGCAGCCTTTCACAGGTTCGATGTAGGGAAGGTGGCCGTCTACGGGGGCGACGACATCACGCGCCTGCTGGCCAATGAGGGCATCGTTCGCAATCGACGGAAGATACTCGCCACCATAGAGAACGCTCGCACCATACAGATGCTATCCGCCGAGCATGGCTCCTTTCACGCATACCTTCGCACCCTGGACCACCTCGACTACTACACGCGGGTGAAGGAGCTGTCCAAGCAGTTCAACGGTCTCGGGCGCACCGGGGCCTTCGTGTTCCTGTACTGCGTCAACGAGGAGACACCGGACTGGACCGATCGCTAGACGACAGATTAAGCAGATAGCCAACCTATTTGCGGAGGTGCCCCATGGGACGACTGGATGGCAAGGTTGCCCTGATCAGCGGCGCTGCCAGGGGGCAGGGAGAGGTGGAAGCCAAGCTCTTCGCCAGGGAGGGCGCCAGGGTAGTCCTGGGTGATGTGCTGGACAGGGAAGGGCAGCAGGTTGAGGCGGCCATCGCGGAGCTGGGCGGCGACGCCAGCTACATCCACCTGGATGTCACCGATGAGCAGGACTGGCAGTCAGCCATCGCGCACACCCTGGCGAACTACGGGAAGCTGGACATCCTCGTCAATAACGCTGCTATCCTGAGTCCCCAGGGCATCGAGGGCACGGAGGCCGAGGAGTGGGACAATGTGCTGGCCGTCAACGCCCGCGGCGTGTTCCTCGGCGCCAAGCACGCCATTCCGGCCATGCGCGCCGCCGGTGGCGGCTCGATTATCAACATCTCGTCCATCGCCGGGATAGTCGGCAGCCCCTATGGCATGGCTGCTTACAGCGCTTCCAAAGGGGCGGTGCGGGTGTTCACCAAGCTGACTGCCGTTCAGCACGCCAGGGACAGGATCCGATGCAACTCCGTCCACCCCGGCCCTATCGACACCGAGATGCTCCACACGGCGTTGGGCAACGCCAACCTGCAGGAGAGGCTCTCCCGGACGCCCCTGGGCAGGGTCGGCACCAGTGACGATGTAGCCTACGGTGTGCTCTACCTGGCATCCGATGAATCGTCCTACGTCACAGGCACCGAACTGGTCATCGACGGAGGCTGCACCGCCCAGTAGCCCTGCCCTTCAGCACCCCTTCTCATCCCTTCGGCAAGATGAGAAGGGGATACCAAAAGGCTCACTATAGGGGCAAGCCCTCTAGGACATGCGCAGGAAGTCCACGGCGTTGCCGTACATGTGCTTCTGCAGGGCGTCCTGGCTGAAGTTGCCCCAGAAGTCCCACTCCATGACTTCTTTGGCCGTCTCGGGGAACCATGCTTGGCCGTGGGGGTAGTCCGACTGGTGCATCAGGCAGTCTTCGCCCAGGATCTTCACGCAGGCCTCGGTCATAAGCGGCCCCTCGAAAGGCTCGGCGGCGCAACGGAACCGCCCCATCTGGACGTACTCGATGGGCGTGTACTTGAGCTCGGGCGTCAGCCCCTGTCCGTAGCTCTTGTTGAAGCCCAGGCGAATCACCCAGTTGGGCAGCCAGCCGTGGCCGACCTCGGAAACGGAAGCCCGCAGGTTGGGGTACTTGTCGAAGAGACCCGACACGATCAGGTAGGCGCATAGCCTTCCTGCGCCCCAGGGATGGGCTGCGGTGCGAGCGACCACGGAGTTGCCCCAGATGTCCTGGTGGCCGGGGAAGTAGGGGGGCTCCATGAAGAAGCTGTGGTGCACCAGGGGCAGGTCCAGGTCGTTCATGGTGGCGAACACCGGGTCCAGGTCGGGGTCGTCCACAGGCAGGCCCGGCGGAAGGTGTATCCACACGGCAGCCACCCATTTGCTGTTGGCCCACTTTTTGATCTCCGAGATAGCCCACTCGGGGTCGGAGCCGGGTACCTGGAGGCTGGCCTTAATGCGGTCGGGCGCCACGGATGTGTAGGTGTCCATGTAGTTGTGATAGGCCCGGTACAGGCCCTCGGCCAAGGTAACGTCGGTTTCGTAGATGCCTGTCAGGGTGGAAGCCCATGTGCCCGGGAAGACGAAGTCCAGGTCCCGCCCTTCCAGGTCCATGTCGATGAGGCGTCCCTCGGAGTTCTCATCTTCCACGCCGGGGGTTACCGGACCCCGGTGCATGCTGACCGTGCCGGCCCTGGCGCCCATGCGCCCCGGCGCGCCCGGGGTCTGATGGTCGGCCTCCAGCTTGTCGCCGGGCCATCGATTCAAAGGGAGAGCGCCCATGCTCAAGCGCACCCCACCTACTGTCTCCTGGTTGGGTCCCCTGCGGGTGTTCTGGCGCACCAGCTTGTAGGGGTCCAATTCCGGCAGGCGGGGCCTGAAGCTGGGTTCGACATACTTCTCCAGCACCACGAGGCTGGGGTCAACGTGGGTGTCCATATCGGCAACCTTGATTCCGTTGATCATGCTGCACCTCCTATTTGGATAGGAAATCCGGGGTTGGGGAAGTTGGGGGGCTGACGAGATGATGGTAGAACTCTGGTATACCAGTGTCAAGGAAGGGGGAGTTTCTTGCCCCCTCTCCCCTGGTGGGGGAGGGCTGGGGTAAGGGGGAAAGCCGCCCCGACTCCCTCGGTTCGCCCTTCGATTTCCCTCAGGACGAACCGACAGGAATGTTGATGGAGCCATGCTGGGCCCCGGCAATGCTCCGTCCTGGATTGCGGCCTTCGCCTCAATGACGAAAACGTCGCTGTTACCCCTACCGTCACTCCCGGTGTTCCAACCGTCACTCCCGCGAAAGCGGGAGCCTACGCCCATACCGGCCCCGGGATGTCGGTTCGCCCTGAGGGAAATCGAAGGGCGAACTGCCTAAGTGGGTTCCCGCTTTCGCGGGAACGACGAACGGCGGGCATGACGAAAGTCAGGGGCTGAGTACCGCTGGCTATGACGAAAGGCTCCCCCATCATTGCGGCGAAGGCCGCAATCCAGGAAACCTCCGGAGTGGGACAGGTCGCCTGCGACGAAGGGCCGCCTTCCCCCGGTTCGCCCTGAGGGAAATCGAAGGGCGAACGGACATCTGTTGAGGGAACGACGAAGATAGTGGCGTACGACGAAGGCGGGCTATCGGCCGCAGGCAGTCCAGGGAAGGTGGGTGATTAATTTGGCAGGAGCGGGAGGATTCGAACCCCCGACCACCGGTTTTGGAGACCGGCGCTCTGGCCAGACTGAGCTACGCTCCTGCGTGGTACCCCTGGAGGGATTCGAACCCCCGACGCGCGACTTAGGACGCCGCCGCTCTTTCCTGACTGAGCTACAGGGGCACGCTGGTGGAGATAGGGGGGCTCGAACCCCCAACCTCGGCATTGCGAACGCCGCGCTCTCCCAGTTGAGCTATATCCCCAAGAACTCCCTCGACGGGCTGCCGCCTTAGGCGTTTCAGAAAAATGCTATCTTAACCAGCTAATGGGTGTCAAGGTAAACGAGGGCCCTCCAGCGGTCATCGCCGACCTGCCGCCTGCTCCTCATCATCGCCGTCCAGGCGCTTCTCCAAGCGCTGCAGGGCAGCCTGGGTGGCCCGTATCTCCCGCAACAGCTCATCCCTGCTGGGAGGCACCGCCAGCTCCCTTAGCCGGTCGGCCTTGGCCTCCTCCAGGTTGTTGATGATGATGGCCACGAACAAGTTTATGACTACGAAGGTGCCCGCGATGATGAAGCTGACGAAGTACAGCCATGCCCAGGGGTGGGCTTCCATGGCCTTGTACATCACCAGCGTCCAGCCCTCCAGGGTGATGATGTTGAAGAGGGTCAGCACCGAGATACCCAGGCTCCGCCAGTTCTCCGGGTCGTGCTCATGGAACAGGTGGTAGCCCATGATGGCGTAGATATAGACCACGATGCTCATCAGCAGCATGACGTGGATTACGCTGGGGATGGACCGCACCAATGCGGCCACGATCAAGCGCAGGTCCCGGACCGTCGAAATCAGGCGCACCACCCGGAGGAGGCGGGCTAGGCGGGTGATCATGGCGTACTCGCCGGTCACCGGGATAAGGGAGGCGACGATCACCAGGAAGTCGAATATGTTCCATCCGTCGCGGAAGTAGCGATGGGACCTGGGAGCTAGGGCGAACATCTTCAGCAGGGCCTCGACTATGAAGATTCCCAGGGCGATGTTGTTGCCCGTCTCGAACCAGTCGCCGTACTTGCGCTCCAGGGTGGGGGAGGTCCCCAGGCCCAGCACAACGGCGTTGCCCAGAATGACGGCGATGATGAAGTACTCGAAGCCCGGGGCCTCAACCAGCCGCTTGGCCAGGGCTACCAGCCTCATCAGGCCGGCGGGCGTGTCAGCAGCTTCATTGCTCTCAGGTGAGGTCAATAGGTGTCTCCGGGTTCACTTCCAGATATGTGAAGAGTGGATACTGCAGATGCATGTTTGCCCATGATACCAGAGAGCTATCGAGAGACCCCGCCCCTACTCGACGGAGGCGGCTAGCAGGGCGCGGTAGACCAGCACCATAGCCTCGGTGTCCCGTTCACAGTAGGCCAGCAGCGCCTTCCGCACTTTGGCATCCTCTGCAGCCGGCACACGGCTGGTTACGAGGCGGAGGTATTTTGTCGAGGCTTCCATGCCCTCCTGCACCTCCAGCTCCTCGTAGCCCACGCCGGGCGCCAGGGCAGGCAGCACCTGCTTTATGGAGAAGCTGCCGTGGAACTGGGGGTCGTAGTAGCCATCCCGCACTACCTTGAGCAGGTCCACGATGCGGTCCGCCAGGGCCAGCAGGGGCACCCGGTACTGCGGCAGGGCCTGCGCCAGGTTATCGATCACGCCTTTCTCGTAGGACGAATATGTGACTATTGCACCTTCGGCTGGGAGGGCCTCCAGCAGGCTGGCGGCAAATCGCTCCCTCGGGTCTTCGTCGTCAGGATTCAGAAACTCGTCGTGGGTCAGCTCACCAGACCCGTCCATAAGGTGGAGGGACCATTGAAATGGCACCGTTTCGTAGGGACGTGTGCCGGGATATATGGGAAGGGCCGGGCTGACGGTCTCGAAATCGACAAAGCTGGCCGGAAACCTGATCTGCTCCAAGCTGTCCCGCAGCCCGGAGTCTACGTAGGGAAGCCCGGCAATCACGGAATTTCGCACCCTCTGCTGCATGGCGCTCAGGCCCGACAGGTCCTCGGGGATGTTCCCTATGTGGTCTATCCGCAAGGCCTTCAGGCGGGCCCGCAGGTTGTCGTTAATCCGTGGGAGCTGGCGGACAGGGTGCTCCGGCTCGCCGCTGTGGCAGTGGCCGAAGAAAGAGCATGTGTATGGCGCCGTGCAGTGCTTCCCGGTGTCGATGTCCGGCGGGTCATCCAGGTCCAGGGTGGCCCACATCTCGGCCAGGTCGCCGGCCATTCCCTCGGCCACGTATGTCCTGGCGTCCTCGGTGACGTCCGCCAGGGTGAACAGCTGCTCAAGGTCGTGCTCGCCTCCCTGGTAAACGTATTTGTTGTTGATGTGCATCAGGTAAGCTCTGTCGATGGCTATGCCTGAGCCCTCGGCCGCGTATAGCTGGACCGCCACGTCGGTGTAGTGCTCATCCTTGACCTTGGTGGTCGATTTCACCTCCACCAGGTCGAACACCTGCCCATCCTTTCGCACCAGGATGTCGAACCTGGCGCGGATGCCCTCGAAGTTGACGGCGGCTTCGTACAGAGCTGGGACAGATGGGTCGCTGAGCAAGGCCAGGGTTGTAGTTACTGCCCGGGCGTGCTCCATGTGGGATTCGCCCACCAGCGTCCCGCCGGGGAAGCGAAGCCTCGCCTTTTCGCCGACGGCATTGCCGGTGTCGAATACCGCTTGGGTGGCCGGGTCGATCGGGTCGGCCAAGTCACGGTTGTAGGTCTCAAGGTAGAGCCTCTTCATACACTGGAGGCCTGCCTGGAACCTGGACTTGGATAGATTGGCCATCTTGCCTTACCTGGGGTCGCTCTAGGCGAAGGTCGTGTCCCCGTTCAGGACTCCCCGGAACAGGTCCTCCACCTGGGGCAAGCTGTCATGGTCGGTTAGGGTAATTCGCAGGGGAGTCACCGAAACGAAGTTCTCTTTCAGGGCTTTGCTGTCGGTGTTCTCCCCCGGCGTCGGATTCAGGAACTTGTCCCTGGAGATCCAGTAGTAGCTGCGCCGCCCGTCGCTGCCGTCCTTGATGTTCTCTCCGTAGCTGCGGGCCCCCAGGGTTGTTACCTTGAGGCCCTTGATCCTGTCCATTGGCTCGTTGGGCAGGTTAATGTTGATCAGGGAGGGGGGCAGGATTTTGCCGTCGGCCAGCTGCCTTCCCAGGGACTCCAGGAGGGATGCCGCTACCTCGTATCGTGTATTCCTGACAGAGGCGACGGAGATGGCGATGGAGGGATATCCCCGGAGGTGGCCCTGGAGGGCGGCGCCGACTGTGCCGGATATCAGGACATCCTCCCCCAGGTTGGAGCCCTGGTTTATGCCTGAGACCACAAGGTCAACGGGACCCACCAGCTTCTCCAGCCCCAGGACACAGCTATCCCCAGGAGTGCCCTCGACGGCGTAGGCCTTCATCTCCCCTGCGCCCTTCTCCACGCGCGGGGTTACCTCTTTGGCGCGTATGGGAATGTGGAGTGTGAGAGCGGTACCCACGCCGCTCTGCTCCCGGTCGGGGGCGGCCACATAGATATCCCCCGCACCCTTCAGGGCATCGACGGCTGCCCACAGGCCGGGGGATTCCACACCATCGTCGTTGGTAACGAGTATCTTCACAGTCGCCTGCTAGCTGGAATCTCCGGGGAGGCCATTGTGGCATAGCCAAAACAGGCCAGTCAAGGAAGGCTGGTCTCCTTGACATCGTCCCGCGTTTGCCGTCCAATATTCTACGGAAACTCTATATGACACTCACTCCGGCCCCACCGTCGCCCCGCGGGATCGAAGACAGCGCCACCGAACCGGATCTGAAGGGGCTTCTCGATCTTCTGGGGGACCATCCCAGCTTCCAGCAGCTTCTGCACATGCTGGCATCACCAGGGGGTACTAAACCCCTAGGGGTGCTGGATGCCGCCAAACCCTACCTTCTTGCAGCCTTAGGGCATCACACCACAACGCCCATCATCGTGGTGGAGCCCCGTCCCGAAGACGCCCGCTCCCTGTACGACCACCTACTGGGCTACCTTGGAGATGGAGCTGAGCTGTACCTGTTCCCCGAGCCGGAGGTGCTGCCTTTCGAGCGAATACTCACGGAGGCATCGACCACCAACCAGCGGCTCTCCGCCCTTGCGGCGCTGCGACAGGCTTCCGAAGGTGTCCCCGAGCGCAAGGCACCCATCATCGTAGCTTCCGCTTCGGCGGCCATATTCAAGACCATTGGGCCCGAGGCCTTTCTGGAGGGCTGCCACACCCTGGAGACAGGCTCCCGTCTTCGTGTCTCGGACCTCCTGGAGCGATGGGTGCGCCTGGGCTACCAGCGGGACGACAACGTGGAGTCGCCCGGGACCTTCAGCTCCCGGGGAGGTATCCTGGATGTCTTTTCGCCCAACTCTCCCCTGCCCGTGCGGATAGAGCTGTGGGGGGATGAGATCGAGAGCATGAGAATGTTCGACCCGGGCACCCAGCGTTCCGTCGCCCCGGTGGACCGCATCGAGGTTATTCCCGCCCGGGAGATACTGCCGCGCTTGGCCTCCCCGGATGCCATTGAAGATGCCATCCGTGCCCTGGACATCGGCGGATGCCGTCCCGATGTGCAGCAGAGGTTCGATGACGACCTGGATTCGCTGCTGGCGGGCACCATCGAAGAGGACCTGGCCCTCTACAACGGCGTGGTCAACCATGGTGGGCTCCTGGAGCACGCGCCCCGCGGCAGCATCCTGGTGCTGGACCGCCAGGACGACATCCGGGCGGAGATCGGAGAGCTGACCGACCGGGCTGAGCACCTGCGTTCCACAAGGGAGCAAAGCGGGGACCTGCCCCGCAATTTCCCCCTTCCCCAGGTTGTGTGGGATGAGTTCGGCGAAAGGGCCGACATGCTGCACCGTCTCCCCATAGAACCCTGGTCTGACGACACCGGCGGGCTAGCGTTCACCTCCACCGACAGCTACTTCGGGCACCCTGAACGCTTTGCCCAGGAGCTGCCCGAGCTACTGCAGGAGGGGCATCGAGTGGTGGTTGTGACCCGGTATCCCGGCAGGGTGGTCGAGCTGCTCTCCGATGCGGGAATCCCGGCCTCCGCCCTCCCGCGGCTGGACTATGCGCCCGATCCGGGAGAAGCCAGGGTGGTTGCAGGATTCCTGGGACGGGGCTGGACGCTGCCCCTGGGGCCGTCGGCCCTCACCGTCTTCACCGACACCGAGCTGTTCGGTATCGCTAAGGAGCGCAGGTCCCGTTCTCGGAGAACGGTAAGGCGGGAGGCTTTCCTTTCGGAGCTGGTCCCCGGCTCTTTCGTGGTCCATATCGATCATGGGGTTGCTAAGTTTGCCGGGACCATACAGATGGACAGCGATGGAGAGCCCAGAGAGTACCTGGTGCTGGAGTATGCCGAGGCAGACAAGCTGTACGTTCCCACAGACCAGCTAGGCCGCATCTCCCCCTACGTGGCAACAACCGACCGACCTCCGGTGCTGACCCGGCTGGGTACTGCCGACTGGAGCCGCACCAAGGAGCGGGTGAAGCACTCCGCCCAGGAGATGGCAAGGGAACTCCTGGACCTGTACGCGGCGCGCCAGGTCACCCAGGGACATGCTTTCTCTCCCGATTCCATGTGGCAGCAGGAGCTGGAAGACTCTTTCCCCTATGAGGAGACAACCGACCAGAGACGCACCATCTACGAGATGAAATACGAGATGGAACAGTCCCATCCCATGGACAGGCTGGTGTGCGGCGACGTGGGGTACGGCAAGACGGAGGTCGCCCTCAGGGCCGCATTCAAGGCTGTGGGAGACAACCGCCAGGTAGCCCTGCTGGTGCCTACGACCGTGCTGGCCCAGCAGCACTACGCCACCTTCAGCCAGCGCCTGAGCCCCTTCCCCATCAAGGTCGAGGTGCTCAGCAGGTTCAGGACCAAGCGCGAGCAGCGGGATGTCATCGAGGGCATCCGTTCGGGAGCAGTTGACATAATCATTGGCACCCACCGCCTTTTGCAGAAGGATGTGGCCTTCAAGGACCTGGGGCTGGTCGTCGTGGACGAGGAGCAGCGCTTCGGGGTTGCCCACAAGGAGCGCCTGAAGCAGATGCGCCGGGAGGTGGATATGCTCACCTTGAGCGCCACGCCCATTCCCCGCACCCTGCACATGGGCCTGTCGGGCATACGGGACATGAGCACCATAGACACAGCGCCCGAGGACAGGCAGCCGGTAAAGACCTTCGTTTCCCAGCACAAGGAAGATGTGGTCAAGGAGGCCATCACCCGGGAGCTAGACCGGGGAGGCCAGGTGTACTACCTGCACAACCGGGTCAACACCATCGGCAGGGTGGCCACCGAGCTGGCCAAGCTGGTGCCCAAGGCAAGGTTCGCCGTTGCCCACGGCAGGATGCCCGAGGAGGAGCTGGAGGATGTGATGGCGTCCTTCCAGCAGGGGGAAATCGACGTGCTGGTTTGCACCACCATCATCGAGTCCGGCCTGGATATCCCCAACGCCAACACACTGGTTCTGGAAAGGGCCGACCGGTTCGGCCTGTCCCAGCTTTACCAGCTCCGGGGCAGGATAGGCCGTGGGTCCAACCGGGCCTACGCCTACCTGTTGCTTCCCCGGGGTCAGCGCATCACCGAAACAGCCACCAAGCGTCTGAAGGCCATCCTGGAAGCGACGGAGCTGGGCAGCGGCTATCGCATCGCCCTGCGGGACCTGGAGATACGGGGAGCGGGCAACATCCTCGGCGCCCAGCAGAGCGGCCACATTCACGCGGTGGGGTTCGACCTGTACAGCCAGCTATTGAACGAGGCGGTTGCGGAGATCAAGGCTGGCGAACCTGCCGGCGAGGGAAGGCCTGCGGATGAGCCAGCCCCCGCCGCCCGGGTGAGCGTGCCGTTGGCTGCCCACATCCCCGAGGAGTACGTCAGCCATCTGCCGACCCGCCTAGCCATATACCAGAGGCTGTCCAAGCTGAAGCTGCAGCAGGAAGTGGATGACATCCGCCCCGAGTTGCAGGACCGGTTCGGGCCGATCCCTGAACCCGTCGAGGATTTGCTCTACCTGGTAGGTGTCAAGCTGCTGGCCGGGGACGCGGGCGTGGAGAGCATCAACGTGCACGGCGGGATGGCTACCCTGAACCTGGTGCAGGGCGTGCGAGGGGCGAGGCTGGCCCTGGAGAAGGCTTTGGGGCCTGGGGTTAAGGTGGGAAACCACCAGATACACATCAGACTGGGGCAAGGCGATGCCTGGAAAGAGGCCGTAGTGTCCGCCCTGGAGGGGCTCCTGGAGTTTGCCCGGCGCTTGGAGATGACCTTAGCCGGCAGGTAAAGAACGCTAGAGACCGTTGGCCAAGAGGCTGTCCAGCTCCGGCAAGCTGGCGATGCGGGTGCAGTCGTCGATGTGTTCGTACCACCCCTCCCGGTCGATCAGGACCGGGGTTATCCCCACCGCCTTGGCTCCCAGGGCGTCGGCTTTGTACTGGTCTCCCACGTGCACAGCGTCGGCCGGGTCGACCCGTGCCCGTTCCAAAGCTGCCAGGAACACCCGGTTGTGGGGCTTCTCGGCCCCCGCCTCCGCCGACGTGATGGAAAAGTCCAGGTAGGGCGACAGCCCAAGCTGGTCGCAGATGACGGGCATATCCCTCCGCAGGTTGGAGATGAGTCCCGTCACCAGTCCCCTGCTCTTCAGAAGTTCCAGGCCCGGAAGCACATCTTCGAACAGGGCAAAGTCCTTGGGCACCAAGCTGGCCATCATCCATGCATCCCTGGCCAGGGAGATGGAGGCGTTGATGCCGGCGCCCCCCAAGATTATCTGTTCGTACCTTGCGAAGAAATCGGCCCGTTCCTGCTCGCTGCGCTCCGACAGGGAACCCTTGGCGTTCTCTTCGCTCATGTACTCGTCGGCCCGGACGTAGCCCCTGCGAATGCCTTCCTTGGAAACCTTGAGTCCAAGCTCGGCGCAGGCGGCCTGCTGTATCTCGTCCACGGGAGGCCAGAACCTAACCAGGGTGTTGTAGAAATCGAAGAAAACAGCTTTGGTCTTCAACGCCAGCCTGCCTGGCATCCGACCGGGAAGTCGGAAAGTAATTCAGCTAGAGGGTTATTCATCTGGATGGGCAGCAATTCTACCACAATAGCGTAGGTGTGTGAATCTGCCCCATGCTGATATAATCGACGCAGCAATAGGGCCGACCGGTTCGGCATTCGTTACGCTTGATGCTTCCCACCGTGAACAACATCCAGAAAAGCTCCCCGGACTCCGTGTCTTCCACGTACAAGCGCATCGTGGTCAAAGCCGGCACGGGGGTGCTGACCCGCGGTTCCGATCACCTGGATGTGGACGTGATGCGGTCCCTGGTGGACCAGATCGCCAAACTTCACCAGGCTGGCGCGGAGGTCATCCTGGTCTCGTCAGGGGCGGTGGCCACAGGGCGCCAAATCCTTGGCGCCGAAAAAGAGCGAAGGGATATCCCCTACCGGCAGGTGCAGGCCGCCGTAGGGCAGAGCCGCCTCATGGGCATCTATGAAGAGCTGTTCGACCAGCACAACATCATGGCCGCCCAGGCGCTGCTCACCTGGAACGACCTATCTCACAGGCAAAGCTACCTGAACGTGCGCAACTCCCTGACAGCCCTGCTGGAGCTGAGGGCGGTGCCAGTGCTCAACGAGAACGACGTAGTAGCTGTGGACGAGATCGGCGAGGTTTTCGGCGACAACGACCGCCTGTCAGCCCTGGTGTCCAACCTTGTGGATGCCGACCTTGTGGTGGTGCTTACCCAGGTGGACGGGCTTTACACCGCCGATCCCGGGGAACATCAGGACGCTGAGAAACTCGACCGGGTAGACAAGGTGGACAGCGCCATAGAGGCTTTGGCCAGCAAGAACCTGGACCCGAGGGCCCGGGGCGGCATGGCAACAAAGCTGCAGGCTGCCAGGACGGTGACCTCCGCCGGGGCCGCCATGATCATCTGCAACGGCCATGAAGAGGATGTGCTCCTGAAGGCGGTCAACGGTCAGAACGTGGGCACCTTCTTCCCGCCAACCGCTTCCAAGATGGAGAGCCGAAAGAGATGGATGCTTAGCGCCCCGTCGGGTAAGGGCAGCATCGTTGTTGACCAGGGAGCGGCGTCGGCGTTGGGGAAAGACAACCGCAGCTTGCTGCCGGCCGGAGTCAAGGGCGTCGAGGGCGCCTTCGAGCGTGGCGATATCGTAGGCATAGTAGACCCCCAGGGAGACAGGTTCGGATGCGGCATCACCAACTACTCGTCGGCCGACACAGAGCGGGTCAAAGGCGCCCGCTCGGACCGCATCCAGAGCATATTGGGGTACCACTACGGGCAGGAGATCATTCACCGCAACAACCTGGTGCTGCTATGAGGATGTCATGACTACTATCGTGGATATTCTGACGGAGAAGGGCAAGGCTGTACGGCGGGCCTCCCGCAGGCTGGCTGCCCTGTCGGCCGATACCAAGAACCGGGCGCTCAGAAACATCTCCGAGAACCTCGTCGCCCGACAGGAGCCCATCCTGCAAGCCAATGCGAAGGACATCGAGGCCGGAAGGGCCGGCGGTCTGAGCGAAGCCTTGCTGGACCGCCTGCTCCTGGACGGGGCCCGCCTTGAAGGGCTGGCCCGGGATGTGGAGAAGGTGGCGGCCCTGCCGGACCCCGTGGGTGAAGTTATAGATATGCAGGTGCTGCCCAACGGCCTCTCTGCGGGCCGGATTAGGGTGCCCCTGGGTGTCATCGGCGCCATCTACGAGAGCCGGCCCAACGTCAGCATCGACATCTCCGCGCTGTGCCTGAAGTCCGGCAACGGCTGCATCCTTCGAGGAGGCAAAGAAGCCATCAACTCCAACGTAGCTTTGTGCGAGCTTGTCAGGAGTTCCATCGCGGAAGCGGGGGTCCCCGAAGATGCGGTGCAGTTCATCGACAGCACCGACCGGGCGATCGTAGAAGGCATGCTGAGACTCAAGGGGTACATCGACCTCATGGTGCCCCGGGGAGGCGCCGACTTCGTGCGCTATGTGGGTGAAGAGGCGTCCATGCCCGTGGTCACCGGAGGTGTCGGGGTGTGCCACACCTACGTGGACAGGTCGGCAGACCTGGACATGGCAGTGAACATCGCCTTTAACGCCAAGACCCAGAGGCCCTCGGTCTGCAATGCCCTGGATACCCTGCTGGTACATTCCGGGGTGGCCGCCACCCACCTGCCTGCCATCGCCGACCGGTGGAGCCAGGCGGGGGTGGAGATGCGCTGCGACAGCCGGGCGCTGAGCATCCTGGGGGCGACCCAGGGCAAGGCCGTGGTTCCTGCCGGCGAGGGAGACTGGGGGCAGGAGTACCTGGACCTGATAGCTTCGATCAAGGTTGTGGACTCCCTGGACGAAGCGATGGAGCACATAGAAAAGTACGGGTCGGGGCACTCGGAAGCCATAGTGACGGGGGACTACACATCAGCATCCCGTTTCATGAAAGAGGTGGATGCTGCTGCGGTGCTGGTCAACGCCAGCACCCGATTTGTCGATGGAGGCCAGTTCGGGCTGGGGTCCGAGGTCGGTATCAGCACCCAGAAGTTCCATGCCCGGGGACCCCTGGGACTGCGGGAGCTTACCTCCTACAAGTGGATAGTCCAGGGCAACGGTCAGGTGCTGGGCTAGCCAGCAGCATCCCTCTGCCGGAGGCGAATGAACGATGGGCGAATTTTACTTCGAGCGAGACTGTCGGACTCCCTACTCGGAATGCTACACCATCCTGGAAGATGAACAGCCCGTGGGCCGGGTGGACATTCACTTCACGCCCACGGTGGTGCACTCCACCCTGTGCGTCATAGAGAGCGTCACCCAGGAAGGAATCCAGGAGCTGATCGAAGCGATAGACGATGAGCTGGTCGATTCCATCGGGGTGTCCAGGGAAGAGTTCATCGTCCACATCTTCCAGGGCAGGGAAGCCGGGGTTTACAGCGACACCGGCTTCGGCGGAAACGGCGCCGAGCCTGCGCAGTAGGCAGAGGTTAGCTCACGCCCGTACCTGTTAGCTGCGGCCGGTATGGCTCGACCTGTATCTGGTCTTCGCTCTTGCGCGCTTGTGCGAGGTCGTAAGAAGTCTGGCGACGAAGCCAGAAATCCGCACTCGACCATCCAGCCTTCTCCAGTCTAATGGCCATGTCGGGCGAGATGGCGGCGTGGCCGTTCAACACCCTAGAAAGCGTGTGCCGGGCAACGCCCAGAACCTCAGCAGCCTCGGTTACACTCAGACCAAGGGGATCCAGACAGTTCTCCCTGATGCTGCGTCCAGGATGCGGTGGGTTGTTCATAGCCATGGTCTCTTACCTCTTGCTAGTGATAGTCGACAAGATCGACGTCGTACACTTCCCCGTCTTCTAACCGGAATGTGAGCCTCCAGTTGCCCGAAATCGCGATGCTCCAAAATCCCCTCAGGTCACCCCGGAGAGGATGCAATCGGTATCCCGGCAGATCGATATCGTTTGGCCTAGAGGTAACATCAAGGTCTGCCAGGGCGAGGATGCCCCGATCTAACTGATTGGCCCCAACTCCGCCGGTGTCGCCTCGTTCATAGAGACGTCTAAGTCCTCGATGGCGAAACGACCGTATCACACAAATATTATATCGCGTACCGGTACACTTATCAAACACGAGGCGTAGGGAGGCCGAGGTGTGCAGCGACGCCGGCTTTGGGGGGCAACGGCGCCAAGCCTGCGCAGTAGTCAGAGGCCAGGTCTGGCCCCCCATTCCGAGGGCCCGGGAACCTACCCCTTCCTCAGCTCCTCTAGCAGGACATCCACGGCGGCCTGGTCTTGGGCCCTGGAGGCGGGATGGGAGTACTTCAGCAGCCCCTCCTCGTTGATTATAAAGTCGCCCCCAAGCTGCATGATGTCGCCGTGTCCTGCCATAACCAGCCTTCCCTTGAACAGCAGCTTTAGGAACTCCAATGCCGCACCCACGTTGAACACATCCCTGAAGGACCCCCGGCGTACGCCATATGCCCGGTAGGTCTCCAGCCCAGGGTCGGACAGGATGGGGAAGGTGAGGAGCATATCCTCTGCCTGTCCCTTCAACCGCTCCAGGGGTTCGAAGGAGACGGCGACAACCTCAGCCCCCAGCTCCCTGATCTCCTCGTAGCGCCGCTGCAACTGCAGCAGATGGTCGCGCCCGGCAAGTCAGCAGTTGTGGCGGGAGAACACCAGGACGACGCAGCGCCCCAGCAGGCCCCTAAGGGCAACCGGGTGGCCGGCGGTGGACTCCAGGCTGAAGCCGGGAGCAGGCTGTCCGAGCATCGGTCCTGCCTTTCTGCCATGGGGCGGGGGCCAACCTGGCGACCGTCCCCTTTGTTCACTTCTTTGCAAGTTCGCCTGAATATATAATCCTACCCAGTATGATAATCGATTTCCACACCCACATATTCCCTCCGGCCTTTCGGGAGAGCCGGCAGCGCTGCCTGGCGTTGGATGCCACCTTCGCAGCCCTCTACTCCAACCCTAAGGCCAAGCTAGCCACTGCTGAAGAGCTGGTGGCCTCCATGGACGAAGCCGGAGTGGACAAGGCAGTCGTCATGGGGGTGGGCTGGACTGACCCCCATGTGGCAAGGGAAGCCAACGACTACATCATCGAGTCGGTAAATATGTACTCCTCCAGGCTCATAGGTTTCTGCTCCGTCAACCCGGCTTGGGGCGCAGAGGCTGTGGCCGAGGCGGAACGGTGCGCCGATGCAGGCCTGCGGGGCATCGGCGAGCTTCATGCCGACACCCAGGGTTTCGACGTGGCCGACCGGACTGCGCTGGCGCCTCTTATGGATATGGCGGCCAAGAGAGGGCTTCCGGTCCTGGTGCACAGCTCCGAGCCGGTGGGCCATGCATATCCGGGCAAGGGAAGCACCACCCCCGACCTGCTGTACAGGATGGTGCGGAACTTCCCCGACAACCTTTTCGTTTGCGCCCACTGGGGCGGAGGCCTCCCCCTGTACACCCTCATGCCCGAGCTTGCGGATGAGCTGAAGAACGTCTATTTCGATAGTGCAGCGTCGCCCTTCCTGTACTATCCCGCCATCTATTCCGCTGTCTCAGAAGTGGCAGGTCCTGACCACATCCTGTTTGGCACCGACTACCCCTTACTCTCCTACAAGCGTTCCCTGGAACACCTCGAGGAGGCCCACCTAGTCCCCGAACTGCGGGAGCGCATCCTGGGCGGGAACGCCCGGGAACTGCTGAAGCTCTAGAAGGCCTGGAGAGGGGCTGGCTTGCGCACCTTCATTGCAGCCGATATGTCTGACGAAGCGAGGGACGGCTTGGCGTCGTTCTTGTCCCAGCTTCGGGCCGTGGAGCTTGAGAAGCTTCGATGGGTCCAGCCCGAGGCTGTGCACCTGACCCTGAAGTTCCTGGGGGAGATTGAGCAGGAAAGGGTCGGACCGGTGCTTTCGGCGGTGAAGGAAAGCTGCGTCGGCGCATCCCCCTTCGGGCTGTCCACCGGAGGGCTGGGATGCTTTCCGAACCGCAGGTCTCCCCAGGTGGTGTGGCTGGGCCTGGAGGGGGACATGGAAGCCCTGAGTGAGCTTCAGGCGAAGCTGGACGGGGAGCTGAACAGCACCGCTGGCCTGCCCCTGGAGACTCGTCCGTTCAGGCCCCACCTGACCTTGGCCAGGGTGCGTAGGGGAGCCTCGGAGACGGACCGACGGCAGATCTGGGAGGCCGTCGAGGCCAGCCCGCCACCCGAACCCATCATCTGGCAGGTGTCCCGCCTATCGCTAGTGCACAGCACCCTTCTCCCCCAAGGGCCTCAGTACCGCACCCTGGGGTCGGCCTCGCTGGGAGGGTAGGTCCCGGTGAGTTTGGCCGGGAGGTGGCATCACTGATCTCGGACAGCGCCACACCAGCGCCTATTAGGCCACGGAACGGTACTAGGTGCGCGTTATGACTCCGCAGGCGACGCGATCGCCTGTTTCCGACTCCTCTTCGCCGTAGAGGTCGGGCTTTTCGTGCACGATTATGGTGGATCCGTCTTCATCGAAAAGGGAATGGCGGGGACCGCTGTCCAGGATGACGCCTACTGTGAAGAAGTCGGCACGGGCTGAACCATCAGAAGCGGCGTATATGTTGGGCAGGTCTCCACCGTGGCCCCCGGTCGATTCCCCGCGCTTCCAAGATGGATGGATGAATCCGTGCTCCGCTTCTTCGGGATTGAAGTGATCGCCGGCGGCATCGAAGTTGGGTGTACATGAGCCGGTCTCGTGAATGATGAAGGCGTGGCCGCCGGGCGCCAGGCCCTTCACATCTGCCATGACCAATACTCCCGTGGATGCCTGTCTGAAGGTAACCTCTCCCATGACATCGCCGTCGGGAGATTGCAGCGTAGCCGCAGCCGTCAGACCTACCGTGGGCTCAACGTCACCTCCGCGCTGTACTGTCAGCACGAACACAGCGACGAATACGATGATCGCTATCGGTACCAGGAAAACAACCAGATAGTATCTTTTGGGCATTTCGGTCACCTCCTCGGCCCAATTGCCCTAGGAACGGCCGAGTCGCACGCCTCCCATCCGCGAGTTAGAGTCTTGCTTCTGTCGTGCCAAGAGGGAAAGGGAAGCTCAAATATAGCATCATTATTTTCAGTCTCACTATGGCCTCTTGGCCTCTTATAAGCATTGAGATTCCCAAAGTCTTGCAGTTGAGACAAAGCCTGTCAAGGAAACCTAACGTGTTCGTTTTAGTTGATTGCGCACTAAAGTCGGAACTGCAATAGAATCTCCCGAAGGCCCTCCGATCCGCTACGCTGGGCCAGATAGCCTCCTCTGTTGTTGGCCCATGTGTCCTGTGCTACGATGTTTGTTAGCCCCCTTTCAGGCCACCGGGAGCTGTCTATCGCGAACCTAGAGGGGCATCCTGTCCATGTACAGAGGCAGCTTGATCACCATCGAGGACCTGTCCATCAGCCAGATCGAGGATGTGCTCGACCTGGCAGCGGAGATGGAGAATAACCGGGACAGCTTTCGAGACGTAGCGTCCCACGTACTTATGGCTAACCTGTTCTTCGAACCCAGCACCCGCACCAGGGGTTCCTTCGAGTCCGCCATGAAGCGCCTCGGAGGCGATGTGGTCGGCACTTCCGATGTTGGCTCTACCTCGATGACCAAGGGTGAGTCCCTTGCTGATACGGTGCGCATCTGGAGCAGCTACGCCGACCTTATGGTAATCCGTCATTCGTGGGAAGGGGCGGCCCGGCTGGCGTCCGAGTACAGCGATGTGCCCGTCATCAACGCCGGGGACGGCAGCCACGAGCATCCCACCCAGACCCTGTTGGACCTGTACACCCTGCGGAAGGAGTTCGGGAGCCTCCGGGGCAAAAAGATCGTCCTCTGTGGAGATCTGAAGAACGGACGGACCGTCCACTCCCTTGTATATGCCCTCCTGCGGTTCGGCGCAGTGCTTATTTTTGTTCCGGGGGAAGGACTGGGGTTGCCCGACCATGTCCTCCACAAGATCGAATCCGACTACCAGCTCCCCATACAGCAGGTACGCCATAAGGGGCTGGAGGCCTTGTATTCGCGCAATAAGGGAGGCCCGGAGGAAGTGGTGGACGCCATCTACATGACGCCCAGCTATCCCCATACCCTTACTTTGTTCGACTCTATGGACCTGCGTATGGAGAAGGGTGAGACCTTTGCCCTCTACGCCACTCGGCGGCAGGGGGAGAGAGAAGCATCGGATGGGAACGACCGGCCGGGGGCCTACCCCCGGATTGACCGTTCCATCCTCGGAATGTCCGACTTCGCCAAGGCCTTCGTGCTGCATCCCCTTCCCAGGGTGGATGAGCTTTCCCCCAGCATCGATGCCGACCCCCGTAGCCGGTACTTCCAGCAGGCCCGCAACGGGGTGCCGGTGCGCATGGCCCTCATCGCCCTGATGCTGGGCTTGTACCCGTGGAGCAAAGCATCTAGTGGGGGAGATGACGATTTCCCAGTGGGAGCTTTGTGGGATGATCCCGAAGATATAGCCTGCGACAACCCCAACTGCGCGGCCACCCAGGAGAGCCATAATGCGGCCCACAGCTTCACCATCTACCAGCGTCCCTTCATCCGCCTTGTGTGCAGCTACTGTGAGCGGGAGGCCATCCCCTCCTACTTCTCCTACCCCTTCGGGGAGGTCTATCATCCAATGACCGATTTCCCCAGGGAACGGGTCGATGCCGAACGCTTTGGTTTCTACAGGGACACAGCCACCGCCCAGTCCAGGGGCCTGCGCCATCCCAAGAGGGTTGGCGAGGAAGGGCAGGAGGCCCAGGTATGATGCGGGCGAACGATGGGAATGGGGCGGCGCCCAAGGCTACCTACCTGGTGCTGGAAGACGGCTCGGTGTACCAGGGGGAGTCCTTTGGCGCCGACGTATCCGCCCATGGCGAGGTTGTGTTCAACACGGGAATGACGGGCTACCAGGAGGCGCTGACCGATCCTTCCTATGCCGGCCAGATCGTCGTGCTCACATATCCCCTGGTCGGCAACTACGGCACCAACAGCCGGGATGTCGAATCGAGGCAGGTCCAGGTGGCCGGGTTCGTGGTCCGGGAGCACTGCGACAGCCCCAGCCACGCCCTGAGCGACGCTACCCTGCACCAGTTCCTACAGGTACGGGGTACGCCCGGTATTTCCGGCGTGGATACCCGGTCCATCACAAAGAAGCTTCGCAGTCGCGGTGTGATGATGGGAATGATCATCCCCGCCGACGAGGTGGATGAGGTTGGCCCGGAGACCTGGAGGCAAGCGTCGGAGGAAACATCCACACGCATTGCCGAAGCGGCGCTGGCCCGGTTGGGGAACGTTGCTCCCTACGGAGATGTTGACTATGTGAGCAGGGTCACGACCGACGCTCCCTACACCTGGGAGCCGGGCAGCGACCGGGCGGGGCGGACGCCGCGCATCGTGGTGGGCGACTATGGCGTCAAGTACAACATCCTTCGCCTCCTGCACCAGCGGGGGTGCGAGGTGGTCACCGTGCCCTGCACAGCCTCCGCCGGGGAGGTGCTGGCGCTGGAGCCGTCGGGGGTGCTGCTGTCCCCCGGACCCGGGAACCCTGCCCTTCTCGGCTACATGGTGGAGAACGTGGGGCAGCTAATCGGGCGGGTACCCCTGATGGGTATCTGCCTGGGCCACCAGATCGTCGCCAGGGCCTTGGGCGCATCCACCTTCAAGCTGAAGTTCGGCCACCGCGGGGCCAACCACTCGGTGCAGGATGTCAGCACGGGGCGGGTCTACATTACCGCCCAGAACCACGGCTATGCCGTAGAATTGGAAACCCTGCCCCAGGAGTTGGAAGTCACCCACCTGAATCTGAACGACGGTACCGTTGAGGGCCTCCGTCATCGCTCCCTTCCCGTTATCACCATTCAGTACCACTCGGAGGCGTCCCCCGGCCCCCGCGACAACGAGTACCTCTTCGACCGCTTCCTAGACTTGGTAGCCGGTTCCCCTACCAGCCGCTAGCTTCCCAATTTGGGCAAAAGACGTATTCGTTCCTATGGCGTCCCATACCGCCTTGGTGAGAGAATCTTCGCTGTGCCTTGGCCAGCTATGGTTATAGGCGGTTACTCGGTGTCGAATTGGGATTCATTTATAGGATTGCGTGATTTTGGGTACAGCTATTTATGGAGGTCCATTTATGTCCTTTGCCCATTTCATCCTGGAGGAGGGTGTGGAGTTGGAAATGGAGTCCGAGATAGGGGATGTCATAGTAGCTCTCGACACCGACGTCCCGGTCTTCTCCTATCAGGACTACGAGTTCCACGTGAGGCCTAAGGGAGGCGTGGTCGGTTCCAATTGGAGGCTGGATGTCAAAGCCGCTGAGGACCGACGAGGAGAAAGCCCCTGGACATCTGTCGGTTTCATAGAAGTGGACAAGATGTCCGAAGGAGGCACCCGGCTCAGGGTACCTCCCTGGAACGAATGGAATGAATCTCATTCGAAGCTGTACGGGAAAGAGGGAGACCTCTTTGCCAGCTTCATCTTCCAGCTCATGAACGCGCTCAAAGCGCGGGGGCTGGTTAACCTGCCAGCGCATCTGCCCACTTCCTGAAGCAGGCGGTATCTCCGCGCTGGACCCCTTTACGTAATCGCAGCTCCCCCCTGCCGGGCGGTTATGCTCGCCTTGTGCCCCCCATGAGGACAGAGTAAGATACCCGACAGCAAATCGGGGAGTGGGAATGGTTTCCAAGCCGTCCAAGGTGCTGGTGATAGGCTCCGGTGCCATCGTCATCGGCCAGGCAGCGGAGTTCGACTACGCCGGCACCCAAGCCTGCAAGGCCCTCCGCGAAGAGGGTGTCGAAACTGTCCTGGTCAACTCCAACCCCGCCACAATCATGACGGACCGGGACATCGCCGACATGGTGTACATCGAGCCCCTGACCGTCGATGTGATGGACCGGGTGCTGGCCCGGGAGAAGCCCGAGGGCATCCTTCCCACACTGGGGGGACAGACCGGCCTCAACCTGGCGGTGGATATAGCCCAAGCGGGCCTGCTGGAGAAGCACGATGTTCGCCTGCTGGGCACACCCCTGGAAACCATCCGCAACGCCGAAGACCGGGAGCTGTTCCGCAATCTCCTGGCTGACCTGGGAGAACACCAACCCCCCAGCACCACCGTCGAGTCCATGGAAGAGGCCCGCATTATCGCCGGGCGCATGGGGTTGCCCTTGGTGATCCGGCCTGCCTACACGTTGGGTGGGACCGGCGGCGGCATCGCCTACACCAACGAGGAGTTCGAGGCAATAGCGGGCGGAGGGCTGGCTGCCAGCCCCATTCACCAGGTGCTCGTGGAACGCTCCCTGGTGGGCTGGAAGGAGATCGAGTTCGAGGTGATGCGGGACTCGGCAGACAACTGCATCACTATCTGCAACATGGAAAACCTGGACCCCATGGGTGTGCACACAGGAGACAGCATCGTCGTTGCCCCCAGCCAAACCCTGTCGGACAAAGAGTACCAGATGCTCAGGTCCGCCAGCCTGCGCATAATCCGGGCCTTGGGCATCGAGGGCGGATGCAACATCCAGTTCGCCCTCCCCCCCCATCCCTTGGTGGCTGAGGCCATCCCTGGTGAGTGGAAGCCCGACGCCCCCTACTACGTCATCGAGGTCAACCCCAGGGTGAGCCGCAGCTCCGCCCTGGCCAGCAAGGCGACGGGGTACCCCATCGCCCGGGTAGCAGCCAAGATCGCCGTGGGAAAGCACCTGGATGAGATACCCAATGCGGTCACCATGCGCACCAAGGCGGCCTTCGAGCCGGCCCTGGACTACTGCGTGGTCAAGATACCGCGGTGGCCCTTCGACAAGTTCCCCGCCGGAGACCGTACGACCACCACCCAGATGAAGGCCACCGGCGAGGTTATGGCCATAGACCGCAGCTTCGAAGCCGCCCTTCAGAAGGCGGTACGCTCCCTGGAGATGTCGGGGCGCTCACTGATGTGGGAAGACCCGGCCTGGCGGGATGGCGAGAACGGGGGCACCCCGCCCAAGCCCCAGATCCCCACCGACATGCGCCTGTGGGAGGTTATGCATCTCCTCCGCCGGGGTATGGGGCCCACGGAAGCCTCCACCACGACCTTCATCGACCCCTGGTTCACCAACGCCCTCTCGCGGATTGTTCAGATGGAGGGACGCCTCCTGGGCGAGTCCCTGACGCCGGACCTCCTCTGGAAGGCCAAACGCCTGGGCTTCTCGGACATCCAGGTGGGGACAATGGCGGACAAGCTGGATGAGCAGGTGCGAGAGCTGCGTCACCGCTGGAACATCGTTCCTGTGTACAAGATGGTGGACACCTGCGCGGCCGAGTTCGAGGCGGTTACGCCCTACTACTACAGCACATACGAGCAGGAGAATGAAGCACCTCCCCTGGAGGGCCCCAAGGCCCTGGTAGTGGGAAGCGGTCCCATCCGCATCGGCCAGGGCATCGAGTTCGACTACTGCAGCGTTCACGCCGCCTGGGCATTGGGGAAGGAGAACGTCCAGAGCATCCTGGTGAACTCCAACCCCGAGACCGTATCCACCGACTTCGACACCAGCAGCCGCCTCTACTTCGAGCCGCTGGATGAAGAAGGCCTGCGGGACATCATCGAAAACGAAACGGGCGAAGGCTCCCCGCCGCCGTCCCTCGTGCAGTTCGGCGGGCAGACCGCCATAAACCTTTCCCAGAGCTTAGATAGGGCCGGGCTTCCCATTCTGGGGTCGGGAGCTGAGGCCATAGACATCGCCTCGGACCGCCACAGGTTTGAAGAGTTCCTCTCCCGCCTGGGTATCCCCCAGCCCCCCGGTGCGGGAGTGTCCTCGGTGGAGGAGGCCCTGAGAGTTGCCCAGGACATCGGATACCCCGTAGTGGTGCGTCCCAGCTATGTGCTGGGGGGCCGCGCCATGGAGATCGTCCAGAACGCCACCGAGCTGATCCGCTACCTGTCTATGGCTACCGAGGTGGGCCAGGGCAAGCCGGTCCTCATCGACAAGTACATGGAAGGCAAGGAGTGCGAGGTCGATGCCATCTGCGACGGCCAGGAGGTGCTGGTCCCCGGCATCATGGAGCATATAGAGCGGGCCGGCGTCCACAGCGGCGATTCCATGGCCATTTATCCCGGCCTGAACCTGTCCCCCAAAGAGGTGGACACCATAATCGACTACACAACCCGCATCGGGATGGGCCTGGGTGTGCTGGGGCTTATGAACATCCAGTTCGTGATCCTGGGAGGCCCGCCCTACCGCAGTCCCCGCCAGCCCAGGGAGGCAGACGGGGAGACCTCGGTATATGTGCTGGAGGTCAACCCCCGCTCCAGCAGGACGGTACCCTTCATCTCCAAGGTAACGGGCGTGCCGGTGGTCAACCTGGCCACCCGGGCTATGCTGGGCAGGACCCTGAAGGAGATGGGCTACAAGGGCGGGCTGTGGAAGCGTCAGAGCGTAACGGCTGTGAAAGCCCCTGTGTTCTCCATGTCCAAGCTGATAGGCGTGGACTGGTACATGGGGCCGGAGATGAAGTCCACGGGCGAGGTCATGGGGGTCGATGAGGAGTTCCCGCCGGCCCTGGCCAAGGCCCTGAAGGCGGCAGGGCTGACCCTCAGCCCCGGCAGCGGAGTGCTGCTCAGCATTGCCGACAAGGACAAGGCCGAAGCCACCGCCCTGATTCACGAGATCATTCAGGCGGGGCTAAAGGTCTACGCCACTGAGGGCACGGCCGCTATGGTGGAGGCTATGGGCGCCCCCGTCACCCTGATCACCAAGAAGCTCAGCGAAGGCCATCCCAACGTGGTGGACGTCATCAACGAGGGTTTGGTCGGAGGGGTGATCAACACCGTCACCGGCGTCGCCGCCACCCTGCGGGACGGGTTCTACATCCGCCGGGCTGCCGTCGAGAAGCGCATCCCCTGCTTCACCTCCCTGGACACCGCCCGCGCTGCGGTGGAAAGCCTGCTGATGGACCACACCTCGTACAGCGTCAAGCGCATCGAAGAGTACCTGGAATAGCCCCGACCCGGGGTTACGTCCCCCGTGGGGCCTGAAGGGAGCTCACCCATGCCCACGCCTCTTCAACGCTAAAGCTATTTCCGGTACCGGGTCATCTGGCTGGTTCAGCCTGTCCGAAGTCGTTGCTTCCCCAACATGAGGCTGTGCCGTCGGCGCGAAGACCGCAAGTGTGATAGGCGCCGCTGCTGAGGGACACAAACCTCTCGCTGGCTGGAGGTGTTGCCTGCCCGTTCTCATAGTCGGTTTCCCCGCCGCTTCCGGCTCCCCAGCACAGGGCGCTGCCGTCGGCGCGAAGGCCGCATGTATGGTAGGACCCACTGCTGAGTAAGGTCAGAGGCTGGCCTGTTGGCGCTGAGAGCTGGCCTTCCCAATTTAGCCCCCAGCATACAGGTGTGCCGTCTATGCGCAGAGCGCAAGTATGGAACCCGCCCGCGTCGACTGAGGAGAAGACATCGTCCGGGGGTGGAGTCGACTGGCCGGAGGTATCCGACCCCCAGCACCTGACGCCGCCATCCCTGTGGAGCCCGCAGGTGTGCGCCACGCCGCTGCTGATAGAAACAAAAGCCTCGTTGGTGGGAGGCGATGCTTGAGCATCGCTGTTCCAGCCCCAGCATATAACCGTGCCGTCGGCCCGGAGGCCGCAGGTGTGCCCAGCGCCACTGGAGAGTGACACGAACACCTCTCCCGCCGGCGCCGATATTTGGCCGCGATCGTTGCTTCCCCTGCAAACGACGCTGCCGTCGGGGCGAAGCGCACAGGCATGGGCCTCACCGGAGCTGATGGACGCAAATTGACCGGCGAACCTGCCATTCCACCAATTGGGACCCCAGCAGATGGCGGCTCCCTCGGAATCAATCGCACATGTGTGATGGTATCCACTGTTTATGGAGACGAGTCCCATCGGAGGGTCCGGTGGAGACTCTGTGCCCGCCAGGTTGACCCCTGAAGGGGGCGAGGTCTGGCCATACAGGCCCAAACCCCAGCACACCGCCGTTCCGTCGAACCGCAGGGCGCAGGCATGTTCCTCCGATGAGCTGATGGAGGTGAATCGTTCGCCAGCCGGTGCTGGCGCCAGGCCGGACTGCCGAAATGTCCAGCAGACTGGCTGTCCATCAGCCTCGAGGCCACATATGGGATACCCGGAGCTTAACGAGGCCAGACGCGCCTGCTCCGGTGGGGCTGGGGGAACATGGTCCAGGATACCGATGCTCTTGCAGTGATATGAAGCGCCTGCCATCGGGGTACATACGCTGAGGCCACCATCTCCCCAGCATTCACTTGTCCCATCCTCCTGAAGACCGCAAGTGTGCGTTTCCCCAGCGACTATTTCAATAAATCGTACATCCGCCGGCGCCGATGATTCCCCGTACACGTCACCACCCCAGCAGATGGCGGTGCCGTCCTCTCGAATTCCGCAGGAGTGGCCTACTCCTGCATCCACGGAGAGGAATTTTTCCCCTTCCGGGGGTGACGACGCACCGTCCTGATTCCTGCCCCAGCAAAGGGCAGTGCCGTCCTCGCGGAGCCCGCAGGAATGCCTCCAACCGGTACTAATGGACATGAGCTTCTCGCCGGGCGGTGGTGTCTGGTCGATATAGCCAGCGGTCACTCCAACGGTGCGAACAACGGTTGTTCCTTCATCCCGGTCGCCGGACCTGTCGATAGGGTCTGGCTGCTCGACGGCCCGGCAATAAATGGCGCCTTCCCAGGGGCCGCAGGTGTGTTCGCCTTCCTCCTTGAAGTCCCAGCACAAGGGTGTGCCATCCTCGTAAAGCCCACACCTATGGGCGCCTGTGCTGATGGAACTGAATGTCCCTTCAGGTGTCACCGAGCCTTCCCCTTCGACATTTCTTCGCCCCCAGCACAGCGGAGTGCCGTCCGTCAGCAACCCGCAGGACTTCTGGTTCGAGACGCTGATTGACTTGAAGCGGAAGGGCGGCGGGGGAGTAGGCTGGGCCGTGGCGACGAAGGCAAAGATCCTGGGTAAGGCCGGGGTGGGAGTGACGACTTCGGCTACATACTCTCCCGCTGGCAGAGAGGCGTGGGCCCAGAACAGATTGTGCCTGTCCGGAACACCACTCGCGCCCAATAGGGACCCGGTGGCTCCCAAGTCCACCATCATGGCGCCGGAATCGCTCTCCTCCAGGAGGACCAGGAGAATGTCGTCCGGGGACGATAGCTCGAAGCGGACGAACGCCCAGTCGTCCAGGGAAAACCTGAAGGGCTTGGCGTAACCCTGGGAGGGCTCTCCGAGCTGACACGCTCCTCCCCAGCTTCCGGACTGTCGAACGTATCCCTTCAGGGAGCCCAGGAGCACACTTTCACAACCATCTGCTCTTCCGGCGATCAAGGCCTCGAAATCAACCGTAGCCTCTACCCCATTCGTTGGGGGCGGAATGGGCGTGGCAGCAGGTTCCAGGGGAGGCGAGGGAATCGCGGTGGGCGCCGCGAACGCTGTAGATGAAACGGTCGGGGATGCCAAAGTCGAACGGGTTTCAGTGGTTGGCATTTGGGCCGGGTCGCTGTAAGGGGTAGTGGTGGCATCGCTCGTCGGCGACTTGGTAGGGGGCCTCAGGAAGTCGCCACATGCCAGCGACATCGCTGCTGCCACAAGGCATAGCAGTCCGGCGCCGACGATAAATTGGTGAGTGCTTACCGCTATCATGATGCTACCGGGGGAGGGCTCGCAAGTCCAGCCTACCCGTGGGCACGGGTCCATGTCCAGCGATAAGGCCCTGTCTGTGGTAGGATGGGGCGGACGTGGAAGAAGAACACACCCAGCTAGACCAGCCTGCCTCCCCACCCATCGCGGCCCGGCATGTCCGTTGGCTTCCCCTGGCCGACGGGGAGATAGCGCTGCAGCACTTCTCTTCCGAGCGTGGAGTGGTGGACAGTGTCCCTGCCACCGGCGATGTGCTGGTGTTCACCAACCGGCGGGTCATCTCCTTCGTGGAGTCCGGCGACCGCAGGGAGGTGGCGGTGGCGCCCCTGGATGAAGTCACCGGGGCGTCGGTAAAGTACGGCAGCCGCTCCCCTCGAGACATATACCAGGGCCCCATCCTCATCATTCTGGCGATCTTTGTATTTGTGGCCAGCTATGTCCTTCATCAGGAAACGCTGGCCTATGTCCTGGCCGGCGGGCTGGCTGTCATCGGTGGGTTGCTGACCCTCAGGAACCTCCTGTGGGAGGAAGAGGGGGAGCTGAAGTTCCAGGGCCCTGGGGTAGATGTGAGCTGCACCTTCCGAGGACGCAGGGCGGGGGCCGATGTCCGGCTGATGGTCAACAGGTTCTTCGAGCTGAAACAGTCCGGCAGATACGGCCGCAGCACCTGGTAGCCTGGGCCTACAGGGACAGGCCCGGGTCCACATCCAGGTCCAGGGAATCTCCCCGCCCCTTGGTGTAGTGGTAGTAGCCTGAGGCCGCAGCAGACCACTCTCACATTTTAAGTTGGTTGATCGGCCCTTGATGACCTGCGCAAAGATGAGGATTTGTTTACACTGACTCAATGGAAGCTTGGTTTGATTCCAACGTTAGGACGCTTCTAGCAGTTGGGGGTGGGCCATCCCACAAGTCCATGGGAAACAGATAAAAGTCTCCCAAACGGCCATTGCTGCTCCGTCTTCCTTTGATGTGGCGAACCTCAGTTACCAGACCGCTGGTCATTAACGCTCTCTCTAGGTATCGGTCTTGGATAAATGGCCCCCTAGATGAACAGAACTTTTCCTGTAGGCTCTTGTCCAATTTCGTGGCTACTTGGGCGGCGAGTCTCGGCTTGTAACAGGCGATCATGTGCTTTGAATCTGGAAGATGAGTCGGCAGACCGTAGAATTCAACTCCCATTTCGGTATCGGCTGCCATCACGGTATCTCGTACTGCTGTCGCGAGTTCAATTTCTGCCTGGTGTGCTTCACCCTCAAACTGTCCCGCCCTAACTGCTAGCGGTAAAGAGACCTCCTGAGTATCTGGGGTCAAGATCCCTACTTTGTCGAAGTTGAGGATTCGAGCAGGTAGCACAAAGGGCTGGTCTGGGGCAGACCAGAAGAAACAATTGCCTTTGATGGGTTCGTTCAGGATACTGGCGAGGATGTCGTCAGAGAAGTGGGCATTGTGCTGCTGCAACGTCTTCAGGTCGTTGGCTGAGAGAAGGTGGAACGCGAAGAAATTGTCCCCTTGGCTCAAGAGTTCGGGGGCCATTGAGCCAGGCTGCTGGGTAACCATGATGGCCCCCAGAGCATACTTGCGACCCTCCTTAGCCCACTGCACGAAGGGGCTCTCTTCTCGGGCCCGACGACCTAGCACGCTTTGGGCCTCTTCTAGCACTGCAATCGTGGGAATTATCCCGCGGCTACCTGTTACCGGTGTTTCAATCGACTCTAACTCTTCCGTTGGGATGCCGAGCGTGAGATTGACGTTGTTCTCCCCGTCGATGGTCACCTCGTCGAGAAGGAGCCGCAACACCTCGCGGCGCTCCTCGTTCGGCAGGTCGTCCAGTCTGCCGCCGACCCGGTTGGCCCACTCGACCACGTGCTCACCCAAAGCCTGCTTCTCCACCGCCGCCATCTCCCTGGCGCGGAGGTCGTCCAGCCTTGTCCGCAGGGTCTCCAGCCGCTCGGTGATGAACTTGCGCTGCCGGTCCATCTGCTCCTCGGTGATCTTCTCCGTGACGTAGAGTCTGATCACCCGGTCTTCTTCGAACTGCACCCTCTGAAGCTCGCGCTCCGCCCCGGCAATCTGGTTTTCCAGCCCTCCGTCCTCCTGAGTGTCCAGCGACTCGATGCCCGCAACGATGAGGCCGGGGGACTCCAGCACCTTCTTGACCTCGCCCCAGACCAGTCCCTCCAGCCGCTCCGCACGGATCATCGTGTGCTTGCGGCATCCCGTGCGGAAGTGCTGCACGCCGTAGCACTTGTAGTAGCGGCGGGGGACGTCCATCTCGTACTTGTAGACCTTGCCGTTGCGCTTCACCGTCCGCTTCCTGGTGGCCATGCAGCCCATGAGCATCCCGCACCCGGTGCACCGGACCAGGTGCTGCAACAGGTAGAATATCTTGGTGTTGCGGTAGGAGCGGGTGCGCCGCTTCTTCATGAGGCTCTGGGCCATATCCCACGTCTGCTCGTCCACTAGCTGCGGGAACGGCACGGGTATCCAGGTCTCCTTGTCCTTCTCGTAAACTCTCGTCCCTTCCTCGGTGGATACGTAGCGGGCCTTGCCGTACCACCACGTCCCCTTGTAGGTCTCGTTGCTGAGGATACGGTATACCTGTCCGTCCCACCACCGCTTGCCGCCGTTGGCGACGGGAACGCCGTCGGCCATGAGACGCTGGCCGATCACCCGCGCTCCAAGGTCGTCCCGCACGCACATGCGGAAGATGCGGCGGACGACCTCAGCCTCGTCCTCCTCTAACTCGGGCCTGCCGTCGTCACCGATGCGGTAGCCGTAGGGGACGTTGCCGATGGGGATGCGGCCCTGCTTGGCCGCGCCCCGTCTGCCCATCGACGCCCTCTCCCGGAAGTTGTCCAGCTCGATCTTGCCGATGGCGGCCATGAGGCCGAAGGTCTTCATGTCGATGGCGTCCATGACCGCTTCCAACTCTATGTGGTGCGCCTCGACCACCTCCATGAGGGCGGCTGCGGGGTACATGCCCCGGCTGAGCCGGTCGGACTTCCAGCAGACGATGGTGTCGAAGCGCCCTCGCCTGGCGTCGGCGAGCATCCTCTGGAACTCCGGGCGCTTCTTCGACCAGCCCTGTCCCACCTCCTGATAGCGGGCGACGATGGTCAGGCCGCGCCTTTCGCAGTGGGCCTCCATGTCGGATGTCTGCTCGGAGATGGAGGTCTTGTCCTCGGCGTCCTGGCTCTGGTCCGAGACGCGGGCGTAGATGGCCGCCCTGCCTTCCTTCGCCTTGCGGCGCTGCATCTTGATTCTTGGCATGGTTGTCTCCTCTGTGTATAGGACTTGGTTATGAGCTACGTCGCAGCGTCAGTCGTTCGGTGGCCAAACGGTTCATGCTAACACCGGCCTCGGCTGCGTCCATCGCCAGGGCGCGGTGGGTCTCCGGGGGAATGCGCAGGGTGATCGTCCCGCTGTAGCGGCGTGTGGATATCGGCTCCGGGACTTCGATGCCATCCTCCAGGTTCAGTTGGACGGCGTGGGACACCAGCTCTCGAATCCCGATCAGGGCCTTTTCCGGGGTATCGTCCAGGTGGCTCAGCAGGCCGAACTCGGCGCACAGGCCGACGTACTCCTCGTCCTCGTCGGACCAGAAGACTCGGTAGGTGTAGCGGTCAATCAATTCAGCCATGCATTTCCTCCAATCTGTCGATTGCCCTGAGCGCCTGACGGACCTGGTAAGCCTTGGCCATGCCCCGGACGGGCTGGATGTTCACCAGGGGCCTGCCCTGCCAGGGCATCCTGTAGAAGAGATGGCTGCCCCTCTGCCTAGGCTCTCCGAAGTAGTGGTCGCAGACCTTTCTGAGGTCGTCGAACCGGACGTTCCGGGGGTTTCGCCGCATGTCGTCCAGTGTCCTGTCCACGATATTCACATGATGGCACTAATGCCACCCCTTGTCAAGGACGACGCAGCTTCCTGCAAGACGCCTCAGTCCTCCCCATCCGGGCCGTGCTGAGGCGATGGGTCCTCAGGGGAAGCCTCTTCGTCCTGGGTCAATTTGGCCAGTATGGTGAAGAGCCTGCGCAGGCGGTCCCGGGCGTCGGGAGCGGGGTTGCAGTTGATCGCCACCACGCGCAGTTCTGCGGTGTCAATGCTAAGTTAGATTTGACCCTTTTCCGCTAAGTTAGAACTGACCCACCTTGTCGTTAAGTCGCCTCCTTTCTGGCAAGCAAGAGTGCCTGTTGGATTTAGACGTCGCCGGAGCTAGCGGCTTCAGGCGATGTCGATAGCAGTTGATGGGAGGCGAAGAGTCCGGCCTGCCTCTTGCCTTTAAGCCGGTAGCTCTCGCCTCGGATGTTGAGGACGTGGCTGTGGTGCAGCAGCCGGTCCAGGATGGCCGAGGCGATGACGGTATCGCCCAGAAGCTCACCCCACTCGGCGAAGCCCTTGTTGGAGGTGAGGATGATGCTGCCCCGCTCATAGCGAGCCGACACCAGGGTGAAGAAGGCGGTGGAGGCGTCCCGGTCGTAAGGCCAGATGCCGAACTCGTCCACGATGAGTAGCTTGGGCGACAGGTAGACCCGCATGCGCCGTTGGAGGTTGTTCTCCACCCTGGCCTTCCTCAGGTCCTCCATCAGGTCGTAGGCTCGGACGAAGTAGGCCCCCTGGCTCTTCTCGATGGCCTTGAGCGCTAGGGCCACCGCCAGATGGGTCTTGCCCACACCTGGCGGTCCCAGGAGCAGCAGGTTGGTGGCTTCAGCGACGAAGGACAGGCCGGCCAGTTCCCGCACCTGTCGCTCGTCGATGGAGGGCTGGAACGAGAAGTCGAACTGCTCCAAGGTCCGGTGGAAGGGGAGGTGAGCCAGCTTCGTCCTGGTGGACATGTACCGCTCCTTCCGGGCGGCCACTTCCACGCCGAGTAGCTCTGCCAGCATCTCGGGGTAGGTCAGTTTCTTGGTGGCCGCAGCGTCCAAGGAGTTGTCCAGGGCTTCGACGGCCTGCTTGAGGCCCAGCGTCTCCAGGTGCTGGCGAGCCTGTTCCAGCGCGATCATCGCCCACCTCCCACCGCTGCCAACTCGTACACCTCCAGGGAGCGGCGCTCCACCTGGCCCACAGGGATCTGCACCGCCACGGCTTCCTTACGAGGACGATCATCGCCGCCGGGCAGTCCGTCCCACTGGCCCGGCAGTGTGAGGCGCTGACCGGTCCGCTGGGCTTGGGGATGCACCGCCAGCCGCACGTCGCCCGACCAGACCTCCACCGTACCGGCCCGCACACCCACCTGGACCGTCGAACCCGCCCAGCTCCAGGGCACGCCGTAGCGAGACCTCTCCCAGTGGACGTAGCCGTCCCTGGCCACCTTCCGCTCCTCCCGCATGTAGGGCGCAAGGCCCGAACGCGGCGGCAGGCTGCCCAGGTGGGCGAGCTCCTCAGCCAGCATCTCTCGGGGGACCCGGTGCGTCGTCCCATGGACTCGCCGATTGGCCACCGCATCGCACCACTCCAGGGCCTGGCGGTTCATGTCTGCGTCGTCGGTGAAGCGGACACCGGGCCACAGGTTGCCCCGGACGTACTTCACGCCGCTCTCCACCTTGCCCTTCGTCTGCGCTCGGTAGGGTCGGCACAGACGGAGGTCGAAGCCCATTCGCAGTGAGAAGTCCAGCATCCGGCTGTTCCACTCCGGCCTGCCCTCCCTGTCACGCCCCAGGACCACCACCTTGGCGTTGTCGTACAGGCAGCGGCGGGGAACACCACCGAAGTACTCGAAGGCGTTCAGATGGCACCTGATGAAGGTCGCCACGTCGGCGCGCCGGACGAACTCCACGTAGATGGTCCGAGACCAGCTCAGCACCATCACGAAGGCCCAGACCCGGTGCTTGCGCCCGTCCTCTCCGACATAGGCGAAGCTGCCCCAGTCCACCTGTGCCTGCTCGCCTGGCGCCGTCTCGAACCGCACCGTCGCACGGGGCTGACGCGGCCGACGCCGAGGCCGCACGTAGTTGGTCAGCGTCGGATAGCTGCCGTCGTAGCCCAACTCCCGGATCTCCCGCAGCAGCACCACGCAGTTGTCCACTCCCGCCGACAGCCGACCATCTATGTGACCCTTGTATGGGTCCAGCTTCGACCCCTGCTTCTCTCGCCGCTTGGCCTTGGGCACCTCGTCGGAGCGCACGTACTTGCGCACGGTGTTCCGGGAAATCCCCAACTCCCTCGATATCCCTCGGATCGAGCTTCCATCGCCCTTCAACTCGTATAACTCTCTCACTAACCCACCTCCTATCATTTGACTTGCTGCACCTCCTAATCGGTTTCCCGACGAAGATGCGTCCGCTATCGGGGTGGGTCAATTCCAAATTAGCGCTACTGGGTCAGTTTAGAGTTAGCACTAACAGCGGAGGCTTCCCTTCGCGTCTTCTGCTCTGTCCTGCGGGTGGCTTCTTTCAAGATCGCTGCTCTTGTCGCTTTGCCTGCGCTCGGCTGGGTGCTCAGGGTTGACCTACCGGACTACGGCCCGGTCGTTACGTCAGTGTGGACGACCGGAATGGCGAGCGTTATCCCTCAGAGGGGGTATTCATCCGTGCAACCGGTTTCATTCATCCCCCGTAGCGATGGCGAGACGCAATGGGGCCAGACCCGGCTACCGGGATGAGGCCGTGGAGGCCACGGCGTCACCGGGGTTGTTGGTCGCTCTGTCGAACTCAGCGCCACCTCGCTCACCTCGTCGTGGTCTGCTGCGACGCACTTGATCGCAGCGTTCACCAGAGAGTGTGAACGGTTCAGACGCGAAAAAAGACCTCACGCAAGGTGGCACCTTCCGAGGTCTCCTTTTGGCGGGCCGTTTCTTGCAGTGGCAGGGGTGTACAGGAAAAGGAGTTTGGTGACTGACTGGTCAAAGTCGTGATTTCGTAGCTGAACCAGGGGCAAAACCCCCTCTACCGGACGTGAGCGGTGAGCAATCTGATGAAAGGGCGGAGTCCGGTCTCCAATGACAAAAAGATGCTTGAGGTGGGGGTGCATGACGCGGGCAAAATCGACGCCCCGATGACAAAACCGGCCAAAAAGTGCGCTTGAGGTGGGGGTGCGTTACGCGGGGTGCGACATCGCAGAAAACACGGACTTGGCGGAATTCACAGCTGAGACGAATTTCTTGAGGAGGAGGACATTGCCATGAAGACCACCGGACACGGCATTGAGGACAGCAAAGACGTGGAGAACATGTACCACATGCGGCTCATGACGTTGCTGCAAGAGCTGGTGCGGGAGCACGGGTACAGGCGCTGCGCGGGCGCTGGAGATCGACCAGCGCACGGTGGCCGAGAGCGCAAGGACGGGAAAGGCTGTCGCGGCGTATGCGGGAGGCCCTGGAGCGGGCTTTGCGGTAGGGCGTGGGTTCTACGGCGGCCCGCCAGCGGGAGCGCAACGACGCCATGGAGGAACGGTTGGGGGTGCTAGAGAATGAGGTGGAGTCCCTGGGGCAGGACGACTTCATGGGGGCGAAGATGACCGGGGGCGCTCACGCCCACGCCGTTCCTTCCCAGCAAGGCGCTGATGAAGGGGGAGACGGAGCGGAGCGTCAGGACGGGAGAAAAATCCTCCGTCGGAGTCCTTGACCCGGCGCAAGTATCTCGACCTAGTGACCATTGAGCCCGCCGATGACAACGAGGAGGTATTCGGCGACGCATGGGCCGCTCATCGTCCGGTGGCGCTGAGGTTGTGGACGCAGTCGTGGTCGTCCGGCGTTACGTTGTGCAGGTCGCTTTGGGCAATTTCCGGGGTGGGGGCACGCAGGGGGTCTTTTCGGCCTCACAGATCGGCTATGATGACTTCACTGTTTGGCTTTCTCCAGGGTTTCCGACCATAGAAACCCGGGTGCGTGATCCCTGTTGCACGGGCTTCGCCCAAGAGGGAATGCTGGCAATGCGGAGTTTGACGTTGGTCCTTCGCAACCAGTGCGGGCCGAACCGACGGAGTTGACGCAAGGGCCTCCGTTCTCGGTCCCGTCCAGAGGGTTGGAGTTTGACGTTGGTCCTTCACCCGCTGGACACCGGTCTGACGGCTGGGGTTGATCGCCTCTCCGTCGGGCCAAGGGAACGGGTGCGCCTTCCGCGCCTCGTCCCCGGCAAACTGGTCGACGTCGGCGCTTGTCGCATCGACCGGTTCAGCATGTCTGCGTGATGGCTGACGCAGTCGGTCGCACCGCAGTTCCGACACGCGCCCGGCTGCCTGTGTCCATGAGCAGGCTGGCCGCTGCACGTCTGGCTGTTTCTCCCTGTCAGTACCAACTCCCGGGCCAGGTTGCTCGTCCCAAACCCACTTCGTCCCCTTCGCGCGTCCCTTTGGCTGGCTCACGTCCCAGACGTTCCGCCCTGCCACGTGTGCCACCTAGCCTCGTCAGTCATCTCTGGCCTGACAGTGAGAAGCGCGGGAACAGGCACGGGTGGGCCGCAGTTGTGGCCGCCTGCGCACTATTGCCAGTCGCGCTGTCACCGTCGCCGGTTACGGCGGAGGCGGCCCTCCGCGTCGGGGCCGGGGTTGAAGTCGATGGTTGCCGCGCCGAACTCGGAGATGGCCCGGCCACTGTTCTCTGATTCTGTTTGGTTCTCGGCTTCTTTCAAGGTTGCCACTCTCGTCGCGTCGATTGCCCGGCGTTCGAGTTGGGAATCAAAGGACTGCCCGAACTGCAACTGGCTTTCTCCAACCAGCGTGGGCTATGGGAGAGACGAGCGTTATCCCTCGGAAGGGGTCTTCATCCATGCAACCGTTTCATTCGTGATAGCCCCTTCCAGGGGATACCCGCCAAGGGGCCTCCCGTGATGTCATGGGGTAGTACAGGAAAACGCGTCCGTGTACATGTTGTACATCTGGGCGGTTTTCAAAGCTGGAACAGGGGGAAAGCAGCCCCTACAGGGCGTGAAAAGCGAACACTTTTTGTCAGGGACCGGTTGCGACAGGGTGGTACATCGTCCGTAGCTGAAGCGGTACATGTTGTACACCTCAGAGGATCGGCAAGCCGTGTACAAAACGGGTACATGTTGTACCGGAGGAGGGACTGATGGAAGCGAGTGAGAAGGTCATAACCGAAGAGGGAGACGTCGAGGAGGAGCACGTCAATCGCCTCATGGCCCTGCTGCACGAGGTGGTGCGAAGAGAAGGGAGCCGTAAGGGAGCGGCGCGGGCGCTGGGGATAGACCGGCGGACCGTGGGCGCCTGCATGGATGGCGGCGGAATGACGTGGCGGCTCAGGGAAGCCCTGGAGCGGGGCCTCCGGGATGGGGTGGGTTCGTCCGCCGCCCGTCACCGGAGGCGTCACGACGCGCTGGAGCGTCGGGTGGAGGGGTTGGCGAAGGAGCTGCACGAGGGTCTGGACGCCGTCAAAGGCGAGGTGAAAGTCCTGTGTGAGGAACAGAGCGGGGCGTTAGCGAAGATCGAGAAGAGGCTGTCGCGTGCGGAAGCCCAGCGAGAGTCCACGACGGGACCGACGGAGGCCCAGGACGCAACCGGAGACGCGCCGGAGGAGGCCCCGGCGACGGACAAGCCGTCGGCGAGGGCCAGGTACCCGAAGCGGCTGTATCCCGAGCTGGTGACCAAGGAGCCCGCGCCCGACGACGAGGAGGTCTTCGGCGAGGCGTGGCCGCTCATCGAGGAGTGGCGCGAGATATGGAAGGCGGGGCACGTGGGCACAGGCAAGGGCCTGGCCTGGCTGGAGACCGAGGCGCGGGTCCGTAGCCTGGAGGTGGCCCTGCTCGAAGAGTACGGGATGACCCTTCCGCCGGAGACGGAGCCGCTGCACGGACTCTACCGAAGCACACAGCTCACCTGGCGCAGGGACACCCTCGTCGATGTCCGCAGGGCGCTGGCCTGGAGATACCTGCTGTGGAAGGCGCTCACGTGCGGCCTGTGGCGAAGCCGCTGGTGGCCGGGGCGGCGCGCTTAGGGTTTTCATGAACTGGACAGAACACTTTGGGCGCAGGTGACGCCAAACCCTTCCATCCGCTCAGTTGTTCGGCAATAATGGAGTCAGTTTCAGGCTTTTCCAGTTGTTTCATGCCGAGAAACCTGGAGGGTTCCCGTCCCCCGAATCCGGGACCGGCTGCGTAGGATCGAGCACCGCGCTCTCTGAAGGCCACCCAGGGGGTCAGACCGGAGGGATCGAGCATCGCGCTCTCCCGAAGGCCGCCCCGGAGGGACACATTCGCAGCGGCTGAGGCGCGTTTCGCTTCAACCCCTGGGACACCCTGGTCGGAGTGCGCCCAGCGCCCCGGCTAGTCCTCATGCTGCGGCGCAATCGTCACGCGGTTGGGTCGCAGGTTCCACGCACGCCGTCCTGCGCGACCTCGCTGGACTGCGTCGCTTCATCACCGCGCCGGTCCACGGTTTCAAGTAGGTTGGCCGCACCACGTCTCGCAGTTCTCCCCCACTCGGTCGCTCCTCCCGTGACGTGACCTGGGACCGAACTGCGTCTTCTCGTCCGCTTCGTCCCCGCGTCCGGCATCCGACCGTGGGTGGAGTGCGTCATTCGTCAATCGAAATCAGCACACGCAAACCGCGCCCTGGATGCCGGGCGGGTCAACAACAACCACAAGGAGGCGCTTATGCACGTTGAGTAATCGGTAGGCGAGGTCAAGGGCGTCGGAGTCTGCTTTGGCAGCTTTGACGCTCCGGCATTCGGTCTGGAGGTTCCTTCGTCGGCTGACGACGGGGGGTTCCAGCCTCTCGCACACAAGGCCCACATAGCAGTTGGCGAACACAGGGCCGCTTCCCTCGCAGGGGAGGCGGTCCTTCTCTTTGCCAGCAAAAGCCAATACCCACGGAGACAGTCCCGGCCATTCGGGACGCCAATTCAAAGCGGGACTGTCTCCGCCCCACGGGGGTGGTAGGCCGTCCCGCTTCTTCATTTCAAAAGGAGAAGCGACATGACGACGGCAACCACAACGACCAACCCGACGAAGACGACGGAGACACGGACGGATGCGGCGACGCCCGCCGAGCGCAGGGGCAGGCCCGAGAGCGAACTCAGGTCTGCGGCCAGGAGAAAGGGTCTCACCGTGAAGGAGTTGGCGGCACTCATGGGGGTCAGCGCAAGCCACCTCTCCCAAGTCGGCACGGGCAGGAAGCCCTGGACCCCCAACCTGCGGGAGAAGGCAATCGCCGTGCTGGGAGAGGTCCCCGGACAGGGCATCGTCTACCGACAGAGCGAAGAGGTCACCTCCGAGAGTTCCTATATCCGGGAGACCGCACGCAGCCTCGGCATGACGATGCTGGAGCTCTCCGACCGGTCGGGCGTGAGTTACTCGTATCTCACCCAGGTCGCGAAGGGTCGCAGAACCATGGGCGTGAAGGCGCAGGCCCAGATCGAGTCTGTCCTGGGCGCACCGGCCAAGGTCGCCCCCGCCAATCTCGCCAACCGCCAGGGCGAGGTTGTGGACGACGACGCTAGCAACTTCATCCGCGAGGCTGCTCGCTCGCTCGGAATAAGCATGAAGGAGCTGGCCAAGATAGTCGGCGTGTCCGCAGGCTACCTGAGCCAGGTGGCGCGCGGCAAGCGGTGCATGGGGGTGAAGCTCCAAGCCAAGGTAGAGGCCGTGCTTGGAGGGCGTGCGAAGGTCGCGTCCGCCCAGTGCCCCGACGTAGACCGGCAGTTCATCTGGCAGCGGATGGACGAGTTGGACGTGAGCCAGAACGAGGTGGCACGGCGGGCGGGCATCAGCTCGGGCCACCTCTCCCAGATCATGAACGGCCAGCGCAGCCCGTCCGCCGTTGTGCTGCGCAAGCTGCACGGGGCGCTGTTTCAGCGGACCCAGGGGAAGGAGCGGGTGATGCCTGCCGCGCTCAAGGTTCTTGGCTGGAAGAAAGGAGAGCGCAGCGGGATGGTGGTGCACGGCGCTCGCGGGAGGGACGGCACGGCCAGGGGCGGCGCGGTGCGCGTCGGCGGGCGCGTGCCCTGGGGAGCCGAGGTGGAGTACGCCTTCCGCGCCGGGTACGACGGCGCGGGGAAGGTGTCGGTGGACCACGTGGTGACGCCGGGCTACTCCGCCCTGCTGAGTGCGCCGCAGGCGGGAGCCGCGTAAGGGGAGCGGCCGCAAGGCCCAGGCCCCATCCTTGTCCCTTTTTGAGTGGGCGGTGGCACAGGAGCGGGAGGCCGGACGGTTGGAGCGGTACGCTAAGCCAAAGCGCAAAGAGGAGGGTATCGCACTATAGGCGATGCCCTCCTCTGGCTGTCCATGTATTCTGCTCTTTTGTGTTTCACGCTATCCGCTCGTCCATGTGTACGGGCTATTTTGTTGCCCGAAATGCTGGGTTACGACTTTATACGAGTACCATCTCTCGCTGCGCCACCTGCCACGGCTGGTACGCCCGCGCCACTTCCGGCAACAGTTCGGTAAGGGCCTCTGCCGGAACCCTTCCTAGCTCCTTTGGTTCCAGCTTATGCAACCCTCCCCCGTACACTCTCCCCTCGTTCAGCATCTCCGTTGAGCCAATGCCATTCAGGAGGTGCCAGACTTGCTTCTTCAACTGGGAAGACTCAGCAATCGCCTTGGCAAGAGGGCCTTTCGGATAGAGCATCAGATAGACGTTGGGGGCGGTAGCATTCGAGTGATTCAGGATGAATCGAAATGGCCGCCCGTTCTTCTTGTCGCTACGACCGAGGTAGGTGCATAGGAACGGCGCAGCCGGGCGACGCTCTTGGACATACCAGGGAGATCGGTGTCGGCATATATACCGATCCGATACCCCCTGCTCCCTGCCTTCTCTGAGGTAGGCTCCCAGTGTCGGATACTGTTCATTGATCTCCTCTTCCGGCAACCGGCAGTCCAACAGGAACAACCGGTGATCCAGAATCGGGTTGCCAGTCCCATCTGCCAGAATCTCGACTTCGGGCACGTAGCGCGGGCTTGGAAGTATGGGACGGAAAGTTTCTAGAGGAAGGGCTCGCTCCTTGATCTCTTCGATTGACAGGATGAAGTACCTGTTGTTTCCGGTGGCTAAGCCACGCTTGATGTTGAAGAAGTCGGCGAGCGTCGGCCTCGGCCGGGCTACCTGCATTTCCTTCTCCGGGAAGTGCGTCCACTTCCGCTCTCGGCGAAGCGTCTCGACCTGCACCTGCCGTTCCAGCCTTGGCCGCAGCAATGTACCGCCATACGTCATTCGCACCTCGTAATCGGGTGGCGGCGTGCGCTTGGTGAACCATACCACCGACGACGACACTAACGCGTCTCCGAATTGCACTTCGTTCGGGTCAAAGCGATGGATGTGCATCAAGGTCACTCGATCAAGAAGATAGCGCTTCACCGACGCGCCGTAGTTGACATCCATGAACTCGCTCGGAATTAGCCAACCGGCAAGTCCGCCCTCCGCCATCCACTGGTGAGACAAGCCTAGGAAGTAACAGTATAGGCCGGCGAGCCCGTTGATGCCGATGCCGGAGGCGTCCTGAGTGAGGTCCCTCAGACGTAGCTTCTCGTCGCTATCGATATAGTGGTGCCGCACATAGGGCGGGTTACAGATCAATAAGTTGAAATCCTCCCCGTCCGACAACGGCGCAGCCCGTGTGAAGTCCTCCATGCGGACGTCCAGCATTGTGTCATTCCACAGCGCCACGGCAGGCTCACCGTAATGGGAATCGACTTCGTAGCCAACCGCCCGCTTCAGGCTGCCGGTCGGGAACACTCTGAGCAGCGCGGAGAAGAATGAGCCTGTGCCGACGGCGGGGTCGATAAACCGCACCTCCTCGGTGCCTTCCATCTGATTTCTAGCATACTCAAGAATCTCCCCGGCGAGCTCGGTCGGGGTCGCGAATTGCCCCATCCTGTTCCGCTCAACCTGCTCTTTGGCCGCATCTAACTTCGCTTGGACGATAAGCCGTCGTTCTTCTAGATCAATCATGATGCTCACCACCTACAGGCCAAATTCTCCGAGGTCCCCGATGCGGTGCTCCCACACCCAATCGATGCCTTCCGCCGCCTCGTAGCCCAAGTAACCACTATCGAAGTATCCGCATAGGAATAACACGTATCTCACGGTGTCCCCGTAGGATTGGCGTAGCTGGCCCATCTTCGCGGCCTCTTCCTTTCTGCGTTTGTTCACATTTGTGAAATCGCCAGCGGACTTGGCTTCGACCAGAAGGGGCAAGTCCGCTGTGCTCGACGCCTTAGGCATGACGACTGCATCTACCGGGATGTTGACGTGCCGACCGGTGCCCTCTTGTTCAGCCGGTACGTTCATACGGAACGAAAACGTCCCCGGCTCCATGGCGTCATAGCTCCTCTGCTCTCCTACCGGGAGTCTGGCGTAGCCTCGGTCCTCAAGCCACTTGGCGATGGCATTGAGTTGCCGTTCCTCTTGAGCATTTCGAATGATTGGGTTGGCTACAGCACCACACAAGCGGTCCGCCACAATCGTCGCGGCCCGGTATCGCTCCTGCCTCGAGGGGGTATTGCCCCGCTCCAGCCAGACCAAAATGTCCTTGTCGGCCATCCTCCTGATGATTCCCGCAACCTTTTCGAGGGCATCGTCAACTGCTTGTCGGGACATCCGGCTCGGTAGTCTTTTGTCTTTCTCCATTACTCTCACTAGATTTCCGGGCACGCTCGCAAGTCCGATAAGGCGGTCCACAGCGAGAGGTGGGCAGGTGGACATCCGTAGAGTGGACAAGACTCCAGGATTGGCTCTGAGTAGTGAGACACCGATGTCGGTCAGGTCTTGCGTGGCCGCTAGGGTGGATTCAACGTCTCTCGCCGTCTGGGTGCGCGTGGTTCGGTAAGCCTCCGGCGCAAACCGCATGAACCAGTCGTTATACATGTCTACCGACCGGGCGATGTCAGCCTTCCATCTATCTGGTCTATCTCTGTTGACTGCCATAGTTCAGATGAATGCGCTGCTGTTCCAAACCGGACCCTTGAGTGTATGGACGCGTGGAGGAAAATTGTGCTTCGGGATGGCCCCCGTCGTTTGAGGACTGTTCTTCTCTCGTATCCTAGAGGGTGTCACAAGAGTCTCCTCACCCTCCCGCGCCTTCCGTCATAGGTGTTGGCAAACGCTCGGAGTCCGTCGCCCTCCATAATCCACTTGTTCCCGAACTTCGTGGCGGTGAGCTTGCCCTCTCGAATGAGACGCCTCACCGTCTCAGGGTGGACGTCCATAATCCTCGAAGCCTCTATGACATCGACGTAATTCTCTAGCATGGGCCAGCCCAATCCAATTGTTGCACTACGACATTATCATACCACGATGTGACAACTTCTCATACCGTGGTCGTTACCAGGCACCGAGATGGGAAGACCATGACTAGGACCGAACAATATATGTAGGCGCTCATGCCAATGTCCCACAGGCGATTACGACCGGAACGCTGTGCAAGGCAGCGGCATCTGGCTACGTTGGTCAGGTTGTTTCTGCCGATAGAGCTTCGGTTCAGCAAGCGAGTTTCAGTTAGCACTGTAGCTGGACCCGCTCAAAGGGGTGGTTGCCGATCTGACAACACGAACCGTATGACAGGCATTTTGGGCTTCAATGCATTGCCACCCATCCATATATGTCTATGCCAGTGTGGAGGCAGGCGCGTAGCACTATCTCGGCAGCAGCCCTGGCATCTTCCACCGCGTCGTGATGCCGGAAGGTGATGCCGAGGTCGCCGGCAATACCGGCCAAGCTCCACCCTGTACGTCTATATCGTTCCGGCCAGGCAGCGCGCGCGATTGCGGCACTGTCCAGCCATGTGGCTTGAATGAGATCGATTTCATACCTGTCTAGTGCCCTGTCTATCGCCACTCGGTCGAATGAAGTATGGCTCACCAAGACCATATCCTCCATCAGACGACGCAATTCGGCTTGCATTTGAGGCAGCGTCTTGCTGCCTTTGACAGTGGCCTCACTTATTCCGTGGAGTCTGGTATTCGACGGGTTAAACCGCGTCTCAGGATTGACCAATATGGAATGGCTCTCTACAAGCTCCCCAGCTTCTATGCGGACGACCCCGATTTGGCAGATGCTACCGGGGTCCGCGTTTGCCGTTTCCACGTCTATGGCGTTGAAGGTCAGTCTGTTCGGTAAGGACGAATCTGACGCCTTTGCTTGCCTGTAGAGCGCGCTCTCTTCCATAATGCCAATTATCGCACGTGTCAGTGGAATCTGGAGGTATGGGGAGTAGTATTACTAATGCAGTATGAAGACGTGCCGGTTTACACCCGGAATTACTGGGGCAAGTTCGACCAAGGCAGAATTCACCTCCTTGAGCACCACCTCGCCGATGTTGGGGCCTGCTTTGAGGCTTTGCTGGCTCAGCCTACGATTCGCAAGAGGCTGGCGTGGTCAGGAGGCTTGGACGAACTGGACGACGCGGCCGTGGCCCGTCTTTCCATTTTTGCTGCGCTACACGACATTGGCAAGGCGAACGTTGGCTTTCAGGCACGAGTCTGGCGAGACTCCGACTTTCCGGAAGGACGACGCAGACTGGGCCGGTCGGGCCACTATAACGAACTCGTACCCGTGCTCAACGGGGACGACCGCCGAGCGGCTGATTGGTTCTTCGACGCTCTAGGCTGGTGGTGGGATGCAATCGGGACATGGGACGACTGTGGCGGCGAGACTGTCTGTGCCCTGTTAGTCGCTGCGCTTTCTCATCATGGACGACCGCTGCAACTGGATGGCGGGTACACCAGGAATGAGGCTATCTGGCAGCGCCTCGGCCAACTGGATCCCAAGAAGACTGTGGAACGGATTGGAGGCTTGGCGAAAGATTGGTTCCCTGCGGCCTTCTCCTCCTCCGCACCGCTGCCCGCGGCTCCCCAGTTTCAGCACATGTTCCTGGGCCTGTGCAATTGGGCCGACTGGATTGGCTCAAATGCGAAGTGGTTCCCATATCTTGACTCGCCGCAGGACGACTACTTCCTGCTCGCTCAACGGCAGGCAGCGGATGCAATTCGGGCTCTAGGGCTAGATGTTGAACGGCAGAGGGCCAGTTTCCAAGACGTTCCCGGTTTCAACGAACTATTCGACATACCAAGGCCGCAAGGCCCAAGGGCCGTCCAGCGTGCCGCTGCCGTAGACACGTCCCTTGAAGATAACCTTGTCATCATTGAATCAGAGACGGGCTCCGGCAAGACTGAGGCGGCTCTCTGGAGATTCGCCAGAATGTACAAGGCCGGGCTGGTGGACGGCCTCTACTTCGCCCTGCCAACTCGGGCTGCTGCTGCGCAGATACACGACCGTGTCAAACGATTTGTCGCCAACCTGTTTTCCGAGCGGCACAGACCCCCCGTCGTGCTGGCCGTACCCGGCTACGGCCCTGGTGGAGAGGCCGACTCCGCAGCATTGCCCACCTACAATCCCTGGTGGGATGACCACCACGGCGCGGAGAAACCGTGGGCGACTGAGAACCCCAAGAGGTTCCTTTCAGCACAGATAGCGGTTGGGACAGTTGACCAAGCCATGATGGGAGCGCTCATGGTCAAGAACGCGCACATGAGGTCGGCCTGTCTGTCGCGCAATCTGCTTGTCGTCGATGAAGTTCACGCCTCCGACACCTACATGAGAGTGGCGCTGGAGGCGCTTCTGGATGCTCACGCAGGCGCTGGTGGTTACGCCCTACTCATGTCGGCAACTTTGGGCTCGGCGGCCCGGCATCGATGGCTCAATCACGGCAACAATGACGCCGGCGAGGGGCCGACCCTTAAGGAGGCAACTGGCGCTCCATACCCTTCGATCAGCGTCAAAGGTGCGGATGGAGACCGTTTGTTCGGTGCAGGGGAGAACGACCAAGGCAAACGCGTACGGGTGGAAGCGACCTCTGAGATGAGGGATTTCCATGTCGTGGCACGTCGCGCCCTAGAGGCCGCCCGCAGCGGCGCGAAGGTCTTGATAACCCGAAATACGGTCGGCTACGCGATAGCGACGCAGCAGGCGTTGGAAGAGGTCGCAGTGCCCGACTACGAGGGTTTGCTATTTGACGTAGGAGGCATTCCTACCCTACATCACGGGCGCTTCGCAGCCGTAGACCGCCAGTGTTTGGACAAGCGGGTTGAGGAAGTCCTGGGCAGAAGGCACCGCGACCGCAGTCTAGGCGGTCAAATCGTGGTAGGCACGCAAACCTTGGAGCAGTCCCTGGACATCGACGCGGACCTGCTCATTAGTGACTTGTGCCCAATGGACGTGCTGCTCCAACGCATCGGTCGCCTGCACCGTCATCGCAGGGACGACCGCCCCGATGGGTACAAGAATCCAACATGCGTTGTGCTCACACCTCCAAACAACGACCTCTCTCCCTTGCTCGCACAGGGGACGGATGCCAACGGACTGGGTCCCCACGGTGGGGTGTACGAAGACCTTCGGGTCTTGGAGGCTACGCTCCGGCTCATAGGGCGGTATTCCGAGTGGAGCATACCGAAGATGAATCGCAGTCTGGTGGAGCAAGTCACCCACCCCCATGCACTGGAGGAGATTGTCCAAGAAATGGCGTTGAGGAGCGAAGATTGGCGAGCCCATGCAAACAACATAGCGGGAGTTGGAATAGCTCAGGGGCAGACTGCACAGTTCTCTATAATCAGACGGGACAAGTCTTTCTTCGCTGACAACCGAGACGTGACCTTCGCTGACTTGGAGGAACGGATACGGACGCGCCTGGGCGACGACCGCATCGACGTACGCTTCGAGCCGCAGCCAGTCAGCTCATTCGACACGTCGATCAGAGTTGACAGGTTGGCTGTGTCGGCCAGGTGGATCGGAGGAACCGAGGTTCCGGAAACAGTTGCTCCCATCCTCACTGATGGCTGCTTTACTTTCACCATCGGCGACCGCAGCTTCATCTACAATAGGTTAGGCCTGCGCCGGGCGTAAGGGTATCCTCCCATTCTCTATCCCCGCGAAGCGGGGGAACACGCTCACGAAGACCATGCTTCGTAGCGTTCATCGGCCTATCCCCAAGTCTTGGGGGAGTTTTCCAACTGGCCATTGACATCAGTGGCAATGTACTCTATGTTACAGCAAATATGAAGGCTACCACCGTCAGAGAACTAACACGAAGGGCGAGCCATGTACAACATTCTAACGGAACCTCTCATAGGGTTGGTCAAGACCGGCGACTTTCGTGCTGAAGTGTCTCTGCCGGATGTGTACGCCGCGCTCATGGCCGACCAAATAGAATCTTTCCCGGCCCTCCGGCCCCACCAACGCCACGCCTGGCACGCATTCCTGGTCCAGGTTCCCCCGTGCACGCGGGGATAGACCGGGGCCGGGGACGGCATCAGGGGCGGAGGGCTTGGTTCCCCCGTGCACGCGGGGATAGACCCTTTTTCTGCGAAAAGTTCCCCTCTTTTTACTTGGTTCCCCCGTGCACGCGGGGATAGACCCCTCAAGGGTGTCAGCAGCATGAAGCTACACCGGGTTCCCCCGTGCACGCGGGGATAGACCTTCGTGCGGCAGCTTCATCTGGTAGGCGTTGCCGGTTCCCCCGTGCACGCGGGGATAGACCGTCGTTCATCGACGGCCTTCAGGTGCTCCAGCGGGTTCCCCCGTGCACGCGGGGATAGACCGCAGTTGTCGCAGATGTGCTTGGGGGCGCACTTGGTTCCCCCGTGCACGCGGGGATAGACCGTGAAACGGGGGAAGAAGCGGAAGACTGCTTCCGGTTCCCCCGTGCACGCGGGGATAGACCGCAGACCTTCATGGCCACCCGCGCCCATGCCAAGGTTCCCCCGTGCACGCGGGGATAGACCTATGTCAACCCATCGCGGAAAGAAGGGCTACATGGTTCCCCCGTGCACGCGGGGATAGACCTGTTTATCTGCAAAGGCTGCGAGCCGGATCACCGGTTCCCCCGTGCACGCGGGGATAGACCCTACACCGCGAGCCTAACCGTAACCGCGTACGGGGTTCCCCCGTGCACGCGGGGATAGACCCAACCCTCCAGACTCGCAACTTAAGGACGTCCCGGTTCCCCCGTGCACGCGGGGATAGACCTTTGCCATTGCGGACGCAAGGTGCCAGCAGCTCGGTTCCCCCGTGCACGCGGGGATAGACCGAGTACAAGCAGTACATGCTTGGAGACGCCGAGGGTTCCCCCGTGCACGCGGGGATAGACCGGTGATCGACACGTTCAAGAAGGTGCTGGGCATGGTTCCCCCGTGCACGCGGGGATAGACCGCCCCTGGGCATCCTGAACAGCGAGGCGGCGGTGGTTCCCCCGTGCACGCGGGGATAGACCCGCCGACGGCACAGGCTATGAGCTCGTAGAGGAGGTTCCCCCGTGCACGCGGGGATAGACCCATAAGGATTGGATGAAACCGCACGTCGAAGGCGGTTCCCCCGTGCACGCGGGGATAGACCCCCTAGCCGCATGGTCTATCGGTGCGTGGACTGGGTTCCCCCGTGCACGCGGGGATAGACCCTTGCCGGCGGCAATGGCAGCAAACAGACCTAGGGTTCCCCCGTGCACGCGGGGATAGACCCGTGATAGTCACCTTGCCGTCGATCACGCCGTCGGTTCCCCCGTGCACGCGGGGATAGACCTTATCCCATAAAGCAAAGGAGGACGGCGATGCAGGTTCCCCCGTGCACGCGGGGATAGACCGTATGGGCGGAAGCGGACCCCGACGAGGATCGGGGTTCCCCCGTGCACGCGGGGATAGACCGTCCATCTGCGCCTGCGGCGATCTAATGACGACGGGTTCCCCCGTGCACGCGGGGATAGACCTTTTATACCTATCAGCCGGGGTTGTCAACCCCTGGTTCCCCCGTGCACGCGGGGATAGACCCAGCCCCGGCACATGAGCACGTCCGCTATGGCAGGTTCCCCCGTGCACGCGGGGATAGACCTACGAGAAGGGCAGCAACCCTAGCCGTATGGTTGGTTCCCCCGTGCACGCGGGGATAGACCTTACCGTGCCGATGAGCGCGGGCGGGCAGGCGAGGTTCCCCCGTGCACGCGGGGATAGACCCTGCGCAGGCAGCCGCCGCAGGTATCCCGCTGGGGTTCCCCCGTGCACGCGGGGATAGACCTCGGGCAAATTGCCTCGAAAAGGGGTTGACAACGGTTCCCCCGTGCACGCGGGGATAGACCCCGGGGTTGAACAGCAGTCCATCGCCTTCGTCAGGTTCCCCCGTGCACGCGGGGATAGACCCCGTACCCATGCCAGGGCAGCGCGTCCCACCGAGGTTCCCCCGTGCACGCGGGGATAGACCCGCAGACGGTCAATTCGAGCACCACCGAAACGCGGTTCCCCCGTGCACGCGGGGATAGACCCTGAATCTGCTCCGCTATCGGATCAACGCATCCGGTTCCCCCGTGCACGCGGGGATAGTGTCAATGCTAAGTTAGATTTGACCCTTTTCCGCTAAGTTAGAACTGACCCACCTTGTCGTTAAGTCGCCTCCTTTCTGGCAAGCAAGAGTGCCTGTTGGATTTAGACGTCGCCGGAGCTAGCGGCTTCAGGCGATGTCGATAGCAGTTGATGGGAGGCGAAGAGTCCGGCCTGCCTCTTGCCTTTAAGCCGGTAGCTCTCGCCTCGGATGTTGAGGACGTGGCTGTGGTGCAGCAGCCGGTCCAGGATGGCCGAGGCGATGACGGTATCGCCCAGAAGCTCACCCCACTCGGCGAAGCCCTTGTTGGAGGTGAGGATGATGCTGCCCCGCTCATAGCGAGCCGACACCAGGGTGAAGAAGGCGGTGGAGGCGTCCCGGTCGTAAGGCCAGATGCCGAACTCGTCCACGATGAGTAGCTTGGGCGACAGGTAGACCCGCATGCGCCGTTGGAGGTTGTTCTCCACCCTGGCCTTCCTCAGGTCCTCCATCAGGTCGTAGGCTCGGACGAAGTAGGCCCCCTGGCTCTTCTCGATGGCCTTGAGCGCTAGGGCCACCGCCAGATGGGTCTTGCCCACACCTGGCGGTCCCAGGAGCAGCAGGTTGGTGGCTTCAGCGACGAAGGACAGGCCGGCCAGTTCCCGCACCTGTCGCTCGTCGATGGAGGGCTGGAACGAGAAGTCGAACTGCTCCAAGGTCCGGTGGAAGGGGAGGTGAGCCAGCTTCGTCCTGGTGGACATGTACCGCTCCTTCCGGGCGGCCACTTCCACGCCGAGTAGCTCTGCCAGCATCTCGGGGTAGGTCAGTTTCTTGGTGGCCGCAGCGTCCAAGGAGTTGTCCAGGGCTTCGACGGCCTGCTTGAGGCCCAGCGTCTCCAGGTGCTGGCGAGCCTGTTCCAGCGCGATCATCGCCCACCTCCCACCGCTGCCAACTCGTACACCTCCAGGGAGCGGCGCTCCACCTGGCCCACAGGGATCTGCACCGCCACGGCTTCCTTACGAGGACGATCATCGCCGCCGGGCAGTCCGTCCCACTGGCCCGGCAGTGTGAGGCGCTGACCGGTCCGCTGGGCTTGGGGATGCACCGCCAGCCGCACGTCGCCCGACCAGACCTCCACCGTACCGGCCCGCACACCCACCTGGACCGTCGAACCCGCCCAGCTCCAGGGCACGCCGTAGCGAGACCTCTCCCAGTGGACGTAGCCGTCCCTGGCCACCTTCCGCTCCTCCCGCATGTAGGGCGCAAGGCCCGAACGCGGCGGCAGGCTGCCCAGGTGGGCGAGCTCCTCAGCCAGCATCTCTCGGGGGACCCGGTGCGTCGTCCCATGGACTCGCCGATTGGCCACCGCATCGCACCACTCCAGGGCCTGGCGGTTCATGTCTGCGTCGTCGGTGAAGCGGACACCGGGCCACAGGTTGCCCCGGACGTACTTCACGCCGCTCTCCACCTTGCCCTTCGTCTGCGCTCGGTAGGGTCGGCACAGACGGAGGTCGAAGCCCATTCGCAGTGAGAAGTCCAGCATCCGGCTGTTCCACTCCGGCCTGCCCTCCCTGTCACGCCCCAGGACCACCACCTTGGCGTTGTCGTACAGGCAGCGGCGGGGAACACCACCGAAGTACTCGAAGGCGTTCAGATGGCACCTGATGAAGGTCGCCACGTCGGCGCGCCGGACGAACTCCACGTAGATGGTCCGAGACCAGCTCAGCACCATCACGAAGGCCCAGACCCGGTGCTTGCGCCCGTCCTCTCCGACATAGGCGAAGCTGCCCCAGTCCACCTGTGCCTGCTCGCCTGGCGCCGTCTCGAACCGCACCGTCGCACGGGGCTGACGCGGCCGACGCCGAGGCCGCACGTAGTTGGTCAGCGTCGGATAGCTGCCGTCGTAGCCCAACTCCCGGATCTCCCGCAGCAGCACCACGCAGTTGTCCACTCCCGCCGACAGCCGACCATCTATGTGACCCTTGTATGGGTCCAGCTTCGACCCCTGCTTCTCTCGCCGCTTGGCCTTGGGCACCTCGTCGGAGCGCACGTACTTGCGCACGGTGTTCCGGGAAATCCCCAACTCCCTCGATATCCCTCGGATCGAGCTTCCATCGCCCTTCAACTCGTATAACTCTCTCACTAACCCACCTCCTATCATTTGACTTGCTGCACCTCCTAATCGGTTTCCCGACGAAGATGCGTCCGCTATCGGGGTGGGTCAATTCCAAATTAGCGCTACTGGGTCAGTTTAGAGTTAGCACTAACAATAGACCCGACCCGGTCTGGACGGTTGGCCTCTCCGCGGCGGTTCCCCCGTGCACGCGGGGATAGACCGTGGGTGGGTCGAATGGTTTAGCGATATGCGCTGGTTCCCCCGTGCACGCGGGGATAGACCTTGCTGACGTCTTATTTGGGCTTAGACGCCGCGGGTTCCCCCGTGCACGCGGGGATAGACCGTAGGCGAGCCCTTAACGTGTGGAGGCGCACAAGGTTCCCCCGTGCACGCGGGGATAGACCCGACGGTGACGGGAGGCGTTCTAGGTAGACGGCGGTTCCCCCGTGCACGCGGGGATAGACCGCTTCGTCCGTCCGGTCGACCAGCCCAAACGTTGGTTCCCCCGTGCACGCGGGGATAGACCCTACTACATGGATTGGCCGCCGCCGAGCGTGTTGGTTCCCCCGTGCACGCGGGGATAGACCTTCCAGCAGACCGGGGCAATGGCGCCCTCTTGCGGTTCCCCCGTGCACGCGGGGATAGACCCGCGTCGTCGTCGGCGGATCGTCCGGCGGTGGTGGTTCCCCCGTGCACGCGGGGATAGACCCTCCTGCGGCCCTTCCCTGGCGCCCTCGCCCACGGTTCCCCCGTGCACGCGGGGATAGACCTCGTCCAATACCACCAGCCGGCAATGTGTACCGGGTTCCCCCGTGCACGCGGGGATAGACCCTTGATCATCAGGGGGGAGACGGGCGGGCAAGCGGTTCCCCCGTGCACGCGGGGATAGACCGTGGACGAGACCTACATCGGCGGCGATGTTCTAGGTTCCCCCGTGCACGCGGGGATAGACCGTCGAGGGGAAGTACGAAGAAGCGATCGCGAAAGGGTTCCCCCGTGCACGCGGGGATAGACCCATGCTCGAGGATCCGGCGTGGATGATCAACTTGGTTCCCCCGTGCACGCGGGGATAGACCCGACTCATCGAGCAGGTCGTTATAGCGGTCCTGGGTTCCCCCGTGCACGCGGGGATAGACCGTTCCCGATCACTTCCGCGACCGCCCCGAGGCCGGTTCCCCCGTGCACGCGGGGATAGACCCTGCCCCGGATTCGGGCATCGTGATCCTGCCGTGGTTCCCCCGTGCACGCGGGGATAGACCCTACCTGCCTCTACAGCAGTCAAGCGGTCGGAAGCCCCACGGCCCATGTGTATCTAATTCTTTTGTCTCTATTGGAATACCGATATCCTCCTGCCGCCGTGAAATTATACTGGTTGTGATCGAAGATGGACTTAAGTAGCAGACCGGATATTTGGAGTCCTATCGCCCCTGTAACTAGTGATAGATCAACGACCACGATCATTCCATTGGCAAGAAGGTCTTTAACTTGGGTCTGAAGGGTTCCAGCAGGGTCATGGAGCCGGTTTACTATGGTTACGAGGTTGCTGCGCATCGCCCGGGCCTCGACTCCATCAGCTTCATTGAATCCGGCAATTGTCTGAATCTTTCTTTCCTCCGAGTTGTGACCGTGCTCCGCAACATAGTCAATCAGTTGCCGCCATTGTTCAACGCGCAGTCCCCTCAGCTTTGCTACATTCTGCTGATTCTGCCTGTCTTCGCTTATGCAGAGCGACACCACATCTGAGGCGGAGAGCTCACGCACGTCCAATTTGATGCCACCAACTTTCCATGAGCCGTAATAGAGATTTGGCTCTTGGCGGTCAGTAAAGACTGCGACCTTGTCCTTAAGGTGGGGGACATTACAGAGTCCTGGTCGTCCATCCTCATCGGGCCAGAAGTACTCACCCTCTGGATCAAGGATCAACATCCCAACAGGGCGGCCGCTACGGTCTTTCGGCCCGTCATCGGCGTAGAGTTGGGAGATAAGCAACTTCAGCATGTTCGACTTGCCGTAACCAGCCCGGGCAAATACGAAGGACCTCCGAGAGATCAGGCTCTTGACATCAAAGTTAATCGCGAAGGTCTGAGGCTGAGGAAGCAGAAAGTCTTCTCCAGCGGGTTGTCCACCATTGTAGATAAGCTCGCCGAGACTAAAGTGCCCAATTGTCTGGGAGGTACTCGTTTGCGCCCCGAGGTTACACAAGAAAGCCAATACCTCATCACTTGGTAGGGCTACTCTGGCACCCAGGTGAGGCAGTTTTCGAACGGTTGGCACGAATCTGGGGCACCCTCCATCTATCCTGTAGTCGACTCTCAGGCCCCCAAGGAGCCGTACTTTGACGTTGTAACGAAGTCGGCGCTCCTTAAGTTGGGCGGGAACTTCTGTATGGGACCTATGCATTTCCGCCAAGTACTCATCGCCTTCTTGTCCGGCAAGGACTCCAACAGGAAAGAAGCGAGTGATCCGGCCCAGAGCAGCATCATCGGGCGACCCTAGCTCTACAAGCAGGAATTGCCCAATGCGAGGAGCCAGGTCTTCACTGGGTTGATAAGGGGAGACTATCTCTGCGCGGAACTCCAAACCCTCTTCTGTGAAGCCCTTGAACATGCCTATTAGGCGGTCTGGATCGAATAGCTTAACCACTTCTGCGCCCTCCTCCCTTGACCAACCCCCTACCTAGATGCACATGTCGGGTAATCCTCTCCCTCAGCGAGTCGTCCATGTGTCTCTGAAGGGCATCAGTCATCAGGTCTCCCAAGACGGTCATCTCCAAACCTGTAAGCACCGCATGGTCGTGGGCGCGCTGGAGGGCACTTGGATAGCCCAGAGCTGGGAAAGTGTCTAAAGAGTCGTTGACTAGGTACTCTAGGATTTCTTGTTTCCGGTTGTTCGGGAGCCACACAGGCACGTCCACAGGCAAAACAGGCGAGTCAGGAGACGCCCCCAACTTAATGAGATGAAGACGTCCGAAACTTTGATAGAGCTGCCTTGGGTCATTTGTGTGGTCGGACGACGTCTCCAACCACGTCCGATCGAAATTGTAGCACTTAGCCTCTAGGTCCTGTGGCACCTCGGCATAGCACGGGTAGTCTCGGTCAAAGGTGCGCTCAAGTATCATCGCTAAACTCAATTTACTCAGCACCGCCGAAGATTTGGCTACACCTAGCAAAAAGACTTTGCGTTTTCCCGGGGCCGCTCGATTATCGAAGATGCGACGAAATGCCGAGTCTAGTTTTGGGAAAGTCTCTCGTTTCAATGTCTTTGTGCGAAGGAGCCCATCTCTTAGCAGAAGCACATCTACGGGCCAGTCTCTTGTCGCAAGGTCAAAGAGCACTGCCCATTCGACTATGTCCCTAAAGGCCCTCACACGGCCCCGATTATCCGCAACACGCTCGACATCCGGGCTCTTGTTGCTGCCGAGCAAGTATGAGAGCGCTTCGAATTCAATACCTAGGGAACCCAATAGCTTCTGCATAACTGGGAGGTGTGCGCTCATTTCGCGGAAAACCGAGTCATCTTCTGAGATCGCTATAACCTCTTGGACGAGTTCTTGACCCTCGCTATCTACCACCCGGATGATTTCCAGATTTAGTGGCTCGAAAGTGAGCCGATTTTCGCCGCCGTCCGTGGCCAAAGGAGCGATTGTCTTGCAGGGACGGTGATCGAGTTTCTTGACGGACAGTCTTCGGACTTCTTGGCGCAGAGCATCGACCTGGTTTGCCTCTTTCTCCACAGCCTCGGCCATCTTGGTCTTTAAGTCGTCGTAGCCTATTTCTGCAAGTGCCACGTTGTTCTCATCCCCTTAGTTTTGCGCCCGAACCTGGCGCTGTATGTCCTGGTGTGTGACAGCCTTGAAACTACAGTCTCTCGCTGCTCTTGGAAGCAACCATCTCCTACTAAAGAAATACATGAGGTCCTCGGTCGGACGGTCATGAAAATCTGGATTGTCATGTTCTCCCCTGAGGAATTGCTTCCAATTTCTGCTAAGCGGCGCTAAGAAGACTTCGCGTTTCACCCCGTGCTGAAGTGCAGTAGAAGGAATTTCTAGCTCGCGAAGACATGATCGGATTACACGCAGCTTCCAACTTGGGCCTCCCCCAAACTTGTAGCTGTCAAAGACTTGCGGTGCCTCCTCCCGCATGAAGTCTGCCATCGCCTTGAAGTGGCCGTTCCCCAGATGAAAATGTCCCCATCCCAGGGTCATGCCTATGCTAGACCAGATAGGCTCGCCATCCCGCTTTATCCGATTCAGCATTGAAGAGCGCCCCATGGCCGATGTGGTTGTCAAGAGGGCCAAGTGTGGTTCACGTACCAGCCCTAGTATACCGGAGGGCCTTCCCTTGTATCGGGTAATAAAGTGCCCCCTCACCTCGTTCGAGGTGGCCAAAAGCGCAATGAGCTTTCCGCACAGTAATTGATTGTAAGGAGGAACCGCACCGAGAACATATGCATCCATCACGTGCCAAAGGCGACGACGCTTATCCTTATCATCCCATCCGATCCATTTGTCCCGCACCGCGAGGCAATAAACAGGGTCTGCAAGCCCTAGTACCCCGATGAGTTTATTGTTAGCCTCATCAAAAATCAGAAAGCGCATGCGCCGTCCATATCCTGGAGATACCGGGATGCTCCACAGAAGACATGCGTACCTAAAAATGTCGGCTTGCAATTGAGACGCGACTAGTTCAATTCGCGGGTGAATCCCGTCCGGTGAAATCTCCTTCCCTGTAGCAAAGAAGGGAAGGGCGCGTTTCTCCAACCGTTGTAGCAGATCGACTCTTTCCTCGACAAACCTCCGGCGGTCTGCCAAGTGCATCTGCCGTATGGAGTCTTTATCTTGGTAGGTAGGTGGGGTTACTCCTGAGGGGCCGACGGTGAACCCCATATCTTCCAACCCAGAGATTAGCCTCTCTCTGAGTTTTGCTCTTCTTGATTCCACGATTGGTCTCGGAAATGTTCTGGTGACCTGGGGGCTACAGGGACAGGCCCGGGTCCACATCCAGGTCCAGGGAATCTCCCCGCCCCTTGGTGTAGTGGTAGTAGCCTGAAGCCGCGATCATAGCCCCGTTGTCGGTGCATAGCACGGGCGGAGGAATCAGGGCGGGCAGGCTGGACTGGCGCACCATCTCCTGCCTAAGCAAAGCGTTAGCAGCCACACCGCCACCCAGTATCACTCCCTTGGCGCCCACCTTGTCGGCGGCTTCCAGGGTCTTGTACACGAGGACATCCACCACCGATTCCTGAAAGGCTGACGCCATCTCACCAATGAGGCGGTCGCTGTCCTCCTCCTGGGACTCGTCGGGAGGATAGACGCCCGACTGCTGGGCGCGCCGGAGCAGGGCGGTCTTGATGCCGCTGAAGCTGAAGTCCTGGCTTCCCCGAAGCCACGACCGCGGTAGCTGCTCGGCGTGGTGGACGCCCGCGGACTTTCGCTGTATCTCAGGCCCGCCGGGAAAGCCCAGGCCCAGGATGCGGGCCGCCTTGTCGAATGCCTCCCCGGCCGCATCGTCACGGGTGCGTCCCAGGAGCTGGTAATCGCCGTAGCCAGCCATGAGCACCAGGTCGGTGTGTCCTCCCGAGGCTATCAGGCAGACCAGGGGGAAGCCGGGGTCGGCGCTGGGGTCCGAGACTTCCTCCTCGGGCTTGCTGTTGAGCCACGCCGCGAAGATGTGGCCCTCCAGGTGGTTGATGCCAATGAGGGGGATATCCAGGGAGAAGGCGATGGCCTTGGCGGCGTTCAGCCCAACCAGCAGGGAGCCGGCGAGGCCGGGCCCGCTGGTCACAGCAACGGCATCCAGGTCTTCGAACCGGGTCCCCGCATCTTCCAGGGCCTTCTCTATTGCCGGGCACATCTGTAGGACGTGCTGCCTGGATGCGACCTCAGGGACCACACCCCCGTACCGGGCATGAAGCTCCACCTGGGAGGAGATCACGTTGGACAGCAGCTTGACGCCGTCCTCCACCACAGAGGCGGCGGTCTCGTCGCAGGAGGTCTCGATACCCAATATCCTGGTCGGCATTACCAGCAGATGATATGGGGGCGCTACTTTCCCGTCAACACGGCCCGGCTCCCGTTGTGGCGCATGAGGGGTGGGGTCGGGCTGTTGTATAATGCGGACGGGTTACATGGGGGCCTGTAGATAGCTGTCCGCCGGGCCTCCGCCCCGACTTCCCGCTGCCGGTGGTGAGTGATGACCAGCGATCCTTCCCAGACCCCTGCCATGCTGCCCCTGGAACAGATGCCCCGCCTGATGATCATCGACGGGCATGCCATGGTGCACCGCGCGTGGAACGCCATTCGCATGCGCCAGCAGCTTTCTGTGAGCTCCACCGGTGAGGACATCACCGCCGTTTTCGGCTTCAACAACACCTTCCTGCGGGCGATTGGGGACTGGAACCCGACCCATGTCGCCATGGCCTACGATATGCCCGGCCCTACCTTCCGCCACGAGCGGTTCAAGGAGTACAAGGCCCAGCGCCCCGACCTGGCGCCGGAGCTGATTCCCCAGTTCGACCGGGTGAAGCAGCTCATGGGCGCCTTCAACGTGCCCGTTTACGAGGTGGAGGGTTACGAGGCGGACGATGTGATCGGCACCCTGTGCCGCCACGCCGAGGAGCAGAAGGTTGAGACCATCATACTGACCGGGGATACGGACACCTTCCAGCTTGTGTCGCCCTGGGTGAGGGTGGCTTTGTACCACAGCGTGCAGGACAGGAAGGTGTACGACATCGCCGAGGTGAAGGCGCGCTACGGAGGACTCGGTCCCGAGTACCAGCCCGACATCAAGGCGCTGAAGGGCGACACCTCCGACAACATTCCCGGCGTTCCCGGCGTGGGCGACAAGACGGCGGTCAAGCTGGTGTCCCAGTTCGGGACGCTGGAAGACCTCTACAACAATATCGATTCGGTGGAACCCGTCAAGCTGAGGGAGAACCTGCGGGCCAACCAGGAGCGGGCCATGGAGGGCAAGTTTTTGACCACCATCGCAAGAGATGCGCCCGTGACCCTGGACATGGAAGATTGCCGTTTCTGGAACTACGACCGACGGAACGTGGTGGAACTGTTCCGGGAGCTGGAATTCCGGGGCGTGGACCGCATCCCCGACCCCTCGGCATCCGGGTCGCCGACCAGCGCCGCACCCGATGCTGCTGCGGCGACCTCTTCGGGGCCAGTGGCAGGACAGCCTTCAGAAGTGGACTACCGGGTGGTGGATTCCATGGAGAAACTGGAGGAGATGGTCGCGGAGTTGGCGGCATCTCCCCATTACGCCTTCGACACCGAGACCACCAGCCTGGACCCCATGCAAGCGGACCTGGTGGGCCTCAGCTTCTCCTGCGCGCCGGGTAAGGCTTGGTATGTTCCCGTAGGACACCGGGAGGGCGATCAGCTTCCCCTGGAAGAGGTCATGGCGCGCCTGAGGCCCTTCCTGCAGGGGGACGGCGTGGGACAGACAGCCCACAACGCCAACTACGACCTGACCGTCCTGAAGAACTACGATGTTGTGCCCGGCAAGGTGGACTTCGACACGATGATTGCAGCCCACCTGCTGGGCAAGAAGGCCATTGGCCTCAAGAACCTGGCCCTGGATATCCTGGGCGTGGAGATGATCCAAATATCCGAGCTGCTGGGAACGGGCAAGAAGCAGCTCTCCATGGATGCGGTGCCCGTCGAGAAGGCTGCGCCCTATGCCTGCGCCGACGCCGACATGACCGGCCGCCTGCGCGGGGTGTTCGAGGAGCAGGTGGAGAAGGCGGGCTTCTCGGACCTGATGCACCAGGTGGAGATGCCCCTGGTGCCTGTGCTGGTGGAGATGCAGCGCAACGGCATCCTGGCGGAGCGGGAGTCCCTGGACGCCATGTCCCTGAGCCTTGACCTTCAGCTAAAGGAGCTCGAGGTCAAGGCATACGAATCGGTGGGGCACAATTTCAACCTCAACTCGCCACAGCAGCTCAGCGACCTTCTCTTCCAGGAGCTGGGGCTGCCAAAGAGCAAGCGCACCAAGACGGGCGCCTACTCCACGGATGCCAACTCCCTGGAGTTTCTGAAGGGGATGCACCCGGTGGTGGATGGCATCCTGGAGTACCGCCAGGTCTCCAAGCTCAAGTCCACATACGTCGATTCCCTGCCCCTGCTGATAAATCCCCGCACCAACAGGCTGCACACCAGCTACAACCAGACCGGCTCCGCAACGGGGCGCATCTCCAGCAACGATCCCAACCTGCAAAACATCCCCATACGCACCGAGCTGGGGCGGGAGGTGCGCAAGGCTTTCGTGGCTGAGCAGGCCCCCGACTGGACCCTGTTGTCCGCTGACTACTCCCAGATCGAGCTGCGCGTGCTGGCCCACCTGTCCCAGGACCCCTCCCTGCTGGAAGCCTTCCACCGGGGCGAGGACATCCACTCGGCGACTGCATCCCTGATGTACGACGTCGGCGTGGATGATGTTACTGCCGACATGCGCCGGATAGCCAAGGTGCTGAACTTCGGCGTCATCTACGGCCTGTCCCCTTACGGGATTTCCCAGCAGACGGAGTTCGGGCCGGAAGAGGGCAAGAAGTTCATCGACAACTACTTCGCCAGCTACCCTGGCATACGCAACTACATCGAGGAGACCAAGGCTCAGGCCAGGCACGACGGATACGTTTCGACGGTGCTTGGACGCCGGCGGTACATCCCCGACATTGGCGCTTCCAACATGCACGTGCGCCAGGCCGCCGAGCGTGTGGCCGTCAACATGCCCATCCAGGGCACGGCGGCGGACATCATGAAGCTGGCGATGATCCGAGTGCACAGCCGAATGCACAGCGAGGGGATGAGCTCCCTGATGCTGCTCCAGGTGCACGATGAGCTGCTGTTCGAGACGCCCAAGGAAGAAGTGGAGGCGCTGACGGAGATGGTGCGGGAGGAGATGCCCCTGGCCCTGGAGCTGTCTGTCCCCCTGAAGGTGGACGTGAAGATGGGATATAGCTGGGGAGACCTGGGGTAGGTCATGGACCTGGGTATCAAGGACAGGGTAGCGATAGTCACCGGAGGCAGCCGGGGCTTGGGGCGGATATCGGCGCTGGCCTTGGCCCGCGAGGGGGCCAAGGTGGCCATCTGCGGACGAACGGAGAGCACCCTCGACGCTGCCGCGGACGAGCTGAAGGCCCAGGGCGTCGAGGCTTTAAGTATCGTAGCGGATATCGTCGAGCCCGAGGCCGCCGAAGCGGTCTTCCGGGGGACTGAAGAGGCCCTGGGCCCGGTGGACATCCTGGTCAACAACGTGGGAGGCCGCCGGGGCACAACCCTATCTGACACCACCGAGGAGCAGTTCCGCAGCGGCATGGACCTGAACCTGTTCGGCGGGCTGCGGCTGATGCACCTGGCCATACCGGGGATGCGGGAGCGCCGATGGGGACGCATCATCAACATCGCATCCATCTGGGGCCGGGAGCACGGGGGCTCGGTGGACTACATGGCGGGCAAGGCGGCCCTAATCGCTATGAGCAAGTACGCGGGTCTGGAGTACGTTAAGGACAACGTTCTGGTGAACTGCGTTGCCCCGGGGTCCATCATCTTCCCTGGGGGAAGCTGGGACCGCTACACCCAGAGCAACCCGCCCGAGGTGGTCAACGAGTTCATCAAGTGGAACCTGCCGGCGGGACGGTTTGGATGGCCTGAGCCGGTAGGCGATCTCGTTGCCTTCCTGGCTTCAGAGCGAGCCAGTCTGATCACCGGGGCCTGCATCAACATAGACGGAGGCCAGAGCAAGTCCCTCTTCTAGGGGAGGGGTCTGTCGTCTACAGGTTGTAGAACCGGACCGGGTTGTCCCAGAGAATCTTGGACTTGAACTCGTCGGTTACATCGTCCGAGTCTATCAGGCCCTTCAGCGTGTCGGGGAAGTACTCGATCACGTCGGGGTGCGGGTAGTCCGAGGCCCACATCAGGTTCTCTTCACCCACCAAGCGTTGGAGCATGGGGATGGTCTCCTCGCCGGCCTCGCAGGAGATGTAGCACTGGCCCCGCCGGAAGTACTCTGACGGCTTCTCCTTGCCCTGGTACCCCTGCCCGAAATAGTCGTGGTCAACCTGCTTGTCCAGCCGGTCCAGCCAGTAGGGAAGCCAGCCGCAGCCCGACTCCAGGAAGGCTGCATGCAGCTTGGGGAAGCGGTCGAACACGCCTTCAGACGTCATGGACGCCATGGCCCCCATCTGCTCCATGGGGTGGCAGGTGGCATGGCGGGTAAAGGAGTTGTCCACACGCCCCCTGGCGTAGTAGGGCAGCTTTTCCTGCTGGCCCTCGTGGAAACAGACTGCCACGCCCGTTTCCTCGCAGATGGCGAACAGAGGGTCGTAGTACGGGTCGGACACCCGGCGGCCTCGCAGGGGGTTGGGGCGCCAGAAGATGCCCCGCATACCCAGCTCGGTGGCGGCCCGGCGGAGTTCCTGCTCGGCCAGCTCTATGTCCTGCAAGGGGAGCAGGCACACACCCTTCATCCGGTCCGGGTCGATGGAGCAGTAGTCGTACAGCCAGTTGTTGTAGGCCCGGCACATTCCGGCAGCCAGTTCCGGGTCCAGCGTGTCATCGAAGGTGGCGTACAGGCCGATACTGGTGAACAGGAAGGCTACGTCCACTCCCTCCACATCCATGTCGTGCAGGTATGACACGTTGTCGAACTTGCGGGAGATGGCGTACTTGAACTTGCCCCTCCAGAAGGGGTTGTTCAGCATGCCGAGGGGGTTGACCTCCATGGGGCCGCCCCCAACCTTGCCCGAGCCCAGGCGCTGTCCCGCCATGAGGGTGCCGAAGGAGAACCAGCCCTCGGACTTGATGCCGTAGTGTTTGTAGGGGGCCTCCAGGTAGTCATCCCACAGGGTTGCCGGCTCCATCACATGGCGGTCGCAGTCCATAACCTTGATGTTTCCTCGCATTATGACCTCCCTGGAGTTGGATAGTTGACCTGGGGGTAGCCCGTTTCGAGGCTTGGTCTGTTGACCGAATAGTAGCTACCTGGGCAGCTTGCTGTCAAGCTGGAAGGTACCGGCGTCGAGGCTGTTTGCCTTGACTAGGACTTGGGGCGATACTACCATACGTGGGCTGAGAGGCGTGGGTCGAAGGTAGGGTGTAAGCATCTAGGAGGCGCTATGAAAGGCCAGTTTCATGTCATCGATGCCAACCGTCACGTGATGGAACCATCCGATCTGTGGGACACATGGCTGGAGCAGGGATACAAGGGACAGGTGACGGTGGGAGACGATGGCACCTCCATGGTCGTGAAGGGCAGGGCTGTGTCCGACCCCCGGCCCAGCTACCTCGATGTGCCTTCCTACAGGCGGGTCTTCCAGGACGCCCTGGCCGGAAGCTTCGATGCATCGTCCCACCTGAAGGATATGGACAAAGAGGGTGTGGACGTAGGTGTGTTGCTGCCAACCAGGGGCATGTACGTGATCTGGGCAGACCATATCGACACCGAGCTGTCGGCCGCCCTGTGCAGGGCCTACAACAACTGGCTGCACAGCTACTGCGCCGCCGATTCCAGGCGCCTGAAGGGCGTTGCTCTCATACCCATCCAGGGGGCCGATGAAGCCAAGACAGAGCTGCGCCGCGCGGTGCAGGAGCTGGGGTTCGTCGGGGCGTACATGCGTCCCAATCCGCTGCTGAAACGCAAGCTCCATGACCCCGCCTACGACGCGCTGTACGCCGAGGCGGAGAGCCTGGGTGTCCCCATCCTGCTCCACGAAGGATGGGGCAGCGTGCTTCACCAGCTCGGGGAGGACCGGCAGGACACCATATTCGGGCTTGAAGGAGTTCTTGACCCCTTCGAGATGATGCTGGCCCTGATGTCCTTCATGGGCCACAACGTGCTGGAGCGGTTCCCGGACCTGAAGGTGGGATATCTGGGGTCGGGAGCCGGATGGATTCCCTACTGGCTGGACAGGGTGGATGAGCACTGGGGCGGACCCTTCGGGAACGAAGCTTCCAGCACCGAAGCCCCCAGCATACTCTTCAAGCGCCAGGGGTTCGCCTGCGTGGAACCCGGCGAACGCACCACGCCTGAAGTGGTGGACGAAGTGGGCAACCACTGTTTGGTGTGGGGCAGCCAGTACCCCCATCCTGAGCTGACCGACTTCCCCAACGAGCTGGACTCTTTCATCGCCGACCCTCTGCTCAGCGATGAGTCCAAGACCCGGATCTTGTGGGACAACGCGGCTTCCCTGTTCCGTATCTCATAGGGCAGGCCTTTCGTACACCACCTTGCCGTCCAGGATGGTGACGTCGGTACGCACCTCCCGGAGGCGCTCCGGGGCAATTGACAGGATGTCCTCCGACAGCACCGTGATGTCCGCCAGCTTTCCCACTTCCAGGGAACCCTTTATGCCCTCCTCGAAGGTTGTGTATGCCCCGTTGTAGGTGTGTATCCGGACAGCGTCCTTTACGCTTATGGCTTGGTCGGGCGCCAGCGCAACGCCGTCTGACAGGGGCTCCAGCATCCGAGTGACCAGGAAGTGGATGCTGACCATGGGATTCATGTTGCTGACCGGCCAGTCAGAACCGCCTGAGACTACGATTCTGTGGTCCAGGGCTGTTTTGATGGGGAAGGCGTAGCTGCAACGCTCCCCCCAGGGCTCCAGTGTGCCCCAACGGCCCACTCCCGCAATCACTGAAGCTTGGGTGTTCCAAATTATCCCCAGGTTGGCGATGCGTTCCGGCAGGGCTTCGTTCCACAGATAGGCATGCTCCAGGCGATGGCGCAGGCGGCGATCGGGCATCTCCGCCTGGGCCTTCTCGATGGCATCCACGGCGAAGGTCACGCCCTCATCGCCGTGGCATACGGCCGAGATCTGCCAGTTGCCCCTGTGCGCCGTAGAGCAGAAGGATGCGGCCACCTCCGGGGTCACCCGATAGCTGCCCCGGTAGCTGCCGCCAGGGTCGTTGGAGTAGGGCTGGAACAGGGCCGCCGTCTGGCCGAAGACCCCTCCATCCACACCGTAGGTGAGAGAGCCCAGCCGTACCCATTCGTCCCCGAATCCCGTGCAGAGGCCGGCCTGGAGCATCCTGGTGCCCGCGCCCTCCATGTTCCAGTCGGAGCCTTCCAGGGGGTAGGGCCCCAGGTTCACTCGAAGGGTCAGGTTTCCTGCATCTCGCAGCCTCTTCCACGTCTGGGTCTCCTGTGCCGAACGTATGGCCGCCTCGCAGGCGCTGGTGATGCCGTTGGCAGCCATCCTGCCGCACATCCAGACGTAGTCCTCCAGGATGCTTTCGTCGGTCTGCTTGGGCAGGTTGGGTCTCACAAAGACGGCACGGGTGTTGTCGAACATGGGCCCCAGGGGAACGCCCTGGGGATCCCGGTGCATCGGGCCGCCGGGAGGGTCGGGAGTGTCGTCGTTTACACCGATGGTCCTTAGTCCCATGGTGTTGAAGGTCCAACCCATGCCCTCCCTGTGCACGATCCCCACGGGATTGTTGAGGGAAGCCGGGTCCAGGTCATGCCTCGTGGGGTGGCGCCCTTCAGCCAGGCGCTCGGGATGGTATCCGTGGGCCCATATCCACTGGCCCGGCTCCATGCTCCCGGCCCGCTCAGCGACCGCCTCGCGAATTTCAGCCACGGAGCTTACCGAGTCGGGGCTGAGGTCCAGCCAGGTCCGTCTGTACGAGTTGGTCATGTGGATGTGGTTCTCGACGAAGCCGGGGACAGCCGAACGTCCCTGAAGGTCTATGACCCTCGTCGCAGGACCTATCCAGGGGTCCACATCCTGGCTGCCTCCCACGGCAACGATGGCGTTGCCCCTGACAGCCACACATTCCGCCACATCATCGGCATGGTTTACCGTCAGGATGACGCCTCCCGTGAGCACAACGTCTGCCGGACCTTGGGTTGTCATGGCTGCACCTCCTCGGCCTGTTGGGTCTTGTGAGGGATGCTTCATTTTACATAGCCTTGATGGGTTGGCAACGTCAAAAGTCCAAGAAAACCGGGTGCGGAAACCCGTGAGTTTTTGCCTTGACACCAACCCCTCCCTCCAATAACTTATCCATCGTCCGTTATGTTTACTCACCTCCATGTTCACACCGAATACAGCTTGCTGGATGGAGTTTCCCGCATACCCAAACTGGTAGCCCGCGCCAAAGAGCAGGGCATGGAATCCCTCGCCATCACCGACCATGGCTCCCTTTATGGTGTCGTGGAGTTCTACACCCAGTGTGTTTCGGCCGGGATCAAACCAATTATCGGGTGCGAGGTTTACGTTGCTCACACCAGCCGCCATGAAAAGGGACCGTCGGAGCGAAGCCCCTACCACCTGACGGTGCTGGCAAAGGACAACCAGGGCTACCAAAACCTGATGCGCCTGGTCACTCATGCCCACCTGGAGGGGCAGTACTACAGGCCGCGGATTGACCGGGAGCTGCTGGAGCAGTACCACGAGGGGCTGATCATTCTCTCCGGATGCCCTACCGCAGAAGTTCCCAGGGCCATCAGCGAGGGACGTCTGGATGATGCCCGGGAGGCCGCCCTGTGGTACAGCAATCTGCTGGGAGAAGGGTGCTACTACCTGGAGCTCCAGGAGCACGCCTACATCGACGAGCTGCCCGTCATCAACAAGGCCCTGGTGGAGTTTGCTGAAGAGCTTGGACTGCCCCTGGTGGCTACCAACGATTGCCATTATGTTGACCAGGAGGATGCGAGCATCCAGGATGTCCTGATCTGCATCCACACCAACACCACCATCCATGACGAGAAACGCCTGAAGATGGAGGATGACTCCTACTATCTGAAGAGCACGGAGGAGATGGAGGCCATCTTCGAAGGGCACCCCGAAGCCCTGGCAAACACTCAGCGCATCGCCGATATGTGCCATGTGACCCTGGATACCAGCGAGCTCCATCTGCCCAACTTCCCGGTACCCGAGGGGACGACCCCGGAGGAGTACCTGGGCCAGCTCTGCTGGGACGGCTTCCGCAGGCTATACCCTGAACCTTCCCAGGAAGCGGAAGCGCGCCTTGCCTATGAGCTGGATGTGATACGACAGACCCAGTTCGCCAACTACTTCCTGGTGGTGTGGGACATCACCTCCTTCGCCCATCGCAACAACATCCTTTTCGGGGTGCGGGGAAGCGCCGCCGCCAGCTTGGCGCTCTACTGCCTGGGCGTAACGGAGGTGGACCCCCTGTCATACAGGCTGGTCTTCGAGCGTTTCCTGAACCTGGAGCGCAAGGAGATGCCCGACATAGACATGGACTTCCAGGATGATCGGCGGGATGAAGTCCTTGCCTATGTCACCCAGCGGTACGGACGAGACAGGGTGGCCCAGATCATCACCTTTGGGACCCTGGGAGCCAAGGCATCACTAAGGGATGTGGGCCGGGCGCTGGGCATGGGGTATTCCGACGTGGACCGGGTTGCCCGCCTGGTGCCATTCAAGAGCCGCACCCTGGATGATGCTCTCGAGATGAGCATGGAGCTGAAGGACATCTACAACAATGAATCGAGTGTGAAGAACCTCGTCGATACAGCCAAGAGGCTGGAAGGCACGGTCCATCACGTCAGCACCCATGCCGCCGGCGTTGTGATCTCCAGCGACCCCTTGACCGAATATATCCCCCTTCAGAAGCCCGTCCGGGGCGATGAGTCCAGTGGGATTCTCATGACTCAGTACGCCATGGACCCCGTTGCCAAGCTGGGCCTGCTGAAGATGGACTTCCTGGGTCTGACCAGCCTCACTATCCTGGACCGGGCCGTCAAGATAGTTGCCGAAACCCAGGGCGCCGAAATAGACCTTCACCAATTGCCCCTGGACGACAAGAAGACCTTCGACCTGCTGTCCTCTGGGAAGACGACGGACGTCTTTCAGCTTGAGAGCGCCGGCATGCAACGCCACATACAGGGGCTGAAGCCGTCATCCCTCGGAGACATTGCGGCCATGATCGCCCTGTACCGCCCCGGCCCCATGGAGCACATCGAGACGTTCATCGAAGCCAAGCACGGCCGGGCTCCCATCAAGTACCCCCATCCCAGCATGGAGGACCTGCTTCAGGAGACCCATGGCGTAATCGTTTACCAGGACCAGGTGCTTCTGATCCTCCAGGCCTTCGCGGGGTACTCCCTGGGCGGCGCCGACATCGTCAGAAAGGCTATGGGCAAGAAGATCCCCGAGCTGATGGCCCAGGAGTCAGAGAGCTTCACCTCCGGGGCCATAGATATGGGCTTTTCCGAGGAGTTGGCAAAAGAGGTGTTCAGCCTCATCGAACCTTTTGCGGGCTACGCCTTCAACAAAGCCCATAGCGTCAGCTACGCCCTGATCTCCTACTGGACCGCATATTTCAAGGCCAACTATCCCCACGAGTACATGGCATCGGTGCTGAACGCCCGCATGGACAACCCCGAAAGGACCGCCGGGGCCATCAGCGAGTGCTTCCGAATGGGCATTCCTGTGCTGCTTCCCGACATAAACGAGAGCGACGTACTTTTCACCATCACCCAGACCTCCGAGGGGTCGAAAGCTCTTCGCTTCGGGCTGTCGGCCGTCAAGAACGTCGGCGACGGCGCGGTGCGGCCCATCATCGAGGAGAGGGTGGAAACCGGCCCTTACCAGAGCCTTGACGACTTTTGCAGCAGGGCGGACCTGAGGAGTCTGAACCGGCGGACCATGGAGAGCCTGATAAAGGTAGGCGCGCTGGACCGATTCGGGAACCGGCCAGCTTTGCTGAAAGCTGTGGAGCAGATACTGGCCTTCTCCCAAAAGGAAGCCAGCCGTCGCCAGTCGGGCCAGTCCAGCATGTTCGACATGGATGTGGGCGATATCGGCCCTGGGCCCGGCATATCCCTCAACGGCGAAGAAGCCTCCGCCTCCGAAAAGGTGTCGTGGGAAAAAGAGCTGCTCGGGGTGCCCCTGTCGGAAAACTCCCTTTCGGCAGTGGCATTGGTGAGCCAGGGGAGGGCGATGACCTCCCGGGACCAGCTGGACAACGAAATGGAAAACCAGAGGGTGACCGTCATAGGGCAGGTGTCTTCGGCCTCCCAGCGGTACACCAAGGACCAGAAGCCATACATGGTGACCACCCTGGAGATGCTGTACGGGAGCATAGATGTTCTCACCTGGCCGGACGTTTTGGAACGCACGCGGGATGTATGGCAGGAAGGAAACTTGCTGGAGGTCACAGGCAGAATCAAGGCCAGGGGAGACGAACTTTCAGTGTATTGTGAGCAGGCCAAAATGTACGATGGCAGCAATGGCGGGACCAACGGCAAAAGCAATGGGAAGGCTCATTTGGTCCCGGGCGACCAGATGACGGTTTCGGAGAACGGAGCGACCCATTACGCTCCCGAACCGGTCGGGCAAGGGGAAGCGTCCCAGCCTGAAAAGCCCCGGATAGTACTGGTAAAGATGGTCGAATCCGACGATTCCGAGGAAGATGCCCACCTCCTTCGGGAGGCCATGGGGGTGCTGTTGGAGTACTCCGGCGACGACAAGGTGCATATTGACATAATTTCCAGGGGCAAACGGGTGCGCCTTGATCTTCCCAATGTGTCCACCGGTTACTGTGCTAAGCTGGAAGAGAGGCTGGAAGAGCTGCTGGGTGCAGGGTCGGTCCAAGCCCACCTGTTCGAGCCGGACACCTCCGCTGTGCAATAGACCGAATTATCGGGACAGCACCGGAAGCTTGGGATGCAGCGCCGAAGAATAGTCGTCGTTGAAGATGAAGACAACCTTCTGGAAGCCCTGAGGTACAATCTGGCCAAAGAAGGCTACGACGTGTCAACGGCCGACAACGGCAGAGAGGGGCTGGCCCTGGCGGGCGATGTTCGGCCGGACCTGGTCATCCTCGATATCATGCTCCCCGAGATGGATGGCCTGGATGTCTGCAGGAACATTCGTGGCGAGAGCGATGTCCCCATACTCATGCTCACCGCAAAGGGTGAAGAGGTCGATAAGGTGGTGGGCTTGGAGTTGGGGGCCGACGACTACGTGGTCAAGCCCTTCAGCATGCGGGAGCTCCTTGCCAGGGTGAGGGCCCTGCTAAGGCGACCTCGTTACGACTCCGATGCCCCCAGCCCCGAGGTGCTGATTTCGGGAGACCTGGAGCTGGACCTATCCAGCCACACGGTCAGGCTGAACAACAGCTACCTCGACTTGAAGCCGCGAGAGTTCGATCTGCTGGCCCTCCTGATGGCTAGAAAAGGCAAGGTGTACACCCGCCACGAGATTCTCGACCGCCTGTGGGGGCAGGACTACATCGGCGACACGCGGACGGTGGATGTTCATGTACGCTGGCTGCGGGAGAAGATCGAGCCCGACCCCGGAAACCCCGAAAGGATCGTGACCATCCGCGGAGTCGGCTACCGATTCCAGGGATGAAGCTCCTCGGGTCCTTAGGGCGGCGCATCCCCTTCGTCTTTGCAGCCCTAGCCTTTGTCTGCGTGGTGATAGCCGGCAGCCTTACGTACCTGTTGTCTTCGCCTTCCGGGGAGGGTGGCGCTTCGCCGGTTGTTGTCATTGCCCTGTCCGGCTTGGGGGCAGCCCTTCTGATCGGGACAGTGACCTACCTGATGACCAAAGGCACATCCGACTCGATCCTACAGGTGACCGAAGGAGCCCGCCGACTGGCCCGGGGCGACCTTGAGCATCGGGTCCCCACCTCCCGGGAAGGCGAGACGCGGGACTTGGCCGACACCTTGAACACCATGGCGGATGCTTTGAGGGCCAACATCCAGGACCTGGCGGCCGAGCGAAACAAGCTATCGGCTATCCTGGAGAGCATGGCCGACGGCGTGGTAATGATCGACCCGGAAGGCAGAATAGTGCACATGAACCAGGTTGCGGGGGCCTTGTTGGGCACGGACCCGCCCAGTGCCCTTGAAAGGCGCTTTATCGAGATTGCCCGCAACGTCGAGATGCATCAGCTGGTTGCAAGGGCAACTGAATCGGGCGAGTCCCAGTACGATGAACTCCAGCTTTCCCCGGGACGATATGTCAGTGTCATGGCCATTTCATTGGGTGAGAGCTCCTCTTCGGCCGGGGTAATCCTCACCTTGCACGACCTGACCCGGCTCCATCAGGTGGATGTCACCCGCCGGGAGTTTGTCAGTAACGTGTCCCACGAGTTCCGCAGCCCCCTGGCTTCCATCAAGGCAGCAGTGGAGACCCTGGAGGATGGCGCCCTGAACGAGCCGGGGACGGCCAGGGACTTCGTTGGACGAATCCACAAGGACACCAACCGGCTCATCGGGCTCGCAGACAACCTGCTGGAACTGTCCAAGCTGGAGAGCGGCCAGCTACTCCAAGAACTTCATCCGGTGGCGCTTGCTCCCCTTCTCGCGGAGGTCCGGGACAGCTTTCGCTCCCATGCCCAGGCTAAGGACATATCCATTGCGATCAAGGCCCAAGACCACCTCCCCGCTGTTAGAGGCCACGAGGACTACCTGCGCCAGGTGCTGGTTAACCTGCTGGACAACGCCGTGAAGTTCACGCCTGCCGGTGGGGAGATCAGGATGTACGCCGGTGTCCGCGATTCCTGGGTTGAAGTGGAGGTGCGTAATACCGGTCCCGGCATCCCTAGGGAGCACCTGCCCCATGTTTTTGAGCGGTTCTACAAGGTGGACAGGTCCCGGCATGACGGCGGTGTCGGATTGGGGCTTGCCATCGTGAAGCACATGGTGCAGCTCCACGGGGGAGAGGTAGCGGTGGAAAGCGAAGAAGGGCAGGGAGCCACCTTCAGCTTCACCATCCCCCGCTCCCGCTAGCTGCCCCCGCTAGTACCTGGTATCTGGTCCCCTGGAAGCCTGGCGTTAACATTGCCTTAACACACCGTTCAACTTGGCTTAAAAACTGGCAGATATCCATGAGGTACCCTTCGATCCGCACCAAGCGAAAATAAGGAGAAGGGATGTTCGACAGAGCTAAGAGACTGAGGACTACAACCATCCTGGGGGTCATGGCGGCGTTCGCGCTGGCGCTATTCTTGGCAGCCTGCGGTGGGGGCGATGGTCCCGGAGAGTCTTCCAGTGGAGACCTTTCAGGATCCATAGCTGTTGCCGGTTCGAGCACCGTTTTCCCTATCAGCGAGGCGATTGGCGAGGAGTTCAGCAAAGCCAACCCCGGGGTGAGGGTCAACGTGGCCTCGACGGGAACAGGGGCCGGCTTCCGGGCCATTTGCGCCGGAGACACCCAGATATCCGATGCCTCTCGTCCCGTGAAGCAGTCGGAGCTGGACACATGCGCCGAGGAGGATATAGAGCTGATCGAGGTGCCGGTAGCCTTCGATGCTCTGTCGGTGGTGGTGCATCCGGACAACGATTGGGCGAGTTGTCTTTCGGTTGAAGAGCTGGCCCACATATTTGGCCCCGAAGCCCAGGATAGCGTCACCAACTGGAACCAGGTCAGGAGCGGATTCCCCGACTCCAAGCTCCGCCTCTACGGTCCCTCTACAGCCTCCGGCACCTTTGACTACTTTACGGCGGCTGTAGTTGGCGAGGAAGGCGCCCACAGGGGAGACCTGGACTTGATCACCGAGGAGGACCCGCTGATTGCCAGGGGAGTTAACGGCTCTGAGGGTGGACTAGGGTACTTTGGGCTGGCCTACTATGACCAGTACCGGGAGCTGGTGAAGGGCGTGGAGATACGCAATCCGGGCACCGGCAAGTGTGTGGTGCCCTCCTCTGACAACGTAGAGAACGGCTCCTATCAGCCCCTGGCGCGTCCCATATTCATCTACGTCAGGGCCGATCTCCTGGACACCCAGCCTGAACTGGCGGCCTTTGTGGACTTCTTCCTGGACAATGCTGCTGCCATAGTTCCCGATGCCGGGTACGTGGCTCTGCCTGCCAGCGTTTACGACTGGGCCAGGGAGCGCATAGAGAGCCGCGCGACAGGTACCGTCTTCAACCAGGTAGAACCCGGCGTGTCTATCACCGATGCCCTGAGGGAGATAGAATAGCCCAGTGGCCCAACTGAATGAGGCACAGCTGAACAGGAGGCGCCTCCAACGGCAGGTCCGGGAGGCGCCCATCCTGTTTTTCCTCTTCGCCTGCGCCGCCCTGTCCATCGTTACGACTATCGGGATTGTGCTTATCCTGCTGTCGGAAGCAGTCCCCTTCTTCCAGAAGGTGTCCATTTTCAGCTTCCTGTCGGGTACCGAGTGGACGCCCCTCTTTTCCGTGAAGAGCTTCGGTGTCCTGCCCCTCCTGAATGCAACCATCCTCATCGCAAGTATAGCTTTGGCCATCGCATTCCCCGTCGGCCTGCTCACCGCAACCTATCTCAGCGAGTACGCTCCCGGTCATGTCCGCACCGTCATCAAGCCCATCGTCGAAATCTTGGCCGGAATACCGACTGTGGTGTTTGGCTTCTTCGCTATCTCCTTCATCAGCCCAAACATCATCCAGCCGATTTTTGACACAGAGACGGACTTCAATGCACTGACCGCCGCCATGGCTATGGGTGTGATGCTGATCCCCATGATCGTTTCCCTGAGCGATGATGCAATGCGGGCTGTGCCGGCCAACCTGCGTGAGGGGGCTTATGCCCTTGGTGCCAGCCGTTTCCAGGTGGCGGTGCGGGTGGTTATACCCGCGGCCCTGTCGGGGATAGTGGCGTCGGGTCTCCTTGCCCTGGCGCGGGCGGTGGGAGAGACCATGATCGTCACCATAGCTGCCGGCGGAATTCCCAACCTGTCATATAACCCCCTTGAAGCTATGCAGACCATGACCGCCTACATCATGCAGGTGGCGACAGGAGACACTCCACGAGGCACGGTTGAGTATGAGAGCATCTTCGCCGTGGGCTTGATGCTGTTCGTCTTCACCCTCACGATAAACCTTGTCGCCCAAGGGCTCCTCGCCAGGTTCAGGGAGGTGTACGAATGAGATATCCGGGCACCTTTTCCACGATGGGAGAAGCCGTACGCAGCAGCCGGCGCTTCCCCAGGGCAACCGGCGCCATCTTTCTGGCCGTGGCCATGGGATCCACAGCCTTTGGGGTGCTGGCCGTGGCAGTGCTCCTCTATGATGTTGCTTCGGAAGGCGTCCAAGTCCTCAGTTGGGATTTCCTTACCAGCTTGCCGTCCCGTTTCCCTGAGGAAGCCGGGATAAAGTCTGCCCTGTTCGGCACCCTGTGGGTGATGGGGTTCACTGCTTTCTTTGCCGTTCCGGTCGGGGTTGGGGCGGCGATCTACCTGGAGGAGTTCGGCCGCAGGAACCTGTTCACCAAGGCAATAGAGATCAACATCAGCAACCTGGCCGGCGTGCCATCTGTGGTTTATGGCCTCCTGGGCTTGGCATTGTTCGTGTACTGGGCAAGGATGGGCCCCACCATCATCGCAGGAGCTCTCACCCTGTCGCTGCTCATCCTCCCCATCATCATCGTGGCATCCCGGGAAGGACTGCGCTCGGTGCCTCCATCCATCCGGGAGGCGGCCATGGCCTTGGGCGCTACACGGTGGCAGGCGGTGCGGTTCCAGGTGCTTCCGGCCGCGGTGCCGACCATACTCACCGGTGTCATCCTTGCCCTTGCGCGGGCTATAGGGGAAACGGCGCCCCTAATCGTCATCGGCGCCTTCACCTCGGTTTTCTTCACCCCCACCAGCCCCACCGACACGTTCACTGTGATCCCCATACAGGTCTATAGCTGGATCAGCAAGCCTCTGCCCGAGTTCCAGCAGAACGCTGCTGCAGGTATCGTCGTCCTGCTTGCTGTGCTGCTTTCCATGAGCAGTGTGGCAGTCATCCTGAGGCACATCTACTCCCGAAATCGGAACTGGTAAACCTTGCCGGCCACGATAAAGCCCCTTGTTGCTGAGCTGATCGGGACCTTCGGGCTGGTCTTTGCGGGGACCGGCGCCATCATGATCGACGAGCTGTCCGGCGGCAGGGTCGGGAACGTCGGCATCGGCCTAACCTTTGGTTTGGCCGTGTCGGCCATGGTCCACTCCACCGGCCACATATCCGGCGCCCATATCAACCCCGCCGTGACCCTTTCCCTGGCTCTGTGCCGTCACTTCCCCTGGAAAACCGTGCCCCTGTACTGGGCCGCCCAGCTCATGGGCGCGGCGGCCGCCAGCGCCGTTCTGCTGGCCCTGCTGGGCGATGTGGCCAGCATGGGTTCCACCCTGCCGTCGGGGAGCGTGTGGCAGTCCTTCGGCCTGGAGATTGTTCTGACCTTCTTCCTCATGTTCGTGATCATGGCGGTGGCTACCGATACAAGGGCTGTCGGACAGACGGCGGCCCTAGCAATAGGGGGGACGGTGGCGTTGGAGGCGATTTTCGCCGGACCCATTTCGGGGGCTTCCATGAACCCGGCCCGTTCCTTCGGGCCGGCGCTGACCAGCGGCATATGGGGCACCCACTGGGCTTACTGGGCAGGCCCTATACTGGGCGCGTCTGCGGGTTCGGTAGTGTACACGTTCCTGAGGGGGCAGGAGCACTCGGTCTCCAACCACAAGTAACAGCGAGAGTCCTGAGGGTCCAGGCGTGAGCCTTCGGAAAGCTCTCTAGCCGGACTTTCGGGCGATGGCGTCCCGCTCCAGCTCCAGCAGGTGGGCCTTCCGGTCCAGGCCGCTGCCATAGCCGTGGAGGCTGCCGTCGCTGCCGATGACCCGGTGGCAGGGAATCACCAGGATCAGGCGGTTCTTGGCCATAGCTTGGCCTGCTGCCCGGGGTGCTCTGGGTTTGCCCGCCTGCACAGCCAGCCATTGGTAGCTGCGGGTCTCCCCGGGAGGGATGCTCCGGCAGGCTTCCCAAGCCGCCTTGGTGAACTCCGTTGCCCCATCCAGGTCCAGGGGCATTCCGTCCAGGGCTCGCTCATCGCCGGCCAGATATGCCTCGTAGCAGGCCCGGATATCTTCCAGGGCGGCTGGGTCCTCCTCGGCATCGACCCCTTCAGGGCCCAACTCGTCCAAGGCTGCCTCGGGGGTGTCCTTCAGGGTGGCCCGGCGCAGGCCCTTGGGCGACGCCATGGCCGCGATCCACCCCAGGCTCGTGTTGAATACGGCGTACTTCAAGAAGCTCATTCTTCCATTCACCATCCTAGATTTTCTTGCACACGATGCAATTAGTCCCCGGTAACAGAGACGGGCTCCGTGGTTTCGGATGCCGCATGGCCATCTAGCCAGTCCATAGCAGTCGCCTCATCCGCTTTGATAACAGTTCCTCGGCCGGCTTTGTTCATTCGATCAGTTGCCTGGAATGGCGTTATAGGCCGGTCGTAGGAATTACGAGACAAGATTTCCATCAGTAGGGAAGCCGAATTCGGAACGTATCGCCTTTACAATCGGTGGGTAGTCCTTGTCAAAGAAGTCGGCAATGGCCTGTTCGACCTGTGGACGAGACTCTTCATAGTTTGGTTCAGAGGATCCCCTCTTGATTAGCGGCTTGCTGTACACAGTATGCCATGTTCCACTTAACTTCTTTGAGGGCCTCATTCTTACGCCTGGCACTCCCTGGTCTCTTTGAACGAGGTCAAATATTCGTGCTCTTGTCTCCTCAGGGCCTGGTCCTATTATCAGGGCAAGGGTTCCTGGCTGATAGTTGACTTGAAACAGCAGCATGCGTCCTGATCTAGTCCAGCCGCTTCCTTGCTTGAGTTCGGGAATTTCGTCGATTTCAGGGGCGTAGAATTGGTGATACCCTTTCGATTTGGAATCGACTCTTAACCCAGGTGCCTTCTGCTCTATCACTTCATCAATGACGCTCCATCCTTCCACATTCGAACCAGGTCTAGATTGAATGATGAGGTCGATAGCCTCTTTATGATTGCTATAGATCCGATAGGCCAACTCATCGATGTTGTCCTTGCCCAACACGTGCCTCCCTAGAGTACTGGCATACTGTTCCAAGAAGCTGGTGACGCTGGCGCTGATGGTTGTCCCTCGGGTCTTAAGTGTACGCTCAATCAGTCCTGCAATCTTATCGTAGCCAAGGGGTGTCCAATATATGGAACCATCCTTGGCATTGTCAGCATTAGGCTCTCGCCCGTCCGGCGTGAGAAATATCGGAAAGGGCGTCAGGTCTGCGTATCGCTCCCTAACGATTGTCAAGTAGCGTTTAAGCTGCTGAGAGTGCTCGCCGGCTCCAATCTTGTTCTCTATTAGGCATACAAAACCGTCGTTCCTGCCTACTAGTAGAATGTCTATATTGTGTCGCTCAGTTGCCACTTCAACGTCGTTTAGTTTCCATCCATCTATCTCTAAAGGTGAGATGTTTGGGTTCTCTCGAGTCTCTGCGGCCGCCTGGGAGAGAAATCGATGCAGAAAATAGTTCCGCAGCCCGTGGGAACCTTTAGGGTTAAGAAGCCAGCCAAGTAGGGCGGAGTGCTGCAGTTCCCTCCGTGCTATGCCCAGCACGTCGAACAGATTGAATTCCGCTAACAGGTCCTCCAGATGTTCCAGATCCGGGTCGCGGATGAGCGCATGGAGGTCATCCTGTGGAGTTTGATTCCAGGTCGGTTCGTTCGCCATCCCTCATTATCTTACCGCCCATCTCATCGGGCTATGCTGAGGCGGAGAGAGAGCTTGAGTCGGGCCTGTGTCTATTTGGAATCATATCAGCTACAATATAGGTGAACAACCGACGTTGATATACAGGGGGGAAGATAGCCTTCTCCCTTAGGTGTCGATGTTCAATGGCTGGAGGGAAGCGTTGTCGGATTTTGCTGGCTGGCTGGAAGTAAGGGTCGCCAAATCTACAGGAGAGCTTGTTTCGATCAGGCCAACCAGTCCCGACGATTCGGATGACACTTTGACACATCGAATTCTCCAGCTCCAGGGACTAGTTGAGGAACTCAACGAAGATCTAAGAGCTTCCACTGAAATCCTGCGAGAGCGTATGGACGTTAGGGGGACCAAGCAATATATAAGTACCTCCGACGATACTGGCCGTGAGTCTCCGATGGTGGCCCAAGTCAAGGAATCCGGCATAAGGTATGACCACGACAAATTGGATGCCATTATAGAGCGGGAACTGATACCGGAAGATAAACTGGTTTTTGCTGGAGCATTGGTTCCAGCCCACGAAAAGACCGTCGTTGTACCTCGGAAGTGGTATATCAAGCCTCTAAGGGAGTTCGCTCGACGATATCCAGAGGTCAATTCCATCATAGATGAAGCTCGTACGGTAGGCAGAAGTAGGATTGTCGTTGACTAGTCAAGTTCCGGAACTCTTCAGGCAAAGACAAGCACCGTTGGCCCCGCGTTGCATAATGAGGTGTCTATGACGAAGATTTTCGGACTCAAATCACTGCCTGTCTTGGTGTTGGTTGTCTTAGGTCTGCTGCTGGCGGCTGAAGCCTGCTCGTCGGAGCAGGAACCCCCTGCTACGGAGGCGCCTACGCTACTGCCTACGGAAGAGACGATGGCCGAAGACTGCGAAGCTCCTGAAGCAACCACCGAGGTGGCCGCCGGGCCTGAAGCCCCGGAGCTTACCGGCATCACAGGCTGGCTGAACACCGAGCCCCTTACCATAGAGAGCCTGAGAGGCAACGTGGTGCTGGTGGACTTCTGGACCTACACCTGCGTCAACTGCATCCGCACCTTTCCGTACTTGAGGGAGTGGAACGCCAGGTACGCGGATGCGGGGCTGGTGATCCTCGGGGTGCACACCCCGGAATTCGAGTTCGAAAAGAACATCGAGAACGTCCGCAACGCGGCCGCTGAGCACGCCATCGTGTGGCCCATTCCGCAGGACAATGACTACGGCACGTTCAGAGCATTCGACAATCGCTACTGGCCCGCCAAGTACCTGATCGACAAGGACGGCATAATCCGATACACCCATTTCGGTGAGGGAGCTTACGCAGAGACCGAAGAGATGATCCGCAAGCTGCTGCTGGAAGCAGGGAACGACCTGTGCGGTATAAGCGACTCGCTCCCATCGGACCAGGCCCTTGATGCCTCGTTCACCCGTGGCTTAAACAGGCAGACCAGGGAGCTGTATGCGGGTACCAGCCGGGGCCAGAGCGACGTGTTTTTCGGCGGCGGTGGCTATGTGTTTAACAGGAACTTCTACAGGGAAACGGACGTTACCCAGATATACGAAGACCCGGGGGATTACAGAGACAACCTGATCTACCTGGAAGGGTCGTGGTACAACGGGCCCGAATCCCTGACACATGGGCGGGAGACCGAGGAGTATGAGGACTACATGATGATCCGGTTCTCCGCTCTAAGCGTCAATGCCGTGATCAAGCCCGACGAGGCCGATCCCGTGCCCTATAAGGTGCTGGTGACCCTGGATGGCGAGTACATGACCGAAGACAACAAGGGGCAGGATGTTGTGATCGAGGACGATGGACGCAGCTTCCTGGTAATAGATGAGCCCAGGCTGTACGCTATCGTCGAAGCGCCTGCTTTCGACACCTACGATCTGAAGCTAAGCTCCAACTCCCCCGACTTCGACCTGTACGCCTTCACCTTCGGGGTGTACGAGTCGGGCATCTAGCGCCCATGAAGCTCTTCCACTTCTCCATTGCCCTGGTGTTCCTGGTGGCCCTTGTCGGCGCTTTGTCCTGCTCGTCCGGCGATGGCGGCGGCTCCGAGGCGCCTCCTGGAATGTTGGAGGAGCCTATCCTTGTCAGGGGGCCTGAAACTCCCGAGGGCTTGCAACTGATATTCGCCACCCCCGACCTCGGACTGGGGACCAACCGCATCGGCTTTGTGGTCACTAATTCCCAAGGGGTTGTTGGCTTGCCGGAAGTGGAGGTCACCTCCTTCTTCTATCCTTCGGAGGATGGACCGGGAGAGGAGAAGGAGCGGGTCAGCGCAGTATTCCGGCCATGGCCCTTCGGCACCCGGGGGCTGCACACAACGGAGCTCAGCTTCGATGCGGTTGGGGACTGGGGAATAGAGGTTGAAATTCCCGGCCCCGAGGGACTGGGAGGGACCCCCACCCTGAGATTTCCCGTAGCCGAGGTCCCCAAAGCAGTAAACACGGGCAGCCCAGCCGTGAGGAGCGACAGCAAGACGCTGGCCGATGTGGAGGATATCAGCGAGCTGACCACCGGCTCCCTGCAGGATGAGGACCTGTACCAGATCACCATTTCCGATGCTGTAGACAATGACCTGCCGACAGTAGTCGTCATGGCCAGCCCCGCATTCTGCACCAATGCAGTCTGCGGTCCCCAGGATGATGTACTCCATGAACTGAAGGAGAACTTCAAGGGCCAGGCTAATTTCATCCATGTGGACCTATATGACAACCCCCACGAAATTAAAGGAGACCTGGACCTGGCAGTCCTTTCGCCGACGGTGCTGGAGTGGGGTTTGCCTAGCACCGAATGGACCTTTGTGATCAACAGGGCCGGCGTTGTGACCGGGCGGTTCGAGGGCTTCGCCACCATCGATGAGCTGACCATAGCCTTGGAAGAGGTTCTTTAGCCGGGACTGTCTATCAACTTCAGGGAGGCTGCTTTGGAAGTGCGGGCGATGGGCGATACCGGCGTTCTCCTCCCCGAGGTGGGCATCGGCACCTGGAAGTACAGCGGAGGGGTCGATCCCATCCATCGCGCCATAGCTATGGGCGCTACCCATGTTGACACTGCGGAGATGTACGGCACCGAGGATGTGGTTGGGCAGGCCTTGAAGGGACGACGGGACCAGATGTTCCTGGCAACCAAGGTCTCGGGCAACCATCTCCAATACGAACAGGTGATGTCCGCCGCCGACGGCAGCCTTGCCCGCCTGGGTGTGGATCACATAGACATGTACATAGTGCATTGGCCTAACTCCCGGGTGCCCATCGCCGAGACCATGGGCGCCATGGAAGACCTGGTGGAGCAGGGTAAGGTGCGCTACATAGGGGTCAGCAACTTCTCCGTCCGGGAGCTGACGGAAGCCCAGAACGCCATGACCAAGCACAGGATCGTGAGCAACCAGGTGCTGTACAACCTTAGGGAGCGCCGAATCGAGCGGGACCTTATCCCCTATTGCCAGGAGACCGGTGTGACCGTTGTGGCATACACCCCCCTGGACAGCGGGTCCCTCGCCGACAAGCCCCTGCTGCGGGGAAGGGAAGGCGTTCGTGTGCTGGAAACAGTGGCGGGGGAAGTGGGAAAGACCAAGGCCCAAGTTGCCCTCAACTGGTGCCTCTCTCGGGACAACGTGATCACCATACCCAAGGCAAATCGGATGGAGCACGTCGAGGAGAACTGCGGCGCATCGGGATGGATGCTCAGCAGCGAGCAGGTGCGCATGCTGGACGAAGCCTTCCGGTAGGGGGGCCCAGGGCATGGCAGACGGCCCCGCCATAAAGTACATGGTGCGGGTGCACCACGCCGGCTACACCTACGAAGACCTGCGCCGCATCTGGACGGCCTCCGACAGCTTGGGCTACTACGGGGCCTCCCTCTACGACCTGTTGAACGCTCCGGCCTTGGAGTGCTGGGCGACCCTCAGCGCCATGGCGGCCGAAACCCGGCGTATTCGACTCATGCCCCTGGTGCTGGCGGTGCTATATCGCTCCCCTGGCCTGCTGGCCAAGATGGCCGCCACCCTGGACGTCATCAGCGGAGGCCGGATGGAGTTGGGAATTGGGGCCGGCGGCGATGACAGAGACCACCGGGCCTACGGCCTGCCCTTCCTCGGCACACCCCGCCGGGTGGAGATGCTGGAGGAAGCCGTTGAGGTCATCAAGGGCCTCTGGACTGCCCCGGAGTTCAGCTACGGCGGGAACTTCTGCCAGTTCGACAATGCCATATGTGAGCCAAGACCCCTCCAGATCCCCCGCCCCCCGGTGCTCATTGGCGGACATGGCAGGACGCACCTTCTAAGGGCTGTGGCCAAGCACGCCGACATATGCAACATGGGCTTCGAGATGAGCGTGGCCCAACACAGAGCGATGCTGGAGGTGCTGGAGGAGCATTGCCGGAAGGTGGGGCGGGACATGAGTGAGATCGAGGTCAGCGACAACACCCGGGTGAAGATAGCGCCCACCGAGGATGGGGTAGGTCGAATGCTGGAGGAGGGCGCCCGCGCCGCCGGGATGCCGATCGACAGGTACAGGCGGTCGCTGAAGAACGCCATCGTCGGCACGCCGGAGCAGTGCGCTGCCAGGATCCAGACCTACGTGGATGCCGGCGTGACCCGGTTCTTCCTGATATTTCCCGACCCTATCCCCACGAATGCCTTGGAGCTTTTCGCTTCAACGGTGATGCCCGAGGTGTCCCCGGCAGGGTAGTTTGACAATGCAGGGGCCGATGGATAGGCTAGGCCTTGTCTCAAGCCAAGGAGGAAGCGATGAATTTCGGGCTGTTTGCAGAATTCTTCCTGAGGCAGGGGATGTCCCAGCACGAAGCCTTCCAGGAGTCCATGGCCCAGATTGACATGGCCGAGGACTCAGGCTTGGACTCGGTCTGGCTGGCGGAACACCACTTCGACCCCGCCCGCTCTGTGTTGTCGTCTCCCATACCCATGGCCAGCGCCATCGCCACCCGCACCAAGCGGATCAGGATCGGTCTGGCTGTGCAGGTGCTTCCCCTCACCAACCCCATTCGTGTGGCCGAAGAGGCCGCCACCGTCGACCACATAAGCCAGGGGCGCTTCGACCTTGGAGTGGGGCGTTCCGGGATTCGTCGCTCCTACGATGGCTACAACCTGGACTTTCAGGCCGCCCGCGCAACCTTCAGGGAAGCTCTGGATGTCATCATGAAGGCTTGGGACAGCGACGTCCTGGAGCACGACGGGGAGCACTTCCAATTCCATGGGATAAACGTGGTGCCCAAGCCCTTCCAGAAGCCCCACCCGCCGGTGTGGGTCGCTGCCGCCAGCCCGGACACGTACCCCGTCATGGGTGCTCTGGGCCATCCCATATTCGTCAGCATCATCCTCGGCATGGAACGGGTGGTGGACCGGGTGAAGGAGTACCAGAAGGCGTGGAGCGAGGCAGGACACCCGGGCGTCGGCCCCGTCAGCCTGCGCATCCCCACCTACGTGGCGGAGACCGCTGCCCAAGCCCGCAACGAGCCGGAAGTCAGCACGAGGCGGGGAATAGAATACGCAGCCACGGAGCTGGCCGACGCGGCCACCAGCCCCGAGCTGGCGGAGCGGTTCCGCCAAGTGGGGAGCACCCCCTACGATGAGGTGCTGAAGGACAGGCTCATGTACGGCACGCCCGAGGCTGTTGTGGACCGCCTGAACATGTACCGGGAGAAGCTGGGCATTTCCGGCGTGGTCCTGGAGACCAACTACGGCGGGCAGTTACCTGCGGACAAGCTCAACAAGTCCCTTCAGCTAATCGCCGATAAGGTGATGCCCGCCTTTAGATAGGGCCGGCTTTCCCCTAGGAAACCAGGGTCTTCACAGCCTGGCTTACGTCAGCTATCTCCTCCATAGGTACCCAGGTGTCCACCGCTGTGCTCACCTGGTCGGGAGACAAAGCCAGTCCGGCATTGAACCTGAACTTGCCTAGGACGTTCTCGAACCCCCACGGATTCTTGTACCCGCCAAGGATCATGTCCCTGGGGGTGGTGTGCTCCAGCACCCGCCCGTCCTTCAAGCGAATCGTTACCGGTGTGCCTCCCAAGAAGTCGCCTGAGCCCTGCTCCCACTTGGCCTGCACGTTCAGGCGAACCTTGTCCATGGTATCCTTGACGGTTGTGTTGGCGATCCGGTCGGGGGTGAAGGTGTCGATAGCCACCTCTCCGTCTACCAGGGCGGAGGCGGTGTTGTACAAGGCGCTGAACTTGCCTTTCAGCTCATCATCGGGCTCGGTGTACAGCATCACCACCGAAAGGTAGGACTGGCCGACTTCTACGGACTCCACATCTTCGTAGTTGAACTCGTGCTCCCGCATCAGGCTGAAGATGCTGTCTAGCATGCCGTGGTTGCCTCCGCAGCAGGGGTACTTCTTGATGATCAGCGCCTCGGCGGTGCGGTAGGGATTGCCCAGATTGTCGGCCATCTGGTTGAGGTCGTAAATGCCCTCGCCGATGATGGTGTTGGCGAAACCCAGGGGGTGTTCGAATATCTGGTCGCCCGCCGTCATGCCCATGCTGGCAAGCTGGGCGGCCATCAGGCCGTCCCTGGAGGCCAGGCCGGCGTGCAGGGGCTTGGTCATGGTGCCGAAGTTGTGAATCAGCCCGCTGGCCATGGAACCGGCGATGGCGAGAGCTGTGGTGGTGGTAGCTTGGTCCAGGTCCATCAGCTTGGAGCAGGCGGCCGCCGAAGACATTCGCCCGATAACGGCGGTGCTGTGGAACCCGCGGGCCATCTGGTTGTACTTGGTGGTCTGCTGGAGGGTGACCCCCAGCTCCACTCCTGTCACGTAGGCCTCCAGCACATCCCTGCCCGACGATCCCAGCTTTTCGCCCAAGGCCAGCAGGGGCGGGAAGGTTACTACCGTGGGATGGCCGAAGCCTCCGAAGTCGTCGTAGTCCAGGGCGTGGCCCATGGTGCCGTTGGCCAGGGCTGTGTTGGACAGCGACGAGCGCATGCCCGATCCCAGGAGCGTGGCCTCTGGGGAGCCTCCTTGTTCGGTGATGTACTTCTGGACGATCTGGCCCACCGGCTGCACCGACCCGGCCAGCATCACTCCCAGGCAGTCGAAGCAGGACTGCTTGGCCACCTCGATCACCTCGGGGGGGATGTCCTCATATGACGTCTCCACGATCCACTTGGCTATCTTTTCCGTTGCGCCCATCTTGCCAGCCTCCTTACGCATCGTTTTGCCGTTCCCCACAAATACGGGGACCCGGCACAGGAGTAGTTAGCTGGTTTCATTATATATCCAGTTCGGGCTTAGGCAAGGGGCCTTTCGGGATAGGGGTGAGGCGGGTATATTGGAGTGCGATCATCGTTGCAAGGACTGAACTATGCTGGCTTTTCTAGGTGGGACTGGACCTGAGGGCAAGGGTTTGGCCCTGCGCTTTGCCCTGGCGGGGGAGGAGGTTGTCATCGGCTCCCGGGATGCCGGGAGGGCGATGGAGGCCGCCCAATCGCTGCTGGAGCTGGCCCCTGGCTCGTCCATCAGCGGGGATGTGAACGAGGCTGCTGCGGCCTCAGCAAGCGCCATATTTGTGACGGTGCCCTACGAGGGGCAGCGGGCGCTGCTGGAGAACCTGGCGACCATTCTGACCGGCAAACTGGTAGTTACGGCCGTTGCTCCCATGTCCTTCATCAGGGGCCGTGGAGCGGTGGCGGTGGATGTAGAGGACGGCTCGGCCGCCCAGGAGGCGCAGAACATCCTCGCAGACTCCCAGGTGGTCGCCGCCTTCCAGAACATCAGCGCCGTGAAGCTCATGGACCCGTCGATCGAGATGGAAGGGGATGTAGTAGTCTGCTCAGACCACACCGAAGCCAAGGAGCAGGTAATCGGGCTTGTGTCTAAGGTCCCCAAGCTCCGAGGCGTGGATGGCGGCGCCCTTTCCAACGCCAGGTACGTGGAGCAGCTCACGACGCTCCTCGTTAACATCAACCGCATCTACAAGACCCAGTCCATGGTCAAGATCGTGGGCGTGTAGCCAAGCCCCGATCTGTCCCATAATGGTTGGCGCCTGCACGGCTCTGGGCAGGTCTTGTGGTCAAGTAGGTTGGCTATGTATTGGGCTCTCTGAGATAATTGCAGAGGGCCCTTTATCATTTCGTGAGTTGGAGGCGCATGGACGCCGGGCTGGAAGAGATATACCGGGAGTACCTCCTGCTGCTGAAAGATGTGGAAGGGGAGTTCAACCGGGTCAGCAGCATGTTCAGCGAGCGTATGCAGTGCCGCAAGGGGTGCAGCATGTGCTGCAGCCAGCTTTTCGGCATCAGTCTTATCGAGGCGGCCTACATCTCCCACGGCGTCAAGGATCTGGACCTAGATGCGCAGGCAAGAATGAGGGAACGGGCAAGGGACTACCTGGAGGAGATGCTTGGCATTGCGGTGGACGACACCCAGGGAATCGAGGAGCATGGCGCTCTCGTCGCAAGCGCCCTGGAGTCCTTGGCGGGTACCAGGCACATCCCCTGCCCGGCCCTTGTGGATGATGCTTGCATCATCTACGATCATCGACCCATAATTGCTCGTAAGTGGGGAATTCCTATCTGGAATCCTCGAAAACCCGATGTACTCCAAGCCTGCGAGCTGAACTTCAAGGCTGGCGAGGCCATAGTCGCCGAGGGCCTCGTAGAGCCCCAGGTGGAGCTGGAGTACCGATGGCTGATGTTCAAGGAGAAAGTCGGCGAAGACTTGGAGCTGCCTGATGTGGTGGCGACGGTTGCGTCGGCCGTGATTTTCGACTACGAAGGGGAGCTGGAGAAAGCTGTATGGCGGAGGCCACAAAAAGCTTCCGAAGGATAAACCTCCCCATCAGGGGAATGACCTGCGCCGCCTGCGTTAGCCACGTGGGCAATGCGTTGGAAAAGGTCCCGGGGGTATCTTCGGTCAAGGTCAACCTTGCCACCGAGCGAGCTTCGGTGCAGTACGCGCCCGACCTAGCCACCTGGGACGACTTTCGCACGGCTGTAGCAAATGCGGGCTACGCAGTGGTCGGGTCGTCCGACGGCGTGCTGGGGGACGAGGAGCAGGAGAGGCTGGCCAAGACCGAGGAGATCCGGGTACTCGGCAGGAAGACGGCCCTCGCAGGCGTCATCGCCGTGATCCTCTTCCTGGGCAGCTTCGGCGGGTTCCCCTGGGTGGACGGCCTCATGGACCGCGCCTTTTACCCCTTCCTGCTCTGGATGCTGGCCACTCCCGTGCAGTTCTGGGCCGGTTCCCTGTTCTACTCCTCGGGCTTTGGCGCCCTCCGCCACGGCACAGCCAACATGCACACCCTTGTGGCTATGGGGACGAGCGTGGCCTATGGCTACAGCGTGGCCATAACCCTCATTGCGGAGTTCCGCCCCAGCCTCGTGGATGTGGAGGGGTTCGGCGGCGAGGTGTACTTCGAAACAGCGGCCCTGATTATCGCATTCATCCTTCTGGGGCGCTTTCTGGAAGCCCAAGCCCGGGGACGCACCTCTGAAGCCATCCGCAAGCTCATGGACTTGCGGCCATCCACCGCCAGGGTGATTCGGGACGGCGGCGAAGAAGAAGTGCCCGTGGACTTGGTATCCCTTGGGGATGTGCTGGTGGTGCGCCCCGGGGAGAAGCTGCCCGTGGATGGGACCGTACTTCAGGGCTACTCGTCTGTGGACGAGTCCATGTTGACCGGCGAGAGCATCCCGGTAGAGAAGACGGAAGGTTCGCCGGTGTACGCCGCTACCATCAACACCACAGGAAGCTTCCGGTTCGAAGCGACCAAGGTAGGCGCAGACACCGCCCTGGCCCAGATCATCAAGCTGGTGGAGGATGCCCAGGGCTCCAAGGCTCCGATACAGCGCCTGGCTGACGTCGTTGCATCCTATTTCGTCCCGACGGTCATGGCCATCGCCGCGGTAGCCTTCATCGTCTGGCTGCTCATCGGCCCCGCGCCTTCCGTGACCTACGCCCTGATGGTGATGGTGGCGGTGCTGATCATCGCCTGCCCCTGCGCCCTTGGACTGGCTACGCCAACAGCCATCATGGTGGGAACGGGCAGAGGAGCGGAACGGGGTGTGTTTTTCCGCGATGCCGAAGCTTTGGAGCGGGCCCACAGGACGGATGTGGTGATCCTGGATAAAACGGGCACGCTGACCTCAGGCCAGCCGTCGGTAACGGACGTTATGGCGGTTCCTGGAGGCGACGAAGGCAAGTTGCTGCAGGTGGCGTCCTCCGTCGAAGCGGGATCCGAGCACCTCTTGGGCAAGGCCATTATCAAGGAAGCCAAAGGGCGAGGTATTCCACTGCTGGAAGCAACGGGCTTCGAGGCGGCGCCGGGATTGGGTGTCTCCGCCAAGCTCGACGGGCAGCGGGCTGGGGTGGGCAACATAGCCTTCATGGAGAAGCTGGGAGTAGGCGTCCAGGAGATGCAAGCCCAGGGCATAGCCTTGGCAGAGTCCGGCAAGACGCCCATGTACGTTGCTCTCGATGACTGCATTCTGGGCATCATTGGCGTTGCCGATACCCTGAAGCCGGAGGCGGCCCAGGTGGTCTCTCAGCTTCGGGACATGGGTCTGCAGGTTGTCATGGTCACCGGCGACAACCGGCCCACCGCCGAGGCTGTGGCTGCCGAGGCAGGCGTGGACAAGGTAGTCGCCGATGTGCTGCCCCACCAGAAGTCCGAGGTTGTGAAGGAGTTCCAGTCGCAAGGCATGACTGTGGCCATGGTGGGTGATGGCATAAACGATGCGCCCGCCCTTGTACAGGCGGACGTGGGCATAGCTTTGGGCACGGGGACCGACGTAGCCATGGAGTCGGCAGGGATCACCCTGATGAGCGGCGACCTCCGGGGTGTGCTTACGGCCCTGCAAGTAAGCCGCAGCACCCTGGGCACAATAAAGCAGAACCTGTTCTGGGCTTTCTTCTACAACGTAGCCTTGATCCCGGTGGCGGCCGGTGTGCTATACCCGGTCTTCCAGGGTTTGGGAGGGGTGCCTGCCGGACTGGGGTTCTTCTTCGGTGATCTCGGATTCCTGAACCCTGTCATGGCCGCCGCGGCGATGGCCTTGAGCTCGGTGACCGTGGTGGGGAACTCTCTGCGTCTGCGCGCCCGTAAACTGGCAGTTTAGAAGCTATCAACCCTGGAACAGGAGGTGACCTTTGGCCGTGGACCCTATCTGCCATATGGATGTGGATGAATCCAATCCCCCGGGGGGCAAGACCGCCTACCAGGGGACGACCTACTACTTCTGCGCGCCCGGCTGCCTGAAGGCCTTCGAGGCCGACCCGGAGACGTACCTCAGCGAGAGCTACACCGGCATGGCCATGGAGGACCCCACTCCTCCGCGACGCTCCTTCCTCTCCAGGCTCTTCGGCCGCGGCGGGTAGGGAGACGCCCAGGCGCACTTTGAGCCGTTGAGTAGAGAAGAGCCTTCTGTTATAATATTCTCTGTAAGTGCGGAGTGCCCGGGAAGCGTGTTTCCAGCTAGTCAGGAGGGACGCCGGTCATAACCGCGCTTTCCTTTTTATGGACCATCTGGCCACTTTCCTCTCGTAATCGTGAATGTTGATGGCTGGCCCCACTGAGCGAGATGGCGTCCCCCGGGCAGAAGTTCGTCCTGTTGTCCGATCCCCAGCTTGCTCTTCACGAAGTTCACTAACTGTCTTTTCGCCATTCCTCTCTTGGAGCCAGGGGCGTAAGAACCCATTTGAGATCTGATGTCGAATTGCACGCAACCGAGAAGCACATCCACGAGTTGCAGAAAGATTGACATGTCGGATGTGGCCCTTAGGCAGCCCTTCACGAAAGGCACCGAGCACAACTCATCCTCCAGGTGCACATGTGATTTGTCTGGTTCACCCTGCAAATCCACGATAGCGAACACATTTCGAGTCAAACTTCTAGCCAATAGTTCTTTGACAAAGTGAGCGTAGGCCGCCCATTCGTCATTCCCCCACCTGCTAAGGCCAGCATTCGGGTCTCGCCTGTCCCAGATTGAGCAATGGAACTCCAAATCAGAGTAAGAAAAGTACAAGTTAATTAGGTCCACGTATTGTTGGATGTTCACCAGAGTTACTTCTGTGAACTTGTATTCATGGTGCCTCGTCGACCACATCAACCGGTCAACTTCATCCAGACCCAGTGACATCCCCCGTGCCCTCAGCTCTCTCCGGAATTCGTTGCGTTTCGTAGCTCGGTTCTGGACGAAATTGTAGTGAAGACTATAGAAGCTATCAGTAATGTCTCCAGTATTCGGAACCACCACAACTCCGACTCCGAAGATGGGCTGATTCTTCGATGAACCTGACAAGACTCCGGTTTCGTCTACGAAGGCAGGACAGACTTCCATGGTTTCCTTTGATTGATTCTTTCGATGCGCTCGGTTTGGTCAGATGTCTAGCACAAAAAACTTTACCCTACAGATATCGTCAATGGTAAGAAGGTTGCTGTCGCAACTTCAGCCGTCCCACAGGCAGGTAATGGCAAGAGACACGTCAGGTTGAAGGGCATTGGTGGGTAGCGTAGAATGAAGCTAGCAGGGCGTGTCCCAGGAGGTGATTCCCGTTGACCCAGGAAAAGACAGCAACAATCGTCATGTACACCCACCCCGATTGCAACTACTCGGACACCCAGAGAGATGAGTTCGTCCGGGATGGAGTGGAGTTCACCGAGATAGACGTGACCCTTCATCCGGAAGCCATAGAAGACCTGGAGAAGCTGACGGGCGGTGAGCGCATCACCCCCGTGGTGGTGGAGGGGGAGAAGGTGACAGTCGGTTACCACGGAGTCGGCTGAGCCTTCTAGGGGGGAGCCGTCGGCTCTCCGTCACCTTCCGTATTCGTTGACACGATAGCTGGCCAAGAAATACAATCGTACTCTGAGACCTTCCTACGGACCCGTGGTGTAGTGGCCTAACATGCAGCCCTGTCAAGGCTGAGATCGCCGGTTCGAATCCGGTCGGGTCCGCCATACAGTGATCCCCAATGGGCGATGCGGGGCTCAGACACCTCGGATATAGACCACCGCCACTACGGCGAGAAGGCGGTATTCCACACAGCTTCGGACGGAGGATGAGTAGTTGCCGTTCGTCATCGTAGAGATGTGGGAGGGGCGCACAGTCGAGCAGAAACGCGCCCTGGTCAAGGCGATAACCGATGCCATGATCGAGCACGCCGGGGCCAAGCCGGACCATCTCCATGTGGTCATCCACGAAAGCGAATTACACAACTGGGGCAGGGCCGGCGTGCTGGGCAGCGATGAAGCTAAGGGGTAGCTCCTGTGCGTGATGAGGCACCCCATCCACCGATCGCCAAGGAGTGACCAGCAATGGCCCTTACTCTGATCCGCAACATCGACGTGGTGCTCACGGTAAACCCCGACAACGAGCAGCTCACCCAGCAGTCCATAGTCATTGAAGATAGCCGCATCGCCGCCATCGGCCCTGTGGACCAGATCGAGTCCCGTTATGCCGGGACCACCTTCGACAGGGTAATCTCCGGCAAGGACAGGCTGGCGATGCCTGGCATGGTCGATGCCCACCTGCATCTGTCGGAGCACCTCGGGCGCGGCCTCTTCCCCGACCAGCTCTCCACCCGCCCCTGGGTGTTCAACTGGGCCAAGCCCCTGTACGCTGCAGTGGACGAGGAGGCTGAGTACATCGGCACCCTGCTGGCTGGCATCGAGATGATCAAGACGGGCACGACCGCCTGCCTGGACATGGGCACCCAGAACGATGTGGGCAACACGGTAAGAGCCATCGAACAGGCCGGTTTTCGAAGCGTCACGGGCCGGCACGCTGCCGACGTAAAGCCCGATCAGCTGCCTGATCACTGGACCCAGGAGATGATCGACCATCACTTCTTCCCCAACCATGTGGTGGCCTTAGAGGAGCTGGGACGGTGCGTGACAACCTACAACAACTCGGCTGGCGGGCGTATTCGCGTCTGGGTGAACATCGAGGGCAAGGAGCCCTGCTCGCCTGAGCTTCACTACGGCTCCCGGGCACTGGCTGAGGAGCTAGGGGTGGGCACGACGTACCACATCGCTTCATCCATAGAGGAAGCGCAGGTCAGCGAAAGCAAGTATGGCGTGTGGCCGGTAACCCGCCTCCATAACATGGGCGCCCTCGGGCCCAACCTTGTGCTGGCCCATGTCGTTGCTACCACCGACGATGAGGTGGGCTACCTTGCAGAATCGGGGGCTAAGGTTGCCTTCTGTCCCGGCACCTCCCTGAAGATAGCCAAGGGCGCAACCAAGATCGGTAAGTACCCGGAGATGATGGATGCGGGCGTCACTGTCGCCCTCGGCTGCGACGGCACTGCAGCTTCGGGTACCCTGAACCAGATGCAGCAGATGTATCTCGTTGCAGGCCTGTTCAAGGACTGCCGCATGGACCCGTTTATGGTCCCGGCGGAGGTGGCCCTGCGCATGGCTACCATCGAGGGGGCGAAGGCCCTCCTCTGGGACGAGGACATCGGCTCCCTGGAAGTGGGAAAGAAGGCCGACATAGTCCTGTTTGACCTCAACACCCCGGACTGGGTGCCCTACAATAACCCGGTCCAGACCCTGGTCTATTCGTCCACCCCAGGCTCCATCGACACCGTGCTGATAGACGGCAACGTGGTAATGGAGGGGCGCAGGATAACGCACCTGGACGAACAAGACATCTACCGGCAGTCCAGGGAGCAGTCCAGGAGAGTCAACGAACGCAGCGGCCTTCTGGCGGATATCCCAGTGTTCACAAAGGCCTACGATTAGCAGCTAATTCTCCCAGCGGAGGTGGCATAGTGCCTACAACAGTCCTGGACAAGCAGCGCGAAGCTATGGAAGCCCACGGGATGGATGCAATGCTCGTCATCTCCCCCGAGAACGTGGCATGGACCAGCGGGATTCTTGTGCCATCCCAGAAGATCGTCCAGCACCGCCACGCCATCGTCATCGTCCCCAAGGACCACGACCCTGAGATGATAGTGGTCACCGTTGAGGAGCAGTTGGCCAGGGAAAAGGCGTCCATCAAGAACGTGACCGCCTACAACGAGTTCACCCAGGTGCCCATCCTTATGGCGGCCGAGAGGTTGCGGGATCTGGGATACGCTTCAGGCAGCATCGGCCTTGAAGTCTCATACCTCAACCAGGAGGACTTCCGCAAGCTGACTGAGGCTCTTCCTGAGGCCCACATCGAACCCATAGACAAGCTGCTCAAGAAGCTGCGCATCATCAAGACCCAGGAGGAGATAGAGAAGCTGACCTTCGCCGCCCAGCTTGCCGAGCGGGTGGACCGCGCCTCCCTTAGCACGTGGTGGCCCGGGATGACCGAGGCCGATCTGTACCGCACCATCGTTGACAACTTCATCTCTGGTGGAGGAGACAAGCTCACCATGCCCTCGGTGACTTCCGGCGAACGGACGCCTATGCTTAACGGCGGGCCGACGGAACGGGAGATAAAGTGGGGCGATGTGATCCGCATAGACTGCATCGGCCTGGTTAACGACTACACCTGCGACGTTGCCCGGACGGCCGTCGTCGGAGAGCCAACCCCGGAGCAGAAGGAGCTGTGGCAGAAACTGGTGGACTGCCGGAACACCGCACTGGATCGGATCAAGCCCGGGGTGAGCAGCCACAGCATCTTCAAAGAGTACATCGACAATATGAATGCCTGGGAGCTGCCGACCCTGAACTTCCTGGGTCATGGCCTGGGTCTTACCCTCCACGAGGAGCCCTACCTGAACCCTTACGCGGACACGGCTTTGCAGAAGGATATGGTGCTGGCCATAGAGCCCTTGGTCACCTTCCCCGAGCTGGGCATGCAGCTCGAAGAAGCGGTGCTGGTCACCGATTCGGGCTACGAGCTGATCACCAACCAGTTCGACACCAGCCAACTCTGGCAGATGCGCGAGGCCTGATCCGGGGTGAAGATCGCCCGCTACAGGGAGTACTTCATCCAGCTGCCCCCACGCCGGGTGCACAACTGGGCCAGCAAGATGCGTACCCCCATCGGTCATCACTACATCCTCGCTCTGGAGACCGACGAGGGTGTGGTGGGATGGGGTGAGACGCCAGCCATCGCCACCTGGGGCGGGCCCGACGGCATGTACTACGGCGAGGACGCCCACACCGTTTCCCATGTCATCGGCAGCTACCTGTTCCCCGCAATAGAAGGCCAGGAACCCCAGCAGATAGGCAATCTGCACAACCTCATGAACGGCGCCATCAAGGGCCACCCCTACGCCAAGGCAGCAGTGGACCTGGCCCTGTACGACATCGCCGGCAAGGCCTCGGGCCTACCCGTCTATGAGCTCCTCGGAGGCAAGCAACGGGACAGCATCCCCGTCTGCCATAGCTTGGGGATCATGGAGAACGACCCTGCGGTCGCTGAGGCGGAGCAGGCCGTCGCCGAGGGCATCGGCACCATCAAGTGCAAGACAGGCCTGGACGCCAAGCGGGACGTTGATCTCGTGCGTCGGCTGCGCGAAAAACTGGGCCCCGACTTGGTCATCCGGGTGGATGCCAACGAAGGGTATCGGACTCCCGCCCACGCCATCCGGGCCGCCGAGGAGATGGAGCCCTACGAGGTAGCGTTCCAGGAACAGCCGGTTGCCGGCTTTGAGGCGCTGGCCGAGGTGGCCCAGCGCATAAGGACGCCGGTGATGGCTGACGAGAGCGCCTGGTTCCCCCGAGATGTGCTGCGACTCCATGAGCTGGGGGCCGCCCAGATAATCTCCCTCTACTACAGCAAGCCCGGGGGACTGCACCGCGCCCTCGAGGTGTCCGCCGTGGCATCGGCCTGCAACATCACTTGCGACATCGGCGGCTCCATTGAGATGGGCATCGGCGTCGCCGCCAATCTGCACTTGGGCGTGGCGGTGGGCAACCTTAGATGGGCCAGCGTCTGCCCGGTGCCCAACGTGGCGGGGGAAGCGCCAGTTTCTATTGCAGGGATCTACTACCTGGATGACATAATCAAGACCCCCATCAGCTACAGCGAGGGGCAGCTCCACGTTCCCACCGGCCCGGGCCTCGGAGTCGAGGTGGACGAAGAGAAGCTGTCCCACTACTCAGTCTGAGGCGTATCCCCATGGCCGAAGTGCTGGTACTTGGCGCCGGAAACGGCGGGTTCGCCATGGCGGCCGACCTGGCAACCAGAGGACACACGCCCACCCTATACAACCGCACCGAGGCAACCCTGACCGTGGCGAAAGCCCAGGGAGGCATCTCCTACACCGGCGTACTGGGGGAAGGCTTTGCTCCTGTGGACAGCATGGTCACCGACCTTCAGGGTGTGGTGGCAAAGGCGGACCTGATTATCGCCTGCGTTCCAGCGACGGCCCATCGCTCCCTGGCCCGTACCATTGCTCCCCACCTGGAAGAAGGACAGAAGGTGCTGCTGAACCCCGGAGGCATGCTGGGGAGCTTGGCCTTCCTGCGGGAGCTTCGTGCAGCCGGACACTCGGGCAACATCGCGATAGCCGAGACGGGGACCCTGACATACATCTGCCGGAAGCCCGACCCGGGCAGCGTGTTCATCACCAACGTGCTCAAGGACGTTCCCTGCGCCGCCTTCCCAGCTTCGTCTACCAAGGGTTTCCTGGCGGATGTGGCGGACATGGTGCCCAATCTCAAGGGGGACTCCCACGTATTGGCCGCGGGATTTGCCAACGTAAACGCTGTCCTCCATCCCCCTGCCATGGTGCTGGGGGCCGCGTGGATCGAGCACACCCAGGGCGAGTTCCGTTACTACCTGGATGCAGCCACTCCCGCCGTAGCCCACCTCATGGAGGCCCTGGATACGGAACGGAGGGCGGTTGCCTCCGGCTGGGGTGTGGAGGTGCCCTCCTTCCCCCGCCTATTCGCAAGCATCGGCTCGACATCCAAGGCCGCCGGCGAGAAGGAAGACTACCTGCTAACGCTTCTGGACAGCGTACCTAATCACCATATCAAGGCCCCGCCTTCCCTTGACCACCGCTACATGCACGAGGATATCCCCTATGGGCTTGTCCCCATGATCGACCTGGGGCGGGCCGTCGGCGTCCCGACGCCAACAATGAGCGCCATTGTGCAGATCGCCTGCGCTTCGACGAAACGGGACTATTGGGCCGAAGCCCGCACCTTGGCATCCCTGGGACTGGACGGCTGGTCCAGGGAGCAGGTGTTGGAGCTTTTGAAGGAGGCTACAGGATGGATTTGAGCAAGTACATCGTCGTGGTTCTGGGCGGAGACGGCCGGGAAGTGGAGTGCGTTAGGCAGCTGCTGGCCGAAGGTGCAAGCGTCCGCACATGCGGCCTGCCCGAGGGCGACGGTATAGAGTCTGCGTCGGCCCACGCTACCGTGGCTGAAGCAGTCCAGGGCGCCCATATAATCATATGCCCCGTCCCCCTGCCCCAGCCCGACGGGGCCCTGTTCGCGCCCCACAGCGCGGACAAGCTTCACGTGGATGCCGAGAGCATGGCTGGGGCCGTTTCCGGCGGCGTGCTGGTCACCGGAAGGGCCGGGCCCCAGATGCGAGATGCCTCGGAGAAGCATGGCCTGAAAATACGGGAGTACGAGCAGGACGAGGAGCTGATGGTGCTCCGGGCGCCTGCCGTCGCAGAGGGGGCCATCAGGATTGCTATCGAGCACACCGAGGTCACTCTACACGACAACCCCTGCCTGATCGTCGGTTTCGGGAAGATCGGGCCTGCCCTGGCCCGAACACTGGCGGGTGTCGGCGCAAGGGTGACAATCGCAGCCCGCAACCCCCTTCAGCGGGCGAGGGCTTGGGAGATGGGATGCACCGCCGTGCCCCTGGACCAGCTGACTACGGCGGCGCGAGGGTCAAATGTCATCTTCAACATTGCCACCGCTCCCCTTCTGAATCGTGCGGTTCTGGAGGGACTGGATGCCCAGACGCTGCTTATAGACCTGGCGGCGCCCCCCGGGGGGATTGACTTCGATGCTGCCCGGGAGCTGGGGCTGACAGCCATCTGGGGCCGCGGCCTTGGAGGACGCGCTCCCCGCACAGTAGGCCGGGTGCAGTGGAGGGGCATCAAGGCCATCTTGGAAGAGGAGCTGGGCTAGTCCACCTCAGTTGGGGTGGGGGGCTAGGGCGCGAAGCGGTAGACCACGGGGAGGTCGGCAACCTCGGTAATGCTCGAGTCGGTGTGGTGGTACACAACAATCCGCCCCGTACCGCAGTCGCCGAAATCGTCGCAGGTGATGCTCCCGATGATTCCTCCGAAGCCGCTGGTGCCGCTCAGGTTCTCCCGGAGCATGGCCCGGTCGATGTGCAGCGTGTCTCCCTCGGCTACCGCGGTCTCTTCGATAGCCCTGAGCAGGATGGTAGTCGCATCGTAGGCATGGGCGAGGTAGGCTGAAGTCGGTTGCTCATTGTACTTGTTCACGTAAGAGGCAACCACTTGGTCATTGGTCTTGCCGGTGGCTTCGTTGGTGTTGCTTCCAAAGTCCACCTCAGGACCCATGAAGTAGATGCCTTCGGACTGGGATAGGGAGAGCACTTCGCTGACCAGGAGGGCTGCTCCGCCCATTAGGGTGACATCTTCCAGCCGGTCAACCTGTTGTACGTCCTCCATGATCTGGGCGCCTTCAGCTGGGAATAGAGGCAGGAAGAGGCCGTCGGGGCCGCCTTCAGCGATGCCGGAGAGAAGGGGGACCATGTCAGAGTCGCCCCGATTGACGGGATGAATGGTGGCATCGCCCCCGATTTCCTGGAAAGCGCTATTGAATGCCTCTGCCAAGCCTGAGGTATAAGGGCCTCCATCATGTATGGAAGCTATGTTGCGCAAGCCAAGCTCCTCGTAGGCGAAGCGAGCCGCTGCGCTGGCCTGATGCAGATCGTTGGAGGAAACGCGGTAGTACCCTGTGCGGTTGTCGGCGCCTTTCTTGCCCTTCAGGTCCGAGGTCAACGACGGGGCTGTGGTGGAGGGCGCCACCATCACCAGACCAGCCTCGCTGATGACCGGCAAAGCGCCGGTTGCGGCAATGGAGCACGAGGTGCCGATGACACCCAAGACCCTAGTGTCGCCTAGAACTGTTCCGGCGGCGGCCTGGCCTCCCTCCCGGGTGCAAGCGGAATCGATGCCGGCTCCCATGGTCACCTCGTAGCCCATAATCGTGCCGTAGTCTGCGACGGCCAAGGCCACCCCACGCAGGTTCGGGACACCCAGGCTGGATACCCCGGATAGGGATGACAAGGAGCGAATATGAATATCCCCGCCCTGAGTAACTTCAACCGCCCCCAGTGGCCCTGCTTCGAACTCCTGGTCTCCGCAGGATGCCCAGAACAGCAGGGCGCAGACCAACATAGCTACGAAAAGCAGAGATGTCTTTCCGATCTTGGGCAAGGATAATGCAGACATGGTGTCTCCCATCGCAATCTGGGTAAGCTTGGTTACTATAGCGGGCGGCCGTCCCAAAATCCAAGACTTCCGCTCATCTCTTTCGGATACACTAAGCGCACCAACCGGGCGCGCCTGTCTTGCATAGAGCAGCATGGGCGTTTTAGCACAAGTCGCAGCGGGCGGGCTGCACCGCAGGAGGAAACCAAGTGAACATCATCAGCAGGCTGTTCAAAGGGAATGTCGAGGAACGGGAAGCTATCCTGGACAAGCTGGAGCGCATCACCGAGATCCCCCTGATGGTCCTGGCTTTCGTGATGGTGCCGCTGCTGTTGGCCCCCATCTACTGGGACTTGACCCCCCGGGCGGAGTCCTTGGTGCTGTCGTTGGATGTGCTCATCTGGGCCATATTCGCAGTGGACCTAGCGATGAAGACTGCCATCGCCCCAAGGCGCCTGGCTTACCTGCGGGAGCACTGGCTGGAAGTGCTGGTGGTGCTGATTCCCTTTGCCCGGCCCCTGAGGATACTGCGCATCATAGTGTATGGCTCCAGGGCCTACCGGGGAGCTGTGCGCCTTGCCCGGGTCGATTTTCTAGCAGCCTACGCCGCCGGGTTGGTGCTGCTGATAGCTGCGATTGTTACGTCGGTGGAGAGGGGGCACGAATCCAGGCTGGACTCATTTCCAGATGCCCTATGGTGGGCCATAGTCACGGTCACAACGGTTGGATACGGCGACATTGTGCCCGTAACCGAGGCAGGCCGGGCCCTCGCGTTGGTGTTGATGATCGGAGGAGTTGCCCTGTTCGGCGCCCTAACCGCCAACCTGGCATCCACCTTTGTGCGGAGGGAGACCCTCAATTCAGCAGCCGTAGCTTCCTTGGTCGAGGAAGTTCGGTTGATGCGTGACGAGGTCGCCCGCCTAAGGGGCGAAGGGACGGCGGACTCCCCCTCATCCTAACCTTTTCCCCAGGGGAGAAGGGATATTCATTAATCCCCCCTCCCTTGATGGGAGGGGATTAAGGGGAGGGTGAAGCGGCTCCCGTCCTCCGCTCCGTCCGATCGCCCTGAGGGAAATCGAAGGGGAACGGGACGCCGGGGGCGGCCTTACCGTAACGGCCAGCCTTTTCCCAACTTAAGTTTCCTGGATTGCGGCGGAGGCCGCAATGACGAATAGCGTAGCTTAACGGAAGTCGGGGCTTTGGAAGGCTGGGTGTGGCGAGACCCTTGCCGTCATTGCGGCGGAGGCCGCAATCCAGGACGGAGCGCTGCCGGCTTCCGGGATGGCTCAAATGCAGAGGAGAGCACGAAAATCCCCCTCACCCCAACCCGCTCCCGCCAGGGGAGAGGGGGGTAAGTTATCCGCCGCAATGACGAATAGCGTAGCTTAACGGAAGTCGGGGCTTTGGAAGGCTGGGTGTGGCGAGACCCTTGCCGTCATTGCGGCGGAGGCCGCAATCCAGGACGGAGCGCTGCCGGCTTCCGGGATGGCTCAAATGCAGAGGAGGGCACGAAAACCCCCCTCACCCCAACCCTCTTCCGCCAGGAGAGAGGGGGTATGTTATCCGCCGCAATCACGCCAAGGGTGGCGTCATACCCGCTCTGTCCGTTCCCCTTCGATTTCCCTCAGGGCGAACGGAACGTGGGGTGAAAAAAGGGGTCAGCGGGCGAACAGGGCGGCGATGCGCTGGCCCACGATGGCGTCCTCGCCGTCCCGAAGGCCGAAGACATGGATTATGATCTGCTCCTCGCCATCACGCACCCGCGTCCAGATGGGCGGGTCTCCTTCTTTCAGCCTGGTCACCACATCGTGCCCCGTCATCCCTGCCACCTGGGGGTCGATGCTCAAGACGATACCGAAGGCTTGGTGCCCGATCACGTTGTCAATTAGCTCCACCTTCAGGCCAGGAATGCCCTGGAGGTGGTTCAGGATGGTCCTGGACTTGCTCTCAGAGTCGGCCAGCCTCTCCTCGTGGTTCATGGTCATCCAGCGGCGCACCGCGGCCAGCACTCCCATCATCTCCTGCCGGTCAACCTTTTGGGGCCTGCCGACGCCCCGGATTCGCCGTCCCTCGTAGCCCACGAAGGAGTGCAGCGATATCTTCCGCACCATCTCCTTGGTCCCCAGGGCCAAGCCCGTGGACTGGGTGGAGCCCATGTACTTGGCGGCTATGCACTGGAAGTCCGCCCCTGCCCGGACGTACTTGCCGAATAGCTCTAGGGGATAGATCTGCCCCGCCGAGTCCACCAGGACGGGCAGGTCGTGGTCCTTGGCTATCCGGAGCGTGTCCTCGAAGGAGAGGGCCTGAGGGTCGGGGTACTGCTCGGTGGCGTAGTACACCACCGCTGCGGTGTTGGGGCCTATGGCGTCTTCCAGGTCCTGCGGGGTGGTGTCGTCGGCGCCCCCGAAGTTGACCAGCCTTGCACCGGCCAGCTCAAGGCACCTGTCGTACCAGTACCGCTGGCGCGTCTGAATGAGGATTTCGTTCTTCATCCCCGTGGTGTCGGGAAGCTGCTGTATCTTGCCGTCATCATCGCCGGCCATGACAGCGGCCGTTGCCAGGGTGAGGGCTGAGCCTGCGCCCGATGTCACGTAAGCGGCGGGCACATCCACCATCTCCGCCACAGCGGCCCCCACCTTCTCCTGGAGCTCCATCAGGGGGATGTAGGCGCTGTCGGCCCGCTCCATGGCTTCCTTGACCTCAGCCGCAGGAACGGAGCCTCCCAACAGGGTAAGGCTGCCGATGGCGTTGATTATGGGAGTGGCTCCCATCTCTTTGTATATGCTTCCCCAATCGTCTGCTGCCATCTTTACCTCCTCTGTGCGGTGCATGCCCGGAAATGGGCTATGTTCTCTGAATGTCTTGTCGGCACAGCTATCCTATCACCTATGCAAGTCACGGGAAAGGGCGCTGGCTGGCAGGGGGCGGGCAAGGGCAGGCTGCCTTGGCGATGGGCCCGAATCCACCTATACTTCGACCAACGGGACACCAACGGAAGGGGGCAGCGTGGCACAAGAATCAGGCCGAACCGACTACATCTTCCACAACGGCAAAGTAGTTACCGTCGACGGCTCCGACTCCATCCAGCAGGCTATTGCTGTCAGCGGGAGCACCATCCAGGCTGTGGGTTCCAGCAACGACATCCTTTCCCTGGCGGGGTCCGGCACACGAGTCATTGACCTCGCGGGACGCACCATGGTGCCCGGAATCATAGACACCCACGCCCACATGGACCGGGAAGGGCTGAAGGGCCTGTTCCCGTCCCTGGCGGGGGTTTCGTCCATTGAGGATGTGCTGGCTGTAGTGAAACGGGAGGCTGACCGCACGCCTCCGGGGGAGTGGGTGGTAACCATGCCCATAGGGGACCCGCCGAACTTCTCTGGGGTGCCGGAGCAACTGGCCGAGGGACGCTATCCCACCCGGTGGGAACTGGACCGGGTGTCGTCCCACAACCCGGTGTACATCCGGGGCATCTGGACCCCCTGGAACGTGCCCCCGTCGGTGTCCGTCGCCAACAGCCAAGCTCTGAAGCTGGCGGGTATAGACAGGGATACCATCAGCCCCGATGAAAGCGTCACCATCGAGCGCGACGAGAACGGCGAGCCCACGGGCGTGTTCGTCGATGCCAACCGCTTTCCCACCGTGGAGTTCAACCTGATGCGGGTGGTGCCCCGCTTCAACCATGCCCAGAGGGTGGCCGCCCTGAAGGAGTCCATGCGCCTGTACAACTCCGTGGGGACGACGTCCATCTATGAGGGACACGGCATCGCTCCCGAGGTGATGGACGTTTACAAAGAGGTGTGGGATGCGGGGGAGACGAGCGTACGTTCCTACCTTGTGCTCAGCCCCACATGGAAGTCCCTGGAAGGCGCCGAGGACGACATGGCCCGCTGGGGGTACTTCGCATCGGGGGCCGGATTCGGCGACGATATGCTGAGGGTCGGGGGCTGCTTCATCCAGGCCAGCAGCGTCCCCTACGTTGCCGAATCTCGCTCGGCGGAGCTGCCTTATACGGGCTGGGCTGGGTTCGCCGAGAGCCACTACTCGCCCGAGGAGTTCAGGGAGCTGGTCCGCATGGCGGCCCGTCATAACCTTAGGGTCAATGCCCTGGTCGGGCAGGATGCCGATGGCGCCCTCGACCTGTTCGAGGATATCCACAGGACCACGCCCATCGATGGGCGCAGGTGGGTGTGGATACATGCCCGCCAGCTTACGCGCCCCCAGATAGTGCGCATCAAGGATTTGGGGATGCTCATGGAGACGCTGCCCCTGACGGAGCTGTGGCTGCGGGGGAACCGATACTTCGACACACCCCAATTGGCCGACATAGCAGTCAGCCACAGGACCTACCTGGAAGAGGATGCCAGGTATGCCCTTGGCACCGACAACAAGCCCTACAACCCCTTTGCCACCCTATGGGCGGCTGTCGTCCGCAAGGAAAGGCACACCGGCACGGTGTTGGGGGCCGGACAGGTGCTAAACCGCCTGGAGGCCCTGCGGTCATTCACCCAGTTCGGGGCTTACTTCACCTTCGACGAACACCGGCTGGGCTCCCTGGAACGGGGGAAGCTGGCGGACCTGGCGGTGCTGTCCGACGACCTGCTGACTATGCCCGAAGATGACATCCCCGAGCTGCGCTCCCTGCTGACCATGGTGGGAGGAAGGATCGTTCACCAGGAAGAGGACTTCTCCTAGGCCCATCCTCCAGAGAGAAGTTTGCTAAGCCAGGAAGCCCTGCACGATCTTCCAGGCAGGCTCCCGCTCCCCCGTGTAGAAGTGGTCCCCGTTGGGAACGGAGGCATAGGCCATCTGGTCCAGCTCCCCGGACAACTTCTCCAGCTCTCCGCCGAGACCGGCAAATCCCATCAACGAGTTGGACTGGCCTCGCTCTACCCCTTCCAAGCTGCCCAGGGTCACCAGGGTAGGCACCTTGACGTTGGGCAGAAGCCTTATCACATCATACTTTTCGCCGGGCCCGTACTTGTCCAGGAACACGCCAGCGGTGAGGAGGTTGGCGCTGGGATAACGCACTTCCATAAGGGCATCTGGATGGCCTTCGGAAATGTGCTTCTGCGCTTCCTCCATCTGCTCTGAATACTTGCCCCAGTCATCCATGGTTTGGTAGGCGTTGTAGGAGAAGCGCGGAGGAGAGCTGGCGACCATGCTCTTGATGCGGGAGTCTTTCTCGGTAGCCATGTAGTAAATGGACTTTACCGCGCCCAAGCTGTGTCCCCAGAGACCGATGTTGCGGTATCCCGCCTCCTGGGCAAAGGATATCCAGGCGTCCCAGTCGTGCATGCAATCATCGACCATCTCGTAGGCGGCCCCGAACCGCTGGCCGTCCATAGGCCCGCGGCTGACCGGGTCGTGGCCCCGGTTGTTCACCCTCAGCACAGCGCAGCCTGCATCGATGGCGTAATCTGCCATCTCGTCGAAGAGACCCGGGCCGTAGAAGTTCCCCCCGACTCCGTGCAGCATGATCAGGATATCCACGCTAAGCTGGGAAGCAGATGTGCCGGCAGGAGACCTCAGGAAGCCGTCCAGCCTCAGCCCATCTCGTGTTTGTACCTTTACCAGATCGACGTTCATGTTCTTCCTCCTGTCGGCATCGGATGATGCCCGGCTTGCGCTCCCTTGTGTAGACAGGAGTGTATGGGCAAGCCAATTCTGGTGTCAACGCTAGCCCACCCTTCCCTAACCACGGGCCGCTAGAGGGCGAGCTAGGCCATCTGACAATGCACGCGGCCCGGTGGTATTATTTGGCTACCAATAATCCGGGGCATTTCACGTTAGGGGGGACCGCATGGTACAGACAGCAAGCAGACCCTATATCTACGTGGGCGGTGAGAAGGGCGGACTTGTAAGAAAACAGGAGGGCGACACCTCCTGGGAGGTGCTGGCCAACGGCCTGCCTTCGGACCTGGTGGTGGTCCAGGTGGCCGTCAACCCTGCCCGGCCCGACTTGGTGCTGTTGGGAACCCGTCATGGCGCCTACATCAGCTACGACCGGGGCGACAGATGGAGTGAGATTGGCCTCCCCGAATCGGGACTGGAAATCTGGTCCTTCGCCTTCCACCCTACCCAGCCTGACACCATCTACGTCGGCACCGCGCCGGCCCATATCTACCGCAGCAAGGATGCCGGTGCTACCTGGGACACCCTGCCCATCGTGGTCGACCCCGCAGCGGTGTGCGACCTGGGCTTCCCAACCCGGATCATCGCCATGGTGGTCAACCCGGCCAACCCGACGGAGATGTACGCGGGCATGGAGGTGGGCGGGATGATCCGCAGCCTGGACGGCGGCGATAGCTGGGAGTCCATAAACAACGGCATGATAGGCGACGAGGACAGGGTGGACATCCATGGCGTCGCCATGAGTTCCCTGGAACCCGAGACGCCCTACATGATCACTCGGCTGGGCCCATGGCGAGGGCATGACCGGGGCAGCCGCTGGGAGTTCATAGACCTGAAGCCCTTCAGCCCCATAACCCACACCAGGGACTTCAAGCTGGACCCCCATTCCCCCGGCACCCTTTACGCGGGCGTGGGAGCCAGCGTGTACGGCGAGGACGGGGCATTGCTCCGCTCATCGGACATGGGGAAGACCTGGGAGCGGGCGGACAAAGGTGTGAAGCCCAACAGCACCGTGCGGTGCGTTTCGCTGAGCGGCAGCCGCCCCTCCACGATCTACTGCTGCACCCGCTATGGCCAGGTGTTTGGGAGCGGGGACAGCGGGGCCACGTGGCAGGAGCACCAGCTTCCCGAAGGAGTCACCGAGCTACGGGCGGTGGCTGTCAGCTAGCCAGCTAGGTCAGCTCCAGGGTCGTACCAACGCTGCTGGCTATGAAAGCCTCTGGCATCGTCGTAGCAAGCTGGTGGCATGCAGACCAGCCGGTGCAGTGGCCGGGCATAATGTACTGGGGCCCTATCTCCCTAATCATGGACACCGTTCGGGGGATCAGGGGCGCCATGAGGCTGCCCGTCAGGTGAAAGCCTCCTACCAGGGCGTGGACGTTCTGGATGCCGGTCAGCTCCCGGGCGTTCTGCAGGGTGTTGATGATGCCCGAGTGCCCGCACCCCGTCACGACGACCAGCCCCTTGTCCCGCAGGTTCAAGATTACGCACTGGTCGTCGGATATCAGGGGGTCCGGCTCCCAGCCGTGCTCCCGGTGGGCGTGGTGATATGGGTTGCCCGTCTCAAAGCTGGTGGTGCGCGATATCTCCCCTGAGACCAGGGCCATGCCATCCACCAGCATTGAAGGACCGACCTCTTCTATGACCTCGATGTCCTCGGCCCGGAAGTCCGACTTCCTGGGCGCTGGGTAGTTGAGCTGGTGGCCGTCGGGCAGCACGACCCGGCGCTCCAGGAAGGCGTCGGGGTGGAGCACCAGGGGCAGGGAGCGGGAGCCCAGCCTGTCCACCAAGCCCAGCAAGCCCATGGAGTGGTCCGGGTGGCCGTGGCTGATGGTGACAGCGCGGATTTCATGGGCGTCGGCTCCCAGGGCGTCCATATTCTTGAGCAGGCCGTAGGCGCTGACACCCGTATCGTACATAAGGGTGGCGCTGCGTTCGCCCTGGGTGACCTTAATCAGGGTGGAGTAGCCATGCTCGGCCACGGCCGTTTCCCAGGGATTGGGGACTTCGCCGAGGTTGTCCTGCCACGCCGGCCCCAGGGGGTAGCGTTCGACCCCGCCGCCGCTGGGCAGAAGCAGGTCGATGGTGTTGTCCACCACGACCGTGATCCTGACCTTGTCCACCTCGGGTAGGTTGATCACCTGCTGGGTCAACGTCTTCTCCGTGGCATTCTTGAGATTCCCGCTGGTTCGCTCCAGGCACCCGTCCGTTCGCCCTTCGATTTCCCTCAGGACGGACCGACGGGTCTCAAGGACATAAGGGGACGACGCCTAGCATGGCGCATCGGGAGTAGGGCGGACCGCCAGTTCAGAGTATAGCATCCCCAATGATTGTCCCGATTTCTTCATGCTAGGAGAGCGAATCTGTTTGTTTGAAGAACATATCCGTTCGTCCTGAGGGAAATCGAAGGGCGAGCGGTCAAACCAACAGCCCTAATGGGATGGATGCCAGGCTTCTAGCATCGGTTGACTAACCATAGGCCCAAATCTAGAATTTCCATTGGATCAGCTATGTTTTCGAGCAGCCCCGTCGCGCCTGTGGCAGTCGGGCGCTATGGGCCAGGACTCCCTCAGGAAGGCAGAAGCGTTGCAGCCATGAGCACTCTCGACCGGTACGACCTTCCCATAACCACATCGTCCCCCACGGCTGCGGACCACTACGTCCGGGGCGTGGACCTGGTCCTTGCCCAGCAGTACGGTCCCGAGGATGCGCTGGCCGCTGCTGTTGAGGCCGACGAGGGGTTTGCCGCCGCCCACGCAGCCCTGGGAATGGTGCGCATGATGCGGGGCGCCGCCCCCCAGTCCAGGGAGAGCATGCAGCAGGCCCACGATACAGCCGGGGGCGTATCCCAAAGGGAGCGCCAGCAGATCGAGATCATCGACCTGTGGGTGAAAGGCGAGGGGCACAAGGCAACCGCCCGTCTGCGGGAGCACCTGGCTGAGTTTCCCAGGGACTGCATGATGATCCGCATGGCCCAGAGGCTGTTCATCAGGGGTTGCAGCACCGTCGGCTCCGGGGATGCCAACTTTCCCCCGGCCTACTACGCCCTGCTCAGCAGCATCGCCCCAGCCTACGGGGAGGACTGGGCTTTCTATGGCCAGTACGCCTGGGCCAACCACGAGATCGGCCTCATGGATGAGGGCTTGCGCCTAGCCCAGCGTTCCCTGGAAATGAGGCCCGACAACGCCGTGGCAGCCCACTCCATAGCTCACGTGCACTTCGAGACCGGCGATCCCTCGGGAGGCTCGGAATTCCTGGGCGCATGGTTGGAGACACTGGACAAGAGGGCCGACTACCGGGTGCACCTGTCGTGGCACCAAGCCCTGTTCGAGCTGGCCCTGGGTCGCCAGCAGTCGGTGGAAAGCTGGTATTACGAAGAGATCGAGCCTTCCATCAGGCGGGGAAGGCTGGCATCCCTGGCGGAAGGGGCCTCCCTGCTGTGGCGCATGCAGGTCTATTCGGGAGCCGCGCCCACCCTGCCCTGGGATGTGGTGTGCCCCCTGGCTACTCCGGCGGCCGATAAGGCTGGGGTGGCCTTCGGCGATGCCCATGCCGCCCTGGCCTTGGCCGGGTCGGGCGATCATGACGCCCTGGGCAAGATGCTCGATGGGCTGCAGGCGGAAGCCGTGAAGGGCAATGCCCTGGCGGGTGATGTGATGGTCCCCCTGGTGCAGGGCTTGGATGCCTTCGCCCACGAGGACTACGAAACCGCAGTCAAGCACCTGGGTCCCCTGGAGAGCCAGATCGTGCGCATGGGCGGGAGCCATGCCCAGCGGGAGGTGTTCGAAGATACCATCCTGGAAGCCTACCTGCGGGCGGGGGAGTTCGATGCCGCCGAAGCTATGCTGACCGAGCGCTTGGGACGGCGGACCACCCCCAGGGACACCTTCTGGCTGGGGCGCCTGGAGGCCGGGAGAGGCGCCGACGATGAGGCCAACGGTCGATTCCGGGAGGCGGAGTACGCTTGGCACACCGCCGATGCATCCTTCCCCGAGCTGTCTGCCCTGAAGCAGATGGCCCGGAACTAGCTCGCGCGCCCTCAGTTACCCATAGTTTCTCCAGGGCGTAAATTCCATTTCCCATATCGCTGGTCGTATGGAGCGAAGAAATGCAATTCCTCGCAGCCATCGTTTCGCATAAGGCAAATCTTCTATAGCGCGCATTTCATGGGGTGAAAGATGCAGGTCGGAACAGTTTTCATGTCCTTCATGGGCGGACCGCCGGGGTATCGCCGGGAGTTCGGTGAATGGATTGGCGAGGCGGAAGTCCTGCTGGAGCGCCTGTCCCGGGCGGGAATCACCTTTGTTGCTTTCACTCACTCGTACCAGTCGGCCGGTTCCGGGGGAATACAACCGCTGGTGCTGCTCTCACGTCTGGCCCCTATATCGGGTGAGCTTAGGCTGGCGACCCAGGTGCTCCTCCTGCCACTGATGAACGCTATGGACGCCGCCTACAACGCGGTTACCCTGGACCATATCACCGAGGGCCGCCTGGACCTGGGGATTGGGCTGGGCTACCACCCCCTGGAGCTTGAGCCCTTTGGGCTCTCCAGGGCTGACCGGGTGCCCAAGTTCGAAGAGTCAGTCCGGCTGATGAAGGAGTTCTGGAAGGGAGAGCCGGTGCATTTCCAGGGAAGGTACCACAGCATCTCCGGAACCTGCCTTAACCTGCGTCCCGTGCAGGAACCCCATCCTCCCCTGTGGGGGTCGTCCCAGAGCCACGGCGCATCGGCCCGGGCCGGGCGCATCCTGGACGGCATCGTCATGGGGCCTCAGACCACCTTTTCGGACGTGGGTGACCTGCTGGGCACCTTCAGGTCGGCTTGGGCTGAGAACCATGCTGGGGCTCCGGACCGGGTCGGGGCTTGGAGGGTGTTCCTCCTGGGAGACAGCCCGGAGGATGGGTACCGCAGGGGTGTGGAGGGGGGCAGGCTGACCTTCAAGCGCTACCACGAAGGGGGTATGCAAGAATCGACCACGGTGAAACTTCCCCTGGAGCTTCGAGAAGACACATTCCGGGACTGGACGATTTCGGGCAGTTACCAGGACTGCCTTGCCGGTCTTCGCAGGTGCCGGGATGAGTTGGGCCTCACCCACGTTACCTGCCAATTCTACAACCTTCCGGAAAGCTTCGAAACCAGGATGGAGTGGCTGGACGGCTTCGGCAGCGAGGTCATCGCCAAGCTTTAGTGTCCCCCTCACCCCAACCCTCTCCCACCAGGGGAGAAGGGGAAGCATGGCCTCTTCCTCCAGCGGAGAGGGGGCTAAGGCCCCGCTTTGACTTGGAAATAGGGCCCGTGCTAGAATTCGGATAGATAGCACCACATTCGGGAGCTTGGGCAAGCCAGGCTGAGAGGGTGGCCGACACTCGTCACCGACCGTTATACCTGAACCGGGTAATGCCGGCGAAGGGATAAGTCGATGAGCAGTGAAGACGCACCGTCAGGCTTGCCCCTGGCGGTTTTTCTTAGTTTCCGGGGTGAGAGAGGAGTCCATCATGGATGAACATCTGGTGATCGCCGGAAGGGTGTTCCACTCCCGGCTCATCCTGGGCACCGGCAAATACAGGACCCCCGAGGATATGGTCGAGTCCATCCAGGCTTCAGGCACCGAGATGGTGACGGTGGCCATCCGCAGGCTGGACCTGGACGACCCCAACAAGAAGACCATCCTGGACTACATCGACTGGAACATCTACCAAGTGCTTCCCAACACGGCGGGAAGCAAGACAGTCGAGGAAGCAGTGTTCACCGCCCGCCTCGGCAGGTCCGTAACCAACAGCAACTGGGTGAAGCTGGAGGTCATCCCCGACCCCAAGTACCTCCTTCCCGACCCAGTGGGAACCCTGGCAGCCGCTGAGCAGCTCGTCAGGGAGGGTTTCATAGTGCTGCCCTACATCCACGCCGACCCGGTGCTTGCCAAGCACCTGGAAGAGGCGGGATGCGCCACGGTGATGCCCCTGGGGTCGGCCATAGGCTCCGGCCAGGGCATCCACACGGCTGAGGAGATTCGCATCATCATCGAGCAGGCCAATGTGCCGGTCGTGGTGGATGCGGGTCTTGGGGTGCCCTCCGATGCCTCGGAAGCTTTGGAGATGGGCGCCGACGCTGTCCTGGTGAACACAGCCATCGCCCAAGCCCAGGATCCCGTCCTGATGGCCCAAGCCTTTCAGAAGGGTGTACAGGCGGGCCGGGAAGCCTACGTAGCCGGGCGCATCCCCCGCCAGGCCTACGCATCCGCCAGCAGCCCCACCGAGGATGTCCCCCAGCCCATCCCGTCCGCCAGGTAAAGGCCGGTCAGGGAGCAATGAAGCCTTCGGTCCCGTTGCCCTGCCTGTGTGTTGTTACCGACCGGAGTCTCTTCGGGGGCGAGACAGAGCGGCTGGCCCAGTGCGTAGCTGACGCCGTTACGGGCGGGGCCAACATGGTGCAGCTCAGGGAGAGGGGCATGGAGGAACAAGCCCTTCTGGAGCTGGCCAGGGAGCTTCGACGGATCACTCGTGGCAGCGCCCTCCTGGTGGTGAACGGCAGCCCAGAGGTGGCCGCAGCCTGCGATGCCGACGGAGTCCAGCTTCCCGAGGCGGGGACCTCCGTGGACGCAGCGAGGGGTGTAGTCGGGGATGATAAGCTGATAGGCAGGTCGGTGCATTCGGTTGAAGGCGCCATGGATGCCCAAAGAGAAGGGGCCGATTTTCTTGTGGCGGGCACCATCTACGCCAGCCGTACTCACACGGGGGTGGAACCCGCCGGACCCAGCCTTCTGAACAGCATCGCCGGGCAGGTCCCACTGCCCCTGCTGGGTATAGGAGGCATCGGCCCTGGAAACATAGAGCGCGTCATCGAAGCAGGCGCATGGGGCGCTGCGGTGATCTCGGCGGTGCTGGAGGCCGACGATCCGGGAGAGGTGTGCCGGGACATAATTGCGCAGATGAAGAAGGCTGTTATCGCAATGGGGGAAGGAGCGCGGAACCCTCAAGGAAGCGACGCATGATAAAGCTGGTGGTCAACGGGAAAATACGAGAGCTGGAGGGAAGCCAGGACCTGGTCAGCTTCCTGGAGAGCTTCGGGGTTAACATCCAGCACATCGCCGTGGGGTACAACGGCACCGTGCTGGAGAAGGACCGGTTCTCGGAGACCATGCTCCAGGATGGGGATGTCCTGGAAGTGGTGCGCCCCGTGGGCGGGGGTTGATCCTCAGGCCTTCGGAAGTGCGTCTCAGGCTACAGCCTGCACCAGCTTAGCCCCCAGGATATTCTCCATGTGCTTCAAAGCCCACTTGTGGGCGTCGCCGTCGAAGCTGGCCACGCAGTCGGTAGGCACTTCCACCGCGTAGTCCCGATTGCGGGCATCGGCTGCGGTGTGGAGAACGCAGATGTCGGTGCACACTCCGCAGACTATGATCTTCTCCACATTCATGGACTCAAGCTGATCAGCAAGGTTCGTGCCGAAGAATCCGCTGTACCGGTTCTTGGGCAGCACGTTTTCCCCGGAAGGCTCCACGTATCCGGCCAGCTCGGGGACGACCTGCGTCTCGTCGGTGCCCTTAACGCAATGGACGGGAAACATCTGGAACTCCAGGTCGTCGGGGTCATGGTTGTCGCTGACGAAGAGTATCTTCGATCCCTGCCCCTTCTCCCGCTCCAGCAGGGTGCGGACGTTGGAGATAATGTCACGGCAGCCATCGCCGCAGTACAGGTTGTGACCCGGCTCCATGAACCCCTTCAGCATATCTACGACCAGCACCACGTTAGCCATTTCGCTCCTCCCGGTATGGCCTGGTTTCCCACTTCCATTCTAAGCTCCAGCCCACCTCAGTATCAAGGAACGGGCAACCTCGACAGCTTTGGCCCCAGCAGGTAGAATTACCCAGTTAACCAAGCTGACAGCCCGATGCAGTCTCACTATCGGCTCATTCCACGCTCTACAGGAGAAGATATGCCTTCAGTCAGCGTTTCCACCTACAGCTTCAGGGGACGGGAGAGCATCCCCCAGTTCATAGCTTTTGCCGAGAGCTTAGGCGTGGCGGGAATAGAGCTGGGCACCGATGCTCACTGGCCCGATGTCTTGTCCTCGGACGACAAGGCGGCGATCAGGGATGCTGTTGACCGCAACGGCTGGGTGCTGAACATCGACTACAACATGAAGACCGCCAACATGGACAACTTCGATGAGGCCAAGGTGCAGCAGGGCATCTCCGAGCTGAAGGCCGACCTTGGCCTGGCCGAGGAGTTGGGTGCCGGGTCAGTCTCCGTGAGGGTGGGGCTGATCAGCGACAGCCTGCCCGAAAACGCAGATGAGATGCGGAGAAAAGCCCAGACCAGCATCGCCGATGCCCTCAGGGAGGGCCTTCCCTTGGCCGAAAGGGCGAACGCCCTGCTCCTGATCGAGAATGCCCAGCTCAGGCCCCTGGAAGTGTTGGAGACCTACGACCAGTACAACCAGCTTGTGGAGGAGATCGGAAGCAGCAGGGTGAAGTTTATCTTTGACCTTGCCCACTGCCACACCTTCACCGGCATCCAGGATGGCATCGACGCACTGGGACCTAATATCCACTCGGTGCACTACCACGACAATCACGGCGAACGGGGCAACGACGAGCACCTAGAGTTCGGAAAGGGCACCATCGACCTTGCCCCCCATGCCGACTTCCTGCGCAGCGTGCCCGGCATGATCACCTTCAAGGGGTGGGATGGCACCGACGAGGAAGGCTCTACGGTGCGTAGCCTGGACCTCATCCGGGGCATCCTGGGCAGCTAGGGAGACCTTAGGGCGTCTCCGTCGTTCCCGCGAAAGCCGAAAGTTGCACAACTACGGCAGTCTGTTCGCCCTGAGGGAAATCGAAGGGGAACGGGCAATAGAGCCTTAGAAGGCGTAGACTCCCGCTTCCGCGGGAGTGACGGGGATGTGGCGCGCGGCAGTTACAGGAGTTCGAAAGAACTAGGCAGTACCTGGAAAGGGAAGATAGATGCTGGAACGCTTTTACGTTGATGAAGCAGATGCCGTCCGTGTAAAGGAGGCTGACCTCCGTGCTACCGTCGGCGCCATATTCGAGAAGATGAACGTCCCCCCGGAGGATGCCGTCCTCGGGGCCGATGCCTTGGTTACCGCCGACCTGCGGGGAGTGGAAACCCATGGCGTGTCCAACATGCTTCGGGCCTACGTGGCAGGCTACAACCGGGACGAGATCAATCCCACGCCCAACGTTCAGATCGTTCGTGAGACGGCGTCGACCGCCAACATGGACTCGGACCGGGGCCTGGGCATAATCGTCACACCCAAGGCCATGGACATCGCCATAGAGAAGGCCCGCAACACCGGGCTGGGAATGGTGACCATCACCAACGGTCGGCACCTGGGCATGGCCTCCTACCATGCCATGATGGCCCTCAAGCACGATATGATCGGCATGTGCATGACCGGATGCCCCCCATCGGTGCTTCCCACCTTCGGCGCGCAACCCCGCCTCGGCACCAACCCCATCGCCCTGGCAGCTCCTGCAGGAGAAGAGCCTCCTTTCGTATTTGATGCGGCGACCAGCGTGATAGCAGGCAATAAGCTGGGCCTTGCCAGCCGCCTGGGCCTGGACCTGGAGCCGGGATGGGTCGCTGACGGAGATGGCACGCCTCTGATGGAGCCAGTACCCGCGCCCAGGGACTGGGCACCCGGCTCGGCCCGGCGCTACCAGCAGCTTCCCCTGGGCAGCACCCGGGAAGGCGGTTCCCACAAGGGGTATGGACTGGCCTGCATGGTCGATATTCTCAGCGGCATCCTGGCAGGCAGCGCCTTCGGCATGGTGCCCGGGCGCCCCAACTTCAGCCACATGGTGGCCGCCTACAACATCGAGGCTTTCACCGAGATAGACCAGTTCAAGAGCTTGATGGACGATTTCCTCAGGGCGCTCAAGGACACCCCGCCTGCGCCGGGCCATGATCGGGTTATTGTCCCTGGCCAGCTTGAGGTGGAAGCCACCGAGGACCGGCAAGCTAACGGCATCCCTCTTCACAAAGAAGTGGTGCAGTGGTTCCAGGATATCTGCAATGAGCTGGGCATCCCCTACTCCTTGAGCTAAGCCCTGCGAAAGTTGGGTCGGGCCATGAACACCCCAAGCTACGACATCTGCATCATAGGCGGAGGAATCATCGGCCTCTCCACCGCCTTCCAGCTTCTTCAACGCTACCCCAGTCTAAAGGTGGCGGTGGTCGAAAAAGAGGACCGGCTGGCGGTACACCAGACAGGCCACAACAGCGGGGTGATACACTCGGGAATCTACTACCGGCCGGGCTCCCAGAAAGCCCAGTTCTGCGCTGGAGGGGTTAGTGCCCTCGTCCAGTTCTGCGACGAAAACGAGATACCCTACGAGCGGTGTGGGAAGGTCATCGTCGCAACCGACGAATCGGAGCTGGGACGCCTGGACACCCTGTACGAAAGGGGCACCGCCAACGGCGTTCCCGGCCTGAGGATGATCGGGCCCGAAGAGCTGGCCGAGGTCGAACCCTATGCCAGGGGCATCAGGGCCTTGCACTCGCCCGCGACGGGCATCGTCGATTTCACCAGGGTTGCTAACGCTTACGCGACCCGGTTCGAGGAGAGCGGCGGCACAATCTACCTGAACAGCCGTGTACTGGACATAGACAGCAGGGGGGACGATACGACCCTCACGACCTCCTCTGGAGAAGTGTCGTGCAGGTACGTGGTCAACTGCGCGGGGCTGTACTCGGACCGGGTTGCCCACATGATGGGCGCCCCGTCCCCGGTGCAGATCGTGCCCTTCCGGGGGGAGTACTACACCCTTAGGGAAGAGAGCCGGGACCTGGTCAAGACCCTGATCTACCCCGTCCCCAATCCCCGATTCCCCTTCCTGGGGGTGCACTTCACCCGGAACATTCACGGCCATGTTGAGGCGGGGCCCAACGCTGTCTTGGCTTATGCCCGGGAGGGCTACCGCAAGAGCGTGATAAACCCGGCAGAGTTGGCCTCCACCCTGACGTTCAGGGGGTTCTGGTCCATGTCCCGCAGGCACTGGAAGGTTGGTTTGGGGGAGATGCACCGTTCCTTGAGCAGGCGCATATTTCTGAAAGATTTGCAGCGCTTGGTGCCTGCGGTTCAGAACAAAGACCTGGCGCCTGGGGGAGCGGGGGTGCGCGCCCAGGCGGTTGACCGCAATGGCGCCCTCCTGGACGACTTCAGCATCTGGCAGACCGCTGGGGCCATCCATGTGCTGAACGCCCCGTCGCCGGGGGCCACATCATCGATAGCCATCGGCCAGCACATTGTTGGCTTGGCCGCCGACACATTCGGGTTGGATGGCTAGGGCCTAGCGGGCCAGGGCGATTCCCCAGACGCTGGCAGCGCCTCTTTTCTTCAGGGCCTGGGCGCAGGCTGCCATGGTACTGCCGCTGGTAACCACATCGTCCACCAGCACCACCTTGGCTCCCCGCACATCTTCCTTGCAGATGAAGCTATCCTCGACATTATCCTGACGCTGGCTTCTGCCGCCCAGGTTGGCTTGGGGAGGAGTGTCTCGAGTACGCTTGAGAAGGTCCCTGACCGGCAGCCCGGATATCCTGGACACTTGGCCGGCCAGCAGGGCCGACTGGTTGTAGCCCCGGCCCCTCATGCGCCGGGGATGGAGGGGCACCGGCGTCAAGCAGTCTCCGGGCATGTCCTTGGTTTGCAGCCAATCTCCCAGCAGGCGTCCCAGGGTCGGCGCTGCAGCCCGCAGGTCCTCGTACTTCAGCTTGTGGATGGCGCTGCGCAGGGGATCTTCCATCAGGTAGGGAGCGCGTATCCCGTCGATAGGAAAGGGAGCCGCCTGGCACTCCTCGCACACGGGCCTGCCGTCGGTGGTGCCGGCGCAGATACGGCAGTAAGGAGGCTCCAGCCTTGCCAGGTTGGGCAGGCAGGACGGGCAGAGGATGCTGCCTTCCACTTCGCAGCCCGTGCACCGGATGGGAAACAGGAAGCCCAGCACCTTGTCGTTGAATTTTTCCATGACGGACCGGTACGTCGCCAAGGTCCCGACCCCTTTCGCACATCTAGGTTTAGCTTCCCTATATTATCAGCAGGCGCATATAATTTGCCTATCCCCGGAAGTCGCAATGGAGGTCCTCCCCGCCATGGCAGACCAGATCACACCCAACGAACTGCAACACCTATTCGAGACTGAGGCCAGCTTTGCTTTGCTGGATGTGAGGGAAGCGGGAGAGTACAACAGCTCCCACATTCCCGGCTCCAGCCTCCTTTCTCGTAGGCAGATAGAGTTCCAGGCTCACCACTTAGTCCCCTTCCTGGGCGCGACGCTGGTGGTGTGTGACGACGATGGCCGGCGGGCGGAGCTGGCTTCTGTGACCCTGGAGGAAATGGGGTACGGAAACGTTTCTGTGCTGGCCGGGGGGATCAACCGGTGGGTCACCGAGGGCCACCCTACCGAGTGGGGCACAAACGTCCCCAGCAAGGACTTTGGCGAGCGAGTGGAGGTCGAGCACCATGTGCCCGAGATCGAGGCTGTGGAACTGGAGGAGCGGGTGCGCCGGGGAGACAAGATCGTGATCCTGGATACCCGCACCCCCGAGGAGTACAGGCGCTTCTGCATCCCCGGTGGGCGGAGCGTTCCCGGAGGCGAGCTGGCCCTGCGAATCACCGATATCCTGGAAGGCGCGGACGATGGGACGACCGTCGTCGTGAACTGCGCCGGGCGCACGAGAAGCATCATCGGCACCCGCACCCTCCAGCGCATGGGCATATCGGACCTGTTCGGCCTGAAGAACGGCACGTCAGGCTGGGTGCTGGCCGGTTTGCAGCTGGAGACGGGCGGCGACCGCCTGGAGCTGCCGGGCCTGTCGGCTGAGGGTCTGGATGCCGCCGAAGCTTATGCAAACAGGGTTGCAGGGGAAGACGGGGTGGGGCGTCTCTCCATTGGGGAGCTTCGGGATCTGATGAACAGGAGCGCCCAGGAACCTGTTTGTCTTATCGACGTCCGCACCGAAGAGGAGTATGCCGAGGGGCACATCCCCGGCTTCCACTGGTTCCCCGGCGGGCAGGCAGTCCAGCGCAGCGACGATGTGGTGGCGATTCGGGGCGCGACTATCGTGTTCGCCTGCGACAAGAATGTGCGCTCCAGCATCACCGCATCCTGGTACCGGCAGATGGGGTTCGAGAAAGTGTACGTGGTGGATGGAGGCATCGGGGCATGGCAGGCCGCAGGCCTATCCCTGGAGGAGGGGATGCCCGACGCCGGGCCTTTCGGGGCTGAAGAGGCGCGTTCCAAGGTCCGCATGGTACATCCCGATGGCGTAAGCCAGGAGCCGGAGGGGGCCAGGATTTTCGTGGGCACCAGCCGGGAGTTCGCCTACGGCCACCTGCCGGGTTCCCAATGGGTGCCAAGGGGCTGGCTGGAGCTGCAGATAGCAGAAGCTGGCCCCTCCAAGAACACGCCGGTCCTGGTCACCTGCGTCGATGGAAGCCAGTCCCTCTTGGCTGGAAGGACCCTTGCGGACATGGGGTACACCGATGTTGCGGTGCTGGAGGGAGGCACAGCGGCGTGGCGAGATTCAGGGCTGCCCCTGGAGAGGGGGCTGTCCGGGGTGATGGCTGCCCCTGCCGACATGGTGCCCATGGGCCCCGACCGCAACTATGCGGATATGATGAACTACCTGCGGTGGGAGGAGGCCTTGGGAGAGAAGTACGCTCGGTAGGGTCGGAAGCCGGTTAGATTCCGCCTTCCCGGCGCTGCTGGTTCTTCAGGAACTCCTCCAGCTCTTGGACCAGCTCTTCGGACTTGGGCATCTCCGTCATGGTCAGGACGGCAGCTTCGTCGTAACGCTCTTCCAGCCTCTGGACGTAGGAGCCTATCTGGGAGTCCCGGCTGACGGCCTTGCCCACCTCATCGTCGAATGTCCTTGCCGCCGATCTTAGCTCGTCCAGTTCCAGGTGGAAGTCCAGGAAGCCCTTCAAGCTGCTGATCAAGGTGTAGCCGACCCGGTAGTTGGGGGCCGCCTGCAGATAGTGGGGAGTGTGTCCCCAGATGGTTGCATAGCCCATGTCCTGCTCCACGCAGGCGCTCATTATGGCGGAGGCGATGCCCGTCGGTCCCTGGTAGTGGGAGGGCACAATGTTCTGGGCCTCCAGTTGGTCCTTCAGGTCGTGGTTGTTGGAAGACCCGGTAATGCGGACCTCCCTGGTGTGGGGCACCGCATCCAGCAGGGCGCCCACGTGCACCACCGTTCCCACGCCCCAGCGCTGCACCCCTTCCAGGAGGGTGGTGCAGAAAGTCCTCCACTTCAGGTGGGGCTCGATGCCCAGGAAGAACATGAGGCCCGGCGAGCTTCCCTCCCCTGGGGCGTAGTACAACTCGTTGGACGGCCACTTGACGATGCGGCGCCCCTCGGAGTTGATGCTGACGGTGGGCCGCATCTCGGTGAAGTTGAAGAACTCCTCAGGGTCCAGCTCCGCCACCTTCCTGGCCTGTAGCTTCCGGATCAGGTAGCGCACGGCGCTGCTGGCCCCCTCTCCCGCATCCGGCCAACCCTTGAACGCCGTGATCAGGTGGGTGGCAGTCCCTTCCGGCTCTTCCATTACCCTGAGATGCTCCATGTTCGGCACCCTTCAGCCTCACTCCCACATTGGACTCAGCCCATCATAGATTAAGCCTTAGCCCCATGTCCACCTTGGCGCGGTGCGCCTGTGGAGTAGGTTACTGGTGTATCATAGAGGGCCTATGAATCGAAGCGCAGTCGTAATACGTCACTCTTCCGTGGAGACCCTGGGTTCCAACTTCACTTCCGTGCTCACGGGGCGAGGCTTCGATCTCCACGAGGTCAACCTGTTCGATCATGCTCCCGCCTATGACAGGTTCGACGCCCCAGCCATCGAAGAAGTAGAGCTCGTCGCCATTCTGGGCGGGCCGATGTCGGTGAATGACAAGCTCCCGGCCTTGGAGAAGGAGCAGGAGTACATCAGGCGGGCCGTTGGGACTGAAGTCCCGGTGTTCGGTGTGTGCCTGGGCGCGCAGCTAATGGCGTCTGCCACGGGCGGCCGGGTGGAGCCCACCGGCGGGTTCCAGTTCGGTCTCCGCAAGATAGAAGTTACAGCCGAGGGAAGCGCCGACCCGGTCTTCGGGAAGATAAGGGTGCCCCTTGTGCCCACCCTGCATGGCGACCACTTTATCCTCCCGCCGCAGGCTGTCCCGATGGCCGCAGGCCACATGCTGTGCCGTGACGGGAGCTATCTCAAGATCAACATGGCCTACCGGTACGGGTCCAGCTATGGTTTCCAGTTCGAACCCCAACTCACCCTGGAAGAGTTGGAGGTGTGGGACCGGGAGATGTACGACTGCTACGGGATGATGGGCGACGCCTTCGATCCTGCCCGGGAGTCCGAGCGCAACCTGCGGGAGTTCACTGGCTTCGCCCCCCTTTATCAGTCCCAGATGCGGGACCTGTTCGAAGCCTTCCTGGACCAAGCCCCGGGCAGGTAAGGCCGGTTGCCCGAAAGAGGTCTGCGCTCCTCCAACTCTCTCCGGCGGGGATACCGTTGCATAACCCGATTCGTTAGTCCATCGTCGGTTCGCCCTTCGATTTCCCTCAGGACGAACCGACAGGCCCGTAACTAAATTTCGGGGCATTCGTAAGGCGGGCTGTGACGAAGCCCTTGCCGTCATTGCGGCGGAGGCCGCAATCCAGGAATGTCCGGGACTGGGACAGGCAGGATGTGACGAAAAGCGACTCGCCTTGTCCGTGCTATAAGGCAACCCTATAATGGGGCCACCATTCCAAGGGAGGCTGAAGTATGTACACCAAGTCGATGCTCAGCCTGGACCAGTGCCAGGCCGCCATCACGGCAATGATCGCAGACTACAACAAGGACACCAGCAGGCGTCCCATAGCTATGGCCATAGTTGATGACGGGGGCAACCTCATCAGCTTTGCCAGGACGGACCGGGCCAGGCTCATGGCGGGCCGCAACTGCATCAAGAAGGCCTACACGGCGGCCATCATGGTGTCCGACACCGTCGACTATGCCGCCAGGCTCAAGGAGCAGGGTCGCAGCGTGGCCGATTCCGGGGACCCGAATCTGACCGGCCTGCAGGGGGGCGTCGTCATCCTGAACCCTGCCGACGGCGCATGCTTGGGAGGGATCGGTGTGGGGGGCCTGCCTACGGGCGTCGCCGACGAAGAGATCGCCAGGGTGGGCCTACAAGCCTTAGGTCTGTAGGGAGGTCTCTCCGTGAAGACCATAGAGATCGATCGCACCAAGCGCCTGAAGGAAGAGCCCTCCAAGGGACATAACCGCTGGCACCCCGACGTAACGCCCGTGGTCGAGGCAGACCCCAGCGAAGAGGTGGTGTTGGAGACGAGGGATGCCGCCGACTGCCAGATACGAAAGGGCATGGCTGTGCAGGACCTGGTGGGTATGGATGCCAAGGTGGCCCATCCCTTGACGGGCGCCGTTTACGTCAAGGGCGCCCAGGCTGGAGACCTGCTGGAGGTGGAGTACGTGGACATCATCCCCCAGCCCTATGGCTGGACCCGCTTCCGTGCCGGGGGCGGATTCCTGCGAGATGAGTTCACCGAGCCGTACCTGGTGCACTGGGACATCGCCGAAGGGTGGGCTACTTCGGAGCAGCTTCCCGGAGTGCGCATCCCCAACGGCTCTTTCATGGGAACGGCGGGCGTCGCTCCATCCCACAGCCAGCTAGAGGAGTGGACCCGGCGGGAGGCCGATCTGGTGAGTCGCGGGGGCATCGCCCAGCCACCCGACCCTATCGATGCCGTACCTGTAGGCGGTCCGGTCGCTACCCACGGGGTGCGCACCATTCCGCCCAGGGAGAACTGCGGCAACGTCGATGCCAAGCAGCTGACCAAGGGGTCCAAGCTGTTCATTCCCGTGAGCGTGGATGGCGCCCTGTATTCCGCGGGAGATGCCCACTTTGCCCAAGGGGACGGCGAATGCTGCCTCACCGCCATAGAGATGGGAGCAACGGTTGCGGTGCGATTCCAGGTGCACAAGGGCGAGGCGGCCCGCCGTAACATCATCTGGCCCCGATTCTCCCACTCCGAATACTTCCTGCCCCCCGAGTGGGCAGCGCCCCGCAACTTCATCGCCACCATGGGAATGCCTGTGCGGAGGGACGGCACCCAAGAGGGCGAAGACCTGACCCTGGCTGCCAAGAATGCCCTCCTGAACATGATCGACCTGCTCCAGGAGCGGGGATGGACTCGGGAGCAGGCCTACATCATCTGCAGCGTGGCCGTCGATCTGAAGGTCAGCAACGTGGTGGACCTACCCAACGTGACCGTCTCAGCCTTCCTGCCGGAGGACATCTTCCAGGGCTAGGTGGGCTCTACTTGACGGCGAAGCCGCCGTCCACCGTGAGCACAGCGCCGGTAACGTAGTCGGAACCTGGCCCTGCCAGGAAGACCACCGGTCCCTGCAGGTCCTCAGGCTCTCCCCACTTTCCCGCAGGAATGCGCCGGCTGATAAGCTCGTACCGCTCGGGGTCCCGCTGGGGAATGCTGGAGGTCAGGCGCGTCATGAACCAACCGGGGAGGACCGCGTTCACCTGGATGTTGTCCGACGCCCACGCCACGGCAAGGCTCTTGGTAAGCTGCACAAGGCCGCCCTTGCTGGCGGAATATCCCGACACCCAGTCGCTTCCAAACAGGGAGAACATGGAGCCGATGTTGATGATCTTGCCCCCGCCCTGCTTCTTCATGTGTGGATAGACCTCTTTGGAGGCCAGGAAGCCGGCTCTCAGGTTCACATTCTGCACCCGGTCCCACTCGTCGATGCTTATCTCCTGGGGCTGCTTGCGCACCGAGATTCCGGCGTTGTTGACCAGGATGTCCACCCTGCCCATGGCGGCAACGGTGTCCGTGACCATGCTTACGATGTCGTCTTCCTGGGAGACATCCACCTTCAGGGCAAGGGAGCGCACACCCAGGGCGCTGAGCTGCTCCACGGCTTCGGCGTTCTTCTCGTCGTCCCTGGCGGCTACGACCACATCGGCCTTGGCGGCCGCCAAGCCTGCAGCTATTCCCAGGCCCAGGCCTCCGTTTCCGCCGGTCACTATGGCAACCTTGCCTGCCAGGTCGAAGAGATGTTCGATGCTCATGGGGCCTCCCCTGCTGTTTGGAGTTCAGATAGGGGCGCTGGAAGCGGATGGTAGTGTAATTGCCCCTATTTGGGGTGTCAACGACGGCTCAAGCCCTTCAATAGCTAGCGCTTTCTGTAAGGATCTTCCTACAAAGGTGACATTGGGGTGGATATGGGATCCGAGTGTATAATGAGACATTCCCGAATGGACCAGATAGTCTACCGGGACCCCGGACAGTTGAACAGCCCGGTACCACACTTGAGAGGTGCAGCATATGCCTGAGAAACTGGACGGCGGAGAAGCCCTGCTGGAGGCCATACGGGAGCTCGATATCGACTACATCATCTCCTCTCCAGGCTCGGACTGGGCGCCCGTATGGGAGGCTTTGGCCCGGCAGAAGGCCAACGAGACCAAGGGCCCCACCTACATCAACTGCTGGCACGAGACCTTGGCTGTGGCGATGGCCATGGGGTACACCCAGGCCACGGGACGCATGCAGGCTGTCCTCCTCCACGCCGGAGTTGGCCTTTTGCAAGGCTCCCTGGGAATCCAGACCGCCACCCAGGGCGAAGTCCCCATGCTCATCCTGTCCGGCGAGGCTGTGTCTTACGGCGAAGACCCGGACCTGGACCCCGGCAGGCAGTGGATCACGGGTCTGAGCGTGGTGGGTGGCCCCGACCGGTGGGCGGCGCCCATCACCAAGTGGAGCAGCCACGTCACCAGCCACCACACCCTGTACGAAACAGTCCTGCGGGCGGGGGAGATGTCGCAACGCCTGCCAAAGGGCCCAACCTACGTCGATGTTCCCCTGGAGGTGATGCTCCAGGACTGGACGCCCCGGGAAGGTCCCGGCGCTCCCCACGGCGCTCCGAGAGTCTATCCTGACCCCGATGGGCTGGCCGCAGCCGCGGAGCTTCTGCGTAGCTGCAAGAATCCCGTGATAGTGTCCGAGTCGGGAGGCAGGGACCCTCAGTCTTTTGGGCACATCAGGGAGCTGGCAGAGATGCTGGGCGCACCCGTGATCGAGACGGGTACTCCTGTGTTCGCCAACTTCCCCAAGGACAACCCCCTCCACATGGGCTGGGATTCAGGTCCCTTCCTGGCCGAATCGGACCTGTTCATCCTGATAGGGGCCAAGGTGCCCTGGTACCCGCCTTCAGCCCGTCCGGCCTCAGCAAAGGTGGTTGCCATCGACGAGACCCCCTACAAAGGCTACATGGTCTATCAGACCTTGGGCGCCGACGTGACCCTGGAAGGCGACATGACTACGACCTTGGGGTTGCTCCTCGAAGGGCTCAAGTCCGGGGGCGGCTTGGACGACGGCGCTGTTGCCCAAAGGCGGTCGCGATGGGAAGCGGAGCATAAGGCGAAAAGGGAGAAGACAGAGGCTGAAGCTGACAAGGCCCGGTCGACTTCTCCCATCGACCCGGTATGGCTGTGCGCCGCATTGAGCGAGGTGATGCCAGACAACGCCGTTTACGTGGAGGAGACCATCACCCACCGGCCCACCATCCTGAAGCACGTCCGCTGGAACCGGGCCGGGAGCTACTATCATCCGCCTACCGGAGGCTTGGGCGTCGCGCTGGGGACAGCCCTGGGGGTTAAGCTGGCCGATCCGGAAAGGCCCGTGGTGTGCCTCATGGGGGACGGGTCCTTCAACTACAATCCCGTGACCCAGGCTTTGGGCGCCGCCCGGGAGCACCATCTGCCGTTGCTGATCGTCGTGTTCAACAACGGACGCTACGCCTCGATGCGGAGGAACCACCTGACTTTCTATCCCGGAGGCATTGCGGCGAGCAACGACGACTTCTACGGAGTGAACATCCCCGGGCCAAGGTATGCTGAGCTATGCACAGCCTTCGGAGGCTACGGCGATACTGTGGAGACGCCGGAAAGGCTACCCGCGGCGCTGGCCGCGGGACTAGATGCCGTCAATAGGGGTCAGACAGCCATCATCGACGTAGTCCTAGGGGCCTAATCCAAGGCCGGTGCGGGCGCCCGGGCCTCTTGGGGTCGAAATGCGGGCATCACCTGCTCGGCCAGCCGGTCCATCTGCTCCAGGATCACCGCCTCGGGAGTGCCGACGGGCAGACCCATGCTGACGCGCTCCAGGCCGGGGAAGGCGGCTTCCAGACCCTTCAGCTTCTCCACGATCATCTCTGCGGGCCCGCACAGGAAAGCTCCCGATTTTACCGCTTTCTCCATGCTGGGCAGGTCGGCGTAGGGCGCCAGCCTGGGGTCGCTGATGTCTCGTATCTGCTCTTCGCTAAGCCCCCGGGTAAGCCTCAGGGGGCCGAACATCTTGAGGTTTTCCTCGAAATAGTCTGACGCTTCCTTTATGCCCTGGTCCTGGTCGTCGCACACGTAGAAGTGAAAGCCTATAGCCAGGTTCTCGCCCAGCTTAGTTTCGATGCCCGCCCGCGCCTGGGCATCTCTCCATGCCTCGATGACATTGGACATTGCGCCGCTCTCGGCTACGCCCCCGCCGATTATCCCCTTCATCCTGTGCTTGGCCATGAAGTCCAAGCCCCGCGCAGTGGCGCTCTGGATGGGCTGCCAGCACTCCACGGGGAGGTTAACCGGTCGTGGCACCAGGGAGATCTCCTTCAGGTCGTACCCCCGGTAGGGTACATCGGGCGTGGGAGGGAGGTCGTAGTACTTCCCATGGTGGGAGAAGAAGGGCTCGTTGAAGGCCTTGAACATGATGTCCACCTGCTCTTCGAACAGGTCCCTGTTGCCCTCCTGGTCACGCAGGGGAGCGCCGAAGGTCTCCACCTCCCTTGTGTGGTAACCCCGGCCAACGCCGAAGATCACCCTGCCACCTGTCAGGTAGTCCGCAGTGGCGTAGTCTTCGGCTAGGCGCAGGGGATGCCACATTGGGGAGATGTTAAACCCGCAGCCCAGGCGAATGTTCTGGGTAAGGTGGGCAAGGTGGAGGCTGAGCATCAGCAGGTTGGGGATGCACTCGTAGCCCTCGGGCTGGAAGTGGTGCTCGGCCAGCCACAGGGTGTCGTAGCCCAAGCCGTCCATCTTCTGGGCGATGTGAACCGCTTTGTCAAAGGCCGTTACCAGGTATTCGTTGGGGAAGATACGGTCGTTAACGGCCGTCCCGGCATACCCCACGTTGTCCATATCCACATGGCCGGCATAGATGCTGTCGAACTTGGTTATCAAGAAGGACCTCCCCTTAAGTAAGTATGCTTTACGCGAGAATTAGCCGCAGGCCAGGGAGTACACCTGGGAAGCGCCGTCAGGCAGAGGATGGATGCTCCAGGTGTCGCCGCTGTCCTTGCTGGCGTACACATCGCCGCCGCTGGTGGCGCAGAACATGTGTGTAGGCTCCCGCTGGTCGAAGGCCAGGCCGAATATGGTGCTGGTGGGGACGAAGCCCATGTCCACCCTTTCGAAGGACTCCCCGGCGTCGGTGCTCCTGAACAGGGCGCCCATATCGCTCTGGAAGTTGGCGCCCCCGGCAACCCAGATGGTCCGGGGATCGCCCGGAGTCTCGGTGATGCACCGGCAGTAGGTCTGTCCCTTGACGTTCAAAGCCTCTACTGGAACGTTGCTCCAATGGTCTCCCTTGTCCTCGCTGCGGAATATCCCCGCCCTGGCGATGGTGATGACCACGCTGGGATTCAGCGTGCTGCACAGCACGCCGTGCATATCTACGTAGTCATCGTTCAGGTACTGGCCGTGGCTCAGGTTCTCCCAGCTTTCGCCGCCGTCGGTGCTCCTGATGATCCCGCCTACCTCTACGGCTCCATACACGTCGCTGGGATTGGCAATGCTGGCGGCCATCATCAGCACCCGCTTGGCGGGGTTGGAGCCGGGGCCCGTCGTCACTTCAGGGAAGCGGACGCTGACGGGAAGCTGCCTCCAGCTTTCGCCGCCGTCGACGCTGCGGTATATCTCGCAGGAGTCGTACCCGGCGAACATCACGTCGGGGTCCCAGGGGTGGAACAGCACCGACCAGGAAGCCCTCCGGTGGTCGGGAACATTTACCTTCTCCCAGCTATCCCCCCGGTCCGCGCTGCGGTAGGGGCCGTCCTGGGTTGCCGCGTAAACGACATCGGGCAGGTGGGGATGCACGGCTATGTCCCGCACCGCCGGCGATTCGGGCAGGCCGTTGGTGAGCTGCTCCCATTGGCCATCGCCATCGGTCATCCTGTAAAGCCCTGCGTTCACCACCCTCCCCGGGGTGTTCTCTCCGGCCAAGCCGGCGTAGATATGCGTTCGCCTGGTTGAATCGTTAGTTGCCATAGTTGCCTCCTCTGCAAGATGTGGAGGGAATAAAGGGGTCTGCGCTAGTTGTCGGGATGGGGTCATTCCAACAAAAACAGCTACCCTTGTCAACCCTGCTGGAGATAGATGGTGGGTAGCTGACGGCGTGGTTTGACCGCCTTTTGCCCCGTGTCTATAATCGACCCATCTTTCGCCGGGCCACCCTTTAAATCGCCTTAGCGAGGAGGTCATATGGCTGCCGAACCGTTGACCCTGGAGCCAAAGAAGTGCCTGCTGATCCTTAACGACATGATAAACCGGCTGTTCAAGGGTCAGGGTCCCCCCTACTCGACCCCGCCTCACCGGGAGGCGATGCTGGAAAACGTGATCAAGCTGGTTGACCACTCCCGCGCCGTAGGTGTACCCATGGTCTGGATTACCACGCACTACCGGAAGGACATGAAGGACGGCCCGAAGCAGATGTCCGATGTGTTCCAGGGGTTGCAGGACCTGCTGATCGCCGGGGTCCCCGACACCGATTTCATCGATGAGCTGCCCCCCGCGCCCGAGGACTTCATCCTGGTGAAGCAGCGGTGGAGCGCCTTCTGGGCCACCAACCTGGACTGCATAATCCGGGCCCTGGGGACCGAGACCCTGATCTTGGCCGGAGTGGGCACCCACCGCACCATTGAAGGGACCGCCAGGGATGCCAAGAACCGGGACATCCCCAGCGTCGTCGTGAGCGACAGCTGCACCGCCGCCGAAGTCGAAGCATCGGACATGACCCTGAAGTACATCCTTCCCATCCTTGTGCACGTTCGCACCACCGACGAGGTGATCAGCTACCTGCACGACTAGTTCTCTTTAAGCGAGAGAGGGATGGGGTGAAGGGACACCCTCACCGGTAAAGGAGGCTGTACCATCATCAATCACGGCGTACCCAACCACAGCTTCTACATGCCCACAAGGATAGTCTATGGGCAGGGCACCCTTGCCCGGCTGCCCGAGGTGGTGGAAGAGACGGCCGGCCCCGACGCCCAGGTATTCCTGGTAACCGGGCCGAACAACCTGAAAGCCCAAGGCACCCTGGCCCGAGTCCTGGCCGACCTTGAGCGCTTTCAGGTTACCCACTACGGGGGCGCCCTTCCCTTCACGCCACCGAACCTTGTGGACGATGCGGTGCAGGCCCGCCGGGAAAGCGGGGCGAACGTGGTGGTCGGCATCGGTGGAGGCAGTGTCCTCGACCTGGCCAAGCTGGTGGCAGCCCTGGAGTCTAATCCGGGGCCGGCCCTGGACTACGGCACCGGGATCAGGAAGATCAGCCGGCCGGGCCTTCCCTTCATAGCGGTCCCAACTACTTCAGGCAGCAGCAGCGAAGTTACCTCAGCGGCCCGCATTTGGCTGTTTGATGAGCAAGAGTCCTATGCTGTCAGCCACATGCATATGTACCCTACGACGGCCATCGTGGACCCCGACCTAGCCCTGACTATGCCTTCGGAGCTGGCCGCCGCCACGGGGATGGACGCCTTTTCCAGCGCCTTCGAGTCCTACTGGGCCACCGAGTCCCAGCCCATCACCGACGCCCTTGCCCTTAGGGTGATCCGCCTCTATGCCCAGAACCTGGAGGCCTCATGCAACGGGACTGAGGTAGAAGCCCGGGCCAACTGCGCTCTTGCGGCAACCATTTCGGGAGTCGGCTACACCAACAGCCATCCGAACATCTGCCACGCCTTCTCCCAGCCTCTAACCCTGATGAGGAATGTGGCCCACGGGCAGGCGGTGGCCGTTTCCCTTGGCGCATGTCTGAAATGGAACGCCCCGGCCATCGACCACAAGCTCCCGGCTCTGTGGGAGGCCCTTGGCGTGGAGAGCCTGGACGACGCCGTTACCAGGGTCGGGCAGATAATGGAGCGTTGCGGCCTGAAGACGAAGCTAGAAGACCTGGGCTTTGGCTCTGACGACATGGAGACGGCGCTGGACCTGGTGCCGTGGTACCGCCTGAAGATAATCCCGAGGGAGATGTCCAGGCTTCAGGCACACTCCCTGCTCGAGTCCTTGCTGTAGCCAGCCGCGGCCCGGCTTAGGCGACGGGAGTCCCCCATCGGTCCACCGAGCACACCTCGGGGAGAGGCTTGCGTCGGTTGGGCCCGAAGTTTCCCCGTGGGTAACCCAGGGGAATGCAGTACACCACCTCCGCTGTCTCCGGGATGTTCAAGAGCTCGTGAATTCGCTCGTCTACCGTGGGGTGCAGGGTAGTAATGGTGCCCCCGATGCCCAGACACCGGGCTGCCAGCAGCATGTTCTGGACAGCCGGGATCACCGAGCCTCGCGCATTGGCGCCCTTGACGGTGGAGCAGACCATCACTATCACCGGTGAGTTGCCGATTTCATTTGCCATCTTCATGGCTGACTGGCGGGGGTTCTTGCCCGGAGGAAGGTCTTCGGGGCCGTTGATCCCCTCGTCCTTGCGCTTCGCCCACCATGCTTCGCGGTACAGCTCGGCGAACTTGGCCCTGGTGTCGGCGTCCTTCAGCACCAGGAAGTGCCAGTTCTGGGCGTTGCCCCCGTTGGGAGCGCGGATGGCCGCCTCCATGATCTCCCGAAGGTCCTCCTCGGGCAGCGGGTCGGGCTTCTGGCGGCGGATGGCCCGGAGGGTGTAGATGGCTTCCCCCAGGGGCATGTTGAGGCTGGTTGGGCCGGGCATAGCGCTCCTTTCTTGGTGGAAATGGCCGAAACGAAATCCGGGGGCCTATTGAAGGATCAAGTGTGAATTGGACGGTATTCTATTGAGGCCCCTACAGGCAGTCAAGGAAACCGGAGCGCTACCGTTCTAGTGCAACGACCACATACAGCCTGGTACCCATGCTGACCACCCTGGTGGTGTGACCCTTCCCCGTGAGATCTTCGGCCAGCAGGATATCCCCGGGGCCGACGCGCATCTTGGTGCCGTCGCTGGCTTCGATCTCGGCCTCGCCGGTAAGGGTGATGGTGTACTGGCGGCGGGGCGCATTGTGCCAGTCCAGGAAGTATCCCGGGGGCGACTCCCGGAAGGTGATGCCCGAAGCAGGCTGGAAGGGAGTGCCCACCCCGTATGCCCCTTCGGTATCGACAAAGGACTCCATGGGCAGGTCAACCTTCTCTATGTGGGTGAGGTCGTCGCTTCCTGTGTAGACCCTTACTATCTGAGCCATGATCGCTCCTTGTGGTTGATGGGTGATTAGCCAAGATTATATCCCAGGAATGAAGATGTCGCGTTTTGCGCTGGCGTTGACCATGTCTCACCAGGGGCATAAAATCGTTCTCAAGTAGCCCTCTGCGGGCAGTCGGGAGGTGATCATGACCTTCAAACCAAAGGGATTGGGGCACGTCAACATCTATGTGCGCAACGCTGAGCGCTCCCGGGAGTGGTATGAGAAGCTCCTGGGCCTCCACACCTACGATTTCCAGCCGGGGCGGGCGGCCTTCATGTCCGCTAACGTGGAGCACTCCCACGAGGTAGCCCTGATGGAACTGGGCGACGACGCCGACGGGCGCCGTGACGGCCAGGTGGGCCTGAACCACATGGCTTGGCAGGTGGGGAGCCTTGCAGACCTGGAGGAGTTCTACCACCGCATGCAGGAGATGGAAGTGCCCATCGAGCGGGTGGCCGACCACGGTCTTTCCCTGGGTATCTACTTCCGGGACCCCGACGGCAATGGCATAGAGGTGTATTTCGAGACTCCCCGGGAGCAGTGGCACCGCCAGGACAGCATCTTCATGGGCGAGGGTCGTCCAAAGGGCCAGTTCCCGGGACCCTGGGACGAGCAGATCGCCCGGCAAGAAGCGGAGGCCTCGTAAAATGCCCTGCTTCCAGTGGGTAAGCAGAGCTTGATTGGATGACCGGTAGGCGCGTTAAGCTATCTCTGAGCAAGGAGAGCAGAAATGGAGCGACCAAGGATTCGTCACATCGCCATCAACGCCCAGGACCGGGATGCCGAGGCTGACTATTACAAGAAGGTGTTTGGGCTGGAGGAGATCGAGCGCGGCCCCAACGGCACGATCTACATGTCCGACGGGCACGTCGGCGTGGCCATCATCAATGTGCCGACCATGCCATGGGGAGTGAACCACTTCGGTTTCCACGTGGAGAGCGTCGAGGAGATAGAAAAGGCCGCCGACACCACGGCCGAGAAGAACATCGCCGCTGCGGTAGGTGAGCACTGGATCAAGGACCAGGAAGGCTACCGCGTGGACATCTCCGAACACTCCTGGCCTATCTAGGGGCCCCTCACCAAGGTCGACCTTGAAATGCCACGTCCCCTGTTACAGCGAGGGATACCCGGCAGGTAGAGGCTTCATGGTGCCGAGGATAGGACTCGAACCTACACACCCGCAAGGGTAGCGGATTTTAAGTCCGCCGCGTCTACCGTTCCGCCACCTCGGCTTAGACCAACAGCGCCAGGCCAGCGAAAGGCCAATCAGCTTCGCTACGGCCGGCTCCTCCATTGTACAGGGAACTCCTTGTACCCGTCATGCCCTTACCTTCTCCGCATTTCACATACTCCGACGGCTGCTGGGTCGGGCAAGGTTGTTGCGATAATATTAAAAGCAGTCCGGCGATAGAGGTCCACTGTTGAAACATTGTGACCGATGTCCCGGATTGGTCGGCGAAATGTTGGCGGAGTGGAGCAGTTGGCGAATCATTCACCTGCAATCACGGGGATAGACAGACCGCGGCATATCTTTCGCGCCAGTTGGTTGGGGATTTCGCTGTGGCGAGGAACGCCTTCAACGGATCCAGTCGCTGGGTTCCACTAAAGGGAGTGAGAGCGCCCTTCTCGCTTTAGGTAACATCCGTGGCGACGAAGGTGGCGTAGCAGTGAACCCCGATTCACTCTACGGTGATCGTCTCACGAATCGCATCTGGAGGCGTACCTCGAAGTGCATCCTCGCGACGGTCTTCGAGGATCAGGGCGATTGCCTCGGTGAGGCTTTCGCGGGCTTCAGCTTTCGTCTTTCCTTGCCCGTTCGCTCCAGGGATCTCGAGACAGTAGGCGATATACCATGAGTCGTCGCGTTCAATGATCGCCGTGAATTCGTTTCGCATACCGCCGTTTACCTAAGGGAAGATGCAAGCTGTAGAGAAAAAGAATGGAGGCGACGGGCGGATTCGAACCGCCGAATAGAGGTTTTGCAGACCTCCGCCTTAACCACTTGGCTACGTCGCCTTGCACACAAAGCCTTTGTGGTGCCGAGGGCGGGATTTGAACCCACACAGGCTTTCGCCTACCACCCCCTCAAGATGGCGTGTCTACCAGTTCCACCACCTCGGCTTTGCTAAGACCCATTTTATCACACAATCGACGCCGGTTGTGGATGGGTCCCTGGTATATTGTCCCTAGTCGGCCGCTACGGGCATCGCCTGCACGTTGTGAGCCTTGAGGGCGGGAAGCACCTCTCTGCCGAAGCGCTCCAGGTTCTTCATGAACAGCTCTTGTGGCATCGCTCCCTGGTTGAAGTTCAGCAGCAGGGTGCCGGCGCCCAACTCATCAGACAGGTTGATCAGCGAGTTGGTCACCTCGTCGGGGCTGCCCCAGCACACCCGCTCGCTGTGCTCCAGGTCTTCGTAGGTAATGCTGCGAAAGCCTTCGGAGGCTTTGAAGAATCCTTCCAGGTTCTCCGGCTTGATGTAGTCGTAGGCAGCCTCGGGACGGTAGCCTGACTCCCGGACATTGGCGGCGCTGCCTATGGTGATGTTCCCATGGCCGAAGAGGGTGTGCACGAAATAGAGCATGTACGGCCCGGCTTCCTTGACCGCTGCTTGACGGCTGTCCGCCACGTACACGCTGGCACCCACGGCAATATGCCCCGGTGTGATGCTGTACCCGTTCTTCTCCAGGCACTCGGAGTAGTACCTGACCATGTCCTTGCGGACTGGCAGGGTGTTGTTTATGGCTCCGGGGGTGATGGGGATGTTCCCTTTTGCGGCCCACTCGATGCTCTCTTTGCTGACGCTCACGGGCATCCATATGGCCGGGTGGGGCTGCTGGACAGGGCGGGGCCAGATAGATACGTTTTCGTAGCTCCAATAGTTGCCCTCGTAGGAGAACACATCTTCGGTCCACGCCCGCTTGACGATGTCCCAAGCTTCTTCAAAACGTCCTCGGGACTCAGCGAGGTTCACGCCGTAGGCCAAATACTCCCTGGGTATTCCCCGCACAAAGCCGGAAATCAGGCGCCCGTTGCTCAGGCAGTCCAGCATCGCCAGCTCTTCCGCCAGCCTCAGGGGCTCGTGGATGGGCAGGCAGTTGCCGTAGATGAGGAGCTTCAGGTTCTTGGTGCGCTGGGTGGCTGCGGCAGCCATGACGTTGGGAGAGTTCATCATGCCAAAGGGCGAGCCATGGTGCTCGTTGAACCCTATGCCGTCGAACCCTATCTCGTCCATGTACTGCCAGCCATCCAGGTGCTCGCTGTAGTTGCTGACAGCCAGCTCCGACTGGAAGTGGCGTCCGGGAAGGGGGTATGGGAGCTCGCCATTCTCCTTCAGAGCATCCAGGTTCTTGGGATACGCCAGGTAGTCGAATCCAAATATCTGCATTCCTCAGTCTCTCCTGCTTTCGCGTGTTCTTGATCGATCAGGGACCCGGCATGACGGCTGACCTAAAATGCCTTGTCGCTTGCTAGGTTGTGCTCATAGAAAGGGGCGCCAGGGCCACCTCTGGGTCCAGGGGGTTGCGTGCCATGGCAGCTTCGACGTAACGGTCGGCATCCTCTTCCAGGAGCAGCCCCTGGGCTACCTGCCGGCTGGCCGCCTGGGCCACTGCGCGGACGTAGGCCCCGTGGCTGGGGTACCTCTCTTCAAGGGACAGGCGTGGGTCGCCCGAAGCCTCCCGCTCCGACCTGGTGCGGGCGAAGGGAACGAAGCTCCCGCTAAGGCTGAACAACTCTCCTTCGGAGAATCCGGCCTTACGCAGGCTCCATCCCGTATGGGTTCCCACGGGAGCCTCGATGTCAGGCCCCCGGATTCCGGCCATGTCGTTGCCGTCCGCATCCACTTGGGGGACCATGACGCGGTACTCCTGCCCCGGGATGGGCTGGGGAGGATGCTCGGTTATTACTCCGTTGAGGAAGCTGTCCCCGTATGTGTAGCGGGGCAGGCGGCTGGTGGTTGCGGGCACGTTGAACCCTGGCACATTGGGGAAGGCCTCCAGCGCCTCGCCATGGGAGACCAGGGTGCCATCGGCGCGTCGGGGCACCCTGCTGGGCGGCGGCGGTTCGCCTCCGCTTGCCCAACGGTCCATAAGGGCGACGGAGTTGCGCAGGACGGGGCCTGTGCTCATGGTATTGGCGGCCTGCTGGATCACCTCCGCTTCGGGGGGCATCCTGCCGGCGTGCTGGGCGCTGGAGATGAAGTATATCCTGATATTCTCAGGCAGTTCCAGGTCGTCACCGGTCCTCGGCTCGGTGTGTCCCAGGGAAGCGTGGCGCTGCCAGTACTCGGTGGCGGTGTGGGTGTGCATGACCAGGGGGTCGGTCTCGGGTCGCTTCAGGACGCTGTCCAAGCCGTCCACGTACTTGTCGGCCACGGGGGTGTAGGCAAAGGGGTACACCTCCGAGGGCCACTGGTGCTCTTCGTGCTGGCGGGGATAGCGTCCCACCTGCCCGAACCTGATGTTGGCGAACAGGCGCCCAGCGCCGGACACATGGGGATAGACCGCGTCGAACACCTTTCGCCCGTCGGGGTCGCCGTTGTAGCCGTCATAGACGAACTGCCGGATCACCCGGGCGCTAAGCGACTGGCCGTAGGTGTAGGCCTTCTCCACGTGCCCGTAGAGGGGATTGGGCTCGCCTCCGGCATCCCGCTCATCGTACTTCAGGAATGAGATAAGGTCCCGAATTCCAACAAGGCCCAAGCCCATAATCCGGGACCCTTCGGTGTCATATATCAACTCGTATATCCAGCCGGGCTTGAACCCGCCCTTGACATAACAGTCCGTGCTGGAAGGAGTTACGTTGACGCCCCCGTTGCCATCCCCCGCGGCCTTGGCGTATGCCCACTGGGCAGGGTCCACGGGCTGGCGCGGGTCCCCTTCCCGCTCCCGGATGGTGAAGACCGATCCGGAGGTGTCGGTGTCCAAGGGTTCGTAGCTGCGGATCACCGGAGCGCCGCTTAGTGGCATAGACAGCACACCCTCTTGCTCGGCGATGAACTCCTGGCGCACCTTTCCGCGAATCCTGTGTCCGTTGTCCATGCCTTCAGGCAGGTCTGCCGTCAGCAGTCCGTTCCCCGGAATCAAATCTCCCTGCCAACCGGACCAGACTATGGTGTACCCCTGGCGCATGAGGAAGCCGTTGCCGCCGTGGGCATAGGTGGTCGGGTCGGGCTCCGGGGGAGCATCGTTGATCGCCCGAATGGCTGTCTTGTTGCCCCTGTTGTTGACGTCGTAGAGAATCCGCTGGTTGCCCTTGGAAAGGTCAACGGGCTTTAGAATGTCCAGGTCGCCGGAAAACTCGACCTTGCCCTGCCCATTCCTGGGCGCTTTGTCCAGGTCTACGACGTTCCGGTTTGAGGGGTCGTCGGGATCCAGGGCGAAGTGCACCGTGCCCACCAGGCGCTCGTAGGCGCCTGCCGACCCATAGGCGTGGCCGTCGGCAAAGTTGACCCGGCGATCGATCTTCAGCCGGACTTCGGTTCTCATAGCATGACACCTCTTGGGCAGGATGCCGTGGGAGGGGAATTACAGCCGGGATTCTAGCACATCAGCCGTTGCACGGGCAAAGAATCGCGTACGCCCGCGCCCTACGGAGAAGGATGGGGGGAGAGGATGCGCTGTGCTATAATCGCAGAGTTCCAACCCAGGTTGCTCCCAATTCCCTTGAACGAGGGACGCTCCTGCTTACCACTCTCCAGGATTCCCTGACGCCCCCAACCCAGGCGGCGCTGAAGGATGTCAGCGACAAAGCCGAGGCCATGGGCATGCCCCTGTATATCGTTGGTGGGTCGGTAAGGGACCTGCTCCTGGGTAGGCCTATCAAGGACCTGGACCTTGTGGTGGAGGGTGATGCTACCCAGGTGGCCTCAGAGTTGGGGAATAAGCACGGGGCCAAGGTAACTGTACACCCCAGATTCGGAACCGCCACCATTAACCTGCAGGGGCGGCGAATCGACCTGGCAACATCCAGGAAAGAGACCTACCTTCGGCCCGGCGCTCTCCCCGAGGTTGTCCCCAGCAACCTGGAGGATGACCTAGCCCGGCGGGACTTCTCCGTAAACGCCATGGCCCTGCCCCTCACCGGTACCCAGAGGGGCGAGCTGGTAGATCTGCACAATGGGCAGAAGGACCTGTCGGACGGCTACATCCGGGTGCTCCACGCCGACAGCTTCACCGATGACCCGACCCGCATGCTACGGGCCCTTCGTTATGAGGGGCGCCTGGACTTCTTCATGGAAGAAGGGACCTCTCGCCTGCTCGAGGAAGCGGTGCAGGAGAAGAAGCTGACCTCCATCACGGGAGACCGCATCCGCAGGGAGCTGGAGTTGATATTCCTGGAGGAGAAGCCGGTGCAGACCCTGGGACGGGCGCGGGACCTGGGTGTCCTGGACACGATCTACCATCCCATGGGAAGGACCGATTTCACCCCGTTTCAGGGGATTTCAACCGATGACGACCCCCTGCTGTTTCTTGGGGGATTTGCCTATCCCCTTGAGCACTACGAGGGCGAGGTGCTCATTTCCCGCTTGTACATGCCCAACTCCTGGGCCTCCGTCGTCCGCGACACCATATCCATCCGAAGGGGCATGGAGATAGACTGGGTGGACCTGCCCCATGGCGAGCTTGCCGGGTGTCTCGACCGGTACTCTACAACGGCGGTAAGGGCATGTTGTATGCTATCGACGCTGGTCGTGCGGGACCTGATCCAGATGTACCTGGATGAGATGCGCCAGGTAAAGACCCTCTTGAACGGGGATGATCTCATCACCCTGGGATTCCCTCCCGGCCCGGCGATAGGCGAGGTGCTCAGGGACCTGCGTTATGCACGGGTGGAAGGCAGGATATCCAGCCGGGAAGATGAGGTCCGCCTGGCAGAGCAGTACCTTGGTGTGGAAGGTGGGTAGCCCTTTGACGGATGAGGAACAGTGCGTTGTATGTGGCGCTCCAATGGATGAATACCACCAGACCTCCTGCCAGATGTGCGGAGGCAAGTTCCATCAGCCCTGGGACACAGAGGCACAGGTGCCCCAGTGCGGCAGCATCACCAGCCACGAGGAAGCCCTCGCCCTGGTGTTCCTGTGCACCAACTGCGTTCAAGCCATCCAGGAGAACTGAGTCTCGATAGTCCGATCCAGTCCATAGAGGGGGAAACGGTTTGAAAGCTGCATATATCGAAGCCCATGGCGGCCCTGAGGCAATAACCTACGGAGACCTGCCCGACCCCGGAATCGGCCCCAATGATGTGCTCGTAAGGGTGCGGGCCTCTGCTCTCAACAGGCTGGATGTGTACACCCGGGCCGGAGTGCGGGGCACCAAACGGGAATTTCCTCCGCCGCTGGTGCTCGGTGGCGATGCGGCCGGCGACCTGGAAGCTGTGGGGGACCATGTCCGGGACCTGAAGGCCGGCGACCGGGTGGTGGTGAATCCCAAGGTTACCTGCGGCCAGTGCCAGCGCTGCCTGGGCGGCGAGGACGACCTTTGCGGCGCCTCGCGAATGATCGGGACGGCGATGGACGGAAGCTACGCCGAGTTCCTTCGGGCCCCCGCAGCCAACGTTCATGTGTTCAGCGATCAGGTGTCCTACGAAGAGGCGGCCTCGGTGCCCACCACCTTCCTTCCCATGTGGAGCATGCTGGTGCGCAAGGCCGATCTCAAGCCTTGGGAGAGTGTCCTGGTGCTGTCGGCGTCGGCCGGCGTTGGCAGCGCCGCCATCCAGGTCGCCAAGAAGGTCGTCGGCGCCCATGTCATAGCCACCACCAGCTCGGCGGACAAGGCAGCCAAGGCCAGGGAGCTGGGGGCGGATGATGTCATCGACTACACCACCGAAGATATCGTCCAGAGGGTCAAAGAGATCACCGGGGGACAGGGCGTGGATGTGGTGGTGGACCACCTGGGCACCGAGTTCTTTGAGGCGGCCTTCAACTCTCTGCGTCCCGGCGGACGCTACGGCAACTGCGGAGTCACCACCGGATACAAGGCCGACCTGCACCTGGGGGCCTTCTTCACCCGCCAGCTCAAGATGTACGGCGTGTTCATGGGATCCAAGGCCGACATGGACCAGATCGTGCAGATGCTGGACCGGGGCAAGATAGAGCCGGCCATCCACCAGGTGTTCCCCCTGGAGAGGGCGGTCGAAGCCCATCGAGCTATGGATGAGCTGAACTTCTTCGGCAAGCTGGTGTTGAACCCGTAGGCTGATTAAAGGCATTCCTGCAAAGGGGGTAGCGCTATGGAGAACATAGGGTTTATCGGGCTGGGCAATATGGGCGCCGGCATGGCCGGAAACATCCAGAAGGCCGGGTACTCCATGGTGGTGCACGACCTGCGGGAAGGCGCTACGAGGCCCTTCCTGGAGGGGGGCGCCAGGCTGGCTGACTCGCCTGCCGATGTGGCCGGGCGCTGCGACCTGGTGTTTACCTCACTGCCCGGCCCCGGGGAAGTGGAACAGGTTGCGATCGGCAAAGATGGCATCCTGACAGGCATTCGCAAGGGGGGCATATACATAGATCTGTCCACCGTTCGCCCAACCTTGATCAGGGAGCTTGCCCCCAAGTTCACCGAGGCGGGCGCCCACCTGCTGGATGCCCCTGTCAGCGGCGGCAAATCCGGGGCGGCCAGCGGGAACCTGGCGGTTATGGTCGGCGGGGACAAGGAGATATTCGAGCAGGTTAAGCCCGTCCTGGACTCTTTCGGCGACAAGGTATTCTATGCAGGCCCCATCGGGGCCGGAAGCGTGGCCAAGCTGGTGCACAACATGATAGGCCACGGCGTCCGCCAAGCCATCGCCGAAGGGCTGACCCTGGGTGTGAAGGCCGGAGTGGAAGCGGAGCCCCTGTGGGAGTGCGTGCGCAGGGGCGCCCTGGGGCGGATGAGCATACTTCACGAAGGTCTGGTCCGCACCCAATTCCGGGGAGAGTTCGATCCCCCCAGCTTTGCGTTGGAGCTGGCCCGCAAAGATATCGGCTTGGCTACCGAGTTGGGCAAGGAGTATAACGTGCCCATGCCCGTGGCCAACCTGTCAGAACAGATAGCCATCCAGGCGATGAACCGGGGATGGGGTCAGATGGACAGCAGCGTGACCGTGCTGCTACAGGAAGAGGCCGCAGGAGTCGAGGTGCGAGCGCCCCAGGTTGACCCCGGACGCTCGTCCAAGTTTATCTCCACCCACCCGGACGCCTAGCTACCCTCACCCTCCCGGGTCTTCTTCAGACGCCTTCCGTGGAACAGGTACAGCTCAGCGTACCCGGCGTTGGGCCCGAAGTAGTCCAGCGCCCACTCCAGCAACACCTTGTCCGGCGGCGCCTTCTGGCCAGGGAAGTACCAGTCCAGCAGGGCGCGCCTGACCCACACATCTATCGGGAAGGCCTCCACCTTCTCCAGGGAGTGCAGGAGGACGCAGTCGGCGATCTTGGAGCCGATGCCGTACAGCTCCATGAGCCGTCCCTTGGCTTCCAGGTAGGGCAGCCTCTTGAGCTCTTCCAGGTCTATCTGCCCCGAAGCTACAGCCTGGGCTGCGTAGGCTACGTAGGGTGCCCTGAAGCCAAGCCCCAGCCTCCTGAGAAAGCTCTCGCCTGCCCCTGCCAGCACGTCGGGTTCGGGAAGGATGTACCGCGTCGTCCCGTTAAGGGAGACGGCGGTTCCGAGAGAACGGGCCATGTCCTCCACGTTGGCGTGAATGCGGGCGAGGTTGGAGTTGGCCGAGCAGATGAAGGACAACAGGCACTCCCACGGGTCCACCCGCAGCAGGCGCAACCCCCGGTACCCTTCCACCATGGCTGCCACCCTGGAGTCCCTGGAGATATCTTTGTAGATGGCTTCCAGGTCGTCGTCGAGACGCAGGTGCCTGGACAGCTCATCCTCCAGCCCCTCCGGGTCTCCCTGGGGGCTGGCCTCGTACTCTATGGCTACGGAGCCGGGACCCTGGACGAGGGAACGGGCCTTGATGATCCGTCCGGCGAGGATGCACCAGTGCCAGTCCCCATCTTTCTCCCAGCGGTGGGACTGGCCGCTCTCCACACTGGCAACGAAATCGCAGGGCTGGGCAACCTCCAGGGTTCGGGTTCCGGGAACGATCTCGACTACCATCACACCTCCCCACTTCCTTAATCCAGCCACTGCTGGACGTGGCCGACCGTATCTGCCAGGGACGAATGCACAACCGTGCAAGGCGGCAGGGAGGCCATGAAGGTCTTGCCGTAGGACCGGGCGGTGAGCCTGCGGTCCAGGACGATTATGGAGCCCCTGTCGTCGTTGTTACGAATCAATCTACCCATCCCCTGCCTCAAGCGCAAGATGGCTTGGGGAACGGCGTACTCTTTGAAGGAGTCCTCGTACTGCTCAGACCGGGCCGCAAATATGGGGTCCGAGGGGACGTGGAAGGGCAGACGGGCGATGGCCAAAGCCTTCATCTGGCCCTTTGGCAGGTCCACGCCTTCCCAAAAGCTGCTGGTCCCCAGGATGATGCTCCCGGGGTCCTGTTCGAAGTTTCGCACGATCCTGTCCGGTGAGCCGTCGATGCCCTGGGCCAGCACCCCGACGCCCTCGGACTCCAGCGCTTCCCTGATGCCTCGGGCGGTGCTGCGCAGAGACGCGTGGGACGTGAACAAGACCATGCAGTGTCCATGGAGGGCAAGCCCCAGCTCCACAAGCAGGGATTCCAGGGCGCCCTGGTAGCTTGGGGCATCGGGAAGGGGCATATCCCCGGGGACCAATAGCTGGGCCGCCCTAGCGTAGTCGAAAGGCGACCCCACCCTTAGCTCCGATGCCTCCGCCGGGCCAACCCTGTTCCTAAGGTAGTCGAAGGTGCCGTCGGTGCTGAGGGTGGCGCTGGTCATGATCACACTTGATTTCTGTTCGAACAATCCCCTGGAGAGATGGTCCGCTACGTTCAGGGGGGCCGACTGCAGGCTGAGGCTGGACTTACGGCTCCCCGGCCCTGACCCTTCTTCGGACAGGGTCATCCAGTCCACCCGATCGGCGTCTATTGGGCCTGCGTAGAAGACCGCCAACTGGTCTTTGATCATCCTGAGCTCATCCATTCGGGCCGCCAACTCCCTCTGTCCCGACTGGAGGTCCTCCCAGCCTTCCACTCTTTCGAATGCCTGCATTCCCACCTGGTCCAATGCCCGGTACAGCCGGTCTATTTGCTCCAGGCCGTCGTTCAGCACCACGTCCATGTTCTCCCATGCGATCTCCAGGTCGGACCATGCCGGCTGGGTCCTTGTGCTGCGGGTAACCGCAAGCTGGAGCATGCCTTGGTCCCCTGGGCTCTGCTGGGTCACGAACTTGGAGGCTGATTCCCACAGGGTTCCCCAGGCCTTTTCGGCATGGCCCGTCCAGTTGGTTTCCAGGCCGCCCATCAGCTCCTCTGAGCGTTGGCGGTCATTCGGACCGGCCTGGGATAGTCCGAGCAAAACTCTGATCGCCCGGAAGCCCCGCAGCAGGGATTCCAGGGAGTTGGCCAATTCACTTTCGGACAGGTCGAACCCCAACTGGCGGGTCGCTTCTTCTTCAAGCCGGTGGGCTTCATCGATCACGAGGTGTTTGTGGTCCGGCAGCAGGCCACCGCCCACGGCTAGGTCCGACAGCAGAAGGGCATGGTTTACCACCACTATGTGCGCCGTGCTTGCTCTGCTCCGGGCGGCCCGCAGGAAGCAGTGGCCTTCCCCCTTCAGTCCGGGACAGAGGCCGGCCTCAGCCGCAGAGATGTGGCTCCAGGAGGACGCCTCCTGGGGGGCCAGGTTGATCTCCGCCCTGTCTCCTTGCCGGGTGTCCTCCAACCATACGAGGCACTTGGATACCAGGCGGGCATGTTCTGCGGATATCCCCTCGGACCTGGACAGCGAGTTCAGCTTCTGCAGGCACAGGTAGTTGGCCCTGCCCTTAAGGGGCGCAGCCTTGGCGGAACCGGCTTCGATAAGGCCCTCCTGCTCCAGCACGGAGATCAGGGCGGGAATGTCTTTGTTCAGGAGCTGCTCCTGGAGGTTGATGGTGTTGGTGGATATTACGACGGTGGCCCGGTTCCGCACGGCATACACCAGCGCCGGAAGCAGGTATCCTATGGACTTGCCGACACCGGTGCCGGCCTCCACCACCAGGTGCTTCTCTTCGTTGAAGGCCCTGCTCACGGCCCGCACCATGTCGAGTTGCTGAGGACGGCGCTCGTATCCCTCGAACAATCGAGAGAAAGCTCCCTGCTGGTCGAGGAGGGAGGCGAGACCTTCCTCGTCCAGGGGTTCCGGCGCGCCATCGGGTGTGGCCACCGGGGCGGGCCTGGGCTGGTCATCCCTAAGCCTCTGGAGGTCCGGCATCTCCCCCCGGGAAGCGACAGCTGTCGTAGGGCTACCTACCTGGAAGATACGGGCGAAGGGCTGGCGAGCCCGGGCGCCGACATAGCCGATGGATGCAGCTGTGCCGGGTTCCAGCGCGGCGACCTTGTCCAGCAGGCGGAGAAACACCTCCCTGGTAGCTTGTGCATCGGCCAGGGCGCGATGGGGCCGGCTGTTCTCCACCACCATCTCTCTGGTCAGCCCCGCCAGGGAGTAGTCCCTGTTGGAGGGCAGCAGTATGGAAGCCAGCTCCCATGTGTCCAGGAAATCGTTGGCAAGGGATGTACCGTGCTTCCTCAGGAATCCCAGGTCGAACGAGACGTTGTGACCAACGACGGGATGCATTCCGATGAACTGCTCCAGCTCGGCGGCTATTGCAGCGAAGGGCGGGGCCCGGTCCACGTCGGCTTGGGCGATGCCGGTGAGCTTCTTGATGAAGGGTGGAAGATCGCGGTAGGGATTTACCAGCGTCTGGAAGGTGCCGAGCACCTCGGGCCCCTGGAACTTGACAGCGCCAACCTCGATTATGGTGTCCAGGTTGGCGTCAAGGCCCGTGGTCTCCAGGTCCACGGCTACGTAGACGGGATATCCCCCAGGTTCCATCTCCCCTCTCTCACGGCCCTCTGAACTCTTGGCCGTCCCCATCCTGCCCCCTGGCTGGGTGCTTGCCTGATTCTCCCCTCCGGCCTACGAAAAGGGTTCGGGAATGGGCACCCAGGAACCTTCGGACGACTTGTTGTTGGGGGAGAGGACGGCAGGATAGAAACTGCCCGCCCGGAGGGCGTTCATGAACTCTTCCTGGTTGTTCACCTCTCCATCAAAGACGGTGATGCAGTGGCCAACCCCGTGAAGGGAGTGGGCATCGCTCCCTCCGGTAACCCGCATTCCAAGCTCCCGCGCCACATCCAGGGCGAACCGGTTCTCCGCGTCTGCGGTGCCTCCGTTGGCCACCTCCACCGCATCCACCAGCCCGAAGACCGGGTGGAGGGTGGCTTCTTCCACGCAAGTAGGCACATGGCTTTCGTTGCTGTAAAGCAAGGGCTTGCGGGAAGGCAGGGTGCTGTGCAGGCCCCGGAAGGGGTGGGCGCTGATGATAAACCCGCCGGCGCTGTCTGCCGCCTTGCGAAGCACCCGAGCGTCGGAGATGCCGGGTTGGTAGCTATCCAGGCCGAAGGCCAGGATATGGCCCATGTTCGTTTCCACTTCCATAGCGCGAACCAGCACCTGGTTGTGCTTAGCCGCAAAGGCGCGGAACTCGTGCTGGTCCCACGGGCCGCTGTGCTCGGTGATGCATATGCCCATGAAGCCCAGCCTTTCGGCTTCCAATACCATCTCCTCGGGGGACAGGTTGCTGTCGCTGCTCCCCCGGGTGGTGTGGACATGCATATCAAAGAGCCGAGCCAATATTCATCCTTGGTAGGTTGCACCTCGCACGGTGGAAGGTGGGCCGATGGCGGGTTCCATTCTATTGCGGGCACCGTAGCTGGTCAAGGAAAGAAGGTCCGTTCCTGGCTCAGGCGCGAAGCTCCTCTGCGGCCTTCTTCAACCGCATCAACATGTGGACGTCGATGGAGCTGTCTTCGTCTTCCAGGTTCAGGTCCTTGTATTCCAGCACAGAATCTATGCATCCGGCCAGGGTGGAAGAAACCCTGTCTCTCAGGAGGGCGACCTCAGCGTCGATAGTCGATTGGGCCCGCTCGGCCGCTTCAGACGAATACATAGCCAGGGTCCTGATGATCCTGTTTACCTCGGCAAGGTCGATGCCTCCATTGGCGCCCGGTTTCTGCATTCGGCGGTCTCCTATGGGATTTGGGCCGATATCCATCGGACAATATAACATGGTGCAGGGAGCGACGAAAATTCATTAATGCGCACCTCAGTCTCAGTCGCGGTTGCTGGATGATTGCCAACGGAATACGGCTTTGATATACTGGCCTGAGCGCTTAGTAGGCTTCAATCTGCTTGGACTCGGCACCTTGGTTTTGTATTTGCGAGGAACCTGTCCCGGGGCAATGGAGGCTATAGCGACATCAGGTATCTAGGAGGCTAAGAGTGGCTTTCGAGGAAAAGACACTTGTGTGCCGGGAGTGTGGGGCATCCTTCGCATTTACGGAAGGTGAACAAGAGTTCTATCAAAGCAGGGGGCTGATGCACGAGCCTGCAAGGTGCCCAGCCTGCAGGTCCGCGCGACGGCGCACCGGCTTTCGCTCCGACCAACCCCGGACCATGTACCCGGCGACCTGCGCTTCCTGCGGTACTGAGACCGAAGTGCCCTTCCAGCCGAGGCAGGGCAGGCCCGTTTACTGCAACGATTGCTTCAGGTCCGTTCGAGCTTCCGAATCCTTCTAAGCGTAGCAGTCACAACAACTCGCAAATAGTCCCCAGCGTCGGGCACGACCACCTGGCACCCTCCGAACGAGGATGGGAGGCATTTGGCTAATGTGGCCTTCTGCCGGGCAAACGCAAGGTTGCCCGGCATCCGTAACCTGAAGGAAAAGCGGAGCATCTCCCAGTCCGTTACCTCCCGTGTCCGGTCCAAGTTCAACGTTTCCGTCTCCGAGATAGGTGATGCCGACCTCTGGCAGAAGCTGACCCTGGGTATCGTATGCGTTAGCAGCGACGGCGCTTATGCCAGCGGGCTGCTGTCCAGCGTAGTCAGCTACATCGAAAGCTCCAGGCCCGATCTGGAGCTTGTGGACTGGGAGACGGAGACCCTCTCCGGCTTCTGAGCTTGCCTGGTGGACGCTGCCGCATTTCTCAAGGGAATCGAGACTGCCCCCGCCTACCGCCGTCAGATGGTGGCGGTGGAGAACCTTCCACCCAGGGAACCCAGTTTTAGCGAACCGGCCTATTCGCTGCACCCGACCCTTGGCTCTGTCCTGGAGCAGCGCCACTTGTGGCCCCTCTACACCCACCAAGCCCAAGCTGTGGACCTGCTGGGCGAGGGCCGCAACATCGTGGTGGCCACACCGGCAGCCAGCGGCAAGAGCCTCTGCTACAACCTCCCAGTGATCAACGAGGCGCTGGAGGACCGCTCCAGCAGGGCCATCTACATCTTTCCTACCAAGGCTTTGGCCCAGGACCAGCTTCGCTCCCTGAGGGAGATGACGGCGGGGCTGCCGGTGAATGCGGCGGTGTACGACGGCGATACGCCCCAGTACGAGAGGAACGCCATCCGGAACTCGGCCCAGGTGGTCCTGACCAACCCGGACATGCTCCATATGGGCATCCTGCCCCACCACCGGGCTTGGTCCCGGCTGCTGCGATCTCTCAAGTACGTGGTGCTGGATGAGGCCCATGCATATAGGGGCGTGTTCGGGTCCCACATCGCCAACGTGATGCGCCGCCTGCGCCGCCTGTGCGCCCTGTACGGCAGCAATCCCCGCTTTATTCTCTGTTCCGCCACCATCGCCAACCCGGGGCACTTGGCGGAACAGCTCATCGGCCTTCCCTTCAACGTGGTGGATGATGACGGCTCGCCCCGGGGTGGAAAGAGCTTCGTCTTCTGGAATCCTCCTCTCCGGGATGCCGAACCGATATCCGGGTCGGGAGGGCCCGGTTCTTTGTCGCCTCGGTTCGGGGGAGTTCTTCGGCCCATCAGGATGAGCGCCAACATGGAAGCCGCCGGCCTGCTGGCTGAACTGGTGTTCTCCAACATCAGGACTGTGGCGTTCGCCAGGACTCGCAGGGCGGCAGAGCTGGTGTACACCTACGCCAAGGACCGCCTGGATGACCGGCAGCCTCCTTTGGGGGACAGGATCAGGCCATATAAAGGCAGCTACATGGCCGAAGAGAGGCGGGACATCGAGCGGGCTCTCTTCGACGGGGAGCTTACGGGCGTGGCAGCCACCAACGCCCTGGAGCTGGGCATCGACGTGGGGTCCCTGGATGCCACCATCATCACCGGATACCCGGGAAGCATTGCCAGCACATGGCAGCAGGCGGGCCGGAGCGGTCGCCGCGGTGAGGAGTCCCTGTCGGTCTTCATCGGGCGTAACGACCCCCTTGACCAGTACTTCATGAACCATCCCGACGTCTTCTTCGGCCGGTCGGTGGAGGCCGCCCTTCTCTCCCCCGCCAATCCCCATATCCTGCGCCCCCACCTCCTCTGCGCCGCTTACGAGATGCCCCTGACGGGCCTGGATGCCGACCTATTCGGGTACGGAGTAATCGAACACCTGGAGGACTTGCTGGGGAATGGCTTGTTGAGATACAGCGAAGGCAGGTGGCACATCGCTCCCAAGGTCAACTATCCGGCTGAGGACATAAACATCAGGTCGGCTTCGATGAGCAGCTACCATGTGGTTGAGGGCGAGACCGGCACGATACTTGAGACTGTGGATGAGTATTCGGCCCATCTGCAGCTCCACCCCGGGGCCGTTTACCTGCACCAGGGAACATCGTACCTGGTAGAGCACATGGACCTGGAGGCGAAGCTGGCGAAGGTGGTCCTGGATGACGGCTCCTACTACACCGAGGCCAGCGAGACCACCGATATTTCCATTGGCAAGATACATGCCTCCAAGGTTGTGGGCGGCGTGGGGGTGTGGCTGGGAGAGGTGGAGGTTACCAACCAGGTTGTGGGCTACAGCAAGCGAATGCCGATGACCGAAGAGGTGCTGGGAGACGAATTCGTGGATTTGCCTCCGAGGCGTTTCAACACGATGGCCCTCTGGTTCGACATTCCCCAGAAGATCATCGACCGGTGGCGAGGGGGCGGACCAGCGTTCGCCGGTGGGCTTCATGCGACTGAGCACGCGGCCATAGGGGTGCTGCCCCTCTTCGCCTTGTGCGACCGCAACGACATCGGAGGCGTTTCGACACCCTTTCATCCCGACACGGAGAAACCCCAGGTCTTCATATATGACGGGCACCCCGGCGGAGTCGGGATAGCTGAGGAGGGATTCAGGGTAATCGATGCTCTATGGGAGGCCACCCTATCGGTGGTTTCCGAGTGTGTTTGTGAGTCGGGCTGCCCAAGCTGCATCCAGTCGCCCAAGTGCGGGAACCACAACTATCCCCTCGACAAGGTCGTGGCAGGCGAACTCCTCAAATCCCTGTGCGAGGGCTGACCGACGTCTCCCCGCTCGCGAGCACCCACCCGCGCCCACAGCCCGGCGATGGTGAGGCAAATACCCGAAGGTACGTCTACAGTTGTCCGTTCGTCTTGAGGGAAATCGAAGGGGAACGGACAAGATGCCTTGACGGGAGCAACCCTGGTATCTGGCAATGCTCCGTCCTGGATTGCGGCCTCCGCCGCAATGACGAATATCATTGCAGTACCGAAAGCGTGCAGGACGCAATGCCAGTGAAGGCCGCCCGTAGCCACAGGCCCCCCGTCATTGCGGCGGAGGCCGCAATCCAGGAAACTCAGTCCGGGGACCAGGCCCCCCATAACAGTTATTCCTGCCCCACACACCCGTCACTCCCGCAGAAGCGGGAGCCTATCCTCTCCATCGCGTTGCTGTTGGCCAATGTGAGAGGCCACCAGAACTGAAGCTACGAGCTTGCGTAGGGGCACCGGGGAGGTGTCCTGTTTGATCTTGCCGTATGGTGTGACTATAGGCAGATAGTTCAAACTTCAGAAGCAAAGGGAACTTCTGAGTGCTCGATGAGCAGAATAGGAAGCTCAGAGCTTTAGGGGGACCGGGAGGTTGTTGGGTGTGAGGCTGCTGGGACTACTTGTAGCTGATGCGAGGGTCAAGATAAGTATAGACCACATCTACGAGCAGGTTGATGACCAGCACGATCAAGACAATCACGAATATAGAGGCGGTAACTACCGGCAGGTCCCGGTCATTGATGGCGTTGATGATCAACAGTCCCAGCCCCGGCCATGCAAAGATCACCTCGACGACCGTGGAGCCGTTCATGTAGAGGGCCAGCTCATCGCCCATAACTGTCACGATTGCTATCGAGGCGTTCTTCATCACGTGCCCATATTGGACGGCCCGCTCGGAGAGCCCCTTGGACCGGGCGGTGGCGACGTACTGCTTCCCCATCTCGTCCAGCATAGTCGCCCTGGTGATCTGAGCATTCCGGGCGATAATGTTGGGGCATAGGGCAATGACCGGCAGGATCAGGTACTTTATGCTTTCCCAGCCGGATTCCCAAGGGAAGTCTGCAAAGCCCGATGTCGGCAGAATCCTTACCCAGACAGCAAAGATCAGGATCAGCATCAGGGCCAGCCAAAATCCCGGGATCGAGATGGCTGCAAAGGTTAAGAGATTGACCAGCCGGTCAAACATGGACCTGGGCCTCTGGGCGGCGATTACTCCGATGGGGATGCCGACCATCCCAACGCCCCATACCACAAATGCAAGAAATGCGGTGTTCGGCAGCTTCTCCGCTACCAACGTCATGGCCGGGACGCCATTACGCACAGAGATGCCGAAATCGAATCTCAGCAGGTCCCAGTAGAAGTTCACGAACTGAATATGGAGGGGGTCGCAATACCCGAGATCGCAACGGATCTCTCTGAGCGTCTTTTCGTCGATATCTTCGGGGAACTGGAGGGCAACCGGATCCCCTAGGATGTGGATCATGAAGAAGAGGAGGGCCATGAGGCCCAGGACTATGAAGACCGAGTGGGAGGCGCGTCTGATCAGGTAGTTTCGCATAGGACACCCCAGTGTATAGCCTGGATCTCCTAGACAATGTCTACCATATACCTGAGAGCGAAGGATTAGTCAAGTAGCCCGGCTCGCAGATAGTGAACTGGTTCACAATCCACCCATTGTCGACGACTGCCCGGCCGGTTCATGGCTGCCTGTTGGCTTCGCCAAGAAGAACGGGCTCCCCAAGATGCCGAGGAGCGGCAGCTACCTTAGTTGGCCTTGGAAGTACTCGCTGACCCGTCGGAAGTATTCTTCTGGGTATTCCGCAAAGGACTCTACGTGGCCGGGCGCATCCGTGCTCCAGAAGGTTGTGCCCTCGGGGGCTGCCGCGGCGACCCTCTGGCCGTGGACTATCGGAACGCGCTCGTCCTCTTCACCGTGGATGATCAGGAGGGGATAGTCGAGCTGCACGACGGCCTTCTCTGCGTTAAGGGCGCCGATGTCGATGCCATATATGGCCTGGGCCATGAGGCTGGTAACAGGAATGAAGGCGGGAATCAACCACTCAGGAAAAGGTGTCTTGCGCGAGGCTTCCTGGACGATAAGGTCCGTTGCTGCTGCGAAAGGGCTGTCGGCCACGATCGCCTCTATCCCCGGCTCTTCGACGGAGGCCAGGATGGACGTTACCGCTCCCATGGAGTACCCCAGCAGCCCCACTCTGCCTGCGGTGGCTCCCCTATATTCAACCAGATAGTCGTAGGCCCCCAGCACATCCCACCGCTCAAAGTAACCGCCCGAGACCTTGTCGCCCTCCGATGAGCCGTGTCCCCGCAGGTCGAACAGCAGCACGTTGTAACTCTCCGCAACCAGCCGGCTGGCCAGCTCCAGGGCCTCGCCGTCGCCTCCTGAGCGTACGCTGCTCAAGCCATGGACGAAAATCACGTGCGAGCTGTCGTCGGCGCTAGGTCCCTCTCCCGGAAGATACCAGCCGAGAAGCTGCACATCCTGGTTTCTCCCGTAGAACGACACGTCCTCCCACTCAAGGCCGTAGTCCCTTGGGTGGCCCTCCTGGGGGTTGCGCTCAGCGCCCGTAAGGCCCTGGGCAATGGAAAAAGCTATGTAGAGATAGGCGACCGCCAGGACGATGAGGGCCGCTAGCAGCCCCCATTTCACCTTAGGTCTCTTAATGATCGATTCCAGCAGCGCCAATTGACCGGATCTCCAGGCCCAGCATCAATAAGACGGAGCCTACCCTCTTGCTACGTAGAAGCCTATAGCTCCTTCCGTCGAAAAACCGCCCAAGCGCCGACTACGAACAGGGCGATGCACCCCAGAGCTATGGGCAAGGTCTGCCAGCCGTCGCTGATCCTTCCGCCTTCTGTGATGCCGCTTATGTTCGAGGCCCACAGCACAAGGTTTATCGGCCAGTAGTCTTCGGTCTCGGGTATTGCGGTTAGGGGAATCTGGATGATGAAGAGGACCAAGGCAATTCCCCCGGCGAGCATCTGGCGGGAGAATAGACCGCTCCAGAAGAAGGTCATCGAAGACACGAAAACCAGGTAGAGGCCGATGATGCTCATGTAGATTGCAAAGGTTACGGCATCGTAGTAGCTGATTAGTATGGTCGTCAGGACGAACATGACTATCGAGCCGGCGGCAAATCCCAGGAAGATGGACGATGCCATACCCGCGAACCTGGCGGACACAAAGGCAGCCACCGAGACCGGTTTGCTGAGCACCATCCCTGCGGTTCCCGATGCCCGTTCGTTTGCCAGGACGCCCATGCCGAATACGATAGCTACCAGGGCGCCCACGGTAGCAGTAGTACCTCCGTATGCTTCCAGCAGCCCTCTGGCCAATTCCCTGTCCCTCTCGAGATCTGTGAACAAGGAGATGATGAAAGGGATCACGGCAATCAGTAGGGCCACTGCGGAGAAGAACCCCATAGCTCCAACGAGGCGCCATGTGCGGCGCTGCTCCAAAAGCTCCTTGGATATCAGCGTCCAGAAGCCCGTCATGCTTCCACCTCGCCCTCGGTGACCAGGTCCACGAACACATCCTCCAGGCTGGCTTGGGTCAGCTCGTAGTGAAGCATGGTCAGGCCGCTCTCATATACCAGCCGGGGCAGCTCCTTCTTGGCGGTGTCCGGGTCGGACACCTGCACCCGGAACAGGTGCCGGTCCCCCTGGGCGCTCCCCTCCATGGACGTCAGCCACTCCCTGCCTCCCAGCAGGGAAGCCAGGGGCGCCGGGTCCTCCTCTACTTCTATCCTGAAGACGGAGCCGTGCTGGGAAGAACGTATCTCGTCGATTGTTCCGCTGGCGACCATCTTGCCCCGGTTTATGATGGCCACATGGTCGCACACCCGCTCCACATCGCTGAGGATGTGAGTGGATACGAACACCGTGGTCTCGCCCTTCAGGGCTGCGATAGTCTCCAGCATATCCCGCCTACCCATGGGGTCCAGGGCCGAGGCGGGCTCGTCCAGGAACAGCACCTGGGGCTGGTGGATGAGGGCTTGGGCGAGTCCCAAGCGCTGTAGCATTCCCCTGGAGTAGCCCTTTATCTGCCGGTTGCCTGCCTCGGTAAGGTCCACCTGGTCAAGGAGCTGCTCCACCCGGTCCCGCGCCTTCGACGGCTCGATGTTGTAGAGGCTTGCGGTGAAGAGCAGGAACTCCCGGCCCTTCATCCAGCCGTAGAAGGAGGGAGATTCGGGCAGGTATCCCACCTTGGAGCGTAGGTCCATGGGCTTGCTGGAAACATCCTCACCGGCTACCCACATGTGCCCCGAAGTGGGATTTGTCAGTCCTGTCAACAGGCGCAGGGTCGTGGTCTTGCCGGCCCCGTTGGGACCCAGGAACCCGAATGTCGCCCCCTGCTCCACCGACACATTCAACTGGTCCACAGCCCTAAGGTTTCCGAAGTTCTTACAGAGCGCTTCGCAGCGTATAGCTTCCATATGCGTCTCGCCTACTCCCTGTCCTATCGCCCCTTCCACTGGGGTGGACGCTTCTCGGCAAAGGCCCGGGGGCCTTCCACCGAGTCCTCGCTCTGAAGGAGCTGGTTGTACATATTATACGTCAGGACAGAAGCGGGCTCCGCGCTCATGTCCATGCTCCTAATGGCCAGTTCCTTAAAGTACCTGACGGACAACGGGGCGTTGGCGATTATCTTGGAAGCCATGGACATGGCCTCATCCATAAGGGAGTCCGTCGGGACCACCTTGTTGACGAAGCCGATGTCGTAGGCCCTCTGGGCGGTGATGGCTTCACCGGTCAGGACCAGTTCCATGGTCCCGGCCATGGACAGCATCTTGGGCAGCATCACCGCAAAGGGGGGAAGGAGGCCGACCCTGGACTCGGTTATCCCCAGCTTGGCATCCTCGGCTGCGATGCGAAGGTCGCAGAGCTGGGCGATGGACCATCCGCCTGCAAGGGCAAAGCCGTTGATGGCGGCGATCAGGGGCTTCCAGGTCTGGGGCCACATGAAGGGGCGCTCGGGGGATGCCATGCTATCCCGGGCGTGGGCCTGCACCCCGGCGGCGTTGTCGTCGGCCCGCTCCTTCAGGTCCCGGCCTGCGCAAAAGGCGCGCCCGGCGCCGGTGATTATGGCAACGCGGGCCTCGTCGTCCTGGTCGTACTTCTCGATTGCCCCTCCCAGCTCGCTGCGGAGCTGGCGGTTTATGGCGTTCAGGGCCTCGGGCCGGTTCAGGGTGATGGTCACCACTTGGCCGTTCTTTTCGTATAGTACGGCATCCCCCGGCTCGGCGTACTTCAAGGATGTCATCCTTCTCCTCCTGTGCAAGGCCCATGGGCTGTGTGAGGCAATCACTGCCTCATGCGTAGGGACCCAGGTAAACTCCTCCAATGACGTGGACGTGCCCGTGCTGCTGGCTCTGCATAGCATCGGGCCCGAAGTTGGACAGGACACGGAAGCCGTTGGGACAGAACTTGGCGCCCACCTCAACCACAACCTGTCCCACCCGCTCCAAGGGACCCTTCTCCCAGAGCTGTATCTGGGTCATGTGTTCCTTGGGCATGACCAGGAGCATGACGGGCACCCAGTTCAACACGTTGGAAATAGCTATGACCTGATCGTCTTCGAAGTGGATGGTCGCCGGCTCTTCCTTGGCAACTATGCGGCAGAACACGCAGTTAGGTGACGACGCCATCAGCCCATATCAACAGAGAATGGCTGCAATTCAGGGTAGTGCGCTCCTCTAGGACCGCCTTGGCCGGCCCTTGGGGCGCTCCTTTCCCTGGCCGAACCGGTAGTCGGGCGCATTTATCCTGATCTTCTGCACAACCTGGTTGTCGCTCAGGCGGGAAGTTACAGGGAGGGAGAAGACATCTTCGTTGGCGGTGATCACTGTCGGCAGTCTTCCGTTGTGCCTGTGGACGATCAACTGGAGCAGCTTCTCTTCAGCCCAGGGGGTGCTGCTCTGCGCTCCCAGGTCATCCAGAACCAGGAAGGGCGAAAGTTTTATCGCTTCGAAACGCTCATCGTAAGTGGTCCGGCTGTCGGGGGCGAAAGAGGCCCTCAGGTGGTCCAGCAGCGCAGGCACAAAGGCAAATATGGCCCCCTGTCCCCTGGCTAGCCTTTCGTTGACGATTGACACCGCAAGGTGGGTCTTCCCGCATCCGTTGGGGCCCAGCAGCAGGAGCCAGCCGTCGGGGTCGGCCGAATAGTTTCGGGCTGCCTCCTTGACGGCTTTCAGGTTTTCCCTCTGGTAGGGGCCTGCATTCATTCCCGTAGTGTCGAAGTTGTCGAAGGTCATTCGATTGCGGGTCTCCGGGCTCAGACCTCCGAAGTCCTGGAAGGAGGAATCGGTGTCGGAGCTCAAAGAAAAAATGCGGGAAAGACGGTCAGAGCTTAGTCGGGAGCGCATGCTTTCATCAAGCTGGCTGAGCTTGCCACGGAGGGTGACTATGGTTGGCATCTCGGCGTTGAAGCGGTGATTTATCACCTGGAACAGCTTCTCCTGCGCCCAGGTTGCGCTGCCCTGGTGGCCCAGGTCATCCAGCACCAGGATGGGGACATCCCTGATCTGCTGGAAGATGTCGTCGTAGCTTACAGCCGAGTCGGGGCTGAAGGTAGCCCGCAGGTGGTCCAGCAAATCTGAAACGTGGGTGAAGAACAGGGTGTGGCCATTGTCGATGCAGCGGTTGGCTATGGCGGCCGCCAGGTGGGTCTTGCCCGAGCCCGAGGGACCTGTCAGCACCAGCCAGCCCTGGGGATTCTCGGCGAACGCCTGCCCGGCATCCATGGCCTCGGCAAATGCCCCGCGAGATGCTTGGGCCGGAGAGCCGTCCGGCAGGTCAATGCTCTCGAAGGTCATCCGCTTGAGGGGGCCCAGGTTGCTGTACCTGTGGAGGTGGTCGATACTCCGCTCTCTGAGCTCCTGCTCACGGCACCGGCAAGGGAAAACCTGGCCGAAGTCCGGGTGGGTAATCGCAACCCGCCGGCTGACCCAGCCTGTGCCCCGACACAGCGAGCACTGATCGGCGTCTGCTTCCGGGGGAGCCTCAGTACCGGGGGGAACCTGGCCCCCGTTGCCTCTCGTACTCCCCAAGGCTGATCTTTTTAGTATATCCCCCAAGCTTTCCATCATCTTTTCCTTCATCGCGCCAGCGCTTGAGAATGGCTTCTATGTACCCCCAGCTCCGTTTATTGTTGGCGCAGGCCTGCCCGATAGCTTCCTCTATCCACACTTCGGGGTAGATGCCTTCGGCTTCTTTCAGCCGGTCCGCCAGGATCGGGGTCAGGAGGCCGATGTTCGCTTCATACAATGTGAAGATGTTGGGCTGCGCCGCAGGCCCCTCGGGTGCCATAGGCTTCGCCCTGCGATGGGACCCGCTCCCTGGATCTCCTATCGCCAAGCTCTCCAAGATACGCCGCCCCGGCGCATCGTCCAACACGTACACATCCTCCGAGTCATCCCCTTCACCAATGCGGCACTTCAGGAGGGTTCCCCGCTCTATGGCCAACCGGATGCCTCGCAGTATGGCGTCCTGGGCTGGCTCATCAGAAGAGGAGAAGCTCCGGTGCAGGACAGGGTCCGCGGTGATTTCAGCCTCGGTGAGGTAACGGGGGCCGTCCTTCCTATTGTGCAGGAGCCAGAGCACGCGCAGCGTGCACTTCAGCTCGGCGATGTCGGTGATGGCTTCCAGGAGAGGCCCGAACACCTGGTTCGGAACAGGTGTGTAGGCAGTACCCGATGGGAACCCTTCCCCGGCCACGTTAGAAGGCCTCTGGCAAGAAGGCGGCAGACTCGAAACGCACCAGGTTGTCCCTGAACAGCAGGTCAACTTGTCCAACAGGGCCATGCCGATGCTTGGAAACTATGAGCTCGGCAACGTTCTTGGGGTAGGGCCTGTCGGGATTGCGGGAGGCCCACTCATCCTCGTTGTAATAGACATCGTCCCGGTAAATGAACATCACCACATCGGCATCCTGCTCGATGCTTCCGCTTTCCCTCAGGTCTGAAAGCTGGGGCTTGTGGGAGGTGCGGGCCTCGACAGCTCGGTTGAGCTGGGAAACGGCCAGCACTGGTACGTTAAGGTCCCGGGCCAGCCCCTTTATGGAGCGGGTGATCTCGCTCATCTCCTGGGCCCGGTTGTCGCCTCGCCCGGCCCCCTGCTGGATGATCTGGATGTAGTCCACCACCAGCAGGTCCAGTCCCCTTTCCATGGCAAGGCGTCGTGCCTTGCTGCGCATCTCGACGATGCCCTGCAGAGGGCTGTCGTCTATGTAAATGGGCAGGTCTGAGAGGGAGCCGATGGAACTCATGATGGCCCGCTCCTGGGCTTCGGTGTACAAGCCCAAGCGGAGGCGTTGGGCATCCACCTCGGATTCGCTGGAAACCATCCTCATGGCAAGCTGGGCCCGGCTCATCTCCAGGCTGAAGATGGCGATGGTGTTGCCCGACTTGGCGGCGTTCATCGAAATGTTTATGGCGAGGGTGCTCTTGCCCAGGCTGGGGCGCGCGGCCAGCACGATCATGTCCGACCTGTGAAAACCCCCCAAGAGTTCATCCAAGGAGTTGAAGCCGGTCATCACCGGCGCGCCGGAAAGGGCCGCAGCATCTCCAAGGGTTGCCCGCTCCTCCAGGTACTGGTCCAGCACCTCCCGCACATGAACGAAGTCCCGGGTAGGCTGGCCGGTGCGCACCTGGAACAGGGCCTCTTCCGCCTTGCTGAGGGTGGCGTCCACATCGACGGTGTCTTCGTACCCGATGGCGGAGATCTTGCTGCCAGCGTCGATCAGGTTGCGCATGGTTGCGGTCCTGTTGACGATGCGCCCGTAGTGCTCGATGTGCACCGAGGTCGGCACCCCGGCCACTAGGTGGCTCAGGTAAGCAGCCCCGCCGATCTGCTCCAGCCGTCCGTCGATACCAAGCTGGTGGGAAACGGTGATCTGGTTGATTGCTTCACCCCGCCGGAACAGGGAAACGCAGGCCTCGTAGCACAGCCGGTTCCTCTCCCGGTAGAAGTCGGTGGTCTTGAGGAATGGCAGGACCTGCAGTATGGACTCGCCGTCGATCAGGACCGAGCCCACCACAGCCTCTTCGGCTTCTATGTCGTGGGGTAGGAGCTTCTCTTCCAGCATCCGGTTACTCTTGGGCTTCCGCCGTGACGAGGATAGTAGCCTGGATTCCCGGGGCTAGGTTGAGGACGATTTCGTGCTCCCCCGGCTCCTTGATGGGCTGAACGGTGTCGATCAGCTTGCGGTCGATCTCCCGCCCCGTGGCCGTGGTCAGCTCCTGGGCCAGCTGGGTCGGGGTGATAGCCCCGTAGTACTGGCCCGCCGGCGTGATCCTGGCGGACACGTTAATGTTGGTGCCCTCCAGGGAGGCCGCCAGCTCTTCCCATTTCTGGGTCTCCCGCATGCGCCTCTCGTCGCCCGTCTGTTTGAGACGCTCGATCTTCTTCATGTTCTCCCGGGTAGCGGCTTCGGCCAGTTTCTTGGGGATGAGGTAGTTGCGTGCGTAGCCGTCCTTAACGTTCTTAACGTCGCCGGCCCGGGCCAAGGTTGAGACATCTTCGAGAAAAATAACCCTCACGGTAGGTACTCCATGTGCATTGGATTTGGGGAGCGTCACCTATGCGATAGATTGGGAGTCGGCGCGCCCACTTGAAAGATGAATTATAACCGATGGGCCGAAATAGGGGAAAGGGTGATGGGGTCGCGCCCTTATGTAAGCGCTAGGGTTAGGAGGGGCGGGCTTCCAGGCCGGATTGCCAAGCTTCCTTCAAGCCGTTCAGAGCTACGGCGAAGTACTCCTGGACCGACAATTCCCTCTTGGACTGAGTCCTGCCCAGAAGAGTCCAGGGCACCCCCATCTCATCGGCCAACGCTCCCAGGCTCTGTAGGTCGCTGGGAAGCACAGAAACGATTATGCGAGATTGCCTCTCGCCGAACAGGGCGGCATCCCAGCGACCCAGCACTGGGAACTGCCCTAGAAAGCCGATGTCGTGGGAGAAACACGCCTCAGCCAGCGCCACGGCCAGCCCGCCGTCGGAACAATCGTGGGCGCTCCTCACCAGACCTTCTTCGATGGCGCGGCGGCACATCTCCTGAACCTGTCTTTCCAGCCGGAGGTCCAAATATGGCCTGCCCACCACCATGCCCCTGAACAACTCCAGGTACTCGCTCCCGGACAGGTCCCGGGCCCTGCCCCGGACCTCCGACGCTCCCAGCAGCACAACCTGGAGCCCATCGGCATCGAAGCCGGAGGATACGTGCTTGGTCACATCCTCCAGTAGGCCCAGCGCCCCGATGACGGGCGTGGGATAGATGGGCTGGTCCTGGGTGCTGTTGTACAAGCTGACGTTCCCGCTGACCACCGGCACACCAAAGGCCCGGCAGCTCCGGGCTATGCCCTTGATGCACTGCTCGAGCTGGAAGTAGATGTCCGGCGCCTCGGGGTTGCCGAAGTTCAGGCAGTCGGTCAGGGCGATCGGCGTGGCTCCAGTGCAGGACAGGTTGCGGCAGGCTTCGGCTACCGCGATGGCGCCGCCCCGGTACGGGTACAGGTAGCAGAGGCGCCCGTTGCCATCTGTGCTCAGGGCGATCCCCTTGGTCGTGCCGCGGATGCGCAGCACCGCCGCATCGCCGCCCGGGGCGACCACGGTGTTGGTCTGAACCTGGTGGTCGTACCGGCGGTACACCGGCTCCCTGCTGGCGATGTTCGGCGCTGAGACCAGCCTGGACAAGATGTCGGCGGGACTCTCCGTAGGCAGGGGAATCTTCCCCATGGGGTAACCTTGGGCAGCAAGTTGCTCCTCGGAGGCTTTGCCTTGCAGCCAGTACTTGGGAGCCTTGGTGAGGACCTGTATCGGCGGCTGCGCCACCAGGTCCGGTCCATCGTAGATGCGGGCTTCCGATGACCTCGTGACCCTGCCTATGGCGGTGCAGGGAATGTCCCACTTCCCGAACATGTCCCGAATGGGCCTTTCGTCGGGGGGCGCAACGATCAGCAGCATCCTTTCCTGGGACTCTGAGAGCATTACCTCGTAAGCGTTCATCTGCTGCTCTCGCCTGGGAACGTTGGCTACATCCACTTCGATGCCCGCGCCGCTGCGCGAAGCCGATTCCACGGCGGCCGAGGTGAGGCCGGCGGCCCCCAAATCCTGCATGCCCCGGAGGTGGCTCGAAGCCGATGCCTCCAGGCAGGCTTCGATCAGGGTCTTCTCCAGGAAGGGGTTGCCCACCTGCACCGTAGGGCGCATCTCACGGTCATCTTCGAAGGTGCGGGAAGCCAGCCCCGACGCCCCATGTATGCCGTCCCTTCCGGTGTCGGCCCCCGCCAGGAGCAGCAGATTGCCCTCGTCCCCCACCGCCGAGCGCACCAGGCGGTCCTTCTCGATCAGGCCGACGCACAGGGCGTTCACCAGGGGATTGTTGGCGTAGGTTGGGGAGAAATAGATCTCGCCCCCAACGTCGGGCACGCCGATGCAGTTGCCGTACCAGGAGATGCCCGACACCACGCCGTCGAACAGGTAGCGGCTCCTGGGGTCGTCCAGGGGGCCGAAGCGGAGGGAGTTCATGAGGGCGATGGGCCGTGCACCCATGGCCAGGATATCCCGGACTATCCCACCAACCCCGGTGGCGGCTCCCTGGAAGGGCTCCACCGCCGAAGGGTGGTTGTGAGACTCGATCTTGAACACGATGGCAAAGCCATCGCCGATGTCAATGGCCCCGGCGTTCTCCTCGCCGGGGGGCAGCAGGACGCGGGGGCTGCGGGACGGGAAGAGCGAGAGAAGGGCGCGGGAGTGCTTGTACCCGCAGTGCTCGCTCCACAGCGCGCCGAACATGCCCAGCTCGACGGGGCTTGGCTCGCGGTCCAGCTCCTCGACGATGCGCCGGTACTCAGTTGCGCTGAGGGCGATCTCGTCCAGGGTCTCTTTGCTGATGGCCATGGCGGTCCTAGGAGGCCTTTCCCTGGACGCTGTCGAACAGGGATCTGAACACAAGGGCGCCGTCGGTCCCTCCCAGCAGCTCCTCGAAGCAGCGTTCGGGGTGGGGCATCATGCCCAGCACATTGCCGCGGGCGTTCATGACACCTGCTATGTTGTTCATAGAGCCGTTGGGGTTGTCCTGGTCGGTGACCACGCCCTCGGGGGATGCGTACCTGAACACCACCTGGCCATTCTTCTCCAGGTCCTCCAGGACATCCGCGTGGGCGTAGTAGTTTCCCTCGCCGTGGGATATGGGGATGCGCAGGACATCCCCTTTGCTGGAGGCGCAAGAGAAGGGGGTGTCATCCCGCTCCACCCGCAGGTTGGTCCACTGGCACCGGAACTCCAGGTGCACGTTGGGCAGGAGCACGCCGGGAAGGATCCCCGATTCGCACAATATCTGGAAGCCGTTGCAGATGCCCAGCACCAGCCCGCCTCGGCTGGCGTACTCCTTCACAGGCCCCATGATAGGGGAAAGGGAAGCCAGGGCCCCCGCCCGGAGGTAGTCGCCGTAGGAGAATCCGCCGGGCAGGATGAGGCAGTCGTAGTCATCCAGGGAGACGTTGCTGCCCTTATGCCAGAGAAGGTCGGCAGGTTGGCCCAGGGTGGCCGTGATGGCGTGGTAGCAGTCTTGGTCGCTCCAGGTGCCGGGGAATACCAGGATGCCGAAGCGCATGGTGCCGTTCTACTTCCCTTGGGCGCGGTGGTGGTGGTGCCGGGGACTCACACCTTCGGTACCGGGGGCTGGCGGGCTATTCCAGAAGGCGGGGGAGAGCAAGGAGGACTGGGGAGCTAGCTGTTGCGCCGGCTCTTGCGGCGCTTGGCGGCTTCCTTCTTCTTTCGGCGGACGCTCGGCGGCTCGAAGTGCTGCCGGCGGCGTATCTCGGAGAGAATGCCGTCCTGTTGGACGCGCTTGTTGAACCTCTTGAGGAGGCTCTCGAAGGTTTCGCCTTCAGCTAGTCTAACCGTTGACAACCTGGACTCTCCGATAGCTAAATTCCGCGAAAGAGCCTGTTTATTATAGCGGCACGTACCTAGGACGTCAACGCCCCCGGCGGGACTCGAACCCGCAACCTTCCCTTCGTGAGGGGGATGCTCTGTCCATTGAGCTACGGAGGCCTTCCGATTGTAACAGACTGATGCTTGCCCCCAAGTCCTGCAGCTTCACATGAGCAAGGTGCACAATCCGGGGCGGTTGTTCGAATATAGGTCTATTCTCCACCAGCCGTACTTGGTCACACCCACTAAGGCAAACCAGTCGGGGACCTGTGGATCTTCCATTGCCCCAATTTGACCGGAAAGAGATTGAACGAACCAAAAAGAAAACCCCGGTGGATGTTACCGCCGGGGTTTCCTTCGGTTCAGCTCAACCCAACGGACTAGCCGCAGGAGAGAGTACCCCTCACGAAGGACCTTAACCGTAGCACCACGCACTCACTATGTCAATGTGCCTGTACGCGTTCCTGCCACTCCCGTTGTCCCACACTGTCTTAGTCCTCTCGCTTGCCTACCGTATGCGAGTAGGTGTTGGCTGGGGCGTAGGTCCTGGTGTAGGGGTATATGTAGGTCCCAGTGTGGGCGACGGTGTCGGAGGAACGTTTAGAGGTTCCGGTATCCAGCTCTCGGGAAGCCAGGCTTCGAGGGCGGCACATTCGCGAATATGGTAGATATCCGGTGTTCCATTGGGTTGCACATAGGGGGTTTGGCGACAGCTCCAGTAACGGGCCAGAGCATACTCCCGCCATTGGCCCAATGGATTACTAGCGCGTATCTCGCTGAAGAATCCAAGACGCGTGTAGTCCTGGGCACATGGCCCTTCGTCATAGTTCCGGTCGTTTATGTTGTTGGCGTGTTCAATGGCGTTTCGGATGCTCCAGATTCCATCCTGATGGACGAATCTTGCTGGACGGCTCAGCCAACTCTCCCAGCGCTCCCTGTCGCGGGTGATCTCATCCTCGGTCCCCCGGTACTCGACGTAGTCCAAGATGTAGTCCTTGCATGAAGGCGCGATAGTGAAATCCAAGGACAGCTCCGGCCAAATGTCCAAGAGCGTGAGGTCGTCCAAAGAGCCGGTATCCCCTGCGGGCCCCTGCGAGCCGGATTCACCAGTTGGCCCCTGAGCACCAGCCTCACCTGCTGGGCCCTGGGGACCCTGTTCGCCCATGGGCCCTTGAGGGCCCCTCTCTCCGGCCGGCCCTTCAGGGCCAACTGGCCCTGTGCATCCCATTGCTACGAGAAACAAGAAAATCGCACATATTGCAACTACGGCGCGGCCCATGGTTCTCCTCAAGACTAAGGTTGCGCCCCCCTACGTGCTGTCCTTGAAGCGGTAGCCCACGTTCCAGATGGTCTCGATAAAGGAGCGGTTGGCGCTCTCGATCTTGGAGCGGAGGCGCCGTATGTGCACATCGACGGTCCTCGTCCCTCCGAAGTAGTCGTACCCCCACACCTGCTGCAGCAGCTCATCCCGCGTGTATACGCGCCCCGGGTTGGTGGCCAGGAGCACCAGGAGCTGGTACTCCTTGTAGGTCAGGATAACCCGCCGTCCCCCCAGGCTGATCTCGTACTTACCGATGTCGATGACAAGGTCGCCGGTCTTAACCACCTCGTTGGACCCCGGCTCCCGGCTCCGTGCCAGGACCCGGTCCATTCGCTTCACCAGCTCCTGTGGGGTGTAGGGGTGGATGATGAAGTCGTCCAAGGAAGGGTTCCCAACGTAGCCGTTCAGCTCGTTGACGGGGACCACCCCCAGGACGGGCAGGTGGGAGTGCTGGAAGTAGCTTATGACCTGCTCCACCTGCTCCCGGGTCAGGTTTTCGACATCCAGGAGCACTCCCTCGGACTCCGGGGGGGTGTGGCCATTACGCCCCTCGTAAAAGGCGGAACCGTCGCATATGACGTAGCTCAGGCCATATCCTTCCACCGCCCAGGACGGGGTATCTTGGCCGGGCTCCGCTCCCGAAACTACCAGTAACCGGTACACCTGTGTATCTCCATCGCTTTGGCAGGAAGGGCCAAGGCCCAACTCCAACGTTCTCTTGATACCATTATATCCGGTTAGTCCAGCAGGCGAGGCCGGCCCTTCGGGACGGCGTTTCGGGATTGAAGCCGATTTCCTCCTCGGCTATACTTCCCGACAAAGCCCCCTATTTCTCCAGCACTTTGGCCTGTCCGGCCTGCAACATCCCCCAACGGAGGAGGAGCATGAGCACCCTATCGCTGCCTAAGACACCCAGGGGGGTCAGGAACCTGATACGCTCCAACGAGTGGCGGGGTGTTACCTCCGGGGCGGCCCCCGGCTACGTGCAGGCCAACATCGCCATCCTCCCCAGGGACGTGGCCTTCGACTTCCTCCTCTTCTGCCAGCGGAACCCCAAGCCCTGCCCCGTCCTGGAGGTAGTGGAGGCCGGACGCTGCGAGCCTGCCCACATGGCTCCCGGCGCCGACCTGCGCACCGACATCCCTCGGTGCCGCATCTACGAGAACGGGCAGTTGACAGGCGAGCAGGAGGACATCTCTTCCATCTGGAGAGACGACCTGGTCTCCTTCCTGCTGGGGTGCAGCTTCTCCTTCGAATCGGCCCTGGTGAATGCAGGTATCCCCCTGCGTCACATCGACCAGGGCAAGAACGTGGCCATGTACGTGACCAACGTCCAGACCACCCCCGCCGGGGTGTTCTCCGGCCCCATGGTGGTGAGCATGCGCCCGGTGCACCACTCCCAGGTTGTGCGGGCGGTGCAGGTCACCTCCCGCTTTCCTTCGGTGCACGGCGCGCCAGTGCACGTGGGCGACCCGAGCGCCATCGGTATCAAGGACATCACCCGACCCGACTTCGGCGATTTCGTGGAGGTCAGAGATGACGAAGTGCCCATATTCTGGGCCTGCGGCGTCACTCCCCAGGCGGTGGCGCTGAACTCCAAGCCGTCGCTGATGATCACCCACGCGCCGGGGTACATGTTCATCACCGATTGGCGCGACGAAGACTATGCGGTGTTCTAGCTTGTCCCGGACCTGGAGGGCGTTATGCCGACGATAGAAGACATAATTCTAGCCAACGATGGGAGGGGCATCTCAGCCCTGAGGCCGCACCTTCCAGCCAACTACTGCGAGGAAGCGGCCGCCTGCCTGATGGCCAATCCGGGAACCGTGCTGATAGCCACGGGCTTCTACATCATGGCGGCCGGGGCGCCGGAGACCGACGGCCCTCCGGGGGCGCTGGCATTGGGCAGGGCCCTGGAGACCCTGGGCAGGGATGTGTTCTACGTGGCCGACCGGTACACCTGCCCAATCATGGAACCCTTCGCCACCGACCCTTCCCAGATCGTGGACTTCCCCATCGCCGGGGATGAGACCAGCAGGGGCTACGCCGAAGACCTTCTCAGCGACCTGGACCCGTCGGTGCTGATCGCCATCGAGCGGTGCTCAGTCACCAGGGAGGGCACCTACCTCAACATGCGGGGACTAGACATCACCGCCCAGACGGCCCGGCTGGACCACCTGTTCCACGGACATCCCAACTCGGTAGGTATAGGCGACGGGGGCAACGAGATCGGCATGGGCAACCTGGCCGATGTGATCCCCGAGGTGTCCTCCCTGCCCCCCATCCCTTCGGAGACGGGCACAACCCACCTGGTCATCTCCAGCGTGTCCAACTGGGGCGGGTATGGCGTGGTAGCCGCCCTGTCCAGCCTGGCGGGCAAGAACCTGCTCCCCGACCCCGAGGAAGAGGACGAGCTGATCCAGATGATGGTGGACATGGGGGCCGTCGATGGCGTGGTGGGAAAGGCCATCTACTCGGTGGACGGCATGGACCTGGCCCAGCACGGCGAGGCCCTCACGGCACTGCACGGCCTGATAGCGGGCCTGTAGGCCCCGGCCCGGACTAGACCAGGTCGCGCTCTACGGCTGACAGGGCATGGTCGATGCCCGTGACCACATCTTCCACCTCGCCCCGGCTGATGCACAGGGGTGGCATTATGCTCACGTAGTTGCCGCCCCGCAGGTGGAGGTGGTTCTGGGAGAACTGCCCGGTGAGGCGCTCCGCCAGCCGGGCTTCCTGGGGGAAGAACTCCTTGGTCTCCCGGTCCTTCACGATCTCCATCCCGCACATCAGGCCCAAGCCGCGCACATCTCCCACGATGGGGTGCTTGGCCTTCAGCTCTTTCAGCCCGTCCAGCAAGACCTGACCCATGGCTGCCGAGTTCTGCACCATACCCTCGGTCTCCATTATCTCGATATTCTTGAGGGAGGCGGCCGCGGCTACCGGGTGACCGCCGAAGGTGATGATATGGCGGAAGGCGGCCTTGTCGCTGCCAACAAAGGAGTCGGCCAGCTCTTTGCGCATGATGGCGCCGCCCATGGGGATGTACCCGCTGGTGATGCCCTTGGCTACCGTCATGATATCGGGCGTGATCCCCCAGTGCTCGCTGGCGAACATCTTGCCCGACCTGCCGAAGCCGGTGATCACCTCGTCGGCTATCAGGAGCACGCCGTACTTGGTGCATATCTCCCGGAGCCTTGGCCAGTATTCGTCCCCGGGGACGATGACTCCCGTGGGGCTGGAAATGGGCTCGGCGATGACCCCCGCGACAGTCTGAGGCCCGTGGAATTTGATGGCCTCCTCCACGGCGTTGGCAGACCTTTCGGCACACTCTGACGGTGTCGTACTGCCAAACTGGCACCGGTAGGGGTTGGGCTGAGGAACGTGCACCGCGCCAGGCATGAGGGGTTCGTAGTCGTCCCTGGGTATGATGGGTGACCCGCCCAGGGCCATTGCGCCGAAGGTTGCCCCGTGATAGGAACCCATGCGGCTGATGAACCGGTAGCGCCCAGCTTCACCATTGCGCCGGTGGTAGGCCCGGCACAGCTTCAGGGCCGTCTCCACCGATTCGGAGCCTCCGCTGGTGAAGAAGCAGCGGGAGAGGTCACCAGGCGTGATGTCGGCGATCTTCTGGGCCAGCTTAATGGTAGATGGGGCAGTTGAGCCCGAGGGCATGAAGGTGAGCTGTAGCATCTGTTCGTAGGCCGCGTCGGCGATCTCGGTGCGTCCGTAGCCGACGTTCTTCAGCCACCAGCCCGACATAGCGTCGATGTAGGTCTCGCCAAAGATGTCGGTGACCTGGCAGCCCTTGCCGCTCACGAAGATGTGGGGCTCCCCCTTTTCGGCCATGTCGCTGGGTTCGCGGGTGTAGATCCACAGATGTTCCAGTGCGGAACGCTGGAGGTCTTTTGCCTCATCTTCGGTGTAGGAGACCATGATTGCCCTCCGTGCTTAGCTGGAGCCGGCTCCTAGGTAGGACTCCGGGCTCGCCATGAACTTGCTGCGACACTCTAAGCAGCAGAAGTAGTACCACGTACCGTTGTGGAATCGGCGGGTCCCCTTCTGGGGATCTACCTCGGCAGCGCCGAAGCGGGTCTGGCCCGTCTGCTGCCGGGCTTCTTCTTCATCGATCTCTTTGCCACACACAGGGTCCTTGGCCATTCTCAACTCCTTGGCTGTTAATCACGGCGCCGTGGTCCCACTAAAGAGAGGCTGTCTGGTACATAGACCGGCCCAATCGCATCTTGCCCGGCTGGTCCAGCAGGGCCCGGGCAACCCTACTCCGGTGCTCGAAGGTGGTGCCCAGACGCAGGGTCCAGGCGGTGACCCGGCGGAACCACAGGTGGAGGTTGAACTCCATCATGAATCCGATCCCGCCGTGAATTATCTGGGAAGAGCGGACGACGGCTTCACACTTCTCGTTGCAGAAGGCCTTGGCCTGGGACACCTCTACGCTGGCTGGCAGTCCCTGGTCCATCCTCCAGAGGGCTTCGTACGTAAGTAGCTGCCCTCCGTCGACCCACAGGATCATGTCGGCGCAGATGTGCTGTATCGATTGGAAGGACGCTACCGGACGGCCAAAGGCGAGGCGGTTTTTGGAGTAGTCGATGGCCATCTCCGCATCCTTCCGTGCAGCCCCTGTCATCTGGGTGCACAGAAGGGCGGTGCCCCTGTCCAGCATCGCTTCGACGATGGGCCACGCAGACCCTTCATCGCCGATCAGCGCCGAGGCTGGTACCCGCACGTCATTGAAGGTCACCTGGCTCTGCTTGTCCTTGGCGAGAGTCGTGAGAAGCTCGTGGGATATGCCGGGCGTGGATGTGTCCACCAGGAAGAGGGAGATACCGTCGGCGCCCTCAGAGCCGGCGCTGCGGCACACGACCAAGCACTTCTCGGCGGTGTTGAAGTTGTCCACGAACATCTTGGTGCCGTTGAGGATGTAGCCGTCCCCGTCCCGTCGGGCTTCCATCTTCACCGACTCGGGGCGGTACCTGGGATCGGCTTCGCTGAAGGCCCAGGTCAGCACCATGTCCCCGCTGCAGACCCTTGGCAGGGTTTCCTGCTTCTGTTCCTCGGTGCCGTCGGCGTTGATGGTCAGGGCAGCCGTCATCGTGCTGTGCAGGGGCACGGGGACTATGTGCCGTCCCACCTCTTCCATGACCAGCCCCAGGTAGGTAAGGGACAGGCCTTGGCCGCCGTACCGTTCGGGGAGGGCCATGCCCACCCATCCCAGGGTTGCCATCTGCTTCCACAGTTGCGGCGGGTAGCCCAGGTCATCCTTCTCCATCTCCCGGGCCAGCTCGGGCGAGCATTCCGCCTCGAGGAACTCCCGGGCGCTGTTCTTGAGCATCTCCTCTTCTTCGGTCAGAAGTACGTCCATGGTTTCTCCACAGTTAAGCTAGTTTGGAATCGACAAAGGCCGGATCCTCAACGGTACGAATATCCGTTTTTGGTTGGAAGGGCGATTGGGTCATCTAGCCCCTGGGCATCCCCAGGCCCCGCCGGGCTACCTGGTCCCGCATGACCTGGACGCTGCCGTGGTTGATGCCCGACTGGAAGGACCCCATCAGGTTGTGGGCGAAGACGCCGTCCTCGACGGCGCCGATGGAGCCGTTGAGGAGCTGGGCGTAGGGACCCAGTATCTGGGAGATGCCCTCGGTGGTTCGGACGCCATGCTCGGGCGCCCACACCTTCTCAGCGGACCCTTCGTAGGAGAAGTTGCCCCCGTGCTCCACGATGGACATGCTGCGCATGGTCATCAGGCGACACACCTGGGCCTCGATCCACATCTCGGCGATGCGGTCGCGCACCTCTGGGTCCTCGGAGGGAGAGTGGCCGCCGAAATCGTTCTCCTTCACCCAGTTGACGATGTCTTCGTCCCGTCGGACCGAGATCAGGTACCTGCTGGCCCCTACCCGGTCCAGGTTGAGGCCCATTGCGCCCACGTACCAGCCCATGTTCTCCTCGCCCAGCATGGAGGAGGCGGGCACGCGGACATCCTCGAAGAATGTCTCGTTGGTGCGGCCCATGCCGTAGGTGGTGCCCATGGGGGCCGGTGGATCGTTCTGTATCGTCCACAGGGGGCGGACGGTGACGCCCGGAGTGTCCATGGGGAACAGGAATATGGATATGCCCTTGTGCTTGGGCGCATCGGGGTCTGTCCGGGCCATCAGGTAGATGTGGGTGGCGTAGTGGGCCGAGGAGGTGTACATCTTCTGGCCGTTGATGATGTAGTCGTCGCCGTCGCGTACCGCCCTGGTCTGAAGGCCCGCAAGGTCGGCGCCAGCCTGGGGTTCGGTGAATCCCAGGGCGAAGGTGACTTCACCCCGGATGAGCTTGGGAATGAAGTACTCCTTCTGCTCCTCGGTGCCAGCCGCCAGGATGGCGGGCCCGCCGCTGCCCGAGAGCCCCACGTTTACGCCAACCCTGGCCAACTCTTCCTCAACGATGTACTGGTCGATGCGGCTCCCGCCCTGACCGCCGTACTCCTCGGGGAAGCTGATGCCGATCCAGCCGCGCTCAGCGATCTTGGCCCTGAGCTTCATGTACTCTTCGCCATGTCCCTCGTCCATGGCATCTTCCACTTCGGCCCGGACCGCTTCTGTCACGTTTTCGGCGATAAAGTCCCGGACCTCTTGCCGTAGCTGCTCCTGCTCTGGGGAAAATGCAAAATCCATCGCTACCTCACCATCTGGCTGATCGGATGTTGTTCTACGGAAGTATCAGAAAAGAAGGAGGGAAACCCCTCGCAAAGCTGCCTTCATTTTGCCTACCTGCCTGTCTAGTGTCAAGAGAGACACCCCTTGCCGGAGACTGCTCCTCGCCGCCCGTTTGTCCCGAGTTTGCCCTGAGGCTCTCCAAGGGGAAATCGAAGGGGAACGGGTGCTATTCCCGGTGTGAGCCATCCTGAACTCCGGCAATGCTTCGTCCTGGATTGAGGCCTCCGCCGCAATGACGAAACGCGCGGCCGGGAGTAGCCAAGGCTGTGGACGCAGTGCCTGGAATGGGGCCGGCATGGGGCGGGCCTCCCCCTTGTCCGTTCGTCGTGAGGGAAATCGAAGGGGAACAGGCAAGGGCAACAACAATATACGCCTGGGGTACAGAAGTCTGGCTATTACACACGCTCATGTCGTCATTGCGGCGGAGGACGCAATCCAGGAAACACGGGCTAGGTACAGGCTGGATGTCACCAGATGCCGCGGCCGTCGCAGCCCGTTCGTCCTGAGGGAAATCGAAGGGGAACGGGCAACCGTAATTGTTCCGAGGTCTCCTAATGGGAGACGACGGGTCTAAGGGCCTCGACCAGCGGGGGGAGACGCTCCTGCCAGTCGCCGATAATGGTGAAGTCGGAAGCCGCGATGATGGGAGAGCGACGCGGGTTCGGGTTGTCGTTGATGGCTATGATGGTGCCGGCCTTCTGCAGGCCGACCATATGGTTGAAGTCACCCCGGATGCCAACGGCGATGTAAAGCTGGGGGGCGATTGCTCGGCCCGTCAGGCCCACCTGCACCTGGCGGGGAAGCCAACCTGCATCGGTGACGTTCCTGGTCGCCGCAATCACTGCCCCTAGGGATCGGGCCAGCTCCTGTATGGCCGGCAGGTTTTCGGGGCCCCCGATACCCATGCCGACGCCCATGACCACCCGTGCGGCAGCCAGCTCCAAGCCTTGAGCATCCTCTTCGTGGTGCACCTCCAGCACCTCGAAGTCGGGAGTGTCTACGGGAGGGACGTCCAGCACCTCCACCATGTGCACCGCACCGGGGGTCGGTTCGATTGGGCTTAGCAGCCCCGGCCTGAGGGTGGCCATATAAGGGGTGGTCCTGGACTGGATAGGAGCGACAACATTGCCACCCAGGGCGGGCTTGTATTGGACCAGCTCCCCGTCGTCGTTGATGGCGAGGTCTATGCAATCCCCCGTCAGCCCCAGGGCCAGGTTGGCGGCTATACGGGAAGCCAGGTCCCTTCCGTTGGCGGTGGATCCGAAGAGGACGGCGTAAGGCTGCTCGACCAGGATCACCTTGGCCAGGGCTGAGGCGCACCTTGCGCTGATGGGGTGCACCGCCTCTCCGGCCTCCATGAGTACGACCCTGTCGGCGCCGTAGTCGGCCAGGATAGAGGCGTTGGCACGGGCGTCGGGTGACGGGAGGTGGACGGCAACAACCTCGCATTTCCGGACCTCGGCAAGCTCCCGCGCTTTCCCCAGGATTTCCAAGGTCGAGGCACGGACACCCGATACATGGGGGTCCGCGATGACCCAGATGTCCGGCGAAATGCCGCCGCCATATCGCACCGCCTCCTTCGGCTGCTCCGAGGAAGGGGCAGACAGGGGGCCCAGTTTGGATACCACCCGGCGGGCTGCTTCGGCAGGATCATCCTCTTCGATTACCTCGCCCCGCCTGGAGGGTTCCACCATCTGGATGTCGGCCACCCAGGTGGGCGAGCCGGCAGCCCCCATCAGAGACAGGTCTGAAGTTAGCTGTATAGCGGACATTTTCTCGATGTTTGGAGAGGCCATGGCTTCCTGCATCTGCTGGCGATTGGGGAAGCGTTCTTCGACCACCCCTTCGCACACGCTGACCAGGGCGGGCAGGGGGCATCGGATCTCCTCGTAGCCGTCGTCTGTCTCTCTTTCCAACCTCAGACAGTTGGCGTCCCTCTCATAGTCCAGGCGCCGAACGTTGCCTACGAAGGGAAGGCCCAGAAGCTCGGCCAGCTCCGGGCCCACCTGTCCCGTCTCAGCATCTGTGCTGTTGCGACCGCACATGATCAGGTCGTACTTGTCCTGCTCCAGTGCCATGGTAAGGGTGCGGGCCGTCGCCAGGGTGTCAGCTCCGGCCATGGCCCTGTCCCGCAGATGGATACTGCGGGATGCCCCCAATGCCTGGCATTGCACCAGCGCGTCTTTAGCTTGGCGAGGCCCCATCGTGATCGCCACCACCTCGCCACCCTCGGCCTCTACCAGGTCGGCGGCGCGGGCGATTGCAAGCATATCGAAGGAGTTGACCTCCAGGGGCACCCCTTCCCGCTGAATAGTCTTGGTTTCGTAGTCGAACTGCATCTGGGAAATTACCGGTACCTGCTTGACGCAGACAGCTATCTTCATCGGACATCCTCGGTCATGTGTAGGTTGATGGCCCCTGCCAGGGAGGTTTTGTTCTTACCGCCGGCTCTCTATCTCCTGCTCCAACGTGGAGCAGAGAGCCTGGAGTGCTGGGCTGAGTGACACATTGTAAAGTACAGGACTCTGCAAAGCCTTGTGCTCTTCCCTGAGGTGGGAGAACTCGTGGGTGAATCGCCCCCTGATCTCATCCAAGGAGGGTTGGGGAGCCAGGACCCGCCCGTTGGCCATCACCTTTTCTAGCAAGGGTTCTCCATCACCGGGCTCCTCGTCCCTCAGGGCGACGATGTCCCCTGCGTACATGCCGTCGCCATCCCTGATGCGATACACCTGCTTGGGGTCGGGCTGCGACTCCTTGCCCGTGCTTAGCTTCATGACGGGCTTGTCGCCGTACCGGACCAGCTTGTAGGCCATGTCGGTCCAGGGCGCGTCGGCGGATACGCCCAGGGTGGTGCCAATGCCAAAGCTGTCGATGGGCGCGCCGCTATCGACCAGCCGCTGCACATCCATCTCATCCAGCCCGCCGCTGCCGACGATGCGCACATACCCCAGCCCGGCGTCGTCCAGGCGCTTCCGCACCTCCCGGCTCAGCTCCCCCAGGTCGCCGCTGTCCAAGCGCACCCCTTGGAGGCGGTGGCCCAGGGCCTCCAGCTCCTTGCCAACGACGGCCGCATTTTCAGAGCCCGCGATGGTGTCGTAGGTGTCCACCAGCAGGACAGACCTGCTGGGGAAGCTCTCCACGTAGGCCCGGAAAGCATCGACCTCCCGGGGGAAGCAGGTCACCAGCGAGTGGGCCATGGTGCCCGCCGGAGAGATGCCGTAGGCCTTTGAGGCCAGGACGTTGCTGGTAGAACTGGCTCCGGCGATGTAGCTGGACCGGGCCACCTTCATGCCCGCATCGGCCCCGTGGGTGCGCCTGAGGGAGAAGTCCACCACCTCGCGCCCCCTGGCCGCCCAGACGCAGCGGGAGGCCTTGGTGGCTATCATGCTCTGAAGGTTCACTTGGTTGATGATGAAGGTCTCCACTATCTGGGCTTCGATGACGGGCGCCGTCACCTCCAGGACGGGTTCGTTGGCGAAGAAGAGGCGGCCCTCCGGGATGGCCCACACATCGCCGGTGAACCTGACGCCGCCCAGGAAGTCGAGGAACCGGGATGAGAATATGCCCGTCGATTCCAGGTACGCGAGGTCGCTTTGGGAGAAGCGGAATCCTTCCAGGTAGGCGAGAACATCCTCGAGTCCGGCGCTGACGAAATATCCTCGGTTGGGCGGGTAGCTGCGGATGATCAGGCTGAAGGTAGCACGTTCGCCCATACCGCGCTCGAGGTAGGTCTGGGCCATGGTCAGCTCATACAGGTCGGTGAGAAGCCCTAGGTCCTGGAGGTTGTCTTGGCCCATGCTGCTAACAGGTGTCCGTTTAGCCGGGTGAGCGCCCTGCCCATGCTAGTGTGCAGGCGCCTGAGTGTAGAACGCCCCCATTATGTTTTTCGCCCTTTGGCGTGTCAACTTGTGCTCACCGAAGGCCGAATTGTCAAAGCGTCTTGCGGGGGCCTGGGTCCCTGATAGAGCGATGGACGGAAAGGAGATTCCTGTTTGACAGCACGGGTAGGTGAGACTATATTCCGCACAATGACGGGTAGCTGGATTAAAGCTGCTACGATGGAGGTACTGACATGGCCCTCGGACGCCCCGAATACGTCTCCGACCTGATCGTTTATCTGCTTAATGAGCTGGGCATTGACTACGCCACCACCAATCCCGGCGCAACGACCCGGGGCATGCACGAGTCCATCGTCAGCTACGGGGCGAACCGCTCCCCTGAAATGATCACCTGCTGCCACGAAGAGCTGGCGGTCGCCATGGCCGAGGGATACTACCTGGCCACCGGCAAGCCCCTGGCAGCCCTGGTGCACAATATCGTCGGCCTGCAGCACGCCAGCAAAGCCATCTACGAGGCTTGGCTGGCTGGCGTCCCCATGTTGGTCATAGGGGGCACCGGGCCTGTGGACCTGAGCCATCGCCGCCCATGGATCGACTGGATACACACTCCCCAGGTGCAGGGCCAGATCGTGCGGGACTACGTGAAGTGGGACGACCAGCCCGAGGGTGCCCGGAGCGTGGCTGAGTCCATCCTCCGCGCCTACCAGATAGCCATGACCGAACCCAGGGGACCCGTTTACCTGTGCTTCGATGTGGAGCTGCAGGAAGCCCTCCTTCCCGAGGACTTCGACATCCCCGACGTTAGCCGTTACCTCCCCGGACACCCGCCGACAGGGAACCCCCAAGCCATCGCCGAGACTGCCCAAGCCCTCATGGATGCCGAGCGGCCCGTCATCCTGGCCCAGGAGATGGGGCTGACCCCCGGCGGGTCCGATGCCCTGGTTTCCCTGGCGGAGCTGATGGGGATACCGGTCATCGAGGTGGGGCCTTCCTTCTGCCTGCCCAACACCCATCCCCTGAACGTCACCGGGGCCAACAGCGATGTCCTCCGGGATGCGGACCTGGTCCTCACCGTCGGGGTTAAGGACATCGACAACTCTTTGAAGACCCCGGTGCACCAAGCCGGGTCCATCCCTGAAGGCCTCCCCCGTATCCCCTCCAGCAACATCCGGCGCTACGAAAGTCTGATCTCAGAGAGCACGAAGCTGGTACGCATCGGCCTGGAGGACTATGGCGTCAAGAGCTGGGTGAGCCACTACGGGAGGCTCACGGCCGCCGATGTGCCCATACTGGGAGACGGCGCCGAGGTGTTGAGGGAGCTGGCCAATATCTGCAAGGGTTCCATGAACGGCTCGACGGAAGCCAAGGCCAAGGCCAGGACCAGCAAGGCCGAGGAGATTAACTCCGGCATCCGGAGCAGGGCTCAAACCGACCTACGGGAGCGCTGGTGGGACCAGACTCCCATCTCCACAGCCAGGCTGGCCTCGGAAGTATGGGACGTGATTAAGGACGAGGACTGGGTGCTGGTGCACGGCTCCCTGAGCGGCTGGGAGAAGCGCCTCTGGAACACCATCGACGAAAAGCACTGGATCGCCGGCGGCGGTGGCACAGGCACCGGAATGGGCGTTGCCATGGGGGCAGCCCTTGCATTCAAGGGCACCGACAAGGTGTGCGTGAGCATCCAGAACGACGGAGACCTGCTGTACACCCCTGGTTCGCTCTGGACCGTTGCCCACCATGAGATACCTATGCTGGTGGTGATGTTCAACAACAAGGCCTACTACCAGGATGTGGGGCACCAGCGGGCGGTGACCACCCTGAGGGAGCGCTCACTGGAGAACCTGAACGTAGGGGTGAGCCTGGAAGGGCCGGACACCGACTTCGCCACCCTGGCGCGGAGCTTCAGCCTGTACGGCGATGGCCCGATCACCCAGCCCGGGGATATTTCGGCCGCTCTGAAGAAGGGCCTGCGGGTGGTAAAGGAAGAGGGCAAAGCCGCCCTCATCGACACCGTCACCCAGCCCCGCTAGCAGCTCTACTTGACGGCGACCTTCCCCAATGTTCAAGAATGCAACTACGGTTGTCCGTTTGTCCTGAGCCTGTCCTGAGGTTCTAGAAGGGGGAAATCAAGCAGAACGGACAGCGTGACGGTAAGGCGGGACATTGGGAAGGCTGGCTGTGGCGATGCCTTGGCCGTCATTGCGGCGGAGGCCGCAATCTAGGAAACTTTAGCATTGGGGCAGGCACTCCCCAGCAATGCCTAGGCGCCTTAAGGTGAGCCGGCCTGGAATCTGGCAATGCTCCGTCCTGGATTGCGGCCTACGCCGCAATGACGAAAAACGTGGCCGCTCCAATCTTCGTCCCTCCCGTGAAAGAGTAAGTCTAGGTTCCCGGTACGGGCTGTCCGTTTGTCCTGAGCCTGTCCTGAGGTTCTCGAAGGGGAACGGACAGCGTGACGGTAAGGCGGGACTTTGGGAAGGCTCGGGACGAACGGACAGCGGGGCCACGGCAGTCTCTTTGGTAGAGGCGTACACTTCCATCACAATTCCTTGATATTCGTCCTGTACTATTTGGCCAGCCCATAGGTGAGGAGTGCGGAACCTTGAAGAAGAAGTTGTTTTTCGTAAGCTTGGCGGTTGCCCTGGTCTCTGCCGGCATCACCGTCGGAATTATGTTCGCCCTTGGAGTCGTTAGTTATGGCGATGACGATGACAAGGGGTATGGCAATAGCGCCCGGTACGAGCTGCTGACCGGCGAGATTGCGGACATCCTGGGCCTCGATGAAGAGCAGGTGGAGTCGGCCATCAAGAAGGCAGCCGCGCAACGTAAGCACAAGGCTTTGCAGAGCAGGCTGGACGGAATGGTGGAGAAGGGCACCCTTTCTCGGGATCAGGCCGATGCCTACCTGGACTGGTACAAAGACAAACCGGATGTCCCGTTCCCTGACCCGAAACTTCGAGAACTCAAAGGGCGGCAACATGCCAAGCCCGATAAGCGTCCTTTTGGGTACGAACCGAGGACTTTCGATCTCCCATTTGGTAGAGAAAGATTTAGTGAAGGGTCTCGGCCGTTCTTCAACATGGAGCCTGATAAGCGTCCTTTTGGGTACGAACCAAGGACTTTCGATCTCCCATTTGGTAGAGAACAATTCCGTGAGGGGCCTTTTCACGACGGGCCTCCCCCGTTCTTCGGCATAGAGCCCGACGTGCTCAGGTTCCGGTTCGGACAGGACGGGGAATTCCTCCCACGCGCTGAGGTAATCTGCGAGTTCATGGGAGATGCATTCGGTGAGTGGTGGGTCGAGATATGCGATGACGACTACTACGAATACTTTGAATACAACGACGATGACCGGGATGATGACAAGGACGGGGACGGCCACGACAATGAAGGCAGGGACTATGACTAGTTCTGCCAGAGGCGGTCAAGTCCGTCCCGGTGGCAGCCCCAGCGGGCTGACCTTCATGGAGCGGGGCTGCTCTACCCAACCGCCTCCGGTTTCACGATAGAAGGAGCATCCTTGCAGGTGGGGAGATGGCCGAAAGAGTGCTGGTCGTCGAAGATGACCCGAACACGCTGGAGATCGTAGAGCTCTACCTACGGCGGGATGGCTACGAAGTGCTGATGGCCAGGGACGGCATGGAAGGCCTCGCCCTGTCCGAGGAGCAAAGCCCAGACCTGGTCATTCTGGATCTCATGCTCCCCAAGCTGAACGGGATGGAGCTGTGCCAAAGGCTCCGCGAGGTTAAGAATGTGCCCATCATCATGCTTACAGCCATGGTCCAGGAGGATGACCGGCTGGCAGGACTGGAGATGGGCGCCGACGACTACGTGACCAAGCCCTTCAGCCCCAGGGAACTGGCTGCCAGGGTGAAGGCTGTGTTGAGGCGCACAGCCCGCGATGCCACCAGTCCCGAGGATGGCGAGCTGGCGTACGGAGGCGTCACCCTGGACTTGCGGCGCCACCTGGTCCATGTGCAGGGAGAGCAGATAGACCTGACCCCTACCGAGTTCCGATTGCTGGCTATGCTGATTCGTGAACCCGGAAGGACATTTCCCAGGGCCCTTATCATAGACCGGGTGCTTGGGGACGATTTCGACGGCTTCGACAGGGCGGTCGATGCCCACGTCTCCAACCTGCGGCGCAAGCTGAAGTGCGGTCTCGATGGGCAGGACCTCATCCACACCATCTACGGTGTAGGGTACAGGTTCGGCGTTGTCGATTAAGTGGTTCTTCAGCCTCCATTTTAGGCTCATTGTCGTCTTCGCCCTGGTGCTGGCTCTGGCTCTCATGGGCATCAGTATGTATGTGGGGTACACCTCCGGCCAGGATACGGAGCGCCTGGAAAAGGACATCGACGATGCCCGTCTTGCCAGGATGAATCTCCTCGTTTCCAAGAGCTACACCGAACGCAGCGGGTGGGAGGGAATACAGCAGGCCATCGAAGGGGTTAGCTCCCTCTACGGCTGGCGCCTCCGGGTCATAGACCAGGACAGGATAGTCCGGGCCGACTCCAACCTGGACTTTGGGTACCGTGGGGAGCTGTTGCTCAAGGATGTGCCCGCTTTCCCAATTCTGAGCCGGGGAGCCACCGTTGGGTCGGTGCTTGTGACGTCCCGGGAGGCTCCCGAGGTGACACCCGAACCTTCGGTATCTCTGCTGACTACGGCGCTGAACCGGTCCCTGCTGTGGACGGGCTTGGCGGCAGGGGCCGCAGGCATCCTTCTTATCTCCCTTCTGTCTCGGCGGGTGCTTGCCCCCGTAAGGGAGCTTAGCTCTGCGGCCCGTCTGCTTGGCCAGGGAGACACATCCCAGAGGGTGTCGCCCAGGGGCAGGGATGAGGTTGCCGAGCTGGGCCGGGCATTCAACTCCATGGCGAGCGACCTGGAAAGGGCGGAGCAGCAGAGGAAGATGCTCATGGCCGACATCGCTCATGAGCTTCGCACACCCCTATCCAACGTCCAAGGTTACCTGGAAGCCATAAAGGACGGGCTGCTCCAGCCCGACGGCCGGACCATAGACACCGTCCACGAGCAGGTCATGCAGTTGGGCCGTCTGGTGGAAGACCTGCGCCTTCTGGCCTTGACCGAAGCGGGGGACCTCGCGCTGCACCGGCAGCCGGGTTCGCTGGTCGATGTGCTTCAGATGTCCATCGATGGGGTGAAACCGCGGGCCGACCTAAGGGGTGTGCATCTGTCTCTGGAAGCCCCGGGGGGTCTCCCGCCCGTGGAGATGGACAGCATGCGCATCGCCCAGGTGGTTGGCAACCTGCTGGAGAATGCCATTAGCTACGCCCCAGAGGGCGGTCAAGTCACGGTAACAGCCTCGCTGTCCGATTCCGACATCGCCAGGGTTTCCGTCGCCGATACTGGGATCGGCATTCCTGAGGAGGACTTGCCCAACATCTTCGATCGCTTCTACCGGGTGGACCCGTCGCGCACCAGGGCGACGGGGGCGGCGGGGTTGGGCCTGACCATCGCCAAAGGGCTGGTGGAAGCCCATGGAGACGCCATCTACGCCGAAAGCACCCCCGGCCAGGGCAGCCGTTTCACCTTCGACCTGCCCCTGACCTAGGCCCTGGTCTCCGCCCCAAATCCCAAGTTGGCCTTCCCCCAGCCAGTGATATAGAATGGGGCCGGACATCCCCGGTGTCTCCGCAGTCTCAATTCCTCTACAGGAGTGTTGCGTATGTCCGAGGATGGAAAGCTCCAGTTCGGTATCTGCATTCCCCAGATGTTCCCCGAAGGCTCCGTTGACCTGGAGGGCATCTCCAGCTACATGGAGAAGATTCGTTCCTTGGGCTACACCAGCGCCTGGGTGCAGGATGGGGTTATCGGGGCCGTTTTCTCTCCAAGTAGGCCTGATTCTGTCTGCGCACTGCTGTGACGTTCAAACGGTAAGTGACCATATTTTCGCTAACTTCGCACTGATTTGCGATATCCTTCGTGCTTAGACCATTACGTACTCCCGCCAAGAGCAATTCTCTGGGAAGAAGAAGGCATCCGGACAACCAGGCAGCCTCTTCCTCCTGAGTCGGGTCACAAGACAGGAAAGCAAAATCACCAAGTTTCTCGACCCTGCTCAACTCATGATTAAGCAGTACGTGCGACAGTTCGTGGGCGATGTCGCTATTCCGGCGCGACCTTGCAGATACAGGATTGTAAACTACAACTAGGCGGTCAGGGGAAGGGCGGAACGTGCATGCGGAGAAGGCACCGGGTTGAATCCGGTTTAGCTCAACGAACCTTTGGCGAGGAATCAGTTCATCGCCTGCCCTGATCTCAATGCCCAATAGCTTAGCTAGTTCCTCAAGCGAGACTGGCTCGGCAGCACCCACTCCTAGTTCTGATCGGGCATTCTCTGCAATTCTCTCAGCCTCAGATTTAAATCCGCGTCGCAGGGCCATTGTTCAATTCCTCACTAAGTGCTTCGTTCAGGTCACTAATTAGCATCCCTAGGGCGCGAGATGCGTCCGAACGAAAGGTTCTTGCAGATCTCAGATGGACCGCGACGACTTCTTGGGAGCGAGCCAGAGCCTGATATAGTTCGTTAACGATGCTTGATATATGTTCGGCGGCCTCGGGTGGCAAATTGCGATCTGAGAGAAGATGCTGAGCGATTATGTCTGTCGTAGTCGAAGCCTTCTCTCGGGTCTCAAAGAACTGCTGGATATCGGCACCGCACCACTCCACGATCCTCTTAAACTTTGGGAGGTCCGGGATATGTCCCTTTTCGACCCTCGCCAATGTGGTGAACGGAATTCCTATGGCATTTGCTGCTTCACGAAGACTGGCTCCCCGTTGATCCCTTTCCGCCTTAACTAATCGACCTAAGTCGCCGAGATCAAGCGTGTCTTGGTCCATCATGCCTCCTGTGTCTAAACTTGTACATTGTGGCGAAATAGACTTGACAATTGTACGATGTAGCCATATGATCAATTTGCTGTACCTGTTTTGGTACGACCGATATATTATCATACAAAGGAGAAGAATTCACCATGGTCCAAAGTCAGGTTACTGTCACGATCGAAAACAAGGATGAAGTGACAATTGTTGTCAATGGTCGGAAGAAAATCGTCGCCACTGGTGAACTGTCACCTAATGGAGAGATTTCTTTCGACCAAGTCGTAAGGCTCGCATATGACCCGGTACCCGATGGTCCGGACATCGTGTTCACCTTGAGCTACCGAAACGGCGCAGGAAGGCCGCCAGACGGGAGGCTGGTCCCCGGCCAGAGTGTGAAAGTACAAGATGGGACGGTGTTCAATGTCTCGTTCACTGATAAGTCGTAGCCAGGACCTCAAGCGCCTCGAACAAGATGGCTATGAGGTGGAGGTCAGGTCCGGCCACCTTCTTCTCAATCACGTTCCATATGTCACTGAAGACAGGTCCATTAAATGGGGAACGCTTGTATCGGAATTGACTCTGGCGGGGGATGTGACAACAAGACCCTCTACTCATGTCGTTATGTTTGCTGGCGACATGCCATGTGACCGCGAGGGTAAACCCTTGGTTCAGATCCTTAATTCCAGTGCTCGGCAGCAATTAGGAGAAGGGTTGGTAGTTCACCACAGGTTTTCAAGTAAGCCACGGGAGGGGTATACCGATTATCACCACAAAATGACTACATATGAGTCCATCATTTCGGCACCGGCCCAAGCAATTGACCCAATTGTCTCTTCTCGGACCTTTGCTGTCCTCAAATCCGAAGATGGTGACTCTGTGTTCAGGTACATCGATACGGCCTCAAGTCACGCCAGGATCGGCGCGGTTACCGATAAGCTAAAGATAAGCGCGGTAGCCATCGTCGGATTGGGAGGCACGGGTTCTTACATTCTCGACTTGGTGGCGAAGACTCCAGTGAAGGCGATTCACCTTTTCGATGGCGACAAGTTGGCGCAACACAATGCCTTCCGATCGCCCGGTGCGCCAACACTTAGTACGCTGGAGAAGGCACCGCAAAAAGCGACGTACTACAGGGAAGTCTATTCCGAGATACATTGCCACCTATTCTCCCACGGATACGTGGATGAATCTGTGGCAAATGAACTGAAGGATATGGACTTTGTGTTCATTGCAATTGACAAGGGACGCTCCAGAAAGTTCATAGCCCAAAAGCTGGAGGAATTCGGCGTTCCATTCATAGATGTCGGAATAGGCGTAGAGGAAGTCGAAGGTTCACTTCTGGGCCAAGTCAGGGTGACCGCAAGCACGAATTTGTCTCGAGACCAAGTCCGCCCAACCTTGCCCATTTCAGACCAGGATTTTCAGGACGACTACTCTCGCAACATCCAGATTGCCGACCTTAACGCATTGAATGCAGCCTTGGCCGTTATCAAGTGGAAGAAACTTTTTGGCTTCTATGTTGATCTTGAGAAGGAACACACGAGCCTGTATCAGATCGATGGCAATCACTTGACTAATGAGGACAAAGCTTGACTCAAATACACTTGCTGCAGCACCAGTTCGTAGATTACATGCCAGATACCTTGAAGGACGGTGTACTATACGTGTCGGTAGTCCTTGCTACGGTTATTCACAGATGTTGCTGCGGGTGCGGAAACGAGGTTGTAACGCCGCTAGACCCCAACGACTGGGAGATTACATTCGATGGGCAATCCGTTTCGCTATATCCGTCCATAGGGAACTGGGGTCTCCTCTGCCAATCCCACTATTGGGTCAATCACAACCAGGTTCGATGGATTCAATGCCGTCCAAGACTCCAGGGCAGTACATATCGTACGATTCACAGATTTGCGGAAGTTACTCACCTTAACTATGTGCTGACTTTTGTTCGGCGCATTCTTCCCATCGTGTGCAGGCGCAAAGGCAGGACCTAGATGAAAGCTCTTGCAGCCTCGCTGTCCGATTCCGACATCGCCAGGGTTTCCGTCGCCGATACTGGGATCGGCATTCCTGAGGAGGACTTGCCCAACATCTTCGATCGCTTCTACCGGGTGGACCCGTCGCGCACCAGGGCGACGGGGGCGGCGGGGTTGGGCCTGACCATCGCCAAAGGGCTGGTGGAAGCCCATGGAGGCGCCATCTACGCCGAAAGCACCCCCGGCCAGGGCAGCCGTTTCACCTTCGACCTGCCCCTGACCTAGGCCCTGGTCGTCGCAATACGGCGCAAGCTAGCCTTCCCCCAGCCAGTGATATAGAATGGGGCCGGACATCCCCGGTGTCTCCGCAGTCTCTATTCCTCTACAGGAGTGTTGCGTATGTCCGAGGATGGAAAGCTCCAATTCGGTATCTGCATTCCCCAGATGTTCCCCGAAGGCTCCGTTGACCTGGAGAGCATCTCCAGCTATATGCAGAAGATACGCTCCCTGGGCTACACGAGCGCTTGGGTACAGGACGGCGTTATCGGGGCCAGGCCTTCCCTGGACCCCATGGCCCTGCTGGCCTACGCTGCCCCCTTCAGCGGCAACCTGACCCTGGGCATTTCCGTTCTGCTGGCCAATCTCAGGATACCCATCCCCTTGGCAAAGTCCGTTGCCACCCTGGACCACCTCACCGGGGGACGAATGCTGTTGGGCATAGGTATGGGGTTCTATGAAGGGGCCTACCCCGCCTTTGGCCTGGATGTCAGGAGGCGAGTCTCTCGCTTCGAGGAGGGCATCCAGGTCATGAAGGCCTTGTGGACCGAGGACAAGGCCAGCTTCCAGGGCAAGCACTTCCAGCTGAACGATATGGTCATGTACCCCAAGCCGGTGCAGAAGCCCCACCCTCCCCTGTGGTTTGGCGCTCACTCTGCTCCGGCCCTCCGCCGGTCCGTCCTGTTCGGCGACGGTTGGATGAGCGCTGGGGCAGCTTCCACGGCGGACTTCAGGGGCGAGATCAAACTGGTGCGCCAGTTCATGGATGAGGAGGGGCGGGACCCGTCAACCTTCAGATTGTCCAAGAGAGTGTACCTGTACGTGGACAAGGACCGGGACACCGCTGAGAAGACCCTGCGTGAGTGGTCGACCATCATTTACCAGGACCCGGACAGGCTGCCCAGGACGGCGGTCTATGGAGGCGCGCAGGACTGCGTGGACGGCTTGGGTGAGGTGGTGGAGGAAGGCATCGACCTTCTCATGTGCAACCCGGTGGGAGACCTGCACGCCCAGGCGGAGATACTGGCCCGGGATGTCTTGCCTAAACTGGGATTTCCATAAAGCGACAATAAGAACCCTTCTCCCCCGGGGCGAGGGCTAGTGACCAGTTAGGAGGAAACGTGCCCATAGATATGCATGCCCACTATGTACCCCCCAAGGCCCTTGACCGCCTGGGAAATGCACCATCCCCTTACGGCGCCCACATGGAGGAGGTCGCCAACGGCAAGTGCCTGTGTTTCGACTACGGGCTTCGTCTTCGTCCATTCTTTCACCGCCTGCTCGATCTGGACGACCGTTGGACAGAGATGGAAACCCAGGGTGTGGACCGGCAAATACTCACCGTGTGGGCGGATGTGTTCGGCTATGGGGTTTCTGCCGTTGATTCAGCACGGTGGCACAGGCTGCTGAACGAATGCCTGTCAGAAACTGCCCAAGCCCATCCCGACCGTCTCTCCATGATGGTGTCGGTGCCCCTCCAGGATGAGGACCTGGCTGCTGCAGAGCTGGAGTACGGGGTGAAGCAGCTGGGAGCATTAGGCGGCGTGATCGGCGCCAACGTAGATGGGGTTAACCTGGGCGAGGCGACCCTGGACCGCTTCTGGGCAACCGCCTGCGAGCTCGACGTTCCCCTGTTTATCCATCCCACCGCTCCCAACCCCCCGGCCCGTACCAGGAAGTACGACCTGAACGTCTCCGTCGAGTACACCTACGACACCACGGCGACGGCGGGGTCCCTCGTGCTCAGCGGGACGATGGACCGGTTCCCGAACCTGAAGCTCATCCTCTCCCACGGGGGTGGCTACTTCCCCTACCAAGCGAACAGGTTCGACCGCCTTTACAGAAATCACCTGGATGAGGTGCCCTTGGTTCCGCCCAAGCTGCCTTCCACTTACCTCAAGAGCTTCTGGTACGACAGCATCCTCCACGGGGGACCCCCTATCCGGTTCCTGTGCGACTTGGTGGGTACCGACCGGGTGCTGCTGGGCAGCGACTACCCCTTCCCCGTGTACGACAAGGTCCCCCTCGACAACATCGCCGATACGAATCTCAGCAAGGAAGATGTGGCCAAGATAACCGATGGCAACGCACGGCAGCTCTTCAAGCTGTAAGCCTGCGGTCAGCGGGTAGAGCGACCAAGCCCTTTCCAAACCGTCAACGGCGTCATAAAATACTGCCAGCAATCAGCCAAGCTGCAACCTATATGTCAGCACCAACAGCGTCTGCAACCGGGAGGGAAAGATGACCACTTCCGCCTTTGGCTCCAGCGTTAAGCGTCGGGAAGACCCTAAGCTGATCACTGGGAAAGGGAACTACACCGGCGACATCAGCCTGCCCAGGATGGCCCACGTGGTCTTCCTGAGGAGCCCCCATGCCCACGCCGGCATCAGGTCCATCGATGTCTCCCGGGCGGCGGCCCTGCCCGGCGTGGACTCGGTGATTACCGGCGCGGACCTGCGGGACAGCCTGAACTCCATGCCCGTGGGTTGGCTCCTGCCCGAGCTGAAGATGCCCTATCACCCCGCCGTGGCCATCGACACAGTGCGCTTTGTAGGCGAGATTGTAGCGGCCGTGATTGCCGAAAGCCCAGAGGTGGCCGCCGATGCCGCCGCCATGATTGACGTCCAGTACGAGCCCCTGGGTGTAGTAGTCAACCCGGAGGAGGCTGCCCGGCCAGGTGCGCCCCAGCTTCATTCGGATGCAGCCAACAACACTGCGTGGGAGTGGGAAGTTGCAGGGGGCGACATAGAAGCAGCCTCTGCCCAGGCGGACGTCAAGGTCAGCCAGACCATCGTGCAGCAGAGACTTATTCCCAACGCCATGGAGGCCAGGGCCATCGTTGCCGACTTCAACCAGGGTTCCAACCAGCTGACCCTCTGGTCTTCCACCCAGATACCCCACCTGGTGCGCCTCCTGCTGGCGCTGGTTACGGGCCAACCGGAGCACCAGCTTCGGGTTATCGCGCCCGACGTAGGGGGCGGCTTCGGCAGTAAGATAAGCCTCTATCCCGAAGAGATAATCATGACGCTGCTGGCCAAGAAGTCCGGCCGGCCCATCAAGTGGGTGGAGGGCCGGCAGGAAAACTACGTCGCTACCAACCACGGCAGGGACCATGTGCAGCACCTGGAGATTATGGGCAACCGGGACGGCACCATCACCGGCCTGCGGGCCGATGTGTACGCCAACATGGGCGCCCATCTCTCCACCTTTGCGCCCCTGATCCCCAGCTATCTGTTCGGCCTGATGCTGGTGGGCGCATACAAGCTGGAGAACGTTTCGTGCAAGGTGTACGGCACCTTCACCAACACCACGCCCGTAGATGCCTACCGCGGCGCGGGCCGTCCCGAGGCGACCTTCATCCTGGAGCGAATGGTTGACCTGTTCGCTGGCGAGATTGGCATGGACCCGGCGGAGGTGCGGAGGAAGAATCTGATTCCCCCATTCGCCGATGGGCACGTCATTGCCACAGGGGTCGCATACGACAGCGGCAACTACGAAGGGTCCTTTGACCGGGCCATGGAGATGGTGGACTACCAGGGATTCCGCCGGGAACAGGAGCAGGCCCGCAGGCAGGGACGCTACCTCGGCATCGGTATGGCCTCCTACGTGGAGATATGCGGAGGAGCTCCCTCGGCCATCGCCACCGCCCTGGGCGCGCAGGCGGGGCTATGGGAAAGCGCCCTCGTGCGGGTGCACCCTACGGCTAAAGTGTCCGTCTATACCGGGGTATCCCCTCACGGCCAGGGCAATGAGACCACCTTCTCCCAGCTAGTTTCGTCGGAGCTGGGCATACCCATGGATGACGTAGAGGTGATCCACGGGGACACGGACAAGGTCCAGTTCGGCGTCGGCACCTTTGGAAGTCGCAGCGCGGCCGTAGGCGGCACCGCGGTGTTCCAGAGCTTGGGTAAGGTCAAGGACAAGGCCAAAAAGCTGGCTGCCCACATGCTGGAAGCGGCCGAAGACGACATCGTCTTTGAGGACGGCAAGCTGTTCGTCCGTGGCGCTCCCGGCGAAGGCAAAAGCTTTGGCGAGGTAGCCCTCGCTTCCCATCTGGCCAGCAGCCTTCCCGAGGGCATGGAGCCCGGCTTGGAAGCCACCAGCTTCTTCGATCCCCCCAACTTCACCTGGCCCAGCGGTACCCACGTCGCCGTAGTGGAGGTGGATGTAGATACCGGAGAGGTCAGCATCCAGCGCTACGTTGGGGTCGATGACGTGGGAGTGGTCATCAACCCGATGATCGTCGACGGTATGGTGCACGGTGGAGTCACCCAGGGCATCGGCCAAGCCCTCCAGGAAGAGGCTATCTACGATGATGAAGGCCAGCTTCTCACAGGCTCCATGATGGACTATGCGGTCCCCATGGCCGAGGTGCTGCCCTCCTTCGAGACCGACCGCACCGAGACGCCTTCGCCCGTGAACCCGCTGGGCATCAAAGGAGCCGGAGAGGCGGGAACCATTGCGGCGTCGCCGGCTGTGGTCAACGCCGTTATGGATGCCCTTGCCCCCTTTGGCGTAAAGCACATCGACATGCCCCTCAAACCCGAGAAGGTGTGGAGAGCCCTCCGGACCTCCGGTAGAAGGTAGATGTTCCAGTCGATACCCGCTGTCCTCGAGCGGCTGGAAGAGGAGCGGTACATCGCCGACCCGGCCATCGCCACCTCCATCTATCTGGCGGCCAGCTTGGGACGCCCCCTCCTCATCGAGGGCAGGGCGGGCGTCGGCAAGACGGAGATCGCCAACGTGCTCTCCCGCATCCTGGGCACCAAGCTCATCCGTCTCCAGTGCTACGAGGGCTTGGATGTGTCCACGGCTCTCTACGAGTGGAATTACCAGAAGCAGCTTCTCTGGATCAAGTTGGCTGAAGAGTCGTCTATGGACGCCGGCGAGAAAGAGCAGCACATATTCAGCCGCCCCTTCCTTCTGGAGAGGCCTCTCCTGGAGGCCCTCACCTGCCGGGATGGAGCGCCGGTACTGCTCATAGATGAGGTGGACCGGGCCGACGAAGAGTTCGAGGCGTTCCTCTTGGAGCTGCTATCCGAGTTCCAGGTCACCATACCCGAGGTGGGCACCATCAGGGCTGAGCATGTCCCCTTGGTTGTCCTCACCTCCAACCGCACCCGGGACCTGTCCGACGCCCTCCGCCGGCGTTGCCTCTACCTGTGGCTGGACTACCCTTCCTATGAGAAAGAGCTTAGGATCGTCACAGCAAAGGTGCCGGACATCGCCGGCGAGCTGGCCAAGCAGATTTGCCGGTTCATGTCCGAGGCCCGCAAGCTGGACTTGGGCAAGACTCCGGGCATCTCCGAGACCCTGGACTGGGCCAACGCCATAATGATGCTGCACCACGACCATCTGGACCGGGAGATCGTCCAGGAGACCCTGGGATGCCTGGTCAAGGATGCCGACGACTTGGAGCACCTGCGAAGCCACGCCCTCGAAGAGCTTCTGGCCAAGGTGTGACCGGCCATGGACGCCCGCCGGGACATGGTGTCCCACTGCATCTCCTTCTGCCGTGAACTGCGGGAGCAGGGCCTGCTGGTCGGCCCCAACGAGACGGCCGACTCCCTGCGCGCCCTCTCCTCCGTGGACATCCTGGACGAAGGGCAGGTCTATTGGGCCCTTCGGACCATCCTGGTCTCCAGGGCCGACGAGATTCCCGCCTTCGACGACTACTTCGACCGCTACTGGAACTTCAGGCCCTCCGCGAGAGCTGGCGGCCCTCCGCCCCGTGCTCCGCGGCAGCAGGGGACCCTGCGCGCCGGAAACCTCAGCGCCGCGCCCGCTGGACTGAGAGCCAGGGAGCCGGAACAGCAGCTCAGCGTCGATATAGTGCGCACCGGCGCCAGCGCGGCGGATAGGGCAGGCGGGCGTGAGCTAAGGGGCTTGGGCGTGGATGGCCTGGACGAGGTGCTAAAGGCCGCCGCCAGGATCGCCCGGGCGTTGCCGTCCCGCCCCGGACGTCGCCTGAAGAGCCACCGGCGCCGGGGCCGCCCGGACCTGCGAGAAGCCCTGCACCGCAACATGAGCTACGGCATGGAGATCGTGGAGGTGCCTCGCAGGAGAAAGAAGCCCCGGCACGCCCGTCTTGTAGTCTTGCTGGATGTCAGCGGCTCGATGGACCGGTACGCCAAGCTGCTGCTCCAGGTGGTCTATGCCCTGGGGCAGAGGGCGGGCCGGGTGGAGACCTTCGTGTTCAGCACATCCCTGACCAGGGTAACCCGCGAGATGCGGGCGCCCACTTTCCAGGGCGCGCTAGGGCAGGTTGGGGACAAGGTGAGGCACTGGTCGGGGGGTACCCGTATAGGAGAGTGCCTGAAGACCCTGAACGGGGAGCATGGCCAGCTCCTGGAACGGAACACGACTCTTGTGTTGCTTAGCGACGGCTGGGACACGGGCGCTCCCGACGACCTTGCGGGGGAGCTTGCAAGGCTGAAGCGCCGGGTGTACCAGGTGGTTTGGCTCAACCCCCTCTTGGGCACCCCCGACTACCAGCCGCTGACCCAAGGGCTGCAGGCCGCCCGGCCCCACGTCGATCTGTTCGCATCCGCCCGCAACCTGGAGCAGATCAAGCGCCTGCCCGCCTACCTGAAAGGGTAGGGTCAGGCGCCGGTATTCAACTCCTCCAGCCGCCAATCGAAGAGGCGAGAGTAGGGACTGTCACACCTGGAAGCCCAGGGAGGCGGCCACGTCCTGCTGTCTCTGATCGGCGGTGATGAAAGCGATGTCCCCGGGTCTTGGCGCGACGTAGAGGGCAGTGGCAATGTGCCACAGGTCGGCGCCCCGTAGATACCCTGCCTTTAAGGCGGCAGCAAACTCCGGGGACAGGGACCTGTCGGGCAATATCCAGTCGATGCCGGAAAGTGTGCTTGTGTCCAGGTAAGCCTTTTCTCTGGCGAAGGTTGACCTCAGCTCGGCTTCCAGCAGGTTCGAAGATATCCAGCGGGTGCACTCGTTCAGGCGCCGGGTAATCTGGATGGAACCCGGCTCCTGGAATGCGATGGCAACTATGACCGAGGTGTCAACGTAGGCGGTGGTCACTCGTCGCGCTCGGCCAGGAAGCGTTGGAGAGCACCCGGCCGGGCTTCCACGGTGGGGATGTGCCTCTCGTCAGTCCTTGAAGGCATCAGCACGCCCCGCTGCTCAAGCTCCTTGAGCCTGTCGTCGATTGTCTCAGGTTGTTGTATCGGATGTATCTCAGCCACCGGTTCGCCCCTGTACAGCAGAGTAACGATCTTCCCTTCACGGACTACGCGAAGCACCTCGGAGAACTTTGCCTTAGCTTCATAGCTCGAATATTCTATGCCCATGCAAATTATTATGACCGGTCAAACCGGTCAAGTCAAGCCTTGCCCGTTGCCACACTGCCGTAGCAGAACTATGCGCAATCTCGTCGTTCCCGCGAAAGCGGGAACCTATGTTGGCCCGACTTTGGCTGTCCGTTCGCCCTGAGGGAAATCGAAGGGGAACGGACAGCCGTAATTACGCCAGCGTGGACTCGCGTTCAATGGGGAGAGAAGGCGCCAGGGTTCGGGACTAAGGAGTTATGCAAGATGCGCCTTAGGGGGCAGGTGCGAGACCCCTAGCGCTTGAGGATGTGGACGGTGGTGACGTCGCCCGCGCCGCTGCAGTGGGCGATGCCCACCCTGGGCGGTGCGCCGGTCTTGGGAGAGCTAACCTGTCGGCCGGTTGCTTCACCCCGCATCTGGGTCACGATCTCGTGCACCATCCTAATACCCGAGGCCCCGAAGGGGTGGCCCATGGCCAGCAGGCCCCCGTCGGTGTTGGTGGGTATGTCGCCTCCGATGCGGGTGCGCCCGGCGGAGCTTGCTACCCAGCCTTCCCCTTCCTCGACGATGCCCAGGGCCTCAAGGTGCTCTATCTCGCCGATGGTTGCGGCATCGTGGACCTGGATTAGCTCCATGTCGCTGGGACTCATGCCGGCCATCTCGTAGGCTTGGCGGGCAGCGAACTCTGCCCGGTAAGGGTTCAGGGCGGCGTGGTCCGTACCCTGGGGGCTGAACGTCCCCGATGCAAGAACGGCAGCTTCTATGCCCACGCACCTGCCGAGCTCTTCCGTGTACCGGGCTGCCTTCTCTTCGGCGCAGAGTATGGCTGCTGCGGCGCCCTCGCTGGTGGGGCAGCACTGGTACAGGGTGATGGGATCCGCGATGGGTCGGGACTCCAGCACTTCAGCTACTGTGAAGGCCTTCTTGTAGTGGGAGTTGGGGTTCAGGATGGCGTTGTCGTGGGCTTTCACCGCAACCTCGGCCAGGGACTCCAGGGATGCCGTGTGCATGTGGATGTACCGCTTGGCCTTCAGGGCGTAGGCCGCCATCATGTGATCGGCCCCGGTGAATCTCTCGGGGTCGTCGTCGGAGGTGACGGTTACCGGGCCCCGGGGCACCTTCTCGGCGCCGAAGGCTAGGGCCAGGTCGAAAACCCCGCTGGCTATTCCCCAGTAGGCCTGCCAGAAGGCGGTGGAGCCGCTGGAGCAGGCGTTCTCGACGTTGATGACAGGTATCCCCGAAAGCCCTATGCTCCTGAGGGTTACTTCACCCAGGGACATGCCCTGGTAGTAAACGTGGCCGAAGTAAGCCACCTGGATATCCTTCCACTGCACGCCCGCATCGTCCAGCGCCTGGGAGACGGCGGGACGGGCCAGCTCCGGCAGCCCCAGGTCGGGGAACCTGCCGAAGGGGTGCAGGCCCACTCCCAAAACGACAACCTTTCGTCCCGGCTTCAACTCTCCCCCATGATCCCGGCTCCTAGAGGGCCGGACGCCACTTGAATATCACCATCGTGTCTTCGTCGGCCCCCCCGACGTCGTCCAGGTGCAGCAGCATCTTCATTCCTATATGGACTCCCTCCAGGGCGCAATCGACTACTTGGGAGACCACGTGGGGGCCTTGGGGCAGCTCTACCTGTCCCAGCAGATACGGCACTTCCCCCTGCCATCCCGGCGGGGGAGTCCGGACAACCGTATAGCTGTACAGGGTGCCTTCCGACCCCAGTTCGACGGACTCTACGTCGGTGGAGTAGCAGGACTGGCATGACGGCACCGTGCCGAAGGTGTGGCTGCCGCACCGGAGGCATCTGCTGCCCAGCAGGGTTCCCTGAGCGCCGGCTTGGTCCAACAGCTTCAGCTTGGATGGAGAAGCAGAGATTCTGGAGGGTTGGGACACAGGCGAGTCGACTCCTATGAGCGAGTCCTGGGGGCGCAAGGCCAACGGCAGCTAGTCCCGCCGCCTGTTCCTGGAGGCGAAGCGCTCCAGGAACTCGTCCAGCGCCGGGAAGTCTCCCGCCACGTACTTGCCCGTGAAGAAGCCTATCGCGACCAGCAGGCCCACGATCAGGGCCCCCAGGAACCCCTGCCACACAAACACGAGCCCGATGATCAGGCCTACGGCTGCTCCAACCAGCTTGAATTTTGTCTTATCGTCCATAGCTAGCTAAGAAATGACCACGGAGGAATCGTCATCACTAGTATATCTGACCCGAACAACATTGACCTCCGTAACCCTTAGTCCTGTCAGGCGCTCCACAGCCTCATGGATGCGCGTGCGTATGTCGGCGCTGACCTCGGGCAGGTGGCTGCCCAAGCGTAGGCAGGGATAGCAGCGGATCTCTATGGAGGCGGGGCCTCCCACCGGTTTGGACCTTACCGCGAGACTGCAACGCAGAGATTCCACATCGCGGTTGGCAATTCCCACCCGTTCCGCCAAGAGGCGAACGCTGCTCGCCTCGACGTTTACCATCCCCGCAGCTTGGCCCTGGGACTGGCCATCGGAGGAGATGCCAGGTGACCTGCTGACAGGGATCAGGACATCCCGGGGCGAGATTATGCGCATCTCTGCGTATATGAGAAGCAGCATGGCGAGGATCACCCCGGCGCTGATGCCGAAGGTGGTCGCCTTGGCAGCATTATCGTAGTTGGTGACGTGGTTCAGCTGCGGGTAGAACCAAGACTCTTCCCCCGATCCGGGGAGGAAGTCGGGACCGATGGCGCCGGCTGCCAGAAGGACGATCAACACGGCGGCTACGATGGTCAACATCGCCAGCAAGGTAACCAGTAGCCTGTTCCAGAAGTTCATTTATCCTCTAAACTGGCCAGGTACCTCCCCCAATTCCCCCTTGGACAGCCCCAATGGCCGGAATGTCCCTAGTGGCAGTTAGTCAAGTCGTCCCGGCATCCTGTCGGCAAAGTCGATGCCTACCACGTTGATGTTTATCTCCTTGGTTACGAGGCCGAAGGTCTCCAGGACTCGCCGTGCTACGTTCTGGCGCACCTTGGTCACCGTTTCCGGGATGCTGTAGCCGTACATCACCCGGACATCTATGTCCAGGATAGCTTCCCGCCTTCCTGCCTCCACCTCCACGCCGCGCGCTCTCTGCTCCCGGCTTCCCATCCGTTCGGCGATGCTTCTCTTGATGGAACGGGTGCCCAGCGAAGATATTCCCTCGACCTCCCTGGCAGCCACTCCAGCCACAGCCCCGATCACCTCATCGTCGATGGCGGTCTCACCGCCCACCTCGATGGTGTCTATATTCTCTAGTTCGGCCAGGGTTGGCAGTATCTCCTGGTCCCTGGTCCCCTCTTCAGTCATAGTTTTTCCTTTCCCGGCCTAACCCAAAGACCTATTCGACCCGGCCGGGCGCCCTGCGAGGGAAATCGATTCCTACTACTCGTATGTTTATCTCTTTGGCCACCAGCCCTGCGTAACGGAAGAGACTGTCGGCCACCACGGTTCGAACCGCTACGACCGTGCTGGGAACGCTGTACCCGTACACCAATCGGAGATTAATGTCAATGATGGCTTCCTTGCGGCCAAGTTCGACTTCTACGCCCCTAGCCCATCGCTCGGCGCTGCCGAGGCGCTCGCTGATGGACCTCCGGAGGGAGGCGGTACCCAGGGATGCAACCCCCGGGATGGTCTGGGCGGCATGCCCGGCTATGGCCCCAATCACGTCGGGCTCTATGCTGGTCACGCCTCCGACCGGAATGTCGTCCATTCGGCTCACCTCATCCAGCTTGGAGAGCATCTCCGCTTCCTGGAAGACGATGGCCTTTGATTCAGGACTTTCCAGAATCTCCGGCTGGTCGACGGGCGAGAGGTCGGTATCCAGATTCTCTGTTATCTTGTCTTGCTCTGACATGAAAAATGCCCTGACAGCTACGAGGGCATCCAGCCACTGAAGTGTAGCTGTATGCATTCGTTCCTGGATTTCACGCTAACATAGCATAGGTTGATTTGCAAACAGATTCCCTTGGGCAGAGCATCCGGGTTCCAGAGGCTTTCTGGCCTTGAGCAGCCCTTCCGGATGGTGCCAACGGCGGGTTCGTTGACGTTGAGATATGCGGGTGTTACCTTTGTAGCATTACGCCAGTTCCAATCTATGGGGCCTATGGGGCTGGTGTTGGTGTGAAATGGCAGCTTACGCCAACGGCGCCGTGCACCAGGAAAGGTAGAAAAATGGCAAGGATGTCGGGCAAGCAAATACTGGCAGAAATGCTGATTGCCGAGGGGGCCACGGAGATATTCGGGAACCCGGGCACCAGCGAGAGCCCCTTTATGGATGTTCTTCAGGACTACCCCCAGGTGAAGTACTATGTGGCTCTGCAGGAAGCCACTGCAGTAGGAATGGCCGAAGGGTACGCCCGCGCCAATGGAAGGCCTGCCTTTGCCAACCTCCACATAGCCGGCGGATTAGCCAATGGCATCAGCATGCTCTACAACTGCTACAAGGGGGGCACACCCCTGGTCCTCACCGCCGGAAACGCAGACACCCGCATGAACCTCACCGACCCGGTGCTGTCGGGGGACCTGGTCGAGATGACCCGCCAGTACACTAAGTGGAGCACCGAGGTGCAGCATGCGGCCGACATACCGGTGGCGATGCGACGGGCTTTCAAAGAGGCGAAGACCCCGCCTACAGGCCCCACATTCATCAGCTTCCCCTGGGACTCTATGGATGATGAAGCAGACGTGGACATAATCCCGTCGGCTCCGGGCTACTTCCGCATCCGTCCCGACGGCAGGGCGGTGGACAATGCGGCCGCTGTGCTGTCCAAGGCGGAGAACCCCGTCATCGTCGTCGGGGACAGGGTCGCCCAGTCGGGCGCCCTGGAGGAGATCGTGGATGTTGCGGAGCTGGTTGGAGCCAAGGTGTTTGCTGCTTCCTTCTCCGAGGTCAACTTCCCGACCAGCCATCCCCAGTTCAGGGGAGTCCTCAACCTGAATACCGGTTCGGCCAGGCAGCGTTTGGCGGGCGCCGATGTTGTGTTGGCAGTGGGCACCAACGTGTTCTCGGCCTTCCTGTATGTGCCCGATCCGTACCTCGATCCGGGCACCAAGGTCATCCACATGGACAGCAGCGCCAAGGAGATCGAGAAGGTGTACCCCACCGAGGTGGGGCTGATCTGCGATCCCAAGAGCGGCTTGCAGGACCTGGCCGAGGTTCTGAGGCAGGAGATGTCCGGCTCGGCCCAGGAAGCGGCCCGTACCAGGGCGGCTACCATCGGCGATGAGCGGGCCAAGGCCAAGGAGGCATACCAAGCCAAGGTAAAGGAAAACTGGGATGCCAGCCCCATCTCCCTGGAGCGAATGATGACCGAGCTGGCCCAGACCATGGACCCCCGGACGATCATCGTCGATGAGTCCGTCACCTCCAGGGGAGCACTGCAGTCGGCCGTCAACTTCGATGAACCGGACAGCCTCTATGGCATCCGGGGAGGCGCCCTCGGCTGGGCAATGCCCGGCTGCGTCGGCGTCAAGGTCGCCAAGCCCGACCGGCCCGTGGTGGCGGTGGTGGGGGACGGAGCGTCCCTCTACACCATTCAGGCTCTCTGGACGGCGGCCCGCTATGACATTCCTGTAACCTGGGTTGTCTGCAACAACCGCATGTACAAGATTCTGAAGGTCAACCTGGAGATTTACCTGCGGGACATGCTGAAGGACCAGGAGCGCCAGAGCGAATACATGGGCATGGACTTCGACCTTCCCCTGAATGTGTCCGGCATCGCCGAGGGATTCGGCGTACACGGCAAGAAGGTGGAGGCGGCCAATGATCTGCGCCCTGCCCTGGAAGAAGCGTTCAGCTTGGGCAAGCCCGCCGTGGTCGATGTGGTGATAGACGGCTCTCTGAAGCCCAGCCCGTCGGCCTTCTAGTCCCCACGGTTACAGGCGGCGAATGCAAGAATAAGGGCAGGCTAGCTAGCCTGCCCTTAGCATTTGCGATCGTTGGAAGACGGGACGCTTAGGCCCAGGGAGGTCTGGCTCCAGGGGTCTTGACCCGGACGGTGTACACGGAGCTGCGTGCTGTCAGGAACAGGGTGCGATAGTCCGACCCTCCAAAGGCGCAGTTGGCGGGTACCTCGTCGGTCCTGAGAACGCCTATCAGCTCACCCTGGGGGTCGAATATCCAGGTGCCCCCAGGGCCTGTGCAGAACACCCGCCCTTCGGCATCCACCTTCATGCCGTCGGGCACCTCTTCCTCGGGGGAAGAGAGGTCGGCAAACACCCGGCTGTTGGCCAGTGAGCCGTCGGACTGCACATCGAAAGCCCTGATGTACTTGCGCTCCCTGCTGTTGGCCACGTACAGCACCTTCTCATCGGGGGAGAGAGCCAGCCCGTTGGGATACTCGCAGTCGGTGGTCAGCAGGGTGAGGGTACCGTCTGGGAATAGGCGGAAGACGCCGGAGAAATCCAGCTCCCGGTCTTCGGGAGCTATGCGCGAGTTCGGGTCGGTGAAGCAGATGCTGCCGTCGGACATGCAGATCACATCATTGACCCTGTTAAGACGCTTCCCCTGGTAGCTGTCGGCCAGAACGCTGATCGTCCCGTCCCTTTCAGTCCGGGTAACCCGCCGGGCGGACATCTCGCACATGATCAGGCGTCCCTGCAGGTCCAGGGTCAGGCCGTTGCCCTCGTTGGTGTTCTCCCGGGCCGTCCTGTAGCGCTGGCCCGGGGACCATCTCAGGAGCAAGCTTCTCCGGATATCTACGAACAGGAGATAGCCGTCGGGATGCCAGAGAGGGCCTTCGGTGAATTCGAACCCGGTGGTGAGCCGTTCGGGTTCCCCCGTGATTACGGAGGACAGTTCTTCTGCCAAGGGACTACACCTCCTGTGTTGAGGCTAGGGGGTCGAGCAGGTCCGCTTCCCTAGCTGTAGTGGCGAAGCTCCACGACATTGTCGTCGGGATCGTAGATGTACAACGAAGTGCCGTTGCCATGGGCACCCCAGCGGGTGCCGGGCCCCTGCTGTACCTCTATGCCCAGGGACAAGCACTGGCTCTTCAGGTCTTCCATATCTTGAGGCTCTATCACCATGCAGAAATGGTCCTGGTTCTTGATGCCGTCCTTGCCTATGGGGGGCTGGTCGGGAGACGGGAAGAAGTCGATGATGGTATCAGCGTTGAGGCGAGCTGATGGGAAACGGACGCTCCCAGCCTTAAACTCGTCCAGGCGGAGAATCTCCATGCCCAGCACCTCATTATAGAATCTGAGCGATGCATCCACATCCCTGCACCTCAGGACGATATGGTCCATCTCGACGATCTTGACCAGGGGTTGGGTCTTAGGAACAGTGTCCAGGCCAGTTTGAGTTGACACGGCAGGCCTCCTTTACGGCCTATTGGGCCCTTTTGGCGCCCTTTTGGCGCCCTTTTGGCGATTGTATGGTGCGCCCAATATAGTGTCAAGGAAGGTTGTGCTAGCCTCCTCCGTTACTTGCTGTGGCTTACCCAGAGACGAACGCCGTCGGTAATAAACCTGATGTCCCCGGACTGGGCCGTGTTGTAGATCATCTCCGCCCCAACACTGGCCTGCAGCCTGGCTACCACATCGGGATGGGGATGGCCATAAGGGTTGTTTGCCCCGGAGCTGATAACAGCAGCAACTGGAGAAACATGTCCCAGGAACCCGGGAGTGGTGGAGGTGCGGCTGCCGTGATGGGGGACCTGAAGCACCTCCGCATCCAGGGATGCCCCTTCCCTAATTAATCGCCGCTCCGCTTCAGCCTCAATGTCCGCCGTCAGCAGGAAAGAGATGTCACCGTAGGTTAACATAAGGAGCAAGCTATTGTTGTTGTTGCTGGCCAGGCCCGATAGGCCAGGAACGGGATTGAGCACATCCACCTTCACCCCACCGTCCATCACGAAGGAGTGCCCCGCCGAAGCATCCAGTTTCCTGACCTGCTCTGCTTCGATGGCTGAACGCCACTCTTCGTACAGGGCGTTCTCGGTTTCGCCCGGGCCCTCCAACGCAAGACCGACATCATAACGCCGGACCACTTCGGAGAGTCCCCTGAAATGGTCTTCGTCGGGATGGGTGAGCACCACAACGTCCAGGCTGCGGTCCAGGGGGCCCATGATCCCCCCGATGCTGCGGGCAGCATCCTTTGGAGATGGCCCTCCGTCCACCAGCATTTGGGAACCTCCGGGGCCTTCTATGAAGATGCTTTGGCCCTGGCCAATGTCCAGGAAGGTGACCGAGAGCATCCTGTCTGAGGAATCCAGGGCGGCTGACCACGCCAGCACTGCCGCTACGGACGCCCCGGTCATGAGGGCAACGTACCCTCCCGCCTGAAGTGTCCGCCGCTGATACCCCAGCTCAGGACGCCGGAGGGCAGCCAATGTTTCGACAAACCATCTTCCCGCGCCTGCCGCTCTACCCTTCACGTTCAACGGGAATGCCAGCATAAGACCGAGCAGTCCGTAGTATGCCCACACAAAGAGGCCGCTCATCGGCGGCACCGACAAGGTGCTTCCCGGAATCCTTGAGAACAGGTCGGTCAGCCTGGCCAGGTACTCCAGGAAGAGCCAGGGAAACCATCCCATTCCCTGGCCCAGCTCGGGAAGGGCCACACCCACGGCGGCAGTAACAGCTGCGCTGACCAGCAGAAATGGCATAGCGGGCAGCGCCAGCACAGTGGCCGCCACCCCCACCGTGGGCACCTGCTGAAAGTTAAAGGCCACCAGGGGAAGGGTGAGTACGGTTGCCGCAATCGAGGTGGCTATCGCCAGGGTGAGGAAACGCTTCACATCCCCGGACGCGCCGCCTTCGTAGCTATTGTGAACGTAGCGGCTCCACCATCGACCTTCGGAGGAGAAGAGCAGCGCGATGCCTGCCATAGCGGCAAAGCTGAGCTGGAAGGAGATGTCCTGCAATGCCGCTGGCTGCAACCCAACCATGACGCCGGCGGCCAAGGCCAGCGCCGGGAAAGCGCTGCGCGGCCTCCCGATGGCATGGGCTGCCAGGTAGATGGTGCCCATGATGGCGGCCCTCTCCACCGAGGCGGAAAGGCCGCTGATGAGGGCGTATCCCCATATGACGCACAGGGGCAGCACCAGGTACAATTGCCGGCGCTTTCCCAGCAGCCAGACCGCCCCACCCATGGTGATCAACAAAAGGACCCCTACGTGAAGCCCGGAGATCGCCAGCAGATGAGAGGTGCCCGTATTCCGGAACGCGTCGGTGACATCGGTTGGCAGGTCACCTCTCTTCCCCAGAAGGAGCGCCTTGGCCAAGGCCGACTGGGGGTCCGGGAGTATGTGCTCCAGGCTGTCCGATAGTCTTTCCCTGGCTGAATAAACGGCCCCGAGGAACGGACTGCCCCCACCTTCGCCCAGGTACCGGACCTCAGGCTGGCCCATGATGCCGACGATGCCCTGGTTAGCCAGGTAGCGTCCGTAGTCGAACCCTCCTGTGGAATCCGGCTGCTCAATGGAGCCGGTGAGCTCCAGGTAATCTCCGTAGTTGAAGAATGGAGCATACCTGTCAGCCGCCAGTTCCAGGGGTGGGCGGGCATACACCAGCAGCTTGCCGTCAGCTTCCACAAGAGCGCCGTTTGCTTCGATTTGGTCCATCTTCAGGTGGAACTCCACGCTCCCTCCCGACGCTTCCGGGTCGGAGACGACCACACCCTGGACGGCTACTGTTTTCGATGCCTCGGGCAAGGGGGCGCTTGGGCTGCTCAAACCCTCGGTCCTGAGGGCGCCCAGCACCAGGACCAGCAGGAGAACGGGCACCGTGATAGGGAAACGAGCCAGGAGGAAGATGGCGCCGAGAATAATTGATGCGACGAGGAAGAGCAGGAGGGCTGTCGTATCGACGGAGGCCTCCAGCGCGATAAATGTGCCGATCAGCCAGGCCGCCACAAGGGGCACCAGTTTCATGCGTCCCGAACCCTTTGGGCGGGCGGCCTGCTGTAGATTGTGGCGAGAACCGGCTCCATATAGCCGCATTATAAGGCAGATTCCCACTCCCGGCTCCCTCCTCCATAGGCAAGGAGCCTCTATTGACAGGCTAGAATCACCTACCTACACTCGACCTCGTTACGAAGGAAATCCCCTGTCTTCTCACTAGCTCTAACCCCACGCCCAAGGAGGCGTCCCATGACCCAGAGGGCTGCGTTCCTCGGCCAGCCATACGGCGCCTACCACCATCGGGACGTTCCCCTGGAGGATGGGGAGCTTACCCATGTCGGGCCTGGGACACCCTGCGGCGAGTATCTGAGGCGTTTCTGGCACCCTGTTGCCGCCTCCTATGAGCTGAAGGATGTGCCCATTCCCATTCGCATCATGGGTGAGGACCTGGTCGTTTTCAGGGACCTGAGAGGGCGGGTCGGGCTGATGGAGCGCCACTGCCCTCACCGGGGCACCTCCCTGGAGTTCGGCCTGCTGTCCGAGCAGGGCATCCGCTGCTGCTATCACGGCTGGCTCTTCGATGCCGACGGTACCATTCTGGAGACCCCGGGGGAGCCCGCCGACAGCACACTGAAGGACCGCCTGTTCCACGGGGCCTACCCCACCAGGGAGCAGTCCGGCCTGGTTTTTGCGTACATGGGGCCCAAAGACCTGCAGCCTCCCTTTCCTGTGTTCGACACCATCGTCGGGGAAGGCGAAGCGGGGCACCGGCCCTCCTCCGCCGACGGCGGAAAACACTACATGCCCTGCAACTGGCTCCAGATCAAAGAGAACAGCATGGACCCGGTGCACACCGCCTTTCTGCACACCATCGTGTCTGGGGCCCAGTTCACCGAGGAGTTCGGGGTGGTCCCGGAGCTGGACTTCATCGAAACCCCCATCGGCATGGTGTACATCGCCACCCGCAGGGTCGGCGACAACGCATGGGTGCGCATGAACGACTTCATCCCTCCCAACATCCACCAGGTTGCGTCCAGTGCCGAGGACGGCAGGCAGGAGCATGGGTTCGACCGCCCCTGGCTCACCCAGTGGTCAGTGCCGGTGGATGACAACGAGACCATGAACATCCGGCTTCGCCACTACAGCGAGGAGCAGTACCGGTCATCAAACAGACCGCCCGTGCTCACCTTTGGGCAGGCGGAGGACAGGGAGCTTGAAGCAAGGCAGAGGGTGCCTGGCGACTACGATGCGATGAGCACCATACATTGGGGGATGTCCCGACATGGCTTGGAGCACCTGGGTTACACCGACCGGGGTGTGATCATGCTCAGGAACCTGGTGCGTAAGGGCATCCGGGATGTGCAGGAGGGCCAAAGTCCTCTGGGCGCCAATAATCCTGCGGGCCAGGTAATCCGCACATACGCCAACGACACTGTCGTCAGGGTCCCAGCTGCTTCCAGCCCTGAGGAGGATGCCACGCTCCTTCGGGAGACGGGGCTGAAGGTCGCCCAGGGCTACATCGACAATCCTCCCCAGTTCTAACTCCTCGACATCTGCTGGCCGGTTGCTATGCTACTAAGGGTAGGTCGGAAGCATCTTTCGGCCTCTGGACATCGGTCCTAGTTATAAGATCCAGGGAGGTAAAGCGTGGACCTTGTGATTCGAAAGGCCGCAATCGCCGGCTACCCGGAGCTACAGGACATTGGAATCGATGGGGGAGTCATCGCCTCTATCGCCGACCATATCCAGGGGCGAGGCACCGATGAGATTCAGGCCGACGGTCACCTGGTGGCCCCCGGATTTGTCGATACGCACCTCCATTTGGACAAGTGCCTGGTGCTTGACCGGTACGACTGGGGCGATCGGGAATACCAGGCCACTCCCCGGCTGACGGCGGTCCATGAGAGCAACAAGATCAAGCCCTCCTTCACAGTGGAAGACGTCCGGGACCGGGCCATTCGCCATGCTGTGATGTGCGCCTCCCATGGCACCACCACCATAAGGACCCACGCTGAGGTGGACCCGGTGATGGGCCTCACGGGTATGAAGGGCGTGCTTCAGGCCCGGGATGCCTGCAAGAATTTCATCGACATGCAGATCGTCTGCAACGCTTTCTGCGGATACTTCTACGGGGAAGGGTTTGCAGCCGAGCCCGACATGGACAGGATGTTCAGGGAAGCTATCGAGATGGGCTGCGACGCCGTTGGCGGTGTTACCGAGGGCGACCCCGACGGCAAGGGCCACGTGGATTACATCTTTTCCCTTGCAAAGGAGTACGACAAGGATGTGGACTTTCACTGCGATCAGATAACCACGCCGCCGCCCTTCTACATTCCATACATTGCGGAAAAGACCATGGCCGAGGGAATGCAGGGGCGGGTGCTTCTGGGCCACTGCCATGCCATAGCCCACGTAAGCCCCGAGGAGAGGCAGCGGGCCATCGGGCTGCTTCGTGAGGCCAGGGTCAGCATGTGTGTAACGCCCTTCGCCACAGTGCAGGAACGTCTGCTGGAGCCTTCTATGGGTGGGGTAACCGCCACCTACATGACGGACAATGTGCAGGATAGCTGGCAGCCCTTCGGCAATGGCGACATGCTCCTTCTAACTGTGTTTGTCGCCCGCCTGGGAACCTGGCGAAGCAGCCGGGAGATGGACCGCATCTTCGACATTGGCACGATCGATGCGGCCCGGGCAATCGGCATCGAGGGTAGTCACGGGGTCGAGGAAGGGAAGGCGGCAGACCTGGTGATCCTGGAATCCTCCACGAGGCATGAGGCTGTCGTCAACCAAGTGAAGAAGCTCTGGGTGGTCAAGGGTGGCAGGCCCGTCGCCAAGGAAGGACAGATGCTGCTCCAGCCGAGCCTGTAGAAGTACTAGATCCGGACCACCTCGAATCCGATAGCGTACTCGCACCCCAGCCGTTCGCCGATTATGGAGGCGTTCCACCTGAGCATCTCGTCGGGGTCCACCTGCTGGGACAGGTTTTCGATATAGACCTTGTGTTCCTGCAGGGACTTGATTCCCAGCTCGATGAAGTCGGTTACATCGACGCCGTGGGTCGGGTTGGGGGACCCCCCGACGAACACCATGCTTACCTTTCCCCAGGGCTCCAGGCCCTCATCCAGCAGATCTGGGAAGATCCATCGGTTGCCTGCATCCCTGGCGGCGTCCAGCACCGCCAAGCCGGCCCAGCGGTGGTCGGCCATGTTCAGGTTACCCCGGCTCCACTGCAGGTGGTGGTTGCCCGTGATCAGCACATCGGGCTTGCGCTTGCGTATCTCCCGGGAAATGTCCCGCCTCAAGGGCAGGCCGTACTCGATCACGCCGTCCTTGTGGTCAAGGAACTCCACGACATCGACGCCCACCACCCTGGCGCTGGCACGCTCTTCCTCCTCCCGCAAAGGCGCAGCCTCCTCGGGGTTCATAGAGTCGATGCCCGCTTCACCGCGGGTGATGAGCAGGTAGGTTATCTCCTTGCCCTGGGAGGTCCACCGGGCGATGGCGTTGGCGGCGCCATACTCCAGGTCGTCGGGGTGGGCTACCACCGCCAGCGCCCTCTGCCAGGTCTCGGGAAGCACCTGCAACCGGTTGGCTTCTTCCATTCTCACGTCCCACTCTAGAGACAGCCTGAGCAAACTCCGGACTGCCCCGTCGCGCTATGATGTCCCCTAGTTGGACCTAGTTGGGTAAAACCGCCATGCCTCGGCGAAGCTCGGAGAACTCCCGCTTGGACTTTACCCACCAGTCGCCTCTATCCCTGCTAACAAATATCTGGCCATGACGGCTTCCCGCGGCCACAAGGCCGGGCAGCATGGGATGGGTGGCCAGGCCGTAGATGGGAGTGTTGGGTTCGATGGGAAGCTCCAGGTCTTCCCACGACTCGCCCCTGTCCCGGGAGCGCCGGATGCCTCCCTCGTACCCGGCGGCATCATCGCCGGCGCCAACGAAGATGGTCTTGCCCATGTCGGCCAGGGCGACGTTTCGAAGGAAGGGCAGGGGCCAGTTGTCCACCCCTGCGCCGGAAGCATGCCAAGTCTCCCCCTCGTCGTTGCTGATGAGTATCTCGTTGTTGCGGTTGAGGATTACGCCTTTCCTGGGGCTGGCGCTCACTGCCACATCGTGCATATCCACGTAGTCGAAGGACATGTCGCCGGGGAGATTGGGACTGACATCGACCCAGGTGTCGCCCCCGTCGGTGCTCCGGCGGACGCCGTCGGCCTCGACGCATGCCCACACGATGTTGTGGTCGATCGGGTCCACTGCGATGCCGGTTACCCGGTTGATCTCCGGGATGCGGTCGGGGCCAGTCAGGGGGAACACCGGATTCCAGGGGCAGTCCAGCTTCTCAAAGGTGCGAGCGCCGTCCTTGGAGCGGTAGAGGAAGGGAGGCTTGGTCCCCGCATAGATGATGTCGGGGTCCACAGGATCGACGGCGATTCGCCAGACCCACTGGTCGTTCAGAATGTTGTCCATCTGTTGGAAGGTTACGCCCCCGTCCTCGCTCTTGCAGATGCCGTTGTCGGTGCCCGCATACACCACGGAGGGATTCACGGGGTCGGCGTGCACCTCATACACCCGGGTGTCGGCCACCATGGGGGTAGGGCGTCTCCAGTTCTTGCCTCCGTCGCGGCTGACCGACAAGCCTCGTCCTACAGTTCCCACCAGGATCGTGAAATCAGCAATCATAGATGCACCTCCAGCAGTATTGGGGCCGAAGCCTGCGGCCCTTTATGTAAATCCAAGGCCCCACCGGGAGGGGAGGTGAACTCCCGTCCGGTGGGGCCCGGATCATCCAGTTCCTTGTCTTGGGCGTTGGTCCCGAAGGGTCTTAGTTGGGGACCACCGCGATCCCGCGCCGGAGCTCGGAGAACTCGGTCTTTACCTTCACCCACCAGTCTCCATCGTCCTTGCTGACGTACACCTCGCCGTAGCGGGTGCCGGCAACGACCACACCGGGGGCCCCGGGGTGGGTGCCTATGCCATAGACGGGGGAGTTGGTCTCGTTGGGCAGGTCCAGGTCTTCCCAGCTTGCGCACCTGTCCTTGGAGCGACGCACGCCACCGACCACGCCGGTGGCGGTATCGCCGGAGCCGATGAAGACGGTCTTGCCGTCATGGGCGGTGCCGATGCAGCGCACGAAGGGGAGAGTCCAGTTGCCTACGCCGGCTCCGGTCTCTTCCCAGGTCTCGCCCTCATCGGTGCTCAGCAGGATCTCGTTGTTCCGCTGGGCAAGGACTGCCTTGGAGGGGTTGGCGCATACGGCCATGTCATGGAAGTCGATGTACCCGAAGGACTGGTCACCGGGGAGATTGGCGTTCAGGTTTGTCCAGGTGTCGCCTCCATCCAGGCTTCGGCGGACGCCGTCGGCTTCCACGCATGCCCAGATGTTGTTGTGGTTCGTGGGATCCACTGCCAGGCCAGTCAGACGGTTTAGCTCGGTCAGCTGCTGCTCTCGGGGAGCAGGGAAGACCGGGTCAAAGTTGCAGGATGTGGCTTCCCAGGAACGTCCGCCATCTCGAGAACGGTGAATCCAGGGGCCGGGGTGGTCCCTCGTCAGGGTCTTGATGCCCGCAAAGATGGTGTCGGGGTCCACAGGGTCAACGGCGATGCGCCAGATCCACTGTCCATCCAGGCCCATGTGCTTGAACGTCTGGCCCTTGTCGTCGCTCTTGAAGATACCGGTGTCCGTGCCGGCCCACACGACATCGGAGTTCGTGGGGTCGGAGGTTACCTCATAGACCCGGGTATCGGCGATCAGCGGGTCGGGGCGGCGGAAGGTCTTTCCACCATCACGGCTTATGGAAAGGCCCCTGCCTACTGTTCCTACAAAGAACGTGAAATCAGCTACCAAGATATGACCTCCTTCTGCGATTCTGGTCTCTATATCTTACGGTTCAACGAGCATTGGTCATCGAACCTGCGGTCTCCGCTTTTGGGAGAGCTTCTACCATTTGGCCTAGCTGCTAAAGCTAGACCCCTGAACTTAGCCCATTATACAAGAATAGTGAAGGGAGTCAACCGTGAAAAAACTGATAATCGGTATTGAGGGAGTATCGTTACCTGCTGCGGCGAAGGGCTGGAATGTTGCCCAACGAAGGGCGCTGATATAACCTGTTGGCTGGCCCGTTCTTGTTGCTGGGCTGGATTGGGCCGGTGCCTGGCATCCCATCCCCAGGAGGCGACCTATCGCACTATCCGCTGGCCCTTCTTCCTCGAAGGCTGCCGTGGGTTCATGGATAACCTACGATGTGGCAAACACCGTATTTTGGACCGGCACGGTCGGCGTTTCCTTTCCCCTCTGGATCACCAGTTCGGCAACGTCAGGGGATGACGCGACCCTAGGTCTGACCCTGGGAACGACCATGGCGGTGGTCATGGTGCTTTCCCCCTTCCTCGGAACCTTGTCGGACCAAGCCCGCACCCGCATGCCCTTCCTCGCGGCCACCACCCTGGTTTCCGTGGCTGCGGGCCTGTTTATCGGGGTACCAGGGGTTCTGGGCACCCTCATCCTGTTCGCGCTGTCTTTGGCTGCCATGGAGCTGGGGGTTATCTTCTACAACTCCCTGCTGGCCGAAGTGAGCACCGATGCAAACAGGGGAAGGGTGGCCGGTCTGGGGGTGGGAATAGGTTTCCTGGGGTCATTCATCGCCGTTGGCACAGCCTTCGCTTTCGCCTCCTATCTCGATGAGCCCGACCGATACGAATGGACCATAAGGGTTGTGGCGCTACTGTTCCTGGTATTTGCGGTACCCATTCTATTTCTGCTGAAGGAGAGGCCCCGACCGGTGCCCCGGTCCTCGGTATGGGGTATGGTAGCCACGTCTTGGTTGCAGCTCATGGGGGACTTCCGTTCCCTGCACCGGTTCCCCGGCCTGCGCATCTTCCTGGCGGCCCGCTTCCTCTACGCCTTGGCTATAAACACAACCACAGCCTTTGGTGTGGTGTACGCATCCGAGGTGTTGGGCCTGAGCGACCGGGAGGTGCAGCTGGTACTGCTGGCGGGAATATGCTTTGCCATACCCAGCGGTGCCTTCTGGGGGAGGGTGGTGGACCAGCGAGGGCCGTTGTTGGTGTTGGGCCTCAACGTTTTTGTGTGGACGCTGGTCATTCTGCTGGCCCTGAGCATCTCATGGTTTTCCTGGTCCGAAGACCTCTGGTGGGTGGTTGGGTGCATGACCGGCATCGTAATGGCGGGGGTGTGGACTGCCGACCGGCCCTTGATGCTGCGCCTGACCCCCGAGGGGTACACGGGAGAGTTCTTCGGGCTTCACAGCATGGTCGGCAAGGTTGGAAGGGTGCTCGGCCCCCTGATGTGGGCGGGGATGACATCCCTTTACGACCAGGAGGCGGCCGTGCTCTGCATTGTGATAATCATGGTTTCTTCTCTGCCCCTACTCACAAAGGTGCCATCCCTGGTTTCCTCCAGGAGCGAGGTCGGCCCCCAGTAGCCCTGGCTCCCTCCTCGTTTGCTGGACAGGGGAGGGTTTGCTACACTAGCTTGCAACAGAGCGCAGTTCCGGGGTACGGGTCCCGGAATCCTTGCTTTCCAGGAGCAGCCATGTTTTACGAAATGCGCACCTACAGCCTCAAGCCCGGCGCCGTAGCCGACTTCGAAGAGGTGTTTGAAAAGCGACAGCCCTTCCGCGAGCGGCACTCCAAGCTGGGAGGCTTCTGGCACACCGAGTTCGGCAGGCTGAACCAGGTCATCCACATCTGGCCTTACGAAAGCGTCGAACACCGTAGCGAGGTACGGGATGCGATGGCCAAGGATGAGGACCTCCGGGCCCTGCCCTTGTCCCAGTTCATCGACGAGCAGGAGACGGAGTTTCTAAACCCGACCTCCTTCATGCGACCCATGGAACCGGCAAAGCTGGGCAGCTTCTATGAGCTGCGGATGTACAGTTACCGCCGGGGGAACATGCCCGAGGTGCTGAGACGCTGGAGCTTAGGAGTGCCGGTGCGAGAGAAGTACTCTCCCATGGCGGGCTGCTGGACCACGGACATGGGGCCTCTGAACAAGCTGGTGCATCTGTGGCCGTACAACAGCTTTGACGACCGGGAGCGCATACGGGCTGAGTCTTCCAAGGAAGAGCTCTGGCCCCCGCCCACGTCGGAGTTCATGATTAAACAGGAAACGAAGATACTCCTACCCGCGTCCTTTTCCCCGATGCAGTAGGCCTTCCCGGGGCCCAACCGCGGCCACTGGGCGTAGGGGACCCGGTGGAGCTTAACTGGAGAGGTGGCCGAGTGGTTGAAGGCGCCGCTCTCGAAAAGCGGTATCTCGCAAGGGATCGTGGGTTCGAATCCCACCCTCTCCGCCATAGCACGTAACAACCCGAAGATAATCGCACCATGCGACGGCTGATTACAGGTCTCTTCTGGCCGGTTATCGGGAGACTGACGCGCCGAGCCAAGCTCCTATTGGTGCTGTCGGCAGGGTTGCTGGGCCTCCTTTTCCTCCTCGACATCCTCATATCCCTGGTGTCTTCCTCGCCCCAGGACATCCTTGCGGTCAACCCATCAGTAGGCGACCATGTCGTGCTTCCCACCGGCGTTGGGCTTCTCAAGTTCTCGGTGTTCACCATTTCTCTTGTGATTGCCCTTGCCATTCTGATTGCCTCCCTGGGGTGGCCTCCCAAACGCTCATCCATCCGGCTCAAGCCATCGGTCGTCCTGGGCATAATTGGGTCAGTCTTTCTGGTGGCTGCGGGCGCCTACGTATCATTCTCGGGAGTCGTCGATGGGCAGGTGTCCTACGATCAGCACCTGGTCGATGTCGACCTGCTGGAGTCCGGCGCCCTTGTGGTGCTTGCATGCATCTTCTTCTCCATAGCTCTCGCTGCGGTCGTCGGCCGCAAGATGCTGTTGACGACCTTGGTTGTGTGGCTGGCGGCTGGGCTGGCCTTTGGTTTCCTGGATACAAAGCCTCTCGACGGACTGTACCTGTTCGAACGCACGTCTAGGATAGAGGAGCCGGCGGTCTTCACGACCCTCGTGGAAACGTACCGGCATACCGAGGACCCCGCCGAGGAGGTGGACGCCCCTGGGGGGACCATAAGAATAAGGGCCAGGGAAGAGCCGCAGCCCAGAAAAGTCGTGATCAAGGCTGATCCCATTGTGGACGCCAAGAGTCCCATCACAGGGGACGCTGTTGAAGATGAAGAAGTGGACCAGGATGCTCCCCCTCCCGAACCCCTGTTTCGGGTTGCAGGAGCGACTCACACCACCTACCTGCGTTCTTTCGCAGGCGATGTGTATGAGGGCGGGGAATGGCAGGAACTGGACACCCACGCGGTCCCAATCGCCCAGGGAGAGGCGGTGAAAGATGCCGTTGCTCCTTTCTTTCCTTCATTTGGGCCTTCACTTGGGCCTTCACTTGGGACTGAGAACGAGGAAGGGGACCAGCCCGAGCAACCCAACTTCTGGTTGGTCGCTTATCCTCCCGTCTCCGGAAGCACTGACACGGTAGACCTGGTCCAGGTGTTCCCTGCCGATGAGGGAGGAACCCTCCAGGCCGGGCCCGCCCCGGTTTCCCAATACCCTTCCAGATTCCAGGCTGGAGTTACCTACAACCCCTTCAGCAACACCCTCAGCCTCCCTGGTCCCGTCCCCCAATACGGGTGGTGGTCTTCGGTGCCAAGCTTCTCGCTTTCCGAACTTGTGGAAGCCGAAGCATTTGCGGATGACACATATCTGCAGCTGCCCGATGACTTACCTGAACGCATCTACGAGTTGGCCTCGCAGTTCAAGACTAGCCTCTCTCCCTTTGTGAACTCCAATCAAATCATGTTGCACCTGGCGGATGAAGAGGCCTACCGGCTTGATGAGACGAAGTCTGAGGTTGCCGAGTCTCCTGCCGGCGCTGATCCTGTGGACTGGTTCCTGTTCGAGCACCAGTCCGGCGGAAGCAGCAGCTTCAGCAGCGCATTTGTCGTGCTGGCCCGGGCAGCCGGTATTCCGGCAAGAGTGGTTTCGGGATGGAAGATAGGGGAGTCGGCCGGAGTCCAGGACGTTTACGCCAGCCAGTCCCATCATTGGGCCGAGATCGCCCTTGAAGCAATAGGCTGGTTTACCCTCGATCCCGCGACCAGGGTTGAATTGGGCACGGAATCCGAGGAGACCGAGTTGTCGGTACTGCTGAACCAGCTTGCCACCAGCACCGATCCGAAGACCCGCGCCGGGGCCGCTGAGGCGCTGGACCTTCAGGACTACCCGGAAGCTCTGCCGGACTTGGTGGAAGCCATGGAGAGGGACCGGGACATAGATGTCCAGCTAGCAGCCCTGACGTCATTGCAGACCTTAAGCTTTGAGGAGCTGGTCCATATCCTTCTCAACCACGAAAACCCGGAGATGAGGAGGGCGGCGACTATCGCTTTGACGGCGCTGATGGACTTGAGGGCGGTGGAGCCCTTCCTGCAGGTGTTGCTTGAGGATGAAGAACCCAATGTCAGGGTGGAGGTCGCCCGCGGGCTGGCCTACATGGGAAAGGACCGAGCTGAGGAGCATCTGCTGCAGGCGGCAACCTCGGACGAAGACGCCACCGTCAGGGAAGCTGCTGTGCGCTCGCTGGGGACATTAAAGACTGGATGGACTGCCAGGGAATTGGCCCCCATTCTCGGTTCCGATATAGCATGGCAAGTGAGAGAGGCCTCGGCCTGGGCCTTGGGTGAAATCAAGGAAGCTGTAGCACTGAGGCTCTTGCTTCGAGCCCGGTCTGAAGATGCAGTGGAGCCGGTCCGGCGGGCCGCCGCGGACGCACTGGCCGCGTGGACCAGTGACCAGCTGCTGGCCATCCTCCAAGTGTCTGAAGAGGCAACCGGGAGAGCAGCAGCTGCCCAACTACTGGGCGAGCGGGAGTACGTCCGCGCCATTCCTGCCCTCAGCAGCGCCCTGCACGATCCCAGCGAGGAATTGCGCGAGGCCGCGCTGGCGGCGCTGGAAAGCATCGGCGAGATAAGGTGGCTTGAGAACGGGCTTGGTCTGCTGACCCGCGACCCCGGGCACATCTCCCTGATCCCCGGCGCAACTTCGGAGTGGGTGACGGAAATGCCCCGTACCCCCGTGTTCAAGATAGATGACGACACCCACACCTACCTCCTCAGGGTTGCCGTTAGGGACGACTACATCGACGGAGCCTGGCGGCCAAGGATGCCTCAAGAACTTCTCCTGGGAATTGACGCCCGAGGTGTGCTCGAAGCCGAGCTCCCCCAGGCAGCAACCGCACTGAGCGTACAAAAGGACCGGTTGACTGCTACCAATGCTCAAGTTGGTAATAATCTCCTTCCGGGTTCGGTCCCGATTTCCGGCATTCCTGACTACCTCTCAGCTCCGGGCACTTACTGGCCTCAAAGCACAACCTACGTGCTCGCCGAACAGCGCCAGTCCTATACATGGTCTTCCCATGTGATCGACTACAGCGCCAGCGACCTCGACGCTTTAGACCTGTGGTCTGAGGGCCAGGAAGAAGGCTATACCCAGCTGCAGGACCTGCCATGGGTGGATAAGGTGCGAGAGCTGGCTTCCAGGGTTACCGAAGGTCAGTCCACGACATACGGGAAGGTCAAGGCCCTTGAAGAGTTCCTCCGGTCCGAGTACACCTACGGATTTGCCGACCCCATGGAGGTGACGCCCACACCGCCTGGCAGAGACCCTGTGGATTGGTTCCTCTTCGAAAGCCGGCAAGGGACCAGCGGGAGCTTCAGCAGCGCCTTAGTAATCATGGCCCGGTCCATAGGAATACCGGCAAGGGTGGTGTCGGGCTGGGCAATCGACCCGGAAGCTCCCAGGCAGACCATATACTCCGACCAGGCCCATCAGTGGGCGGAAGTGGCCCTCGACGGACCAAGTTGGATAACCCTTGACCCCACGCCTGGCGGGGCGCCGTCCAGGGCCTCGCCCTGGGACGCCCTGGACAGCGACGATCCTATAGAGCGGGCGGAGGCGCTGAATACCCTTGAGGAGCGAGGTGCCGACGTAACGCGGCTGGAGAACGGAGCTGCGATCGTGCGCCAGGGTGGAGGTGGATCCGGAGGTCAGCGCGGGTATTTCCGTTGGGTTGCGGGGACGACAACATCGCAGTCTCGGGGGCTCCTCCATGTCCCCGTCTTTTCCGTTACCGGGGCGTCCAACACATGGTACTTGAGGACCGCGGTCGGGGATGTCTATGAGGGGACCCATTGGAGACAGCTGGACCCGGTCTCCATGCCGTACGGCGCCGGAGACAACGTTATCGACTTGGTAAAGGAGAGTTATACCAGCCGATCAGACGGATTCGGACCTCTGCCCAGCCACAGGGTCGAAACGGAATCCCTTTTCGGGCTGCGGGAAACCCCGGCCTCTTCACGCCACAACCAATTGCACCTAGAACCCGCGGGGATGTTCACAGACTTTCCTGCCGGCCTGGCCCCGACGTCTCTGCATCTTCAGTCGGTCGAACACGACGGGCAGTTTTTCCCCTTCAGCGCCACATTCTCCGCTGATGATTCGGGGGAATCTTATTCGTGGACTTCCGACATACCTTCCTATACGGCTGGCCAGTACGCCGCGGCCACTTCTGCTTCGGACCCAACCTATACCGCGTTGCCGGAGGGCCTCCCTGAGCGGATTCGAGATTTGGCCTTGGCGGTAACCTCGGGCCATACCACCACCTATGCCAAGGCGAAAGCCCTGGAGCAGTACCTTTCCACCAACTACACCTATAGGTTTGCCGACGCTTCCCGGAGCGGGGACCCACCCCCTGGACGGGACCCGGTGGACTGGTTCCTGTTCGACCATCGGGAGGGGACGTGCGGGGTGTTCAGCAGCGCCTTTGTGGTGATGGCCCGGTCCATAGGCATACCTGCAAGGGTGGTGTCCGGTTGGGCCATCACTCCCATGGAAGGTACCCAGATAGTGTATGGCGATCAGGGCCATCAATGGGCAGAGGTCGCATTCGAGGGGCTTGGCTGGGTCACTTTCGAGCCCACAGCGGCGGGTGGACCTGCCACGCGGGCCGCTGCGTCGAGCGTTGAGGATGCCTTGGCCAGCGACGATCATGAAGAAAAAGAGAAGGTGCTGAGAAGCCTGGAGGATGCGGGCGCCGAGGTGATCCGCCTGGAAAACGGAGCAACTCTCGTAGGCCAGAACGAAAACTTCACCATAAGTGGGGGGACCACCACGGCACAGGCTCCGGAAATTCCGCACATTCCCCTGTTTTCCGTTACTGGGGCCGCTAATACAGGGTATTTTAGAACTGCCGTCGGCGATTTCTACCATGGTAGCCATTGGAGCCAGATCGACCACGTATCCATCCCATACGTCTCCGGTCAGAGTGTTGAAGACACAGTGCGAGACAGTTTTACCAGCCGGGCCGACGGGTTTGGGGATCTTCCCAACCACAGGGTAGAAACAGAGTCCCTGTTCGGGCTCCTGGAACACACCGGCAACTCTCATCATGACCACATCCTGATCAAGCCGGTGAAGATGTTCACGGACATGCCTGCGGGACTGACGCCAACATCGCTGCATTTGCGGTCGGCGCACCGGGGTGGAGAATTCTACCCCTTCAGCTCCACATTCTACTCGAATGAACCCGGGGAGACTTTCTCGTGGACCTCCGAGATTCCCATCTACTCACCTTCCCAGTATCACGATGCTGTGGCCGCTTCGGACCCCACCTACACCCAGCTGCCGGACGGGCTGCCTGAGCGGATTCGAGACCTCGCCCTGCGAGTCACGTCCGGCCATTCCACTACTTACGCCAAGGCAAGAGCGCTGGAGCAGTACCTGTCCACAACCTACACCTATGCTTTCGCCGATGCCTCCAGAAGCGGGGACCCACCACCGGGGTGGGACCCAACGGACTGGTTCCTGTTCGAGTACCAAAAGGGCACATGCGGTGTTTTCAGCAGCGCCTTTGTGGTGATGGCACGATCGATTGGCATCCCGGCAAGGGTTGTTTCAGGCTGGGCCATCTGGCAAACGGGAGATCCCCAGATCGTTTACGCTGACCAAGCCCATCAGTGGGCGGAGGTGGCTTTCCAGGATCTCGGATGGGTGACCTTTGAGCCCACGGGGTCAGGTGGACCTCCTTCGAGGGCGAATCAGCAGTTCGAGGCGCCAACTCTGGAGGCGGTGCCGCCTCCTCCCCAGGACACGCTTACCACCATTACCCAGTGGCCTGCGGAGGTCCGGAGAGGGACAGCATTTGTGGTTGGCGGAGAAGTGACGACCCTCGATGGCCAGAACGTCAGCGAGATGGAAGTGGAAATCTATGTGAATGAGACAAAGGAGCACGGAGGCATCAAGGTCGGGGAAACGACTACATCTTCCGATGGATACGTAGCCTCGGTGGAGCTGCCCACCGGCGTGGAGCTGGGACCCTACCAGCTTTTGGCCCGCGCGGTCGGCAATGACGAATACAACGAGTCCTGGAGCGATCCCGACATCACGGTTTTCTCGGGAAGCGGTCTGGAGCTGACCGGGCCGGCTGAAGTCACAATTGATGTAGAGGCCACATTCACAGGGCGCTTGTCGGATGACAGCGACCAGGGGGTGGCCGCCCGTGATCTTTCCGTAACCATAGATGGTGGAGCTGCCCCCTCGATAACTACCGACGCTTCGGGCGGTTTTTCTTTCTCCAGCACCTTTGACTCCGCCGGCGACCACTGGGTAGCAGTTGAAGTCGCGGGCCAAGAGTTCCTCTTGGACAACAGAGCCCGTTTGAATTTCCTGGTAACGATGCCAACGGAGACTGTGCTTCACGCCCCGGCTATCGTGGAAGTAGGACAAGAGTTTCTTGTAACCGGCGAGCTTCGCGACATTCGGGGCACTCCCCTTTCGGGGGAGTCGGTCCGCATCCAGATAGGTGAAGCTGCTGGACGGAGCGTCACCACGGACAGCTCAGGGAATTTCGAATTCAGGGGCACTGTATCCGAATCAGGCGAGTACACCGTGAGCGCCGAATTCAGACGGGACGGACCATTGCTTGCCTCCAACGGCAGCGCCCTCCTGGCATCCCAGCACCTCGTGGTACTGACCATAGATGGGCCGGGCCGGATAGGGAGAGGGCAGGGGGCCACCTTCGAGGGAAAGCTGGAATCGGAGACCTTCGCTCCTACGGGGAGCCTGGAGCTGACCCTGGAAGATAGCTCGGGGCTGGAGACTACGTCCATCAGCACCGACGAGAACGGCAGGTTTGCCCACACCCAGTCCTCCTTCTCCAAAACCGGTCTCCATTTCCTGACCGGGCACTACCCGGGAGAACAGTACATCGGGTCCAGCACTGCGGGAATCACCTTTTACGTCTACGCCCCCACCATGCTGACGCTGGAGAGCCCCAAGGTCGTCAGAGATGGGGAAGCATTCGGGCTGGCCGGGACTCTCGTACAGGACGAGGGCCAACCTGTGCCGAACGTTGAAATACAGGTGACCGGCGCTGAATCCCGGACTGTCGTGACCGATGCCGATGGCAAGTTCAGTTGGGAGACCTCTGCCTCCCTGGATCAGACCCTGACCGATGATGTGGTCGAATCCGAACTGTTCTTTGAGGTTGCCTTCGCTGGCACCGACCATCTGGGGCCCAGCGCTTCCAATTCGAGTACCCTGGTCGGCCTGCCCCGCATCGTGGTAGAGGCAATGGAACCTATTGCCCGTGGCGAAACGGCAACCCTGCGTGGGACGGTTCTGCTGGGCAACAGTCCCATTGCCGGTGTCCAGGTGGGTATCGGCCAGGAGGTGAGCCAGGAGTCCGACGAAGCCGGCGCATTCATCGTTGACTACCCCATTCCTTCCGATACCCCCGTAGGAACGTGGGAGATTGCGGTTTCGGCCCCGGACATCGAGGCCAGTTTCAGCGTGGGCATTGAGGTAAGGTCTGCCCCCAGCATGCGCTTCGACCCCTCGGACCTGCCGGCTCCGGAGTACACAACGCTGCTCGTTGCGACTCTTCTGGACGACACAGGCGCCGGAATCTCCGGAGCGGCACTTCGCTCAGACCAGGGGGTGGAAGCGGTCACCGATGACCTTGGCATGGCGGTTATCGAAGTGATGACGCCGGAAACGAAGGAGGCTGTGATTGTTCCGGTCGTCGTCACCTTTGACGGAGATGAGAGAAACCTGCCCATCTCTGAGTCTTTCGCCCTGGCGATTCCGGCGGTGTCCGGGTTCAACTGGCTCCTTTGGGTTGGGCTTCCGGGCATGATCACCCTTATCGCCGCATCCGTTTTCGCGGGACGGAAGCTCAGGACGGTCAACATCCCGGTTCCCATCCGCCGGAGAGGCGCTACCAGTGTTCCAGCCCCGGACGTGCCTGTGAGTATTCCGGGCCTGGAGAGCGAGGAGGGCGAAGAGGTCGAAAAGCCTCGGGCCACAGTCCTGGAGGTGGCCTTCAGCAAGGCTGGTTCGGACATGGACGATGTTTGGGGCCCGGGAGAGGATGTGTCGGCAACCATCACGCTGAGGGATGAGGATGGGGAACCCATAAGCGCAGCATCGGTAGACGTATCCATTGCCGGCTTGGGCACCTTCTCCCAGCTCACCACCGATGATTCTGGAGCATGCTCCGATAGCTGGACCGGCGGCGAACTGGGAGATTTCCGGGTTGTGGTGGTGTATGAGGGTGATGAAGGATACCTGCCCACCTCAACCTCTGCGGTCTTTAGGATTGTGGACTTCCGGGAGGAGATCGTCCGCCTGTACAACCTCTTCCTGGACTGGGTCACCGAAAGGACCGCAAGTGTCACCGAGCAGTCCACTCCAAGGGAGATAGAAGTGATACTGGTCTCCGAAGGTGCGCGGCTGGACCAGAAGTCCCTGGACGAGCTGATCTCAAGGTTTGAAGAGGCGGACTACAGCGAGCACCCAATCGCGCGCCGGCACTACGATGCTATGCACCGTGCATGGCGGGAGATCGTGGGAGGCTAGCAGCGTGGCCGAAGCTGTCAAGAATCGCCGGTTGCCGTTGACGATCGTCTTCTTGCTTGTGGCAATACCGTCCATGTGGATATTGCTCAGAGGTCCTGACGGCTGGGTGGACTATTGGACGGGCTTCGACTTCCACTACCTTTCCTTCCCGATAGTCCTGGGGGGAACCCTGTTGCTGCTGAACAGGGCTTTCCTCTTGATCGGCCTGCCAGCTGTCGGGCAGCGAATCACCAAGCGCCTAGGGCTAACGAAGGATGGGGGCGGTGTCCGAAGCTCAATTGCAGAGGCAGCCCCGTCGGTACTCACAAGATTGCCCCTGGACCTGGGATGGATGGTGCTGGTATTGGGGCTGCTCTCGTCGGTATCCCATCTGCCATCCACCATCTCCCGGGGCACGGGCGGCGGTGACCTGGTCTCCCTCGCCGCTCACCTGGAGGCCTTCGATTCATTGGCGAGCATGGGCGTTTCCCTTCTGCTCCCATTTGTGCTCCTCCGGGCAGCCGCCGAAATATGGCCCGTCATCCTTCAGGTTATCAAAGTTCCCCGTGTCAGGCTGGCGGCCTTCGGGGCAGCCTACGTCCTGCTGGCCGATGGCGGAATTCTCACGGTGGCCTACGGCTTGGAGGGAACCAGGATACTACTGAGCTTGGGTATGGCGCTGGGAATCTCCTACGGGGCGTCCCTGCTGCGCCAATACCTGCGGGCGGTCCAGCCCCGAAGGCTGTTGGTCCTATACCGGGTGGCCCTGATCATCCTGGAAGGCGGGTGGATGGCTGCCCTGGTCGTCGCATTGGTGGACTTGCCTTCGGCGCTGGCGCTCGTGCTGGCGGACCGGTATCCGGAGGGTCTAATCCCCCATGTGCTGTTGGCGGGAACCCTCGATCGACTGGTCGCCGCGGTCCTTGTGCCCATCTTCCTGCTCAGGGCTGTGGGGGTGTTCCTGCCCGTTGTTGACAGGGTATTCGGATTCCCCGCCTTTCACCTGGTATTGCTCTTGCTTGTCTACGTTCTATTCTCCCAGCACGGCATCCTGTCGGTAGCCTCCGAAGCAAATCTGGCGCAAGCTCTGGTGGTCCTGGTTCAAGCCTTGATCTTGTCCTACGCAGCATCTGTCCTGCGTAACGTCGCCGGCCTCCAGGCGCAGGGTCGCTTTCGCAGGTTGGCGACAAGGTTGTGCGGGGCAGCGGGCGAGCTGGCATATCCTCTTCCCTGGGCTATGCTGATATGGGTAGGCCTTAATCACCTGCCCGTAGTCAACGCCACACTATTGGACCACGCTGCCTCCAGATATACGGGGGAGCAGCTCCTGCCCCACTTCGGGGTCCTGTTTGACATACGAAACGCTGCAGCCATCCTGTTCTACGCGGCAGTCCTGGGCCTCAGGCTTCCCAAAGCCCAGAGAGGCTACGTGCCGGAACCCTATGCCTTTCTGCTGCCGACCCTGCTCTATGGCACGGCAGGCTTTTTGGCCTGGACCATCGGCTCGCAGCTTTCCTCCCTTGGGCACGGCTTTCTCCTGGTGGGCGTGGTGGCGGCGGTAGGCCTGTACTCCCTGGCCCTTTCCCACCTGGCATCCATGTTCGCAAATTCCTCAAGTGGGCTATTGGCAGAGGTAACTGGCTGGCTCGCCACATCCAAACTGCGCGTTCTTGTATTGGGCATGAGCCTGGCCTTCTACGGGCTACTGATCCGACCGGTACTCTACGAGTTCCTCCACCTCGCCTCCCTGTACGAATACGCGGCCTTGCTTCTCCTCATGTTGGCGGTGCTGATGCGGGTCTTGAACCACGAAAGGGTTGTCCAGAACGCCGCTGTCCCCGATACGCCGGCTTGGATGGACAGGACACACCACCAGCAGGAGCTGGAGAACAAGCCGGACCGTCGCACCGACAATGCGGCTGCTCTGGGCGAGCGGTTTGTGGACCATGGCGATTGGAAGCCCCTTTGGCAGTACCTGATGGGGCTGCTCCTCCAGGGAGAGGTTTCCCTGGAATCGATGAGGCAGGTGTGCCGGCCTCTGCGCAATGGCGCCGCCACATCCTGGGCCTGGAAGATTTTCAGCAGGACAGGGAGAAGCCGGACAAATAGGGCATCGGCCCTCGAGCAGGCGCTGGGGAGCGTGCAAGAGGCGCTGGCATCTGCCGGCACCCCTCTAAGCGCCATCGACGAAGATGCCATCAGGGAGGCTGCCATTCCATACATGGAGAGGGGCGCTGACCACGATGCTCTGGCGGTTGCCTTGATTGCGGCCCAGCGTCAAAGGGGCGATGACCTGCAACGAGCGGTGGACCAGTGGTTCCAGCTGTTGAATGTCCCCGATCCATCGCCCGGCTTGGTCGGGAGGCTAAGGTCGCGCTTGAAGGCCAAGCAGGGGAACGAGGGCAACCGCCGGTCCCTGGTGGAGAGGGCAATCTCCCAGCTGTTCGGGGAGGGACCAACTTTTGATCATGCTACACTTGGCACTCCAGCTTGAAACAGCCAAAGGCCTCGTTCCGCTTGGCAGAAACAAGCGCATAACAGGTAGCACCAAGGAAGGAGAGTGGACATGCTCACTGGCTCCACTACGCTCTTAGTCTGGACTGGACTGCCATGCTGAACGAGCGAGATATCGAAGAGGCCCGGCTCTCCTGCGAGCTGATCCTGGACCGCGTTTCGGACGCTTATGTGGGAAACCGGCTGATGCTCCGGAAGCTGCTGGCTGCGGCCCTAGCCAACGGTCACATTCTCTTTGAAGACTACCCAGGCTTGGGCAAGACCCTGCTGGCCAAGGTGTTTGCAAGAGCCATTGGCAGCGACACCAAGCGCGTTCAGTTCACGCCGGACCTCCTGCCGTCGGACATCCTGGGCATGAACGTGTGGAGGCAAAACGAGGGCACATTCCAGATGATGCGAGGGGCGGTGTTCACCAACGTGCTGCTCGCCGACGAGATCAACAGGGCACCCCCCAAGACCCAGTCGGCCCTCCTCGAGGCAATGGAGGAGCGCCAGGTGACCATCGACGGGCAGACCCTGGATATTGAATTTCCCTTCGTGGTGATAGCTACTCAGAACCCCATCGAGCAAGAGGGCACTTATCCCCTCCCCGAAGCCCAGCTGGACCGGTTTCTCCTGAAGCTGAGCACGGGTTACCCAGCCAATCGCGACCTGGAAAACGATATCCTCATCCGCCGCATTCGCTGGCAAAAGGATGACCCGACATCAGACATCGAACCTGCCGTCGACGTGACCCGGTTCCTGGAGCTCCAGCATATTGTGGAAACCAAGGTCTACACCGACGATGTCATCGTGGACTACATCACCCAGATGGTCAGGGTTTCCCGTGAGCATCCCAGAGTGGCGGTCGGAGTCAGCCCCCGGGGAGGGCTGGCCCTGCTGAGGATCGCCCGTGGGATAGCCTTGATTCACGGAAGGGACTTTGTGGTGCCCGATGATGTGAAGATGGTCGCCATGGATGTCCTTGCCCACCGCATAATCCTCAACATCGAGGACACCCTGGAAGGTATCCAGGCTGACTCTATCATCGACGAAATCGTGCAGCAGGTACCGGTACCCAGCGAGGTAGGTCAGGCAGGGTCTCGTTGAGGTTCGGGCCGGCCCACCCCAGCTGGATCGCCCTCTCGTTGGTCCTACTGTTCCTTGGGTTGGCCTTGGGCAACGCCATCCTTCTGACCGGGGCTGTCTTCATCCTGCTCACAGTAGTGCTCACCACGACCATATCCCCGCCCAGCGAGGTAAGTGTCGAGCGAAGCCTATCCCGGACCTCCTGCTGGATCGGGGACATCGTTACGGTGAATCGACAAGTCACCCTCGGTCCAGGCATCGGTTCCGTCTTTGTGCACGACCTCCTTCCACCCGAGACCCAGGTCGTGTCGGGCAGCAACCTGCGCTTGGTGCGGAAGTGGCGGGGGGCAAGGAGCGTCGACCTGTCCTACCAGATCCGGTTCCCCAAACGGGGGACCTACATCCTCGAAGAAGCTACCTGGGAGTCCCAGGCCCCCTTCGGCATCAACCGGGGCGCGACCGGCTCCGATGAAAACCCCATCGAGATTTCCGTAGTACCCAGATTTCGCAGCATCAAGCGCCTGAACGAAGTCCGTGCTGCCCGCAAGAACATCCGCTACCAGGACTACCTCAGCAAGACGGGCGCAACGACAGAAGAGTTTAGGGAGATTCGTCCCTACCAACCGGGAGACCCCATAAAGTGGATCAACTGGAAAGCCAGCGCGCGGGCTTCCAGGACTGACAATCTTCCCATGGTCAACGAACCGGAGCCGGAAACGAAAAAGGCGGTCTGGATGTTCCTGGATATCGCGGACTACATGGACGTAGGGTCGCCAATATCCAACCCTCTGGAGAACACGGTGGAGGCCTCCGGAACGCTGGCCCAGTACTATCTCTCCAGCGGATCCACCCTGGGGGCCTATGCCTACAACAACAGCACCGGCCTCGGTGAGCTGCTTGCGCCCGAGGCAAGAATGAGCCAGTTCGACCGGCTTGTGAAGATGCTGACCGGCCTCAGGCCCGGCTCCCCCGACCAGGACCTGCTCCAGTGTGTCGAAAGGTGCAAGAGCTTCCTGTTCCGGCTGAGACCCGATGTATTCATCATCACCCGTTTGGATGCCCTGTACTCGATGCCGGGCGAAAGCACCGGTTCCTTCGACCGGTTCAAGGCCGCGGTGCAAAAGCTGACCTCCCTGAGGAGCCAGTCCCGGCAGCTGGGGAGGGTGAGGGTGGTGCACGTGGAGCCCCAGGAGGAGTCGTCGGTGTCCCAGGGGCTGGGACTGGCCCGGTGGGAGACCAGGGTCGTTGCCAGGGAGCTAAGGGGTGCGGGCGCGGATGTGATCGAGTGGGAACCCGCTCGGGAGGAGTTCATGACGGTCCTGGTACGCCACGTCGGGGTGTTCAGGTAGGCCGATGAGGGTGCGGGAGCTCCGATATGCGTCGGCCGAAACGGTCCTGCTGGTAGGCCTGCTGCTCTTATCGGTACTCTCCGTTCCCGACTCCATTATTACCGATGGGCAGCCGAGTTTCTCATGGTCCGAGCAGCTAGCAAGGTTCGTTCCCGACCAGGTTTTCAGCGACCTGCTTCTTCCCTTGTGTCTCTGCCTTGCGCTGTATTGGGGACTTCACCTTCTCGGATGGGCCCAAATATCCTTCTGGCTGATGGCCCTCATAGTGATCGGGCTGCAAAGCGCAGCCATCTTCTCTCACAACCAGATCGGATGGGACCGGTTCTTCGCCTTTGAGCTCGGCATCCCAGGTGACCGCTCTTTGTTGAAGGACACCGGGCTTTTTCTGGTGAGCTTGGTTGGACTGGTGGCGCTGAACCGTGTTGTTGGCCTGCGGCTGCTTGACCGGCGAATGCACCTGCAAGGGATCGAGGGGGTGGAAAGAAGCGGTGCAGCCCGGTTTGAGTTATTGCTGCTGGGCGGCTTGGTGACAGCGGCCCTGCTGTTGACCTTTGTGATGATGGGACTATCCGCCTTGTTGGGTACTTTCGGTGGAGTCCTGGAAGGCTCGTCCTGGACCGTCGTGATCGTCGGCGGAGGGGCAAGCCTGCTGCTTGCTTCCAGCCTGGTGCTGTGGTACCGGGGACGCCAGGGCTGACGGTGCGGGGACTCCGCCGTCGCAAATAGGTGTACGAACTTGGATGCCCGGTGACATAGGGTATAATGGAGTGTGGAGCCGAGGATTCCCGGGGCCATCCCCAGGCCTAGACGGACTCGGATTCGCAATGGCAGGGAGAGGTGCTGGAGTGGTCGAACAGGCGCGCCTGGAAAGCGCGTAGGGGTCTCAAGCCTCTCGTGGGTTCGAATCCCACCCTCTCCGCCACTCTATTGGGAACCCTTCCTATCATGCCTCTCGAATGCCCAATTCGCATGATGCCCTCACGGGGATGTTTCACGCATTCGAGAGAAGTGGCGCTCCACCCTGCCTGTAAAGAGCATCATGCCAATGACGATCAGCCAGACGAAGAAGGCGACTCCGGAGGCCCTGTGCACTATAGTGGCGGCATCGATCCAAATGAGCTGCATAATTATGCCCACCAGAGCCGATACTGGAGCTATCCGCCTTATCGCGCCTCCAGCCTTCCACTGACGTTGGGCCGCAGCCAAGAGCGCCAGACCGGCTACCGCGAAGCCTATCTTGCCGCTCAGCCACCGGACGGTGGCTATCGCCTCTGTCGATGAATCTACCGAGCCGACCGCCGTAGCGCTGGATGCGACGGCTGCCAGGACGAGGGCGAATGCTCCCGACACGATGGTGAACCCGCCCGACGCCATCAGCAAGTAAGGCACCACGCGCGTTCCGTAGCCTTCCCGGAGGATCCAGGTCCTCAGCAGGAACAGCGCCCCGATGATCAGCGTTACCCCGGAAACGGCCCGTGCTATCCCGCTTACGCTGTACATTGCCTTGTTGTCCGCTATCGCGCGTAGAGACTCCAACAGCGTTGCTTGGTCGGCGTCGGCGGAAACCCGGGCGTACACCATTACGGCGGTAGCTACCGCTGTCAGCAGCAAAAACAGTCCTGCTATTCGGGCAGCCGAATCCTTCGATGAAGGTCCCGGGGGTTCCCCTGCTCCCCTTTTGCGTATCATCTCTTCTTCACCACTCACCACATTGTTCCACGCTGGCCTGCGCTGAAGCTAGTCCCAGCCAGCTCATTCAGCCTCGGAGGTGGGCATATCCAGGCCCTGGATCACCTCGTGGAAAGCGGTTGGGATCTCAGTCGCTTCAGGGGCTTCTTCTTCGAATAGACCCGAGCTTAACTTCCCATGGCTCCCGAACCGCTGCCCTGATGCAAACACCGGGATGCCCCTGTGAACCCCTATGCTCAGGGCCGCAGCCACATCTGTGTCTACTTCGACCACCCGGCTTTCCGTTTCAAGGCGCAGGGCACCGACAACCAGCCCATCTCCAACCTCCCTCAGGACCACCCTGGTGATAGTAGCTCCAAAAGAGGCCGCAATGGAGGCTACAATATCGTGATGGGAACAACGATCAGTGGACAACCCGTGCATCTCTGCGGCCAGGGTCCTAGCCTGTTCCATGCTCAGGCTGAGGGTGACGCAGTGCTTGCGGTCCGGGAGTTGAAGCAGGAGCTCGGCGACGTCGGCCCTCTTGCTCCTTCGAAGGCGATACGGAAATACAGGTGTCATGGCGAGAGTCCTTTCCTTACACTAGCCCGTCAATGATGATCACGCTAGCCTTATGAATGAGTACATACATAGCTTATAGCATAGCTTATACTCTATGACGAGTTTCGTGTCAAGAGCGGAGGTGAGACGCAAGATAGATGCAAGTCTCTCGGCGCCGATAAATGCACCATGGGGATCACCAACCCGACCCTGTCGGAACGTGGATTGCGTCAAGTCAGCGTGACAGCAGGTGTGGTCCCCCGAATTCCATGCAAACACTCTCCGGGTAATGATGGCCAATCCGTTGCCCCTGGCCCCTAGCGTCATAGCTTCGTTGTTGGGCCAAAAATCCGTGTGCTAGAATTGGCCGATGTCTCAAGACCTGAAATATTGGGTGGCTTTCAACCACATCCCCAACTTGGGGGCGGTGCGCTTCCGGGCCTTGGAAAGCCATTTCCCTGATCTGGAACATGCCTGGGGGGCCTCCTTCGGCGAGCTGAGGGCCGCCGGGCTGGATGAGGGCGTCGCCCGCACCATCGTTTCCCACCGGGACTCCATCTCTCCCGACGCGGTCATGGAGAAGCTGGAAAGGTGCGGAGGCTATGCTCTCAACTGGCATGACCCCCGGTATCCGGCCAAGCTGGCTGAGATCTACGATCCGTCCCCCGTGCTGTATGTCCGGGGGAGCCTGGAAGCTTCGGACGAACGCTCTTTGGCAGTGGTCGGCACGCGCAAGGCTACCGCTTACGGCAAGGAGGCGGCGGGGGTCATGTGCAGAGACCTGGCCTCCAACGGCGTGGCAATAGTCAGCGGCTTGGCCAGGGGCATAGATTCCATCGCCCATCGGGCCGCCATCGATGCGGGTGGACGCACCATCGCCGTCCTGGGCACAGGGGTCGATACCATCTACCCTCCCGAACACTCCATGCTTGCCCGGGATATCATCGAGCATGGCGCCTTGGTGAGCGAGTACCCTCTGGGGACCTCCCCCAAGGCCCAGCACTTCCCCCAGCGCAACCGCCTAATCAGCGGCATGACCTTGGGCACACTGGTGATCGAGGCCGGCGACCGGAGCGGGGCACTAATCACCGTGAGCCACGCCCTGGAGCAGGGACGGGATGTGTTCTGCGTCCCGGGGAACATCTTCTCCCCGGCCAGCCGGGGCACCAATGCCCTCATCCAGGAGGGCGCAAAGGCTGTCGTAATGTACACAGATATACTGGAAGAGTTGAACCTGAATGCGGTAGCATTTCAGATGGAGATGCGGGGGCTCGCCCAGCCCGACAACGAGGACGAAGCTCGCATACTCGGCCATGTCACCCATGAGCCTCTGCACATCGACGAGCTTGGGCGCTTGGCCGACCTGCCCATTAACATGGTGACCAGCGTTCTGGCGATGATGGAGCTCAAGGGACTGGTGAAACAGGTAGGCGGAATGCACTACACTCGAGTATCGGAAGCAGCAAGACACTATGGCAACTAAGGCAACACGAAGCACTGCAAAGAAGGCGACGAAGAGCAAGCCGAGGGCATCCTCGGGCGAGAACCTTGTAGTCGTCGAATCGCCAGCCAAGGCGCGGACCATCGAGCGCATGCTCGGCTCCACATTCACCGTCCGGGCCTCCCAGGGCCACGTGCGGGACCTGCCCAAGGGGAAGCTGGGAGTGAACGTGGAAGACGGGTTCTCGCCCTCCTACCTGGTGACCAAGGACAAGGAGACTATCATCCAGGAGCTGAAGAAGCTCGGCGGTAAGGCGTCTTCCATCTATTTGGCTACCGACCCTGACCGGGAAGGTGAAGCTATCGCCTGGCACATCGCCAAGGCTGCGGGATGGGAAGGCAACGGCCACGACCTGCAGAGGGTCGTCTTCCACGAGATCACCCGGGAGGCGGTCCAGGAGTCCTTTAAGCATCCCCGCACCATCGACATGGAGCTGGTGAACGCTCAGCAGGCCAGGCGGATCCTGGACCGTTTGGTGGGGTACCAGATAAGCCCTCTCCTGTGGCGCAAGGTTCAGCGGGGACTTTCGGCGGGGCGGGTCCAGTCGGTAGCCCTCAGGATGGTTGTGGACCGAGAGAAGGAGATCGATGCCTTCGTTGCCGTGGAGTACTGGTCCATCGAGGCCAAACTCGAGAAGGATAACAAGAAGGCAGCGCCCTTCACCGCCATGCTGCACAGCCTAAAGGGCGAAAGAGGCAAGCTCAACATTCCCGACTCAGGTTCGGCGGAGAAGATACTTAGCGACCTGGACGGGGCGGAGTACAGGGTGGACAGCGTGAAGAAGCGGGAGGTCAAGCAGTCGCCCGCTCCTCCTTTCATCACCAGCACCCTGCAGCAGGAAGCCTATCGGAAGCTGAGGTTCTCCGCCAAACGCACCATGACGGTTGCCCAGCAGCTCTACGAGGGACTTTCCGTGGGCCAGGAAGGCTCTGTGGGCCTCATCACCTACATGAGGACCGATTCCGTCCAGGTGAACCCCGGCTCCATCAGGGAAGCCCGGGAGTACATCGAGGCAAGGTATGGGGCCGAGTATCTGCCAGCCCAGCCCAGGGCCTTCAGAAAGAAGTCCAAGGGCGCCCAGGAGGCCCACGAGGCCATCCGGCCCACATCCATTCTGCGGGAACCCAATCAGATCAGGTCGCACCTGACCTCTGACCAAGCCCGTCTCTACAACCTGATATGGCAGCGCATGCTGGCCAGCCAGATGGCTGACGCCAGGTCCGATTCCACGACAGTCGATATCGGAGCCAAGTGCACAGCGGTCCCCAAGACCTACACATTCCGGGCCGTGGGAACGGTTCTGAAGTTCCCCGGTTTCAGGACGCTGTACCTGGAGGGCAAGGACGACTCCGAGGGGGAGGAGGGAGAAGGCAAAGCGCCCCTGCCAGAGCTATCCCAGAACGACCTGCTTTCCCTCATGTCCCTAGATCCCAAGCAGCACTTCACCCAGCCTCCCGCCCGCTACAGCGAGGCCACGCTGGTCAAGGCCTTGGAGGAGATGGGCATCGGGCGTCCGAGCACCTATGCCCCCATCATCTCCACCATCTCCGACCGCCAGTACGTGGTAAGGGAAGAGGGAAGGCTGAAGCCGACCGCACTGGGGATCACCGTGAGTGACCTACTGGTGGAGCATTTCTCGTCGGTCATGGACATGAACTTCACCGCCAAGATGGAAGAAGACCTGGATGAGGTTGCCCAGGGGGACCAGGAAATGGCGCCCATGCTCCAGGAGTTCTACACGCCCTTCAAGGAAGCCCTGGACGCAGCCGAACAGGCAATGCCCAGGGTAAAGATAGAGGAAGCGACCGAAGAGGTCTGCCAGAAGTGCGGCAACAGCATGGTCATCAAGACCGGGCGGTTTGGCAGGTTCCTTGCTTGCACCAACTTCCCCGCATGCCGGAACACCAGGCCCCTGGCTGCCGACGGCACAGCCCAGGCTCCCGAGGGTCAGGCATCTGAGGAACCTGAAGAAACCGACGAAAGTTGCGACAAGTGCGGCAAACCTATGCAGATTCGGTCGGGCCGCTTCGGGCGGTTCATGGCCTGCACCGATTATCCTACCTGCAAGAGCAGCAAGCCCATACTGAACAAAATCGGAGTTGCTTGTCCCAAGTGTGGTAGCGATATCGTGGAGCGTCGTTCCAGGAAGAGGGGGCGCCCCTTCTTTGGCTGCTCCAGCTATCCGAAGTGCGACTACGTTTCCAACCAGAGGCCACTGCCGGACCCCTGCCCGGAGTGTGGGGGACTCATGGTGGCCGCTGGCGCCAAGAGCGTGAAGTGCACCCAGTGCACCTGGACGGAGAAGATAGAGAAGTCGAAAGAGGTGGCTGCCTCCAAGAGATAGAATTCAGCCCGCAGGGCAACTATCGCCCTCTTACCAAAGAATTAGGACAACTACATTGACCCAGACTCAGCTTAGTGACCTGGAACTCCTCGTTAGCAGCTACGCCGAGGCACTGAGAAGCCAGCGCGGCCGTACCGAGCGGACGGCCCAGATTTACACAAACGACCTCCAACCCTTCGTGCGTTTCATGACCCGGGAGGGCATAGACCCTCGAAACCTGGACCGGGGGGTACTGCGCCGGTACCTCGCTTGGCTTTCCACCGAAGCCAAGGGACGAACAGGGGGGTATGCCCGCGTCAGCGTCGCTCGCAAGCTGGTAGTGCTGAGGTCTTTCTACAAGTACCTGCTCCAGGAAGGACACATAGCATCCAATCCCATCCCCAGGGGGCGCAGTTTCAACATCAAGGTCGAGAAGCGACTACCTGTGTTCCTGGGCCATGAGGAGGTCATGCGCCTCGTCTCCTCTCCAGACCCGGCCAGCGCCCTGGGACTGCGAGACCAAGCCATCCTGGAGCTGTTCTACTCTTCAGGTGTCCGGCTGGCCGAGCTCCAGGAAATGGACATCGACGACCTGTCCCTCCAGTCTAGGGAGGTGCGGGTGAGGGGAAAGGGTTCAAAGGACAGGGTGTGCCTCCTGGGGGCGCCCGCCGTGACCTGCATCTCCAACTACATCGCTGGAGGCCGCCCAGCCCTGCAGCAGGCCGGAATGGAAAGGGCTGGCTACAGGCCGAGCGGGGCGCTGTTTCTGAATCGGTATGGGGAGCGCTTGTCCCGGCGCAGCATCGAAAAGCTGGTTTCCAAGTATGCGACTTCCGTTGGCGCCAGGCCGGGGGTGCATCCCCACACACTGAGGCACACCTTTGCTACCCACCTGATGGAGGGCGGAGCCGACCTGCGCGTTGTGCAGGACCTCTTGGGCCACTCCAGCCCTGCCACCACCCAGGTGTATACTCACGTTACTCGAAACGAAGCCAGGGCTGAGTACTACACGACCCATCCCGGCGCGCGGATGACCGCCCGGGACGGCGGTGCGGCTAAAGACGACGATGAGTAAGATCCTGGTAATAAACGGCCCTAACCTGAATCGCCTGGGGAGCCGGGATGTGGGCATCTACGGCAGCATGACCCTGGCAGATATCGAATCCGAGATGGTTTCCAAGGCCAACGATCTGGGTGTTGAGCTGGAGTTTTTCCAGTCCAACTCCGAAGGTGCTATCATAGACTACATCCAGGCAAGGACCGGTGAGGCCTCCGGGATAGTCATCAACCCCGGGGCTCTTGCCCACTACAGTTACTCGCTGCTGGATGCATTGACGGACAGCCGGCTTCCCGTGGTCGAGGTTCACATAAGCGACATCTACGCCCGGGAAGAGTGGAGGCGGCACTCGGTGACGGCCGCGGCGGTCCGGGAACAGATAACAGGCTTGGGGTGGAAGGGCTACCTGATTGCCCTGGAAGCCCTGGTATCGCATAAGGGAGCGGATCAAGGAAAATGAGCTACAGACTGGACAACCTACGGAACGTTCTCAAAGAGAGGGAGCTCGACGCCCTCCTTATATCAACAGCAGAGAACCGGCGTTACCTGTCGGGCTTCCACGGTTCGGCCGGCCACCTGTTGGTATCGGCGGAAGGCGCTTTTCTTGCCACCGATTTCAGGTATGTGGAGCAAGCCGCCCACCAAGCCCCCGATTTCCAGGTGCTCAAGGTTGGCGGGGGATGGTCATGGCTGATGGACCTTTTGAGGGACTCCGGTCTGAAGAAGGTGGGCTTCGAAAGCCACCAGGTGACCGTATCCACCTATCAACAGATGGTGGAGGCGGCCCGGGAGCTGCCCGACGGCGAGCAGCCCAGTCTGGTCGCCACCGCCAGCATCGTCGAGGAGCTGAGGACCGTCAAGGATAGCGGGGAGTTGGAGGTTATGCAGCGGGCCGTCGATGTGGCGGTCGCTGCCATGGACTCGGTCACCCCGACGGTCCGGGCGGGCCAGACGGAGCAGGAAGTCGCCTGGCGACTTGAGCTGGCGATGCGGGAGATGGGCGCGGAGTCTGTGAGCTTCGAGACCATCGTGGCGGCCGGCCCCAACGGGGCTATGCCCCATCACAGGCCCTCTGATCGGGCTATCCAAGAAGGTGAGCCGGTGGTAATCGACATGGGAGCCAAGGTCGATGGCTACTGCAGCGACATCACCCGCACCATCTGCGTCGGCGAGGAGGATGAGACCTTCCGCCGCATTTATGACATCGTGCTGGGGTCCCAGCTTACAGCGATAGCCACCGTGACCCCGGGGCATACCGGGGGCGACGCCGACGACCTGTCCAGGGTCGTCATCAGCGAGGCCGGGTACGGCGACAACTTCGGGCACAGTTTGGGACACGGCATCGGCATGGCGGTGCACGAGTTCCCAAGGGTGGGGCCCAAGTCCGACCACCCGTTGTCCGAGGGCATGGTCTTTACCATAGAGCCGGGCATCTACCTGTCTGGTTGGGGTGGCGTCCGCATAGAAGACATGGTTATCCTGGAGGGTACGGGCGCCAGGGTGCTGAGCAAGGCCCGCAAGTAAACACTGGAATACAAAGCTAGTTGGGGTGGGGCTGATAAGCCTATGAGGGGGGAGTGAAATGACCATCGGTTTCGGAGACCTGCGCCGGGGAGTTGCCATCGAGGTGGAGGGCCATCCCTATGAGGTGGTGGAGTACGAGAGGCAGAAGATGCAGCAGAGGGCCCCGGTCACCCGCCTGAAGCTCAAGAGCTTGAAGGACGGGCGTGTTATCGAGAAGGCTTTCCAGAGCTACACTACCGAGTTCGCCCTGGCCCAGATTGAGGTCCGGGAAGCCCAGTACCTGTACAGCGATGGCCGGTTCTACACCTTCATGGATATGGAGACCTACGACCAGTACCAGTTGTCCACCGCCCAACTTGGAGATGCAACCAACTTCCTGAAGGGCGATGAGGTGGTGGAGGTGGTGTTCTACCGGGGTGAGGTGCTCAACATCCGGGTCCCCACCTTCGTGGACCTCCTGGTGACGGACACCCCTCCAGGCTTCAAGGGTGACACAGCCTCTGGCGGGACCAAGCCCGCAGTGCTGGAGACGGGGCTTACCGTCCAGGTGCCCCTGTTCATAATTAACGGCGAAACAGTAAAGGTCGATACCCGCTCCAGCCAGTACATCGAGCGGGTCTAACAGAGCCGGTGGGCTGAGATGCCTGTCTACACCGTCAGCCAGATAAGCCGATATCTTAAGGAGTCCCTGGAGGGAGACCCGCTCCTTGGGGACTTGTGGATCACCGGCGAGATTTCCAACTACAGGCCTGCCCCATCAGGCCACAGCTACTTCACCCTCAAGGATGCCCAGGGGCAGCTCCGCTCGGTTATGTTCAAGGGCGGCCGCGGCGCGGAGCTTCTCGAGTCGGGGGTGCTGGTCACCGCCCATGGGCGCATCTCCTTCTACGAAGCCCGCGGGGATGTGCAGCTCATCGCCGACCTTGTGATGCCCGAGGGCACCGGGCCCCTGCACTTGCAGCTGGAAAAGCTGAAGATGCAGCTGGAAGAGGAGGGCCTGTTCGAGCAGTCCCGAAAGCGCAGCCTTCCCCAACTCCCCCGGACCATTGGACTGGTCACCTCTCCGACAGGGGCTGTGTTCCACGATATCTGCAACATCATCGGGCGCAGGTTTCCGCTGGTGGAGATACTGCTGGCTCCAGCAACCGTCCAGGGTGACAACGCAGCGCCGGAGATCGTCGCTGCCATCAAGGCCCTCAATGAGCAGAGCAACGCCGACATAATCATCCTTGCCAGGGGCGGGGGCTCCCTGGAGGAGCTCTGGCCCTTCAACGAGGAACAGGTGGCCAGGGGAATCTACGGCAGCCGCATCCCGGTGGTCAGCGCCGTGGGCCACGAGACCGATTTCACTATAGCCGACTTCGTTGCCGACCTTCGGGCGCCCACGCCCTCGGCTGCGGCCGAGATGGTGGTTCCCGACAGGCGGGCGCTGGCGCGGGATATCATCGGCAGAGAAGAAGAGATGGAGCGGTCCCTCAAGGAGCTGGTTAGCCACTACCGTAGCTCGATTGACTCCCTGGCTACGCGCGCCCTCCAGCGCGCTCCCGACTTCCCCACTTTGCGCCGTCGGGTGGACGACCTGGCAAGGGCTGCCGCAACGCCGCTGTGGGAGCACCTGACCAGCCTGAAGTACCAGGTGTCAGGATTTGGCGATCAGCTTAATGCCCTGGACCCCAAGGCGATCCTGCAGAGGGGATACGCGGTTGTGGAAACCCAGCCCGATGGCCGGACCGTCCGCAGCAAAGAGCAGGTAAGGACCGGCCAGCAGCTTAAGCTTCGCGTGGCCGACGGGTCTATTCCAGCAGTCGTGGGCGCCTCAGTGGAGACCCCGCGCCAGAAGAAGCAGCCGGAACGGGCCGGCGCCCCGCTGATATAGAGAGCGCATGGCGCTGGAGAACGGGCCTCGCCTTGAGCGACAGGCGGGGCATAAAGGGAACTTCGATTGACCAATAGTAGCGAAAACGAAAATACGGAGCTCTCCTTCGAACAGGCTTACAAGAAGCTGGAGCAGGCTGTGGAAGAGCTGGGAGGCGGTGGGCTGAGCTTGGAGCGGGCGACGGTCCTGTACGAGGAGGGGATGAAGCTGGTGCAGGTATGCAACCAGCTCCTTTCGGCGGCCGAGCTGCGGGTAACCCAGCTTAAGGACTCCTACTCCAGCGCCCCCGATGCTGTGCCCGAAGATGACGACCAAGAACCCTAGCAGGGCGCTGTGAAGGTGGACCTGCGTTTACATACATGCTACTCCTATGATTCCAGCGCCATGCCCGGGTACATCGCCGAGCAGCGCATCGGTATCGACCTGGACTGCATCGCCGTGACGCACCAAAACCCTAAAGAAGACCTGTGGAACGAAAGGCGAACGCCATCCAGAAGGTAGCCCCTATGGACTCGAAGCTGACAAAGGAGCTCGCCTGAAGATGCTGGAGGTGGGTTGGTTCTCCACAGGCCGCGGCGAGGGGTCCTTGGGCCTGTTCGAGCATGTGTATGGTCGGATGCGCTCCGGTGAGATCGATGGGCGCATCCAGTTCGTTTTCAGCAACCGGGAGCCGGGCGAGGGGGAGGGCAGCGACCGATTTTTCGAGAGGGTCAAGAGCTGCGGGCTGCCCCTGGTGACCATCTCTTCCATGAAGTTCCGCCGGGAGGTCGGTGGGAGATTCGCCGACCACCGGGAGGAGTACGACCATCGTGTTATGGACGCCCTCCAAGGCTTCGCGCCCGACGTGTGCGCGCTGGCGGGATACATGCTCATCACGGGCGGCCCAATGTGCCGGCGGTACACCATGCTCAACCTGCACCCCGCTCTGCCCGGAGGCTCCGTGGGCACCTGGCAGAATGTTATCTGGGAACTTATCGATGCTAAGGCGACGGCTACCGGCTCCATGGTCCACCTGGCCACCGAGGAGCTGGACAGGGGTCCGGTGGTGGCCTACTGCACCATGCCTATCGTGGGAGCTCCCTTCGACGACCTGTGGTCGCATGTGGAAGGCAAGGCGACGGCCGACCTGAAGGCCGAATACGGTGAAGACCTCCCCCTGCTCAAGCTCATCCGCCAGGAGGGGTACCGCAGGGAGCCTTGGCTGCTGGGCGCTGCGCTAAAGGCGATAGCTGAGGGCAAGATAACCCTGCGGGCTGGACGGGTCTATGACAAAGATGGTCTGCCGTCGGACGGTCTGTGCCTGGATGAAGAGATCGGGCAGGCCCTTTCGGGCAGCCGGGGTTAGGGAGCTGCTGCCGGGCTATTCCTTGGACTCGGCCCCATTGGAGCCGTCGGCCTGTTCGGCGTTGCCCTGCGGCCCCAGCACCTCATCTACCAGTCCGTAGTCCAGGGCTTGGTCTGCCGCCAGGTAGTAGTCCCGGTCGGTGTCCCGTGCGATCTTCTCGTAGGTCTGCCCCGTGTGGGTCGAAAGTATCTGCCGTATTTTGTCCTGCATGCGGATGATCTCGCGGGCTGCTATCTCGATATCCGCAGCCTGCCCCTGGGCGCCACCCATGGCTTGGTGCATGTGGATGGTCGCATTGGGGAGGGCGTACCTCTTCTTGGCGTGGCCTCCGCTCAGGAGCACCGTTGCCATGCTGGCCGCCATGCCGACGCAGATGGTCGAAACCTCCGGGCGCACTAGCTGCATGGTGTCGTAGATGGCCAGCCCGGCGCTGATCACCCCGCCCGGGCTGTTTATGTACAGGCTGATGTCCCGTTCCGGGTCCTCCCGCTCGAGGAAAAGGAGCTGGGCTATTATTAGGTTCGCCACATGGTCCACTATGGGGGTGCCCAGGAAGATGATGCGCTCTTTCAGCAGCAGCGAATAGATGTCGAAAGCCCGCTCACCCCGTGGGCTGGTCTCGATCACCATGGGAATTATGTTCCTGGGGTCGTTTGTCTGGCTGCTAAAGGGGTTTTCCAGCAATGCTCTTGCCTCCGCACTCCTAGTTGGTCAGGTCTATCCGTTGGCCCGGGTTGGCTCTTCCGGCTCCTCGGAGTCGGAAGATGCCTCTATAGCCTCATCCTGGGCATCCTCGCCCCCTAAGTCCGCCTCTTGAGATTCGTCGTTCTCCGAGGCAGGCTCCACACCATCCGTTCCTTCCACTATCTGGGTCAGGCGCTCCAGCACCTTTCGGGTCAGTATGACTGTCCTGATGGAGCTCCTTGCGTCCTCTGAAGAAAAGGCCCTCAGTATGGCCTCGGACCCTGCGCCTGCGCTGACCACCATCCGGTCGATCTCTGCGTCGACCTCTTCGGACTCGACTTCCAGGTTTTCATCCTGGGCCAGCTTGCGGATCACAAGGAACCTGCTCAGTCGCTCCTGGGCCGAAGTCCTCAGCTCCTCCCGGGACTCTTCCCGGCTCTTGCCCAAGTTGGCCAGGTACTCTTCCACGCTGGCATCCCGCCCTTGCTGGCGGGCCTGCTCTTCCAGGATGTGGTCGATCTCCCGCTCGGTGGTTGTGTTAGAAATCTCGATGGAGGCATCGCTGATGACCTTGTCCAGCGTCTTCTCCTGGAACTCCCGCTCGGCATACCGGGTTGCTTCCTCGGTCAGGTTCTCGCGGACTGAGGTCTTTAGGGCTTCCAGGGACTCGTAGCCGTCTTCTATGCCCTTGGCAAACTCATCATCCAGGTCGGGGAGGTTCTTGGTCTTCACCTGCAGGACCTTGATGTCGAAGGTACAGTCCTCTCCGGCGATGGAATCATCCTGGTAGTCCTCGGGAACCTTCAGGGTGAACTGCTTCGACTGCCCTTCGGTCAGACCTTCGAGGTAAACGGAGAACCCCGGGAAGGGATAGGGATTGTCCTGGGCGGGAAGAAAATCGACTCCCCGGTCATTGGCTACCTGTCGTCCAGCGATGGTGCCGTCCACATCCAGGGTCACAAGGTCGCCGAACTGCACCGGTCGCTCCGCCGGTTCCCAAGGAGCTGCGTTGTACTGCAGGCTCTCCAGGACCTTGTCGACCTGCTCATCGGTGATCTCGACGGGCTCCCGCGCCACATCTATCTGTTGCAGGTCCCCTAATTCCACCAGGGGTTCCAGTGGGACTGTGGCTTTGAAGGAGACAGGGTCCACACCCTCGACCTCCACGTCGGGCTGGCCGAAGGTGTCCAGGCCCTCGTCGGTGATGGCTTTGTCCAGGGACTCCTGGACGATGTAGTCCAAGCTGTCCCTGACCAGCGCTTCGCGGCCGAGGAAGGCTTCCACGATGTGCCTGGGAGCCTTTCCCGGACGGAATCCGGGGATGGTGACTCTGCTTCTGTTTCGCCTGAAAGCCCTATCTAGAAAGGGTTCCAGGTCTTCGGAATCGAGGGCTACAGTGAGGGTTACCTGCCGAACTGCGGACTCGTCCTTTGTGACTTTCAAGTGGGCGGAGCCTCCAGAGTGTGCAACCAGGAAATTATAACATACCCTGTAGTTTGTGAAAACTTTCTCTTTGGCTTCGGGCGGCCTTTACTCCAGGGTCTGAATGTGGAGCTCGCGCAGCTGACGCTGGTGCACCGGCGAGGGCGCCCCGAAGAGGTAGTCTGTTGCGCTCTGGGTCTTGGGAAAGGCGATCACCTCCCGGATGCTGTCCTGATCGCCCAGCAGCATAACCACCCTGTCGATGCCGCTGGCGAACCCTCCGTGGGGCGGCGCACCATACTCCAGAGCATCCAGTATCTGGCCAAACTGGACCTGCATCTCCTCCGGGGAATGGCCCATCAGCTCGAATATCTTCTCCTGGTTCCTTCTCAGGTGGTTCCGTACGCTGCCGCCAGCGATCTCCAAGCCGTTGCACACCAGGTCGTACTGCTTGGCAACTGCCTTCTCCGGCGCAGTATCCATCAGGGAAACATGGTCGTCCTTGGGGGCGCAGAAGGGATTGTGGGGTGAGTCCCACCGGCCCTCATCCTGGTTCCACTCCAAGAGGGGAAAGTCGGTGATGAACCCGAAGGCCAGCAGGTCCGGGTCTGCCAATTCCAGGCGATTGCCCATCTCCTGGCGTAGATGGCCTAGGACCAGGGTAGCTGTGTCGAATGGGGCCGCCACGATGAGCATCAGGTCGCCCCGTCGCGCTCCCGATCGTTGTGCCATCCCGCGCACATCATCCAGGGACAGGAAGCGGGACGCAGGCGACCTAATATCCTCCTGCGCCAGCCCCTCCAGGCTGTTAGCGGGCTCTCCCCCTAAGGCAATCGTCACCAGTCCCGAAGCGCCCCACTGCCGGGCTAGGCTGGTCAGGTCGTCAACCTGCTTGCGGGTGTAGCCCGCACATCCCGGGGCCGTCACCCCCATCACCACACCGCCCGACTCGGCAGCGCTGCGGAACACCTGGAAGTCGGTCTGAGCGGCAATGTCCGTCAGGTCTGCGATCTCCATCCCGAAGCGCAGATCAGGTCTGTCGTTGCCGTATTTCGCCACCGCATCGGCGTATGAGAGCCTGGGGAAAGGCCGTAGCACTTTCTTTTGGGGAACGATGCTTTCAGCCAGGCCGATGAACAGGTCTTCCATCAGGCCCAGGATGTCCTCCTCTTCGACGAACCCCATCTCAAGATCGAGCTGGGTGAACTCGGGTTGCCGGTCTGCCCGAAGGTCCTCATCCCGGAAGCAGCGAGCGATCTGGAAATACCGCTCCACGCCACCCATCACCAAAAGCTGTTTCATCTGCTGGGGAGACTGGGGAAGGGCGTAGAAGTTTCCGGGATGTACCCTGCTGGGGACAAGATAGTCGCGGGCCCCTTCGGGCGTGCTCTTGGTCAGGATGGGGGTCTCCACCTCGATGAAGTCCCTGTCGCTGAGATAGTCCCGAATGTACTTCACCACCTTGTGCCTTAGCACCAGGTTGTCCCTGAGGGTGGCGCGTCTAATGTCCAGGTAGCGGTACTTGAGACGCAGAAGCTCGTCGGCCTCAGGCGCCTCCTCATCCAGGTCGAAGGGGGGCACCTTGGATGGGTTGAGGATGCTAGCCTTGTGGGCTATAACCTCCACGCCACCGGTGGGGTTACGCGGATTGTCCGTGCCCTCCGGGCGCTTTGAAACCTCGCCCTCGACCTGCAGCACCCATTCAGGACGTGCGTCTATTCCAATGGTGTACGAGTCCGGGAACAACTCCTGGTTGAGCACTACCTGCACTGTACCCGAGGCGTCCCGCAGGTCTACGAATATGATGCCGCCGTGGTCGCGCCTGCGGTGCACCCAACCGGCCAGGACGACGGTCCGGCCATGGTCCGAGTCGCGGAGGCTGCCGCAGCTTGTGTTCTTGTACAATGATCTCCTTTAGCACCGCATATATTCCCACAGCCCAGTCGCCATTTTCAAGGCGAGCAGGCCCTACATGCTGAGTCTCGGACCTGGTTTGTCTTGACCAAGGGCTGCTGATATAATCCGAGCCAGAGGCCCTGACGCTCAAAGGTCCCTTTCAGGGCCTCCAATACCCTGAGTCCGGAGGGATATCGTGTTACCCGGCGTGCAGCTCAATAGGGTATCCCAGGAAGATGTGCAGAGGATAGCCCAGTGGCTCCAGGACCCCGATGTGAGCGGCTCATGGTACGGCACCGATGAGCACGGCGAACCCCTTCACATCGGCTACTCCCCCAAGGGCTTGGCCAACGCCACCATAGGTGATTGGGACCTGGCCTTCGATAACGCGGTGCGCAAGATATTCTCGGTGGTCACCGAGGGTGGGGAGCACATAGGGGAAACCCAGATGGCCATCGAAGAGCCCCTCCGGGAAGCCCAGATGCACGTACTCATCGGGCGCAAGGACCTTTGGTACCAGGGCTATGGAACGGCGGCTCTTCTGCATCTGCTGGACCTGGCTTTTCACACCTACGGGCTTCACCGGGCGTGGGTGGATGTTCCCGAGTACAACAAACCCGCCCTCCACATATGCGAGCGCCTGGGCTTTGTGCTGGAAGGCCGCCTGAGGGGCACCCATCCCAAGGATGGCATATGGTACGACTCCATGGCTATGGGGCTGCTGTCCAACGAGTATGCTAGGCGGAGGGCCCGCCTTCTGGAAGGTGCGGACGCGCCATCTGCCTGAGCCGGGGCAGCCTGAATCAAGGCCATTGATCTCCCTCTTCTATCGTAGCCCAAGGCCTCTGGTCATCTATCTTCTGATCGCCATCAATGCGCTGGTGTTTCTCTACCAGCTTTCCCTGTCCGACCTGCAGGAGTACCGCTTCATCTACCAGTTCGGCCTCGTCCCGTGGGAGCTGACAACGGGCGAAGAGGTCGTCCAGCGTCCCGTTCACGACGGGGTCCGGGTATGGGTCCTGGATGTTGCCTCCCCCATCCCCACCTGGGGGACGATCTTTTCTTCCATGTTCGTCCACAGTGGATGGATGCATTTCGGGCTGAACATGCTCTTTCTCTGGATCGCCGGCGAGGGAGTGGAAGCGCGTGTGGGCCACATAAAGCTCATCCTGCTGTACGCCGCAGCCGGGGCGGGCGGCGTTGGTGCACATGTGCTGGTGAACACCGATTCCCTGGTGCCCCTGGTTGGGGCCAGCGGCGCCATCTCGGGGATACTGGGGGTTTACCTGGTTGTCTACCCTCTCAGCCGGTCAACCCTCTTCATCGGGTTCTGGTTTGTCTCCCAGCTTCTGAATATCGTGAGCTCTCACGGGGCGGATGCTTCGGAAGTGGGGATCGCCTACATGGCCCACATCGGAGGATTCCTCGCGGGCGTGCTGCTTATGGGAGTCTTTAGGCTGCTGGGGGGCGGCAAGCCAGGTATGAGACAGAGGCAGGAATACTTCGATAGGTGACCCGGCGGTGGTGCGGGTCAGGCCTCTTCCCCTTCGGGATTGACCCTTCCCAAAAACACCTCCGTCAGTATGTCCGTTTCCAGGATGGACTGGGGGCTGCCATGGTGGACGACCTTGCCCTTGTCCAGAACGTAGGCCCGGTCCGCTATGCTCATGACCCCCTTGATGTTGTGCTCGACGACCAGGATGCTGGTGCTAAGATTCTCGTTGATCTCTGCGACTTTCTGGAACACTTCCTTGACCACTATGGGCGCCAGGCCCAGGGTCGGTTCATCCAGGAGAAGCAGGTCGGGGTCCGCCATGAGCCCGCGTCCCAGGGCCAACATCTGCTGTTGGCCCCCTGACATCTGGCTGGCCAGGTCCCGGCGCTTTTCGTGCAGGATGGGGAACAGCTCCATCACCGAGTCCATGCGGCGTTCCTTTTCCGCCCTGTCTTCCAGGTAGAGGCATCCCATCTCCAGGTTCTCCCTTATGGTCAGGTGGGTAAAGACCCGCCTTCCCTGGGGAACGAAGGCGATGCCCTCCTTTACGATCTCATGAGTTGCGGCGGCCAGCAGGTCCTGACGCCAGTAAACATGCCCCGAAACCACCGGCACCAAGCCCATCACCGCCTTCAGAACGGTGGACTTCCCTGCGCCGTTGGGGCCCATGACGGCCACGACCTCTCCCTTGTGGATCCCCAGGTTCACTTCATCCAGGGCCCGAACTACTCCGTAGCGAACTGAAATGTCCACCAGCTCCAGGTGCATGGACCGGTCGTCCGAATCTGGCATGGTTTCTCGAATGTTCATGGTTCAATCACCGGCATTCCTGCGCACGATGGCGGACTGCTGAGGGGTCATGTACCTAGGTATGCATCTATGACCTCGGGGCTGGCCAGCACCTCTTCCACGTTCCCTTCGGCGAGGAGGGTGCCGCTGTCCAGCACCACCAAATGGTCGGGCAGCTCTCTCACGATGTCCATGTTGTGGGATATGAGGATGATGGTGCGACCCTGGTCTCGGAGGTCGTTCATGATGGCCTTTGCCCTTTCCAGCATCTGGGGGAAGAGGCCCGCAAAGGGCTCGTCGAAAAGGTAGATGTTGACGTCCAAGGCAATGGCCCTGCCTATCTCCAGGAGCTTTCTCTGTCCGTAAGAGAGGTCCATGGCCAGGGAGTCCCGCTTTTCCCACATCCCGACCCTCTCCAGGATGCTCTGCGCCTTCTCCCTGTACCGGGCCCTGGACCGCTCCAGCATGGCGGGAAAGAGGCGCCGCTCGGTCAGCACCACCATGATGTTGTCCCAAACGCTGACCTGGTCGAAGAGCCTGACCTCCTGGAAGCTGCGGGTCATCCCGTGGGAGGGCGTCTCATGGGCCTTCACAACCCTGAGACCCAGGCCGTCGATGATTACCATTCCCCCATCCAGGGGCAGGACCCCGCTAAGCACGTTGATGAAGGTCGATTTGCCCGACCCATTGGGGCCGACAATGCTGGTCATCCCTTTCTTGCTGATCGCTACGGATAGCTGATCGAGCGCCTTCACTGCGCCGAAATGCTTGGAGATGTCCTGGGTCTCCAGGGCGACAGGCTCTTTGGGGTCCACGGGGGTTGTACTCACAGCTTGTACCTCCCGGCCAGTCCCTGGGGTCTGAAGAGCATCAGCACCACCAGGAGAACGCCCAGCACGACCTGCCGGGCTTGGCCGACGTACTCGTTGGGCAGGAAGGGGATGAACCGCATTCCCTCGGCCAAGAGGACGAATCCCATGGCGCCCAGGAGGGAACCCCTGATTGATGCCAGCCCTCCCATGATCACTATACACACCAGGAGGACCGATTCCAGCAAGATGAATGAGTTGGGGTCGATGAAGCTGGTCCAGCTGGCGAAAAGTCCTCCGGCCAGCCCGGCCATCATTGCCGATATGACCCAGACAGCCAACTTGTAGTGGGTTGCCCGGTAGCCGAACACCTCGATGGCCTGCTCATCCTCCCGAATGGCGGTCAATACCCGTCCGAAGGATGAGGAGACCAACAACCAGGAGACCAGGACGATGAGGGCCAGAAACGCCAGGGCAAGCAGCAGAAATTCCAGCTCACCATCGAACACCATTCCGCCAATCGCCGGCTTGGGGATCTTTTCGATGCCGAGGGGCCCCCTGGTAAGGCTCGACCAGTTTAGAAACACGTTGAAGGCGATTATGGTAAAGCCGAAGGAGACCAGGACGTAGATGTCGTCCCTGAAGCGGTTGAAAGCGATGCCTACCACGAAGGCAACAAGACCGGCCAGGAGGGCGCTCACAGGCAGGGCTGCAAAGAAAGATAGTCCAAAGGTCGGTATCCCCACCGAATGAGGCTGGTCGTAGGTGGCTGTCGAGGTCAGGACAGCCATGGCGTACGCTCCCGTGCCGAAGAAGCCCACGTGGCCTATGGAGAGCAGGCCGGTGAAACCGATTACAAGGTTCAGGCTTACAGCCAGAATTGCCCAGATCGCAAATACGGTGCCTATCGATATGGCAAACCCTTCTCCGCGCCAAAGCATGAACGCCGCGGCCCAGGAGATTATGACGACATTTGCCCACAACTCCACGTTGCCCTTGGAGGAGCGAAGCAGTTGCCCGGGGATCTGCCCCAGTCTTTTGTGGTCTATGGCTGCAAGGAGGGCCGGGGGCATCTCCTACCTCCTCGGAAGTATGCCCTTGGGCCAGAAGGCCAGGAACAGGATAAGCAGCATGAAGGAGATGGCATCCTTCCATCCCCCTGCCAGGTCCCAGATGCCGAACTGTTCGACGATGCCCAGGGTGAAGCCTCCCAGAATGGCGCCGTACAGGTTACCCATGCCGCCGACCACCGAGGCGATCCATCCCTTCAGTAAGAGAAGAAGCCCCATCTTGGGCTGAATGGTGGTGTCGTGTCCGTTCAAAATTCCCGCAAGGGCGGCAAAGACAGCTCCTATGAAGAACACCGCTGCTATGACAACCCGGGTGTTTATGCCAACCACCTTCGCCACATCTTCATCGTCGCCGATGGCTCGCACCGCTTTGCCAAAGGAGGTCTTCTTCAGTAGCAATAGCAGCCCAACGAAGCCGGCTACGGCGACCCCTATGGTAAAGACGTTGAAGGCCTTGATGTTGGCTCCTCCCAAGCTCCAGAGATTGCTGCCGAAAGCCTCTGGAAGGGGACGGGGAGCGCTTTGGAATACAATGTTGATGAAGGCTGTGATCGCCAGCAGGATGCCCAGGCTGCCCACCAGCATGATCAAGGGGGAACGGGAACGCTCCCGCATATAGACGTACAACCCACGGTACAAAGCCAGGCCGACAGCTCCGGCCAGCAGACATGACACCCCCCAGCTCAGGTAGAGGCTGGAGCTTGGCGTGCCGTAGACAAGATAGCCACAGAAAGCCCCCACTAGTCCCGAGGGGACCGCGACGACTACGGCGGCCAAGGGTCTGCTGCTGTTCCAGGCCCGTCGGACCGCCCAGTATGCGGCAACCGCTGTAAGGAGACCTACGGTGGGGCTGAGGAGCCGGTACAACTCCTCGGGGTAAGCCAGGAGGGCCCAGGTGTATGCCCCTACCCCGCCAGCCACGATCCCTTCTACGGCCAGCAGAGCATTTTCGCTGACCCGTCCGCGCAGACGTCCATGCAGGGTGTTGCGGAATACCCATGCTGCCACGCCGGCCGCAACCAGGGCAAAAACTATGTTCAAGTACAGATTATTGGTCTGGTACAGGCTGGACGACTGCTGGGAGCGCAGGTAGAAGACACCGTAGGCCCCCATAGCGGCTGCTGCGCCATAGTACAAGTCGAAGAACCAAACGGTGCTGTACACCAGGGTGAAACCGATGGCCAGCAGGGCGTATATGGCGCCCACGGACAGGCCGTTAAAGGCGAACTGCAGGGCTTGATCGCTGGATTGGCTGACCTTCCAGGCGACGTACCCTGCAGCTGCCACGACCAGGACTCCGGCCAGGAGCTTACCCTGGTCTTCGAAGACCCTGATCAATACGTCCTACTCTGTAGGAGCGGGACCCAGCACCGTGTAACCCATGTTTTCATTGTTTCTCTCTGCCAGGGGCAGGATCTGAACGACCGTGTTGGAGAGGCCGACAACGTCGCCGTTTTCGTCGAAGCTGTAATCGTCCCCGATAGCGCCGGTCCAGGTAAGGTCGTACAGGCAGTCCCTGAAACCGTCGGCGTCCTGGTCGTCGTCGGTCCTCCCAAGGCACTCGGCTGCGATGTGAACATCATCATATGCCGAGCCGAGGAACCACGCCAGTGTAACGAAGCCGTATCGTTCCCTGAAATTGGTCAAGAAGGTACGGCCGATTTCGCTGGTGAGATCGGGGGTGGGAAGAACGGCCTTCATGCCGGTGGCAGCCTCTCCAGCGATCTCCAGGGCCTGGGTCCCCGAGGGTACGGACTCGGTGTAGATGGGGCCTTCAAATCCCTGCTCCCGGGCCTGCTTCACTATGGTGCCACCGCTGGCCTCTGATTGGGCGGCCAGGTGAAGGGCATCAGGGTTCGCGCCGATGAGCTTGGTCAGTTGGCTCCGGAAGTCGGTGACGTCCGAGGCGTAGGTCTCCGATGCCACGACGGCTCCTCCACGCTTCTCGAACTGGGCGACTGTTGTGCCACGCACACCTTCGGCATAAGGTGTCGACTCGGTGATCGTAGCCAGTGTGCGGTGCCCGTCGGCCCACAGCAGGTTACCCGTATCTATGCCCAGCTGAGCATCGTTGATGGCGGTACGGAATATGTAGTCGCCGGCATCGGCAATATCAGGGGCGGTGGCGGACGCTGAGAGCATCACAACTCCATCCGCTTCGGCCAGCGGGGCGGCTCCCAGCATCGCGCCGCTGCATGATGTTCCGAGAATTATCTTCACCCCATCAACATCGGTCAGCTTGTTGTAGGCGGTGATGGCGTCTTTGGCCCCGCACTTGGAGTCTTCTACGATAAGCCTAATCTCCCGGCCGTTGATGCCTCCGGCGGCGTTTATCTCATCAGCGGCTAGCTGTTTGGCTTGAACTATAACGGTCCCGTAGCTCTCGCCGGGGCCTGTAACTGAGTCCATGACGCCTATGACAAATGGCTCCTCGGAGTCGTCGCTCGTGCACGCAGCGGCGACGAGAGCCATGACCATCAGCAGCAAAGGAATGATCATCCATTTCGAAGCTAAGGTGCCCATCATCTCCTCCTAGTTCACATTGTATCTCTGCTTCAGTTTGCCGTGACCTTGGGCCTACCCCAAGGGGCGGTCTGCGTTCTGGCTTTCAACGTCTTGGGTGGATTCTACACGGAATAAGAATGCTTAGTCATTCAATTGCAGACACGGTTCAGGGATTTTCCTGGGGATTATACTGATTTTACATAAGCTTGTCTTGGCGCTCTCTTCAGACCATCCCTCGACCCACGGACAACAGCATCTTTTTCTGCCATTCGTCCTGGTGTAGAATGGCCCACGTTTGGAAACGGCATGGTAGCAAACACTCAAGAGCATGCAATTTACACCAGGGGCCTTGTGAGGCATTTCGGCGATGTCCGGGCGGTGGATGGCATCGACCTGCAGGTTTCCCGAGGCGAGATATACGGGTTCCTTGGCCCCAACGGGGCAGGCAAGACGACTGTAATCCGTATGCTGATCACCCTGCTTGCGCCCACGTCAGGGGATGTCCAGGTTGCAGGGTACGATGTTGTTCGTCAGCCGGGAGAAGTGCGCCTGCGCATAGGGGCCGCCCTGCAGGAAGCGGCCCTGGACAACAAGCAAACGGGCCGGGAGCTGCTGCACCTCCAGGGTAGGTTGTACGGCCTCTCCCGCCGGCAGGTGCGAGAGCGCATCGAAGAGCTTTCCGGTGTCGTGGACATCGGCGAGGCCATGGACCGCATGATCGCGACCTACTCCGGCGGAATGAAGCGCCGCCTGGACCTGGCGGCTGCCCTCATCCATAACCCCTCAGTGCTTTTCCTGGATGAGCCGACCACTGGACTGGACCCCATCAGCAGGGCGCGCATTTGGGGAGAGGTGCGAAGCATCAACGACCAGCTTGGAGTGACCATCTTCCTCACAACCCAGTACCTGGAGGAAGCGGATGCCCTGGCCCACAGGGTGGGAATCATCGACCGTGGCAAACTGGCTGCCCAGGGAGCGCCCGCCGACCTGAAGCGGGCGCGGGGGTCGGACCTGATCCTCGTGCGCTTGGAAGGGGATGTGGATGAAGCAGTCCAAGCCCTGAAAGGTGTGTCCCAAGTAGAGAGCGTGGATGTTCATGGACAAGAGCTGACCATCGGCGTGGCCAACGGAGCAGCCCTGATCAGCACGATAGCCCTGGAGCTGGACCATCACGGTGTAATGGTGCAGGAGCTCACCCTGCGCACACCCACCCTGGACGATGTGTTTCTCCAGGTTACCGGGGCAAGGCTTAGCGGAGACGGCGGATGATGAAGAAAATGTGTCGAGTGATGGGCCAATGGTAACGGCATCGGTGGTACATCGCACCCTTGCCCGCCGGGGAGGATTCCTGCGTGACACCTCCAGCGTCGCTGAGAGGGCCCTGCGGTCCATACCCAGGGACCCCGAGGTTACAATACCCGCTCTCGTCATTCCTGTGTTCATGTACGTCATGACGGTGGGGGCGCTGAACGATGTTGCCGAGGATATCCCCGGCCTGAACTACAAGGCCTTCCAGATACCGGTGGCGGTGCTGTTTGCTGTGACTGGCATCTCCCGGGCCATGGTGGTTGTGACCGACATCCAGACAGGGTACTTCGACCGCCTGGTCATCAGCCCTGTTAACCGTCTCGCCCTGCTTCTGGGTCTCTTGATTGCCGACTTCGCCCTTGTGATAGCCCTGACTGTGCCCGTGGTTTTCATGGCCTTCATTGTCGGAGTCGGCTTCGCTACGGGAGTGCCGGGGATACTGGCATTCATGTTCATGAGCGGATTGTGGGGCTTGATCTTCGCGGGCTTTCCCTACGCAATTGCCCTGAAGACCGGCAACCCGGCCGCTGTGAACATCAGCTTCCTGCTGTTTTTCCCATTCCTGTTTATGACCACGTTGTTCGTGCCCCGTGAAGCTATGACCGGCTGGTTGGGTGCGGCTGCCGACTTTAACCCCGTAACCTATCTGCTGGCGGCCCTCAGGTCACTGATCTCCGAAGGATGGGAGCCTCTCACGCTGGTGAAGGGCATGGCAGCCATCATGGGCGTTGGCATCGTGAGCATCGGCATGTCCCTGGCAGCTCTTAAGGGCCGCGCCACCCGCAAATAGCCCGGAACATCGCTGCGGTTTCGCCTCCGCAGCTTGAGACGGTCCCTAGTCCTAGCGCCGGGGCTCCCAGGAGAAGGTGCGCAAGGCGATCAGCATCCCCGCTGCCAGCCACCCGGCCATCACCAGCAGATGCACCGGTTCGAATCCAAGGCCGCCTTCGAAGGGGTTGAAGGAGGTCTGCATGGCAACGGAAAGGTGCCTCACCGGGAAGATGCTGGCAAAGGATGTCAGCCACCCTGGAGCGTCGTTCAACGGGATGAAGATGTCCGAGATGAACATGAGGGGCAGAATGGATGCATTGACTATGGCGGGTGAAGCCTCTGCATTGGGGATGACTTTCATCACGGCCAGTCCAAGGGCGCAGAAAGTCGCGGCCCCCAGGGCCAGCGTTACGACGAATGCAGGCAGGGTGCTAGTGGGCACATCCACATCGTAGAAGATGGCGCCCGCCGCGGTTACGATCGCCATCAGAAGCAAAGCTAGGAACACTGCATGGGCGATTCTTCCAACCATGAAGGACCAGGCGGGGATGGGGGCGCCCCTTATCCGCTTGAGGATACCTTCGTCCCTGGAGAAGGACATCCCGATGGCAAGGTTGGTATAGCAGGCGGTGATCACCGATAGTGCCCCTATGGCGGGCACGTAGAAGGTGGAGGTGTTGACCGTGCCTCCGGGTATGTCCAGGTCTCTACTGCCGAAAAGCAGGTTCAGTATCACAAGGAACATCAGCGGAAAGACGAAGGTGAAGAAGGCGGCGACGGGATTGCGCCAGAAGGCGGTGTTCTGGTATCGGAACTGTTTCAGGGCCAGCGATAGGGAGGTCACTCTCCCTCCCCTTCCGTGTCGCCCATGTCCGCAAGCTCCACGAATACATCTTCCAGGGAAGGTCGAGCCACAGCCAGGTCTTCCAGCTCTATCCCGTTTTCTACAGCCCATGTTGTGAGCAGGTGCAAGGTATGGGTGGGGGTGTCCGTGGTCAGCGAGTGCACTCCGTTCACCATCTCCTGCTCCAACTCAAGTTCCTCTGGCAAGGTCACTCCCTCCACTTCGGTCCTGAATCGTATGATGGTGCGACCATTTCTTTGGGCCAGCTCGGAAGGGGTCCCCTCGGCGACGATTCTGCCCTGTACCATGATCGCCACCCGGTCTGCCAAAGCCTCGGCCTCATCCATGTAGTGGGTTGTCAGCAGGATGGTCTTGCCCAACGAGCGGAGGTTCCTGATCATCTCCCATGCCCCGCGACGGGCCGAGGGATCGAAGCCGGTGGTGGGCTCGTCCAGGAAGAGCAGCTCCGGGTCGCCCACCACGCCTACTGCCACGTCCAAACGCCGTTGCTGTCCACCAGATAGACGCCTGACCAGCGTCTTGCGCTGGCCACTGAGCCCGACCATCCCTAGAACATCTTCGACGGGAAGAGGGTGAGGGTAGTATTGGCTGAAAAGATCGATGGTCTCGGCAACGGTCAGGTACCTCTCCACCCCTGTGGACTGGAGCACGATTCCGATACGCTCCTTCAGCTTGCGGTCGTTCTTGTCAGGGTCGTAGCCCAACACCGAAACATCGCCCGAGGACTTGCTCCTGTGCCCCTCCAGTATCTCGACGGTGGTGGTCTTGCCCGCGCCGTTGGGGCCAAGGAGGGCAAACACCTCGTTGCGCTCCACGCGCAGGTCAATTCCGCCGACAGCTTCCAGTTGGCCGTAGGACTTGTGGAGCCCCCGGACCTCTATCACCGGGTCCGGTGTCCCTCCGTTGCTTTGCGTCAACTTTGTTCTCCGTTCATTCCACCTGCCAATAAATGGATATCGAACATCTTGGCAATGGTTCCGCTATGGAAGACTACAACAGGCGTGGCGATGACAGAAGATGTTCGGCGACCTGCAGGATGGCTAACCATAACTCCCGCTAATTTCGCTATAGGCAGGCCGGCATATTCAGGCAAGGGCGAACATTTCCTTGATCGCGTTAAGGGCCTCCGGCTCTGAGAGAGTTGGCGCATGTCCTACCCCCGGCACCTCTACCATCCGGCAGTCCTGCATTTCCCGGAGCATGCGCTCGGCGATTTCCGGTGAGAGCAGGTCGCTGTCACCGCCTCTGATCAAGAGCACCTCGCCGGGAATTCGCTTGGCGAGAATCCAGGATTTCTCCGGGTCGGGTCGACGGGGGTCGGACCGAACTGCCGGGTCCATCTTCCAGGTATAGCCACTGCCAGGCAGTGGTTTCACCGCATGGCTGGCGGTGATGCGCTGCTCAGCATCGCTTAGCAAATTGAAGCCGGGGCGTTGCTGGGCGTGCCAAGCCACGACCTCGTCCATGCTTGCAAAGGAAGTGACCGCTTCCCTGGTGCTCTCTGCGATCCGCAGGCCGCCTCGGGGGTCAATTTCAGGTCCGATGTCGTTCAGCACGGTGCGCTCCACCCTGTCGGGAAAGGTACCGGCGTAGGTCATAGAGATTCGGCCCCCCAGCGACGTCCCGACCAGGGAGACACGCTCAAACCCAAGGGCCTGCCGCAGCCCTTCCAGGTCCGCGATGTAGGCGTCGTTGGAATAATCGGCGTCCGCCGCCCAATCGCTGTCCCCGCGTCCACGGACATCTACGGCTATAACGTGGTACCTGCTCAGGAAATGGGGTGCCAGGTTGTCGAAAGCATGGGCATTGCCGCTCAATCCGTGGACCATTATCACCGGAGGCGCGCTGGCCTGGCCCCACTCCAGGTAGTGCAGGTTCAGGTTTCCAACTCGAACGAAGCGGTCTGTCGCTTTGGTAGTGCCCGTAGTCATGGCTCCTCCTCCAGCCTTGAGGAACGCAGGCCCCGGTCAACCTGCCAGGACTACCGCGCCTCCCTTCGGCGTTGGTCAGTTGAAAAAATATCCCTGAATACGCGGGGTGAGTTAGATGGGCAGAGGTTCCTCGGTCAGTTCCTCCGGCAGTTCAACCCCGAACGCATTCACGTTGAATGCGAGCATGGCGTAGCAACCCAGCAAGGTGGTGAGCTCGGCGACGCCGAGGGCGCCAAACTGAGCCAGCACCGCATCGAAGGCCTCCTGACTAACACGACGTGTACGGAAGAACTCCTGCCCGTAATTCACTACCGCCGCCTCGTCCGCCGCCGGGTTGGGAAGCTCTTTTCTGTCCCGGAGGGAGTCGACGATTTCGTCACGCAGTCCCGCGCGCCGTGCCAGCGGGGCATGGGCGTTCCAGATGTATTGGCAATCGTTCTCACGGGCTGCCAGCAGCATCGCCAACTCCCTGATACGGGGATCCAGCGAGGTATCGCTCCGCAAGTACAGCGCTAGGCCGAGGGCGCGTTGGGCTGTTTCGGGGGCGTTTATCATCACAGAACCTGGGCCGCCGGTCGGGACCTCGCCCCTCTCCCGAACGATTGCGTCAAAAGCGGCGCGTTGGTTCTCCGGAACCGATTCTCTGGTTACAGACGGAGTTCGGGCCATAACGTCCTCCTTGAGTAAGCGATATGCTTCCAGCCGGACCGCAGGCTAGCCAGGATTCTTCGGCGGAGTTTCAGTCTGTGCCCTTCGGCTTGGCTCAGATTGAAACTTTGTGAAGACGCGATTGTACTTATGAGCAGGCCGGAAAGTCTGCTGGGAGCATTGGAGTACGCCAGTTAATACCACTTAACCGGCTACATGGCAAGTCCGTCTGCAAGTCATTACAGCCTGCGGGGAGACGACAGAAGATGTTCGGCGACCTGCAGGATGGCTTCCCAATCTTCCTGGGTCGGCTTGAGCTTCCTATCGACCTGCAGTGCCCAACCCTGAAAATCCTCAGAGTAGCTCCGCACTTCCAGGTTGCCGACTCTCTTGGCCAGCTCCTTTGTCGTATGGTCGTTGGAGAGGATATAGGTCAGCCCCGTCCCTTGGTCGTCTCCTTGCCAGCTCACGTCGACCACTTTCCCAAATAGCGGGAATGACTTTTTTCTCACGGTGCTGATCTTGACTGGCTCGCTGTTCGGGACTTGGTTGTCGTCAGGAATGCCGAATACGATCCACCACCTTGGAGGATTGTGTCTTGATCCATCCTGCTTCAGCACGTTTATCCACTTGATCGGTCCTTCGGGCAAATCGATAACTCCCAGGGAACGCTGGTACCACGAGTCCTGCACCTTCTCTTCGGCACGCCCGCGTTCCGACATCTCTGCATCTATGCCCAGGGTGTTCAGGGCCGCGGTTAGCTCATCTCTCGTTTTGTCGCGGAACGCTTCTTTCATGCACTGTTACTCAGGGTCTGTTCCAGGGATGTCTGCTCCAAGAACAATCAGCATTGCCTCGATTTACGTGGGCTGACACCAGTGCTCTGCCAAGCCCCTCAGCTATGGGGAGCGGCGCCTGCGCCTGGTTGGGGTGTCGGCGATGAAGCCGGACAGGTTCAGGGCGGTGTGGATCAGCCCGATGTGGGAGTACGCTTGGGGGAAGTTTCCAAGCTGTCTTCCCGACATCGGATCGTACATTTCGGCGAAGAGACCAAGGTGGTTGGCCTGCCTTCGAATCACCTCGTTGAAGTAGTCGAACCCACGGTCGGTCTGACCGGTGTAGATCAGGTTCCCGATCAGCCAGAAGCTCAGAATGGTGAACGCGCCCTCCCGCTGGCCTCGGAGACCATCGTCGGTCTCATCGGGAAGGTACCGCCACACCAGCGAGCCGTCTGTCAGCTCTCGTTCTATGGCATCAACGTTGTAGCGTACCCGGGGATCGTCTCGCGCAATCAGGCCAAGGAAGGGAATTGCCAGGTTGGAGGCATCGAGGGTGTCGTGTTCATACCTTTGCCTGAAGGCCCGTTTTGAGTCGCACCAGCCCTCATCCAGGATCTGCGCCTTGATCACCTCGGCCGTCTTCTGCCAACGCCCGGCGAGGGAGCGATGCTCCATGGCGTCGGCCATAGAAGAGGCCTTTTCGAGAGCAGCCCAGCACATCACCTTGGAATACACGAAGTGCTGCTGTTCTCCCCGCACTTCCCAGACACCTCTGTCCTTTAGGTGCCAGTTGGCGACTACAATCTCGGCCAAGCTGTGGACCAGGTTCCAGCTTGCCTCCGATATCTCTCCGTGCAGCAGGAACAGGGAGTGGATGGAGAGAATAACCTCTCCGAACACATCCAGTTGGAGATGGCGCGCCGCGGCGTTGCCGATGCGCACAGGACGGGAGTCCTCATAGCCCTTTAGGTGGTCTAGCCTATGTTCCCGCAGCGTGGAGTTGGAGCTCACGCCGTAGAGGATGCGGGTCTTCTGGTGGGTCAGATTGCACTGCTCCAATAGCCATCGCATGTAACGGTCAGCCCCGTACACATCCCCCAATCGGTAGAGTATGTCCACCGTGAAGCTGGAGTCCCTCAGCCAGGAGTAGCGATAGTCCCAGTTGCGGGTGCCCCCGATAGTCTCCGGCAGGCTGGTGGTCGGGGCAGCCACTATGGCGCCCGTGTTCCTGTACATCATCAGGTGCAGGGCCAGAAAGGAGCGGACCACCGCATCTCGCCAGAGACCGGTGTAGTTCATCTTGGCCACCAACCCCTGCCAGTACAACCTTGTGCTGTCGAGCTTCTCCATTGTCCGGAGGACCTCGATGCTGGCTGGACGCCCGTGCCCATATGTCAGCACGAAGGTCTCCGTTTGTCCTGCGGAAAGGGTGAAGTTGAAGCTGACGCCCTCCTTATCCAAGGGCAGTGGAAGGCTGGAAAGGAGGGTAACGACCTGACGCCCTCCCGATGCCCGCACGGCTGTTGTGCCACGGCGTCCCCGAACACGCTCGAATTGGGGAAGGGCCCGGGCATAGTCGTGCCTTGGCTGAAAGTCGCAAGTCATCTCCACCTCTCCGGAGGTGCATGAAACTATGCGGTGGATCTCACGAAGGGCTTTCGGTGGGGTTTCCGGGTTGTCGTCATCATCGTCGTCGGCGGGCATGAAGTCGGTTACTGAAACCTCTCCCGTCGCCGTCCTGAAAATGGTCTTCAGGATGTTGGAGTCGGTGAGGTACTCCTGGGTAGATTGGAATTCGGAGCTGGCCGGCCCGATGCGGAAACGCCCGCCAACGTCAGGATCAAGAATGGCGGCGAAAATGCTTGGAGAGTCGAACCTGGGGAAGCAGCACCAGTCGATGGAACCATCGGTACCGACGAGGGCTGCGGAGGACATGTCGCCTATTAGTCCGTAGTGGTACAAATCTGGCCTGGACGCAGGTGCTGCCTGACGAGGCCGAGTGTAGCATCGGGATTCAGCTTGCTGCAACGGGAATGCGAGCAGGATTTCGCGAGCTATCCGCTCCCCGAGTTTGGCCTACCCGTCGGTCCTGTAGAGGTAACGGATATCCCAGATGCCGTAGATTGTGGGGACCGAGTTGCCGAAGATGTTCCGTACTGCGCTTATGCGCTCTGACAGGGTCAGGTAGATCAGCGGGATATTCTCGGCAACGATCTCCTGGGCCTCACGATATAGTTCCACACGCTTGTCGTGGTCGAGCTCCTGGCTTGCGGTGACATAGATCTCGTCGAGCTGGGCTTCCCAATCCGTAACGGGTTGCGCCTGGTTGGGATTCCACAAATGCAGGTTTTCGCTGCTGTGCCACATGGTTATGCCGTAATGGGGCTCAGACGAGCCGGTGAAACCGATGATGATGGCATCCCAGTCGTGGGAGGCGGTCAGGTGGGTGACCAGAACATCGAACCCGATAGTTTGGTAATCGGCGCCGATGCCTATGTCTTGAAGGCCTTGGTTTATAACATCTCCTACGGCCTCCCGAACGCTGTTGCCTTCGTTGGTGACCATAGAGAACCTTATTTCGTTGCCGTCGGAATCTTCCCTCACCCCGTCGCCGTTGGAATCCTTCCAGCCCAAGTTATCGAGAATCTCGTTTGCCTTGTCCAGGTCGTACTCGTACTCTCGGACATCGGGGTTGTGGAAGTCTCCAGCCGCGGGGCTGACCGACGACCATTGAGGGTATCCCAGGCCGTGGTGGACCCCATCTATGATGGCCGCTTTGTCGATGCTATGGGCAACGGCTTGACGGAACTCCAAATTCTGGAACCATTCCAGCTTGGTTGGGTCCACCAGCGGATCCCCTGAATTTGGGTCGGTTCCGGGGTTCATGTTGAAGACCAGGAAGGTTGTCCCGAAGGCAGGCCCCCTCTTGGAGATGGTAAAGTTCCCCTCTTCCTGCAGGGGCTCCAGTCCCGCCAGCTCCTGCCCTGTCACTCCGTGGACATCGGACTCTCCCGCCTTGAAGCTGGCAAGCTCATCCTCCAGCTCTGGGACTATGACATGGACGATCTCGTCCAGGTAAGGCAGAGAGTTGCCTGCATCATCCTTGAGCCAGTAGCTGGGATTTCGCTGTATGACCACCCGTTCACCGGGAACATATTCCCCGATGGTGAAAGGCCCCGTGCCGATGATCTCTGCGGGGTCCGTTTCGATATCCCATACCTCTGTGAAAGTGCCGTCGTCCACGTACTGCTCCAGGATGTGCTTTGGGTAGATGGAGGTACCCATGGAGCGAAGGAAGGGGGCGAAGGACACCGGAAGGACGCACTGAACAGTGTAGTCGTCCAGCGCAGTGACCGTCATCGGAGCTTCCACCCAGGTGACGCTCTCTTCATCCCAATACCGGAAATTAAAGGACGGTCGACTGCTTGCCGGGATGTCGGGGTTGTAGATGATGCGATTGAAAGTGAAGTCCACGTCATGGGCTGTGAAGGGCTCTCCGTCGTGCCATCGCACATCCTCACGCAGACGGAAAGTCCAGGTCATGCCATCTTCTGAAGACTCCCAGGACCCGGCCAGGGAAGGCTCTACCTCGTTGGTCAGCCACGAGGACTCGGTCAGCCCCTCGAAGAGGTAGCCCAGCACATCCGAGGAGGAGGCATCGGTGGAGATGGCCAGGTTAAAGGTCAGAGGTTCGGAAATAGTCGCAATGGTCAAGGTCCCGCCGTGCTTCCCGATGGTGTACTCGAACTCTTCGGCATTCTTGTTCAGCCGTTCTACAACGCTGTCCTCGCCGCCTTCCAGGCAGGCAGCGGCAGTTAGAAGGCAGGTGGTGAGCAAAAAGATGAGCGCCCACTTTGTCCAGTGGCGGGCGCTCGCTGCGGCGGAATTGATCATTGGCTTACTCTTCTCGTTTAGCGATGAGGGTGAGGTGGTTTTTGTTGTTTTCTCTGCGGTAGGAAGCATGGTCCATCATAGTGACGGACAGGTAGATGCCCAGTCCTCCGATGGGGCGGTTATCTATAGGTGCCTGGGTGTCGGGTTCAGGGCCTTGGGTGAGGGGGTCGAAGGGTTTGCCTCCGTCGATGAATTCCAGGGTGAGGGCATCAGGTCCGGAGAAGATGTTGAGGTCTATGAGATGGGTGCCTGAGTCGAAGCCGTAGTCCATGATGTTGAGGATGACCTCTTCCACAACCAGGTGCACACGGAAAGAGAGGTCTTGGGGCCAAGCTTGTTCATCTCCGAACTCCTGGAGGGCATCGACGATGCGCGGGAGTTCATCCCGGTCGTTTTTCACCTTGAGGAGGAGGGAACTGGTGGTCAAGATGAGAACTGGCCCCTGGAGAGGGTAAGGCAGGTTATATCGTCGGACTGGGGAGCTTCGGCGACGAAGGTGCGGACGTTGTGGAAGACCGCATCGTTGGCATCATGGGAGTTGCCTGGGGAGCCGTTGGTGAAGATGTTGAGGAGCCTGTCGTTGCCGAACTCTTCATAGTCGGCGTTCATAGCTTCGGTGACCCCATCGGTGTAGAGGATGAAGGTATCTCCCTTGGATAGGGTGATCTCATCCTGGGTGTAGGGCAGGTCGGGCATAAGGCCGAGGGCTATGCCTCCGGAGGTAGGGAGGAGTTCGGAGGAGCCGTTGGCATGGACGATGAGGGGGGCGTTGTGGCCTCCGTTGGCGTAGGAGAGATGTCCGGATTCAGGGTCGTACTCTGCATATAGGATGGTGACGAACATAGCAGAATCGTTGTCCTGGCTTAGGAGGTTGTTGACCTCTCTGAGGACATCGGCAGGGTTGGAGGAGCCGATGGCTGCCCCTTTGAGGAGGGTGCGCGCAGACATCATGAAGAGGGCGGCTGGCACCCCTTTGCCCGACACATCGGCGATAGCAAGGCCGATGCGTCCGTTTTCCAGGCGGATGACATCGAAGAAATCTCCTCCGACGCTTCTAGCAGGTTCCATGCTGCCGAAGACCTGGTAGGTGGAGGAAGAGGGGAACTGGGTGGGTAGGATGGACTGCTGCATATTGCTGGCCACATCCAGTTCGTTCTGGATAGCAACCAGCTTATCTCTGGAAGCCAGAGCTTCGCGCCACTCTTCGATGTGGCTTAAGGTCCTGGAGATGGTGACCTCCAGGTCTTCGAAATCTATAGGTTTGGTGACAAAGTCGAACGCACCGCGGTTCATGGCGGTGCGGATGTTTTTCATATCTCCGTAGGCGGAGATGATGACAGCTCTAAGGTCTGGGTCTACGTTGGGTATCTGTTCGAGGAGGGTGAGGCCATCCATCTGGGGCATGTTGATGTCGGAGAGTACCATGTCGATCTCCGAATCTTCCCGGAGCTTGGCAAGGGCTTCTAGTCCGTTTTGTGCGAAGACGAAGTCGTACTTGCCGGACCTGATGTGGCGGCGCATACGCTGGAGCATAAGGGGTTCCACATCAGGTTCATCATCTACGACGAGGATCTTGTAGGGCTTAGAGGATTCCATGATAGCGGGAGGGGTTCACCTAGCTGCCAAGGGAAGCAAGGGCATCAGCTTGGGCAGGATGGACGGGGATGATCTTGTCGAAGCCGCTGATTTGGAACACCTCGCTGATGGATGGGGAGAGGGAGCAGACACCGAACTTGCCGGACTTGCCTTGGAGCTGACGAGCGATGAGGAGGATGACCCTTAGGCCTGCGCTGCTGATGTAGGAGAGGTCTTCCATATCAAGGAGGAGGGCGGTGGCGTTGGTGCCTAGGATGGACTCAAGGGCATCCTGGAACTCTCTGGCATTGCTGCCATCAACCCGGCCGGAGGTTTTGGCAACAAGGATGGAACCCTTGTTTTCACCTTCGACCTTCAGATTCTTGGTATCAACAGCAACCCAAGCTCCATTGCCCTGCTGGCCGGAAGTTTCCATGGTCCCCCGCTCCTTTATGATTACAATCCAAGTAGAGCTAGACCGCCCAAGGGCTGGCCTGCACCATAGTACAGCATACACACATAGAAGTCCACCAGCAATAGCGGGCTAGTAAGGTCGATGGTACTGACCCTGCCAGTGGACGAATTAGCTTAAATTGAAAGCCCAAGACATGATAACATTTAGCGAACGATGGCCAAGCGACGCCGAAGGGACGGTCGGATAGTGGCTGAATACGACTATGATATGGCGATCATAGGCTCCGGGCCCGGAGGCCATGGGGCTGCTATCCAGGCTTCCAAGCTTGGGAAAAAGGTGCTCGTCCTGGAGAAGCAGTCGGACATCGGCGGAGAAACGGTAAATGTAGGCACCCCCAGCAAGACCGTCCGGGAAGCCGCCCTTTACCTGACCGGTTACAGAGAGCGCAACATCTACGGCGAGTCCTACGCCATCAAAGACAAGATCACCATGGGAGACCTGATGGTCAGGACCCGCTACGTGATGGAGCACCAGGCGGATATGCTGCGCAGCCAGCTTATCCAAGCCCGTGTGGACATGGTAAACGCCGAAGGCTCCTTCATGGGCCCCCATACCCTGAACCTAGCCTCCGATGGAGGAAAGTCCAACCGTACAATCACCGCCGACAAAGTGGTCATCGCCGTAGGCACCTTCTCGACGATGCCCCCGGTCGTGTATGCCGACGGACGCCTGGTGTTTGTGGGCGATGATGTCTTGAACCTTCCCGATCTGCCCCGCACCCTCGCCATCGTCGGCGCCGGCCCCATCGGCCTGGAGTACTGCAGCACCTTTGCTGAGCTGGGGGTGCGGGTCACCCTTGTGAACATGGCCGCCCGTATCCTGCCCTTCGCTGACGGGGAGCTCGTGGACACGCTCATATACCACCTCCGGCAGAGGAATGTGAACTTCCGACTGTCGGAGGAGGTCTTCGATATCGAATACATGAGGGACAGCCTCGGTGACCGGGTGAGGGTAAAGCTGGTCAGCGGCAACCAGATCGTCAGCGATGCGGTTATGTACTGCGTGGGCCGGACTGGATCTACTTCATCACTGAAACTTGAGGCTGCCGGCCTCGAGGCTGACCCGCGTGGACGCCTCCAGGTGAACGAAAACTATCAGACCAGCGTAGAAGATATCTATGCGGTAGGCGGGGTGATCGGATTCCCCAACCTGGTTTCGACCTCTGAGATGCAGGGACGTCTCGCCGCTTGTCACGCATTTGGAGCTGAAGCCAACAGCTTCCCAGGCCTCTTCCCGTACACCATCAGGACCATTCCTGAGATAGCCATGGTGGGCAAAACTGAGGCCGAGCTAACGGAGGAAGGGACTCCCTACGAGATCGGCAGGGCAAGGTACAGGGACATCGTGAAGAGCATGATACAGGGGGAAGATGCGGGACTTCTCAAGCTGATCTTCAATCCGGAGAACCGAAAACTTCTAGGTGTGCACATCGTGGGCGAGGCCGCAGCCGAGCTGATCCACATTGGGCAGGCGGTCATCGCCCATGAAGGTGTTGTGGACTACTTCCTAGATTCGGTGACCAGCCACCCAACCCTGTCTGAGGCTTACGTAGCCGCGGCCCTCGACGGCATCGGTCGCCTGGGGTAAGGACCAGCATACGTCGCCAGTCTCAAAACAACCGTAGAGATAAAGAGAGACCTGCCGAAGGTCACTTCTGGGCTTGGAGCAGGTGTTCTACGTGGTGGTCTTCTCCGGTACAGGCAGCTGCCGTTTGCTCCAGCTGCACGGTTACGTGGGCGATGTTGTACCGGTTGTGGGTGATGTCCTGGATCCTGCTTCGCAGTCTCTCCAAGCTTCCCCGGTAGGATGGGTCCACCAGTACATGGGCTGTGAAGGCATCGCTCCCTGAAGTGATGGTCCAGCAGTGGACATCATGGATCAGGGTCACCCCGTCCAGCTCTTCGATATCGTTGCACAGGTTGTAAACATCTATGTGCTTCGGGGTCCCTTCCAGCAGGACGTGGAAAACCTTCATCGTCAGTGACCATGAGCTGCGCATTATTAGCAGCCCTATGACTACGCTCAGGATGGGGTCGATGAGAGTCCAGCCGACGGTCAGGATGATAATCCCCGCGATTACCACACCCACGGAACCCAGGAGGTCAGCCAGGACGTGCTGGAAAGCCCCTTCGACGTTCAAGCTGTGTTCTGAGTTGCGGTGCAAAATGTAAGCGACGATTATGTTGATCACCAGGCCTCCGATGCCGACAAGGAGCACCGAGAGACCTTCGACGTGATGCTCGTCCAGGCGGAACCTCTGGTAAGCCTCCCAGAGGATCCAGCCGACTATCAGCCAGAGGGTGAGTCCGTTAAGCAGGGCTGCGATTACCTCGCTGCGGTAGTAGCCGTAGGTGCGTTCGGCGGAGGCTCCCTTCTCGGCAACCCACATGGCGAAAAGGGCCATGGCAATTGCGGCAGCGTCGGTGAGCATATGCCCGGCATCGGCTATGAGCGCCAAGCTGCCGGAAAGGATGCCTCCAACCACCTCTGCCACCATGTAGGTGCTGATCAGCACCAGCGAGATGATCAGGCTGCGACGGCTGGCGCCTCGCAGCTCAGAGGCATGGTCGTGGTCGTGCCCATGGCCTCCGTGCCCGTGGTCGTCGTGGTCATGCCCGTGGTCATCGTGCCCATGGTCATCATGGCCGTGCTCATCGTGGTCATGCCCGTGGTCATCGTGGTCGTGCCCGTGGTCGTCGTGGTCATGCGCGTGGTCGTCGTGCCCATGGTCATGAGCAGGGCGGTCTGAGCTCCCGCCGGCGCCAGGGGTGGACACAAAGAATACGGACCCTTGGGTTTCCGGTTTCGGCTTGAATCCCAGCCAGGCGCGAGCTACCTCGGCAAACTTCCCGATTGCTCCCCAGCTTGCAACGAGGTCGCTCTTTCTCCAGGGGATGCTCGAGTCTCCGATAGCCATGGGTCCCTGCTTAGTCAGTAAGATATGGCAACCGCAGCTCCCACCCCCACCTCGGGTATCCCTGTGGATGGGCGCGGGAGAGCTGGATGCCGGGACTAAATCCTGGTCGGTCCCAGGTCTAAGGCTTAGTGCTCGTGGTGTTCGTGGTCGTCGCACTCGTGCGGGTCATGAACGTGGGCATGGTGTTCGTGATCATCGCACTCGTGGATGTCGTGGACATGGCCCGGCTCGTCGCCGTGGTGCTCATGCTCATCGCACTCGTGAACATCATGAACGTGGGCATGGTGTTCGTGGTCGTCGCACTCGTGTATATCGTGAGGCATCGTGCTCCTTTCCCAGCGGCGTATTGTCCAGCACAAGGTTGGTATCACAATGGACAGTCTCATTATAGATGGTGCCGTGAGGGTTTTCAACACAATGGACCTTGACTGACAAGGCAATTTCGAAGTTCTTTGCAGCCCTTCTCATAGGGAAACAGAAGGTACGTGGGGCCTTCGGCCCAGTTCTCCCCCAACGAGGAAGGTGCTGGGACGAAGTCTCAGTTAGGTGGTCAGGAAATTGCTTATTGATACTGGGTAGCGAGAAGCTGCCAGTCCTACCAGGGCCGGGACTCCTCCGAGTACACATGGTCCGGCATGCTGTAATTGATGCCGCCCTCGTCGAAGATGGACACATCCAGCATGGCGGTCATCTTGTTGTTGTTCCTGGCCCGGTTCTTGAACAGCTTGCCCATGATGTTGTCGTACCGGTTCTGCATCCGAAACCACCAGAGCACCCCGAAGTTGTAGGTATGGGGATACATCAGCTGGTCGGCCAGGGTATGTCCTATGAGGGCTCGGGAAACACGATATACGTAGCTGGACAGCTTTTTGCGGTCTTCGGGATCGGTTATTCCGGCGATCAGCGGGGCGGAGTTGACCAGGGCATTTGCCATGGATACGGACTCAGGGGAAGGCTTCGGCTCGCACATGTTCCCGATACGGAAAACCTTCATGGCATCCGCTTCGTCGCCAAAGAGAATGGTACTTGGTATCCCCATGAGATGCCCGGAATAGCGCCACACCTGCAGGAAGCTGGCTCGTTCTTCCTTGTCGAAGGCTGCGCCCAATCTGCGCAGATGGTCCAGCAATCTCATTGAGAAGGCGGTAATGGCGAAGCCAACATGGGCGGCGCTGATGGGCTCCCCCCAAGCTTCATGGTCCCAGTCCGGCGAGTTGTTTAGGTGGTGCCTGAGTACCGCATGCACCATCCGGACACGGACGGAAAGCTTCCAGCCATCTCCATACCTGGCCAAGCCGCCAGGTATGAAGATTTCGACCATGTGGCGGTTGTTTTGCTTCAACCTCCGCACTCCCTGGTCGCGCAACCGTCCGGATATGAAGAAGGACTTGGCGATGTTGGTAGAAAACCCTTCGACCAGGGTCCCGCCCACCATTCCCGCCAATACCAGCTTGGAGTTCCTGTGGAAAAGGCGGCATCCTGCACTGAAAGCGCTATATTGGGCCCAGTCGGGCGGGGTGTTAGCATCCTCGAAAAACGCTTGCACCTCACTGGGCGCATCGCGAAGAGCTTCCGCATCGCCTTCGATAATCAGTCCTACGAGTTGGCCCCCTTCTCGTGTCCCCATGCCCAAGAGCGCCTTTACCATGTCGTCGGCTAGGGGGTCGCCGATCAGGGTGTGGGCGACGTAGTTGTCGGCCAGGTCCGGGTCGATAGCCCGGGCCTTCTCGTAGCCTTGAATGTAGTCCGTCGGTATTCTGGGCGGTTGCACTTGCAGGCCCCTAAACCCTGGATTCCTCTTCGGGCTCTACCCGAAGGTCGGGAAGCCATCTCAGGAATGAGGGAAGATACCAGTTCCCCTTTCCCAGCACTTCCATGCTCGCCGGCACCAGCACTGACCGCACCAGGGTGGCATCCAGGAGCACTGCCACTGCGAGGCCGAATCCCATCTGCTGGTTCACTATGGTGTCTCCCGATGCGAAGGCGCCGAAGACCGCAACCATGATGAGGGCGGCCCCGGTTATGATTCCCGCCGTAGAGCGCAGCCCGTAGGCAACCGCTTCGGCGTTGTCACCCTTCTGGTCGTACCTCTCCCGGATACGGCTCAACAGAAAAACATGGTAGTCCATGGAAAGCCCAAAGAGTATGGAGAAGAGGAAGAGGGGTATCCAGACATCGATGACCTCAGCCTGCTGGAACCCCAGCAGGCTGGCGCCGATGCCCTTCTGGAACACCAGCACCATGAGTCCGTAGGCTGTGCCCACAGAGAGCAGGTTCATAAAGACAGCTTTGATGGGAATGATGATGGACCGGAACACCAGCATCAGTATCAGGAAGCTGAACCCCAGCACAAAGGCGAAAACGATGGGAGTGTACACCTCCACCACGGAGAACACGTCCGCCACCACCGCGCTCACGCCGCCCACGTACACAACCGCATCCACGCCGTCGAATGCCTCGGGGATGTATTCGTCCCGTATGGTGTTGATGACATCCACCGTTTCGCGGCTGCGTGGCTCGCCTCGTAACGCTGCCGTCAATAGCAAGAGGTCCCGGGATTCATTGACCTCTCGATCCGGCAAGACAGTTATGCCCGGATGGGCTGCCATGGAAGCCTGCAGTTTGCCTATAGCTCCCTGCACCTCGGCAGAATCGATGTCTCCGTCGATCACGATCTCCGTTGGGTTGACTGCCCCGAACCCGAAGAAGAACTCCTCTTCCATCACAAAGAAGGCTTCCCTGGTCTCTGCACCCTCCGGGAATACATCGACCCCGTTAAGCCCGGTGTTGATGCCGGGCCACTGGAAGTAAAATAGGATGGCAACGACCATCGGTGCGCCCACGGCGATGATGCTGACTACAGGATAGCGCATGACTACGCGGGTCACGGTCTCCCAGAACCCCCTATGCTCTCCCTGGGCAGCCTCTGAGGCCGGGACAGGTCGGTTTAGTCTTCTGCCAAAGAAGGGAATGGCAAACCGGTTTATTCGTTCGCCGTGGATGGCAAGGTTGGCTGGGAGGAAGGTGAGAGTGCCCGCTAACGAAACCAGGACCACCAGGATGGCTCCCAGGCCCAGGGATTGGAAGAATGAGAAAGGAACGATGAGCATTCCGCATAGGGCTATCACGACCGTCAGCCCGCTGAAGAGCACGGTGCGTCCGGCCGTCGCTCCGGCCCGCTCTATTGCAGCGTATTTGTCCAGGCCACGGGCCATCTCGTCCCGGAACCGGGATATAATCAGCAGCGAATAGTCGATGCCTACGGCCAGCCCGATCATGATGATCATCAGGGTAACGAAGAAGACCAGGTCGAAGGCCTGCCCGATAAGAGCTGCCGTGCCAAGGGCGACTATGATGCACACTAGGGAAAGACCTATGGGCATGAGCACAGCTATGACGGTGCCAAAGAGCACCACCAGGATGACCAAGGCTATGGGAATGCCCACCCTCTCACCCTGTCTCAGGTCCTTCTCCGACAGTTCGTTCTGCTCGTGGGAGATGCTGGCATCCCCGACGATTAGCACCCGGAACCCATCCCCAGTGTTCTCGTGTTCAACGATATCCAGAACATGGGGGATGTTATCGACGGCGTCCTCGAAGCTTCCTGCCATGTCCACCGGGAACAGGGTTGTCATGCGGTCCTGGGACGCCAGGCCCAGCTTTACGGTGAAATCGGTGGTGTTGTAGTAGCTGGGGCCTGGAGTGGCGATGTCTTCGCCCAGGTCTCCAATGCCGGCGTAAACCCTTTCGACCTTTGTCCGGAAGTCCGGATGCTCCAGGTCCAGGGAATCGGACTGGACGATGACGACCTCTCGGAGCTGTCGGGGCCCACGAAGCCGGTCAACCAGCAGGGATTCGGCCTTCTGGGACTCGGCGCCACCGCCCAGACGGAGCTCGGTGGTGGTAGCTCTGTCCAGGACGTCCACCAATTGCGGGCCCGGCCCCATCTCTCCATCAACGGCAAGTCCGCCCGCTACGAGGGCAATGACCAGCCAGATAGCGAGAACTAGGCGCGGCCGTCGCGCGCTGGCTTTGGCCAGCCACTCAGTCAAAACAGCTCCTGTATGCTGGCACTGACCAGCAATCCATCAGTCTTTCAATATACCGGGAGTAATGCATATTGCTGCTATGCACCTTGCAGATAGCAGAGCGCGTTAAGATATGGTGTCGTAGGAATAGACGCACCAGTTTAGCATGAATGTCGTTGCTCTAGTGATAGGGCCTGCCATCTCTCGCGCGGCAGTTTTTTGAACAATCCCTGCGATTTACAGGGGAAAGTTGGGGTGCTACGTCAGCCCTAAGCTAGCTCTGGCCGCCGTCTCCCTCCTCTAAAGAAACTTCGATCGCGTCCATATAGTCCCCCACTTCCCCAGTCCTTCCTAATCCACCAGAGTCCATCACATCTACGATGCGTCCTTCACCAATTAGGTGGAGTATCTCGTGTTTTATGGCAGCGAGGGTGTAAGGGGGTATCTTGAGAGGCTTGTCCACATGGGAAACAAGAGTGGGGTGCTCTCGGACTAAGATTCGGAGATCCCTATGACACTGGTCAATCCACTCTTGAAATGACATCTTGCCAGCTCGTTCGATCCCCTGGTCCAACTTGCCATAGAACGGATAGTAATCGAATTCGCTGGGCCTCCTCCCGACATTCTTGCGTCCCAAAAGAGAAACGATAGCTGTGGCTGGACGAGGCAGGCCCTCAACTCAGGTAGAGATTAGGGACTCTGGCATGGGTCCGTCTCGCCCTTTGGATCCCCCAGGTCGGGCACAGGTGAAGAATGAAGCGTCATAACCTGACGAAACGCTTATTCTCTATCTTCGGACTCCATAAGGTCCCAAAACTCCTCGTCCTCGGCTTTGTGTTGAACGATACGTTTGGCAGCCTCAAAATCGGCATTCGCCAAATTGTGGGCTCCTTTTGCTTCATAAGCACGACCTCGGTTGTTGTATACCTCGGGATCATCTGACGATATCCCGATAGCAGAGGCAAAGTCCTCTATCGCTTGGTCATAGTCACCATTGGTGTAGTAAGCAAGACCGCGCTGCTTATAGCAGTCCAGAAGAGTCAGGAGAGCACTGACGGACGGGGGACCGAGGCCACGTTCATGAATGCTGTTCAGGGTATGGCAGTCCGTTATGGCCAAATCAAGGTCGCCTTTAGAATACAGGGCAAAACTTCTCCCGTGGTACGCGAGCCAATCATCGGGGTCAATGTCAATGGCGGTTGTGAAATCTGCAATAGCTGAATCGTATTCTTCGAGTTGAAGGTATGATTGTCCCCTTAGGTCGTAGAACTCCCTTTCTTTGGGTTGTAGGGAGATGGCAGAGGTAAAATCGACGATGGCTAGCTCATAATCGCCATTATCATGGTGCACCTGCCCACGACTCACGTAGAGTTCGACGTTTGAAGGGTCAATGGCGATGGAAATCTCGAATTCCTTGTCTGCTAAGTCGTACTCCCCTTTGTCCATGTACACGAGGCCGCGCTCGGTGTAGGTCTCAATTGCCTCGGGATTGGCCTCCCACTTAGCCTTATACGCCTTTTCGATGTTTTCGTACGATATATCCGCCGACCATGAGTTGGGATTCATCCTCATACTAGCTTGGAAATCTTCGATAGCCAGATCGTATTCTCCTTTGGCTAGATACACGAGACCCCGGTTGTTCCAACTGGCCTCATCCAGAGGATCGATTTCCATTGCAACTCCGTATTCGGCGATTGCGAGATCATACTGACCCTTTTCATAGTAGTACCGAGCTCGTTGCAGTTTGGCATCCGCCTCGTCTACTTCGTCCGTTTCTTCGTCGTACTCCCCTAGAAGTCGGTGCGCTGTTTCTATATCGGCTCCCGCCGATTCATAGTCGCCCATAGACTCATATGCACGAGCCCTGTTCTCATGAACCTCGTGTAGCGAAAGGAAGTCGGACCCCAATTTGATTACAACGTCGAAATCAGCGATTGCAAGCGCGTAATCACCTATAGCATGGTGCGCTAAGCCGCGGTTGTTGAAATATTCTGCATTGTCGTTGCTAATCCTAATGGCGTCGCTGAAATCGGCTACCGCAGAAGCGTGATCTTCTCTGGCTACGTACTCAAGTCCACGGTCGTTGAAATAATTTGCCTCATACCCCCCTTTTTCTTTACCTCGGCGAATTGCAATTGCGTTGCTGAAATCGGCAATCGCAAGGTCTTGCTCACCTTTACGCCGATACGTAAGTCCTCTCCGGTGGTACAGCCTCGCCCGTTGATCCTCCACGGAATCGACGCTACGCCACGCAATGCCATAAAGCCGCGAATCAATGCCAAGCCCTGTGGAGTAATCAGAAATGGCTAAATCATACTCACCACTAAATCGGTAGGCGTCGCCCCGCATCGCGTAGGAAACTGTGCTGTGGGGATTGAGGCCGATGGCCGTGCTGTATTCAGCGATAGCCTTGTGATACTCCTTTCTCTGGACATGGACGTCACCACGCTTCCAGTAAGGTGATGCTTCCTTCCAATGGCGCTCCGCCCACCGATCAAGACCCCGTCTGAATGCGTACGGCGTTGTCGCTAGGACTGTAACGATCAGCCAAGCTAACCAAGCCCACCCAGATACCGCAATAGCAGTCACAAAGAGCCCAAAAGCTATCGCTACAGCGGTCCCTCGGGCCTTATCCGAGTGCAAACTGTCTGAGTTCAGGAACCTGGCAAGCAAGGTCACGATGGGATCCTTAAGAGGCGAAGAAAGAAGGCGAGAATTCAGCCCTCCTAACTAGCTTTCGCCGCCGTCGCCGGCTGGGACCGGCTCCGGGCTGCGACGCCGCTGCCTCTTTTTGGGGGCGCTCTGTGGGCTACTGAGCGTCGTCCCGTTCTTGCCGAGGATTTCCCGCAGGTAGCGACCTGTGTGAGAGGCCGGGAAGGCGGTCACATCTTCAGGCGTGCCGGTGGCTATCAGGCTCCCACCGGCGTCTCCCGCGCCCGGCCCCAGGTCGATGATCCAGTCGGCGTTTTTCATCATGTCCAGGTGGTGCTCGATCAGCACCACAGTATTGCCTGCATCCACGAGGCGGTGCAGCACCCGCAGAAGGGCGGCGCAGTCCTCGAAGGACAGGCCTGTCGTGGGTTCGTCCAGGATGTACATGGTCTTGCCCGTTGCCCTGCGGGACAGCTCCGTCGCCAGCTTCACCCTCTGGGCTTCGCCTCCCGAAAGGGTGGTGGCCGGCTGGCCAAGGCGGATGTAGCCCAAGCCAACGTCCCTGGTGGTCTCCAGCTTGTTGCGAATCTTGGGCAGGTTGTAGAAGAAGTCCAGGGCTTGGTCCACGGTCATGTCCAGGACATCGGCTATGCTCTTGTCTTTAAACGTGACTTCCAGGGCCTCCCGGTTGTAGCGCAGGCCTCGGCACACCTCGCAAGGCACGGTCACGTCGGGCAGGAACTGCATTTCGATCTGGATGTAGCCGCCTCCCTGGCAGGCTTCGCAGCGTCCTCCCTTCACGTTGAAGGAGAACCGGCCTGGGGCGTAGCCCCGCACCTTGGCCTCAGGCAGGGAGGCGTACAGCTCCCGGATAGGCGTAAAGGCCCCGGTGTATGTAGCAGGATTGCTCCGGGGGGTGCGCCCGATGGGGGACTGGTCGATATCGACCACCTTGTCGATGTTCTCGATGCCCTTGATCTCGGTGTGGCGTCCCGGCCGTTCCTTGTTCCCGTAGAACTGCTGGGCCAGCTTCTTGTACAGGATCTCGTACACCAGGGTGCTTTTGCCGGAGCCTGAAACCCCGGTGACACACACCAGCATCCCCAGGGGGATGTCCACATCCACGCCTTTCAGGTTGTTCTCCCGAGCGCCGCCGATGGTGATGTAGTGCCCATTGGAAGGACGCCTCTTTTCGGGAAGGGGTATGGACTTCCGTCCACTCAGGTAGCTCCCCGTTATGGAATCGGGGTTTTTCATGATGTCGTCGATGGTTCCGTAGGCAACGACACTTCCGCCATGTTCCCCGGCGCCTGGGCCCAAATCCACTATGAAGTCGGATGCCCGCATCACAGCCTCGTCGTGCTCGACTACCACGACGGTGTTGCCCAGCTCCCGCAGACGGTTGAGGGTACCGATGAGCCGGTCATCGTCGGCGGGATGCAGGCCAACGGTGGGTTCGTCGCAGACGTACAACACTCCCGTCAGGCCCGACCCGATCTGGGTGGCGAGGCGTATCCTCTGGGCTTCGCCGCCCGATAGGGTGCGGGCGGTGCGGTCCAGAGTGAGGTAGCCCAATCCGATATCCATCAGGAACTTCAGGCGGGCTTCGATCTCCTTGAGAATCTGGGCGCCGATGGACAGCTCCCGCTCGGTCAGCTTAACGGCAGGCTGTTTACCGTTGGTCTCCCTTCTAGGGAACTCAGATGCGTCGCCCTGGCCTATGCTGTGGGCCCACTGGATGCCGCCTTCGATGGTCATGGCGCACACATCGTTGATGCCCAGGCCGCACACCCGCACAGCCAAAGCTTCAGGCCGCAGGCGCTTGCCGTCGCATGAGCTGCAGGGGTTGGCGGTCATGTAGCGCTCAACATCGCTGCGCACATAGTCGGACTCGGTCTCCTTGTGGCGACGCTCCAGTTGGGGAATAACCCCTTCGAAGGTTGTCTCCCAGGAGTAGTCGTGGCCGTGATGGGTGCGATGGCGCATGGTCAGCGTCTTGCTGCCCGTGCCGTACAGAATGATATCCAGCGCCTTCTCGGACAGCTCCTTGACGGGAGTCTTGGTTGAGAAGCCGTAGGCTGCGGACACCGATTCCAGCAGGCTCTTGTGCCAACCCGTTAGGGCGCCCGCCCGCACCCAGGGAACGATGGCGCCCTCGGCGATGGACAGGTCCCTGTTAGGGATGATGATCTCCGGGTCGATCTCCAGCTTGAACCCCAGCCCGGTGCACGCCGGGCAGGCCCCATGGGGGCTGTTGAAGCTAAATGTGCGGGGCTCAATCTCGGGCAGGCTGATTCCGCAGTGGACGCAGGCGAAGTTCTCGGAGAAGACCAGTTCTTCCCCGCCTTCTATGGCTGCCTGCACCACGCCGTTTCCTTGCTTCAGGGCCGTCTCCACCGAGTCGGCCACCCGGCTGGCCTCGGTATCGGCATCCACCACCAAGCGGTCCACGACGATCTCTACGTAGTGCCACTTTTGCTTGTCCAGGTTAAGGTCCCCCATGGTCTCCAGCTGGTGAATCTCGCCGTTGACCCTAACACGGACGAAACCGGCTCGCCGGGCTTCCTCGAACACCTCTTTGTGCTCCCCCTTGCGACGGCGAATCTTGGGAGCCAGGACAAGGATGCGGCTGCCGACGGGCAGGGTCATGATGGCATCTACGATCTGCTGCACAGTCTGGCGCTGGACAGGGCGATCGCACTTGGGGCAGTAGGGACGGCCCACGCGGGCGAACAGGAGGCGGAGGTAATCGTACACCTCTGTGACTGTGCCTACCGTGGACCTGGGGTTGTGGGAGACCCCTTTCTGGTCTATGGAGATGGCTGGGGAGAGGCCTTCCACATACTCCACGTCGGGCTTTTCCATGCGCCCGAGGAACTGGCGGGCATAGGCCGAAAGGGACTCCACGTAGCGGCGCTGTCCCTCGGCATAGATGGTGTCGAAGGCCAGGGAACTCTTTCCAGATCCGGAAACCCCTGTGACCACCACCAGCTTATCCCGGGGAATGGTCACATCGATGTTCTTGAGGTTGTGCTCCCGCGCACCCTTGACGTGTATGTACTCCTGAGGCATAGACAGCTTTCTGAAATCGGGTCAGGGGTTATTCTAGCATTCCCTGTCCCAGCAGGGCATCCCCGCCCGGCCAATTGCGCCTTACCTTCCCGCTGGCTAGAATAGGGCTGCATAGGCTGACGGGGCCTGTTTCCATTCCGGATAGAGGGTCCAGACTAGCCAAGAATCGGAGGTGTGACAATGGCAAAGTTTCTACTGCAGTGCAACTACACCCCTGCCGGACTGCAGGGACTACTAAAGGAGGGCGGCTCTGCCCGCCGCAAGGTCTTCGAGGGCATCGCCGCTGAGCAGGGCGGAAGCCTGGAGGCCTTCTACTACGCCTTTGGCGGCTCCGACCTGTACATGGTGTTCGACCTGCCGGACACAGCTACCGCCACCGCTGTTTCGCTGACGATCGGGGCCGGGGGCGCCCTGGGTATCACCACCGTGCAGCTGATCACCCCCGAAGAGGTGGATGCCGCCTGCGGCAAGGCCGTCAACTACCGTCCCCCTGGAGCGTAGAGGCAACTCATCCCCGGTCTGATGCCCGTCACGGCGGGAGTCTTCCCCCTATGCCCGGTATTCGTTGGGTCATCCGCAGAAAGATTGAGGCCCCGGATATCCGGGGCCTCAATACGTTAAAGCTTCCTTAACTTTACGCCAGGTCGAAGCGGTCCAGGTTCATCACCTTGTCCCACGCCGCCACAAAGTCCTGAACGAACTTCTGCTGGCCATCGCTGCATCCGTACACCTCGGCGATGGCCCGGAGCTCGGAGTTGGAGCCGAAGACCAAGTCAACCCTGGTGCCCGTCCACTTGACGCCACCCGACCGGCGGTCCCGGCCTTCGAACACTCCCCCATTTGTGGAGGAAGCCTGCCACTCGGTGTCCATGTCCAGCAGGTTGGCGAAGAAGTCGATGGTCAGCGCACCAGGCCGATCCGTAAGCACGCCGTGTTGGGTCTGGTTCGTGTTGGCGTTTAGGACTCGCATGCCGCCGACCAGCACCGTCATCTCTGTAGGCGTAAGGTTCAGCATGTATGCCCGCTCCACCAGCTGCTCCTCCGGCGACTCGCCGTTTCCGGCCTGAAGGTAGTTGCGGAACCCGTCGGCTTTGGGTTCGAGCACAGCAAAGGACTCGACGTCGGTCCACTCCTGGGATGCATCGGTGCGTCCGGGAGCGAAGGGCACCTTCACGTCGTGGCCGGCATTCTTTGCAGCCTGTTCCACGCCCGCGCATCCGGCCAGGACGATCAGGTCGGCCAGGGAGACCTTGGCGCCTCCCGCCTGGGAGCTGTTGAACTCGGCCTGGATCTTCTCCAGCGCCGCCAGCGCCTTACCCAGCTCAGCGGGGTTGTTCACTTGCCAGTCCTTCTGGGGGGCGAGGCGGACACGGGCGCCGTTGGCTCCGCCCCTCTTGTCGGTGCCGCGGAAGCTGGCCGCCGATGCCCATGCGGTGGCGACAAGTTGGGATACGGAGAGTCCCGAGGCGAGCACCTTGGCTTTAAGGTCAGCAATCTCTTTCTCGCCGATCAGCGGGTGGTCGACGTCGGGTACCGGGTCTTGCCAAAGCAGAGATTCCGTCGGGATCAGAGGGCCCAGATACCGACTCCGGGGGCCCATGTCCCGGTGGATCAGCTTGAACCATGCCCGGGCAAAGGAATCTTCCAGGTCTGCCGGGTTGTCCAGGAAACGCTTTGCTATGACTGCGTAGTCCGGGTCCATCCGCAGGGAAAGGTCTGTGGTGAGCATCATGGGTGCGTGCTTCTTCGACGCATCATGGGCGTCGGGTACGGTGGCTACCTCGGCGGCGTTCCTGGGGGCGTACTGGGACTTGCCGGCGGGGCTCTTGGTCAGTTCCCACTCGTAGTTGTGCAGGTTCTCGAAGAAGTTGTTGTCCCACTTCACTGGGTTGGTGGTCCAGGCGCCTTCCAGTCCGCTGGTGAATGAGTGGACACCGTAACCGTTGCCGTAGCTGTTCTTCCAACCAAGACCCTGCTGCTCTATGGCGGAGCCTTCCGGGTCGGGGCCGACGTTCTCATCGCCGACGGCCCCATGGGCCTTGCCGAAGGTGTGGCCACCGGCGATGAGGGCGACGGTCTCTTCGTCGTTCATGGCCATGCGGGCGAAGGTCTGGCGGATGTATCTGGCCGCGGCGACCGGGTCCGGGTTGCCGTTTGGTCCCTCGGGGTTCACGTAGATCAGGCCCATGTGGTCGGCGCCCAAAGGCTCCTGTAGGGTACCGTCGGAATCGTGGCGCTCACTCCCAAGCCAAGTCTGCTCAGAACCCCAGTCCGTCTCGTCTGCCTCCCAGACGTCCGGGCGTCCGAACGCGAAGCCAAAGGTCTTGAACCCCATCGACTCCAGGGCGCAGTTGCCCGCGAAGATGATCAGGTCAGCCCAGGAGATCTGCCTCCCGTACTTCTGTTTGACTGGCCAGAGCAGGCGCCGGGCTTTGTCAAGATTGGCGTTGTCGGGCCAGCTGTTCAGGGGGGCCAGGCGCTGGTAGCCCGAGCCGCCTCCGCCGCGTCCATCGGTGATCCTGTAAGTACCGGCAGCGTGCCATGTCATGCGGATGAAGAGGGGCCCATAGTGGCCGTAGTCGGCAGGCCACCAGTCTTGCGAGGTTGTCATAACCTGCTCGATGTCCTTCTTCAGGGCATCGACGTTCAGAGTCTTCAACGCTTCGGCATAGTTGAAGTCCTTACCCATGGGGTCTGATGCAGGGGAGTTCTGGCGGAGGGCCTTCAGATTAAGTCGTTCCGGCCACCAGTACTGGTTCGAGGTCAACTTGTTTCTCCTTTCGGCGATGTGCCAGGTAAAGCGCGGCCTTCCGAAACCCGGGTCCCCATTGTCTGCGGGGGTTGCCCTCGCCATCCACGGAGAAACCTTGGGATGCCTGGGTGGGGTCCACCCTGACTTTGCGGTCCCTCACCGGACACTTTCGACTCAAATGGGCCCAAGGGGGCCCGCGCTTATAGCTGCATTTTCAGCGACCAGTCGCTGCCAGCTTTCCATAATAACAAAATGGCTATCCTTTGGGCAATCCTGGCGGACAGGTTTGCTCGGCCCCACCTTTGTTCCATCCAAGAACCGTGACGCCGGGTGCAACGCTGAAGAGATGCTACCCTCTTGTACTCCTGGCGCTGCTTTTTAGGCACGTTCTTTGGAATGGCCAGATGCGCCACCGCTCTGTCGTTCACAGTTGGTCGAATCCCTTCCAGCCGGGTAAGGCAGCCGCCTGCCGGACCCACTCGGTCATCTGGGTCTCGTCCAGCTCTCCCTCGTGGATGTCTATCCAGCGGGAGTCCGGGTCCTTGCCCGAGCCCGGTGGGGCTGGGTGCAGCGAAGCCCCGTTCAGAAAAGTCACCTTCACGTAACGGGTGAATACATGGTAGCTCGCAAACCACCCCTCGCCCTCGATGCCGTACCAGGGCGAGTTCCACCTCACAGCCTTGCGCACGTTGGGCACGGTCCCCACGATCAGGTCGTCGAGTCGGCGCCCGAGGTCCCGCTTCCAGCCGGGCATAGCATCGATGTAGGCCTGCACTGGAGGGTCACCGTCGCCCTTGGGGATCTGCGGGTTACCCCCGGACAGGAGCACCGGCCCGCCTGCGCTAGCTGAGGCAATGTCGGACCTATCCTTCTTCCCCTTCCGGGGCTGCCGGCTTGGCGTGGCGTTCATCTCACTTCATCTTCGCAACAATAGGCGTGGAAACCCCAGGGCTGAAACTGCCAAGCCCCTGTGCCCTGTCACCGGGCCAACCATTGCGCTGAAGTACTGGGACAGCATAGTTGCGCTGGGAGGACAGCTGGTGCTGCCGCTTCCCGTCGATCAGTCGTCGGAGATAGCGCGGGAAGACTGAAGCCTCTACTCCCGGCGATGCCTGTAGGCAAAGTAGCCGCCAATCATGAGGATTGTCGCGAGGCCTACGATGCCGGTGGTCAGGACTATGGCCCGTCCAGTGGATGCAGCCTGCATTGAATCTTCCTTAGAGGCGTCATAGTCTCGCTGGATGTCCTGCACTAGGGCGTCAATCTCTGCTTGCAGGTTGTCCAGTATCCCGGCATTGGAGGCGATCAACTCCTGCTCTTCAATGGCCATGCCCAAACGGGTTCTAAGTGCATCAAAGTAGTTTCCCTGTCCGGCGCCGGCAACCATTAGCTGCCGGGAGAGAGGAATCACATGTGGGTCCAGGTAGGGCCCGCCATTCTCCGAGAGGTATTCGATGCTCCTCTCTATGCGCTGGGCGGCGGAGTCAAATGCCTCTTCCACAAATGTCAAAAGGGTGGGATCGTTCATCCGGCTGGCGATAGAGAGGTAGGAGTGGGCAACACCTATCGAGCGCATCAGGATGGACATGTGGGTGTAGCGAGTGAATTCTTCCTGTGTGAATGCGCTGGCCACGGTGGAGCTCCCATTGCTTGAATCGCTTCTACCTGTGACCATAAAGTAGAACTGGTCATCCATGCTGCCTGCTACGGCAGGGATCAACTGCCTCGTGGCAGATGCGTTGATCCTCTGACGGTTCTGTTCCCCTGCCAGCATCGCTCTGAGGAGATCGGGCCTGCCGGCCTCCACCTTGTCCACGTTGGATATCAGCAGGTCAATATGTTCCTTGATGCGAGAAACGCGGTCATCGTAGCCCTTGCCCATTAGCGACGCTAGTAGTTGGCCGAGTGCGGCTTTGTCGCCGGCGATGGAGTTTCTCAACGCGATCACACTCTCGCGCGTCATGTCCACGTTGGATTCCACCGCACCTGTCGCTGCTAGCGAGATCGAGTACCGGGCCAGCGACGACACCGCCTCAATTGTCTGGAAATGGTCTTCGTCTTGCGTCTGGTTGTTCAGGTTGCCGATGACAATCCACCCGGCTAACGTCATGGCCACGACCACGATCAGCGCGCTCAAAATGATGATCAGAGGAGCTGCTAAGCGAGCTTCACCCACTACCGTTCAACTCCCAACTGGGTCACCTTCTGATATCTGCCATCGGCACCGATCACCGTCAGGTACACCGCATCCGAACCTTGGTTGTCTCCGGCCCCGTATTGAAGACTCAGGCCATCGATGTCGATGGTCCCAGCATTCCGAAACGCGTCCAGGAAGCAGTGTCGGTTCAAGTCCGGTCCGCACATTTCCAACCCCTCGATCGCCAGTCGGCCGGCAAGGTAACCTTCCAGGGAAACGAATCCGGGGATGGCTTCCGCATCAAAGGCCTTCAGGGCGTCTTGATAGGATGCTACCACCGGGATGCTGGTGTCCTCGGGTAGGGGCATGACCTGAGTCACATAGACGCCAGCCCCTTGAGACCCAAGCTCTTCCGCTAAGGCGTTGCTGCCGACGAAAGAGACTGCCATGAACACAGGATCTATGTCCCGCCGGGCCAGCGTGATGGTTCTGGCGATCGGAGAGTAGGCGCCAATCATGATCACGGCTTCGGGATCGGATTCGACGATGTTGAGGACAGCCATCTTCACTGCGTTAGTGTTTCGCAAGTAGTACCAGGACGCCACAGGTTCCAGCCCCCGCTTCCCCAGCGCAAGCTTGACGCCTTCCAGTCCGGTCTGACCGTATGAGTCGTTCTGGTACAGCACGGCGATCCTGGATACCCCCAGGTCTTCCGTGAGGTGGGCCACCATTTTTTCTGTCTCTTGATGGTATGAGGCGCGCAGGTTGAGCACGTTGGACAAATTGGGGTCCCGGAGGAATTCAGCCCCGGTAAAGGGAGCTAAGAATGGCACCCCGCGGGCATTGGCCAACGGAGCGGCCGAGCGGGAGGTGGGCGTTCCCACTTCGCCAATCAGGGCAAACACTTTCTGATTGTCGATAAGTCGAAGGGTATTGGAGTATGCGATGTCCGGCTCGTAAAAATCATCCAGGGTGGTCAATTGCACTAAACGTCCGTGGACGCCGCCCATTTCATTCCGCTCATGAAAGGCCGCCTGGATGCCAAGCTTCATCTCGCTGCCCAGCTCTCCCGACGGACCGGTGAAGGCCGCTGACTGCCCGAACAGGATAAGGTCGTCGAACACGCCCGGCACCCTCTTGTCGGCCATGGCCGAGGCGTCAACACCCGGGTCTGTGGTTGGGGTCGGGACTTCCTCTTCTGCATCCAGGCAGGCGGTCCCCAGCAACATGGCCAGCACCGCCAGCATCGTGGCCATCATCAACATTCGGAAGAATGAAGTCCCGATTTTCGTCATCCTATAACCATCCACCAGAACGCATTTCGCCCGTTCGACAGAGTAGTAGCCAAGTTTATGATATCCAATATCAACAAAGATCCGTTGAGTAGGGTTAGTCAAGATCGAGGGACTGGACTGAAAAGGATGATATTGCGTCTCAGTTGTAACTTGCCGACGCTCATTCTATGCTCGTGCCATCTCCGTTTCAAGCTGTTCATCGATGGGGAGACCGGCCACCGATGCAAGTAGATTGAGCACCACATGGCGGGACTTTTACAGCACTGCGGTTATTGAAGCTGCCGAGGTGTGGGGAGGCTTGTTCCGGTCGGATGAGGAATGAGTGTGTGAGGCCAATGGCCCGGCACCAGGTTCCTGCCAATCATAATATTGCTGATTGTCCTGGGTATGCTGGCGCTGATAGCCACAGTCCTCGCTTGGCTGTCGATACTGCTGACCGGAATATATCCCAGGGGGGCTGTTTGAGTTAGTGGTTGGGGTAGGCCGGTGGAGTTACAGGTTCCCAGCCTACGCTTTCCTGCTGACCACGGACAGGTATCCCCCGTTCCGACTCGGAGGCTAACTGCAATCCTATAAACCCCAAGGTGCCTGTCTCGGGGCGCTACTTATTCACGCGGCAACTGATGATGTCTATGCCGTAGTATTTCCGGTGGTGTACCGATGAAGCGTAGTGGCGCAGGATGCGGACGGATAGTTCCTGTTCATCGTCCAGCGTCTGGTCCTGGTCCAGATAGGCGATGCGATTTTCGATGTTCCCTTGGGTGGCGTCGTCCATCGCGACCACGATTTCTAGCTCAGCCGATCCGCTGTCAGGACGAATTGTGGCGACCAACCTGCGCTTCTGGTCGACTTGGCCTTCGTCCTCTTCTTTGAACAGGCTCAACATGACTTCTTCCCCTACCAGGCGTAGCCGGCCTTTACCTTCCTCGGACCAAGCATGCCTGTCCGCGAACTGGCAGAGAAAACTGTCCAGCGCAGGCAGTGAAGACTGGGACAAGTCGGTCCGCAGCTTCTTGGCGCGAAAACCTGATAGTTCGGTCGAGGCGGTCATGGCTATGGCCGTTATACCTCCGATAACAATGGTATTGCCTACCAGATGACTGATAGTCCCTTCGAACAAACCACTAAGTGCCCCAGCGGACAAACCCGAAACCATGGCAATGCCGGTAATGGCGGCCTTCTTCTGGTCAACTTGTCCTGTGAAGACCGTTTTGGCGCCCTCTATAAAGAGCATGCCGAAAATGATCATGTACACCGCGCCAACCACAGGGCTGGGGATGGCGACCAGTACGGCAAGCAACTTGGAAAAGAAGGCAACCACTATGGTCAGAGTTCCCAAGTACATGCCGACACTCATGGCGGCTACACCGGTGAATCCAAGATAGACCACAGTGGCCGACCACGGCGCGGCGACAGGCAAGGTTCCCAGCAGGCCGGAGAGAAAGGTGCCCACCCCGTACACATTCAACCCACCCTGCACCGAGCGAAAATCGATGGCCGCTTGATTCCGGTAAGAGGCTCGGTGAATCACCGACAGGTCTCCAACCGCCTTCATGAAGGCGGTCAGATTCACCAACACGAAGACTGGGAGCAGGGCCCAGAAATCGGCTCCGAGGTTCAACTCCCGCCCTGGCCACGCGAAATGCGGCAGGCTCACCCAGGAGGCGTCCGATATGATCTTGGTGTCGTAAAAGCCCAGAGGCGCGGCCACCACCATACCGACGACTACAGTGGCTGGCAGAATCCACATCCGCCAAAACGCCGTGCCTTGCAGGGATATCAGGACCCCAACCGCCAGAGCAGCCAATCCCGGCGCCAGAAAAAGCAATGTGGACTCGTTTTCCGGCGGAATAACAGCCCTGCTGATGATGAAGGGCATGGCGGAAACCGCCACCAGCATGATCACAACCCCGCCCACGGTCTGCGTAAATATCCGCCGGAGAGAGGCAAGGCGCAGGGTCAAAACAGACTGAACCAGAGTGGAGGCGACCAACAAGCTGGCCAGCAGGCCAGGTCCCCCAACTTCGAGGGCTAAGGCGCTGACGGCCAGGAAGGGAACGTTGAAGTTTGATACGACGAGGCGGCCCGAACCCACATAGCGCAGCCGGAGTGCCTGAAGAATCATGCCGGCCCCGGTGACTGCCAACGCGGTAAATGTCACCCATGATAGATAGTCTTCAGACTCGCCGGATGCCCGCACTACCAGCGCCGCCAACATGACGAGACCGATCGTGTTGGGAATGAATATCTGTATGGCCGAGGATACCGCCAGTAGAGGCGGGCACTTCTCATCCGGCTCGTATTGAATTCCGTGTCGCCCTTGGGATTTTAAGAACATCTAGACAGTACCTTATTTCAACAGTCCACCCATTAATTGGGTTATTCGGCCATCGACACATATGATACGATACGAGAATACGGCGTTCTAGAGAGGTTGAGAATTTGCGAACCGAACGAGATGGCATAACAAGAGCGGACCAAATCGGATTGAAGCATCGTCGGGTGCCAGCTAATTTGAGTGCCTTGATCCTGGTCCTAGTCGTTGCTTGTTTTGCGGCCTTCGTCGTTGCCTGTGGAGACGACCCTACCCCAACTCCCGAGCCGACACCGGAACCCACAGCCGCCGCCACGCCTACAACCGTACCGACTGCAACTCCGGAACCCGAGCCGGTAAATGAAGACGACGCGCGGACACGCGCCTTCGTGGAGAAGGCCCTCGCCTATTACGACGCCAACGGCCGGGATGCGACGATCGAATACTACAAGAAGGAAGAAAGCATTGAGGGGGGCCGATATCTGCACATAGTCAGCAAGGATGAGGGCATCCTGTTGGCAATGCCCTTCTATCATCATTTCCTGGGAAGTAAGCTGGAATCTGCCGCAGCTTTCTTGGAAGTCGCTACAGAGGAAGGCGCATGGCATGAGGGACAAGGGATATATGTTGTAGAGACGGCCACCGGCTACTCCGCCAGGCAGGGCCCAATGCGGAACTACCTTGTCCTGCGGGATGGCCTCATATTCATATCCGGCCACCCTACCATCCAGGAGAACGTAGCGGAGGCCACCAAGGATTACGTAAGCCGTGCGATAGCTCTATACGAGAGTGAGGGGCTTGAGGCAACGATCGCCCGATACAACAACCCCGACAGCTTGGAGGGAAGCTTCTACTTGTTCCTGATTGGCGCGGATGATAGCTACCTGGCCCATCCCATTTTCCCACACCTGATAGGTACCGACATCAAGGGGGTGGTTGGCTCCGACGGGCAGGAACTGGGCAAAGAGATTGCCCGTGCAACCGAGGAAGGAATCTGGGTGGAGTACTTGTGGCCCAACCCGGTTACGCGGTTGGAGGAGCCCAAGACGACCTGGGCAATTCGCCACGATGGCCTCATCTTTGCGTCCGGCTATTACACCGTGGGCGAAACGTCGGAGCCGCCCGCTTGGCAGGGCGCGGACCCGCGCGAGTACACGGTCGAGTACGTGGAGCGTGCGATAGAGCGTTACGAGCAGGACGGCCTGGAATCCATGCTCAACTACTACAACAGCGTCGCCAGCTTTGAAGGCGAGTGGTACCTCTTTGCCACCGACGAGAACGACATCTATCACGTACACCCGCTCTTACCCCGCCTGGTAGGCACGGACATCAAGGATGTTGTGGGTTCCGACGGCTATGAGTTGGGCAAGGAGCTTGCCAAGGCCGGTGAGGGAGAAGGCGTGTGGGTGGAATACCTGTGGCCGCACCCGGTAACGCTTAAGGAAGTGCCGAAGATTGGGTACGCTGTCCGCCGCGACGGGATGATCTTCGCATCGGGCTACTATCCGGGCGTGACGGACCCGGAGTCCTACACCCAAGCCTACGTCCAGAAGGCGATTGACTATCATGACAGCCATGGCTTGGATGCCACTATTGCGCACTACAACAGTCCGGAGAGCATAGACGGCTCTTACTGGCTGATGATGGTCGATCCCCAGGGCGTCATAGTAGTAGCGGGCGCGGAGCAAGCACTGGTTGGAGTGGATGCCCTCCAGTTCCGGGGAATTGTGGCCGGTGAGCCAATTGGCGAATCGCTCCTCAGCGCCACCGAAGAAGGCCACTGGTTCAAGTACCTGTGGTCCAATCCCAGGACAGCGGGTCAATTGACGGTATACCTCTGGATAATCCGCCACGAGGGATACGTCTACTCTTCTGCGTACTACGTTGAGGGTGACTGGGAAGCGCCGCCTTCCACCAACCCCGACGAGGCGCTGACCCTCGCCTACGTACAGAAGGCGATCGAATTCTACGAAGAGAATGGCTTGGAGGACACCGCCGCATACTACAGGACCCTCGCAAGCGCGGAAAATGGGCGGTCATTAATCCTCATAGACAAAGCTGAAAGCACGTTACTGGTATACCCGAACATTCCCGCTTTGGAAGGTCAATACATTGGCCCGGGCTCGACGTTCTCCGGTTTCGTCATACGACAGACGCAATAGCAACGGAAAACTCAGGTACTCATGGACAGTGGGATTGGGGAACCTCAAGCCTTACAGCAGGCCATGAAATTCGATTCCCATCGACCCGGCCTATCTTGACGATGGACAGAACCGTCCTTCGAACTACGGCTGGGAAGTCCAGTTGGTCCAGAGTATAGGCGATAGCTGGTTGGCCTGTCTCCCCCTGTGGCGCCGCCGAGCCGACCGAAGGAAGAGACCGCCCGCCTGGGCAAGGACATATACCAGCGCGACATCCGGCGGCAGGGCGAGGCTGACCACGACGGGAAGGTCGTCGCCATAGACGTGGAGAGCGGTCAATGGGCCATCAGCGGGTATATCCTTGAAGCGGTATGCGGCTCCGCAGCCACAGCCTGTACATGGAAGTAGAGGATGGCGGGCGCGTCGTCATCCAGGCCAGGTGAGCAGGCGAACCCTTTCCGTCCCCAATCCAACCCGGACCCCCCCGGACCCCATTGACAACGAACCCCAGATTGGCGGATGATATCTGCTGGTCGTTTGCGACACATATTGACATGAGCTAGAAACAGAGTGATCCAGCGCCCGCAGGGGTCGTGGCATAAGTCGGGCGACACAGGAGGTTCGACGACATGACCAACACGCTGCGGAGCTTCACCCCCCCCCCCCCCCGCATTTCGCGGGGTTCTCTTTCATTGAGGCGCCCCGCCAGAACCTTCCTCACGTTGACCCTGCTGGCGGCGGCGCTGTTCGTGCTGCTGTCTGGAGGGACTGAAACAGCCTCTGCGCAGCAGGCGGCGCAGACCTTCGTCAGCAACCTCGGCCAGGCGGACGGAGGCACCGGAGGTCTGGAAAATGATTACGCTCAGGCGTTCACGACCGGCGCCGCGGGCTACAGCCTGCGCAGCGTCGAAGTGGAGTTTTCCGCTATCGCCAGCGCCTTCAGCTCTTCGTACCTCACCGCCAGCATCCACGCCGACTCCGGCGGGTCTCCGGGCAGCTCCCTCGGGACCCTGACCAACCCCGCCAGCTTTCCCGTCTCCAGTTCGGACCAGACGCTGACCTTCACGAGCACGGGCATCGACCTTGCGGCGAACACCAAGTACTTCCTCGTGCTCGACATGAACACCACTACCGTTGGTACGGCTCTACGCGTCACGGGTTCGGACAACGAGGACAGCGGACACCTGGCCGGTTGGAGCATCGCCGACGACTCATTGGGCCGCACATCGAGTACAACTGCATGGCTTTCCCCAGTCCAGCAATCACTGAAGATCAGCCTCGGCGGCGTCAGCAAGCCTTTCCTGGTTTCGAACTTCGGGCAGGCGAACGGCGGCACCGGCAACTTCGTCCAGCACGACCACGCGCAGGCGTTCACGACGGGCGCCAACGCCGGCGGGTACACCCTGACGGGCGTCGACTTCTCGTTTCCGCAAATCAACGACGGCGGGCTGGCGGGGAAGCTGGCTGCCGAGATCAGAAGCGACAGCGGCGGAGCGCCGGGCGCGGTGGTCGCCACCCTGACCAAGCCCGGCACGATCGCCGTGGGCACGAACAGCTTCACGCACTCGGGCGTGGCGCTCGCGGCGAACACCACGTACTGGGCGGTGCTGGACGTCACCCTGGTCCTGTTGCCCGGCGCCAACACCATCCAGAACACCGCGTCGGACGCCGAGGACGCCGGCGGCGCGGACGGCTGGACCATCGCCGACGACGGCCACTACCGGACCTGGAACACCTCGGGCGCCTGGACCTCGTTCAGCCTGTCCCGCAAGATGACCATCCACGGCACGGCCGTCGAGACGGTCGAGACGGAGACCTTCGTCGCCAACACCGGCCAGGCGGACGGAGGCACCTCGTTTCTGGGCAATGACTTCCACCAGGCGTTCACCACCGGCTCCAACAGCTTCGGCTACACCCTGCACAGCGTCGACGTGGAGTTCTCCACCATCGACAGCGCCTTCAGCTCCTCGGCGCTGACCGCCAGCATCCACGCCGCCTCCGGCGGGTCTCCGGGCAGCTCGCTGGGGACGCTGACCAACCCCGCCAGCTTCCCCGCCTCCACCTCGGACCAGACGCTGACCTTCACCAGCAGCGCGGGCATCGACCTTGAGGGGAGCGCCACCTACTTCCTCGTGATCGACATGGACGCCGGCCAGAGTTCTTCGAGGGTACGCCTGACGGGTTCGGACGCCGAGGACGGCGGGGGCCTGGCCGGCTGGAGCATCGCCGACGGCGCCGGGACGAGAACGGCTTCCTCGACGGGCGCGTGGACCCCCAACGTATCATCACTGAAGATCAGCCTGGACGGCGTCAGCAAGCCGGAGCCGCCACGGGTGAGCATCCTTGGCGGCGGCGCCGTCACCGAGGGCGTCAGAGCCAGCTTCACGCTGACGGCGGTCCCGGCGCCCCCGGCAGACCTGCCGGTGAGCGTCACGGTGACCACGACCGGGGACTTCGGGTACGGGACCCTGCCCACCAGCGTCACCATTCCGGCCAGCGGGTCGGCGACGCTGGAGATCCCCACCGCCAACGACGACGTGGACGAAGCCCACGGCTCGGTGACGGTGACGCTGGTGGACGGGTCGGACTACGACCTGGCCACGTCGCTGGGGACGGCGACGGTCCGGGTGCGGGACGACGACCCGCCGCTGGTGAAGAACACCGGTCAGTCGAGCGGCCTGGTGCAGGGCCTGCACGTGGACCTGGCGCAGGGTTTCGACACCGGCGGCAACCCCTCGGGGTACACCCTGACCAGCGTGGACGTGGCCTTCAACCGGTCCACCGAGGACTTCGGCTCCAAGCTGACGGTCACCGTCCACAAAGGTGCCAACGGGGCTCCCGGCACGGTCGTGGGGACCCTGGCCAATCCCGCCTTCGTGAACCGGCAGGCCGGCACGTACCGCTTCACGCACCCGGGCGTCGCGCTCGAGGCGGACACCCGGTACTGGGTCGTGCTGGACGCAGCCGGACTCACGGAAGGCAACAGCCAGGTGAAGTTCACGCAGAGCAACTCCGAGGACGCGGGCGCGGCGCCCGGCTGGAGCATCAACAACGACGCTCGCATCCGCGCGCAGGGGGGCGGCAACTGGATCACCCTGGTCGGCGGCTCCACTCTGTCGATGGGAGTCAACGGCCGGCTGCTGCCCCACGCGGACGGTTCCTACACCGTGCCCCTGGACTGGCCGCTGAAGCCGCTCGGTCTGGGCGCGGGCGAGACGTTCCGGCTGCTGTTCATGACCGAAGACCACCGCGACGCCACCGCCGCCGACATCGGCGTCTACGACGCCCACGTGCGGGAGGCGGCCCGCGACGGTCACGCCGCCGTCCGGCGCTACGCCGATCACTTCCGGGTGGTGGGCTCCACCGCCGCGGTGGACGCCCGGGACCACACCCGGACCAACCCCAACAACGCCGGGCACACGGACGCGGAGGTCTGGTGGCTGAACGGCGAGCGGGTCGCGGCGAACAACGCCGGCTTCTGGTCCGACACCTGGGAGAACTGGGCGATGGCGGACCGGCGCTTCGAGAGCGGCGAGAGGAGCACCTCGAACGACTGGCCGTGGACCGGCACCCGCACCGACGGTGCGAAGGAGGCGAACCCTCTGGGCGCCAGCAACGCCCGGCGCGGACGGTTCTCGACCACCGACGCGGACACCGGCCCCATCAGCTACAACACCATCGCCAGCACCCAGGACCACGCCTTCTACGGCATCTCGCCCCTGTTCCGGGTGGAGCCCACGCCGGTGAACGCGCCGCCCGGTGAGCCGGCGGTGATGAGCAACCTGGGCCAGGCGGACGGCGCGGCGTTGACCGTGACGGCTGCCAGTACCGTACGTGACCGCGCGCAGTCGTTCACGACGGGCAAGAACGGCGGCCACTACCGCCTCAACAGCGTCGACGTCGAGTTTGCCGAGATCGGCGACTCCGACGCCGCCCGTGATCTGAGGGTACAGATCTGGGCCGGCTCCGGCGGCTCGCCGGGCAGTACCGCCGCCGACGTCCTGGCCGACCTGGCGCGCCCCTCCATGCCGGTGGGCAGCGCCGACCGGACCTTCACCTTCACCTACCAGGGCGACGACGGTTCGGGGCTGCGGCTGGAGCCGAACACCACCTACTGGGTGTACGTATACGACGCGTCCGTGCAGCCCAACAGCACGTACACCCTTCGCGCCACCGCGTCGAACTCCGAGCGCCTGCGGGGCCTGCGCCTGCCCGAGGGCTGGAGCATCGGCGACGGCCACAGTTCCTGGTCGCTCTACCCCAACCCCGCCGTCTCCTGGAGCACCCACTCCGAGGCGCTCAAGATCGGCCTGAACCTGGGGGCCGCCGACGCCTTCGTGCAGTTCCGCACCTGCGCGGGCACGATCTCGGGCAACGACTGCGACACGGGCTGGGTGGTCGCCAACTACAACAGGCACGACCCGCCGCCCACCATCACGCTGACCGAGGGCGGCCCGGCGGTGACCTACCAGTGGCAGGCGGTGGACCCCCACGAGCGCCGGCACTTCTACGTCGCCAGCCAGGTGGGTGAGCCGCTCAGCCACCACGGCGGCTACATCGGGCCGGGCAAACCGGACCGGGACCGGCTGATGTGCCACACCGGGAGTAGAAGCCCCTACAACCTGGGCGACCCCATCGTCGAAGGGCTTGGCCGGGATGGGATTCATTTCGGCTACGGCAGCACCGCCGGCCCGCTGCTGGACCGCCACGACGGCTGCCCCTTCTCGTCGCAGTCCGTCTACGAGAGCGACGCCAACAAGTGGCGTCCGGTGAGCCTCGCCGCGGGGCAGGACAGCGACGCCTTCGACCACGGGACGTTCCTGATCCACCGGCCCCACGCCGTCGGCCACAACTTCTATGAAAATGGCGTGCTGTACCAGGTGGGAGGCTTCGACTACCCCGAGGTGCGGGTGCCGCTCATCATCAGGGACGACGACGAGTGGGAGCAGACCCTGGAGTTCTCCATCGACGACGGGACCACCTGGACGTCCATCGAGGACGGCGGGCTCAATCTGGCCTTCCCGGCCTCGCTGAACACGGGGCGCAAGGCGCACTACTTCTGGGTGCGGACGAAGAACGACCCGCCGGCGGACCAGGACAAGCGCTTCTCCATCAGCGCCGACTTCGCCAAGCCGCTGTTGCGGAGCGGCACGTCGGAGTACTTCCGGTCCCACCGGGTCTGGTTCACCAGCCCCGCCGCCTCGCACCTGCACACCTTCAGAACTGACTCTGCCGTCAGCGCCGGCTCGGTCACGGTCGGCCGCACGCCGGTCCAGGTCGACATCCACGTCGGCGCCAACGTGGTCGGCAACGTGACCTTCCAGGTCGAGGGCTACAAGCTGTACGAGCGCAGCGACAACCAGATCTCGACGGAGACGCCGCCGAAGACGGTGCGCACCGACAGCTTCAGCTTCCACCGCACGCTGGGCTCCTGCGTGGGCTGCCAGCGGCTGCTGGGCGACCTGCCCGACCCGGTGGTGGAGCGCGTGGGCGACCTGAGCTACGCCAACCTGTCGGACACGGGCATCGACCTGAGCTGGCCGCAGGTGGTCGGCGCCGAGGGCTACGAGGTGCGCTACTGGTCCACCACCTCGCCCTTCCCCGGCGTCCCGGCCGACGAGGCCTGGTTCGGGGCCGAGCCCAACGACCCGGCCTGGAACATCCGCCACCTGGAGCCGGACACCGAGTACCGGGCGGTGGTCTACTACGCCGACCACGGCGCGACGCAGCTGAGCACCGCCAGCCCGGTGATCCGCTTCACCACGCTTGCGGCGGGCTCGCCCGTGGAGGCGGAGCCCACGTCGGTGATCGTGGAGCGGGTGCCCGAGGTGTCGATCAGCGCCGCCGGCGGGACCATCACCGAGGGCGAGGACGCGGTCTACACGGTCACCGTGAACCCCGCGCCCGACGCGCCGCTGGACGTCAGGGTGGGCGTGGCCGGCCCCGGCTCCGTGGTCGCCGCCCAGCACCTGGGCGAGCGCACGGTCAACGTGCCCACCGGCGGCAGCGTCTCGTTCACCATCCCCACCGTCGACGACACCGGTTGGGGCTCCAACGGGATGCTCGGCGCGACGGTGCAGTTCGGCGAGGGCTACCGGCTGAACAGGTTCAGGAGCTACGCCTCGGTCTATATCGCCAACAACGACCTCCCGCCGCCTCCGCCGGTGCAGCTCAAGCGCGTCTCCGACACCACGGCGACCGTCGCCTGGAAGCCGCAGGGGGACGGCGCGTCCTACCTGGTCGTCTGGCACGAGAGCTTCACGGGCGTCCCGGTCCTGACGGAAGTCACGACCACCGCCACCGAGCACCAGCTCACCGGCCTTAATCCGCAGTCGCATTACGTGGTCTCCGTCCTTCACGGGACGACCCAGCTGGACAAGATCACCGTGCGGACCCTGGCCGCCGGCGCGACGCCGAAGACCTTCACGGTGGACTTCGAGACGCCCGCGCCCAACACGTCCGTGCCGCTGATCAGCGTGACCGCCGACGGCAACGTGACCGAGGGCGGGGACGCGACCTTCACGGTCAGCGCCAACCCGGCGCCGGCTGCGGACCTGGACGTGAGCGTCACGGTGTCGCAGAGCGACGACTCCGGGATATCCATAGAACATCAGACGGTGACCATCCCGACGGCGGGCTACGCCACGCTGACGGTGGCCACCACCAACGACGAGGTGGACGAGCCCGACGGATCGGTCACGGTCACCGTCGACGGCAGCGCCAACCTCGACTACCGGGTGTCCTCGTCCCAGGGGACGGCCGTCGTGGTCGTGTCCGACGACGACGGCGGCTACACGGTCAACCAGGGAACGATCGCCAGGGTCAAGGAGCTGGCGTCGCAGACCCAGCACGGCGCGGCCCACGTGAACCGCTGGAACCGGGTGCTGCTGGCCTTCGGCGAGCACGACGGCACCGGCGTCACCGGCGGCCCGATGACGGCGGCCGAGGCGCAGGACATGGCCGACAATCACAGCAGCCCGGTGTGGGACCTGGTGGTCGTCGAGCTGACCGCCCTGGAAGCGGCGGCGGCACAGACGCCGCCGCCGCCCACGCCCGAGGTGAGCGTCACCGCGGGAAGCGGGGTGACCGAGGGCGGCGACGCCGTCTTCACGGTGACGGCCAGCCCGGCCCCGACGTCCAACCTGGCGGTGAGCGTGACCGTGTCCCAGAGCGGCGACTACGGCGCGACCACGGGCCAGCGGACGGTGACGATACCCACCACGGGCAGCGTCACCATCACCGTGGGCACCACCGACGATACTACCGACGAGACCGACGGGTCGGTGACGGCCACGGTGAACGCGGGCAGCGGCTACACGGTGTCCTCGACCCAGGGGGCGGCCACGGTGGCCGTGTCCGACAACGACGACGCCTCCACGCCGGTGGTGAGCGTCACCGCTGGAAGCGGGGTGACCGAGGGCGGTGCCGCCGTCTTCACGGTGACGGCCAGCCCGGCCCCGGCGTCCAACCTCGACGTGAGCCTCACGGTCTCGCAGAGCGGCGACTACGGCGCGACCACGGGCCAGCGCACGGTGACCATCCCGACTTCGGGCAGCGCCACGGTGACCATAACCACCACGGACGACGACGTGGACGAGACCGACGGCTCGGTCACCGCAACGGTGAACGCGGGCAGCGGCTACACGGTGTCCTCGTCCCAGGGCGCGGCCACGGTCGGCGTCGCAGACAACGACGATCCGGTCGTTGAGGAGCAGACGGGCTACACGGTGGACCCGGACGTGATCGCGAAGGTCAGGGAGCTGGCGTCGCAGACGCAGCACGGCACGGCCCACGTGAACCGCTGGAACCGGGTGCTGCTGGCCTTCGGCGAGCACGACGGCACCGGCGTCACGGGCGGCCCGATGACGGCGTCCGAGGCCCAGGACATGGCGGACAAACACAGCAGCCCGGTGTGGGACGAGGTGGTGACCGAGTTGACGGGGCTGGAAGCGGCGTCAGCGCAAACGCCGCCGCCGCCCACGCCTGAGGTAAGCGTCACTGCGGGCAGCGGCATCACCGAGGGCGGGGACGCCGTCTTCACGGTGACGGCCAGCCCGGCCCCGGCGTCCAACCTGGACGTCAGCGTGACGGTCTCCCAGAGCGCCGACTACGGCGCCACCACGGGGAAGCGGACGGTGACGATACCCACCACGGGCAGCGTCACCCTCACCGTGGGCACCACCGACGATACTACTGACGAGACCGACGGCTCGGTGACGGCCACGGTGAACGCCGGCAGCGGCTACACCGTGTCCTCGACCCAGGGCGCGGCCACGGTCGGCGTGTCCGACAACGACGCCGCCCCCACGCCGGTGGTGAGCATCACCGCTGGCAGCGGGGTGACCGAGGGCGGGGACGCCACCTTCACGGTGACGGCCAGCCCGGCCCCGGCCGCGAATCTCGACGTCAGCGTGACGGTCTCCCAGAGCGCCGACTACGGCGCCACCACGGGGAAGCGGACGGTGACGATACCCACCACGGGCAGCGTCACCCTCACCGTCGGCACCACGGACGACGACGCCGACGAGACCGACGGCTCGGTGACGGCCACGGTGAACGCGGGCAGCGGCTACACGGTGTCCTCGTCCCAGGGCGCGGCCACGGTCGGCGTGTCCGACAACGACGACGCCCCCACGCCGGTGGTGAGCGTCACCGCTGGAAGCGGGGTGACCGAGGGCGGAGACGCCACCTTCACGGTGACGGCCAGCCCGGCCCCGGTGTCCAACCTGGACGTCAGCGTGACGGTGTCCCAGAGCGGCGACTACGGCGCGACCACGGGCCAGCGCACGGTGACCGTCCCGACTTCGGGCAGCGTCACCCTCACCGTCGGCACCACGGACGACGACGCCGACGAGACCGACGGCTCGGTGACGGCCACGGTGAACGCGGGCAGCGGCTACACGGTGTCCTCGTCCCAGGGCGCGGCCACGGTCGGCGTGGCCGACAACGACGCCGCCCCCACGCCGGTGGTGAGTATCACCGCTGGCAGCGGGGTGACCGAGGGCGGGGACGCCACCTTCACGGTGACGGCCATCCCGGCCCCGGCGGCCAACCTGGCGGTGAGCGTCACGGTCTCCCAGAGCGGCGACTACGGCGCGACCACGGGCCAGCGCACGGTGACCGTCCCCACCACGGGCAGCGTCACCCTCACCGTGGGCACCACGGACGACGACGCCGACGAGACCGACGGTTCGGTGACGGCGACGGTGAACGCGGGCAGCGGCTACACGGTGTCCTCGTCCCAGGGCGCGGCCACGGTCGGCGTGGCCGACAACGACGACGCTGCGCCGGAGGTGGAGATAACCGTCACCGTCGAGGCCGCGTCGGCGGTGGAGGGCGACGTGCTGGAGTTCCGGGTGCGGCTGTCCGAGGCGTCCACCGAGGAGATCAGGATCAGATGGAACACCGCGCCTGCGTACCACCTGCTGGACGACCGGGCGCACATGACCGACTATCAGTACACGGAGGGTGAGCTGGTGTTCGCGCCGGGGGTGACGGAGCTGACGGCGGAGGTGTGGCTGGAGTACGACGACGATGAGGAGCCGGACGAGTACTTCGTGGTGGAGGCGTACCTGCCCGGGACCCTCTACCCGCCCGACGCCGTGGGAACCATGACCATCATAGACGACGACTAGTCCGGCCCGGCCGGACCGGCAAGAAGGTGATCAGCGATGCGTGCAGAGCAGGAAAAACGAACCGGCGGCGAACCGAACAGAAGGCCAGCCCGGCGGATGCCGGGCTGGCTGCGCGCACTGTCCTTGCTCCTGGTTCTGGCTTCCTTTTCAGCCCTCGCCGTTGCCTGCGACGACGAACCCACCGCAACGCCGGTACCTTCGGCCACGCCAACGCTGGAGCCTGCGCCCACCACAGCCCCGGAACCTTCGGCCACGCCAACGCTGGAACCTGCGGCTACCTCGGCGCCGGAACCCGACTTGCCGGACGACGACGCCCTTACCCGCGAATACGTGATGCGGGCTATCGAGCATTATGACCGCGACGGACGGGAGGCCGCCCTCGCCTACTACAACAGCCAGGAGAGCCTCGAAGGCGTTCGGTCGATGTTCATCTTCGACCCCACTACCCACACTACGTGGGCAACCTTGGTACGTCGGGACATAGTAGGAATCCCTCTTATAGGCGTAGATGCAGGTGAATTCACCGCGTTTCTGCTCGGCTGGATCGCTGCGACAGCTGAGGGAGAAGGTTGGTTGGAATACCAATCCACCAACCCGCTTACCGGACAGCTCGAACCCAAACGGAGCTTCGGCATCCGACACGACGGCCTCATCTTCACTGCCGGGCATTTCATCCTTCGAGAAAACATTGGCGACGCCACCAAGAATTACGTGAACAGGGCAATACGGTATTACGATGAGAACGGGCTTGAAGCCACCGTCGCCCACTACAACAGCCGGGACAGCATGGACGGCTTTTTCTATCTGTTCCTGATGGATGAGAACGACATCTACCTGGTGCATCCTATTCGCCATGACCTGCGAGGGACGGACATCAAGGAGGTGACAGGCAAGGACTTCGAGGGGAACTATTACGAACTGGGCAAGGATATAGCAAAGGCGACGGAGGAGGGTGACTGGGTGGAATACCTGTGGCTCAACCCGGTCAGCGGCCGGGATGAAGCCAAGACTACCTGGGCCATCCGACACGACGGGCTGATCTTCGCCTCGGGCTACTACAACCCCCTGCCGGAAGATGAACGCCCGCCCTGGATGGTAGCCGACCCCCGCGAGTACACCCTTGACTACGTGAACCGGGCCATCAAACGCTATGAGGAAGACGGCGTTGACGCCATGGTGGCCTACTATGACAGCGTAGCTTCCTTTGAGGGAGAATGGTATCTGTTCGCTACCGACGCCGACGACATCTACATCGTCCATCCGTTCCGGCCTAACCTGAAAGGAACCGACATCAAAGACGTGGCGAGGGACGGGTTTGAGCTGGGCAAAGCGCTGGCCAAGGCCGGAGAGGGAGAAGGTGTCTGGGTGGAATACCTGTGGCCTCATCCGGCAACCCTCAGAGAGGCCACAAAAATATCCTACGCGGTCCGAAAGGATGGACTGCTGTTCGCCTCCGGATACTACCCGGCCCCCAAAGACCTGCCGGCATTCGCCCAGGATTTCATCCAGGAAGCCGTTGACGTGTACGAGAGCAAGGGGATGGATGCGGTGAAGGAGATTTACGGCGCTGGGGAGAACTCCGGCGGCCTTTGGTTCCTGACCGTGTTGGACGAGAACGGCATTTACGTCGTCAACGGCACCGCTCCCAATCTGGTGGGATTCGACTCCAATCAGTTGCCGCTTGTGGACGTGGATGGGAATCCGGCTTTCCAGGAGGTATCGAAGACAACGGAGGCCGGCCGCTGGATCAACATTCCCTGGGCGGTCGTCAACGGGCCGGAGAACTTGATAGCTCACGCTTGGGTGGTTCGGCGCGACAATCTGTTCTTGGCGACCATTTACTACGACACCCTTTCGTGCGTGCCGAACCCCTATCCCACCGGCCCGTGTCCATGACACTGCGGGCTCGCTCCTGATGGGGATGCAGCCATGGTGCAGGAGAAGCACGGAGTCAGGCTGACGGGACAGGAAAGAGGACGGCTCGGGAGGATGATCAGATAGGCCGGCCCAGGGCTGCGCCGGCCCAGCCGGATTGGCAAGAGGATGCAAGGGGGCCTGCGGCAATGATGCAGGCCCCACTTGCTTTACCCCACGGAATGTAAAGGTGATGGACGGAATCGATTGAACAACAACAGGAACGGTTGATTGCCTTGACACCTCCGCCCAGATTGGCGGACAGTCTAGGTTGGCTGTTTGCGGCAGCTACGTACTTGGGCTTTGAAATACAGTGATCCAGCGCCCGCACGGCGTCGTGGCATAAGTCGGGCGAAGAGGAGGTTCGACGACATGGCCAACGCGCTGCGGAGATTCATCCCCCCGACGTTCGGGAAAACGTGATCAAGCCTCGACGCTGGCTACTCCTGGGCTTCCTGGGGGCGTTACTCCTCGCAGCCCTGCTCCCGCTCGGCGGCCCGCCATCCGGGACGGCGCAGGCGCAGAGCGATACGCTGCCGCTCGTATCGCTCATCCCCCCGAATCCAACAACATGGAGAGAGCAGGGCGGCTCTCTCGTATATGGCATCCAGGTGCGCCACCCCTTCGTCGCCGGCAAGGATATCTACCCGCTTGAAGTCAACTACCACGTCTTTCAGACTGGCGACGCCACGCTTCAGACAGGTGACCGCTTTACGCTCGTCCAGCTCTTTCCTGATCCGCCTCGGGCCGCGGGGGCGTTCTCGGTTGCTCTCAATGACGACGATGTTTTTCATGCCGATAAATCGGTCGTCGTGACCCTTCAGCCGGGCAAGAATTACCAGTTGGACATGGAGAACATCCTGTCGGCACTGATGGTCATAGTGGACGACGACGCCCCCGACGTTGACCATGAGGCGCTTCGGTTACGCCCGATAGCGAGCGTCTACGCCGAAGGGCAAACCAGCACTCGGAGCGCCACCTATCGCGAAGGCGCGCACCCGTGCGCAAGATTCACAGTACGGGTACGCCCCGCCCTGGGAGGGTCGGTCGCTCTCCCGACCAATATCAACTACCGGGTCACCCAGGAAGGCTCCTTCATTACCGAGGAAGCCAGCTCCATAGAATTGCGCGATCCTGAACACGTTAGCAACGGTTACATCAGTAGGGAATTGTGCGTCCCCATCATCGACGACGACGTCAGCGAAGCCGACGGCAAGATTCTGGTGGAGATCCTGCCCGCAACCATTTATGGGAGGCAGTATGTGCCGGACAGAAGGGAAGAAGCCCGGAAGGCATACGCCATCGTGCGGGACGACGACCTGCCGACCGTCAGCTTCGGCGGGACCACCCTCGCGGTGGTGGAAGGCTCCGCCGATGCCTATACGGTCGTGCTGAACGTGGACCCGCCGTCGTACCGGGACTTCACCGCGCGGCTGTGGGTCCAGGAGCCGCATCAGGGTCGATGGAGCGCGACCGAGAGCAGCGACTACGACTATGGGTCCACCGTGACCACCGACTACATCGACGTGACCATATCGGCCGGCACGGAAAACGTGACCGTTGAGGTCAACCGGGACACCGCCACCGGCGTCCAGATCATGGACGACGCCGACCATGAGGACTACGAGCACTTCTACCTGAAGCTCACCGGCGGCCTCGACGGCTACGACGTCGGCGAGCGCGACTGGCTGCGGGTGACGGTCATCGATGACGAGAGCCCGCCTCCGGCGCCCGAGGCGAACGGCGACGGCACCTACACCGTGCCCGCCGACTGGCCGCTGGTGCCCGAGGAGCTGCGCAGGATCGGCGGCGAGTTCCGGTTGCTGTTCCTGACCAACGCCTGGCGCGACGCCACCACCGCCAACATTGCCGACTACGACGCCCACGTCCAGGACTCCATCGTCGGCAGCCACACCGGCGGCTCGCACCCGGCGATTATTCCCTATTCCGACGCGTTCAAAGTGGTGGGATCGACCCCCACGGTCAACGCCCGAGACCACATCGACCCGGGCCGCGACACGGCGATCTACTGGCTGAACGGCCCACGCGTGGCCAAGGACACGGCGGGATTCTTCAGCAGCTCGTGGGAGAACTGGTCCGAACATGACCGCAGGACGGCGGCCAGCGTCTCGGTCGTCGACGGCGACACCCGCGTCGACTGGCACTGGAGCGGCACCCAACCGGACGGGACGAAACATGCGTTGAGCAGCATGGGCAGCAGCGGACACGTCGTCCGCGGCCAGTCCTTCGAAGAAGGAGAAACCCGGAACCCCTGGGTGGGCGCTTCCACCACGAGGGTTGAGGACCACTCAATCCTGGGCATCTCGCCGGTCTTCCGCATCGACAAGCGGCCGCGCCTGGAGATCGTGCAGGCCGATGTGGATGAACCGCTGGAGTGGGGACTACTCCGCTGGCAGGGACGGCAGCGGATGATCGTGGTGGACGAGCCCTCCGCCTGTAATACCGCGCCCAACGACGTCTCCGAGCTGGGCGGCGTCACCCACCCCACGGACCTGGTCACCTACCGCGTGCGTCTCTACGCCGACCCGGCGGGCCAGGCCGAGCTCTACGTCTACAACCCCAAGTACGTCGTCTACCGGCAGGGCAGCCTCGCCACGGGGCCGGTCGACAGCGACCACTGGAACGAGATCTGGAAACGGGAGATCTGGGCCTCCAACTTCTACCGCAACGGCATCACCGTGCGGCCGCCCGGCGAGGACACGACCTACGCGGTCTCCGGCGGGCCGCCCGTCAACACCTACATCTCGCTGGACTTCGACTCCAGCAACTGGGATCAGTGGCAGACGATCAGCGTCAACGTCCACTGCGCCGACCATGAAGATCACAACGCGTACATCATCCAGCACGAGCTGGAGCTGCCCGGCGACAAGTTCGCCGGCCGCGACCGGGTGGGCCGCGGGATCGACTGGAACCTGACCACCTGGCACGACGTGCGGGTCAAGGTGGTGGACACCAAGTCGCCGCAGCCCGCCGACCTGACGGTCGACACGGCCTACACGGGCACGCTGCTGGCGAACGCGGGCGACGCCGTCGGCTACAGGTGCGACAGCTACACGACCGGCGGCGAGTGCGAGTACTACTTCAACATCCACTGGTGGTGGGACCTGCCGACAGGCCCGCCGCTGGTCAGCCCCGGTAAACCGCGCAACGACCTCTACGACGCCGAGGAGCACTTCTCGGAGTGGCGCGTCAAGATCGAGGCCGACAACAGCCTGACGGATACGCCGCCGACGTACATCTACTCGCGGCGTGTTGACCGGGTCATCGCGCACGACGGCGTGGTCAACCAGGAGCCGTACAGAGCGGGCATCGTCAACACCGGCCTGAAGACCACGTACCGCGACCGCTCGAACCCCGGCGACCCGGTCTACCGGATCACGATCACGCCGGTGACCCTGCGCAACGACGAGGTGCCGGGGGAGGCCGTGACGTTCTGCGTGCAGTTGCAGTCGCCGTCAGGCTGGCCGTCGAACAAGTTCAGCGTCAAGGTGGACTGCAACCAGTTCACGCCGCCGTCCAATGCGCCGCCGGAGATCCGCCGCGCGTTCTCGGCGCTGGGGACGCTCAACGACGGCTCCACGATGACGCTCTCCAGCAACGCGCTGTCGGCGCCCGAGGGCGGCGACGTGACCTTCACGGTCAGCGCCAGCCCGGTCCCGCAGGTCGACACGCCGGTCATCGTGAGCGTTATCGAGGAGATGGGCGAGGGTGCGGACCGCGTCGCGCGCGAACAGTTCCTCACGCTGGTCATCAAGGCCTTCGAGTCGTCCGCATCGCAGACCATCATCGCCTACTCCGACGACGACGCGCTGTCCGACGGCACGCTGGTGGCGCAAATTGTGGTCGGCGAGGGCTACACGCTGGGCGACCCTTCCCGCGTCACGTTGCCGCTGCTGGACGACGACGCCTCCACGCCGGTGGTGAGCGTCACCGCCGCCGCCGACGGCACGGAGGGCGGCGACGTCACCTTCACGGTGACGGCCAGCCCGGCCCCGGCTGCGGACCTGGCGGTGAGCGTGACGGTCGCCACGACCGGCGACTTCGGGTACGGGACGCTGCCCACCAGCGTGACCATCCCAACGTCGGGCAGCGCCACGGTGACCATAACCACCACGGACGACGACGTGGACGAGACCGACGGCTCGGTGACGCTGACGGTGAACGCGGGCAGCGGCTACACGGTGTCCTCGTCCCAGGGGGCTGCCACGGTCGGCGTCGCAGACAACGACGACCCGGTCGTCGAGGAGCAGACGGGCTACACGGTGGACCCGGACGTGATCGCGAAGGTCAGGGAGCTGGCGTCGCAGACGCAGCACGGCACGGCCCACGTGAACCGCTGGAACCGGGTGCTGCTGGCCTTCGGCGAGCACGACGGCACCGGCGTCACGGGCGGCCCGATGACGGCGTCCGAGGCCCAGGACATGGCGGACCGGCACAGCAGCCCGGTGTGGGACGAGGTGGTGACCGAGTTGACGGGGCTGGAAGCGGCGTCAGCGCAAACGCCGCCGCCGCCCACGCCTGAGGTAAGCGTCACTGCGGGCAGCGGCATCACCGAGGGCGGGGACGCAACCTTCACGGTGACGGCCAGCCCGGCCCCGGCGGCCAACCTGGCGGTGAGCGTCACGGTGTCCCAGAGCGGCGACTACGGCGCGACCACGGGCCAGCGCACGGTGACCGTCCCCACCACGGGCAGCGTCACCCTCACCGTGGGCACCACCGACGATACTACTGACGAGACCGACGGGTCGGTGACGGCCACGGTGAACGCCGGCAGCGGCTACACGGTGTCCTCGTCCCAGGGCGCGGCCACGGTCGGCGTGTCCGACAACGACGACGCCCCCACGCCGGTGGTGAGCGTCACCGCTGGAAGCGGGGTGACCGAGGGCGGGGACGCCACCTTCACGGTGACGGCCAGCCCGGCCCCGACCGCGAATCTCGACGTGAGCGTCACGGTCTCCCAGAGCGGCGACTACGGCGCGGCCACGGGCCAGCGGACGGTGACCGTCCCGACTTCGGGCAGCGTCACCCTCACCGTGGGCACCACGGACGACGACGCCGACGAGACCGACGGCTCGGTCACCGCAACGGTGAACGCCGGCAGCGGCTACACGGTGTCCTCGTCCCAGGGCGCGGCCACGGTGGCGGTGTCCGACAACGACGACGCCCCCACGCCGGTGGTGAGCGTCACCGCGGGCAGCGGGGTGACCGAGGGCGGGGACGCCACCTTCACGGTGACGGCCAGCCCGGCCCCGGCGTCCAACCTGGCGGTGAGCGTCACGGTGTCCCAGAGCGGCGACTACGGCGCGACCACGGGGAAGCGCACGGTGACCGTCCCCACCACGGGCAGCGTCACCCTCACCGTGGGCACCACGGACGACGACGCCGACGAGACCGACGGCTCGGTCACCGCAACGGTGAACGCGGGCAGCGGCTACACGGTGTCCTCATCGCAGGGCGCGGCCACGGTGGCGGTGTCCGACAACGACGACGCCCCCACGCCGGTGGTGAGCGTCACCGCGGGCAGCGGGGTGGCCGAGGGCGGGGACGCCACCTTCACGGTGACGGCCAGCCCGGCCCCGGCGTCCAACCTGGCGGTGAGCGTCACGGTGTCCCAGAGCGGCGACTACGGCGCGACCACGGGGAAGCGCACGGTGACCGTCCCCACCACGGGCAGCGTCACCCTCACCGTGGGCACCACGGACGACGACGCCGACGAGACCGACGGTTCGGTGACGGCGACGGTGAACGCGGGCAGCGGCTACACGGTGTCCTCGTCCCAGGGCGCGGCCACGGTCGGCGTGGCCGACAACGACGATGCTGCGCCGGAGGTGGAGATAACCGTCACCGTCGAGGCCGCGTCGGCGGTGGAGGGCGACGTGCTGGAGTTCCGGGTACGGCTGTCCGAGGCGTCCACCGAGGAGATCAGGATCAGATGGAACACCGCGCCTGCGTACCACCTGCTGGACGACCGGGCGCACATGACCGACTATCAGTACACGGAGGGTGAGCTGGTGTTCGCGCCGGGGGTGACGGAGCTGACGGCGGAGGTGTGGCTGGAGTACGACGACGATGAGGAGCCGGACGAGTACTTCGTGGTGGAGGCGTACCTGCCCGGGACCCTCTACCCGCCCGACGCCGTGGGAACCATGACCATCGTGGACGACGACTAGTCCGGCCCAGCCGGACCGGCAAGAGAACGGAAGGGGGCCTCCGGCAATGCAGCAGGCCCCCCTTGCACCACGGGGCGGGTGATGGGCAGGTCCTGAGGAGGCACCCGGTTTAGCGGAGGTGAAGGCATTGCAGATGGGCAGGATGGTGGAGCGATTCGCAACCTGGCGAATGACGGTCGCAGCCCTGATTGGCGCCGTCGGTTGTGTGGCGGGACTCGCCTGGCGGCAGGCGCGGCTGGGAGGACTGGACCTGCTCGACGGTCGGGGCTGGTACACCCCCGCAGAGGCGGCGGCCCTCTTCGACGCCCTGGACCGGCTCGACGCCGGCGCAAGGGTCGTCTATGCGACCACCGCGCTCACCGTCGACATGCTCTTTCCGGCCTCGTACGGCCTGCTGTTCGCCGTCCTGCTGTTCCGGCTCTTTCGAGGCGGAGCGCCGCTGTACCTTCTACCGCTGGCCCTCGCCCTTGCGGATGTGCTGGAGAATACCGCGGTCGCTGTGCTGGCCCTGAGCTACGATGGTGAGCCCTCTCCGCTGACCTGGCTGGCCGCCGTGTTCACCGTGGTGAAGACGGGCCTGATTGTGGCCACGCTGGCGGCGGTAAGCATCGGCGGGATGCTCCGGCTGTGGGCAAGAATCCGTCAATCACGCTGACCATGGCATGTCGCCTTTTTACTGCACCGCGTACGGCTAATGGGCGATCCCCTTGCAGGAGCAGAACGCATGGACAAGAAAACGAGACTGGCAACGCTATCGCCGTCCGTCATCGCGGACCTCCTGTTCGGCGAGGAACCCCTGGACAAATACTTCGTGGATGGCCGGTTGATCCGTACCTTCCGCCTCCCGGTCGGCGGTCTGGGGCTGCTCACGGTCGGGTTTGGCATCACGGACCGGCCCTAGGAGAAGTGGACCCGCCGCTTCAACCGGTTCAAGTACGGCGAACCTTCCGCCGCCGGGGCGGCCACCCGCACGTTCTGCGCCGCCTTCGAGGACTTCCGCCCCGCCGGGAACCCGCGCGTCGTCGTCGTCTCCTCGGTCTCTTCAGGGCAAAATATTGTGCAAAACGACACGTCGGCGTCGATACTGGCGTCCGCGCTTGCACGGTCCCGCGGCTGGGAGTGGCTTCCGCATCACGTTACCAAGGACCGGCATCCCCGGATCACCGGCATCCCCTCTGCGGCCGAGCGGGACGCCACCGTGGACGGGGTGTACCTGGCTGCCCCCATCGGAGGCGAACCCGGTCTCGTGCTCGTCGTCGTCGACTTCTGCACCCGGGGCGCGACGCTCGCGGACGTCGCCCGCGCGGTCCGGGAGTCCAACCCCGGATGGAAGATTCAAGCGGCTACCCTCGCCAAGGCCGAGCGCGCAGCCTACTGGAATGGCGAGCTGACCAACGCGCACATCCCCGACTTCCTGGATGCCACCTGGCGCGGGGACCCGGAGGTCGCCTCGCCCTTCTATTGAGACGCAACAAGAGCTGCATACATGGCCCGCACCCCCGGCCGTACACTCCCGCAAACGCAAAAAGCTCCCACATATGGTGGGCGGGGGAGCCTCTAGGCGGCTACCCTCCTATACATGGACGTGCGTTCCCTCTGAAACGCAAAAAGCCGCATACATGGACGGCGGGGGAAGGACACCGCCATGCGGCATCCTTCCCCCGTGTGCTGCGCTCCGGCAGACCGACCTAGAACAGCCTCAGCGTCTGCTGTTGCGTCTCGGCCTCCTGTGTCTCCGTCGTTTCGCCCTGGGCCGCCCCCTGCTGACGCCGGTTGCGCCGGGGCCGGGCCGGGGGAGCGGGCCGCTCGTAGGTGGGATGCTTCGGCGTCTCCTCCCACCTGGCCTTCGCCCTCTCCGTCACCGCCGCGACCTCCTGGGCCAGCGCGGGCAGGTCGTGGTACTCGAAGGTCTCGATGTGCGGGTCCGACGAGGGCTGCTGCACACCGATGACGGCCCTGCCTCCCTTGATGGACACGACCACCTTCAGCTCGTCAGCTGAAGCAGCCCCGTCCCCGGCGGCGGCCTCTTCGGAGTCCTGCGTCTCGGCATCGGCAGGTTCCCCGGCGTCGGGCTTGTCTCCGTCGTCGGCAACGTCATGCGCGTCCTGCTCGGTGTCGCCCTTGCCGTCCTCCTTCTCGACGGCCACAGCGGGCGCGTCGTCCGCCTTCTCAGCCGCGTCGCCGAAGATGCTCTCCTCGACGCTCACGGCGTCCGGGCGGGTTGCTTCCGTTCCGTTCTCGTCCGTCATGGTCTTCTCCTTTCCCTATGTGTGCTCATGCTCCGTTGGGGTGTTCTCTAGGCTGCCGACTTCGACGACTCCCTCCTGATCTCGCCGATGGTCCTCGGCTCCCAGAGGTCGCGCTCGATGGCGGGAATCGTCTCCCCGAGCTCCTTCGTCATCAGCTTGTGCCTGCGCAGCCCGCTGTTCGGGTCCTGCCAGATCGCGGTGGTTCCGTTCTTGTCAGACATGGTTTCTCCTCTCTTGTCGTTGTCCAGGTTCGTTCGCTTGCGCCGATCACTCGGCGTAGGTCCCCACCGTCCGCTCCACCGCCTCCGGCGTGACGTAGGTGGGTGTGACCGTTCCCAGGTCCATGTCCAGGTAGAGGGCCATGAAGGGGCAGGTGCCCGCCACCATGCGGCGGACCACCTGGAGCACCAGCGACGCCATCATCTGGTTGATGGTGGGGTCCTGGTCGGTGAGGTCGAGGGCCGCCGCGCAGTCCACGTCGGGCGGTCTGGTCGACACGGCGGTCAGCAGGTCGGGGCGTTGGAGCGTCGGCGCGGGCGCCAGGTAGCAGGTCTCGCCCTCGAAGGGAGGCTCCTCCCAGTCCACCTGGCCGGAGACGTTGCCCACCAGCACCTGGCCCCAGTTGGTGTCGTTGCCCGCGTCGATGAGCCAGCGGGCCGGGTGCCCCGGCAGGCACTCCGCCATGGCCCTGCGTGCGGCGGCGTTGTCCGCGCAGCCGATGATCAGGCTCTCGCCCATGTCGATGAGACCGGGGTAGACGGGTCCGTTTGGGCGTTCGTCGTACTCACGGAAGGGGTAGACCGAGTAGCCCACGGGCCGGTTGTAGGCTTTCGCCAGCCGGTCCGCCAGGACCTTGCTCTTGAAGCCACCCATGTCGCCAGGGTAGAAATTCTGGCGAAGCAGGTTGTGGGGTTCCACCCGGTCGTGGTCGACCAGGACGATAGTGGCCTCCCGCCCCTGGAAGAGGCGGCAGAGGCCCTCGGCGACGAAGCCGCCCGTCCCGCCGCAGCCCACCACCGTTATCCAGGGGTTGTCCAGCAGGAACTCGTTGTCCAGTTGGTAAGGCATTCGATCACCTCCTCTGTCATTTGATCGGTTGATTCCGGCTCCTGGCCCGCCAGCCGGAGGCCGGGGTTCGGGCCGTCGAAGACCTGAGGCCAGTCCACCGGGGCGAAGTGGCCGTAGACGCCCACCCGCAGGCTCAGCTCGGGCCGGTCGGTGTCGAGGCGTCCGGCGACGCCGTAGATTCTGAACCCTTGCTCATCCCGGTCGTCGGTGGCCGAGAAGAAGGCACGGGAGCTTCCGTGGGAGTGGAACTCTGCCACCACCCCTGCGGGGGGCCGGTACTTGAGGCGCGTCGCCGTCCCCTTCTGCGGGGGAACGACCAACCCGTATCTCTGCCCGTCCCACCGCACGGCGAAGAACCGCTCGGTGTCGGGGTCGTCCTCGAACCAGCGCAGCCCGACCTCGAAGAGCCGGGCGGGTATTGGGCCGTGGGCAAGCTCCACCTTCTCGGTGACGGAGGCCAGCCCCCGCACCTCGCACGGAGCGACGAGCGCCCTCGCCGTCAGGTTTGCGCTCTCGGACTGGACGTAGAGGCCGCCCGCTCCGAGAACGTAGTCGTAGCCGATGCCCTGCGCCCCGGCCAGCCCATCGTTGTGATTGACGAGGTAGCCCACCGGCTTCGGGCGTTCGGTTGCGGCGGTCCCGCCGCTAGCGGTAGCCAAGCCGCCTCCCCTGGGAGGCCGCGATGACCTGGGCCACCGTGTACTGGGGAACAAGGTCCTCAACCGGGTAGTCAGTCTTTCCATCTATCTCCTCCCATAGAGCGTGCAGGTTGTCGGGGTGCTTCTTCGAGCGGTCTTTCGAGTCCCCGGTGCCCGAGAAGAATGACTGGAAGAAGGACTCCGGTATGAGTCCGACCTCCTCCGGGAACTTGTGGCTTCCGGGGCAGACCCGCCCGTCTCTGAAGACGTTGAAGGCGGGCATCTTGTAGAGCATCTGGTCGGTGTCCGTGGGCCTGCCCTGGGCCGCATAGACCCAGGGGGCGCGGCCCGGTGAGCAGACGAATACCAGCCCCGGCATGGGGAGCCGGAGCCGTGCGGGGGGCTTGAACGCCTCCCGTTGCAGGGCCACGGGCCAGACCTGGGGCGGCCGCCACAGGGCCACCACCTGCCCGGTCTCGCCCTGGTTCCACCAGAGGGCGTCCTGGGGCAGCAGGCCCGAGGAGGCCCCCATGTGCTGGATGAAGACGTTGGCGATCTCGTCCGCCGAGACGGTCTTCACCCAGTCTGCGTCTCCCTCGAAGCCCCGCAGCAGGAGCGTCTCTTCGTAGACCTCAAGCTGGAGTCGGAGCCTGTCCCTGGGGATGTCCGCCTGTCCCGGCAGGGACCACTCGGTCTTCTCTGCGTCGGTCGTCATGGTCGTCGTCCTCCTTTCCTTGTTCCTGTTCAGGTATGAGGGGCAGGACAGAGTCCAGCATCTCGGCGAAGCGGCCGGGGAGGTCGTCCTCCAGCCAGTCGGCCAGCTTGCAGACCGAGTCCATCAGGGCGCTGGCCTTCCGCCACTCCTCCGTGCCTTCCTTGATGATGTCGTCGTCCCAGGGGTCGGCGAAGCCGTCGTAGCTGCCGTCCTCGTAGCAGGCGTCGAGGAAGAAGTTGCCGGTCTCGGCGAAGACCCAGGCGGCGGCCAGGGCCGCCCCCTCGAACCGCGTGTCCTTCACCGCCTTGCAGAGCGTCTCGGCCGGTATGCCGCCCTGGGGTATCCGCTCCAGCGTCGATTGCGGGATGCGCTCGGCGGCCGACTCCAGCCAGGCCGTCCGTATCTCGTCGGACTCCCCGTAGAAGGAGTCCGGGGGGTTGACCAGCAGGAGCAGGGCCGAGATGCCGTCCCGGTAGCCGTTCCACAGCTCGTGGACGCCGTCGTAGCCGAAGCCCATCAGGTCGAAGGGGATGCCCCTCCGCAGCCAGGACCAGGGGGGTTCCTCCCCGTCTTCGAAGAAGAACTCGATCACCGGCATGTACAGGGGGAAGTGCTTCTCTCCGAAGAGGTTGGCGAAGCGCTCCACCCTGGTGCGCACGTCGGGGGCCGAGAGCGCCGCCTCCGCCTCATTGGGGAAGAGGCGGCGCACTAGCCCCGTGAACCATGCGTAGTCGTCGGCGTAACCGACGATGGTCACAAGCTCTCGCAGCGACGGCGGACGCCGCAGGAGCAGCCCCGGAAGCCCGCTCAGGAGCGCCGGGGCCGCAGCTTCCACCGCATGGCCTCCTTCAGCCTTCCCGTGGTCGAGGCGTACTCCTGCGCCTGGGTGCAGGCCGCCTCGATCTCCGACTGGCGTGCGGCCGCGGCGTCCAGGTCGAGGGCGCCGTCGGGCCGTGTGAGCTCCGCCGTGAGCTCGATGATGCGCAGGGCCGTTGGCGGCGAGGCCGCCAGCAGCCCTGCAAAGGTGCGGGTGTCCATCAAGGTGCCTCCCCTAGCTGCGCGGGCGGTCGAAGGCCCCCTTCGTGCCCACCCGCCGCTGGAACTCGTAGATGGCGTCGTCGCCGCGCTTGGTCTCCTTGACCGAGGCGTTGGCGATCTCGCCGTAGAAGTCGGCGAGCGTTCCCTTCACCTGGTCGACGGTCATCTCGGGGTCGGGGTCCGGGAACTCTCTGTCGTCGTAGATGAATACTCTTGCCATTGGTCTTTCTCCTTCCTTTGTCGGTGCTTGTTGTCGTGCAGGAGGGGCCGCCGCTCCGATGGCGGCGGCCCCTCCCGTGCCTCTTGCGGTCTAGCGTCCCGCGCCGACCGTCTCCCTCTCCTTCTCAAGCTCCAGCGCCCACTCGAACATGGACATGCTCGCGGGCTGTGGCTTGCCGTTCTTGCGGTTCGGCTTGACCGGCTCCTCGGCCATGAACTCGGCCCAGGAGAAGAGCGACTGCTGAGGCCCGTCGGCCTCGCCGTCGTCGTGGTGGCCGTTGGCGCCGTTGCCGTTCACAGGGACAGGCGCGTGACCGTTCCCGTTGGCGTGGTGTCCGTCGACCGGCGCCAGTTCGACCGTCGGCCCAAAGATGTCGGACCCGTGGCCGTTGGCGTGGTGCCCGTTGGCCCCGTTGCCGTTGACCGCTATGGTCTCCGGCTCCATCCCCGCAATCTTCCAGCCGTCGTCCACCAGCAGCTCCTCGGCGGCGGCCTCGGCGTCCCGCGCCTGGGAGAAGACCGTCTCAACCGTTTCGGTCTCGTCCTCCTCGTCGCCGCTGACGATCTTGCGGGCCAGCGCCATGATCAGGTCGTCGCCGTCGTCCCCGAAGGCGGCAAGCCCGTCTTCAGGCAGCTCGCCCTCCACCGCCAGGGAGCTTTGCAGCTTCTTGGCCACCAGCTTCAGGGCGTCGGCCTGTAGGGTGTTGCGGTAGGCCATGTAGACGACCTTCACCGGACTGGTCTGCCCGATGCGCCACGACCGGCGGGAAGCCTGCCTTGAAACGTACACACTGTAATCAACTTCCCCCCAGCAGATAGTTGGGAAGTCGATGAGGTCGAGGCCGGTCTGCACCAACCTGGGATGGCAGATCAGGACGTCGATGCCCTGCTTTACCCTGTCGGCGACCCACTTCTCCCTCTTGTCGGGGGCCACGGCGTCGGCCTTCATCACCGCCACCCTGAACCCGTGCCGGGTGAGGATGTCGTGCATCCTCCCGGTGATGTCCCGCGTCCCCGTGTGGGTCACGTAGACCAGCACCCTGCGTCCGGCCATCCGCTCGGCGGCCACCAGGTCGACGAGCGCCCTCTCCTTCGGGTATAGCTTCTCCTCGGAGAGGGGCGGCGCCTGGACGATCACGTCGCCCGACCTGGGGTCGAAGACCGTCTCCCCCCTGGTGCAGCCGTCGGGGTAGACCAGGAGCGTCTGCAAGTATGTGGCAAGCAGCCGCTTTGAGCCGGACTTGAGAGCCTCGGCCAGCTCCTTGCGAAGCTCCTCGAACACGGTGTCGTAGGCCGAGCGCTGGGAGTAGCCGGTCGAGTCTTCCTCCGAGTCCATCGGGGAGAGGAGTACCTGCTCCTCGTAGGGAGGCAGCCCCGATGCCACGTCGGAGAGCCTGAGGAACACCGTGTTGTGTATCAGGTGGAACAGCGCCGAGGGCACGAGGCCCGGCCTCTCCCTGGTCACCTTGCGGTATTTCCTCCTTCTGCTGCTCCTGCCGTCCTCCACCGCATCGTCGTCTGGCTTGCCGATGGAGTGCTCCTCGAAGCCGTAGCGTTGTATCCAGCGGCGCTCGTCCGACCTCTCGAACTCCGTCCTGATCTCGGGCGAGAAGCGGTACAGCAGGTGGAAGATGGTTGAGGCATACCCGCCGAGCAGGGTTCCCGTGAGGCTGAGGGACCTGCCGCAGGCGTCGGCGAGGACTCCGGCGGCGATGCCCTGGGCCGAGCCTCTCCCTTTGAACTCGTGGCACTCGTCGAAGACGCAGAGGTCGAAGAACCCCTTCATCCTGTGCTTGATGTAATCGGCGAGTGGGTAGCGCTTGGGGCCGGAGTTGTCGGCCTGCCAGAGGGGCGAGCCGCAGTCGGCGCAGGTGCGCTTCCTGCGGTTCAGGTCGGCGTCGGTGAGGGGCACGCCGTCCTTGTCCACCACCTGCGCCGTGCAGTCGGGGCAGCAGGGGACCCGGAACGGCTCCCCCGTCTCCTCGTCCCGCACCAGCCTGCCCCTGGAAGTGGCCCACCGGTAGTTGACGGCCGCCTTCCAGTAGTAGGACAGTTTCGCCCGCTCCCGGCTCATCACGGCGAAGAGGGGGCCTGAGCCGATGGAGAGACGCAGCCTCTCCAGGTCGGTGATGGAGGTGACGACGGCGGCCCGTGCCAGGGGCACCGTCTGCTCCACTTCCCGCTTCCACTTGCCGGTCAAATGGGGAGGGCAGATTATCAAGACGTTCTGGAAGCCGGCCATGTACGCGGCTGATGCCCCAATGTAGGTCTTTCCGGTACCCATTTCGCCCACCACCGTCGTTCCCCGGTGGGTTTCGAGGGAGAGGGCCGCTCCCCTGATAGCGTCGGCCTGCGCTCCCAGGGGAGTCCTGAGCAGGCGGGGAAGCTCGCCTCCGTTCTCCGAGGGGCGGTACAGCGGCGGGTAGGACTCCACCACCCGCTGGGCGATGGCGTCCTTGTAGGTGTCTATGAAGTCTCCGAGGTTCATGGTGTCGTCCTCCTATTGCGTGGTGACCGGAGGACGACGCCGGGACACGAGACGCTCCACGCCCCCGATGGGGGGCGTTGCTGAGCGCTCAGGTGTCCAGGCAACGCCCCCAGGCGTATGCTTGGATGTGCGAGGCTCCGTAGGCGGGCCTCGTTGTGTGCGGCTCGGACCGAGCCGTCTATGCGGCGTCCGGGAGAGCGTCCCTTCGCCCGTACTCCTCGTAGCAGCGTCCGCTCAGGTGGTACGTCCTCACCGGGGAGGAGACGGCCATGCCGTAGTCGTCGATAGCCTGCCACGTACTTGATACGGGGTCCACCGATGCGGTCTGCATGGCCGGTTCGCCGGGCGCGATGGGCTGACCGCACCGGCAGCAGTGCTGCAACGTCATGGTGGTCTGCATTTCTTAGCCTCTCTTTTCCTTGTATGTAGGGGTCTGTGTTGCAGTCTGAACGAGACCGCGCCGGTTCCCGGTAGAGGAAGCAACGGGGCCTCGTGGTGCGGCTCGGAGTGAGCCGTCTTATGCGGCGATGTCGGTGATCTCGCCGTCCTCCAGGTCGAGGGCGACGACGGTCGTCTTGAGCCGCTCCCGGTGCACCTCTTTCTCCGGTGAGTCCTCGACCATCACCATCTCCTTCGAGGTGCGGCCCTTGACCAGGATGCGCCTGCCCTCGGATTCGAGGACCAGGTTGTCGAGGAATCCCGCCGCCACCAGCATCGCCATGTGCCCGCGCCTGAGTGGCATAAGCGGGCGGGTACGGTTGTCCTTCGCGGGCCAGAGGGAGTCCGTGATCTCCGTGCTTGTCCACAGACCCGACCTGCGGGCCTCGGCAGCGGCAGCCACGGGATCGACGGTGCGTGTGGTGAACAGGATGTCCCCGCTCGGCGTGGTGGCCGGGGTGTACTCCGGGTAGGGATAGGAGCGCAGCGGCTCCGGTTCTCCCAAGGCCCACTCCATCACCATGCTCTCGGCGGCAGCGTCGGGCACCGGGTCCGCCTTCCGGTACCCGAACAATACGACCTGGTCGAACAGCTCCCGCTCAGGGACCGGGAACGACCAGCATCGCATCCGCCCGTAATGGGTGGACAGGTAGCGGGCCGAGTAGGAGAGGCGCTGCCTGGGCACGATGAACACCAGCAGGCCGCTCTCTGCCAGGTAGCGCGTGCAGTGCGTGAGAAAGCTATGCTCAACCCGCTTGTCTTCCGAGTCCCAATCGTAGGGAGGATTGACCAGGGCGAGACCGAAGGCCCCGTTGGCTATCGACGTTGCGAACATGTCGGATGCCAGGGTGTGGTGGAGCCGCTTCTCGGCCTCCTCCGCCCGGTCGCGGTGCAGTTCGACACCGTAGGTCTCGATGGGGATGGCGTTGGGCCGGTCGAGGCGTTCGGCCAACCCCTGGAGAGCGTCCCCAGCCCCACAGCAGGGGTCGAGGATGCGCAGGGTCTCCCTGTCCCTGTAGTAGTGGCCGGTGGGGGTGTGGATCAGGTCGGCTATTAGGTCCACCACCCTCTCGGGCGTGGGGTAGTATCCCCCTTTGGCGAGCGCAGCTAGTCTCATGTCTCTTCTCCTTTCTCTTCTGATGCCGCTTCAGGCGGCGATTGCGATGTCCTTGTGATCGTTCTTCTGCAACCCGACCACCTCTCCGATTGCCAGGTTGCGCTGGTAGCACAGGACCTGGTGAGTCCCGATGCTCTCGGCGCACGCCACGCAGTAGGCGGTGATGAGCTCGGCGCGGTTAGCGACGGTGATGCGCCGCACCATCGTCGAGCCTCCCTCCGGCAGCGTGTGCCGGTAGAGCACGACCGAGGAGTCGCTCCGCTCCGCCTCCGTCGCCGGTCTGAAGAAGTGGGGCTGCCCGGAAGCAACCAGGTGCTGCGAGCCGTCGTGCCCGCAGTACCTACACGTCTTCCCGTCGGGGCAGAACCGCTCCCAGGCCCCATGGTTGCGCCGGCCGCGTCGCTTGCTGTTGCGCTTGGCTTTCCTAAGCATCCTGTCCATCGCTCCCCTCCTTCCTGGGCAGGATGAGGCTGCCTGACGCCACCGCCTGAGAGAGGTCTTCCCTGAGCTTGTCGGCCTTGGGGGAGCACCGGTAGGCCGAAACACCCACGCTTTGCAGCGGGACTATCTCGCCCTCTTGTATGCCCCTCTGCCAGAGCCAGTCGGCCCAGGAGCCGTGCAGGGGCAGCGGGCTGCGCCGGTCCAGGAAGCGGTGGTGCAGCGCCGGGGCCTCCTCTTCCGACTGGGCCAGCAGAAGGAAGGAGTCCCTTTCGTATGAGAACTCGGCGGTCCGCGTGTAGACGAGCGCGTGATAGCCTCCGCTGACCGGCAGCTTGGCGATCTTGGTCGTCCAGGTGCCGACGGTCTCAAACGGAATCTGGCAGCGCTGAAACCCTCCGCTGAGCGCCATTCCGTCCGCTCCCCTTATGAGGTGGGCTACGTCGGGGGGCTGCTTGAGGAGGGAGGCCCAGATCGCCTTGAGCGCGGTCTGGGAGCCGACCATCGAGACGAACCAGAGGCCGTCGGTGCGGTCGTCGCGGGCGAAGGCGTCGGCGGTGGCCGAAAAGCCCCCTGCGCTTATGGTGAACAGGTCTTCGAGGTCTATGGTGTGAGTCGCGAGCATGATGAATCTCCTCTCGGATGAGTCTTGGATGTCGATTGCGCGGGGATGTTCCCGCGTGATGAGCCAGACGGTGCTCGCCGCCCGGTCGCGGAGCGCCTGCCCGTACTCGATACGGGGTCAGGGCATCAGGCCCCGTTCCTTGAGGCTGACGAAGCTCTTGCCGCCTATCACGATGTGGTCGAGAAGCTCGATGCCCAGGAGCTTGCCCGCGTTGGCCAAGTCCTTGGTGATGGACACGTCCTCAGGGCTGGGCGACGGGTCTGAACTGGGATGGTTGTGGGCCACAACCACGGCGGGCAGGGACTCGACCACGGCGGCCCTGAACACCTCGGCGGGCCGTATCACCGACGAGAAGACGTTCCCCTGGTATACCGTGCGCTGGCCCAGCACTCGGTTCCTGCGGTCCAGCAGCAGGACCCTGAGCTGCTCCTGGGCCAGGGCGGACATCTCCTTCCCCAGCAGGTCGTACACGTCGCGAGGGGTGTTGATGCAGGGCAGGTCTGCCTTGGAGCGCTCCGGCTGGGTCTCTACCTCGTAGCGCATCGCCAGCTCTCCCAGTAGGCTCAGGTTGCTGCGCAATGCGTCCAGCAGCATGGTCTCAGGGCCAGTCCGAGCGGTCCGCCTCTTTGTGGGAGTATTCTTCCTGGTCATGTCGGCCTCCTTGCTGTAATTCGGACAAAGAGCGGGGCCGCCCCCCGGTGGATGGAGAGCGGCCCCGTGGTGCGCCCGGCTCGTGCGGGCGTGCTATGCGGTTGTAGACGGCGGGTTAGGCGAAGGGGGAGTCCTCCTCGCCGTCGTCGCTGGCCCCGTTCCCGTTGTGGTTGGAGTCGAGGAAGACCACCTCCGAGGCGTGGACCTCGGTGCGGTGGCGGCGCTGGCCATCCTCGTTCTCCCACGAGTTCTGGACCAGGCGTCCGGCGACGTAGATGCGGTTGCCCTTTGCCACGTACTCGTTCACGGCCTCGGCCTGCTTGCTCCAGCAGACCACCGAGTGCCAGTCGGCGGTCGTCTCCCCGTCCTGGCGGCGGCGGTCGGTGGCCAGCCGCAGGGTGGTGATCGCCGTGCCGTTCGGCGTGTATGTCATCTCCGGCTCGGTTCCCACTCTGCCCAGAAGCTCTACCTTGTTGATGGTGCGTGCCATTTCGATTTCCTCCTTGTGGATGGTGTGGCGCGGACCTGCCGCACCCGTCTGAATGAAGCGGGGCCGACTCCCCGATAGAGGGAAGGCCGGCCCCGTGTGTGCGCTCCCACTAGGGAAGCGTCTGGCTGAACTCGCTCTAGCTCGACCCTCTCCTGATCTCGCCGATGGTCTTCGGCTGCCAGTACAGGTCCCGCTCCACGGCAGGAACGCCGCCGAACACCGTCGCCTCAGCCAGCTCGGTGAGGTCGAAGTACCCGATTTCGGTCTCCAGTCCCTCGACCAAACCGAAGCAGATCCCGGACTCCGGGTTCATCTCGGTGATGTACCAGGTCCAGTTGGCATACGAGGAGAAGAGCTTGGCGACGGCGAGCACGTCGTCGTAGTTCTTGACGTTCTCGTTGGCGTAGAGGGCAGGGATGCTCTCTCCCAAATCCTTCGTCATCAGTTCGTGGCCGCGAATGCCGCTGTGGGCGTCCCGCCAGATGGTCGTGATTCCTGTTGCGTTGGTCATGGTTAGCTCCTTTCGTGCTCGGTTGTTGGGATTCGGCGTGGCCGTCCCGGTAGATGGGGGAAACAGGCCCCGTGTGAGCGCTCCTCGTTGGAGCGTCTAGGTCACCCGCACGTACTCCGACTCGTTCTCGGTCACGACCTCCGCCCTGGTCCCTGGATCGAGAAGCTCATTCAGGCGACGGTAGTTGGTGGAGTAGCGTGTCGATTGCACCAGGCTCACCGTCTTGCCGTTCACGGTTGCCTTGGCGTCTCCCTTCCGGCGCATCCATGCCTTCAGGGTGTCCAGCGCGGCTCTCTTGGCTTTCTCAGGCTCCCTCATCGCCTCCTGTGCCTCCGTGTAGGCCGCCACCGCGTCCCGCGCTTCTTCGTCGTTCACCTCCCTTTCTTCGATCTCTTGCTCCGCATCGGCCTCAGCCACACCCGGTAGGCAGATGTCCAGGAAGGGGCAGCTTCTGCACTGCCAGGAGTTGGCCGAGAAGTCTCGGTCGGGCAGGACGTCGGGGTCAGACCCGTTCTGGACTTGGTGTGCTCCCAGTTCGCCGAGCCACTCGCAGGTGTCCTGGAGGGACTTCTCCAGCCGGTCGGCGGGAATCACCTCGTAGTCCCAGGTGCGGTTGCCCGTGTCCATCGTGGCGATCACGGCGTCTCGCATCTGCCCGTAGGTTCCCAGGGTGTAGAAGGCGGCCTGGGCCACCGACGCCGGATGGCTGCGCTCGGCTCCCAGGGTGTGCCACCGCTTGAACGCCTCCGGCCCCCGCGTCTTGATCTCCACCACCGTCTCGTCGCCGTAGGCGAGGGCCGCGTCCCCGAACAGGACCTTCTGGATCTGGGCCGTGGCCTCTTCCTCCGGCAGCGGCATCCGCACCGTGCCGTCGGGGTGTCCCGTCACCACGATGTTGGGGCCGATGCGCAGCGCTACCTGCTGCGGGTCCCGTGGGTCGGCGGGGTCTACCTTCCAGCCAGCCCGCTCCATCGCCCGAACCACCACCGGCTCAAGGGCGTTGCCCGCCTCCATCGCCACGAGCGACTCCTCGCTGGGGGGATTCGTGGGTGAGTATTTCGTTGCGGCGTACCAGAGGGCGCGGCGGCAGCCCAGGGCCGCCGATGCACGCACCTCGATATTGCCGTCGCCGTCGAACCGTGCCGCAGGGCGGGAGAAGACCTCCGCTCTGTCAATGTCAGTCGTTGCTTCCATCTTTGCCTCCTGTAGATGAAATGTTGTCCGGGCCGCTCATGCGGCCGCCTTTGCTTCCCTGTCCGTCGCCTTCCTCTCCTTCTCGACCTTCACGTAGGACTTGAGGACGTGGGCGATGCCGTCTCCGAGGCCGAGCACGGGCAGGCTCCTGCCGTCCTCCAACTGGTTCCAGAACGGCTGCATTTCAGAGATGCCCTGCATCTGGTCGATGATCTCGGCCAGCGGGGTTCCGCGCCGCAGGTGCAGAGAGATGAGGCGGCAGGCCAACTCCGTCACCCCGTTCTGGAACGATCCACCTTTCCCCAGATGGCCGAAGACCTCGAAGGGTTCGCCGTCCTCGTCCACGGAGACCGTGACGTACAGGTTCCCGAACTCCGTTTGCAGCTTCGTGGTGGTGCTTGGGAGACTGCGGGGCCTGGCCCGCGTTGCCGGGGTCATAACCGTTCCTCCTGCCCGTCGTGGTTCCTGCTGCACTCGATGGCCTCCATCCGCCTGTACCTGCCCGCCGTGTCCGGGTCGTTGGCGAAGGTCTCGGCCTCGACGAGGGTGTCGAACCTCCCGAAGTGATCTGTCCTGAAGCCGCCCCTGTAGGCGGTGAGGTGGTAGTGGAGGCCGGGCGGATGGTTCCGAATGAATGGGAGCGCGGGACGGTAGCGGGCGAAGTAACCCGCCACGGTGAGCGCCAACTCCCGGTCCCGGTCGTCGCCGAGGTCCAGGAGCGTCCTGACTATCGGCTCCTCGCAGTCCTCTTCGGCGAAGGTCGGGGTGAGCATCGCGCCCTGCACCTCGGCGGGAAGTGATTCCCACCGCTCGCGGCTGAGCTTCAGCCCGCCGTGTGAGGGCGTCGCGACCCGCCAGACGCCTTTGGCCAGCTCCTCGATGTCCCGGGTCCAGCCCCAGGGTGTGTACGTAACCGTTGCCGTTGTCATTGGTCTTCTCCTTCCTTTGGATGGGAGAGTGAGACCGCCCCGTGGAGCGGCCCCGCTCTCCTCTGTATCCGATTGACCAGCGGGCTAGGCTTCCTGCGCCTGCCTCTCCTGGAGCCTTTTGGCTGCGGCCTCGATCAACTCCCCGATCTCGTCCGCCGTCAGGTCGTCGATGGCCTTCCCCTTCTGCCGCTGGACGACGGTCTGTACCTGCTCCTCGTCGAACCCCTGTTTGACACACAGTTCCATGAGGCGCTTTCGCAGGGTGTCCACCTGGGCGTCGTTGCGCCCGTTCTGAGCCTGCCGAGCGGGGCAGTTGGGCTGGTTCTGTCCGGACCTGCCGTTGGCCTGGACGGGTACGCGCTGCGGCTGTGCCGGAGCGTTTGCCGACGACTGGTCGCCGTAGAGGCTATTTCCGAACTGTGGGCCAAAGCTGCGGAACGCTCGCTTCATGCCGTCAGTCACACTTCCCTTTATGGCTGTGTCGTGCCCTTCAGAGGTCTCCTCCGTCACGGGGTGGAAGCCGACGTCGGTGCGGGGCAGGGCGCCCGCCACGGTGACCCGGACCGGGGCGCTGTAGGCTAGGGAGACCTTCACCTCACCGGTCTGGGTGTCCACCGTCTCGATGCGGCGCAGGGTCACGTCGCCTATCAGCTCCACGCCCCAGCCGCCGTATCCGAAGATTCTGTTGGCCTGGTCGATGACGACGTGGCCTTCGAGGTAGTCGAAGACCCTGCCGCCGCGCCCCTTGCGCTGGGAGACCAGCGAGGGGTCGAGGGGCTGTCCGAGCGCCTGGGTGACGGCGGGCGCAAGCCCGTCCCAGAGCAGCTCGTGCTCGGTTACGATTGCGGCGTCGGGCTTGTGCCCGTTGCCGTTGGGGTGGACGAGGCCGTTGTTGGTCCCGTTGGAGTGGTGTCCGTTGTTGTTGCCGTTAGTCATTGTGATTCTCCTTGTGCCGTGTTGTTCCAGTAGTGGATGGGTGATTCGGAGTCCCAAAGGGAGTCCGTAAGCGGGCAAAGGCCCGTCGTGAATTGGGCATAGGTCCTCCTGGGTGCTGAGAGTGGTGTGGGGATGAGTCGAGAGCGAGTCCCGCAAGCGAGCGGAGCGGGGTGCGGGTAGCGCCGTTGTAGACGTTGCGTGTGGGCGAGTCCCGCAAGCGAGCGGAGCGGGGAAGCTCCGTTAGAGGGGAGTAGGGGGAGAGGCCGCTACCGGGCGGAGTGGGCGGCCTGCGAGAGCAGGCGGAGGAAGAGGGCGCGGCCCTGGGGAAGGGTCGAAAGCTCGGCCACGTCGCCGATGCCAGGGGGGAGGGTGACGGCGGCAGAGCGCCGTCCAAGCAAGCCCGCAAGCCGTTCCGTTGCCTCGCGACCCGCGTCGTCGCCGTCGAAGGCGAGGAAGACCCTAGGGCAGCCCCGGAGAGCCGAGGCGACCCGCTCGACGCCCTGGGTGCCCAGGGCTGAGACGGCGGCGACGCCCCAGGAGGCGAGCGCAAGCCAGTCGAAGACCCCCTCGGCTACGACGAGCCACGGGGGAGCGGGGCCGAGCCTGCCAAATCCAAGCACCGGCTTGGGGCCTGGGAGAGCCTGGAAGCGGGGCGTCCGGTCGGGACCGACGGCCCGGCCCACAAGCCACCGGACGAGGCCGCCGGAGGTTTCGGGGACTACCACCATCCCGGCGAACCGCTCGGCTCCTCGCCCCATGAACAGCCCCGAGTCCCCGATGCGCTTCTCGGAGAAGCCGAGGGACTCGAGGGCCTGCCGCAGCCCGACGCCCGGCGAATAGCCGAGACCGAGGCGGGCTGCGGCGACGGGGCAGACGCCCCGCGAGGCCAGGTACCCCCGCGCTTCTGAAGAACGCCGGAGCCAACCGGCGTAGAAGCGCGCCGCCGCCATGAGCAGGGCGGGGTCGCGGGAAGCAAGCGCGGCGGACGCAGGACGCCGCGTCCGGGCTGGACGATGAGCAGACCGGGGCGCAAGCCCTGGGCTGCCGTCCAGCCGCGCGATGGCCTCCGGCAGCGTGAGACCTTCCACGCGCTGAATGAAGTCCAGCACGTCGCCGCCGCTTCCGCAGCCGAAACACCAGAATTTCTGCGAGTCTTCGTAGACCGTGAAACTGCCCTCTTGCTCGTCATGGAAGGGGCAGACGCCCTGGCGGACCCTGCCCCTTCCCCTGAGCCTGACGCCCGACGCTTCCACCATGTCGCCCAGGGGGTGACGGGCCTTCAGCGCCGGGATGTCCACGCTTGCCATGATCATCATGCACCCCCGTTCAGAGCCTGCCTCGTACTCGATACGAGGGGCCTGAGCCCCCGGAGGCTGCGCCCCGAGACGACCTTACCGAGCCGCCAGCGCATCCCCAGGACCGCAGCGACCTCCAGCGTCCCGCCACCAGTGGGCACCAGGGCGGCGGCCCGCCCCGTGCCCTGGCTGTAGAGCATCGCTCCCTTGTTTCCGAACCGTCGCTTCACCATCTGCTTCCACTCGGAGAAGGCCCAGCGAGCCTCCCCCGGCGTGGCCTTCGCCACGTTCACGTCTCCCAGCACCGCCAAGGCGGTGTCCAGCTCCCCCGACTGCCTGAGCCGCCGGGCCTCGTGGATGCTCCGCATCGCGCTGGGCTCCGCCGTCTCGGTCTTCTCCTCAAATCCCATCGCTGCGAATACCCGGTCAACCAGCTCCTCCAGGCTGCGCCGGGGCCGTACCGTCTCCGTGTCCATCGTCCGATTGCCTGCTACCAGTGTCGCCGTCGTCATTTCGCACCTCCTAAGTGCTCTTGCTTGTGTTGCCGTCGATCCGCGCCCGCTTGCGGGCAAAGAAGAAGGGCCGTCCCCGGATGGAGACGACCCTTGTGATTGGGAATGGATTGTGAGGGGCCGAGGCCCGCGCCGTCAGCGGCGGAACTTCCGCGCCGGACGCCGTGGCATGAACCGCCGGAGCAGCAGCCAGCCGACGCCCAGCCCGAACAGGTTAAGGAAGAACAGCTCTAGGTCGAGGGTCAGAAGCGGCGCCGCGACCACCAGTGCCACAACGCCGGCCACGATGACCGGCTTGCGCTTCCACCAGGGCCGTTTCTGACGGGCCTTGGCCGCCGCGTCGCCGACCGGGGCGTAAGCCGTCCAGATCGGCAGGCCGATGAGCGCCTCAAGCTCGGTGACTATCACGCCGCGTGAGCAGCCCCGGGTGTGGCAGCGCACGTCGATGCCCTGCCCGTCCGGCCTCTGTCTGAACACCAGCCCGTCCGAGTGACCGCCGTGGCAGACCGCCGTGGATGTCCAGAACCAACCCTTGTCGAATGACACCCGGTGAGGCAGCAGGTCGGCGATCCGCGCCGCGCTCGGCCCCACATACTGCCCCGTCGTTGCCCGTGTCCGTGTTTCGTCCATGTGCGATACCTCCTTGTGTGTTGTGTGACGTGGACTCCGTTCCGAAGACGCACCCGGCCCGCCAGCGATGTGAACGCAGGGGAGACCGGGGTGATAGAAGTCGCAGCTCGCCCAGGGCGCACATCGTCCAGGGGAAAGCTGCGAGACGTGAAGCGGCCAGCCTGCTTGAGAACGCAGACCGGCGCGTTGCGAAGCTGCGGCCTGGCTGTGTGCCAGCCTGACCGCAGACGCGTTGAACTGGCCGAGGCGACAGGCGCACTTTGACCAGTTTGCCGGGGGCGAGACGCAGAACACGCTCTTTCCCCTTGGCCCGACGGTGAGGCGATCAACCCCAGCCGTCAGAACTGTGCCCAACGGAGAGAGCGATCAACTCCTACCGTCAGGAGGGTGTCCAGCCACCGAGGCGATCAACCCCAGCCGTCAGAACTGTGCCCAACGGAGAGAGCGATCAACTCCTACCGTCAGGAGGGTGTCCAGCCACCGAGGCGATCAACCCCACTCGCTGAACGGTGTCCGGCGGGAGGAGGACTTGTTCACTCCTATCCACCGGACGAGCCGAGGACGAAGGGCTTTGTCACTCCGTCGATTCGGCCATCGCTGCCTGCGAAGGGCTTTGTCACTCCGCACCGGCAGCATCCCTCGTGGGCGACCTTGCGTACAGCCCGGGCTTGAGGGAACGCCCCCAAGGTTTCTAGGGCAGGAAACCTTGGCGAAAGCCTGAAACTGACTCCAACATTA